>NZ_BMYW01000029.1 GCF_014652475.1 Vogesella alkaliphila | reverse complement strand
TGCACTGTCAAGATTCTGAGAAACGATGTTTCTTTGAACTTGCGTGCCAAAAAATTGCTATGAGATTGAACTGAAGAGTTTGATCCTGGCTCAGATTGAACGCTGGCGGCATGCTTTACACATGCAAGTCGAACGGTAACAGGGAGCTTGCTCCGCTGACGAGTGGCGAACGGGTGAGTAATGCGTCGGAACGTGCCGAGTAGTGGGGGATAACGCATCGAAAGGTGTGCTAATACCGCATACGTACTGAGGTAGAAAGTGGGGGACCTTCGGGCCTCACGCTATTCGAGCGGCCGACGTCTGATTAGCTAGTTGGTGAGGTAAAGGCTCACCAAGGCGACGATCAGTAGCGGGTCTGAGAGGATGATCCGCCACACTGGGACTGAGACACGGCCCAGACTCCTACGGGAGGCAGCAGTGGGGAATTTTGGACAATGGGCGCAAGCCTGATCCAGCCATGCCGCGTGTCTGAAGAAGGCCTTCGGGTTGTAAAGGACTTTTGTCCGGGAGCAAATGCTGGTGGCTAACATCCACCGGAGCTGAGAGTACCGGAAGAATAAGCACCGGCTAACTACGTGCCAGCAGCCG
>NZ_BMYW01000028.1 GCF_014652475.1 Vogesella alkaliphila | reverse complement strand
GTTGCGGCAGGAAGGCATGCCGGTCAATCACAAGCGGGTGGATCGACTCTATGCCGAGGCGGGGCTGCAAATTCGCTGGCGTAAGCGCAAGAAGGTGCCGCTGGCAGACCGTCACCCGCTGGCCCGCCCCTTGGCCGCCAACCAAGTCTGGTCGATGGACTTCGTGTTCGACCGGACGGCGGAAGGTCGGGTCATCAAGAGTCTGACCGTCGTCGATGACGCAACTCACGAGGCGGTAGCGATTGTGCCGGAGCGGGCGATGAGCGGCATCCATCTGACGCGTATCCTCGACCAGCTGGCGCAGACACGGGGGCTGCCGAAAGCGATCAGGACTGATAACGGCAAGGAGTTCTGCAGCTGGGCGCATGCCCGTGGTGTTCAGCTCTTCCTGATTGAGCCCGGCAAGCCCAATCAGAACGCTTACATCGAATCGTTCAACGGACGCTTCCGGGATGAGTGCCTAAACGAACACTGGTTCACCAGCCTGCGCCATGCCCAGGTCGTGATCGAAGCCTGGCGGAAGGAATACAACAATGAAAGGCCCAAGAAAGCCCTTGGTGGTTTGACGCCGGCGGCCTATGCCAAATCACTC
>NZ_BMYW01000027.1 GCF_014652475.1 Vogesella alkaliphila | reverse complement strand
GGTCGGTAGAGCGAACCGGGAGAACTGAAACATCTAAGTACCCCGAGGAAAAGAAATCAACCGAGATTCCGTAAGTAGTGGCGAGCGAACGCGGAAGAGCCTGTACGTGTTATGGATTGTGTTAGTGGAAAGGTCCTGGAAAGGCCAGCCATAGTGGGTGATAGCCCCGTACACGAAAATACATTCCAAGAACTAGGCGTACGAGAAGTAGGGCGGGACACGCGAAATCCTGTCTGAAGATGGGGGGACCATCCTCCAAGGCTAAATACTCGTGATCGACCGATAGTGAACCAGTACCGTGAGGGAAAGGCGAAAAGAACCCCGGGAGGGGAGTGAAATAGAACCTGAAACCGGATGCATACAAACAGTGGGAGCCTGGAAACGGGTGACTGCGTACCTTTTGTATAATGGGTCAGCGACTTACATTCAGTGGCAAGCTTAACCGAATAGGGGAGGCGTAGGGAAACCGAGTCCGAATAGGGCGTCTTAGTCGCTGGGTGTAGACCCGAAACCGAGTGATCTATCCATGGCCAGGATGAAGGTGCGGTAACACGCACTGGAGGTCCGAACCCACTAGTGTTGCAAAACTAGGGGATGAGCTGTGGATAGGGGTGAAA
>NZ_BMYW01000026.1 GCF_014652475.1 Vogesella alkaliphila | reverse complement strand
GTTTCAGCGTGACCTTGTCCTTCACCCCGGCCACGAACAGGCTGATGTGCTGGCCGACGTTGTGCAGCCAGCGCCGGCCGCTGGTCTGGTTGAGGTCGCGCTGGGCGACCTGGTCGATATTGCTGCCGGCGGCCAGGGTAAGGGAGTTGTCGGTGGTTGCGGCCAACCCCGCTGGCGCGGACAGGATCATGAGCGGCTGCTGGCCGGCCTGGGCTGATCCATTTCCCTGGGCCGCCGTTTTGCCGTCTTTATCGGTATTGCTGCCGGCTTCCCAGGCCTTGAGTGCCGCAACGTGGTGCTGCAGGTGGCCGTCGGTTTTGTTGGCGCCTTTGGCGTTGTCGGGCTTGATCTCGGTAGGCCCGGTTTCCTGCGTATCGGCCAGTTGCGCCGTGGCGGTATCGCCCAGGGATTGGGCGAGCGCCAGCGCGGCGTCGAGCTGGCTCTGGGCGCCGTCGCGCGCCAGTTGTTTGCCGCCGGCAGCGGCCTGCGCTTCGGTAGTCAGTAGCAGGCCGTGGCCGGCGCGGATGGCGCCGTGCTGGTCGGTGCGCAGCTCGAAGCCGTCGCCGCGCGGCGTGGCCTTGCCGTCCTGCCGTGGGTGGGCGAGGTGGCCCTGGTTCAGCTGGGTCTTGCCGTGTTCGGAGG
>NZ_BMYW01000025.1 GCF_014652475.1 Vogesella alkaliphila | reverse complement strand
TTACCGGTGCTGCGCAGATGGACGGCGCGATCCTGGTTTGCTCCGCAGCTGACGGCCCAATGCCACAGACTCGCGAACACATCCTGCTGTCCCGCCAGGTTGGCGTTCCGTACATCATCGTCTTCCTGAACAAGGCTGACCTGGTTGACGACGCTGAGCTGCTGGAACTGGTTGAAATGGAAGTGCGTGACCTGCTGTCGTCCTACGACTTCCCAGGCGACGACACCCCGATCGTGACCGGCTCCGCTCGTCTGGCGCTGGAAGGCGACCAGTCCGAATACGGCGAACCAGCAATCTTCCGTCTGGCCGATGCGCTGGACAGCTACATCCCGACTCCAGAGCGCGCTGTTGACAAGCCGTTCCTGCTGCCAATCGAAGACGTATTCTCGATCTCCGGCCGTGGTACTGTGGTGACCGGTCGTGTAGAGCGCGGTATCGTTAAAGTTGGTGAAGAACTGGAAATCGTTGGTCTGAAGGCTACTGCCAAGACTACTTGCACCGGCGTGGAAATGTTCCGCAAGCTGCTGGACCAAGGTCAGGCTGGCGACAACGTAGGCGTGCTGCTGCGCGGTACCAAGCGTGAAGACGTTGAGCGTGGTCAGGTTCTGGTTAAGCCGGGTTCGATCAAGCCGCACACCACCTTCACCGGTTCGGTGTACGTTCTGTCCAAGGAAGAAGGTGGTCGTCACACCCCATTCTTCGCTAACTACCGTCCACAGTTCTACTTCCGTACGACTGACGTGACTGGTGCGGTTAGCCTGCCGGAAGGCGTGGAAATGGTTATGCCAGGCGACAACGTGGAAATCAAGGTTGAGCTGATTGCTCCGATCGCGATGG
>NZ_BMYW01000024.1 GCF_014652475.1 Vogesella alkaliphila | reverse complement strand
CATGCGGACCGTGTGCGGCGTGCCCAAGGCTGTAAAGCGATTCAGAATCGCTGCACAGATTTGAAGCTCCGCCACCTGCCGGTCAAAGTCCCGCGACTTGACGCGGTCTGCCAGCAATTTGAAACAGTGCATCTTCGTTTCGACCAAGCTGCGGCGATGGTAGCCGCTCCACTTTTTCCAGAGCGTGCGCCCCAGATACTTCACCGAGCGTAGTGACTCATTGCGAGCCTGATTGCCCTGTGAATTCCCTTTCCAGAATTGGCCGTTTCGTCTCGGGGGAATGATGGCTGCAGCTCCGCGCTCAGCAATCGCTGCGTGACACAGGCGCGTGTCGTACGCCCCATCCGTAGTCACGGCCACCAGTCTCTCTGTCGCCGGAATTTGCGCTAGCAGTTCTGGCAACATCGTGGCATCGCCGGTGCGATTGTCGGTCACTTCCATGGCCCGGATTTCCAGCGTTTGCGCATCAATTCCCAGATGCAGCTTGCGCCATTGGCGGCGGTAGTCTGCACCATGCTTTTTCACTTTCCACTCGCCTTCACCCATCATCTTGATGCCGGTGCTATCCACCAAGAGATGCAGGCAATCCTGCTTCTTCTGTACCGGGATGCGGACCTGCAGGTCTTTCTGCCGGCGGGAAAGCGTGCTGAAGTCGGGAACGACCCAGTCAAGTCCAGCCAGGCGCAACATGCTTTCGACCATGCCTGTGGCTTGCCGTAGCGCCAGGCCAAAGAGGCATTTTATGGTGAGACAGAACTGGATGGCAGCATCGGAGAAAGTTGGCTGCCGTCCCCGCCTGCCGGTAGCCGGTGCCAGCCAGTTCATGTCTTTGTCGAGCCAGAGGAGGAGCTGCCCTCGTTGCTTGAGGGACTGGTTATAGGCCTGCCAGTTGATGGTTTGGTACTTGGGAGGGAG
>NZ_BMYW01000022.1 GCF_014652475.1 Vogesella alkaliphila | reverse complement strand
GGGCTTGCTCATGCCGTCATTCTACCGGGCGGGCACTTGCCCCGATTTGTGCAACAAAGCCAAGATGCGGCCAACATTTCCGGCAAAAAGATACCGCCACCGGCTCAACAATCGTGCAAATCTAGAGTTTCTATCCCGCACTGGATAATAAAACTGACAACAATATAACTTATTGAAATAATTTATTTCCCACCATATATCCGATAATCCACAAAAGCCTCAAATTGAAGCGAAATTAACTGTGGATTTTCATTGACAACCTCAATATCTACATTGTATTTACCATTTTGATTTCTATCAATAAATGCCAAAAAATAATCATAATTTGCAAAGTACTCGGCAAAAACAATAGCGACCCCATTTTTGCTGGACTCCAGCTTACTAGAAAAATTCTTTGTCTTAAAATAAAAAAACTGTACTGGCCTCTCAGATTTTGACTCCATATTGGTGATTTTTACTTTGAAGACAGGTGTTGATTCACGAAGTAAATCAACATCCACGAGGCGGCCATCTGTCACTAAGGAGACACCTATTAAAAGCTTGTTTTTTTCATGGCTTTCGTTGTTTTGTGTCGAAAATATAATCGAAGCCTTCTCTCCAGCTCTACCTAACTTTATTGGTGCGGTTGCTTTTACACCCTCATCCAGGGTAGACTGACTGCATCCCGTTAATGATAAAACGCACAGCGCAACAATATTAACAAATTGCCTCATTATTTTTTCTTTAAACATTTGATGTACCGATTTTTTCATCCCGATTCTGACTGAGAAGTTTTTGAATAAAATTACGATTTGGCATTGGGTTTTTAGTCTCTTTGTTTAATTCGCTTTTGGGGAATGGTGGTAAAATTGATGCAATTGAATCCGCATTGTCAATAGGTTTTAGATCTCCTTCGTGAGCAAATTCAACACGGAATCCAAGCCCGATTTTGTCCATTACTGCGCCGGCTTTATTAACAACTTCCCCAGTACGGTCCAAAGCGGACGCATAAGTTAGTGTTGCCTTGATGTTGGATTTATTTAGTGCATTCCAAACAAAATCAACACAATTGTTCTTTGCATGCTCATACTTCATTGAAAAATTATAGGCTTTTGGGTTATCTCCAAAATTTTTTAATGACACATACTGATATTCTTTTATTTCAATTGTTCTTGCATACAGCGGGTTGATGTAATTTTCATCATCATTATTGTAAACCTTACCGGGGCCAATCATTTCTCCATGCCTAATAGGAGCAAAGCCATAGCAGATTGACTTTGAACCATGCATGCAAATACTGTAGTACAAGTGACCAGGTAGCGATGTTCCACCTTCTTTCAGGGGGGTTCCCGGAGCCGCTACATACATAGTCAAGAGATATCTTTTTATGCGGATAGCTTTTGTTTCTGTATTGTTTGTGGGGGTTAAAGTTTTTGAAACTATCTGACGCAGTGGCTTTTTGGAATGGCTTCCCATTTTGTTGCTCGCAACTTGAATTTTAATTAATTAGTCTGAATGTTGTGTATAAAAATGCATTCATTCCTTGATGGCTATCGTTATGGTTTCTGCTTGATTGTTATTTTTTATTGTGTGTGTATATCCGTCGGCATCTGTGGTTCCATACTCCTTTTCGCCGAAGCTGCGCTCAATAACATACTTCCTATTTGGTAGTGCGGCACCTGTAAACTCATCAACCAACCTAAATCGGTCTTCAAACTTGGCTTGTAGCACCGAGTTCAGCTCTTTTCCCATGCTTGTCCCCCCGCTCATCTGATGCTCCGCCCCCTTCACGCTCACCGTACCCGGGCAGTGCACTTCGATATTGCCGCCGGCCATGCGGATGTAGGCGCCACCGCCGACGTTGAGCAGGATTTCTTCTTTCGCGGCGATGGTGATGCTGTCCTTGCACGAGGTAACCGTCACATCCTTATCCGCCGTCAGCTCCATCGCGTCGCTCTGCGCCTGCAGCTGCACCTTGCCCTTGGCGGCGATCA
>NZ_BMYW01000021.1 GCF_014652475.1 Vogesella alkaliphila | reverse complement strand
CAAACTCTGAATACCGGAAAGTGCGAGCATGGGAGACAGACGGTGGGTGCTAACGTCCATCGTCAAGAGGGAAACAACCCAGACCGCCAGCTAAGGTCCCAAATGATCAGTTAAGTGGTAAACGAGGTGGGAAGGCCTAGACAGCCAGGATGTTGGCTTAGAAGCAGCCATCATTTAAAGAAAGCGTAATAGCTCACTGGTCGAGTCGTCCTGCGCGGAAGATGTAACGGGGCTCAAACTGATAACCGAAGCTGCGGATGGGCACAGTCAAATGTGTCCGTGGTAGGGGAGCGTTCTGTAGGTCTGTGAAGGTGGTGGTGTAAACCCTGCTGGAGATATCAGAAGTGCGAATGCTGACATGAGTAGCGATAAAGCGGGTGAAAAGCCCGCTCGCCGAAAGCCCAAGGTTTCCTACGCAACGTTCATCGGCGTAGGGTGAGTCGGCCCCTAAGGCGAGGCTGAAAAGCGTAGTCGATGGGAAACGGGTTAAAATTCCCGTACTTTTATGCAGTGCGATGTGGGGACGGAGAAGGTTAGGTTAGCGGCCTGTTGGAATAGGTCGTTTAAGCCGGTAGGCTGGTGCGGTAGGCAAATCCGCTGCACCTTAAGGCCGAGAGGTGATGACGAGGGTCTACGGACCTGAAGTAACTGATACCACGCTTCCAGGAAAAGCCACTAAGCTTCAGCTGCATAAGAACCGTACCGCAAACCGACACAGGTGGGCAGGATGAGAATTCTAAGGCGCTTGAGAGAACTCAGGAGAAGGAACTCGGCAAATTGATACCGTAACTTCGGGAGAAGGTATGCCTCTCTAGGTGAAGTTCCTGCGAATGGAGCTTGGAGAGGTCGCAGAGAATAGGTGGCTGCGACTGTTTATCAAAAACACAGCTCTGTGCCAACACGAAAGTGGACGTATACGGAGTGACGCCTGCCCGGTGCTGGAAGATTAAATGATGGGGTGCAAGCTCTTGACTGAAGTCCCAGTAAACGGCGGCCGTAACTATAACGGTCCTAAGGTAGCGAAATTCCTTGTCGGGTAAGTTCCGACCCGCACGAATGGCGTAACGATGGCCACACTGTCTCCTCCTGAGACTCAGCGAAGTTGAAATGTTTGTGAAGATGCAATCTACCCGCTGCTAGACGGAAAGACCCCGTGAACCTTTACTGTAGCTTTGCATTGGACTTTGAACAGACTTGTGTAGGATAGGTGGGAGGCTATGAAGTGGGAACGCTAGTTCTCATGGAGCCGTCCTTGAAATACCACCCTGGTGTGTTTGAGGTTCTAACCTTGGTCCGTGATCCGGATCGGGGACAGTGCATGGTAGGCAGTTTGACTGGGGCGGTCTCCTCCCAAAGTGTAACGGAGGAGTTCGAAGGTTACCTAGGTACGGTCGGAAATCGTGCTGATAGTGCAATGGCAAAAGGTAGCTTAACTGCGAGACCGACAAGTCGAGCAGGTGCGAAAGCAGGACATAGTGATCCGGTGGTTCTGAATGGAAGGGCCATCGCTCAACGGATAAAAGGTACTCCGGGGATAACAGGCTGATTCCGCCCAAGAGTTCACATCGACGGCGGAGTTTGGCACCTCGATGTCGGCTCATCACATCCTGGGGCTGTAGCCGGTCCCAAGGGTATGGCTGTTCGCCATTTAAAGTGGTACGTGAGCTGGGTTCAAAACGTCGTGAGACAGTTTGGTCCCTATCTGCAGTGGGCGTTGGAAGTTTGACGGGGGCTGCTCCTAGTACGAGAGGACCGGAGTGGACGAACCTCTGGTGTACCGGTTGTGACGCCAGTCGCATTGCCGGGTAGCTAAGTTCGGAAGAGATAACCGCTGAAAGCATCTAAGCGGGAAACTTGCCTGAAGATGAGACTTCCCTGGGCCCTTGAGGTCCCTGAAGAGTCGTTCGAGACCAGGACGTTGATAGGTCGGGTGTGGAAGCGCTGTGAGGCGTTAAGCTAACCGATACTAATTGCTCGTGAGG
>NZ_BMYW01000020.1 GCF_014652475.1 Vogesella alkaliphila | reverse complement strand
GCTGAGCAGCAACGGCAGCACTTACCAGGACAGCGCCACCGCCACCATCATCGACGACGACTACCCGCCACCGGTGTTCTACGGTGATGACGGTGCCTGGTTAATGAACTACAGCTCCCGGCACCAGTCGTTCGATATTAAAGCCAAGGATGGCGACATTACCTTGTTTGCCGGTCGCACCATCCACTGGGATATCTGGGTCGACGATATCAGTGCAGTCGGGCTCACTCTGCTGGCATCGTCCTTGCCGACCGGTACCACCGGCTACTGGGAAAAGCTGTACTCCGCCAATGGCGACACCCTGTTCCGCTTCTACCTGACCGCGGGTGATGCCGATGTGGTGATGAGCCAGAGCAGCAGTAGCGGACAGTTCGATATCCAGTTGCTTGGTGATGGCCTCTCTAGTAGTACCAATGTACACATCATCAATTCGGACGAGTATGTGAAACCGCATAACAACTACCCGGACAACTATGCGACCAACTTTGACAGCGCTACGGCTGGCGATGGTGACGATCGCGACTGGTTGAGCGATGACACCAATGGCGGCGAGTTTGCGGTCAGCGGTCCGATAACCGTCGCCGGGCAGACGCTGGATGCACAGGGCGGCAATGACATGATCTACGGCACGGTCGGCAACGATGTCCTTGCTGGCGGGGACGGCAGTGACTTCATCGACGGCCGTGCCGGTAACGATACCCTGTCTGGCGGTGCTGGCGACGACGTGCTGATGGGTGGGTTGGGTAATGACATCCTGGACGGTGGTGCCGGCAATGATGTGCTGTATGGCGGTTTCGGCAATGACACGCTGATTGGTGGCGCCGGCAGCGATATCTTCAAGTGGAGTCTTGGCGATCAGGGGCTGGGGGGCGGTGCGGCTACCGATATCATCAGCGTCAACGATTTTAAAACCAGCGAAGGTGATTCCCTTGATCTGCGCGACTTGCTGCAAGGAGAAGACAGCAGCAATCTCCAGAGCTACCTGCACTTCACCGCGTCCGGTAGCAATACGCTGATCCAGATCAGTTACAGCGGAGAGTTCGACGGCAGCAACTATGGCACGGCCACCGACCAGCAGATTTTGCTGACCGGGGTAGCACTGGACTCCCTGGCCGGGGCGGGAGCGACCGATCAGCAAATCATCGACATGCTGAAAAACAACGCCAACCTGAAAACGGATTGAGGCAAGGGGAAAAGGGGAACGAAAGGCCGACAGTTGTCGGCCTTTTTGTTTGGCCGCGATGGCTTCCGGTGTGATCAATCAGCCGGTGTGCGGCATTGGGGCGTACATCACTTGGCAACGGAGTGAAGCACTGCCCTTCGGTACAATATCGTCATAACAGGCCCGCCGGTAAGCTCGTGGTTCATCATACGAGTAGTGGGAGAGTCACATGGCGGTCGCACAAGGCAAAGTTGTCGCAATTACCGGTAAAGTCATTGCCGTGGCAGTAGATGGTTCACAGCGCATCCTGAAGGCTGGCGATATCGTCGCGGTTGGCGAGCGCCTGATCGTTCCTGCCGATGCCGTAATCGAATTGCAAGCCGCCAATGGCAACACCATCAGAATTGCGGAAGCCCGAGATCTCACCATTACCGACGATGTTTTCGGCAGCGCCGTTGCCGATGCCAGCGATGCGGCCATTGCACCACTGAACCAGGATGCCCAGCAAGTGCTGGCCGCGCTGGAAAATGGCCAGGATCCGTTGCAGGGTCTGGAGGCCGCCGCGGCCGGTCTGGTCTCGGAAGGTGGCCAGGATGGCGGCAGCAGCTTCACCCGCATTGCCCGGGTGGCAGAGGTGATTGATCCGCTGTCACTGGATGCCGGCACGGCCGACACGGCGCAAGTCACCGAGCAGGCTTCGATGGCTGACTCAACGTCGCTAGCCGAGGCAACGGTATTGGCACAGGTGCTGGCTGTCGAGGGAGATGATGTCGCCGAGGGCGGCAGCAACAGCTTTGTCGTGACCTTGAGTGCCGGCAATGTTGCCACTACGGTGAACCTGCAACTGTCCAGCGGCACGGCTACGGTCGGGCAGGATACCGGGTCGGTACGAGTCGTGATTAACGGTGCGGAGCAAACCGTTGCAGTTGCCCAGGACGGCAAGTTTTCTGTGCAGTTGCCGGCGGGGGCGACCAGCTTCCAGGTGCTGGTTGAGACCATCGACGACTACTTGGCCGAAAAATCAGAAACATACAGCCTGAATGCGGCGGCCAATGGGAGTGAAGCCAGCGGCACGGCAAGCATTACCAATGAGATCGAGCCGTCTGAAGACGACACCGTTTACGCCCAGATCGAAGTGGACAGCAGCAGCGTGGCCGAAGGCGGCCAGCTGACCTACACCGTC
>NZ_BMYW01000019.1 GCF_014652475.1 Vogesella alkaliphila | reverse complement strand
ACCAGGTGATCACCAGCAGCAGCGGGATGGAGCGGAAGTAGTTGACGTAGGCCTTGGCGAAACCGGACAGCACGGCGCTGTTGGACATGCGCGCCAGTGCCAGCACGGTGCCGAGGGCGATGCCGCCCGCGACCGCCAGCGCCAGCAGCTGCAGCGTCAGCTTCATGCCGTCCCACAGGCTGGGCAACGACGGGATAATCTGGCTGAAATCCATTATTTGGCCCCTCCCATCATGCCGGGAATGCGTACTTTCTTCTCGACCAGGTTCATCAGCGCCATCAGGCTCATGTTGAGTACGAAGTAGATCACCGTGGCCAGGGTAAACGCCTCAAAGATGTTGGCGCTGAATTCCGCGGTCTGCTTGGTCTGCGCCAGCAGCTCCATCAGGCCGATCAGCGACGCCACCGAGGAGTTCTTGAAGATGTTGAGGAACTCGCTGGTGAGCGGCGGGATGATGATGCGGAACGCCTGCGGCAGCAGCACGTGGCGATAGGTCTGCCCGATGCTGAAACCGACCGCCAGCGCGGCGGCACTCTGGCCACGGGGCAGCGCCTGGATGCCGGTGCGCACCTGCTCGCACACCCGTGCCGCGGTAAACAGCGCCAAACACACCACCACCGAGATATAGGCCGAGGTCGCCGGGTTCAGGTCCTGCTTGAACCAGACCTGCGTCGCTTCCGGCAGATAGTCCGGTACCACGAAATACCAGAGGAACAGCTGCACCAGCAGCGGCACGTTGCGGAACAGCTCGACGTAGGCGGTGGCAATCGCCGGCAGCACCTTGCCCGGCAGGGTGCGCATCACGCCCAGCACCGAGCCGATGGCCAGCGCCGCGATCCAGGCCACCAGCGCCACCGCGATGGTCCAGCCCAGACCGGAGACGAACCAGTTGAGGTAGATTTCGCTGCCGATGCCTGTGGACTTGAAGAAGATGTTCCAGTCCCAGTTGTAATTCATTGACTTCTCCAAAAGAAAAGGGGCGCCAGCAGCGCCCCTCCGGGAGCGGGTTGCCGGGTGTTGCCACCCGGTCCACTCTTCAGAGACCGGCTGTTCTGGACAGCCCCTGTCTCGCTCAGTACTCCCAGAAAATACGTTGCAATTCCTTGCTATCCGACGTGCGCGTCATGGCCACGGCGGCGAGGATACGCGCCTTCTGGGGATTGAAGTCATGAGCGACGATCCAGTCATACTTGTCATCCGGCTGCTCAGCATTGCGCAACACAAAACCACCCCCTGTCACCCGGCTTGAACGGATGATCTGCACACCCTTGCCGCGTAGTTCCTGCAGTACCGGCACGATCTGGCTGGCGACCGAACCGTTACCAGTGCCGGCGTGGATAATCGCTGCAGCACCATTGCCCACGTAGGCACGATAGGCCTGCTCGTTCATATTGCCGTAGCCATACACCACCTCGACTGACGCCAGTTTCTCGATGCGGTCAATATTGAACTCCGAAGCAGTGGTATGTCGCTTGACCGGCGCACGGAACCAGTAGTTTTTGCCTTCAACCACCAACCCAAGCGGACCCCACGGACTCCTGAATGCCTCGGTCTTGATGTTGACCGATTTGGCCACGTCCCGTGCGGTGTGAATCTCATCGTTCATGCTGACCAGAACCCCCTTGCCGCGGGCGTCTGGGCTGACCGCGAGGGATACTGCGTTGTACAGGTTCAATTTGCCATCGGCCGACATGGCTGTGCCGGGACGCATCGAACCGACCACCACGACCGGCTTGGTGCTTGGGATCACCAGATTGAGAAAGTACGCCGTTTCTTCCAGCGTATCGGTGCCATGCGTAATCACCACACCGTCCACATCGTTCTGCTTGAGCAATGCCGAGACGCGCTTGCCCAGTTGCAGCAGGCGCTCGTTGTTGAAGCTCTCCGAGCCGATCTGAAACACCTGCTCACCGCGCACACTGGCCACATTCTGCAACTCCGGCACGGCAGCGATCAGCTGATCCACCGCGACTTTCGCTGATTGATAGGAAGCGCTGTTGGCCGAACTGGCGCCGGAACCTGCGATCGTACCGCCAGTCGCGAGAATGACGATGTTGCCCTTGGCACAAGCCAAGACAGAAACAGTGAGCAAGGCAGCGGCAATACTCAGCCGCCCGCCACGCCGTAGAAGGGTGGGGATCATGGAAGTCTCTCCTTTATTTATTCAGCCAGCGGGGAGGGGGCCGCCCCGCTACCATCTCTATTGATATCAACCCCGATTACAACTGCTCGGACGGCTTGTCGGAGGGGTTCTTCAGAAACGCCTTCAGCTCATTGGCCATAGGGAAGTTCAGGTTCAGGCCTTTTGGCGGCACCGGACTCATGAACCACTTGGCATATATTTGATTGATCTCGCCGGACTTGTAGGTGCTACGCAATGCATCGTCAACCACCTTCTTGAATGCCGGATCGCCCTTGCGCAGCATGCAGCCGTAGCTCTCAAACGACTGCGGCTGGCCGGTTACCATCCAGTCCCCCGGAACCTTGGCTTTGGCCATCTCACCGTACAGCAGCGGGTTATCCATGTAGAACGCTGCGGCCCGACCTGATTCCAGCATCATGAATGCTTCACCATGATCTTTTGCCGCAATAATGCTCATCCCCATTTGTCGATCGGCGTTCATGGCCTTGAGTAGTCGTTCGTTGGTGGTGCCGGCGGTGGTCACCACGTTTTTGCCCTTCAGGTCGGCAAAGTCCTTGA
Organism: Vogesella alkaliphila; assembly: GCF_014652475.1. Classification (GTDB taxonomy): domain Bacteria; phylum Pseudomonadota; class Gammaproteobacteria; order Burkholderiales; family Chromobacteriaceae; genus Vogesella; species Vogesella alkaliphila. The sequence continues at coordinate 4,211 of NZ_BMYW01000019.1, read as the reverse complement.
TACCGGAGGTTTTTCTGACCAGCAGTTGGCCTTTCACCAGGAAAAAGCCCAGCGAGAAGTCGACCTGTTTCTGACGCTCCAGATTATTGGTGGTGGATCCGCACTCCAGATCCACGGTGCCGTTCTGTACCAACGGAATGCGCGTCTGCGAGGTCACCAGGTTGTACTGAACCTTGATGCCAGGCATTTTCAGTTCTTTTCTGACCGCATTTACCACCTTGTTAGCCAGATCTACCGAATAGCCGATTGGTTGCTGGTTATTGTCAAGGTAGGAGAAAGGAATCGACGCGTCGCGGTAAGCCAGGACGATCACCCCTGACTCTTTGATTTTTTGCAGGGTACCCACCTGTTCAGCGGCCATGGCTGGAGTAGTCATGACGCCGGAAACAAGGCAGCCGGCAAGAAGGGTGCGGGTAAAGTATTGGGACATGGAAATTCTCCTTTATGGACAAGGTGTTGTTATTGGTCTTGCGGGGAAATGACGGCGGCGGTCAACATGATCTCCACCAATACATCAGGAGAGGCCAGATTCGCCTCACTGGTTGCTCTGGCCGGACTGGCGCCTTGTGGCAGCCAAGCCACCCATTCTTCGTTCATTGCCGCGAAGTCACGGGCAATATCCTTCAACCAGAGAGTGGCTGACAGGATATGTGCGCGGTCGCTGCCCACGGTGGCGAGCAGCCGGTCAATCTTTTCCAGCACCTCGCGCGTCTGGCCCCGGGCATCCTGCGTACGATCGCTCGGCACCTGTCCGGACAAAAACACCAGTTGGCCGAACACCACGGCATCGGACAGGCGGGGGTTACTGTTGATACGGGAAATCGTCATGGCAAAACTCCAGTAGGGGGTAGGACGGCTTCAGCGTGCGCTCGACGGTGCGAACGCGTGCATGTTGATGCTGGATTGACGACCGGAGATGAGCTCACTCAACAGACGCGCACTCCCTGCAGCCAGCGTGAACCCTAGCGCGCCGTGACCGAGGTTGAGCCACAGATTAGATAGCGAACTAGCACCCAGCACCGGCAAGCCGGTCGGTGTGGCCGGGCGCAGGCCAGCCCAAGGCTCTGCACGGACAAAGTCACCGGCATGGGGGAAGGTCTCGCTGGCGATACGCCGCAAACTGGTGAGCCGGCCCGTGGGCAGGCTGTGGTCGTAGCCGACGATGTCAACCATGGCGGCGATGCGCAGCCGATCGCCGAGCCGGGCGTAGACCGTCTTACGCTCAAAATCCGTCACACTGATGTCTGGTGCGGTGTGGCTACCGCACACAGGCAGGGTCAAGCTGTAACCTTTAAGCGGATAAATCAGCGGGTTGATGCCGAATGGAGCGAGCAGCGGCTGACTGGCCCAACCGGTTGCCAGCACGAATTTGTCAGCGCAATGCTCCGCATTGTCGGTACAGGCAGCCAGCAGGGTTGTGCCACGGTGCCGGAAATGTGTAACTCGCTGCCCGGTTAGCAGCGTGCAGCGTCCCGACTGCTGCAGCTTCTCCTGCAATCGCAGACAGAACTGATAGCAATCGGCAACGGCGTCACCGGGAGTGAAGACGCCACCCGCCAATTGACCCGCCACATGCTCCAGTGCCGGCTCTAACTGCAGACAATCAGCGGTCGTTAGCACTTGTTGCTGAGGATCCAGCAACTGGCGGGCCGCGCCGGCGAAACCAGCGGCCGAACGGTAGACCACCAGTTTGCCATTTTCGCGCCAGCTGAAATCGGTCAAGCCATCTCGGCTCTGCCACAGGCCAAGCGTCTGCTGACTCAGAAGCGAGAGCCGCAGCAGATGCGCGCCATTGGCTTGGTTAACCGAGCGGCGGCAAGCGGCGAGAAATTGCCACAGCCAGCGCCATTGTTTTGGGTCGAGTCGTAAGCGCAACTGCAACGGCGCATCACCGGACAGCATCCACTGGATGCCCTTGAGTGGCACGCCAGCATCAGCAAGCGGCGAGACGTAGCGATAGCTCAACTGCCCGCCATTGGCGAAGCTGGTACCAAGTGCGGTCCCATCGCCAGCTTCCAGCAAGGTCACCGTGAAACCATCCCGCACCAAGGCGTAGGCAGTAGACAGCCCGATTACCCCTCCACCAATCACACAAACATGTTGACTCATCGCCACGCCCTTTCTCAGGGGAAGTAGTTGTTGAGATCAATCTACAAGAGAGGCGGTAGTGGGGCGACTGAAAAAATGATAAGTAGGTATAACCAGAAGTAAGACTATTGACTGCATAACCCATCAGGCAACAAAGCACTAAGGGGACAGATCACATGGGAAATGGGGTTGGTAAACAGTTTGACACTGTGCACCAACCCCATTTTTTGAATTCATACAACGTTTTTCAGATCATTCAACCAACACAAACCCCATAGAACGGACAGTTTCCCTTAGCAATCCGATCAGTTTTTGGGCCGGGAATGCCAAGGGAGAGTCGATCGCATGCATAGCGTATAAACACACTGGAATCTTGGGCACGATTACCCGCCTCTGGATACCTGTATTCTGCTGACTATTGGCCGTAAATGGATCGACAACTGATAACCCATGTCCCTGCGCTACGAGATCACAGGCTAACTGGTACGTCTGCACCGTTGTCAAAACCTGTGGCGAGATACCATGGTTATCCAGTAACAACGATAGCTCCGACCACAGCATGTCGTTCCGGTTCAAACCGACAAATGGAATGCCATGCAACGCCTGTACCGGGAGATCTTGTTCCAACTCCGCCGAAGACCACCATCCTGTCTGCGCTATCGCACTAAGATAACCACTTGCCAATGGCTGAAGCACAATCCCTGGGTGATTCACGCGCTGCATGGTCAAACCAAGATCTGCCTCATGCAGGCATAAGCGCTGAACGATTTCTGCTGTGTGATGCGTAGCCAGTGAACACTGCACATCAGGAAACTCCTTACGCCACACTGTCAGCACTTTCGGCAGTAATGACTGGGCCAATGCCGGAGTCACCTCTAATTGCAGCGGCCGACCATGCTTGTGACGAAGACCATTAGCCAGACGCTTTACCCGCTGTAGGTCGTCAAACAATACCCCGACTTCTTTTTGTAGCAGTACCGCCTCTGGTGTAGGGTAAAGCTTACCCTTCACTCTCTCGAATAGGGCAAAACCCAGTTGCTGTTCTGCATGCATCAAGGTTTTGCTGACTGCCGGCTGAGAAATACACAGCAGCTCCGCTGCGGCACTGAGCGAACCTGTCTGTAAAATCGCCTGGAAAATTTCGACTTGGCGTAGACGCATGCAGTTCCTATTTCCAATAGTGCAAGAAAAACGCCACCACAAGAGCAATGCTGATCAGTTAAGAAGAAAACCGCTCCGCTCCAAAACTGGAGCATGGCGGTTTTCTTAATATTCTTGTGGTGTTATTGAGCAACAGTCACAAGTCAAAAACTCAACTGAATCGCATTAGCTGCAAGGGTGGCGTTCCATGTGAAACGTTGGCCGCAACGGCTGCGGCCAACCTTTTGCTCAGTGCGCCAGGATCTTGGACAGGAACTGGCGCGCACGCTCGGAACGGGCGTCGATATTGCCGAAGAACTCCTCCTTCTCGCAGTCCTCGACGATGGCGCCGCGGTCCATGAAGATCACGCGGTTGGCCACCTTGCGCGCGAAGCCCATCTCGTGGGTCACGCACATCATGGTCATGCCTTCGTGCGCCAGCTCCACCATCACGTCCAGCACCTCGTTGACCATCTCCGGGTCCAGCGCCGACGTCGGTTCGTCGAACAGCATCGCGATCGGGTCCATCGCCAGCGCGCGGGCGATCGCCACGCGCTGCTGCTGGCCGCCGGACAGCTGGCCGGGAAACTTATTGGCGTGCGCCTTCAGGCCGACGCGGTCGAGGTAGTGCATGCCCTTCTGCATCGCCTCGTCCTTGCTGCGGCCGAGCACGCGCTGTTGCGCGATGGTCAGGTTCTCGGTGATCGACAGGTGCGGGAACAGTTCGAAGTTCTGGAACACCATGCCGATGCGGGCACGCAGTTTCGGCAGGTCGGTCTTCGGGTCGCCAACCGACACGCCGTCGACGAAGATCTCGCCCTTCTGGAACGGCTCCAGCGCGTTGACGGTCTTGATCAGCGTGGACTTGCCGGAGCCGGACGGGCCGCACACCACCACCACTTCGCCTTTCTTGACGTCGGTTGTGCAATCGGTGAGCACCTGGAAGTCACCGTACCATTTGCTGACGTTCTTGATCTCGATCA
>NZ_BMYW01000018.1 GCF_014652475.1 Vogesella alkaliphila | reverse complement strand
ACCAGGTGATCACCAGCAGCAGCGGGATGGAGCGGAAGTAGTTGACGTAGGCCTTGGCGAAGCCGGACAGCACGGCGCTGTTGGACATGCGCGCCAGTGCCAGCACGGTACCGAGGGCGATGCCGCCCGCGACCGCCAGTGCCAGCAGCTGCAGCGTCAGCTTCATGCCGTCCCACAGGCTGGGCAACGACGGGATAATCTGGCTGAAATCCATTATTTGGCCCCTCCCATCATGCCGGGAATGCGTACTTTCTTCTCGACCAGGTTCATCAGCGCCATCAGGCTCATGTTGAGCACGAAGTAGATCACCGTGGCCAGGGTAAACGCCTCAAAGATGTTGGCGCTGAATTCCGCGGTCTGCTTGGTCTGCGCCAGCAGTTCCATCAGGCCGATCAGCGACGCCACCGAGGAGTTCTTGAAGATGTTGAGGAACTCGCTGGTGAGCGGCGGGATGATGATGCGGAATGCCTGCGGCAGCAGCACGTGGCGATAGGTCTGCCCGATGCTGAAACCGACCGCCAGCGCGGCGGCACTCTGGCCACGGGGCAGTGCCTGGATGCCGGTGCGCACCTGCTCGCACACCCGCGCCGCGGTAAACAGCGCCAGACACACCACCACCGAGATATAGGCCGAGGTCGCCGGGTTCAGGTCCTGCTTGAACCAGACCTGCGTCGCTTCCGGCAGATAGTCCGGCACCACGAAATACCAGAGGAACAGCTGCACCAGCAGCGGCACGTTGCGGAACAGCTCGACGTAGGCGGTGGCAATCGCCGGCAGCACCTTGCCCGGCAGGGTGCGCATCACGCCCAGCACCGAGCCGATGGCCAGCGCCGCGATCCAGGCCACCAGCGCCACCGCGATGGTCCAGCCCAGACCGGAGACGAACCAGTCGAGGTAGATTTCGCTGCCGATGCCTGTGGACTTGAAGAAGATGTTCCAGTCCCAGTTGTAATTCATTGACTTCTCCAAAAGAAAAGGGGCGCCAGCAGCGCCCCTCCGGGAGCGGGTTGCCGGGTGTTGCCACCCGGTCCCGGTCTCGTTTCACGCTTGCTTCAGAAAACCCGCTCCGTCATTACCAACAAGCTGCTTACATTTCCTCGGCAGACTTGTCTGTCGGCTTGGCCACCAGCGCCTTGAACTCGTCGGACATCGGGAAGTTCAGGTTCAGGCCTTTTGGCGGCACCGGTGCCATGAACCACTTGCTGTAGATCTTGTTCACTTCGCCGGACTTGAAGGTGGCCTTGAGCGCGTCGTCGACCACTTTCTTGAAGGCCGGGTCTTCCTTGCGCAGCATGCAGCCGTAGATTTCGAAGGACTGCGGCTTGCCGGTCACCACCCAGTTGCCCGGGTTCTTGGCCTTGGCCATTTCGCCGTACAGCAGCGCGTCGTCCATCATGAAGGCGACGGCACGGCCCGATTCCAGCATCAGGAACGACTCCCCGTGGTCCTTGGCGGAGATGATGTTCATGCCCATCTGCTTCTCGGCGTTCATCGCCTTCAGCAGACGCTCGGAAGTGGTACCGGCGGTGGTCACCACGTTCTTGCCCTTCAGGTCCGGGAAGTCCTTGATGCCGGAAGTCTTGGCGGTCATCAGGCGGGTGCCGATCTCGAAGATGCCGACGGAGAAGGCAACCTGCTTCTGGCGCTCCAGGTTGTTGGTGGTGGAGCCGCACTCCAGGTCCACGGTGCCGTTCTGTACCAGCGGAATGCGGGTCTGCGAGGTCACCAGGTTGTAGCGCACCTGCAGGTTGGGCATCTTCAACTGTTTCTTGACCGCCTCGACCACCTTCAGCTGCAGGTCGTGCGAGTAACCGATCGGCTTGGTCGGGTCGTTCGCCAGGTAGGAGAACGGGATCGAGGCATCACGGTGACCGAGCACGATCACGCCGGAGCTCTTGATCTTGTCCAGGGTGCCTTCGGCCATGGCCGGAGCGGCAAAAGCGGAAGCGATGACAGCGGTAGTCAGCAGACGAGTCGTAAAACGCATTGGTTTCTCCATTTTCTCTTGGGTTTTGCTGCTTTTATCAAGCCGTACCGACCAGGTATGGCCCGGAAACCTGGCACCGCCGCTTGGCGGTGCCGGCAGGCAATCAGCTCATCGGGGTGAGCAATTGCCGTAAAAACTGTTGTGCCCGTTCGTGTTGCGGGTTCTTGAAAAACTCTTCCGGCGGCGCCTGTTCCACGATCTTGCCGTGGTCAATGAACACCACCCGGTCCGCCACTTCGCGGGCAAAGCCCATTTCGTGGGTGACCACCATCATGGTCATGCCGGATTCGGCCAGATCCTTCATCACCTTCAGTACTTCACCGATCATCTCCGGGTCCAGCGCGGAGGTCGGTTCGTCGAACAGCATCACCCGCGGTTCCATCGCCAGACCACGGGCGATGGCCACACGCTGCTGCTGGCCACCGGACAGCTGGGCCGGGAAGGCGTCCTTCTTGTGGGCGAGGCCGACCCGCTCCAGCAGCGCCACCGCCTGCTTGTCGGCCGCGGCCTTGTCCATGCCCTTGACCTTGATCGGCGACAGCGTGATGTTGTCCAGTACCGACAGGTGCGGGTAGAGGTTGAAGTGCTGGAACACGAAACCGACTTCGGCGCGCAGCGCGTTGAGATCGGTTTTCGGGTCGGCGACGTTCTTGCCGTCGACCCAGATCTCGCCCTCGTTGATGCTCTCCAGCTGGTTCACGGTGCGGATCATGGTCGACTTGCCAGAGCCGGACGGCCCGCACACCACCACCACCTCACCCTGCGCCACCTGCAGGTCTATCCCGTTCAGTACGTGCAAGTCCTTGAACCACTTGTGGACATTGTTGAAACGAATCATCGCTTTTCCTTTAATTCCTGTGACAGCCAGCATCGTGGTGCGGCACGGTCCGCATCATTCAAAACGGATTGTGCTGCGGCCAACCTGCTACAGCAAGCCGCAGCGCAACATGGTCAGCCGCGCGCGGCGGCCAGGTGGTTGGCCAGCGCCACATACTGCTGCACGCTCAGCGTCTCGGCCCGGGCCGCCGGGTCGATGCCCAGCGACAGCAGGGCATCGTCGCCGATCACGCCCTTGAGGTTGTTGCGCAAGGTCTTGCGCCGCTGGGCAAAAGCCTGCGCCACGATCTCCTCCAGCAGCGCCTCGTCTGTCGCCACCCCGCAGCGACCGGCATCAGGAATCATCCTTACCACCGCGGAATCCACTTTCGGTGGCGGGTAGAATGCACCCGGCGGTACCAGCAAGATCTGTTCCATGTCGAAACGGTACTGCAACATCACCGTCAGACGGCCGTAATCCGGGGTCGACGGCGCCGCCACCATGCGGTCGATCACCTCTTTCTGCAGCATGAAATGCATGTCGGTGACCCGGTTGCCGTAACGGGCGAGGTGGAACAGCAGCGGGGTGGAGATGTTGTACGGCAGGTTGCCGACCAGCTTGAACGGGCCGTCGCAGACGCTGCCGAAGTCGAAGGCCAGCGCGTCGCCCTCGTGGATGGTCAGCCGCTTGGGCGAGAACTCACCACGCAGGCGGCTGATGATATCGCGGTCGATCTCCACCACATGCAGATGGTCTAGACGCTGCAGCAGCGGCTTGGTCAGCGCGCCGAGGCCGGGGCCGATCTCGATCACCACATCGCCCGGCTGGGCGCCGACGGCGCTGACGATGTCCTCGATCACCTTACTGTCCTGCAGGAAATTCTGGCCGAAGCGCTTGCGCGGAATGTGTTTGCTCATTGCTACTTTCTGGATGAAAAACGGCGACAGGCTCGACCGGCGCTGGCAGGCAAAGACTGTCGCACAAAGATAAAGGTCTAACTCAAGCATAGCGGCGATCGTGCCGCGCGCCAGTACAACGCCATGGTGCAGCCGCCACCGGCATGGCGTCCGGAAATCCGGACGGCGGCCGGCCGGCGCGTACGCCTCACCGGATAAGGCCCTGCATTCCCCACGCCAGCAAGGCGTAACGGCTGGCCTTGCCCAGCGTAATCCACAGCGCGCAGGGCCAGAACGCCAGCCGCAACCAGCCGGCGGCCAGCGGCAGCGCGTCGCCGGCCAGCGGCACCCAGCTCAGCCACAGCGCCGCCGGGCCGAAGCGCTCGAACCACGCCGCCGCCCGCGGCGGCAGCGGCCTGGGCGGCACGCAGCGCCCCAGCCACAGGCTGCTGATGCTGCCCAGCGCATTGGCGGCGGTGGCGACCAGCAGCGCCGGCCACAGCAGCTCCGGACGCTGCAGCAGCAAGGCGCCCAGCGCCAGCTCGGAATTGCCCGGCAGCACGGTGGCGGACAGGAACGCCGACGCCGCCAGGCCGCCCAGCAGCAGCCAGCTGCTCACTCAGACGGCAAACACGAAGTCGCAGCCGGCGGCGTGGCCGACCACCGCCGACAGCGTGGCGCCGAACTCCTTGCCGTCGCGTGCCGCCAGCCACTGGCCGTCGCGCAGCGCGAAGTGGAAACCGCCGCTCCTGGCCGCGATCCACAGCTCCTGGTTCGGCACGTGGCGGTTGACCACCACCTTCTCGCCGCTGTCGAACTCGATTTCCAGCACATTCCCCGTCTTCAGGCAGTCCAGATCCAGCTCCGCCTCATCCAGTGCCGCTTCGATGCGCGTGAAAATACCGTCGGTGAGGGTCAGGAATTCGCTTTCAGTCATGGAAAAGTCCTAAAGGTTGGCCGCATGGCTTGGGGTGGGAGGCTCGCGCCTGATAGACTGCGATTTTGCCATAGCTACCGGATTCCGTATGCGTACTGCGCTGATGTTTGTCCTCGTCGCCACCGTTGTCACCGCCTGCGGCTTCAAGGGCCCGCTGTATCTGCCGGCCCCGGCCGGCCAGCAGCAGACCGCGCCGTAAGCGCGCGGCGCCGGCGTGCGGCCAAGCTTGCCGACGCCCATGTCCGCAACGGGAGACGTGATGGCGAGGGGCTAGCGCAGGCAGTGCGCGACGACAACGCAGCGCCGCGCGCACCGTAGCCCCGCGAAGACCTTGCCGCATCCGGCACCGGCCCGAGCGCCACACCGGCTACGGTACCGGCGCAACCTCCAGCCGGTTGCGGCCCTTGTGCTTGGCCTGGTACAGCGCGAGGTCGGCGGCGCGCAGCGTGCGCTCCCAGTCCTGCGGCTGGTTCTGCCACGCCATGCCGAGGCTGGTGGTGACGTGCAGCAGCGGGTGCAGCGTGCTCCAGTCGTAGTCCATCAGCGCCAGCCGCAGGCGTTCGCAGGTCGCCACCGCCGCCTCCTGCGAGGTTTCCATCAGCAGCAGCACGAATTCCTCGCCGCCGTAGCGCACCACCAGATCGACCGAACGGGTGTGCAGCACCACCAGCTGCGCCACCTTGCGCAGGGTATCGTCGCCGACGGCGTGGCCGAAGCGGTCGTTGATCGACTTGAAGTAGTCCAGATCCAGCACCACCACCGCCATGCCGTCAAAGCCGCCGTGCAGCTGCGCCAGACGCTGCGGGCCTTCGCGGTCGAGGCAGCGGCGGTTGCCGACCCCGGTCAGCGCGTCGACCAGCACCGCCTGCTCCAGCTCGTTCATGCGCGCCTCGGCCAGCGATTTTTCCGCCTCCAGCCGCGCCGCGCGCAGGCGCTCGTGCTCGGCCTTCAGCCGTTCGCGCTCGGTTTCCAGCCGCGCGCTGGTGATTTCCAGCTCCTTGCGTATCGCCCAGCCCTGGGTGCTGCCGCGCTTGCCGGCCAGCGACTGTTCCAGCTGGCGCAGGCGCTCCAGCTGCAGCAACGCCGGCTCGAACTGGCCACCGTCCTTGTACACGCGGTACAGCGCCTCGTGCGCCAGCACCCGCATCTCGTACTCGATCCGCTCCGCCGGCAGCGCCAGCACCCGCTCCAGCACCGCGATCGCAGCCGGCAGCTGCCCGCTGCGGTGCAGGATGATCGCCTCCGTGAGGTCGGCACGGTGTTGCAGCGCGGCGAAGTCGCCACAGCGCGCCAGCTCGCGACCCTGCGCCAGCTGCAGCAGCGCCTCGTCGTAGCGCGCGAGATCGGTGAGGATTTCCGCCAGGTTGATGATGGCGCTGGCTTGCAGGTGCGGGTTGTCCGCCGTGACCGCCAACGCCGCCGCCTGCTGGAAGTAGTCCAGCGACTGCGCCAGCAGCGCCGCGGCCCCGGACTGGGCCAGCGACTGCGCCAGCTGGCCGGCGGTGCGGTAGCTGGAGCCGAGATTGTTGATCGCACTGAACAGCGCGACGAGATGACCGTGCTGCGCCGCCAGCTCGCGCGCCTGCTGCAGCAACGCCACGCTTTGCTCCAGATCACCGACCGCGCTGTAGGTGCACAGCCCGGCGCGGTTCAGCGCCCAGCTCAGCGTCAGCGGCTGTCGGCAGAGACGGGCGGCGCTCAGCGCCTCCAGCGCGTACTTCAGGCCGTCGTGCGCCAGCCCCAGCTCGTTGCAGGCCATCGCCACCGTGCACAGCACCTCGGCGCGGGCGGCGGCATCGGCGGGCCGCTCCAGCATCGACGCCGCCTCCAGCCCCGGCGGGATGGCGTCGGCCAGCTGGCCCAGGCGGAAGCGGTGCAGCGCCAGCAGGGCCAGCGCCTCGCTGCGCAGGTGCTCGAAACCATGTTCGCCGGCCAGTTGCAGCGCCGTTTCCGCCGCCTGCAGGCCGTGATGATGGCGGCCGCTGCTGCCGGCCTCGCGCGCGCTGCGCAACAAGCGCAACAGGGTCTGACGCTGCGACCCCGCACCGCCGGCCGCAGCCGCCGCGACGGCCGTCGCAGCCGGATGGGGACGACGCGATGCGTTTACCGGATCACAGGATTTGTCAGCGCCGATCATAAAAACCACCGGGAATTCAGATGGCTGAATTTATATACCGATTTATGGCAAGGACGTAGCAGAAGGTTGGCCGCAATGACGGATTGGCGGCGGCAGGGCGCAAAAAACAACAATCGCAGCGCAACATCAGGCCACGGCCATGACGACCAGATTGACGTGGCGACGGGCGGTGGCGCCTCAGTCCGGTGCCAGGCTCTGCGCCGCCTGCAGCAGCAGGTCCAGCGACAGCGCGCCGCTGGTCTGGCGCAGCGCCAGCAGCTCGTCGCGGTGCGCGCGTGCCAGCCGCTGCACCAGCTCCTCGCCCTTCGGCGCCAGGCTGATCTCGACACAGCGGCGGTCTTCGCGCCCCGGCTTGCGCACGATCAGCTGCTGCGCCACGCAACGGCTGACCAGCCCGACCACGCTGTGGTGGTGCGACTGCAGCCGCTGCGCCAGCTCCGCCACCGTCGCCCAGTCGCGCCCCGGGTAGCCACGCAATTGCAGCAACAGCTGGTACTGCAGCGGGGTGATGCCGTTGCTCTGCGCCAGCTCCTCGCTGAAACGCAGGAACAGGCGCAGGCGGTAGCGGAAATCGGCCAGACGCTCGAAGTCGTCCTTGGACAGCGGAGTCGGGGGGGAACGGTTCATCGTGGCAACACCAGGCAACAAGCCCGCCAGCGTAGCAGATTTCCGCGCCGCCGCCGTGGCGGCGCGTCCGGGCGATGCCTCCGCCATGCTCAGTGCGACAGGCCGGCGTAGCACACCGGCGAACTGCGCCGGGCGGCGTCGTGCCAGTAGCCCTGCGCCGCCAGGCGCGCCTCGAGGAAGCGCGCCAGCGCGCGCACCGGATTCAAGAGACCGTCTTCGCCGTCGTACAGTAGCACCACGCCGCCTTCTGCGGCGGCCTGCAGCAACGCCTGCCAGCGCGGCGGGTTGGCAGCGAGATCGGCCCAGTAGGTCTCGCAGAACAGCGCGTAGCGCAGCGGATCGCGGCGCAGCCAGGCCTGCAGCCCCGGCGCCGGCAGCGCACGCGGCAGCCACCGTGCCCGCGGCAGGCTGCCACGGGGCAGCCCTGCCGGCCAGCGCGCGGCGAGCAGGAACACGTTGTCGCGTCGCGCCGGGCACTGGCTGGCCGGCAGCAGCTGGATAGCGGAACTCATCTCTGAACTCATCTCGGGCGCCCTCATAGCAGCGGTACCGCGATCAGCGCCACCAGCACCGCCCACAGCAGGGCGCCGACGGTGAACACGGTGTAGGCCAGCGACTCGGTACGCACCGAGTCCTCGTGCTCGAACAGCGCATCCAGCCCGTGATAGATCAGCAGGCCGGAAGCCAGCAGCCCGAGCAGGCCGATCGCCATATTGAAGAACGGCAGCGGCACCAGCAGCGACAGCGCCGACAGCCAGATCGGCAACGGTGCCAGCGCCGCCAACCGGTAGCAATCGGCGTACGGCGGCCGCACCTCGGCGTGTACCGCCATGCGGATGAAACCGGCCATCAGGTGCACGCTGAACCAGTTCAGCAGCAGGAACAGCACGATCACCGCCTGCCACTGCGCCAGCGACACCTGCGGCGCGTACACCTCGCCGTTGAAATAGGCGGCGTACAGCAGCATGCCGGCGGCGAACAGCGAGGCCGGCAGCACGATGCGGAAGAAGGACCGGGCGGTCGAGGCATGGTGGTGGGCGATTTCGTCCCAGCCGTGATGCGAGGACAGCAACATGCGAAGCGGGGTAAGCGGGGTCATGGCGACACTCCTTGCTGACGTGACGGACGGGCACGACAGGGCGCGTCCTCCCCTGAAATATATCGCATTACGATACAAATACAAGGCGCCAGAAGGCGTAGTCGTGCCTTATCCCGGTGCAGTACGTTTTACGCCGCACCGCAACATCACCTCCCGGGCAATGGCGGCAAGGCCGGCGCCGGCCTGAGCCTGGCATGGCTTTTGCATTGCAACAGCATTGTCTTGATGGAGTCTTGCCATGCGATCCCCGCCTGCCAGCAGCAACACCCCGGTTACCAGCGACGCGGTCGTGTTCAATTACCAACGCCCGACCCGCGCGCGCCTGATCGCGCTGGGCACCGGCGGCCGGCTGTGGCTGGTGGAAGCGTTCGATCCGCTGCACAAGGTGTGGGTGTGGCAGGACGAGAGCAACAATATGGAACAGGCGGTGGAAGGCGCGCGCCGGCTGAGCCTGTTTCCGTCCTGAGCCGGTGCCATAAATTCCTTACCGCCCCTCGCAACGGGACAACGCCTTGCGGGCGCTGGGGATATCCTTGTGCTTATTGGGGTTGCCGAGGCAGCGGTCGTCCTGCACGAGACGAATCTTTCCGCTCGCGTCCTTTTGCAGCCGCAGCAGTACCGTCATTCGATGCCAGCCTTGGCCGACATCCTCCGAGTGCTGCACCAGATTTTTCCCTATCAGGGGCTTTGTTGCACAAATCAGTTAAAGGCCGAGCGACCCCAATCCCCAGACAGACTTATCC
>NZ_BMYW01000017.1 GCF_014652475.1 Vogesella alkaliphila | reverse complement strand
AAGAAGGTCTGCGTTTCGCCATCCGTGAAGGTGGTCGCACCGTTGGTGCTGGCGTTGTTGCAAAAATCATCGCCTGATAAATAGGTTTTAGGCCAGTAGCTCAATTGGTAGAGTATCGGTCTCCAAAACCGAGGGTTGGGGGTTCGAGACCCTCCTGGCCTGCCAATTAAGACTAACCGGCGCATATGCGCCGGTTAGTCTTTTTGACGCATGTAAATGGTGGAAACGACAGATGGAAATGCAAGATAGGCTGAAGCTGGTTGCGGCAATTCTGGTGTTGGTGGCGGGGGTGGTTGGTTTCTACCTGTTGCCGGCAGACCAGGGTGTGCTGCGCGCGCTGCTTTTTGTCGTCTCGATTGCGATTGCGGCCGGTGTGGTCTGGTTGTCAACGCCGGGCAAGCAGTTTGTGCTTTATGCGCAAGAGTCGCTGATCGAAGCTAAAAAGGTGGTGTGGCCGACAAGAAAAGAGGCGACCCAGATGACGTTGATGGTTTTCGTCTTCGTGCTGGTGCTGTCCTTGTTCATGTGGCTGGTCGATTCCTCCCTGTCGTGGCTGTTCTACGACGTATTGCTTAATAGAGGTTAATCATGGCAAAGCGTTGGTATGTCGTGCACGCGTACTCCGGTTTCGAGAAGAGTGTGCAAAAGGCGCTGCGTGAGCGCATTGAGCGCGACGGCTTGCAGGATTTGTTCGGCCAGGTGCTGGTGCCGGTTGAGGAAGTGGTCGACATCAAGAATGGTCGCCGCTCCATTACTGAGCGCAAGTTTTTCCCTGGCTATGTGCTGGTCGAGATGGAAATGACCGATGAGACTTGGCACCTGGTGAAGAGTACGCCCAAGGTGACTGGTTTTGTGGGCGGTACCGCCAACCGCCCGGCGCCGATCTCGGTGAAAGAGGTCGAGTCCATCATGCAGCAGATGCAGGAAGGGGTGGAGAAGCCCAAGCCTAAGGTGCTGTTCGAGGTGGGTGAGCGCGTTCGCGTCAACGAAGGTCCGTTCAATGACTTCAACGGCACGGTCGATGAGGTCAATTACGAGCGTAACAAGCTGCGCGTTTCGGTGCAGATTTTCGGTCGTGATACCCCGGTTGAGCTTGAGTTCAGCCAGGTCGAAAAACTTTAAGTTGTTGTTTTTTTGTGGGGCAGGTATAATCTTGCTCCTTTCACTTGGGGAGCGGTTGATCCGCGCTTAACCCATACACGGAGTCTACATCGTGGCAAAGAAAATCATCGGCTACATCAAGCTGCAAGTGCCAGCTGGTAAAGCCAACCCATCGCCTCCTATCGGTCCTGCGCTGGGTCAGCGCGGTCTGAACATCATGGAATTCTGCAAGGCGTTCAACGCCCAGACTCAAGGCGTCGAGCCAGGTCTGCCGATTCCGGTGGTGATCACTGCTTATGCAGACAAGTCCTTCACCTTCGTGATGAAGACGCCTCCTGCTACCATCCTGCTGAAAAAAGCAGCTGGTATCCAGAAGGGTAGCGCCAAGGCTCACGCCGACAAAGTCGGTAAAGTGACTCGCGCACAACTGGAAGACATCGCCAAAGCCAAGCAGCCAGACCTGACTGCCGCTGACCTTGACGCTGCCGTTCGTACGATTGCTGGTTCCGCCCGCTCCATGGGTCTGGAAGTGGAGGGTGTGTAACATGGCAAAACTGTCCAAGCGCGTTCAAGCCCTGAAGGCTCAGGTTGATCGTAACAAGCTGTACGCCGTTGAAGAAGCCATCGCTCTGGTTAAGGGTGCTGCGACTGCAAAGTTCGATGAGTCCATCGACGTTGCTGTGAATCTGGGTGTGGACCCACGTAAATCCGACCAGGTTGTGCGTGGTTCGGTCGTGTTGCCACGCGGTACCGGCAAGTCGGTACGCGTTGCCGTGTTCGCACAGGGTGCAAACGCCGAAGCCGCCAAGGCTGCCGGTGCGGAAGTGGTTGGTTTCGACGATCTGGCTGAACAGGTCAAGGCCGGTAACCTGGACTTCGACGTCGTGATTGCTTCCCCGGATGCAATGCGCGTTGTCGGTCAACTGGGTCAGATCCTGGGCCCACGTGGTCTGATGCCTAACCCGAAAGTTGGTACCGTTACCCCTAACGTTGCCGAAGCCGTGAAGAACGCCAAGGCCGGTCAGGTTCAGTACCGTACCGACAAGGCTGGTATCATTCACGCCACTCTGGGTCGTGCTTCGTTCGAAGTGGAAGCCCTGCGCGAGAACTTTGTTGCTCTGGTTGACGCTCTGGTTAAAGCCAAGCCAGCTGCATCCAAAGGCGTATACCTGAAGAAAATTGCCGTATCCAGCACCATGGGTGTTGGTGTGCGCGTTGATACTGCAACCACTGGCGTTTAATTCGCTGGTCTAGCAGTTTCACAATGGCTTTGGGCTGGCAGGCTTTGCCTGCCAGATTGTCAAAGACCGTAGGTGTCGTGTGACTTAATGCTCGGAAGAGTAGCCTACGCAGATGGTGAACCCTTAGAAGGCTTTCAACGTATTTGGCTCATGTAGCTCAGGGGTAGAGCACTCCCTTGGTAAGGGAGAGGTCGGCGGTTCAATTCCGCCCATGAGCACCATCCGTTTGTTATGTCTCCTGATTAGGTCGCCGCTGCAAAGCGAAGCAGAATATCCTGCTTCATTTCAGTCTAGGAGGTGGACCTTGAGTCTCAATATTGAAGATAAAAAGGCGGTTGTAGCTGAAGTATCTGCCCAACTGGCAGATGCCCAGACTCTCGTTATCGCTGAATATCGGGGCATCGAGGTTAGCAGCATGACCAAACTCCGCGCCAAGGCGCGTGAGAACGGCGTTTACCTGCGTGTTCTGAAGAACACTCTGGTTCGTCGCGCCGTTGCCGGTACATCGTTCGAAGCACTGGCTGACCAAATGGTTGGCCCGCTGGTTTACGGTGTATCTGCTGATCCGGTAGCTGCTGCCAAGGTGCTGCACCAATTTGCCAAAGAAGACAACAAGATTGTCATCAAGGCAGGTTCCTACAACGGCAAAGTGTTGAACGCTGCCGAAGTAGCCGAACTGGCTTCTATCCCGGGCCGCGAAGAGCTGCTGTCCAAGCTGCTCTACGTTATGCAGGCTCCGGTATCCGGTTTTGCTCGCGCTCTGGCCGCTCTGGCCGAGCAGAAGCAGTCCGAAGCCGCTTAATTTATTCGATTCATACCGTATTCAGGAGTTTTACAAATGGCTATCACCAAAGAAGATATCCTCGACGCAGTTGCTGGTCTGACTGTTATGGAACTGAACGACCTGGTTAAGGCGTTCGAAGAGAAGTTCGGTGTTTCCGCTGCTGCCGTTGCTGTTGCTGGCCCTGCCGGCGCTGGCGCTGCTGCTGCTGAAGAGAAAACCGAATTCGACGTGATCCTGGCTTCCGCTGGCGAAAGCAAGGTTAACGTGATCAAGGTTGTTCGTGCGATCACCGGTCTGGGCCTGAAAGAAGCCAAAGACCTGGTAGACGGCGCTCCTAAGGCTGTTAAAGAAGGCGTTTCCAAGGCTGAAGCCGACGACATCGCTAAACAGCTGATCGAAGCTGGTGCCAAGGCTGAAGTAAAATAATCTTCCCTAGGGAAGATTAGTGAGGCTGGTGGAGAAATCCGCCAGCCTTGTTGCGCTTGTAATGCTCTAACAAGTCGCTAAAGGTCAGCATTCAAGTTTTGTGGCTGCTGACGTTTGGTTTCTTGCGCCACCCCCCACAATGGAGACTCTATGAGTTATTCGTTTACTGAGAAAAAACGTATTCGTAAAAGCTTTGCGAAGCGTCAAACCGTTCTCGACGTCCCATTCCTGTTGGCAACGCAGATTGATTCGTACACTGAGTTCCTCCAGTTGGGTGTGCCGTACGATCAGCGTAAGGATGCGGGCCTGCAGGCTGCATTCAAGTCGATTTTCCCGATCGTAAGTCACAACGGTTTTGCCCGCCTCGACTTTGTACACTATGTCCTGGGTGAGCCACCGTTTGACGTTCAGGAATGTCAGCTGCGCGGCATTACCTTCGCTTCGCCTCTGCGTGCACGAATCCGTTTGACCATTCTCGATCGCGAGTCTTCCAAGCCGGTGGTGAAGGAAGTACGCGAGAACGAAGTCTACATGGGTGAAATCCCGCTGATGACCTCGAACGGCTCGTTCATCATCAACGGTACCGAGCGCGTCATCGTTTCGCAGCTGCACCGTTCACCAGGCGTGTTCTTCGAGCATGATCGCGGCAAGACCCATTCCTCCGGCAAGCTGCTGTTCTCCGCCCGCGTGATTCCTTACCGCGGCTCCTGGCTGGACTTCGAGTTCGACGCCAAGGACCAGCTGTTCTTCCGTATCGACCGTCGTCGCAAGATGCCGGTATCGATCCTGCTCAAGGCCCTGGGTTACACCAGTGAGCGCATCCTGTCCGAATTCTACAGCTGCGACACGTTCTACCTGACCAAGAACGGCGTGTTCCAGAAAGTGGTCGCCGACCGCCTGAAGGGGGAAGTGGCCAAGCTGGACATCGTTGGCGAAGACGGCAAGCTGATCGTCGCCAAGGACAAGCGCATCACCGCCAAGCACATCCGTGACATCGCTGCGGCCAACCTTGACCGTATCGAAGTACCGTTCGACGTGCTGGTCGGCAAGATCCTGGCGCGCAACGTGATCGCCCCGGAAACCGGCGAAGTGATCGCGCGTGCCAACGAGGAAATCACCGACGACCTGCTGGCCAAGATGGACATCCATGACGTGGCCGAAGTCGACGTGCTGTTCATCAACGACCTGGACCACGGCGGTTACATCGCGCACACCCTGCGCGGCGACGACATCGCCGACCAGCTGCAGGCCCGCGTGGCGATCTACCGCATGATGCGCCCGGGCGAGCCGCCAACGGAAGACGCTGTCGAGCAACTGTTCCAGCGCCTGTTCTTCAACGAGGACAGCTACGACCTGTCCCGTGTTGGCCGCATGAAGTTCAACACCCGCACCTACCAGTACAAGCTGGACGACAAGTCGCCGGAGTGGTTCAAGACCATGCTGTCCGAGACCTTCGCTCACCGCCGCGACGTGATGGACGGCGTGCTGTCGACCGAGGACATCGTGTCCGTGATCGCCATCCTGGTCGAGCTGCGTAACGGCCGTGGCGAAGTGGACGATATCGATCACCTGGGTAACCGTCGTGTGCGTTCCGTCGGCGAACTGGCCGAGAACCAGTTCCGTGCCGGTCTGGTGCGTGTCGAGCGCGCGGTGAAGGAACGCCTGAATCAGGCGGAATCCGACAACCTGATGCCGCACGACCTGATCAACGCCAAGCCGGTATCGGCCGCGATCAAGGAATTCTTCGGCTCCAGCCAGCTGTCGCAGTTCATGGACCAGACCAACCCGCTGTCCGAAGTGACCCACAAGCGCCGTGTATCGGCCCTGGGCCCGGGCGGTCTGACCCGCGAGCGCGCCGGCTTCGAAGTGCGAGACGTACACCCGACCCACTACGGTCGCGTGTGCCCGATCGAAACGCCGGAAGGTCCGAACATCGGTCTGATCAACTCGCTGTCGGTGTATGCCCGCACCAACGAATACGGTTTCCTGGAAACGCCGTACCGTAAGGTGATCGACGGCAAGGTGACCAACGAGATCGACTACCTGTCGGCAATCGAAGAAGGCCGCTACATCATCGCCCAGGCCAACGCCGAGCTGGCGGAAGACGGTAGCCTGGTCGACGAGCTGGTGACCTGCCGTGAAAAAGGCGAAACCATCCTGTCGACCCCGGATCGCGTGCAGTACATGGACGTGGCTACCGGTCAGGTGGTGTCGGTGGCGGCCTCGCTGATTCCGTTCCTGGAACACGACGACGCGAACCGTGCCTTGATGGGTGCCAACATGCAACGTCAGGCGGTACCTTGCCTGCGTCCGGAAAAATCCTTCGTCGGTACCGGTATCGAACGTGCGGTAGCGACCGACTCCGGTACCACCGTGGTGGCGCGTCGTGGCGGCGTGGTTGACTATGTCGACGCGACCCGTGTCGTGGTGCGTGTCAACGACGAGGAAGCGCTGGCCGGCGAAGTCGGTGTCGATATCTACAACCTGACCAAGTTCACCCGTTCCAACCAGAACACCAACATCAACCAGCGCCCGGTAGTGAGCGTTGGTGATCACATCGCCCGCGGTGACGTGGTGGCGGACGGTGCCTCGACCGACATGGGCGAGCTGGCGCTGGGTCAGAACATGACCATCGCCTTCATGCCGTGGAACGGCTACAACTTCGAGGACTCGATCCTGATCTCGGAGAAGGTGGTGGCCGACGACCGCTACACCTCGATCCACATCGAAGAGCTGTCGGTTGTTGCCCGTGACACCAAGCTGGGGCCGGAAGAAATCTCCCGCGACATCCCGAACCTGTCCGAGCGCATGTCCAACCGCCTCGACGACTCCGGCATCGTCTACATCGGCGCCGAAGTGACCGCCGGTGACGTGCTGGTCGGCAAGGTGACGCCTAAGGGTGAAACCCAGCTGACGCCGGAAGAGAAGCTGCTGCGCGCCATCTTCGGTGAAAAAGCGTCCGACGTGAAGGACACCTCGCTGCGCGTACCGACCGGCATGGTGGGTACCGTGATCGACGTGCAGGTGTTCACCCGCGAGGGTATCGAGCGCGACAAGCGTGCCCAGTCCATCATCGATGCCGAACTGAAGCGCTATCGCCTGGACCTGAACGACCAGCTGCGCATCTTCGAAAACGACGCCTTCAGCCGTATCGAACGCCTGATCCTGGGCAAGGTCGCCAACGGCGGTCCGAAGCGTCTGGCCAAGGGTACCGAGATTGACGTCGCCTACCTGGACGGCCTGCCGTCCAAGCACGAGTGGTTCGACATCCGCATGGCCGATGAGGACATCGCCAAGCAGCTGGAACTGATCAAGGAAAGCCTGGCGCAGAAGCGTGAAGAATTCGACCTCAAGTTCGAAGACAAGAAGCGCAAGCTGACCCAGGGCGACGAACTGCCGCCGGGCGTGCAGAAGATGGTCAAGGTCTACATCGCGGTGAAGCGCCGCCTGCAGGCGGGTGACAAGATGGCCGGTCGTCACGGTAACAAGGGTGTGGTGTCGCGCATCCTGCCGGTGGAAGACATGCCGTACATGGCCGACGGTCGTCCGGTCGACATCGTGCTGAACCCGCTGGGCGTTCCGTCGCGTATGAACATCGGTCAGATTCTGGAAGTGCACCTGGGTTGGGCCGCCAAGGGTATCGGCGAGCGCATCGACCGCATGCTGAAGCAGCAGCAGGGCATCGGCGAGCTGCGCGCCTACCTGGAGCGCATCTACAACGATACCGGCAAGCAGGAATCGCTGGCGGAGATGTCGGATGACGAAATCCTGACCCTGGCGCAGAACCTGCGCAAGGGCATGCCGTTTGCGACGCCGGTGTTTGACGGTGCCAAAGAATCCGAAATCATGCACATGTTGCAGCTGGCGTACCCGGATGAAGACGAGCACACCGCGCAACTGGGCTTCAACGGCAGCAAGACGCAGATGACGCTGTTCGACGGCCGCTCCGGCGAAGCCTTCGACCGCCGCGTGACCGTCGGCGTGATGCACTACCTGAAGCTGCATCACCTGGTTGACGACAAGATGCACGCCCGTTCCACCGGCCCGTACTCGCTGGTGACCCAGCAGCCGCTGGGTGGTAAGGCGCAGTTCGGTGGCCAGCGTTTCGGTGAGATGGAAGTCTGGGCGCTGGAAGCCTACGGCGCGGCTTACACGCTGCAGGAAATGCTGACCGTGAAGTCGGACGATGTCACCGGCCGTACCAAGATTTACGAAAACATCGTCAAGGGCGAACACAAGATCGACGCCGGCATGCCGGAATCCTTTAACGTACTCGTTAAAGAAATCCGCTCGCTGGGCCTGGATATCGACCTGGAACGTTATTAATTAGGCAAGGTTGCCTGCGGCCAACGTTGGCCGCAGGCTCCTCCTGAATGGAGACGCAATGAAAGCTCTGCTCGATCTCTTTAAGCAAGTTACGCAAGAAGAAGAGTTTGATGCGATTAAGATCGGCATCGCCTCCCCGGACAAGATCCGTTCCTGGTCGTTCGGTGAAGTCAAGAAACCGGAAACCATCAACTACCGGACATTCAAACCGGAGCGTGATGGCCTGTTCTGCGCCCGTATTTTCGGGCCGGTAAAGGATTACGAGTGCCTGTGCGGCAAGTACAAGCGCCTGAAGCATCGCGGCGTGATCTGCGAGAAGTGTGGCGTTGAAGTCACCCTGTCCAAGGTTCGTCGCGAGCGCATGGGCCACATCGAACTGGCGTCGCCGGTTGCGCATATCTGGTTCCTGAAGTCGCTGCCGTCCCGTCTGGGCATGGTGCTGGACATGACCCTGCGCGACATCGAACGCGTGCTGTATTTCGAAGCCTTCGTGGTGACCGAGCCTGGTCTGACCAGCCTGCAGCCACGTCAGCTGCTGAGCGAGGAAGACTACCTCGACAAGCTGGACGAGTACGGCGAAGAGTTCGTGGCGCTGATGGGGGCCGAAGCGGTACGCGAGCTGCTCAAGCGTCTGGACCTGACTTCCGAAGTCGAAACCCTGCGCAACGAACTGTCGTCGACCTCGTCCGACACCAAGATCAAGAAGATCGCCAAGCGCCTGAAGGTGCTGGAGGCGTTCCAGCGTTCCGGCATGAAGCCGGAATGGATGATCATGGAAGTGCTGCCGGTGCTGCCGCCGGAGCTGCGTCCGCTGGTACCGCTGGACGGTGGCCGCTTCGCGACCTCCGACCTGAACGACCTGTACCGTCGCGTCATCAACCGTAACAACCGCCTGAAGCGCCTGCTGGAACTGCGCGCGCCGGACATCATCGTGCGCAACGAGAAGCGCATGCTGCAGGAGTCGGTTGACTCGCTGCTGGACAACGGCCGTCGCGGCAAGGCGATGACCGGCGCCAACAAGCGTCCGCTGAAGTCGCTGGCCGACATGATCAAGGGCAAGGGCGGTCGTTTCCGTCAGAACCTGCTGGGTAAGCGCGTGGACTACTCCGGTCGTTCCGTGATTACCGTGGGCCCGACCCTGCGTCTGCACCAGTGCGGTCTGCCGAAGAAAATGGCGCTGGAGCTGTTCAAGCCGTTCATCTTCCACAAGCTGGAAGTGCTGGGCCTGGCCTCCACCATCAAGGCGGCCAAGAAACTGGTCGAGCAGGAAGTGCCGGAAGTGTGGGACATCCTGGAAGACGTGATCCGCGAGCATCCGGTGCTGCTGAACCGTGCGCCGACGCTGCACCGTCTGGGTATCCAGGCCTTCGAACCGCTGCTGATCGAAGGCAAGGCCATCCAGCTGCACCCGCTGGTCTGCGCGGCATTCAACGCCGACTTCGACGGTGACCAGATGGCCGTTCACGTGCCGCTGTCGCTGGAAGCGCAGATGGAAGCCCGCACCCTGATGCTGGCCACCAACAACGTGCTGTCGCCTGCCAACGGCGAGCCTATCATCGTACCGTCGCAGGATATCGTGCTGGGTCTGTACTACATGACCCGCGACAAGATCAACGGCAAGGGCGAAGGCATGGTGTTCGCCGACACCTCCGAAGTGCACCGTGCCTACGAGACGCGTCAGGTTGAGCTGGCGACCCGTATCACCGTGCGTCTGAAGGAGTGGGTCAAGGACGAGCAGGGCGAGTTCCAGCCGGTGATCAAGCGCTACGACACCACCGTTGGCCGCGCCATCCTGTCGGAAATCCTGCCTAAGGGCCTGCCGTTCGAGTACATCAACAAGGCGCTGAAGAAGAAGGAAATCTCGCGCCTGATCAACGGCTCCTTCCGTCGTTGCGGCATCCGCGACACCGTGATCTTCGCCGACCAGCTGATGTACACCGGTTTTGCCTACTCCACCCGTGGCGGCATCTCGATTTGCGTCGACGACATGCTGATCCCGGTGAAGAAGACCGAACTGTTGGGCGAAGCCAACAAGGAAGTCAAAGAGATCGAAGAGCAGTATCGCCAGGGTCTGGTGACCCAGGGCGAACGCTACAACAAGGTGGTCGATATCTGGGGTCGCACCGGCGACAAGATCGCCAAGGCGATGATGGACGGTCTGTCCACGCAGAAAGTGATCGACCGCGAAGGCAAGGAAGTCGATCAGGAATCGTTCAACTCGATTTACATGATGGCCGACTCCGGTGCCCGTGGTTCCGCGGCACAGATCAAGCAGCTGGCCGGTATGCGTGGCCTGATGGCGAAGCCGGACGGTTCGATTATCGAAACGCCGATTACCGCCAACTTCCGCGAAGGCCTGACAGTTCTGCAGTACTTCATTTCGACGCACGGTGCCCGTAAGGGTCTGGCCGATACCGCACTGAAGACCGCGAACTCCGGTTACCTGACCCGTCGTCTGGTCGACGTGACCCAGGATCTGGTGGTGATCGAGGACGATTGCGGCACCAGCAACGGTTTCGCGATGAAGGCCGTGGTGCAGGGCGGTGACGTGATCGAACCGCTGCGTGACCGTATCCTGGGTCGTGTGACGGCTACCGACGTGGTGGATCCGTCCAGCAACGAGACCGTGATCGAAGCCGGCACCCTGCTGGACGAAAGCCTGATCGAATTGATCGACAGCCTCGGCATCGACGAAGTCAAGGTCCGTACCGCCATCACTTGCGACACCCGCTACGGCCTGTGCGCACAGTGCTACGGTCGCGACCTGGCGCGCGGCAAGCGCGTCAACGCCGGTGAAGCGGTCGGCGTGATCGCCGCCCAGTCGATCGGTGAGCCGGGTACCCAGCTGACCATGCGTACCTTCCACATCGGTGGTGCGGCATCGCGAAATGCTGCTGCCAGCCAGGTAGAAGGTAAGTCCAACGGTACCGTGCGCTTCAACAGCCAGATGCGTTACGTGGCCAACAGCAAGGGCGAGCTGATCGTGATCACTCGTTCCGGCGAAGTGGTGATCCACGACGACGTTGGCCGCGAGCGCGAACGTCACAA
This sequence comes from Vogesella alkaliphila, assembly GCF_014652475.1. Taxonomy (GTDB): domain Bacteria; phylum Pseudomonadota; class Gammaproteobacteria; order Burkholderiales; family Chromobacteriaceae; genus Vogesella; species Vogesella alkaliphila. The sequence continues at coordinate 4,778 of NZ_BMYW01000017.1, read as the reverse complement.
GGTGCCGTACGGCGCGACCCTGATGGTGACCGACGGTCTGACCATCAAGGCCGGTGCGGTACTGGCGACCTGGGATCCGCATACCCGTCCGATCATCACCGAGTACGCCGGTCGCGTGAAGTTCGAGAACGTGGAAGAGGGCGCCACCGTTGCCAAGCAGACCGACGAAGTCACCGGCCTGTCGACGCTGGTGGTGATCGACTCCAAGCGTCGCGCCACCGCGCAGTCGAAGATGCTGCGTCCGCTGGTGAAACTGCTGGACGACAACGGCAACGAAGTGAAGCTGGCCGGTTCCGATGCTTCTGTATCGATCACCTTCCAGGTCGGCGCGATCATTACCGTGCGTGACGGTCAGGAAGTGGGCAAGGGTGAAGTGCTGGCACGTATTCCGCAGGAATCGTCCAAGACCCGTGACATTACCGGTGGTCTGCCGCGTGTGGCCGAACTGTTCGAAGCCCGTTCGCCGAAAGATGCCGGCATGCTGGCCGAGGTGACCGGTACCGTTTCCTTCGGCAAGGACACCAAGGGCAAGCAGCGCCTGATCATCACCGATCTGGACGGCTACGCGCACGAAAGCCTGATTCCGAAAGACAAGCACGTGCTGGTGCACGACGGTCAAGTCGTGAACCGAGGTGAAGTGATTGTCGACGGTCCGGTGGATCCGCACGACATCCTGCGTCTGCAGGGTATCGAGGCACTGGCGCGCTACATCAGCCAGGAAGTGCAGGAAGTTTACCGTCTGCAGGGCGTGAAGATTAACGACAAGCACATCGAGGTGATCGTTCGCCAGATGCTGCGTCGCGTGATCATCACCGACAACGGCGATACCGATTTCATCATCGGTGAGCAGGTTGAACGTGCCGAAGTGCTGGAAACCAACGACCAGATGATTGCCGATGGCAAGATGCCGGCCCAGTACGACAACGTACTGCTGGGTATCACCAAGGCGTCGCTGTCGACGGACTCCTTCATCTCCGCGGCCTCGTTCCAGGAAACCACCCGCGTGCTGACCGAAGCGGCGATCATGGGCAAGAAGGACGACCTGCGCGGCCTGAAGGAAAACGTGATCGTTGGTCGCCTGATCCCGGCCGGTACCGGTCTCGCCTACCATCGCAACCGTCGTCGCCTGAGCGAGAACGGTGACGCGACGACCGAATCGTCGGCGCTGGAATCCGAGATCGAAGTTAGCGACAACCAGCTGTAATCAGCCGGTTTTGCAAAAAACGCTGCACATTCAATGGTTAACATTGGGTGTGCAGCGTTATTTTATTGACGCTGGCAGTTGACCAAAATATAATCCACGATCTTCTCGGTGGTATGGTGCCGCCGAAAGATTCAATTAGGAACTGATAGTAATGCCAACCATTAACCAACTCGTTCGTAAAGGCCGTGCCCCGGTTGTTTCGAAGAGCAAGGTGCCAGCACTGGAGGCCTGCCCGCAGAAACGTGGCGTATGCACCCGTGTTTACACCACTACCCCTAAGAAGCCGAACTCCGCTCTGCGTAAAGTGTGCAAGGTTCGTCTGACCAACGGTTTCGAAGTGATTTCGTACATCGGCGGTGAAGGCCACAACCTGCAGGAACACTCGGTCGTGCTGATCCGTGGCGGTCGTGTAAAAGACTTGCCAGGTGTGCGTTACCACACCGTTCGCGGCTCCCTGGATACTGCTGGCGTTAAAGACCGTAAGCAGGCTCGTTCCAAGTACGGTGCCAAGCGTCCTAAGTAATTGTTACTTGGGTCGTCAGCGGCAGCATTTGCTGTCGAGTAAGTGGCTGCTCCATTGAGTAGTCGCGAGCATGAAGCTCAACTGAATAGATTGAAGGAATTGAAATGCCAAGACGCAGAGAAGTCCCGAAACGTGATGTCCTGCCGGATCCGAAGTTTGGTAGCCAGGATCTGTCCAAGTTCATGAACGTTGTGATGATCGACGGCAAGAAGTCTGTTGCCGAACGCATCATCTACGGCGCCCTCGAGCAAATCGAGAAGAAGAGCGGCAAGAACGCTCTTGAAGTATTCAATACTGCACTGACTAACGCCAAGCCGGTTGTTGAAGTTAAGAGCCGTCGCGTTGGTGGTGCAAACTATCAAGTTCCTGTTGAAGTACGTCCATCCCGCCGTATGGCCCTGGCAATGCGCTGGCTGCGCGATGCCGCACGCAAGCGTGGCGAAAAGTCCATGGATCTGCGTCTGGCCGGCGAACTGATGGATGCGGCTGAAGGCCGCGGCGGCGCCATGAAGAAGCGCGATGAAGTGCATCGTATGGCTGAAGCCAACAAAGCATTCTCCCACTTCCGCTTCTAATACTCATCCTGCGAAAGGATTCTGGCCGTGGCTAGAAAAACTCCTATTGAACGGTACCGTAACATCGGTATCTCGGCGCATATTGATGCGGGTAAGACCACCACTACAGAACGTATTCTGTTCTATACCGGTGTGAACCACAAAATCGGTGAAGTGCATGATGGCGCGGCCACCATGGACTGGATGGAGCAGGAGCAGGAGCGCGGTATCACCATTACCTCGGCTGCGACTACCACCTACTGGAAAGGCATGGCTCTCCAGTTCCCCGAGCACCACTTCAACATCATCGACACCCCGGGTCACGTGGACTTTACCATTGAGGTAGAGCGTTCCATGCGTGTGCTGGACGGTGCGGTAATGGTTTACTGCGCCGTGGGTGGCGTACAGCCTCAGTCCGAGACTGTATGGCGCCAGGCCAACAAGTACAAAGTGCCACGCATTGCCTTCGTGAACAAGATGGACCGTCAGGGTGCCAACTTCTTCCGTGCCGTAGAACAGGTGAAAACCCGTCTGCGCGGCAATCCGGTGCCTATCGTGGTGCCTATCGGTGCCGAAGAAGGCTTCACCGGTGTGGTTGACCTGCTGAAGATGAAAGCCATCATCTGGGACGAAGCTTCCCAGGGTATGAAGTTCGAATACGGCGACATCCCGGCAGATCTGGTTTCCGTTGCTGAAGAGTGGCGCGAGAAGATGGTTGAAGCGGCGGCGGAAGTCGACGAAGACACCATGAACAAGTACCTGGAAGGCGAAACCCTGAGCGAAGAAGAAATCGTTCACGGTCTGCGTCAGCGTACCCTGCGTTGCGAAATCCAGCCGATGCTGTGCGGTTCCGCGTTCAAGAACAAGGGTGTTCAGCGCATGCTGGACGCGGTTGTTGAGCTGCTGCCTAGCCCGCTGGACGTACCTCCGGTTCCGGGTGAACTGGACGACGGTACTCCGACCACTCGCGAAGCTTCCGACACCGCGCCGTTCTCCGCGCTGGCATTCAAGCTGATGAACGACCCGTATGTTGGTCAGCTGACGTTCTTCCGTGTGTACTCCGGCGTGGTTAACTCCGGCGACACCGTGCTGAACTCGGTCAAGGGCAAGAAAGAGCGTATGGGCCGTATCGTGCAGATGCACGCTAACGACCGTAAGGAAATCACCGAAGTTCGTGCCGGCGACATCGCTGCCGGTATCGGCCTGAAGGAAGTAACAACCGGTGAAACCCTGTGCGCCATCGACGCTCCGCTGATCCTGGAGCGCATGGAATTCCCGGAGCCGGTGATTCACGTTGCCGTTGAGCCAAAAACCAAGGCTGACCAGGAGAAGATGGGCGTTGCCCTGAACCGCCTGGCCAAGGAAGACCCGTCGTTCCGCGTGCGTACCGACGAAGAATCCGGCCAGACCATCATTTCCGGTATGGGCGAACTGCACCTGGAAATTCTGGTTGACCGCATGAAGCGTGAATTCGGTGTTGAAGCCAACGTCGGCGCACCTCAGGTTGCCTACCGTGAAACCATTACCAAGACGGTTACTGATGTTGACGGTAAGCACGTCAAGCAGTCCGGTGGTAAGGGTCAGTACGGTCACGCCGTGATCACTCTGGAACCGTCCGGCGAAGGCCAGGGCTACAAGTTCTTCGACGAAATCAAGGGTGGTGTGATTCCTCGCGAATTCATCCCTTCGGTTGACAAGGGTATTCAGAACACCCTGTCCAACGGTATCCTGGCCGGCTTCCCGGTGGTTGACGTAACCGTACGTCTGACCTTCGGTTCCTACCACGATGTCGACTCGTCGCAGATCGCCTTTGAACTGGCCGGTTCCATGGCCTTCAAAGAAGCCATGCGTCGCGCCGGTCCTTGCATCCTCGAGCCGATGATGGCCGTGGAAGTCGAGACGCCGGAAGAGTACATGGGTGACGTGATGGGTGACCTGAACCGTCGCCGCGGTATCGTTCAGGGTATGGACGACGATGGTCTGGGTGGCAAGAAGATCAAGGCCGAAGTTCCGCTGGCCGAGATGTTCGGTTATTCCACTGACCTGCGTTCCGCAACCCAGGGTCGTGCAACCTACTCCATGGAGTTCAAGCACTACTCTGAAGCTCCTAAGCACGTTGCCGACGCAGTGATGACTGCACGTAAGTAATTTGGCGCGCAAGGTTGGCCGCATGCGGCCAACCTTGCAACTGTTTGTTCTTTATTTTAGGAATTTTGCAAAATGGCAAAAGAAAAGTTTGCACGGACCAAGCCGCACGTAAACGTTGGTACCATCGGTCACGTTGACCACGGTAAAACCACTCTGACTGCAGCGATCACCACTATTCTGTCGAAGAAATTCGGCGGTGAAGCGAAAGATTACTCGCAGATCGACAGCGCGCCAGAAGAAAAAGCACGTGGTATCACCATCAACACTGCTCACGTAGAGTACGAGACCGAGACTCGTCACTACGCTCACGTTGACTGCCCAGGTCACGCCGACTACGTGAAGAACATGA
>NZ_BMYW01000016.1:7158-22343 GCF_014652475.1 Vogesella alkaliphila | reverse complement strand
CTTGATCCTATCATTTGAGTGGCTTTGCCGGGATGGCAGAGCGAAGCGGAAACGCGATACAAAAGATCTTCTACCGGCTGAGTAACAGACTCAGCTAGGCTTCTTTGATTTGTGACAGTTTATGTCTGGTGGCCATAGCGAGGTGGTCCCACGCCTTCCCATTCCGAACAGGACCGTGAAACGCCTTAGCGCCGATGATAGTGCAGATACCTGTGTGAAAGTAGGACACCGCCAGACGCCCCTTGAACGAAGCCCAGCTCAACCGAGCTGGGCTTTGTGCTTTGTGGTGCGCTCGAATACGGGACACGGAAAGCCCGGCCTGACGGCCGGGCTTGGCTTTTGGATGGGCTGGAGATGCAGCCAAGCTTACCCACCTTGCCGGGGCGGCCGTCCGGAAGCCACCACCATGCTCAGCGGTTGAACAGCCCCTTGGCGAGGTCCAGCCCTTGCGCCAGCAGGTTGTCGGCGGGCAGCTCGCCACCCGGCGTCAGGCTGTCGATCAGGGTGGGCAGGTGTTCGGCCAGTTGCTGCGACAGCTGGCTGCTGTCCAGCCCCAGCTTGGCGGCGATATCGCCGAGCTGGCCCTGGCCGAGCACCGACTCGATCTGCTCCGGGGTGATGCCGAGGTTGCTGCCGGTGCCGACCCAGGAGTTGACGATTTCGCCCAGGCCGCCGCTCTGGAATTTCTCGACCAGGCCACTGACGCCGCCGTTTTGCTCCAGCAGCGTGTTGGCGCTGCTTAACCAGTTACTGTCGCCGCCGTTATCCAGCAGACTGCCAAGTTGATTGAACAGGCTCATGATCGACCTTTCTGTTGGGGGAGATTCTGGTTTAAACCATAGTCCGGTTACAGACAATGCATTTATCGCGGATGTTCCGTCGCGGCTTGCCGGTTTGTGGCGTGTTTGGCTAAGCCGCTGTTTTTATTTGTGTTACGGAGGCTGGATGACGGCAATGGCGTGGACTTTGTCGCGCGACTGGCGCATACTGCCGCGTTCGCATTTTGGGAGAGTATCATGCCGATCAATTATTTCGACATGCAGCGTCTGGCTGCAGTCAAGCTGAAAGACGATATCCGCAAGAAGGGTTCGCCGGACCGCTTCGGCAAGGATTCCAACGACGGCAAGTCCGCCGGCAAGGGAAATCCGCTGCTGGGACAGTTGCTGCAGCAGGTGAAGCCGCAGTCTAAGTAAGCCGTTGCGGCCAACGTTGGCCGCACATGAAAAAAGCCGCTACTGGGTAGCGGCTTTTTGTTTGGCTGCGTTTCAGACGCTGGCTTCCGGCAGGGCGATGCGGTTGTCCTTGCTGAACTGGTAGTCGTGGAACACGTGTTCGGCGCTGAGGATCTGGTAGCTGCCATCGGCGTTGCGATGAGTGGTGTCCTTCAGGCGGTAGGTGTAGTGGCCGCAGGTCCAGCAGTCGAAGTTGCGCATGTGGGTGCACAGGCAGGTCTTGTCCCAGATGCGCACGCGGCGCTCGCCCGGGTGGGCGGCGTGTTCGCGGTTGTAGGCGTCGATGTACTGGCAATTGCCGGAGGCGTCGAGCAGGTAGCCGTAGGCCTCGCAGTTGGGGCGGATGATGTCGCCGATGGCCGGGCTGCTCTTCAGCATGCGCATCGGGTAGCCGGTCGGCGAGATCTGGTTGACCTCGATCTCGTCCTCGCTGGCCTTGAAGTATTCCTGCTGCACGTTCTCCGGCAGGCCGCATTCTCGGGTGACGGTGAAGCGGGTGGCGACCTGCACGGCGGCGGCGCCCATTTCCAGGAAGTTGGTGGCGTCGGTGCCGGTGAAGATGCCGCCGGCGGGGACCAGCGGGATGTCCAGCTTCTGCTCGACCAGCCAGTCGCGGATCTCGGCGACGATGGTGGCCAGGTCGTACTGCGCCCAGTCGAGGCCGAAGCCGAGGTGGCCGCCGGCCAGCGGGCCTTCGATCACGATGTAGTCGGGCAGGCGGTTGGTGCGGGCGCTCTTCTTCAGGAACAGCTGCAACGCGCGCAGCGACGACACGATGATGCCCAGCTTCACGTCGCGGAAGCGCGGGTGGTCCTCGATCAGGGCGAAGCTGCCCAGGTGCAGACCGGCGGCCAGGGTGATGCCGTCGATGCCGGCGTCCATGGCGGCACGCATGCGGACACGCAGGGTGTCCTTCGGCGCGTTCATGGTCAGCTTTTCCATGCAGTTGATGAACACCATGCCGTCGCCGCGCTTGGCGTCCATGGTGTGGCCGACGTGCAGCTTGGTCGCCTCTTCCAGCAGGCCGAGGTTGAACTGCACCACCGACTTGTCGCTGTTCTCGACGTTGAATTTGTACTGCTTCAGCTTGTCCTTGACGTACTTGGTGTTGAAGCGGCGGTCGGTAACGGTCGGCACCATGGCGTCCGAGATGTGGCCGATGCCGCCAAGGCGGGCAGCTTCCAGCGCCAGCGCGGCGGTGGAAATGTCCACGCCCATGCCACCGGTGATGATGGGGACCAGCTCTTTGTCGCCCAGTTTCAGGCGAAAGTCATCTACGCACTTCATTGCTTTGGTGTCCGTTTCCGTGTTGCCGGGGAGCCGCGATCCAGACCGCAGGCCAGCTTTAGAGTAATTGCTCGCTCAATATCATACCATTTTCGGCCCTGCCCGGTCTCGCCGCGTGTGTCGGCGTCGGCCGGCAGTTTCGGGGAGCGATGGTGGCGTACAAGGCTGGGACTGCGCGCTGCGGCCAACGTTCAGCCCCGCTGTTGGCCCTGAGCCCGTGTGCGGTGACGGCAATGACAAGTGGTAGTGGTTCTGCTTTGCAAGCGGGGATTGCCAGCTATAGTGATACCTGAGCATGGCTATTTGCATGTCATTTAAGGGCGGCCCGTGCTGGCGGTGCCGCGATTGCGTGTTGTGGCGTGTCGAAGAGGCGGGTTATGGCAGTACTGCTTGGACTGTTGCCAACACTGTTGCCCATCCTCGGCCTGTTCGGGCTGTATGTGGCGGTGCTGGCGGTCATCCCCGGCGCGCGGCTGCGCTGGCGCAACGTGGCACTGGCGCTGATCTTTACCGGTGCCATGCTCTACACGCTGGCCTATCCGTTTGCGGTGGCGCCGGGGGTGGTACTCGATGCGCGTGGCGCCATCCTTGGGGTCGCCATCCTGTTTGGCGGGCCGTGGGTGGGCGGCATCACCGCGCTGGCCGGTTGCCTGTTCCGCCTGCATCTGGGCGGCGCCGGCGCCGTGGCCGGCGCGTTCGGGCTGACGCTGAACCTGCTGGGCACCCTGTGGCTGTTGCGCTACCAGAGTCGGCCGCTGCTGGCGGCGCAGCCGTTTCCGGCGGCGATGCCGCGACTCGCGCACCCCTTGCGTCTCGGCCTGCTGGTCGGCTGCTGGGCCGGGCTGGCCGAGGCGCTGTCGCTGCTGCTGATCCCGCCATGGCAGCAGGGCTGGCGGCTGTTCGTCGAGTCCGGTCTGACGCTGGCCGGCGTGCAGCTGCTCGGCTTCTTCGTGATGGGCAGCCTGCTGTGGACCTATCACCAGCGCCAGCTGCTGGAGCTGGCGCTGCGCCGCGCCGAGCTGGACCTGCTGCTGGAACGGCAGGAACGCGACGAGCGCTTCGAGGTGATTTTCGAGCAGGCTGCGGTCGGCATCGCGCTGGTGGCGCCCGACGGCAGCCTGCTCAAGGTCAACGGCAAGCTGTGCGACATCCTCGGCCTCGACCGCGCCGAACTGGTGGCGCGCACCTTCCAGGCGGTGACCTATCCCGAGGATCTGGACGCCGACCTGGCGCGGGTGGCACAGCTGCTGGCCGGCGAGATCGACACCTACCAGCTGGAAAAACGCTACCTGCGCGGCGACGGCGCCCTGGTGTGGGCCAACCTGACGGTGTCGCTGGTGCGCCACGGCGACGGCCGGCCACACTACTTCATCAGCTTTATCGAGGACATCAGCGAGCGCAAGGCCTACCAGCAGCAGATCAGCACGCTGGCGTTCCAGGACGTGCTCACCGAGCTGCCCAACCGGCGCCTGTTCCTCGACCGCCTGCGCTACGCGCTGGTGCGCAGCGAGCGCAGCGGCCTGTACGGCGCGATCCTGCTGCTCGACCTCGACCACTTCAAGACCCTCAACGACACCCAGGGCCACGATGTCGGCGACAGCTTCCTGCAGTGCATCGCGCTGCGCCTGCGCGAGTGCGTACGCGCCGAGGACACCGTGGCGCGGCTCGGCGGCGACGAGTTCGTGGTGATCCTGGAGGGGCTGGCCAAGGACGAGGCCCGGGCGGCCAGCCGCGCCGAGCAACTGGCGGAGCAGATCCGGCTGGCGGTCGGCCTGCCGTTTTCCTTCGAGCGCAAGAACAGCCCGCGCGTGTTCCAGACCACGGCCAGCGTCGGCATCAGCCTGTTCCATGGCGAGCAGGCCGCGCTGGACGACCTGCTCAAGCACGCCGATCTCGCGCTGTACGACGCCAAGGCCGCCGGCCGCAACACGCTGTGTTTCTACAATATCGAGATGCAGTACGCGCTGGAGATCCGCGCGGTGATCCAGAGTGCGCTGTACCACGCGCAGGAGCTGAACGAGCTGCAGATCTACGCCCAGCCGCAGGTCGATCGCGGCGGCCGTCTGGTCGGTGCCGAGCTGCTGCTGCGCTGGCACCACCCGATGGTCGGCTGGATCTCGCCGAACCAGTTCATCCCGCTGGCGGAGGAGACCGGCACCATCCTGTCGATCGGGCAGTGGGTGCTGCGCAGCGCCTGCCAGACGCTGGCGCGCTGGGCCCGCCAGCCGCAGTACGCGGCGCTGACGCTGTCGATCAATGTCAGCATCCGTCAGTTCCGCCACGCCGGCTTCGTCGACGAGGTGCGCACCATCCTGGCCGAGACCGGCGCGCCGCCGGCCCGGCTGAAGCTGGAGTTCACCGAGAGCATCGTCATCGACAACGTCGACGATACCGTCCGCAAGATGAACCAGCTGCGCCAGATGGGCATCCGCTTCTCGATGGACGACTTCGGCACCGGCTACTCCTCGCTGTCCTACCTGAAAAAGCTGCCGCTGGACCAGATCAAGATCGACCAGAGCTTCATCCGCGACATGACCAGCGACGCCGACGACGCCGCCATCGTCACCGCCATCCTGTCGATCAGCCGCAGCCTGTCGCTGCAGGTGGTGGCGGAAGGGGTGGAGACCGAGGCGCAGCAGCAGTTCCTCTACGAGCACGGCTGCGAGCTGTACCAGGGCTTCCTGTACGGCCGGCCGATGCCGCTGGCGGAGCTGGAGCACTTCCAGCAGCACGTGCGCTGAGCGTGGCCGCGGCGCGGCCCCCATGCCATCCAAGATTTCTTAACGAATTGCCGCTCCCGGTTTTCATGGTTAGCCGTTAATCTGCGTGCTACGCAGCGCATTTCTCCTTCTCAGGTTCCCCGCGCCGCGCCGGCCCCGGCTTGACTCCGTCGGTGGCCGCCGTGACGGGCGCGGGCTTAACGGCAGGCATAGTCATGAAGCACAAACCTTTCCTCGCGGCGGCGCTCATCACGGCGCTGGGCGGCGCCATCTGGTGGCAGCAGGGGGCCGATTCTCCGGCACCGGCCAACGCCGCGCGCGGCAAGCGCGCCACCAGCGTCGAGCTCAGCCCGGTCAGCAACGCGCCGGCCGGCATCCGGCTCAGCACCAACGGCAACGTCACCGCGCTGGACCGGCTGGAGCTGCGGCCGCAGGACAGCGGCGTGATTGCCGCCATCCGCGTGCGGGAAGGACAGCAGGTGGCGGTGGGCGAGGTGCTGGTCGAGCTGGACGCCGCCGCCGAGCGGGCGGAGCTGGCCAAGGCGCGCGCCGCGCTGGCCGCCAACCAGGCGCAGCTGAACATCGCCCGCCGCGAGCTCTCGCGCAGCCAGGAGCTGAAGCAGCAGCAGTTCATCTCGCAGAGCGCGCTGGACACGGTGCAGGCGAGGGTGGAGTCGCTTGCGGCCAACCTTGCCGCCGACCGCGCGCAGATCGAGGCGGTGCAGGTGCAGCTGGCGCGCAAGACGCTGCGCGCGCCGGTGGCCGGCCAGGTCGGCGCCATCAGCCTGTCGCCGGGCGCGCTGGTACAGCCGTCTATGGCAAGCCCGCTGCTGACCATCACCCGCGTCGCACCGGTGGCGGTCAGCTTCTACCTGGCGGAACGGCAGCTGCCGGCGGTGCGCCAGGCCCAGGCGCAGGCGCCGCTGACGGTGTACGCGCTGAACGAGGCGGACGGCAGCTGCCATCAGGGCCGGCTGAGCTTCATCGACAGCGCGGTGGACAGCAGCAACGGCAACGTGCTGCTCAAGGCGCAGTTTGCCAACGCCGGCCGCGCACTGTGGCCGGGCCAGTTCGTGCGCGTGACGCTGGACGCCGGCCACTACCGCGACGCGGTGGCGCTGCCGGTGGCGGCGCTGGTGACCGGCCCCGACGGCCAGTTCACCTACGGCGTGGACCAGGACAACAAGGTGCGGCGCCTGCCGCTGACGCTGCTGGCGGTACAGGACGAGCAGGCCATCGTGCGCGGCGTGGCCGCCGGCACCAGGGTGATCAGCAGCGGCGGCCAGAACGTGCGCCCCGGCGAGACGGTGGCGGTGAGCCGTGCCAAGCCGCGTGCGGCGCCGGCCGCCGTCCAGTCTGAGACGGCCGGCTGCCCGCCTGTTGCGGCCAACGTTGGCCGCACGGCGGCGGCCTCCGCCGCAGCCGGGGTGGCGCCATGATGAACCTGTCCGAACTGTGCATCCGCCGCCCGGTAATGACGGTGCTGCTGTGCCTGAGCCTGGTGGTCGGCGGCCTGCTGGTGCTGGGGCGGCTGCCGATCGCCGCGCTGCCGAGCTTCGACACGCCCACCATCAACGTCTCCGCCAACCTGTCCGGCGCCAGCCCGGAAACCATGGCCTCGTCGGTGGCCACGCCGCTGGAAAAGCAGTTCGCCACCATTCCCGGCCTCAGCATCATCAGCTCCAGCAGCACCCAGGGCAGCACCTCGATCACGCTGGAGTTCGTGTCCGGCCGCGACATCGACGCCGCCGCGGTCGACGTGCAGGCCGCGCTGCTGCGCGCGCAGCGCGGCCTGCCGACCGAGATGACGCAGCTGCCGTCCTATCGCAAGGTCAACCCCGCCGACGCGCCCATCCTGTTGCTGGCGGTGAACTCGCCGTCGCTGGCGCTGACCGCGCTCAACGACTACGCCGAAAACCTGGTTTCGCCGACGCTGTCGACGCTGGAGGGCGTGGCGCAGGTGCAGATCTTCGGCCAGAAGCGCTACGCGGTGCGCATCAAGCCGGACCCGCAGAAGCTGGCGGCGCTGGACCTGACGCTGGAGGACATCGCCACCGCGGTACGTGCGGCCAACGTCAACACGCCGCTGGGCACGCTGGAAGGCCCGGCGCAGATCCTCACCATCCAGAGCAACCGCCAGCTGCGCAACGCCGCCGAATTCGCCGCGCTGGCGATCGCGCAGCGGCAGGGCAGCGTGGTGCGCCTGGCCGACGTGGCGACGGTGGAGGACAGCGTGGAAAACCTGAAGACCGGCAGCTGGGTCAACGGCGAGCGCTCCATCGTGCTGGCGGTGTTCCGCCAGGCCGACGGCAATACCGTGGCGGTGGTCGACGCCATCCGCGCCGCGCTGCCGAAGCTGGAGGCGCAGCTGCCCGGCTCGGTGCGCATCGCGCCGCTGAGCGACCGCTCGCAGTCGATCCGCGAGGCGGTGCACGACGTCAACCTGACGCTGATGCTGACGGTGGCGCTGGTGGTGATGGTGATCTTCATCTTCCTGCAGCGCGCGGCGGCGACGGCGATCCCGGCGCTGTCGCTGCCGGTGTCCATCATCGGCACGCTGGCGCTGATGTTCTTCCTCGGCTTCAGCCTCAACAACATCACGCTGCTGGCGCTGACGCTGGCGGTGGGGCTGGTGGTCGACGATGCGGTGGTGGTGCTGGAGAACATCGTGCGCTACCGCGAGCAGGGGCTGTCGGCGCTGGAGGCGGCGCTGCGCGGCTCGCGCGAGGTGGCGTTCACCATCGTGTCGATCTCGCTGTCGCTGGTGGCGATCTTCATCCCGATCTTCTACATGGAGGGGGTGATCGGGCTGCTGTTCCACGAGTTCGCGGTGGTGGTGACCATGGCGGTGCTGGTGTCGGCGCTGGTGTCGCTGACGCTGATCCCGATGTTGGCCGCACGCTTCCTGCGCGGCGACCAGTCGCACAGCACGCTGCACAATCCGCTGGCGCGCAGCTTCGAGCGCGCCTTCGCTGCGGTGCTGGCTGCGTACCGGCGCACACTGGACGGGGCGCTGCACTGGCGCCGCACCACGCTGCTGGTGGCGCTGCTGACCTTCGCCGGCTCGGCGTGGATGTTCGTGGCGATCCCGAAGGGCTTCTTCCCGAACGAGGACAACGGCCAGATCACCATCATCACCGACGCCGGCCAGGACGTGTCCTACCAGCGCCTGGCCGAGCTGCAGCAGCGCGCCAGCGACATCGTGCGCGCCAACCGCCACGTCGCCAGCGTCACCTCGTCGCTGAACAGCGGCGGCGGGCGCATGTTCGTGTCGCTGAAGCCGCGCGGCCAACGTGCGGACATGGACAGCGTGGTCGGCGAACTGCGCCGCGAGCTGGGCCGCGTCACCGGGCTCAGCTCGTTCATCAACCCGGTGCAGAGCCTGCGCCTGGGCGGCCGCTCGTCCAAGAGCCGCTACCAGTACGTGCTGCAGAGCGTGGAGTCGGCGGCGCTGTACGAGTGGTCGGACAAGCTGGAACGCGCGATGCGCGCCGAGCCGATGTTCCAGGACGTGAGCAGCGACGCCCAGCTCAAGGGGCTGCAGGCGCGGCTGGTGGTCAACCGCGAACAGGCGGCACAGCTGGGCGTCAGCCTGCAGGCGATCCGCAACACGCTGTACGCCGCCTTCGGCCAGCGCGAGGTGTCCACCATCTACACCCCGTCCGACAGCTACCCGGTGGTGATGCAGCTGGACGAGCGCTACCGCGTCAACGAGAACGACCTGACGCGGCTGTCGGTGCGCAGCGGCAACGGCACGCTGGTGCCGCTGTCGGCGCTGGCCAGCGTCGAGCGCAGCGTCGGGCCGGTGTCGGTCAACCACCAGGGCCAGCTGCCGGCGGTGACGGTATCGTTCAACCTCGCCCCCGGCGTAGCGCTGGGCGATGCCGACACCCGGCTGCAGGCGATCGCCGCCGACATCGGCCTGCCGGCCAGCATCTTCACCAGCTACGGCGGCGACGCCGCCGCCTTCGCCCAGTCGCAGGGCAGCCAGACCGTGCTGCTGGCGGTGGCGGTGCTGGTGATCTACGTGCTGCTGGGCGTGCTGTACGAGAGCTACATCCACCCGCTGACCATCCTCGCCGGCCTGCCGTCGGCGGCGATGGGCGCGCTGGGGGCGCTGATGCTGTCCGGTCAGGAGCTGACCATCATCGCCAGCATCGGCATCCTGATGCTGATCGGCATCGTGAAGAAGAACGCGATCATGATGATCGACTTTGCGCTGGCGGCGCAGCGCGAGCAGGGCATGGCCCCGTTCGACGCCATCCGCACCGCCTGCCTGCTGCGGCTGCGCCCGATCCTGATGACCACGCTGGCGGCGATGATGGGCGCGCTGCCGATCGCGCTGGGGCTGGGCGCCGGTGCCGAACTGCGCCAGCCGCTGGGGCTGGCGGTGGTCGGCGGGCTGCTGTTCTCGCAGCTGATCACGCTGTACATCACCCCGGTGCTGTACCTGTGGTTTGACCAGCTGGGGCGGCGCCGCGCCGCCGTGCCGCAGGCGGCGTAGCGCGCTCGCTGCCCGCCCGGCATCGCGACAGCCCGGCATCCCGCTGCCGGGCTGTCGTTTTTCATGTCGCCCTATCCTGATGATTTGATAGTGAATGCTTTGGTTGGCCGCGGTCATTTACTAGCAAACACCTCAACCCTACTGCCGTCAGGGTTGGCCGCAGTCCGCAGCGCGCCACCTCGATTGCCGCCCCGCAGTCCGCGCGGCATAATCCCTTGATTATCAAAAGACATAAAGAGATGCACATGGCAATGCTGGGCCTGCGGGGAAAATCGTTGCTGGCATTATTGCTGGCCTGTCTCATTGCCCTGGTGCCGGCCGCGCTGATCGGCTGGCAGGTGGTGGACAGCATCCGCACCCACTTCGGCGAGGCCTTCGCGCGCAACACCACGCTGCTGCAACGCGAGAAGATCTTCGCGCCGCTGTCGCGCGAGCTGGCGCTGTCGCTGCGGCTGGCCGACTCCGAGGTCACTCGCCAGTGGCTGCGCGACGAGGCCGACGTCGCCAAGCGCGAGCTGTTCTTCCGCGAGGCGGAAGGCTACCGCCGCGACTTCCGCGACCACTCCTACTTCCTGATCAGCAACCGCACGCACGCCTACTACTTCAACGACGGCAAGAGCCCGCACACCGAATCCGCGCGCTACCTGCTGCGCGCCGACAAGGCCGACGACGGCTGGTACTTCAATACCCTGCGCGACACCGCCACCTTCAACATCAACGTCAACCACGACCGCCAGCTGAAGGTGACCAAGGCGTGGATCAACGTCATCGTGCACGAGAACGGGCAGAAGGTCGGCCTGGCCGGCACCGGGCTGGAGCTGACCACCTTCCTCGACGACTTCATCCGCAGCCGCGAGGCCGGCATCACGCCGATGATCCTCAACCGCCAGGGTGCGATCCAGGCCCACCCCGATCCGCGGCTGATCGCGCTCGACTCCGCCTCCGGCAAGGGGGCGGGCGGCCTGCAGCAGCAGCTGGGCGACGCCCAGGAGCGGCAGGCGCTGCGGCTGGCGATGCGGCAGGCCGAGTCCCGTCCCGGCGAGGTGGCCATGCTGTGGGCGACGCTGGGCGGCAAGCAGCAGCTGCTGGCGCTGAGCTTCATCCCGGAGCTGGGCTGGCACGTGGTGACCGCGGTGGATCTCAATGCGGCGCGGGTGTTCGACGGCCCGTGGCTGACCCCGGCGCTGATCGCGCTGGCGGTGCTGCTGGCGGCGCTGCTGCTGGGCTTTGCCTACGCGGTGGAAAAGCTGGTGTTGCGCCCGATCAGCCAGCTGCGCAAGTCGGCGCAGGCGATGGCGGCCGGGCAGTACGAGGTGGCGCTGCCGGCGGAGCGCGACGACGAGATCGGCGAGCTGAGCGCCGCCTTCGGCGTGATGGCGCACAAGGTGCGCAGCCATACCAGCGAGCTGGAGCACCGCGTGCGCGAACGCACCCGCGCGCTGGAAGAGGCCAATCGCGAGATGGCGGCCGCGCACAAGAAGATCGACGACTCCATCGACTACGCCAGCCTGATCCAGCGCGCGATGCTGCCCGACCGCCAGCTGGTGCAGGCGCTGGGCGAGAAGCACGCGGTGCTGTGGCGGCCGCGTGACGTGGTCGGCGGCGATTTCTACGTCTACCGTGCCGGCGAGCACACCCTGCTGTTCGGGGTGGTCGACTGCGCCGGCCACGGCGTGCCGGGCGCGCTGATGACGATGCTGGCGCACGCCGCCATCGACCAGGCGATCGTCGACGTCGGCATGGACGATCCGGCCGGCATCCTCACCCGCTGCGACCGCATCCTGCGCGGCATGCTGCGCGAGGAGCGCGGCGGCCACGTGCTGGCCACCAATATGGACGCCGGTTTTGCCTGCGTCGACCTGCAGGCGCGCACGGTCACCTTCGCCGGCGCCAAGATCGCGCTGTACTACAGCGACGGCGACGACGTCGGCGAGCTGCCCGGCGCGCGGCGCGCCATTGGTGACAAACGCATCGGCGAGTACCAGAATGCACAATTGCCGCTGCAAGCCGGGCGCAGCTTCTACATGACCACCGACGGTTTCCTCGACCAGGCCGGTGGCGAGCTGGGCTACGGCTTTGGCAGCAGCCGTTTCGCCGACATGATCCGCCGCCATGCCCGCCTGCCGCTGGACGAGCAGGGGCAGGCGTTCAGCGCCACGCTGGCCGAGTACCAGGGCCGGCACGCGCAGCGCGACGACATCACCATGCTGTGTTTCCGTTTTGACTGATGCCCAACCAGGGGGGAGCTTCCATGGAACCGTTTGACCTGTTCAGCATGCGCGAGAGCTATAACCGCCAGCAGATCATGCTGTGCTTCAATGGCCCGATCTCGCGCAGCCTGATCGAGGAAATTGGCAACGCGCTGCGCAACTACCTGGCGGCGGACCACGCGCACCCGTCATCGGCGATGGATGTGTTCGGCGTCTACATCGAGCTGACGCAGAACATCCGCCACTACGCGCAGCAGAAAGGCTGGACCGAGACCGACGCCAGCGCCACCGTGGTGGTGGCGCGCAACGACGCCGGCCACTACGTGGTGTCCGCCGGCAACATCATCGAGCAGGCCGACGGCGAGGCCCTGCTGGCCTGCATCGACGAGCTGGCCGGCCTCGACAAGGCGGCGCTGAAGGCGCGCTACAAGGAGCAGCTGCGCAAGCCGCGCGAGGCCGAGGCCGCCAGCGGCGCCGGGCTGGGGCTGATCGACATCGCCCGCAAGTCCAGCGCGCCGCTGCAGGGCAACCTGCGCCGGTTGACGGATGGCCGCGCCTTTGTCAGCCTGCGCGCCGAGATCTGAACCTTTACCGAGCACCCAGAAGATGAGCAACTTCTCCATCCCCGGCAGTCAATCCACTCCCGCCATCGGCGGCGACTGGGACCAAGGCATCCTGTCGATGCAGGGGGACTCCTATCCGGAAAATTCCTACGAACTGTTCCAGCAGGTATTCAGCTGGGTCGAGCGCTTCCTGCTGGAAGCCGGCCGCCCGCTGACGCTGGAGCTGCGCCTGCTGTACCTCAATACCAGCAGCATCAAGGCGATGATGGACATCTTCGACCTGCTGGAAGAGGCGCACCGCGACGGCAAGCCGGTGGCAGTGAACTGGCGCTACGACCCGCGCAACGAGCGGGTGGCGGAGCTGGCCGAAGAATTCAAGGAAGACTGCACCTTCCCGTTTGCCATCCTGGCGCTGGATCCGGCCGCCTGCGCATCATGAGCCGCGACAACGGCGAGCTGGAAACGCTGATCAAGCGCCTGCTGGCGGACCCGGACCTGCGCGAGCATCCGCTGAATTTCGCGTTGGGCCAGCTGTGGTTCCAGTACCGCGAACTGCTCAACCGCATGGAGCGCATCACCCGCATGTCGGACGCCTACCAGAGCATGGCGCGGCAGCGCGAGCTGAGCCTGGCCGAGCGCTTCGACAAGCAACTGCGCCAGCTGGAAAAGGTGGCGCGCATCTCCGACCGCTACCAGCACATGATGCGCGAGCTGAACATCGCGCTGAAGGAGGCCGCCACCCACGACCCGCTCACCGCGCTGGCCAACCGTCGCCCGCTGATCGAGCGGCTGAAGGCGGAGATGGAGCGCAGCGAGCGCCTCGGCCACCCCTTCTGCGTCGCCATGCTCGACATCGACCGCTTCAAGCGCATCAACGACGGCCACGGCCACGATGTCGGCGACACCGTGCTGATCGAGACGGCGCGGGTGATGGAGGCGGAGGTGCGCGAGTACGACCTGTGCGGCCGCTGGGGCGGCGAGGAGTTCCTGATCATCCTGCCGGAGTCGACGCTGGCGCTGGCCGACGACATCGTGCGCCGCGTGCGCGGCTGCATCGGCCAGCTGAAGGTGCGGGTCGGCGACGAGGTGCTGTCGGTCACGGTCAGCGCCGGGCTGGCGCAGTACCGCGGCGGCGGCGAGAGCTATTCCGGGCTGCTCAACCGTGCCGATGCCGCGCTGCTGCAGGCCAAGCGCGACGGGCGCGACAGCCAGCGACTGGCCGACTGAGCCCGGTCACCGCCGGCCACGGCGGTGACGATGTCCCCGCGGCGTCCTGCCGCATCCGCTTCCCCGTGTTTTCCCTTGTCCTGCGCCGGCCTCAGCCGCCGGCGCCCGCTTCGGCGAATTCCGCCAGCGCCCAGTCGCGGAACGCGATCACGCTCGGCAGGTCGGCCAGCTCCTGAGGGTAGATCAGGTAGTAGGCCCACTCGGTCTGCAGCGCGATGTCGGACAGTGCGACCAGGCTGCCGTTGGCCAGCTCCTCGCCGATCATGCTCTCGTCGGCGAGGGTGATGCCCATGCCGCGCAGGGTGGCGGTGATCGCCAGATCCAGCGTGTCGAAGGTGTAGGCGTCGAGATTGCCGCTGACCTCCACCCCGGCCAGTGCAAACCAGTGCTGCCAGAAGTTGTCGTCGTGCGACGGGTGCAGCAGCGGGTAGTCGCGGAACGCGGCCGGCGCCGGCGGTGCGGCGTTGCCGAACAGCGCCGGCGCCGCCACCGGGATGAAGCGCGCCGGGCGCAGGCGGTGGTAGACCAGCCCCGCTTCCTTGGTCAGGCTGGCCTGGAACGAGATGTCGTACTCGCGGCTCTTGAAATTGGGATCGAAGCCGGTGATCGAGATCATGCTGACGATCAGCTCCGGATGGCGGGCGCGGAAACCGGCCAGCTTGGGTAGCACCCAGCGCGCGGCGATCGACGGGCTGGTCTTGATGCGCAGCTCGCGGCTGCGGCGGTTGATGGCGTCGCTGGCCGCCTCGATGCGGTGGAAGGCGTCGCGCACCGCCGGCAGCAGCGCCATGCCCTCCGGCGTCAACGCCAGCCCGCGTGCCTGGCGCACGAACAGTTGCAGCCCGTAGTGCGCTTCCAACGACTGGATATGGCGGCTGACCGCGCCCTGGGTCAGGTGCAGGGTGTCGCCGGCCCGGGTGAACGACAGCTGTTCGGCGGCCACCAGGAACACGCGCAGCGCGTTGAGGGGAGGGAGTTTCATCTACGGATTCGCCATGAGTTTTATGCATGTTAAACATGCGTATTAATGCTTTGTCAACCATGGATCTTGCCGGTATTCTCTAGCGCGCTGCCGATAAAGATGAACGACTTAGCGCATTGTGCGGCGGCCGTTTGCCGCAGTGCATTATTTTTGAGCAATGCAATATTCTCATGCGCGACTCCGGCGCAAGATTGTTTTTGTTCTGACGGATTTTTTGGCATGACCCGCTTGCGGCGGGTGGCCAGACGAATGATGGGTGGGCTTGCGGCGTGGCCGGCAAGCGCACCATGAGGAACCTGCCCTGTCCGACAGGTGTGTGGTAGGCGTGATGCCGCGGCAACGAATGGGTCGTGCCGCAGCGGATCACCACGGTGTCCGGCGTCGCCGGGTACTGGCTGTATCGCCCTGTTTGTCAGGGTTTTGCTCTGTCTCACGGTGTCCCGCCGGATCCTGATCCGGC
>NZ_BMYW01000016.1:0-7135 GCF_014652475.1 Vogesella alkaliphila | reverse complement strand
TTTTGCCTTGCGGCCAGGGTTGGCCGCAACGGCGTGTCTATTCATATCTCTGCTCAGACCTCCGCCCACATCCGCAGCAGGTTGTGATACAGCGCGGTCAGGTTCATCACTTCCTCACTGTCACCCAGCTGCTGGCGCAGCGCGATGATGGCCATGTCCATGTCGAACAGCATCGCGCGCCTGGCGTCATCGCGGATCATGCTCTGCGTCCACATGAACGAGGCCAGCCGCGCGCCGGCGGTGACCGGCTCCACCCGGTGCAGGCTGGTGGACGGGTACAGGATCATGTCGCCGGCCGGCAGCTTGACGCTGTGCAGGCCGTAGGTGTCTTCCGCCACCAGCTCGCCGCCCTGGTACTCGTCCGGATTGCTGAAGAACAGCGTGCACGAGACGTCGGTGCGCACGTACTGGCCGGTCAGCGGGTCGCTGCGGATGGCGTTGTCGACGTGGTTGCCGTAGGTCATGCCGCCCTGGTAGCAGTTGAACATCGGCGTCATGGTGAGCTTGGGCAGCGCCGCCGACATGAACAGCGCATTGCGCGCCAGCGCGCGCTGCACCAGCGCCGCCAGCTCGCGCGCGGGCTCGCCCTGTGGCGGCAGTTGCAGATTGTGTTTGACGTCGAGCGCCTGGTGGCCGGCGGTGGCGCGGCCGTCCTGCCACTGGGCGTTGGCCAGCAGCATGCGGGCGTGGGACAGCTCTTCGGCGGTGAGGACTTCGGGGATGTGCAGCAGCATGAAGGTTTCCTGATCAAAACGGGGTTGGCAGACGCAGGGGACGGGGTGGCGCATCCTGCCAGCGTTTTGGCGAGCGTCCTATCGCGCTCGCCAAAACGGCCTTGCGGCCAACCTTTGCACGACAAGGTTGGCCGCAAGGCGCGCGGGCTTAGTACTTGTAGCCCACGGTCAGCTGCACTTCACGCGGTGCGGCGGCGGCGGCATGACCGCCGTACAGCGCGTCGTAGTACTTCTTGTTGGTGAGGTTGTTGACGTTGAGGCGTACATTGTACTTGCGCTCCTCGTACGACAGCATCGCGTCGGCACGCACGTAGCTCGGGGCGAAGCGGGCCTTGTTGGCGTCAAACTTCACCGGTTGGCCGTTGACCGATTGCGAGTCGGCGGCATAGCGCTTGCCGGTGTAGTACAGGCCGACGCCGGCGGTCACCTTGTCGGTCACCTTGTAGGTGGTCCAGATGTTGGCGGTCTTCTTCGGCGTGTACTTCGGCACGGCGCCCTTGTTGGCGTCGGTCGGCGCGTTGTTGGCCCAGCCCTGGTCGATCTTCGGGTCCATCAGCGTGGCGCCGGCGAACACTTCCCACTTCTCGCTGAGGCGGCCGGCCACCTCCACTTCGACGCCGTCGGTGTGGCGCTTGGCGTAGAGGATGGCGACATCCGGCGACAGTGCGTCGGTGTTGCGTTCGTTCAGCTTCTCGGTGCGGAACACGGCGGCGCGCAGGGTGGCGTCCCCGTCGGCCAGATCCCACTTGGCGCCGATTTCGTAGTGCTTGTTGCGCTCCGGTTGCTGCTTGTCGGTGGAGAGGCCGGCCGACAGGTCGAACTGGTAGGCCTCGCCGGACGGGTTCATCAGGCTGCTGTAGCCGAGGTAGTAGCTGGATGCCTTGGTCGGCTGCCAGATCAGGCCGGTACGGTAGCTGAGGCCGCGGTCGTCGCGCTTGCTTTCGCCGGTTTGCAGGCCGGTGGTGGTGTTGTAGGTCTTGTAGGTGCCTTCCAGCTGGTCCATGCGCAGGCCGGCCATCACCTTCCACTGCTGGTTCAGCGCCACGGTGTCGGTGACGTAGGCGGCCAGGTTGCGGGTCACGAAGTCGTTGGAGCGGTGGCGGGTGTAGCCGCCGGTGTAGAAGCCTTCCGGGTCGCCGACGCTGCCGACCACGTTCGGGATCGCGCTGCTGGCGCGGATGCTGTACGCATTCTGCGTTTCGCGGGTGAACTCCACGCCGGCCAGCAGTTCGTGGCTGAGGCTGCCGGTGTCGAACTTGCCGTTGTAGTCGACGCTCAGCGACTGGGTTTCGTTCAGCGAGCCGCGCAGCTTGCCGCTGTAGCCGAGCTGGGTGGCGTCGGTGACCGGGGTGCCGGCCGGCGAGTTGCGCAGCTGTGGCTGCGACACGATCACCTGGCGGTCGTAGCGGCCGACGCGCAGCTGGGCGGCGATCTCGTGCTTGCTGTCCAGCTTGTGGGTAGCGCGCACGGTGCTGATGTCGGCGGTGATGTCCTCGCTGTTCATGCCCTGCAGGCCGTAGTAGCGGTCCACCGGCACGTCGATCGGCTGCAGCGTGTTGGGGTCGAACGGCACGCCCAGCATCGGGGTGTTGTTTTCCTTCATGTGCATGTGCGACAGCACCACCGTGGTCGGCTCGCCGAGGCCGAAGGCGATGGACGGCGCGATGCCGAAGCGCTCCTGCGCCGAGATGCCGTCTGGCGAGCCGTCGTGGGTGTTCATCACGTTCAGGCGGATGGCGGCGGTGTCGGACAGCGCCTGGTTGATGTCGGCGGTCTCGCGATGGAAGTCGTTGTTGCCGATGGTGCCGGAGACTTCGACCTGTTCGCCGGCGAACGGGGTCTTGCTGACCTGGTTGATCACGCCGCCGGTGGAACCGCGGCCGAACAGCATCGAGCTGGCGCCCTTCAGCACCTCGACGCGCTCGTCGTTGAACGGGTCGCGGTTGTATTGCGCCACGTCGCGCTGGCCGTCGCGGTAGGTATCGCCAAAGGCGGAGAAGCCGCGCAGGATGATGGAGTCGCCGGAGCGGCCGCCCTCACCGGCGACGAAGGTGATGCCGGACACGTTCTTCAGCACGTCCTTCATGTTGATGTCGCCCTGGTCGGCGATCAGCTGGCGGGTGACCACCGATACTGCCTGCGGTACGTCCTTCAGCGCCTGCTTCTGCTTGCCCAGCGTGGTGGTGGCGGCGTTGTAGCTGCCGCGCGGCGCCTGCTCCGCCTGGACCTTGATGGTTTCCAGCTGCGCGGTGTCACTGCTCTTGGCGTCGTCGGCCAGGGCCAGGCCCGGCGCCAGGCTGACGGCCAGTACGCCTGCCATCATCTTCTTTGGTAGTTTTTTCTGCGCGATGGCGGCAGAGGGGGTGAGATGCCGTTTCATTATTGTGGTAGTCCGTGTGCAAGGTTGAAGACAACACGCGCCCCGCGCCACGGCCGGCGGGCCGTGGCGTCAGGGATGGTGCGCGCGGGAAAAATCGCTTAGCCGAGAATTCAGTCGGCTTCGGTGACGAAGCCGATACGGCTGACACCGGCGCTTTGCGCGTCGGCGAGGGTGATGGCGACCAGTTCGTAGCGCACCGACTTGTCGGCACGCAGGTGCAGCTCGACTTCAGGGTCGGCCGCAGCGGCCTCGGCAAAGCGGCTGCGCAGCGCGCCGGATTCCACCGGTGCGTCGTTCCAGAACATCTTGCCCTCGGCGTCGATCACCAGCCGGATCGCCTGCGGCTTGTCCTGGTGTTGCGCGGCGCTGGCCTGCGGCAGGTCCAGTTTCACCGCGTTGGTCAGCAGCGGCGCGGTGATGATGAACACCACCAGCAGGACCAGCATCACGTCGACCAGCGGCGTGGTGTTGATCTCGGCCATCGGCGCGTCGGCGCCCTTGTCAAAACTACCGAACGCCATCTTCGCCTCCGCGGGTCAGCAGCTGCGCGTGCAGGTCGTGGGTGAAGTGGTCCAGGTCCTGGTTGATGACGCGGTTCAGGCGCACGAAGGTGTTGTAGGCCATCACCGCCGGGATGGCGGCGGCCAACCCTGCCGCCGTGGCGACCAGCGCCTCGCCGATCGGGCCGGCAACGGTGGCGATCGACACCTGCCCCTGGGTGCCGATGTTGACCAGCGCGTGGTAGATGCCCCACACCGTGCCGAACAGGCCGATGAACGGCGCGGTGGAGCCGATGGTGGCGAGGAAGGTCATGCCGCCTTCCAGCTGCTGCTGCTCCTGCGCCAGGCGCTTGCGCAGCGCGCGGGTCAGGTATTCGTCCAGGCTGCAGCTCTGGCCCAGCGAGCTGGCGCTGTGCTGGCGGTACTGGCGCAGCGCGCCGAGGCCGTCCTGCGCCAGGCGCGCCACCGGTGCCGCGCTACCCTGCAGCGCGGTTTCCACCTCCGTCCACGACGCGGCCGCCCACAGCGTGGCTTCCGAGGCGCGGTTGTCGCGCCGGACCTGCCACGCGCGCCAGCCGCGCAGCGCGATGAAGTACCAGGTGAGGATCGACATCGCGATCAGGATCAGGAACACCGACACCAGAATGGCGTCGCCCTGTTGGAAAGTCAGCATCAGGTTCATGGTTCAGGCTTTGGTGAGGTCGAAATCGACATTGAAGACATAGGTGTAGGGGATGGCCTCGCCGCCGCGTGTCGCCGGACGGAAGCGCCAGTTGCGCACCGCCTGCAGTGCGGCGCGGTCGAGGCGCGGGAAACCGCTGGAGCGCGCGACGCTGACCTCCTGTGCGCGGCCGTCGGCGCTGACCGCCACGCGCAGGCCGACGGCACCGGCCTCGCTCAGCTCGATCGACAGCGGCGGATACACCGGGCGCGGGTTGCCGAGGTGGCCGCCGATATGGGTCGGCGGGACGACGGGTGCTGGTGGTGCCGGCGGGGCCGGGGGCGCGGTTTCGCTACGGCTGGCGGCCGGCGTCTCGGTCACGGCCGGGGCCTGGCTGGTGACGGCCTCGGTGCGGGGGGCGGTGGTGATCGCCTTCGGCGACGGCTTGACGGGCGCCGGGAGCGGCCGCGGCGCCGCCGTGCGCGGCTTGGCGGTCGCGGTCTTGGCCGGCGCGGGTGGTGCCGGGCGGATGGCCGGGGCCGGCGCCGGAATGGTCACCACTTCCATCGGCAGCGGCTGTGGCGGCTGCGCCGGCGGCGCGGCGTGGCTCATCGACAGCAGCAGGCCGACGTGGCCGGCGGCGATGGCGGCCAGCGTGGTGTAGCGGGAAAACGAGGATTTCATTGTAAATCGTCTTGATAGTAATTCCTATTTATATTATCGATGACGTGACAAGGGGTCAACTTCGACATGGCGGTGAGGCGGGCTGGCGACGGCGCCTGGCGCTTGATTAATGCGTTGCAGGCTACATATTGAAAGGATCGACCGATTCCCGTGGTCGCACTTTATTGGGGCAGGCAATGCAGCAGTTTGACGGAACTACCATCGTATCGGTGCGCCGTGGCCAGCGCGTGGCGCTGGGCGGCGACGGCCAGGTAACCCTCGGCAATATCGTGATCAAGTCCACCGCGCGCAAGGTGCGCCGCCTGTATCACGACAAGGTGCTGGCCGGCTTCGCCGGCGGTACCGCCGACGCCTTCACCCTGTTCGAGCGCTTCGAGGCCAAGCTGGAAAAGCACCAGGGCCATCTGGTGCGCTCGGCGGTGGAGCTGGCCAAGGACTGGCGTACCGACCGCATGCTGCGCCGGCTGGAGGCGATGCTGATCGTCGCCGACCGCGAATCGACGCTGATCATCACCGGTAACGGCGACGTGCTGGAGCCGGAGCAGGGCATCGCCGCCATCGGCTCCGGTGGCGCCTTCGCCCAGTCCGCCGCCCGCGCGCTGTTCGAGAACACCGAGCTGGATCCGGAGGTGGTGGTGAAGAAGTCGCTGGAGATCGCCGGCGACATCTGTATCTATACCAATCACAACCACCTGATCGAAACCCTGGGCTGAGTTGCGGCCAACCTTTACAGCGGATATCTCCATGACCACCATGACGCCACAGGAAATCGTCCACGAACTGGACAAGCACATCATCGGCCAGCAGGCCGCCAAGCGCGCCGTCGCCATCGCCCTGCGCAACCGCTGGCGCCGCCAGCAGGTGGCCGAGCCGCTGAAGAGCGAGATCACCCCCAAGAACATCCTGATGATCGGGCCGACCGGCGTCGGCAAGACCGAGATCGCCCGCCGCCTGGCGCGGCTGTCCAACGCGCCGTTCATCAAGGTGGAGGCCACCAAGTTCACCGAGGTCGGCTACGTTGGCCGCGACGTCGACACCATCATCCGTGACCTGGTGGAAGTGGCGCTGAAGGAAGCGCGCGACGCCGCCATCGTGCGCAACCGCCACCGCGCCGAAGACGGCGCCGAAGAGCGCATCCTCGACGTGCTGCTGCCACGGCCGCGGCAAGCGGCCGGCTTCTTCACTGAAGAGCCCGTCGCCGACAAGCCGGAAGACGGCGCCACCCGCCAGAAATTCCGCAAGAAGCTGCGCGAGGGCGCGCTCGACGACAAGGAAATCGAGATCGAGCTGGCCGAGGCGCCGGCCCGCATGGAGATCCTGAGTCCGCCGGGGATGGAAGACTTCTCCAGCCAGCTGCAGGGGCTGTTCCAGGGACTCAATGCCGGCAAGAAGAAGACGCGCAAGCTGACCATCGTCGAAGCCTACAAGCTGCTGATCGACGAAGAGGCGGCCAAGCTGGTCAACGACGAGGAGATCAAGGCCGAGGCGCTGCGCAATGTCGAGCAGAACGGCATCGTGTTCCTCGACGAGATCGACAAGGTCACCAGCCGCGCCGAGGGCAACAGCGCCGACATCTCTCGTGCCGGCGTGCAGCGCGACCTGCTGCCGCTGGTGGAGGGCACCACCGTCACCACCAAGTACGGCATGATCAAGACCGACCACATCCTGTTCGTCGCCTCCGGCGCCTTCCACCTGTCCAAGCCGTCGGACCTGATTCCGGAGCTGCAGGGCCGCTTCCCGATCCGCGTCGAGCTGGATTCGCTGTCCGTCGACGACTTCAAGGCCATCCTCACCAGCACCGACGCCTGCCTCACCCGCCAGTACCAGGCGCTGCTGGCCACCGAAGGCATCGAGCTGGTGTTTGCCGACAGCGGCATCCAGCGCCTGGCCGAGATCGCGTGGCAGGTGAACGAGAAAACCGAGAACATCGGCGCGCGCCGTCTCTATACCGTGATGGAGAAGCTGCTGGAGAGCCTCGCCTTCGACGGCCAGGCCGGTCGTTTCGAGCTGGATGCCGGCTACGTCGACAGCAAGCTCGACCTGCTGGCGCAGC
This sequence comes from Vogesella alkaliphila, assembly GCF_014652475.1. GTDB lineage: Bacteria > Pseudomonadota > Gammaproteobacteria > Burkholderiales > Chromobacteriaceae > Vogesella > Vogesella alkaliphila. The sequence goes on along the minus strand of NZ_BMYW01000016.1, from coordinate 123 downwards.
GCGAGGACCTGGCGCGCTACGTACTGTAAGCCTAGGATTGGCCGCAGGCTTGCGGCCAACCTTGTCCGCGTCAGCGGCCGCCGTCAGGCGGCCGTTAACGTTTCAAAAGCTGGCAAACACAAA
>NZ_BMYW01000015.1:16032-38467 GCF_014652475.1 Vogesella alkaliphila | reverse complement strand
CTTCACGACGGGCCACCATGTACGGCGCATCGCCGCCTTCACGACGGGCCACCATGTACGGTGCGTCGCCGCCTTCACGACGGGCCACCATGTACGGCGCATCGCCGCCTTCTCGACGGGCCACCATGTACGGTGCGTCGCCGCCTTCACGACGGGCCACCATGTACGGCGCATCGCCGCCTTCTCGACCGGCAATCATGTATGGAGCATCGCCGCCATCACGTTTCGCAGTCATCTCTACATCTTGCTGCTGCACAGCAGCAGGGGCAGCGTAAACCGGAGCAACAACACTAGCCAGCACAACAGCGATAGAGGTAATTAGCAGCTTTTTCATGATCGATATCCTTTTATTTAAATTGGTAGCTTTGATTGTTTCAGCATTTGATTCGAATAATTTGTACAGCTATTTTGTGGTGCTAGTGACGACGGGCTTCAGGTCAGCCTGTCCCGGCGATGACCATAGAAGCAATGATGTAACTATACGACTGGTCTAATTCAATTAATAGCGAAGTAAACTGAATGTCTTGTTCAGATTTTGCGAACTAGCCGGATCCGGCAACAGCAGCCGGCTTTGCAGTGCAGCACACGGAGGAATCGGGACGGCGGCAGAAGTGCAGGACGAGTACCCGCCGCGGCGGAGGCAAGGAAACCGCGACCGCAGCGATGGCGTTGCGGCCAACGTTGGCCGCAATGCAAAAAGCCCGCGCGAAGCGGCACGGGCTTGTGGCAGACAAAAAAAGGGGGTACGGCCCACCACCGTACCCCAAACACACACATCAAGAGGAAAAGCGTCGTTTGCCTGCCTGCACCAAACCATCCCTGATCCGGTACCTTGCTTGCTCGCCGCAGGCAAACTCAGATCAACGGCGCCGCTTGCCGGTGCCGTTCATCTCATACCGGGAGCATAGCCGGTAGTGGCAATCGTGCTTTGATGCACGTCAAGCGCGGCATAGTGTTGCCGGCGGCGGCCCGAAAAAAGGCGGAAACGAACAAGGCAGAAACGAAAAAACCTCCCGTGCGGGAGGTTTCGTTCAAACAGAATGATGCGTGTCGATCAGGCAGAAGCGGACGGCGTCGCCTTGCGGGTGCGGCTGACCGCAGCGCTGGCCGCCTTGGCCGAGGTTTCGGCTGCTTCAACACTGGCTTCGGCAAACTCGGAACCGACTTTCTTGGCGGTCTTGGCGGCGCTTTCGAAGGCCGCGTTGCTGGAAGTCACGATGTTCTTCAGCGCCTGTACCGCAGCGTCGGAACCGGTCGGCGCGTTTTTCGCCAGACGGTCGATCACGTCCAGGACGTTCTTGTTGGTTTCGGCAACCTGCTCTTCCACGAAGGAGGTCAGCTCGGTCTGGGTGGCCAGCGTGGCATCGTAGACTTCACGCGCCGCGGCGAAGGCCTTGTCCAGGCTAGGCTGGGTCAGGCTGCTCTGGAATTCGGCCAGCGCTTTCGGGTCCTTGATCGCCGACAGCTGCTTCAGCGTCTGGGCGTTCTCGGCCAGCAACTTGCGCGACATTTCCAGCTGCAGGGTAGCCAGGCGCTCGGCGCTGGCCAGCAGGATGCCGGAAAGACGGACGGCTTTGTCGAACTGCGACTGACCGAAAGCGGAAAACTCTTGTGCAGTAGTAAACATGGTTAATCCTTTTCGAAAAATGAAACACTCAGCAGCAATATCGTTTTGAAACTCGTCGTTGCCGCATCGCAACAAGCTGCATTATTGTGTTGCACCGCATCAATGTCAATTTTTTTGTTGCGCCGCAACATCGCTAAGTCGCTATTTTTACAACAGCAAACACATTCAGCATGACGGCCTTGCATTGCAGGCGTGTGTCCGGCCGGTGACAGTCGTGTGCGTCGGCGCGCACCGTCTTCAGGCGTCGCCGCGGCGCACCGGCCACGGAGATCTTCGGCACCGGCAATGACACCAGCCTTTGATTGAAAGGCTCAGGACAAAGCGATACACTCCAGCCATAAAATAAATCTATCCATCCGGCGATAAAATCCAATGAGTTCTGCGGCCAACCTTTTCGACATCAAATCCGCCAGTCTTGACCTGCTGGCCATCGTGCTGCGCAGCACCGACCTGCCCGCCCTGCAAGCCGCCATCCAGCAACGCTTCAACAGCCACGAACCCGAGCCGTTCGTGCTGGACATCGAGCAGCTGCCGGCACCGGATGGCGACACCCTGGCCCCGGTCTGCGCCATGCTGCAGCAACACGGTCTGCGCATCGCCGCCGTCCGCCACCGCGACGCGCAGTACGCCGCCCTCGCCCACCGCCTCGGCCTGCCCTTCATCAGCGGTAGCAGTGGCGGCAAGAGCAGCGCGGACAGTGTCAGCGCACCGGCCGTGACGGCGCCCGTCGCGGACAGCAGCCTGCCGACGCCGACCATGATCATCGACCGCCCGGTGCGCGCCGGACAGCAGATCTACGCCAAGGGCGGTGATCTGGTGGTGCTGGAGATGGTCAGCGCCGGGGCGGAACTGATCGCCGACGGCAGCATCCATGTCTACGCGCCGCTGCGCGGCCGGGCACTGGCCGGCGCCCGCGGCAACACCGCGGCGCGCATCTTCGTCAAGAGCATGGAGGCCGAACTGGTTTCCATCGCCGGCGTGTACCGCACCATCGAACAGGACTTGCCGCAGAGCATCAAGGGCAAGCCGACCCAGATTTATCTCGAACAAGAGCGCGTGGTCATGATCCCGCTCGACAAGTAACCAGCATCGTTATTCCAAGGATCGATATCGTGGCAAAAATCATCGTTGTGACCTCCGGCAAGGGTGGTGTCGGCAAAACCACCACCAGCGCCAGCTTTGCATCCGGCCTCGCCCTGCGCGGCCACAAGACCGCCGTGATCGACTTCGACGTCGGCCTGCGCAACCTGGACCTGATCATGGGCTGCGAACGCCGCGTGGTGTACGACCTGATCAACGTGATCAATGGCGAGGCCAGCCTCAACCAGGCGCTGATCAAGGACAAGCACTGCGACAACCTGTACGTGATGCCGGCGTCGCAGACCCGCGACAAGGACTCGCTCAGCCGCGAAGGCGTGGAAGCGGTGCTGAAGAACCTGGACGAGATGGGCTTCGAGTTCATCGTCTGCGATTCGCCGGCCGGCATCGAAAAAGGTGCGCTGATGTCGCTGTACTTTGCCGACGAGGCCATCGTGGTCACCAACCCGGAAGTGTCCTCGGTGCGCGACTCCGACCGCATTCTCGGCATCCTGTCGTCGAAATCGCGCCGCGCCGAAGAAGGCCGCGAGCCGGTGAAGGAACACCTGCTGATCACCCGCTACTCGCCGGCCCGCGTCGACAAGGGCGAGATGCTGTCGGTGGAGGACGTGAAGGAAATCCTGCGCATTCCGCTGATCGGCGTGATCCCGGAGTCGCAGGCCATCCTGCAGGCCTCCAACTCCGGCACCCCGGCGATCCACATCAAGGGCTCCGACGCCGCCGAGGCTTACGGCGACGTGGTGGCCCGCTTCCTTGGCGAGGACCGTCCGATGCGCTTCGTGGAAGCGGAAAAAATCGGCTTCCTGAAACGACTGTTTGGAGGCTAGCCATGTCCCTGATCGATATGATTTTTGGCAAGCGCCAGAAAACGGCCTCCATCGCCCGCGAACGCCTGCAGATCATCCTGGCGCACGAGCGTGACGGCAAGACCGGCGCGCCGGACTACCTGCCGGCGCTGCAGCGCGAGCTGATGGAAGTGATCTCCAAGTACGTGGCGGTCAACCAGGACGACATCAAGGTGCACCTGGAGCGCCAGGACAACTTCGAGGTGCTGGAAGTGAACATCGTCCTGCCGGAACACCAGCGCTGACACCATGACTCTGACCGAACTGCGTTATATCGTCGCGGTGGCGCGCGAGCGCCACTTCGGGCGGGCGGCCCAGAGCTGCTTCGTCAGCCAGCCGACGCTGTCGATCGCGATCAAGAAACTGGAAGACGAGCTGGGCGTCACCCTGTTCGAGCGCGGCGGCCAGGAGGTGAGCGTCACCGAAATCGGCGAACGCATCATCGAACAGTCGCAGCGGGTGCTGGAAGAGGCAGAAACGGTGAAGCGCCTGGCCGGCGAACACCAGAACGAGCTGGCCGGGCCGCTGAAGCTGGGCGTGATCTTCACCATCAGCCCCTACCTGCTGCCGAAGCTGATCCCGGCGCTGCGCATCCTGGCGCCGGAAATGCCGCTGATCCTGGAAGAAAACTACACCGCACGTCTGGCCGAGATGCTCAAGCGCGGTGAAGTCGACGCCATCATCGTCGCCGACCCGTTCGACGAGCCGGGCACGGTGGCGGTGCCGCTGTACGACGAGGAATTCGTCGTCGCCACGCCCAAGGGCCACCCATGGGAGAAGCGCGACGCGGTGCGTTCTTCCGATCTGGCCAGCGAAAGCGTGCTGCTGCTGTCGCAGGGCAACTGCTTCCGCGACCACGTGCTGCAGGCCTGCAGCGAGGTGGCCAGCCGCCAGCACCAGAACAACGGTCTGGCCGCGTCGCTGCAGGGCAGCTCGCTCAACACCATCCGCCACATGGTGGCCAGCGGCATGGGCGTCACCGTGCTGCCGCAGACCTCGGTGTCGGCGGCGGACGAAGGGCTGCTGTCCATCATCCCGTTTGCCGCGCCGGTACCGCAGCGGCGCGTGCTGCTGGTCACCCGCAAGCAGTTTTTCCGCAAGCAGGCGATCCACACGCTGCAGCAGGCGGTGTTCTGCTCCGGCCTGAACGGCGTCACCATGCTGGAGCACGAGGCCTGAGCCACTGCCCGTGATCTGGCAATAGGCATGAAAAAAGGTTGGCCGCAATTGCGGCCAACCTTTTTTTTACGAGCGGCAAATCGCCGCAGCGGACGGCTTACAGCGTCAGGCCGCCGGTCACCTCGATGGCGGCGCCGTTGATGTAGCTGGCCTCGTCGGAAGCCAGCCACGCGTACACATTGGCGATCTCTTCCGGTTGTGCCATGCGCTTCATCGGCACCTTGTCCTCCATCGCCTGGATCACCTTTTCCGGCATCGATTTCAGGATCGGAGTGGCCACGAAGCCCGGGCACACCGCGTTGGCGCGAATGCCCTTCTTGCCCAGTTCCTTGGCCCAGGTCTTCACGAAACCGATCACGCCGAACTTGGAGGCGGCGTAGTTGGTCTGGCCGAAGTTGCCGTACACGCCGACGACCGAGGACGCGTTGAGGATCACACCGGCACCCTGCTCGATCATGGTGTCGACCACGGCCTTGGTACAGTTGTAAACGCCCTTCAGGTTGATGTCGATCACCTTGTCGAACTGGTCTTCGCTCATCTTGATCAGCTGTGCATCCATCACGATGCCGGCGTTGTTGACCAGCACGTCGATGCGGCCGAACTGGGCCTTCAGCGCGCCAACCATGTCGGCGATCTGCGCCTTGTTGGTCACGTCCACCTGATAGCCGACGGCTTCGCCACCCAGCGCTTTCAGCTCGGCCACCACGGCATTGACGGCATCCATATTGATGTCGCAAACCGCGACGATGGCGCCTTCCTTGACGAATTTCTCTGCAGTAGCCTTACCGATACCACTGGCACCACCGGTGATGATGGAGACTTTCCCTTTCAAGCGCATGATTTTTCCTTTGCTAGGTTGCAGGCAACCCGATTGTCGAACGGATATTCCTCCACCACCGACCTTCGAGATTCAAGTCCCTGTTTTTCTCTGTCTTTATGTTATGGCTTTGACATTGCACTGCGGCATCCTGTTTTGCAGCGCACAACATCTTGCGCTGCAATATAGCGCAAGGCTGTCGCCAACGTAAAGCAATCGCTCTAAGAAGCTGACGTGGGCGGCAAGGGCTGTTGCGGCCAACCTGCACACAAAAAAACAGGCAGCCGCAGCTGCCTGTTTTGTATGGGTTTGTCGGGGATTACTCCAGGCCCTTGCTGGACAGGTATTCCTCGTAATCGCCGGTGTAGTAGTCGTAACCGCCCTTGCCGTCCAGTTCCAGGATCTGGGTGGCCAGCGAGCTGACGAACTGGCGGTCGTGCGATACGAAGATCAGCGTGCCCTTGTACTTTTCCAGCGCCATGTTCAGGGCTTCGATCGACTCCATGTCCATGTGGTTGGTCGGTTCGTCCATGATCATCACGTTCGGCTTCTGCAGCAGCAGCTTGCCGTACAGCATGCGGCCCTTCTCGCCACCGGACAGCACGCGCACCGCCTTTTCCACATCGTTGCCGCCGAACAGCAGGCGGCCGAGGGTGCCGCGGATCACCTGCTCGTCGTCGCCTTCCTGGCCCCACTCGCGCATCCACTCCGTCAGCGTGCGGTCGCTGTCGAACTCGGCCTCGTGATCCTGGGCAAAGTAGCCGATCTGCGCCTTCTCCGCCCATTTCACCATGCCGTGATCCGGGGTCAGGCCTTCCGCCAGTACCGGATCGAAGGCACCGGCCAGCATTTTCACCAGCGAGGTCTTACCGGCGCCGTTGGGGCCGATGATGGCGAGGCGGGCACCAGCCTCCAGGATGAAGCTCATGTCCTTGAACAGCACCTTGTTGTCGTAGGCCTTGCTCAGCGACTGTACTTCCACCGCCTGACGGTGCAGCTTGAAGCGCTCGTCCATCTCGAAGCGGATGAACGGACTCTGGCGGCTGGACGGCTTGACCTCCACCATTTCCGACTTCAGCTTGTCGACCTGCTTCAGGCGCGAAGTCGCCTGGCGGGCCTTGGACTTGTTGGCGGAGAAGCGGGCGGCAAATTCCTGCAGTTCCTGGATGCGTTCCTTGGCCTTGGCATTGGAGCTGAGCTGACGTTCGCGCGCCTGGGTGGACGCCAGCATGTAGTCATCGTAGTTACCCGGGTAGATACGGATGGTGTTGTAGTCCAGATCCGCCATGTGGGTGCAGACCGAGTTCAGGAAGTGACGGTCGTGCGAGATGATGATCATGGTGGAGTTGCGCTCGTTCAGCACGTGCTCCAACCAGCGGATGGTGTTGATGTCCAGGTTGTTGGTCGGTTCGTCCAGCAGCAGGATGTCCGGATTGGAGAACAGCGCCTGTGCCAGCAGCACGCGCAGTTTCCAGCCGGGGGCCACTTCGCTCATCGGGCCGAAGTGCTGCTCCACCGGAATGCCCACCCCCATCAGCAGTTCGCCGGCGCGTGCCTCGGCGGTATAACCGTCGTACTCGGCAAACTTGGCCTCCAGCTCGGCCGCGTGCATGTAGTCGTCTTCGGTGGCTTCCAGATTGGCGTAGATGGCATCGCGCTCGCTCATCGCCGCCCACATCTCGGTGTGGCCCATCATCACCACGTCGATCACGCGCTGGTCTTCGTAACCGAACTGGTCCTGGCGCAACTTACCCAGGCGCAGGCCGTTCTCGATGGCCACTTCGCCGCTGGTTTGCTCGAGGTCGCCCCCGAGAATTTTCATGAAAGTCGATTTGCCGGAACCGTTGGCACCGATCAGGCCATAACGGTTACCTTCACCGAACTTGACGGAAACCTTTTCGAAAAGCGGCTTGGCGCCGAACTGCATGGTAATGTTGCTTGTCGTAATCACTCGATCATTCCTCAGCCAGTCACTGCATGTACCGGAAAACCCGGCATTTTACCACAAACACCCTCTGCAATCAGGGTGTTGCCGCCGGTACATCTTTGCTTTCGCAGCTGCTCCGGAATTCCGCTACAATCGAACACCATTTAAACCCTTAACCAGAATAGGCAGATCTTATGCTTACCGGTAGCCTCGTTGCGCTGGTCACCCCGATGTTCGAGGACGGCCAGGTCGATTTTGAATCGCTGAAACGTCTCGTAGATTTCCACATCGATAACGGTACCGACGGCATCGTGGCCGTGGGTACCACAGGCGAATCCGCCACCCTGGGCGTGGAAGAACACATCAAGGTCGTGGCGGCTGTGGCCCAACACGCCGCCGGCCGCATCACCGTCATCGCCGGCACGGGTGGCAACTCCACCAGCGAGGCCATCGAACTGGCCGCCCTCGCCAAGCAGGCCGGCGCCAGCCATTCGCTGTCGGTCGTGCCCTACTACAACAAGCCGACCCAGGAAGGCATCTACCAGCACTTCCGCAAGATCGCCGAAGCGGTGGAACTGCCGGTCATCCTGTACAACGTGCCGGGCCGTACCGTGGCCGACATGAGCAACGACACCGTGCTGCGCCTGAGCGAAGTCGACAACATCGTCGGCCTGAAGGACGCCACCGGCGACATCGGCCGCGCCTGCGACCTGATCAAGCGCGTACCACAAGGCTTCGGCCTCTACTCCGGCGACGATCCGACCGGCATGGCCTTCATGCTCTGCGGCGGCCACGGCGTGATCTCGGTCACCTCCAACGTCGCCCCCAAGCTGATGAGCGCCATGTGCCAAGCCGCCATCGCCGGCAACGCCGCCGAAGCGCGCCGCATCAACGACAAGCTGCAAGGCCTGCACAAGTTCCTGTTCGCCGAGCCGAACCCGATCCCGGCAAAATGGGCAATGCACCGCCTCGGCCTGATGCCGGCCGGCCTGCGTTTGCCGCTGACGCCGCTCACCGCCGCCAGCTCGTCACTCGTCGAACAAGCGATGCAACAAGCAGAGGTGCTGTAAGCCGTGAATGCCATGATGAAAAAAGCCCTGCTCACCGGTGTCGTCTCCTCGGCACTGATCTCCGGCTGCGCCAGCAGCGGCCCGGACAGCGCCATCGCCTACAAGTCAGACGCCCCGGCGGCCAAACGCTCGCTGGAGGTTCCGCCGGACCTGAGCGCACCGCAACAGCAAGACCGTTACCCGCTGCCGGTGGTCAACAGCAACGGCAGCAGCACCGCTCCCGCCGAGGTCGCCCTCAACAACAAGGTTGCGGCCAACGTGGTGGTCAGCGCCGACCAGAAAGCCAAGGCGCAGATCGAACGCGCCGGCAGCCAGCGCTGGATCAGCGTGGAAGGCAAGAGCCCGGCACAAGTCTGGCCGCTGCTGAAGGCCTTCTGGCAGGATAACGGCTTCGTGATCCAGACCGAGGAGCCGGACGTCGGCCTGATGGAAACCGACTGGGCGGAAAACCGCGCCAAGCTGGGCCGCGACCCGGTACGCAACCTGCTGGAAAACATCGGCCTGGGCTCGGTGCTATCCACCCCGGAGCGTGACCGCTTCCGCATCCGCGTCGAGCAGTCCGCCACCGGCACCGACGTGTTCTTCACTCATCGCGGCATGTACGAGATCTACATCAACGAAGCGAAGGATGCCACCCGCTGGCAGCCGCGCCCGGCCGACCCGGAACTGGAAGCGGTGTTCCTGTCGCGCTTCCTGGTCCGCCTTGGTGTGGATGAAGCCACCGTCGCGCAGAATGCCCGCAAGCTGGAAGCCACCGCCAATCCGGCCGCCAGCAGCAAGGTGCGCAGCGAAGGCGGCGACATCGTTCTGGCCGACAGTTTCGAGCGCAGCTGGCGCCGCGTCGGCCTGGCACTGGAACGCCAGGGCCTGGCCATCGTCGACCGCGACCGTTCGATGGGCGTCTACTTCGTCAGCCCGGTGCAGGACGAAGCGCTGAAGGCGACCGAGAACAGCAGCGGCGGCATCTGGTCCTCGCTGGCCTTCTGGCAGGACAAGGAAAAAGCGGCCGAGCCGATGCGCGAGCAGTTGCGCATCGAACTGAAGCCGAGCGATGCCGGCACCCGGATCAGCATCCGCAACAGCCAGGGCACACCGCTGTCGGCCAAGCAGCTGCAGACGCTGCAGCAGAAACTGCTCAACGAACTGCAGTAAGCGCCGACACCCGGCAAGCAAAAAGCCCGCGATTGCGGGCTTTTTGCTTGCCTGTCCGCCACATGGCAGCGGCGACAGGCGTAAAAAAACCGGCGCTAGCGCCGGTTTTTCTTGCCAACTCAGAATTACTGAGCAGCGGAAGCAGCTGGAGCCGAAGCGTCAGCAGCGGAAGCGTCAACTGCAGGAGCGGAAGCTTCAACAACTTCAGGAGCGGAAGCTTCAACAGCTGGAGCGGAAGCTTCAACCGGAGCCTCTTCTTTTTTGCCGCAAGCGGACAGAGCAACGGCCAGCAGAGCAGCAACGAGGAGCGACTGTTTCATTTGTAAATACCTTTGAAAGCGAGTGTTGAACAAGACGTTTAAACAACTACTTTCTCAAGCAAGAAAAGTGTGATGAGGAAGTAGTGCAGATTTAATCAGTGCGCGAATTGTAGCATGAAAAAATTTGCTGAAAAGGGGGTAAACAATAATTTATTGCGAATATCGAACAGGATTCTGCGGCAATGCAACAACACAACAATTTAGGGTCAAAACAATATACGCACCCGATCCGCCCTCCGCAACATTGTAGACAATGTCCTTTTTCAGTTTGCAGCGGCCGGCTGCCACCAGCCCGCAAGGTAACCCTCTAATAATAAAGGCATCATCGACGGCGACAGCTGCTGCGGGGACAAACGGCGCCGGTTGGCCAACTGTTGCCAGGCCGCGACATCGTCCGCCGACACCGACAACGCCTCTCCGTTGCAGTACAGCATGTCATCAGCGTAAAGAATCAGGGTTTTCAGATCCAGCGCCACCCCTGTTGCGGCCACCGCCGCCGTGAACTCCTCCTCGTCCAGCTCCTCCTCCGGTGCCTCGTAAAACACGTGCGGCTTCGGCTCCGTCAGGTAATGACCGAGAAAATCGGTCACCGTGTGGCGATCCCAACTGATCTGCGACAGGATGCGGCCAACCTGATCCACCATGCTGTCGTCCAGCCGTGCCGGCTCCTGCGGCGGGCGCAGCCCTGGGTCGGCATATCTGCCCTCGATACAAATTCTGTCTTGCAGGTAAACCAGGAATTCGGTCGCCAGTTCCTGCGCGGACGGTGCCCTGAAGCCGATCGAGTAAGTCATGCCCGGCTCCAGCGCCACGCCGTAATGGGCGTAGCGCGGCGGCAGGTACAGCATGTCGCCGTGCTCCAGCACGAACTCCTCTTCCATGCGGAAGTCCTTCAGTACCTTGATCGGGGCGTCCTCGATGAAGGCTTCGTCCTGCTGCGAGGAGATCTGCCAGCGCTTGCGACCGCCGACCTGCAGCAGGAACACGTCGTAGGAATCGAAATGCGGGCCGACGGTGCCGCCGGGCGGGGCATAGCTGATCATCAGGTCGTCCAGCCGTGCATAAGGCATGAAATCGAAACGCCACAGGATGTCGGCAATGTGTGGCAGGTGATGGTTGACGTTCTGCACCAGAATGGTCCAGTCGCTCTCCGGCAGGCGGCGCAGGCGGCCGGGACGGAACGGGCCGCGCTCCAGCGACCACTTACCCTGCTTGAACTCGATCAGCCGCGACTCGACATCCTCGCTGCGCGACAGCTCGGTCAGCCACGCCAGATCGACCGGCGCCCCGACATCGGTCAGCGCGCCGCGGATCAGCAGCGGCTTCTTGTGCCAGTAGTCCTGCAAAAAGGTTTCGGCGGTCATGCCGCCCAACAGATCAATCGCTTTCATGTCAGAATCTCGTTGTGCCATCTGGCAATGGTTTACAATAGGGGATGCCGATTATGACCCCTCATGCCGGCAGCGCCCGGCGCTGGGTCAAACATCGTTATCATTCTTTATCTTTACGGTACCGCCACATGCAAATCGTCAAAAACTCCGTTGTCACCATCCACTACGAAATGTACGACGCTGACAACAACCTGCTCGACAAGACGGAAGAGCCGATCGCCTACCTGCATGGCGGCTACGATGGCATTTTCCCGATGGTGGAAGAAGCGCTGCACGGCAAGAACGTGGGCGAATCCATCACCGTCACCATGACACCTGACGACGCGTTTGGCGAACCGGAAGAAGAGCTGGTTCGTGTCGAGCCGCTGGACGTGCTGCCGGAAGAAGTCGAAGTCGGCATGATGTTCGAAGCCGATGATCCGGAAACCGGCGACGTGATCCTGTTCCGCGTCACCGACGTGGCCGACGGCAAGGCAGTCCTGGACGGCAACCACCCGCTGGCCGGTCTGACCATCCGTTTCGTTGCCACCGTGGCCGAAGTGCGCCCGGCGACGGAAGAAGAAATGGCCCACGGCCACGCCCACGGCGAACACGGTCACCACCACTAAGCCGTAGCCGGCCGGCACGACAAAACGGGGCTCAGGCCCCGTTTTTCTTTGGTCGCAGCAACTGCAGCGCGGCCAGCAAGGTCAGCAGGTTGAACAGCACATAGGCCTCGTTCGGCGGCGACCGCCACAATTTCCAGCCACTATACAGCAGCAGTAGCAGCGCCAGAGCGCGCAGCAGCGGTGGCGTCCATGAAGGCGGCCAGGCCGGCCACTGTCGTCCCACACAAAACAGCGCGATGGCCCAGCCCAGTGCGGCACCGACCAGCACATCCAGCGGCCAGTGCACGCCGATGGCGATACGCGACCAGCACACCAGCACTACCAGCCCCATCAGCCCCGCCTGCCACCACCAGCGTCGCCCCTGTGCCAGCACCCCGGCCAGCAGCGCGCCGGCGATGGCGTGGCCGGAGGGAAAGGCGCCGTTGGCCGGCAGCACATCCAGCAACTGCACGCTGCCCGCCGGCAGCACCAGGAACGGACGCGGCACGGCGAACGCCGCCTTGAACAGGATGGCGCTGCCGATGCCGAGCAGCACCGCCACGACCAGCGACGGCAAGCGCTGCGGTCGGCACTGCGCCAGCAGCAGCAAGGCGGCGATCACCAGCGACCACTCGCCGAGCATGCTGAGCAGGCGCCACAAGGCCGGCGGCAACACCGCGCCGGCGTGGTGCAACGACAAGAACAGCGCCTGGTTGCCGCTGCTCAGCAGTAGCAGCAACGCCAGCAGTGCGCACGCGGCAATAAAGCCGCGGCTCACGCGCGGCAGCCCAGTGTCACGCGGTCGTTGCCGGCCAGATCCGGCAGCGTCGCCACCTGCTGCAGCCCGGCCGCGGTAAACAGCGCGCGACAGGCCGCACCCTGGTCGTAGCCATGCTCCACCAGCAGCCAGCCACCGGCGGCCAACCTTGCCGGCGCCTGCGCCGCGATCTCGCGCAGGCAGTCCAGGCCGTCGTTGCCGTCGGTCAGCGCCATGCGCGGCTCGAAGCGGACGTCGCCCTCGTCCAGATGGTGATCCTGCGCGTCGATATAGGGCGGATTGCTGACGATGGCATCGAATACCTCACCTGCCGGCAGTGGCGCCAGCCAGCTGCCCAGGTAAAAACCGACCTTGGCGCCAAGGTTGGCCGCATTGTGCTGCGCCACCGCCAGCGCCTCCGCGGACAGGTCCACGGCACTGACTTGCCACTGCGGCGCCTCCAGTGCCAGCGTCACCGCGATGGCGCCACTGCCGGTACCGAGATCGACCACCCGTGCGCGACGGTTGCGGCCAACCTTGTCGAGCGCCGCGTCGACCAGGTGTTCGGTTTCCGGGCGCGGGATCAGCACCGCGGGGCTGACGCGGAACGGGCGACCGTAGAACTCGCGCTCGCCCAGCAGGTAGGCCACCGGCTCGCCGGCCAGCCGCCGCTGCGCCAGCGCGGCAAACGCCTTCCACTGCTGCAAGGTCAGCTCGTCGGGGGCGAACGACACCAGCTCGGCGTGGCTGAAACCGGTCACCGCCGACAGCAGCAGCCGCGCCTCCAGGCGGGGCAGTTCGAAATGGCGCAAGGCCTCGTTGATCGTCTTCATCGTCTAGAGCAGGAACAGGCTGGCGAGGCCGAGAAAAATGAAAAAGCCGCCGGAATCGGTACAGGCGGTGATCAGCACGCTGGAGCCGACCGCCGGATCCTTGCCGAAACGCTCCATCATGGTCGGGATCAGCACCCCCATCGACGCCGCCAGCATCAGGTTGAGGGTGGTGGCCGCCAGCATCACCAGCCCCAGCGAGAAACTGCCGTACAGCAGCCACGCCAGCACGCCCAGCGCCGAGCCCCACACCAGGCCGTTGATCACGCTGACGCCCAGCTCCTTGCGCCACAGGCGCTGCGCCTGCCCCGGCTGCAGCTGCCCCATCGCCAGCGCCCGCACGATCATGGTGATGGTCTGGTTGCCGGAGTTGCCGCCGATGCCGGCCACGATGGGCATCAGCGCCGCCAGCGCCACCAGCTTCTCGATCGAGCCTTCGAAGGCACCGATCACGCGGCTGGCGATAAAGGCGGTGCACAGGTTGATCGCCAGCCACGCCCAGCGGTTTTTCACCGAGTCGATCACCGGCGCGAACAGGTCTTCCTCTTCCTTCAGGCCGGCGAGGTTCAGTGCCTCGGTTTCCGACTCCTCGCGGATCACGTCCACCATCTCGTCGACGGTGAGGCGGCCGATCAGCACGCCGTGCTCGTCGACCACCGGCGCGGTCACCAGGTCGTAGCGCTCGAACGCCAGCGCGGCATCGGCGGCGTCCTCGTCGGGATGGAAGCTGACCACCTCGGTCGCCATCACCTCCTCCACCAGCCGTTCCGGATCGCTCACCAGCAGGCGGCGCACCGGCAGCACGCCCTTGAGCACGCCGTCCTCGTCGACCACGAAGATCTTGTCGGTCTGGCTCGGCAGCTCGTCGAAACGGCGCAGGTAGCGCAACACCACTTCGCAGCTGACGTCCGGGCGGATCTTGACCAGCTCGTAGTCCATCAGCGCGCCGACCTGTCCCTCTTCATAGGATAGTGCCGATTGCAGCTGCTGGCGCTCTTCTTCGTCGAGGCCGCCCATCACCTCGTACACCACCTGGCGCGGCAGGTCCGGCGCGAGGTCGGCAAGGTCGTCGGCGTCGAGCTGTTCGGCGGCGGCCACCAGCTCGTGCTGCTCCATCGACTCGATCAGCGATTCGCGTACCGCGTCTGACACTTCCAGCAGGATTTCGCCTTCATCCTCGCTGTCGACCAGATCCCACACCAGCAGGCGGTCGTCCAGCGGCAGGGCTTCGAGGATGTAGGCGATATCCGCCGGGTGCAGCGATTCGAGCTTGTGTTCCAGCTCGACCAGGTTCTGCTTGTGGACGAGCGACTCCACCAGATCATGCTTGGGCATGTCCTGGCGATGCACGAGGTCCTCGACCAGTCGCTGGCGCTCGATGAGGCGCTGAACCTGGCTGAGGTTATCCTGCAGACGATCGGTTGGTTGTTTTTTGTCGATAACCGTCATGCACGTCTCCTGCCGCCTGTGGCGGAGTGAGTGCAATCCGGTAACAGGCGGGGTTATTGACTAGCCAAAAAGGTAGTGGTGGTTATGAGATAACTGGGTAAGTCCATGCGTTTCAGCTGCGCGTATCGCAGCGATCACGAAAGAGGCCGAAATTGTAGCACGCGAATGTGACAGCCAGCCACCGCGACGGCCGGCTGCCAGCGGCTCAGGGAGCGAGCGCCTGCGACATGCGGCGCTGGATGATGCGGGTCTTGCGGGCCAGGCCCGGGGCATTGCGGTGGGTGTCGTAGTAGCGCGGGTTGGGCACCATCGCCGCCAGCTTGGCCGCCTGTCCGCCCGACAGCCGGGCGGCGGAGGTGCGGTAGTAGTGGCGCGCGGCGGCCTCGGCGCCGAACACGCCGTCGCCCCACTCGATCACGTTGAGGTAGATTTCCAGGATGCGGCGCTTGTCGAGCACCGCCTCCAGCATCACCGTGATGAAGGCCTCATCTATCTTGCGCCACGGGGTCTTCTTGCTGGACAGGAATAGGTTCTTCGCCAGCTGCTGGCTGATGGTGGAGCCGCCGGCGACGATGCGCCCCTGCTTCAGGTTCTTCTCGAAGGCGACCTCGATGCCCTCCCAGTCGAAGCCCTCGTGGTCGACGAACCTGGCGTCCTCGGCCGCGATCACCGCCCGTTTCAGGTTGCCGGAGATGCGGTCGTACGCCACCCAGCGGTGACGCAGCTCGGCATCTGGATCATCCTCCTGCAGCCGCGCCAGCTGCGCGTCCATGAAGGAGCTGCTCGACGGGTTGGCGTGTCGCCAGTAGACGATATGGCCGAAGATCCACAGGTAGTACAAAAAAAGAGCGGTCAGGACGACCGCTCCGATCTTAAGGAACCAGCGCATGACTCAGGCCAGGACCTCGCGCAGCATATTGGTCACCTTGCGCGTGGCCGGCTGGATGCCGCGCCAGATGCGGAACGACTCCGCCGCCTGCTCCACCAGCATGCCGAGGCCGTCGGCCAGCATGCCGGCATTCTCGGACTGCGCGCGGCGCAGGAACGGGGTCAGGCCGCGGCTGTACACCATGTCGTAGGCCAGCGAGCGGCTGCTGAAGATGCCGGCCGGGATCGGAGGCAGCTCGTTGGACAGGCTGGTCGAGGTGCCGTTGATGACGATGTCGAACTGGCGTCCCTGCAGCGCGTCGTAGCCGACCGCCTCGATGTCGCCCAGCGCGCGGAACTGGTAGGCCAGCGATTCCGCCTTGATCACGGTGCGGTTGGCGATGGTCAGCGCCTGCGGCTGCTGCGCCAGCAAGGGCTGCAGCACGCCGCGCACCGCGCCACCGGCACCCAGCAGCAGCACGCGCTGGCCGGCAACCGGCACGTCGAGGTTGTCGACGATGTCGCGCACCAGGCCGGTACCGTCGGTGTTGTCGCCGTAGATCTTGCCGTCGCGCAGCGTCAGGGTGTTGACCGCCTCGGCCAGACGCGCCGCCTCACTCACCTCGTCGGCAAAGCGGAAGGCGTCGCCCTTGAACGGCAGCGTCACGTTGAGGCCCTTGCCGCCATTGGCGAAGAAGGTCTGCACCACCGGCGCGAACTGGCCGAGCTCGGCAAACAGCTTTTCGTAGTTCATGTCCTGCCCGGTGGCCTGGGCGAACTCGGCATGAATGAACGGCGACTGGCTGTGCGATATGGGATTGCCGATCACGGCGTAACGATCAGTCATGATTCACATCTTTCAATAGGAATAAGGCAAAGCCGGTGGCAGCCGCTCGACCAAAAACACACTTTGCCTTGTCAGGCCGGAAACTGCAAGCCGTGGCTCAACCCTGAATCCACGGCAGGCCGTGCGCCTTCCAGCCATTGACGCGGCCGCGATGCTGCTCGGCGTCGCGATCACCCTCGAAACCTTCCAGAATATTGTAAACCTCGGCATAACCTGCCTCTGCGGCCAACCTTGCCGCCTCGTCCGAGCGCGCGCCGGAGCGGCAGATGAACAGCACCGCCTTGTCCTTGCTAACCTGCTGCTGCAGCTGCTCGACAAAGGCGGCGTTCGGCACCATGCCGGGATAGGTCCGCAGCTCGACGCGCACCGCCTCCGGAATCACGCCGACAAACTGCCACTCCGCCGCGCTGCGCACGTCCACGATCACCGCCTGCGGCAGCGACTGGCGCACCGCCCACGCCTCCGGCGGCGTCAGCGCCCCGCTGTAGGTCAGCCCCAGTTCACTGCCGCGCGCCTGCGCTGTTGCCAAAATGGTTTCTACGGTCATGGGGAAGCTCCTTGTGTCACGTGCCAATAATGATCAGACCCTTACAGTAATGCAGTGTTCAGCGACTGTCATCCCGCGGCAGCGGCCGGAAAGGCGCGCCAAAAGCGGGCACGCCCACCACCAGGCACCAGATTGGTGCTATTTGCACAATAATGGCACCACAGTCGTGCAAACACGGCGCAGCAGGTGCCGGCAAATGTGGCAGAATGGGCATTCCCACGCCCGCTCGCGGCTGGCACGCTTCATGCTTTTACCCCGGTACATAAATTTGTGCCATCCAGATCGATGCACTTAGCTAGCTCATTTAGGAGATCACCATGGCGGTTGCAGACGTAGTCAAGCTCATCACCGAAAACGACGTAAAATTTGTCGACCTGCGCTTTACCGACACAATGGGTAAAGAACAACACGTGACCATTCCTGCTCACGTGCTGCTGGACGATGCCGACGCATGGTTCGAGAACGGCCACGCGTTCGACGGCTCCTCCATCGCCGGCTGGAAAGGCATCCAGGCCTCCGACATGCTGCTGATGGCAGACCCTGCTACCGCCAAGATCGACCCGTTCTTCGACGAGCCGACCGTCTTCATGTCCTGCGACGTGATCGACCCGGCCGACGGCAAGGGCTACGACCGCTGCCCGCGTTCGGTGGCCAAGCGTGCCGAAGCCTACCTGAAGGCCTCCGGCATCGGTGACACCGCCTACTTCGGTCCGGAACCGGAATTCTTCATCTTCGACAGCATCACCTGGGGCACCGACATGTCCGGCTGCTTCGTGAAGATCAAGGCCGAAGAAGCGGCCTGGGCTTCCGCCGAAGAATTCGAAGGCGGCAACACCGGCCACCGTCCGGGCGTGAAGGGCGGCTACTTCCCGGTACCGCCGGTTGACTCCTCGCAAGACATCCGCTCGGCCATGGTGCTGCTGCTGGAAGAGCTGGGCGTACCGGTCGAAGTTCACCACCACGAAGTGGCCACCGCCGGCCAGAACGAAATCGGCACCAAGTTCAGCACCCTGACCCAGCGCGCCGACTGGACCCAGATCCTGAAGTACGTGGTCCACAACGTGGCGCACAGCTACGGCAAGACCGCCACCTTCATGCCCAAGCCTATCGTTGGCGACAACGGTTCCGGCATGCACGTGCACCAGTCGATCTGGAAAGACGGCAAGAACCTGTTCGCCGGTGACGGCTACGCCGGCCTGTCCGACATCGCCCTGTACTACATCGGCGGTATCATCAAGCACGCCAAGGCACTGAACGCGATCACCAACCCGGGCACCAACTCCTACAAGCGTCTGGTTCCGCACTACGAAGCCCCGGTGAAACTGGCCTACTCCGCCAAGAACCGTTCCGCCTCGATCCGCATCCCGCACGTGGCCAACCCGAAAGGCCGTCGTATCGAGGCACGCTTCCCGGATCCGCTGGCCAACCCGTACCTGTGCTTCGCCGCGCTGATGATGGCGGGCCTGGACGGTATCCAGAACAAGATCCACCCGGGCGATGCCGCCGACAAGAACCTGTACGACCTGCCGCCGGAAGAAGACAAGCTGATCCCGACCGTGTGCGCGTCGCTGGATGAAGCGCTGGCCGCACTGGACGCCGACCGCGAGTTCCTGACCCGTGGCGGTGTGTTCTCCAACGAGTGGATCGACGCCTACATCGAGCTGAAGATGAAGGAAGTGAACCTGACCCGCATGACCACCCACCCGGTGGAATTCGCGATGTACTACTCGCTGTAAACCGACGCGCGTTCCGGCACCGCCCGGAACCTGCCTCACCGACCCGCAGCGCCACCGGCGCTGCGGGTTTTTCATTGCGACCAACGTTGGCCGCAGACCTTGGCAACGAATCGCCCCCGCAGCCGGCGACAATTTAATCGGCCGCCACGCTGACGCGGCGCGTGACTTTCACTATCATCGGCGCTGGTCCGTTCTTCCCTGGTAACGCCATGCTGCGCCCGCTTCTCGCCTCCCTGCTGCTGTGCAGCGCTGCCACCGCGGCCAGCGCCGCCACCATCTACAAACACGTCGACAAGGACGGCCACGTCACCTTCACCAACGTGCCGATGCGCGGTGCGCGCGCGGTGCTGGTCACCCCCGCCGCCGACGAGACGCCACCGGCGGCGCCCCGCGCCAGCAAGCCGCGTCCGGCCAGCGCCGCCGCCCCGGCGCACATTCCCTCGGTCGACAGCGGCACCCAGCGGCAGCGCGACGAGGGCCGCCGCCGCATCCTGCAGACCGAGCTCGACAACGAGCAGCGCGCGCTGGGCGAGGCGCGGCAAAGCCTGCAGGACGCCGGCAAGAAAGCCGGCACCCCGCCTGCCCAATTGCAGCGCCTGCGCGACGCCGTCACCGACCGCGAACGCAATATCGCGGCGCTGAAGCAGGAACTGGGCAACGCCGGCGGCGGCAACTAGCACCAAAGCGACACGAACGCACCAAAACAGGGCAAACTACTCCGCATTGCGGTCGCCAGACCGCACCCAGCCGGGCTTGTTTCTTGCTAAAGCCGGTACAAGCAATGTGGAATGCCCACCATGACACCCCAAAACTATCCGCAGCAGTACGCCGGCCTGGAGTTGCTGGAAACGCCGGTGATGATCGTCGAGCGCAACGGCCAGCTGCTGTTCGCCAACCCGGCCTGCGAAAGCCTGCTCAAGGTTGGCCGCAAGGAGCTGCAGAAGCACTCGCTGTACGCGCTGTTCCATGACGCGCGCGCACTGAAGAACGCGGTGCAGATGGCGCTGGATCATGCCGGCAGCTATATCGAGCACGATCTGGAGCTGGTGCCGGAAGGCGACATCCCGCTGCACATCGGCCTCACCGTGACCCCGATCGATAGCCCGCCGCGCCTGGCGCTGGTCGAGCTGCGCCCGATCGACCAGCAGCTGCGCATCGCCAACGAGGAGCGCCTGCTGTTGCAGCAGCAGGCCAACCGCGAGCTGATCCGCAACCTGGCGCACGAGATCAAGAACCCGCTCGGCGGCATCCGCGGCGCGGCGCAGCTGCT
Source organism: Vogesella alkaliphila (assembly GCF_014652475.1). Classification (GTDB taxonomy): domain Bacteria; phylum Pseudomonadota; class Gammaproteobacteria; order Burkholderiales; family Chromobacteriaceae; genus Vogesella; species Vogesella alkaliphila. The sequence continues at coordinate 18,151 of NZ_BMYW01000015.1, read as the reverse complement.
GGAGCACGAGATCGCCGACCGCCCGGAGCTGCTGGAGTACACCGGCGTGATCCGCGAGGAGGCGCTGCGGCTGCAGCACCTGGTCGACCGCCTGCTGGCGCCGCACCGCCGCCACATCGCCAGCGACGTCAACATCCACGAGGTGCTGGAGCGGGTGCGCAGCATCCTGCTGGCCGAGTACCCGCAGGGGCTGACGGTGCGCCGCGACTACGACGTCAGCCTGCCAATGCTGGCCGCCGACAAGGAGCAGCTGATCCAGGTGGTGCTCAACATCGCCAAGAACGCGGTGCAAGCGATGAAGGGCAGCGGCGAGATCATCCTGCGCACCCGCGTCGCGCGCCAGGTCACCCTCGCCCGCAAGCGCCACAACCTGGCACTGAAATTGCAAGTCATCGACAACGGCCCCGGCATTCCCGACGACATCCGCGACCACGTGTTCTACCCGCTGGTCACCGGCCGCGCCGAGGGCACCGGCCTGGGCCTGACGCTGGCGCAGACCTTCGTGCACCAGCACGGCGGCACCATCGAATTCGAATCCCGTCCGGGCAACACCTGCTTTACGGTACTGATGCCCTTCGGCCCGGACCAATAAAACTACTTCAAGGCGAACAAGCATGACGCAAGCGGTCTGGATCATTGACGACGACAAGGCGATTCGCTGGGTACTGGAAAAATCGCTGGCGCGCGGCGGTATCGCCTACCAGAGCTTCTCCAGCGCGGACGACGCGCTCAACGCGCTGTACGATGCCACCCCCAGCGTGATCATCAGCGACATCCGCATGCCGGGCACCGACGGCCTAAAATTCCTCGGCAAGGTGAAGCAGGAACACCCGGCGCTGCCGGTCATCATCATGACCGCGCACTCCGATCTCGACTCGGCGGTGGCGGCCTTCCAGGGCGGCGCCTTCGAGTACCTGCCCAAGCCCTTCGACGTCGACCAGGCGGTGGCGCTGATCGAACGCGCGCTGGCGGAAAGCCGCAGCAGCGAGGCGGCCAGCGAGGACGCCGAGGCGATGCCGGCGCTGCTGGGCCAGGCACCGGCGATGCAGGACGTGTTCCGCGCCATCGGCCGCCTGTCGCAATCCAGCGTCACGGTGCTGATCACCGGCGAATCCGGCACCGGCAAGGAGCGCGTCGCCGAGGCGCTGCACCGCCACTCGGTGCGCGCCAACAAGCCCTTCATCGCGCTCAACACCGCGGCGATTCCGAAGGACCTGCTGGAGTCCGAGCTGTTCGGCCACGAGAAAGGCGCCTTCACCGGCGCGCTGGGCACCCGCCGCGGCCGCTTCGAGGAAGCCGAGGGCGGCACCCTGTTCCTGGACGAGATCGGCGACATGCCGACCGAGCTGCAGACCCGCTTGCTGCGCGTGCTGTCCGACGGCCACTTCTACCGCGTCGGCGGCCACACCCCGATCAAGGCCAATGTGCGGGTGATCGCGGCCACCCACCAGAATCTGGAAGAACACGTCAAGCAGGGCAAGTTCCGCGAGGACCTGTTCCACCGCCTGAACGTGATCCGCCTGCGCCTGCCGCCGCTGCGCGAGCGCAGCGAGGACATCCCGCTGCTGGTGCGCCACTTCCTCGCGCGCAGTGCGGCCAACCTTGGCGTGGAGCCGAAGCGGCTGTCCGAGGCGGCGATGGCGCTGGTGCAGCACTACGCCTTCCCCGGCAACGTGCGCCAGCTGGAAAACCTGTGCCAGTGGATCACGGTGATGGCGCCGGGGCAGTCGGTGGAGATGCAGGACCTGCCACCGGAATTCCGCCCCGAGCTGATCGCCGGCAGTGGCGGCGCCATCGAGCTGCCGCCCGCCGCCGACGGCAGCGGCGTGCTGCCGACGCTTGCGGGCGACTGGACCATGCTGCTGGCGCGCGAGGTGGCGCAAAGGTTGGCCGCGGGCGAATCCGGCATCATCGACGACCTCACCGCCCGCTTCGAAAGCACCTGCATCCGGAGCGGCCTCGCCCACACCGGCGGGCGCAAGGTGGAAGCGGCCAACCTGCTGGGCTGGGGCCGCAACACGCTGACGCGCAAGATCCAGGAACTGGGGCTGGAACACGGCGGCGACTGAGGCCCCCGCCCGCCGCGGCCGACAACAGAACGGCCAGCCGTCCATGCGAC
>NZ_BMYW01000015.1:0-16011 GCF_014652475.1 Vogesella alkaliphila | reverse complement strand
CGCCTCGCGGCTCAGTGGAACATCAGCAGCGGCACGTGGCAGTGCTTCATCAGCGTGCGGGTGGTGGAGCCGAACAGGCGCTCCTTCCAGCTGTTGTGGCCGAAGGCGCCCATCACCAGCAGCGCGGCACCATGGCTGTCGGCGGCGGCGATCAGGGTCTGCGAGGTGGAGCCGCGCGCGGTCAGCGCCACCGGCTCCGCCGGCAGGCCGTGGCCGGCGAGATAGGCGGCGCCCTCGCAGGCCAGGCGCTCGGCCTCCTGCGGATCGGTGTGGTTGGCGATCACCTTGCGCGGCAGGTCGTGGGCGAGGCCGAGGAACACGAACTGCTGCAGCGCGCGCGCGGCGCAGGGGCTGCCGTCGTAGGCCAGCACCACGCAGCGCGGACGCTCGGGCACCACGGTGTCGGCCGAGAACAGCAGCATCGGCCGCGCCGGGTTCAGCAGGTAGTTTTCCAGCCAGCGGCTGTCGTGCGGACGCTCGCTCTCGCCCAGGTGGCTGTCGGTGGACACCACCAGCAGGTCGTGCCGCGGCGCGTGCCTGGCCAGCTCGTCCTCCGGGTGGCCGTCCTCGGCCAGCACGCTGGCCAGCGCGATATCCAGTTCGCCGGCCTGCGCGCGCATGCTGTCGAGCAGGGTGCGGGCATTGTCCAACCAGCGCTGCTCCATGCTGGCGTCGCGCGCCACGCGGTAGGCGAACGCTCCCGGCGGCATCGCCTCGCCTTCCAGCAGCGGCGCGCCGTCGATCAGCGCCAGCGCCGTCAGCGCACTCTGGTGTTGTTTGGCCAGCTGCAGCGCATAGTCACGCGCCAGCTGGGCGCTGTCGCCGCTGTCCAGCACCAGCAGAATTTTCTTCATCATCACCGCATTCCTCTTATTCGATACGCCGGCCACGGCCAGCGTTAACATGCCAACAGCAAACAGCATGCCCAAGCGGGCAGATCATCGCATTGACGCCGCCGGCTGCGGAAAGTTTTGCGGCAATCTTTGCGATCCGTCAAAACATGGCCCAGCATGGAAACCATGCACCGGCCGCGCCACTCTACACTGCGTGCAGTTCACTCAAGGATAGCCTGCCCATGAAGCCTGCAACACCCGCCCCGCACTGGCACGCCGAAGACACCGCCCAGGTGATGCGGCACTGGCAAAGCAGCGACAACGGCCTCAGCCGGCAGGCCGCGGCGGAGCGGCTGCAACGCTACGGCCGCAACAGCCTGCCGCAGGCGGCCGCGAAGAGCCTGTGGCTGCGCTTTGTGCTGCAATTCCACAACCTGCTGATCTACGTGCTGCTCGCCGCGGCGCTGGGCACCCTGCTGCTGGCCGACTACGTCGACAGCGCGGTGATCTTCGGCGTGGTGCTGATCAACGCGGTGATCGGCACCATCCAGGAAGGACGCGCCGAGAGCGCGCTGGCGGCGATCCGCAACATGCTGGCGCTGCAGGCGACGGTGATCCGCGACGGCGAGCGCCACGATGTCGACGCCAGCACCCTGGTGCCCGGCGACATCGTGCTGCTGCAAAGCGGCGACAAGGTGCCGGCCGACCTGCGCCTGCTCGACGGCCGCTCGCTGCGCGTCGACGAGGCGGCGCTGACCGGCGAATCGCTGCCGGTGAGCAAGGATTTTGCCGCGCTGCCGGCGGCGACGCCGCTGGCCGAGCGCCGCAACATGGCCTACGCCGGCACCCTGGTCAGCTACGGTCAGGCGCGCGGGCTGGTGATCGCCACCGGCCGCGACACCGAACTGGGGCGCATCAACGCGATGCTCGACCAGGTCGGCGACAACGTCACCCCGCTGATGCGGCAGCTGGACCAGTTCGCGCGCTGGCTGACCGGCGCCACCCTGCTGGTGGCCAGCGTCACCCTGCTGCTGGGCGTGTACTGGCGCGGCCACGGCTGGCCGGACATGTTCATGGCCGGCGTCGGGCTGGCGGTGGCGGCGATACCGGAAGGGCTGCCCGCCATCGTCACCATCACGCTGGCCATCGGCGTCGAGCGCATGGCCCGCCAGCGCGCCATCATGCGCAAGCTGCCGGCGGTGGAAACGCTGGGCGCGGTGACGGTGATCTGCTCCGACAAGACCGGCACCCTGACCTGCAACGAGATGACCGCCGGCCGCATCGTCACCCGCGAGCGCCAGCTGCGCGTCAGCGGCGTCGGCTACGCGCCGGAAGGCGGCCTGTTCCACGACGACGCGCCGCTGCACTACGGCCACCACGCCCCGCTCGACGCGCTGCTGCGCGCGGCGGCGCTGTGCAACGATGCCAGCCTGCAGCACGTCGCCGGCCAGTGGCAGCTCAGCGGCGACCCGACCGAGGGCGCGCTGCTGACGCTGGCGCACAAGGCGCAGCTGCCGCTGGCCAGCCTGCAGCACAGCCTGCCGCGGCAGGACGCGATCCCGTTCGAATCGGAACACCGCTTCATGGCCACCCTGCACCACGACCACGACGGCCACCGCCTGATCCTGCTCAAGGGCGCGCCCGAGGTGCTGCTGGCCCGTGCCAGCCACCAGCAGCATGAGCACGGCATCGCCGAGCTGGAGGCGGCGTTCTGGCAGCAGCAGGCGCAAGCGTTGGCCGCCGACGGCTACCGCGTGCTGGCCATCGCCGAGCGGCGCCAGGCGCACTGCAGCAGCGAGCTGGACTTTGCCGACACCGAGGACCAGCTGCTGCTGCTCGGCCTGGTCGGCCTGATCGACCCGCCGCGCAAGGAGGCGGCGCAGGCGGTGGCGCTGTGCCAGAGCGCCGGCATCCGCATCAAGATGATCACCGGCGACCACGCCGGCACCGCCGCCGCCATCGGCGGCCGCCTCGGCATCGGCGACGGGCGGCGCGCGCTGAGCGGCAGCGACATCGACGCGCTGGACGACGCGGCGCTGGCGCAGGCGGTGCGCGACATCGACGTGTTCGCCCGCGCCAGCCCGGAACACAAGCTGCGCCTGATCGCCGCGCTGAAGCACAACGGCGAGGTGGTGGCGATGACCGGCGACGGCGTCAACGACGCGCCGGCGCTGAAGCAGGCCGACGTCGGCGTCGCCATGGGCGGCAAGGGCACCGAGGCGGCCAAGGAGGCGGCGGAGATGGTGATCACCGACGACAATTTCGCCACCCTGGCGCTGGCGGTGCGCGAGGGCCGCACCGTGTACGACAACCTGAAGAAGGCCATCCTGTTCATCCTGCCCACCAACGTCGGCCAGGCCGCCATCATCATCGCCGCCATCCTGTTCGGCGTCGCGCTGCCGATCAGCCCGGTGCAGATCCTGTGGGTGAACATGGTGTCGGCGGTGACGCTGGCGCTGGCCTTCGCCTTCGAGCCGACCGAGCATGGCGTGATGCGGCGCCCGCCGCGGCCGCCGCAGGCCGGGCTGATCGACGCGCTGTTCGTGTGGCGGCTGGCCTTCGTCGGCGCGCTGATGGTGGCGCTGCCGTTCGCGCTCTACCTGTGGGCGCTGGACGGCGGCCACTCGCAGGCGCTGGCCAGCACGCTGGCGGTGAACAGCATGGTGGCGATCGAGATCGCCTACCTGTTCAACAGCCGCCACCAGCACAGCAGCGCGCTGACGCTGCGCGTGCTTACCGGCAACCGCATCGCGCTGTGGTGCGTGGCCATCCTGATCGTGCTGCAGCTGGCGTTCAGCTACCTGCCGTGGCTGCACGCGCTGTTCGGCACCGCGTCGCCGGCGCTGGCGCACTGGGGATTGATCGCGGCCAGCGGCGTGCTCGCCTTCCTGCTGATCGAGGCGGAAAAGGCGCTGCTGCGGCGCTGAGCGCCCCCGCCTTGCGGCCAACCTTGTACAAGGTTGGCCGCAAGCATCTCAACCCAGCACGCTCAACCCCGGCAGCGTGGCGAAGCTCTGCTCACGCACCGTGGCGAGGAAGTCGTGCATATAGGCCAGCTTGGCGTCGTCGCTGCGCAGCGCCGCGTACAGCTCGCTGTGCAGGCCGGCCTCGCCGATGCGTGCGGCGCTGACGTAGCCGCGCTCCAGGTAGGGCTTCACCGCCCAGAACGGCAGCGCCGCCACGCCGCGGCGGCTGGCTACCAGCTGGATGATGGCGATGGTCAGCTCCGAGGTGCGCCGCGCCGGGTTGATGCCGGCCGGCTTCAGCACCTTGCGCACCAGGTCCAGCATCGCGTCCGGCACCGGGTAGCTGATCAGCGTCTCGGCGGCAAAATCCTCGGCCCGCCACACCGGCTGCGCCGCCAGCGGGTGATCGTGCGCGGCGATGACCACCATCTCGTAGCCGAACAGCGGCTGGTACACCACGCCGGGGTGCGCCTCCGCCTCGGCCACGATGGCCAGATCGGCGCGCCCGGTCAGCAGCAGGCCCACCGGATCGGCATGGAAGCCGGACACGATGTCCAGCTCCACCGCCGGCCAGTGCCGGCGGAAGCTGTCCATCGCCGGCATCAGCCAGTCGAAGCAGGTATGGCACTCCACCGCGATGCGCAGCTCGCCGGCCTCGCCCTCGCGCAGCCGCGCCAGGTCGCGCTCGGCGGCGCCGATGTGCGCGTGCACCTCGCGCGCCAGCAGCAGCAGGCGCTCGCCGGCCGGCGTCAGCCGCAGCGGCTGCGTCTTGCGCTCGAACAGGCTGAGGCCGTAGTGCGCCTCCAGCGCCTTGATCTGGTGCGACAGCGCCGATTGCGTCAGGAACACCCGTTTCGCCGCCTGCGACACGCTGCCGGTCTCGGCCAGCGCCAGTAGCGTCTTCAGGTGGCGTAATTCCAGCAGACTCTGCGTCATGAATCAGTCTCATGTGAAGTAGCAAAATAATGAATTTGTCTCATATCGATGATTATCGCATGATCAATGCACAAATTTCATACAGAAAGACATAAACATGAGCACGATTCACCTTGCCGGTTTCCCGCGCATCGGCGCCAAGCGCGAACTGAAATTCCTGGTCGAGCAGTTCTGGAAAAACGAGATCGACGACGCCGCGCTGCAGGCCGGCGCGCGCGAGCTGCGCCAGAAGCACTGGCTGCTGCAGAAAGGCGCCGGTCTCGACCTCAGCCCGGTCGGCGACTTCTCGCTGTACGACCACGTGCTGGACGCGCAGGTGCTGGTCGGAGCCATCCCGCGCCGCTTCGGCTTCGACGCGGCCAGCCTTTCCAGCGCCGAGTACTTCCAGCTGGCACGCGGCAACCGCAGCCAGCACGCCATCGAGATGACCAAGTGGTTCGACAGCAACTACCACTACCTGGTCCCGGAGTGGCACGCCGACACCGCGTTTTCGGCCAACCCGGCACCGCTGTTGGCGCAGATCGCCGAGGCGCAGGCGCTGGGCATCAAGGCCAAGCCGGTGCTGATCGGGCCGCTGACCCTGCTGTGGCTGGGCAAGTGCAAGGGCAGTGCCTTCGACCGCCTGAGCCTGCTGCCGGCGCTGCTGCAAACCTATCAGGAGCTGCTCGCGGCCCTCAATGCCGCAAAAGTGGACTGGGTGCAGCTGGACGAGCCCATCCTGGCGCTGGACCTGCCGGCCGAGTGGCTGGCGGCCTTCGCCCCCGCCTACGAACAGCTGGCGGCCAGCCCGCTGAAGCTGCTGCTGGCCACCTACTTCGGCGACGTCTCCGCCCACGCGGAATGGCTGAAGGCGCTGCCGGTGGCCGGCCTGCACCTGGACCTGGTGCGCGCGCCGCAACAGCTGGCGGCATTCGTACAAGGTTGGCCGCAGGACAAGGTGCTGTCCGCCGGCGTCATCGACGGCCGCAACATCTGGCGCGCCGACCTCGACGCGGTGCTGCGGCAGGCCGAGCAGCTGCACGCGCAGCTGGGCGAGCGGCTGTGGCTCGCGCCCAGCTGCTCGCTGCTGCACAGCCCGTTCGACCTGGCGCAGGAAATCAAGCTGGACGTGGATCTCAAGAGCTGGCTCGCGTTCGCGGTGCAGAAGCTGAACGAGCTGAAGCTGCTCAAGCGCGGCCTGCAGCAGGGGCGCGCCAGCATCGAGAACGAGCTCTCGGCCAGCAACTACGCCCGCGAGCAGCGCCGCAGCAGTCCGCGCATCCACCGTGCCGAGGTGGCCCAAAGGTTGGCCGCACTGCCGGCCGGCAGCGACCGCCGCGCCAGCCCGTTCGCGCAGCGCGCGCCTTTGCAGCACGCGTGGCTGAAGCTGCCGCTGCTGCCGACCACCACCATCGGCTCCTTCCCGCAGACCAGCGAGATCCGCGCCGCGCGCGCCGCGTTCAAGCGTGGCGAACTCGATGCCGCCAGTTACGAGGCGGCGATGAAGGCGGAGATCGAACTGGTGATCCGCAAGCAGGAGCAGCTCGATATCGACGTGCTGGTGCACGGCGAGGCGGAGCGCAACGACATGGTGGAGTACTTCGGCGAGCAGCTGGCCGGCTTCGCCTTCACCGAGTACGGCTGGGTGCAGAGCTACGGCAGCCGCTGCGTGAAGCCGCCCGTCATCTACGGCGACGTGGCGCGCCCGCAGCCGATGACCGTGCGCTGGGCGGTGTACGCGCAGAGCCTGAGCCAGCGCCCGGTGAAGGGCATGCTCACCGGCCCGGTCACCATCCTGCAGTGGAGCTTCGTGCGCGACGACCTGCCGCGCAGCGCGGTGTGCAAGCAGATCGCGCTGGCGATCAACGACGAGGTGCTGGACCTGGAAAACGCCGGCATCAAGGTGATCCAGATCGACGAGCCGGCGGTGCGCGAGGGCCTGCCACTCAAGCGCGGCGACCGGGACGCCTACCTTGCCTGGGCCGGCGAGGCGTTCCGCCTGTCCTGCGCCGGCGTCGACGACAGCACCCAGATCCACACCCACATGTGCTACTCGGAATTCGGCGACATCCTGCCGGCGATCGCCGCGCTCGATGCCGACGTGATCACCATCGAGACCTCGCGCTCGGACATGGAGCTGCTGCGCGACTTCGGCAGCTTCCGTTACCCGAACGAGATCGGCCCCGGCGTCTACGACATCCACAGCCCGCGCATCCCGACCGAGGCCGAGCTGGAAAAGCTGCTGCTCAAGGCGCTGGAGGTGATCCCGGCCGAGCGGCTGTGGGTGAACCCGGACTGCGGCCTGAAAACGCGCGGCGGGCCGGAAACCGAGGCCGCGCTGCAGGCGATGATCGCCGTCACCAAGCGCCTGCGCGCCAGGCTGAACGCCACCGCACAGGCCTGACAGTCATCAGGGCAATAGCGGCGGCCACGCCGGACGGCGCAGATCCGGCAGGCCGTCGGCAAAGGCCAGCGGCCGCTCGCCCTGCAGCAGCGGCCGCAGGTAGGCGTCGAACGCCGGCGTCACCGACAGGCCGTCGGCGGCGATGAAGTCCGCCGGCAGCGCGCGCTCGCGGTTGGCAACCTCGTCCAGCGGCAGCGGCTGCACTTGCCAGTCGACGCCGCTGGCGCCCGGCTGCCGCAGCAAGCCCAGCATCACCCCGCCCTGCCCGGCCAGCGCCGTCGCCACCGCCTGCTGTCCCAGCCGGTAAGCCTGCTGCGCATCGACCGCCGACACCAGATGCCGCGCCGCGCGCTGCAGGCAGTCCACCAGCGCCACGTGCGCCTTCACCCCCAGTTGCTGCTGCAGCCGCTGCGCCAGCCACATGCCGGCCCCGCCGAGGTGCTCGTGGCCGTACACCGCATCGGCGTGCAGCTGCGCGACGAAACGGCCGTCGGCGTGGCGCAGCCCTTCCGACACCGCGATCACGCAGCAGCCGCTCTCCGCCAGCCGCTGCCGCACCGCCGCCAGCAGCCGCGCCTCGTCGAACGCCACCTCCGGCAGCAGCAGCAAGGGCGGTGCCTCGCCCGGCAGGGCCGCCAGCGCGCAGGCCGCGGTCAGCCAGCCGACGTGGCGGCCCATGGTCTCCATGATGAACACCCGCTGCTGTGCCATGCTCAGCACGTCCAGCGTCACCTCGCGCAGACTGCTGGCCAGATACTTCGCCGCCGACGGGAAGCCGGGGCTGAAATCGGTGCCTTCCAGATCGTTGTCGATGGTCTTCGGGATGCCAACCACCTGCAGCGGCAGCGCGAAACGCTCGCCCAGCTGCTGCAGCAGCCGCGCCGTCTCCATCGAGCCGTTGCCGCCGTTGAGCAGCACGTAGCCGATGCCGAAACGGCGCAACACCGCAGCCAGCTGCCGCCAGCCGGGTGCATCGTCCTCGAACGGCGCCAGGATGTCGCGGCTGCTGCCGAACGCGGCGCCCGGCAGGCTGCCGAGCGCCGCGATGTCGGCGGCGCCGGCGGTATCCAGATCCAGCAAGCGCCCGGCACGCAGGCCGGCGAGGCCGTCGGCGGCGGCGCACACCGCCACGCCGCGCGCGCGCGCGGCCTCGATCACGCCCAGGGCGGAACGGTTGAGCACGGCGGTGGGGCCGCCGGACTGCAGGTAGAGCAGACGGGACATGGTGCGCCTCTCGTGGTGGCCATGACTGAATTGTAGCCAGCGCGGCCGCCGCCGGCAGCGCGAAGCCGCACGAGCCTGGCCGCAACAAAAAGGGAGNCAACCTTGCGGCGCCGGATGCGGCTCAGATGTCGGCTTCGACCTCGTTGCCCTTCTCTTCCATCCAGCTGCGGCGGCTGGAGGCCTCGCCCTTGCCCATCAGCTTGACGAACATCGCGCGCGTCTCGGCAAAGGCGCCGGCGCGCACCCGCACCCGCGACAGGCGGCGGGTGTCCGGGTTCATGGTGGTGTCCTTCAGCTGCTCCGGGTTCATCTCGCCCAGGCCCTTGAAGCGCGAGATGCTCCACGCGTTCTCCTTCACCCCCTCGCTGCGCAGGCGGTCGAGAATCGCCGTCATCTCGCCCTCGTCCAGCGCGTACAACTTCCGAGGAGGCCGGTTCTTGCCCTGCCCCGGCACATCTACGCGGAACAGCGGCGGCTGGGCGATGTAGATGTTGCCGTTGTCGACCAGGCGCGGGAAGTGGCGGAAGAACAGCGTCAGCAGCAGCACCTGGATGTGCGAGCCGTCGACGTCGGCATCGGACAGGATGGCGATCTTGCCGTAGCGCAGGCCGGACAGGTCCGGCGTGTCGTCCGGGCCGTGCGGATCGACGCCGATCGCCACCGCGATATCGTGGATCTCGGCATTGGAGAACAGCTGGTCGCGGTCGGTCTCCCAGCTGTTCAGCACCTTGCCGCGCAGCGGCAGGATGGCCTGGTACTCCTTGTCGCGCGCCAGCTTGGCCGAGCCGCCGGCGGAGTCGCCCTCCACCAGGAACAGCTCGTTGCGCTCGATGTCCTCGCTCTCGCAGTCGGTGAGCTTGCCCGGCAGCACCGCCACGCCGGAGCCTTTCTTCTTTTCCACCTTCTTCACCGACTTCAGGCGGCTCTGCGCCTGGCGGATCGCCAGCTCGGCAATCTTCTTGCCGGCTTCCACGTGCTGGTTCAGCCACAGCTCCACCGGGTCGCGCGCGAGGCCGGAGATCAGCTTCAGCGCGTCGCGGCTGGTGAGCTTGTCCTTGGTCTGGCCCTGGAACTGCGGGTCCAGCACCCGTGCCGACAGCACGAAGCGCACGCGGCTCCACACGTCCTCGGCCATGATTTTCACGCCGCGCGGCAGCAGGTTGTGGTGGTCGATGAAGCTCTTCACCGCGTCGAACACGCCGGCGCGCAGGCCGGCCTCGTGGGTGCCGCCGGACGGGGTCGGGATCAGGTTGACGTAGCTCTCGCCGCTGGCGCCGTCCTCGAACCAGGCCATCGCCCACTGCACGCCCTCGCCGCGGGCGAACTGTTCGTGGTCGTCGCCGATGTAGGCTTCGCCGGCGAACAGCGGCGCGATAGGCTCGTCGTCGCCGCACAGCTCGGCGAGGTAGCTCTTCAGCCCTTCCGGGTACTGCCAGACCTTGACCTCGTCGCCGCTGGGGCGCTCCACGGTCAGCGTTACCGCCACGCCGGGCAGCAGCACCGCCTTGGCGCGCAGCAGGCGCTCCAGCTCCTGCATCGAGTAGCGCGGGCTTTCGAAATACTTGCCGTCCGGCCACACCCGCACGCGGGTGCCGCTGGTGCGCGGGCCGCAGTCGCCGACACGGGCCAGCGGCTCGATCACGTCGCCGCCGGCGAATACCAGCTTATGCACGCCGCCCTCGCGCTTGACCTCCACCTCCAGCCGGGTGGACAGCGCGTTGGTCACCGACACACCGACGCCGTGCAGGCCGCCGGAGAAGGCGTAGGCGCCGCCGTCTTTCTTGTTGAACTTGCCGCCGGCGTGCAGGCGGGTGAACACCAGTTCCACCACCGGTACGCCCTCCTGCGGGTGCAGGCCGACCGGGATGCCGCGACCGTCGTCCTCCACGCTCAGCGAGCCGTCCAGGTGCACGGTGACCGCGATCTTGCGCGCGAAGCCGCCCAGCGCCTCGTCGGCGGCGTTGTCGATCACTTCCTGGCAGATGTGGGTGGGGTCGGTGGTGCGGGTGTACATGCCCGGCCGTTCCTTGACCGGCTCCAGCCCCTTGAGTACCCGGACCGAGGATTCGTCGTAATTCTGTTGCGTCATGGTTGGTCTATTCAGAGATTCAGTAACGCGCCGCCTGCAGCGTCGCGAGTTGTCGGTTATGGAGCGGCGCCAGTGTCAGCTGCGCCAGCACGGCGCCGCACAGCGCCAGGAACATGTCCCACTGCGTATCCCACGGGTCGCCCTGGGTGGCGAGGAAGGCATCGGCGCCGGCGCCCAGTGCCAGCGCCGCCCACCATTCGATCAGTTCGTACAGCGCGGAGAAAGCCAGGCAGAAACAGGTCGTCAGGAACGCGAGCCAGCCGCCGCGCAACGCTGTCCTGCGGCTGAGTACCTCGCGCGCCAGCAGCGCCGGGAAGAAGCCCTGCGCGATATGGCCGATGCGGTCGTAGTGGTTGCGGCTGAAGTCGAAGGCCTCCTGCAGCCAGAAGCCGAGCGGGGTTCCGGCGTAGGTGTAGTGCGCGCCGACCAGCAGCACCACCGCGTGCAGCGCCATCGCCCATGCGGCCAACCTTGTCCACGGGAAACGCCGCCACATCAGCCAGACCAGCGGCAGGCCGACCACCGCCGGCAGCGCCTCCATCCACCATACCGCGACGTTGGCCGGCTGCCACGCCGACCAGACAGCAACAACGGCCACGCCTGCAAATGCAGTGCGTGGCCGCGAAGGCATCGGCTTGTTCAAGGATCAGCTCCCGTCTGCGTGCCGGTGCCGGCTGCCGGCCACCCGCCCCAGATATTCGCCACGGCTTTCCACGCCCTTGATGAAGCGCATCAGCTCGGTCAGTGCACGCTCGTACACGTCGCGCTTGAATTCGATCACGTTGTCGATCGGTTCCCAGTAGTCGCTCCAGCGCCAGCCGTCGAACTCCGGATGGTTGGTGGCGCGCAGGCACACGTCGCAGTCGCGGCCGGTGAGGCGCAACAGGAACCAGATCTGCTTCTGGCCGCGATAGCTGCCGCGCCACTCGCGGCGCACCCAGTTGGTGGGCACGTCGTAGCGCAGCCAGTCGCGGGTGCGCCCCAGAATCTTGACGTGCTGCGGCAACAGGCCGACTTCTTCTTCCAGTTCGCGATACATGGCGGCTTCCGGGCTTTCACCCGGCTTGATGCCGCCCTGTGGAAACTGCCACGAATGCTCGCGCACGCGCTTGCCCCAGAACACCTCGTTGTGGTGATTGACGAGGATGATTCCGACATTGGGGCGGTATCCGTCCCGGTCCAGCATGACAAAACCTGCAATATCGTTAGTTGACCGGATTTTTGCACATTTTGCCGGTAGCCGCCATGAGCAAGGTGTGGCGCCGGCGCTCATCGTCGGTGGCTGTCGTTAAATAAAATTGACGATTTTGCGAATTTCAGGTTAAAAAAATAGACACACGACCCGCCGCCCGGAGTCCACGATGCCCTATTGCTGCACCACGCCCGTTGCCGCCAGCCAGATCCGGCTGCCGCTGGGGGTTTTCGAGCAGCCGCTCAGTACCTACGGCCGCCCGCGCTGATTGTCCGCCTCCCGACAACTCACGCAGCAAAGGTATCCGACATGTCCGATCTGCAGCAATGGCTGAGCGAGCAACGCATCAGCCACATCGAGTGCCTGTTTCCCGACCTCAACGGCCAGGCCCGCGGCAAACTCATTCCCTGCCACAGCTACCTCGACAGCGCAGAACAGCGCTTCCCGCAGGTCAGCCTGATCCAGACCCTGGACGGCGATCCGCAACAGCAACTGGTTGCCGACAGCGACCCCGACATGCGCCTGCGCGCCGACCCGCGCACCCTGTGCCTGAAACCGGACAGCGGCGACGGTCGGCGCGTCGCGCAGTTGATCCACGACTGCGTCGACGCCGACGGCGAGCCCATCCCGTTCGCGCCGCGCAACGTGCTGCAGCGCGTGCTGGCCGCCTACCGGCAACGCGGCTGGCAGCCGGTGGTCGCGCCCGAGATCGAGTTCTACCTGCTCGCTGCCGACGGCCAGCCGACTAGCGCCACGCGCCAGCCCTACAGCGTGGACCACGCGCCGGCCCACGCCGCCTTCTTCGCCGAGCTGGAGCAGCAGTGTGCGCAGCAGCACATCGCCAGCGACACCATGCTCGGCGAAGTCGGCAATGGCCAGTTCGAGATCAACCTGCAGCACGGCGACGCGCTGGCGCTGGCCGACCAAGTATTCCTGTTCAAGCGCAGCGCCAAAACGTTGGCCGCACGCCACGGCCTGCAGGCCACCTTCATGGCCAAGCCGTTCGCCGACGACGCCGGCAGCGCGATGCACATCCACCAGAGCCTGGTCGACGCCCACGGCCACAACCTGTTCAGCCAGCCGGACGGCAGCGCCGCACCGTGCTTCTGGCACTACCTCGGCGGCCTGCAGCGCTACCTGCCGGCGGCGATGCTGTTGCTGGCAGCCAACCCCAACGCCTACCGCCGCCTGTGCCCGCACAGCGCGGCGCCGATCAATGTCGAGTGGGGCATCGACAACCGCAGCTGCGGCCTGCGCGTGCCGGACAGCAGCCCGGCGGCGCGGCGCGTGGAAAACCGCCTGCCCGGCATGGACTGCAATCCCTACCTCGCCATCGCCGCCACGCTGGCCTGCGGCTTGCTGGGCATGGAACAGGCCATCGCCCCCGGCACGCCGCTGTCCGGCAGTGCCTACGGCATGGCGGCCACCCTGCCCGCCAGCCTGCCGCAGGCGATCACTGCGCTGCGCAGCGAGCCGGCCCTGCACCCGCTATTGCATCCGCAGTTCGTGGCCAGCTTCTGTGCCCTGAAAGAGGTTGAATGGCAGACATTCGCGCGTACCATTACACCATGGGAGCGCCAGCAGTTACTGCAGCAGGCCTGAGCCGGTAGCCGCGCGTCGCGGCTTGCCTGCCGGCCGGCGGCGGGGGTTTAATAAGCACTGGTTTTAAGTAGCGTTTTGCAGTCAAAATAACGTGTTCGATTACCTGAACCGCATCGCCAGGAGAAACTTGAATGAAACGATTTGCCCGCACCCTGCTTCTGGGCGCCGTCAGCGCCGCCTACGCCGGTAGCGCCGCCGCTGCCAGCAACGAACTGAACATCTACAACTGGTCGGACTACATCGCGGAAAGCACCATCCCGGGCTTCCAGAAGGCAACCGGCGTCAAGGTCCGTTACGACGTCTACGACAGTAACGAAATCCTGCAGGCCAAGATGCTGACCGGCAAATCCGGCTACGACATCGTCGTGCCATCCAACACCTTCCTCGCCAAGCAGATCCAGGCCAACCTGTACCTGCCGCTGGACAAGAGCAAACTGCCGAACTACAAGGACCTGGACCCGGAGCTGATGAAGCTGATGACCAAGTTCGACCCGGGCAACAAGTTCGCGGTACCGTACTTCTGGGGCATCAACACCATCGGCATCAACACCGACCGCGCCACCAAGGCACTGGGCGGTAAGCTGCCGGCCAACCAGTGGGACATGCTGTTCAAGCCTGAACACGCAGCCAAGCTGAAAAGCTGCGGCGTGAGCATGCTCGACTCCCCGGCGGAAGTGTTCCCTATCGTGCTGCACTACATGGGCAAGGACCCGGCCAGCAAGAACGAGGCCGACTACCGTGCCGCGGCCGACCTGCTGAAAACCATCCGCCCGCACGTGACCCGCTTCTCCTCCTCCGGCTACATCAATGAACTGTCCGGCGGCTCGCTGTGCCTGGTGCTGGGCTACGGCGGCGACATCAACATCGCCCGTACCCGCGCCGTGGAAGTGAAGAGCGGCGTCAAGGTGCAGGCACTGGTGCCGAAAGAAGGCGTCGGCATCTGGATCGACAGCATGGTGATCCCGAAAGACGCCAAGAACGCCGACAACGCCTACAAGTTCATCAACTACAGCCTGGACGCCAAGGTAGCCGCGGCCAACGCCAATGCCGTGACCTACGCACCGGGCAGCCTGCCGGCACGCAAGTTCATCGACAAGGCCAACCTGGCCAACCCGTCGATCTTCCCGAGCAAGGAAGTGATGGCCAAGAGCTTCGTGATGCTGCCGATGGATCCGAAAATCCAGCGTCTGACCACTCGCCTGTGGCAGGAATTCAAGACCCGCAAATAAGCGCCACACAAGCAAAAAGGCCGGAACATTCCGGCCTTTTTTCATTCACAATGGCAACAGCAATCTTCACGGACCCCATTCGCCAGCATGCCGCTTTTTTCCTCCCGCCGTCCGGCGCCCGCCGGTAACGGCTTTGCCGTTGATGCGGCCAACATCCATGTGCTGCACGACGCCAAGAGCTTTCACCAACAACTGCTGCAGCAGATTGCGCAGGCGCAGCAGCGTATCCACCTGTGCAGCCTGTACCTGCAGCACGACGAAGGCGGCGAATCCATCCTGCTGGCACTGCACCAGGCCAAGCAGCAACGACCGCAGCTGGACATCCGCGTGTTTGTCGATTTTCACCGTGCGCGACGCGGCCTGATCGGCGCCGGCAAGCAAGCCGGCAATGCGCAATGGTACCAGGAGCTCAGCGCCCGTTTCGGCCGCGAACAGGTGCCGATCTACGGCGTGCCGGTACAGACACGGGAGCTGTTCGGCGTGCTGCACCTGAAGGGCTTCGTGATCGACGACTGGCTGATTTACAGCGGCGCCAGCCTCAACAACGTCTATCTGCATGTCGGCGAGCGCTACCGCTTCGACCGTTACCACCTGATCCGGGATCGCGGGCTGGCCGACAGTTTTTCGCACTACCTGTGCCAGCAACTGCTGCCCTCACCCGGCGTGCAACGCCTGGACCGTCCCGGCCTGCCACGTCCCGCCAAGGATGACATCAAGTCATTGCGGCAACGGCTGGCCGGCTACGACTACCTGCCGGCGCCGGCGCCAGCCAAGCACGACCACATCAGCATCACGCCGCTGAGCGGCGTCGGCAAGGACAACCGCTTCAACCAGCGCATCGAACAGCTGTTGAGCCGCGCGCAGAGCCGCATCACCCTGTGCACCCCCTACTTCAACCCGCCGAAGAGCATTCTGCGCATCCTGCAACAGCAGATCAGGAACGGCCTGCAGGTCGAGATCATCGTCGGCGACAAGACCGCCAACGACTTCTACATCCCGCCCAGCGAACCATTCCGCGTCATTTCGGCACTACCCTATCTGTACGAAAGCAATCTGCGCCGCTTCGCCAAACGCAACCAGAATGCAATCTCACAGGGCCGACTGCAGCTGCGCCTGTGGCAGCACGAGCACAACAGCTACCACCTGAAGGGCATCTGGGTCGATCAGGACTGGCAGCTGGTCACCGGCAACAACCTCAATCCGCGCGCCTTCCGCCTTGATCTCGAAAACGGCCTGCTGCTGCACGATCCCGCCGGCCAGCTTGCTGAGCAAACCGCCGCCGAGCTCGACAACATCCGTCGTCACACCAGGCTACTGCAACACTATCGCCAGCTGGAAACGCTGCGCGACTATCCCGCCGCAGTCAAAACCCTGCTCGGCCGCCTCAAACGCATCCGCCTCGACCGCCTGCTCAATCGGCTGCTGTAGGCGTTCGGACTGACGACTGTGACGCCAGAAGGCATGACGGCTCTGGAGATGGAGGCGACGTCCCCCCTGTATTGAGTAGCACGTGACTTTAGAGTCCAACCCACCATGACAAGGAGTTTGGACATGAAG
>NZ_BMYW01000014.1 GCF_014652475.1 Vogesella alkaliphila | reverse complement strand
AAGAAGGTCTGCGTTTCGCCATCCGTGAAGGTGGTCGCACCGTTGGTGCTGGCGTTGTTGCCAAAATCATCGCCTAATCGGAAGCCGAGAACGATATGCAAAGCCAAAAAATCCGTATCCGCCTGAAAGCTTTCGATTACAACCTGATCGACCGCTCCGCACAGGAAATCGTTGAAACTGCCAAGCGCACTGGTGCCGTAGTTAAGGGCCCGGTTCCGCTGCCGACCAAAATCGAGCGTTTCAACATCCTGCGTTCCCCGCACGTGAACAAGTCGTCCCGTGATCAGCTGGAAATCCGTACGCACCTGCGTCTGATGGACATCGTTGATCCGACCGACAAGACTGTTGACGCGCTGATGAAGCTGGACCTGCCAGCCGGTGTGGATGTAGAAATCAAGCTACAGTAACAGCACTATTTCATGCGCTGTGAGCTAAGTGCTTGCGGTTATTGAATTTTATTGTTACATTAGCGGACTCACCATTGTGGTGAGTCCGCTTTTCTTTTGAGTAAGCCGGTCAATCGTAATCGGCGCCTGTAAAGGAAATAAACATGACTTTAGGTCTGGTCGGTCGCAAAGTCGGCATGACCCGCATTTTTGCTGAAGATGGTGCAACCATCCCGGTAACTGTGCTGGATATGTCCGCAAACCGCGTATCGCAAGTAAAGACTGCTGAAACTGATGGCTACACTGCCGTTCAGGTTGCAGCAGGTGTTCGCAAGGCAAATCGTGTAACCAAGGCTCAGGCCGGTCACTTTGCCAAAGCTGGCGTTGATGCCGCTCGCGTTATGCGCGAGTTCCCTCTGTCCGCAGAGGCTCTGGCATCGCTGAACGTTGGTGATGCCATCTCCGTCGAGATTTTCCAGGTTGGCCAATTGGTCGACGTAACTGGTACCTCGAAAGGTAAAGGCTTCTCCGGCGCCATCAAGCGTCACAACTTCAGTTCCAACCGCGCTTCGCACGGTAACTCTGTTTCTCACAACTCCGCCGGTTCCATCGGTCAGGCGCAAGATCCGGGTCGCGTTTTCCCGGGTAAGCGTATGGCTGGTCAGTACGGTAACGTCAAGAGCACTATCCAGTGCCTGGAAGTTGTCCGTGTTGATGTGGAGCGTCAACTGCTTCTGGTGAAAGGTGCTGTACCTGGTGCCAAGAACGGTGATGTAGTGGTGCGTCCTAGCGTGAAGGCAGGTGCATGATGGAATTGAAAGTGATCAACGCCCAGGGCCAGCAAGTTGAAGCCCTGCAAGCCTCTGAAGCACTCTTCGCCCGTGACTACAACGAAGCGCTGGTGCATCAGGTAGTAACTGCATTCTTGGCAAATGCGCGCAGTGGTAACCGTGCGCAGTTGACTCGTGCTGAAGTAAAACACTCCACCAAGAAGCCATTCCGCCAAAAAGGCACCGGTCGCGCTCGCGCCGGTATGACTTCCTCGCCACTGTGGCGTGGTGGTGGTCGTGCGTTCCCGAATTCGCCCGACGAAAACTTCACGCACAAGGTTAACCGTAAGCAATACCGTGCCGGTATGGCTACGATCCTGTCGCAGCTGGTGCGTGACGAGCGTCTGATCGTCGTGGACAGCCTGACAGTTGAAACGCCAAAGACAAAGGAATTCGCCGCCAAGGTGAAGTCCCTGGGTCTGGATCGTGCTCTGTTCATCACTGGCGAGCTCGACGAGAACCTGTATCTGTCTTCCCGCAACTTGCCAAACGTCCTGGTGATTGAAGCTCAGCAAGCTGATCCGTTCAGCCTTGTTCGTTTCAAGAAGGTTGTTATCACCCGTGATGCCATCAAGCAACTCGAGGAGCAATGGGCATGAATCAGGAACGTTTGCTGCAAGTAATTTTGGCACCGGTTGTTTCTGAAAAGAGCACCATGGTTGCCGAGAAAAACCAGCAGGTGGTATTCCGCGTTGTTGCTAACGCAACCAAGCCTGAAATCAAGGCTGCTGTTGAACTGCTGTTCAACGTCAAGGTTGATGGCGTTTCCACGCTGAATGTTAAGGGCAAGTCCAAGCGTTTCGGCCGTTTTGTCGGCAAGCGCAAAGACTGGAAGAAGGCTTACGTGAGCCTTGCCCAAGGTCAAGAAATCGACCTGACCGCTACCCCTGTTGCTGCGGAATAAGGAGATAGACTATGGCTCTGGTAAAAGTAAAACCGACGTCTGCTGGTCGCCGTGCTGTTGTCAAGGTGGTAAACCCTGACCTGTACAAAGGCCGCCCGCACGCCGCACTGGTTGAGAAGAAAAACTCGACCGGTGGCCGTAACAACAACGGCCACATCACTACCCGTCACATGGGTGGTGGTCACAAGAAACAGTATCGCATCATCGATTTCCGTCGTAACAAAGACGCGGTTCCGGCCAAGGTTGAGCGTATCGAATACGATCCTAACCGTACAGCCAACATCGCGCTGCTGTGCTACGCGGATGGTGAGCGTCGCTACATCATTGCCCCGCGCGGCGTGAAGGTTGGTGCCGAACTGATGTCCGGCTCCGAAGCCCCGATCAAGGCTGGTAATGCCCTGCCAATCCGTAACATTCCGGTTGGTACCACTATCCACTGCATCGAGCTGCAACCAGGCAAAGGCGCGCAAATCGCACGTTCCGCCGGCTGCTCCGCCATGCTGCTGGCTCGTGAAGGCATCTACGCTCAGCTGCGTCTGCGCTCTGGCGAGATCCGTCGTGTACACGTTGACTGCCGCGCTACCGTTGGCGAAGTGGGCAACGAAGAACATAGCCTGCGCAAGATTGGTAAGGCCGGTGCAAACCGTTGGCGCGGTATCCGCCCAACCGTTCGCGGTACTGCCATGAACCCGGTTGACCACCCACACGGTGGTGGTGAAGGCCGTACAGGTGAAGGTCGTGTTCCTGTTAGTCCGTGGGGTACCCCGACTAAGGGCTTCCGTACACGTCGTAACAAGCGCACTGACAACATGATTGTACGTCGTCGCTTCTCGAATAAAGGGTAATTGAGCTATGGCACGTTCGCTTAAAAAAGGCCCGTTCGTTGACCTGCACCTGCTGAAAAAAGTGGATGCGGTACGTGCAACGAGCGACAAGCGTCCAATCAAGACTTGGTCGCGCCGTTCGACGATTTTGCCTGACTTCATCGGTCTGACCATTGCGGTTCATAACGGTCGTACGCACGTTCCGGTGTATGTTTCCGAAAACATGGTTGGCCACAAGCTCGGTGAATTCTCGCTGACTCGTACCTTCAAAGGCCACGCGGCTGACAAGAAGGCCAAGAAGAAATAAGGTGATGCGATGAGAGTTTCTGCACAACTTAATAATGCACGCCTGTCGGCACAAAAATGCCGTCTGGTTGCAGACCTGATCCGCGGCCAAGCCGTCGGCCAGGCACTGAATATCCTGACCTTCAGCCCGAAAAAGGGTGCCGCGCTCATCAAGAAGGTGCTTGAGTCCGCTATCGCCAATGCTGAGCATAACGAAGGCGCAGATATCGACACCCTCAAGGTGACTTCCATCTACGTTGATAAGGGTCCTAGCCTCAAGCGTTTCTCCGCCCGTGCCAAAGGCCGCGGTAACCGCATCGAGAAGCAGACCTGCCATATCACGCTCAGTGTTGGCAACTAAGGGGTAAGCTATGGGTCAGAAGATTCATCCGACGGGTTTCCGTCTCGCAGTGACTAAAAACTGGTCTTCCAAATGGTTTGCAAATTCGCATGATTTTGCCGGCCAGCTGAAGCAAGACATCGAAGTGCGCGAGTTTCTGAAGAAGCGCCTGGCGCACGCTTCGGTAGGTCGTGTTGTTATCGAGCGTCCAGCCAAGTCCGCACGTATTACCATCCACAGCGCCCGTCCGGGTGTTGTTATCGGTAAAAAAGGCGAAGACATTGAAGTTCTGAAGAAAGAACTGCAGCGTCGTCTTGGTGTACCTGTGCACGTCAATATCGAAGAAGTTCGCAAGCCAGAGATCGATGCCCAGATCATCGCCGACGGTATCGCCTCGCAGCTGGAAAAGCGCGTGATGTTCCGTCGTGCCATGAAGCGTTCCATGCAAAATGCAATGCGCATGGGTGCTCAGGGCATCAAGATCATGAGCTCCGGTCGTCTGAACGGTATCGATATCGCTCGTAGCGAATGGTACCGCGAAGGCCGCGTGCCTCTGCACACTCTGCGTGCAGATGTTGACTACGCTACTTCTGAGGCTCACACCACCTACGGTGTTATCGGCATCAAGGTATGGGTATACAAGGGCGATATCAAGCCGGGTCAAGTCCAGGCTGCCCCTGTAGCACCAGAGAAGAAATCCAGAAAGGCAGGAGCTCGAAATGCTGCAGCCAACTAGACTGAAATACCGTAAACAGCAGAAAGGTCGCAATACTGGTATCGCGACCCGCGGCAACAAAGTTAGCTTCGGCGATTTTGGTTTGAAAGCAATCGGTCGTGGTCGCCTGACTGCCCGTCAAATCGAAGCGGCTCGTCGTGCTATGACTCGTCACATCAAACGTGGCGGTCGCATCTGGATCCGTGTGTTCCCGGACAAGCCAATCACTTCCAAGCCAGCCGAAGTTCGTATGGGTGGGGGTAAAGGTAGTCCGGAATACTTCGTGGCCGAAATCCAGCCAGGCAAAATGTTGTACGAGATGGACGGTGTTGCCGAAGAACTGGCGCGCGAAGCCTTCCGTCTTGCAGCCGCCAAGTTGCCTATTCCGACAGTGTTTGTAATTAAACAGGTGGGTCAGCAATGAAAGCATCCGAACTGAGAGCGAAAAGTGTTGATGAGCTGAAGGCTGAGTTGCTTGGTTTGCTGAAGGCGCAATTTGCACTGCGCATGCAGCACGCAACTCAACAGCTCGCCAAGAATAGTGAGCTGAAAAAGGTGCGTCGCGATATCGCCCGTACCCGCACTGTTCTGAAAGAAAAGGCTGCCTGAGATGAGCGAAACTAAAGTAGTCCGCACGCTGGTCGGCAAAGTAGTCAGCGATAAGATGAACAAGACCGTTACTGTTCTGGTAGAGCGCAAAGTCAAGCACCCTATCTACG
This sequence comes from Vogesella alkaliphila, assembly GCF_014652475.1. Taxonomy (GTDB): domain Bacteria; phylum Pseudomonadota; class Gammaproteobacteria; order Burkholderiales; family Chromobacteriaceae; genus Vogesella; species Vogesella alkaliphila. The sequence goes on along the minus strand of NZ_BMYW01000014.1, from coordinate 48,228 downwards.
GTAAAATTGTTCGTCGCTCCAAAAAGTTTCACGCTCATGACGAGACCAACCAGTACAAGACTGGCGACGTCGTTGTGATCAGCGAAACTCGTCCACTCTCCCGGACGAAAACTTGGGTTGTGACCTCACTGGTAGAGCGCGCAGTTTAATCTGTGTGTGACGCTTGCGGAGGGGCTTGCCCCTCTGTATAATGTGTGATTCGGTGTTCAGCCGAAGTCATCCCTTACGGGGTCCAAGACTGGCCGTTGGATACGCCACCTTACTTTAGGTGGCGTTTCTTTCATCTTTCTCAAGGTGAAGGAAAGTGACGGAATTAAGTTGGATAGAAAGGTAATCAAATGATTCAAATGCAGTCCATTTTGGATGTTGCAGACAACACTGGTGCGCGTTCCGTTATGTGCATCAAGGTGTTGGGCGGCTCCAAGCGTCGCTACGCTGGCGTGGGCGACATCATCAAGGTGAGCATCAAGGATGCAGCACCTCGCGGTCGCGTGAAAAAAGGTGATGTTTACAACGCTGTTGTCGTGCGTACTGCCAAGGGCGTTCGCCGTCCTGACGGTTCGCTCATCAAGTTTGATGGCAACGCTGCAGTTCTTCTGAACAACAAGCTGGAGCCTATCGGTACTCGTATTTTCGGGCCGGTGACTCGTGAGCTTCGTACCGAGCGTTTCATGAAGATCGTTTCGCTCGCGCCAGAAGTGCTGTAAGGAGACCACAGATGCGCAAAATTCGTAAAGGTGATGAAGTCGTAGTAATCACCGGTAAAGACAAGGGCAAGCGCGGTTCCGTTCTGCGTGTCCTGGAAGGCAAAGTCGTAGTGGAAGGCATCAACCTGGCGAAAAAACACCAGAAGCCTAATCCGGTACGTGGTGTCGCTGGTGGCATCGTTGAAAAGACTATGCCGATTGATGTATCTAACGTCGCTATTTTCAATGCGGCCAGCCAAAAGGCTGATCGCGTAGGCTTCAAGGTGCTTGAGGACGGCCGCAAGGTACGTATCTTCAAATCCACCGGCGAAGTTATCGGCGCGTAAGGGGTGAAGATGGCACGTCTGTACGATTTTTACAAAAACACTGTTGTACCAGAGCTGGTAAAACAGTTCGGTTACAAGTCCCTGATGGAAGTTCCGCGCATTGAGAAGATCACTCTCAACATGGGCGTGGGCGAGGCTGTAGCTGACAAGAAAGTTATGGATCACGCTGTTTCCGACCTGGAAAAAATTGCCGGTCAGAAGCCAGTTGTGACTACCGCACGTAAGTCGATCGCGGGCTTCAAGATCCGTGACCACTACCCGGTTGGTTGCAAAGTGACCCTGCGTCGTGAACGCATGTACGAGTTCCTGGATCGTCTGGTAACGATCTCGCTGCCTCGCGTACGCGACTTCCGTGGCGTTTCTGCCAAGTCTTTCGACGGCCGTGGTAACTACAACATGGGCGTTAAAGAGCAGATCATTTTCCCGGAAATCGAATACGACAAGATCGATGCTTTGCGTGGTATGAACATCACCATCACCACTACCGCAAAGACCGATGAGGAAGCCCGCGCTTTGCTGGCTGCGTTCAAATTCCCGTTCAAGGGCTAAGCACATGGCAACTCTAGCTTTGATTAATCGTGAAGAGAAGCGCGCTAAGCTCGTGGCTAAGTACGCCGGCAAGCGTGAAGCGCTCCTCGCTACCATCAATAACCAGAACCTGTCCGAAGAAGAGCGTTTTGCTGCTCGTCTGCAACTGCAGACCCTGCCGCGTAATGCTAGCCCGGTTCGCCAGCGTCGTCGCTGCGCACTGACTGGTCGCCCTCGCGGTGTATTCCGTAAATTCGGTCTGGCACGTAACAAGCTGCGCGAACTCGCCATGAAAGGCGAGATCCCGGGCGTGACTAAAGCCAGCTGGTAATAGGAGATACAGAATGAGCATGCAAGATCCTATCTCCGATATGTTGACTCGTATCCGCAACGCCCAACGTGCCGCTAAAGCCGTTGTCGCAATGCCTTCTTCCAAGCTGAAGGTGGCCATTGCTCAGGTGTTGAAGGAAGAGGGTTATATCGAGACTTTTTCTGTTACCGATGCTGATAAAAAGCCGGTTCTGGAAATCGAATTGAAGTACTACGTTGGTCGTCCGGTAATCGAGAAGATCGAGCGCGTTTCGCGTCCAGGTCTGCGCGTTTACAAGGGCTCCAACGAGATCCCTAAAGTAATGAACGGTCTTGGCGTCGCTATCGTTTCGACTTCAAGTGGTGTGATGACTGATCGTAAAGCACGTGCAGCCGGTATCGGCGGCGAACTGCTCTGCGTCGTAGCCTAATCGGAGGGTTGAATGTCTCGCGTAGCAAAAAACCCGGTAGTCATCCCTGCTGGCGTAGAAGTGAAATTCGGTGCTGAAGAAGTGACTGTAAAAGGCGCTCTCGGCTCTTTGAGCACAGCACTGTGTGCTGATGTTGAAGTCAAGCTGGTTGATAACCAGCTCGAATTTGCCGCCAAGAACGACAGCAAGTTCGCACGTTCCATGTCCGGAACCCTGCGTGCTCTGCTGAACAACATGGTCATTGGTGTTAGCAAGGGTTTCGAGAAGAAGCTGAACCTGGTGGGTGTGGGTTACCGCGCTCAAGCCCAGGGTGAAGCACTCAACCTGTCCCTTGGTTTCTCGCACCCGGTTGTTCACACCATGCCAGTCGGCATCAAGTGTGAAACCCCGACTCAGACCGAGATTTTGATCAAGGGTGCCAACAAGCAGTTGGTTGGCCAGGTCGCAGCCGAGATCCGTGCTTATCGTTCCCCAGAGCCTTACAAGGGCAAGGGCGTACGTTATGCCGACGAGGTTGTGGTTCTGAAAGAAACCAAGAAGAAGTAATTGAGGCCCTGAAATGGACAAGAAACAGACTCGACTCCGCCGCGCACGTAAAACCCGTGCCCGTATTGCGGAGCTCAAGGTGGCTCGTCTGTGCGTTCATCGCACTAACAGCCATATCTATGCTCAAGTGATTGACGCAACCGGTAATGTTGTTCTGGCTAGCGCCTCCTCTCTGGAGTCTGCCGTGCGTGCCGACCTGAGCAATGGCGGTAACACTGCTGCTGCTGCGGTTGTTGGCAAGAACATTGCTGAAAAAGCTAAGGCTGCTGGTATCAACCAAGTTGCTTTCGATCGTTCGGGTTTCAAATACCATGGCCGTATCAAAGCCCTGGCTGACGCAGCCCGTGAAAACGGTCTTGTATTCTAATCGGAGTTAAGAATGGCTAAGCACGAGATCGAAGATCGTGGCGATGGTCTGATCGAGAAGATGATCGGCGTAAACCGCGTCACCAAAGTGGTGAAGGGCGGTCGTATCATGGCCTTCTCGGCTCTGACCGTAGTTGGCGATGCTGACGGTGGTATTGGCATGGGCAAAGGGCGTTCGAAAGAAGTGCCGGTTGCTGTGCAAAAAGGTATGGAACAGGCTCGTCGCAACATGATCAAGGTTCCGCTGAAAAACGGCACCATCCATCATGCTGTTGTCGGCAAGCACGGTGCGACCACTGTGTTCATGCAGCCAGCTAAAGAGGGTGCCGGTGTTAAAGCTGGTGGTCCGATGCGCGCTGTATTCGAAGCACTGGGCGTACACAACGTTACTGCCAAGATCCATGGCTCGACCAACCCGTACAACGTGGTTCGTGCCACGATTGACGGTTTGAGCAAAATGGCAACTCCTTCGCAGATCGCTGCGAAGCGTGGCCTGACCGTTGCTCAGATTCTGGGAGCGGATCATGAGTGATGTTAAAAAAATCCGTGTGACTCTGGTTAAGAGTCTGATTGGTCGCATCGAGTCTCATAAAGCTTGCGCGAATGGCCTGGGTCTGAAAAAGATCAACCAAGTCGTTGAAGTGATTGATACTCCTGCTAACCGTGGCATGATCAACAAGATCAGCTACCTGGTTAAGAGCGAGGGTTAATATGCTGCTGAATACTATTAAGCCTGCAGCCGGTGCCAAACACGCGAAGCGTCGCGTGGGTCGCGGTATCGGTAGCGGTCTGGGCAAAACTGCTGGCCGTGGTCACAAGGGTCAGAAGAGTCGTGCTGGTGGCTTCCACAAGGTAGGTTTCGAAGGCGGTCAGATGCCTCTGCAACGTCGCCTGCCGAAGCGTGGCTTCAAGTCCCTGACTGCTGACGATGTAGCCGAAGTTCGCTTGTCCGAACTGGCTCTGATGCCGGTTGACGAGATCGACCTGTTGGCCCTGAAGCAAGCCGGCATCGTGCCGACGCAGGCTCTGGGTGCAAAAGTCATCCTGTCCGGCAAGGTTGAGCGTGCTCTTAAACTGCGTGGCATCACTGCCACCGCTGGTGCCAAGGCTGCAATCGAAGCCGCTGGCGGTAGCTTCGTAGAATAAGGTAAAGCTCGTGGCGAATGCTTCTCTAGTTGGTAATGCCAGTAAGTTTGGTGACCTCAAGCAGCGGATCTTCTTTCTGATCGGCGCGCTGATTGTTTATCGCATCGGTGCCCACGTTCCGGTGCCTGGTATCAATCCGGTAGAACTAGCGAAGTTGTTCCAGTCGTCACAGACGGGCCTGCTCGACATGTTCAACATGTTCTCGGGCGGGGCCCTGTCGAGATTTTCGGTATTTGCCTTGGGCATCATGCCGTACATCTCCGCCTCCATCATTCTTCAACTGGCTTCAGAAATTGTTCCAACGCTGAAGCAGTTGAAGAAGGAGGGTGATGCTGGCCGTCGCAAAATCACTCAGTACACGCGTTATGCAACGCTCTTTTTGGCTACGTTCCAGAGTTTCGGTATTGCTGTCATGCTGTTCAAGCAACCGGAGCTGGTACTGAGTGGTCAGACCGAGTTTTATGTAACGACAGTGGTGACCCTGGTCACCGGCACCATGTTCCTCATGTGGCTGGGCGAACAGATTACCGAACGTGGTTTGGGAAATGGTATTTCGTTGATCATCTGTTCGGGTATTGCCGCTGGCATTCCCGGATCGATCGGTCAGACACTGACCCTGGCTAGCCAGGGCTCCTTGTCCATCCTGCTGGCGATTGCCTTGTTTGCGGGTGTGATTGCGGTCACTTACCTGGTGGTGTTCGTTGAACGCGGCCAACGTAAGGTGCTGGTCAACTACGCCAAGCGACAGGTCGGCAACCGCGTGATGCAGGGCCAGTCGACGCATATGCCGCTGAAGCTGAATATGGCCGGGGTGATCCCGCCAATTTTTGCATCCAGCATCATTCTTTTCCCGGCAACCGTACTGGGCTGGTTTGGTAATACCGAAGGCTTGGGTGTGCTGAAGTCTGTTGCAGACAAATTGCATCCTGGTCAGCCGCTGTATGTTCTGCTCTATGCTGCTGCTATCGTTTTCTTCTGCTACTTCTATACCGCCCTTGTGTTCAATCCCAAGGAAACGGCAGATAACCTGAAGAAAAGCGGTGCGTTCATTCCGGGCATCCGTCCGGGTGAGCAGACGTCGCGTTATATTGAGAAAATCATTCTCCGTCTAACACTTATTGGTGCGATCTACATCACGCTGGTTTGCTTGTTGCCCGAGTTCCTGATCCTGAAGTGGAATGTACCATTCTACTTTGGCGGGACATCGCTGTTGATCATTGTTGTCGTGACAATGGACTTCATGGCGCAGGTTCAGTCCTACGTGTTGTCTCACCAGTATGACGGATTGCTCAAGAAGGCCAACTTCAAGGGCGCTTCCGGTCGCTGACGGTCACGGTAGCAGTTTTATGGCTAAAGAAGATACCATCCAGATGCAGGGCGAGATCCTGGAAAATTTGCCTAGCGCAACTTTCAGGGTCAAGCTCGAAAATGGACACATTGTGCTCGGGTATATTTCCGGAAAGATGCGGATGCACTACATCCGCATCCTGCCGGGAGATAAGGTGACAGTCGAAATGACACCTTATGACTTGTCCCGTGCCCGTATTGTGTTCCGTGCGAAGTAGTCGCACTTGCTCTTTTCAGATAGAAAGGAACTGAAATGCGTGTACAACCTTCGGTAAAGAAAATTTGCCGTAACTGCAAAATCATTCGCCGCAATCGTGTGGTACGAGTGATCTGCACTGATCCGCGTCACAAACAAAAACAAGGCTAACATTTGTTAGCCGGGTTTTCGTATGTTACAATCGCAACCTTTTCAAGCTCGTAAAGCTTAAGGAAAGAGAATGGCCCGTATTGCAGGGGTAAACATCCCCAATCATGCGCATGCCGTTATCGGCCTGCAGGCTATCTATGGCATCGGTTCTACTCGTGCGAAGCTCATCTGTGCTTCCGCGAGTGTTAATCCTTCTTCCAAGATCAAGGATTTGACCGAAGCCGAGATGGAATCTCTGCGTGTAGAAGTCAGCAAGTTCACCGTTGAAGGTGACCTGCGTCGCGAAATCACCATGAGCATCAAGCGTTTGATGGACATGGGTTCTTATCGCGGTTTCCGCCATCGTCGCGGTCTGCCTTGCCGTGGTCAGCGCACCCGCACGAATGCTCGTACCCGTAAGGGTCCGCGCAAGCCGATCGCCGGCAAGAAGTAATAAGGAACATAGATAATGGCTAAAGCAAACACAGCAGTGCGTGTACGCAAAAAGGTACGCAAAAGCGTAAGCGATGGCATCGTCCACGTTCACGCTTCCTTTAATAACACCATCATCACCATCACTGACCGTCAAGGGAATGCTTTGTCTTGGGCTACCTCCGGCGGTGCTGGTTTTAAAGGCTCGCGTAAAAGTACACCGTTTGCAGCTCAGGTAGCTGCAGAGCACGCTGGTAAAGTTGCCCAAGAATATGGTGTAAAGAACCTTGAGGTTCGTATCAAGGGCCCTGGCCCTGGTCGTGAATCCTCCGTGCGTGCCCTGAACGCCCTTGGCTTCAAAGTTACCAGCATCTCCGACGTGACTCCGGTACCACACAACGGATGTCGCCCTCCCAAGAAACGTCGTATCTAATCCGGAGAGTCTGAGAACATGGCACGTTATATTGGCCCAAAATGTAAGCTTGCTCGTCGCGAAGGGACTGATCTCTTCCTGAAGAGTGCCCGTCGCGCACTTGATTCCAAGTGCAAGCTTGATACCCCTCCAGGTCAGCACGGCGCGAAAAAAGGCCGTCTGTCTGACTATGGTGTACAGCTGCGTGAAAAGCAGAAAGTTCGTCGTATTTACGGCATTATGGAACGTCAATTCCGTAAGTACTTTGCTGAAGCAGCTCGTCGTCAAGGCTCCACCGGTGAAAACCTGCTGAAGATCCTTGAAGCCCGTCTGGACAACGTTGTTTATCGCATGGGCTTTGGTTCTACCCGTGCTGAAGCACGTCAGCTGGTTAGCCACAAGGCAATCACTGTGAATGGTCAGATTGTGAATATTCCTTCTTTCCAGGTGAAAGCAGGCGACGTTGTTGCTATTCGCGAAAAGTCCAAGAAGCAAGTGCGTATTCAGGAAGGCTTGGCACTGGCCGAGCAAATCGGCTTCCCTTCGTGGGTTGCTGTTGACAGCAAGAAGATGGAAGGTGTCTTCAAGACTGCTCCTGAGCGTTCCGAGCTGTCTAGCGATATCAACGAGCAGCTCGTTGTGGAATATTACTCCAAGTAATCGCTAGCTCTTAAGGAATGACTATGCAAAACAGCGCTTCGGAATTTCTGAAACCGCGTTTGATCGATGTGCAGCCGGTTTCGGCTACACACGCCCGTGTGTCGATGGAGCCGTTCGAGCGTGGTTATGCCCATACTCTGGGCAACGCCCTGCGCCGGATCCTGCTCTCGTCGATGCCTGGTTACGCACCGACCGAAGTTACTATTGCTGGCGTTTTGCATGAGTATTCCGCTCTTGACGGTGTTCGGGAGGATGTCGTCGACATTCTTCTGAACCTGAAGGGTGTAGTACTCAAACTGCATGGTCGTGACAGTGTCATTCTTTCCCTGAAAAAGGAAGGCGAAGGCCCTGTCCTGGCTGGTGATCTGGAATTGCCGCACGATGTTGAGGTGATCAACCCTGATCACGTCATCTGCAACCTGTCGGTTGGCGGCAAGATTGATATGGAAGTCAAAGTTGAGAAGGGCCGCGGCTATCAGCCGGTTTCCGCCCGCATCAGCCATGATGACAACCGTACCATCGGCACCATCCAGCTCGATGCTTCGTTCTCCCCGGTGAACCGCTGCAGCTTCAATGTTGAAAGCGCCCGTGTGGAGCAGCGTACAGACCTTGACCGTCTGGTGCTGGACATCGAGACCAATGGCGTGATCGAGCCGGAAGAAGCAGTGCGTATCGCTGCCCGTATTCTGGTTGATCAGCTGTCGATCTTTGCAGACTTGCAAGGCACCGCAGTCGAGGAAATCGTTGAAAAGGCGCCGCCGATCGATCCGATCTTGCTGCGTCCGGTTGACGATCTCGAACTTACGGTACGTTCCGCCAACTGTCTGAAGGCAGAGAACATTTACTACATCGGTGATCTCATTCAGCGTACGGAAACCGAGCTGCTGAAGACTCCGAACCTTGGTCGCAAGTCTCTGAATGAGATCAAGGAAGTTCTCGCTTCTAAAGGCCTGACCCTTGGCATGAAACTTGAGAACTGGCCACCGGCTGGTCTTGAGAAGCCGTAAGTCGGGATAAAAGGACACTAAAATGCGTCATCGTAACAGTAATCGTAAACTGAACCGTACGAGCAGCCACCGTCTTGCGATGCTTCGCAACATGGCTAACTCGTTGCTGCGTCACGAAGTAATCGTGACTACTCTGCCAAAGGCCAAAGAACTGCGCCGTGTTGCCGAGCCGCTGATTACCCTGGGTAAGAAGCCATCGCTGGCCAACCGTCGTCTGGCTTTTGACCGCACTCGTGATCGTGAAATGGTTGTAAAACTGTTTGACGAACTCGGCCCACGTTTTGCTAACCGCAACGGTGGCTATGTGCGTATTCTGAAGTACGGCTTCCGTCAGGGCGACAACGCTCCGATGGCACTGGTTGAACTGGTGGATCGTGCAGAAGAAGCAGTTGCAGTAGAAGCCGCTGAATAAGCAGCTTCAAGTAAAAAAGCCGGCGCAAGCCGGCTTTTTTATTGTCTTTCCCCGCCGGATTTCTTTGGCATTGTCGCCGCCTGCCGTTGTGGGGCTTCTTCGGCGCCCTCGTTCGAGCGACTGACCGCGCTGGGCACGCGCCCACGCTCGATCTCTCCCTGTCGCTGTAAGGCATCGCTGTTCGGTGAGCCCAGCTCGCGCGTCTTGAAAAGCGCGCCATTCTTTTCCCCTTGAAAGTCATTACTACCACGTCGCGCTCGGCAACACTGATCATCGAGTTGCTGTTGCTGGCGGTGATATGACCCTGTCCACGATGAGGGATTACCCTCTGTCGCTGTTTTACCTAGCCTCGGCCGGGTTTTTTTCTGGTTAAATGCTTTAAAAAGGGCAATTGCTCTAGTGGTAGTTTACATAAAGTGATACTAAATAAGCACGCCGGTACACACGGCGACATAAAACGACTAGGAGAGTAGCGATGAGCAGTAACGGGACGATGTCATTGAGGCGACGTTTGCAATTGCAGGTGGTACTGGTGGCGGTGCTGCTCTGTATCATAGGCGGCATCACGCTGTACTTCGAGCGGGCCTCGCTGTACGCCGACCGCCAGGCCAAGGTGCGTAATCTGGTGGAGAGCGCGGTCACGCTGATAAAGGGCTACGAGGAGATGGCCGCCAGCGGCAAGCTGTCCGAGGCCGATGCCAAGCAGCAGGCGATCACCGTGCTCAACAGCATGCGCTACGACGAGCGCGAGTATTTCTTTGCCTTTGATCCCGCCTGGGTGTGGGTGGCGCATGGCGCCAAGCCGCAGCTGGCCGGCACCAACCTGAAGACCATCAAGGACCCGACCGGCGTCAACCTCGGCGAGCTGTTCGAGCAGGCGGTGCGCGACGGCAACGGCCGCAATTTCGTGTCCTACGTGTGGGACAAGCCGGGCTTTGACCAGCCACAGCCCAAGCTGTCCTACCTTGCCAGCAGTGGCAAGTGGGGCTGGGTGGTCGGGACTGGCATCTATCTGGACGACGTGACGCTGGCGCTGCGCAATACCGCGCTGATGCTGTTTGCAGAGATTTTTGCAGCGGTGTTGCTGGTAGTGGTGATCGGCTACCTGACCCGCCGCAGCGTGATGCAGCAGCTGGGCGGCGAGCCGGCGCTGACGCGCGACGTGGTGCGCCAGATCGCCCTGGGTCAGCTCAATGTCGCGGTGCCGGTGGCGGCAGGCGACAAAGACAGCCTGCTGGCGGCGGTGGCCGACATGCAGCAGCATCTGCGCGAACTGGTCGGCGGCATCGCCGACAGCAGCAACAGCCTGACCGGCATGGCCGGCAATATTTCGGGCAGCGCGACCGCGGTGGCCAGCGGCTCCGAGCAGCAGAGCCGTGCCGCCAGCGACATGGCGGCCTCGATCGAGGAGCTGACCGCCAGCATCAAGCAGATTTCCGAACTGGCCAGCCATGCGCACGCGGTATCGGCCAGTTCCGGCCAGCTGTCGCACAGCGGCGGCGAGGTGATCTCGCGCGCGGTGGACGAGATGCACCGCATCAACGAGTCGGTGGATCAGGCGGCGCTGACCATCGGCGACCTGGTCGGCAAGACGCAGACCATCTCCACCATCATGCAGGTGATCAAGGACATCGCCGACCAGACCAACCTGCTGGCGCTGAACGCGGCGATCGAGGCGGCGCGTGCCGGCGAGATGGGGCGCGGCTTTGCCGTGGTCGCCGACGAGGTGCGCAAGCTGTCGGAGCGCACCGGCCAGGCAACGCAGGAGATCGCGGTGATGATCCGCGAGATCCAGAGCGGGTCCGAGGCGTCGCGCAGCAATATGGAAGAGGCGGTGGAGCGGGTGAAATCCGGGCTGGCGCTGGCGGAGCAGGGCGGCGAGTCGATCCGCCAGATCCGCGTCAGCGCCGGCGGCGTGGTGGCGGTGGTGAACGACATTTCGCAGGCGCTGTCCGAGCAGGGCCACGCCAGCGAGGAGATCACCCGCCACGTCGAGCAGATCGCGCAGGCGGCGGCGCAGAATGCCGAGGCCGCCGGGCAGACCTCCGGTGCCATCGGCGAGCTGCACGGTCTGACCGGCAATCTGCGACAGATGGTGTCGCGCTTCCACGTGTGAGGCGACGGAAAGGTTGGCCGCAGGCTTGCGGCCAACCTTGTCCGCAGCAAAAAGCCCGACGCATCGCGTCGGGCTTTGTTTATGCGGCGACCGGCGACTGGCGGCGGTAACGCTGCCAGCCGTGCAGCGCTATGCCGGCCAGTAGCAGCGCCAGACAGCCCCACAGCACCGGCGCATTGCCGTAGCGCATGTAGGGCGTCAGCCCGCTGCGGCCCTGCACCTGCGCCGTCAGCGTCTGTCGCGTGTCCGGCGCCGCCACGGTCTGCACCTCGCCGCTGGCATCGATCACTGCCGTCATGCCGGTATTGGTGGCGCGCAGCATCGGGCGCCCGGTTTCCAGCACCCGCGCCTGCGACAGCTGCAGCTGCTGGCTCATCGCGTTGCTGCTGCCGAACCAGGCCAGGTTGCTGACGTTGGCGAGCATGGTGGCGCTGGCGGCGGGGCCGATCAGCTCCTCGCCGAAGCCGTCCTCGTAGCAGACGTTGAAGGCGATGCGCTGGTCGGCCACCGCCAGCGGCGTCTGGTTGTCGCCGCCGCGGCTGAAGCCGGATAGCGGCATGTCCATGAAGCGGTAGATCCAGCCGGTCAGCGCCGGCAGCGGGATGAACTCGCCGAAGGGCACCAGGTGGTTCTTGGCGTAGTAGGGTTGCGCCGGGTCGTTCAGCGCCACCACCGCGTTGAGATAGCCGCTGCCGTCGTCGGTGCGGCGCGGAATGCCGGTGATCAGTGTCGCCTGGCGGCGGCTGGCGTCGCCGTTGATCATGGTCAGGTAGCCGGAGGGGAGGTCGTCGAGGAATACCGGCAGCGCGGTTTCCGGCAGCAGCAGCAGGTCGGACGGCGGCGCGCTGGCCACCATGCGGTAGTAGGTGCTCAGCGTCAGCTCGAAGGTGGCCGGGTCCCATTTCAGCGATTGCGGGATATTGCCCTGCAGTAGCGACACCGCCAGCGGTTTGCCGCTGGCCGTGGTCCACTGCTGTTGCTGCAGCCAGGCACCGCCGCCCCACAGCGCGGTGGCCAGGCCCAGCAGCGCCAGCTGCGGCAGGCGGCGCCAGCGTGGCAGTAGCACCAGGATGGCGGCGGACAGCGCCACGGCAAAGGTGACGCCGTGGATGCCGGTGACGGCGGCGAGGCCGGCGAGCGGGCTCTCGGTGATCTGGCTGTAACCGATGGCGCCCCACGGGAAGCCGGTCAGCATCCAGCTGCGCAGCCACTCGCCCAGTGTCCACAGCGCCGGGAACAGCAGCAGCCAGCGGGCGGCGCTGCTGGTGCCGATACGGCAGGCCAGCCACACCGCCAGCGCCGGAAACAGCGCGAGCCAGGCCGGCAGCAGCAGCGTCATGGCGCCGGCCATCGGCGCCGGCATGCCGCCGATGTCGTGCAGGCTGATGTAGATCCAGTAGAAATTGCTGGTATAGGCGGCCAGTGCCCAGGCGTAGCCGAGCAGGAAGGCGCGTTGCGGCCAACGTTGCACCAGTTCCAGCAGCAGCGCCAGCAGCAGCGGCATCAGCAGGAACAGGCGGTAGGGAGCGAAGGCGAACACGCTGGCGGCGCCGGCCGACAGCGCCAGCAGCGGATAGCCGAGGGTGCGCCGCATCTAGCGTGCTGCCTGCGGACGGCGCTCGACCAGCAGTGCCTGTAGCCGGCGGCTGTCGGCGCGGATCACGGTGAAGTGCCAGTCCTGCAGCTGCAGGCCTTCGCCGCGTACCGGCACGTAGCCGAGATTGGCGGTGACCAGGCCGCCGATGGTGTCGACCTCGTCGTCCGGCAGCGCGCACTCGAAGAAGTCGTTGAAGTCTTCGATGCTGGTGGTGGCCAGCACGCGGTAGCGTTCGCCGCGCACCGGCACGATGTCGTCTTCGGATTCGATCAGGTCGTGCTCGTCGTCGATGTCGCCGACGATCACTTCCAGCACGTCCTCGATGGTGATCAGCCCGGACACGCCGCCGTATTCGTCGACCACGATCGCCATGTGCGTCTTGGTGGCGCGGAACTCGCGCAGCAGGCCGTCGAGGCGCTTGCTCTCCGGCACGAACACCACCGGGCGCAGCGTCTTCTGCAGGTCGAAATCGTTGGGGGTCAGGAAGTAGCGCAGCAGGTCCTTGCTCAGCAGGATGCCCTGCACGTCGTCCTTGTCCTCGCCGATCACCGGGAAGCGCGAATGGCCGGCCTCGATCACGTGCGACAGCAGCTTTTCCATCGGCTCGGACAGGCGGATCACGTCCATCTGGCTGCGCTGCACCATCACCTCGCGCACGGTGCGCTCGGAGAAGGAGAGCACGCCTTCGATCATCGACAGCGCTTCGGCGTCCAGCACATTGCGCTCGAAGGCGGCATGCAGCTGGGAAACCAGCTCTTCGCGGTCTTCCGGTTCGTGGGTAAAGCGGTTGAGCAGGCGCTCGAACCAGTTGGGCGCGGGTTTACTGGAATAATCGTCCATGGTGTCGGGTCAGGGTTTCTCTGCGGCGTAAGGATCGGCATAGCCTAACTTGCCGAGGATGACGGTTTCAAGCGCTTCCATCGCCTCGGCCTCGTCGTCGGCTTCGTGGTCCAGGCCCTGCAGGTGCAGCATGCCGTGCACCACGAGGTGGGCGTAGTGTGCGTCCAGGCTCTTGCCCTGCTCGGCGGCCTCGCGCGCCACCACCGGCGCGCAGAACACCAGGTCGCCGAACAGCGGCATGCCGGCGACGGTGTCGCCCTCGTTCAGCGCGAAGCTCAGCACGTTGGTCGCGTAGTCCTTGCCGCGGTAGTCGCGGTTCAGCGCGCGGCCTTCGGCCTCGTCGACCACCAGCAGCGAGATCTGGGCCTTGTGCACGTCGCGCTGCAGCGCGGCCTGGCACCAGCGGCGCCACTGCTTGCCTGCCGGCAGCGGCTGTTCGGCTTCCAGGCGGTCTTCGAGGGTCAGGTCCAGCCGTGCGGCCAACCTTTGCAGCACTTGATTGCGTTTAGCGGTCTTCATCTTCTTGGATCTGGTAACGGTCGTAGGCGTCGACGATCTTCTGCACCAGCGGGTGGCGCACCACGTCGTCGCTCTGGAAATGGTGGAAATGGATGCCGCGCACCTGGCTCAGGATGCGCTCGACCTCGACCAGGCCGCTCTTCTGGTGGCGGGCGAGGTCGATCTGGGTCACGTCGCCGGTGATCACCGCGCGCGAGCCGAAGCCGATGCGGGTGAGGAACATCTTCATCTGCTCCGGCGTGGTGTTCTGCGCCTCGTCGAGGATGATGAAGGCGTTGTTCAGCGTGCGGCCGCGCATATAGGCCAGCGGCGCGATCTCGATCAGGTTCTTCTCGAACAGCTTGGCGACCTTGTCAAAGCCCATCAGGTCGTACAGCGCGTCGTACAGCGGGCGCAGGTAGGGATCGACCTTCTGCGCCAGGTCGCCGGGCAAAAAGCCGAGCTTTTCACCTGCTTCCACCGCCGGGCGCACCAGCACGATGCGTTTCACCGCGTCGCGCTCCATCGCGTCCACCGCGCAGGCGACGGCGAGATAGGTCTTGCCGGTGCCGGCCGGGCCGATGCCGAAGGTGATGTCGTGGCTGAAGATGGCCTTGATGTAGCGGCTCTGGCGCGGGGTGCGGCCCTTCAGGTCGCGACGGCGGGTGTGCAGGGTCGGGGTGTCGTCCGTCTCGTCCTGCGGATTGTGCTGCCGGGCCTCGACCAGTCCCAGCTGGATGTCCTGGATCGACAGCTCGCGTTTTTCCGCCAGCGCATAAAAGCGCTGCAGCAGGGCCAGCGCGCGGCCGGCCTGCTCGCCGCGCAGGCTGAACTGCTCGCCACGGCGCTGGATGCTGACATCCAGCCCGGTTTCGATCTGTTTCAGGTTCTCGTCCAGCACCCCGCACAGGCGGGACAGGCGCTCGTTGTCGACGGGGGTAAAGCTGTGGCTGCTGTGGGCTTCGGTCATGGACTGGTGGTCGTCAGGGGCGGACATTGCCGTTGCTGGTATAGCTGCTGCAATTGCAGCAGCCTGCGTTCAAGCCCGGCGATGCGCTGCGGGTCCGGTTGCGCGGTGCCCAGCGGCACGCCGAAACCGATACCGGCGCTGCCGTGGCTGCCGATGGCGCCGCCGAGTCCGATATTGAGCTGGATCGGGCTGTGTGGCGCCTGTCGCTCATCCTGCAGCTGCTGCCGCGTTTGCGCAAGCGCCTGCGTCAGCGCCGCGCAGTCCATGGTGGCCGGATCGGCCGCTTGCAGGCTGGCGCAGGCCGCCAAGAGGGGTAACAGCAGGAGTGGCAGGCGCATGATTTAGTCACTTTCCGTGAGCAGCAGTTCACCGCCCAGCGAGTGCGGGTTGGCTTCGGTAATCACCACGTCGACCAGCTGGTTGATCAGTCGCGGGTGGCCGACGAAGTTGACCACGCGGTTGTTGGCGGTACGCCCGGCCAGCATCGACGGGTCCTTCTTCGAGATGTTCTGCACCAGCACGCGCTGCACGCTGCCGAGCATGCCCTGGTTGATGCGGAAGCCTTCGGCCTCGATCACCTCGTTCAGCGCCTCCAGGCGGCGCACCTTCTCGCTGTGCGGGGTGTCGTCGGCAAGGTTGGCCGCAGGGGTGCCCGGGCGCGGGCTGTAGATGAACACGTAGCTGAAGTCGAAGGCCAGGTCCTGCACCAGTTTCAGCGTCTGCTCGAAATCGGCCCCGCTCTCGCCGGGGAAGCCGACGATGAAGTCCGACGACAGGCACAGGTCGGGGCGGATGGCGCGCAGCTTACGGATGATGGACTTGTACTCCAGTGCGGTGTAGCCGCGTTTCATCGCCATCAGCGTGCGGTCGGAGCCGCTCTGTACCGGCAGGTGCAGGTGCGAGACCAGCTTGGGCAGGCGCGCGTAGCAGTCGATGATGCGCTGGCTGAATTCGCGCGGATGACTGGTGGTGAAGCGCATGCGCTCGATGCCGGGGATCTCGTGCACGTACTCCAGCAGCAGCGCGAAGTCGGCGATCTCGCCGTCGGCCATCAGGCCGCGGTAGGCGTTGACGTTTTGGCCCAGCAGGGTGATCTCCTTCACCCCCTGCGCCGCGAGGCCCGCGATCTCGGTCAGCACGTCGTCGAACGGGCGCGACACCTCCTCGCCGCGGGTGTAGGGCACCACGCAGAACGAGCAGTACTTGGAACAGCCTTCCATCACCGACACCATCGCCGCGGCGCCGTCGACCTTGGCCGCCGGGATGTGGTCGAACTTCTCGATTTCGGGGAAGGAAATGTCGACCTGGGCGCTGCCGCTTTGCTGCCGGCTCTTGATCAGCTCCGGCAGGCGGTGCAGGGTCTGCGGCCCGAATACCACGTCGACGTAGGGCGCGCGCTTGACGATGGTGTCGCCTTCCTGCGACGCGACACAGCCGCCGACGCCGATGATCAGGTTCGGGTTGGCCTCTTTCAGCGGCCGGATGCGGCCGAGATCGGAGAACACCTTTTCCTGCGCCTTCTCGCGCACGCTGCAGGTGTTGAACAGGATCACGTCGGCGTCTTCCGGGTTTTCCGTCTTGACCATGCCTTCGCTGCTGCCGAGCACGTCGACCATCTTGTCGGAGTCGTACTCGTTCATCTGGCAACCGAACGTCTTGATGTAAACCTTTTTCATGCTGGGCACACTGTAAATGAGAAATGCCAGCAGGGGCCGCCTAAGCAAGCGGCCACGGGCTTGCGAACGGTTTTTGCTGGCAAATGAATAGCTTGCGCCGATTTTAGCACGGCTGGCAGGGCTTGGGGATGTCGCGGGCCGGACGGGTGCCGGCGCGGAAATGGAAAAAGCCAGCATTTCTGCTGGCTTTTGAACTGGTGGCGAATCAGGGACTCGAACCCCGGACCTGCGGATTATGATTCCGTCGCTCTAACCGACTGAGCTAATTCGCCGTGAGACTTTGCCGTGGCACCGTCCCGGTAAACTGTGGTGGCGAATCAGGGACTCGAACCCCGGACCTGCGGATTATGATTCCGTCGCTCTAACCGACTGAGCTAATTCGCCACATCTTGATGCCTAGGCATCAAGGCCGCTGACTATACGCAGCAGATTTCCGGGTGTCAACTATTTTTCGATGGTCCGGGCGGCTTACAGGGTGTAGCAGCGGTCGCCGCTGCTAAAGCCTATCCAGTCGATGGCGACCTGTTTGCCAAAACCGATCACCTTGAAGGTCTCCCCCATTTCCTGCGGCGACAGCAGGCGCTGCGCCGCCTTGGCTACCGGCAGGTAGTCCTTGACGTTGGCCGCATCCAGGAACGACAGCTGCTCGGTGATGCCGGCGTTGATCAGGAACTGCGCCTGGCTGAGGTAGCCGATCAGGTCGAGGCCGGCGTCGAGGCCGCTTTGCGCCACGGCGCTGAAATCCACGTGCGTGGTCAGGTCCATCAGCCCGGGCAGGTAGAACGGGTCATGGAGGGTGTGGTGGCGGTAGTGGCCGAGCAGGGTGCCCATGCTGCGTTCCGGATGGTAGTACTCGCCGGCGTTGTGGCCGTAGTCGATCATCAGGATGGCGCCGCGCGTCAGCACGCCGGCCAGGGTGTGGATGAAGGCGCGGTTGGCGAGGCTGATTTCGGTGACGTAGCCGGGGATGTCCGGCACCAGTTCGGCGGCCAGCGCGGCCAGCGCGGCATCGCCGAAGTCGCGGTCGTCGAAGCAGAAGGCGCCGTCGCGGATGGTGACGCCGCGCTGCTGCAGGCGGCCGTCCTGCCGGCGCACCACCAGCTCGCACGGCATCGCGTCCAGCACCTCGTTGCCGAGCATGATGCCGTCGAAGCTGTCCGGCAGCGCCGGCAGCCACTGCACGCGCGGCAGCAGCGCCGGGGCGAGGCGGGCGAGGGTGTCGCGCTGGCGCTCGATCAGGTCGGGCGACAGGTCGACGATGAAGTACTGCGCCGGCGCGCAGCCGAGCGCGTCCAGCGCCAGCAGCAGGTCGGCGGCGAGGCGGCCGGTGCCGGCGCCGAATTCCATGATGTTGCCGGCAGTCTGCGGCAGCAGCTCGGCCAGCTGGCGCGCCAGCGTCTGCGCGAACAGCGGCGTCAGCTCCGGCGCGGTGACGAAGTCGCCGTCGGCGCCGAACTTGCGGCTGCCGGCGGCGTAGTAGCCGAGGCCGGGCGCGTACAGCGCCTGTTGCATGAAGTGGGCGAAGGAGATCCAGCCGTCGGCCGCGGCGATGTCGGCGGCGATGCGGTGGCTGAGCGCGTGGCTGGTGGCGAGGGCGTCGGCAGAGGGTTCTGGCAGGCTCATGGCGGCTAAGATTTGTCAGTGAAATTGCCGGCGAGTATATATCATGCTGCTTTTGCGCCGTGCCGCGCGTGTGGTGCCGGCAGAGGGCGCGAGCAGCGGGAAACGGATGGCAGGAGGACGGATGAAAGTCGTGTTGATCACCGGTGGCGCCAAACGGCTGGGGCAGGCGATGGCGGAGCAATTTGCCGCCCAGGGCTGGCAGGTGTGCGTGCACTATCACCACTCGGCCGGCGATGCGGCCAACCTTGTCGCGCGCCTGCCGCAGGCGCGCAGCTACGGCCTGGACCTGTTGGCGGCGGACGCCGACTTTGCCGGCCTGATCGCGCGGGTGGTGGCCGATTGCGGTCGGCTGGACTGCGTGGTCAACAGCGCCGCGCTGTTCGAGGAGGACGGTTTCTTCGAGCTGTCGCCGGCGGCGTTCGACCGCCAGCTGGCGGTGAACTTCCGCGCGCCGCTGATGCTGGCGGCGGCGTTCGGCCAGTGGCTGCGGCAGCAGGATGCGCGCGGCAGCGTGGTCAACATCCTCGACCAGAAGCTGTTCAACCTCAATCCCGATTATTTTTCCTACACCCTGTCCAAGCTGGCGCTGAAGGAAAGCATCCGCCTGCAGGCGATGGCGGCGGCGCCCTACCTGCGCGTCAACGGCGTGGCGCCGGGGCTGACCCTGCTCAGCGGCGAGCAGACGGCGGACAACTTCGCCCGCGCGCACCGCATGACGGCGCTGGGGGAGGGCACCCGCCCGCAATCGGTGGCGGAGGCGGTGCACTTCCTGGCCGAGGCGGTGCAGATCACCGGCCAGGTGCTGACCGTGGACGACGGCCAGCACCTGCTGCCGCTGGCGCGCGACGTGATGTTCGCGGTGGAGGCGTGATGCTGGCCGAGATCTTTCTGCGCGACTTCGTGTTCGACTGCTTCATCGGCATCCACGACTTCGAGCGCGGCGTGCGCCAGCGCATGCAGCTCAACATCGTGCTGCAGGTGGCGCGCATGGTGCCGCCGCGCGACGACATCGCGCTGGTGCTGGACTACGACTACCTGCGGCTGCAGACGCTGGCGCTGGTGAAGGACCGCGTGTTCGAGACCCAGGAATACCTGCTCGGCAAGGTGGTCGACATCGCCTTCGGCCATCCGGCGGTCAGCGGCGTGCTGGTGGAAACCTGCAAGCCGGACGTGTACCCGGACAGCGCCGGCGTCGGCTGCCGCCTGCGCCTCAGCCGCGACGAGTATCAGGCGCTGCGCCGGCAGGGGGCATGGCTGGCCGATTAAGCCGGCGAACAAGGGCGGATTGTGTGGCAACGGACAGGCGTTTGACGTTAAAATCGCCTGTTTTTCAATTTCTTAGCCGTCCTCCATGTCCGACACGCTGCAACTTGCCGACGACAAGGCCAAAAAGGCCCAGTTCGAAGGCAACAAACTCACCAAACGCCTGCGCCACCACGTTGGCGACGCCATCAACGACTTCAACATGATCGAAGAGGGCGACCGCGTGATGGTCTGCCTGTCCGGCGGCAAGGACAGCTACGCGCTGCTGGACATCCTGCTGGGCCTGCAGAAGTCGGCGCCGATCGACTTCTCCATCGTGGCGGTGAACCTCGATCAGAAACAGCCGGGCTTCCCCGAGCACATCCTGCCGCAGTATCTGGAGTCCATCGGTGTCGAGTACCGCATCATCGAGGAAGACACCTACAGCATCGTCAAGCGCCTGATCCCGGAAGGCAAGACCACCTGCAGCCTGTGCTCACGCCTGCGTCGCGGCATCCTGTACCGCGTGGCCGACGAGCTGGGCGCCACCAAGATCGCGCTCGGCCACCACCGCGACGACATGCTGCACACCCTGTTCCTGAACATGTTCTACGGCGGCAAGCTGAAGGCGATGCCGCCCAAGCTGGTGTCCGACGACGGCCGCCACATGGTGATCCGCCCGCTGGCCTACTGCCGCGAGAAGGACCTGGAACGCTACGCGCAGCTGCGCGAATTCCCGATCATTCCGTGCAACCTGTGCGGCTCGCAGCCCAACCTGCAGCGCCAGGTGGTGAAGGAGATGGTCAACGACTGGGACAAGCGCTTCCCCGGCCGCGTCGAGAGCATGTTCCGCGCGCTGCAGAATGTGGTGCCATCGCACCTGGCCGATACCAAGCTGTTCGACTTCGCCGGCCTGCAAACCGGCGACAGCCCGTTCGAGGGTGGCGACACCGCCTTCGACAAGGAAGAATTCCGCGATCCGGTCGCGCTGGCGAGTTCGGACGACGAGGACGCGCCAACGTTGGCCGCAACGCCAGCCGCTCCTGCCCGGCGCACCATCAGCATCCTGGATTCGCGTCCCAAGGGAGACAGCCGTGGCGGGTAAGGCACAACACCCGTTCCGCCGCCGCGTGCGCAACAGCCAGGACGCGTTGCCGGACGTGGACATCTCCGAAAGCGGCAACATCCGTTCCTTGCACCTCGGTTCGGCCACCATCCAGAGCTCGATGGATCTCGACGATCCGGCCGACCTGGTGCTGACCTACACCCGCGCGATGATGGCCTTCCTGCTGTGGAACGACGATCCGCGCCACATCGTGCAGATCGGCCTCGGCGGCGGCTCGCTGGCGCGCTTCATCGACGAGTACCTGCCGGACGCGATCAGCGTGGCGGTGGAGATCAACCCGCAAGTGGTCGCCGTGGCGCGGGTGTTCTTCCAGCTGCCGCCGGAGGGCGACTTCTTCGAGATCGTCGAGGCCGACGGCGCCGACTACATCAAGCTGTTCCGCGGCTCCACCGACGTGATCATGGTCGACGGCTTCGACGGCCAGCAGATCGTCGCCGACCTCACCACCGAAGAATTCTTCGAGGACTGCAAGCGCGCGCTGACCGCCAACGGCGTGTTCGTCACCAACTGGTGGAGCGGCGACAAGCGCTATCACAGCTTCCTCGAACGCCTGCTGGCGGTCTTCGAAGGCTGCGTGATCGAGCTGCCGGCCGCCACCCACGGCAATATGGCGGTGTTGGCGTTCAAGCAGCCGCCCGCACTGACCGGCTGGGACGCGCTGGCGAAAAAGGCCGACGAACTGGAAGGCCGCTTCGGGCTGGAGTTCGGCGAATTCGTGAAGCGGCTGAAAGAGGCCAACCTGCACAGCAACAACCGTTTGCTGATCTGAGCGCCTGCGCGCCACGGATCCGGCCGCCTCGTGCGGCCCTTGTCTATTTTGGGCCCGCCGCCTCTGCGCGACGGGCAAAGCCTGCGGCAGCACGCCGCAGCGGGAAAGGACTGAAATGATTGCTTACGAAACCATCACCGACCGCAAGATCCGTTTCGCGCTGATCGGCTGCGGCCGCATCGCCAACAACCACTTCGGCGCGCTGGAACAGCACGCCGACCGTGCCGAGCTGACCGACGTCTGCGACACCGATCCGGCGGCGCTGGCCGCCGCGGTGGCGCGCACCGGCGCCCGTGGCCACGCCACCTTGGCCGCACTGCTCAAGGCCAGTGACGCCGACGTGATCATCCTCACCACCCCGTCCGGCCTGCACCCGCAGCAGGCGATGGACTGCTTCGCCGCCGGCTTCCACGTGATGACCGAGAAGCCGATGGCCACGCGCTGGCAGGACGGCGTGGCGATGGTGAAGGCTGCCGACCAGGCCGGCAAGCGCCTGTTCGTGGTCAAGCAGAACCGCCGCAACGCCACCCTGCAGCTGCTCAAGCGCGCGGTGAAGGAAAAGCGTTTCGGCCGCATCTACATGGTCAACGTCAACGTGTTCTGGACCCGGCCGCAGTCCTACTACGACCAGGCCGACTGGCGCGGCACCTGGGAGTACGACGGCGGCGCCTTCATGAACCAGGCCAGCCACTACGTCGACCTGCTGGACTGGATCGTCGGCCCGGTGGAGAGCATGCAGGCCTACACCGCGACCATGGAACGCGACATCGAGGTGGAAGACAGCGGCGTGGTCAGCCTGAAGTGGCGCTCCGGCGCGCTGGGCAGCATGAACGTGACCATGCTCACCTACCCGAAAAACCTGGAAGGCTCGATCACCATCCTCGGCGAGAAGGGCACCGTGCGCATCGGCGGCATGGCGGTGAACGAGATCCAGCACTGGGAGTTCGCCGAGCCGCACGCGATGGACGACGACATCAAGGCCGCCAGCTACGCCACCACCAGCGTGTACGGCTTCGGCCACCCGCTGTACTACGACAACGTGATCAACGTGATGCAGGGCCTGGCCGAGCCGGAAACCGACGGCCGCGAAGGGCTGAAGTCGCTGGAGCTGCTGGTCGGCATCTACCTGTCGGCGCGCGACGGCCGCCGCGTCAGCCTGCCGCTGGAGTACTGATCATGGCCGCCTACACCGTCCACCCCACCGCCATCGTCGACGACGGCGCGCAGATCGGCGACGACACCCGCGTCTGGCATTGGGTCCACATCTGCAGCCAGGCGCGCATCGGTGCGCGCTGCTCCTTCGGCCAGAACGTGTTCGTCGGCAACGACGTGATCATCGGCGACAACGTCAAGGTGCAGAACAACGTGTCGATCTACGACGCGGTGACGCTGGAGGACGACGTGTTCTGCGGTCCGTCCATGGTGTTCACCAACGTGAACAACCCGCGCAGCCACGTCAGCCGCAAGAACGAATACCGCCGCACGGTGGTGAAACGCGGCGCCACCATCGGTGCCAACGCCACCGTGGTCTGCGGCCACACCGTCGGCGAGTACGCCTTCATCGGTGCCGGCGCGGTGGTGACCCGCGACGTGCTGCCGTACGCGCTGATGGTCGGCACCCCGGCCAAACGCATCGGCTGGATGTGCCAGTGCGGCGAGCGTTTGCCGGACAGCATCGACCAGCACGCCTGCAGCGTCTGCGGCCAACGTTACGACATCGGCGGCAACCACTGCGCGCCGCTTTGATTATTTGATGTTGGCCACGAGTCCCACGGAAAAACACGAACAAAATCGCAAGGCCAAATGGCTGGCCTGCAGGAGCTGCCGGGCAGATCTGTCAGTTTCTTTCGTGTTTGTTGTGGGGGGCGTGGCTGAAAAGGTTTAAGCACATGTCCATCCAGTTCATCGATCTGAAAGCGCAGTACCAGCATCTCAAGGCCGACATCGACGCCCGCATCCACGCGGTGCTGGATCACGGCCAGTACATCATGGGGCCGGAGGTGAAGCAGCTGGAAGACCAGCTCGCCGCCTACACCGGCGCCCGCCACGCCATCGGCGTCTGCGACGGCACCAAGGCGCTGCTGATCGCGCTGATGGCGCTGGGCGTCAAGGCCGGCGACGAGGTGATTACCACCCCGTTCACCTTCATCGCCACCGGCGAGATGATCGCGCTCTTGGGCGCCAAGCCGGTGTTCGTCGACATCGACCCGCTCACCTACAACCTCGACCCGGCGCTGCTGGAAGCAGCGATCACGCCGCGTACCCGCGCCATCATGCCGGTCAGCCTGTACGGGCAAGTCGCGGACTTCGACGCCATCAACGCCATCGCCGCCAAGCACGGCCTGCCGGTGATCGAGGACGGCGCGCAGAGCTTCGGCGCCAGCCGGCACGGCAAGCGCTCCGGCAACCTGTGCACCATTGGCACCACCAGCTTCTTCCCGTCCAAGCCGCTGGGCTGCTACGGCGACGGCGGCGCGGTGTTCACCAACGACGACGAGCTGGCGAAGAAAATGCGCGAAATCCGCGTGCACGGCCAGGATCGCCGCTACCACCACCCGGTGATCGGCCTCAACGGCCGGCTGGACACCATCCAGGCCGCGGTACTGCTGGCCAAGCTGCCGAGCTTCCAGGACGAAGTGGTGGCCCGCGCCCGCATCGGCGCGCGCTACAGCGCATTGCTGGCCGACGTGGCACGGGTGCCGGTGATCGCACCGGGCAATAGCCACGTCTACGCGCAGTACACCATCGAGATGGACAACCGCGACGCGGTGCAGAAGGCGCTGCAGGAACTGGGGGTGCCTACCGCGGTGCACTACCCGATCCCGCTGCACCTGCAGCCGGCTTTCGCCCACCTGGGCCAGGGCGAGGGCAGCTTCCCGCTGGCCGAGGCCGCCGGCCGTCGCGTGATGAGCCTGCCGATGCACCCGTTCCTGGACGAAGCCACCCAGGACGCCATCGTCGCCGCGGTGAAGAAGGCGCTGGGCTAATTGAACGCGCTGCGTCAAAGGTTGGCCGCAGGCGGCTTCATGCGCAACGTGGCGACGCTGGCCAGCGGCGCGGCGCTGGCGCAGGCCTTGCCGCTGCTGTTCGCGCCGCTGTTGACGCGGCTGTACACGCCGGCCGATTTCGGCGTGCTGGCGGTGTTCGTCGCCTGGCTGTCCAATCTCGCGGTGATCGCCACCGCGCGTTACGACATGGCGGTGGTGCTGCCCAAGTCCGAGCCGGAGGCGGCGCGGCTGATGCTGCTGGCGCTGGCGATCAATACCGGCCTGCTGTTGCTGACCCTGCCGCTGTTCTGGCCGTGGCACGACGCCATCGCCGGCCTGCTCGGCGCGCCGCAGCTGGCGCCGTGGCTGCCGTTGCTGCCGCTGGGCGTGTGGCTGGCAGGCGCGGTGGCGGCGTGGACGGCGTGGAACAACCGCCAGCGCCGCTACGCGGCCAACGCGCAGGGGCGGGTGGTGCAGTCGCTGGGCGTGTCGCTGCTGCAAGTGGCGGCCGGCTGGTCCGGCCTCGCCGCCGGCGGGCTGATCCTGTCGCAGCTGGCCGGCCAGGCCGTCGCCCTGCTGACGCTGGCGCGTGCCGATGTCGCGGCGCGTCTGCCGTGGTTGCGCGGCCATGATCGCGGTGTGCTGCTGGCCGACGCGCGGCGTTACCGCGAATTCCCGCTGGTGAACACGCCGCACGCCTTCGTGGTGGCGTTCCAGGATTCGCTGATGCTGGCGCTGCTGTCGGCGTTGTCCGGCTCCGCCATCGTCGGCCAGTACGCGCTGGTGCTGCGGGTGCTGAAACTGCCGGCGGCGCTGGTGGGGCAGGCGGTGGCGCAGGTGGTGTTCCGCGATCTGGCCGAGGCGGCGGCGTCCGGCCGCGCGCTGTCCGGCCTGCTCAAGCGCGCGGTGCTGGTGCTGGCGGCGCTGTCGGTGGTGCCGTTCGGCGTGCTGGCGTTGTGGGGCGGGCCGCTGTTCGCGCTGCTGTTCGGCGCGCCGTGGCTGGGCGCCGGCGAGATTGCGGCCAACCTTGCGCCGTACTTCGCCGCCGCCTTCATCGTCGGTCCGGCCTTCATGGTGCCGATGGTGATCGGCCGCCAGCGCGCGTCCTTCCTGTTCGTGTTGTGCGGCGTCATCGTCAATCTGGCGGTGTTTGCCGCGGTGTATGTCGCCGGGCGCGACGCCATGCTGGCGTTCCGCGTGATGGCGGTGGTGATGACGCTCTATTTTGCGGCGTATCTGGCGTGGGTATTCCGCCTGCTGCGGCTGCGGGAAAGGTCCGATGTTTAAGCGCGTGCTGTTGTTGCTGTGGCGCCAGTGGCTGGTGTGGCGCGGTGCCCGCCTCGCCGCCTCGGCGCGGGTCAATCCCTCGGTCAGCGCGGTGCCGGCGGCCTTGCAGCTAGGCGAGCACGCGCGGCTGTACTGGGGCGGCGAGGTGCTGACGCACGGCGCCGGCCGCCTGGCGCTTGGCGCGCATAGCCATATCGCGCCGCATTTCTACTGCCTGATCGGCGGCAACCGGCTGCAGATCGGCGAGCGCGTCGCCATCGGCCCGCGCTGCCTGCTGTTCTGCCACAGCAACGCCATCCCCGCCGACGTGACGGCGACGGCGTTCGTCGACTGCCACACCGACGCCGACATCCGCATCGGCAACAACGTGTTCATCGGCGCCGGCGTCATCGTGCTGCCCGGCGCCGAGATCGGCGACAACGTGGTGGTCGCCGCCGGCAGCGTGGTCAAGGGCGCGCTGGCACCGGGCTGGCTGTACGCCGGCCAGCCGGCGAGAAAGGTGAAGGCGCTATGCTGACCGCCAATTCGCTGAGCATCTGGCAGTACCTGTCCGCCTTCCCGGCCATGCTCGCCGGCCGCCGCCATCACCGCGCCGCGCTGCGCATCGAGCTGGCGCAGCTGTTCGAGGTCGAGGTTGGCCGCATCGTGCTGTTCGACAGCGGCCGCGCCGCGTTTGCCGCGCTGTTGCGCCTGCACGGGGTGCAGGCCGGCGACGAGGTCATCGTGCCGGCGTTCACCTGCGTGGTGGTGCCCAACCAGGTGCCGCCGAGCGGCGCCACGCTGCGCTTTGTCGATGTTGGCCAGGGCAGCCTCAATTTCGACTGGCTGGCGCTGGACGCCGCCATCACGCCGCGCACCCGGGTGGTGGTGGTGCCGCACAACTTCGGCCTCGCCTGCGAGGTGCCGACCTGGCTGCGCGAAAAGCAGCGCCACGTGCGCTTTGTCGACGACGCCGCGCACGGCTTCGCCTCGCGCTGCGACGGGCAGTGGCTGGGCACCTATCACGACGGCGCCTTTTTCAGCTTCGAGTACTCGAAAAATCTCACCGGCGGCATCGGCGGCATGGCGCTGCTGCCGGCCGGTAGCGAGCTGCCGCCCGTCGTATTGCCGGAGATCCCGTGCGGCGACGAGTGGCGGCTGGCGGCGACGCTGAAGGCGCACCTGCTGGGCGCGCGCTGGCCGCTGCTGGGGCGCTTCGCGATGGCCGCGGTACGGCGGCTGGGCATGGTCTACCGCTCCGGCGACGGCGAAGTCCGCGATGGCGAGCCGCACCCGCCGCGCGCGATGCCGCTGCTGTCCGCGGTGCTGCTGCGCCGCCAGCTGCCGACGCTGGCCGCCGCCATCGCGCACAAGCAGCAACTGGCCGCCCACTACCAGCGCGCGCTGGCCGCGCTGCCGCAGCTGCAGCAATGGCCGGCGCCGGCCGGCACGCACTGGGTGCGCTACCCGTTCGCGCTGCCGTTCGCGGTGGCCGACAAGGCGGCGCTGGCGCGCCGGCTGTCCGCCGCCAGCGGCCTGAGCATCGGGGTGTGGTTCGACGACGTGATCCACCCCGCCGGCTCCTTCCGCCACGGCTACGTCGCCGGCAGCGCGCCGCACGGCGAGCGCCTGGCCGCCAGCGTGCTCAACCTGCCGATGAACATCGCGCTCAAGGCCGATGCGCGGCTAGAGCGCAAGCTGGCGCGGCTGAGCCGGGCGCTGGCCGAGCTGCTGCGCCAGCACAAGGACACGCCATGAAACTGCTGCTGATCGGCTCCGCCTCGGTCCACACCTTCCGCTACCTCGCCGGCATCGCGCCGCACGTGGACGAAATCCACCTCGTCACCAGCGGCGAGCTGCCGGCGCGCTACCATGCGGCCAACCTTGGCCGCGTGCTGCAGGTGGACTTCAGCCTCAAGGCGCTGGCCACCGCCGGCAGGATCGCCGGCCTGATAGCTGCGCTGCAGCCGGACATCGTGCACGTGCACCAGGCCAACAGCGTGGCGTGGCACGCGCGCCGCGCGCTCGCCGGCACGTCCTTGCCGTGGCTGCTGACCTGCTGGGGCTCGGACGTGCTGCTGCTGCCGCGCCAGAACCGCTTCATGAAACACCTGGTGGCGGCCAACCTTGCCGCCGCCAGCGCCGTCACCAGCGATTCGCTGCACATGGCCGCGGTGTGTCGCGAGCTGGCGCCGATTGCCCGCATGGACGTGCTGAACTTCGGCATGGACGCGCTGCCGCCGGCGCCGGACATCGCCGCCAAGCCGCTCTCCGTGCTGTCCTGCCGCCTGCACAAACCGCTATACCGTATCGACAGCATCGTGCGCGCCTGGGCCGAGGTGGAGGCCGATCCCCGCTTCGCCGGCTGGACGCTGACGGTGGCCGCCAGCGGCGAGGAGACGGAATACCTCAAAACGTTGGCCGCCAGCCTCGGTCTTGCCCGCGTCACCTTCACCGGCTTCGTGGCGCCGGAGGTGCTGGCCGGCCTGTACCGCGACGCGCGCGTGTTCGTCAGCGTGCCGAAGAGCGACGCCACCAGCATCAGCCTGCTCGAAGCGATGGGCCACGGCTGCCTGCCGGTGCTGTCCAACCTGCCGGCCAACCTGGAGTGGGTGCTGGACGGTGTCAACGGCGCCATCGTCGAGGACGTCCAACGCCTCGGCACGGCGCTGCAAGCGCAGCTGCTGCGCGCCGCCGACGACGCGCAGCTGGCGGAAGCGGTGACGCTGAACCGCCGCCTGGTGGCCGAAAAAGGCCTGCACCAACACAATATGCAACGTTTTGCCGACATCTACCGTGATTTGCTGGCGTTGCCAGAAGGAAACCGTCGATGAAAATCGCCCATCTCACCAGCGCCCACCCGCGCCACGACATCCGCATCTTCGTGAAGGAGTGCGCGAGCCTGGCCGCCGCCGGCCATGAAGTGCACCTGATCGTCGCCGACGGGCTGGGTGACGAGATCAACCGCGACGTGCGCCTGCACGACGTCGGCGCCAAATCCGGCGGCCGCCTGTCGCGCATGACCGGCACGGTGAAGCGCGTGTACGAGAAGACCCTGCAGCTGATGCCGGACGTCGCGCACTTTCACGACCCGGAGCTGATCCCCGCCGCGCTGCGCCTGCAGCAGGCCGGCATCCGCATCGTGTACGACGTGCACGAGGACGTGCCGCGCCAGGTGCTGGCCAAGCACTGGATACCGGGCGTCGCGCGACCGTGGGTGTCGCGCGGGGTGGAGACGCTGGAGGACTACGCCGCACGCCGTTTCGACGCCATCGTCGCCGCCACGCCGGTGATCCGCGAGCGCTTCGCGCGGGCCGGCGCCCGCCACGCGGTGGACGTGTGCAACTACCCGATCCTGGCCGAGCTGGTGCGCGACACGCCGTGGGCCAGCCGCCGCAACGAGGTGTGCTACCTGGGCGGCATCAGCCGCACCCGCGGCATCGAGCCCATCATCGCGGCGCTGCCGGATTCCGACACCCGGCTGAACCTCGCCGGCATCTGGAGCGAGCCGGACCTGAAGGCCGCCTTGCAGCGCGAGGCCGGCTGGAGCCGCGTCAACGACTTGGGCGTGCTCGATCGCACGGGCGTGGCCGAGGTGCTGGCGCAGAGCAAGGTCGGGCTGGTGACGCTGCTGCCGACGCCGAGCTACGTCGAGTCGCTGCCGATCAAGCTGTTCGAGTACATGGCCGCCGGCATGCCGGTGATCGCCAGCGATTTCCCGCTGTGGCGCGGCATCGTCGAGGATGCCGGCTGCGGCCTGCTGGTCGATCCGCAGGACCCGCGCGCGATCGCCGACGCCATCGCCACGCTGCTGGCCGACGACGCGCGCGCGCAGGCGATGGGCGAGGCCGGCAAGCGCGCGGTGCTGGCGAAATACAGCTGGGCGGCCGAGGCCGACAAGCTGCTGGCGCTGTACTGCCAGCTGCAGGAGACGACATGAAGCAGGTGACGACATGAAGGAGACAAAATGAACTGGCAAACCGCCCCGCAAACCCTGCTGCTGGTGTCGCTGCCGCTGGGGCTGCTGTTTACCCTGCTGCACTGGGGGCTGTACGACATGCCGCTGACGGCGGGCAATGTCGCCACCCACCTGGTGGTGGCGATGGTGTACGCGATCTGGCAACTGCGCAGCAACGCGTGGTTCGCGAAGCTGCGCGACGACGACTACGCGCGCTGGCGCCGCGTCGCCGCCGGCGGCCAGCTGCGCTTCCTGTTCGCCTACGGCCTCGCCAGCAAGGGCATGGCGCTGGCCTGCCTGATGGTGGGCATGAACTGGGCCTACAGCGGTGCGATCCCGACCTCGGAACGGCTGATGAGCGACGGCATGATCTGGTCGATACTGGGCGTGTGGTTCGCCCGCAACGACTGGAAGCGCATGCAGCGCGGCGCCGGGCTGGAACCGTGAACCGCCTGCCTGAACGGAGCCTGCGATGATGCGCCCCCGGAGCGGCCTGCCGCTGCGCCTGTTGCGCGCCCATCCGCGCCTGCTGGTCGCCATCCTGTTCGGCGTGCTGCTGGCGTGGCTGGTGCCGTGGTTCAACCCGATGCCACCGCTGACCGCCTTCCTGGTCGGCTGGAACGGCGGCGCCGGCCTCTACCTGCTGCTGGCCCTGCACATGATGCGGCAAAGCGACGGCGACAAGATCCACCGCCACGCGCTGGTGCAGGACGAGGGCCGGCGCGTGCTGCTGCTGCTGGTGGGGCTGTCGGCGCTGGTGTGCCTGCTGGCCATTGTGGTCGAGTTGTCGCTGGCACGGCAGGCGGTCGGGGTGCAGCGTCTGGGCCATATCGGGCTGGGCGGGCTGACCATCGTCACCTCGTGGCTGTTCACGCAGACCGTGTTCGCGTTGCACTACGCGCACAGCTATTTTCTGGCTCGCCATCGCCGCGAGCCGCCGGGACTGGATTTTCCCGGCCAGGAAATCCCGGATTACGGCGATTTTTTCTACTTTTCCGTGGTGATCGGCACCTCGGCACAGACCGCGGACGTCGCGCTCAGCTCGCGCGCGATGCGTCGCATCGGCACCTTGCACTGCCTGCTGTCGTTTGCCTTCAACACCACGGTGCTGGCGCTGATGATCAACATCGCCGCCGGCCTGATCTCGCTGACCCCTTAACCGAACCCGATCCGATAACGTGCGCATTCTCTACATCAACCACTACGCCGGCAGTCCGCGGCACGGCATGGAATTCCGCCCCTACTACCTGGCCCGCGAATGGGTGAAGGCCGGCCACGAAGTGCACATGCTGGCGGCCGACTACTCGCACCTGCGCCAGCACAACCCGACGCTGGCGGCCAACTACGCCGACGAGGACATCGCCGGCATCCGCTACACCTGGTGCAAGACGCCGAAGTACGAAGGCAACGGCCTGAAGCGGGTGATCAACATCTTCCGCTTCCTCGGCCGGGTGATGGGCCTGTCCGGGCGCTACCTCAAGCAATGGCGACCGGACGTGGTGATTGCCTCCTCCACCTACCCGCTGGATACCATCCCGGCGGCCTTCATTGCCGGCAAGACCGGGGCGAAGCTGGTGTACGAGGTGCACGACCTGTGGCCGCTGACACCGGTGGAAGTGGGGGGCATGAGCCCGAAGCATCCGTTCATCCGCCTGTTGCAGTGGGCGGAAGACTTCGGCTACCGCAAGGCCGATACCGTGGTATCGATGCTGCCGTGCGCCAAGGACTACATGCTGGCGCATGGCATGGCGCCGGAAAAATACGTGGTGATTCCCAATGGCGTGGACGTGGCCGAGTGGCAGGGCGCCAGCGAGCCGTTGCCGACCGAGCTCCGCATGCGTCTGGCAGAGCTGAAGGCCGACAAGCGTTTCATCGTCGGCTACGCCGGTGGCCACGGCCTGGCCAACGCGCTGGACTTCCTGCTGCAGGCGGCGAGCCAGCTGCAGCAGGATGCGGCGCAGCAGCTGCACATCGTGCTGGTGGGCGATGGCCCGGACAAGGCGGAACTGGTGAGCCAGGCGCAGGCGCTGGGGCTGAGCAACGTCACCTTCCTGCCGTCGATTGCCAAGCGCGCGGTGCCGGCTTTCCTGGCCGAGTGCGACGCGCTGTACATCGGCTGGCGCAAGCTGCCCATCTACCGTTTCGGCATCAACCCCAACAAGCTGTTCGACTACATGATGGCCGGCAAGCCGGTAGTGCATTCGGTGGCAGCCGGCAATGACATGGTGGCTGAGGCCGGCGCCGGCATCAGTGTGGGGGCGGAAGACCCGGCGGCGATTGCCGACGCGCTGCGGCGCATGGCGGCACTTACGCCGAACGAGCGCGGCCGCATGGGCGCTGCCGGCAAAGCTTACGTGCTGGCCAAGCACGACTATGCGGTGCTGGCCAAACGCTTCCTGCAAAGCATGGCGTAGCCCGGATAAGCCACCGGCGCATCCGGGGAACCGCATCCGGGGAAATGCGCCCGGAGAAAGCTTGCGGCCAACCTTTAGACAACGAGAACAGCATGAGCCAACAACACATCCGCTTCGACTTTGCCGACGGCTTGCGCGGCCTGGCCATGCTGGCCGTGGTGCTGTTCCACTACACGCAGATTTTCTGGCAGCGGCGTGATCGCATTGCCGAGGTGATGAACCTGCCACCGATCGACGGTTACCACGGTGCCTCCTTCGTGCTGCCGTTCAACCTGGGGGCGGTGGGCGTGGGGCTGTTCCTGCTGATTTCCGGGCTGCTGATTCCGCTGTCGCTCACCCGCATGGGCGCAGCGCGCTTCGCGGTATCGCGCTTCTTCCGCATCTACCCCACCTACTGGGCCGGGCTGGCGCTGACGGTTGCCGCCTTGTGGCTGGCATCCTGGCTGCCGGATGGTGAATTCGATGTCACCCGCGCCGATGTGCTGGGCCACGCCAGCATTGCCTTCCAGGACTGGCTGGGTGGACGCAACATTGATCCGGTGATGTGGACGCTGAAGGTGGAACTGTGGTTCTACGCCATGCTGGGCGCGGCATTCGCGCTTACCGGCCGGCGCATCAAGTGGGCAATCTGGCTGCTGCTGCCGCTGGTGGCGTGGTTGACACGCTTTGCTGCTCCCAACAATTTCCAGACCATCGTCTGCTACTTCCCGCTGATGTTCGCCGGCTGCTGGTTGTACTTCTACCGCACCGGCCAGGCCGGCAAGCTGGAGACGGCGGCGCACTTCATCGCGCTGCTGGCGCTGTTCGTGTGGGTTACCAACTGGGGCTCGCTGCAGCTGTATGCCAGCTACGGCATCGGCATCGTGTTGTTCCTGGCCGGCGCCTTCCGGCCGCAGCTGGTGGCCGCGCCGCTGCTCACCCGCGTGGCCGGTGTCAGTTATGCGTGGTACGTCTGCCACTCGGTAGCCGGTTACGCCATCCTGTTCGCGCTGGCACAATACGGCACCCCGTGGTGGCTGATGGTAGCCATTGCCCTGCTGGCCACCTGGTACATGGCCGTGGCCATCAACCGCCTGGTGGAATTGCCGACGCAGAAGATAGGCAAGCGCCTGGCGGACAAGCTCAAGTAACAGGTAGCCCGGATAAGCCGAAGGCGCATCCGGGGAAGATGTTGGCACGGTGGTGAATGACCGACGCGATAATGCGTGCGCATCCCCGGATGCGCTGCGCTTATCCGGGCTACGGCTTAAATACCGAGGCCAAGGTTGGCCGTAAGGATGATTAACCGGCGGGTGTAACCGGCCGGAATGAATAAACGAAAGACAACATAATGGCTGAACAGAAATTTCTACCGTTTGCGCTGCCGGACATCGGTGATGACGAAATCAACGAAGTGGTCGACGCGCTGCGTTCCGGCTGGGTAACCACCGGCCCCAAGACCAAGCAGTTCGAGGCCGATTTTGCGGCATTCATCGGCGATGGCGTGGAGGCGATTGCCGTCAACTCCGCCACTGCCGGCCTGCACCTGGCGCTGGAAGCGGTGGGAATAAAAGAGGGAGACGAGGTGATCGTGCCCAGCTATACCTTTACCGCCACCGCCGAGGTGGTGCGCTACCTCGGCGCGCACCCGGTAATCGTGGATGTGGACCCGGTGACCTTCAACATTCGCCCGGACGCGATCCGCGCCGCGATCACGCCGAAGACCCGCGCCATCATGCCGGTGCACTTCGCCGGCCTCGCCTGCGACATGGACGCCATCATCGCCATCGCCCGCGAGCACGGGCTGAAAGTGGTGGAAGACGCTGCCCACGCCATGCCCACCTGGTACAAGGGCAAGCTGATCGGTACGCTGGATTCCGATGTGACGGTGTTCAGCTTCTACGCCAACAAGACCATGACTACCGGCGAAGGCGGCATGGTGGTGTCGAAGAACAAGGACATCATCGCGCGCTGCAAGGTGATGCGCCTGCACGGCATCAGCCGCGACGCCTTCGACCGCTACACCTCCAAGACCCCGGCCTGGTACTACGAGGTGGTCGCCCCCGGCTACAAGTACAACATGCCAGATACCGCCGCGGCGATGGGCATCCATCAGCTGAGGAAGATCAATGCCTTCCTGGCCAAGCGCGAAACCCTGGCCGCACGCTTCGATCGCGAGCTGGCCGACCTGCCGCTGATCCTGCCGGCTCGCCCGCAGGACGCAGGCAGCAACCACGCCTGGCATTTGTATCCGGTGCGCCTCAAGCCGGAAGCCGGCATCAGCCGCGATGATTTCATCGTGCGCATGGCAGAGCTGGGCATCGGCTGCTCGGTGCACTTCATCCCGCTGCACCGCCAGCCGGTATGGCGTGACGGCTACGGCCTCAAGCGCGAGGACTTCCCGGTGGCCGACGCGGCGTTCGAAGCCGAGGTGACGCTGCCGCTGTACACCCGCATGACGGACGACGACCAGACCCGCGTCATCGCCGCGGTGCGTGAAGTGCTGGGCAAGTGATGAGCGACAAGCCAGAAAACAAGCAAAGCGTCGCGAGCGGCGCGGATGCAAGGCGGACGGCGCGCAGCGACCGAGATAGTACGAACGGTACAGCGAGGGAGCGAGCACTGGCCAACGCCGCAGACGAGTCGCGCAGCAGCTTTGGGCTGCCTGATAACCTGCGGCCAACCCTGGCCGCTACCCACGGCTCGCCGACCGTCAAGCGCCTGTTCGACCTGGTGGCGGTGCTGGCCGGACTGTGGCTGATCTGGCCGCTGCTGCTGGCCATCGCGCTGTGGGTGAAGCTGGATTCGCCGGGGCCGGTGTTCTTCCGCCAGGTGCGGGTGGGGCGTGGCGGCCAGCTGTTCCGCATCCACAAGTTCCGCACCATGCAGATCAATGCCGAGGCCGCCGGCCAGCTGACGGTGGGCGCCGACGCCCGCGTCACCCGCGCCGGCCGCCTGCTGCGCAAGACCAAGCTGGACGAGCTGCCGCAGCTCTTGGACGTGCTGTTCGGCGACATGAGCCTGGTCGGCCCGCGGCCGGAGGTGCCGAAGTACGTGGCGCTGTATCCGGCGCGGGTACGGGAGATCGTGCTGTCGGTGCGCCCCGGCATTACCGACTGGGCGTCGATCCGCATGATCGACGAGAACGAGCTGCTCGGCAAAGCGGCCGATGCGGAGAAGATGTACGTCGAATCGATCCTGCCGCAGAAGCTGGACTACTACGTGCAGTACGCGCGCAGCTACACGCTGTGGGGCGATGTTCAGATCATCCTCGCCACCTTGCTGAAGATCGTGTCGCGCTAGGCTTGCGGCCCGGTTTGCGGCCAACCTTGGGAACAACATGCTGGAAAAACTGCTTTCCTTCTCGCGCCATCACAAGATGGCGCTCTTGATGCTGCTGGACGCGCTGCTGCTGCCGCTGGCGCTGTGGAGCGCGGTGCTGCTGCGCCTGGGCGGCAACTGGGACCCGAAGCTGGACCCGTACCTGTGGATCTTCGCGGTGCCGCCGCTGTGGGTGCTGCCGATCTTCATCAAGCTCGGCCTGTACCGCGCGGTGCTGAAGTTCCTCGACGACCGCATCGTGTACACCGTGTTC
The DNA here is from genome assembly GCF_014652475.1 of Vogesella alkaliphila. Lineage (GTDB taxonomy): Bacteria > Pseudomonadota > Gammaproteobacteria > Burkholderiales > Chromobacteriaceae > Vogesella > Vogesella alkaliphila. The sequence continues at coordinate 12,597 of NZ_BMYW01000014.1, read as the reverse complement.
GTCGGCGTGTCGCTGTCGGTGCTGCTGCTGATGGCGGTGATCCTGATGGCCGGCATCGCGCCGTTCCCGCGCACCGCCATCGTGATCTTCTGGGTGTTCGCGATGGCCTACATCGGCGGCAGCCGCTTTTTCCTGCGCGGCATCGTGCGTCGCATCGACGCGCTGGACGCGCCGCGGCGGCCGGTGATCATCTACGGCGCCGGCCGGGCCGGGCTGCAGCTGATGGCGGCCCTGCACGAGGGGCGTGAATACCGGCCGCTGGCCTTTGTCGACGACAACCCGCAGCTGTGGCGCCGCACCTTCCGCGGCCTGACGGTGCACGACCCGCTGACCCTGCCGCAGCTGCTGAAGGACAGCGGCGCGGAGGCAATCCTGCTGGCGATGCCGTCGGCCAGCCGCGGCCGCCACCGCCAGATCCTGGAGCAGCTGGAAACGCTGCATGTGCCGATCAAGCGCCTGCCGGGCATGGCCGACCTGGTGTCCGGCGAGGTGCGGGTGGAAGAACTGCGCGAGGTGGAGATCGACGACGTGCTCGGCCGCGACCAGGTGCCGCCGCAGCCGGAGCTGCTGGCGGCCAACATCCGCGGCAAGGTGGTGATGGTCACCGGCGCCGGCGGCTCCATCGGCGCCGAGCTGTGCCGCCAGATCGTGAAAAACCGTCCGGCGCGCATCGTGTTGTTCGAGCTGTCCGAATACGCGCTGTACGCGATCGACCAGGAGCTGGCGCGGCTGGCGCCGGCGATCGAGCGGCGGCCGGTGCTGGGCAGCGTCACCGATACCGCGCGGCTGGCCTCGGTGCTGCAGGCATTCGCGGTGGAGACGGTGTACCACGCGGCGGCTTATAAACATGTGCCGATGGTGGAACACAATCCGGTGGCCGGCATCGTCAACAACGCCTTCGGCACCGACAGCTGCGCGCAGGCGGCACAGGAGGCCGGCGTCGCCACCTTCGTGCTGATTTCCACCGACAAGGCGGTGCGGCCCACCAACGTGATGGGTGCCAGCAAGCGCCTGGCCGAGCTGACGCTGCAGGCGCGCCACGCCGCCGGCAGCCGCACCCGCTTCGTGATGGTGCGCTTCGGCAACGTGCTGGGCAGCTCCGGCTCGGTGGTGCCGCTGTTCAAGCAGCAGATCGCCAGCGGCGGGCCGGTGACGCTGACCCATCCCGACATCACCCGCTACTTCATGACCATCCCCGAGGCGGCGCAGCTGGTGATCCAGGCCGGCGCGATGGGCGAGGGCGGCGACGTGTTCGTGCTGGACATGGGCGAGCCGGTGAAGATCATGGACCTGGCGCGGCGCATGATCCACCTGTCCGGGCTGGAGGTGCGCGACGACTACCATCCGCACGGCGACATCGAGATCCGCTGCACCGGTTTGCGCCCGGGCGAGAAGCTGTACGAGGAGCTGCTGATCGGCGACGGCGTGCTGGCCACCGACCATCCGCGCATCATGCGCGCGCAGGAGTACCACCTGCCGCCGGCGGAGCTGGCCGGCCATCTGGCGGTCTTGCGCGACGCCTGCGCCGCGCTGGACGCGCCGCGCGCCTTCGCCGAGCTGCAGCAGGTGGTGCACGAATTCAAGGCGGCGGCGCACACCGCCGACTGGGTGGCGCAGGCCGCCAGCGGCGACTGAAGCGGCGCCGTCATCAAACCGCCCGTCATGCAAGCCATGACGGGCGGTTTTTTTATGGCTGTGCGGCGGCGGTTGCGCGTTCGGAAATCCGGATGCCGATCGGGTGGCTGTTCGGCTTGCCGTTGCCGCGGCAGGGGTCGCCGATTTATCGCCTTGCAAATCAGGACGTTGGCGCTGGCCGGCGCTGGCATGGCGCGTGCTATATCGCAGCCCAGACAACGGCACGCCAGATGCCGGTACACCGGGCCCGCCCGGTTCCACGAAAGTGTTATTGACCCTCATATGCATGGAGTCCCCGTGAAACTCAATCGACTGACAACGATGATCCTGGCCGCAATGGTACTGGGTATCATCACCGGTTACGGCTGGCGCGAGCTGGCAGGCAGCCCGGAAGCCATCAAATCCTTCGCCGACAATCTGTCCGTTCTGACCGACATCTTCCTGCGCCTGATCAAGATGATCATCGCGCCGCTGGTGTTCTCCACCCTGGTAGTCGGCATTGCGCGCATGGGCGACTCCGCCACCGTTGGCCGCATCGGCGCCAAGGCGATGGGCTGGTTCGTCACCGCGTCGCTGGTGTCGCTGCTGCTGGGCCTGGTGATGGTGAACCTGCTGAAGCCGGGCGTCGGCCTCGGCCTGCCGCTGCCGGACGTGACCGCCAGCTCCGGCATCGAGAAGGGCGCGCTGACGCTGAAGGACTTCATCAGCCACCTGATTCCGAAGAGCGTGTTCGACGCGATGGCCAAGAACGAGATCCTCGCCATCGTGGTGTTCTCGCTGTTCTTCGGTACCGGCGCCGCCGCCATCGGCGACAAGGCCCGTGGTCTGATCGACGCCATCGACGCCGTCGCCCACATCATGCTGAAGGTCACCGGCTACGTGATGAACTTCGCGCCGTTCGCGGTGTTCGCGGCGATCGCCGGCATGGTGGCGAAAGAGGGCCTGGGCATCCTGTCCACCTACGGCAGCTTCATGGCGCAGTTCTACCTGTCGCTGGGCCTCTTGTGGCTGGCCTTGCTGGGCATGGGCGCGCTGTTCCTGAAGGGCCGCGTCATTGAGCTGCTGCGCGCCATCCGCGAACCGGCGCTGCTGGCCTTCTCCACCGCCAGCTCCGAGGCCGCCTATCCGAAGACGCTGGACCGCCTGAAGCGCTTCGGCTGCTCCGACCGCATCGCCAGCTTCGTGCTGCCGATGGGCTACTCGTTCAACCTCGACGGCTCGATGATGTACTGCACCTTCGCCGCCATCTTCATCGCCCAGGCCTACGGCATCGACCTGACGCTGTCGCAGGAAATCACCATGCTGCTGATCCTGATGGTGACCTCCAAGGGCATGGCCGGCGTGCCGCGCGCGTCGCTGGTGGTGATCGCCGCCACCCTGGCGCAGTTCAACATCCCGGAAGCCGGCCTGCTGCTGCTCCTGGGCGTCGACCACTTCCTGGACATGGGCCGTTCCGCGACCAACGTGCTGGGTAACGCCATCGCCTCCTGCGTGGTGGCCAAGACCGAGAAGGAACTGACCGCCGCCCTGCCGCAACTGGACGAGGACGACGATATCGACCCGCAGGACGGCAAGGACGTCGAGCTGCAGCCGGCGCTGGCCAAGCAGGGCTGATAGACTGCGCGTTTTGCGCTGCCGCCGCCCGGCGGCAGCGCGTCATTCCGGAGTCTTGCCATGAGTCGCGACGAACGTTTCCTCAGCCCCGCCCAGCTCGCCGAGCTGGCCCCCGCGCTGCAGCGCCAGCTGGACAGCGAGTTCGGGGTGGAACTGGGCGCGTTCGACGCGCAGTCGCTGCTGCTGTTCGTCGCCGGGCGCATCGGCCCGGCGATCTACAACCGCGCCCTGGCCGACGCCCGCAGCGCGCTGGATGCGCGCATGGAGTCGCTGCAGTCGGCGCTGTGGGAGCTGGAGCGCGACTGAAAGCGCCCGTGACGAGATTAAAAAGGTTGGCCGCATGAGAGATCATGCGGCCAACCTTTTTTGCGTGCGGCCGGCAGAGCGTTTACGCTGCTGGCCATTGCAGGAGGTGTGCTATGGAAACCCGCTGGCTGGAAGACTTTCTGGTATTGGCCGAGACCGGCAGCTTTACCCGCTCCGCCGAATTGCGCCACCTGACGCAGCCGGCGTTCTCGCGCCGCATCAAGGCGCTGGAGCAGTGGCTGGGCGCCGACCTGATCGACCGCACCACCTGGCCGACGCGGCTGACGCCGGCCGGCGAGCTGCTGCTGGACAAGGCGCGGCAGCTGGTCGGCGAGCTGTCCAGCACCCGCACCCTGCTGCGCGGCCTGCACGCGGCGGACGGCACCACGCTGACGCTGGCGGTGCCGCACACGCTGTCGTTCGGCTTCGTGCCGCGCTGGCTGGCGGACGAGCGCGCGGCGCTGGGCGAGGTGTCGTGGCGGCTGTTGGCGCACAACGTGCACGACGCGGTGGTGGCGCTGGTGGAGGGCAATGCCGACCTGCTGCTGTGCTACCACCATCCGCGCCATCCGGTGGAGCTGAGCGCCGGCCGCTATCCCGGCCTGCGCCTGGGCAGCGAGACGCTGGGGCCGTTCGCGCGCGCCTTGCCCGACGGCCAGCCGCAGTGGCAGCTGCCCGGCAGCAGCGCGACGCCGCTGCCCTTTCTCGGCTACGGCCCGAACGCCTACTTCCGGCGCATGACCGACCTGATCCTGGAGCGGGCGCCGGCGGTCTGCGCGCTGCGGCAGTGCTTCGAGACCGACATGGCCGAGGGGCTGAAGGCGATGGTGCTGGAAGGGCACGGCGTCGCCTTCCTGCCGCACAGCGCGGTGCAGCGTGAGCTGGCGGCCGGCCAGCTGCGGGCCGCCGGCGGCGAGCAGTGGACACTGCCGATGGAGATCCGCGTCTACCGCGACGCACGGCGCGAACTGCCGGCGCTGGATGCGCTGTGGCAGCAGCTGGCGGCGCGCTATCCGGCGGTGTAGCGCATCGCGACAGCGGGATTGCGGCCAACCTTGGCGCAAGGTTGGCCGCATGTTCTTGTATTTTGATCGCGTATTGACAGCGTGATCGACGATCATGCAAATCCTGCATCATCCTATCGCCATTCGGAATTGGTCGGGGCTGTCACGGCGGCGCTACAGTGGCGGCCATCCTTCCCCACACAAGAACCACACCATGGCTACCCGTCTTGAACACGATCTGCTCGGCGACCGCGAGGTCCCGACCCACGTTTACTGGGGCGTGCATACCCTGCGCGCCATCGAGAACTTCCCGATTACCGGCCAGACCATCGCCGGTTACGGCGACCTGATCCGTGCGCTGGCGGTGATCAAGCAGGCGGCGGCGCAGGCCAACCATCAGCTGGGCCTGCTCGACGGCAAGCACAAGGACGCCATCGTGCTGGCCTGCGAGGAAATCCGCGCCGGCAAGCTGCACGAGCAGTTCGTGGTCGACGTGATCCAGGGCGGTGCCGGCACCTCCACCAATATGAACGCCAACGAGGTGATCGCCAACCGCGCGCTGGAGATCCTCGGCCACGGCAAGGGCGAGTACCAGTACCTGCACCCGAACGAGCACGTGAACATGGGGCAGAGCACCAACGACGTGTACCCGACCGCGCTGCGTCTGGCGACGTTCTGGGGCGTGCAGCGTCTGCTGGCGGCGATGGCCCGCCTGCGCGACAGCTTCGACGACAAGGCCGACGAATTCGGCGACGTGCTGAAGATGGGCCGCACGCAGCTGCAGGACGCGGTGCCGATGACGCTGGGGCAGGAATTCCGCACCTACGCGGTGATGCTGGGCGAGGACGAGCAGCGCCTGTACGAGGCCAGCGCGCTGATGCTGGAGATCAACCTCGGCGCCACCGCCATCGGCACCGGCATCACCGCCCACCCGGACTACACGCCGCTGGTGTGCGAGAAGCTGTCGGCGCTGACCGGCATCGCGCTGCAGACCGCGCCGAACCTGATCGAAGCCACCCAGGACTGCGGCGCCTTCGTGCAGCTGTCCGGCGTGCTCAAGCGCGTGGCGGTGAAGCTGTCCAAGAGCTGCAACGACCTGCGCCTGCTGTCGTCCGGCCCGCGCGCCGGTCTCGGCGAGATCAACCTGCCGCCGCGCCAGGCCGGTTCCTCCATCATGCCGGGCAAGGTCAACCCGGTGATCCCGGAAGTGGTGACCCAGGTCGCGTATGAAGTGATCGGCAACGACATGACCGTCACCATGGCGGCCGAGGCCGGCCAGCTGCAGCTGAATGCCTTCGAGCCGGTGATCGCCTACAGCCTGTTCCGCAGCGTCAGCCACCTGACCGCGGCCTGCGACACGCTGCGCGAAAACTGCGTGGTCGGCATCACCGCCAACCGCGACTACCTGCTGGACACCGTGCACCGTTCCGTCGGCCTAGTGACGGCGCTGAACCCCTACATCGGCTACGCCGCCGCCACCGAAGTGGCGACCGAGGCGCATGCCAACGGCGGCAGCGTCTACGACATCGTGCTGCGTCGCGGCCTGTTGACGCGCGAGCAGCTGGACAAGCTGCTGCAGCCGGAAGCGCTGACCAGCCCGCGCTGGGTCAGCCTGTAAGTTTGCAGGTCCCTTTATAGGGCGTCGCCGTGCGGTTTGCCGCAGGGGGCGCTTTTTTTTTGTGCCGATTCGATGGGGCGGGCAACGGAGGGGGCAATGTGACGAAGGGCCTTGGCAAGACGGCAGAAGCGGTTTATACCGGTTTTGTGCGTTGCACAAAAAGGAGGTCCCATGATCCCGCCCCTGTTGCCCTTGCTGCTGGCGGTCAACGCCGTGTTGCCGGCCTTGTGCCGCCGCCAGTGCCGCAGCAGCTTTGCCCTGTGGCATTCGCTGCTGTTTTTCGGCTGGCGCACCCTGCAGTCCGGTGCGCCGTGGCCGCAGCAGTACCAGCGCCTGCAACGCCGCGGCGAGGCCGACTGGCTGGCGTGGCAGCACGAACAGCTGGCGCTGTGCCAGACGCTGGCGGCGGCTGGCGATCCGTCGCCGCTGTGCGGCCAACCTTCGTCGCGCGCGCCGCGCTTGTGCCAGCATCTGGCCGACGGCCTGCTGCTGTACGCGCGCCGCCGGCTGACCGCGCCCTGACGCGCATGGCAAAACGCCTCCGCAATGCGGAGGCGTTTTTCATGGGGCCAGGGTTGGCCGCAGCCTTACCAGGCGCTGTGCCACACGTCCAGTAGCTCGCTGCATTCCACGTCGCTGACTTCGGTGCGTGCCTGCAGCCAGGCGTTCAGCGCGCTGCGCATCTCGGCGGTGACCGCTACGCCGTTGATCGGGAACACGATGCCGTCCAGCTGGCCGTCGCTGAAGTGGCCGCCGAAGCTGACACCCTGCTGCTCGACCGCGTCCAGCCAGGCATCCAGCAGGCCGTCGTGGGCGCCGGCAGCGGCGTCTTCTTTCAGGTTGGCGATCACGGTAAAGCCCAGTTCCTGGAACTCACCAACGCGCAGCTTCTTGCGCTGGCGGGGTTTCAGGCGTTTCAGGCGCTGGCGGGAATTGGCATTAATCATGGTGGGATCTCCAGGGTAAGTACGGACAGGGCGCGATGATAACGCGCCCTGTCCGGGGGAACACAATTATTTGCGGCGGCGTGTCAGAGGCCCAGTTGCTGCCACAGTTCGTCCACGCGCTGGCGGGTGCCGGCATCCATCACGATCGGCGTGCCCCATTCGCGGCTGGTTTCGCCCGGCAGCTTGTTGGTGGCATCCAGCCCCATCTTGCCGCCCAGCCCGGAAATCGGGCTGGCAAAGTCCAGGTAGTCGATCGGCGTGTTGTCGATCAGCGTGGTATCGCGCACCGGGTCCATGCGCGTGGTGATCGCCCAGATCACTTCTTTCCAGTCGCGGGTGTTCACGTCGTCGTCCACCACCACGATGAACTTGGTGTACATGAACTGGCGCAGGAAGCTCCAGCAGCCCATCATCACGCGCTTGGCGTGGCCGGGGTACTGCTTCTTGATGCTGATCACCGCCATGCGGTAGCTGCAGCCTTCCGGCGGCAGGTAGAAATCCACAATCTCCGGAAACTGTTTTTGCAGGATGGGCACGAACACCTCGTTCAGCGCCACGCCCAGCACTGCCGGCTCATCCGGCGGCTTGCCGGTGTAGGTGCTGTGGTACACCGGATTCTCGCGCATGGTGATGCGGTCGATGGTGAACACCGGGAAGCTGTCCTGCTCGTTGTAGTAGCCGGTGTGGTCGCCGTACGGGCCTTCCATCGCCATGTCGTTCGGGTGGATGTGGCCTTCCAGCACGATTTCGGCGCTGGCCGGCACCTGCAGGTCGGAGCCGATGCACTTCACCAGCTCGGTGCGGCTGCCGCGCAGCAGGCCGGCAAACTGGTATTCGGACAGCGTGTCCGGCACCGGGGTCACCGCGCCCAGGATGGTGGCCGGGTCGCAGCCCAGTACCACCGCCACCGGGTAGGGGGTGTCAGGGTTGGCCGCACGGAATTCGCGGTAGTCCAGCGCGCCGCCGCGGTGCGCCAGCCAGCGCATGATCACGCGGTTGCGGCCGATGACCTGCTGGCGGTAGATGCCCAGGTTCTGCCGCTTCTTGTGCGGGCCGCGGGTCACCGTCAGCCCCCAGGTGATCAGCGGCGCCACGTCGCCCGGCCAGCAGTGCTGGATCGGTAGGCGGGAGAGGTCCACCTCGTTGCCTTCCCACACGATGTCCTGGCACGGCGCCTTCTTCACTTCCTTCGGCGCCATCGACAGCACTTGCTTCAGCAGCGGCAGCTTGTCCCAGGCGTCGCGCAAGCCCTTCGGCGGCTCCGGCTCCTTCAGATAGGCCAGGGTCTTGCCGATTTCGCGCAATTCCATCACGTCGGCCGCACCCATGCCCATCGCCACCCGCTTGGGGGTGCCAAACAGGTTGGCCAGCACCGGGATGTCGTAACGCTTGTTGCCTTGCTGCGGCTGCTCGAACAGCAGGGCAGGGCCGCCGGCCTTCAGCACGCGGTCGCCGATTTCGGTCATCTCCAGGTGCGGCGATACCGGCACCCTGATGCGCTTGAGCTCGCCTTGCGATTCAAGCTGGGACATGAAGTCCCGCAGGTCGTGGTATTTCATGATCGTTTCATGATCTAACGCAAAAACCCTGTCTCGGGGCAAGGTTATTCTTGCCGCACGTCTTCGCCGTGCTCGACAAGTTGCTGGTCAATTAAGAGTGCTTTGGCGAACAAGAAGAATTTTCGCAGAACTTGCTTGGAGATAACCATGAAAAAATTCGCTATCGCCGCCATTCTGGCTTCCTTGTCCGCCGGTGCCTTCGCGGCACAGGGCGACATCATCGCACGTTTGCGTATTGCTAACGTAAATCCGCAGACTTCGGTAAACGACGTGCTGCAACAGCTGAATGTCGATGTCAAGGATGACACCATTCCCGAGCTGGACTTCACCTACATGCTCACCAACAACATCGGTGCCGAGCTGATCCTGGGTACGTCCAAGCACGACATCACCGCTGGTGGCGCCAAGGTCGGTTCCGTGAAAGTGCTGCCACCGACACTGACCCTGCAGTACCACTTCAATCCGGAAGGCCAGTTCCGCCCGTACGCCGGTGCCGGTATCAACTACACCCGCTTCTACGGTTTCAAGGATGATTCCGGTCTCGGCCTGTCCATCAAGAAAAACAGCTTCGGTCCTGCGCTGCAGGTCGGCATGGACATGCCGCTGACCAAGGACCTGTTCCTGAACCTGGACATGAAAAAAATCTGGATCAAGACCAAGGTTGACTCCTCCGTTGCTGGCGGCAATGTCGGTACCCTGGACATCAACCCGCTGGTGACCAGTGTCGGTATCGGCATGAAGTTCTGATCGACCGGCTGCGGCTGGCATGAAAAAGGGCGCTGCGGCGCCCTTTTTGCATGACTCGGGTACAATGCGCCTATTCCAAGGAGATGACGATGAGCAGCTGGGTGGCGCAGGCGGTACAAAAGATCGAGGCAGACTTCAATCGCTCCAGCGATACGCACCTGATTCCCTTGCCCTTGCCGGGCCTGCCCGACATCCAGCTCTACTTCAAGGACGAGTCGACCCATCCGACCGGTAGCCTCAAGCACCGCCTGGCGCGCTCCCTGTTTCTCTATGGCTTGTGCAACGGTTGGATCAAGGCCGGCACCAGCATCATCGAGGCGTCCAGCGGCAGTACCGCGGTGTCGGAGGCCTACTTCGCCCGCCTGCTGGGCCTGCCGTTCATCGCGGTGATGCCGCGCAGCACCTCGGTCGAGAAAATCCGCGCCATCGAGTTCTACGGCGGGCGCTGCCACCTGGTTGACGATCCGGCCACCATCTATGACGTGTCGCGACAACTGGCCGAGCAGCTGGACGGCCACTACATGGACCAGTTTACCTACGCCGAGCGCGCCACCGACTGGCGCGGCAACAACAATATCGCCGATACCATCTTCCGGCAGATGGCGCTGGAGCCGCATCCGGTACCGGAGTGGATCGTGTGCGGCGCCGGCACCGGCGGCACCAGTGCCACCTTTGGCCGCTACGTGCGCTACCAGCGCCTGGCGACGCGGGTGTGCGTGGTGGATCCGGAAAACTCGGTGTTCTACGACAGCTACTATAGTGGCCAGCGCGACCAGCAGTGCAGCGGCGGCTCCGGGGTGGAGGGTATCGGTCGCCCGCGCGTCGAGCCGTCCTTCATTCCCGGCGTGGTCGATCACATGATCCGCGTGCCGAACGTCGCCAGCTACGCCGCCGTGCATTTTCTGGAAGAGGTGCTTGGGCGCAAGTGCGGCGGCTCCACCGGCACCAATTTCTACGGTGTCTGCCAGCTGGCAGCGGAAATGCAGCGTAACGGTCAGGGCGGCAGCATCGTCACGCTGCTGTGCGACGACGGCAACCGCTATCTCAACAGTTACTTCGATCCGGCCTGGCTGGCGCAGCATGGCTACGACATCGCGCCGTGGCTGACGCGCTATCGCCGCTTCTTCCACGAGGGCGTGTGGTCGGAGGCGCAGGCCTGAACCGCTTGCCTGGCCAGACGATTCCGATGAGCTCCGCTTCCGTTTCTCCTGCTTCCGATCGCAGCCATGTCGCGCTGCACGCGGCACTGATCAATGCCGCACTGATCGTGTTCCTCAGCGCCTACCCGTTTAGCGGCTGGCAGGATACCGGTCTGCCGCTGTTCGACTTCCTGTTTTACCCGCTGCCGTACTACACCCGCTTTTTCGACAATGCCGTCAACCTGCTGATCTACATTCCCTACGGCTTCAGCCTGGCGCTGGTGCCGCGTCGCAAGTGGCAGGGCTGGGCTCTGGCGATGGTGGTGGCCAGTGTCAGCAGCGTGCTGGTGGAGACGCTGCAGCAGTTCCTGCCGCTGCGCGTCGCGTCCAATCTTGACGTGCTGTACAACGTCGGCGGCGCCACCTGCGGTGCGACGCTGGCGACTTTTCCGCTGTTTTCCCGCTTCTGGGCGCAGGGCAAGGCGTTGCGCCGGCGCTGGTTCGTCGGCGACAGCAGTGCCGACTACGCCTTGCTGCTGATCGGGCTGTGGTTCCTGACGCAGCTGAATCCGGCGATTCCGCTGTTCGGCATGGTGGTGTTGCCGGAGGGGCTGCCGCAGCCGTATATCTCGCCGCTGCAGGATCCGCAGCTATTCCTGATGCTGATCGAAGGCGGTAGCGCGATGCTCAATCTCGCCGGCAGCCTGTTGTTCCTGACCTGCTTCCTGAGCCGGCGCCAGTACCAGCTGCGCGCCATCGTCTACTTCCTGCTGACGGTGATCGTGCTGAAACTGGTCACTGCCGGTGCGTTGCTGAAGCCGGCGCTGTTCTTCCAGTGGGTCAATCTCAACGTCGCGCTGGGCCTGCTCGGCGGCCTGTTGCTGGTGTGGGCGGTGACGCGCGGCCAACGTTGGCCGCAAACCGTGGCCGCCATGTTGTGCCTGCTGCTGTCACAACTGGTGGTGTCGTTCTGGCCGCTGTCCGGTCTGCAGTCCGACGTGCTGTCGCTGTTCCGCTGGAGCTACGGCCATCTGTTGAACATGAGCGCGCTGGTCGATCTGGTGGCCGACTTGTGGCCGTTGGGGGCATTTGCCTGCCTGTTGCTGTCGCTCAGACAGCAGCACCGTCGCTAAACGCCAGGCGCGGCAACTGGCTCAGGCTGCCGATGCGGTAGTCGACCCAGCACGGCTTGCGTTTCTGCTGGCTGACCCACACCGTCCGCATGCCCAGCTGTCGTGCCGTGCGCAGGTTGGCCGCAGAATCTTCCACCATGATGCAGCGCTCGGCGGCAATGCCGCTCTGACGCAGCACCCGCCGGAAAGCGGCGACCCGCGGCTTGGGATGACCGAAGCGTTCGATGCCGAAAACCTCCTCGAACAGATGGCCGATGCGCAGGTGTTCGATCATCGCCTCTACATAGTGTTGCGGACCGTTGGAGAACACCCACTTGCGTCCCGGCAGGCGGCTCAGCAACTGCGGTAGCTGGTTGCTGCTGTCGATCAGGGGGAGTAGCTCGGCCATGTCATGGGTGCTGCGCAAGAAATGGTCGGCGTCGATGCGGTGATGCCTGACCAGGCCGCCAAGGGTCGCGCCATAGCGCCGCCAGTACAGCTTGCGCAGGCGGTGCGCCTCGTTTTCGTCAACCTGTAGATGCTGCATGATGTAGCTGGTCATCCGTAGCGTAATCAGCGGAAAGACCTGCGCGCCGGCGTGGTGCAGGGTGTCGTCGAGATCGAAAAGCCAGTGTCGTTGCATGGGTTGATGGGTATTTGCATGTTGGATGGGGTAGGGTGTCCAGCGTAGCAGAGCCGGTCCGGCGTGTGGTTCCGGATTTTTTCAGAATTGCAGCCTATTAAAATCAATGGCTTGTGGTTTTTTCGCAAAAAACACGCTATCAGGTGTTGACGTGGTTTGGTGGCTTCGCTATAGTTCGCCTCCTTAGCTGACGCCGCAAACGAAACGCGGTTCAGCACTGCTCTTTAACAGAACGAATAACCGATAGGTGTAAGTGTCTGGCCAAGCCAAATA
>NZ_BMYW01000013.1 GCF_014652475.1 Vogesella alkaliphila | reverse complement strand
AGGAAGGCAGCGAAGGCCTGGTCGCCACCATCACCGGCGCGGCCAGCAACAGCGCGTTCGAGAAAATCGACATCTCGGCCGACAAGGGCGCGGCCAGCAGCGTGGTGACCGACGAAAGCGGCGACCCGCAAGACCCGCAGAACCCGCTGGACAGCCCCTTCACCCTGCAACTGTTCGCCGTCGATGCTCAAGGCAACCCGGTGACCAGCTCCACCGTATCGGAAGAAGGCGAAACCAGCGCCTACTACGTGGTGCGCGCCGTCGACGCTCAGGGCCACGTGCTGGCCACCCAGCCGGGCGGCACGGTGACGGTCGGCTTCAGCCACCTCGGCAGCACCAGTGACGGCGACTACCGCGCCAGCCAGACCACGGTCACGGTCGGCGAAGTGTTCAGCGCCCAGGCGGTGAACGACGCGCTGGCCGACAACGGCGAGCAGTTCCGGGTCAGTCTGAACGGTGGCAGCTACAGCGCTGCGGCCAACTACGAGCGGGTGGACTACAGCAACGCCACGGTGATCACCACCATCGGCGACAAAGACACCGTCGTGGCCTTGCAGGAGGTGGTCGAGGGCAGTACCGGTAATGTGCTGAATGTGGCCAGTGGCGTCGAATTTGTTGGCCAGACCCAGCTGGGGGGGACGGTTTCGCTCAATGCAGCAGGGCAGTACGTCTACCAGGCTCCGGTGCGTAATCACTCGGATTCGGCAAGCGACGTTGACTCGTTCAGCTACACCAAGGCCGATGGTTCTACTGCTACTTACACCATCAATATTCTGGATACCGCCCCGCTTGCCGCGAACGATTCGGGCACCGTCAGCACGGGCTTGAATGTGCAGACTGCCGGCAGCAGCAAGCTGTTGGCCAACGACAGCGTGGTGGACAACTCTGCGGCCAACGCGGCCAAGGTTTACACCGTCACCGGCGAAAACGGCGTGGCAACCGAGCTGGGCAATGGCGAAGTGACGGTGGCCGGCAAGTATGGCGAGCTGACCGTCAAGGCGGATGGCAGCTACACCTATACCAGCAAGCTGGATACCGACATTAGCGCAGCCGAAGGCAGTGCGGCGCTGAAGGCAGCCTTTGGTGTTTACGGCTTCCAGAATGGCTCGTGGCAGAGCGGTGATGCGTTGAACCTTGCCGGTCTGACGGCGGATGCCACCGCCCTGGTCGATGTGCGCACCAGCGGCAACAATGCCAAACCGGGTATCGGCGTGTCGCCGGGCGGCAACGGCACCAATGACATCGGTGGTGGCGAGACACTGGTAGTCGGCCTGAAGGTCGCCTCCAATTTTGTGCAGATCGGCATCAACGAGCTGAACAAGGGGCAGGGTGATGCAAGCTGGAAGGCCTACGATGCGAATGGCAATCTGGTTGGCTCCGGCACACTGGTTTCGTCGTCCAGCAATGGCAGCTTGCAGAGCTTCAATATTTCCACCACGACCGCTTTCAAGTACGTGGCGCTGGGATATAGCGGTAGCCAGAACGGTTATGTGATCGACTCCATCAAGTACACGCCGGCAGAAGGAGCGGTGACGGAAACCTTCCGCTACACGGTGCAGGACAATGATGGCGATATCTCCAATACCGCGACGCTGACCCTCAATGGCACGCAGTCGACCACGGTATCGCCGATGGCTCTGCTGACGACCGAAGATACGGCGGTGGCACTGAACTGGGCTGTTCTCGGCATTTCCGATGCCGGGGCAACCGTGCGCGTGTCCGGCAACCAGAACGGCAACGGTACGATCCAGTACAAGGACGCGAACGGGGTGTTCAAGGTGCTCGGCCACAACGAGACCTCGACGTTCAGCAAGTCGGATATCGATGCGGGCAAGGTCAAGTTCGTGCCCAAGGAGCATGTTTCGGGAGCCGACCTTTATGGCGACAGCCAGGGCATCGGCAATAAGGGCAAGGATCTGGGCAGCATCAAGTTTGATGTGCTGAAAGATAACGTGGAAATTGCCCACGACAAGGAAGTGATCGTCGATGTGGTGCCGGTAGCCGACCAGCCGCAGCTGTCGCTGTCTGCCTATCAGAGCCTGGCGGCCATGGACTTCGATGCTGTGGACTTGGCGGGTAAGCCATGGAGCAGCGCGATCGACCTGAACACGGTTGGCGGTGCCAGCGGGATCGGTACCTGGCAGGCGAATGGCTGGGGCAAGATCGAGGTCGGCAAAGAGTCGGTGTATATCCCCGGTGGTTCTGGCAGCAACCAGGTAATGGAGATCGAGGGCGAGAACGGTGTCAGCCAGATCTACACCGACATCCAGTGCGAGGCCGGGCGCTTCTATCAGCTGAACTTCGATGTCGGGGCGCGTACGACGGGTGATAAACCGGTATCGACCAATGGCATGAAGATCCTGCTGGTGCAGCTGGATGTGAGTGGCAATCCGATTGCCGCCTCGCAAAAAGAGCTGTTTGACTTCAGCCCGACGCAGGTTGGCTGGGCCAAGGGGCAACAGCTTAGCCTTGGTATCGAGCAGAGCGGTAATTACCGCCTGATCTTCCAGGCAAAGGATGCCGGTGATTCCTACGGTGCCGTTCTGGACAATATCAAGTTCCAGGCGGTGGACAACAAGGGCTACGAAGATACCTTCATCAAGCTCAGCGCCATCAATGCGGCCCTGGTTGACGTCGATGGTTCCGAGACGCTGTCTGTCGAGATCAGCGGCCTGCCACAGGGGGCGGTACTGAAGGATGCGGCCAACCATAGCGTGACCGTTGGTTCTGACGGCAAGGTCAATGTGACTGGCTGGAGCCTGTCGTCCCTGCAGATCAAGGTGAACGAGCCGGGCAAGTACACACTGGCGGTGAAGGCAACGGCGACCGAAGTGGATGCC
The DNA here is from genome assembly GCF_014652475.1 of Vogesella alkaliphila. Lineage (GTDB taxonomy): Bacteria > Pseudomonadota > Gammaproteobacteria > Burkholderiales > Chromobacteriaceae > Vogesella > Vogesella alkaliphila. The sequence goes on along the minus strand of NZ_BMYW01000013.1, from coordinate 89,432 downwards.
AGCGGCAAGGTGCTGGATACCGCGGTCAACGACATCAGCCTGCCGGTAGAGGTGCTGCAGGCCAATGCGGCGCCAGTGGCGAGTCCGCTGCCAAGCCAGGCGGATGGCACGACCGTCGTCGAAGGCTCGACGACGTCACACGGCAGCATTCTGGCGAATGATGGCATCACCGGTACGGTTTCCAAACTGTATGTGTCGCTGAACGGTGGCAGCACGAAGGTGGAGGTGGCACCGAGCGGTACTGAACTCGACACTGGCCATGGCAAGGTGACCATCCGGCCGGATGGCAGCTATACCTTTGTGGCCCGGGTGGTCGATCACACCGGCGATGCGGACAACAAGGTAAGCGATAGCTTCAGCTACAAGGCGGTGACCACCACTGGTGAAACCGCGTGGACTGCGGTCAGCGTGGCTGTGCTGGATACCAACCCTGTGGCGGTGGACGATTACGCGGCGGGCAGTGCGGTGGACACGAGGCTCTGCGGTAAGGTGCTGACCAACGATGCGGCCGTGGATGGCGGCAAGTCGGTGACCGGGTTCAGCTATCTGGGCAAGGACTATGCCGCTGGCGCAACGACGGATGACGGTCGCTTTACCCTGAAGGCCGATGGCAGCTACACGCTTAAAGCGCTTACCGCGACACTGGACGGTGAGCCTAGCGCTCAGCAGCTTGCCTCCGGCAAGGTTGGCAGTTTTGAATTGACCGGCCTTGCAGGCGACCCGCCAAGCAGCATTAGCAGTTTCAGCGCCGGCCAGAATCTGGGCTACAACAGCTCGGGGGCCGGTTCCGGCAAGGTGGGCTGGTCGGTGGATGCATTGCATGCTTCACGCCATACCGTGGATGGTGGCGAAACGCTGCTGGTCAAACTGGGCGGGACGGCCACCCAGGTCACGCTGACCATTGCCGAACTGAATGCCGGTACCGTGAAGCTGGTTGCCTATGATGCGGCGGGAAACAAGGTCGTGTTGGTGGATGACACGATCACCAGCGCCGAGGTGGGCAAGAACGGCAAGCCGGCGGACTTTACCGCCATCAGCAAGAGTGGTACGCCGATTGTCTATGTCGCCATGACGTACGAGGGCACCAGCGGTGATACCGGCAAGGGCAAGGACGACAGCCAGGGCTTCTTGTTGAAGGGGATGGCCTATACCGAGCTGTTGAAGCCGGCCAGCATCGAGTACACCATGAAAGATGCGGATGGCGATACCGACAAGGCCAGGCTGACGCTGGACCTGGCGCAGGTGGTCGGTAGTAGTGGCAATGACCAGATCACGGTGCTTCACGGTGAAGCCGGCACCGGTCTCGATGTCTGGGCGCAACTCCAGCCGTCAAGCGGGGCAAGCGCGCAGATGGTACAGACCGGCAGCACCAACCAGGTCATCGACAGCAAGGGCGGTAACGACTACGTGGAAGGCGGCGCCGGCAACGACATCATCTATCTGGGGGACTCGGGTAGCGAAACCATCGCCGGTCATGCCCCGGCTCAGGCCGATGTGCTGAAGATGGGGTTGATGACGATTGGTGGCCTGGGTGAGCTGGTTACCGACGCCTCCGACAACTCGCTGAGCACTGCCGCGCGGACATACGATCATACGGCCAATACCTCCGGCATTGCCTGGGCCGATCTGGCACATGGTGGCAGCGGCAACGACGTGATCCATGGCCAGGCCGGCGTGGACCTGGTCTACGGTGGTAGCGGCGACGATACCCTGCTGGGTGGGGGCGGCGATGATGGCCTGCGTGGCGGTGCCGGTAACGACCTGCTGATCGGCGGCCAGGGCAACGACGTGCTGCGTGGGGATATCGGCACCGATATCTTCAAGTGGCAGCTGGGCGATCAGGGCACCGCGGGGACGCCGGCCAGGGATGTGGTGATGGACTTCAATGTGGCGGAAGGAGACCAGCTGGATCTGGCCGACCTGCTGCAAGGCGAGAATGCCGGCAGTCTGGAGCAGTACCTGCACTTCTCGCAAAGTGGCGACGACACCCTGCTGCAGATCAGTACGCTGGGTGGCTTCTCTGCCGACGGTGCCAATGCCGCAGCGGTGGCGGATCAGCAAATTCTGCTGAAAGGGGTCGCTTTCGACAGCCTGGCGGGTACTGGCGCTTCCGATCACGACATTATTGAAAAGCTGCTGCACAACCCGGGGCAAAACCTGAAAGCTGACATGTAAGTCCTTCGTCCCATGATGGGGTACAAAGAGCCGGCAGCTGCCGGCTCTTTTTTCGTTGCTAAAGGTTGGGCTTGCGGCCAACCTCACTTAAACTGGAACAGCAATTGCTAGTCTGCGTACAACTTTTGCCGGAGCGTTGCTGTGAATAACATACCGATGCGGGATTCCCTGTTACTGAACTCCCACTTTCAGCCCATCTATAGCCTGGCGCACCGGCGCACGGTCGGCATGGAGGCGCTGCTGCGGGCGTCGGAGAAGGAGGTCTCGCTGTCGCCGCTGGAGGTGTACCAGCGTTATATCCGCCGCGACGAGCGGGTGGCGATGGATCTGGCGGTGTGTGCCGCGCATTGCCAGCGCTTTGCCGCCGCCGGCCACGCCCAGCGCTGGCTGTTCCTCAATGTCGATGCCATGACGCTGTCCGATCCGGACTACGCCGACCAGCTGGGCGCCCTCATCACCGAGTCCGGCATCGCGCCGCAGTCGGTGGTGCTGGAGGTGCTGGAGCAGGCAATCGAGCTGGATGCGCGCCTGCTGGAGGGCGTGGCGCTGTTGCGCGAGCAGGGCTGCCTGCTGGCGATCGACGATTTCGGCGTCGGCCATTCCAATATCGACCGGGTGTGCAGCCTGGAGCCGGACTTCGTCAAGTTTGACCGCCACCTGCTGCGCAGCGCGGTGACACAGCAGCGCACGCGCACCCTGTTGTCGCGGCTGGTGCGGCTGATGCACGAAATCGGTGCATTGGTGGTGGTGGAAGGCGTGGAAAGCGATTCCGACGTGGTGGTGGCGCTGGATTCCGGCTGCGACCTGGTGCAGGGCTACTACGTGGCACGCCCTGCGGCGGTACCGGACAGCGACCAGCTGATCACGCCGCGGCTCGACGCCAAGTGGGACGAGCTGATGAACCGTGAACTGCTGCGGCGCAAGCTCAACCGTCGCCAGATGGAGCTGTCGCGGCAGGCCTTCGTGCAGACGGCGATCGCGCTAATGCAGGGCAGCGAATTCGAGGTGGCGGCAAAACCGATGTTGCAGCTGCCGGACGTGATCCGCTGCTTCCTGCTGGATCAGGAAGGCCGCCAGCAGGGGCGCAACCTCAATTCCGGGCGCAACGGGAACGGGGACAATCTGCGCTTTTCCCCGCTGGAGGACACCACCGGCGCGGTGTGGTCGCGGCGCGCCTATTTCCAGCACGCCATCGACCAGCCCGGCGTGCTGTACATGAGCGAGCCCTACCTGTCGATGACCGATACCCGTATCTGCGTCACGCTGTCGATGGCGATCGAGATCGACGAGGTGCAGCACGTGCTGTGCAGCGACGTGCTGATGCCGGGGGCGGGGCGCAGCCTGTAGCCGCGGCCGCCGGCAAGCAAAAAGGCGACTCGCGAGTCGCCTTTTTGCTTGCCGTGGTATGGCTCAGTTGCCGGGCTGGATGCTGGCGGCCGGGGTCTCGGCCAGCGTCTCGAACAGGGTGACCACCTGCTGCACGCCGGTGGTACGGCTGGCGACATCGGCGGCGGCGGCGCCTTCGCTGGCGGTGACCAGGCCGAGCAGGTAGACCACGCCGCGGTCAGTCACCACCTTGATCGCCTGCGGCGGGTAGCCCTTGCCTTCCAGCAGGCGGGTGCGCACCTTGGTGGTGATCCACAGGTCGTTGTTCTTCTGCGCCAGGGTCGCCACCGGCGCCACCACCAGGTGGTTGTAGACGCGCTGCACATTGGGCGTGCCGCGCACCATCATCTCGATCTCCTGGCGTTGCGCCTCGTTCAGCGCCTCGCCGCTGATCAGCACCGCGCGGTTGTAGCTGGTGATGCTGATGCGGGCGCCGGCAAAACGCTCGCTGGTCTGGCGCAGCGATTTCAGCTCGATGGCCTGGTCCTCGACATAGGCGCCGCTGGTGCGGCGGTCGGTGGCGACCAGCGCGCCGGCGGCCACGCCGCCGGCAACCAGCGGGAAGCAGGCACTGAGACTGGCGGCGGCGCTGCTGGCCAGCAGCAGCGCAAGCAAACGGTTCTTCATCATTCTCCTCCGAGCAACATGCAATCGATGGCGTCGCATAGCGCATGGATCAACAAGATATGGACTTCCTGGATGCGCGCGGTGCGCAGGCTGGGCACATTCAGGTGGATGTCTTCCGGTGACAGGATTTCCGCGATCTGGCCGCCGTCCTTGCCGGTGAGCGCGATCACGCCCATGCCGCGTTCGTGCGCGGCGTAGATCGCCTCGATCACGTTGGCGGAGTTGCCGGAGGTGGAGATCGCCAGCAGCAGGTCGTTGTGGTGGCCCAGCGCCCGCACCTGCTTGGAAAAGATCATGTCGAAATCGTAGTCGTTGCCGATGGCGCTGAGCACCGAGCTGTCGGTGGCCAGCGACATCGCCGCCAGCCCCGGGCGCTCCTTCTCGAAGCGGCCAACCATTTCCGCGGCAAAGTGCTGCGCGTCGGCGGCGGAACCGCCGTTGCCGCAGGCGAGGATCTTGCCCTCGTTCATCAGGCTGCTGACCATGCGCTCGGCGGCCAGCGCCACGGCCGGCGACAGCTCGTCCATCACCTGCTGCTTGATGGCGATGCTTTCAAGGAAGTGTCCGCTGACACGTTCGATCAAATCCATGAGATTCCTTTGGTCGGTGGCGCTTAAGCGAAAATGTTCTTCAGCCACTGCGCCTGTTCGCCGCCATCGAACAGCACGGCGTCGAAACGGCAGGGGGCGTCAATGCGTTTGCTGCTGAGGTAAAGGTTGGCCGCAGTGTGCAGCTTGTGCTGCTTGGCGCTGCCGATGCTGGCGGCGGCACCGCCGAAGTGGGCCGATTGCCGGGCGCGCACCTCGACGAACACCCAGTAGGCGCCGTCGCGCATCACCAGATCCAGTTCGCCCTGCCGGCAGTGCCAGTTGCGCTCCACCAGCGTCAGCCCCTGCTGCTGCAGGAAGCGGCAGGCGAGGGTTTCGTAGTGGTCGCCGCTGGCCCGGCTCATTGCGACTCGCCGCGAATGGCGGCCGGCAGCTCGCGCTGGATCACCCAGTCCTTGCCCAGTTGCAGGTCGCCGGTGACGCCGCGCAGGCGGATGCTGGCCGGGTTACGGTTCTGTCCCAGCGCCTTGCCGAGGCGGAAGGCGTCCACCCCCAGCGCGTACAGGCGTTCGGTGGCCTTGGTCAGCGGCGTGGCCGGGCGGGCGATACCGGCGGCGTCCGGGTGGTTGGGCATCAGGAACCACGGCATGTCGACGAAGCGCACGCCGTCCAGTGCCGGGGCCGCCTGGCGGGTGTTGATCAGCGAGGTGGCGTAGGCGGGCAGCTCGGCCGGCAGCAGCGCGCGGCTGGCCTCCGCTTCCTTGTCGTCCAGCGCCAGGAACACGCTGTCGGCGCCGGCCAGCAGCGTGCTCAGCTGCGCGCCGTCCGGCTGCGTCATGTTCAGTTCCTGCGGAGCAGCCGGATGGCGCTGCGTCCAGCTCTCGGCGAAGGCGGTGCGCAGGCGCGCGGACAGCGCATCGTTATTGAACAGCACCAGCGGCGCCTTGCGGCCGTCGTCGCGCATCATGCGCGCGATCTGGCGCGCCTCGCTCTCGACCGCCAGCGACAGGCTCCACACCTTGCCACCGGCCGGCGCCTTGCTCAGCGTATTCAGCACCAGTGTCGGCACGCTGGCCTGTGCCGCCACGTTGGCCGCACCCTCGCGGGTCAGCGGTCCGACGATCACGCTGGCGCCGGCGGCCAGCAGTTGCTGGTAGCCCTTCACCGCATCGTTCTCGCTGGCCAGCGCGACGAAGCTGAGCTGGACGTTGCTGTCCTGCTGCGCGGCGGCGTCGAAACCGGCCTTCACCACCTGGGCGGCGTCACCCAGCTGCGGAGCCTCCACCGGCAGCAGCAGCCCCAGGTGCAGGCGCGGCTTGTTGTCGCTGAGCCTGGCGGCGGGCGTGGCCGGCGTCGCGACGGCCGGGGTGGCCAGCGGTGCGGAGGCGGCGCTGGCGCCGATGTTCCGCAGCGTTTGCTGATTTTGCTGAAGGATATAGCCCGGCGACTGGGCAGCGGCTACACTTGCCGCCATTAAAACGGCTGTGCCGGATAACCAGGGAGCCAAAACGTGCAGACAATGCTTGATCACTTGATGAGTTCTGCCCAGGAAACGTTTATCAACGGGTCATTATATGTGCTGGCCACGCCGATTGGGAATCTGGCTGATGTGACACTGCGCGCCATTGCCGGGTTCCACGCCGCGGACATCGTTTTGGCGGAAGATACCCGCGTCACCGGCAGCCTGCTGGCCGCCTACGGCATCAGCAAGAAGCTGGTCAGTCTGCGCGAACACAACGAGCGCGAGATGGCGGCCAGCGTGATCCGCTGGCTGCAGGAGGGCAAGATCGTGGTGCAGGTGTCGGACGCCGGCACGCCGGGCATTTCCGACCCCGGTGCCCGCCTGGCGCAGGCGGTGTGGGCAGCCGGCCTGCGCGTGGTGCCGGTGGCCGGTGCCTCGGCGGTGATCACCGCCCTGTCCGCCAGCGGGCTGGATACCGCCCGCTTCCTGTTTCACGGCTTTCTGCCGCCCAAGCGCGGCCAACGTTGCAAGACGCTGCAGCAGTGGCAGGACGCCGACTACGCGGTGGTCTGCTACGAGGCGCCACACCGCATCCTGGAGTGCGTGGAAGACGTCGCCGCCACCCTCGGCGGCGAACGGCCGCTGATCCTGGCACGCGAGTTGACCAAGACCTTCGAGACCTTCCTGCGCCTGCCGGCGGCCGAACTGGCCGAGCGCATCCGCAGCGACAGCAACCAGCAGCGCGGCGAGTGCGTGCTGATCATCGACGCCGCCGCACCGGTGGAGCAGACGGCGGACAGCCTGCCCGCACCGGCGCTGGCGCTGCTCGCCGAACTGGCCGCGGTGCTGCCGACCAAGCAGGCGGCGGCGATCGTGGCGACGCATTATGACCTCAACAAGAAGCAACTGTACGAGCGGGCGCTGCAGCTGAAAGTGGCGGACTGAGCTTTACAAGGGGTAACGCCGCTTATACAATGCGCGTCTTGGATTTTTTCGCCCGGGTGGCGAAATTGGTAGACGCAGGGGACTCAAAATCCCCCGCCGCAAGGTGTGCCGGTTCGAGTCCGGCCCCGGGCACCACGAAAAAGTCCAGAGAAGTTCAAGAAAGTCCAGAAACCCGCACAGCGCAAGGCTCTGCGGGTTTTTTGTTGTCCAATAGCGTCCAGCTACGTTCAGTAACATCCAGCTTTTTTGTGTACCTTTTTGTGTACCTTTTTCTCGGCACCGGAAAAAAGGTACACACCCGCCTGTCATCAGCACCTTTTCCAATTCATACTCTGGTTACAAGAATGTGTGTATGTCCTGCCATGCCGGACGGCACCTTGCCTGGGTTGGCCGCGTGCCGTTTTGCTTTTTTCCGACCCGCCTAAAAATGCGTAGTGACGGTAGTGACATAGTGACAGCATTGTTTTTAAAGGGTTTTTTGAATGTTTGCCGTAGTGACATTTCGGGGTGTCACTATGGTGACACGATAAAGTGCGCCAATCGGGGCCCCCCAAAGCCCTGCAAGCTGGTCTTGAGTCCGGCAAAGCCGGGCGCGGCTGGTGCCCGTTCGCCAGCCTGACGGGCGAATCGAGGTAAGGAATAAACTATGGCATTAACTGATCTGGGCATTAGGCAAGCCAAGCCCCAAGACAAACCGTATCAGCTGGCGGATGGCGATGCCCTGTACCTGGAAGTGACACCAGCGGGCGGCAAACGCTGGCTGTACCGTTATCGCCACCTTGGCAAGCCGTGCAAGCTGGCCTTGGGCAAATATCCTGCGGTGTCGCTAGCCGAGGCGCGGGAGAAGGCCGCAGAGGCCCGCAAGCTGCTGGCGGAAGGGCTGAACCCCGGCGAAGCCAAGAAAGCGGCCAAAATCGCCGCCAAAGAGGCCAGCACTAATGCTTTCGCCTTGCTGGCGCAAGAATGGTACGAAAAGCAGCTGCCACGCTGGACGCCGGACCACGCCCGCCGCGTATTGGAGTCACTGCAGAATGATGCCTTTCCCGACCTGGGCAACATCGCCATTACTGAGCTGACTGCACCGCAAATCCTCGCCACCGTCCGCAAGGTGGAAAAGCGCGGTGCCATCGAGACGGCAGGGCGCGTGTTGCAGCGTGTCAGCGCCGTGCTGCGCTACGGCGTACAGACGGGGCGATTGGCCATCAACCCCGCCCTTGCCCTGTCTGGCGCGCTGACCGCTGCCAAAGTGGAGCACCGGCCCGCGATGCCGCGTGGCGAGCTGCCCGAGTTTTACCGCCGACTGGCTGCGGCCAACCTTTACGAACCAACCCGCATCGCCATGCACCTGCTGGTGCTGACCTTTGTGCGACCTGGTGAATTGCGCGCGGCCCGCTGGGATGAATTCGACATCGAGCGGGCGGAATGGCGCATTCCGGCCGAGCGCATGAAAATGCGTGCCCCGCATATTGTCCCGCTATCACGCCAGGCCCTTGCCCTGCTGGAAGAATTGAAGCCGCTGACGGGGCGCGGTGCGCTGCTGTTTCCGGCCATGACCGACCACGCCAAGCCCATGAGCGAAAACACCCTGAGTTACGCGATGGGGCGCATGGGCTACCAAGGCACGGCCACCCCGCACGGCTTCCGCGCCTTGGCCTCTACCACGTTGAATGAAGAGGGGTTCAAGCCTGATGTGATCGAGCGCCAGCTTGCCCATGCCGAGCGTAACAGGGTACGCGCTGCTTATCACCGTGCCGAATACCTGGACGAACGGCGGAGTATGATGCAGTGGTGGGCCAATTTCTTGGACTGCCTGCAGGGCTTTGATGTGAAGCATTGCTCTTAGGGACTTTGTACTGATTCTAGTAAGAATTAAGAAGCAAGTGCTTGGTGACAGGGTTGGCCACACGTTGTTAGTTGAATGGTTAAGCATGCAACTTGCAAAGCCTAAGCCACTAGGCTAGTATCAAAGCATCTTTACGCGTAGGATACTGCTCTATATTTATTTTGAGTTGCTTATCCTGTCTGGCGTTTCGTCCAGACATATGTTATTGACGATTTTTAGGGTTGCGCTAAAGCACTTCCCTATCGATCCTTCGTACCTCAGGAGCGCTAGGGAAGTCTTTAGCGCATCCTTTAGGTAAAGATATTGCAGAGCGACCCCGAGTGGGTCGCTTTTTTTTCGCGAGTTTTGCATGAGCTACGATCAAGCACTAGAAAGAGAGTTTTCTTTACTTGAGCCTAAGAGCTTTGTGGCACATTTTCTTCCACCAAAAGTATTTATTTGCGGTGGGGTCGTATCACTTGACTCTAAAAGTTTGAGAAATGCAATAATTAATCATTTTGATGATAATAACGAAGATGTTTACAGTGCCATCGTGAAGGCTGAGGATTTTATAGATTATTTTCGAGATGGCGCTTATTCTGATTTATTGCAGTTTGAGAATGATATAGCAAATATTGCAACGCTAATTGTTATTTGCCTAGAAAGCCCGGGCTCTTTGGTTGAGTTGGGTATTTTTTGTACCAATCCACTAGTTTCTAATAGATTGTTGGTTATTGCACCTCAGAGAGAGATAGAAAGAAGAGACTCATTTATTTATCATGGTCCTCTTGAGAGTTTGAAGAGAAAATCCCCTGATTCGGTTATTGTCTATCCATTTCCTCAGGATGAGGATGAGGATGAGGCTGGGGAGTACGAGCACACGGAATTTATTGCGTCAGATATTGTTAGGAAATTGGAATCCTCTCAGAAAACTGAGCCCTTTGATAGCGACAATCCCGCTCATATTGCATTTCTGATCTACGAGATAGTATTAATTGCATATCCTATAAAGCTGCATGAGATTGAGTTGGCGTTAAAATGTGTTGGTATTGTTGTTGATTCTCGTACTTTGCATCGACTCCTTTATCTTTTGGATATCGTAGGGCTAGTGACGCATACTACATATAGTAGTGTTAATTATTACTATGATAAATCTAAAGGCGAGCGAAGGGTTTTTTTCGGGTTATTGAAGAATGGTGAAAAGCGTGATACTCCAGCAATGAAGGTCGCTATTAGGCAGTCGTTTGTCTTAGCCCAAGATGAGTCTTCAAAGAAGCGAACTAATGCCCTGAAGCAGATACAAAGCATTAAGCCGAGTGCACAACCAGCACAACCAGCACAACCAGCACAACCAGCACAACCAGCACAACCAGCACAATCAGCGCAACCAGCGCAACCAGCACAACCAGCACAACCAGCACAATCAGCGCAACCAGCACAACCAGCACAATCAGCACAATCAGCACAACCAGCCGATGCAGAAGGGAGGGGGCGGAATGAGAATTTCTAAAAAGTTAGCTGATGAACTTTTGCTGGACGAAGCCGAGTTACGGAAATTCTGTGCAACAGCCCCGTATCGATATAAGAAATATGAGATTCCAAAAAGAAATAGTGATAAGACTAGGTTGATTGCTCAGCCTTCTAAAGAAGTTAAGTTTATGCAGAGGCTTGTCGTAAAATATTTGCGCGATATTTTGCCTGTTAGTCGTCATGCTATGGCTTATGAGAGTGGAACTAGTATTGTAAAGAATGCAAGCATTCACAAAAATAATCCATACTTGCTGAAGATGGACTTTAAGAATTTCTTTTTGAGTATAACGCCAAGTCTTTTCTTTGGGTTGATGAGTGATGGTGGTGTTGAATTTTCGGATGATGATAAAATTTTATTGAGTAATTTGCTGTTTTGGAAGCTCAGAAGAAATAGCCCGTTAAGATTAAGTGTTGGTGCTCCGAGTTCTCCGTTTATTTCAAATGTAGTGATGTATCATTTTGATTGCTTGATGGAGAGTCAATGTGCGGCAATGCGAATTAGATATAGTAGATATGCGGATGATATGACTTTTTCGACTAGAGAAAGAGATGCTTTGTCTGAGATGCCTGGTTTTGTTCGTTCGGTTTTGAAGAGAGATTACGATGGAAAAATAAAAGTTAATAGTGAGAAGACTATATTTTTATCCAAAGCTAAAAGAAGGACTGTAACTGGCATTACTATAACAAATGATGATACTTTGTCTGTTGGTCGGGATCGTAAGAGGAATATCTCCGCAATGGTTCATCACTTTTCTCTTGGTAAGTTAAGTGCGGAGGAAGTACAGAAACTGAAAGGCTATCTGAGTTTTGTTGCGGCTGTTGAGCCAAATTTCATATATAGGATGATGTCGAAATATGGAAATAAAGTTATTGAGGCGTTGTTTATTTGAAATTTCTTATTGACTGATTAATGTGCTGCAATAGGGTAATCCCTATGCAACAGTGCAACACCCCCCTGAAAACCGTTGCAAAATCTGTTGCAAAATAGGGTATGGTGTTGCAATATTAACACCATACCCTATTGCAACGGTTTGCTGCTATGACGAAAGCGATTGCCTACCTTCGCGTCTCCACCGAAGACCAGCACATTGAAAACCAGCGTGCCGCCATTCTGGCCGCCGGATTCGAGATTGAGCGCGAATTCATCGACCTGGCTACCAGCGGCACGACCAAAGGGGAAAACCGGGACGGCTTTGCGGCCATGCTGGCTTACCTGCGTGACGGTGACACGCTGGTGGTCTTTGCGTTGGACCGGCTGGGGCGCGATACCGTGGATGTGCTGGGCACCATCAATACCCTGTCAGACAAGGGCATCCGGCTGGTGATTCTCAAACAACAATTCGACACCAGCACACCAGCGGGGCGACTGGCGCTGACCATGTTTGCCGCCTTTGCCGAGTTCGAGCATGGCTTGCGAAAAGAGCGCCAGCAAGAGGGCATCCGCCGTGCCCGTGCCGAAGGCAAGTACCAAGGGCGCAAATCCAAACTGACCGATGAACAAAAGGCCGAGCTGCGTACCCGTTACGCCGCCGGCGAGTGTCGGGCCGCGATGGCGCGGGAATACGGCATTGACCGGGCCACGGTGCACCGAATCGGCAAGGTGCAAGCGTGATGCTCAAGCCGGAGACCCTGTTTGACGCCATTGGTGGACTAGCTGTACTGGCGATGGCTGGCGGCGGGGCCGTGTTTGCCATGCTGGGCCATGGTCGGGCGTGGGATGTCGCGCTATATGGGGCCTTGGCCGGCCTTGCGCTGGGTGGCTTGTCTGTAGTGGTCGTTGTCTGGCTGGTGTCGGTGCTGTGGCGATGAGCAATGATGCCCACGTGCCATTGCCGCCGGATGCTTTCTCGCGGGATGACTCTTTTTCTTACAGGGCAGGTCCGCTGCCGATTTACCCCGTGGCTGAAATACAAGAGGCTTTGGCTGGCTGGCAGTTGCCGCCGCCGTTGCAGGCTGCCTTACTCGGTTGCGACGCCGATGACGGGGCGGTGTACCCGCCTGACCTGTTTGATTTGCTCGTTCGGGTGGGGACGAATGCGGATGATCTGACGCCGGAGCAATGGGCTGCATTGACGTACCTGCAAGGGTGTCGGGAGGGTGTGGAAGACGCAGCGGCAACAGGTGGTACGACGCCGGGCAAATTCCCGTTACTGGCTGCCGCTCGTGATCATGAGGTGTTGGACGTCCTTAGTGACGGGCAGGTTCTGTGCGTGCTGGCGACGTACCGTGTGCGTGAGTGGGCGATGGCTGCAAGGGAGGATTTACTGACGGTTCCCGACGATTACCGCGCCATGGGGGCAGGCTGGTGGAACAAGGTGAACGACAGCGGCAAGGCCCGTGCTGCTCACAACAAGCTTCGCGAACTGGCTTTTATTTGGTTTCATGACTGGTCGGTCAATGTCTGGCCAGTGGCGGCTATTGCATTGGCATTCTCTGGCAAAGCCCTGCCTGACATGGATAGTGGTTTGCCGTTTTTTGCCTATCCAACGAGCCGGGAAAAGACTGGGGGGCGCTCACCGCAAATATCAGAAGCCTTTTACAAGTCATGCCATGCGCGGTTTATGGCGGGTGAAACAGATTGCAAATCACTGGTGGACTATCTGTTGCAACAGGGCCAGAAATCCAACCGTAGCTTGACCCGCCATGCGGTGCGCTGGGCAATCAAAACTTACTCCAATTGATCTCTGCCGGATTTCACCTCCATTTCACTTTTGGGCGGTGTCGTACGATTTTCTAACACTTCCCCTGCCTTACTAGCATCCGTCCATATCGCACTACCTAGTGCGGTAATCACCTTCTAAGGAGGACGTATGCAACCCTCGCAACACCTTACCCGCGTTGAAGCGGCGGCCTATCTGGGCGTGTCAGCCTTCACTCTCAATCAATGGGCCAGTCAGGGCAAAGGCCCGCGCTCGATCAAGGTTGGCCGCCAGTGCGTTTACAAGCGTGTGGATCTGGATGCCTACAAGGCAGGCTGTAACCATCCCCAAGCCAGTCAGCCAGTGGCACAAGCGGAGATTGGTACATTGCCTGCTGGTGCTTATATCTTGCGTTTGCCACAGGTGGTGGCAATGACTGGCCTGTCCAAGTCGAGCCTGTACGGCTTGATGCGCAAGAGTCAGTTTCCTGCCTCGATCAGCCTTGGCCCGCGTGCAGTGGGTTGGCCTTCGCATCTGGTGCAACAGTGGCTGGCAGATCGGATCAACCGTGCGGAGGTGGCCGTATGAGCCCCGATACCCGCCAGCACTTTGCCGGCAGCACCCCCGATCCGCAGCGCCTTGCTCGGGCGCGGCAGGCGCTGGACCGGCTTTGCCAGCGCAGTCCGCAGATCCTGCTGATGGTGCAAAAAAGGTTGTTGGCCGAAGGCAGTGCGTTTGATCTGAATGGCTTGGCCATGCGTGCCCTGGCGGATGAGGAAGCAGGGCGGACGTTGGCCGCAAGCCCGGTGAAGGATCTGGCCACCGATGAAGTGTTGTCGATGTGCAGAAAGGGGCGGCGATGACGACAGCAGTGTGCTTTGCATTGTTCCCATTTTGCTCAGACCCGGTCCTGGTCATGGCAGCGCAGCGTGAAGGTTTTCAGTTTCAAGCAGGGGCGCTTCCCTCCGTGCTTGGGAGGCTGGTTGACGCTGCGGCCAACGTTGGCCACAATGTGCCTGTGCTGTTCAATAGCGGCACCGGGTTTGACAGCCCGAACACTAAGGCGGACACCGCCGCGCAAGCGGCTTTTTTGTGCCCGTCAATCGCCACTCGTGCGCCTTCTATGGTGGGCCGTGGTGGGGAGCCTTCGGGCTGCCGGTTCCTTAGTGCCGGTCTGTCAACCCTGCCACGCGCCTGCCACCCCCGACTGACAGCGGGGAGCGGGTCTAAACCCACTAAGGAAGCCACCATGCCTAAGCTCGCCCGCGTCTTGTTGAGCCTGTTTCCAGCTGCCGTCTCACCGGTCGCGCAACTCCCGAATGCCCCCGAAGCCGTCACCTTTGCCCGCCAGTATCTGGCACAAACGGGTCGCGCCGTGTCTGTTGTTCCGGCCAGCCGTGGCTTTGCGGTGCAAACCGTGGGAGGGCTGACAGCATGACGACGCCTGCCAATTACTTTGATGCCCTGGCCAGCAAAGCAGCCGCCCTGCGGGCCGGTGGTGCCGATCTGGCCGACTGCCAGAACCTGCAATCCGATGCCGATGATCTACGCGCCGATGTGGTCCACAGCTTGCAGGTGCTGGGCTCGCTGATGAGCAATCACGGCTACGCCACTGTCGGCGACGAAGCCGCGCTATTCCCCAAGGTTGGCAGCATGGTGCGCGTGTTGGGCGATCTGCTGGACTACGCCAACCGGCTGGACATTGCCGCCAGCAACACCGCCATGACCCATGGCCAGTCTGCGACTGCTGGCCAAGCGGCTTCGTACCAGACCCACTAAGGACAATCCGATGACAACAACAACCTTCCCTCAAAACGGGCAGGCAGCCACCGGCTTGCCTTTTGATTCTGCGCTGCGTGGTGCGGCACCGGCTTTTCATGATGGCCAAGACCTGGCGCTAGAGCTGCTGACCTATGTGGCCACGGTACAGACGCTGCCGGATTACTCGGAATTGCAGCGCCAGAACATGGGCCGTGCCGCGCTGTGTGGTTTTCTGTTGCCACTACTGCCGTTGATGGCCGAGGCACTGGAGCTGTTTGCGGATGATGCCCGGGCGGGCTTGCTGGCGGGGCTGATCGAGGACGTTGCCCACGGCGCTGCACTGGCACTGGATCAGGCAAAAGGCGGGGGTGGCTTATGACGACGCCGAAGCGATTGCCGTTTGCCGAGGTAAACCGCGCCGCGTTGGCCGGCCTGGCGCGGGTGTTGGATTGGGCGGGTGTGCACTGGCAGCAGCATGGCCACGAATGCCAGATGCTGAACCCACAGCGTAGCAACGATGATGGCTTCGGTTCGTTCAGTATCAATGCCAATAGCGGCGTGTGGGCGGACTTTGCCAGCGGTGACAAGGGCGGGGATGTGGTGAGCCTCGTTGCCTACTTGAAGGGCTATGGCCAAGGGGAGGCGTGCAAGGATCTGGCGCGATTGTTCGGGGTGATGGCCGGTGATGCCTCGCCGGCGGTTGCCGCCGCGCCGTTGCCCGCTGCTACGCCCAAGGTGGCGGACAGTGTGCCGGTGCTGCCGATCCCTGCCGAGCTGCTGGGGGCGATGCCGAAGGGTAAGTATCGCCACCCCGGCAAGGTGGTGCAGGTGTGGCGCTACAACGATGCCGCCGGCCTGCCGCTGGTGTTCTTGGTGCGGCTGGAGCCGGGCGCCAATGGCCGCAGCAAGGACTACTACCCGTTGTCAGTGTGGCAGGACGTGGCCAGCGGCAAGCGCGAATGGCGGTGGAAGAACGTGCCGACGCCGCGCCCGCTGTACGGGCTGGACAGGTTGGCCGCACACCCGGACGCGCCGGTGGTGATCTGCGAGGGCGAGAAAGCGGCCGATGCTGCCGCCAAGCTACTGCCCGAGCATGTGGCAGTGTGCTGGATGAACGGGGCCGAGGCGGTGGCCAAGGCCGACTTTGCCCCGCTGGCTGGCCGGCATTGCCTGATCTGGCCGGATAACGATGCCCCGGGGCAGGCGGCGGCGGATGCGGTGGCGGCGGCGCTGGTCAAGGTGGGGGCGGCGGCGGTTGACCTGGTGAACGTGGCCAGCTTTGCCGGGTTTTCAGCCGGTGCACAGGATGGTGTGCCGGTGCTGATCGAGGTGGGCGAATGGCAGGACGGTGACGATGCGGCGGATGCGCTGGCGCGGGGCTGGACGGCGGGGCATATCGCGCTGTTGCAGACGGCCGGGGTGTGGCTTGTTGGTGGTGCTGCCCCGGCTTTGCCGGCTGCGGCCAACGTTGTCCCCGATGCATTACCGCCTGACAGCAAAGATAGTGCCGTGCCAGCTGGGCAAGCGGACACCGGTCAGCCTGCTACCGGCAAGGCAAAGAAAACGGCGCCCAAGCGCCCGCAAGGTGGCGGCGGGGTGGGCAGCCCGTTCCGCGTCACCGATAGCGGGGTGTGGTTCCAGACCGAGGATATGGACGGTCCGCTGTGGATTTGCCGCAAGCTGGACATCATCGCCCGCACCCGTGACAAGGGCGGCGACAACTGGGGGCTGCTGGTGCGTTTTGCCGACCCGGACGGCACGGTGAAGGAATGGAACATTCCTGCCGAACTGTTGGCGGCGTCGGAAGGGGCTGAGGTGGTGAAGGGCCTGATGTCGCGTGGACTCTTGATCGGGGCCGGCCCCAAGGCCAAGCAGCGGCTGCTGGAATACCTGTGCCGCTACGATGGCAGCGAGCGGGCGACGATTGTTAGCCGGCTGGGCTGGCATGATGGCGCGTTCCTGTTGCCGGATGGCCAGCTGGGCGACAGCGCGGAATCGCTGGTGTTTCAAGCCAGCGGCAAGCAGCGCGAGGTGATGCAGTGCGCCGGCACGCTGCAGGACTGGCAACAGCAGGTGGCGCGTTACTGCGTGGGCAACAGCCGTCTGGCGTTCGCGGTGTCTGTGGCGTTCGCCGGGCCGCTGCTGGACGTGATCGGCGGCGAGTCGGGCGGCTTTCACTTCTATGGCGACAGCTCACAAGGCAAGACCACGCTGCTGCAGGTGGCGGCCAGCGTGTACGGCACGCCCGGCTTTTTGCAGACCTGGCGTGCGACGGATAACGCCATCGAGGCGATTGCGGCGGCGTACTCCGATTGCCTGCTGCCGCTGGACGAGATCCACCAGTGCGACCCGCGCATTGTTGGGGAAACGGTGTACATGCTGGGCAACGGCCGGGGCAAGACCCGCGCCAATGATCGCGGTGGCAGCCGGGGCAATGTGGCCGAGTGGCGCTTGCTGTTCCTGTCCAGCGGGGAAAAGACGCTGGCCGCACACATGGCCGAGGCGCGCAAGGAAATGAAGGCCGGCATGGAGATTCGCATGTTGGCGGTGCAGGCCGATGCCGGGCAGTCGCTGGGGCTGTTCGATGATCTGCACGACAAGGGCAGCGGCAAGGCGCTGGCCGATCACCTGAAAGCTGGTATTGCCAAGTTCCACGGCACGGCAGCCCGGGCTTATATCGGGCGGCTGGTGTTGGAGCGTGGCCAGCTGGGGGCGGTAATCCGCCAGCAGCTGACCCGCTTTTGCGATGAGGTGCTGCCGGGTGACGCGCACGGGCAGGCGCATCGCGCCGCGTCACGCTTTGCGCTGGTGGCGGTGGCCGGTGAGCTGGCCAGCATGTGGGGCGTGACAGGTTGGCCGCAAGGCGCGGCATGGAGTGCGGCCAAGGTGTGCTTTGCCGACTGGCTGAAAGCGCGCGGCACCACGGGCAACAAGGAGGATGCGGACATGCTGGCCAAGGTGCGGCTGTTCTTCGAGCAGAACGGCGAGGCGC
This sequence comes from Vogesella alkaliphila, assembly GCF_014652475.1. GTDB lineage: Bacteria > Pseudomonadota > Gammaproteobacteria > Burkholderiales > Chromobacteriaceae > Vogesella > Vogesella alkaliphila. Next base: position 71,545 of record NZ_BMYW01000013.1, on the reverse strand, counting down.
GCTTCACGCGCTTGTCGGTGGAGACGGTGTTGCACGAGGAGGATGGCCAAGCGGCGGACCCGGACGACCACGCCCCCAAGACGATCAACCGCTGTGGCTATCGCGTGAAAGACAAGGTGTCCGGCCTGATCAAGTTCTATGTGTTGGCCGAATCGTTCCGCAACGAGGTGTGCGCCGGGCTGGACGTTGGCCGCGTGTGCAAGCTGCTGCAGGCGGCCGGGGCGTTGGAAGTCACCAAGGGCGCCGGCTACATGCTGCAGGTCCGCACCACGCCGGAAGCGAAGTACAGCAAAAGTGGGCGGGCCAAGGTGTATTGCGTGACCTCTAACTTGTTCGATGCTGGTGGTGATGACCTGGCAGGGGAGGCCGCATGAGCGATCTTGCTGATTGGTTTGCCGGTATCGACAGCCTGCCACTCGCCACCCCAGACCGCCCCGCCGATGCCGCCGTGGCGGTTTTGCCTTCTACCGGTCCGGATCTGCTGTCGTTAGCGTGGTGTGATGACAGCATGGTGGAGATGCGCGGGATCGGCAGTGATCCGTCCGGGACGTTGCCCTTGTTGTGCCGGGGCTGCAAGGGGTTGGTGCAGGGGCGCTGTACGGTGCTGGCCACGACACCGGACTATGGTAGCGCTGCGCTATGCCGTCGTTTTGTACCGCGAGTCGGGGTCAGGGTTGGGCGCTGCTGGTTGTGGCGGGTGCAACTAGAGGGCAGACGGCTGGTGTGGTGGTGCAGCACGCCGCCCCTTGGCCAAGCAGAAGCCATCCGGCGCGTGCGACAGCTGTATGGCGAGGCAGTACTGTCGGTGTGGCCGGTGCCCGGGGTGGAGGAGATTCCCGCTGAGTAGTTAGCGAGAGTCATGTCTAGTCGCGCCCGTTTGCTGCCCTTGGGTAGCCGGCGGGCGTTTCCCATTGTGGCGTGCCCCTTGCCCTGCCAGCGGCCGTGCCTTGGGAGTTAGCCGTGTCACCATAGTGACGCCCAGAAATGTCACTACGGGCAATCAGCTTGAGAGCCTTATGAATCAAGGGTGGTGCTATGTCACCACTGTCACTACGTATTTTGAGAGGGTAGGAAAAGCCGCCGTCAAGCATGGCGCGGTGTGCATTCAGCGTATGCGGTTGCATTTTTTGTTTGCAGGTCTGGGGGTAGGAAGAGCCGGGGACCCTGGCAGTTTTACTCTTAGTACGAGGCAAGAGACTCGCGGCGCTCGCTTAGCCGCTGCCCCTTGTAGTTAGTGAAATTTCACCCGGGGTGAAATCAGGCTGAACGTGGTGAAAAATGGTTATCGGTGTGGACGATGTGCATCCAGCGTGCCATAGGTGTGTACCTTTTTGTGTACCTTTCTAGTTTTCACGATGCAAGAGTGCTTGACTGGAAAGGCTTTCCGGGCATAATTCGATAGAGGCCCCGGCACCACGAAAAAATCTGAAGCACCGCATCAAACCCGCACAGCACAAGGCTCTGCGGGTTTTTTGTTGTCCGCTTTTCGCCGCGCTGTACTGGCCTTCTCCAGTATGTGGCCGCTTACGGTCGGCTATAAACACAGCTCAGGGTGCGGATTGCCCGCCCCGATGAGGCCACGCGGCTGCACGTCCCGCTGCGGACGTCGCCGCGGCGGCGTGCTTATCCATCCGGAACAGGATTCCCCATGTCACTTGTCGATACCCACTTGCATCTGGATGCGGCGGAGTTTGCGGCCAACCGTGCGCAGCTGTGGCAACAGGCGCGCGCCGGCGGCGTCAGCCATGCCATCGTGCCGGCGGTGATGGCGGACACCTTCGACGAGGTGCTGGCGATGCGGGAACAGTTCGGCGTCGATGTCGCCTTCGGCCTGCATCCTCTGTATCTGGTGCAGCATCGGGACGAGCATCTGGCACTGCTGACCGACTACCTGGCGCGGCAGCGTCCGGTCGCGGTCGGCGAGTGCGGGCTGGATTTCTTTGTGCCGGGGCTGGATCCGCAGCAGCAGGAATACTGGCTGCAGGCACAACTGAAGCTGGCGCGCCGCTTCGAGCTGCCGGTGATCCTGCACGCGCGCCGCTCGCACGACCGCATCCTCAAATACCTGCGCCAGCACAAGGTGCCCGGCGGCGTGGTGCACGCGTTCAACGGCAGCGTCCAGCAGGCGAATGCCTTCATCGAGCTGGGTTTCTGCCTCGGTTTTGGCGGCGCGATGACCTACCAGGGCTCGCAACGCATCCGCAGGTTGGCCGCAACGCTGCCGCTGTCGGCGATCGTGCTGGAGACCGACGGTCCGGACATCCCGCCGGAGTGGGCACCGGCGGTGCCGAACACGCCGGACAATCTGCCCCGTATTGCCGCGGTGCTGGCCGCGCTACGCGGCGTGCCGCTGGCCGATATCGCCGCCGCGACGGCGGCGAATGCGGCGCGGGTGTTCCCGGCCATGCGGGTCCCGTAGCGCCTGCGTCGACCGCCCGTGCGGCGGACGTAAAAAAAGTGGCCGGATGAACCGGCCACTTTGCGTTGGGCGTACTACCTTACTTATTACTTATGGTTTCGGCTTGGCGACGCGACGCTTGACGGCGGCCTTCGGCTTCACCGCACCCATCGGCGCCTGTTCCTGGAAGGTCACCACCACGCGGCGGTGGCTCGGATCGGTCGGGGCCAGGTTAGGCAGCAGCTTGCTGCTGCCGTAACCGACGCTGTCCAGACGGTCCGCCGGCACCCCCTTGGTGATCAGGTAGTCGCGTACCGCGGCGGCGCGGCGCTGCGACAGCGGCAGGTTGTGGCTGGCGCCACCGGTGGTGTCGGTGTGGCCTTCGACCACGAAGCGCTTGCTGCCCAGTTCCGGCATCAGCAGGGTGCTGGCCAGCTGGTCCAGGGTCGCATTGCTTTCCGGACGGATGCGCGCCGAATCCAGGTCAAACTGGACCTGCACGTTCACCGAGACATTGCGCTCGATGGCCGACGGGGTGGTCTTGGCGACGATGGTGTCGTCGGTGAAGGACTTGGCGGCGATCTTGCTCTTGTCCAGCGGCGAGGCCGGGGTGTAGTCGGACGGGCAGGCCGGCACGGTCAGGTCGTCGACGCTGGCCAGCGAGCTGTCCTGCGGCTTGATCTGCAGCACCTCCAGCAGGCGGCCGGATTCGCCCAGCACGCGGTAGATCGCCAGCTGCTGGTTCAGTTCGGCATTGAGCAGCTCGCGGCGGGCGTCGAACAGCTCGTTTTCGCTGTCCAGCAGGTCGAGCAGGGTGCGCTGGCCGATGTCGAACTGGCGGCGATAGGCGTCGCGCGCCTTTTCGGTAGACAGCTGGTGCTGGCGTAGCGCGTCGAGCTGGCTGCTCAGCTTCGATACGTCGTTGTAGGCGATGCTGACCTGCTGGCGCATGTCGCGGCAGGCCTTGATGCCCAGTGCCTCGGCTTCGCTCTGGCGCTCGGCGGAGGAGGCCAGACGGGCGCGGTCGGCGCCGCCACGGAACAGGTTCATGTTCAGCACCAGTTCCACGGCCTGCTGCGAATTGCGGCCGCTGATGCCGTCCTCGTTATTGGTGACATCCTTGGTGGCGCGCAGGTCCAGTGTCGGCGAGAAGGCGCCGCGACGGACGCGGACATCCGCTTCGGCCGCGCGGTAAAAGGAACGGGCAGCCAGCAGCATCGGGTTGTGCTTGTCCGCCAGCGGCATCAGCTGGTCGCCGGCCGGCAGCAGGCTCAGGTCCAGCACCGGCAGTTTCAGCTCGGCCGGCGGTGCCGCACCGATGATGCGGGCGTAACGTGCCGAGACATCGTGCAGGTTGGAGATCTCGTTGATCAGGTTGGATTCGGCCAGGCCGAGACGGCCATTGATCTGTTCCAGGTCCACGCGGCGGCCGACGCCCTGCGTCACGCGCTGCAGGATCTGTTCGTAGATGCCCTTGTGGATGGCGTAGTTGTCTTCGGCGATCTCGACCAGCTTGCTGTAGCGCACCACGTCGATGAAGGCGCGCGACGCTTCCAGACCCTGCTGTTCGGTGGCGGCCAGGTACTCGAAATAGCGGGCGCGGCTGGTATAGTCCATCTGCTTGACCTGGTTCACGGTCATGAAACCCTGGAACAGGTTCTGGTTCAGCGTGGCGGTGTAGCCGTGGCGGTTGAACGAACGGCTGACGACAGAGCCGTCGGTCTGCGGCTCGCGCAGGCGCTCGCGACCGGTGTTGTAGCTGAGGTCGACGGTCGGGAAGAAGCCGGCGCTGGCGACGCCCTTCTCTTCCGCGGTAGCGCGGAAGTTGTACCACTTCATGCCGACTTCCGCGTTGTTTTGCACCGTTTGCGTGATGGCATCCTTTAATTCGAGCGCAAAGGATGCGGAAGGGATAACCATGGTCAATAATGCGGCCAGGGTACAACCGTAGAGGTGGTTGCGGCGGAAGTTCATGATAGCCTCGACATGCCAGTAATTATTAATCGGACAGTTGCAAGTAATTTAAACATCAACTTAAGACAATGTATTGTCGGAAGTGATTTAAGCAGTGTCAAGGGAAAGATAGTTCACCATTGACGATATAGATAGGCGGATTTCCATACAGGTCACGGCCCGCATGCTTGGCAACAGTTCCATTCACAAGATCACAGTCTGCGCGGCGACGCTGTCCCGGTGTTGGGGGAAAGCCTTGCTGGCCATGCCTTTGCTGCTGGCACTGGCCGGGTTGGTGCTGGCGGAGCTGAGCGCGGAGCGGGTGCAGCAGCTGTACGGCGGGCAGGCGCTGCGTGTTTACCGCGACTGGCAGCAATTGCTGTTGCAACTGCGTCGCGATAGCAATGAGATCAACCGGATACAGAGTGTAAATCAATTCTTTAATCAGAAGTTGAAATACATTGAAGATCCGGAGTTGTGGCGGCAGGCCGACTACTGGGCGACGCCGCTGGAAAGCATGGCCAAGGGCGCCGGTGACTGCGAGGACTTTGCGCTGGCCAAGTACTTCACCCTGCGCGAGCTGGGCGTGGCGCCGCAGAAACTGCGCATGATCTATGTCCGTGCCCGTATCGGCGGCCCGGCCAGCCCCATTACCCAGGCGCACATGGTGCTGGCATACTATGCCGAGCCGACCGCCGAGCCGCTGGTGCTGGACAACCTGATTTCCAGCATCAAGCCGGCCTCGCAGCGCGGCGACTTGCAGCCGGTGTTCAGCTTCAACGCCGACGGCATCTGGGTCGGCGCGGGCGCGGCCCCCAATTCCAGTGTCGACCGGCTGACCCGCTGGCGACAGTTGATCGACAAAATGAAGGCCGAAGGCTTTATTACCTGAAAGCGGCACCGATGAAACGCGTTTCCCTGATTCAACAGCTCTGGTTTCTGGTGGTGGCGGCGGTGGTGCTGGCGGCGGCGGGCAGCCTGACCGCCAACCTGTTCAACGCCCGCAACTACCTGCAGCAGCAGCTGGCGGCGCAGAGTGCCGATGCGGCCAACTCGCTGGCGTTGCTGATCACCCAGAACCAGGCCGATCCGGCGATGGGCGAGACTCTGATCAACGCCGCCTTCGATCAGGGCCACTTCCGTCGCATTTCCTGGATCGGTGCCGACGGCAAGCCGCGGGTGCAGCGCGTCAATGCCTACCAGTCCGGCAGCGCGCCGGCGTGGTTCCGCAACATCTTCACCCTGGCGCCGACGCCGGCGCGGGCGATGGTCAGCAGCGGCTGGATGCAGGCCGGCACCATCGAGGTGGAGAGCGAGGCCGGCTACGCCTACGCCTCGCTGTGGGAGGGGGCGCTGCAGGTATCGTTCTGGGTGCTGATCGCCGGGCTGGTGGTGGGCGCCATCGGTTCCTTCGGCGTCAATACCATCCGCAAGCAACTGCTGGGCGTGGTCAATCAGGCCAAGGCGATTACCCAGCGCCGTTTCGTCACCATCCCCGAACCGCCGGGCCCGGAAATGGGGCGGCTGGCGCAGGCGATGAATGCGATGGTGATCCGCGTGAAGGTGATGTTCGAGGAGGAGGCCGCGCGGCTGGAGGTGCTGCGCCGCCAGGTGAACTTCGACAGCGTCACCGGGCTGGCCAACCGCCAGTTCTTCATGGGCCGTCTCGGCGCCGACCTGCAGGAGCGCGAGGACGAGCGCGGCGTGCTGCTGCTGATGCGCATCGAGGCGCTGGCCGACATCAACAGCAAGCTGGGCCGGCCGCTGACCGACGAGATGCTGGGCCAGTTCGGCGCCGTGCTGCGCGACCCGCAGCGCTTTGGTGTCGACAGTCAGGCCGGGCGCCTCAACGGCGCCGATTTCGCGCTGCTGTTGCCGGCGAGCCAGGCCGAGGCCGCCAGCCTGCAGCAGCTGCACGACGAGCTGCACGCGCTGCTGAGCAGCTTTGCCGCGCAGCCGGTCGCGCTGGCGATGGCGGCGACCGACCTGCGCGACGGCGACACCGTGCGCGACATCATGTCGCGGCTGGACCAGGCGCTGGCACAGTCCGAGTTTGCCGCCGGCGTGCGCATCGAGATGGCCGGCAGCAACGTCGACAAGCCGCCGGCGCCGACCGCGGAGGTGTGGGGGGGCATGCTCGATCAGGCGCTGCAGGAAGGCGACGACCTGCGTCTGGTGCGCTTTGCGGTGCGCGACCGCCACGGCGCGCTGCTGCACGAGGAGGCGCCGCTGCGCCTGCGCCAAGGCGAGGCGTGGCTGCCGGCCGGCCAGTTCATGCCGATGGCGATCCGTACCCGGCGCGTGGCGGGGCTGGATCTGGCGGCGGTGGCGATGGCGCTGCGGCAGCTGGCGGCCGAGCCGGACTGTCCCGGCATCGCCGTCAACCTGGCGGCAGAGTCGCTGGCCAGCGAGCACTTCCAGCGCCAGCTGGTGGCGCAGATCCGCGAGCACGGCCACAGCGCCGCGCGGCTGTGGTTGGAGATGCCGGAGGCCGGCATCCTGCCGCGCTTCGACGCGTTCCGCGCGCTGTGCCTGGCGCTGGGCGAGCTGCCGTGCAAGTTGGGTATCGAGCACTTTGGCCGCCAGTTCAGCCTGATCGGCCAGCTGCACGACCTGGGTATCGACTACCTGAAGGTCGACGGCAGCTTCGTGCAGGACATCCACCAGCACGCCGGCAACCAGGTGTTCCTGAAGGGGGTGTGCAATATCGCGCACAATATCGGCCTCGGCGTGATCGCCGAAGGGGTGAAGCAGGAGCCGGAACAGCGGATGCTGTTCGAACTGGGCTTTGACGGCGTCACCGGCCCGGCGATCCGCTGACGGTCGCGCCTGTCACCTCGCCTGTGGCCGGACATGCGGTAAGGTTGGCCGCAAGGTCCGGCGACCGGGTTTTCACCGGCGCCCCACGAAAAACGCCGCCCGATGGGGCGGCGTTTTGCATGGTGTGCGGCAGAGCCGGATCAGAGCTGCTGGATGCCGGCGATCAGCCACTTGGCGCTGTTGCTGTCGTCCTTCACGTAGTGCCACACCTCGCTGAACGGTACCGGCGCGGTGCCGACGCTTTCGCTGACGGTGCCGCTGAAGCGGACGCTGGCGATCATGCGGCCGCCTTCGTTGACGGCTTCGATCACGGTGCAGTCCAGCTGCGGGAAGTCGGCCGCTTCGGTGTTGCCGCTGATGTCGTCACGCAGCGCGTTGAACAGCTCCGGCGTCATGTACTTGCGCACCTCTTCCAGGCTTTCCGCCGAGTTCAGGTTCTGCAGGTGCAGGAAGGTGGCCTTGGCCTGGCGCAGGAAGTGCGGGATCTCGGTACCGTCCGGCAGGCGCTGCAGGCTGACCGGTGGCGGGGTCAGCCCGCTGCCACCTTGCGGCTGCATGCCGGAGCCGATAGGCGGAATGGCGCCGTTGGGGCCGGCAGCGGCCGGTTCGAAGCGGCTGGCGTTCGGTACCGACATCGGACGTGGTGCCTGCTGGCGCTGGCGGGCGGCGCGGTTGCGCAGGAAGGACAGCAGGGCGAGACCGCCGAGGCCGCCTGCCAGGATGCCCAGCCACGGGAAATCGCCATCGCCGCCAAAGGCGGAGCTCAGCATGTAGCCGGCGGCGGCGCCGACGGCGCCGGCGGCCAGCATGCCACCGATGCCGGAACCTTTTTGCTGGCCGGCGGCGGCCGGTGCCATCGGTGCGGCAGGCTGGGCCGGGGCGGCGCTAGGTTGCTGGTAACTTTGGGTCGGGGTGGCACGCTGCATGCCGGCACTACGGCCTTTCCCCAGTCGCGCGGCGTCGGCAAATGGCGCCGCCAGTACGCTAATGAGTGAGAGGGCCAGCAAAGCGGTCTTCGCTCGGGAAGTCATGTTGTCAATCTCCAGTGTAAACGGCACATCCGTGTTCGGAGGGTCCGGACGCAGTTCGACCGGGTGCCGAGTGGGTTAGTTCTGGGTGGGTGGGTTTATTTCAAGTACCGTCGCCACATTATCGGCAATGCTGAATACGATGTTGCAGCCGGCCAGCCGCATGCCGTAGCGCCGCTGCGGGTCGTCCTGATAGGCGGGGCGCGGGTCCTGTGCCAGCACCTCTGCTATCAGCTGTGGTAGCCACGCCGGGGCTTGCGGCCAAGCTTGCAGCTGCGCGCGTGCCGTCTCGTCCCAGCGCACCGTCAGCTGCGGCGGCGGGCCGTCGACGAAGCCGCCGCGGGCGTCGGGCTTGGCTTCCACGAACGGGATGTAGGGCTTGATGTCCAGCACCGGCGTGCCGTCGAGCAGGTCGGCACCGGCCAGCTGTAGGGTGACGCCGTGGCGGGTGTCGATGCCCTGCAGTGCCACCAGTGACAGCCCGAGGCCGTTGGGACGGTGGGTGGCGCGGCTGGCGAACACGCCGACCTTGCTGTTGCCGCCCAGCCGCGGCGGGCGCACCAGCGGCTGCCAGCCGCGCGCCAGCGTGTCGTGAAACACGAAGGTCAGCCACACGTGGGAGAAGTCTTCCAGCCCGCGCACGCAGTCGGGCTGGTTGTAAGGCGGCAGCAGTTCCAGCGTGACCGGAGCGGACGGGGCCAGCGCCGGCTGGCGCGGGATGCCGAATTTTTCCTGGTACGGCGAGTGGATGATGCCGACGGGGGTGACCGAATATTCCATCCCGCGATTGTAGCAGCGCGGTCAAGGTTGGCCGCAGCGGCTTGCGGCCAACCTTGCGTCACGCCTCAGCCGGCGGCGAAGTGCTTCTGGTGGCGCAGGTCCAGCCGGTTCATCGGCAGCAGCATGAAGAAGTCGGCGCAGTTGAAATCCGGGTCCCACGCCGGCTCGCCGCACACCCAGGCGCCGGCGCGCAGGTAGCCCTTGATCAGCGGCGGCAGCGGTGCCGGCGCGGCGTCGTCCTGTACCCGGTGCAGCGGCAGGGGCAGGTGCGGCGTCACCCGCCACTCCACCGGCGCCAGATGCTTGCCCTCCAGCTGGCGGTAGAGGCTGACCGCCTGATGGCCGCCGTCGACGAGGCTGACACTGGCGCAACCGGCCAGGTACTGGCCACCCTGCTGCCGCACGTAGTCGGCGAGGCCAGCCCACAGCATGGCGATCACCGCCCCGCGGCGGTAGTCCTTGTGCACGCAGGAGCGGCCGACCTCGATCACGTGGTCGCGGATGCCGGCCAGCCGCGACAGCTCGAATTCGTGCTCGGAATACAGCTGCGGCAGCTGCCGCGCCCGGTGCGGCGGCAGCATGCGGTAGGTGCCGACCACCTTACCGCTGAGGTTGTCCTCCACCAGCAGGTGGTCGCAGTGGGCGTCGTAGTCGTCACGGTCGATGCCTTCGGCGGCGGAGGCCAGCTGCGCCCCCATCTCGGTGGCAAACACCTGGTAGCGCAGCTTCTGCGCACGGCGGATGTCCTTGTCGCTGCGCGCCAGTCGCACGCTCAGCCGGGGGGCGGTGCTGACCGCCAGTTGTTCGCTCAATTGCATGCTGCATTCCTGTGCGGGGTCGATGGCTGCATGCTAAACGGCGATTCTGACAGCGCCGTGTCCAGACCATGAACGACGGGTGACCGGACGATGAAACCCTGATGACAGTCAGGGTGATGAAAATCAAGGACTTAACCTCGGTGGCGGATTTCGGTTACAATGTCCGGTTCTTTCCATTAGCCGGGCAGGTGCTGCCGGTTGCGGCCAAGCTTTAGCGATGGCCGGCACGGCGGCAACGGCTCGCAGTCTTAATTGAGCAGGCGGGCATTTCATGATTTATCCGACGACCTTTGACGTGATCGTGGTGGGCGGCGGCCATGCCGGTACCGAAGCCGCGCTGGCGGCCGCGCGCATGGGCTGCAGCACCTTGCTGCTGACCCACAATATCGAGACGCTGGGGCAGATGTCGTGCAACCCGTCGATCGGCGGCATCGGCAAGGGTCATCTGGTCAAGGAAGTGGACGCGCTCGGCGGCGCCATGGCGCTGGCCACCGACATCGGCGGCATCCAGTTCCGCACCCTGAACGCCTCCAAGGGGCCGGCGGTGCGCGCCACCCGCGCCCAGGCCGACCGCGTGCTGTACAAGGCCGCCATCCGCGAGATGCTGGAAAACCAGCCCAACCTGACGCTATTCCAGCAGCCGGTGGACGACCTCCTGATCGAGGGCGACCGCGTCGCCGGTGCCATCACCGCCATCGGCATCACCTTCCGCGGCAAGAGCGTGGTGCTCACCGCCGGCACCTTCCTGTCCGGCAAGATCCACGTCGGGCTGGAAAACTATAGCGGCGGCCGCGCCGGCGATGCCGCGGCGTCGACGCTGGGCGAACGCCTGCGCGAGCTGAGCCTGCCGGTGGGCCGCCTGAAGACCGGCACCCCGCCGCGCATCGACGGCCGCAGCATCGACTTCAGCGTGATGGAAGCGCAGCCGGGCGACACCCCGGAGCCGGTGTTCTCCTATCGCGGCAGCCGCGCGCTGCACCCGAAGCAGCTGCCGTGCTGGATCACCCACACCAACGAGCGCACCCACGACATCATCCGCAGCGGTTTTGCGCGCAGCCCGATGTTCACCGGCGTGATCGAAGGCGTCGGCCCGCGCTACTGCCCGTCGATCGAGGACAAGATCAACCGCTTCGCCGACAAGGACAGCCACCAGATCTTCCTGGAGCCGGAAGGCCTGACCACCCACGAATACTATCCGAACGGGATTTCCACCAGCCTGCCGTTCGACATCCAGCTGGCGGCGGTGCGCTCCATTCCCGGTCTGGAAAACGCGCACATCCTGCGCCCCGGCTACGCCATCGAGTACGACTACTTCGACCCGCGCGGACTGAAGTCGACGCTGGAGACCAAGGCCATCCACGGCCTGTTCTTCGCCGGCCAGATCAACGGCACCACCGGCTACGAGGAAGCGGCGGCACAGGGTCTGCTCGCCGGCCTCAACGCCGGCCTCTTCGCCCGCGAACAGGAAGGCTGGTGCCCGCGCCGCGACGAGGCCTACCTGGGCGTGCTGGTCGACGACCTGTCCACCATGGGCGTGTCCGAGCCGTACCGCATGTTCACCAGCCGTGCCGAATTCCGCCTGCAGCTGCGCGAGGACAACGCCGACCTGCGCCTGACCGAAGTTGGCCGCAAGCTGGGGCTGGTCGGTGACGCGCAGTGGGACGCCTTCTGCCGCAAGCGCGACGCGGTGGAGGCGGAAAAGCAGCGCCTGGCCACGCACTACGTGCACCCGGGCAAGCTGCAGCCGGGTGAGGACGAGGCGATGTTCGGCCAGAAGCTGGCGCGCGAGTACAGCCTGCACGACTTGCTGAAGCGGCCGAACGTCAACTACCGCCAGCTGATGACGCTGTCGCAGGCGGGGGAGGGCGTCGCCGACGAGGTGGTGGCGGAGCAGGTCGAGATCCAGGTCAAGTACCAGGGCTACATCGACCGCCAGAACGAGGAGGTGGCCAAGCGCGAGCAGCTCGACGACGTGAAGCTGCCGCTGGACATCGACTACGCGCTGGTGAAGGGCTTGTCGAAGGAAGTGTCGCAGAAGCTCAACCAGCATCGTCCGGAGACGCTGGGCCAGGCCTCGCGCATCCAGGGCATCACCCCGGCGGCGATCGCGCTGCTGCTGGTGCACCTCAAGCGCGGCTTCAGCGACGCCCGTCACGGCGCCTGAGCGCCAAATTGCTGCACTGCGCTCCGGAGTGCCGACTTCGGGGCGCATTTGTTTTTGATACCCGTTACAATCGGGCTATTCGTTTCCAATCATTGCCCAACTTCATCATGACGCACCACGCAGAACTTACCCAAGGGTTGGCCGCAATCGGCCTGGAGCTGACGCCGGAGCAGATCACTCTGCTGGAGGGCTATCTGGGCCTGCTGGCCAAGTGGAACCAGACCTACAACCTGACCGCCATCCGCGAGGAAGAGCGCATGGTCAGCTACCACCTGCTCGACAGCCTGACGCTGGTGCCGCACCTGGCCGGCGGCACGCGCCTGCTCGACGTCGGCTCCGGTGGCGGCATGCCCGGCATCCCGGCGGCGATTGCGCGCCCGGACCTGCAGGTCGTGGTGCTGGACGCCAACCACAAGAAAACCACCTTCCTGCGCCAGGCGGTGATTGAGCTGAAGCTGCCGAACGTGGAGGTGATCACCGACCGCGTCGAAGCCTACCAGCCGGCGCAGAAGTTCGACCGCATCACCAGCCGTGCCTTCTCCGAGCTGGCCGAGTTCGTCAAGCTGTCCAAGCACCTGCTGGCCGACGGCGGCCAGTTCGTGGCGATGAAGGGGGTGTACCCGTACGAAGAAATTGCGCAGCTGCCGGAAGACTTCGCGGTGTCCGAAGTGCTGCCGCTCACCGTGCCCGGTCTCGACGCCGAGCGTCACCTCGTGCGCGTCGTCGCCAAATGACGGCACGCATCATCGCGGTCGCCAACCAGAAGGGCGGCGTCGGCAAAACCACCACCGTGGTCAACCTGGCGGCCAGTCTGGCCGAGCAGGGGCGGCGGGTGCTGATCGTCGATCTCGACCCGCAGGGCAACGCCACCATGGGTAGCGGTATCGACAAGAGCGCGCTGTCGCGCTCGGTCTACCACGTGCTGCTGGCCGAGCACGAGGTGGCCGAGGTGGTGCAGCCGGCGAAGCAGGGCGGCTACGATGTGCTGCCGGCCAATCGCGACCTGTCGGCGGCCGAGGTCGAGCTGATGCAGGAGTTGGCGCGCGAGGCGCGGCTGAAGAACGCGCTGGAGCAGGTGGCGGCCAACTACGACTACATCCTGATCGACAGTCCGCCGTCGCTGAACCTGCTGACGCTGAACGGGCTGGTGGCGGCGCAGGGCGTGCTGATCCCGATGGTGTGCGAATACTACGCGCTGGAAGGGCTGACCGACCTGGTCAACACCCTGCGCAAGGTGCGATTGGCGGTCAATCCGAAAATCGAGATCATGGGCCTGCTGCGCACCATGTTTGATGCCCGTAGCAACCTGTCGCAACAGGTGTCGGAACAGCTGGCGCGCCACTTCGGCGACAAGGTGTTCGATACCGTCATCCCGCGCAACATCCGCCTGGCGGAGGCGCCCAGTCACGGCCTGCCGGCACTGATCTACGATCGCAATGCCCGCGGCGCCCAGGCGTACATCGCCCTCGCTGCGGAGCTGACTGCCCGTCTCGAACCGCAAACAACCACAGCAGAACAATAAAGATGGCCAAACTCAAAGGACTGGGCCGCGGTCTTGACGCGCTGCTCTCCACCGTCGAATCCGTTGACGACCGCCTGACCGCGCTGGCGATCGAGCGCATCCGCCCCGGCAAGTACCAGCCGCGCAGCCAGATCGACGACGCCGCACTGGAAGAGCTGACGGCCTCGATCCGCGCCCAGGGCGTGATCCAGCCGGTGGTGGTGCGCGAGGTCGGCCTCGGCGACTACGAGCTGATCGCCGGCGAGCGGCGCTGGCGTGCCAGCCGCAAGGCCGGTCTGGCCGAGATCCCGGCGGTGATCCGCAGCGTGTCCGACGAGGCGGCGCTGGCGATGGGCCTGATCGAGAACATCCAGCGTCAGGAGCTGGACCCGATCGAGGAAGCGCGCGGCCTGAAGCGGCTGATCGACGAGTTTGCCCTCACCCACGAGGCCGCCGCCGAGGCGGTCGGCCGTTCGCGCAGCGCAGTCAGCAACCTGCTGCGCCTCTTGGCGCTGCCGGAGCCGGTGCAGCAGATGCTGCACGACGGACGCCTGGAAATGGGCCATGCCCGTGCGCTGCTGCCGCTGCCGGTGCTGGAGCAGATCAGCCTGGCGCAGCAGATCGCCGCCGACGGCCTCACCGTGCGCGAGGTGGAACGGAAAGCGCAGCAGCAGGAGGCCAAGGTTGGCCGCAAGCCGGCCGCGCCGGCACGGCAGGATGCCGACGTGCGCCGGCTGGCGGAAACGCTGTCCGAGCAGTTGGGCATGAGCGTCAGTTTGCGCAATGCGGCGCGCGGCAACGGCAAGCTGATCATCGAGTATGCAAATCTGGATGAACTTGACCGGCTGCTGGAAAAACTGCAAGCAAAATCAAAGTCGTGAGCTGGATTTTGGCCATAAACAGCGGAATGAAGCAAAGTTGACGCTTTCGTCACGTCAAGCCTATAATCGTCCGATTTTTTACGATTCAGACATGATTAATCCAGACGCCAAACGCGTAGTCCGCATCCAGCTCAGACTGACGCTGCTTGCCATGCTGCTTGGCCTGGTGGCTGCCGATGCGCCACTGAATGCCGCCATGTCTGTGTTGTTGGGTGGTTTGTGCGCCATTATTCCGGCGCTGGTGTACATCCGCATCGCCGGTACGCTGCAGCGTGGCGATCCGGCGGCCATCATGCGCAGTCATTACCGCGCGGCCGCGGCAAAATTTATACTGACACTGCTCCTATTTGGTGGTGTGCTTTTGTTTTTCAAGGATTTATCGGTGCCGGGATTGTTTGGTGGCTTCATCGCCGCCACTTCCGCGTACTGGTTCGGGCTTCTGATCAAAAATTGAGACCAAAGCAATGGCAAGCAACGCAACTGAATATATCCAGCATCACCTGACATTCTGGAAGTCATCGCATGAAGGCGGCTTCTGGACCCTGCACCTCGACACCTTCTCGGTATCGCTGATCCTCGGCTTCATTTTCCTGGCCGTGTTCGCCACCGTGGCACGCAACGCCAAGATGGAAAACCCGGGCCGCTTGCAGATGTTCGTCGAAACCATCGTCGAGATGGTCGACACTCAGGTGAAAGAAATTTTCCACGCCAAGAGCAAGGTCATCGCCCCGCTGGCACTGACCATCTTCTGCTGGATTTTCCTGATGAACACCATGGACCTGCTGCCGGTTGACCTGCTGCCGATGGTGGCGCAGTGGATCGGTCACACCTTCTTCGGTGCCGACCCGGCTCACGTCTACCTGCGCGTGGTACCGTCCGCCGACGTGAACGCCACTTTCGCGATGTCACTGTCTGTGATGCTGTGCATCATCGGTTTCTCCATCGCTGCCAAGGGCCTGGGCGGCTGGACCAAGGAACTGTTCACCGCACCGTTCCATGCCGAAGGTCTGGTGATGACCATCATCTTGGCACCGGTCAACTTCGCGTTCCAGCTGGTTGAACTGGCCGCCAAGCCGATCTCTCTCGCACTTCGTTTGTTCGGTAACATGTACTCCGGCGAACTGATCTTCATCCTGATTGCACTGCTGCCGGTTGCGTTCCAGTGGATTCTGGGCGCGCCATGGGCGATCTTCCACATCCTGGTGATCACCCTGCAGGCTTTCGTGTTCATGATGCTGACCATCGTGTATCTCAGCCTCGCGGTCGAGAAGCACTGATTTAACGATTTTCTTAGTACCTTTTTTCAAACCATCCTTGCACTTAGTCTTTAGGAGATTTAAATGGAAGCTCTCGTTTCTCAGATCCAGTCGATGACCGCTCTGGCCGCAGCCCTGATCATTGGTCTTGGCGCGATTGGTACTGCCCTGGGTTTTGCCATCCTCGGCGGTAAGTTTCTGGAATCGTCCGCTCGTCAACCTGAGCTGATCCCTGTTCTGCAAACCAAACTGTTCATTATCGCCGGTCTGCTGGACGCGATCTCCATGATCGGTGTGGGTGTTGCCATGCTGTACACCTTCAACAACCCGTTCCTGACCGCAGCTATCGCTGCCGTTAAAGCTGGCGCTTAATTTTTAACGCAAGCGGTTGTTGTCGTAACCCCACTGGAGGAAAACAAGCGTGGAATTCAATGCAACACTACTAGGCCAGGCGATCACGTTCGCTATCCTGGTATGGTTCACCATGAAGTTTGTTTGGCCTCCGCTTACCAACATGATGGACGAGCGTGCCAAGCGTATTGCTGATGGCTTGGCCGCTGCAGAGCGTGGCAAACAGGATCTGGAAGCAGCCGAAAAGCGCGTTGCTGACGAACTTCGTCAGGCAAAACAACAAGCTACCGAGCTGGTCCTAGCCGCTGAAAAGCGTGCCAACCAGATCGTGGATGAAGCCAAGGACGCAGCTCGCACCGAAGGTGCAAAGCTGGTGGCGGACGCGAAGGCCCAGATCGATCAGGAAGTCTTGCGTGCCAAGGAGTCGCTGCGTGAGCAGGTTGCCTCCCTGGCCGTGAGCGGCGCGGAAAAGATCCTGCGCAAAGAGATCGATGCAGCCAAGCACGCTGATCTGTTAGCTTCCATCAAAGCGGAGTTTTAAACAACTCATGGCAGAACTTATTACCGTAGCAAGGCCCTATGCCGAAGCGGTATACAGCCTGGCCGCCGAGCAGCAGTCGCAGGCCAAATGGTCTGAAGCGCTCGCGTGGCTGGCTGCCATGGTGACAAACCCGGACGTGGCCCAGGTGGTCACCAACCCGAAACATACCGCGCAAGAGGTTGAGGCGCTGTTGTTGGACGTGTTGGGTGAACGTGGCAGTGACGACATCAAGAAGTTCGTTGTCACCCTCATCGAAAACCGCCGTCTGACATTGTTACCGGAAATTGCTGGCCAGTTTGAACAGCTCCGAGCCAAGTCCGAGGGAGTCGTCGACGCAGTCGTCGAATCGGCTTTCCCGCTGACCGAAGCTCAGCAAACCGATCTGATCGCCGCGCTTACCAAGAAGTATGGCAAGACCGTACGAATTGAAGTGCGCGAAGCTGCCGAGCTTATCGGCGGCGTACGCATTTTGATCGGTGATGACGTGATTGACGCGTCTGTGAGCGGCAAACTGCACGCAATGGCGGCAAGCCTCAAGAATTAGGAGAGATCATGCAGTTGAACCCCTCTGAAATCAGTGACCTGATCAAGGCCAAGATTCAGAACCTGTCCGAAGGTGTAGAGACGCGTACCAAAGGTACCGTGATCTCCGTAACTGACGGTATCGTTCGTATCCACGGCCTGACAGACGTGATGCAGGGTGAAATGCTCGAGTTCTCGGGCAACACCTTTGGCCTGGCCATGAACCTGGAGCGTGACTCCGTTGGTGCCGTGATCCTGGGCGAGTACGAGCACATCTCTGAAGGTCAGGAAGTTAAGTGTACCGGTCGCATTCTGGAAGTGCCGGTAGGTCCTGAGCTGGTTGGCCGCGTGGTGAACGCGCTGGGTCAGCCGATCGACGGTAAAGGCCCGATCAACGCGGCCAAATCCTCCCCGATCGAAAAGATTGCTCCGGGCGTGATCGCCCGTCAGTCCGTTTCGCAGCCTATGCAGACCGGCCTGAAGTCGATCGACTCCATGGTACCGGTTGGTCGTGGCCAGCGTGAGCTGATCATTGGCGACCGTCAGACAGGCAAGACCGCTGTCGCACTGGATGCGATCGTTAACCAGAAAGGCACCGGTGTTGTCTGCATCTACGTAGCCGTAGGTCAGAAAGCATCGTCGATCGCCAACGTGGTTCGCAAACTGGAAGAGCACGGTGCACTGGCCCACACCATCGTGGTTGCCGCGACCGCTTCCGAAGCCGCCGCGCTGCAGTTCATTGCCCCGTACTCCGGTTGCGCAATGGGCGAATACTTCCGCGACATCGGTGAAGATGCGCTGATCGTATACGACGACCTGTCCAAACAGGCCGTTGCCTACCGTCAGATCTCGCTGCTGCTGCGTCGTCCACCGGGCCGTGAAGCCTATCCTGGCGACGTATTCTACCTGCACTCCCGTCTGCTGGAGCGCGCTTCCCGCATCAACGAGGACGAGGTAGAGAAGCTGACTGGTGGCGCCGTGAAAGGCAAAACCGGCTCGCTGACCGCGCTGCCGATCATCGAAACCCAAGCTGGCGACGTTTCCGCCTTCGTTCCGACCAACGTGATTTCGATTACCGACGGTCAGATCTTCCTGGAAACCGACCTGTTCAACGCCGGTATCCGTCCTGCGATCAACGCCGGTATTTCGGTGTCGCGCGTGGGTGGTGCAGCTCAGACCAAAGTCATCAAGAAGCTGGGCGGCGGTATTCGTCTGGCCTTGGCCCAGTATCGCGAACTGGCTGCGTTCTCGCAGTTTGCTTCCGACCTGGACGAAGCAACCCGCAAGCAGCTGCAGCACGGTGAAGTGGTTACCGAACTGATGAAGCAGAAGCAGTTCTCGACCCTGTCGACCGCCGAAATGGCGCTGACTCTGTGGTCCGTGAACAAGGGTTACTACGAAGATGTGCCAGTGAAGAGCGCGTTGGCTTTCGAAGCCGCCTTCCTGGCCTATGTTCGCGCCAACCATGCTGATGTACTGGCTGCAACGGATGCGAGCGGTGACCTGTCTGCCGACAACGAAAAAGTACTGGCCTCGGCGATCGCGTCGTTCAAGGCTGGCTACAGTTTCTAAACTGAGTCTTTCGGACAACCTCGAGTTAAAGAAAGGTTCGGGATATGGCAGTCGGTAAAGAGATTCTCACCAAGATCCGAAGCGTGCAGAACACGCAGAAGATCACCCGCGCTATGCAAATGGTGTCAACCTCCAAGATGCGCAAAACGCAAGAGCGTATGCGCGCTGCCCGTCCTTACGCCGAGAAGGTGCGCTCCGTTATGGCGCACCTGGCTTCGGCCAACACGGATCTGGAGCACCCACTGCTTGCACGTCGTGACGTTATCAAGCGTGCCGGTATTCTGTTGATCACTTCGGACAAAGGCCTTTGCGGTGGCTTGAACGCCAATACCCTGAAGCGCTTTTATGCCAAAGTCAGCGAACTGCAAGCGCAAGATGTCGCAGTTGACGTCTGCGCGATCGGCCAGAAAGGCCTTGCAGCATGCCAGCGCGCCAAACTGAACGTTGTGGCAAGTGCGGTTCAGCTGGGCGATGTGCCCAAGCTGGAAAAATTGATCGGCCCGCTTACAGTACTGCTGAAACAGTATGCTGAAGGCGAACTGGATGCGGTTTATATCGTGTATTCCCGTTTCATCAACACGATGAAGCAGGAGCCAGCCCTGGAACAACTGTTGCCGTTGACCGACGAGCATATGGTATCGGAGCACACCCATTCGTGGGACTACCTCTACGAGCCGAATGCCACTGACGTGATGGAGTTCCTGGTGAAGCGTTATCTGGAGTCCGTGGTGTACCAGTCCGTGGCGGAAAACATTGCTTCCGAGCAAGCCGCCCGTATGGTCGCCATGAAGGCTGCAACCGATAACGCGGGTAATGCGATCAAGCAACTGCGTCTTGTGTATAACAAGTCGCGTCAGGCAGCAATTACCAAAGAGCTGTCCGAGATCGTGTCTGGTGCCGCTGCGGTATAACCGTCGCAGGACTGTAAAAGTTTATTGAGTTAGGAACCGATAATGAGCCAAGGCAAAATCGTACAAATCATTGGCCCGGTGGTTGACGTGGAATTCCCACGCGACGCCATGCCAAAGATTTATGATGCCCTGAAGCTGGTTGACGCAGATCTGACGCTTGAAGTCCAGCAGCAGCTGGGTGACGGCGTCGTGCGTACCATCGCGATGGGTAGCTCTGACGGCCTGAAGCGTGGCATGGCGATCACCAATACCGGCGCACCGATTTCGGTACCGGTTGGCGCTGCCACCCTCGGTCGTATCATGGATGTACTGGGCAATCCGGTTGACGAAGCAGGTCCGGTGGCTAGCGAATCCGTTCGCGCCATTCACCAGACTGCGCCGAAGTTTGACGAACTGTCCTCCGCTACTGAACTGCTGGAAACTGGCATCAAGGTTATTGACCTGCTGTGCCCGTTTGCCAAAGGCGGTAAGGTGGGTCTGTTCGGTGGTGCCGGTGTCGGCAAGACCGTTAACATGATGGAACTGATCAACAACATTGCCAAGGCACACTCGGGTCTGTCCGTGTTTGCCGGCGTTGGTGAGCGCACTCGTGAAGGTAACGACTTCTACCACGAGATGAAGGACTCCAACGTTCTGGACAAGGTGGCAATGGTGTACGGCCAGATGAACGAGCCGCCAGGCAACCGTCTGCGCGTAGCGCTGACCGGTCTGACCATGGCCGAGCATTTCCGCGACGAGAAGGACGAAAACGGCAAGGGCCGCGACGTGCTGTTCTTCGTGGACAACATCTACCGTTACACACTGGCCGGTACCGAAGTATCCGCACTGCTGGGCCGTATGCCTTCCGCAGTGGGTTACCAGCCGACCCTGGCCGAAGAAATGGGCCGTCTGCAAGAACGTATTACCTCGACCAAGGATGGTTCCATTACCTCCATCCAGGCCGTTTACGTTCCAGCCGACGACTTGACCGACCCGTCTCCTGCCACAACGTTTGCCCACCTGGACGCAACCGTGGTGCTGTCGCGTGACATCGCTTCCCTTGGTATCTACCCTGCGGTAGACCCACTGGATTCGACTTCCCGTCAGTTGGATCCGCTGGTTGTTGGCGACGAGCACTACACCGTTGCCCGCGGCGTGCAGACTACCCTGCAGAAGTACAAGGAACTGCGTGACATCATCGCGATTCTGGGTATGGACGAACTGTCTGAAGAAGACAAGCTCACCGTATACCGCGCGCGTAAGATCCAGCGTTTCCTGTCCCAGCCGTTCCACGTGGCAGAAGTGTTTACCGGCTCGCCGGGCAAATACGTTCCGCTGAAGGAAACGATCAAGGGCTTCAAGGCAATTATCAGCGGCGAGTACGACCATCTGCCGGAACAGGCGTTCTACATGGTCGGCTCCATCGACGAAG
This sequence comes from Vogesella alkaliphila, assembly GCF_014652475.1. Taxonomy (GTDB): domain Bacteria; phylum Pseudomonadota; class Gammaproteobacteria; order Burkholderiales; family Chromobacteriaceae; genus Vogesella; species Vogesella alkaliphila. Next base: position 50,638 of record NZ_BMYW01000013.1, on the reverse strand, counting down.
CTGTCGAGAAAGCCAAGACCCTTTAATCAAGGAGAGGGCTAATGGCCAAGATGCATGTGGAAGTGGTCAGTACCGAACAGCAGATCTACTCCGGTGAAGCCGAATTTCTGGTGGCACCGGCTCAGGAAGGCGAGATCGGTATCTATCCACGTCACGTGCCGCTGTTGACCCGTATCAAGCCAGGTCTGTTGCGTTTGACAGTGCCTGGTTCCAAGGAAGAAGTGCTGGTGGCGGTATCCGGTGGCATGATGGAAGTGCAACCGAACCACATCACGGTTCTTGCGGATACGGCGATTCGCGGTGAGGATCTCGACGAAGCGCGTGCGGCAGAAGCCAAGCGTACTGCTGAGGATGCCCTCAAGCATGCGGCCAGTGATCAAGACACGGCGAAAGCACAAGCTGCTCTGGCTTCTGCGATTGCCCAGCTCAAGGCACTGGAGTATCTGCGCAAGCGCGTGCACTAAGCGCGTCAGCGTTTGCTGTATAGTTCAGGCTGTCACTCCGGTGACAGCCTTTTTCATTTCTGGATAGACAGGCATACTCGCCGCCTGGCTATTGTCATTATCTGGACGGTTCATGGACTCTCTCAGCGTTGTCATTCTGGCTGCCGGCAAAGGCAAGCGTATGTATTCGGCCTTGCCCAAGGTATTGCACCCGATCGGCGGACAGCCGATGCTGGCGCGCGTGATCGCGACCGCCCGCCAGCTGCAGCCGGCCAAGATCGTGGTGGTCTACGGTCACGGCGGCGAACAGGTACGCGAGCAGATCCAGGACCCGGACATCGCCTGGGCGCTGCAGGCCGAGCAGCTGGGCACCGGCCACGCGCTGAAGATGGCGCTGCCGCACCTGCCCAAGGTTGGCCGCACGCTGGTGCTGTACGGCGACGTGCCGCTGACCACGGTGGCGACCCTGCAGCAGTTGCTGGCGGCGGCGGAGCAGGGCATGGCCTTGCTGGTCGACGTGTTGCCGGATGCCAGCGGTTACGGCCGCATCGTGCGCAATGCCGCCGGCGACATCGTCGCCATCGTGGAAGACAAGGACTGCAACCCGCAGCAGAAGGCGATCCGCGAGATCAATACCGGCATGCTGGTGCTGCCGAACGAGCGCCTCGACGGCTGGCTCGGCGCGCTGAAGAACGGCAACGCGCAGGGCGAATACTACCTGACCGACGTCATCGGTCTGGCGGTGGCCGACGGCCTGGCGGTCGCCGGCGTCACCGTGGCCGCCTCGTGGGAGGCCGCCGGCGTCAACAACAAGTGGCAGCTGGCCGAGCTGGAGCGTCAGCTGCAGCTGAACCAGGCGCGGGCGCTGCTCACCGCCGGCGTCACCCTCGCCGATCCGGCGCGCATCGACGTGCGCGGCGAACTGCAGCACGGCATGGACGTCAGCATCGACGTCGGCTGCGTGTTCGAAGGCCAGGTCAGCCTGGGTGATAACGTGCAGATCGGCGCCTACTGCGTGCTGAAGAACGTCACCGTCGCCGCCGGCACCCGCATTGCGCCGTACTCGCATCTGGAAGAGGCGGTGGTCGGCGAAGGCTGCCGCATCGGGCCGTACGCCCGCCTGCGCCCGGGCGCCAGCCTGGCCGCACACGTGCACGTCGGTAACTTTGTCGAGATCAAGAAGGCGACCGTGGGCGAAGGTTCCAAGGTCAATCATCTCACCTACATCGGCGACGCCGACATCGGCAGCAAGGTCAATGTCGGCGCCGGCTCGGTCACCTGCAACTACGACGGCGTCAACAAGTACCGCACCGTGATCGGCGACGGCGTGTTCGTCGGCTCCGGCACGCTGATGGTCGCGCCGGTGACGCTGGAAGAGGGCGCCACCATCGGCGCCGGCTCGGTGCTCACCAAGACCGCGCCCGCCGGCCAGCTCACCGTGGCGCGCGCCAAGCAGCTGACGGTGCCGGGCTGGCAGCGTCCGCAGAAGAAAAACTGACGCGTTTTCGTGCAGCAGAAAACCGCCTTGGCCGTCCGGCAAGGCGGTTTTTTCTTGCCTGTTTTGTCAGCAAAGGTTGGTCGCAAGACAGCTGTCCGCTAAGTCGACAAACTGGACTTGTGCCGGTCAACTTTCGCTGATATATTTCGCGAAACTTTCGAAACGAAATATTGCATGACCAAGCGAAATACTCAGCAGCGTCGTCACGCCATCGTTGCCCTGGTGCAGGAACATGGTGAAGTCAGCGTCGATGACCTGACCCGCCGCTTTGATACCTCGGAAGTCACCATCCGCAAGGATCTTGCCCTGCTGGAAACCAGCGGGCTGCTGCTGCGCCGTTACGGTGGTGCGGTGGCCTTGCCGGCCGAGATCGTGAGCGCCGATGCCGAAAAAGTTTCGCAACGAAAGATGGCGATTGCCCGCGCTGCCGCCGAGCGCATCCGCGACCACAATCGCATCATCATTGACAGCGGTAGCACCACCTGCGCCGTCATCCCGCTGCTGGCGCCGAAGCAGGGCCTCGTCGTGATGACCAACTCGCTGAACGTGGCCGCTGCACTGCGCGAACTCGAAAACGAGCCGACCCTGCTGATGACTGGGGGCACCTGGGATCCGAACTCCGAGTCCTTCCAGGGCCAGGTGGCCGAGCAGGTGCTGCGCTCCTACGACTTTGACCAGCTGTTTGTCGGTGCCGACGGCATCGATCTCGAACGCGGCACCACCACCTTTCACGAGCTGGTCGGCCTGTCGCGCGTGATGGCTGAATCGGCACGCGAAGTGATCGTCATGGCCGAGTCCGACAAGGTTGGCCGCAAGATTCCGAATCTCGAGCTGCCGTGGCAGCAAATTCACACCCTGATTACCGATGACGGCCTCAGCGATGCGGCCCGTACCCAGATTGCCGCGCGCGGCGTGCAGGTGATCTGCGCCCCAGTCGGCGAAACGCCAAGGAGAAAATGAATGTGTGGCATTGTTGGCGCGATTGCTTCGCGCGATATCGTTCCGGTACTGGTCGAGGGCCTGAAGCGCCTGGAATACCGTGGCTATGACTCGTCCGGCATCGCCGTGCACGCCGGCGACCAGATCACCCGCGTACGCCGGGTTGGCCGCGTGGCCGAGATGGAGGCCGCGGCGCAGGCCGACAAGGTGCACGGCGAGCTGGGCATCGGCCACACTCGCTGGGCTACCCACGGCGGCGTCACCGAATACAACGCCCACCCGCACGTGTCGCACGGCCTGATCGCGGTGGTGCACAACGGCATCATCGAAAACCACGAACAGAAGCGCGCCGAGCTGAAGGCCGCCGGCTACGTCTTCGAATCGCAGACCGACACCGAGGTGATCGCCCACCTGGTGCACCAGTACTACCTGCAGGAGAAGGACCTGTTCCGCGCCGTGCACAAGGCCACCCGCGAGCTGACCGGCGCCTACGCCATCGGCGTCATCGCGCTGGACCGTCCGGACGAACTGGTGTGCGCGCGCATGGGCTGCCCGCTGCTGGTCGGCCTGGGCGACGGCGAAAACTTCATCGCCTCCGACGTCTCCGCCATTCTGTCGGCCACCCGCCGCGTGATCTTCCTGGAAGAGGGCGACATCGGCCGCCTGACCCGCGACGGCGTGACGCTGATCGACAAGGACGACCAGCCGGTGGAACGCAAGGTGCACGTGTCCGACGTGTCGCTGGCCTCGCTGGAGCTGGGCCCGTACAGCCACTTCATGCAGAAGGAAATCCACGAGCAGCCGAAAGCGCTGTCCGACACCATCGAGGCGATTCTGGACGACGGTTTTAGCGCGGCACTGTTCGGCGCCAATGCGGCCAACGTGTTGCCGACGCTGAGCGGCGTGAAGATCCTCGCCTGCGGCACCAGCTACTACGCCGGCCTCACCGCCAAGTACTGGATCGAAAGCATCGCCGGCGTGGTGTGCGACGTGGAAATCGCCAGCGAATACCGCTACCGCGACGCCTTTGCCGATCCGCAGCACCTGGTGGTGACCATCTCGCAGTCCGGCGAGACGCTGGACACCATGGAAGCGCTGAAATACGCGAAGTCGCTGGGCCACCGCCACGCGCTGTCGATCTGCAACGTGCGCGAATCGGCCATCCCGCGTGCCTCCGACCTGGTGTTCTACACCCGCGCCGGTGCCGAAATCGGCGTCGCCTCCACCAAGGCGTTCACCACCCAGCTGGTCAGCCTGTTCGCGCTGGCGGTGACACTGGGCAAGGTGCGCGGCCGCGTGACTGCCGAGCAGGAAGCGCAGTACTTGGCCGAATTGCGCCACCTGCCGGGCAGCGTGCAGCACGCGCTGAACCTGGAGCCGCAGATCACCGCCTGGTCGGCACAGTTCGCCGCCAAGAACGATGCGCTGTTCCTCGGCCGCGGCCTGCACTACCCGATCGCGCTGGAAGGCGCGCTGAAGCTGAAGGAAATCTCCTACATCCACGCCGAGGCCTACCCAGCCGGCGAGTTGAAACACGGCCCGCTGGCGCTGGTGGACGAGAACATGCCGGTGGTGGTGATCGCCCCCAACGACGTGCTGCTGGAGAAGGTGAAGTCCAATATGCAGGAAGTGCGCGCCCGTGGCGGCGAGCTGTTCGTGTTCGCCGACGCCGACAGCCACTTCAGCGATTCCGACGGCGTACACGTGATCCGCACCCCGCGCCACGTCGGCGTGCTCAGCCCGATCGTGCACTCCATCCCGGTGCAGCTGCTGGCCTACCACGTGGCGCTGACGCGCGGTACCGATGTCGACAAGCCACGTAACCTGGCAAAAAGTGTGACAGTTGAATAAAAATGCTTAAATTTACATGACTACTGTTTTGATAAAATAAAGTTCTTTATTATCAAATAAAGTTCTTTCTCAATAAATAAAGTACTTTACCGTTTGATGATTGAAAAAATTACGTTTTTCATTGCATCGGCATTGCCAGCTTGTTGCTGGTAGATCAAAAAAAAGAGGCCCGGAAGGGCCTCTTTTCTTATACGACTGGTGATCTAAGAGAACAAAGTCTGTCACGAGGTAATGAAGTCTGTCACGACGATGGCATGATCAATTTTTGCCAGTAGTACTAAACAAAGAGGCCCGCGAGGGCCTCATTTCGTTTGAGATTGCTGGTTTTGACGGTGCGCAAGAGCAAGGATCGATGGGGCTGCTTGTCGGCCAGAGCAGTCATTCATGCCATGAATAAAAAATGACTGCTTTCACAACATGAAGCAGCCATTTAAGTATCTAGTAGACCCGAAGCGACTCAGGAAAGCCTATCAGACCAAGAACTGTCTAATTGTGACTCTCTTCACTCATAGGCTAACCGAACTAATTACTGACACCACAGCCTTGCCCACATCGACAGTGGTCGCATTGCCACCCATGTCCGGCGTGCGTGGCCCTTCTGCCAATACCGTTTCGATCGCGCTCATCACCACAGCAGCAGCCTCCGGATAGCCCAGATGCTCAAGCATCATCGAACCGGCCCAGATCTGGCCGACTGGATTGGCGATGCCCTTGCCGGCAATATCCGGTGCGGAGCCGTGGACCGGCTCGAACAGCGACGGGAAGCGCCGCTCCGGATTCAGGTTCGCGGATGGAGCGATACCGATCGTGCCAGTGCAAGCTGGACCAAGATCGGACAGAATGTCACCGAACAGGTTGGACGCCACCACCACATCAAACCAGTCGGGGTGCTGCACAAAGTGGGCTGTCAGGATGTCGATGTGGTATTTATCTGTGCGGATGTCCGGATAGTTGGCTGCCATTGCGGTAAACCGCTCGTCCCAGTACGGCATTGAAATCGAGATGCCGTTCGACTTGGTGGCGGAGGTCACATGCTTCTTCGGCCGTTGCTGCGCCAGCTCAAAAGCGAACTTCATGATGCGGTCGGTACCCTGCCGTGTAAACACGCTCTCCTGCACCACGAACTCACGCTCGGTGCCGGTGAACATCTTGCCACCCAGACTGGAATACTCGCCTTCGGTGTTTTCGCGCACCACGTAGAAGTCGATGTCGCCGACCTGGCGGTTGGCCAACGGTGACGGGATACCCGGCATCAGTCGCACCGGGCGCAGGCTCACATACTGGTCGAATTCACGCCGGAACTTTACCAACAACCCCCACAGCGAGATGTGATCATGCACCAGAGCCGGCCAGCCGACGGCACCGAAGTAGATGGCGTCATGCGTGCCTATCTGCACCTTCCAATCCTCGGGCATCATCACGCCGTGTTTGAGATAGTAGTCGCAGCTCCAGTCGAACTCGTCCCATTGGAACGCGATGCCGAATTTGCTGGCCACAGCATCGAGCACGCGCAGCCCTTCTGGTATCACTTCTTTCCCAATGCCATCGCCAGGGATGACGGCAATTCTGTGAGATTTCATCATTGTCTCCAGGTAAACGCTGCAGAGCAGCGATTGGGGCTGGTCTTATCGATTGGCGTAAGTCTCCGCGCTTCTGACAGCATTTCGAAGCGTTCCGATTCCTTCAACATACACCTCGACGGTGTCCCCGTCTTGCAAGAACAGCGGTGGGGTGCGCTTCTTACCGACACCACCGGGCGAGCCGGTCAGGATGACGTCACCGGCGGACAACGCACTGAAGGTGCTGATGTATTCAATCAGCGCTGGTATTTTATGGATCATGCCGCTGGTCCTGGCATCCTGAACCTTGCAGCCATTCAGGTACGTTTCGATTGCCAAATCATGAGGGTCAGGCAGTTCATCGCTCGTTACCAACCAGGGGCCAAACGCGCCAGTTTTGGGCCAGTTCTTGCCCGCAGTAAACCAGCTATGCTGCCAGTCTCGTACACTGCCATCCATATAGCAGCTGTACCCGGCCACATAGGACATCGCCTCTTTCTGATTAATGTTTCTACCGGCTTTGCCAATGACAATTGCCAGCTCACCTTCGTAATCCAGTTCATTTGATTCTTCTGGCTTAAGTACGAAATCGCCATGACCTGTTTGTGAATCAGGAAATCGGACAAACAAAGTTGGCGCGGGGCTTGAAGCATCAAACTCCTGGCGTTTTTCTTGGTAATTCATTCCCACACCAAAAATCTTGTTTGGATTATCAATGACAGGAAGGAAACAAACTTCGTTAGATTGGTAGTCTGCGGGATAATCACAGAACACCTGCAGGGATGACACCGCCTCAGCTGCAAGGACAGCCTTGAGATCAGCATACTGATAAGCGAGGCGACAGCCTATGTCGACAATGCCTTTCTCGGTAACAAGCCCATAGCTTTTCCTTCTTTCAGCAAGAGAAATAAAATTTATCAGCTTCACTTCAAAACCTCCAAGTATATAATGTTGTTTATAATTATTCTTACAAAACTAAAATGACAGTCTTCACAAAATATGTGACCAGTTTTGATAAAAAACACAACAAAACCAACGTTGATTAATTTTAAATTTTAAAAATTGCCACAGATTCATGAAGACCGCTAGATATAACCTTTACCTTTTCTACTAAATCATCACTTGATCTAATTGCAAGGTGGTTTTCGCTAGCCATCTTGGCTATTTTTTCAACATTTAATGCAATGTCTTTACTAGCCGCCGCCTGCCCCTGTACTGAATCTGCCATTAGCATGGCCCCACTACTAGTTTTTTCAACGGAGGCACCAGATGCAGAAAGTACGAGGATCATTGATTCTAAATATTTTCGACTAGCATTGAGTGATTTCTGCCCACTATCCAGAAAGCTTTCTACTTTTATTGATTGACGATTGAGGGTGGCGGTTACTTCATCAATGTGACCTGCTGACTTAGCAGATTCCTCCGCTAGTTTTCTTACTTCATCGGCAACTACAGCAAAACCACGACCAGCCTCACCGGCCCGTGCTGCTTCAATAGCAGCATTTAGTGCCAACAAGTTTGTTTGTTCGGCTATTGATTTAACCTGCTCAGTCATATCTGTAATGGAGCGTACACTTGCTACAAATTCATGAACTGAAGTGGAAATATCCTCAACTGCCTGCTCGGTATTTCTAACTTCGTCAACTATCAAGTTCATAGCCTGATTACCTTCCTGAACCTGAACAAGTCCTACTTGTGTCAACTTCTGTAATTCGTTAGCGTTTTGGCTAATAGATATAATTCCAGTAGATATTTTCTCCACAGCAACAGCAGTTGATGCAGCAGCTGTACTTTGTGTTTGCGAACGTAGCGCAATTTGTTTTGATGCACTAGCAATCTGAGAGGTCATAATAGCGGCCTCTTCTGCGTGGCATCGCACCCTCTTTACTGCTTTGGCAAGACAATCAGACATGTCGGCTAATGCCCGCAGTAAGTTACCTGTTTCATCGGAAGCACTTGTATTAACCTTAACTCTCAGGTCTCCGGCAGCAACCAGATTAGCAACATCAATGGCCTTCTTCAGAGGGCGTGTGATGCTCCTGGCAATTACCCAAGCAATAATAACTCCTAGTAACACAGCGCCAAAACCAAGGGACAGCATCCAAGTTCGACTCTCACGATATGTCTCATCGACATAACGAGCATGGTGATCGAGTTCATCTCTCTGCATTTTGAGAAATACCTGTATCTTCTCGAGATAGATCCTTGAAGCAGGAAGAAACTGGTCTTGAAATAGTTGCTCTGCAAGATCGCTCTGCCCTTCCTTCTTCGCATTGGTCATACGATCTCTAGCCTGCAGAAAGCGTTGCCTTTTGTCCCCAATTTCTGCAAATAAAGCTTTCTCACTAGGAGAAGACAACAAATCTTCTATCTGCTTTTGCAGATAATTATTCTGTTGGGTAGATTTTTTTTGATCTTCAGCGAAAAACTGAGCAAGATTTTCATCCTTGCTAACAGCTATCGCAGTACTTCGACGAACGCCAGCGTTAACATTTGTATACCAGTCACTTACTAGACGTTCTTTGACTATCGGTCGACGCATCATCTCTTGGGTGGCAAGAGCTACATCATGCAAACACCATATTCCCATGGCTGTGATTGTTACGAAGAGGCTAAGCACTGTGGCAAATCCTGCGCTCAGACGCTGACCCACGGTCATATTTAAATTAAAGATCATCCAGTATCTCTCAATATTGTTATGGCAATAATTATCTGGTTTGCTCTTAAATAAACTATGTGCAACAGAGAAAGCAAAATCAGCTCAATTGCTTGCTGCCACATTCGAAGTAGCACCGCTTCATGATATTGGTGTTTATGCAGTTCAATCTTTACATTGGAATAATTTTGGCACCACAATAACACACCACTCATTTCGAATAACAATGAAAATGCGGCGCGTGGGCAAATCACCCTCCACGCCGCACATTCATTACAGCACTAAAAATATCAACTACTTAATAAAACTCAACTCTTTGCAAATCCGATCAAGAATTGGTTTTTTCTTTTCATTGAACGAAGTTTTATTCTGCTGGATCAGATTATTTCCTTTAATGTCAATTGAAATAATAAGCGGTCCAAACTCCTTAACACGGTTTATCCAGAGAGTCTCTGGCATACCAAGATCTTGCCATTCAGCGCCCTCAATTTCCTCAACTTGAGTCGCGGCAAGTACAGCACACCCGCCCGGAAAAATGGCGTGAACTGCAATGTGCTCCTGGCACCCTGCTGCCGTTTCCGGCCCCATGCCCCCCTTACCAACAATTAGTTTGACGCCGGTTTGTTTGATAAATTCACGCTCAAACTTTTCCATACGCATACTGGTCGTTGGGCCAATAGAGACCATTTCGAAGTTACCATCATCCTTTTTACGAACGATCGGGCCGGCGTGAAAAATAGCACCGCCTTCGAGATTGACTGGCAATTCACGCCCCTGTTCGATCAGGCGGCGATGCGCCACGTCACGGCAGGTCACTAGACGCCCGGTCAAATAAACAACGTCACCGACATTAAGGCTTGCAAGATCTTCGTCCTTGATGGGTGTAGTCAGAATTTTTTTCACAGTACCACTCCTTCGTGGGAAAGAATTTCGTAAGACATATCGGCATTAATACGGATCTTGCCGCGACGGTGTGCCCAGCAACCGGTATTTACGGCTACACCGATAGTGGAAGGGTGACGAGCAGATGACTCGATATTCACACCCATCACGCTGTTATTACCAGTTAGGCCCTGTGGCCCGATGCCAACCTCATTGAGGCCCTGCTCCAATAGCTCTTCCATCAAGGCAGCACGAGGGTTGGAGCTCTTGGAATCGACCGGACGCATGATCGCTAACTTGGATAGGCGAGCTGCGGTCTCTACCGAGGTAGAGACCCCGACACCAACCAAAAGTGGTGGGCATGCATTGACACCACGTTCAGTGATGACGTCCATGACAAACTCTGCAACTCCCTCGTAGCCTTGACCCGGCATCAGCACTTTGGCTGCCCCTGGCAAAGTGCAACCGCCACCTGCCATGTACACATCGATGGTGCAACTATCCTTCTCCGGAACAATGCGCCAGTCCAACCATGGGATATTGGTTCCAGTATTAGTACCAGTGTTCTTTTCATCGAAGGTTTCGACTGCGTTATGACGCAATGGTCCGATACGGGTGGCTTCAGCAGTCGCTTCCTTTAGGATTTCCTCCAGCTCGCCGAGGAGCGGAAAGTTTGCGCCGGCTTCGACGAAGTATTGAATAACGCCGGTGTCCTGACAGCTTGGGCGGTTCAATTTGTCCGCTGCTTCCTGATTGCCAGCCATTGAGTCATAAATTGACTTGGCCAAAGGGTTGGTTTCCATCGTACGCAGGTCGGCTAGTTTGGCCTTAACGTCTTTGGGCAAGCGCTTACCGATGTAGGCGGTGAACTTAGCCATTACGTCCGTCAGGGACTGGACTGCAAATTCTTTGTCCATTGGGTACTCCTTCACTAATACATTTGGTGGTGGGTTGGGGGTAGCCTGATCAACGGGCCGCAGCATTGGCCGTTTCCAACACAGGCTTAGTTGAACGTGCCAGTACTAGAGTGAGAACAGCAGAGAGCACAAGCAAACCGGCGACGAAGTACAGGCCACCGGCGTAGCTGCCAGTTTGGTCCTTGACCCAGCCGATCATTGCCGGACCGGCAAAACCGCCGAGATTGCCAATAGAGTTGATGGTGGCAATGCCTGTTGCTGCAGCGGCACCGGACAGGAACATTGTCGGCATACTCCACAACGGTGGCTTGGCGCAGCTAATACCAACATTCACGATGGTCAGGGCGGCAATCAAACCAACGACGCTATTTGCGCCAGCGGCGATCACAAGACCGATCGAAGCAGCCAAGCAAGCCAGAATGACGTGCCAAGTACGCTCGCCAGTGCGGTCGGAATGACGCGACCACAACACCATGGCAATCACCGAGACGACCGGAGGGATGGCATTCAGGAAGCCAACAGTCATCGACGACACGCCCAACTGCTTAATGATCTGAGGAGCCCAGATACCGAGGGTGTACAGACCGGCCGAAGTACCGAAGTAAATCAGGGCCAATGCCAGTACTCGGGGATTGGCCAAGCCACTCAGAATTCCGTGCTTGGCATTGCCAGCTTTGCTGGCATTTTCCTCGGCCATCGCCTTGACCAGCCAGGCGCGCTCGTCGTCCTTCAACCACTTGGCCTGTTCAGGCTTATCGGTCATGTAGAAGAATACGACCACACCAAGGATCAGCGCCGGAATCGCCTCGAGAACGAACATCCACTGCCAGCCGTGCATACCCATGACCCCGTCCATCTCCAGCAATGCAGCAGAAATCGGAGAGCCAAGAGCGGTCGAGATCGGCGCGGCCGCCATGAAGAGAGCAGTGACACTGGCACGATGCCGGGCCGGGAACCAGTAGCTGAGATAGAGGATAATGCCAGGGAAGAAGCCAGCCTCCGCCGCACCAAGCAGGAAGCGCATGATGTAGAAGCTGGTCGCCCCTTCGACGAAAGCCATACAGCCCGAGATGATGCCCCATGTCACCATCACTCGTGCGATCCAAACCCGGGCTCCGAATTTATGTAGGACGATATTGGAGGGGACTTCAAACATGAAGTAGCCCCAGAAAAAAATGCCAGCGCCGAAACCTAGGACCGAGGCGCTGAAGCCAAGATCCTCTTTCATGGTCAATGCGGCGAAGCCGATGTTGACCCGGTCGAGGTAAGCGACGAAGTACAAAAGCATGATAAATGGCACGATGCGCCAGGTGATACGGCGCAAGGTCCGCTTTTCGATATCCATTTCCATGGAATGTCTCCTCTTTCTTTGTTAACTCTTCGTTGCGAATGGCAACGAACTCTCTACCGTCTTGTGCGGCTTGATTTGCAGTCGTCAATCCGATGTCTCGAATCGAGCGGCACTCAATCAGGTGTGGCTTGAAATGGAGAATAGAGCTTTTCTAAAGAAGATGAATCGATGTAAAGTTAAAATATCATTGCAAAAAACTTACCAATCAACATGAACTCAGAACTCGCCTTCTTCTGCCTCCTGGTCAAGCAGGGCAGTCTTATTGCCACTGCACGGGAATTGAACCTGACCCCACCGGCAGTATCCCGCCGCCTGGCTCAAATGGAGGAGCGACTGGGCGTGCGCCTGATGAACAGGACGACCCGCAGGATTAGCCTAACCAGCGAAGGTGAGGTCTACTTCCAAAATGCGATACGCATTCTCAGTGAAATAGATGAGATGGAGCGATTAGTATCTAGTAGCCGAGCCGACCCGAAGGGGCTGTTACGGGTCAATGCGCCGCTGGGCTTCGGACGCTCTTACATTGGCCCAGCCATTTCTGCGTTTACGAAGCAGTATTCGGATGTCGAGGTACAGTTGCTTCTTTCGGATCGGCCAGTCAGTCTGCCGGATGAGGCAATTGACGTGTCAATTCGCTTTGGCGACATCCCGGACTCACGCTTGATTGCCAAAAAGGTTGCTGGTAACCGGCGCTTGCTGGTTGCTTCTCCAAACTATCTGCGTGCAAACGGCCTACCAAGCTACCCCCACGATCTAACAAAGCATCAATGCATCGTGTTGAGACAAAACGAATCCGCTTATGGCAACTGGCGTTTGAGCCGGGGAAAACAGACAGAGACCATCAAAGTGAATGGCAAGTTAAGCACGAACGATGGGGAGGTTGCCCTCAACTGGGCGCTGGAAGGGCACGGCATATTGATGCGAGCAGAATGGGATGTAGCCAAGTACTTGAGAAGTGGCCGACTGATGCAGGTTCTAGCAGATTACGACACACCACCAGCCGATATCTATGCTGTCTACCCGGAAAGGCTCAATCTATCGGCCAAAGTTGCCTATTTTGTCGAACATCTGCGCAACTACCTGAGTCAACATGCTGATAGCCCAAACCCAGGTAACTCAAACTGGTAACTAGTCTGTCCTCTCTTGGGGGCAATGAGATAAGGCAGCTTTCTCACGAGCAGCTGTCAATTCAATGAAACATGGCCTATGGCTGCTTTGGCCGATCCGCGGCTTCCTCCTCGCTGTACTGCGTTGCCACCAATAATCAGATTCCTTTCCACTGAAAAGGAGTCTGTCATGGGTACCACACCGAAGCGTGAGGCATGGAACAAAGGCAAGCTGATTGGCCAGAAACCGCCTCTAAAGCCAAAAGACATCTGGGCGATCCGGATCCACCTCCAGAATAAGCACGCGGTTCGAGACTTAGCCATGTTCAATTTGGCAATCGACAGCAAACTACGTGGCTGTGACTTAGTCAGCTTACGAGTGCGCGACGTTACGAATGGAAACCAGATTTTGCCCCGTGCTATTGTCGTCCAACGCAAGACACAACGCCCGGTACAGTTTGAGCTAACAGAGCCGACCAGGTTGGCCGTTGCCGCCTGGCTAGAGAAAGCACATTTGCGCAGTGATCAGTATCTCTTCCCTAGTCGGTTGGAAGACTCTCCACATTTATCGACTCGCCAATATGCACGGATAGTGCACATGTGGGTCGAAACCGCTGGGCTGGACTCATCAATCTACGGTACTCACTCGTTGCGACGCACCAAAGCAACTTTGATCTACAAGAAAACAAAGAACCTGCGAGCGGTGCAAATTTTGCTTGGTCATACCAAGTTAGAAAGCACTGTGCGGTATCTCGGGATAGAAGTCGATGATGCTTTGGAAATTTCAGAGCAGATCGAAATTTAGGTAGTCGTTACGACCACACTTTTCCACCAAGGTGGCGGCTATCCTGTACCGCCACCAAGCTTTTCGGCCAAAGCAGTCACTCGGCTCTGGATCAACAATGGCTGTTTTCGATAAGAAAACAGCCATCAACGTATCTAGCAAATCGGAGCCGATTCAGACTTATTTCGCCTGCTCGGGCATAGAGAGACAGTCGTCAATAAAAGTTGACGGAATGGCCGATCGTCAACCATCATTGACACATGACCACTCTGAAAAATCTTCCGTCGCCTACCGACCCTGAAAAGGCGCTTGCTGCTGTCGTTTCTCTTCGCGTAACGGCTGACAAATTGGAATTAAGCGCAGTTGCTGCCGCGCTCGAACAGGGATGGTCTTGGTCCCAAATTGCTGAGGCCCTTGGTGTTTCAAAGCAAGCGGCTCACAAGCGCCTCGCAAGTTTAATTCCCAAGTCCGCTGTGCGACGTTAGGAGAAATTCGTGCTAAGCAAACTTCGACAGAAATTCCGCGACATCAAGACTATCAAGTCCCTCTTTGAGAAAGCCGAACAGCACGCCAACGCTAGCGGCCAACGAGAACCAGGATCAGAACACTTCGTGATGGCGGCATTTGGCCTTCCTGATGGCACCGCCCAGAACGCATTTCGCCGCCTAAATGCAGACCCCAATCAGTTTGCTACCGCAGTCGGCCAGCAATACATCAGTGCCTTGCACGATATCGGAATAAGTCTTTCACAAGGCAATTCACTTGTGAGCGATACTGCGCCCGTCCCGGCCAACAATGGGGTGTTCAAGGCAAAGCCTTCTGTCAAAGCACTGATAGCGGCACTATGGAAACTTAAGAAGGCCGATTCTGCCCCTCTGTTGGGTGCTCACGTGGTCTTGGCGGCGATATCAGCTCAATTCGGCGTGACGCCTCGTGCCCTTCAGAGCATGGGCATTGATCCCGCAAGTCTAGCCGCTGCAGCGAAAGCAGAAATTGCCGCTTTCCACTCAGCGTAATCGCCTGCCCCCCAACCCGGCAGTCGAGCGGACCTGCGCGAAAAGCCGCGCAGGCCGCTCACTTCTACGTTATGCATCAGCACGAGAATGATTGATGAATAGCCTTCGAAGTCGTTTTGTTCTATTTCTGCTGAAGCATCGTCATTGGTTCCGCCTGAAGCTGAAGAGAGAAACCATTGATTGGGATACTTCAATTCCAGAACTGCGTCAGCGAGTTGAGAAATCTGCGGGAAGGTTTGGCAAGCTGCCATCCGGAATCGAAGCATCACCTGTCGTGATTGATGGCCTTTCCGCTGAATGGATTCGACCTTCCCAGGTACAGGACAACCGAGCCATCTTGTATTTCCATGGCGGCGGGTATGTGATGGGCTCATGTCACGCGTACAGGGCAATCGTTGCGAAATTTGTCGCGGGCAGCGGCATAGGCGCTCTAGTATTCGACTATCGTTTGGCGCCTGAACATCCTTTCCCCGCAGCACTTAACGACTCACTGGCTGCATATACTTGGTTGCTGTCCCAAGGTTTTTCTCCTTCTCGCATCGCTTTCGTGGGGGATTCAGCAGGCGGAGGCCTCTGTCTGGCTACGCTGCTTGCCATTCGGGATAAGGCGATTCCTCTGCCAGCAGCAGTTGTTGCCCTCTCTCCTTGGACTGACCTTAAATGCACGGGAGACTCATATCGTCGCGAAGACCCCCTTGCGCCAGAAGGATCATGGCTCGTTTTCGGCAAATACTACGTCGGCGAAAATGATCCTGCCCAGCCTCTGATATCCCCCTTGTATGGTGACCTTACCGGTCTCCCTCCATTGCTTATTTACGCTGGCGAAAATGAATCGATGCTCGATGATTCGACGCAACTTGCTGAAAAGGCCCGAAACGCAGGAGTGAATGCCAGATTACAAATCGGGAGCGGAATGGTTCATTGCTATCCCGTGCTATCTCCGCTGTTCCCTGAAGCTAAAGAAGCAATGGACGACATTTGCACCTTTCTTCGCACATGTCTAGGCGCAGAGCAGTCAGAGACTCTGATGCAGTTGCAACAACAGGTCTTATCAGGCTGACTTCCAATATGCGTAGCCTGGACTGCCCCGGCTCCTGTAGGCAGTTCTGCCCTATGATTGGACTGTGGATGCGGCCAACCGTTTGTTTATACAGGGACTTCTCCGCGGCGATGCGCCAGCCCACTGCTACTGAAAACGGGGGACGTCGTCGGAGCGCCAGCTGCAGAGGCTGGCCTTTTTCGACGGTCTGACCGGGGAGGCCAACCGCACGCTGTTTAACGAGCAGCTGGAGCGCGCGCTGTAGGCCGGCCGCCCTGCTGCAACGCCTGCAGCAGGCGGTGAGCATCACGTATCCGCAGCCGGACGGGGCGCCGCTGGCGGTCGGCGCCAGCTTCGGCGTCGCCTGTTGCCACGGCGAGGCGCTGATGGCCACGGCGTGCCGGCTCGGCCGGGCTGCCGGCGGCCACGCTATGACAGACGCGGGCGGGGCGGGTATGCTGTTGTCTCCTGTCCCGTGTGTGTGCCGCCATGACCGTCAATCCCATCCTCAATAGCGATTCCTACAAGCTCAGTCACTGGGTGCAGTACCCGCCCGGCACCGATGGCATGTATTCCTACGTCGCCGCGCGTGGCGGCACCGCCTCGCATGTGCTGTTCTTCGGCCTGCAGGCGCTGCTGAAGGACTATCTCAGCCAGCGCATCACCCTGGCGCACGTCGACGAGGCGGAGGCGCTGGCCGCGCTGCACGGCCTGCCGTTCAACCGCGCCGGCTTCGAGCGCATCGTCAAGAAGCACCACGGCTACTGGCCGGTGCGCATCCGCGCGGTGGCCGAGGGCGAGCTGGTGCCGACCGGGGTGCCGATGGTCACCATCGAATCCACCGACCCGGCGCTGTTCTGGGTGGTGTCCTTCCTGGAGACCGCGCTGCTGCGCGTGTGGTATCCGATCTCGGTCGCCACGCGCAGCTTCCGCGCCAAGGAAATCATCCGCCGCTACCTGCAGCAGACCGCCGACGACCTGTCCGGCCTGCCGTTCAAGCTGCACGATTTCGGCGCGCGCGGCGTGTCCAGCTACGAGAGTTCGGAAATAGGCGGCCTCGCGCACCTGGTGAACTTCATGGGCAGCGACACGCTGGCGGCGCTGGTCGCCGCGCGCCGCCACTACCACGAGCCGTGCGCGGCGTTCTCGATCCCGGCGGCGGAGCACTCCACCATCACCGCCTGGGGCCGGCCGCACGAGGGTGACGCCTTCGGCAACATGCTGGCCCACTTCGCCAAACCCGGTGCGCTGCTGGCGGTGGTCAGCGACAGCTACGACGTGTTCCACGCCGTCAGCGAACTGTGGGGTGAACGGCTGCGGCAGCAGGTGATCGACAGCGGCGCCACCGTGGTGATCCGCCCCGATTCCGGCGAGCCGGTGCAGGTGGTGGCCGAGGTGGTGGAAAGGTTGGCCGCAAGCTTCGGCACCACGGTGAACGGCAAGGGCTACCGCGTGCTGAACCACGTGCGCGTGATCCAGGGCGACGGCGTGAACCTCGCCAGCATCGACGCGATCCTCTCAAGGCTGGCCAAGCTCGGCTACAGCGCCGACAACGTCGCCTTCGGCATGGGCGCCGAGCTGCTGCAGAAGCTGGACCGCGACACCCACAAGATGGCGCTGAAGTGCTCGGCGATCAGCGTCGGCGGCCAGTGGCGCGACGTGTTCAAGGACCCGGTCACCGACCCCGGCAAGCGTTCGCTGGGCGGGCGCGTGGTGGCGGCGCGCAACAGCCGCGGCGCCTGGGGCGTCAACACCCTGGAACGGGTGAGCGACGCCGACCTGCAGATGCGCGTGGTGTGGGAAAACGGCAAGCTGCTGCTGGACGAGGATTTCGCCACCATCCGCGAGCGCGCCGCCGCGCATCTGGAGCACTGACATGCTGAGCCCCGAACAAGTGGTGCAGGCGCAACTGGACGCCTACAACCGCAAGGATCTCGACGCGCTGCTGGCCTGCTACGCCGCGGATGCACGCATGTATGTCTATCCGGCCACGCTGGTGGCCGAAGGCCGCGAGGCACTGCGCGAACGCATGCGCCAGCGCTTTGCCGAACCGGACCTGCGTGCCGAGCTGCGTCGGCGCGTGGTGCTGGACGAGCTGGTGATCGACGACGAGATCGTCACCCGCACCTTTCCGGAAGGGCGCGGCCGCATGAGCATGACCATGATCTACCGCGTGGCGGACGGCCACATCATCGATGCCTCGGTGATCGCCGGCGCGGCGGTGCTGGACGAGCGCTGAAGCCGCGAGACGGTTCAGCAAAAAGGTTGGCCGCATGCGGCCAACCTTTTCATTTTTACGCGGCCTGCAGCCGCCGGCCACGCTCCGTGCGTAGCGGGCTTCAGGCGGCATCGTCACCGTCTTGCAGCGCCGCCAGCGGCAGCACGCGGATGGGGTTGCCCGGCACGTCCATGTTCGCCCACAGCCAGTTCAGGTGCGCGACCAGCGTCTCGCCGCTGGCGTGCGGTCTGTCCTTGCAGGTGTGGGCGTCGGCCACCACGGTGACGGCGTAGCCGAGCGAGGCGGCGCGGCGCACGGTGGTGTCGACACAGAAGTCGCTGGCGTAGCCGCCGATCCACAGGTTCTCGATCTCCTCGCTGTCCAGGTACTGGCGCAGGCTGGTGTCGAGGAAGCTGTCGCAGGCGGTCTTCTCGATCACCGGGTCGTCGGCCTGGCGCTGCAGGCCGGGGTGCAGCTGCCAGGCCTCGCTGCCGCGCGGCAGGTCGTCGGCGTGGTGCTGGATGAACAGCACGCGGTGGCCGCAGTCGCGGGCGTGGTCGATCAGGCGGTTGAGGCTGGCCAGGGTCTCGGCGCCGCGCGTGGCGCGCGGCGGCTGCTCGATCAGGCCGTACTGGAAGTCGATGACAAGCAGGGCGGTATGGCTCATGGCGGTCTCCGGTGGGCCCGGCCGGCGGTAGCCAGCCGGGGAAGCCGCATGCTAACAGCAAATCCGCCGCCCACGACAGGGGCACTCCCGCCGGGGATGGGACCGTTGCGGCCAACCTTGCGGCCAAGCTGACGACGGGGGCGTCAGGCGTCGTCGTCGGTGGCGTCCATGTTCACCGGGATGTACAGCTCAACCACGCTGTCCGGGTGGTCCGGCCCCAGGAAGCGGGCATCCACCAGCTCGAACTCGATGCCGGGCACCGCCACCAGCCCGGCTTCCGGCAGCCACTCGTCGTAGGCGGCGCAGAAGGTATCCGGCAGGCCCTGCACCGGGCCGTGGTGTTCCACGACCGCGTAGTGCTGCGCCGGGATGTCGATCGCCACCATGCCGGCCGGCACCGGCGCGTCGGCGCTCACTTCCAGCCCGGCGATGTAGCGCCAGCTGCCGTCCGGGTGCGCATCGCACACGCCGTAGCTGTTGGCGGACTGCACGTGCTGGATTTCCGGGATGCGCGGCAGGAAGCGCGCCCACAGCTGGGCGATGGTGCCGCCGTCGCTCTGCTGCCATTGCAGGCCGATGACGCGGAAGGCGGGGCGGGTGACCAGGGAGGGGGTTGGCATGGTGGACTCCGTTAGCAAGGTGTGGATGCAGGGTAGGCTGCTATGAGGGTAGTGTCGAGGCTGCGCTTTCGCCACCGTGGCGTGCCGGCAAAAAATTGGCCGCCAGCCCGTTGCCAGGCTTGCGGCCAACCTTGTTCACGCCGGGTGCGCGCTTACAGCAGCACGCGCTCGATGCCGCCGTTGCGGGCGTTGTCGACGTAGTCCTTCATCCAGTTGTCGCCCAGCAGGTGCTTGGCCATCTCCACCACGATGTAGTCGGCCTGGGTGCCGGTGTCGTCGCTGTAGCGGGACAGACCCTGCAGGCAGGACGGGCAGGAGGTCAGGATCTTCACCGGCTTGTCGGCGTCGCCCAGCTTGATCAGGTCCTTGTTGATCTCCTCTTCCTTGCGGAAGCGCACCTGGGTGGCGATGTCGGGGCGGCTGGCGGCAAAGGTGCCGGATTCGCCGCAGCAGCGGTCGTTCTGCACCACGCCGCCGCCCAGCAGCTCGTTCACCACCTTGATCGGCTGGTAGGCCTTCATCGGGGTGTGGCAGGGGTCGTGGTACATGTACTTCTGGCCGCCGACGCCGTCCAGCTTCAGCCCCTTCTCCATCAGGTATTCATGGATGTCGATGATGCGACAGCCCGGGAAGATCTCCTCGAAGCGGTACTGCGCCAGCTGGTCGTAGCAGGTGCCGCAGCTGACCACCACGGTCTTGATGTCCAGGTAGTTCAGCGTGTTGGCCATGCGGTGGAACAGCACGCGGTTCTCGGTGGTGATGGCGTCGCCCTTGTCCTTGAAGCCGGCGCTGGTCTGCGGGTAGCCGCAGCACAAATAGCCCGGCGGCAGCACGGTCTGGGTGCCGACGTGCCACAGCATCGCCTGGGTTGCGAGGCCGACCTGGCTGAACAGGCGCTCCGAGCCGCAGCCCGGGAAGTAGAACACCGCTTCCGCTTCCTCGCTCAGCTGCGGATTGCGGATCACCGGGATCACGTTGCCGTCTTCCACGTCCAGCAGCGCGCGCGCGGTTTTCTTCGGCAAGCCGCCCGGCATCGGCTTGTTGATGAAGTGGATCACCTGTGCCTTGATCGGCGCCTTGCCCAGCGTGGCCGGCGGCTGTGCCGTCTGGCTGCCGGTGAGGCCCAGCTTCTTGCCGATGCGGTTGCCCAGGCGCTGCAGCTTGTAGGCGCCGCCGACCAGGCCGGCACGGATGCCCTTGATGGTGGCCGGGTCCTTGGCGGTGAGGAAGGCCATGCCCAGCGCGGTGCCGGGGTTGAACTTCTTGTTGCCGGTCTTGCGCAGGAAGTTGCGCATCGCCACCGACACGTCGCCGAAGTCGATCTTCACCGGGCACGGCTTCACACAGCGGTGGCACACGGTGCAGTGGTCGGCCACGTCGGACAGCTCCTCGAAGTGCTTGAGGCTGACGCCGCGGCGGGTCTGCTCCTCGTACAGGAAGGCCTCGGTCAGCAGGCCCACGCCCAGGATCTTGTTGCGCGGCGAGTACAGCAGGTTGGCGCGCGGCACGTGGGTGGAGCACACCGGCTTGCACTTGCCGCAGCGCAGGCAGTCTTTCACCGAGTCGGAAATCTGGCCGATGTCGGACTGTTCCAGGATCAGCGATTCGGCGCCCAAGAGCGAGAACGACGGTGTGTAGGCCATCGCCAGGTCCGCGCCCGGCAGCAGCTTGCCCTTGTTGAAGTGGCCGTTGGGGTCGACGCGCGCCTTGTAGTCGCGGAACGGCTGGATTTCCTCTTCGGTCAGGAATTCGAGCTTGGTGATGCCGATGCCGTGCTCGCCGGAGATCACGCCGTTGAGCGAACGCGCCAGCTTCATGATGCGCTCCACCGCGCGGTGCGCGGTCTGCAGCATCTCGTAGTCGTCGGAGTTGACCGGGATGTTGGTGTGCACGTTGCCGTCGCCGGCGTGCATGTGCAGCGCGACGAAGGCGCGGCCGCGCAGCACCTTCTGCTGGATCAGGCGGATGGCCTCGGTGATGGGGCTGTCGGCCTTGCCGGCGAACAGCGCTTCCAGGTCGGCCTGCAGCTCGCGCTTCCAGCTGACGCGCAGCTTGAAGTCGCGCATCGCGGTGAACACGCTGGCCTCAAGGTTGGCCGCAGCATCTTCCAGCGGTGCTTGCGGCCAACCTTGCAGGTATTGCGCCAGCGGCGTGTCGAGGTTGTCCAGCAGCCACTGCCAGCGCTGCTGCACGGCGCCGATCAGCTCCAGCGCGGTCTCGCGGCGGTCGCCGATCAGCTCGTCGGCGGACAGGGTGCCGCCCTCGGTATCCACCGGCAGGCGGCCGTGGAAGAACTCGGCCAGCTGGCCCAGCAGCTTGATCTTGCTGGCGATGGACAGCTCGATGTTGATGCGCTCGATGCCGTCGCTGTAGTCGCCCAGGCGATCCAGCGGGATCACCACGTCCTCGTTGATCTTGAAGGCGTTGGTGTGGCGGGCGATGGCGGCGGTGCGCGAGCGGTCCAGCCAGAAGGTCTTGCGCGCCTCAGGGGTGACGGCGATGAAGCCTTCGCCGTGGCGGGCGTTGGCGTAGCGCACCACCTGGCTCGCGGCCTCGGCCACCGCGTTCTCGTTGTCGGACACGATGTCGGCGATCAGCACCATCTTCGGCCGGCCCTTGGACTTGGCCTTGGTGGCGTAGCCGACGGCGCGCACATAGCGCCAATCGAGGTGTTCCAGACCGGCCAGCTGCACGCCGGCCAGCACGCCGGCGCCGTTCGGCTTGAAGTAGTCGGTGATCTCGACGATGGCCGGCGTGGCCTCGGCCACGGTGCCGAAGAACTCCAGGCACACGGTGCGGGTGTGCGCCGGCATCTTGTGCAGCACGAAGCGCGCGCTGGTGATGATGCCGTCGGTGCCTTCCTTCTGCACGCCGGGCAGGCCGGCGAGGAATTTGTCGGTCACGTCCTTGCCCAGGCCGACCTTGCGGAAGCTGCGGCCGGGGATGTCCAGCTGTTCGCTGGAGATCACGGTCTGGCCGTCGTCCTGCAGGCGGGTGACGCGGAAGCTGGCGACGTCCACGTCGTGGATCTTGCCGTAGTTGTGGCCCAGGCGTTCGACGAACAGCCAGTTGCCGTCCGGATCGACCATCTTCCAGCTGGCGAGGTTGTCCAGCGCGGTGCCCCACAGCACCGCCTTCTTGCCGCCGGCGTTCATGGCCACGTTGCCGCCGATACAGGACGCCTCCGCCGAGGTCGGATCGACCGCGAACACCAGGCCGGCGGCGCTGGCCGCTTCCGATACCCGCGCGGTGACCACGCCGGCGCCGCACTGGATGGTGGCGCGCTTGCCTTCCAGCCCCGGCAGCTCGATGTACTCGACGCCGACGTGGCGGTCGAGCTTCTCGGTGTTGATCACCGCGCTGCGCTTGTCCAGCGGCACGGCGCCGCCGGTGTAGCCGGTGCCGCCGCCGCGCGGGATGATGGTCAGTTCCAGCTCGATACAGGCCTTCACCAGCGGCGCGATCTCGGCCTCGGTATCCGGGCACAGCACCACGAACGGGTACTCGACGCGCCAGTCGGTGGCATCGGTCACGTGCGACACGCGCGCCAGGCCGTCGAACAGGATGTTGTCGCGGCGGGTGAGCTTGCCGAAGCGCTTGAGGATGGCGGCGCGCAGCTCGCGCGTCTCGCCGAACTGCTGCTCGAAGCTGTCCACCGCCTGGTAGGCGGCGGCGATCATGCGGCCAACCTTGTCGTTGCCGTCGCGGCGTTTTTCCACTTCGCCCAGACGGTGGCGCAGCGCGCCGACCAGCGCGCTCAGGCGTTGCGGATTGTCCAGCAGGTCATCGACCAGATAGGGGTTGCGGTCCACCACCCAGATGTCGCCCAGCACTTCGAAAAGCATACGGGCAGAACGGCCTGTTTTCCGTTCTGCCCGCAGCTCTTCGAGTAATTGCCACATCGGTTCGCCCAGCAGGCGAATGATGATCTCGCGATCCGAATATGAGGTGTAGTTGTACGGGATTTCCCGCACGCGTGTGTGAGTGGTGGCGCTCATTGTGTCCCTGAACTTCGGCGATGATGTGTGGAGAGTTGCCGCGATTTTACCGCAATTGCTGCGCCGCGAAAAATGCCGCTCACGTCAGGCTGATATAACCGTTAGTGATTGGATATTGTCGCCATTATGCAATTAGCGCGGGCTGTTTTCCGGCGGGTGCGGCAGGGCAAGCGGCGGCCAGGATGGGCCGCCAGCGGGGTGAACCGGGGGAGCTTCAGGTCGCGAGCTGGGCGGCCAGCCGCACCGCCTCGAACAGGCTGCCGGGATCGGCGCGGCCGGTGGCGGCGAGGTCGAGCGCGGTGCCGTGATCGACCGAGGTGCGGATGATGGGCAGGCCCAGCGTGATGTTGATGCCGGCGCCGAAGCTCGCGTGCTTGAGCACCGGCAGGCCCTGGTCGTGGTACATCGCCAGCACCGCGTCGCCCTGCGCCAGCTTGTCCGGGTTGAACAGGGTGTCGGCCGGCAGCGGACCGATCAGGTTCATGCCCTCGTTGCGCAATGCGGCCAACGTCGGCTCGATGACGTCGATTTCCTCGCGCCCCATGTGGCCGCCCTCGCCGGCGTGCGGGTTGAGGCCGGCGACCAGGATGCGCGGCGCGGCGATGCCGAACTTGCTCACCAGGTCGGCGTGCAGGATGCGGATGACTTCGCCCAGGCTGTCGCGGGTGATGGCGTCCGGCACCGCGCGCAGCGGCAGGTGGGTGGTGGCCAGCGCCACGCGCATGCCGGCCCCGGCCAGCATCATCACCACCCGTGGGGTGGCGGTGTGCTCGGCGAGGTACTCGGTGTGGCCGGAGAACGCCACGCCGGCGTCGTTGATCACGCCCTTGTGCACCGGTGCGGTGACCATGGCGGCGAACTCGCCGCGCACGCAGCCGGCGATGGCGACGTCCAGCGTGGCCAGCACGTAGCGGCCGTTGGCGGCATCCAGCACCCCTGGCCGGCAGGGCGCGGCCAGCGGCACGTGCCACACCTCCAGCGCCCCGGCCGGTGCGGGCTGCTCGTGCCGGTAGTCGAGCAGCGGCACGTGCAGCCCCAGCGCGGCGGCGCGCTGTTGCAGCAGGGTCTTGTCGGCGATGACGACGCAGCGCGCCGGCAGCGCCAGCTCGGGCAGGCGCAGCACCAGGTCGGGGCCGATGCCGGCTGGTTCGCCGGCGGTGACGGCGAGGAGGGGGAGCGGGGTGGACATGAGCCTTCCAGCGATAAAAAAAGGCCGGTGCGAGCACCGGCCTTGGGGTTATTTTTCGATCAGCCGGTCATCGATGAAGGCCGAGGCGCGCAGCTGCTGCAACCAGTCGTTGTAGTTCTGCTCCGCCTTGCGCTGGCGGATCTGCTGCTTGATCGCCAGCTTGGCGCGCTCGCCGGACACGTCCTGGCTGCGCACTTCGTCCAGCCGGATCAGGTGCCAGCCGAACGGGCTGCGTACCGGCTCGCTGTTTTGCCCGGCTTGCAGCGCGGTGAACGCGCGCTCGAATTCCGGCACCGTGTCGCCGGGGTTGAGCCAGCCCAGATCGCCGCCGAGCGAGGCGCTGCCGTCCTCGGAGAACTGGCGCGCCAGCGCCTCGAAGCTGGCGCCGCGCTGCAGGCGGTCCTGCACCTGCAGGATGCGCGCGCGGGCTTCTGCTTCCGAGGTGGCCTCGTTGGTCTTGATCAGGATGTGGCGCACCTTGTGCTGCTGCACCAGCTGCTCGCCGGCGCTGTTGCGCTTGTCGGTGAGCTTGAACAGGAACAGACTGCCGTTGGCGCGCACGATGTCGGTGACGTCGCCGACCTTCATGCTGTCCAGCAGCTGGATGAAGTCCGGCGGCAGCGCGCTGGCGCCTTTCCAGCCCATGTCGCCGCCGCTGAGCGCGGTAGCGGCTTCGGAGTAGCGGGCGGCCACTTCGGCGAACGGCTGGCCGTTACGGATCGCCTGTTGTGCCTCCTGCAGACGCAGGCGCAGTTTCTCGATCTGCGCGGCATCGGCGCGTTCCGGCACGTTGAGCTGGATCATCGCCAGCCGGTACTCGGCGTTGGACAGGCCCTGGGTGCTCTTCAGCACCTGTTCCACTTCGCTGTCGGTGACATTGACGCGGCCGGCGATCTCGCGCTCCTTGATGCGGTCCAGCAGCAGGTCCTTGCGCAGGCTCTTGCGGAACTGTTCCAGCGACAGGCCGTCCTGCTGCAGGCGGGCGTACAGTCCCTGCAGGTCGGTCTTGTTCTGTGCCGCCAGCCGTTGCAGGGTCTGGTCGATTTCGCTTTCGCTGACGCGCAGGCCGTTGCTGGCGGCGTACTGCAGCTGCAGCTGCTCGTTGACCATCAGGTCCAGCACCTGCCGCGACAGCACGCTGGCCGGCGGCAGCGCCACGTTCTGCCGTTTCAGGCTGGCGATGATTTCGGCTTCGCGCTGTTGCAGTTCGCTCAGCGTGATCACGCCGTTGTTGATCACGGCGACGATGCGGTCGGCGGTCTGCACGGCAGCGCTGGCCGGGGTGGCCAGGCTGAGGGCGAGGGTCGCGGCAAGGAGGAGCTGTTTCATCAGTTACCTGTTGTCTCGTTGATTGGGCTGTAGCCCGGAATGGCCAGGCGCAGGGCATTGAGCGGATTGCTGCCGACGCTGCTGAAGTCCTTCAGTTCCAGCTGCAGGAACACGGCATTCTTGGTTTTGTCGAGGTCGGTGACGTAACGCTGGCCGACCACGCGCATGCTCCAGCAGCCATCGTTGTACTCCACCCCGGCCAGTTGCTCCAACGCTTTTTTGTCGCGCAGCGAGTAGTTCTGTCGTGCCACCGCGTACCAGCGCGGCGCGATCGGCCACTGGCCGGCGACATCGACCTGGCGCAGGGTGTCGCGCTCGCTGCCGCTGCCGATCAGCTCGTCGCGGCCGTAGCGGTAGCGCACGCTGAGGGTCTTGCCCGGTGCCGGGTTGTAGCGCAGCTGTGCATTGTAGCGTTCGGTCTTGGACAGCGCCTGGTTGTACTGGTAGGAGCCGTCCAGGCGCAGGCTGTGGCTGAGGTCGCCGCCGACGGTCATCAGCAGGTCGGAACCGGCCTCGCTGCGTTCGCTGCTGCTGCCGTCGAGGCGGATGTCGTCGCGGCTGAGGTAGAAGCGCTGGCCGATGGCGACGCGCAGGCGTTCCAGCCCGTTTTCCTTGTCCAGGTAGCGGCTGGTCAGCGCCGCGGTAACCTGGTTGGCCGCGTTGATGCGGTCGTGGCCGGAGAAGCGGTTCTCGGTAAACAGCTGCGCGAAGTTGAAGTCGTTTTCCGAGGTGTCGAAGTTGGGCAGGCTGGACTGCTCGACCTTCGGGATCTTCACGTAGAACAGGCGCGGCTCCAGCGTCTGGTTCATGTCGCGGCCGAACAGTGTGCTGTCGCGCTCGAAGGTCAGGCCGCTGTCGAGGCTGACGATGGGCAGCGTGCGTTCGTCGCTGCGCACCGCCTGGCTGCCGTCGCTGTTGTCCAGTTCGTAGCGGGTAAAGTGGACGCCGACTTTCGGGCGCAGGAAACCCCACGGCCGCTCGATGGCATAGCTCAGGCTGGGGTAGGCGACCAGCCGCGTGCCTTCCTGTTTGCTGCTGTGGCTGAAGCGGGTCAGCTCGCTTTCGAGATTGCTGCTGAAACCGCCGAAGCGCTGGCGGGCGTTGAGGCTCAGCTGGGGCAGGCGCGCGTACGGCTCTTCCACCGTGCCGTTGTCGTCCTGCAGCGTCTGGTAGCGCTGCGCCTTCAGTGTCACCGCGCCCCACTCCTGCTGGTAGCCAAGCCAGGCCTCGCGCTTGAGGTTGACGTTGGCCGCGCTGCTGACGCGGTCGCCGAAATCATCGAAATAGTCGTCATCGGACACGTAGGCACCGTTGGCACCCGCGCTCAGCGCCGGGGCCAGCTGCTGCACGTGTTCGCCCTTCCACAGGAAGCGGCTGCGCTCACTTTTCCTGTCGTTAGGCAGCTGCTCGGTGTACAGCTGGCCCTGGGCGTCCGGCAGCAGGTAGCGCCCTTCCAGCCCCAGCATCATGCCGCGCTGTTCGATGTAGCGCGGGGTGAGGGTGGCGTCGTAGTTCGGCGCGATGTTCCAGTAGTAGGGCAGCGACACCTGCAGGCCGTCGCTGCCGGTGCTGATGGTGGGGAACAGCAGGCCGCTCTTGCGGCCGCCGTCCAGCGGGAAGTCGATCCACGGCGTGTACAGGATGGGCACGCCCTGGAACTCCACCCGCGCATTGCGCGCCACGCCGACATTGCGACCGTAGTCGAGGTCGATGGTGCTGGCCTTCAGGTACCAGGAGTCGTCGTTGGGGTCGCAGGTGTTGGCGCGGGCACTCTGCAGGCGGTAGTTGTCCTTGCCCTGGAATTCGAGCTTGCCGGCATTGCCGCGCAGCGTCTTGCCGTCGCGGCCGAAGCTGAAGCTCGCGTTGCTGGCGCTGCCGCTGCGCTCGCCCAGCAGGTAGTCGAGCTGCTCCGCCTCGATGCGGCCGTCGGCCTGCGTCAGGCGCACACGCTCGCCGGCGCGCAGCTGCTGGCGCTGCACGAAGTATTCCAGCCAGTCGGCCTCGACGGTCTGGTCGTCACGGACGGCCTTCACCTGGCCGCTGGCCTTCAGCTCGACGTCCATCTGGCCGCTCAGATTGTCGGATTCGACACTCAGAGTCCCCGCCGGCAGGGAGTCCGCCTGCGCCGTCGGCAGCAGGAACAGGGGGAGCAAGGCCGCCATCACGGGCGTCAAACGGAAGCGTGTCTGCATCGGAAGAAGTCGGGCCGGCCATGTTGGGGCGCGGTCAAAGCGGTTACAATCGCGTCATTGTACCCAATTTGCCGATATACGCGACTATGCAGCGACTCGAAGCCCTGAAAGCGTGGCTGGCCACGCAGTTTCCCGATCAAGACATCGCGGTGGTCTTTGCCGCCGCCGATGCCGATTTCCGCCGTTACTTCCGCGCCACCTTCCCCGATGGCAGCACCCGCATCGTGATGGACGCGCCGCCGGAAAAGATGAACACCGACGCCTACGTCAGCGTGCGCGAGCTGTTCGCGCCGGCGGCGCATGTGCCGGCCATCCTGCTGCGCGACCGCGAGCAGGGCTTCATGCTGCTGGAAGACCTCGGCACCGTCACCCTGCTGGCGGCGCTGCAGCACGACGAACGGGACATGGTGCACAAGCACCTGCTGCTGGAAGCGGTCGATACCCTGATCGAGATCCAGAAGATCAGCCGGCCGGGCGTGCTGCCGGACTACGACCACGCGCTCTTGACCCGCGAGCTGAACCTGTTCCCGGAGTGGTACGTGGCCAAGGAGTTGGGCAAGCCGCTGACCTTCGCCCAGCGCAAGCTGTGGGACGCGGCGCTGCAGGCGCTGCTGCCGCGCATCGAGGCGCAGGGCAAGGTCTACGTGCACCGCGACTTCATCGTGCGCAACCTGATGCTGACGCCGGATCGCCCGGGCGTGCTCGACTTCCAGGACGCGGTGTACGGCCCGGTCAGCTACGACATCGTGTCGCTGCTGCGTGACGCCTTCATCGGCTGGGACGAGGAGTTCGTGCTCGACATCGCCATCCGCTACTGGGAAAAGGCGCGCGCCGCGGGCCTGCCGGTGGCGGACAGCATCGACGAGTTCTACCGCGACTTCGAGTGGATGGGCGTGCAGCGCCACCTGAAAGTGGCCGGCATCTTCGCCCGCCTGTACCACCGCGACGGCAAGGATAAGTACCGCGCCGAGATCCCGCGTTTCATCAAGTACCTGAAGAAGACCAGCCGCCGTTACAGCGAGCTGGCGCCGCTGTTCCAGCTGCTGGTGGAACTGGTCGGCCTCGACGAGGACGACAACGACGACAGCATCCAGTCGGTGTTCAGCGCCACCAGGTTGGCGTCGGACCAGTAAACCCGAACCTTTGCCACGGAATCCACGGCAAACCACAGACAGCGCGCTGCGCGGTAACGGTTAGGCTGATGACGGGATACTCCCTGCCTCGGCAGGACGGCCATCTCGTCCGTGGCTTCTGTGGGTTCTGTGGCAATAGAAAAGCCCGATAAATGAAAGCAATGATCCTCGCCGCCGGCCGCGGCCAACGCATGCGGCCGCTGACCGACCACACCCCCAAGCCGCTGCTGCCGGTCGGCGGGCAGCCGCTGATCGCCTGGCATATCCGCCACCTGGCCGCCGCCGGCTTTACCGACATCGTCATCAACCACGCCTGGCTGGGCGACCGGATCGAAGCCACGCTGGGCGACGGCAGCCGCTACGGCGTGCGCCTGGCCTACTCGCGCGAGAAGAGCGCGCTGGAAACCGCCGGCGGCATCGCCACCGCGCTGCCGCTGCTGGGCGATGCCCCGTTCGTGGTGGTGAATGGTGACGTGCTCACCGACGTCGACTTCGCCGCCTTGCGGCCAACGTTGGCCGCACTGGACGGCGAGCGCCACCTGGCGCACCTGCTGCTGGTCGCCAACCCGCCGCACCATCCGGGCGGCGACTTCGGCCTGCTGGCGGACGGCAAGCTGGCGGGCAATGCCTCCGACGGCATCGGCCTGACCTTCTCCGGCATCGGCCTGTACCACCCGGCGCTGTTCGCCGGCATGCCCGCCCACCAGCCGGCCAAGCTGGCGCCGCTGCTGCGCGCGGCGATGGCGCGCGGCCAGGTGAGCGGTGCGCGCCACGACGGGCTGTGGCTGGACGTGGGCACGCCCGAGCGGCTGGCGGAGGCCGACGCCATCGCCAAAGGTTGGCCGCAAGCGTGAAACGCCGCATCCTCGGCATCGACCCCGGCAGCCGCATCACCGGCTTCGGGGTGATCGACATCGTCGGCAACCAGCGCCTGTACGTCGCCTCCGGCGCCATCCGCACGCCGCAGGGCGCCAGCCTCGCCGAGCGCATCAAGGTGCTGGTGCACGGCATCCACGACGTGATCGCCACCTACCAGCCGACCGAGTCGGCGCTGGAGCAGGTGTTCGTCAACGTCAACCCGGCGGCGACGCTGATGCTGGGCCAGGCGCGCGGCGCCTGCATGACGGCGCTGGTGATGAAGGATCTGCCGGTGGCGGAGTACACCGCGCTGCAGGTCAAGCAGTCGGTGGTGGGGCAGGGCAAGGCGCCCAAGGAGCAGGTGCAGTTCATGGTGGTGACCATGCTGAACCTGTCCGGCACGCCGCAGGCCGACGCCGCCGACGCGCTGGCGGTGGCGCTGACCCACGCCAACCACAGCGGCGGCGCCATCGGCCAGCTGGCCAAATTGGGCTACAAGGTGCGCGGCGGGCGGCTGGTGTGAGCGGCGGCTGACTGGGCTGGACGGCGGGGGCGCCGGTTTTTGTTCGCCGGGTGCCATGGCCGATTATGGCGATGGTATTATTTGCGGCCATGCCTGCTGCCGAGGAGACCCGAATGAAGCTCTATCTACTGTTCCTGCTGATGGCGACCACCACGGTCCTGAGTCCCGGCCCCGGGGTGGTGATGACGCTGAGCAATGCCTTGCGCTTCGGGCTGCGTGGCACCCTGGGCGGCATTGTCGGCATTGCCGCCGGCGCCATGCTGGTGGCGGCGATCTCCGCCACCAGCCTCGGCATCTTGCTGGCAACGTCGGCGCTGGCGTTTACCGTGCTGAAACTGCTGGGTGCCGCCTACCTGTTCTATCTCGCCATCCGTCTGTGGCGTGCGCCGTCATTCAGCTTCACCGCGCAGCCGACCCACGACGCCAGCCTTGGCCGGCGTTTTGTCGAGGGGCTGTCGCTGCAGCTGACCAATCCCAAGGCAATCTTTTTCTTCCTGTCGGTGTTTCCGCAATTCATCGATCCGGCACAGCCCTATCCGCGGCAGTTTGCCACCCTGGTGCTGACCTACAGCACGCTGGTGGTGGTGATCCACTGCGGCTACGCGCTGTTTGCCCGCCGCGCCAAGGGCTGGCTGCAGTCGGAGCGCGGCGGCCGCCTGCTCGGCAAGCTCTCCGCCGGCAGCTTTGCGTACTTCGGGGCCTCGCTGGCAACGGCACAGCGCTGAGCACACGGTTGCCGGCGATACCGGTCATCGCTTTCTTGTCCGCGCCCAAGGTTGGCCGCACCGCCGCGTGGCACACTGCGGCCAACCTTTCCGTCTGGAGCCTGCGATGTGGAATGACTATGCCATCGCCCGCGCGCTGCACGTGCTGGCGATCGTGATGTGGGTCGGCGGGGTCGCCTTCGTCACCACGGTACTGATTCCGGCGATCCGCCGCCGCTTCGTTCCCGAGCAGCAGTACGCGATGTTCGAGGACGTCGAGCACCGTTTCGGCGCGCAGGCGCGGCTGTGGGTGCTGCTGGCGCTGGCCAGCGGCGCGTGGATGCTGCACGCCAGCGACGGCTGGGCGCGGCTGCGGGACACCGGCTGGCTGCAGCTGATGCTGGCGGCGTGGCTGCCCTTCCTGCTGATGCTGTTCGTGCTGGAGCCGTTCTTCATCCACCGCTGGCTGAAGCGGCGCGCGCAGCGCGACCCGGCCGGCACCCTGCGCCTGTTGCAGTGGCTGCACGTCGGCCTGCTGGCCTTGACGCTGAGTGCGCTGCTGGCCGGCGTGGTCGGCGCCCACGGCGGCTGGCGTTTCTAGCCGCGGCACGGTGCACGGCGGCGCTGTGGCACAATGCCGGACACGCCGCCGGTTTACCCGGCCAGCCTCCTCGCCACCGGCCCGCCGGCGCTGGCCGTCATCCTGTACTGTCAAGCGCCGCGCTGCGGCCAACCTTTTGAAAGCCCCGAAATGATCGGACGACTCACCGGCACCCTGCTCGAAAAACTGCCTCCGCAAGTCACCGTCGACGTGAATGGCGTCGGCTACGACGTGGACGTGACCATGACCACCTTCTACCAGCTGCCGGCGCTGGGGCAGAAGACCACGCTGTTCACCCACCTGGTGGTGCGCGAGGACGCCCACCTGCTGTACGGCTTCGGCAGCCGTGACGAGCGCGAGACCTTCCGCCAGCTGATCAAGATCACCGGCGTCGGCGCCAAGATCGCGCTGGCCATCCTGTCCGGCATGACCGCCGACGAGCTGGCCATCGCGGTGGCCAGCGAGGACATCAAGCGGCTGTCGTCGGTGCCCGGCATCGGCAAGAAAACCGCCGAGCGCCTGGTGCTGGAGCTGCGCGGCAAGCTGGCCACCGGCGGCAACCTCACCGTGCCGGGCGGACTGCCGTTCGCCGCCACGCCGGACGAGAAGAGCGACATCGTCAACGCCTTGCTGGCGCTGGGCTACAACGAAAAAGAGGCCGCCGCGGCCACCAAGGGCCTGCCGGCGGACGTGACCGTCAGCGACGGCGTACGCCTCGCGCTGAAGAACCTGATGAAAGGCTGAACATGAGCAAGGTGCTGCTGATCACCGGCGCCAGCCGCGGTATCGGCGCCGCCACCGCGCGGCTGGCCGCGCAGCAGGGCTACGCCGTGGCGGTGAACTACCACCGCAACCATGCCGCCGCCGAGGCGGTGGTGGCCGACATCCACGCCGCCGGCGGGCAGGCGGTGGCGATTGCGGCCAACGTGGCGGACGAGGTGGACGTGCTGCGCCTGTTCGCCGAGTGCGAGGCGGCGCTGGGGCCGCTGTCGGCGCTGGTCAACAACGCCGGCGTGCTGGAGCAGCAGATGCGGCTGGACGAGATGAGCGTGGCGCGCTGGCAGCGCATCATGGCCACCAACGTCGTCGGCCCGCTGCTGTGCTGCCGCGAGGCGGTGAAGCGGCTGTCCACCCGCCACGGCGGGCCGGGCGGCGCCATCGTCAACGTGTCCTCCGCCGCCGCGCGCCTGGGCTCACCGAACGAATACGTGGACTACGCCGCCAGCAAGGGGGCGCTGGACACGCTGACCGTGGGTCTGGCCAGGGAAGTGGCGGCCGAGGGTATCCGCGTCAACGGCGTGCGTCCCGGCTTCATCTACACCGGGATGCACGCCGACGGCGGCGAGCCGGGCCGCGTCGACCGCGTGAAGAGCGCGGTGCCGATGCAGCGCGGCGGCCAGCCGGAGGAGGTGGCGGCGGCGATCCTGTGGCTGCTGTCCGACGCCGCCTCGTTCACCACCGGCAGTTTCATCGATGTCGCCGGCGGCCGCTGAGCGCGCCGCCGCATCGTCAACAAGGGGAAAACAATGGCCAACGTAGCGGTACTGATCGACGCGGACAACGTGTCGCCGGGCTGGATCGAGGACGTGCTGGAAGAGGCCGGCAAGCTGGGCGTGCTGGCGCTGAAAAGGGTGTACGGCGACTTCAGCCGTCACGACAAGGCGTGGCGCGACCTGTGCGCGCGCTTCGCCATCCACCCGATCCAGCAGTTCCCGAACACCAAGGGCAAGAACGCGTCCGACATCACGCTGGTGATCGACGCGATGGACATGCTGCACTCCGGCCGCTACCACAGCTTCTGCCTGGTCTCCAGCGACAGCGACTTCTCGCGGCTGGCGACGCGGCTGCGCGAGGACGGGCTGGAGGTGTGGGGCTTCGGCGAGGAGAAGACGCCGTCGGCCTTCGTCAACGCCTGCAGCAAGTTCGTGTACGTGGAGGTGCTGGCGCTGAGCGACGAGGCCAAGGCGGAGGAGAGCGCGGCCAAGGAGGGCGACGGCGCGCGTGGCGGTGGCAAGGCGGCGCCGGCGGCGCGGGTGCTGCGGCCGCTGGACAAGAAGCTGCGCGCGCAATTCCAGAAGGGCATCGAGAGCATGGACGACGACGAGGGTTGGGCCGACCTCGGCGGCGTCGGCAGCCTGCTCGGCCAGTGGATGCCGGACTTCGACCCGCGCAATTACGGCTTTGCCAAGCTGTCCGAGCTGGTGCTGAAGTCGGGCTGGTTCGAGGTGCGCAAGGCCACTGGCGGCCGCGGCGGGGTGTCGATCCGCCTCAAGCCGGGCAACGGCGGCGGCCGCAAGGCGGCCAAGTAGGGCGCTTGCCGGCGCCAACCGGAAAAAACCGCAGCGTGTTCACTATATGGAGTAGGCGCTGCGGTTTTTGTTTGCGGGCAAGGTTGATGGCCAAGGTTGGCCGCAAGCCTTTACGGGTGTTCGCGTGCCAGCCACTCCACCAGCTCGGCCACCGTCAGCTGCGGCAGGTCGTGCTGTGCGGCGTAGGCGTCCAGCTCGGCGCCGCGCATCATGCTGCCGTCCGGGTTCATCAGCTCGCACAGCACGCCGGCCGGGCTGAAGCCGGCCAGCCGCGCCAGCTCCACCGCCGATTCGGTGTGGCCGCGCCGTTCGCGCACGCCGCCGGCACGGGCGATCAGCGGGTAGACGTGCCCGGGGCGGGCGAGGTCGGCGGGCTTGGCGTCCGGCGCGATGGCGGCGCGGATGGTGGTGACGCGGTCGGTGGCGGACACGCCGGTGCTCACGCCCTCGGCGGCCTCGATGCTGACGGTGAAGGCGGTGCCGTAGCGGCTGCCGTTGTCGGCCACCATCGGTGGCAACTGCAGCCGCGCCGCGTGCTCCGGCGTCAGGCACAGGCAGACGATGCCGCTGCAGTCGCGGATCAGGCGCGCCATTTCCGGCACCGTCAGCGCGTCGGCGGCCAGGATCAGGTCGGCCTCGTTTTCGCGGTCGTGGTCGTCGGCGACGATGACCGGCTTGCCGGCGCGCAGCGCGGCCAGCGCGGCGTGGAGGCGCAGGGAAAGGAGATCGGTGTGGGCATTCATGGATAACGGTCCTCGATTCAGCTAGTGAGAAACACGTCACGGGGCGTGAAGCGGCCGGCCTTGCAGCCAACCTTGGGCGCACGGCGTGCGCGGACAGCATCCTCCGCCGCAGGCCTGCGGGCGGGGGATGCGCCATCTTCTTTCATCCGGACTGTGACCGTCGGCTCTGGCATCGCACCAGATCTGCTGACCTTTTGCCGGGCGGCAAAAGCGCTCGCGGGCTCGGCTGCGCGGGCAGCCATACCGCCGGTGGGGAATTGCACCCCGCCCTGAAGACGTCGCTTGCGGCCAACGTTGGCCGCAAGCGGGGCACAGTATAGCAGTGGTAACATCGGGCGATTGATCCCGAGTGATAGCGACATGATCCAGACCGACAACCTGATAGGCGGCGCGCCGGAGCGCCGCATCGTCACCCAGCAAAGCCTGTCGCAGCAGGAAGAGGCGCTGGAGCGCGCACTGCGGCCGAAGCAGCTGGACGAATACGTCGGCCAGAAGAAGGCGCGCGAGCAGCTGGAAATCTTCATCGAGGCGGCCAAGAAACGCGGCGAGGCGCTGGACCACGTGCTGCTGTTCGGCCCGCCCGGCCTCGGCAAGACCACGCTGGCGCACATCGTCGCGCGCGAGATGGGCGTCAACCTGCGCCAGACCTCCGGCCCGGTGCTGGAGCGCGCCGGCGACCTGGCGGCCTTGCTCACCAATCTGGAGCCGCACGACGTGCTGTTCATCGACGAGATCCACCGCCTGAGCCCGGTGGTGGAGGAGATCCTCTATCCGGCGCTGGAGGACTACCAGATCGACATCATGATCGGCGAAGGGCCGGCGGCGCGTTCGGTGAAGATCGACCTGCCGCCGTTCACGCTGGTGGGTGCCACCACCCGCGCCGGCATGCTGACCAATCCGCTGCGGGATAGATTTGGGATTGTCGCGCGGCTGGAGTTCTACACCCCGGAGGAGCTGCAGCGCATCGTGGTGCGCTCCGCCGGGCTGCTGAACGTGCCGCTGGGCGACGACGGCGCGTTCGAGGTCGCGCGCCGTTCGCGCGGCACGCCGCGGATCGCCAACCGCCTGCTGCGCCGCGTGCGCGACTACGCCGAGGTGCGCGCCGACGGCACGGTGACGGCGGCGGTGGCCGACGCCGCGCTGGCGATGCTGGACGTCGATCCGGCCGGCCTGGACGTGATGGACCGCAAATTGCTTCAGGCCATCCTGGACAAGTTCGGCGGCGGCCCGGTGGGGCTGGACAACGTCGGTGCCGCCATAGGTGAGTCGACCGACACCATCGAGGACGTGATCGAGCCGTTCCTGATCCAGCAGGGCTACCTGCAGCGCACGCCGCGCGGGCGGATGGCCACCGCGCTGGCCTATACCCATTTCGGGCTGCCGACCCGGGAGTAAGCGGCGGCAGCGCCGGTTCACGAGCGAACACGATGCAGAAAAAGCTGATTATCCGCACCGGCCGCGTCTATGCCGGGTTGCGTGGCGAGCTGGGCGATTTTGACGACTGGATCCGCCGCGAGCTGGGCGCCGACGGCGACAGCTGGCAGGTGATCGACGTGCAGGCCGGCGAGGCGCTGCCGGCGGTGGCGGAGGTGGCCGGCGCGGTGATTACCGGCTCGGCGGCGATGATCAGCGAGCGCGCGCCGTGGAGCGAGGCCACCGCCGCCTGGCTACGCCGCGCGCATGCGGCCAACGTGCCGCTGCTGGGCATCTGCTTCGGCCACCAGCTGCTGGCGTCGGCACTGGGCGGCGAGGTGGATTACCACCCGCAGGGGCCGGAGGCCGGCACGGTGACGGTGCACACCACCGCCGCGGCGGCCAGCGACCCGCTGCTGTCGGCGTTGCCGGCGAGCTTTGCCGCCAACGTGATCCACTGGCAGAGCGTGCAGCGGCTGCCGCCCGGCGCGGTGTGCCTGGCGCACAATGCCTTCGAACCGCACCACGCCTTCCGCCACGGTTCGGCGTGGGGCGTGCAGTTCCACCCGGAATTCAATGCCGAGGCGATGACGCGCTACCTGGCGCAACTGGCGCCGCTGCTGGACAAGGCGCAGCTGTCGCTGCCGGCGCTGCAGCAGAATGTTGCAGCGACACCACATGCGGCGGCTTTATTGCAGCGTTTCGCCGCCTTGCTGCCGGCGGCTGCGCAAGGCTGACTACCCGGCGTACAATGCGCGCCGGATGTTTTATTTGCTCATGATTGCTCAGGGAGTATGCAGGCATGTTTTACGCCATTTTGCTGGTGACACTGGCGGTCGCCCTGGTGACCTCGATACTGGTGGTCCGTTTTTTCAACGAGGCAGTCAAGAAAATCCTGTCGCGCATCGTCGGCGATGATCTGGCCGAGGCCTGGCGCAAGTACATGAGCTTCGCCATCGTGGTGGTCGGCGTGTCCGGCGGCGTGCGCATCTGGGATCTGGAGAAGTTCGTGCCCAACGGCCGCGAATCGGCGCTGGAGCTGAACGGCGTGCGCTGGACCATCCAGATCTACCGCACCGTGATCGACACCCTGTCGCAGATCGCGTGGGTGATGCTGCTGTTCTTCCTGTGCACCATGGTCGCCTACGTGATCATGCGCGCGGTGGAGGCTCGCGCCAACGAGCGTAACGGCAAGACGCCGGAGTAAGCGTTCGTTCCGGCCGTTCGGGTCGGGCCATCATGCAAACAGGGCTGCCGCGGCAGCCCTGTTGCTTTGTGTGCGTTGCCGTAGAACGTGTTCACGACCTCGCACGCTCACGCGAGACAAGACGAAAACGGCTGAGGAAGCGGAGTTTACAAGTAGTAAATGAGCATTCCGAAGCCGTTTTTAACGCGGTATCGCCGAAGCGCAGCAGATCGTGAACAGGTTCTTACAGCGCGACCATATTGTCGCGGTGAATCAGCTCCGGCTCGATCAGGTAGCCGAGCACGCCCTCGATGTCGCGGGTGGCCTTGCGCATGATCAGGCGCGCCTCTTCCGAGCTGTAGTTGACCAGGCCGCGCGCCACCTCGACGTGCTGTTCGTCGACGCAGACCACCGCATCGCCGCGCAGGAAGCTGCCTTCCACCGCGATGACGCCGATCGGCAGTAGGCTGGTGCCTTTTTCGCGCACCGCCAGCGCGGCGCCGGCGTCCAACACCACCTTGCCGGACAGCTGCAGGTGATCGGCCAGCCACTGCTTGCGTGCGGCCAACCGGGTGGTCGGCGCATTGAGCTGGGTGCCGATCGCCTCGCCGTCGGCCAGCCGCGACAGCACGTTGGCCTCGCGGCCGCAGGCGATCACGGTGGCGGCGCCGCTGCGCGCGGCGCGCTTGGCGGCGATGATCTTGGTGTACATGCCGCCGGTGCCGACGCTGGAGCCGGCACCGCCGGCCATCTCCTCCAGTTTGCTGTCGCCGGCCTCGGCCTCGTGCACGAAGGCGGCGTCG
Source organism: Vogesella alkaliphila (assembly GCF_014652475.1). Classification (GTDB taxonomy): domain Bacteria; phylum Pseudomonadota; class Gammaproteobacteria; order Burkholderiales; family Chromobacteriaceae; genus Vogesella; species Vogesella alkaliphila. The sequence goes on along the minus strand of NZ_BMYW01000013.1, from coordinate 12,111 downwards.
GGGTGCTTGCGCGGGTCGGCGGTGTACAGGCCCTGCTGGTCGGTGAGGATCACCAGGCTGTCGGCCTCGATCAGGTTGGTGACCAGCGCGCCGAGGGTGTCGTTGTCGCCGAAGCGGATCTCGTCGGTGACCACGGTGTCGTTCTCGTTGATGATCGGCACCACGTTCAGCGCCAGCAGCGTCGACAGCGTGGTACGGGCGTTGAGGTAGCGCAGGCGGTCGGACAGGTCTTCGTGGGTGAGCAGCACCTGCGCGGTTTTCAGGCCGTGCTCGCGAAAGGCGCTTTCATAGGCCTGGCACAGCCCCATCTGGCCGACGGCGGCGGCGGCCTGCAGCTCGTGCACCGCCTTCGGCCGCTTCGCCCAGCCCAGGCGCTGGCAGCCTTCGGCGATGGCGCCGCTGGAAACCAGCACCACTTCCTTGCCGCGGCGTTTCAGGTCGGCGATTTCGGCGGCCCAGCGCGCCAGCGCGCTCATGTCCAGACCTTTGCCGTCATTGGTCACCAGGCTGGAACCTACTTTCACCACGATGCGCGTGGCGCTGTGAATCACCGATTGCATGTCGCCGAATCCCGTCAGAAGCAAAGCCGTCAGTTTACCCGATTCCGCCGCCATGCCGCAGTGCGTCACGGTCTACGGCAGCGCGGCTTCCGGCGACGACGACGGCCGGTCGCCGGCCAGCAGTTGCGTCAGCGCCGACAGCGTGGCGTCGACCAGCTGCCGCATATGGCTTTCCTCGATGATGTAGGGCGGCATGAAATACACCGTCTTGCCGATCGGGCGCACCAGGCAGCCCTGCTGCAGCATCAGGCTGAAGAAGGCAGGGCCGAAGTCGGCGCGCTGGCAGTCGACGTCGAACGCCCAGATCATGCCGCGCTGGCGGAAGTGGCGCACCGCCGGGTGGGCGGCGATCACCGCCAGATGGCGGCTGAACAGCGCGGCGGTGGCAAGGTTGGCCGCAATCACCTGTTCGTCCTCGAAGATGTCGAGCACGGTCAGCGCCGCGCGGCAGGCCAGCGCGTTGCCGGTGTAGCTGTGCGAGTGCAGGAAGCCGCGGCTGACGTCGTCGTCGTAGAACGCGGCGTAGATGTCGTCGGTGGTCAGCACGCAGGACAGCGGCAGGTAGCCGCCGGTGATGCCCTTCGACAGGCACAGGAAATCGGCGCGGATCGCCGCCTGTTCGCAGGCGAACAGCGTGCCGGTGCGGCCGAAGCCGACCGCGATCTCGTCGGCGATCAGGTGCACCCGGTACTGGTCGCACAGCCGGCGTGCCTCGGCGAGGTACAGCGGGTCGTACATCACCATGCCGGCGGCGCCCTGTACCAGCGGCTCGATGATGAAGGCGGCGAGCTCGTGGCCGTGCCGTTGCAGCAGGGTCTCCAGCGCGCTGGCGGCGCGGCGCGCGACGTCGGCGGCCGTCTCCCCCGGCGCGGCGAGGCGGGCGTCGGGGCTGGGCGCGCGCAGGTTGTGCTGCAGCAGCGGCGCGTAGGTGTTGGAGAACAGCGGCACGTCGGTGACCGCCAGCGCGCCGACGGTTTCGCCGTGGTAGCTGTGTTCCAGGCTGAGGAAGCGTGTCTTCTGCGTCTGGCCGTGATTGCGCCAGTAGTGGAAGCTCATCTTCAGCGCGATCTCGGTGGCGCTGGCGCCGTCCGAACCATAGAAGGCGTGACCGAGGCCGGTGAGCGCGGCCAACCTTTCCGACAGCTCCACCACCGGCTGGTGGGTGAAGCCGGCGAGGATCACGTGCTCCAGGGTATCGAGCTGCTCCTTCAGCGCCTGCTTGATGCGCGGCTGGTTGTGACCGAACAGGTTGACCCACCACGAGCTGACGCCGTCGATGTAGCGTTTGCCGTCGAAATCCTGCAGCCAGATACCGTCGGCCGAGGCAATCGGGATGATGGGCAGGGTTTCGTGGCGCTTCATCTGGGTGCAGGGGTGCCACACCGCGGCGCGGCTGCGCGCCAGCCAGTGTTGTGCTTGCGAGTCATGCATGGTGGGGCCTCCGGAGGACAAGGCGGGCATCGTAACATGGCGCCGCGCCGCGCAAGGTTGACGAAAATTGTCAGTCGCTTGCCGTTTTTGCGCCAGCCTGCTACGGCGGCTCTGGCGACGATAAGCGCGAAAAGCCAGCTACGGCGGCCTTGTCCGGCTATTGCTGCCGCGCTGGCACAGCCTGGCGCCGATTTTGCTCTGCTTTGTCAGGAATCAAGCTGCACGGCCCCGTTGCCGTGTATCCTCGCCGCGACGGTTGTTAAGGCGGCTGGCAGTGGAGGGCGCAGTTAGGCATGACCTAGCCTCGGCCCTGCGATTGACCGGAGCGGCTTGAGTGTCGATTGGCAATTGCAACGCCGGCTTGCGGGAACAGGATTTGTTTTTTCGCTGGTAGTTTGCCATTTTTCATTTTCAAACAGGAGCACTACGCATGAAACGTGCACAACAAGGTTTTACCCTGATCGAACTGATGATCGTGGTAGCGATCATCGGTATTCTGGCAGCGATCGCGATCCCGGCGTATCAGGACTACACCAAGCGAGCCCATGTCGGGGAGGGGTTGCAACTGGCGGCCGGCTCGAAAACTGCGATCGCTGAGTACTACGCCAGTAATGGCGTTTGGCCAACTTCTAACGCTTCGGCCGGTATTGCATCTGCTGTTGATATCAAGGGTAATGCGGTTGTTTCGGTATCAGTTGGTGCCAGTGGTGTAGTGACTGTGGAGTACAATGAAAAAGTAGCTTCGGGGGCTCAGTTGGCCATTACACCGACAGCGGCTTCTGGTTCCATTACTTGGGCATGTGATGCTTCTGGCTCCGCGATGAGTACCAAGTGGTTGCCATCCAATTGCCGTTGATACGCTGATAAGTAAAAATAACAAGGGTGCTACGGCACCCTTTTTTCATTTTGCCGGATTTCCCGATGCGTCTCTCTTCGTTCACTGCCGATCGTTTATTGCTGCTGTTGTTGTCGCTGATGCTGGTACTGCCGTTCTTCAACTTTGCCCGTTACTCCCCAGCACCCGATTGGTGGACCAATAGCGTCGTGGTGATGTTGCTGGTACCGGTGCTACTGCTGGCGTTGTGGAGTGACGTGGCTGCGGATGAGCCATGCTCGATTGCCGTGCCACGATTATTACCATTGGCAGGGCTGTGGTGGTGCATGGTGTTCCTGCCGGCAGCCTTGCACCGCGATGGTGGTATCTACAGTCTGGCGCTATCGGAATCGCTGGCGGTGGTGCTGGCTCTAGTTGCGGCCAGCCTGTTGTTTCAGCTGCAAAGCAGGCTGGGACGAGCACAGTTACTGATCACCTTGGCTGCCGTAATGTTGGGGGGAGGCTTGTTGCAAGCGCTGATCGGTATTGCGCAGTTGCTGCAAGTGGCGCAGTTAGCCGATGGTTGGCTGGTGTATCACCAGTCTGTTCCGTTAATCATGGGCAATATCGCGCAGCGTAACCAGTTTGCACATGTGCTGACTTGGGGTGTTTTGGCGGCCGTGTATTTGTGGCTGGGACAGCACTTGCGTAGCTGGTTGGCGTGGCCAGCGATAGGCTTGTTGGCATTGGTGATGGCGTGGTCGGGCGGACGCTTGCCGCTGGCCTATGCCGGATCGATGCTGCTTGTGGCGGTTGTCTGGTACTGGCGTGGCCGTGATCGTCGTTTGTTATGGGGTTTGCTGTCGGCTGTCTTGTTGATTTTGCTGATGCAATGGGGTGGTACCTGGCTTGCCCAAGTGCTCACAGGGCAGAGTATTGGCAGTGGTTGGGATCGGTTGGGTGATGCCGGTTTTGGCGCCCGGCGCCGTATCGAATGGCAAAAAGCATGGTTGATGATTTCGGCCTACCCCTGGTTCGGGGTGGGTTTGGGCGGCTACGCTTACCACTCAACCTGGCTAGAAGCGTTTGGCGGTCTGCCCAAGCTGCCGGAAAGCGTACTGTTTACTCATAGTCATAATCTGGTCATGCAGTTGCTGGCTGAAACGGGTATACCGGCAACCCTGCTGGCGGCAGTGACGGTATCGCTGTGCCTATTACCATTTTTGCAAACGCAACATGCCAATCGTGAGAATGCTTTCCTGCTATTGTTGGGGGCTACCATTCTGGGGCATTCGATGTTTGAGTACCCGTTGTGGTATTTACCTTTTCTGGTAGCTTTTCTGTTCGTCTTGGCGCTATCGCCGCTGCCAGCAGTGAATGTATCGGTGCGTGCCTCATTACGACGCTTGGGCCTAAGTATGCTGCTGCTGGGGTGTTTGCTTTATCTGATGTTCGGTATTCCTGGATTTTTCACGGTAACCACGGCGCAGCCGCCGCGTAATCCTGTTGAAAATAAGCAGCGTATCGAGGACTTATTGCGGCTATCGCGCAATCCGTTCTGGGCGTATGAGGCCGAGTTGACTCTGGCAAATTATCTACGGCCATCACCGCAAGACCTTGAAATCAAGTTGCAACATTATGAACAATTAGCTCGTTATCGGCCTTATCCAATGTTGTTGTGCCATCTGGCAATGCTTCGGGCGTGGCATCAGCAACCGCAGGCTGCTCGTGAGGCCATGATTATGGCGATTGCCACGTATCCAGAGGCGTTGCCTGCCATGCAGCAGACGCTGGCAGTACGGCCTGAACCGGAGATCCTCCCATTGAAACAACTGGTGCTGCAGGCTCAACAGGCTTACCGACAGGGAGGTGGCTTGGCTGCCGTGCAAAGTGTGGCCAGTCGCTCGTTGAGTCGGCCCTTGCCGTGAGTTCTGACAGCCAAAGCGTCGGTGCGGTATGCTTCCGCCTTTGCCGTAACGCGGATTGATGATGTTTGCTTCTCTTGCGCGGCCAAGGTTGGCCGCATTGCTGCTGGCGGCGGTGACCGTGCTGCCGTTCCTGTCGCCGTTCCACTACCTGCCGCTGCCGCAGTGGTGGGGCGAGATCGCGGCCGTGGTGCTCGGCGCGCTGGCCTGTCTGTGCCTGCCGCAGGGCACGTTGCGGCTGCCGCGGATGGTGCCGTGGCTGGCGCTGCTGGCGCTGCTGTGGCTGAGCCAGCCATGGTTTGTCGACTTGCTGTTTCCCGGCCTCAATGTGGCAACGGCGCTGGCTTTTCTCGCGCTGGCACTGCTGGCGCTGGCGGTGGCGCGCTGGCAGGCGCTGAGCGACGCCGAAACGGTGATGACGGTGCTGGCCAAGGGCCTGCTGGTCGGTGCCCTGCTGCAGTCGCTGATCGGGCTGGCGCAGCTCACCGGGCTGGCGCCGCTGCTGGGCGGCGTGCTGTTCTACGATGGCGCGCATCCGACCTCCAATATTTTCGGCCACATCGGGCAGCGCAACCAGTATGCGCACTACCTGAGCTGGGGGCTGGTGGCGGTCAGCTGGCTGGCGGTGGCGCGGGTGCTGTCGCGCGGCGTGGCCGTTGCGGTGCTGCTGTGGCTGGCGCTGTCGATCGCCTTTGCCGGCTCCCGCACCGTGTTGCTTTATGCCGCCGCCTTGCTGCTGCTGGCACCGGCCTGGTACTGGCACGTGCGCGACGAGGCCAGCAAGCGTCTGATGCAGTGGCTGCTGCTGGCGGCCGGCTTGCTGCTGCTGATGCAGTTCGCGTTGCCGCTGGGCGAGTGGCTGCTGCGGCCGCTGCTGCATGGCGAGCTGGTGGCCAGCGGGGTCGAGCGGCTGGCGGCCAACTCTGACGGCATGGGCGCGCGCCGGCTGGCGGAGTGGGGCAAGGCGTGGCTGGTGTTTTGCGAGGCGCCGTGGTTCGGCGCCGGCTGGTCGCAGTACGCGTACCACAGCGTGCGGCTGCAGCTGCTGCCGCAGTTTGTCGATAGCGGTGTCAACAGCGGCCTGTTCAGCAATGCCCACAATCTGGTGTTCCAGCTGTTGGCCGAGGTCGGCCTGATCGGCACCCTGGCGGTGCTGCTGGGGCTGGTCTGGGTGCTGCTGCCGTGGTGCGGCCGGCAGGCGCGGGCGGTGCATCTGCTGCCGCTGGCCATGCTGGCCATTTCGCTATTGCACAGCATGCTGGAGTTCCCGCTGTGGTATCTGTATTTCCCGGCGGCGCTGGTGATGCTGCTGGCGCTGGCGCCGGTGGCGGAAGGGGGCAAGCGTCGTCCGTTCCGGCCGGTACAGTACGGCGCGCTGCTGATGCTGCTGCTGGCGGCCTATGGCAGCTATCGCTACGTCGAGATGCAGGGCCTGTACAACCCGCGTACCGCGCAGCAACAGCAGCGGCTGCAGCAGATCATGCGCGAGGAGCCGCTGTTCGCCTTCCACGCGCTGGGCCTGCTGGACGATGTGGTGAGACCGGGGCGCGACAGTCCGCCGCAGCAGCGGCAGTGGATCGCGCTGCTGGCGCAGATGCGGCCGTATCCTGACGTGCTGCGCAAGGAGGCGCAGTTCCTGGCGCTGGAAGGGCGTCCGCAGGAGGCCGCCTACACCATGCGGCTGGCGCTGGCCTCGTTTCCGACCTACGCACCGTTCTTCCTGCGCGCGCTGTCACCGGAAGAGCCGGCGTGGCAACCGCTGAGGCAACAGGTCGAGGCGGCGATGTTGAAGCCGTGAATGGCGGCAGCTGGCCGGCAATGAAAAATCCCTGCTCATGGCAGGGATTTTTTGTGTCTGGCAGGGCCGTGTGGCTCAGCCGTCGATAACCACGCCACTGTGTAGCGCCGCCTTCATCTTACCCAGCGCCTTGGCTTCGATTTGGCGGATGCGCTCGGCGGAGACGCCGAATTCGGCGGCGAGGTCATGCAGCGTGGCGCCGCTGTCGTCGGCCAGCCAGCGCGCCTCGATGATGCGGCGGCTGCGCGGGTCCAGTGTCGACAGCGCTTCCAGCAGGCCTTCGCTCTGCAGGCGATCCACTGCGCGGCGCTCCAGCGTCACGGTCGGCTCGTTGTGGGCATCGGCCAGCCAGTCGATCGGGGCGTAGGCGTCGTCGTCGTTGTCGTCGGCCAGCAGCGACACGTCCTGGCCGCTCATACGCGTTTCCATTTCGCGCACTTCTTCCGGCTTGACGCCGAGGTCTTCGGCGATGGCGCGGGCTTCGCTGTCGCTGAGCGCGGCAAAACCCTTCTTCATGCTGCGCAGGTTGAAGAACAGCTTGCGCTGTGGCTTGGTGGTGGCGATACGCACCAGGCGCCAGTTGCGCAGGATGAATTCATGCATCTCGGCCTTGATCCAGTGCACCGCGAACGAGAACAGGCGCACGCCGCGGTTCGGTTCGAAGCGCTTGACCGCCTTCATCAGGCCGATATTGCCTTCCTGGATCAGGTCGGCCTGTGGCAGGCCGTAACCGGCGTAACCGCGGGCGATGGATACCACCACGCGCAGGTGAGACATCACCAGGCGCTTTGCCGCTTCCAGGTCTTCGTGTTGCTGATGACGCGTGGCAAGCTCGATCTCCTCTTCCTGGGTCAGCATCGGGATGCTGTTAACGGTCTGGATGTATTGCTCCAGGCTACCGTTGGAAGAAAGCACGGGCAGGGCAAAAGTGGACATGTATTCGCAATCCTCCTAGATGGACCGACTTATCTTAGCACTCGGATTATGAGAGTGCCAGACGACAGGAGTTCCTGCCAATGGCAAATTTCAATCAGACCGATTGTCTCGATCTTGGGGTCACGCCGGCTGGTTTTTGCGCAGATGATGGTCTGCGGCCAACCTTGCACCGAGCATGCTCAGCAGCATGGCGCCCAGCAGCATGGCCAGCACCTCCAGCGGCTGCAGGCTGCGCAACTGGGCGTCGATGCCGTACAGGCTGGCGAACTCGGCCAGCGCCGGATTGGCCTGGTAGGCCAGCCAGCTGCTCAGGCCCCAGCACAGAAGTGCGGACAAGCTGCCCTGCCACGCCGCGTGGTAGAGGAAGGGACGGCGGATGAAGCTGTCGGTGGCGCCGATCAGCTTCGAGACCGCGATCTCCTCCTGCCGCGCTAGGATCTGCATGCGGATGGTGTTGTGGTTGATCAGCACCATCGCCAGCGCAAACACCACCGCCAGCAGCCAGGCGAGCTGGCTGGCGAGGGTGATCATCGCGTGCAGCTTGCGCGCCCAAGCGGCATCGAACTGCGCCAGCTCCACCATGGGCAGGCCGGACAGCTCCTTCTGCAGCAGGTCGAGCATCGCCGGCTCCAGCGGTTGCGGGGTGACGATGAAGGCGTGCGGCAGCGGATTGCTGCCGAGGCCCTCGCTGATCGCGTTCAGGCCGCTGCGCTGCTCCAGCTCTTTCAGCGCGGCGTCCTTGTGCGCGAAGCGGTAGGCGGCGACCCGCGGATGGTGCTTCAGGCTGCTCTCCACCGCGGCCAGGTCGGCCGGTTCGCTGGACAGCTCCATGAACAGCGTGATCTGCGGCGTGGTGTTCAGCCTGGCGGTCCACTGCTGCAGGCTGCTGACGCCGAGATACAGCGATACCGGCAGTGCCAGCGCGATGGCCAGCATCAGCAGGTTGAGCAGGTTGCCGAACGGCTGGCGCAGGATCTTCAGCAGCGCGCTGCGGGCGCTCTGCGCGTGCAGGTACAGGTAGTGTTTCATGCGGCGAATTGTCCTTCACGAAGCCGGATGATGCGGCGGCCGTAGTCTTCCATCAGCGTTTCGTCGTGGGCCGAGATCAGCACCGTGACGCCGACCTGGTGGAAGGACTTGAACAGCTCCATGATGTCCAGCGCGTAGGCGCGGTCGAGGTTGGCCGACGGCTCGTCCGCCAGCAGGATGCTGGGGCGGTGCACCACGGCGCGGGCAATGCACAGCCGCTGCTGTTCGCCGCCGGACAGGCGGATCGGCATCACCTTTTCCTTGCCGGCGAGGCCGACCTTGTCCAGCGCCGCGCGCACGCGGCGTTGCGCATCGCGGCGGTCGAAGCCGATGATGTCCAGCGGCAGCATCACGTTGTCGAATACCGTGCGGTCGAACAGGATCTTGTGATCCTGGAACACCACGCCGATGTGCTGGCGCACATAGGGCAGCTGGCTGGCGCGCAGCTTGCTCAGGTTCTGGTTGTTGACCAGCACATTGCCGCTGGTGGCGCGCTCGATGCCGGAAACCAGCTTCAGCAAGGTGCTTTTGCCGGCGCCGGAGTGACCGGCGAGGAACACCATCTCGCCGCTTTCCACGGTGAAGGACAGGTTGCGCAGCGCCTCGTGACCGCCGGGGTAGCGCTTGGTGACTTGGTCAAATCGGATCATCGGCAATCATTCCGCACTAAAGGTTGGCCGCAAGTTCTGTGACCGCAAGTGGATCAGGCCGCTCAGTCGAACAGCGCGTCGACAAAGTCGCGGGTCGAGAACGGACGCAGGTCGTCGATGCCTTCGCCGACGCCGATGAAGCGCAGCGGCACCGGGTGCTGTTTGGCGATGCCGGCGATGACGCCACCCTTGGCGGTGCCGTCAAGCTTGGTGAGGATCAGGCCGGTAAGGCCCAGCGCCTGATCGAAGGCCACCACCTGGTTGATCGCGTTCTGGCCGATATTGGCGTCCAGCACCAGCACCACCTCGTGCGGGGCGTCCGGGATCGCCTTCTGGATCACGCGCTTCACCTTCTTGATTTCTTCCATCAGGTGCAGCTGCGTCGGCAGGCGGCCGGCGGTGTCGGCAATCACGATGTCGATGCCGCGGGCCATCGCCGCCTGCATCGCGTCGTAGCAGACGGCGGCGGCATCGCCGCTCTGCTGCGCGATCACGGTGACGTTGTTGCGCTCGCCCCAGGCGATCAGCTGTTCACGCGCGGCGGCACGGAAGGTGTCGCCGGCGGCGAGCAGCACCGACTTGCCCTGGCTCTGGAAGTACTTGGCCAGCTTGCCGATCGAGGTGGTCTTGCCGGCGCCGTTGACGCCGGCGAGCATGATCACGTACGGCTTCTTGCCGTGGGTCTGCAGTGGCTGCTCCAGTGGCTGGATCAGCTCGACCAGCGCCTCCTTCAGCGCCCCCTTCAGCTCGCTGGCGTCCTTCAGTCCCTTCAGCGACACCCGCTCGCGCACGTCGCGTAGCAGGTGGCTGGTGGCGTCCATGCCCATGTCCGACGTCAGCAGCACCGCTTCCAGCTCTTCGTACAGGTCTTCGTCGATCTTGCCGCCACCGAACAGGCCGGCCAGCTGCTTGCCCAGCTTGTCGCGGGTCTTGGCAAGGCCAGATTTCAGGCGTTCGGTCCAGCTCGGCTTCGCCGGCGCCACGCTGCTGGCCGGCGCAGCGGTAACCGGCGGTGTCGTTACCGCTGCGGCCGGTGCCGGCTCGACACTTGCCGGTGCTGCGGTGACGATGTCCGCTGCGGGCGCGACGGGAGCGGCCGGCGGGGTCGGAGTGGAGTCGGGAACGGTTTTTTTCTTGAAAAAGCTGAACATGCGAAATGGCTGAGTCGAAGTAAGAGATTAGCGCTGGATTGTACCGGCAAAAGCCGGGGCAGGGGCAAACCTGAGTATAAAGCGCGACATGGCGTTAACGGATTGATTCACGACAGAAGTTCTGCGGCGCTAAATGGAGTAAAATCTCGCCCTTCTTTGAACAGGGCAGGACAGGGCATGGCGCAGCAACGCAACAGGGTGCGGATCATTGCCGGCAAGTATCGCCGGCGCCTGCTGCCTTTTCCGGATGTCGACGGCCTGCGGCCGACCCCGGACCGGGTGCGCGAAACCGTTTTCAACTGGCTGGCCGATCGTGTTGAAAACGCCGACTGTCTCGACCTGTTCGCCGGTAGCGGGGCGATGGGGTTCGAGGCCGCGTCGCGCGGTGCGCGCAAGGTGGTGCTGGTCGAGAAAAGCCGTACGGCGCTGCAATGCCTGCGCGACAGCAAGGCGCTGCTGGCCGCGTCCGAGGTGCAGCTGCACTCCGGCGCCGCGGAGGACTATCTGGCCCGCAGTGCGGAGCGCTTCGACCTGATCTTCCTTGATCCGCCGTATGCGCTGAACCTGCTGCCGGCATTGCTGCCCAAGGTTGGCCGCATGCTGAAGGCGGGCGGATGCATATATATAGAATCGGATCGGCCGGAACAGTTCGCCGGCTGGCAGGTGCTGAAAGAGGGCAAGGCGGGGGCGGTGCGCTTCGCGCTGCTGGTGGCCGGGTCCAGCGAATAAACATATAACGGCATGGGCTTGCGATGGTGTGCCGGCGGTGCCAGAATTCACTAGTGAAATACCTGAGGAAATTACTATGTCTTTGATCATTACCGACGAATGCATCAATTGCGATGTCTGTGAGCCGGAGTGCCCGAACAACGCCATTTCGCAAGGTGAAGAGATCTACGAAATCGATCCTAACCTGTGCACCCAGTGTGTCGGCCACTACGACGAGCCGCAGTGCCAGCAGGTCTGTCCGGTGGACTGCATCCCGCTGGATGCCTCCAATCCGGAAACGCACGACCAACTGTATCAAAAATACCTGGTGATCACCGGCAAGGCCTGAGTGTGCTAAGCCGTTGATTTGTGACGCAGCCGCCACCGAGTGTGGCGGCTGTTCGCATTCTGGCTGCAAAAAATCCGAAAAATCACGGAAAAGCTGTTGACGATCGCCGGAGCTGTCTATAATATTCGGGCTTCTTCACGGGGGGATTCCCGAGCGGTCAAAGGGATCAGACTGTAAATCTGACGGCTCAGCCTTCGAAGGTTCGAATCCTTCTCCCCCCACCAAAGTTACCAGCATCTTGGCGGCGAAAGCAGTTAGAGTTGGCCGGGATCGTAAGGCGGGTGTAGCTCAATGGTAGAGCAGAAGCCTTCCAAGCTTACGACGAGGGTTCGATTCCCTTCACCCGCTCCAAGTGCAGCAAGTTGTAAAGTTTTTTGGCTCATGTAGCTCAGGGGTAGAGCACTCCCTTGGTAAGGGAGAGGTCGGCGGTTCAATTCCGCCCATGAGCACCAAACTCATTTTATTGTATTCAGGGAATTTGCCATGGCTAAGGAAAAGTTTGCGCGGACCAAGCCGCACGTAAACGTTGGTACCATCGGTCACGTGGACCATGGTAAAACCACTCTGACTGCAGCGATCACCACCATTCTGTCGAAGAAATTCGGCGGTGAAGCGAAAGATTACTCGCAGATCGACAGTGCGCCAGAAGAAAAAGCACGTGGTATCACCATCAACACCGCTCACGTAGAGTACGAGACTGAGACTCGTCACTACGCTCACGTTGACTGCCCAGGTCACGCCGACTACGTGAAGAACATGA
>NZ_BMYW01000012.1:31734-114808 GCF_014652475.1 Vogesella alkaliphila | reverse complement strand
CGCCTTAGCGCCGATGATAGTGCAGATACCTGTGTGAAAGTAGGACACCGCCAGACGCCCCATACAGATGCCCCGACCCGATGGTCGGGGCATTGGTTTACCCGCCGAATGCCGGTAAACAACCAGTTTTTCTGGTGACCATAGCGAAGTAGTCCCACGCCTTCCCATTCCGAACAGGACCGTGAAATACTTTAGCGCCGATGATAGTGCCCATTGCGGGTGTGAAAGTAGGACATTGCCAGAGCCCCATTACTGCTGCGGAGCATATCGCAGCAGACAGAAAAGCCCGGACCCCGTGTCCGGGCTTTTTGCATTGCATTGGCGCTGCGGCAAGCGCGGTGCCAATGGTATCCTTGCCGCTTATCGTATTGTGCCGCGTGTCGTCGTGGCCGCAGCAAAGGAAACGCATGGCTTACCCGACTCCGCAGTTTGAAGAAAAGATCTGTCCGCTCGAGCAACTGGCCGCAAGGTTGGCCGCACTGCCGCGCCCGATCGTGTTTACCAATGGCTGTTTCGACATCCTGCATCGCGGCCACGTGACCTATCTGGCGCAGGCGCGCGCCTTGGGCGGCAGCCTGATCGTGGGCCTCAATACCGACGCTTCGGTGAAGCGGCAGGGCAAGGGCGACGACCGCCCGATCAACAACGAGCTGAACCGCGCCGCGGTACTGGCGGCACTGGAAAGCGTCAGCCTGGTGACCTGGTTCGACAGCGACACCCCGGCTGACCTGATCGAACTGGTGCAGCCGGACGTGCTGGTCAAGGGCGGCGACTGGACGGTGGCCAACATCGTCGGCAGCGCCGAAACGCTGGCCCGCGGCGGCGAGGTGCACTCCATTCCCTTCCTGTTCGATACCTCGACTACCGCCACCATCAAGAAAATCCGGACCGTGGACGGCCAATGAAAGACCTGGCGTTTTCCGTGCTGCGCACCCTGGCCGACGGCCGTTTCCACTCCGGCGAGGCGATGGCGCAGCAGCTGGGCTGTTCGCGCACCCTGGTGTGGCAGGCGGTCCATCATCTGGAAAATGAATTCGGCCTCACCGTGTTCAGCGTGCGCGGCCAAGGCTACCGCTTGCCGGCGCCGTTTGCGCTGCTGGACGTGACCTCGGTGCGCGCCGGGCTGGACGAGCGTGCGGCCAACGTGTTCACGCTGGCGCTGGCCGACGAGATCGATTCCTCCAATACCCAGCTCACAACGCGCGCGGCGCAGGGCGCGCCGCACGGCCTGGTGCTGGCGGCGGAGCGGCAGACCGCCGGTCGCGGTCGACTGGGGCGGCGCTGGCAGATGCGGCTCGGGGCCGGCCTGACCTTCTCGCTGCTGTGGCGCTTTGATCGCGGCCTGTCCGGCCTGGCCGGGCTGTCGCTGGTGGTCGGCATCGCCATCGTGCGCGCCCTGCGCGAGTTCGGCGTGCCGGTGGCGCTGAAGTGGCCGAACGACGTGCTGCTCGACGGCCGCAAGCTGGCCGGCATCCTGATCGAATTGTCCGGCGATGCGCTGGGGCCGGCGGCGGTGGTGATCGGCATCGGCCTCAACGTGGCCTCACCGGGCGAGGTGGACCAGCCGGTGGCCAATCTCGCCGACGCCGGCTGCAAGGTTGGCCGCAATGCCTTGCTGGCGGCGCTGCTCAACCAGCTGGCCGAGGTGCTGGCGCAGTTCGACCGCGACGGTTTCGCCGCCTTCCGCGACGAGTGGCACCAGCTGGCGGCCTTCATCGGCCAGCCGGTGCGCCTCAGTTTCAGCCACGGCGAGCCGGCCGACGGCGTCGCCGTCGGTGTCGATGACAGCGGTGCGCTGCTGGTCGATGGTACCGCCGGCCGCCGCGTGTTCCACGTCGGCGAAGTCAGCCTGCGGGCGGCGCCATGAAGCTGCTGATCGACGCCGGCAACACCCGCGTCAAGTGGGCGCTGTGGGACGGCCGCCAGCTGCGGCAGCAGGGCGCAGTGGCGCACGCCGACATCGCCGGCCTGGCCGCACCGTGGTCGGTATTGCCGCTGAGCGCGGTACTGGCCGCCAGCGTGGCGCACGCCGCGGTGCGGCAGGCGATCGAGGCGGCTTCGCCGCTGCCGGTGCAGTGGCAGCGCGCACAGGCGGCGGCGTTCGGGGTGCGCAATCACTACCGCAAGGTCGCCGAGCAGGGCGCCGACCGCTGGCTGGCGGTGCTGGGCGCGCGGCAGCGCTATCCGGCGCAGGACGTGGTGATCGCCAGCGCCGGCACCGCGCTGACGGTGGAGGCGCTGACCGCCGAGGGCGACTACCTCGGCGGCCTGATCCTGCCCGGCTACCGCCTGATGCTGGCCAGTCTGGCGCAGAATACCGCCAACCTCGACCGCGCCGCCGGCCAGGTCTGTGCCTTCCCGCAGGGCACCGAGGATGCGCTGGCCTCCGGTGCCATCGATGCGCTGTGCGGCGCAATCCAGCGTCTGCAGCAAAGGTTGGCCGCCCACACCGGCCGTGTGCCGCTGTTGCTGCTCACCGGCGGCGACGCCGCTTTGTTGCAGCCGCACCTCCCGCCGGATGCGCGGATGGTGGATAATCTGGTCCTCTATGGATTAGCAAGCGTGGCAGACGGCTCATGAAGTGGTTTCTCGTAATCGTGGTGGTACTGAACGTGCTGGTCGGCCTCTATGGCGTGCTGAAGCAGAAGCCGGTCGCCGACATCGGCGCGCAGGACATCAATGCCGCGCAGCTGACCATCCTGCCGGCCAGCTGGCGCCCGGAATCCGCGCCGGCGGTGCCGCCGGAAGCCAGCGCCGTCACCGCGCTGACTGACAACCTCGACGCCAGTGTCGCCACCCCGGCGGCGACACTGCCGGCAACCCTCGCCAGCCAGCCGGCCGCACAGAAGCCGGCCATGCAGAAGCCGGTGGCGCAGCCGAAGGCCGACACGCCGACCGTGGCCAAGGCCGAGCTCAAACCAACACCGGAGACCAAGCCGGCGGCCGGACAGTGCCTGGCGTGGGGCGCGCTGGACGCCAAGCAGCTGGCGCGGGTACAGGGCGGCCTGCCGGCGCTGAAGCTGGCCACCGCGCCGCAAAGCAGCGTCAAGGAAGAACTGCGCGGCTCCGGCCGGGTGTGGGTGTTCTACCCGCCGCTGGCGACCAAGGCGGAAACGCAGACGCTGGTGGCGGAGCTGAAGGGCAAGGGCTTCGACAGCTACATCGTCAAGACCGAGGGCGAGTTCAGCGGCCACCTGTCGCTGGGCCTGTTCTCGAAAGAGGCGGCGGCGCAGGCGCTGGTGGCGCGGCTGAAGGCGGCCGGCTACGACAAGGCGCGGGTCGACGCCCGCAGCGAACGCAGCCAGCTCACCACACTCAGCTTCCGCGTGCTGGACGCGGCGCAGGCCGACAAGCTGCGCGCGCTGCAGCAGCGGCTGTTGCCCGGTATCCCGCTGCGCGCCTGCAGCTGATCGCAAACCCGAGGCAGACCGTGCGGTCTGCCTTTTTCTTTGGCCCGCCATGCACAGACAACACTTTTCCCGGCTGCTGGACCAGCGCGTCGCCACCCGCAGCCTGTACCGCGAGCCGCTGACCTGGCTGCTGGGCGGGGCGATGGCCTTCATCGCCGGTGCGCTCAATGCCGGCGGCTTCCTCGCGGTGCAGCGCTACACCTCGCACGTGTCCGGCGTGGTGTCGTCGATGGCGGACAACCTGGTGCTGGGCGACGTGTCGGCAACGTTGGCCGCACTGGCCTCGCTCCTGGCCTTCATCGCCGGCGCCGCCCACGCCGCGTGGCTGATCAACTGGGCGCGGCGGCAGCGCCTGCGCAGCGGCTACGGCGTGTCGCTGATCGAGGAATCGCTGCTGATGCTGCTGTTCGGCGTGTCCGGCGCCGCGCTGGCGATTGCGCCCGCTTTCTTCGCGCCGCCCATCGTGCTGCTGCTGTGCTTCATCATGGGCATGCACAACACCATCGTCACCAAGCTGTCCGGCGGCCTGCTGCGCTCCACCCACATGACCGGCATCGCCACCGACATCGGCATCGAGCTGGCCCGCGCCAGCTACGTCAACCGCGACCGCAACAGCAAGGTGGCGCAGGTGCGCGCCAACCGCGAGCGGCTGCAGATCTACCTGCTGATCCTCGGCGCCTTCTTTGTCGGCGGCGTGGTCGGCGCGCTCGGTTTCAGCTACCTCGGCTACGGCTTCAGCGTGCCGCTGGCGCTGTTCCTGTTCGTGCTCGGCCTGCGCCCGCTGTGGTACGACCTGCGCCTGCGCTGGCGCTGGTGGCGCAACAGCCGCGGCGCCGTGCCGCATGAAAAGACATGAAACCGTCATCCAACTGACACGCTTTCGTGATCCGGCTGTCACGCGCCTGCCTTAAGGTAACGCGGTCAACAAACGCATGCCGCCACGAGGTTTATCATGTCCGACAGCTACAAATACAAACAATACGGTGTCGACGACACCTCCAACACCTGTGCCAACCCGGCGCTGTCCGAGGTGCTGGAAGCCCGCTTCTCCCGCCGCAGCCTGCTGCAGGGCACCGGTGCCCTCGGTGTGGCCGGCGTGCTGTCGGGCAGCTTCGCCACCCTGGCCGAAGCCGCCAGCGTGCCCTTCGCCAAGAAGACGCCGCTGCTGGGCTTCAAGTCCATCCCGTTCTCCAGCGACGACCGCGTGGTGGTGCCGGAAGGCTACAGCGCCGACGTGCTGTACGCCTGGGGCGACCCGGTCGGCATCAAGGGCAATATGCCGGCGTTCAAGCAGGACGCGTCCAATACCGCCGCCGAGCAGGAAGCCCAGGCCGGCATGCACCACGACGGCATGAGCTACTTCCCGCTGCCGCTTGCCGCCACCGGTTCCAAGCACGGCTTGCTGGCGATGAACCACGAATACACCGACGACGGTCTGCTGCACGTCGACGGCATGAAGAAATGGAATGCCGACAAGGTGCTGAAATCGCAGCACGCGCACGGCGTGTCGGTGATCGAGGTGGAAGACACCGGCAAGGGCTGGCGCGTGGTACGGCCGTCGAAGTACGCGCGCCGCATCCACGCCAACACCCCGATCGCGATCAGCGGCCCGGCGCGCGGCCACAAGCTGATGCAGACCGAGGCCGACCCGAAGGGCGTCGAGATACTCGGCACGCTGAACAACTGCGCCAACGGCCAGACGCCGTGGGGCACCTACCTCACCTGCGAGGAAAACTGGGACGGCTACTTCGTCAACGACTCCGGCACCCTGTCCGCCAACGAGAAGCGCTACGGCATCAACAACAAGGGCGCCGGCTACAACTGGGCGGTGGAAGACTTCCGCTTCGACCTGCAGCTGAACCCGAACGAGGCCAACCGCTTCGGCTGGGTGGTGGAGATCGACCCCTTCGACGCCAGCGCCAAGCCGGTGAAGCACACCGCGCTCGGCCGCTTCAAGCACGAAGGCGCCACCGTCACCATCGCCCCGTCCGGCCACGCCGTGGTGTACATGGGCGACGACCAGCGCTTCGAATACATCTACAAGTTCGTGTCCAAGAACAAGTACAACCCGAAAAACCGCAAGGCCAACATGGGCCTGCTGTCGGAAGGTACGCTGTACGTGGCGCGCTTCAATGCCGACGGCGCCGGCGAATGGCTGCCGCTGGTGCACGGCCAGAACGGCCTGACCGCCGAGAACGGCTTTGCCGACCAGGGCGAGGTGGTGATCATGGCGCGTCTGGCCGCCGACAAGGTCGGCGCCACCAAGATGGACCGTCCGGAGTGGATCGCGGTCAACCCGCGCCAGGCCGGCGAGGTGTACTGCACGCTGACCAACAACAGCGACCGCGGCAAGGACGGCAAGCCGGGTGCCGACGCGGCCAACCCGCGCAACGGCAACCTGTTCGGCCACATCATCCGCTGGCACGAAGCCGGCGCCAACGCGGCCGCCACCGCCTTCAAGTGGGACATCTTCGTGCTGGCCGGGCGCCCGGATGCCGCCAAGGCGGAACACGTCGGCAACATCAAGGGCGACGCCTTCGGCAGCCCGGACGGCCTGAAATTCGACCACAACGGCGTGCTGTGGGTACAGACCGACGTGTCCACCTCCACGGTGAACATGAAGGAATACAAGGACATGGGCAACAACCAGATGGTGGCGGTGGTGCCGGAAACCGGCGAATTCCGCCGCTTCCTGGTCGGCCCGAAAGGCTGCGAGATCACCGGCCTCGCCTTCACGCCGGACATGAAGACCATGTTCGTCAACATCCAGCACCCGGGCGAGCCGGACTCCGAGCGCAACGACCCGGCCAAGCCGACCGCGATCTCCAGCTGGCCGGACGGCCCGAAAGCCGGCCGCCCACGCGCCGGCACCGTGGTGGTGCGCAAGCTGAACGGCGGCGTGATCGGCAGCTGAGCCGCTGGCACGGCAGCGAAGAACAACAGCCCCGCGTGTGCGGGGCTGTTTTTTTTGCGGCCAACGTTGGCCGCAGCGCTGCCGGGCAGCTCGCGAGGTGTCGTCTCCGTCGGCCTGCTCGCCCGGCACGGGGCGTTCAGTCCGGGCGCGGCGGGCAGCGCAGGCCGTCCGGTTGGCTGCGCTCGGCGGTGTCCGGATGGCTGGCAAACCAGCTGCCGGGGGTGTTGTCGTCCGTGGTGGCCTGCGGGTGGGTGGCGGCCTCGATGCGTTGCAGGCTGTAACCGAGCAGGCAGGGTGACAGGCCGTGTGCCCGCAGGCGGGCGTAGGCAAAGCGGTCGGCCTCGCGCTCGTGCGCGCGCGAATAGTCGGCATTGGCCAGCGAGACCGGCAGCACCAGCAGCGCGCTGCTGGCATCGCCGGTGATCAGGCTCAGCGCCAGCAGCAGGCCGGACGATTGCAGCGCACTGCGCAGGCCGTGCCGCGCTTCGACGTGTCCGGCCTCGTGCGCGAGGATGGCCAGCAGCTCGTCATCGCGCCGGATCAGCGCCAGCAACTGGTCGGTGACGATGATGGTGCCGCCGGGCAGGGCAAAGGCATTGGGGCCGATGACCGTCGCGTCGCGCAGCAGCAGACGATAGCGGTAGCGGCTGTCGGGCAGCAGCGCCTGCAGTTGTTGCTGCAGCCGCGCACGCCGGGCCTCGCCGAGGCGGCTGGGGCCGGTGGCCCCGCTCCGGTCCAGCCACTGCAGGGTGCTGTCCGCCAGCGCCTGCTCTACCGGTACCGGCACCAGCGGTGCCAGCGCCCCGGCGGCCAGCGGCAGCAGATGGCGATAGCCCAGCCACAGGACCACGCTGGCCAGCAGCGCCAGCCCGGCCAGCGCGCGCCAGCTTTGTTGCAGCCAGTGGCCGCTGCGGTCGCCCCAGGACAGTCCGCCGATCAGGCGGCGGATGGCGATGCGGTCGGCCACCTCCAGCGTGCCGCCATCCGGCAGCTGCAGGGTGTCCGGCAGATCGGCGACGCCGGCTTCCAGCCGGATATCGGCCAGGGGATAGCGGTATTGCCGACCATCGCGCAGCAGCAATAGCTCGTCGTCGATGCGGCCAACGTTGGCCGCTTGCGCCTGCGGCGTCTTGCCGTCGCGCCATAGAGCCTTGATCGTCACCATCCCAGATCCAGCGCCATCAGCTCGGCCAGTTCGTCGCCACGCGCGTCGTCCAGCCGGTTAAGAGAGGTGCGCAGCGGCAGTGCCGACAGGTCGCTGCTGCTGAGCAGGGACAGCGACTGCAGCTGAAGGCGGAGGGTACGGATGCGTATCCACGGCCAGGCCAGGCCCAGGCTGAGCAGCAAGGCCAGTGCATTGGAAAAGTGCAGTCCCAGCATCTGGCGGGTGGGCAGCGACCAGACCAGGCGCGCTTCCAGTGTCGCCAGCTGCAGCGTGGTGTGGTTGATCAGCACGCGGCTGATCGCCATGCGCGCATAACCCAGCGTGGCCATCACCCAGAGCGCAGATGTCATGCCGAAGAAGACGATGTCCAGTTGCGTCAGCGCCGCCTCGCCAAACCGTACGGCAATGCCGTGCGCGAAACCGCTGAGCGTGGCGGTCTGCCAGATCAGGCCACCGATGATGCCGGTACCCAGCAGATAGCAGACTGCGGCCAACGCTGTCCCCAGCGCCGCGCGATAGAGCGCGCCCGAGCAGGGTTGCAGCTGCAGCCTTGCCTGCCCCAGCGCGCTGTGTCCGGTGATAAACCGCTGCTTGACCTGCGTCGCCCACGGCCAGGCCAGGCCGAGGCTCAGGATCAGCAGCGCCCAGCTTTTGGCAAAGGCCTTGTAGCTGTCGGCGCTGCTGCCGCTGAAATGGAAGCGCATCTGGTTCCAGCTGGTATTGGCCAGCCGGAAACGCAGCGCCAGCACCCCCAGCCACGGTGCGGCGGCAACGGCCAGCAGCGCGATGGCCGCGTGCAGCAGCGGCAGGCTTTCGGAAAACGTCCACGCTGCCAGCGCCAGCAGCATGATGAGGCGGCCCTTCAGGATGGCGATCGGCTTGCCGTGGTAATCAAAACGTCCGCCATCCAGCGTGGTGTGGCCGAGCAGGTATTTCTGGGTGTGGACTTTCGCCCACGCCGAGTAAATCCCCAGCGTGACGATGGTGAGCACCATATTGACCAGCCATAGCCGGTAATACGCGCGCGTGCTGGCGGTGAAGGCAAACGGCAGCACGTATTTGCCGCCTGGCGGGGTCGGGTGAAGATCGCGTTGATTCATTGAGAACGTCTCTCGCTAAGTAGTTAATTCCACGGCAAAACTTGCCCTGGCGGCGGACACGCGGCACACTGCGCGCTGCGCACCGCGGGGTGCGCCAGCCTCAAACCGTCGGCTGTACAGATGGACGGTAATCGTCGTGGCGCGTCGCCGCGGCGTGCTCTTCTTGCGGAGCGAACATGTCTGACGATCAAATCAAGGGCGACGGCGCCATTCGCCGCCAGAGCCTGTACGGCTCCTCCATCGAAAACACCTACGCCGGCGTGCTGTCCTTCATGCGCCGCAACTACACGCGCAACCTGGAAGGCGCGGACGTGGTGGTGTCCGGCATTCCGCTGGACCTGTCCGTCACCTTCCGTTCCGGCGCGCGCCAGGGGCCGCAGGCCATCCGTGCCGCCAGCGTGCAGCTGGCCGAACTGAAGCCCTACCCGTGGGGCTTCGACCCGTTCGACGACCTGGCGGTGATCGACTACGGCGACTGCTGGTTCGACGCGCACAACCCGCTGACCATCAAGCCGTCCATCATCGAACACGCGCGCACCATCCTCGCCTCCGGCGCCAAGATGCTGACCTTCGGCGGCGACCACTTTGTCACCTACCCGCTGTTGATCGCGCACGCCGAGAAGTACGGCAAGCCATTGGCATTATTGCACTTCGACGCCCACTGCGACACCTGGCCGGACGACGAGCCGGATTCGCTCAACCACGGCACCATGTTCTACAAGGCGGTGAAGGACGGCCTGATCGATCCGGCCAAGTCGGTACAGGTCGGCATCCGCACCTGGAACGACGACTTCATGGGCCTGAACGTACTGGGCGCGCCGTGGGTGCACGACAACGGCGTCGACGCCACCATCGCCGAGATCAAGAAGACCATCGGCGACGCGCCGGTGTACGTGACCTTCGACATCGACTGCCTGGATCCGGCGTTCGCACCGGGCACCGGCACCCCGGTACCGGGCGGCCTGACCACCGCGCAGGCGCTGAAGATCATCCGCAACCTGGGCGACCTCAACATCGTCGGCATGGACGTGGTGGAAGTGGCGCCGAGCTACGACCAGAGCGAGATTACCGCCATCGCCGCCGCGCACATCGCCTGTGACATGCTGTGCCTGCTGCGCAACAAGAAGGTGGCCGGCACGCTGTAAGCCGTCCGCCTGCGGCCAACGTTGGCCGCCAATCAAACACAGCTTCTTGTGCACGCAAGAAGCTGTGTTTTTTAGTATCAAGTCGTCCGCTTGGATTGCTCAGGGGCAGATCAGCTTATTCGTAGGCGGTGACTAGGATTCACGAAATGCCTTGGGAACGGCATCGCGTATTGGCTCCATGAGGTATTGCAGGGGGGTGCTGCTGCCGGTCTGAATGTAAATTTCAGCTAGCATTCCGGGTCTGAAGGAGGCGTGCAAAGAGCGATTTGTCGCATCAAGCAGTGGCGAGACCTTGATCGCATAGTAGGCCTCTCCTGTGTTTGGATCGACTGTGGCATCGGAGGCAATGTAGGTGACTTGGCCCTTGAGCAGTGGGGTGCTTTTGATGGGGAGTGCAGGGAAGCGAATTTCCGCTTGCTGATTCAGAGCAATGTGCTGGATCGAATTGACATCCAGTCGTGCGTCGATACTCATCATTTGGCTATCCGGCACAATTTCTAGAAGGGGATCCAGTCCACCGATGGCCGAGCCGGTTGTATGTACCTTGAGGCCCATTACGGTGCCATTGACCGGGCTGAGGATGGTCGTGTCCTTAAGCAACTGGTTGGTGGGCAGATTCCGGGCTTGCAAGGTTGCCAAGCGTGTACTTGCTTCTTTAAGCTCTGCAGCGCTACTTGAGATGAAATTGTCCTGGACTTCGGCCAGCTGTGTGCGGTGTTGAGCCTGCCGTTGGCGGGCTTGGGCAATGTCGGCGTAGACCTCTTGTTGTCTGGCAATGTAGTCGTTGACCACGCGACGTTGTTCATTGACTTTGGCCTCCGAAAAGAAATTCTCCTCTTTCAGGCGTCTGAAATTTGCCAGGTCGTGTTCGGCAATGATTCTGGACTGTTGGGATGCAGTTAGCTTGCTGTTCAGGGATTGGATCTCAAGCGAAACGGCCTGCAAGCTGTCGCGGAGATTCTGTTGCATGGAGAGCTGAAGCGCCATTCTGGATTTGAACAGCAGGGTTTCCTGATTCAGTATCTTGGCGATACTGTCATCCTGCTTGGCTGCCGTTAGCAGAGGGACATCAAAAACCAGAACCGGTTTGCCGGAGATTTCGGCTTGCAAGCGGGCAATCTTGGCTTGTTCTGCCAATAGCTCGGTGGCGAGGCTATTGAGGTTGGCCAGTTGCTGACTGTTTTCGAGGGAAAGCAGTCGCTGTCCGCTGCGGACATGCTCCCCATCCCGAACATGCACCGCGGTAACGGTGGCGATATTCGGATGGCGGATCACTTTTCTGTATTCACTCACCTTCAACATCCCGCTGGCAGTAACGGTTTTGCTGATGGGGGCAAGTGCGAGCCATGCACCGGCAAAGATAAATGCCGCGACAACGACAAGTGTCCCACGTCGCTTGATGGAAGTGAGTTCGCTATGCATGGCTTACCTGATGGGAGGAGGGAGGGGATGTCAGGATTTCTGCCCGATTGCCGAACCTCTCGATACGACCGGCATTCATTATCAGTAGTTGGTCAGCGTGCTGGGTCAGGCTGGGGCGATGGGTGATGATGATAGTGGTGACGCCCTGTTTCTTCAGTTGCAATAGGGTGTCTTGTAAGGCCTGTTCTCCGTCATGATCCAGATACGCATTGGGTTCATCCAGCACGACCAAAGCCGGCTGACCGTATAGTGCGCGCGCGAGTGCTATGCGTTGCAGTTGGCCGCCAGACAGTTGAATGCCCCCCGCTCCGATTATGGTTTCGTAACTGGATGGCAATTTCAGAATCATCTCATGGGCCCCGGCCATGCGACTGGCCGCAATGATCTTGTCGTGATCTGTATCTGCCAGATCAAAGCGGCTGATGTTTTCGGCCACTGTGCCCGATAGCAGTGATAGGTCTTGGGGCAGGTAGCCAATGTGCTGTCCCATTTGGGGGGTGGCACCATTGGCATAATTGATGCCATCCAAACGAACACTGCCCGTATCGCAATAGGTGGCACCCGCAAGGACTCTTGCCAGAGTGGTCTTGCCTGATCCGTTGGGGCCAATGATGGCAAGTTGTTTGCCCGCTTCCAGGTGCAAGCTGATATTGCGCAGGATCTGGATATCCGGGCGCTGACCAAAAATCGTGACGTTTTCTACATTCAAGTGGCCGGCGATCGTTGAGGGCAAGATAGGCGGCTTGCTTGTCGGTGTGTCAAGTAGTGGGCTGAGATTGCGTAATGCCATCATGGCCTGGACGATTGTTTTCCAGCTTCCGGTCAGGCTTTCCACTGGGGCCAGTGCCTTACCTAAAATGATGGTGCTGGCCAACATGACACCGGACGAAAGATGCTGGTCTATAACCAGATAGGCACCGGCGCCCATCATGGCAATTTGTAGTAGTTGGCGGATCAATTTGCTGTGAGTGCTGATTTTGCCGGCTAATTTCCCGAAAGTCCGGGTCGCAGAGTTGATCTGCTGCTGTCGCTGTTGCCAGCGGTGGATGATGACAGGTTGCATGTGCATCGAACAAATGACCTGGCTGTGTTGATAAGCATCGTCGATCATCTGGCTGGCCTGTCTGGTGAGTGGCAGGCTGGTCTGAACAAATTGCTTGCTGCCATGTTCACTTAGCAAGGCCAGCATGACTAGCAGCACAGTACCTGCCAAGGCAATATTGCCTAGAAGTGGATGAAACCAGTAAATCACCAAAAGATAAAAAATAAACCATGGCGCATCCAGTAGGGCAATCAAACTATGACTGCCGATAAAGTGACGCAGGGTTGCAATGTCTTTTAATAACGGATGGCTTGGCTGTTTTTTGATGGCTATCTTGTCCTGAAGGTGCTTCTGGATGGCCAGTGTACTGGTGTTCTGTTCCAGATGCATGGCCGCTTCAGCCAGAAGTCGCCCCCTGAGGTAATCAAGGGCGGCTTGTGCTATCAGGAAATATGCTGAAAGCACGGTTAGCATGATCAGGGTTTCATTACTGCGACTTGGCAAGACGCGGTCGTAGACCTGCAGCATGTAAATAGACGGAGCGAGGTTGGCAAGATTGATGAACACACTAAACAAAACGCAATGCGTGATGTGCTTGCCGAACAGCTGGTTAATCAGGGTGTAGGTTTTCATTATGCAAAAAAGGGCCTCTGCTGAAGGCAGAGGCCCTGAGAGGGTTGTGTCAACTCAACTTAAATAGGGTCACTGGTGATGCCAAAGCTTTTCGCAAAGTCATCTGCCGTTACACCCTTGACGCTGGCAATAAGGATGGCCGAAGCATCCGTGTCATTGCCATCTGCGTCGTAGTACAACTTGCCTGCCTTGCTGTCATAGATCAGGTGTTGGTCAGCCGTTTCGGCGGCCATTTTCCCTGAGCCGATGAGCAGATTGTCAAGCGTGAAGTCCTGTAGTGCAGTAAACACACTGCTATCAAACTGTAGCTGATCTTCACCACTCTTGAAGTCTGCAATGGTGTCGAACTGGGTTGCATCAGTTTCGAGGAAGTCGAACTTGAAGATATCGGCCCCGGTCCCGCCTGTCAGTACATCCTTGCCTGCCCCGCCAGAGAGAAGGTCATCACCAGCGCCGGCGACAATTTTGTCGTTTCCGGCCTCTCCATATAACTGGTCCGCCCCTGTTCCGGCAGTAATAGTGTCATTCCCAGATCCGGCGTGAACGATGTTATTACCATCTCCTGCGGTGATTTTGTCGTCGCCGCTGCCGGCGGTGACGCTGTCGTTGCCGCTGCCGGTGGTAATGGTGTTGGCGCCATCACCCGCGTTGATGATGTTGTCGCCATTACCAGCGGTGATTTTGTCGTTGCCGCTGCCGGCGGTGACGTTGTCGTTGCCGGTACCGGTGGTAATGGAGTTGGCGCCATCACCCGCATTGACGATGTTGTCGCCATTACCAGCGGTGATCTTGTCGTTGCCGCTGCCGGTGGTGACGTTGTCGTTGCCAGTGCCAGTAGTGATGGTGTTATTGCCATCACCTGCGTTAACGGTATTGATGCCATCGCCGGCAGTGATTATGTCATTGCCGTTGTCGGCCGTGATCGAATCATTCCCTGAGCCGGTGGTGATGGTGTTGTTGCCATAGCTTGCATCGATGGTATTGGTGCCATTGCCTGCTGCAATTTTGTCGTTGCCGCTGGCCGTCATGATGTGATCGTTCCCGCTACCGGCGGTGATGATATTGTTACCTAGGAAGTTTGGCCCACGAACAAAAATATCATTGATATCATCATAATAAAATCCGGCAAGAATCTCATTGTCACCGTCGCCAGCACTGATCTTGTTGTTACCGCCACCAGTGATGATTTTGTCTTTGCTGCTTCCTGTGACAACAGTATTATTGCCATTGCCAGCCTGGATAAAGGTTCCAAGAATTATAGGTGCTTGTGTTTCCGCGTCGATGACCTGATTTCCCTCTTGATCAACGACCGCGGCACCATCTCCAGCTGTAATCTTGTTATGGCCATGTCCGGTATAAATCTCGTTTATGCCATTTCCCGCAGTGATCTGGTTTTTGCCATTGCCGACGTAAATAATATCATTGCCTCCCTCTGTGAGGATGATGTTGTTGCCGCCATAACCATCTACTTCATTGTTGCCTTGTCCGGCAAGAATTTTGTCATTGTCTTTTCCACCGTGGATCACATCATCGCCGTTGCCCGTCGTAATTTGGTTGTTGCCATGCCAGGCATCAATATAGTTGTTGCCATCCCCTGCAGTAATTTTGTCATTGCCATCGCCAGTGATGATAAAATCGTCACCTGTACCGGTAGTGATGGTATTGTTTCCTAGACCATTGTTTTCGTAATTGTTTATGTCATAAACTTCTGAACCATAGCCGGCCAGGATGTGATTGTCTCCATCTCCAGCTACAATCTTGTTATTGCCATTGCCAGCCCGGATATTGTCATTCCCTGCACCGGTAGTGATGGCAGCCACGCCTTCCATATCTGAGATGGTATTGTTGCCGATAAGGTCGGTAATCTTGTCTACACCGGCACCACCATCGATGATGTCATCGCCCTCTCCACCATCGAGGGTATCATTTCCCATGCCACCAAATATCTGGTCATTTCCCGCCAGGCCTTGGATTGTATCGTTTCCAAAACCACCATCCAGATAATTATCGTCTACCGTGCCTGAAATAGTGTCATTGCCGGCATAGGTCAATTTTGACAGGGCATTGAAACCTTCGTTATTCAGCTGTGCCAATAAATCAGATCCAGAAACGGACAGCTTGTCGACGCCACCCAGCTTCGAAAAAACTGGATCACCATCATCTTCACCACCTATTCCAGTCCCGTACTCGTAGCTTATAACTGTGCCGGACTGGATGTTGCCATCCTTGACCGAGAAACTTCCTTTGAGTTTTACAAAATAAAAGTCATTTGTGATGTCAGTAGATTCTTCATTGAAGTAAGTCAGATAAACTTCGCTGGCTTGCCCTGAAAATGACATGGGATTGCTTATAATGCTCTGCATGTCTAAACTGCCACTCTTGTAACCGAGTTTGAAACTGCCGATGAATGCAATGTTGGAACCATGGTTACTATTGGTGCCGAAATAAATTTCGGAGGCGGTATTCTTGGTAACAACAATTGATGAGTTCTCGAATGAGTTACCAAAGGTGACTGACAGACCGAGATTACCTTTCCAGCCAAAAGAAGCATCATACTTAGATGATGACAAGTCTACAGTATCCGCAATTGCGGATCCCGAGGTGTTGGATGTGGCCTTTAATGATTTGAGATGAACCCAGCCATTGTATTCACCAGTGTTCATCCACACGGCAAGGCCTGAACTATCCTCTTCGTATCCGATAGTGGGCATACCGTACTGACCATCCTGGAGTTCTTGCATCGCCTTGAGCATGTTGGCTTGGCTGCTCTCCAAGCTGGTCAAGAAGTCGCTATAGGAAAAGCCAAATTTCGAGGCGTCCACTGTGGTAGTGGAGATGTTTTGGAAGTTTGCCATGTCGTGTTTAAACCCATTTGATTTTCCAGAAAATATTCGCATGTATTTTTCATGTATGCAATATGATTGTTCTGGTTTTGTAAAAATTGCTGACGTCAATCAAATAGATCATCTGTACGGCTTTCAAAGAACCTGGTGGCCGAGCTACGGCGACCAGAGCGAGATCACCGCCATCGCCGCCGCGCACATCGCCTGTGACATGCTGTGCCTGATGCGCAACAAGAAGGTGGCCGGCACGCTGTAAGCCGTACACCTGCGGCCAACGTTGGCCGCAAACGAAAACCGCGCCCTGTGCAGACAGGGCGCGGTTTTTTCATGGCGGTTTCAGTGCGGTATCAGCAACAGCAGCAACAGCAGCAACAGCAGGCTTTCGCAGACCTCGATGCCGGCGCCGAGGCAGTCGCCGGTCATGCCGCCCAGTTTCCTTTTCAGGTACGCCCACCACCACAGCCCGGCCAGCGGGGCCAGCAGCAGCGCCGGCGCCAGCCAGTACGAGGCGGCCGCCAGCAGCGTGGCGCTCAGCCAGAACGACGGCCAGTGCGTGCGCCAGGCGAAGCGCTCGCCGCTGCCGGCGGCGAGGCTGGGCAGCATTGCCGACCACGCCACGGTGAACAGCCGCGCCCACGCCGGCACCAGCAGCAGCGGCGCCAGCCTGGTCGCCAGGGTGATCACCCCGCCAGCGCCGGCTCGCCCGGATAAGTCTGGTAGCCCGGATAAGCGCAGCGCATCCGGGAAAATCGGCGCATCCGGGGAGGTCAGCGCAAACTTCACCACCAGCATCAGCAGCACCAGCTTGGCGATCAGCTGCATCGCCATGCTCATCACGCCGAAGCTGCCCAGATGCGGGTCTTTCAGCACCTCCAGAAAGCGCTCGCGCGAACGGTGCGCCGCGCCCTGAGCGTCGGCGAGGTCGGCGAGGCCGTCCAGGTGCAGGCCGCCGGTGACCCACAGCCAGGCCAGCAGGCCCAGCAGCGCGGCCAGCCACGGGTCGAGCAGGCTGCCGGCCAGCACCGCCAGCCACACCACGGCGCCGACCAGCAGGCCGACCGGCGCGAACCAGCGCGCGGCGTCGGCCAGCCACGCCGGATCGAACGCTTGCAGCTGCGGCGTGGGCAGGCGGGTGAGGAACTGCACGGCGAGGATCAGTGAGCGCATGGTCGGGGTGTAGTGGAGGGAGCGTTGTGGATAATTGCCGGAAATAGGCGTGACTGTGGATAACTCAGTGGCTGCCGTGATCCGGCGCTTCCAGCCGCGTCAGGTAGGCCGGGTGGCCTTCCAGCATCGACAGCTGCGCGAAGCCGCCGCGCTGCACCGCCATCAGCCGCGCGACGTTGAAATCGGTGCCCAGCAGCTCGGCCAGCAGCACGTTGATCACGCCGCCGTGGCTGACCAGCACGCGGTGGCTGCCGCGCGCCTGCTGCAGCCAGTCGGCGAAGCCGGTCAGCACCCGGGTGCGGAAGGCAGCGAACGATTCGCCGCCTTCCGGCGTCAGCAGTCCGCGCGCCAGCAGCGTCTGCCAGTCCGGGGTGGTGGCGGCGATGTCGGCCAGCGGCCGGTTTTCCCAGGCGCCGAAGTGGCACTCGGCCAGCAGCGGCGCCACCTGCAGCGGCACGCCGCAGGCCAGCGCCTGCTGCACCGCGAATTCGCGACAGCGCAAGAGCGGCGAGGTGGCCATGCTGGTCACCGGCGCGTGGCGCACGATGCGCTGCCAGCTGGCGGCCATGTCGGCGGCGCCGCGTTCGGTCAGCGGCAGGTCGGTGTGGCCGATCAGCCGCCCCTGGTGGTCGATGTCGCCATGGCGCAGCAGGGTGAGGGTGTAGGGGTTCATGCCGGCTCCGATTTGCCGGCCACGCCGGCCTCGGCAAAGGTCGCCATGCCGGCGTGCAGCGCGATCGCCTGTTGCAGCAGCGGGATCGCCAGCGCCGCACCGGAGCCTTCGCCTAGGCGCAGGCCGAAGTCGATCAGCGGCGTCAGCCCCAGCGCCGCCAGCGCCAGCTGGTGGCCGGTTTCCTGCGAGCAGTGGCTGGC
Source organism: Vogesella alkaliphila (assembly GCF_014652475.1). Taxonomy (GTDB): domain Bacteria; phylum Pseudomonadota; class Gammaproteobacteria; order Burkholderiales; family Chromobacteriaceae; genus Vogesella; species Vogesella alkaliphila. The sequence goes on along the minus strand of NZ_BMYW01000012.1, from coordinate 97,094 downwards.
GATGAACCACGGCGTGATCGCCGGATCGATGGCCTGCGCCGCCAGCGCGGCGGCGGTGCTGATGAAACCGTCCAGCAGCAGCGGCACGCCCTGCGCCGCGCCTTCCAGATAGAAGCCGGCGATGGCGGCGATTTCCAGGCCGCCCAGCTCCGCCAGCACGCCGCGGCCGTCCAGCCTGGCCGATGCCACGCGCGCCAGCGCGTCGGCCACCACCTGCCGCTTCAGCGCCAGCCCGGCGTCGTCGACCCCGGTGCCGCGACCGACGATGCGGTCCACGCTGTGGCCGCTCAGGCGGCAGATCAGCGCCGCCGACGGCGTGGTATTGCCGATGCCCATGTCGCCGGCGATCAGCAGCGTCGCGCCGCTGTCGATGGCGCGCCGTGCCGCGTCGCGGCCAACGTCCAGCGCCTGCTGCACCTCGCCGGCACCCATCGCCGCCTCGCGGCGGATGTTGCCGCTGCCGGCGCGCACCTTGGCGTGCACGACGGGCAGGCCGTCGAGCTTGGCCGCGACGCCGGTGTCGACCACCTCCAGCCGTGCCTGGTTGACGCGTGCCAGCACGCTGATCGCCGCGCCGCCGTGCACGAAATTGGCCACCATCGCGCCGGTCACCGCCTGCGGATAGGCCGACACCCCCTCGGCGCAAACGCCGTGATCGCCGGCAAACACGGTGATCGCCGGCGTCAGCGTCAGCGGCACCTCGCGTCCCTGCAGCGCGGCCAGCCGGCAGGCCAGGCTCTCCAGCTGGCCGAGGCTGCCGGCGGGTTTGGTCAGTTGCTGCTGGCGGGCCTGGGCGGCGGCGAGGGCGGATGAATCTGGGACGGGAATGCGCGACATGATGGCTCCTGACAACGAATGGGGCAGACCTTACGGCAGCCGCCGCCATGCTGGCAACCGTCTTGCGCGGGAATAAGCAAATTGCCGCCGCGACGGGCGGGCGGCGGCGGGGACGGGTATAATCCTGCCCCTGCAGGTGTCCGGCGTGTAGCAAGCGCGCTGGGTGAAACGGGAAGCCGGTGCAAGTCCGGCGCTGCCCCCGCAACGGTAAGGCCTGATCGCGTGTCGCGCGATCCAGGAGCAACAACCGCCACTGTCCGCACGGACGGGAAGGCGTTGCCCCGCAAGGCCAAGCCCGGAGACCGGCCTGCAAGGAGCGTGGCGGAATCACGCTCTGCTGGAGCATCGCGGGGAGGCGATCCGACAGAACGTTGGCCGCAATGGCCGGTGTATGTCCTTATTTCTCCGCACTCCCTTTATCTCATCCCGGAGTGTGAATTCATGTTCAAGAACAAACCCCTGGCCGCGCTGGTGGCGCTGGCCTGTAGCCCGCTGGCACTGGCCGCGACCTCCGTGACCCAGCTGGACGAAGTGGTGGTCACCGCCAGCCGCAGCCCGGACAAGGTCAGCGACCTGCCGGTCAACGTGTCGATCATTACCGCCGCCGATATCGCCAACAGCACCGCGCGCACGGTGGAGGACCTACTGTCGACACTGGCCGGCGTACACGTGTTCAACAACACCGGTTCCGCCGACAGCGCGATGGTCGACCTGCGCGGCTTCGGTATGACCGGCCTCAGCAACACGCTGATCCTGATCGACGGCGTCAAGCAGAACACCAACGACCTGTCGGCACCGAACCTGGGGGTGGTACCGCTGAGCGAGATCGAGCGTATCGAGGTGGTACGCGGCAGCGGCGCGGTGGCCTACGGCGGCGGCACCACCGGTGGCGTGGTCAACATCATCACCCGCAGCGGTTTCAAGGCCGCCAACGGCGTGCAGGCCACGCTGACCGCCGGCAGCTACAACCTGAAGAAGCTGGACCTGTCCGGCCACCTCAGCGGCCAGCAGGTGGCGCTGGACGGCTATATCAAGTCGATGACGACGGATAACTACCGTGCCAACAACGCCGAGCGCAACGACAGCGCCGGCCTGACGGCCACCGTGCGCCATCAGGGCGGCGACGTGCGTCTCTACGCGCGCAGCAGCAATCAGGACTTGCGCCTGCCGGGTGCCCGTACCGTCAATCCGGCCACCGGTGTCGACGAGTTCGGCAATGATCCGCGTGGTACCAGCAAGCCTAACGACTACATGGACATCAAGACCGATGCCTTTGGCGTGCAGGCGCGCCAGTCGTTGGGCGAAGGCATGCTGTCGCTGGATGTGGCTACTCGCGCGAAGCAGTCGCAATCCGAGTCTTCCGGCTGGCTGGAGCAGCGCGATCTGGACGAGCAGTCGGCCAGCCTGCGCTACGAGCAGGAGCTGGGCCGGCACCGGCTGGTGTTCGGCGTCGATACGCTGCAGAGCGATATGGACGTGAATAACGGCAGCCCCGCCACGCTGTCGACCCGCATTCGTCAGCGCCATGTCGGCGGTTTTGCCGACGTGCTGCTGCGTCCGCAGGCCGGGACTTCGATCAGCATCGGTGGTCGTACGCAGCGTATCGAGGACAGCGCGGTCGATTTCACCGGCTTTGCCAACAGCTACCGTACCAACAAGGAGCTGCACGCCTGGCAGCTGGGCGCGCGTCAGGCGCTGAGCGGGCAGCTGGAGGTCTATGCCAAGGTTGGCCGCAGCTTCCGTCTGGCCAATGCCGACGAGCAGGCTTATGTCTCCTCGCCACTGCTGCCGCAGACCTCGCAGGACAAGGAAATCGGCTTGGACTGGAAGCAGGGGGGGCAGGCGCTGCGCGCGGCGTGGTTCCGTTACGACCTGACCAATGAAATCCACTTCAACAAGCTGGTCGGTTTCTTTGGCAGCAACGTCAATCTGGAGCCGACCCGTCGTCAGGGTCTGGAGCTGGAAGGTCGCAGCCAGCTGGCGGCCAATCTGGAGCTGAACGGCAACCTGACCTGGCAGCAGGCGACCTTCCGTCAGGGGCGCGCGGGAGGCGTCGAGCTGGCCGGCAATGAGGTGCCGATGGTGCCGCGACAACTGGCCACGCTGGGTCTGAGCTGGCTGCCGCAGGAGGCCAGCCGTATCGGCCTGCAGCTGCAGTACGTCGGCAAGCAGCGGCTGGACAACGACCAGGCGAACCAGTTCGACAAGCAGCTGGATGCCTATACCGTGCTCAACGCCAAGTTCAGCCATCGTTACAGCAAGCAGCTGAGCGTGGCGCTGGACGTCAACAACCTGTTCGACCGCCACTATGCCACTTACGGTATCCGCTCCGGCGCTACCGGCAGCAGCGGTTCCTACAACCTGTACCCGGCCGCCGGTCGCAATGTACAGGCCTCGCTGACGCTGAATTACTAAGCGCCTGCCTGTCGCGCCTGGCCCCGTCCGGTACTGTCGGACGGGGCCTTTTGCCGTGCTGCATTCTTGGCTCCTGCGCCAGGATCGGGTGTTTCTGTGCCCATGCCGGCGCCGGCAGGCAGTGGCGGTGGCATGCAGGTATAATCCCGCCCCTGCAGGTGTCCGGCGTGCCCCAAGCGCGCCGGGTGAAACTGGGAAGCCGGTGCAAGTCCGGCGCTGCCCCCGCAACGGTAAGGTCTGGGCGCGCATATCGCGCCCAAGGTGCAACACTCGCCACTGTCCCGCAGGGACGGGAAGGCGTTGCCCCGCATGACCAAGCCCGGAGACCGGCCTGCAACAGACGCGGCGGAATCGCGTCTTGCTGGAGCATCGCGGGGAGGCGAGCTGACAGTTCGCCTGCCGCAACGGCCGGTGCGCATGTCTTTTGGTCCTGATTTCTCCGCACTCCCTTTTTCCCATCCCGGAGTGTGTATTCATGTTTGACAACAAAACCCTGGTCGCGCTGCTGGCGCTGGCTTCCGGTCATGCCGCCGTAGCCGATCCCGTCGCCACCGGCGAGACCGTGGTGGTCACCGCCACCCGCAGCGCGATCCCGCTCAGCCGCGTGCTGGCCGACGTCACCGTGCTCGGCCGCGAGGAAATCGAGCAGTCCGGCAGCCTGACGCTGCCGGAATTGCTCAGCCGCCAGCCGGGAGTCGAGGCCTACAGCAACGGCGGCGAAGGCAAGTCCGCCAGCCTGCTGCTGCGCGGCAGCAAGCCCGATCACGTGCTGGTGCTGGTCGACGGCATGCGCATCGCCTCGGTCACCTCGGGTACCACCTCGCTGGAACACCTGCCGCTGGCGGCGATCGAAAAAATCGAGATCCTGCGCGGCCCGGCCTCCAGCCTGTATGGCGCCGACGCCATCGGCGGCGTGATCCAGATCTTCACCAAGCGTGGTGAAGGCCGACCGGCGCTGAGCTTCCATGCCAGCATCGGTGCCGAACACAAGCGCAGCAGTGGTGCCGGGCTGTCCGGCAAGGCCGGCAGCACCGCCTTCAACCTCGCGCTGGAGCACAACCGCACCGACGGCATTTCCTCACGCCGCTTTCAGCCGGGCAAGTACAACCCCGACCGTGACGGCTACGAGAACACCACCTATCTCGCCAGCGTGCAGCACGAGCTGGCCGCCGGCCACAGCCTGGGGCTGAACCTGTACCAGACCGAGGCCAGCAGCGCCTACGACGCCACCGTCAACAAGGCGGACGAGCTGCGTACGCGCTTGCAGGGGCACAGCATCGAGCTGAAAAACCAGCTGCGCGCCAACTGGCAGAGTACCTTGCGCTACGCCGAGACCAATGACCGGCAGCACACCTTTACCAAGGGCAATTTCAGCAAGCCGTCCGCGATTGCCGCTACCCGCCAGCAGGAGTGGCAGTGGCAGCACGACGTGCAGTGGCAGGGCGTCGGCCAGTTCAGCCTCGGCGCGGCGCGTACCGAGCAGCAGGTCGAGACCCTGAGCAGCTTCAACGGTACCAGCCGCAGCGTGGATTCGCTGTTCGCCGCCTACCAGGGCAGCTTCGGCGCGCACCGGCTGCAGGGCAGCCTGCGCCACGACGACAACTCGCAGTTCGGCGACAAGGCCACCGGCCAGCTCGGCTACGGCTACGCGTTGACACCGCAGTGGTTGCTCGGCGCCGCCTACGGCACCGCGTTCAAGGCGCCGACCTTCAACCAGCTGTACTGGAGCGGCTCCGGCGCCAGCTATCACGGCAACCCGGCTCTGCGCCCGGAAGAGGCGCGCAACCGCGAGCTGTCGCTGAAGTGGCGGCAGCAGGGTGACTACTTCAGCGTGATCGTGTTCGATAACCGGATCGACAAGCTGATCGCCAGCAAATCGGCGACCGACGGGCTGCAGGTCAATATCGACGAGGCGCGCATCACCGGCCAGACGCTGGAAGCCGGCCGTAGCTGGGGCGATTTCAGCCTCGCCGGCAGCATCACCTCGCAGCGGCCGCGCAGCCAGCCCTCCGGCAAGCTGCTGGCACGCCACGCCAAGCTGTTCGGTGCGCTGACGGCCGGCTGGCAGCTGGACCGCACCCGCCTCAGTGCGGAATGGCGCGCCAGCGGCCGCCGCTACGACGATGCCGATAACAGCGCCGACAAGGTATTGGGCGGCTACGGCGTGCTCAACCTCGGTGCCGACTACCAGCTGGACAAGCAGTGGACGCTGAACGCCAGGCTGAGCAATGTCGGCGACAAGCGCTACGAGACCGTCAAAGACTACAATCAGCCTCGCCGCGGCTGGTTCGTCGGCGTACGCTACGCCCAGTAAGCCCGTCGGGCATCGCCCCGGTGTGTCGCACGACGCGACCTGTCCGCCCGCCGGGCAGGTCGTTTTTGATTTCCGGCAGGAGTTGAGCATGAGCACGCATCTGATCACCGGCGGCGCCCGCAGCGGCAAGAGCCGTTACGCCGAGCAGCTGGCACTGGCCCATCACGGGCCGGTGCTGTACGTCGCCACCGCCGAGCGGCGCGACGACGACAGCTTTGCCGCGCGCATCGCCCACCATCGCGCCCGCCGTCCGGCGGCCTGGGGGCTGGTCGAGGCCGGACCGGGGCTGGCGGCGCTGATCACGGCAGAGGGTGCGGCCGGCAGCCTGTTGCTGGTCGACTGCCTCGGCATGTGGCTGATGCGCTTTTTCGACGCCGACGGCCAGTTCCGGGCCGACGACTGGCAACGCGAACGCGCCGCGTTGCTGGCGTCCTTGGCCGCCACGCCGGCCGCGGTGCTGCTGGTCAGCAACGAGATCGGCTGGGGCGTGGTGCCGCTCGGCGCCGAGACCCGCCACTTCGTCGACGAGCTGGGGCGGCTGAACCAGGACGTCGCCGCTCTGTGCCAGCGGGTGACGCTGGTGGCGTGCGGCCAACCTTTGCCGCTGAAGGCGCCGGTGTGAGACGGCTGGCGGCCATGGTCCTGGCGCTGGGCTGGGGGCTGCCGGCCGCCGCGCAGCTGTCGGTGACGGACGGGCTGGGGCAGACGGTGACGCTGGCGGCGCCGGCACGCCGCATCGTGGTGCTGGTGCCGCACGCGGTGGAGACGCTGTACGCGATCGGCGCCGCCGCGCAGATCGTGGCGGTGGTCGAGTACAGCGACCATCCGCTGGCGGCCAGGCAACTGCCGCGCGTCGGCAGTTACACCGGCATCAGCCTGGAGGCGATCCTGCGCCTGCGCCCGGAGCTGGTGGTGGCCTGGCGCGACGGCGGTCATCCGCGCGAGCTGGCGCGCCTGCGCGCGCTGGGCATCCCGCTGTATGTCAGCGCGCCGCAGAGCGTGGCCGACATCGCCCGCGAAATGCGCGCGCTGGGTACCCTCAGCGGGCAGGAGCGCGGTGCGGCGCAGCAGGCGGCGCGCTTCGAGCGGCAATTCGCCAGCCTGCGGCAGCGCTACGCGACGGCGCGGCCGGTGGCGACCTTCGTGCAGGTCGGCGACACGCCCTTGTTCAGTGTCAGTCGCCTCAGCTTTGTCGACAGCCTGATCCAGTTGTGTGGCGGTCGCAACGTGTTTGCCGACGCCGCGGTGCCGGCGCCGCAGGTCAGTGTCGAGGCGGTGCTGGCGCGCAGGCCGCAGCTGATCCTGGCCTTCGGCGCGCGGCAGCTGGCGGACTGGCAACGTTGGCCGCAACTGCCGGCGGTGGCGCTGGGCAACCTGTCGCTGCTGGCCGAGGACAGCATCAGCCGTCCCGGCCCGCGCCTGGCCGACGGTGCCGCCCGGCTGTGCCGCCAGATCGACGCCGCGCGGCAGCGTTTGCCGGCGGGCTGAGGCCGGCGCGCCATTTCGTTGCGGCGCGGCATATTGTGCTGACATCGATGCGCGGCACGACGTAAAATCGGGCGGTCGCTGCGCCGTTCGCCCGTGCCGGGCAACGGCGGCAGACCCGGTTTGACGCCTCCACTACCCTTGGCTATCCTCGCCGCTATGGAACAAGAACTCGATTATCTGGAAGGCCGTGTGGTGGCGCTGATTGCGCGCATCCACGAGCTGGAAAACCAGAATGGCCGCTTCGCCGAGGTGCTGGCGCAGACCATGAAGGAAAATGCCGAAATGAAATTCGCGCTGGAGGAAACCCGCCACCGCGTTGCCGCGCTGATGACGCGCCTGCCGCAGGAGGATGCCGAATGAGCGAGATCGTACAGGTAGAGGTGACCCTGCTCGGGCGCCAGTTCACCATCGGCACGCCGCTGGAAGAGCGCGACACGCTGGAGCAGGCGGTGCGCCTGCTGGGCGACAAGATCCAGGCGATCCAGAGCGGTGGCCGCATCGTCGACGCCGACAAGATCGCGATCATGGCCGCGCTCAACATCGCCCACGACCTGCTGAAGGTAAAAGTCGGCGATGGTGGCTTGGAGATGGCGACAATCCGGCGTAAAATACAACACATGAGCGAGGCCGCTGACGAGGCGTTACGCCAGAGCCAGCAAAACCTGTTCTAGACGAATATCCGTTCAATCCCCTGCGGTGTTCGAGACGGCCCATAATTCCTTTGTACCAATGCGTTCGCTTTTGGTTGTCAGCATGAGTAGCAGGTGTGTCGCGTCCCTTTGCGGATGTGCCCGAAGCTACTGGCCGGCGACCCCCCCTGGAAACAGGGTACAAGCGAATTCGGCCCGATCGACTCTCGCGGGGGACTCCCCCTTCCGCCCATGATCCCCTCTGCTGCCGCTGACAAGGCGCGTTTGCGCCGCGAGATTCGCCTGGCGCGCAAAGCCGTTCCTTCCGCATACCGCCATCGCGCCGAAAAGGCGATCAGCCGTCATGCCCGCCGTTTTTTCCGCCACGGCCGCCGCATCGGCGCCTATGTCGCCACCGGCTCGGAGCTGGGGCTGGACGCGCTGATGGCGCGCGCACTGGCGCACGGCTGCCGCGTGGCGCTGCCGGCGCTGCCGCTGCGCGGGCGCAAGATGCTGTTTTCGGTGCTGGATGCGCGCGGGCGCTGGTATCACAACCGCTACGGCATTCCGGAATTCGACGGCGCCAACTGGCGCGCCCGTGATCTGGAGATCCTGTTCGTGCCGCTGCTGGCGGTGGACGAGCAGGGCTACCGCATGGGGCAGGGCGGCGGTTTTTACGACACCACGCTGGCCTACCTCAACGGCTTCCGCCGCTGGCGTCGGCCGTTGCTGGTCGGCGTCGCCTTCGACTGCCAGCGGGTGGCGGCGGTGCCGAAAGAGGCGTGGGACGTGCAGCTGGATTACCTGCTGACCGAGTCCGGCCTCATCCGTTACCGGCGCCTGGCGGCGCCGGCGTAGGCGGGCAGGCGCGGCTTAGTAGCAGTTGCCTTTCTTGGCCTGGCCCGGCGGGCAGAAGGAACCGCTGCTGCGATGGCCGTCGCCGATCTCGATTTCCAGCGGCTTGATCTCGATCGGCTTCACCGACACGCGCGGGCCGCTGATGGTACAGGCGCCAAGCAGCAGCGCCAGGCTGGCAAGCAGGACTGTTTTCATGACATTGTCTCTTGTGGAGGGTAGGAGGGAATGTCGCATTATATGGCATCGCGCCCGGTGGCGAGCACCGGCGCCGGAGGATGGACATGGCGTACTGGTTGATGAAGTCGGAGCCGGACGAGGTGGGCATCGACCACCTTGCGGCCAACCCTGACAAGCTGTTCGAGTGGACCGGGGTGCGCAATTACCAGGCGCGCAATTTCATGCGCGACCGGATGCAGCCGGGCGACCAGCTGCTGTTCTGGCATTCGTCCTGCCCCGAGCCGGGCATCGCCGGCATCGCCGAGGTGGCCAGCGCCGCGCACGCCGATTCCAGCCAGTTCGATCCCGCCAGCCCGTATTTCGATCCCAGGTCCGACCCGGCCAATCCGCGCTGGCAGTGCGTCGACGTGCGCTTCGTGCGCAAGACCGCGCTGCTGTCGCCGGCCGTCTTGCGCCAGCATCCGGCGCTGCTGGAGATGACGGTGTTGCAGCGCGGCAACCGGCTGTCGATCACGCCGGTCGCGCCGCAACAATGGGATTACCTGATGGAGAACCTGCTCTGATGCTGTCGTTGACGCTGATTGCGGTATTGCTCGCCTGCGGCGTGGTCGCCGGTTTTCTCGCCGGTCTGCTCGGGGTCGGTGGCGGGCTGGTGATCGTGCCGGTGGTGGTCGGCGTGCTGGAGGCGGCCGGCCTCGGCGGCCACTACGTGCAGCATCTGGCGGTAGGCACCTCGCTGGCGGTGATGGTGTTCACCAGCTTTGCCAGCGTGCGCGCGCACCACAAGAAGGGCGCAGTGAACTGGGCCATCGTGCGCGGCATGGCGCCGGCGATGATGCTCGGCACCTTCGCCGGCAGCCTGCTGGCCGGCTGGATTCCCGGCAACGCACTGCGCTGGTTCTTCGTGATCTACGCCTACGTGATCGGCGCGCAGATGTTCTTCGGCGCGGCGCCGGCCGCCAGCCGCGACATGCCGGGCTTCGCCGGGCAGAGCGCCGCCGGCGGCGTGATCGGCATGGTGTCGAGCTGGGTCGGCATCGGCGGCGGCTCGATGAGCGTGCCGTTCATGGGCTGGTGCAATGTGCCGATGCACAGCGCCATCGCCACCAGCGCCGCGCTGGGCTGGCCGATCGCGGTGTCCGGCGCGCTGGGCTACCTGACCGCCGGCTGGCAGACGCCGGGGCTGCCGTGGGGCGCGTTCGGCTTCATCTACCTGCCGGCGATGCTGACGCTGATGCTGATGACGGTGCTGTGCGCGCCGCTGGGCGCCCGCGCCGCCCACGCGTTGCCGGTGGCGAAGCTGAAAAAGGGCTTTGCGCTGCTGATGGCGGTGATGGCCAGCGAGATGCTGCTCGGCCTGCTGCGCCAGGGTTAACAGGTCCTGGGCCGCGTTGCGGCCAACCTTTTCCGCGCAGCGCTTCGCGGCGATGGCAACTCGCCGCTATAATGTTGCGATTGAATTTTCACGCTTTTTTGCGCCTAGAGATCCCCATGCAAGAACAATACAGCCCGCGCGAGCTTGAAGCCGCCGCCCAGCAGAAGTGGCAGGCGACCGCCGCCTTCAAAGCCGTCGAAGACACCACCCGCCCGAAATACTACGCCTTGTCGATGTTCCCCTATCCGTCCGGCAAGCTGCACATGGGCCACGTGCGCAACTACACCATCACCGACGTGCTGGCCCGCTTCAAGCGCGCGCAGGGTTTCAACGTGCTGCAACCGATGGGCTGGGACGCCTTCGGCCTGCCGGCCGAAAACGCGGCGATGAAGAACGGCGGCGCGCCGGCGGCGTGGACCTACGCCAACATCGAGTACATGAAGAAGCAGCTGGACAGCCTCGGCTTCGCGCTGGACTGGGACCGCGAGCTGGCCACCTGCAAGCCCGACTACTACCGCTGGGAGCAGTGGCTGTTCACCCGCCTGTTCGAGAAGGGCATCATCTACAAGAAGAACGGCGTGGTGAACTGGGACCCGGTGGACCAGACCGTGCTGGCCAACGAGCAGGTGGTCGACGGCCGCGGCTGGCGCTCCGGCGCGCTGGTGGAAAAGCGTGAAATCCCGATGTACTACTTCGCCATCACCCAGTACGCGGACGAGCTGCTGAACGACCTGGACAAGCTGGACGGCTGGCCGGAGCAGGTGAAGACCATGCAGCGCAACTGGATCGGCAAGAGCTTCGGCTCCGACGTGTCCTTTGCCTACGACACGGACAGCATCGGCCATGACGGCGTGATGAAGGTGTACACCACCCGTCCGGACACGCTGATGGGCGCCACCTACGTCGCCGTCGCCGCCGAGCACCCGCTGGCCACCCAGGCCGCTGCGGCCAAGCCTGAATTGCAGGCCTTCATCGCCGAGTGCAAGGCCGGCTCGGTGGCCGAGGCCGACGTGGCCAAGATGGAGAAGAAGGGCGTCGATACCGGCCTGTTCGTCATCCACCCGCTGACCGGCGCCAAGCTGCCGGTGTGGATCGCCAACTACGTGCTGTGGGGCTACGGCGAAGGCGCGGTGATGGCGGTGCCGGCGCACGACGAGCGCGACTTCGAGTTCGCCAACAAGTACCAGCTGACTATCACGCAGGTGTACGCCCCGGCCGCCGGCGAGGACAACTTCGACGCCAGCCAGTGGCAAGACTGGTACGGCGCCAAGGAAGGCCTGACCACCATCAACAGCGGCAAGTACGACGGCCTGGACTTCGCCGGTGCGTTTGACGCCATCGTCGCCGACCTGGAAGCCAAGTCCGCCGGTGCCAAGAAGACCCAGTACCGCCTGCGCGACTGGGGCATCAGCCGCCAGCGCTACTGGGGCTGCCCGATCCCGATCATCCACTGCCCGTGCTGCGGCGACGTGCCGGTACCGGCCGAGCAGCTGCCGGTGGTACTGCCGGAAAACGTGATTCCCGATGGCGCCGGTTCGCCGCTCGCCAAAATGCCGGAATTCTACGAGACCAGCTGCCCGAAATGCGGTGGCGCGGCCCGCCGCGAAACCGACACCATGGACACCTTCGTGGAGTCCAGCTGGTACTACGCGCGCTACGCCAGCCCGAAGTGCGACACCGCGATGCTGGACAAGCATGCGGCCAACTACTGGCTGCAGGTGGACCAGTACGTGGGCGGCATCGAACACGCGATCCTGCACCTGTTGTACGCGCGTTTCTTCCACAAGCTGATGCGTGACGAAGGCCTGGTGGACAGCGACGAGCCGTTCAAGAGCCTGCTGACGCAGGGCATGGTGATCTGCGAGACCTTCTACCGCGACCTGCCGAATGGTTCGAAAGACTGGATCGCGCCGCAGGACGTGGTGCTGGAGCGCGACGCCAAGGGCAAAATCACCGGTGCCACCCACCGCGTCGACGGCCTGCCGGTGATCGTGGGCGGCGTGGAGAAGATGTCCAAGTCCAAGAACAACGGCGTCGATCCGCAGGAGTTCATCGAGAACTACGGCGCCGACACCGCGCGCCTGTTCATGATGTTCGCCGCACCGCCGGAGCAGTCGCTGGAATGGTCGGACGCCGGCGTGGAAGGTGCGTTCCGCTTCCTGAAGCGCCTGTGGAAGCTCAGCCGCGAGCACGTGGCCGCCGGCATCACCACCGCTTATGCCGGTGGCGAGCTGAACGCCAGCCAGAAGGAGCTGCGCTTCAAGCTGCACAGCACCATCCAGAAAGTGGCCGACGACTACGGCCGCCGCCTGCAGTTCAACACCGCCATCGCCGCGGTGATGGAGCTGCTGAACACCTACGACAAGGCCGATACCGGCGGTGACGTTGGCCGCGCCGTGGCGCAGGAAGTGCTGGAGGCGGTCACCATCCTGCTGTCGCCGATTGTGCCGCACATCACCGAGGCGATCTGGAGCGCGCTGCGCCCGGGCAGCGAGCTGCTGGCGCAGGCCTGGCCGCAAGTGGACGAGAGCGCGCTGGTGAAGAGCGAGATCGAGCTGATGGTGCAGGTGTGCGGCAAGCTGCGCGGCAGCGTCACCGTCGCCGCCGACGCCGGCAAGGACGTGATCGAAGCCGCCGCGCTGGCGCACGACAACGTGATCAAGTTCATGGAAGGCAAGCCGGCCAAGAAGATCATCGTGGTGCCGGGCCGCCTGGTGAACATCGTCGTTTAATCCCGCTAGCCACGCGCCGCAAGGAAACAGGGCGGCTGACGGGCATCCCCGTCAGCCGCGTTTTCACAACGGCGCCCACCGGAGTGTCACATGAACCGACTGATCAAGAGCACGCTGCTGGCCGGCGCCCTGCTGGCGCTGAGCGCCTGCGGCTTTCACCTGCGCGGGCTGTCGGCACCGCTGACGCCGCTGCCGTTTGCCAGCATCGCCATCCAGCAGGCGGGCAACCTGGCCGAGCCGCTGCAAAGCGCGCTGCAGCGCGACGGCCGCGTGCAGCTGCAAAGCCGCGCCGCCGACGCCGAGGTGGTACTGACCATCGACAGCACCGCCAACGCCAAGGACATCCTGACCATCAACCGCGGCGGCAAGGTCAACGAGTACCTGCTCACCTACCGCGTCGAGGCCAGCGTGCAGCGCAAGGGCGACGAGCAGCCGCTGCCGCTGACGGTGGTGGTGCGCCGCGAGCTGACGTACAGCGACAGCGCGGTGCTGGGCAAGGAGCGCGAGGAAGCGCTGCTGCTGGAAGACATGCGCCGCGATGCCGCCGAGCAGCTGATGCACCGTCTCGCCTACCTGCCGAAGCCGGGCCATGCCAGCACTAAGCCCTGACGCCTTTGTCACGCAGCTGGCGCGCGGTCTGGCGCCGCTGTACGTGATCCACGGCGAGGAGGCGCTGCTGGCGCTGGAGGCGGCCGACGCGCTGCGCAGCCGCGCCCGGCAGGCCGGCTATGCCGAGCGCGAGGTGCTGACGGTGGAGGGCGCGCACTTCGACTGGTCGCAGCTGAACGACGCGATGAGCAGCGTGTCGCTGTTTGCCAGCCTCAAGCTGCTGGAAATCCGCATTCCCGGCGGCAAGCCGGGGCTGGAGGGCGGCGAGGCGCTGCAAAGGTTGGCCGCAAGCCCGCCGCCGGATACCATCACCCTGCTGCAACTGCCCAAGCTGGACCGCAGCCAGCAGAAGAGCAAGTGGTTTGCCGCGCTGGAAAAGAGCGCGGTGATCACCGAGGCGAAACCGGTGGCGCGCGGCGAGCTGCCGGCGTGGATCGCGCGGCGGCTGCAGCGCCAGGGCCAGAGCCTGAACCACGACGCGGCCAGCTTCTTTGCCGACCGCGTCGAGGGCAACCTGCTGGCGGCGAAACAGGAGATCGACAAGCTGGCGCTGCTGTACCCGCAGGGCGAGCTGAGCCTGGCCGACATCCGCGACGCGGTGGCCAACGTGGCGCGCTTCGACGTCTTTCATTTGTCCGAGAGCTGGCTGGCCGGCGACGTGGCGCGCGCCGCGCGCATGCTGGACGGGCTGGAGGCGGAAGGCGAGGCACCGGTGCTGGTGTTGTGGTCGTTCACCGAGGACGTGCGCATGCTGATCAAGCTCGGCCGCGGCCTGAAGGACGGCCGCAGCGTGCGCGACATGGCGGGCGAGTTGCGGCTGTGGGGCGACAAGCAGCGGCTGGCGGAGCCGGCGCTGAAGCGCATCGGCGGCGCGCGGCTGATGCAGGCGCTGACCGAGTGCGCGCACATCGACCGCCAGATCAAGGGCGTGGCGCAGGGTGACGCCTGGCACAGCCTGAAACGGCTGGCCGCCAGCCTCGCCGCACGCTGAGTCGCGGCATGCCCGGCAAACAAAAGCCCCTGTCCGCGGACAGGGGCTTTTGCATGGGTCGGTCACCTTACAGCGGGTAGCGCGGTGGCGGCAGGATCAGCTGGAAGCGCGGCTGGCGCGAGGGCACCAGCGGCTGGCCGGCGCGCGACTCGTAGGACGCCAGCACCTTGGCCACGTAGTCGCGGGTCTCGCGATACGGCGGGACGGTGTTGCGGTACTTGCCGACCGCGCCCTCGCCGGCGTTGTAGGCGGCGATCACCAGCGTCATGTCCTGCTTGAAGTAGCCCTGCAGGAAGCGCAGGTAGCGCGCGCCGCCGCGCAGGCTCTGCAGCGGATCGGCCCGGTTGCGCACGCCGAAGCGGGCGGCGGTATCCGGCATCAGCTGCATCAGGCCCTGCGCGCCCTTGGGCGAGGTGGCCCCCGGGTTGTAGCCGGATTCGACGGTGACGATGGCGTGCAGCAGCTGCGGGTCCAGCTGGTGTTCACGCGCGACCTGGTGGATCAGCTTGTTGAACAGCGCCGCCTGCTGCCGGTTGTAGCCCGGCGCCTTGACGTCCGGCACCGTGTCGCCGCGCGACTCGGGCGCCGGCGGTGGTTCCGGCAGGGTATCGAAGCTGAGGGTGGCGCCGAGACCGGGGCGCACCGCGTCGGCGAGGAAATCATCGGCGGGGAGGGGACCGAGTGCCAAAGCCGGGCTTGTGGCCAGCAGCAGCACGATGGTCGGTAGCAGGCGGTTGATCATGATGTAAAGAACTCGGGCTCAGGTTAAAGGAGCGATAACTTCATGTTAATGATCGGAGTGGCCGTTTTCCAGTCAAGAGTTGGCTGGCGGAATGGTCTTTTTTATGCAATTGGCGTATGTCGAGCAGGGGCAAGGCACTGAGCGGAATCGGCGCCTCTTCGATTTGTTGTAAAAGTGTTTAAATTGAATGCGACAAATGCTGCGACAGTGCAGCAGCACTGTCGCTGTTGTCACGTGGTGGGGTGTGTGCGGCGTCGCCGCGACTGACACGGTGTCGGCGTCGCCCGGCACTTGACGGCGGTGGTGACGTTGCAAAAAATAACGGCCAACTTTTTTGCCATGCCGGTCTCGCAGCCTGTTACACCATGTCGGTCTCTCATTCTGCCTGTCAAGATTGCGGCGCCTGCTGCGCCAGTTTCCGGGTGTCGTTCTACTGGGCGGAGGCCGATGACGGCGGCGGTACGGTGCCGGTCGCGCTCACCGAACGGCGCGATGCCTTCCATCGCTGCATGCGCGGCACCTGGTCGGCCACGCCGCGCTGTATCGCGCTGCAGGGCGAGGTCGGGCGCCAGGTCGGCTGCAGCATCTACCCGCTGCGCAGCAGTGCCTGCCGCGATCTGCACGAGGGCAGCCCCCAGTGCCACCGCGCCCGCCAGTGCTGGGCATTACCGCCACTGGCGATGGCCGCCGGCTCGCAGGCAGCGTGAGCCTGCGGCCAGGGTTGGCCGCAACGGCGGGGCCTATTCGCGGTGGTAGGGGTGGTTGTTGAGGATGGAGTAGGCGCGGTACAGCTGCTCGGCCAGGAGTACGCGCACCATGCCGTGCGGCAGCGTCATCGCCGACAGCTGCAACATGATGTCGGCGCGTGCCTTCAGTTCCTGTGACAGGCCGTCGGCGCCGCCGATGACGATGCAGATGTCGTCGCCGCCGGCCATCCACTCCTTCATCGCGCCGGCCAGCTGAACCGAGGTCCAGTTGCGGCCGCGCTCGTCGAGGATGAGCAGCTTGCTGCGCGGCGGGATGGCGGCCACGATGCGCTCGTGCTCGGCGGCGATGCCCTTCTCGGCGGTGACGCCGCCGCCGCGTTTCTCCGGCTTGATCTCTTTCAGCTCGAAGCTGATATCGCGGCCGAAGCGCTTGGCGTAGTCGTTGAACGCTTCGTCCACCCAGCGCGGCATCTTGGTGCCGACGGCCAGCAGGGTAATTTTCATGGCAGGGCTACAGGGGCAAAAGGTTGGCCGCAAAGCACAACGCACCGCCTGGGCGGTGCGCTTGCGGTCACGGCAGGGCGGGGCTTACTCCGCGGTGGCGTCCCACGGACGGCCGCCGACCGGCACGAACGACGGCTTCTGGCCGCCCCACAGTGCCTCGATGTCGTAGTAGTCGCGCACCGCCGGCAGCATCACGTGGATGACCACGTCGCCGGCGTCGACCAGTACCCACTCGCCGCTTTCGTGGCCTTCGGTGCCGACGATGTCGACGCCGGCGGCCTTCAGGTCCACCGCCACGTTATTGGCCAGTGCCTTCACCTGACGGTTGGAGTCGCCGGTGGCGACGATCAGGTGCGAGAACAGCGAGGTCAGCTTGCTGGTGTCCAGCGACACGATGTTTTTGCCTTTAACGTCTTCCAGCGCGTTGATGGCCAGTTTGACGATTTCTTGAACTTCCATGTGCATCCTTGATATTCGGTGTCAGGGGACGTGGCGACGCGTCAGCGCCCGGCGTGGCCAGAGGTTCCGCAAAAGAGCAAACGGCCGGCAACCGCCGGCCAGTGCAAATCCTGCTTGCCGCCGCGTGTTGCGCGGCGTTAGCGGTACAGCCGGTGCTGGCGGATATAGGCCAGCACCGCCGCAGGCAGCAGCGCGCTGCAGTCCTGCCCCGTCGCCAGTTGCTGGCGGATGGCGGTGGCAGAGAGGGTGATGGGCGGCAAGTCCAAGGCGCGGATTGTACCGGAAGGCGTTCGATTTGAAAAATCAGATACTTGCCGCGCCTGCCACAGGGCGGCGACGGCCGGATCGAGGTCGGCCGCGACAAAGCCGGGGCGGATGGCGACCGCCAGGTTGGCCAGCCGCAGCAGCTGCGGCCAACGTTGCCAGGTGTGCAGCTGTTGCAGCGAATCGCCGCCGATCAGGAACCACAGCTCGGCCTCTGCGCCCAGCTCGTCGCGCAGCTCCTGCAGCGTGTCGACGGTGTAGGCGGGACGCGCGCGGCGCACCTCGCGGTCGTCGCTGACCAGGCCGGGCGCCTCGGTCGCCAGCGCCGCGTCCAGCATCGCCAGCCGCTGTGCGGCGCTGGCGTGCGGGGCGTGCTCGCGGTGGTAGGGCTGGCCGGCCGGGATCAGCCTGACCTCGTCCAGCGCCAGCTGGTCGCGGAAGGCGCGCGCCAGGCGCAGGTGGGCGGCGTGCAGCGGGTCGAAGGTGCCGCCGAACACGCCGACGCGCGGCGGGCGCTCAGCCGGGCTGGTTGCCATCGATGACCACATCCAGCTTGCCGGTGGCCGGGTGGATGACCAGGCCGTGCACCGGGATGTCTTTCGGCATCAGCGGATGGCTGCGGATGGTGGCCACGGTGTGGCGCACGCTGTCCTGCACGTTGTCGAAGCCCTTCAGCCAGCTGTCCAGGTCGATGCCGGCGCCGCGCAGGGTGGCGATGGTTTCCGCCGACACGCCGCGTTCCTGCGCATGGTCCAGGATGCGGCTCGGGTCGATGGCGCGCATGCCGCAGTCGTGGTGGGCGACGATGCAGATTTCCTCGGCGCGCAGCTCGTACACCGCCACCAGCAGCGAGCGCATCACCGAGCCCCACTGGTGGGTGACCAGCGCGCCGGCGTTCTTGATCAGCTTGAAGTCGCCGTTCTTCAGCCCCATCGCCTTGGGCAGCAGCTCCACCAGCCGCGCGTCCATGCAGGACAGCACGACCAGGTTCTTGTCCGGGAATTTGTCGGTACTGAATTGCTCGTATTCGCGCGCTGCGACGAAGGCGCGGTTGTGTTCCAGCAAGCTGTTAAGCAGGCCCATGGTGTTCTCCTGTCTTGAAGTGTGCCCGCGGGTAGCGGGCAGGGTCACGGGATTGGTGTGTTTGCTCTATCGGGGTCGGGCGCCATGCTACCACGGGTTCTGGCGACGGTCTCGTGCCGCGCGGGGGCCGGCCCGACCGCGTCACGGCCGGGGTTTGGCGCGGCGGGCGGCCGTGCCGTTGCGGGCGGCGCGCTCATCCCGGCGCGCCCTGGCGGCGGTCGGCCAGCCACTGTTCCAGATAGTGGATGCTGGTGCGGCCGGCGATGAAGCCGGGGTCGCTGAACAGCAGCTGGTGCAGCGCGATATTGGTGTCGATGCCGCTGATCGACAGCTCGCGCAGCGCCCCGCGCATGCGCGCCATCGCCTGCTCGCGGTCGTCGCCGTAGGCGATCAGCTTGCCGATCATCGAATCATAGTGCGGCGGCACCTGGTAGCCCTGGTAGATGTGCGAATCGATGCGGATGCCGGGGCCGCCGGCGGGGTGGTAGTGCGCGATGCGCCCCGGCGACGGGATGAAGCTGAACGCGTCCTCGGCGTTGAGACGGCACTCCATCGCGTGGCCGCGCAGCACCACCTGTTCCTGCGTGTAGCGCAGCGGCAGGCCGGCGGCGACGCGGATCTGCTCCTGCACGATGTCGATGCCGCTGATCATCTCGGTCACCGGGTGCTCCACCTGCACGCGGGTGTTCATCTCGATGAAGTAGAACTCGCCGTCCTGGTACAGGAACTCGAAGGTGCCGGCGCCGCGGTAGCCGATGCGGCGGCAGGCGTCGGCACAGGCCGCGCCGATTTTCTTGCGCTGGGCGGCGCTGATGCCGGGCGCCGGCGCCTCCTCGATCACCTTCTGGTGGCGGCGCTGCATCGAGCCGTCGCGCTCGCCCAGGTGGATGGCGTTGCCGTGCTCGTCGGCCAGGACCTGGAACTCGATATGGCGCGGCGCCGTCAGGTACTGCTCCAGGTACACGCTGGCGTTGCCGAAGGCGGCGTCGGCCTCGCGCTGCGTGATCCGGATCGCGTCCAGCAGCTCGCCGGCCTGCCGCACCACGCGCATGCCGCGGCCGCCACCGCCGGCGGCGGCCTTGATCAGCAGCGGGTAGCCGATCTTGCCCGCGATCCTCAGCACCGCCTTGTCGTTGTCCGGCAGCGCGCCGTCGGAGCCGGGCACGCAGGGCACGCCGGCGGCCTGCATCGCCTGCCTGGCCGACACCTTGTCGCCCATCAGGCGGATGGTGTCGGCGCGCGGGCCGATGAACACGAAGCCGGACTCCTCCACGCACTGCGAGAAGCCGGCGTTTTCCGACAGGAAGCCGTAGCCGGGGTGGATGGCCTGCGCGCGGGTGACCTCGGCGGCGGCGATGATGGCCGGGATGTGCAGGTAGCTGTGCGCCGGCGGCGGCGGGCCGATGCACACCGACTCGTCGGACAGCTTCACGTACTTGGTGTCGCGGTCGGCCTCGGAGTGCGCCACCACCGTCTTGATGCCCAGCTCGTGGCAGGCGCGCAGCACGCGCAGCGCGATTTCACCACGGTTGGCGATCAGGATCTTGTCGAACATGGTTGGCCGCACTCCAGGCAAGGCACCGCGGCGGGACGCCCGCGGCCGGCAGCCGGTGGACGGCCGCTCCCTGCATCATGAGACAGGCGGCGGCGGACAGCGTTCGGCTTGCGGCCAACGTTGGCCGCAATTACCAGCGCGAGTGGTGGTCTTCGGTGACGCCGAGCAGCTGCGACACCTCGTGCGCGACGCCGGTGTGCGGGTGGAGGATGCGGCCGCTGAAGCGGCCGATCGGCTGCAGGTAGCGGCTGGCGGCGATCAGCAGTTCCTGCTCCTGCCGGCGCACGCCCTCCGGGGTGAAGGTCAGCGCCACCGCGCCGTCGTCGGTGCGGATCTGCCACGGCGCCAGCGGCTGCGCGGCGTCGAAGTCGAAGCGGGCGGCGCCGACACGGTGCGGCACGCCGTCCAGCCACACCGCGTTTTCCGCGTCGCCCATATAGCCCTGCTGCAGGTTGAAGCCGATGTGGTGGTCGTGGGCGCTGGCCCAGCGCCACGCAGTGTCGCGCGCCAGCAGGCCGTTGGAGGCGTCGAGGCTGGCGATGGCGTCGTCCAGCGCCAGGCGCCGGCCGCCGCAGTCGGCAAAGCCGCTGATCGGCAACGCGCTGCTCTTGTGGGTGGCGTGCGCCAGCCAGTTGCCGGGGGCGATGGCGGCGAGCACGCTGTGCGGCGCCGGCAGCGCGATGTGCGCCGCCAGCCGCAGCGCCGGGGTGTTGACGGTCAGCTCCAGGCGGCCGTCGGCGCGACGGAAGGCGATGCAGTCCTTGCCCTGACGGAAGGTGGCGTCGCCGAAGCTGCGGTTTTCGATGCGGGTGGAGATCAGCGGCAGGCCGTTGCTGCTGAAGCTGGCGACCAGCTCGCGGCGGCGGCGGTCGAACAGGTAGGCAAAGGCGCTGCCGCACCAGCCGGTATCGACCACCGCCACGCCGATGAAGAAGTCGGCGTGGCCGATGGCGGCGTATTGCCAGCGCTTGTGGTGCAGCTGGCGCGTCAGTTGCTTGGCCAGCGGCGCCTTCAGCGCGCGCCAGGACAGTTGTTCGACGGTGCCGCGGTACATGCCGAAGGCCGGCACGCCGCGCTCGTGCACCAGTCGCGCCGGCGCCGGGGGCAGGGGATGGGGGTCCATTAGGGTACGGGTCGCCGCGCGCCCGATGTCGTCACGATGGCTGCAGTTTACAGCAGGTTCAGCGGGATTTTTAAGTAGGCGGTGCCATTGTCCTCGGCCGGCGGCAGCTGGCCGGCGCGGATATTGACCTGGATCGCCGGCAGGATCAGCACCGGCATCGCCAGCGTCGCGTCGCGTGCCTCGCGCAGCCGTACGAAGTCGGCCTCGCTGATGCCGTCGTGGACGTGGATGTTGTGCGCGCGCTGCTCGGCCACCGTGCACTGCCACTGCGGTGCGCGCCCCTCCGGCGGGTAGTCGTGGCACATGAACAGCCGGGTGTGGTCGGGATACGACAGCAGCCGGCGGATGGAGCGGTACAGGGTCGCCGCGTCGCCGCCGGGGAAGTCGCAGCGCGCGGTGCCGACGTCGGGCAGGAACAGGGTGTCGCCGACAAAGATCGCGTCGCCGATGTGGTAGGCCATGTCGGCCGGGGTGTGGCCGGGCACCGCGATGGCCTGTGCCTGCAGCTGGCCGATGGCAAAGGTGTCGCCGTCGGCAAAAAGGTGGTCAAATTGCCGGCCGTCGGTGGCGAAGCCGGGTTCGAGATTGAAAATGCCCTTGAACACGCGCTGCACGCCGTCGATCCGGTCGCCGATGGCGATGCGGCCGCCCAGCTGCCGTTGCAGGTAGGCGGCGGCGGACAGGTGGTCGGCGTGGGCGTGGGTCTCGATGATCCAGTCCAGCGTCAGCCGCTGCTCGCGCACGAAGGCCAGCAGCCGGTCGGCGGCGGCGGTGGCGGTGCGCCCGGACTTGGGGTCGTAGTCCAGCACCGGGTCGATGATCGCCGCGTGGCCGCCCGGCTGGTCGTACACCACATAGCTGATGGTCCAGGTGACGGGGTCGAAACTGGCGTGGACTTGGGGATTCATCGTGACTCCTCGGTATGGAACGGTAGTGCTATCAATATATTGCGTTACATTATATTTGTAAATATAATAAAGACGTGCTGCGACATTCAAAAAGAACAAGACAGACAGGAGGAAGTAATGACCATGGATCTGAGCATCCTGCATGACAACGCGTCCCGTGCCACCAGCCTGCTGAAAAGCCTGGCCAACGAAGACCGGCTGCTGCTGCTGTGCCAGCTGGTGGACGGCGAGAAGAGCGTGTCCGAGCTGGAACGGCTGACCGGCATCCGGCAGCCGACGCTGTCGCAGCAGCTGGGCGTGCTGCGCAACGAGGCGCTGGTCAACACCCGGCGCGAGGGCAAGTGGATCTACTACAGTGTAGCCAGCCAGGAGGCGATGGCCATCCTCGGCACCTTGCATAGCCTGTTTTGTGGCGACGAGGCGGGACCGCAACCGCCGTCGCCCTGACCAAGGAGACACATCATGACCATCATCTGGGATCCGGCGGCGCTGTTGGCCGCACTGGCCGGCGGCGTGCTGATCGGGCTGGCCGCGGCGTGGATGGCGCTGGGGCTGGGACGCATCGCCGGCATCAGCGGCCTGCTGGGCGGCCTGGTAGACGGCGCGCCGGACCGCGACGTGCGCGCCGCCTTTATCGGCGGCCTGCTGCTGGCGCCGGCGCTGTACCTGCTGCTGCGCGGCGAGCTGCCGGCGGTCAGGATGATGGCCGATACCCCGCAGCTGCTGCTGGCCGGGCTGCTGGTCGGCGTCGGCACCCGCTTTGCCTCCGGCTGCACCAGCGGGCACGGCGTCTGCGGCCTGTCGCGGCTGTCGCCGCGCTCGCTGGTGGCGACGCTGTCGTTCATGGGCGCCGGCTTTGCCGCGGTCTACCTGCTGCGCCACCTGCTGGCGTGAGGAGAACAAGATGAAACATCGTGCACAAGCGGGACAGGCGTTCGCCATCGGCCTGCTGTTCGGCATCGGCCTGCTGCTGTCGGGAATGAGCAATCCGCAGAAGGTGATCGGTTTTCTCGATCTGGCCGGGGCCTGGGATCCGTCGCTGGCGCTGGTGATGGGCGGCGCCATCGCCGTCGGCCTGCCGCTGTTCCGCCTCGCCGAGTCGCGCAGCCAGCGCCAGCTGCCGGCGTGGTCGGGCGCGCCCATCCACCTGCCGGGCAAGACCGGCATCACGCCGCGGCTGGTGCTGGGCAGCGTGCTGTTCGGCATCGGCTGGGGCATCGCCGGCATCTGTCCCGGCCCGGGCTTGGTGCTGCTGGGCAGCCTGCAATGGCCGGGGCTGGTGTTCGTGCTGGCGATGGTGGCGGGCATGTTGCTGTTCCGGCCGCTGGACAAAGCGCTGTCGCGATGAGCTGGTTGCCGCGCTGGCTGCGCCACTACCGCCGTGCCGACCTGCCCGGCGACGTCAGCGCCGGGGTGATCGTCACCCTGCTGCTGGTGCCGCAGGGGCTGGCCTATGCGCTGGTGGCCGGCCTGCCGCCGGAAGCCGGCCTCTACGCCAGCCTGCTGCCGCTGCTGCTGTACGCGTTCAGCGGAGGCAGCCACGCGCAGTCGGTGGGACCGATGGCGGTGACCTCGCTGCTGGTGGCGGCGACGCTGTCAAGGTTGGCCGCAGCCGGCAGCGACGACTACCTGCTGGCGGCCATCTGGCTGGCGCTGCTGTCCGGCGCCATGCTGTTCCTGTTCGGCCTGCTGCGCCTCGGCTTCCTCGCCGACGCGCTGTCGCAGCCGGTGCTGGCCGGTTTCACCGCCGCCTCGGCGCTGTTGATCGTGCTGTCGCAGCTGGCACCGCTGGCCGGCTTCCGCGCCGGCGGCGCCAGCCTGCCGGACATCGCGCAGGCCTTCTTCGCCCATGTCGCGGCCTTCAATCCGCTGGCGCTGTTGCTGGGGCTGGTCGCGTTGCTGGGGCTGGTGCTGGCGCGGCGCTATCTGGCCGGCCTGCTGCACGCGCTGGGGCTGGCATCCGGCGTGGCGCGCCCGCTGTCGCGCACCGCGCCGATGCTGGTGGTGCTGGGCGGCCTGCTGGCGGTGACGCTGGCCGGCTGGCAGTCGCGGCTGCCGGTGGTCGGCGTGGTGCCCGGCGGGCTGCCGTCGCTGCGGCTGGCGGCGCTGCCGTCGCTGGGCCTCGCGCCGCTGGTGATGCCGGCCTTCTTCATCGCGCTGATCAACTACGTGCAGAGCCTGTCGGTGGCGCAGATGCTGGCCGCGCCGCGGCGCGAAACCATCGACCCCGACCGCGAGCTGCTGGCGCTGGGCTTGTGCAATCTCGGCGCCGGTCTCTGCGGCGGCTTTCCGGTCACCGGCGGCCTGACCCGCTCGGTGGTCAATGCCGACGCTGGCGCCAATACCCAGCTCGCGTCGCTGATCACCGCCGCGCTGATGGTGTTGCTGCTGAGCACCGCCACCGCGCTGCTGGCCAATCTGCCGCTGGCGGTGCTGGCCGCCACCATCATCGCCTCGGTGGCGGTGATGATCGATTTTTCCGCGCTGCGCGCCGCGTGGCGCACCGAACGCGCCGACGCGGTGGCGTTTGCCGTCACCTTCCTGCTGGTGCTGGCGCTGGGCGTCGACGCCGGCATCGTCGCCGGGGTGGTGATCTCGCTGTCGGTGTGGCTGATGCGCAGCAGCCGGCCGCACATCGCGGTGCTGGGGCGGGTGCCGGGCACCGAGCACTTCCGCAACGTGCTGCGCTACCACACCGAGCCGCTGCCCGGCGTGCTGCTGCTGCGCGTCGACGAGAGCCTGTTCTTCGGCAATGCCCGCCACGTCGGCAACGCCATCCAGCAGCTGGCCGCCGCCAGTCCGGACAGCCACAGCCTGCTGCTGGTGATGAGCGCGGTCAACCGCCTCGACATGACCGCGCTTTCGATGCTGGAGCGGCTGGACGACGGCCTCGCCGAGCGCGGCATCCGCCTGCACCTGGCCGAGGTCAAGGGCCCGGTGCTGGACGTGTGCAAGCGCGCCGGGCTGGCCGCGCGCTTCGACGGCCGCCTGCACCTGTCCACCCACATCGCCATCCAGCAGCTGTGCCCCGGCAGCGACTACCAGATCTGAAAAGTACGCACCGCGTGCAACTTCCTGCCGCCGCTCGTTATCATACCGGCATGAAACGACACTCCCGCCGTGCCCTGTTCGTCGCCAGCCTGCTCGCCACCCTGGCCGCGCCGCCGCTGTTCGCCGCCAACGACCTGCCCAGCCTGGGCACGGTGGCCGAGTCCGCCCTGCCGCAGGCGGAGGAAAACCGCATCGGCCGCGACATCCTGCGTTCGCTGCGCGGCGACGGCGACGTGATCGACGACGCCGAGGTCAACGCCTACCTCGCCGACCTCGGCGGGCGGCTGGCCGCCGGTGCACAGCTGCCGGGGATGCGCTTTGCTTTCTTCGTCGTCAACGACCGCAGCATCAACGCCTTCGCGCTGCCCGGCGGCGTGATCGGCGTGCACAGCGGCCTGCTGCTGGCGACGCAGAGCGAGGGCGAACTGGCCTCGGTGCTGGCGCACGAGATCGCCCACGTCAGCCAGCGCCATCTGGCGCGGATGCAGGAGGGCGAGGGCAACCGCCACCTGCTGATGCTGGCGGCGATCCTGGCCGGGGTGCTGGCGTCCAACGCGTCCAACGGCGAAGTCAGCGCCGGCATGGTCAACGCCGGCGTCGGCCTCGCCGCCAGCCGCCAGCTGGCCTACTCGCGCGATTTCGAACGCGAGGCCGACCGCATCGGCATGCAGTACCTGACCGCCGCCGGCTTCGACGCGCGCAGCATGGCCGGCTTTTTCGACCGCCTGCAGCAGACCCACCGCCACAACGACAACAACGCCTTCGGCTTCCTGCGCACCCACCCGCTGACCGGCGAGCGCGTCAGCGAGGCGCAGAACCGCGCGCAGGGCTACCCGCTGCGCATGCGCGCCGACAGCCAGGATTTCCTGCTGATGCGCGAGAAGCTGCGTCTGGCCACCCTCAGCGCCGCCGAGGCCGAGCGCCACTACCGCACCGCGCTGGCCGCCGGCCGCTTCCTGCAGCCGGGGGCGACGTATTACGGCCTCGCGCGCGCGCTGTTGCAGCTGGGCCGCCACGACGAGGCGCAGCAGGCGCTGGCCAGCGCGCAGCGGCAACTGCCGCCGCATCCGGCGCTGCTGCTGCTGGGCGGCGACATCCAGCGCGCTGCGGCCAACCTTGACGGCGCGCTGGCACGCTACCAGCAGGCGCTGCAGCAATTCCCGTCCAACGACGCGCTGTGGCTGGCGCGCATCGACACCCTGCTGCAGGCGCGGCGCAGCGCCGAGGCGCGGCAGCAGATCGAGCTGGCGCTCAAGCGCGCGCCCGACAACGCCGCGCTGTGGCGGCTGGCGGCGCGCAGCTACGGCGAGGCCGACGCGCTGCGCTACCACGCCGCGCTGGGCCACGCGTTCTATATCGAACAGGAGTTTGAATCGGCGCGCATCCAGTACCAGCTCGCCAGCCGCGCCGGCGGCGACGACTTCTACCTGCGCTCCACCGTCGAGGCGCGTTTGCGCGAAATCGACAAGCAGCGTCCGGCCAAGCCGCGCTGACGCCTGCCCCGTCCGGCCGCGGTCCGCACCGCGCGCCGGCGCTTTCTGCCCCGCCCGCCGCCGTTTCGCCAATAATCGCAAAAAAACAACATATTGCAGTGCAATATCGCTGCCGAAAAAGCCGATTTTAAGTGATATCCCCAATTGCCCACTTCGCGTGGAAATCGGCACGATTTACACTCTGCGCTATGTAAGAAACTTTTCACTTCCGCAAATTTTTTTTGCGAAATTGTTCGATTATAATCCGACGCAGTTCTGTAACGCCTTTACCAAGGCACCCAATGTCATGACAGCAGACGCTGCCCACGCGGGTGGTGAACTGAAAATAAAAGTGAGGATGTGAGATGGCAGCAATCTACCCTGACGATATCGATCCGGTTGAAACGCACGAATGGACCGATGCGCTGGAGTCTGTACTGGACAGTGACGGCGCCGAGCGTGCCCACTTCCTGCTGGAGAAAATGGTCGAGCGCACCCGCCGTCGCGGCGCGCACCTGCCGTTCGAGGCCACGACCGCCTATCAGAACACCATCCCGGTGGGCAAAGAGCAGAAGTCCCCCGGCAATCACGAGATGGAGCACCGCATCCGCTCCATCAACCGCTGGAACGCGATGGCCCTGGTGCTGCGCGCCGGCAAGAAAGACCTGGAGCTGGGTGGCCACATCGCCTCCTTCCAGTCCTCCGCCACCCTGTACGACGTGGGCTTCAACCACTTCTGGCGCGCCCACAACGACGAGCAGGAAGGCGATCTGGTTTACTTCCAGGGCCACATCTCCCCTGGCGTGTACGCGCGTGCCTACCTCGAAGGCCGCCTGAACGAAGAGCAGCTGGACAGCTTCCGCCAGGAAGTGGACGGCGGCGGTCTGTCCTCCTATCCGCACCCGTGGCTGATGGAAGACTTCTGGCAGTTCCCGACCGTGTCCATGGGCCTGGGCCCGCTGATGGCCATCTACCAGGCACGCTTCCTCAAGTACCTGGAAAGCCGTGGCCTGGCCAAGACCCCGGGTCGCAAGGTGTGGTGCTTCTGCGGCGACGGCGAGATGGACGAGCCGGAATCCCTGGGCGCGATCGCGCTGGCGGCGCGCGAAGGCCTCGACAACCTGGTGTTCGTGATCAACTGCAACCTGCAGCGTCTGGACGGCCCGGTACGCGGTAACGGCAAGATCATCCAGGAACTGGAAGGCGACTTCCGCGGTTCCGGCTGGAACGTGCTGAAAGTGATCTGGGGCTCGCGCTGGGACCCGCTGCTGGCCATGGACACCAAGGGCCTGCTGAAGAAGCGCATGGACGAGTGCGTGGACGGCGACTACCAGACCTTCAAGTCCAAGGACGGCGCCTACGTGCGCGAGCACTTCTTCGGCAAGTACCCGGAGCTGCGCGAGATGGTGGCCAACATGTCCGACGACGAGATCTGGGCGCTGAACCGCGGCGGCCACGATCCGCACAAGGTGTACGCCGCCTACCACGAGGCCACCACCAACGCCAACGGCCGTCCGACCGTGATCCTGGCCAAGACCATCAAGGGTTACGGCATGGGTTCTTCCGGCGAGGCGCAGAACGTGGCGCACCAGGCCAAGAAGATGGCGCTGGAAAACCTGCGCAAGTTCCGCGACCGCTTCGGCATCCCGGTGTCCGACGCCGATCTGGAAAAGGTACCGTACTACAAGCCGGCGGAAGACAGCCCGGAAATGCAGTACATGCGCGAGCGCCGTGCCGCGCTGGGCGGCTACCTGCCGGCCCGCAAACCGGTGAAAACCCCGCTGGCGGTGCCGGGCCTGCATGTGTTCGACAGCCAGTTCAATGATTCCGGCGAGCGCGAGTTCTCCACCACCATGGCCTTCGTGCGCCAGCTGGGCATCCTGCTGAAGGACAAGAACATCGGCAAGCAGATCGTGCCCATCGTGCCGGACGAGTCCCGCACCTTCGGCATGGAAGGCATGTTCCGCCAGTACGGCATCTGGTCCACCCAGGGTCAGAACTACGTGCCGCAGGACGCCGATCAGCTGATGTTCTACAAGGAATCCAAGGACGGCCAGATGCTGCAGGAAGGCATCAACGAGCCGGGCGCGATGTCCTCGTGGATTGCGGCAGCGACCAGCTACGCCAACCACGGCATCCCGATGATTCCGTTCTACATCTACTACTCGATGTTCGGCTTCCAGCGTATCGGCGACCTGGCTTGGGCCGCAGGCGACATGCGCGCCCGCGGCTTCATGCTCGGTGGCACCGCCGGTCGCACCACGCTGAACGGTGAAGGCCTGCAGCACGAAGACGGCCACAGCCACATCCAGGCCGGCCTGATCCCGAACTGCATCAGCTACGACCCGACCTTCGCCTACGAACTGGCGGTGATCCTGCAGGACGGTCTGCGCCGCATGTATGTCGAGCAGCAGGACGTGTTCTACTACATCACCCTGATGAACGAGAACTACACCCACCCGGCGATGCCGCAGGGCGCCGAAGACGGCATCCTGAAGGGCATGTACCTGTTCAAGGACGGTGGCGACGCCGCGGTGAAGGTGCAGCTGATGGGCTCCGGCACCATCCTGCGCGAAGTGATTGCCGCCGCCGACCTGCTGCGCAACGACTTCGGCATCGCCTCCGACATCTGGAGCGTGACCTCCTTCAACGAGCTGCGCCGCGACGGCATGGAAGCGTCCCGCCACAACCTGCTGCACCCGGTGGGCGAGCAACGCCTGTCCTACGTCGAGCAGCAGCTGGCCGGCCGTTCCGGCCCGGTGATCGCCGCCACCGACTACATCCGCAACTACGCCGACCAGATCCGTGAATACGTGCCTGGCCGTTACGTGGTGCTGGGGACCGACGGTTACGGCCGCTCCGACAGCCGCGCCAAGCTGCGCGAGTTCTTCGAAGTGGATCGCCGCTACGTCGCCGTGGCCGCGCTGTCGGCACTGGCACGCGAAGGCAAGATCGACGCCGCCCGCGTCCAGGAAGCCATCACCAAGTACGGTATCAACGTCGCCAAGCTGCCTAGCTGGAAGGTCTAAGGCGCGGCCGTTGCGGCCAACCCTGATACCGGCGGAAGTCACCCGCGTGGCTTTCGCCGCTCCTGCAGCAGCGCGATCCGGCCACCGCCAGACGGCAGCCGGGATACCAAGCCGAATGTTGGCGGAGCCCGCCGCAGGCAAGGCGCCACGCCTTGCCCGTCACGTGGGCCGCCGCCCTACGATGTGGATAGAGCCATGAGCAATCTGATCGAACTGAAAGTGCCCGATATCGGTGGGCACAACAACGTAGACGTCATCGAAGTCTTCATCCAGCCGGGCCAGACCGTCGCCATCGACGACAGCCTAATCACGCTGGAAACCGACAAAGCCACCATGGAAGTACCGGCCGAAGCCGCCGGTGTGGTGAAAGAAGTGCGCGCCGTACTCGGCGGCAAGATTTCCGAAGGCGACGTGATCGCCATCATCGAAGTGGGCGCCAGCGCCGCCGCACCGGCTCCGGCTGCTGCAGCCCCGGCGCCGGCGCCTGCCGCTGCTGCACCTGCAGCCGCCCCGGCCCCTGTTGCGGCTGCGGCACCGGCCGCTGCGGCCAACGTTGGCCGCAGCGAGATCCGCATCCCGGACATCGGCGGCCACAGCGGCGTCGACGTGATCGAGGTATCGGTCAAGGTCGGCGACGAGATCAAGGTCGACGACAGCCTGATCACGCTGGAAACCGACAAGGCGACCATGGAAGTGCCGGCCACCGCCGCCGGTAAAGTGGTGGAAGTGAAAGTCAAAGTCGGCGACAAGGCCAGCGAAGGCGACCTGATCGTGGTGGTCGAGGGTGCCGGCGCGGCCGCCGCACCAGCCGCCGCGGCGGCACCGGCTCCTGCCGCTGCCGCGCCAGTTGCTGCCGCTCCGGCTGCCGCCGCTGCACCGGTAGCAACACCGGTTGCCGCCGCCGTCGCTGCCGCCTTCAACGAAGCCGGCTTCGCCAAGTCGCACGCCGGCCCGTCGGTACGCAAGCTGGCGCGCGAACTGGGCGTGGACCTGTCCAAGGTCAAGGGTACCGGCCGCAAGGGCCGCATCGTCGAGGACGACGTGAAGGGCTTCGTGAAAGCCGTGCTGCAGAACCCGGCGGCACTGGCCCCGGCTGCGGCACCGGCTGCTTCCGGCACCGGTCTCGACCTGCTGCCGTGGCCGAAGGTGGACTTCGCCAAGTTCGGCCCGATCGAAACCAAGCCGCTGACCCGCATCCAGAAGCTGTCCGGCGCCAACCTGTCGCGCAACTGGGTGATGATCCCGCACGTCACGTTCAACGACGACTGCGACATCACCGAGCTGGAAGACTTCCGCAAGACCATCGGCAAGGAGTGGGAAAAGTCCGGCCTGAAGATCAGCCCGCTGGCCTTCATCATCAAGGCCGCCGCCGAGGCGTTGAAAGCCTTCCCGAACTTCAACAGCTCGCTGGACGGCGACAACCTGGTGCTGAAGCAGTACTACCACATCGGCTTCGCCGCCGACACGCCGAACGGCCTGGTAGTACCGGTGATCAAGAACGTGGACCAGAAAGGCATCAAGCAGATCGCCAAGGAGCTGACCGAGCTGTCCGCGCTGGCGCGTGACGGCAAGCTCAAGCCGACCGACATGCAGGGCGCGACCTTCACCATCTCCAGCCTGGGTGGCATCGGCGGTACCGGCTTCACGCCTATCGTCAACGCGCCGGAAGTGGCCATCCTCGGCGTGTGCAAGTCGCAGATCAAGCCGGTCTGGAACGGCAAGGAATTCGCGCCGCGCCTGATGTGCCCGCTGTCGCTGTCCTTCGACCACCGCGTGATCGACGGCGCCGCTGCCGCCCGCTTCACCGTGTACCTGGGCAAGCTGCTGTCCGACGTGCGCCGCCTGATCCTGTAATGGTCGCAGCCTGAAGGTTGGCCGCGGCCAACCTTCGGCTGCCAGCAAGCCATCGTGCCGAATACCGGCGGCGTGCCCTGCGCGCCGCCACCACATGGATGTAAACCATGAGCAATCTGATTGAACTGAAAGTGCCGGACATCGGCGGCCACAGCAATGTGGACGTGATCGAAGTGTTCGTGAAAGTCGGCGACACCGTTGCCAAGGACGACAGCCTGATCACGCTGGAAACCGACAAGGCCACCATGGAAGTGCCGGCGGAACAAGCCGGTGTGGTGAAGGAAGTGCGCACCGCCGTCGGCGGCAAGATCTCCGAAGGCGACGTGATCGTGGTGATCGAGGCCGCCGGCGCTGCCGCTGCGGCCAACCCTGCGCCTGCTGCGGCACCCGCTGCCGCCCCGGCTGCAGCTGCTCCGCAAGCGGCACCGGTCGCGGCCCCGGTTGCGGCCACGCACAGCGGCACCGCCGACATCGACTGCGACGTGCTGGTACTGGGCGCCGGCCCCGGCGGCTACTCCGCCGCCTTCCGCGCCGCCGACCTGGGCCTGAAAGTGGTGCTGGTTGAGCGCTACGCCACCCTGGGCGGCGTGTGCCTGAACGTGGGCTGCATCCCGTCGAAAGCCTTGCTGCATAACGCGGCGGTGATCGACGAGGTGAAGCACCTCGCCGCCAACGGCATCAAGTTTGCCGCGCCGGAAATCGACATCGACATGCTGCGTGGCTACAAGGAAAAGGTC
This sequence comes from Vogesella alkaliphila, assembly GCF_014652475.1. Taxonomy (GTDB): domain Bacteria; phylum Pseudomonadota; class Gammaproteobacteria; order Burkholderiales; family Chromobacteriaceae; genus Vogesella; species Vogesella alkaliphila. The sequence continues at coordinate 65,181 of NZ_BMYW01000012.1, read as the reverse complement.
ATCGGCAAGCTGACCGGAGGCCTGGCCGGCATGGCCAAGGCGCGCAAGGTGCAAGTGGTGCGCGGTGTCGGCTCTTTCCTCGACCCCTACCACCTGCAGGTGGAGACCACCGAAGGCACGGGTCAGGACAAGACCGGCGCCAAGCAGACCATCAAGTTCAAGAACGCCATCATCGCCGCCGGTAGCCGCGTGGTGAACCTGCCGTTCATCCCGCAAGACCCGCGCATCGTGGACTCCACCGGCGCGCTGGAGCTGAAAACCGTCCCCGGCAAGATGCTGGTGATCGGCGGCGGCATCATCGGTCTGGAAATGGGTACCGTGTACTCCACACTGGGCGCGCGCCTGGACGTGGTGGAAATGATGGACGGCCTGATGCAGGGCCCGGACCGTGATCTGGTCAAGGTATGGGAAAAGTACAACGCCCATCGCTTCGACAACATCATGACCGGCACCAAGACCGTGGCCGTCGACGCCCGCGAAGACGGCATCTACGTCACCTTTGAAGGCGCCAAGGCCCCGGCCGAGCCGCAGCGTTACGACCTGGTACTGGTTGCAGCCGGCCGCGCGCCGAACGGCAAGCTGATCGGCGCGGAGAACGCCGGCATCGCCGTGACCGACCGCGGCTTCATCGAAGTGGACAAGCAGCAGCGCACCAACGTGCCGCACATCTACGCCATCGGCGACATCGTTGGCCAGCCGATGCTGGCGCACAAGGCGGTGCACGAGGCGCACGTGGCGGCAGAAAACTGCGCCGGCGGCAAATCCTACTTCGACGCGCGCGTGATTCCGGGCGTGGCCTACACCGATCCGGAAGTGGCGTGGGTCGGCGTGACCGAGGAATCGGCCAAGCGTGACGGCATCAAGATCGAAAAAGCGGTGTTCCCGTGGGCTGCCTCCGGCCGCGCCATCGCCAACGGTCGCGACGAAGGCTTCACCAAGCTGATTTTCGACGCCGAGACCCACCAGGTGATCGGCGGCGCCATCGTGGGTACCCACGCCGGCGACATGCTGGGCGAAATCTGCCTCGCCATCGAAATGGGCTGCGACGCCACCGACATCGGCAAGACCATCCATGCGCACCCGACCCTGGGTGAGAGCATCGGCATGGCCGCCGAAGTGGCGCACGGCAGCTGCACCGACCTGCCGCCGCAGCGCAAGAAGTAAGCGTGTTACTTGTGGCCAAGGTTGGCCGCAATGAAGACGAGAAAGGGCAAGCCTGATGGCTTGCCCTTTTTTCATGGCTGCTTGTGATGGTGCATCGTCCTTTGGGATATGTAACCTGCTCTCTGGCAAAGTAAAACTTTATCTAAACCATTGAAATACAAAACAAGAGCCATACATGCATATTGCTAGTCGGCTGAGTTGTCTAGTTTGAAGATTGATGCGTCACCCCCTCCTTACCGAGGGACGTGATGTACCAAAAGTATTTTGTAGTACCGCTGCTATCGCTGATTCTGGCGATGGCTAAAAATCCGATCACTTTTTATCACCTGTGGGGGGCCATTAGCGAGCAAGACTATCTACGTATCGCATACCACGGCTGCCGGTGTGCACGGTACTGGTGGCAGCAATCACAAACAGTCAAAAGCTGGATAGCAGAGAGGGAAAGTATGAAAAATACCGATAAAACCTGATCACCCGATGAAGATATCAACTATTCAACAAGAACCAAGCCATATCAGATGACAAAATCATTCGCTATTAAAGCCTGATCAATCTTCAAATTGGGGTGCGCACAAGGCGCAACCCGCAACCGAACTAGCAGAAAGCCCGGACGTATCAGCTAAGACCGTCATGAGAGTGAAACCAAGAGCAAACATGGAACGATGACTGATCAACTATTTGCAAAAGAAACGCTGCCCATATGCCTAGAAGAAGAGATGCGTAGATATTATTTGGACTACGCCATGTCTGTCATCGCAGGCATAGCACCACCTGACACACACGTAGTGCATGCCAGCTTTGCAAAATTTGATCTTGGTCGGCTTTTGGCGAGAATCTCGTTGCTCATTAAGCGACTAGAGATGTGCAGTAACGGCGTAAGTGGGCGTCATTACTACGCTAGTTTTCATGACAAGTTGAAACACCGTCTGGCCATTACCCTCCCGCTGGGGATCAGAGCCCCGCCTGGTCAATACGGACCAGTAATGAATACGCCCCAATAGGGGCGTTTTGCTTTTTAGTACTCACCAATTCGCTCTAACCATGTTTTATCTAGGAGTGGCCGCAAGCTGTCACGGCTTTGCGGCCAACCTTGTTTTTGTCTGGTGTATCCGCTGCGCGGATGATGTTTATCTGCCGCTTTCCGCGCGGCGGCGGGGAAGGGGGATACCGCATCCCCCTTTCCGATCCCCGCTCTCCCGACGGCGCAGGAATTCCCGTAGCAGCAGCCGCCATCCCGGCGCCGCCCATACGCTGCGCTCAAAAGAGGCGGCTTGTTTCCGGGCTGGCGACCGCTGCTACGGCCTGCGCCAACGGGACGGGGCGCGTCGGTTCGAGGTTGGCTGTCGCACGCGAGTTCATGATCGGCAAGGTTGGCCGCAAGCCGTCACGGTGTTGCGGCCAACCTTTTTGCTGTTACCGCCCCGCCTTTTGCAAGCCGGCGGCAATCCAGCGCTGGATGCTGGCGGCGTCCATGGCGCCGGCCTGGCGGGCAATCTCGCGGCCGCCGACGAACAGGATCAGCGTGGGGATGCTGCGGATGGCGAAGCGTTGGCCGAGGGTGGTTTCGTTCTGGGTGTTGATCTTGGCGAAGCGCACCTGTGGCAGGGCGGCGGCGGCCTGGGCGAAGGCCGGGCCCATCATCAGGCACGGGCCGCACCACGGCGCCCAGAAATCGACCACCACCGGGATGTCGTTGCGCGAGATGTGGCGCTCAGCATGGTTCACGGTCAGCTCCAGCGGCTGGCCGGTGAGCAGCGGCTGGTGGCACTGGCCGCAGTTGGGGCCATCGGCGAGGCGGCTGGCGGGAACGCGGTTGAGCGCGTGGCAGTGCGGGCAGGCCAGGTGCAGGGCGGTGGGGGTGTTCATGGCAGGCTCCAGGAGGTGTCTGCTGGGCATATCGGTGCGTTGCCGCCGCTTTCAAGGCCGGGTGCCAGGTTGCGGCCGGGCACTGCGCCGGCCTGACGCGCTGACGTGAACCTTGGCACCGCACCGGCCACCGATCGGGTGCAAGGTTGGCCGCAGGCGGTAAGCGACTTGCGGCCAACCTTGCGGGGTTGCCGCCCGCCTAGCCGGCGCGCCGGCCCCACCACAGCCCGGTGCGGGTGGTGAAGCTGCCGTCGGCTTCCAGTTGCAGCGCGGCGGCGACTTCCTGTGGCGCCTCCTGTTGCAGCTGGCGCAGCAGGGCGACTTTTTCCGGCGGTGTGCGCATGCGGCTGACCCAGCTGCCGAATTCCAGCCGCAGCGGCCAGCGCTGTTGTTGCAGCAGGCTGATGCCGGCGTCGGCCAGCAGCCGGCGCCATTCCGCGTCGGAACGGTCGCGGATGTGGGAGCGGTCGCGAAGCAGCTCCCAGCACTGCAGGTGGGTGTCGACCAGCGCGTCGGCGTCGGTTTCCACGTCGATGATCAGCAGGTAGCCGCCGGGGCGCAGCACGCGGCACATTTCGCGCACGCCGGCGGCGAGGTCCAGCCAGTGGTGGGCGCTGTAGCGGCTGGCGACCAAGTCGAAGCTGGCGTCGGCAAACGGCAGCGCGGCGGCGTCGCCCTGCCGGGTGGCGATGTTGCCGTGGCCGTTGGTGGTGGCCGCCGCGGCGACGGTGGCCAGCATCGCCGGCGCCGGGTCCAGCGCCAGCACTTCGCCCAGCAGCGGCGCCAGCGCGAAGCTGAGGTGGCCGGCGCCACAGCCGACGTCCAGGCCGCGGCCGTCGCGCGGCAGGTGGGTGGCGACCAGCTGTTGCGCGGCGGCGAGGTCGGGGCCGGCGGCGTGCACCGTGCTGGTGAGGTAGGCTTGCGCCTGCGGGTCGAACTGTTGCCGGGTGGCCTGCTGATGGCTGCTCATGTCGGGTACTCCGCTACAGGAAAGACCGACCTTAACCGCTGCCGGATAGGGGTACAAGATAAGCGCTTATCCTGGTACCCGTGCTACCTGCCTGCGCGGCCGGCGGTGGCCGCTGCGTGCCGGCGCCGCAAAAAGCGGCTATGGTAGGCGGCAGCTGGCGGTGTCCGCCGGCGCTTGGGCACTGTTCCCGATCATCCCCATCTTGAGGAGCCGCCGTGACCGCACGCGCACAGACCCTGTGGCTGACCTGGCTGGCGATGCTGGCCTTTGCCGGCAATTCGCTGCTGTGCCGGCTGGCGCTGAGCAGCACCGGCATCGACGCCGCCAGTTTCACCGCAATCCGCCTGCTGTCCGGCGCGCTGATGCTGGCGGCGCTGGTGGCGTGGCAAACGCGGCGGTGGCCGGCGGCGGGCAGCTGGCGCGGGGCGGCGGCGCTGTTCGTCTACGCCGCCGCGTTCTCGTTTGCCTATCTCAGCCTGCCGGCGGCCAGCGGCGCCTTGTGCCTGTTCGGCGCGGTGCAGGCGACCATGATCGCCTGCGGCTGGTGGCAGGGCGAGCGCCTGGCCGCCCGCCAGTGGCTGGGCTTTGCCGCCGCGCTGGGCGGGCTGTTGCTGCTGCTGTTGCCGGGGGCGTCGGCGCCGCCGCTGGGCGGCATGGTGCTGATGCTGCTGGCCGGTGCGGCGTGGGGCGCATATTCGCTGCTCGGGCGCGGCGCCGGCGATGCCACGGCGGTGACCGCCGGCAATTTCCTGCGCGCGCTGCCGCTGGCACTGCTGCTGTGGCTGTGGCAGGCGCCGCCGCTGTCGCCGCCGGCGGCCGGGGTGGGGTACGCGGTGGCGTCCGGGGCGCTGGCGTCCGGTCTCGGCTACGCGATCTGGTATCGCGCACTGCGCGGGCTGAATGCCAGCAGCGCGGCCACGGTGCAGCTGAGCGTGCCGCTGCTGACGGCGCTGGCCGGCTGGCTGCTGCTGGCCGAGCAGCCGGGCTGGCGCCTGCTCATGGCGGCGCTGGCGATACTCGGCGGCATCGCGCTGGTGATCCGCGCGCGGCCGGCACGCGCCTAGGCGGCGGTCGGCGCCGGCAAGGTTGGCCGCAGCGGGAACGGTCCGCGCCGGCGATGGTCTGTTGCAGGACACTGGTCGTGTGAATGTCATTTTTCATCGCGCGGCAACTGCACTACCATGGGCGCTTGCCCACCCACCTTCCGATTGTCCGCCCATGTATCGCGTCCTGTTCCTGCTTGCCTGCCTGCCCCTGACTGCCCACGCGCTGGATTACCGCGTCGAGCTGGAGGCGCCGTCGGAGCTGGACGCGCTGTTGCGCGGCAACCTCGACCTGTACACGCTGCAGCAGGACGAAGGGCTGACGGCGCAGGACCTGGACAGCATCGTGGCCGGCACCCCGGCCGAGGCGCGCGCGCTGCTGGAGACCGAGGGCTATTTCGACAGCGAGGTGAAGGTCAGCCGCGACGGCGACACGGTGCGGGTGCGGGTGCAGCCCGGCGCGCCGGTGATCGTCAGCGCGGTCGATGTCACGCTGCAGGGGCCGGTGCGGCAGCAGGCGGACTACAGCCGTTTTCTTTCCAGGGTGATGGAAGACTGGGCGCTGCCGGAGGGCGCAGTGTTCCGCCAGGACGACTGGGACAACAGCAAGAAGGCGGCGCTGCGCCCCTTCCTGCTCGACCGCTTCCCGCAGGCCAGGCTCACCGCCGCGCAGGTGCGCATCGATCCGGCCAGCCGCCAGGCGCGGGTGACGCTGACGGTGGACAGCGGGCCGCTGATCCGCTTCGGCGACTTCCGCATCGACGGCCTGCAGCGCTATCCGGCGAGCATCGTCAGCGGCATGGCCGATTTCGCGCCCGGCGCGCCGTACTCGCAGCCGTCGCTGGTGGCGTTGCAGGCGGCGCTGGAGAGCGATCCGCACTTCACCGGCGTGGTGGTGGCGCCGCTGTGGGAGCAGCTGCACGACGACACCGTGCCGCTGGGCATCACCCTGAGCGAGCAGCAGCGGCAGAAGCTGGAGGTCGGCCTCAACTACAGCACCGGCGACGGCGCCGGCACCCGCCTCGGTTACGAACACTACAACCTGCTGCGCCGCGGCTATACCGGCTCGGTGGCCTACGACTGGAAGAAGTCGCGGCAGCAGCTGGATCTGGGCCTCGGCTTCTCGCGCGGCGGCGACGGCTACGCGCACAGCCTCAACCTGCAGCAGCGCCACGCCGAGCAGAACCTGACCGTCACCGACGCCACCGAGCTGGGCCTGTTCCGCATCCGCCAGCGCGACAATATCGAGGCCCGCTTCGGCGTGGAATACCTGATCGAACGCGAGCAGATTGAGGGCGAGGCCACCCGCGACAACAAGGCGCTGGTGCTGTCCTACGGCTGGGCGAAGCGTGCGGTGGACAACCCGCTGCGCCCCGCGGCCGGCTACCTGCTGGAGGGGCATGTTTCCGGTGCCGGGCTGGCGGCGGACACCCGCTTCCTGCGCGGCTACGGCCGCGGCGCGCTGTACTGGAGCCCGTCCTTCATGCGCGGCACCTGGCTCACGCGGCTGGAGCTGGGCCAGGTGTGGGCCGACGACGCGCTGCAGGTGCCGGCGTCGCGCCTGTTCAAGGCCGGCGGCGTCGGCAGCGTGCGCGGCTACGACTACCAGAGCCTGGGCATCGTCAATCCGGACAGCGGCGCGGTCACCGGCGGTCGCGTGCTGGCCACCGCGACGCTGGAATACCAGTACCCGCTGACGCCGGCGTGGCGGCTGGCGGCGTTCGTCGACGCCGGTGACGCCGCCGACAGCTGGCAGAGCTGGCGCCTGGCGCGCGCGCAGGGGGTCGGCGTGCGCTGGCTCAGCCCGCTGGCGCCGCTGGCGTTCGACATCGCCTACGGCGCGCGCGACCAGCGCTGGCGCTGGAACCTCAACCTGGGGCTGGCCTTCTGATGGCGCACACCGAAGACCTGCTGCCGTCCCCCTCCCTGCCATCCGACGCGGTACCGGATACGCCGACACCGCCGGCGCCGCGCCGCCGCCTGCGTTGGCTGCGCTGGCTGTTGCTGCTGATCCTGCTGTTCTTGCTCGGCCTCGGCGGCGCGCTGGCCTGGTTCACCGCCACCCCGGCCGGCTTCGCCAGCCTGTGGCCGCTCTTGGAGCGCGCCAGCGGCGGCCAGCTCAAGGTTGGCCGCAGCCACGGCACGCTGTGGCACGGCTTCGTGCTGGAAGACATCCGCTGGCAGACGCCGCAGCAGCGGCTGGCGCTGAGCCGGCTGCAGCTGGCGTGGTCGCCGCAGCGGCTGTGGCAGCGCCAGCTGCAGGTCGGGCAGCTGCACCTGGGCGTGCTGCGCTATCACAGCAGCCAGCCGTCCGACGGCCGGCCGCCGCAAGTGCCGGCCCACCTGCGCCTGCCGCTGGACGTCGCCATCGACAGCCTGCGCCTGGACGCGCTGCAGCTGGGCGACGCGCCGCCGCTGCTGCGCGCGCTCGACGCCGCTTACTACTACCAGCAACAGCAGCACGCGCTGGTGTTGCGCCGGCTGGACAGCCCGTGGGGACGGATGTACGCCAGCGTGGCGCTGGGCAGCAGCGCGCCGTTCGCGCTCGGCGGGCGGCTGGAATACGACGGCGTGCTGGAGGGCGTCGCCAGCCGCGGCGCGCTGACGCTGCAGCAGACGCTGCTGGCGCCGCGCGTCAGCGGCAGCGTCAGCGCGCTGGGTCTGTCGGCCGAGCTGAACGCGCGGCTGCGGCCGTTCGCGCCGCAGGCCCTGCAGCGCCTGCAGCAGCTGGACGTGCGCGTCGGCGGCATCAACCCGCAGGCCTTGCAGCCGGGCTGGCCGCAGGCGCGGCTGGGCCTCGCGCTGCAGCTGGCGCCGGGCGCGGGCGGCGTGCTCGACGGCGGCGTGTCGCTGATCAACTACCAGCCCGGCGCGCTCAGCGCGCAGCGGCTGCCGCTGTCGCTGCTGTACGGCCCGTTCCGCATCCGCGACGACACCCTGCAGCTGGACAATCTGGTGGCGGAGCTGGCCGGGGGCCGCGTCACCGTGAACGGCAGCGCCAGCCCCGCCGCGCTGGCGCTGGCGCTGCGCCTGGACGGCATCCACAGCCAGGCGCTGCTGGCCAGCCTGCCGTCGCACCGCGTCGGCGGCGACATCCGCGTGAGCGGCAGCGCGCGCGCGCCGCAGCTGGCCCTGGCGCTGGCCAGCGGCAAGCTGTCCTTGCGCGGCGGCCTGGCGATGCCGGCGCCGCAGCAGTGGCAATTGCAGCAGCTGCAGCTGGGCACCGGCGCCGGCCGGCTGCTGCTGGACGGCACGCTGGCGCTGGGCGAGGTGCCGCGGCTGGACGCGCAGGGCAGGCTAGAGGCGCTGAACCCGGCGGCGATCTCGCCGCAGCTGCCGGTGGGCAATATCAACGGCAATTTCAGCGCCAGGGCCAGCCTCGCGCAGGCGCCGCAGGGCGAGCTGCGGCTGCAGCTGACGCCGGGCACGCTGTCCGGCGCGCCCTTGTCCGGCCAGCTGCAGGCCAGCTGGCAGGCGCAGCGGTTGCGCGCGTTGCAGGGCCGCTTGCAGCTGGGCGGCAACAGCCTGCGCCTTGCCGGCAGCTACGGCAAGCCGGGCGACCGGCTGCAGATGCTGCTCGACGCGCCGCAGCTGGGCCTGCTCGGCCCGGCGTTCGCCGGGCGGGTGCGCGGCGAGCTGGACCTGGCCGGCGTGCCGGCGCGGCCGCAGCTGCATGCCGACCTGCAGGCCAGCGAGCTGCGCCTGCCGGGGGCGCTGACGGTGGCCAGCCTCAGCCTGCAGGGCGAGAGCGGCATCGCCGACGACAGCCCGCTGCGCATCCGCCTCGACGGCCGCGCGCTGGCGCTGGGCGACAGGCAGCTGGCGCGACTGAGCCTGCAGGCCGACGGCAGCCGCCTCGCGCACCGCTTGCAGCTGAGCGCCGCCGGCCGCCTGCAACAGCATGAACAGCAGCTGGCACTGCAGCTGACCGGCGGTTTCGAGCGCGGCGGCAGCAACTGGCGCGGCACGCTGCAGCAGCTGGAGGCGACGGGCTGGCTGCCGCTGCGCCTGCAGCAGCCGGTGGCGTTGCGCGCGGGGGCGGCCAACGTGGCGCTGGCGGCCAGCCGCTGGCAGGCGCTGGGCGCGCAGTGGCAGCTGGGCGACAGCGGCTGGCAGCGCGGCGGCGGCTGGCGCAGCGCGGGGCGGGTGCAGGGGCTGGCGCTGTCGGCGCTGACACCGTGGTTCACGCCGCCCTTGCGGCAGACGCTGGTGTTCGACGCCGGCTGGCAGCTGCACGGCGCGCAAGGTTGGCCGCAAGGCAGCGTCGAGCTGCAGCGCACCCAGGGCGACGTGTGGCTGCCGGCGCCGGCCGGCGAGCAGGCGCTGGGGCTGAGCCGGGCGACGCTGAGCGTGGGCCTCGGCGAACGCGGGCCGCTGGCGCTGGCGCTGGACAGCCGCTTCGGCCGGCTCGCCGCCGACGGCAGCGTGCTGTGGGGCAACGGCGGCCATGTCGCCAACGCGGCGCTCGCCGGCAGCGTGCGGCTGCAGTTGCCGTCGCTGGCGCAGGCTCAGCCGTGGCTGAAGGCGGGCATGGAATTGTCCGGCAGCCTCGACGCCACGCTGCAGCTGGGCGGCACGCTGTCGTCGCCAACGCTGGACGGGCCGCTGCTGGGCCACGACTTGCGCTTTGTCGAGCGCCGCAACGGCATCCGCCTGGAGCAGGGCCAGCTGCAGGCGCGGCTGGCCGGCCAGCAGCTGCTGATCGACAGCCTGCGCTTCGGCAAGCAGGGCGAGCTGAGCGGCAGCGGTCGCATCGACCTGTTCCAGGCGACGCCGGACGTGTTGCTGCTGCTGGACTTCAAGCGCTTCGCCGCGCTGGAGCGGCCGGGGCGGCGCCTGCTGCTGTCCGGGCGCAGCCGCGTCGAGGTGCGGCAGCGGGTGGTGACGCTGAGCGGCAACCTCGGCGTCGACGAGGGCCGCATCGACATCCCGAAACTGGGCGGGCCGCGCCTGTCCGACGACGTGGTGGTGCTGGGGCGCGAGGTGGTCGACGACGCCGGCAACCGCTGGCCGCTGGCGCTGGACCTGCGCATCGCGCTGGGCGACAAGCTGCGCTTCGGCGGCAACGGGCTGGAGGCGTGGCTGGGCGGCGAGGTGCGGCTGCTGGCGGAGCAGGGCGGCACGCTGCAGGCGCGCGGCCAGATCCGCGTCGACAAGGGCCGCTTCAAGGCCTACGGTCAGGATCTGGACATCAGCCGCGGCCTGATCACCTTCAGCGGGCCGCTGGACAACCCGGCGCTGGACCTGCGCGCCACGCGCCGCTTCTCGCCGGTCGGCGCCGGGGTCGAGGTGCGCGGCGCGCTGCTGACGCCGACGGTGAAGCTGGTGGCGGACGAGGCGATGTCGGAGAAGGACAAGCTGTCGTGGCTGGTGCTGGGCCGCGCCGCCGCGGCCGGCGACGACACCGGTGGCGCCGGTGCCGCGGCCGGCGGCCTGCTCGCCGGCCTGATCAACGACCAGGTCGGGCTGTTCGACGACATCGGCGTGCAGTCGCGGGCGGAAAGCACCAGCAGCGCCGGCGTGGTCAGCCCGGCGGAGCAGGTGGTGACGCTGGGCAAGCAGCTGACGCGCGAGCTGTACGTCGGCTACGAGTACGGGCTGAAGAGCGCGGAGCAGGCGCTGAAGGTCAGCTACCAGCTGTCGCGCACGCTGTCACTGATCGGCCGCGCCGGTCGCGACGCGTCGACGGAAGTGCGCTACACCCGCCGCTTCGACTGAGGACTCAGGCCGCGCTGGCCGCGGCCTGCAGCCGGCACAGCGCCAGCGCGTCGTTGACCGCCAGCGGGCGGCCGGTGAGGTAGCCCTGCACCGTGTCGCAGCCCAGCGCCTGCAGCGCCGCCAGCTCGGCCTCGGTCTCCACGCCTTCGGCCAGCGACTCCATGTCCAGGTTGCGCGCCAGGGTGATGATGGCGGACACGATGGCGGCGTTGTCGCGGTTGTGCTGTAGCCCGCTGACGAAGGAGCGGTCGATCTTCACCGTGTCCGGCGCAAAGTTCTTCAGGTAGGCGAGGCTGGAGTAGCCGGTGCCGAAGTCGTCCACCGCCAGCCGCACCCCCAGCGCCTTGATGCCGGCCAGCTGCTGCCGCACCGGGCCGCTGTAGTCGATCAGTGTACCCTCGGTCACCTCCAGCTCCAGCAGCGCCGGCGGCAGGCCGCTGTCGCGCAGCACCCGCGCCACCTCGGCGCAGAAGTCGCCGTGGGTCAGCTGCCGCGCCGACACGTTGACGGCGATGGTCAGCTGCCGGCCGTGGCGCACCCACTCCGTCGCGGTGCGGCAGGCCTGTTCCAGCACCCACAGCCCCAGCTCGGTGATCACGCCGGAATCCTCGGCCACCGGGATGAAGCGCGCCGGCGACACCAGGCTGCCGTCCGGCTGGCGCCAGCGCAGCAGCGCCTCGAAGCCGTTGAGGCGGCGGCTGGCGATGTGGTACTTGGGCTGCAGCTCGAGATAGAACTGCTGCTGCGCCAGCGCCAGGCGCAGCTGGTTTTCCAGCAGCAGCCGCTCGCTGACCTCGGCGGTCATGCTGGGGCTGAAGAAGCGGAACGCGTTGCGGCCGCTGGCCTTGGCCTGGTACATCGCCATGTCGGCATTCTTGAGCAGCACTTCCGGGCTGTTGCCGTCGGCCGGCGCCACCGCGATGCCGATGCTGGCGCTGATCACCAGCGTGTGGCCCTGGATGGTGAACGGCGCCTCCAGTACCTGCAGCACGCGCTCGGCGACCATGCCGGCCTGCGCGCTGCCGGACAGTTCCGGCAGGATGATCACGAATTCGTCGCCGCCGGTGCGGCCGACGGTGTCCATCTCGCGCAGCATGTGCTGGGTGCGGCCGGCGACCTGGCGCAACAGCTCGTCGCCGGCGTCGTGGCCGAGGCTGTCGTTGACGTTCTTGAAGCGGTCGAGGTCCATGAACAGCACCGCCACCGCGTGCTGCTTGCGCTCGGCCAGGTGCAGCGACTGCTGCAGGCGGTCGTGCAGCAGCAGGCGGTTGGGCAGGTTGGTCAGGAAGTCGTACTCGGCCAGGTGCTGCACCCGCGCCTCGGTGGCCTTGCGCTCGCTGATATCGGAGAACAGCGCCACGTAGTGGCTGACGCCGCCGTCGCCGTTGCGTACCTGGTTGATGGTCAGCCACTCCGGGTAGATCTCGCCGCTCTGGCGCCGGTTCCAGATCTCGCCGCTCCAGTAGCCGCGCGCGTGCAGGTGGTTCCACATGTCGCGGTAGAAGGCGGCGTCGTGGCGGCCGGAGCCTAGCAGCGCCGGGGTGTTGCCCAGCGCCTGGGCCTCGCTGTAGCCGGTGATGTCGCTGAAGGCGCGGTTGACGGCGATGATGCGGCTGTCGGCGTCGGTGATCAGGATCGCCTCCGAGCTGGCCTCGAACACCGTTGCGGCCAACCTTTGCTGCCGTTCGTGGCTGACGCGGGCGCTGATGTCGCGCGCGGTGGCGCAGCGGTAGTGCTCGCCCTGGTAGCTGAGGCCGGTGAGGGTGATCTCCAGCGTCACCTCGCCGTCGCCGCCGGGCAGGCGGCGCAGGTAGTGCGGCTGGCCGCCGCTGTAGCGCGCCTCGAACAGCTCCGCCATGCGGTACTCGTTGCCGGCGCCGAAGCAGTGCCGGGCCGCCTCGTTGTGGTACACCACGCGGCCCTGCGCGTTGAGCAGCACGATGGCGTCGGCGGCGCTGTCGCTCATGTGGCGCGTCAGCTCGATCTCGCGCGCCTTGTCCTCCACCTGCCGCTGCGACGCCTGCAGCCGCTGCCGGTACTGCGCGATCAGCGCGCCCAGCCAGCGGCTGAAGTGCACCGAGAACAGCCACGCCAGGCACAGCGCCAGGGTCAGGATCAGCAGCGTGGTCAGCACCCGGTTGCGGGTCTTCTCGCCCAGCGCCTGCGCCTGCGCGGCGCCGGACAGCGTCAGCTCCTGCTCGGGGATGATGCTGACCACCCGCCACTGCCACGACGGCACCACGGCCACGTAGGCGCTGTAGCGGGTGGCAGCATGGTCGAAGTCGACGAAATAGCCCTGCGGCGTGGCCGCCAGCTGCTGCTGCAGCGCGGCGGGCAGCGCGAAGCCGCGCTGGCCCGGCAGCTGGCGCAGGCGGCCGTTGCTGTCGAAGACGGCGAAGAAGCCGCGCTCGCCGACCGGCATCTGCGCCAGCGTCTGCAGCGCCTGCTGCTGCAGGTCTTCTTCCACGTTCAGCACGTACTCGCCGCCGCCGATCAGCCAGCCGAAGGGCTCGAAGCGGCGCGAGTAGGCGATCTTTTCCGACATCAGCGTCTCGCCGGGACGGTACCAGCGGTAGCTGGCAAAGCCGTTGCCGGCGCGGTTGTCCACCGACAGCAGCAGCTTGCGCATGATGTAGGCGCCCTGGTCGTCCTGGTTGTCGAGCAGGTTGCGGCCCTCGCGCTGCGGGCTGGTCGGCAGCAGCACGCAGTCGCCGTCCAGGGTGTCGATGAAGTAGTAGCCGCGGCCGCCGAAGTAGCGCAGCGGGCGCAGGCTTTCCACGATCTCGCGCTGTGTCGCCGCGGTGCCGAGGCGGCGGTGATGGCGGCGGTACAGGCTGTCGGCCAGCGCGTAGGCCTGGTCGACCTGCTCGCGCAGGCGCTGGCGCAGGATGTCCTGCGTCTGCGAGTACAGCGTCTCCAGCGAGTTGCCGGCATGGTCGCCGTAGGCCTTGAGGAAGGTCTGGCCGCGCAGCCGCGCCTCGGCCGCCACCACCGTGCTGCCGTCGCGGTAGTCGCGCCACTGCTGGTAGAAAAAGTAGCTGGCCAGCAGCAGCACCACCATCAGCACCAGCCCCAGCATGCCGCTCAGTTGTAATCGTGCAAGTTTGTGGTGATCTGTCATGAAGCGGCTGCGGGGGGCGGTGGGGGGAGGAACAGTATAGGGAGCCGCGTGCGGAGGCGGATTGATAATTGTCAGTGCCGGGCGGCGCTTTGCGCTACAATCCGCGCCGGGAAGTCGGCCAGGCAGTCGCCGCGTGCTTGCACGGGGAGGAAAGTCCGGGCTCCAAAGGGCAGGATGCTGGCTAACGGCCAGGCGTCGTGAGGCGACGGAAAGTGGAACAGAGAGCTGAACCGCCGATGGCCGGATGTGTCACCCGCAAGGGTGCGCATCGTACTGTTCAGGGCAGAATACGCGCTGCGTGCAGCGTACGTTTTGCGTTAGTGCTGGTTCGCCAGCCCGCTGACAGCGGCACAGGCAAGGGTGAAAAGGTGCGGTAAGAGCGCACCGCGGACGTAGCGATACGGACGGCAGGCTAAACCCCATCCGGAGCAAGACCAAATAGGGGTACATTGGCGTGGCCCGCGCTGTACCCGGGTAGGTTGCTTGAGCCTGTCGGTAACGGCAGGACTAGAGGAATGACTGTCCAACGACAAAACCCGGCTTATCGACCGACTTCCCACCCCCCCATCCCCTCCGCAACACCCCCCCCGTTTTTCACTTGTCATGCCGCCGGCCGCGAGCGGCGGTGGCGGCGCGCCAGCCGGCGTTGTTTTAGCTTAAAAAATAAGCAAAAAGGTTTTTACCGGCCGCGCAAAAGGCAGTACAATGGCCGCCCTTTCGCCCTCCATGTCTTTCATTTGCAATGCAAATCGGCCCCTACACGCTCAAGAACCAGCTGATCGTCGCCCCGATGGCGGGCGTCACCGACCGGCCGTTCCGCATGCTGTGCAAGAGACTGGGCGCCGGCATGGCGGTGTCGGAGATGATCACCGCCAACAAGGCCTTGTGGACGACCAAGAAAACCCTGCTGCGCGCCGACCACAGCGGCGAAGTCGAGCCCATCGTGGTGCAGATCGCCGGCGGCGACGCGGCGATGCTGGCCGAGGCGGCGCAGCTGAACGTGGCGCGCGGTGCGCAGATCATCGACATCAACATGGGCTGCCCGGCGAAGAAGGTGTGCAACGTCGCCGCCGGCTCCGCGCTGCTGCGCGACCTGGACAACGTTGGCCGCATCCTCGACGCGGTGGTGCGCGCGGTGGACGTGCCGGTGACGCTGAAGACCCGCACCGGCTGGAGCCGCGAGGTGAAGACCGCGCTGCAGGTGGCGAAGATGGCCGAGGAGGCCGGCATCGCGGCGCTGGCGCTGCACGGCCGCACCCGCGAGGACATGTACCGCGGCGCCGCCGAGTACGACACCATCGCCGAAGTGAAGCGGGCGGTGGCTATCCCGGTGATCGCCAACGGCGACATCGACAGCCCGGAGAAGGCGAAACGGGTGCTGGACGCCACCGGCGCCGACGCGATCATGATCGGCCGTGCCGCGCAGGGGCGGCCGTGGATCTTCCGCGAGATCCAGCACTACCTGGATACCGGCGAGACGCTGCTGCCGCCGCGCATCAGCGAGATCGACGACATCATGCAGGGCCACCTCGACGAGCTGTACCGTTTTTACGGCGAATATTCCGGCTGCCGCATCGCGCGCAAGCACATCGCCTGGTACACCCGCGGCCTGCGTGGCAGCAACGAATTCCGTCAGGCGATGTACGCGCTGGAATCGACCAGCGCGCAGCGCCAGGCAGTGACACAGTATTTCGCGACGCTGGCGGCCAGTTCCGAGCGGCTGGAGTACGTGTCCACCGGACCGCACGAGGACGAGGACGCGACAGCGTGTGCGGACGATTAAGCAACAATACGAAGCGGCAAACCATGAACAACAATAACGACGATATTTCCCATTGCGTCAGGCTGGCGATGGAGCAGTACTTCCGCGACCTGGACGGCGAGATGCCGGCCGCCATCTATGACATGGTGCTGGCGCGGGTGGAAAAACCGCTGCTGGAGGTGGTGCTCAACCACACCCAGGGCAACCAGACGCGCGCGGCCGAGCTGCTCGGCCTCAACCGCAACACGCTGCGCAAGAAGATGAAGTCGTACGACCTGATTTGAAACCGGAGCCATCCGCCGTCGCGGATGGCTTTTGTTTTGCCTGTTACGAACGTCGCACTCCCCTGCAGCGCAGGGGCGGGGGATGGGATCACTTGATTAAGGGCAGTAGGCCACGAGCCTTGTTGCCATTGTTTTTATCTAGACTAGCGGTAGAGAACCATGACCAAAATCGAACGCGCGCTGATCAGCGTCTCCGACAAAACCGGCGTACTGGCATTCGCCCAGGCACTGGCCGGCTTTGGCGTTGAAATCCTTTCCACCGGCGGCACGTCCAAGCTGCTGCGCGACGCCGGCGTGCCGGTGATCGACGTATCGGACTACACCGGCTTCCCGGAAATGCTGGACGGCCGGGTGAAGACCCTGCACCCGAAAGTGCACGGCGGCATCCTCGGCCGTCGCGACCTGCCGGAACACGTCGCCACCATGAAGGAACACGGCATCGGCAACATCGACCTGGTCTGCGTGAACCTCTACCCGTTCGAAGCCACCATCGCCAACCCGGACTGCACGCTGGAAGACGCGATCGAGAACATCGACATCGGCGGCCCGACCATGGTGCGCTCCGCCGCCAAGAACTGGCAGCACGTGGCCATCGTCACCGATGCCGCTGACTACGAAACGTTGGCCGCAGAAATGGGCGCCAATGGCGGCAAGCTGTCCAAGCTGACCCGCCTGAACCTGTCGAAGAAGGCGTTCACCCACACCGCCGCCTACGATGGCGCCATCTCCAACTACCTGACCAGCCTGGTCGAAGGCGTGGACAGCGGCGTGCCGGAACGCGTGGCGTTCCCGAACCGCCTGAACGCGCAGTTCGTCAAGGTGCAGGACATGCGCTACGGCGAGAACCCGCACCAGGCCGCCGCCTTCTACCGCGACCTCGACCCGGCCGCCGGCACCATCGCCGGCTACCGCCAGCTGCAGGGCAAGGAGCTGTCCTACAACAACATCGCCGACGCCGATGCGGCGTGGGAAGCGGTGAAGACCTTCGACGCGCCGGCCTGCGTGATCGTCAAGCACGCCAACCCGTGCGGCGTGGCCATCGCCGCCGACACCCTGACCGCCTACAAGCTGGCGTTCGCCACCGACACCACCAGCGCCTTCGGCGGCATCATCGCCTTCAACCGTCCGGTGGATGCCGAGACCGTGGAAGCCGTGACCGGCCAGTTCCTGGAAGTGCTGATGGCGCCGGCGTTCACCGACGAGGCCAAGGCCATCATCGCCGCCAAGAAAAACGTGCGCGTGCTGGAGATCCCGCTGGAAGCCGGTGCCAACCGCTTCGAGCTGAAGCGCGTCGGCGGCGGCGTGCTGGTGCAGACCCCGGACATCCGCAACGTCGGCCTGGACGAGCTGCGCGTGGTGACCAAGCGTGCGCCGACCGAACAGGAAATGGCCGACCTGCTGTTCGCCTGGCGCGTGGCCAAGTACGTGAAGTCCAACGCCATCGTATTCTGCAAGAACGGCCAGACCGCCGGTATCGGCGCCGGCCAGATGAGCCGCGTGGACTCCACCCGCATCGCCGCGCGCAAGGCGCAGGATGCCGGCCTGACGCTGCAGGGTGCGGTCGCTTCCAGCGATGCCTTCTTCCCGTTCCGCGACGGCATCGACGTAATCGCCGAGCAGGGCATCAAGGCTATCATCCAGCCGGGCGGCTCGATGCGTGACGACGAAGTGTTCGCCGCCGCCGACGAGCACGGCATCGCCATGGTGCTGACCGACGTGCGCCACTTCCGCCACTAATCTTCAATCGTTGCAAAGGTTGGCCGCAGCCTGCGGCCAACCGTGGCAGACCCGACCTCAAGGAAGCTGAGTCATGAAAGTACTCGTTATCGGTTCCGGCGGCCGCGAACACGCGCTGGCCTGGCGCGTGGCGCAATCGCCGCGCGTGTCCAAGGTATTCGTGGCGCCGGGTAACGCCGGTACCGCGCTCGATCCGCACCTGAGCAATGTCGCGATCAGCGCCATTCCCGAGCTGATCGAGTTTGTAAGGAACGAGCAGATCGAACTGACCGTGGTCGGCCCGGAAGCGCCGCTGGCCGCCGGCGTGGTCGACGCCTTCCGCGCCGCCGGGCTGAAGATCTTCGGTCCGACGCAGTACTGCGCGCAGCTGGAAAGCTCCAAGGACTTCGCCAAGGCGTTCATGAAGCGCCACGGCATCCCGACCGCCGGCTACGAAACCTTCAGCGACGCCGCTGCCGCCCACGACTACGTTGCCCGCAAGGGTGCGCCGATCGTGATCAAGGCCGACGGCCTGGCCGCCGGCAAGGGCGTGGTGGTGGCGATGACGCTGGACGAGGCGCACGCCGCCATCGACGACATGCTGCTGGGCAACAAGATGGGTGACGCCGGCTCGCGCGTGGTGATCGAGGACTTCCTCGAAGGCGAGGAAGCCAGCTTCATCGTGATGGTCGACGGCGACAACGTGCTGGCGATGGCCACCAGCCAGGACCACAAGCGCCTGCTCGACGGCGACAAGGGCCCCAACACCGGCGGCATGGGCGCCTACAGCCCGGCACCGGTGGTGACGCCGGAAGTGCACCATCGCGCGATGCGCGACATCATCCTGCCGACGGTGCGCGGCATGAAGGCCGACGGCCACAGCTACACCGGCTTCCTGTACGCCGGGCTGATGATCGACAAGCAGGGCAACCCGTACACCATCGAGTTCAACTGCCGCTTCGGCGACCCGGAAACGCAGCCCATCATGGCGCGCCTGAAGTCCGACTTCACCGTGCTGCTGGAGGCCGGCATCAACGGCACCCTCGACAAGGTGGAAGCGGAGTGGGACCGCCGTGTGGCAATGGGCGTGGTGCTGGCCGCCGCCGGCTACCCGGACGCGCCGCGCAAGGGTGACGTGATCAGCGCCATCCCGGCCGCCACCGACGACACCATCACCTTCCACGCCGGCAGCAGCCTCGACGACGCCGGCCAGCTGGTCACCAGCGGCGGCCGCGTGCTGTGCGTGGTCGGCCTCGGCGACAGCGTGCGCGTGGCACAGCAGAAGGCGTACGCGGTCGCCGACCAGATCCAGTTCGCCGGCAAGCAGCTGCGCCGCGACATCGGCAACCGCGCGCTGAACCGCGCCAAGTAAGGCGGACGGCAGGCAGGCAACGGCACCTTCGGGTGCCGTTTTTCATGGCCGCCGCCACGCCAAAGCGGGCGGCGGCACGCCGCGCGCGCGGTCTACACTGCAGTAAGCGTTGGCAAGAAAGGGCGTGCCATGAATTTCCTGCGTCGTGTCGGCCTGCTGTGCTGCCTGGCGCTGCCCGTGCACGCCGCCGAACCGCTGCAGCTGCGGCTGCTGACCGAGGACTACCCGCCGTTCAACATGCAGCTGGCGGACGGCCGGATCGGCGGCCTGTCCAGCGACATCGTGCGCGAGATCCTGCGCCGCGCCGGCATCGGCTACCGCATCGAGCTGCTGCCGTGGGTGCGCGCCTACAACAGCGCGGTGCTGGAGCCGAACACCTGCGTGTACTCCACCACCCGCAGCGAGCAGCGCGAGCACCAGCTGAAGTGGATCGGCCCGGTGGTGGAAAACCCGTGGGTGCTGTACGGCCGCGACGACGGGCCGCAGGAGCTGAGCAATCTGGAGGCGGCGCGGCGCTACCGGCTGGGCGGCTATTCCGGCGACGCGGTGGCGCAGTACCTGATCAGCCGCGGCTTCGAGGTCGACCTGGCGTCCAACGACGTGCAGAACCTGCGCAAGCTGCTCGCCGGCCGCATCGACCTGTGGGCGACCGGCAAGTACCTCGGCGCCGCGCTGGTGGCGCGCGAGAAGGCCGCCAGGCTGCGCCCGCTGCTGACCTTCAACACCACCTTTCTCTACCTCGCCTGCAACCAGATGATGGCGGACGGCACGGTGCGCCTGCTCAACGAGCACCTGCGAGGGATGCACAAAGACGGCACAGTGGCTAGAATCAACGCCCGTTACCTGAACGACTGAACGGAACCCGCGCTGCCGCGCGCGGTCTGTCCGGTCATGACCTTGCGACCTGCCACTACGTGAACCGTCCATTTCCCCGTCTGCCCCGCCACGGGCAACAGCGTGCCGCGCGCGGCCACCTGCAACAGGGTGGCGTGATCGCCTACGCCACCGAGTCCTGCTTCGGGCTGGGCTGCGATCCGTTCGACGTGCGCGCCATCCGCCGCCTGCTGGCGATCAAGGCACGCCCCAACCACAAGGGCCTGATCGTGATTGCGGCCAACCTTGAGCAGCTGCGGCCGCTGATCCGGCCGCTGACGCCGGCGCAGCTGGCCGTCGTCAACCGCTACTGGCCGGGGCCGTACACCTTTCTGCTGCCGGCCGCGCCGCGGGTGCCGGCGCTGCTGCGCGGCCGCCACGACAAGATCGCGGTGCGCGTCACCGCCCACGGCGAGGCGGCGGCGCTGTGCCTGGCGCTGGGCCACGCCATCGTGTCCACCTCGGCCAACCGCGCCGGCCAGCGCTCGCTGAAGACGGCGCGCGGCTGCCGCCAGGCCTTCGGCGCGCGCGTGCTGACGCTGCAGGGCCGCATCGGCAAGCGGCGCAAGCCCTCCACCATCATCGATCTCGATACCGGTCGCGTGCTGCGCTGACCGCCAACCCAGGAGCCATCGTGCAAGAACTTTCGGTCATTGGTCTTATCCTCCACGCCAGCCTGCCGGTGCAGCTGGTGATGGCGGGACTGGTGGTGCTGTCCCTGCTGTCGTGGGGCATCATCTTCAACAAGCTGGCGGTACTGCGCCGCGCCCGCCTCGCCACCCAGGACTTCGAGCAGCAGTTCTGGAGCGGCATCGACCTCAACCGCCTGTACGAGGACACCCGCCAGCATCACCGCTCCGCCGGGGTGGAGAAGCTGTTCCAGGCCGGTTTTGCCGAGTTCATCAAGCTGCGGCGCCAGGGCGGCGTCGACAATTCCGAGCAGCTGGACGGTGCCCGCCGCGCGATGCGCGCCGCCGCGCAGCGCGAGCTGGACGCGCTGGACCACCACAACAGCTTCCTCGCCACCGTCGGCTCGGTCAGCCCCTACATCGGCCTGTTCGGCACGGTGTGGGGCATCATGCACGCCTTCATCGGCCTGGGTAACGCCGGCCAGGCCACGCTGGCCACGGTGGCGCCGGGCATCGCCGAGGCGCTGATCGCCACCGCCATCGGCCTGTTCGCGGCGATCCCGGCGGTAGTGGCCTACAACCGCTTCGCCGCCGACGTCGACCGCCTCGCCGGCCGTTTCGACTCCTTCATGGAAGAGTTCTCCAACATCCTGCAACGGCTGGCCGCGCGCTGAGCCTTGCGCCACCCTGTACCGAAGCCGACGCCCCGCGTCGGCTTTTTTCATGGCCGCAGCGCGGCGGCGCACAGGGTCTACAGTGAAGCAAGCGGCAGGCGGTCGCAGGTCATGGGCAGGAGAACGACGATGGACGCAATGCGGATGGAACGGGACAGCATGGGCGAGCTGGCGGTGCCGGCCGACGCCCTCTACGGCGCGCAGACCCAGCGCGCGGTGCAGAATTTTCCGGTAAGCGGCCAGCGCCTGCCGGAGGACTTCATCCGCGCGCTGCTGCTGGCCAAGCTGGCGGCGGCGCGCGCCAATGTCGCGCTGGGGCAGCTGACGGCGGAACAGGGCGACGCCATCGCCGCCGCCTGCCGCCAGCTGCTGGAC
Source organism: Vogesella alkaliphila (assembly GCF_014652475.1). Lineage (GTDB taxonomy): Bacteria > Pseudomonadota > Gammaproteobacteria > Burkholderiales > Chromobacteriaceae > Vogesella > Vogesella alkaliphila. The sequence continues at coordinate 43,614 of NZ_BMYW01000012.1, read as the reverse complement.
GACGCGGCGCTGATGACGCACTTTCCGCTGGACGTGTACCAGACCGGCTCCGGCACCAGCAGCAACATGAACGCCAACGAGGTGATCGCCACCCTCGCCAGCCGCGCGCTGGGGACGGCGGTGAGCGCCAACGACCACGTCAACTGCGCGCAGAGCAGCAACGACACCATCCCCAGCGCCATCCACATCGCGGCGGCGCTGGCGCTGCGCGAGCAGCTGCTGCCGGCCTTGCAGCACCTGCAGCAGACCACGCAGGCCAAGGCGCTGCAGGTCGACCACCACGTGAAGACCGGCCGCACCCACCTGATGGACGCGATGCCGGTGCGCCTAGGCCAGAGCCTGAACGGCTGGGCGCAGCAGGTTGCGGCCAACGTTGACCGCCTGCAGCAGCTGCGCCCCGGCCTGCTGCAGCTGGCGCAGGGCGGCACCGCGGTCGGCACCGGCATCAACGCCGACCCGCGCTTCGCCGCGCGTTTCTGCGCCGAACTGCAGGCGCTGACCGGGCTGGCGTTCGTGCCGGCGCCGGACTATTTCGCGGCGATGGGGGCGCAGGATACCGCGGTGGCGCTGTCCGGCCAGCTGCGCACCACCGCGGTGTCGCTGATGAAGATCGCCAACGACCTGCGCTGGATGAATTCCGGGCCGCTGGCTGGGCTGGGCGAGATCGAGCTGGAGGCGCTGCAGCCGGGCTCGTCCATCATGCCGGGCAAGGTCAATCCGGTGATCCCGGAGGCGGTGTGCATGGTGGCGGCGCAGGTGATCGGGCTGGACGCGGCGGTGGCGGTGGCGGGGCAGTCCGGCAATTTCGAGCTCAACGTGATGCTGCCGCTGATCGCCAGCAACCTGCTGACCAGCATCGCGCTGCTGGCCAACGCGTCGCGGCTGCTGGCGGACCGGGCCATCGCCGGTTTCAGCGTCAACGAGGCGCGGCTGCAGCAGGCGCTGGCGCGCAACCCCATCCTGGTCACCGCGTTGAATCCGGTGATCGGCTACGCCCGCGCCGCCGAGATCGCCAAGCAGGCCTACCGCGAGGGCCGCGCCATCATCGATGTCGCCGCCGAGCAGACCGGCATCGACCGCGACGAGCTGGCGCGGCTGCTGGACCCGGCCAAGCTCACCCACGGCGGGCTGTGACGCTGCGGCCAACGTTGGCCGCAGCCATTCAACGCTTGCCGGCCGGCGGGTTGTCGGTGGCGGGGCTGTCGGCGAGGCGGTCGAACAGCGCCAGCAGCGCGTCGCTGTGCCGTTCCAGTTCGCGCATGTCGGCGACGATGCGCGCCTCTTCCAGCGCGCCGCCGCTGGCCGCGGCACCGGTGGCGCTGGCGCCGTGGCGGCGGATCTGCTCCGCCAGCCGCTGCAGCTCGGCCTGCTGCGTGCCGCTGTCCAGCGCCGCGAGGTCGAGGCCGTCGTGGTGCTCGCCTAGCGCCTTGCCTTCTTCCAGCGCGTTGTAGGCCTGCTGCTTGTACATCACGTGGCCGATCTTCTGCAGCGACAGGTGCGACTTGTTGCGCACGCAAAGCACCTGCGCCAGCACCTGGTCGGACTGGCCGGCGAGGCTGGCGAAGCGCTGGCGGAACGACTCCACCGATTCCTTGACGTGGCCGGCGACGCTGCCGGCCTCGCCGGCGCGCGCCTGCATGTGGCCGATGCGGCTGGAGAGGGTGGCGAGGATGTGCTGCACGCGGTTGGCGGTGTCCTTGCTGCGCTCGGCCAGCTTGCGCACCTCGTCGGCGACCACGGCGAAGCCGCGGCCGGATTCGCCGGCGCGCGCGGCCTCGATCGCCGCGTTCAGCGCCAGCAGGTTGGTCTGGTCGGCGATGTCGGAGATGGCCGCCAGCGAGCTTTCGATGCCCTGCCATTCGCCGGCCAGCGCGCTGCTGGCCTCGTTCATGCTGCCGACGCTGCCGACGATGGTGTCCAGCTGGGTGGACAGCTGCTCGGCGCTGTGCAGGCTGTCGCGCGCGCCGCTGGCGGTGTCGCGGGTGATGCGGCCAACGTCGGCCATCGCCGCGCTGATGGCGCCGAGGTCCTGCTGGCTGCTGGCGAGGTTGCTGCGCAGGTGCGGGTTGCTCAGCGCCGCCAGCTGCGACGACAGCCGGTTGCGGCGCACGAAGCTGTCGTTGTCCTGCATCGCCTGGATGGCGGTGTCCATCGCCTGCAGCGAGCTGGACAGCACCCCGGGCAGGCCCTTGCTCAGCGGGCGGCGGCTGTAGTCGCCGGCGCTGACGCGGGCGAAGCAGGTGTTGACCTCCTTGAAGTAGGTCTCGATCTGGTCGAGGAAGTCGTTCAGCTCCCACGCCACCAGCCCGACCTCGCCGAGGTTGCGGGTGTCGGTGGCGCGGTGGTGCAGTTCGCCCTTGCAGGCGAGGCCCAGCTGCAGGTGCAGGGTGTCCAGCAGGCGGAAGATGCGGCCGCTGGCAACCCACAGGTACAGCGCCAGCGCGCTGCCGCCGACGACCAGCAGCGCGCCCAGCGCCAGGCGCAGCGTATCGTCGAGGAAGAAGCTGGCGGCCACGTAGGCCAGGGTCAGCAGGTTGGAGGCGATCAGCCAGTAGCCCATCTGCGCGCGCAGCAGCGGCGGCCATTTGCGACGTGGTTTCATGCCGTGGCCCCCGCTTGTTCCAGCGTCAGCACGAACTGCTGGTAGCTCAGCTGTTTTTCGGCCAGTTGCGCCAGCAGCCACTGCATCGACGCGTCCGGTGCCGCCGCCTTGCCGGCCTGCGCCTCGATCGCGCACATCTGCTGGTACAGCGGGGTGACCGCGGCGATGCCGGCGCGGGTCGGCTGGCGCCGCACCGAGTAGTAGCCGGCCAGCTTGCGCTGCGCGGTGTAGTCGGGGGTGATGTTGGCGAACACCCAGTAGTAGTCGCCCTGCGCGGTGTAGTTTTTCACCAGGCCGAAGAATTCCTGTCCCGCCTGCAGCGTCTGCCACAGCAGGCGGTACACGCCGCGCGGCATGTCGGGGTGGCGGATCAGGTTGTGCGGCTTGCCCAGCAGCTCGTGCTCGGCGTAGCCGGCGATGCGCATGAAGGTGCGGTTGGCGTAGCTGATGTGGCCGGAAGGATCGGTCTTGGTGATGATCAGGTCGTCGGGGGCCAGCTGGATTTCCCGCCCCCCGGATTGCCGTTGGGATGAGTTCATTGTGTGTCTTTTGCCAAATGGATCGGCGCCACTATACGGCGGTGCCGGCCCTGGCAAGCGGCGGGCGGACGGGCGCTTGTCCTGCGTCAACTTTGCCGCAGCCTTGCTTGGCATAGTTGCAACAGTTTGTTCCGAATTATGACAATAGTGTTGAGAATCAAGGCCGTGCCGCGGGCGAGAACAGGCTTTTCGGCATTTGCCTCTTGTGCTGCCGCGATGCGAAAGGCATCGTTGGCGGCCCAACCGGTAGACCGCCATGAACCTGACTTCGCACCAGCTGAAACTGCTCGCCGCCTTCCTCGCCCTGTACCTGATCTGGGGCTCCACCTACTTCGCCATCCGCATCGGGGTGGACTCGTGGCCGCCGTTCCTGATGGCCGGGGTGCGCTTCGTGCTGGCCGGCACGCTGATGTACGGCTTCCTGCGCTGGCGCGGTGCGGCCAACCCCACGCTGGCGGAGCTCAAGGGCGCCGCCATCCTGGGCATCCTGATGCCGGCGATCGGCAACGGCTTCGTGACGCTGGCGCAAAAGGAGGTGTCGTCCGGGGTGGCGGCGCTGGTGGTGGCCACCGTGCCGCTGTTCGCCATCCTGTTCGCGCGCCTGTTCGGCCACGTCCCGCGCAAGATGGAGCTGGCCGGCGTGCTGCTGGGCATCGCCGGCATCGTGGTGCTGAACCTGGGTGCCAACCTGCGGGCGTCGCCGGCCGGCGCCGCCGCGCTGCTGTTCGCCTCCGCCGGCTGGGCGCTGGGCTCGGCGTGGAGCAAGCACCTGACCCAGCCCAAGGGCCTGATGTCCAGCGCGATGATGATGCTCAGCGGCGGCGTCGCGCTGCTCTTGGGCAGCCTTGCCAGCGGCGAACAGCTGGTCGCGATGCCGCCGCTGTCCGGCTGGCTGGCCATGCTGTACCTGGCGGTCTTCGGCTCGCTGATCGCCTACACCGCCTACATGTTCCTGCTGCAGCACGTCAGCGCCGCCGCCGCCACCAGCTACGCCTACGTGAACCCGGTGATCGCGGTGCTGCTGGGGGTGTGGCTGCTGAACGAGCACATCGGCGCGGCCGAGATGCTGTCGATGACCATCATCCTGGCCGGGGTGGGGCTGATCGGCTGGAAGAAGGCGCCGCGCTAGCGCGCGTTCCCTGCCGATCGAACCGCCCGGATGGGCGGTTTTTTCTTGTGGGCGTGCGGCCAACCTTGGCCGCAAGTCCTTCCCTCGCGCCCCCGGTGTTGCATTTTTGATACCTGATTAATACCAGTTGCCTCGCTCCCCCAATGCCCCGCAGCGCCAGCACTGGCGCGGCCCGGCATTTTTCTGTGCTTTTCCACGTCCTGAATGCTGCGTTGCAACCTTGCCAATCATTGCAACTGGTCTACAACTGGTATTGACGTGGTTAGGCAGTGGTATTAATTTTGCGGCAACACAGCGGTTGGGACGGCAAGCAGCCAGCACGTAAACTGATGCCTTTCCAAGACCACTTGAGGATTTCGCCATGGATGAACGCTGGCAGGCACTGAAACCGGACGAGGCGCAGAGCACGCCGTTGTACCTGCAGTTCGCCCGCAAGCTGGCCGACGCCATCAACGCCGGCTGGTGGCTGGCCGACGAGGCGCTGCCGTCAGAACGCACTTTTTCCGACGAGCTGGGCATCTCGCGCGTTACCGCCCGCAAGGCGCTGGACGTGCTGCTGGAGCAGGGGCTGATTCGCCGCCGCCATGGTTCCGGCACCTTCATCACCCCGCGGCTGGAGCAACCGCTGTCGCGGCTGACCAGCTTCACCGAGATGCTGAAGCAGAAGGGGTTTGAACCGTCGTCGGTATGGCTGGAGCGCAGCATCGCCACGCCCACGCACGACGAGGTGATCAAGCTGGGGCTGTCGCCCACCGCGCAGGTGGTGCGGCTCAAGCGCCAGCGGCTGGCGGACGGCGTGGTGATGGCCATCGAGCAGAGCACGCTGCCGCTGGCCTACCTGCCGGACCCGCAGGCGGTGGGCAGCTCGCTGTATGCCTTTCTGGATGCCGCCGGCCACCCGGTGGTGCGCGCGCTGCAGCACATTCGCGCGGTGAACGCCGGACCGGACATTGCCGCCAGCGCCGGCATCAAGCAGGGCGAGGCGATGTTGTTGATGACGCGTATCGGCTACACCGCCGACAACGTGGCGATAGAACTGACCGACACCTGGTGTCGCAACGATTACTACGACTTTGTGGCAGAGCTGAGACGATGAACACACGGGTACTGCAGGGACGCATGCTGACCACCGCCGGCTGGCTGGATGGCGAGCTGCATCTGGACGACAACGGCCGCATCGCCGCCATTGACGGCCGCCTGGCCGGCGCGGGCGAGCCGGCACGCTACCTGCTGCCCGGTTTCATCGACCTGCACGTACACGGCGGTGGCGGGGTGGACATCATGGAAGCGGGCCTTGCGGCCAACCATGTAGCCCGCACCCACGCCTGCTTCGGCACCACTTCGCTGCTGGCCACCACCATGACCGCGCCGCGCGCCGAACTCTCCCGCGTGCTGATGGCGCTGGGCCAGCTGGCGGGCGAGCGCGCCAGCGGCTGCGCCCGCATCCTCGGCGTGCATCTGGAAGGCCCCTACATCAACCCCGGCAAGCTCGGCGCCCAGCCGGACGACGCCGTGGCGGCGGTGATGGACGAGATCGACTACTACCGCAGCCTGGCGCCGCTGAAGGTGCTGACGCTGGCGCCGGAGATCGCCGGCCACCACGAGGTGATCCGCCGCCTGAGCGAAGACGGCATCCGCGTGCAGCTGGGCCACACCTTGGGCAGTTACGAAGAAGGCGTGGCTGCGCTGCAGGAAGGCGCCAGCGGCTTCACCCACCTGTTCAACGCCATGACCGCGCTGCACCACCGCGAGCCGGGCATGGTGGGCGCCGCGCTGGCGCACGCCGAATACGCCGAGCTGATCCCCGACCTGCTGCACGTGCACCCGGGGGCGATGCACGCCGCGCTGCGCGCCATTCCGCGCCTCTACTGCGTAACCGATTCCACCGCCGCCGCCGGCATGCCGGACGGCGAATACAAGCTCGGCTCCCACACCGTGACCAAATGCATGGGTGGCGTACGCCTGGCCGACGGCACCCTGGCCGGCAGCACCCTGACCATGGATCAGGCGCTGCGCAACCTGGTGCAGATCGGCCTGCCGCTGGCGCAGGCCAGCAACCGCTTGTCGCTGTACCCGGCCGATTACCTGGGCGTGGCCGACCGTGGCCGTCTGGAAACCGGTGCCTGGGCTGACATCGTGGTGATGGATTCCGACCTGTTTGTGCAACACGTGTACGTAGAAGGAGAGTGCCTTGAGCCTGATGCTTGATGAAGCCCTGTTTGCCGCCGAAGCGGTAGCCGCCCAACACATGTACGCCGACGAAGGGCTGGCGCTGCTGGGGCGCGAACTGGCCAAGGCACAGCCGCAGCTGGCGCTGACCGTGGCCCGTGGCAGCTCGGACCATGCGGCCAACTATTTCGCCTACCTGGCGATGCAGCGCACCGGCACCCCGGTGGTATCGCTGCCGATGTCGCTGATCACCCTGCACCACGCGCCGCTGGCGGTGCGTGGCCAGCTGGCGGTGGCGCTGTCTCAGTCCGGCCGCAGCCCGGACCTGGTGGACACCATGGCGGCGCTGTCCAAAGCCGGCGCCCGTACCGTAGCGCTGGTGAACCAGCCGGATTCGCCGCTGGCCGCCGCCTGCGAGTGGTCGCTGCCGCTGTGCGCCGGCGCCGAGAAGAGCGTGGCCGCCACCAAGAGCTATATCGCCTCGCTGTCCGCCGTCGCCCGCCTGGTGGCGCACTGGCAGCGCGACGCCGGCCTGCTGGCGGCGCTGGAAACTCTGCCGCAGGCACTGCTGGAAGCCACCCGCCAGGACTGGTCGCCGGCCATCGACGTGCTGAAGAACGCCGAACGCATCATGGTGGTGGGCCGTGGCCTGGGCTTCGCCGTGGCGCTGGAGGCGGCACTGAAATTCAAGGAGACCTGCGCCATCCAGGCGGAGGCCTTCTCCGGCGCCGAGATCAAGCATGGCCCGATGGCGCTGATCGACGACGGCTACCCGCTGCTGATCTTCGCGCCGCGCGGCCCGGAACAGGCCGGCCTGATCGCCCTGGCCGAGGAGATGCGCGGCCGTGGCGCCCGTGTGCTGCTGGCGGCGCCGGCGGACGTGGCCAGCCGCGACCTGAGCCTGGCCGTGGCCGGTGACGAAGCGCTGGACCCGCTACTGGCGATCCAGAGCTTCTACCTGATGGCGGCGCGCCTGTCCGAGGCGCGCGGGCTGAACCCGGATGAACCGCGCCACCTGAACAAGGTGACCTGCACGCTGTAAGGCGTCGCTGCCGGCGGCAGCACCACGCCGCAACAACACTCACAAGAACAACACACACAAGCACGACTGCGCGTACGGCTGGGGAAAGCCGCACCCGCAACACACAGAGAACGGAGGCATCCCATGTCCGCAACCATCACGCTGGCCGCGCCGTTGAGCGGCCTTGCGCTCCCCCTGTCTGCCGTGCCGGACCCGGTGTTTGCCGGCGGCATGATGGGCGCCGGCCTCGCCATCGAGCCGCTGTCGTCCACGCTGCTGGCGCCGTGCGCCGGCGAGGTGATCCAGCTGTCCGCCACCGGCCACGCGCTGACCCTGCGCGCGGCCAACGGCGCCGAGGTGCTGCTGCACATCGGCATCGACACCGTGAAGCTGTGTGGCGCCGGCTTCACGCCGCTGGTGGCCACGGGCGCGCAGGTGGCTTGCGGCCAACCCTTGATCGAGTTCGACATCGACGCCATCGCCCGCCGCGCGCCGTCGCTGCTGACCGTGATCGTGGTCAGCAACGGCGACGCGATGACGCTGTCCGACAGCGCCAGCGGCCCGGTGCAGGCCGGCGCCGCCGGCCTGCTGACCATCCGCGCGAACTGCGCAGGTGAAGCGCCGGCGCCGACCGCCAGCACCGCGCCGGCCTGCAGCGACAGCGCGCGGGTGGCGCACGAGGGCGGCCTGCACGCGCGCCCCAGCGCCTTGCTGCAGGGCATCGCGCGCCGTTTCGACGCGCAGCTGGACATCGAATTCAACGGCCAGCGCGCCAACGCCCGCAGCGTCACCGCGCTGATGGCGCTGGGCGTCGGCGAGGACGACCGCGTCACCGTGCACGCCGGCGGCGCGCAGGCGGCGGAGGCGCTGGCGGCGATGCTGGCCGCGCTTCAGACCGCCACCGCGGCCGGTCACGCGCCGGTAGCTGCAGTGGTGACCGCACCGGCGGCCCGCAGCGACGGCAAGCTCGGCGGCGTCTGCGCCGCACCGGGGATGGCGGTCGGCACCGTGGTGCTGCTGGCGCAGCAGGAGCGGGTGCTCGACGAGCGCGGCCACGGCGTCGAGGCGGAGCTGGCGGCGCTGGCGCGGGCGCTGGCCCAGGTGCAGCAGGCGGTGGCACAGGAGGTGGCGCAGGCCGCGGCGCGCGGCGCGCACGCCGAGAGCGAGATCTTCGGCGCCCATCTGGCCCTGCTGGACGACCCAGAGCTGCAGCAGGCGGCGGAGCATTTCGTGCACGACGGTTGCAGCGCGGCGTTGGCCTACCGCCGCGCCATCCGGCAGCAGGGCGAGGTGTTGCTGGCGCTGGACAATGCGCTGCTGGCCGAGCGCGTCGCCGACCTGAAGGATCTCGAGCGTCGCGTCATAGACGCGCTGCTGGGCGCGGCGCCGGAGCTGGCCGAGCTGCCGCCGCAGGCGGTGGTGGTCGCCGACGACCTGACGCCGTCGCAGCTGACGCAGCTGCCGCGCGAACGCCTCGCCGCGCTGGTGCTGGCCCGTGGCGGCGCCAGCAACCACGTCGCCATCCTGTGCCGCGCGCTGGCGATCCCGTCGCTGGTCGCCGCCGGCGACGCGGTGCTGGCGCTGGCCGCCGGCAGCACGGTGTGCCTGGACGCCAGCGAGGGCTGGCTCGATCCGGCGCCGACTGCGGCCAACCTTGCCGCCGCGCGGCAGCAGATCGCCGGGCGCGAGGCGCGGCGCGACAGCCTGCGCCGGCACGCGGCCGCCCCGGCGCACACGCTGGACGGTGTCGCCATCGAGGTCGCCGCCAACATCGTCAACGCGGCCGAGGCCGCCGAGGCGGTGCGCCACGGTGCCGACGGCGTCGGCCTGCTGCGCACCGAATTCCTGTTTGCCCACCGCAGCGACGCCCCGGACGAAGCCGAGCAGCGCGCCGCCTGCCAGGCGGTGCTGGACGCGCTGGATGGCCGCACGGCCATCATCCGCACCCTCGACGCCGGCGGCGACAAGGAGGTGCCCTACCTGCCGCTGCCACCGGAGGACAACCCGGCGCTGGGCCTGCGCGGCATCCGCACCGGGCTGGCGATGCCGGCGGTGCTGGACAGCCAGCTGCGCGCGCTGCTGTCGCTCACGCCGCTGTCGCGGCTGCGCATCCTGCTGCCGATGATCACCGACCTGTCCGAGCTGCAGCAGGTGCGCGCGCGCATCGACGAGCTGGCGCGCGAGATGGGGCTGAGCGAGCGGCCGCAGCTGGGGGTGATGATCGAGGTGCCGTCCGCCGCGCTGCTGGCCGAGCAGCTGGCTGCCCACGCCGACTTCCTGTCCATCGGCACCAACGACCTGACGCAGTACACGCTGGCGATGGACCGCTGCAGCCCGGCGCTGGCGGCGCGGCTGGACCCGCTGCACCCGGCGGTGCTGCGCCTGATTGAGCTCACCGTACGCGGCGCCCGCCAGCACGGGCGCTGGGTCGGCGTCTGCGGCGCGATGGCGTCGGATCTGGCGGCGGTGCCGGTACTGCTGGGCCTCGGCGTCACCGAGCTGTCGGTGAGCCCGGCGCTGGTGCCGGAGGTGAAGGCCTGCGTCCGCCAGCTGCAGCTGGCGCAGTGCCGCGAACAGGCGCAGGCGCTGCTGCAGCAAAGCTCGCCGCAGGCGGTGCGCGCGCTGCTGCAGCTGGCGGATACCGGCCAGCGCTGAACACGACACAGCGTGGCGGGCCTCGCCGCCACGACTGATCCATAAACGAGGCAGAGGAGAACACAGTGAATACTACGAGCAAATTTGCCGGTATCCAGCAGCTGGGTCGCGCGCTGATGCTGCCGATCGCGGTGCTGCCGGTGGCCGGCCTGCTGTTGCGGCTGGGGCAGCCCGACCTGCTGGACATCGCGGTGATGGCGCAGGCCGGCGACGCCATCTTCGGCAACCTGGCGCTGCTGTTCGCCATCGGCGTGGCGGTCGGTTTCGCGCGGGACAACAACGGCACCGCGGGCCTCGCCGGTGCCATCGGCTACCTGGTGCTGACCGCGGTGCTGAAGGTGATCGACGCCAAGATCAATATGGGCGTGCTGGCCGGCATCACCGCCGGCATCAGCGCCGGCCTCTTGTACAACCGCTACAAGGACATCGCGCTGCCGTCCTATCTCGCCTTCTTCGGCGGCAAGCGCTTCGTGCCGATCGCCACCGGCTTTGCCATGCTGCTGGCCGGCGTGGTGCTGGGCCAGGTGTGGCCGCCGGTGCAGCACGGCATCGACAGCGTCGGCCACTGGCTGATCAACGCCGGCGAGATCGGGCTGTTCATCTACGGCGTGCTCAACCGCCTGCTGATCGTCACCGGCCTGCACCACATCCTCAATTCGCTGGTGTGGTTCGTGTTCGGCAGCTTCCCCGACCCGACGATTGCCGGCAAGGTGGCCACCGGCGACCTCAACCGCTTCTTCGCCGGCGATCCGGGCGCCGGGCAATTCATGGCCGGTTTCTTCCCGGTGATGATGTTCGGCCTGCCGGCGGCCTGCCTGGCGATGTACCGCGCCGCGCGGCCGGAAAACAAGGCTGCGGTCGGCGGCATCCTGCTGTCGATGGCGCTGACCGCCATGCTCACCGGCGTTACCGAGCCGGTGGAGTTCGCCTTCATGTTCCTGGCGCCGCTGCTGTACGCGATCCACGCGCTGCTGACCGGGCTGTCGATGGCGCTGATGCACGCGCTGGACATCCGCCTCGGCTTCACCTTCTCCGCCGGCCTGTTCGACTACGCGCTGTCGGCGGGCAAGGGGCAGAACCCGCTGCTGATGCTGCCGGTGGGCGTGGCCTACTTCGCCGTCTACTACGGTGTGTTCAGCTTCTTCATCCGCAAGTACAACCTGATGACGCTGGGGCGCGAGGCGGCCGGCAGCACCCCAATTGCGGCCAACGTTGGCCGCAAGGGCAGCGCGCGCGCCGCGGGCTTCATCGCCGCGCTGGGTGGCGCCGGCAACCTGAAGTCGGTGGATGCCTGCACCACGCGCCTGCGCCTGCAGGTGGGCCGCAACGAGCGGGTGGACGAGGCGGCGCTGAAGGCGCTGGGCTCGCGCGGGCTGATCCGCCCGGCCGCCGGCAGCGTGCAGGTGGTGCTGGGGCCGGAGGCGGAAATCGTCGCCGACGAGATCCGCAGCGCGCTGGCGAGCGGTGTGCCAGCGGCTGACGACATCGACCGCGCGCAGTGGCTGGCGGCGCTGGGCGGTGCGGCCAACGTCAAGGCGGTGGCGCTGGTGGCCGGCAGCCGGCTGCGGGTGGAGCTGGCCGACGCCAGCCGCATCGACAGCGCGCAGCTGAGCGCGCTGGGCGCCGCCGGGGTGATGCCGCTGCCGGGCAACCTGCTGCACCTGGTGCTGGGCGCGGAGGCGCCGCGCTACGCGGCCGCGCTGCAGGTGTAGCCGCCCGCCGCTCGCGTCGGGCAACAAAAAAAGCCGCCAGACCGTACGGTCTG
>NZ_BMYW01000012.1:0-31729 GCF_014652475.1 Vogesella alkaliphila | reverse complement strand
GGCGGCTTTTTTTTTGCGGCGGCCGGCTCAGCGTTTGCGTGCCAGCGGCGGCAGCAGGCGCAGGCGGGTGCCGGCGAGGCGGTCGTGCAGGAACTGCTTGTCGTTGTCGATCAGCGCCCACAGCACCGGCAGTGCGTCCCACAGCAGCGCCACCGCCAGCGCATGCTGCCGCGATTCGAACAGCGGCTGCCACGCGGTGTAGGCCAGCGCCGGCACGCCCAGGTACAGCACCAGCGCCACCACGAAGCGCATCGCCGCGTGCGGCCAGCGCAGCGCGCCGCCGTCCGCCAGCGTCAGCTGCAGCCGCCACGGCTTCATTGCCAGCGTCTGCCCGCCGCGGGTCCAGCAGTAGCCGAAGTAGCCGAACATCACCAGCGCCAGGAACAGCTGCATCAGCACGCTCATCCAGCGCGCGTTGCCGCTCCACACCACCAGCGGGGTGAACAGCGCGGCCGCGACCAGCAGCACGGCGCCCAGCAGCAAAGCTTCGTAGCACAGGCTGGCCAGTCGGCGCAGCAATCCGGGATGGGTGAAATGTTGATTCATGCCGTGAAAATAATAATGAGGAGTAAAAGGGCGGCGACGGCAAAACCGGCGCAAGCAACCAGACATGGTATCAAAGCCGTCCCGTGCCGCCTACCCTGCAAAAGTGGCTGTTTTTGAATGTTTTTGGCGCTTTTTTGCACCTGCACAAAAGCGCTTGACCGCTATTTCAAACTTAAGCTAAGTTCATTCACTACGGGACATAAAACAACTACTCAGCAATCAAAGAGGCAAAGATGCAGATATCGGGCGCGGAAATCCTGGTACGCAGCTTGCAGGAAGAAGGAGTCGAATTCGTTTTCGGCTACCCCGGCGGCGCGGTACTCGAGATATATGATGCAATTTTCAGGCAGCAGCAATTCAAGCATGTGCTGGTGCGCCACGAACAGGCCGCGGTGCACGCCGCGGACGCCTACTCGCGTTCCTGTGACAAGGTCGGCGTGGCCCTGGTCACCTCCGGTCCGGGTGCCACCAACGCGGTGACCGGCATCGCCACCGCCTACATGGACTCGGTGCCGATGGTGGTGATCTCCGGCCAGGTGTCGACGCCGGCCATCGGCCTCGACGCATTCCAGGAAGTGGACATGGTCGGCATCACCCGGCCGTGCGTGAAGCACAACTTCCTGGTGAAGGACATCAACGAGCTGGCCTCCACCATCAAGAAGGCGTTCTACATCGCCGCCACCGGCCGCCCCGGCCCGGTGGTGGTGGACGTGCCGAAGGACGTCACCCAGCAGCTGGCCGAATTCCACTATCCGGAAAGCGTGAGCATCCGCTCCTACGTGCCGGTGACCCGCGGCCATCCGGGCCAGATCAAGAAGGCCGCCAGCCTGCTGGCCGAAGCCAAGCGCCCGTACATCTACGTCGGCGGCGGCGCGGTGCAGGGCGGAGCCTCGGCGGAAGTGACCGAGCTGGTGAAGATGCTGGGCGTGCCGTGTACCAACACGCTGATGGGCCTGGGCGCCTATCCTGGTGACGACCGCCAGTTCCTCGGCATGCTGGGCATGCACGGCACCTACGAAGCTAATATGGCGATGCAGTACTGCGACGTGCTGATCGCTGTCGGCGCCCGTTTCGACGACCGCGTGATCAGCGTGCCCTCGCACTTCCTGTCGCAGCCGAAGAAGATCGTTCACATCGACATCGACCCGTCCTCCATCGCCAAGCGCGTGAAGGTGGACGTGCCCATCGTCGGCGACGTGAAACACGTGCTGCGCGACCTGATCGACCTGATGAAGCAGAACGGGCAGCGCCCGGATGCGGCCAACCTCGCCGGCTGGTGGAAGCAGATCGAGCAATGGCGCAGCTACAACAGCCTGCTGTACACCCCGTCGACCGAGTTCATCAAGCCGCAGTCGGTGGTGCAGAAGCTGTACGAGATCACCGGCGGCGACGCCATCATCACCTCCGACGTCGGTCAGCACCAGATGTGGGCGGCGCAGTACTACCCGTTCAAGCGCCCGAAACAATGGCTGAACTCCGGCGGTTTGGGTACCATGGGTTTCGGCCTGCCGGCCGCCATCGGCGCGCAGCTGGCCAACCCGAATGCGCAGGTGGCCTGCATCACCGGCGAAGGCTCGATCCAGATGAACATCCAGGAGCTGTCCACCGCCAAGCAGTACCACACGCCGGTGAAGGTGATTGCGCTGAACAACCGCTACCTGGGCATGGTGCGCCAGTGGCAGGAGTTCTTCTACGGCACGCGTTACGCCGAGTCCTATATGGACGCACTGCCGGATTTCGTCGGCATCGCCGAGGCCTACGGCCACGTCGGCATGAAGATCGAGAACCCGGCCGATGTCGAGGGTGCGCTGCGTGAGGCATTCAGCCCGGCATTGAAAGAGCGTCTGGTGTTCATGGACTTCCGTACCGACCAGTCCGAAAACGTGTTCCCGATGATCCAGAACGGCAAGGGTCTGGACCAGATGGACCTGCCGCCGCACATGCGCGAGCTGCAGATCGCTCCTTTCGAGAACAACCGTGACTACGGCAACATGTGCTAAGGCAGTGGCATGAGACATATACTTTCGATTTTGCTGGAAAACGAAGCGGGCGCGCTGTCGCGAGTAGTGGGACTTTTCTCCGCACGCGCTTACAATATCGATTCACTGACGGTGTCGACTACCGAAGACCCGACACTGTCACGGATGACCATCGTCACCCACGGGTCCGACGAAGTCATCGAACAGATCACCAAGCAGCTCAACAAGCTGATCGAGGTGGTCAAGGTGATTGACCTCAACGAGTCCGACCATATCGAACGCGAGATGATGTTGATCAAGGTCCGTGCCACCGGCAAGGATCGGGAAGAAATGAAGCGGATGGCTGACATCTTCCGTGGTCGCATCATCGACGTGACGGAAAAGACCTACACCATCGAGCTCACCGGTACGAGCGACAAGCTGGGCGCCTTTATCGAGGCGATCGACCGTTCAGTGATCCTGGAAACGGTGCGTACCGGTGCATCCGGAATTGGTCGCGGCGAACGTATTTTGAAGATCTGAATCACCGGGGCGGCCATCAGCTGCCCTAGAACAAACTAGGGACATAAGACAATGAAAGTTTTCTACGACAAAGACGCTGATCTTTCCATCATCAAGGACCAGAAAGTTGCCATCATCGGTTACGGCTCCCAGGGTCACGCGCACGCGCAGAACCTGAAGGACTCCGGCGTGGATGTGGTGGTGGGCCTGCGCAAGGACGGCGCATCGTGGAAAAAGGCCGAAGCGGCCGGTCACAAAGTGAAAGAAGTGGCCGATGCCGTGAAGAAGGCGGATCTGGTGATGATCCTGCTGCCGGACGAATCGCAGCCTGACGTGTACCACAACGAAATCGCCCCGAACATCAAGAAGGGCGCCACCCTGGCCTTCGCGCACGGCTTCAACGTTCACTACAACCAGATCGTGCCGCGCGAAGACCTGGACGTGATCATGGTCGCCCCGAAAGGCCCGGGCCACACCGTGCGTTCCGAGTACGTGAAGGGCGGCGGCGTGCCGACCCTGATCGCCGTGTACCAGGACAAGTCCGGCAAGGCCCGTGACGTGGCCCTGTCCTACGCTGCGGCCAACGGCGGCACCAAGGGCGGCGTGATCGAGACCAACTTCCGCGAAGAAACCGAAACCGACCTGTTCGGCGAACAGGCCGTACTGTGCGGCGGCGCGGTGGAACTGGTGAAAGCCGGTTTCGAAACCCTGACCGAAGCCGGCTACGCGCCGGAAATGGCCTACTTCGAGTGCCTGCACGAGCTGAAGCTGATCGTCGACCTGATGTACGAAGGCGGCATCGCCAACATGAACTACTCCATCTCCAACAACGCGGAGTACGGCGAGTACGTGACCGGCCCGGAAGTGGTGACCTCCGCCACCAAGGAAGCGATGAAGAAGGCGCTGTACCGCATCCAGTCCGGTGAATACGCCAAGATGTTCATCCTGGAAGGCAAGACCAACTACCCGAGCATGACTGCCCGCCGTCGCCTGACTGCCGATCATCCGATCGAAAAAGTGGGTGCTGAACTGCGCGCGATGATGCCGTGGATCTCCAAGAACAAGCTGGTCGACCAGTCCAAGAACTAAGCCTGCCGCTACGCGGTCAGTGTCAAGCCGGGCAGCTGCCCGGCTTTTTCTTTGCCTGCGCCGGTGGGCCGGCGGCGGCTGGGCCTGCCGCGTGCGGCGCGTCAGCGGCGTGTGCTCGTGGTGACGATGGCGCCGCGCCGCATGACGCTTGGTAAGCGTGGCATCGCGCATTAGAATGCAGCCTTGTCTTGCCGCCGGCGCGCAACGTTGGCCGCAAGTCCCGTTTCCTTCCGGCGCGCCTTGCCGCTGCCCGATGTCGAGAGCCTGCATGCATATTGACCCGAAGCCCATCAAGCCGTCCCTGCGCCGCCAGGGCATTTACCTGCTGCCCAACTCCTTCACCCTTGCCGCGCTGTTCGCCGGCTTCTACGCCATCGTGCAGGCGATGAACCAGAATTTCGAACACGCGGCGGTGGCGATCTTCATTGCCATGATCCTCGACGGCATGGACGGCCGCGTGGCGCGGCTGACGCACAGCCAGAGCGCGTTCGGCGCCGAGTTCGACAGCCTGTCGGACATGGTCAGCTTCGGCGTGGCGCCGGCGCTGATCGCCTACGAGTGGATGCTGAAGGACCTGGGCAAGCTGGGCTGGATGATCGCCTTCATCCACTGCGCCGGCGCCGCGTTGCGCCTGGCGCGCTTCAACACCATGATCGGCTCCACCGACAAGCGCTGGTTCATCGGCCTGCCCAGCCCGGCGGCGGCGGCGCTGGTGGCCGGCCTGGTGTGGATCTGCCATGCCTACGGCTACAACGACCTGCCGGGGCTGCCGTGGGTGGCGCTGGGCTTCACAGCCTTCTCCGGCATCACCATGGTCACCAACGTGAAATTCTGGAGCTTCAAGGAGATTCACCTGCGCCGTCGCGTGCCCTTCGTGATGCTGCTGGCGCTGGTGGTGGCGCTGATGCTGCTGATGTCGGAGCCGCCGCTGGTGCTGTTCGGCTTCTTCGTCTGCTACGCGCTGTCCGGCTACGTGATGGCGCTAATGGGGCTGGGCAAGAAGACTGCGCCGCTGCCGCCGCCGCAAGCGTGAGACAAGGGCGCCGCCGTGCGGCAGGCTGGACAAGGGCGACTGCGGTCGCCTTTGTTTTGTCCGTTTATTCTACACATTGTCCGATATTTACGCTTTGACAACAGGCTTTGCCGTGCTGCAACAAAATTATTCGACAAAATTTGACAGCTTGTCGGGCGAACCGTAAGGTTGAGCCATAACAAACAAGGAGCAGTGGCATGCAATTGGACATCGAACGTCTGATCGAGGATTTTGGAGGCCCCGGCGCGCTCGCGGAAGCGTTGAATGCGGCCTTCCCCGATGAGCCGGTGTCGCGTGCCGCCATCTACAAGTGGCGCGAGCGCGGCACCCTGCCGCTGGCACAGCTGAACAAGCTGGCCAGGCTCGCCGCCGACCAAGGGAAACGGTTCGATTTCAACGACTATCTGACCGGGGCGCAGGCCGCGGGACAAGGGAGCACACCTGACATGGGCGATCGTCTTTACATTTTTGATACCACCTTGCGTGATGGCGAGCAGTCGCCGGGCGCGTCGATGACCAAGGAAGAAAAAATCCGTATCGCCCGCCAGCTGGAGCGCCTCGGTGTCGACGTGATCGAGGCCGGCTTTGCCGCCGCCAGCCCCGGCGATGCCGACGCGATCCGCGCCATTGCCGAAGTGGTGAAAGAATCCACCGTCTGTTCGCTGGCGCGGGCCAACGAGCGCGACATCCGCGCTGCCGGCGAGGCGATCAAGCCGGCCGCGCGTGGCCGCATCCACACCTTCATCGCCACCAGCCCGATCCACATGGAGAAGAAGCTGCGCATGACCCCGGACGAGGTGGTCGACGCCGCGGTGAAGGCGGTGAAACTGGCGCGCGAATACACCGACGACGTCGAGTTTTCCGCCGAGGACGCGCTGCGCTCCGACATCGACTTCCTCGCCCGCATCTTCGGCGAGGTGATCAAGGCCGGCGCCACCACGCTCAACGTGCCGGACACCGTCGGCTACGCGGTGCCGAAGATCACCGAGGCCTTCTTCCGCGAGCTGATCGCCAAGACCCCGGGCGGCGACAAGGTGGTGTGGTCGGCGCACTGCCACAACGACCTCGGCATGGCGGTCGCCAACAGCCTCGGCGCGGTACTGGGCGGCGCGCGGCAGGTGGAGTGCACCATCAACGGCCTCGGCGAGCGCGCCGGCAACGCCGCGATGGAAGAGATCGTGATGGCGGTGCGCACCCGCAAGGACGTGTTCAACGTGGAAACCCGCGTCGACGCCACCCAGATCGTGCCGGCGTCCAAGCTGGTGTCGACCATCACCGGCTACCCGGTGCAGCCGAACAAGGCCATCGTCGGCGCCAACGCCTTCGCCCACGAGTCCGGCATCCACCAGGACGGCGTGCTCAAGCACCGCGAAACCTACGAGATCATGTCCGCGGAATCGGTGGGCTGGACCGCCAACCGTCTGACACTGGGCAAACTGTCCGGTCGCAATGCCTTCCGCACCAAGCTCACCGCGCTGGGCATCGTGCTGGACAGCGAAGAGGCGCTGAACGCCGCCTTCGCCCGTTTCAAGGAGCTGGCCGACAAGAAGCGCGAAATCTTCGACGAGGACCTGCACGCGCTGGTGTCCGACCAGCTGGTCACCGCCGAGCAGGAGGACTACAAGTTCGTGTCGCTGAAAGTGGCGACCGAGACCGGCGAGGCGCCGCAGGCGCAGATCGTGTTCGTCGAGCACGGCAACGAGCAGCGTGCCGAATCCACCGGCTCCGGCCCGGTTGACGCCGCGTTCAAGGCGATCGAGAGCGTGGTGAAGAGCGAGGCCGAGCTGGAGCTGTACTCGGTCAACGCCATCACCAAGGGCACCGAATCGCAGGGTGAAGTGACCGTGCGCCTGGCCAAGGACGGCCGCATCGTCAACGGCCAGGGCGCCGACACCGACATCATCGTCGCCAGCGCCAAGGCCTACCTGGCGGCACTGAACAAGCTGCATAGCAAGACCGAGCGCGTGTACGCCCAGGGCCCGGTCTAAAGAGCGCGCAACCGCGGCAGCAAAACGTCCGACCCGGAAAGGTTGGCCGCCGCGGTAAAGATCAAAGGCCCACAAGGCCGCCCCCTTCCGCCTTTGCCGGCACCACGGCAGACGCAGACAGCCGACCCACGAGGTCGGCCTTGTCGCGTCTGTCTTTTCATTTTCCGGTTTGGCCGCATCTGCAGGCGGAGCTTTCCACAAGGACACTGCCCATGGCACAAGGCTATTTCATTACCGGCACCGATACCGAGATCGGCAAGACCCACAGCGCGGTGAAGCTGATCCGCCACTGGCAGGCGCAGGGTAAGCGCGTGCTGGCGATGAAGCCGGTGGCCTCCGGCTGCGACATCCTGCCGGACGGCAGCTGGCACAACGACGACGTGGCACGGCTGGTGGCGGCCACCGGCCAGACCGATCTGGCGCTGATGAATCCGTACCGCTTCCTGCCGCCGGTGTCGCCGCACATCGCCGCGCGCGACGTCGGCGTGACGATAGACCCGGCGCGGATCGTCGCGCACTACCAAAGCTTGGCCGCAGATGCCGACGTGGTGCTGGTGGAGGGCGCCGGCGGCTGGCTGGCGCCGCTGTCGGACACGCTGGACATGCAGGGCCTGGCGCAGCAGTTGCAGCTGCCGGTGATCCTGGTGGTGGGCATGAAGTTGGGCTGCATCAACCACGCGCTGCTGACGGCGCAGGCGATCCGCGCCAGCGGCTGCACCCTCGCAGGTTGGGTCGCCAACCGCGTGGTGCCGGCGCAGCTGGCCTTTGATGACAATCTGGCGACGCTTGTGCGCGCGCTGGGCGAGCCGCTGCTGAGCCTGCCTTACGAGGCGGCGGCGGCCTGAGCTGCGGCGCCGGTTTGCGGCGCTGCACCATGATAAATACTTGTTTTATCGGCTGATCTTCCTATTCTCGATAAAGCGCTGCGGCACAGACTGCGGCCAGCGACCGGGTTTCCGGCCAACACGAGACTTTACTTGGGGAAGACGCCATGGCCAGTCGTCGCGTCCTGTTACTGTTCACCGGCTGGTCGTCTGCCGTGCTGGCGGCCGGTGTCAACCTGCCGCCGCCGGTCACCGGCGTCGCGCAGGATATCTACGATCTGCACATGCTGCTGCTGTACATCACCGGCGGCATCTTCGTTCTGGTCTTCGGCGTGATGTTCTGGGCCATCCTGCGCCACCGCAAAGCCGCCGGCCATCAGGCGAAACACTTCCACGAAAACACCACCGTCGAGATCATCTGGACGCTGATTCCGCTCCTGATCCTGGTGGCGATGGCGTGGCCGGCGACGCGGCTGATCCTGCAGCAGAAGAGCAGTGCCGGCGCCGAGCTGACCATCAAGGTCACCGGCTACCAGTGGAAGTGGCACTACGACTACCTCGACGACGGCGTCGCCTTCATGAGCCATCTGTCCACGCCACAGAGCGCCATCCGGCAGGTGGCCGACCGAGGCGAGCACTACCTGCTGGAGGTCGACGAGCCGCTGGTGGTGCCGACCGGCACCAAGGTGCGGCTGCTGCTGACCGCCAACGACGTGATTCACGCCTGGTGGGTGCCGCAGCTGGGGGTGAAACAGGACGCGATCCCGGGCTTCGTGCGTGATGTCTGGTTCAAGGTCGATCGCCCCGGCACCTATCGCGGCCAGTGCGCCGAACTGTGCGGCAAGGATCACGGCTTCATGCCCATCGTGGTCGAGGCCAGGGCGCCGGCCGATTACCAGGCATGGTTGGCCGCAAGACAAAAAACCGCTGCGGCCAACCTTGAGGATCCGAACAAGGTCTGGCCACTGGCCGAGCTGATGGCGCGTGGCGAGAAGGTGTACGCGCAGAACTGCGTCGCCTGCCACCAGGCCAACGGCAAGGGCATCCCCGGCGCCTTCCCGGCGCTGGACGGCTCGGCGATGGCGACCAAGGACAAGCCCGGCCACATCGACATCGTGCTTAACGGCAGCAAGAAGAATGCCGCGATGGCGGCCTGGGGCAAGCAGCTGTCGGATACCGATATTGCGGCGGTGATCACCTACGAGCGCAATGCGTGGGGCAATCACACCGGCGACGTGGTGCAGCCCAAGGACATCAAGGCTGCCCGCGGCGGCAAAGCGTAAGGGGGAGAGGGCATGACTGCGATCGACAGTGCACTGCAGCCGGCGCACGACACCGCGCACGGCCACCACGCCAAGCCAAGCGGCATCACCCGCTGGCTGTTCGCCACCAACCACAAGGACATCGGCTCGCTGTACCTGTGGTTCGCGTTCAGCATGTTCATCTTCGGCGGCGTGCTGGCGCTGTGCATCCGCGCCGAGCTGTTCCGCCCCGGGCTGCAGTTCTGGCAGCCGGAGCTGTTCAACCAGTTCACCACCCTGCACGGGCTGATCATGGTGTTCGGCGCCATCATGCCGGCGTTCACCGGGCTGGCCAACTGGATGCTGCCGCTGATGATAGGCGCGCCGGACATGGCGTTTGCGCGCATGAACAACTGGAGCTTCTGGCTGCTGCCGCCGGCGGCCTTGCTGCTGCTGATCTCGTTCGCGGTGCCGGGCGGGGCGGCGGCGGCGGGCTGGACGCTGTACGCGCCCTTGTCCACCCAGATGGGCATGGGCATGGACCTGACCATCTTCGCCATCCACATCATGGGCGTCAGCTCGATCATGGGCTCGATCAACATCATCGTCACCATCCTCAACCTGCGCGCGCCGGGGATGACGATGATGAAGATGCCGATGTTCGCCTGGGCCAGCCTGATCACCGCCTACCTGATCATCGCGGTGATGCCGGTGCTGGCCGGGGTGGTGACCATGGTGCTGACCGACCGCCACTTCGGCACCCACTTCTTCAATGCCGCCGGTGGTGGCGACCCGGTGCTGTACCAGCACATCTTCTGGTTCTTCGGCCACCCCGAGGTCTACATCATGGCGCTGCCGGCCTTCGGCATCGTCAGCCACATCATCCCCACCTTCAGCCGCAAGCCGCTGTTCGGCTACACCTCGATGGTGTACGCCACCAGCTCCATCGCCATCCTCAGCTTCATGGTGTGGGCGCACCACATGTTCACCACCGGCATGCCGGCCACCGCGCAGCTGTTCTTCATGTACGCGACGATGCTGATCGCGGTGCCGACCGGGGTGAAGGTGTTCAACTGGATCGGCACCATGTGGCAGGGCAGCATGAGCTTCGAGACGCCGATGCTGTTCGCCATCGGCTTCATCTGCCTGTTTACCGTCGGCGGCCTGTCCGGGGTGACGCTGAGCATCGCCGCCATCGACATCCAGCTGCAGGACACCTACTACGTGGTGGCGCACTTCCACTACGTGCTGGTGGCCGGCGCGCTGTTCAGCCTGTTCGCCGCGGTGTACTACTGGTTCCCGAAGATGACCGGGCGCATGTACTCGGAGTCCTGGGGCAAGTTTCACTTCTGGTGGTCGCTGCTGTGGTTCAACGTGACCTTCTTCCCGATGCACTTCCTCGGCCTCGCCGGCATGCCGCGCCGCATTCCCGACTACAACATGCAGTTCACCGACTTCAACACCCTGGCCAGCGTCGGCGCCTTCTGCTTCGGGCTGGGGCAGTTGATCTTCTTTGCCAACATGCTGCACAGCCTGCGCCACGGCAAGCCGGCCGCGGCCAGGCCGTGGGAAGGCGCCGACACCCTGGAGTGGCAGATCGCCACCCCGGCGCCGTATCACAGCTTCGTCGAGGCGCCGGATCTGGAAGTCGGCGAGAACGGCCGCATCGACGCCATGCACGGCGGAAAGCACCACTGACATGGACAAGCCGCCCGCCACCCTGCACGACAACCGCCTGCTGCTGCTGAAGCTGCTGCTGCTGGCCTGCGTGATGTTCGTGTTCGCCTGGGGGCTGATCCCGGTCTACGACGCGCTGTGCCGCCTGACCGGGCTGGGCAGCCTGCAGCGGCCGGACGAGGTCGGCAGCCAAAGGTTGGCCGCAACGCCGCTGGCGCCGGTACTGCTGACCTTCGATGCCACGGTGCAGCCGGGGCTACCGTGGCAGGTGCGGCCGCTGACGCGCACGCTGCGCGCGGTGCCGGGCGAGTTCGTGCGAGTCGACTACGAGATCACCAATGCCAGCAACCGCCAGGTCGTCGGTCAGGCGATTCCGCGTTACCTGCCGGCGGCGGCGGCGGAGTACGTGAAGAAGCTGGACTGCTTCTGCTTTGCGCAGCAGGCGTTTGCACCGGGCGAGACCCGGCGCTTTCCGGTGGTGTTCGTGGTCGACAAGAACGTGCCGGCCGGCCTCGACAGCATCACGCTGGCCTACACCGTGTTCGATGTGCCGGGGCGATCATGAGGCCGCTGCGCGCCCTGGCTGCTGTGCTGGCCGCCTTCTTCGGCGTGCGGCGCGGCCGTGCGGCCAACGTTGACCGCCAGTTGCGCTTCGCCGACCTCATCGCGGCGGCGATCATTCTGGTGGCGCTGTTTGTCGGCGGCCTGCTGTTGCTGGTCAGCTGGCTGACGGCGCCCTGAGCGGACGGAGGAATCATGCATAACGACACGTCGCACCACTATTTCGTGCCCGATCCGTCGCGCTGGCCGATCATCGGCGCGGTGGCGCTGTTTGCGCTGGGGCTGGGGGCATCCTTCACCGTCAACGGCATCGCCGCCGGCAAGTTCGGCCTGCTGCTGGGGGTACTGATCCTGCTGTGGATGCTGTTCGGCTGGTTTGGGGA
Source organism: Vogesella alkaliphila (assembly GCF_014652475.1). GTDB lineage: Bacteria > Pseudomonadota > Gammaproteobacteria > Burkholderiales > Chromobacteriaceae > Vogesella > Vogesella alkaliphila. The sequence continues at coordinate 19,907 of NZ_BMYW01000012.1, read as the reverse complement.
CGTGATCCGCGAAAGCCTGGCCGGCCGTTACCAGCGGCGCGAGGATGCCTCGTTCCGCTGGGGCATGAGCTGGTTCATCTTTTCCGAGGTGATGTTCTTCGCCGCCTTCTTCGGCGCGCTGTTCTACGTGCGGACCATCTCGGTGCCGGAGCTGGGCAACGAGCAGCACCAGCTGCTGTACCCCGGCTTTGCCGCCAGCTGGCCGCTGGCCACCGGCCCCGGCATCAGCGCCCCTTACCAGGCGATGGGGCCGTGGGGGCTGCCGGCGGTCAATACCCTGATCCTGCTGTCGTCCGGCGCCACGCTGACCTGGGCGCACTGGGGGCTGCTGTCCGGCCAGCGGTGGCGGCTGGTGTTCGGTCTCGGGCTGACGGTGGTGCTGGGCGCGCTGTTTCTCGGGCTGCAGATCTACGAGTACGCGCACGCGATGAACGAGCTGGGCCTGTCGCTGGCCTCCGGCGCCTACGGCATGACCTTCTTCATGCTCACCGGCTTTCACGGCCTGCACGTGCTGCTGGGTGCCATCATGCTGGCGGTGGTGTGGCTGCGGGTGCTGCGCGGGCATTTCAATGCCGAGCACCACTTCGCCTTCGAGGCCGCGGCGTGGTACTGGCACTTTGTCGACGTGGTGTGGCTGATCCTGTTCGTGTTCGTGTACTGGCTGTAGCGGCAGGAGGCGTCAGCGCCCGTGCGGCAGCCACCAGCCAAGCATGCCGCCGGCCATCAGCAGCAGGAACAGCCCCAGCGACAGCGCCACGCGCAGGGTCAGCGCCTTGACGGTCTGGCGCGGCGTGTCGCCACGGCTGACGCTGCGCAGGGCAAAGGCCAGGGTCAGCATGATCAGCAACAGCAGGGTGATGGCGGCAATCTTCATGACATGTCCTCCGGCGGGTGTAATCCAGTCTAGCAGCCGCGCCGGCTTTCGCCGCCAGCGTGGCCGGCTGCGGCTGGCGTGGCTGCTGTGGTTGCTGGCGCTGCTGCCTTTCCTGCTGGCGCTGTGGCAGTGGCAGCGTGGCCAGCAACGGCAGGCGCAGCTGGCCCACCATGAATTCAATCTGCGGCAGGCGCCGCAGCCGTTGGCCGCACTGGCCGCCAGCACGGCACCGGCCGGCCAGCGTGCCTGGCTGCAGGTGCGCGGCAGCGAGCCGGAGATCCGCGTCGCCAATGCCCTGCTCGGCGGTGCCAGCGGCATCCGCATCTGGCAGCCGGTGCAGCTGCCCGACGGCAGCTGGGTGGTGGTCGATCGCGGCTGGCTGCGCGGGCCGGCGGCCTATGTGCGCATCCCGCTGCCGCCGTTGCGGCTGCAGGGCTACTGGCTGCCGCGACCGCAGCCCTATCTGCTGTCTGGCGCGCGGGTGGCGGACCGCGGCGAGGTCGATGCGCTGGACTGGGCGGCACTGGCGCGGCGCCTGCCGGGGCGGCTGCACGACGGCCTGCTGGTGCTGGATGTGACCCTGCCGCCGCTGGCACCGTGGCCGGTGCGGCCGCCGTTCGATCCGCAGCGCCACTATGCCTATGCCTTGCAATGGCTGCTGCTTGGGCTATGCCTGATTACAGGAGCATGGATCGTGCAGAGGAGGGGACGGGATGAACGCTCGGGATCGCGGACGGATTAAGTTGCTGCTGATTGCGCTGCTGTGCGCGCTGCCGGTGCTGGCGTCGTGGCTGTCGTACCGCTGGCTGCCGCCGGCCGGCGGCAAGAGCTACGGCCAGCTGCTGGCGACACCGCTGCCGCAGGCGCGGCAGCCAGGTTGGCCGCAAGGGCGCTGGGTGCTGCTCGACGCCGCCGCCAACTGCAACCCGGCCTGCGAGCGGCGCCGCTTTGCGATGCGCCAGATCCACACCGCGCAGGGCGAGGCCGCCGCGCGGCTGGTGCGGCGCCAGCAGGCCGAGGCCGGGCTGCGCCAGGACGGTTTCTACCTGGTGGACCCGCACGGCAACGGCGTGCTGTTCTACCCGGATGGCGCCGCGCCGGCGGCGGTGATCAGGGAAATCCGCAGTGTGCTGAAAAACAATAACAGCCTCGGCTGAAGTGGCCGCGGCAACGGCTGTCCGTGCCGGCACGGGCAGGGAAGGGGGCAGGATGAGACGCGTGCTATGGCTGGCCTTGTTGCTGGTGTGCATCGTGGTGCCGCTGGGGGCGTACGTGCGGCTGTCGGATGCCGGTCTTGGTTGTCCGGACTGGCCGGGCTGCTACGGCCGGCTGTCGCCGCTGCACGCGGCGCCGCTGATCCAGGAGCAGCATGCGGCCAACCCCGACGGTCCGGTGAGCATGGCCAAGGCGTGGAAGGAAATGAGCCACCGCTATCTCGCCGCCAGCCTCGGCCTGCTGCTGCTGGCGCTGAACGTGCTGGCCTGGCGCCAGCGCCGGCTGCGCGGCTGGGCGGCGCTGCTGCTGTTGCTGGTGTGCGTGCAGGGCGCGCTGGGAATGTGGACCGTCACCCTGCTGCTGAAACCGGCCATCGTCAGCGCCCACCTGCTGGGCGGCATGACGCTGGCGGCGCTGCTGGCCGCCTGCTGCTGGTGGCAGCGGCGCCTGCCGCAGCGCCATGCGGTGGGGGCGGCCAGCTTCGCGCTGGCGCTGTTGCTGCCCTTGCTGCTGCTGCTGCAGATCGCGCTCGGCGGCTGGGTGTCGAGCAATTACGCGGCGCTGGCCTGCCAGGGCTTCCCGGCCTGCAACGGCGCGTGGTGGCCGGACGCGCAGTGGCGCGGCGCCTTCCATCTGCTGCGCGAGCTGGGCGAAGGCCCGGACGGCGCGCCGCTGCTGGGCAGCCACCTGCTGGCCATGCACTGGGCGCACCGGCTGGGCGCCGCGCTGGTGTCGCTGCTGCTGCTGTGGCTGGTGCTGCGGCTGTGGCGCCAGCCGCCATTGCGACCGCTACTGTGCCTGCTGCTGGGCAGCTGGCTGCTGCAGCTGGCGCTAGGCGCCGGCAATGTGCTGTTGCAGCTGCCGCTGGCACTGGCGGTGGCGCACAACGCCGGCGCCATGCTGCTGCTGATCGTCGCCACGCTGCTCCTGCTGTCGCTGGACCCCGCCCCGAGGAGAACACGATGACTGCCCTGACCGCCCCCTCCCTGCGTCGTCATGCCGCTGCCCTGTGGCAGCTGGCGAAACCGAAAGTGGTGGCGCTGATCGTGTTTTGCGCCGTGATCGGCATGGTGCTGGCGGTGCCGGGCTGGCCCGGCCCCGGCCGCATGCTGGCCGCCACGCTCGGCATCGCGCTGGTGGCCGGTGCCGCGGCGATGATCAACTGCCTGGTGGAGCGCACCATCGACGCGCGCATGCGCCGCACCGCGCGCCGCGCCACCGCCAGCGGCGAGCTGGGAATGGCCGAGACGCTCGTGGTGGCGCTGGCCGCGCTGGGGCTGGGCATGGCGCTGCTGATCGCGCTGGTCAACGCGCTGACCGCGTGGCTGACGCTGGCCACCTTTGCCGGCTACGCCATCGTCTACACCCTGCTGCTGAAGCCGAACACGCCGCAGAACATCGTGATCGGCGGCGCCAGCGGCGCGATGCCGCCCATCCTCGGCTGGGCGGCGATGACCGGCGAGGTCAGCGCGATGGCGATGGTGCTGTTCCTGATCATCTACACCTGGACGCCGCCGCACTTCTGGGCGCTGGCGCTGTACCGCCGCGACGACTACGCCCGTGCCGGCCTGCCGATGCTGCCGCTGACCCACGGCCAGCCGTTCACCACGCTGTCCATCCTGCTCTACACCGTGCTGCTGGCGGCGGTGACCCTGCTGCCGCTGGCGCTGCAGGCGGCGGGGGCGGTGTACCTGCTGGCCATCCTGCTGCTCAACGCGCGCTTCGTGCAGCTTGCCGCCCGCCTGCACCGTCATTATGCTGACGACTCCGCGCGGCGCTGCTTCCGCTGGTCGATCCAGTTCCTGACCTGGCTGTTCGCCGCCCTGCTGCTCGACCGCGTCTTTTTCCTGCCCCTGAGTGGATGACCCCATGCCCCTGCTTGTACGCTTGCTGCTGCTTGTTGCCCTGATGACCGGATTGGCCGCCTGTAATGGCGCACCGCCGCCGGCGTTCAAGGGCACCGACATCGGCGGCGCCAGCTTCGGCCAGCCGTTCACCCTCACCGGTCACGACGGCAAGCGCCACTCGCTGGACGAGTTCAAGGGCAAGGTGGTGGCGCTGTTCTTCGGCTATACCCACTGCCCGGACGTGTGCCCGACCACCATGCTGGAGTTCGCCCAGGCGGCGAAGCAGCTGGGCGCCGACGGCGAGCGGCTGCAGGTGCTGTTCGTCAGCGTCGACCCGCAGCGCGATACGCCGGCGGTGCTGGCCGGCTACATTCCGCATTTCGACCGGCGTTTTCTCGGCCTGACCGGCAGCGAGGCGGAAGTCGCCGCCGTGGCCGGCCACTTCAAGGTCGTCGCCCAGCGCCAGCCGGCGGCGAGTGGCGGCTACACCGTCGATCACAGCGCCGGCAGCTATCTGTTCGACCGGGACGGCAAGTTGCGCGTGTATTTGCCCTACGCCACGCCGGCCAGCGATATCGCCCATGATGTAAAGGCCTTATTGGGTTAAACTGCGTAGTGACCGTTGTATCCCTTACTACCGCATTCCGGACGTCGTAACCGTGACCGATGACCTCACGCCCGGTGCCGCCAGTGGCAGCACCTCGCCCAGCATAGACCTGAGCAAATACACGCTGACCAGTGCGGCTGAAGTGGTGCATCACCTGCGCGGCATCGTGCAGCAGGGGCAGATGGTGACGGTATTTTCCAACAAGGGAAAATCCTTCATCCTGACCCGCATCCTGGCGCTGGACAACGCTGCCCGCACCATGGTGCTGGACTGGGGCGCCAACGAGCACGCCAACAAGCTGTTCCTGGAGAGCGAGCGCAACATCTACGTCTGTTCGCCGGCCGGGGTCAAAACCCAGTTCACCACCGGCCAGCCGCGCCGCATCAGCTTCCAGGGGGGCGACGCCTTCGAGGTGGACCTGCCGGAGCAGGTGATCAAGCTGCAGCGCCGCGAGTTCTTCCGCATTCCCACCCCGATCGCCAACCCGGTGCTGTGCCAGTTCCTGGACCATCCCGCCGGCGAGCTGGCGCTGCCGCTGGCCGACATCAGCCTCGGCGGTGCCGCGCTGGTGCTGTCCACGGCACAGGCGGCCAAGTTCCACCTCGGCGACCTCTACCAGGTGTCGATCGAGCTGAAGCCGTTCGGCGTGCTGCAGGTGCAGCTGGAAATCCGCCACCTGATTCCGGTTCAGCATAAAAACGGCCAGGAAAGCATCCGCGCCGGGTGCTGCTTCACCAATATGAACACCCCGCGCGAAACCATGGTGCAACGTTACGTGGCCAACCTTGAGCGAGAGCGCCGGGCTCTGGTACGCTGATCCCCATTATTGCAACGCATCAATATCATGACCCTGACCATTGCCCTCTCGAAGGGCCGCATTTTTGAAGAAACCCTGCCGCTGCTGGCCGCTGCCGGCATCGAACCCGCCGAAGCCCCGGAGTCGTCGCGCAAGCTGATCATCGGCACCAACCGTCCCGACGTGCGCCTGGTGATCGTGCGCGCCTCCGACGTGCCGACCTACGTGCAGTACGGCGCCGCCGATCTGGGCATCGCCGGCCGCGACGTGCTGATCGAGCACGGCGGTGCCGGCCTGTACCAGCCGCTGGACCTGAACATCGCCAAGTGCAAGATGATGGTGGCGGTGGAAAACGGCTTCGACTACGACGCCGCGGTCAAGCACGGCGCGCGCCTGAAGATCGCCACCAAGTACCCGCAGATCGCGCGCGAGCATTTCGCCGCCAAGGGCGTGCACGTCGACATCATCAAGCTGTACGGCTCGATGGAACTGGCACCGCTGGTCGGCCTCGCCGACGCCATCGTCGATCTGGTGTCCACCGGCAGCACGCTGAAAGCCAACAACCTGCAGGCGGTGGAACAGATCATCGACATCAGCTCGCGACTGGTGGTGAACCAGGCCGCGCTCAAACTCAAGTACGACACCATCCAGCCGGTGCTGGACGCCTTCGCCGGCGCGGTGTCGCAGTAAGCCTATGCCCGTTGCGGCCAACCTTGAGGTTGGCCGCAAGCCTATGGAGCCGTAACCATGCAACGCCTGTCTTCCTCCCAAGCCGATTTCGACGCCCGCCTCAAGGCGCTGCTGGCCTTTGAAACCGCGCAGGACCCGGCGGTCGATGCCGCCGTGGCCGCCATCTGCGACGACGTGAAAGCCCGTGGCGATGCGGCGGTGGTGGAGTACACCAACCGTTTCGACCGCATGAGCGTGGCCGACATGGCGGCGCTGACGCTGAGCCGCGAGCAGCTGCAGGCCGCGCACGCCCGCCTGCCGGCGCACGTGCGCACCGCGCTGGAAGCCGCCGCCGAGCGCGTGCGCCGCTATCACGAGAAGCAGCTGGCGCACTCGTGGAGCTACGAGGACGAGGACGGCACCCTGCTGGGCCAGCAGGTGACGCCGCTGGACCGCGTCGGCATCTACGTGCCGGGCGGCAAGGCCGCCTATCCCAGCTCGGTGCTGATGAACGCGCTGCCGGCCAAGGTGGCCGGCGTCGGCGAGATCATCATGGTGGTGCCGACGCCGAATGGCGAACAGAACGACCTGGTGCTGGCCGCCGCCTACATCGCCGGCGTGGACAAGGTGTTCACCTGTGGCGGCGCGCAGGCCGTCGCCGCGCTGGCCTACGGCACCGAGAGCGTGCCGCAGGTGGACAAGATCACCGGCCCGGGCAATGCCTACGTGGCCGCCGCCAAGCGCCGCGTGTTCGGCGTGGTCGGCATCGACATGGTGGCCGGCCCGTCCGAGATCCTGGTGATCTGCGACGGCGACACCGATCCGGACTGGATCGCGATGGACCTGTTCAGCCAGGCCGAGCACGACGAGATCGCGCAGGCCATCCTGCTGTGCCCGTCGGCCGACTACATCGCCAAGGTGGAAGCCAGCATCGCGAAGTTGCTGCCCACCATGCCGCGCCGCGCCATCATCGAGGCCAGCCTGGGCAACCGTGGCGCGCTGATCGAGGTGCGCGATCTGGACGAAGCCTGCGCCATCTCCAACTACATCGCGCCGGAGCACCTGGAGCTGTCGGTGGCGCAGCCGGAAGCGTGGCTGGACAAGCTGCGCCACGCCGGCGCCATCTTCATGGGCCGCTTCACCTCGGAGAGCTTGGGCGACTACTGCGCCGGCCCCAACCACGTGCTGCCCACCAGCCGCACCGCGCGCTTTGCCAGCCCGCTGGGCGTGTACGACTTCCAGAAGCGCAGCAGCCTGATCCGCGTGTCGCACGCCGGCGCGCAGAAGCTGGGCCAGATCGCCAGCGTGCTGGCCCACGGCGAGGGGCTGACCGCCCACGCCCGTGCCGCCGAGCTGCGGCTGGACCCGGCCGGCGACTGAGCGCACGGCGACCCGACCCTGCTTTGTCATGGCCAGCACTGCTGGCCATTTTCATGTCATGGCGCGGCGCCGCCGCGCTGCTGCACCGCCGCAGAAAAGCGGCCGCGGCGCTAGGCGCCCCCTGCCAAAACAGGTAGGATGAAAGTCTTGTGAATTGATTGTGTCGGGCTATGCCGGCAGTTCCATCCGGCGCCGCCGGTAACGAAATGTCGAATAAAATGTCTATACAGCAACTGTTCCGCCCCGACGTGCTGGCCATGCAGGCCTACCACGTTGCCGATGCCGCCGGCTTCATCAAGCTGGACGCCATGGAAAACCCGTACCGCCTGCCGGAGCCGCTGCGCAGCGAACTGGGCCAGACCCTGGCCGATGTCGCCCTCAACCGCTACCCCGATCCGCACGGCGACGGGTTGAAGGATCAGCTCAAGGCTGCCTTCGCCATCCCTGCCGCCGCCGACGTCGTCCTCGGCAACGGCTCCGACGAAATCATCACCCTGATCACCCAGGCACTGGCCGCCCCCGACACCGTGGTGCTGGCGCTGGAGCCGTCCTTCGTGATGTACAGGCTCAACGCGCAGTTCTCGCGCGTGCGCTACGTCGGCGTGCCGCTGGCCGCCGACTTCAGCCTCGATCTGCCGGCCACGCTGGCCGCCATCGCCAGCGAACAGCCGGCGGTGGTGTTCGTGTCCTACCCCAACAACCCGACCGGGCCGCGTTTTGCCCGCGCCGAGGTGCAGGCGATTCTCGATGCCGCACCGGGGCTGGTGGTGGTCGACGAGGCCTACCAGGCGTTTGCCGACGACACGTTCATGGATCTGGCCGGCAGCCACGAGCGCCTGATCGTGATGCGCACGCTGTCCAAGCTCGGCCTCGCCGGGTTGCGTCTGGGCTACGCCGCCGGTCACCCGGAGGTGATCGCGCAGCTGGACAAGGTGCGCCCGCCGTACAACATCAACGTGCTGACCCAGGCCGCCGCCAAGTTCGCGTTGCGCCACATCGAGGTCTTCGACGCGCAGGCGGCGGAACTGCGACGCGAACGCGAAAGGTTGGCCGCAGCGCTGGGCGCGATGCCGCAGCTGAAGGTGTTCCCGTCGGAGGCCAACTTCCTCACCGTGCGCGTGCCGGACGCGCCGGCGCTGTTCGCCGCGCTGAAAGAGGCGCGCATCCTGGTGAAAAACCTGCACGGCTACCATCCGCTGCTGGCCAACTGCCTGCGCCTGACCGTCGGCAGCCCGGACGAAAACACCGCGGTCCTGGCCGCGATCACCACCTACTTTGCCTGAGCCACCATGCGCACCGCTACCGTTACCCGCAACACCCTGGAAACCCAGATCACCGCCACCGTCAATCTCGACGGCAGCGGCGTCGGCCGCTTCGACACCGGCGTCCCGTTCCTCGACCACATGATGGACCAGATCGCCCGCCACGGCCTGATCGACCTCGACATCAGCGCGCGCGGCGACCTGCACATCGACGCCCACCACACCGTCGAAGACATCGGCATCACGCTGGGTCAGGCCTTCGCCAAGGCCATCGGCGACAAGAAGGGCATCCGCCGCTACGGCCACGCCTACGTGCCGCTGGACGAGGCGCTGAGCCGCGTGGTGATCGACCTGTCCGGCCGCCCGGGCCTGCAGTACCACATCCCGTTCACCCGCGCCGCCATCGGCGGTTTCGACGTCGACCTGTTCAGCGAATTCTTCCACGGCTTCGTCAACCACAGCATGGTGACGCTGCACATCGACAACCTGCGCGGCGTGAACAGCCACCACCAGGCGGAGACGGTGTTCAAGGCCTTCGGCCGCGCGCTGCGCATGGCGGTGGAGTTCGACGAGCGCATGGCCGGCCAGACGCCGTCCACCAAGGGGACGCTGACAGCATGAAGGTAGCCGTCATCGATTACGGCATGGGCAATCTGCACTCGGTGCTGAAGTCCGTGCAGAGCGTCAACGACATCGGCGCCGACATCTTCCTGACCTCCGATCCGGAGCGGGTGGTGAAGGCGGACAAGGTGGTGTTCCCCGGCCAGGGCGCGATGCCGGACTGCATGCGCGAACTGAACGCGCACGGCCTGGCCGAGGCGGTACGCGAGACCACGCAGACCAAGCCGTTCTTCGGCATCTGCGTCGGCGCCCAGCTGCTGTTCGAGCGCAGCGAGGAGGGCGACACCCCCGGCCTTGGCATCTTCAAGGGCGAGGTCAAACGCTTTGCGGCCAACCTGCGCGACGCGCAGGGCGAGCGCCTGAAAGTGCCGCACATGGGCTGGAACCGCGTGTTCCAGACCGTGCCGCACCCGCTGTTCGCCGGCATCGAAGACGGCGAGCGCTTCTATTTTGTGCACAGTTACCACTTCGCACCGCAGGACCCGCAGCTGACGCTGGCACAAAGCGAGTACCCCGACCGGTTTTCCTGTATCGTCGGACGTGGCAATATCTTTGCCACCCAATTCCACACCGAAAAGAGCCATCGCGCCGGACTTCAGATGATGAAGAATTTCTTGGCCTGGGATGGCACTGTTTAACTTACCGAAGATTCTGTTCGCACCATGCTGCTGATACCTGCTATCGACCTCAAGGATGGTCAATGCGTACGCCTGAAACAGGGCGTGATGGACGACGCCACCGTTTTTTCCGACGACCCGGTCAAGGTCGCGCTGCACTGGCGTGACCAGGGCGCGCGCCGCCTGCATCTGGTGGATCTGAACGGTGCCTTTGCCGGCAAGCCGAAGAACCTGTCGGTGATCCGCGACATTCTCGGCGCGGTCGGCGACGACATGCCGGTGCAGCTCGGCGGCGGCATTCGCGATCTGGATACCATCGAGAAGTACTTCGATCTGGGCCTGAAGTACGTGATCATCGGCACCGCCGCGGTGAAGAACCCTGGCTTCCTGCACGACGCCTGCGACGCCTTCCCCGGCCAGGTGATCGTCGGCCTCGACGCCAAGGACGGCATGGTCGCCATCGATGGCTGGGCCAAGGTCACCAACCATAACGTGATCGATCTGGCCAAGCGCTTCGAGGACTACGGCGTGAACTCGGTGATCTACACCGACATCGGCCGCGACGGCATGATGAACGGCGTCAACATCGACGCCACCGTCAAGCTGGCGCAGGCACTGACCATCCCGGTGATCGCCTCCGGCGGCCTGACCAATCTCGACGACGTGCGCAACCTGTGCGCGGTGGAGGGCGAAGGCATCGAGGGCGCCATTACTGGCCGCGCCATCTACGAAGGCAGCATCGATTTTGCCGCCGCGCAGGATCTGGCCGACGAACTGTCCGAAGCCTGAGGCAGTTTGCAATCATCTCCAGGGTTGGCCGCAAGCGCTTGCGGCCAACCTTCAGTACAGAACACCATGTCTCTAGCCAAACGCATCATCCCCTGCCTGGACGTGACCGCCGGTCGCGTGGTCAAGGGCATCAATTTTGTCGGCCTGCGCGACGCCGGCGATCCGGTCGAGATCGCCAAGCGCTATAACGAGCAGGGCGCCGACGAGCTGACCTTCCTCGACATTACCGCCAGTTCCGACGACCGCGACCTGATCCTCAACGTGATCGAGTCGGTGGCCGAGCAGGTCTTCATCCCGCTCACCGTCGGTGGCGGCGTGCGCCAGGTGGCCGATATCCGCCGCCTGCTCAACGCCGGCGCCGACAAGGTCAGCATCAACACCGCGGCGATCACCAACCCCGACCTGGTGCGCGAGGCCGCCGACAAGTTCGGCAGCCAGTGCATCGTGGTGGCGGTCGACGCCAAGGCGGTGTCGCCGGCCAACGACCGCTGGGAGATCTTCACCCACGGCGGGCGCAAGGCCACCGGGCTGGACGCGGTGGAGTGGGCGGTGAAGATGGCGGAATACGGCGCCGGCGAGATCCTGCTCACCAGCATGGACCGCGACGGCACCAAGATCGGCTTCAACCTGCCGTTGACGCGGGCGGTGTCGGACGCGGTGCCGGTGCCGGTGATCGCCTCCGGTGGCGTCGGCAACCTGCAGCATCTGGTGGAAGGCGTGACGCTGGGCAAGGCCGACGCGGTGCTGGCCGCCAGCATCTTCCATTTCGGCGAGTACACGGTGCGTCAGGCGAAAGAAGCGATGCGCGCCGCCGGCATCGAAGTGCGTTTGTAAAGGTTGGCCGCAATGACTGCTCCGAACTGGCTGGACGAAGTGAAGTGGGACGACAAGGGGCTGGTGGTGGCCATCGCCCAGGACGCCAACACGGGCCGCGTGCTGATGGTGGCCTACATGAACCGCGAGTCGCTGAAACTGACCGCAGAAACCGGCATTGCCCACTACTGGACGCGCTCGCGCCAGAAGCTGTGGAAAAAGGGCGAGGAGTCCGGCCACCTGCAGACGGTGAAGGAACTGCGCCTCGACTGCGATGGCGACGTGATCACCATGCAGATCGAACAGGCCGGCGGCATCGCCTGCCATACCGGCCGCGAAAGCTGCTTCTACCGCGTGCTGCGCGACGGCGAGTGGCAGGTCACCGACGCGGTGCTCAAGGATCCGCACGCCATCTACGGCGGGCATCAGCACTGAGCCGCAGGGCAAGGGTTGCCCCTGCTACGCCTTGTTATCGAATTGTCACAGAATCGACATATACTGGCCGCGCTGACGGTTTGAAAGGATGGACATGATTGCCGCTGACGTATTACAGCACATTGGTGACACGCTGGAAGCCCGCAAGGAATCCAGCCCCAGCTCGTCCTACGTGGCCTCGCTGTTCCACAAGGGCGAGGATGCGATCCTGAAGAAAGTGGCGGAAGAGGCGGCCGAGGTGCTGATGGCGTCCAAGGACAAGGACCGCCTGCATCTGGTGCGCGAGGTGGCCGACCTGTGGTTCCACTCCATGGTGCTGCTGGCGCATCACGGCCTGCGTCCGGAAGACGTGCTGGTGGAGCTGAAGCGCCGCGAGGGCATCTCCGGCCTCGACGAGAAAGCCGCGCGCAACCCGCAGTCCTGAGGCAGAGAGAGTAGACATGAGCGATTGTATTTTCTGTAAGATTGCGGCCGGCGACATCCCGGCCAACAAGGTATACGAAGACGACGACGTGGTGGCCTTCCACGACATCAAGCCGGCCGGCGATGTGCACTTCCTGCTGGTGCCGAAACGGCACGTCGAGTCGCTGGCGCACTGCGGCGCCGACGACGCGGCGATGCTGGGCAAGCTGATGCTGCTGGTGCCGAAGCTGGCCGCCGAGCAGGGCCTGGCGCGCGGCTTCAAGACCGCGATCAACACCGGTCGCGGCGGCGGCCAGGAAGTGTTCCACCTGCACGTACACGTCTACGGCAACAAATAACCATGCGACGCAGCGCGTCCGTTCAACATTGAGGTAGTGGTCATGGGTTCTTTTAGCATCTGGCACTGGCTGATCGTTCTGTTGGTGGTGGTACTGGTGTTCGGCACCAAGAAATTGCGCAATATCGGCCAGGACCTGGGCGGTGCCGTCAAGGGCTTCAAGGAAGGCATGAAGGGCGAGGAAGGCGACAAGCCGGAGCAGGGCGGTCGCGTGATTGATGTCGACCAAGACAACAAGAAGTAAGCCGCGTGTTTGATATCAGCTTCGGCGAACTGCTGATTGTCGGCCTGGTGGCCCTGATCGTCCTGGGGCCGGAACGGCTGCCGACCGTCGCCCGTACCATCGGTGCGCTGGTTGGCCGCGCGCAGCGTTTTGTCGCCAGCGTCAAGTCCGACATCCATCAGCACAGCCAGATGGCCGGTTTCGACGACCTGAAGCAGGACGTGCAGCAGGCGGCCGACGCCTTCCGCAGCCAGATCGAGAGCGAAGTCGCCGGCGTGCGCGAGCTGTCGCAGCAGATCGGGCAGACGGCGCAGGCGGTGGAGCAGGAAGCCGGCGAGCTGCTGGACGAGGCGGCACGCCAGATCGCCCCGCCGGCCGGGCCTGCGGACGACAACCGTGCGGCCGTCACGCCGCCGGTCGCAGACGATAACCAGCTGGATCTTTTCAATACTGCGCCGCCCACGGCGCAGCCGGACAACCCTGTGGTCAAAGTGCGCGAATGAGCGATCAACAACCTTTGCTCGCGCACCTGATAGAGCTGCGCAGCCGCGTGGTGCGCATTACGCTTGGCATCGTGGTGTGCTTCCTGGCGCTGTTCCACTGGTCCGGCGACATCTACCACCTGCTGGCCAAGCCGATGCTGGACGCGCTGCCGGCTGGCACCAACATGATTGCCACCGACGTGACCGCGCCGTTCTTCGTGCCGGTCAAGGTCACCATGCTGGTTGCCTTCCTGCTGTCGCTGCCCAATACCATGTACCAGATCTGGGCCTTTGTCGCGCCCGGCCTCTACAACCACGAGAAGCGGCTGATACTGCCGCTGGTGATCTCCAGCGTGCTGCTGTTCTTTGTCGGCATGGCCTTTGCCTACTTCGCGGTGTTCCCGGTGGTGTTCGGTTTCATGAGCGCGGTGACGCCGGAAGGGGTGTCGATGATGACCGACATCGACAAATACCTGTCCTTCGTGCTCGGCATGTTCGTCGCCTTCGGCGTGACCTTCGAGGTGCCGATCGTGGTGATCGTGCTGCATCGCATGGGCGTGGTCAGCCTGGCGCAGCTGCGCGAAGGCCGTCCCTACGTGATTGTCGGTGCCTTCGTCATCGCCGCGGTGGTGACACCGCCGGACGTGCTGTCGCAGATCATGATGGCGGTGCCGCTGTGGCTGCTGTACGAGGCCGGCATCCTGATAGCGGTGCTGACCGGTCGCCAGGCGGAGGTGAGCCATGACTAATGCCCGCCTGTTCCACTGGGGTGCGGTGTGCAGCCTGATCGCGCTGATCCTGCTCAGCCTGGCGTGGGAGCTGGTGCTGGCGCCGCTGCGTCCCGGCGGCTCCTTCCTGGTGCTGAAGGCGGTGCTGCTGTTGCTGCCGCTGATGGGGGTGCTGCGCCAGCGGGTCTACACCTACCAGTGGTCCAGCATGTTCATCCTCGCCTTTTTTGCCGAGGGCGTGATGCGCGCCTGGTCGGATAGTGGTCTGTCGCAAACGCTGGCACTGGTCGAGGTGCTGCTGACGGTGTGCTATTTCGCCAGTGTCGTGCTTTTTGTCAGGGCGATCCGTTTACGGCAGGCCTGAAACCGGGTTTTGTGCAGAAAAAAGCCAGCTTCCTGTAAGCTGGCTTTTGTTATTGGTGCCGCACGTGGTGTTCAATTGCAACTGTTTGTTTATAATCAATCAAAAGATATTTGCAAGTTTGCCATGCCGTGATAATAATGGTGCCGCGCGTGAGCGCCGGGCGCAGCTTTCGTTGCCCACGAAGACCCAAAGGCGATGCCTTGACGAAGACCGCATATGAATAATCAGGAACACAAAGGCGCCCAGGCGGATATTTCGCAACGCGCCACCCATCTGGATCCCCTGCTGGACTGCTTGTTCGAGCTGACCCGGCAGCACGGCATCACCACCACCCGCGACTCGCTGATCGCCGGCATTCCGCTGGAAGAGCAGCGGCTGACCCCGGCGATGTTCTCGCGCGCGGCGCGGCGCGCCGGCCTGGTGTCGCGGGTGCTGCGCAAGCCGCTGAACGAGCTACCGGCGGCGCTGTTGCCGGCGGTACTGCTGCTCAACGGCAATGACGCCTGCCTGCTGCGCGAGATCGACGCCGACGGCAATTACTACATCAGCCCGGCCGAACTGCCGGAAGCGGTGCAGGTGCTCAACGGCAGCGAGCTGGCCGCGCGCTACAGCGGGCTGGCCATCGTGGTCAAGCCGCGCTTCCGCTTCGACAAGCGGGTGCCGGAGCTGAACAAGGCGCGCACCCAGCACTGGTTCTGGCACGCGATCCTGCAGGGGCGTCCGCTGTACCGCGACGCGCTGATCGCCGCCTTCTTCGTCAACGTGTTCGCGCTGGTCTTCCCGCTGTTCTCGATGAACGTGTACGACCGCGTGGTCCCCAATATGGCGTTCGACACGCTGTGGGTGCTGGGGCTGGGGGTACTGCTGATCCTTGTGTTCGACTTCATCCTCAAGCTGACCCGCGGCTACCTGATCGACCTGGCCAGCAAGCGGGTGGACGTGATGCTGTCGGCGCTGATCATGGAGCGCGTGCTCGGCATCCGCATGGAGGCGCGCCCGGCCTCGGTCGGCGCCTTTGCGGCCAACCTTCGCGCCTTCGAGACGGTGCGCGACTTCATCGCCTCCGCCACCGTGACCACGCTGGTGGACGTGCCGTTCGCGCTGCTGTTCGTGTTCGTGATCTTCTGGATCTCGCCGTGGATGGTGTTGCCGCCGCTGGTGGCGATCCTGCTGATGCTGATGCTGGCGTTCACGGTGCAGGGCCAGATGCAGGAACTGACTGAGACCACCTTCCGCGCCTCGTCGCAGCGCAATGCCCACCTGGTGGAAAGCCTGGTCGGCCTAGAAACCATCAAGACCCTCGGCGCCGAAGGCGTGCTGCAGGGACGCTGGGAGAAGGCGACGCTGTTCCTGGCACAGGTCGGCAGCCGCCTCAAGTTCCTGTCGGCGGTGACCATGAACTTCGCCGGCTTCATCCAGCAGCTGATGTCGGTGTCGATCATCATCATCGGCGTCTACCTGATCAAGGAAGGGCAGACCTCGGTCGGCGGCCTGATCGCCTGCACCATGCTGGCCGGCCGCGCCATCGCGCCGATGGGCGCCGTGGCCGGGCTGATGACGCAGTTCAACAACGCCAAGTCGTCGCTGGACTCGCTGGAAGGGCTGATGAAAATGCCGGTGGAGCGCGAGGAAGAAGCCACCTTCTTCCACCGCACCCACTTCAACGGCGACATCGAGTTCTCCAACGTGTCGTTCACCTATCCCAACAGCCCGCTGGGCGCGTTGCACAACGTGTCGTTCCGCATCCGGGCCGGCGAGAAGGTGGCCATCCTCGGCCGCGTCGGCTCCGGCAAGTCCACCATCCAGAAGCTGATCATGGGCCTGTACCAGCCGCAGCAGGGCTCGACCCGCATTGACGGGGTCGACCTGCGCCAGATCGATCCGGCCGAGTTGCGCCGCAACGTCGGCTACGTGTCGCAGGAGCCGGTGCTGTTCTACGGCACGCTGCGCCAGAACATCAGCATGGGGCAGCCGCACGTGCACGACGCCAGTATCGCCGCCGCGGCGGACCTGGCCGGGCTGAGCGAGTTCGTCAACAGCCATCCGGAAGGCTTCGACATGGTGATCGGCGAGCGTGGCGAATCGCTGTCCGGCGGCCAGCGCAAGGCGATCACCATCGCCCGCGCGCTGCTGAACGCCCCGCCCATCATGCTGCTGGACGAACCGACCAGCAATATGGACCACAGTACCGAGGCGGCGATGAAGCGCACCTTCGAGAAGATCATGCCGGGCAAGACCATGGTGCTGGTGACGCACCACACCGCGCTGCTGGATCTGGCGGATCGCATCATCGTGATCGACCAGGGCCGCATCCTGGCGGACGGTCCGAAGGCTGAGGTGGTTCAGGCCCTGCAACAAGGCAAGATCGGAAGGGCACAAGTATGAAAAAACTGATCAGCAAGCTGTGGGAAAACTCGCAGGCCAAACGCAGCCCGCTGGTGCGCCGCGTGCTGGACTGGACCACGGCGGAAGACCTGCAGGACCGCCAGGATTTTGCCGCCGACGCCGAGTGGGCGATTCTGGAGCAGAACCCGCAGCGACCACGCATGTTCATCTGGGTGATCGGCCTGTTCCTGGTGTCGGCGCTGCTATGGTCGGCGTTCGCCACGCTCGACGAAGTGGCGCGCGGCGAGGGCAAGGTGGTGCCGACCAGCCAGATCCAGCATCTGCAGAGCCTGGACGGTGGCGTGGTGTCCAAGATCCTGGTGAAGGAGGGCGATATCGTCGAACGCGGCCAACTGTTGCTGCAGGTCGACAACACCCGCTTCGTGTCCTCGCTCAACGAGAACCAGTCGCAGGTGCTGTCGCTGCAGGCCAAGGCCTCGCGGCTGCGGGCACTGGCCGAAGGCAAGCCGTTCTCGCTGCCGCAGGAGGTGACCAGCCAGGCGCCGGAAATCGCGCGTCAGGAGATGGACCTCTACCAGTCCAAGCGCATGGAACTGGACGCCAACGTCTCTATCGCCCGCCAGCAGCTGGCGCAGCGCACCGAGGAGCTGAACGAGGCGCGCGCACGGCGCGAACAGGCCAACCAGGGGCTGGAACTGACCATGCGCGAGCTGACGGTGACGCGGCCGTTACTGAAATCCGGCGCGGTGTCCGAGGTCGACGTGCTGCGGCTGGAGCGCGATGTGTCGCGCTATCGCGGCGAACGCGACATGGCCAATGCGCAGGTGCCGAAGATCCAGTCCGCGATCGGCGAGGCCAACCGCAAGATCCAGGAGGTGGAGCTGGCGTTCCGCAACCAGGCCAGTACCGAGCTGTCGGAAACGCTGGCCAAGCTGAGCACGCTCGGCGCCGGCAGTGCCGCGCTGCAGGACAAGGTCAACCTGACCGAGATCCGCTCGCCGGTGCGCGGCGAGGTCAAGCGCCTGCTGGTCAATACCGTCGGTGGCGTGGTGCAGCCAGGGCGCGACATCCTCGAGATCGTGCCGCTGGACGACTCGTTGCTGATCGAGGCCAAGGTATCGCCGCGCGATATCGCCTTCCTGCATCCGGGACAGCCGGTATTTGTCCGCTTTACCGCCTATGATTCCACCATCTACGGCGGTCTCAAGGGCAAGCTGCATCAGATCGGCGCCGACTCCATCACCGACGACAAGGGCAACACCTACTACGTGGTGAAGGTCAAGACCGATGCCGCACACCTGAGCGAGAAGAAACTGCCGATCATTCCCGGCATGGTGGCGGAAGTCGACATCATCACCGGGCACAAGAGCGTGCTGAACTACCTTCTGAAACCGGTGCTTCGTGCCAAAGCCCAAGCCCTGAGCGAGCGCTGACATGCCGACACTACTCTTCACCAGCAGCCCCTCCTTGCAGCAACACTTGCAGGCGGCACTGGACCGCGAGCTGGAAGTGCACCACTCCCTGTCGGCGCTGGCCGAGTACCCGCAGCGCTGCGTTCAGGGCGTGGTGTGGGTGGATGCCGACAACCAGGATGAGGCGCTGCTGGGCCGGCTGTGCCGCGGCGATTTCGGCCGCGCCCGCGTGGTCGTGCTGAGCAGCACGCCATCCGACCGCCAGGCGGTGCAGTGGTTGGGGGCCGGGGCGGCGGGTTTCCTCCATGCCTTCTCGCAGCCGGAAACGCTGCGGCAGGTCAGCGCGGTGGTGGCGGCGGATGGCATCTGGGTCGGTGTCGGCCTGATGCAGCAACTGTGTGCCCGTTTCGGGCAGGTCGCCCGCGCCGACAGCCCGCTGCTGGCGCAGCTGACCGAGCGCGAACGCGACGTGGTCGGTCATCTGCGCGAGGGCAAGAGCAACAAGCAGATCGCCCGCGACATGGACATCTCCGAACGCACGGTCAAGGCGCACCTCACCGCCATTTTCGGCAAGCTGGGGGTGCCGGATCGGGTGCAGCTGCTGCTGAAGCTGTCCGGCTGACGCGCCTGCCCTTTCGTACACCTCCCTTCGGTACCATAGCTGGCCCCCACGCTCCGCTCTACAACTAGAGCATCAACAACGAGTGTGGGGGTTTTATCATGGCTACCGCTACCAACATCGCCCAGGGCAAGGTCGTCGCCATCATCGGCAAGATCATCGCCATCGCGCCGGACGGCACCGAGCGCATCCTGAAACTGGGCGACATCGTGGTGACCGGCGAACGCCTGATCATCCCCGCCGACGGCGTGATCGAGCTGCAGTCGGCCAGCGGCAATATCGTGCGTATCGCCGAAGCCCGCGACCTCACCATCACCGATGACGTGTTCAATACCGCCTCCGGCGATGCCACCGATGCGGCCATCGCCACCCTCAGTCCGGAGGCTGAACAGGCACTGGCGGCGCTGGAGCGCGGCCAGGACCCGTTGCAAGGGCTGGAGGCCGCGGCAGCCGGCCTGGCGGCGGGCGGCGGCGAGGATGGTGGCAACTCCTTCACCCGTATCGGCCGCGTGGCCGAGGGCATCAGCCCGCTGTCGCTGGATCTTGGCCTGGACGGCGGCAACCCGCCGTTGCAACAGGCCACCACTGGTGATGCGGTGCCCGTTCCGCCAACCCCGACCGTCCAGGTGGGCCAGCCCGGTATCGCGACCGGTGATGTCAGCGTTGAAGAGGGCAAGGATGCCGAATTTGGCGTCAGCATCACCGGGGCCGCCGCCGGCAGCAGCCTGGTGCTGGTCTTTGGCAATGGCTCGGCCTTATCGCCGGCCGACTACGCCGCCACTGGCTTCCAGTACAGTACCGACGGCGGGATCAGCTGGAATGATTACACCGGCGCCATCCCGATCAGCGCCGGGGCCAGCCAGCTGCTGGTGCGCACCACCACCGTCGGTGACAGCGTGGACGAGGCCAACGAGACCTTTACCCTGAGTGCCACCCTGAGCAGTGGCGGCGCCAGTTACAGTGACAGCGCGGTGGCCACCATTCTGGACGACGACATCCCGACCATCTTCTTCGGCGAGAGCGACACCGCCAGCGGTGACATCACCGT
>NZ_BMYW01000011.1 GCF_014652475.1 Vogesella alkaliphila | reverse complement strand
GGGCTTGCTCATGCCGTCATTCTACCGGGCGGGCACTTGCCCCGATTTGTGCAACAAAGCCTCAATGAAGCGAAATATACAACCTCCGATTTAAACAAATTCTATTCGGCATTTTTCTGGAGGAATGCTTTATCCTCACGTTACGATCAGGGCTTTCTGACAAAACTATCTGATGATTTAAAACGAATTCACGAAGTGCTAGTCAACCTTAACAAATACTCAGGAAGCACCATTTGGTCAGAAAAAGCTCACTCTGCACTAGATGAGATATTCAGCAACACGCACCCCGTCAGATCTGCAGAACAAATAAAAGCAACTCTACTCGAAGATGACATAAGAGGAGCACAGAAACAAGCAATCAATCTATATTTGCACTCTCAGACAAAATTTGATCTAGTAACAGGAAACAAGCTAGATAGATTTTCTGAAGATCGCGAGAAAAAAGTAGACATGCATCACATATTCCCTAAAGCTTGGTGCAAGGATAACTCTTCAAGTTTTCCTGGTCTAGATAAGTACACAAATTCAATTGCCAACCTTGTTCCACTTTCTGCAAAAAGCAACGGCGAACACTGGAAATCAAAATCACCAAAAACTGCAATTGAAAACCTTGGCATCACCTGGGACGCATGCGCAGATTATTTTGAATTAGCAATAATAAATGAAGATCTGTTCAAAAAATTAAACGAACCATCTCCAGACCCTATAGATTTTTTCCAAAGAAGAGCTGAACTGATAGCCAATCAGCTAATGAAGCTACAGTGTTTATAAAGAATTAGCCTTAAGGCCGTATGATGCTGTCACCCGGCTCGCCGGGT
Source organism: Vogesella alkaliphila (assembly GCF_014652475.1). Classification (GTDB taxonomy): domain Bacteria; phylum Pseudomonadota; class Gammaproteobacteria; order Burkholderiales; family Chromobacteriaceae; genus Vogesella; species Vogesella alkaliphila. The sequence goes on along the minus strand of NZ_BMYW01000011.1, from coordinate 118,623 downwards.
GCCGCACTTTTTTGCAGCAATATCTCGCCCCATCTGCACCACCCCGCCACCGCCTTCGGCACCTCGCCCCCTGTCACGCGAATCAAGGATTCGCGGGCTGGGGGTGACGTGCTCTACGTTGCCGGACACACCCAACGTTGGCCGCAAGCGCCCTCCTCCTGCACACACTGTTCTGTATCACGCCGCTGACATCGTCTTTAATTGCCGCCACCCAGCCCCATCTCATTCGCATGTGGCGGCCATGGCGGCTGCCTTTTCCTCTTGCCCTTAGCGGCACACCGACAGGACTTCTGCTCATGAGCGAATCGCGCTACACCCCGCCCCGCGTCTGGACATGGGATCAGGCCAATGGCGGCCAGTTTGCCAACATCAACCGCCCGATCGCCGGGCCGACCCACGAGCAGGCCTTGCCGGTGGGCGAGCATCCGCTGCAGCTGTATTCGCTGGCCACGCCCAATGGCGTGAAGGTGACCATCATGCTGGAGGAGCTGCTGGCGCTGGGCCATCGCGGTGCCGAGTACGATGCGTGGCTGATCCGCATCCACGAGGGCGAGCAGTTCGGCAGCGGCTTTGTCGCGCTGAACCCGAATTCGAAAATCCCGGTGCTGCAGGATCGCAGCGGTGCACAGCCGCAGCGGGTGTTCGAATCCGGCGCCATCCTGCTGTACCTGGCGGAGAAGTTCGGCGCGCTGTTGCCGCAGGATCTGGCGACGCGCACCGAGTGCCTGTCGTGGCTGTTCTGGCAGATGGGCAGCGCGCCGTTCCTGGGCGGCGGTTTCGGCCATTTCTACGTCTACGCGCCGGAGAAGTTCGAGTACGCGATCAACCGCTTCGCAATGGAAGCCAAGCGGCAGCTGGACGTGCTGAACCGGCGGCTGGCGGACAATCGCTGGCTGGCGGGCGACGAGTACAGCATCGCCGATATCGCGGTGTGGCCGTGGTATGGCGAGCTGGTGCGCGGCAACCTGTACGGCGCGGCGGAGTTCCTGCAGGTGCAGGAGTACCCGCACGTGCAGCGCTGGGCGAACGAGATGGCGGCGCGGCCGGCGGTGCAGCGCGGGCGCATGGTGAACCGCCTGCGCGGCGAGCTATCGGAACAGCTGCACGAGCGCCACGCCGCCAGCGATTTCGACACCTGCACCCAGGACAAGCTGCAGGCGCAAGCGGCCACGCCGGCCTGATCGCAGCCTAGTCCCCCTACGCTTGCGGCCAACGTTGGCCGCAAGCCCCCCTCCTCAATCTACTGGCCGCCCTGGCACTGCTGGCGTAGCGCGGCGGCAAACTGCTGCTCGATCGGGCGCGGCGGGCTGCCGGTGCGGGTGAACAGCGCGATCGGCGGCAGCGTCCACTCGAACGAGTACGGCACGATGGCGACGCCGGCGGTGCGCACCAGTTCTTCGGCGATGTCGGCCGGCACGATGGACACCGCGCGCTCGTTGCCGACGATCATCTCGCCGATCAGCTTGGACGAGTAGCTCTCCACCACCGGCGACGGCGGCGCGATGCCGGCGGCCAGGAACAGGTCGGCCACCTGCTCGCGCATCGGCGTGTGCGGCGCGCCCAGTATCCAGTCCAGCCCCACCAGCGCGCGCCAGTCCAGCTTGCTGCGCCCCAGCTGCGCCGCCAGGCGGCGGCTGGCGATCATGCGCGCCTGCTGCCGGTACAGCACCTCGAACGCCACGTCCTGCACGTCCACCGCCGACGACGCGCGCCCGATCACCAGATCCAGCGTGTGGTCGCGCAATTGCGGCAGCAGCTGGTCGCTGGTGCCCTCGTGGATGGTGACGGTCAGCCGCCCGCCGTCCTGCGGCAGCGTGTGCTGGATGGCGGCCGACAGCAGCCGGCCGGGCACGAAGGGAATCACGCCGATGTGCAGGTGCGCCACGTGGCCGGCGGCGGCGGTTTCCATGTCCTGCACCAGGTGGCCGAGGTCGTGGATCATCGCCTCGGCCCGCGCCAGCACCAGCTTGCCCAGCGCCGTCGGCGCCATGCCGCGCGCCGAGCGGTCGAACAGGGTGCCGCCGAACAGGCTTTCCAGCTCGGCCAGCGCGTTGGTGATCGCGGGCTGGCTGCTGGCCATCTGCTCGGCCACGCGCGTCAGCGAGCCGTGCTGGCGGATTTGCAGCAGCAGGATCAGGTGACGCATTTTCAGGCGCGAACTCAGTCTGCGCAGCAGTTCGGCGGAGGCGTTGGCCGGCATGGCAGCTCACTTCATAAGGTAAAGGTTATGGCTGCATAGTAATTCAAAATAATCTGCTTATGTTACGGCGCTAGACTGCTCGCAAGTCAGGTGCGTCGCGGCGAATTGCCCGCCACCCGACCCGCATTTCAGGTGGCTGCCCGCAGCGGGCGGCATGATTTTGATGCGGTGCCGGCGCCATGCCGCCGGCACCCCGGAACAAGGTACAGATAATGAACAGCACCGATCGTCAAGCAGCGCTGGATTACCACGAATTCCCGACCCCCGGCAAAATCGCCGTCAGCGCCAGCAAGCCGCTGGTGACGCAGCGCGACCTGGCGCTGGCCTACACCCCGGGCGTGGCCGCCGCCTGCGAGGAAATCGTGGCCGATCCGCTCAACGCCAGCCGCTTTACCGCGCGCTCCAATCTGGTGGGCGTGATCACCAACGGCACCGCGGTGCTGGGGCTGGGCAATATCGGCGCGCTGGCCTCCAAGCCGGTGATGGAAGGCAAGGCGGTGCTGTTCAAGAAGTTCGCCGGCGTGGACGTGTTCGACATCGAGATCAACGAGACCGACCCCGACAAGCTGGTGGAGATCATCGCCGGGCTGGAGCCGACCTTCGGCGGCATCAACCTGGAAGACATCAAGGCGCCGGAGTGCTTCGAGGTGGAGCGCAAGCTGCGCGAACGCATGAAGATCCCGGTATTCCACGACGACCAGCACGGCACCGCCATCACCGTCGCCGCCGCCTTCATCAACGGCCTGAAGGTGGTGGGCAAGGACATCCGCGAGGTGAAGGTGGTGACCTCCGGCGCCGGCGCCGCCGCGCTGACCTGCCTCGACCTGATGGTGCACCTCGGCCTGCCGCTGGAAAACATCTGGGTCACCGACATCGAAGGCGTGGTCTACCGTGGCCGCCAGACGCTGATGGACCCGACCAAGGAACGCTTCGCGCAGCCGACCGACGCCCGCACCCTGGCCGAGGTCATCCGCGGCGCCGACGTGTTCCTCGGCCTGTCGGCCGGCGGCGTGCTGAAGCCGGACATGGTGGCGGCGATGGCGGCACGGCCGCTGATCCTGGCGCTGGCCAACCCGGCGCCGGAAATCCTGCCGGAAGAGGCGCACGCGGTGCGCGACGACGTGGTGATGGCCACCGGCCGCTCCGACTACCCGAACCAGGTCAACAACGTGCTGTGCTTCCCCTACATCTTCCGCGGCGCGCTGGATGTCGGTGCCACCACCATCAACCGCGAGATGGAAGTAGCGGCGGTGTACGCCATCGCCGGCCTCGCCGAAGAAGAGCAGAACGAGGTGGTGGCCGCCGCCTACGGCAGCTACGACCTGGCCTTCGGCCCGCAGTACCTGATTCCGAAGCCCTTCGACCCGCGCCTGATCGTGCGCATCGCCCCGGCGGTGGCCAAGGCGGCGATGGACAGCGGCGTCGCCACCCGCCCGGTGGCCAATCTGGACGCCTATACCGAGCAGCTGCAGCAGTTCGTGTACCACTCCGGCAGCTTCATGAAACCGCTGTTCGCCGCCGCCAAGAAACAGGTGCGCGAGGGCGGCAAGACCCGCATCGTGTTTACCGAGGGCGAGGACGAGCGCGTGCTGCGCGCGGTGCAGGTGATCGTCGATGAAAAACTGGCGCGGCCGATTCTGGTCGGCCGTCCGGAGGTGCTGCTGGCGCGCATCGAGAAGTTCGGCCTGCGCCTGCGCTTGGGCGAGGACGTGGAAGTCACCAACCCGGAATACGACGAACGCTTCCACCAGTACTGGACCAGCTACTGGGAGCTGATGTGCCGCGACGGCATCACCAAGGAAATGGCGCGCGTGGAAATGCGCCGCCGGCTGACCCTGATCGGCGCCATGATGGTCAGGCTCGGCGACGCCGACGGCATGATCTGCGGCACGGTGGGCGGCTACAACGACCACCTGCACTACATCGACCAGGTGATCGGCAAGAAGCCGGGCGCCGCCACCTACGCCGCGATGAACATCCTGCTGCTGGACAAGCAGACCGTGGCGCTGGTGGACACCCACGTCAACGACAACCCGAGCGCCGAGCAGATCGCCGAATTCACCGTCGCCGCCGCCGAGGAAATGTCGCTGCTGCACCTGGTGCCGAAAGTGGCGCTGCTGTCGCGCTCCAACTTCGGCTCCGGCAGCTCGGCCTCCGGCAGCAAGATGCGCGAGGCGCTGCGGCGCGTACGCCAGCTGGCGCCGGAGCTGGAGATCGACGGCGAGATGCACGGCGACTGCGCGCTGGACGAGGCGCTGCGCCTGAAGATCCTGCCGATGTCCACGCTCAAGGGCGCGGCCAACCTGCTGGTCTGCCCCAACGTGGACGCCGGCAACATCGCCTACAACCTGCTGAAAACCGCAGCCGGCAGCAATGTGGCGGTCGGCCCCTTCCTGCTGGGCGCCAACGCGCCGGTCAACATCCTGACCTCCAGCGCCACCGTGCGCCGCATCATCAACATGGCGGCGCTGACGGTGATGGAAGCCAACCGCCAGCCGGGCTGAGCCACGCCTCGCGCCACCACAACGGCTGCTCCCGACACGGGGGCAGCCGTTTTGCGTGTGGCCCGGCCCGCTGCGGCCAACGTTGGCCGCAACGCCGTTCCGTCGCCCGTCCGCTTGCTGTACCCTGTGCGCCTTGCGATCCAGCCAGCCTTTTTGCCATGCGTATTCCGGATTTTCACCAAGCCCTTGCCGATCTCGGCGCCCGTCCCTGCCATATCGGCCGCATCAACCGTGCGTGGCTGAAAGGCCAGCCGCTGGACGCCGGCACCCGTCACCAAAAGGGCGAGCACTACTTCCCGCTGGCGGTGCGCAACGGCCTGCCGCCACTGGTGGCGCAGCTGGACGCGCTGGCGCGCATCGAATCGCAGCACCCGGCTGCGGACGGTTCGCTGCGGCTGCTAGTGGCGCTGAATGACGGCCAGATGGTGGAAAGCGTGCTGCTGCCGCGCGATGGGCTGTGCGTGTCCAGCCAGGTGGGCTGCGCGGTGGGCTGTACCTTCTGCATGACCGGCAAAAGCGGCCTGCTGCGCCAGCTGGGCAGCGCCGAGATCGTCGCGCAGGTGGCGCTGGCGCGACGCCTGCGCCCGGTGAAGAAGGTGGTGTTCATGGGCATGGGAGAGCCGGCGCACAATCTCGACAACGTGCTGGACGCCATCCAGCTGCTGGGCACCGACGGCAATATCGGCCACAAGAACCTGGTGTTTTCCACCGTCGGCGACGCGCGCGTGTTCGAGCGCCTGCCGCAGCAGCAGGTGAAGCCGGCGCTGGCGCTATCGCTGCACAGCACCGACGCCGCGCTGCGCGCGCAACTGCTGCCGCGTGCGCCGCGCTTTGATCCGGTCGAGCTGGTGGCACTGGGCGAGGACTACGCGCGCCGCACCGGCTACCCGATCCAGTACCAGTGGACGCTGCTGGCCGGCATCAACGACACGCAGCAGGAAATGGACGCCGCGGTGCAGCTGCTGCGCGGCAAGTACGGCGTGCTGAATATCATCCCGTACAACAGCGTGGACGGCGACCACTACCAGCGCCCGTCCGCCGCGCGCATCGAGCAATTCAAGCGCTATCTGCACGATAACGGTGTGCTGACCAAGGTGCGCGATTCCGCCGGCCAGGACATCGACGGCGGCTGCGGCCAACTGCGCGCCCGTGCCGCCGGCGTCATCGACCACAGCCGCCTGCTGCGCCGCCAGCGCAGCGGGCCGGAGCAGCAGGCCGGCTGAGCAACCCGCTTGGCGGCATGGTTGCTGTCGCCATATGATGAAGCAGACTCGCAGCGGGATACTTCGTCATGCACAAGCTTGCCCACTGGGCGCTACTGATACTGGCCGCTTGTTGGGCCGCCACCATCCCGGCAGCGGAAACGGTGCGCTTCCCCGACTATCCGGACGTCAACAAGGCCTTCTTCCGCGCCGCGCTGCAACTGGCGCTGGACAAAAGCGGTCACGATTATGTGCTGGCACCCGTGTTGCCGCAGATGCTGCAAGGGCGCTCGATCGCGCGGGCGATGGGGTCTGGCGGCGACATCGACGTGCTGTGGACCATGACCACGCGCCAGCGCGAGACCATGCTGCTGCCGGTGCGTTTCCCCGTGGACAAGGGTTTGCTGGGCTGGCGCATTGCCATCGTGCGGCAGGACAAGGCCGAACAGTTTGCCAGGGTGCAGACGCTGCAGGACTTGCGCTATTTTACCGCCGGCCAGGAGCACGACTGGCCGGACACCCGCATCCTGCGGGAAAGCGGCCTGCCGGTAATGGGTACCGACCACTACGAATCGCTGTTCCGGATGCTGGCGGCCAGGCGTTTCGACTACTTCCCGCGCGGCGTCACCGAGGCCTGGGCCGAGGTGGACGCCCGCCCCGGACTGGGCCTGACCGTCGAGCGTTTTGTCGTGCTGCGCTACCCGGCCGCCGAGTACTTTTTCGTCACGCCGCGCAAACCCTACCTCGCCAGGCACATCTGGCACGGCCTGCTGCGCGCCCAGGCCGACGGCAGTTTCGACCGCCTGTTCCACGCCCACTTCGACCCGATCCTGCAGCGGGCCCGGCTGCAGGATCGGCGCGTGATCGAGCTGCCCAACCCGCTGATCGACGCGACCAAGCTGCTGCCGGCCGATTCGCCGTGGTGGTATCGGCCGCTGCCCGCGCCCGGCCCCGCGCCCGGCAAGCTGCCGCTTAACTAGCCGCACTCGCGGCGGACACTCCCGACAAAAAACCGCCCGCCCTCACCGGCAGGCGGTTTCCCATGCGCGGCGGCTCAGCCGCAAATCTCGATGCGCGACGCGCCCAGCCCGCTGGCCTTGCGGATGGCGATCTGCACCGCGATGCGCTGCTGCATGCCGGCCACGTGGCTGATCACGCCGATGGACTTGCCGCTGGCGTTGATGCTGTCCAGCGCGTCCAGCGCCACTTCCAGCGTGTCACCGTCCAGCGTGCCGAAGCCTTCGTCGAGGAACAGCGAGTCGATGGAGGTCTTGTGGCTCACCAGGTCGGACAGCGCCAGGGCCAGCGCCAGGCTGACCAGGAAGCTCTCGCCGCCGGACAGGGTGCGGGTATCGCGCGCCACGTCGCCCTGCCAGGTGTCGACGATCGCCAGCTCCAGCTCGCCGCCGGCCTTGCGCTGCAGCAGGTAGCGGCCATGCAGCCGCGCCAGGTGGCGGTTGGCCAGGTGCATCAGGTGGTCCAGCGTCAGCCCCTGCGCGAACTTGCGGTACTTGTCGCCCTCTTTCGAGCCGATCAGGCTGTTGAGCCGCTGCCAGATGTCGGCATCGGCGCCCTGCTGTTCGATCTGCAAGAACAGCGCCTGCTGCTTGTCGCGGCGCTGCGCGTCGTCGTGCAGCAGTGCCTGCAAGGCGCCCTGCTGGCCGGACAGCGCCTGGCGCTGCGCGTCCAGCGCCGCCAGCGCCGCGTCCAGCTCGGCCAGCGACAGCGGGCTGAGGGCTTGCTGCTGCAGCGCCTGCCGTGCCGCCGCCGCGGTCTGCCGCACCGCCTGGTTGCGTTGCAGCGCCTGCTCCAGCTGTTGCTGCTGCGCCTGCAGCTGCTGGCGTTCCTCCGTCGGCAACAGCGCCTGCTGGAAGGCGGCCAGATCGGCAAACGGGCTGGTGGCCAGTGCGGCCAACCATGCCTGCTCCGCAGCCGCATGCTGCTGCTGTTGTGCCTGCAGATCGGCCGCCAGCTGCACCTGCTGCCCTTGCAGGCTGGCAAGCTGCTGCGCCAGCGCTTCCACCTGCGCGGCGCAATGCGCCAGCGCTTGCGCATTGATCGCCACGTCTTCGTCCGCCGGCTCGTGCGCAACCGCCAGCGCCTGCCAGCGCGCTTGCCACAGCTGCGCGGTACTGGCGGCCTGTTCGCTGCGCGCCTGCTGTTGCAGCAGCCGGGTCTGTTGCTGCTGCAGTGCCTGCTGTTGCGCCTGCCAGTGCTGCCAGTCTTGCTGACGGGCAGCCAGCCAGTGCGCCATTTCACCGGCAACAGCGAAGCTGGCACTGGCGATAGCGGCCGCCAGCGCCTGTTCGGCCTGGGTGACAGCTTGTCCGCTGGCGGTCAGTTGGCGTTGCAGCTCGGCGCCAGCCTGTTGCAGATGCGCCTGTTCCTGCTGCAACAGCGCGCCCTGCTGACTGACCTGCTGCAGCTGTGCCGCCTGCGCGGCTTCCTGCTTCTGCGCAGCGGCCAACGTTTGCTCGGCGGCTTCGGCCTGCTGCAGGGTCTGTTTCAGGCTGGCTTCCTGATCCTCGGCCGCGGCCAGCTGCTGTTGCAGCACAGCCGGCTGCTGCCAGTCGTTGCCGTCCAGCGGCAGGCCGTGCGCCAGCTGCTGCCAGTCGGCCACGGCTTGCTGGCATGCCTCGCGCAGCGTGTGCAGCGTCTGCTGCTGTTGTTCGCGCGTGGCCGTCAGCGCCGCCAGCCGGTTCTTGGCCAGATTGCCGTTGTCCTCCAGCTGTTGCAGCGCGGCTTCCTTCTGCTGCAAGGCCAGCGCGGTGGCAGAGACATCCAGCGCCTGATACGCCTGTATCGCCGGGTGCTGCAGCGAGCCGCACAGCGGGCAGGCTTCGCCCGGCTGCAGCGCGGCGCGGTGCGCGTCCAGGCTCTGGATACGCTGCTCCTGTGCCAGCAGCATGCGCTTGTCGGCCACCTGCTCTTTCAGCTGCTTGTAGTCGTGGCGTAGCGTAGCCAAGGCGGCGTGTTGTGCGGCCAACTGGGTGTCGCTGTCGGCCAGCGCCTGTTCCAGCTGCGTTTGCTGTGCCGATTGCTGCCGCAGCTGCGCGGCGTGCTGCTGCAGCTGTCGCCAGCGCTGCAGCGCTTCCTGGCATTGCAGCCATGCCGTCCGCAGTGCCGGCAGCGATTGGCCTTGCAACAGCGCCGTCAGCGCGGCGGCGGCTTCTGTGCTGGCGGCCACGGCCTGTTGCTGCCCGTCCTGAGCCTGCTGCAGCTGCTGCTGTTGCTGCGCCAGCCGGCTGGCAAGCACGGCCAACGCCTCGGTGTGGCTGGCGACCTGCGCCTGCTGCTGCCGCTGCGTAGCCTGCAGCTGGCAGATCTGCTGGTAGCCGGCGTGCCAGCCGCTGAGCTGCTCGCCCAGCCCGGCAAAGTGCTGGTGCTGCGCCAGCCAGAGTTGCAACTGCTGCTGCGCCGTCTGCAGCTGCTGCCACTGCTGTTGCTCGCCGGCGGCCAGGCCGGTGGCAATGCGCTGGGCCTGCCAGTGCGCGGCGATGGATTGCTGGTGAGCAAGCTGCCACTGCTGCTCGACCTGCGCGGTGGTATGGCGGGTGTGCTGCAACCGCTCAGCCGCCTGCTGCCACGCCTGCTGCAGCGGGCGCAGCGCCTCGGCCGGCGCGCTGTGCTGCAGGCGCTGCAAGTCTGGCTGCGCCTGCTCGATAGCCTGCTGCGCTGCCTGCTCGCTGGCCGCGGCGGTCTGTTCCGCCTGCTCGGCCTGGGTCAGCTCATGGCGCCACTGCCGCAGCTGCTGGCTGTGCGCCCGCTCGGCCTGCAGCGCCGCCAGCTGGTGCTCGAAGTCCGCCAGCTGCGCTTGCATCGTCTGCCGCTGCTCTTCCGGCAGCAGCTCCACACCGTCGGCACGGGCCTTGAGTTGGTCCAGCGCCTGTTTGGCGTCGCGTGCGCGCTCGAACACGCGCTGCGAAATCTGGCCATAGATATCGCTACCGGTCAGTTCTTCCAGCAGTTCGGCGCGCTCGTTGGCGCTGGCATTGAGGAAGGCGGCAAAACCGCCCTGTGCCAGCAGCATCGACTTGGTAAAGCGCGCGAAATCCAGCCCGGTAATGGCTTCGATGCGTTTGAGCTTGTCGTTGATGTGAGTGGTGAGGATGGTGCCGGTCGCATCGGCCAGTTCCACCTTGGGCGCCTGCAACTGGCCGTCGGCCTTGTCGCGCGCGCGGCGCTGGCTCCAGAACGCACGGTACAGCTGCCCTTTCACCTCGAACTCCACCTCGGCCAGACAATCGGCAGTGTGGCGGCTCATGATCTCGTTGCTGCTGGCGGAGATGGTCTTCAGCCGCGGCGTTTCGTGGTACAGCGCCAGACAGATGGCGTCCAGCAACGTGGATTTGCCGGCGCCGGTGGGGCCGGTGATGGCAAACAGGCCATTGTCGCGAAACGGCGGCTGGGTGAAGTCGATCTTCCACTCGCCTTGCAGCGAGTTGAGGTTCTTCAGGCGCAGGGTCAGGATCTTCATGCCTCGTCCTCCTGCAGGCTGGCGACGATGTCGCGGTAGCGCGCCTGCAGCTGTGCGGCCAACGTTTCGTCCAGCGTTTCCTGCTGCAGTCGCTTGTTGAACACGTCGAACGGCGTCAGCTCGTCCAGCGTCTCGCGCGCCGCAGCCTGCAGCGTGGCGGCGGCATTGCCGCGCTCGCGGCGGATGCGCAGCACCTCTACCGGCAGCTCGGCGGTGATGCCCTGGATACGCGCCTGCAGATCGGACAGGTAGTCGTCGCCCTGCACCAGCACCTCCAGCCACACCGGCTGCTCGGCCGTGCCCAGCGTGGCGGCCTCGCTAATGGCTGCGGCCAACGTAGCCAGATCCCCCTTCACCGACACCAGCTGCTGGAAGCGCGGCACCGGCAGCGGCGTCACCCCCAGCAGGCCGATGGCGTCGACGTCAACCTGCAGCACCTGCTTCTGCTGGCCGGCCTCGTCGAAGCTGAGCGGAATCGGCGAGCCGCTGTAACGGATGTGTTCCAGCCCGCCCACCTGCTGCGGGCGGTGGATGTGACCCAGCGCGATGTAGTCGGCCGGCGGAAAGGCGCTGGTCGGAAACGCCTCCAGCGCGCCGACGTAGATTTCGCGCACCGACTCGCTGGCGCTGGCGCCGACGGTGGTGAGGTGGCCGGTAGCGATGATGGGCAGCGGCAGGTGCAGCGCGTCGCGTTTGGCGCAGGCCAGCCGGTACAGCGCCTGGTAGTGCCGGTGGATGGCCTCCTGCAACGTCAGCTGCTTTTCCTCGGCGCTCTGCCCGGCCTGGCTTTGCATCACGTCGCGCGGGCGGATGAACGGGATCGCGCAGACGATGGCGCCGGGCGTGCCGTCGCGCTGCGGCAACACCAGCACCTGCTGTTCGAGATCGGCCTCCACCGCAGGGATGACGGTGGTACCCAGGCAGGACAGCAGCGGCCGGCTCTCGCCCAGCGTGGCCACCGAGTCGTGGTTGCCCCCCAGCAGCACGAGCGCGGTGCCGCTGCCGTGCAGGTCCACCACCAGCCGGTTGTACAGCTCGCGCGCGTAACTGGGCGGCGCGCCGGTATCGAACAGGTCGCCGGCGACGATGACGGCGTCGACGGCGTGCTCGCGCACTTGCTGCAGCAGCCAGTCGATGAAGGCCTGGTGCTCTGCCTGGCGGGTCTTGCCCATGAAGTGCTGGCCGAGATGCCAGTCGGAGGTATGAAGAATGCGCATGGGGGATACGGGGGCGTTGGCAATGGGGCCGATTGTAGCAAGCCCGCCGTGCCGGCAGCATGGCGGCGGACGGATTGCCCGCCTGCCGCCACACTGTGACGTGATTAGCCCGCGCTCAGGCACCGGCCTTTGCCGCTTGCGGGGCGGCCACCGCCGGCACCCGCTGCAGCCCCCAAACGTTGGCCGCAACAATCAGCAGCACGCCCACTAGCTGCCAGCCATCCAGCAGCCGGCCGTAGGCCAGGTAATCCACCAGCAGCGCCACCACCGGGTAGCTGAAACCCAGCAGCCCGATCCAGTGGGTGGGCAGCTGGCGGAAGGCGGCGTACATGATGATGTACATCAGCGTGGTGTGCACCAGCCCCAGCGTGGCCAGATACCCCCAGTGGCTGCCCGCCACCCACAGGCTGGCGTGGTCCAGCAGCGGCCACAGCAGCAGCACGCCGGTCAGCGTCTGCACGCTGGCGATGTGGCTGGGCGCCAGCGTCTTGGGCAGCTGCTTGCTGATCAGCGTCACCACCGCGTACAGCATGGCGGCGCCCAGCGCCAGCAGGATGCCCAGCAACTCGTCGCCGGCGCCCTGCCCCGGCTGCACGATCAGCAGCATGCCGGCAAATGCCACCGCCACCGCGGCCAACTTGCGCGCGGTCAGCGCCTCGCCCAGCAGCAGCCGGCCCAGCAACAGCAGCCAGAACGGCTGGGTGTGGTACACCACGGTGGCGACGCCGATCGAGCTGTAGTGATAGGCGTTGAACAGCAGCAGCCAGTTGCCCACCAGCGCCACGCCGCCGGCGATGCACCACAGCAGGCTGGCACGGGTAAACGGCCACGTCTGCCACAGCCCGCGCCACCAGGCGTACAGGCCCAGCCCCAGCGCGCCCAGCACGCAGCGCACGAAGACCACGTTCCATACCGGCTGCCCCGATTGCAGCACGAACCAGCCGATGGTGCCGGACAGCGCCATCGCGGCCAGCATCTGCAGCACGCCGGTGCGTAAATTCTGTTGTGTCATGATCAAGCTCTCCTTGCAGGCTAGTGTGCAACAGCATACGCAGCTCGCGCAGCCGGTTGAATGGACTTTGCAAGGCAGAATCGGCTTGCTACCTTGTAAATATCGCCAAATCGACAGGATTGCCTGCAATGAAAGACTGGATCGACGTGCAGCTGGTGGGGCTGCTGCAACAGGACGCGCGGCAGAGCATCGCCGAGCTGGCGCGGCAGCTGAAGATGTCCGGCCCCAGCGTGTCGGAGCGGCTGAAGCGGCTGGAGGAGCAAGGGGCCATTCGCGGCTACACCCCGGAGCTGGACTGGCAACAGTGGGGCTACACCCTGCAGGCCATCGTGCGGCTGCGCCCGCTGCCGGGGCAGCTCAAGGCGCTGGAGGCGCGCATCGTTGCCACGCCGCAGTTCACCGAGTGTGACAAGGTCACCGGCGAAGACTGCTACATCGCGCGCCTGCTGCTGCGCGACATCGGCCAGCTGGACGAGATCCTGGACGGCTTTGCCGAGCTGGCCACCACCGCCACCAGCATCGTCAAGGCCAGCCCGGTACTGCGCCGGCTGCCGCCGCTATTGCCGTAACAGGAAAAGCGGCCGGGCTAGGTTGGCCGCAGGCCGTGCCGCTCAGCCGGAGACGGGATGGATCTCGATGCCGAGCGCGCGCCCAAGGCCCGCCGGCTGGACCAGCAGGTCGGCCAGGGTGTGCTGTGACAGCTCGCCGTAGAAGGCCTCCTGCGCCGCATGCAGCACGCGGTACAGGCGGCAGCACGCGGCGATGCGGCAGTGCGAGTGCTGCGCGTCGAAACACTCGACCAGCACGTTGTCGGCCTCCGCCGCCCGCACCAGCTGGCCGAGGTTGACCTGCTGCGGCGCGTGCGTCAGCCGCATACCACCACCCTTGCCGCGCACCGTCGTGAGATAGCCCTGCTGTCCCAGAAAGTGCACCACCTTGGTCAGGTGGCTGGCGGAGATGTCGTAGGCGTGGGCGATCTCGCCGATGGTCACCAGGCGCTCGCCCGCTAGCGCGCTGTACATCATTACCCGCAGGCAGTAGTCGGTAAAGGCGGTCAATCGCACGGTCGGGACCATTCCATAATGTTGTTCAATCCGGCGGCTTATGCACCCGGACTCGGGCCGCCATTCTACCCTGCCGGCCGGTGCCCGGTTGCGGCGGTTTGCGTCGCGCCGGGCTGCCGTTGCGGCAAAAGCCGGCCGGAAACGCGCATTCTTGATGCGCCTCAAGCGAATGCGCTTTGCTCGATAACATTCATTTTCCATGAATGTTATCGGGTATAAGATTCATCTCAGACGAATCTTATACCCCCGCAAGGAGCACCACCATGGCTTTCACCGTCAAGAACAATATCCACTGGGTCGGCAAACAGGACTGGGAGCTGCGCGAGTTTCACGGCAGCGAGTACAGCACCCACCGCGGCTCCAGCTACAACAGCTACCTGATCAAGGAAGAAAAGATCGCGCTGATCGACACCGTCTGGGCGCCGTACGCCGAAGAGTTCGTCGCCAACCTGGCGAAAGAAGTCGACCTCGGTGCCATCGACTACATCATCGCCAACCACGGCGAGATCGACCACAGCGGCGCCCTGCCGGCGCTGATGGCGCGCATCCCGGACACCCCGATCTACTGCACCGCCAACGGCGCCAAGTCGCTGCGCGGCCACTACCACCAGGACTGGAACTTCAAGATCGTCAAGACCGGCGACAGCCTCGACCTCGGCAACGGCAAGCAGCTGGTATTCGTCGAGATGCCGATGCTGCACTGGCCGGACAGCATGGCCACCTACATGACCGGCGACGCCGTGCTGTTCAGCAACGACGCCTTCGGCCAGCACTACGCCAGCGCGCAGATGTTCAACGACCAGTGCGACCCGGTCGAGCTGCACGAGGAGTGCATCAAGTATTACGCCAACATCCTGACCCCGTTCAGCCCGCTGGTAACCCAGAAGATCCACGAAGTGCTGGCGCTGAACCTGCCGATCGACATGATCGCCACCAGCCACGGCATCATCTGGCGCGACAAGCCGACCCAGATCGTCGAGCAGTACCTGAAATGGGCGGACGACTACCAGGAAAACCAGATCACCCTGGTCTACGACACCATGTGGAACGGCACCCGCATGATGGCGGAGGCGATTGCCGAGGGCATCCGCAAGGCAGACCAGGAGGTCGTGATCAAGCTGTTCAACCTGTCCAACAGCGACAAGAACGACGTGCTCACCCACGTGTTCAAGTCCAGGGCCATCCTGGTCGGCAGCCCGACCGTCAACAACGTGATGCTGCCGCACGTCGCCGCCCTGCTCGAGGAGATGACCGGCCTGCGCTTCAGGAACAAGGCGGCGGCGGCGTTCGGCACCCACGGCTGGAGCGGCGGCGCGGTGGAACGCATCGCCAAGCGCCTGGACGACGCCGGCTTCCGCGTACTCAATCAGGGCATCGCCGCGGAATGGCGGCCGACCGACGACGCGCTGTCCCAGGCGGTGCGCTTTGGCGAAGCCTTCATCGAGCAGCTGGGCCGACGCGAGCCGCTGGCGGCGGGCGATACCGGCAGCTGTGGCAGCGGCAAGATGCGCTGCAAGACCTGCTCGTGGGCCTACGACCCGGAACAGGGCGAGGCCTCGCAAGGCGTGGCCGCCGGCACCGCCTGGCCGGATGTCGCGGAAAGCTTCCTGTGCCCGGTGTGCTTCATGGGCAAGAGCGACTTCGTTCCCGCCTAAACGACCGACCCCGGAGATTCCTGATGAAAAAACCCCTCGTCATCATCGGCAGCGGCCACGCCGGCTACACCCTGGCCCGGGCGTTCCGCCAGCTCGACGCCGCCACCCCCGTCATCATCCTGACCCAGGACGGCGGCGAGCAGTATCCCAAGCCGCAGCTGAGCCACGGCTTCGGCCGGCAAATGGCGGCCGAGCAGCTGGTGCAGCAGCACGCCACCGCCGTCGCCGCCGAGCTGAAAATCATGGTGCGGCCCAACACCCTCGTCACCGCGATCGACTTCGACGCCAGGCTGGTCCACGCCGGCGCGGCGCAGATCCCCTACGGCGACCTGGTGCTGGCGGTGGGGGCCGAGCCCTTCGTGCCGGCCATCCGCGGCGACGCGACGCAGGACATCCTGACCCTGAACAACCTGGAGCAGTACCGCCGCTATGTCGCGCAGCTTGCGCGCAGCGAGCGCGTGCTGGTCATCGGCGGCGGCCTGATCGGCACCGAGATCGCCCACGACATCGCCCGCCACAAGCGGGTGACGCTGGTGGACATCGGCAGTCGGCTGCTGGAACGGCTGGTGCCGGAGGTGGTCAGCCAGCGCCTGCACCGTGCCATGAAACAGGTAACGCTGCGTTTCGGCACTGCGGTGGACCGCGTCGACCGCGCGGCGACGGGCTACCACGTGAAGCTCAGCAATGGCGAAACCCTTAACGTGGACGCCGTGGTCTGCGCGGCGGGGCTGAAGCCGCGGCTGGAGCTGGCCGGCGGGCTGACGACCGGACGCGGCATCAGCGTCGACCGCTACCTGCGCACCTCGCAGCCCAATGTCTACGCGCTGGGCGACTGCGCCGAGATCGAAGGCCAGATCCTGCCCTACCTGCAGCCGATCACGCTGTCGGCGCGGGCGCTGGCCAGCACCCTGGCCGGCAAGCCGGAACCGGTGCGCTTCGGCCCGCTGCCGGTGGCGGTGAAAACACCGCACTACCCGATCCAGCTGGCAGGCGTCACCCACGGGCCGGCGCTGGACTGGCAGATCAGCGAGGGTGACGACGGCCTCACCGCGCTCGCCCATCGCGACAGCAAGCTGGTCGGCTACGTGACCACCGGCAGCCGCAACGGCTTCAGTCTGCTGCCCGGCCTGGCCGGCTGAGCCTCCCCGAGCGGCCGGCAAAGCGCCGGCCCCCTCTCCCGCGGCCAGACGGCAGAAGGTTGGCCGCAACGGCCCCGCACGCGGCGGCCAACCGGCACTGGCAAAAGCAGACCCATTCACTAAGATGCAAGCACACCCGCTTCTGGTGCCACGCTCCGCCTTCCACTCCCCACCCGCAAGAGGCACGCAATATGAAGACACTGCAAGCATCCGCCAGGCCGGCACCGCTGGTCTGGCTGGCCGTCGTGGCGCTGGCCGCCAGCCCGCTGCTGGCCAGCGCCGGCGACCTGTCCGCCACCTATCGCGGCAAACCGGTGCCCTTCGGCCAGGGCCGGGCGCACACCGAGGTGCGCACCGACGCCGCCGGCAAGGCGGTCGCCGTCGGCATCGTGTTCAGCGAGCAGGCGCTCGCCGGGCTGCCGGCCGCCACCATGGCGCCGGCCTACCTGCTGCGCATGCCGGCCACAGGGCCACGCACGGTGGTCGACCACGTGGTCATCAACTGGGAGGCGGCCGGCCACCCGCCGCCCAAGGTCTACGACGTGCCGCACTTCGACTTCCACTTCTATCTGGTGAAACGGGCGGAAACGAAACGGGTGCGCTTCGGCAGCGACGCCGAATCGGGCGAGGCGAGCCAGCAGCCGCCGGCCGAGCTGCTGCCCGCCGGTTACGTGGTGCCGCCGGGCACGGCCGTCCCCATGATGGGTGTGCACGCCATCAACACCCAGGCCGCGGAATTCCAGCAGCAGCCGTTCACCGCCACGCTGATCTACGGCTACTACAACAAGGTGCAGACCTTCATCGAGCCGATGGTATCGCTGTCCTTCCTGCTGTCGAAACCGGCGTTTTCCGCGCCGGTGCCCCGCCCGGCCATCTACAGCAAGGCAGGCAGCTACCCGGCCGGCTACAGCGTGAACTACCGTCCCGCCAGCAAGGACTACGAAGTCATGCTGGAGGCGCTGCAGTGAGCCGCTTGCCTGTCCGCCAGCTGACGGCTTGCCCGGCCTGAAGCGCTGATGGCCGCAGCGCCGACAACGCGGCTGCGGCCATCGTTCACGACACCGCCAGGGCGCCTATTTCACCGGAATCATCAGGTGCTGGTAGGGCGTGCCCGGCCACATCACGTACGGCACGGCGGTGTCCGGCATCGCATCCTTGGGATACATGTCGTAGAAGTCCTGCTCCGCACCGACGATCATCACGTGCGGCCCGGTCTTGAGCCAGTGGTTGCCGGCCTCCGGCTTCGCCGCGTACGGGTCGGTATTGCTGGCGTCGGTGCCGCCCGACAGCATGTACATGAAACCGATCTGGCCGACGACCGGTGTGCTGTGGCCTATCCAGGCCATCGCCCACGCCATCGCCGCCTTGTCCATGCACATCGGGTCCGGCCCCGGGGTGGCCGGGTTGTCCGGCATGCAGGTAAAGCCGTTACTGCCCTGGCGCAGGGTGCGCATCTTGCCGTCGGCCTCCATCGCGACGACGGTCGCCTTGGCGCTGACCTTTTTCGGGGCGGCGCTCATCGCGCTCTTGATCATTTGCGCATCGCTGGCGGCGACGGCCACCGGCAGCTGGCCGATGACGGCGAGCGCCACGGCGATGCTCAGACAGCGGTGTGTCAAGGTCGGTATCGACATGATCACTCCTTCTTGCAATGCAACGGGTGCCGACCCGGCTGCCGCAACGTCTGCGGATGACACCTGGCGGGTGGAAACAACATGGCGTGCCGCCGCCATCACCCGCAGACAGCCGGCGCGGGCAAACACGGGCGCGACAGCACGGCCGGTGTGCCCTAAGTGTAGGAGACGGCCGGGCAAGCGCAACCGCCCCCACCCGCGCTGCGGCCAACGTTGGCCGCAGCGGAACCATGGCCGTCCGGCCGCGGTCTGTGACACACCGGCACCACCGTGGTGGCCGGTGCCATCGACAAGGAGAACCGTCATGCAGTGCCCGGTTTGCAAGGATACGACGCTGGTGATGAGCGAGCGCCAGGGGATAGAGATCGACTACTGTCCGCAGTGCCGCGGGGTGTGGCTGGATCGCGGCGAGCTGGACAAGATCATCCAGCACTCGCTGGGTCACATGGCCGCCGCCGATGCCGCGCCGCAGGCAGCGCAGCCCGGCTACCCGCCGCGCCAGCCGCCGCAACAGCAGCCTTACCCACAGCAGCCTTACCCACAGCAGCCTTACCCACAGCAGCAACAGCCTTATTCGCAGCACGACAAGTACGGCGACAACCGCCACTACAAGCGCAAGAAGAGCTTCTGGGAAGACCTGTTCGATTAAACTACGGATGCGGAAAACGATTGCGGCCAACCTTTGCAGGTTGGCCGCCTTGTTTTGAGTGGCTGACTCAGCCCGGCAGCAGCCGCAGCAGCTGGCCGTCGTCCTCGTCGGTCAGCAGGTAGATGAAGCCGTCCGGGCCCTCGCGCACGTCACGCACGCGCTGGCCCAGGCCGGTGAGCAGCTTTTCCTCGCGCACGACGCGCGTGCCGTCCAGCTCCAGGCGCAGCAGGTGGCGGAACTTCAGCGAGCCGAGCAGCAGGCTGCCCTGCCACGCCTTGCCGTAGCGCGTGCCGCGCACGAAGGCCATGCCGGATGGTGCGATCGACGGCGTCCACTGCCACAGCGGCTGCTCCATCCCCGCCTTGCGGGTGAGGCCGGCGCCGACCGGGCCGCCGCCATAGTTCTCGCCGTAGGTGATCACCGGCCAGCCGTAGTTCCTGCCGGCCTCGGGGCGGTTCAGCTCGTCGCCGCCCTGCGGTCCGTGCTCGTGCGTCCACAGCCGGCCGTCCGGCCCCAGCGCGGCGCCCTGCACATTGCGGTGACCGAGACTCCAGATTTCCGGACGCGCGCCGGCGCGGCCGACGAAGGGGTTGTCCGGCGGGATGCCGCCATCCTTGCGCACGCGCACCACCTTGCCGTGGTGGTTGTCCAGCGTCTGCGCGTCGGCCATGCGCTGGAAGCGGTCGCCCAGCGTCAGGAACAGCGTGCCGTCGGCGGCCTCGACGATGCGGCAGCCGAAGTGGGCGCGGCTGCTGAATTTCGGCTGCTGGCTGAACAGCACCTTCACCTGCTCCAGGCGGCTGGCGTCGTCCGCCAGCCGGGCGCGGGCCAGCGCGGTGGAGTTGCCGTAGCCGCTGGCGGCCGGCTCGGCGTAGCAGAAGTACAGTGTGCGGTTGCGCGCGAAGTCGCGGTCGGTGACCAGGTCCAGCAGGCCGCCCTGCCCGCCGGCGTCGATGCGCGGCAGCCCGGCCAGCGGCTTGCCCAACTGGCCGTTGGCGCTCACCAGCCGCAGGCGGCCGGCGCGCTCGGTGACCAGCATGCGCCCGCCATCGATGAAGGCCACCGCCCACGGGTGTTCCAGTCCGCTCGCGACCACCTCCACCCGCGGCGCGGCCTGCGCCGGGCTGGCGAGCGCCAGCAGCAGAAGCGGCCACGCCGGCCATCGCAGTTGCTTGCCCATGTCTGTCTCCCTTCGTTGAGGCCGCGCCGCGGCGGCCGGTTAGAGCAGGCGGTAGCCGACGCCGGTTTCAGTGCGCAAAAAACGCGGCTGCGCCGGATCGGCCTCCAGCTTTTGCCGCAGGTGGGCCATATAGATCCGCAGATAGTGGCTGTGTTCCACGTAGCCCGGGCCCCACACCTCCTGCAGCAGCTGGCGGTGGGTCAGCACCTTGCCGCGATGCGCGAGCAGCGTGGCCAGCAGCCGGTATTCCAGCTGCGTCAGGTGCACCGGCTCGCCGCCGCGGCTGACGCTGCGGTTGGCCAGGTCCACCGTCACCGCCTCGCCCAGGCGCACCAGGCTGCCGTTGCCCTCGCCGCCGCTGCGCCGCCGCTGCAGCGCGCGCACCCGCGCCAGCAGCTCGCCAACGCCGAACGGCTTGGTCAGGTAGTCGTCGGCGCCGGCGTCCAGCGCCGCGATCTTGTCGACCTCGTCCACGCGCGCCGACAGTACGATCACCGGCACCTTGCTCCAGCTGCGCAGGTCCAGCAGCAGGCTGACGCCGTCGCCATCGGGCAGGCCGAGGTCCAGCACCAGCACATCCGGCTTGCGGGTGCCGGCCTCGATCAGGCCGCGCGCCACGGTGTCGGCCTCGAACACGCGGTAGCCCTCGTCTTCCAGCGCGCTTCTGACGAAGCGGCGGATGGCGGCTTCGTCCTCGATGATCAGTGCCGTCAGGGCGTGCATCAGGGCAGGTTCTCCGGGTCAAAATCCAGTGCCGGCGGCGGTAGCTGCGGCAGGGACAGGGTGAAACAGGCACCGCCGTCGTGGCGGTTGGCCGCGCTCAGGCGCGCGCCGTGGACATCGGCAATGGTACGGCAAATCGCCAGCCCCAGCCCGACGCCGCTGATCGCCGACTCGCGCTCGCCGCGGCTGAAGGCGTCGAACAGCCGTGCAGGATCGCCCGGCGGCAGGCCGGGGCCGCGATCGGCGACGCGCAGCAGGATGCGCCCGTCCTCGGCGGCGGCGCTGACGCAGATGGGGCTGCCGGGCGGGCTGTACTTGGCCGCGTTCTCCAGCAGGTTGACCAGCAGCCGCTCCAGCAGGATGGCGTCGCCGTACAGCATCGGGCAGGCCGGATCGATGTCCAGCTGCAGCGGGTGCGTGTCCAGCACGCCGCCCAGTGCCGCGATGGCACTGCCGATCACCTCGTCCGCCGGCAGCCAGTCCTGGTGCAGGGTGACGCCGCCGGCCTGCAGCCGCGCCATTTCCAGCAGATTGGTCACCAGCCGCGTGATGCGCTGCGACTGCGCGAGCAGCAGCGCCGCCTGCTCCTGCTCGGCGCGCCCCTCGCGCTGCAGGGCCAGGAGCAGGGTCTCGGCGTTGCCGGACAGCGCGGTCAGCGGCGTGCGCAGGTCGTGCGACAGTGCCGCCAACAGCGAGTGGCGCAGCCGTTCCGATTCCATCGACAGCAGCGTCTGCTGCGCCACTTCAATATAGTGCAGCCGCTCCAGCGTCTGCGCCGCCAGCGCCGCCACCGCCTCGCACAGGCGGCGGTTGTCCGGGTCGGCCAGCGCCAGCGCATCCGGCACTGCCACCACCAGCACGCCGCGGGTGCGCATCGGCGCCTGCAGCGGCAGGTACAGCTGTGCCGCATCCGGCAGCGTGTGCGTGCCCTGCCCGGCCGCCTGCTGGTGGTCGAAGCTCCAGCGCACCAGCGCCGCGTCCACCGCCAGCGGCGTGTCCGGCAGCGCCTCCAGCTGTTCCTCGGCGTCCGGCAGCCACAGGCTGATCTGCGCGTTGAGGCTGGCCTGCAGGAAGCGGCCGGTGATCTCGCCGACCTGCTCCGGCATCAGCGCGCTGCCCAGCTCGCGCGCCATCTCGTACAGGTAGCGGGTGTGCGCCTCGCGCCGGCCGGCCTGCGCCGCCGACTGCCGCTGGCTGGCCACCAGCTGGCCGGCGACCAGCCCCACGGTCAGCATCACGGCGAAGGTGATCAGGTACTGGATGTCCGACACCGCGAACGACAGGTGCGGCTCGATAAAGAAGAAATCGAACAGCGCCACCGACAGCACCGCCGCCCACGCTGCCGGCGTGCGCCCGTAGCGCACCGCCGCCAGCAGCACCAGCAGCAGGTAGAGCATCACCAGGTTGGCCGCATCCAGCACGCCGCGCAGCGGCAGCATGGCGGCGGTGAGCGCGAGGCAGGCCAGCGTGCTCTGCCACCAGCCGCCGGCGTCTGGCCAGCGCCAGCCGGCAGCGGCCGCCTTGGCGCGCTCGCCGGCGGCCAGGATCAGGCAGTTCAGCTCCGGCGCGCGTTGCGCCAGCTGCTGCTGCAGGCTGGCGCGCCAGAACCCGCGCGCGCGGTTGCCTCGCTGGCTGAGCGCCAGCAGCGACAGGTTGTGCCGCCGCGCGTAGTCGGCGATCAGGCTGGCCGGCACCGGCCCCGCCAGCACCAGCGTGTGCGCGCCCTGTTCCTCCGCCTGCGCCAGCGCCGCCAGCGCGCGACTGCGCGCCGCCGCGCTGGCGTGGCCGCGATCGACCCACACCGCGTGCCACGGCGCCGACAGCGCGCGCGCCAGCCGCGCCGCCTGGCGCACCGCGCTGTCCTCGTCGCCCTGGCCCAGCACCAGCAGCACGCCCAGCGAGGTCGCCCACACCGGCGCGCGGCTTTGCACCTCGCGCTGCGCGCGCATCTGGCCGTCCACGCGGTCGGCCAGCCGGCGCAGCGCCAGCTCGCGCAGCGCGATCAGGTTGCCCTTGCGGAAAAAATGGCCGGCGGCACGTTCCGCCACCTCCGGCAGGTAGACCTTGCCGGCGGCCAGGCGCAGCAGCAGGTCGTCCGGCGGCAGGTCCACCAGCCGCACTTCGCTGGCGCGGTCGAACACGTGGTCCGGCACCGTCTCGGCCACCGCCACGCCGGTCACGCCGCTGACCACGTCGTTGAGGCTGTCCAGGTGCTGCACGTTCATCGCGCTGTACACGTCGATGCCGGCGGCCAGCAGCTCGTCGACATCCTGCCAGCGCTTGGGGTGGCGGCTGCCCGGCGCGTTGCTGTGCGGCAGCTCGTCCACCACCACCAGCGCCGGCCGCCGCGCCAGCACCGCGTCGAGGTCGAACTCCGGCACCTGCTTGCCGCGCCAGGCGATCTGCTTGCGCGGCAGCACCTCCAGCCCGGCCAGCAGCGCCTCGGTTTCGGCACGGCCGTGGGTATCGACCCAGCCCACCACCACGTCCAGCCCGGCGGCGCGCTTCTCCTGCGCCTCGGCCAGCATCGCGTAGGTCTTGCCCACGCCCGGCGCCGCGCCGAAGAACAGCTTCAGCTTGCCGCGCGGCGCCGGCAGTGCCGCCAGCAGCGCGTCCGGATCGGGCCGCAAATCGTCATCCATCATTCGTTGTCCACCGTGGCACAAGGTTGGCCGCAACGATTGCGGCCAACCTTGTGCCTGTCAATAGGGTGATGGCCGCCGGCTGGCGACCGTGGCATCAGCCCGCCGCCAGCCGGCGCAGCGCCAGATTCAGCTGCAGCACGTTGACGCGCGCCTGCTCTGCGCTGCCGAACCAGCCCTGCTCGCGCTGCGCGGCGATCAGCGCCTCGACCTGCACCAGCGGCCGGCCCAGCTCGCGCGCCACGCGCGGCGCCTGGTACCGCGCGGCGGCCAGGCTGATGTGCGGGTCCAGCCCGCTGGCCGAGGCGGTGACGAGGTCCAGCGGCACCGGGCCGTGCTGGCCGGGGTGGGCGGCGCGCAGCGCGGCGATGCGCGCGGCGACCGCCTGTTGCAGCGCCGGGTTGCTCGGCCCCAGGTTGCTGCCGCCGGAGGCGGCGCCGTTGTAGGCGCTGCCGGCGGTGGCCGACGGCCGGCTCCAGAATTCGCCGCGGCCGTGGAAGGCCTGGCCGATCAGCGCCGAGCCGATCACCTTGCCCTTGCTGTCGCGCAGCAGCGAGCCGTTGGCCTGCGCCGGCAGCAACAGCTGCGCGAGGCCGGTGACCGCCAGCGGGTAGAGCAGCCCCAGCAAGAGGGTGAGAAACAGCAGCAGCGTCAGCGCTGGGCGCAGCACCGCCGCGAGCGGCAGGCTGAGCGCGCTTGCCGGATGATAGGTAGTCATGGCCATGATGGCACTCCTTGTTTGGTGCGCCGGGCGCAGCAGGCACAGCTGGCGCCCGGCGGCGGGGTCAGACCAGTCCCAGCAGGGACAGCAGCAGGTCGATCAGCTTGATGCCGGCAAACGGCAGCAACAGGCCGCCGACGCCGTACAGCAGCAGGTTGCGGCGCAGCAGCTCGGCCGCGCCCAGCGCGCGGTAGCGCACGCCCTTCAGCGCCAGCGGGATCAGCGCGATGATGATCAGCGCGTTGAAGATCACCGCCGACAGCAGCGCCGAGGCCGGGCTGGCCAGTTGCATCACGTTGAGCAGGCCCAGCTGCGGATAGGTGACGGTGAACGCGGCCGGGATGATGGCGAAGTACTTGGCCACGTCGTTGGCCAGGCTGAAGGTGGTCAGCGCGCCGCGCGTCATCAGCATCTGCTTGCCGATCTCCACCACCTCGATCAGCTTGGTGGGGCTGGAGTCGAGGTCCACCATATTGGCCGCCTCGCGCGCCGCCTGGGTGCCGCTGTTCATCGCCACCGCCACGTCGGCCTGCGCCAGCGCCGGCGCGTCGTTGGTGCCGTCGCCGGTCATGGCCACCAGTTGGCCGCGCGCCTGGTAGTCGCGGATCATCGCCAGCTTGTTTTCCGGCGTCGCCTCGGCCAGGAAGTCGTCGACTCCGGCCTCGGCGGCGATGGCGGCGGCGGTCAGGCGGTTGTCGCCGGTGATCATCACCGTCTTGATGCCCATCTGCCGCAGCTGGGCGAAGCGCTCGCGGATGCCGGGCTTGACCACGTCCTTCAGCTCGACCACGCCCAGCACCTGCGCGCCCTCGGCCACCACCAGCGGCGTGCTGCCGCGGCTGGCGATGGTGTCGACCTGCTGCAGCAGGCTGCGCGGCAGGCTGCCGCCCAGCGTTTCGACATGGCGGCGGATGGCGTCGGCGGCGCCCTTGCGGATCTGCCGGCCGTCGAGGTTGATGCCGGACATGCGCGTTTGCGCGGTGAACGGCACGAAGCTGGCGCCGGCCGGGGGCAGCCCGGCGTGCAGGTCGGCCAGCGGCGTGCGGCCAACCTTGGCGTCGTCCGGATGCCCGCCGGCGCCCTCGGTCAGGCGCTGCGCCAGCACCACGATGCTCTTGCCTTCCGGCGTGTCGTCGGCCAGCGAGGCCAGCCACGCCGCCTCGGCAAGCTGCGCCTGGCTCACGCCGCCGACGGGCAGCAGGCTGCTGGCCTGGCGGTTGCCGAAGGTGATGGTGCCGGTCTTGTCCAAGAGCAGCACGTCCACGTCGCCGGCGGCCTCCACCGCGCGGCCGGAGGTGGCGATCACGTTGGCCGCCATCAGCCGGCTCATGCCGGCGACGCCGATGGCCGACAGCAGGCCGCCGATGGTGGTCGGGATCAGACACACCAGGAGCGCGATCAGCACCGGCAGCGACACCACCTCGCCGCTGCCGGCCGCGTTCACGCTGTAGGCGGAAAACGGCAGCAGGGTGACGGTCACCAGCAAAAAGATCAGCGTCAGCGCCAGCAGCAGGATGGTCAGCGCGATCTCGTTCGGCGTCTTGCGGCGCTTGGCGCCCTCCACCATCGCGATCATGCGGTCGATGAAGGTCTCGCCGGGGTTGACGCTGATGCGCACCACGATCCAGTCCGACAGCACGCGGGTGCCGCCGGTGACGGAGCTGAAATCGCCGCCGGATTCGCGGATCACCGGCGCTGATTCGCCGGTGATCGCCGACTCGTCCACGCTGGCGATGCCCTCGATCACCTCGCCGTCGCAGGGGATCACGTCGCCGTGCTGCACCAGCACCACGTCGTCACGGCGCAGGTCGAACGACTCCACCAGCGCGAATTCGGCACCGTAACGCTGCGGCGCGGCCAGTTTCTTCGCCCACGTCGACTTCTGCAGCCCTTTGAGGCTGGCGGCCTGCGCCTTGCTGCGGCCCTCGGCCAGCGCCTCGGCAAAGTTGGCGAACAGCACGGTGAACCACAGCCACACCGCGATGCTGCCGGTCAGCCACGCCGGCGCCTGGCCATGCCCCAGCAGCGCCTGCACCCACAGCACGCTGCACAGCATGCTGCCGAGGTAGACCACGAACATCACCGGGTTTTTCAGCTGCGCGCGCAGCCCGAGCTTGAGAAAGGTGTCGCGCAGCGCCGGGCGCAGCAGCGCGGCGTCCAGCAGCGGCAGGACCATTTTTTTATGATGGGACATATTGTTCTCCTAGTGGGTCGCCCAGATCGCCAGATGCTCGACCACCGGCCCCAGCGCCAGCGCCGGCAGGTAGGTCAGCGCGCCGACCAGCAGCACGCTGCCGATCAACAGGCCGATGAACAGCCCGTCGTGGGTCGGCATCGAGCCCAGCGTCGGCGCCAGCCGTTTTTTCGCCGCCAGCGAGCCGGCCAGCGCCAGCACCGGCACGATCACCGCGAAGCGGCCCAGCCACATCGCGATGCCCAGCATCGCGTTATAGAACGGGGTGTTGGCCGACAGCCCGGCGAAGGCGCTGCCATTGTTGTTGCCCGCCGAGCTGAAGGCGTACAGCACCTCGGAAAAACCGTGTGCGCCCGGATTGGCCATGCCGGCCAGCCCCGGTGCCACCACCACGGCGACGGCGGTACCGCCCAGCACCAGCAGCGGGGTGACCAGGATGGTCAGCGCCACCATCTTCATGTCGAACGGTTCGATCTTCTTGCCCAGGTACTCCGGCGTGCGGCCAACCATCAGCCCGGCGACGAACACCGCCAGCACCGCAAACACCAGCATGCCGTACAGGCCGGAGCCGACCCCGCCGAACACCACCTCGCCCAGCTGCATCAGCAGCATCGGCACCATGCCACCCAGCGCGGTGAACGAGTCGTGCATGGCGTTGACCGCGCCGCAGCTGGCGGCGGTGGTGACGGCGGCAAACAGGCTGCTGCCGGCGATGCCGAAGCGGATCTCCTTGCCTTCCAGATTGCCGCTGCCGCCGTCGGCGCCCAGCGCACTCAGCAGCGGGTTGCCCTGCGCCTCGAACCAGGCGATGGCGCTGGCGGCGACGACGAACAGCACGCTCATCGCGATGTAGATCGCCCAGCCCTGACGGCGGTCACCGACCACGCGGCCGAAGGCGTGGCACAGCCCGGCCGGGATCAAAAAGATGGCCAGCATCTGCAGCAGGTTGGACAGCTCGCTCGGGTTCTCGAACGGGTGCGCGGAGTTGGCGTTGAAGAAGCCGCCCCCGTTGGTGCCCAGCAGCTTGATCGCCTCCTGCGACGCCACCGGCCCCATCGCCAGCGTCTGCCCGTGGCCGGCCAGCGCATCGAAGCTCAGATAGCCGGACAGGTTCTGCAGCACGCCCTGGCTGACCAGCAGCAGCGCCAGCACGACGGACAGCGGCAGCAGCAGGTACAGCGCGATGCGCAGCACGTCGGCCCAGAAGTTGCCGATGTCGCCGCTCTCGCGCCGCGCAAAGCCGCGCATCAGCGCGAACGCCACCGCGATGCCGGTGGCGGCGGATAGGAAGTTCTGCACCGCGAGGCCGGCCATCTGCGTCAGGTAACTCATGGTCGTTTCGCCGGCATAGCCCTGCCAGTTGGTATTGGCGACGAAGCTCACCGCGGTGTTGAACGCCGAGCCGGCCTCCACCGCGCCCAGCGCCGCCGGGTTCAGCGGCAAGTCACCCTGCAGCCGCTGCAACGCGTACAGCAGCACCGCGCCCAGCACGTTGAACGCCAGCAGCGCCAGCGTGTAGTCGCGCCAGCCCATGCCGGCATCGTTCAGTCCCAGCCGGCGCAGCAAGGCGGCGTCGAACGCGCGCCAGCGGCCGGGCAGCGTGCCGCTGGCCAGCGGCGCCAGCCAGGCACCCATCGGCCGCACGCTCAGCGTCAGCAGCAGCATGAACAGCGCCAGCAACCAGAAAAAAGCGGTCATCATCACATCTCCTCCGCGTGCAGCAGCGCGTACAGCAGCCATATCGCCAGCAGCAGCGCCGCCAGCCCACACAAACCGGACAGCACGCTCATCGCGCCACCCCCTGCGACTGGGTCGCATACACGCGCAGCAGGCCGCGCACTGCCAGATACAGTGCGGCCAACCCCGCCAGCCAGATCAGGTCTTGCATCACATTCCCCTTGTCGGTAACAGACACTGTCACTGTAGGTTTTGCGGTGCAAAAAAGCGGTTAAAAGGCCGGGCGGCGGTATAAACGGGATATAAAAATGTGATGCTTCTGGCGTAGAAGGCGTCGTGACGGGGGACGCGGCGGCCAGCGCGAGGCGCGGCCAGAGGCAATTCATCTCGGCCGGATCGGTCCGCATCCTGGCGCAGCCAGCCAGTGGCAAGCGCCATGGCTGCGCAGACAATGGCGGCATTCGTCAGCCAGCACAGGAGAGCACCATGAACACGCAGCACATCCGCCCGACCAGCTTCAAGGCCGAGCGCGCCTGGGGCGCGCGCACCATCGCCAGCATGAACGGCATCAGCACCCGCCTGCACTGGACCGACCAGCCCTACCGCTGGCACGTCAACGACGGCGAGGAAGTGTTCGTGCTGCTGGACGGCACGGTGGACATGCACGTGCGCGACACGGACGGCAGCGTGCGGGTGATCGCGCTGCAGTGCGGCGACATCTTCTACGCCGGCGCCGGCTGCGAGCACGTCGCCCATCCGCACGGCGAGGCGCGCATCCTGGTGATCGAACAGGAAGGCAGTATCTAGACGTGGCGGTGTGGCGGGCGCAGGGTTTGACAGCCTGCCGCCACGCTCACACGGCGAACGGGCTTGCGGCCAAGGTTGGCCGCAAGCCCGTTCAGTCACCGGTTTCAGTCGCCGCTTCAGTCCAAGGGCGTGTTCATCAGCGCGATCGACTGCCCGATCATGCGCGCCTTGCGCAGCCACTCGTCGGCGTCGGGCGAGGCCACATGCTGGCGCACGACGGGTTCGAACAGCGCCAGCCACTCGTCGACCAGCGCCGGGGTGACGCCGATGTCGAGGTGCTTGCGCGCCACGTTGTACTGGTTGTCGAGGTAGGCGTCGCCGCCGAGCACCGTCCACCAGAAGTGGCTGATGTGCGCCTCGTGCCGCGGCCAGTCGTGCACCACGGCGAAGATCGGCGCCAGCCGCGGGTGGACGCGGATCTGCGCGTAAAACTGGCGGCTGACGGTGTCGATCGTCTCGCGGCCCAGGCGCTGGGCGATGCTGCTCATGGCGTCGCCTTTTGCCAGTAATTTTCGAACAGCATGTTGCCGCTCAGGCCGCACCGGCACGGGGTGAAGCCGCGCTCATTGAGCAGCGCGCGCATGTCGGCGGTGAAGTCGGGGTTGCCGCACACCATCACCCGGTCGCGCTGCGGATCGAGCGGCGTCATCGCCAGGTGCTGCTCCAGCGCGCCGCTCTTCAACAGCGTCGGGATGCGCTCGTGCAGGCCGCCGGCCACCTCGCCACGCGTCACCACCGGCACGTAGTGGCAGTGCGCGTGCTGTGCCGCCCAGGCGCGGCACTCGGCGTCGTAGGCCAGATCCGCCGCCTCGCGCACGCTGCACACCAGGTTGATGCGGGCAAAGCGCTGCAGCACGCCCTGCTGACGCAGCATCGACAGATAGGGGCCGATGCCGGTACCGGTGGCCAGCAGCCACAACACCTCGCCGTCGGCCAGGCTGTCGGGCAGGAAGAAGCCCATCGCCGCCTTGGCCATCAGCACCGTGTCGCCCGGCTGCAGCGCGCCCAGATGCGGCGACAGCGCCCCGCCGGGGATGACGGTAAAGAAGTATTCCAGCCACGGCTCGTGCGGCGCCGACACGATGGAATAGGCGCGCCACACCGGCTCGGCCAGTGCCGGCACCGACAGCCGCGCGTAGTGCCCGGCCTGGAAAGTAAAGCCATCCGGCTTGCTGGTCAGCAGGGTGACGCCGCGCGCGGAGCAGTGCTGCACGCGGATCACTTCCGTTTCTACGATGTTCATCTTGTTTTCCCGTCACGGCCGGCTAATTGAAGATGTTTAAAATATACACCTTAGCCATCACAATAAAAACGCTGACACGAGCAGGGGCAAGCCGCCGGCAGCAAAACGCCCCGCGCGGGGCGGGGCGTGACGGTCAGTGGAGGATCAGGCCGGTGGCGTGGCCTCCTCCGGTACTTCCACCCGCTCCCGCGGCGGAATGAAGAACGCCTTCGGCCCGCGCAGGAAGCGCTTGAACACCGCCGGCAGCAGCGGCAAGGCGTCGCTGCCGCGCAGCTTGCGCGAGCGCAGCGCCACCCACAGCGCCAGGCTGAAGCTGACCAGCAGGTTGGTCATGCCGATCAGCGCCACCCCGGCCACCGACCACAGCACCGTCGAGAGCGGCAGCGCGTAGTCGTAGGTGACCGCGGCGTAGGACAGATAGGCCGACGAGAAGGTGATGTGGCGGATGTCCAGCGGCAGGCCCAGCAGAAAGCCGATGGTGCCGGTGACGCCGAGGAATAGACCGAAGTAGAAGTTGCCGGCCAGGCCGCCGAGGTTGTGCTCGACGTAGTGGGCAAAGCGGCGGGTGCGCGCCTCGCCCAGCAGCCGGTTCAGCCACGGCACCGCAGCCAGCCGCTGCGGGATCTGGCGGTAGATCGCCTTGTTGTCGTAGTAGCCAGCGATCAGGCCGGACAGGAACAGGTACACACCGGCGATGGCGGCGTGGAACAGCGCCAGGCTGGTGAGCGGATGCAGGTCGTGCAGCAGGTGCGCCGCCTTGGCCTGGTCGATCACCGGCGTGCCGGCCAGCCACAGCCAGGCCTCGGCAATGGCCCACGCCACCGGGATCGCCAGCAGCACGTTGCCGAGAATGGCCACGAACTGGGTGCGCATCACCTTCACCACCAGCTCGGCCAGCTGCGCCATGTCGGCCTTGCCGCCGGCCTCGTGGATGGCGGCGGCGATGCGCGCCGCCGTCATCGCCGGCTGCTTGGTGGCGATGGTGAAGTGCAGCACGTGCACCAGCATGAAACCCAGCGAGTAGTTGAGGCCGAAGGCCAGCGCCTCCCAGATCAGCGGCAGGTGCAGCGTGGCGATCAGCAGCTTGAACAGCGCCATGAAGCCGACGATGACGCCGGCGCCCATCGCCGCCTTGCCCATCGCCAGCCACTGGCTGCGGTTCTCCGCGATGTAGTGCTCGCCGTGGCGGCCGGCGTGTTCGGTGACCTGCCGCGCCAGCAGCTCGGTATTGCTGGCGAACACGTCGCGCAGGCTGTACTTGCGGTTTTCCGCGCGCACCAGCTCGGCCAGCAGGCGAAACAGCGTGGCGTCGCGCGCCGGGCTGCGCTCCGGGTCCAGCAATGCCAGCAGCGTGCGCAGGCGCTGGATGTGCTGGCGCAGGCGGGTGACGTGGTAGGTCAGGCTTACCGACACGCCACGGTTGGCCGCCGCCTTGCGCAGGCGGGCGATCACGTCCTCGCACTGCTCCAGCAGCACCAGCACCTGGCGGTCGTCCTCGTCGGGGCAGGTCTCGTCCACCATCGCCGCGCGCGCCGATTCGACGTAGCGCTGCGCTTCGGCGGACAGGTGCAGGAACGGCGACTCGAAGCGCTCGATGTCGGGATAGGTCTTCACCAGCTCCGGCTCCAGCCCGATGGCGGTGATGCGCGCGGTCAGCACCTGCACCGCCTCCAAGAGCTGCAGCCGCGTCGGGTTGGCGACCATCTGCCGCTCCTCGTCCCACGCCAGCGACTGCCACAGCTCCTGCCACACTTCCTGCGACAGCGCGGCCACCCAGCGGTAGTCCTCGCGCTGGCAGAAGATCACGCCGAACTGGTCGGACAGATGGCTGGCCGAACGTGCCGGCGGCAGCAGGCGTTCGCCGATGCGACGGCGCAGCGCCTGGGAAAAGGTCTCGTTGGACAGCGTGCCGGTGTCGGTATACAGCTGCACCTGGCGGGTGGCGCCGAGCAGGTCGATCAGCGCCTGGCGCAGGCCGGCGCGGTAACTCGCGTGGCGCGACAGCAGATAGGTCAGCGCGCGCAGATTGCTGGTGGCCTGCACGAAGTCGCCGGCATCGTCGGGGCGCACCTGATCGACCAGACGCGCCAGATACGGCACCGGCGGCGCGTCACTGTGGCGGTTGGCCAGTTGGGAAAGTATTTGATCCATAAGTCATCCGTTGGACAGTTTGCGTCACGTTTGACACGTTGCGATGGGAGCGCGCCGCGGCGGGCAATGGCGGCACGAACAGCAGATATAACAGGGTCTGACCGCGCGTCGCGACAAAAAATTCCGGCAGGATAGCGGACCGGCAAGCAATGGCGCCGAAAGAAAGCCGGGATTTTACTTTTTAATCAAGCACATGGCGCGACGCAATATTTTTTGCGATGCAGCAATGTCGCCGCATCAAGCCAGCGCCTGCGCCAGCGCGGTGGTGGCGTGCGCCAGCTCCGCGACCACCGCGTCGGCAAAGGCGCCGGTCAGCGGCGTAGCCGGGCGGAACTCCGGCAGCACCAGGCTGACGCGGAACGGCACCGACACCGCGAAGCGGCGCAGCTGCACCCCCTGCCCGGCCAGCGACAGGGCGGTCAGCGGATTGACGATGGCCACCCCCAAGCCCGCAGCCACCATCGCGCACACCGCCACCGCGCTGTGCGTCTCCAGCAGCATCTGCCGCACCACGCCGGCATCAGCAAACACGCGATCCAGCTGCACGCGGTAAGGGTCGTCCGGCGACAGGCTGACGAAGGCCTGGCCGGCAAAATCCTGCGGCGCCAGCACCGTGCGCGCCAGCAGCGGGTGCCCGTCCGGCAGCACGCACACCTCGTCGGCCAGCCATTGCGCCTGCAGCCGGGTGCCCGGCGGCGCGGCCTCGTGCTCGGTCAGGCCCAGATCGTAGCGCTGCGCCGACAGCCACTCCTCCAGCAGCGGCGACTCCTGCGGCGTGATGGCGATGCCGACGCCGTGGTGGCCGGCGGCAAAGCGGCGGCATACCGCCGGCAGCAAGGCATGCGCGAACGCCGGCAGGCACAGCAGCGACAGCTGCCCGCGGTCCTGGCGGCCAAGGTTGGCCGCCACGCCGGCGATGCGCTCCAGCCCGATATAGGAACGCTGCACCTCGTCGAACAGCGCCAGCGCCGGCGCCGTCGGCTGCAGCCGGCCACGCTGGCGCTCGAATAGCGCAAAGCCCAGCAGCTGCTCCAGCCGCGCCAGCTCGCGGCTGACCGTCGGCTGCGAGGTATGCAGCAGGCTGGCGGCGCCGGTGACGCTGCCGCTGGTCATCACCGCGCGGAACACTTCGATGTGACGGTGGCTGATGCTCACGGCGCACTCCATATCAAAAATGAATTACCAGACAAAATATTAGCATTTTACTGAATCACCCACCAAGGGCATGATGCCGGCTACGGCGGAGCGCGCAGCGCGGCACAGACCGCAATCGCGCTCCCTTGCGGCCAACCCTGGCGCAAGCGCAACAGGCCGCAAAACGCCGACGAGACAGAAGGCACCCTCAGCCTGGCGGGACGCACCCGCAGTTTGCCACCGCCAGGCACCCGATACCGCCGCCCCGCACCGCACGGGCCGGCTCCCAATTGCCAAGGATCAACAGAGATGCAGACCCCCGACACCGCCCGCCTCGCCGCCCTCGCCCAGCACTACGGCACCCCGCTGTGGGTGTACGACGCCGACACCATCCGCCAGCGCATCGCCGCGCTGCGCCAGTTCGACACCATCCGTTTTGCGCAGAAGGCGTGCAGCAACACCCACATCCTGCGCCTGATGCGCGAACAGGGGGTGAAGGTGGACGCGGTGTCGCGCGGCGAGATCCTGCGCGCGCTGGCCGCCGGCTATGACGCCGCCGGCGAGCCGTCCGGCATCGTGTTCACCGCCGACCTGATCGACCGCGACACGCTGGCGACGGTGACCGAGCACCGCATCCCGGTGAACGCCGGCTCCATCGACATGCTGCACCAGCTGGGCGAGGCCTCGCCCGGCCACCGCGTGTGGCTGCGCATCAACCCCGGCTTCGGCCACGGCCACAGCAACAAGACCAATACCGGCGGCGAGCACAGCAAGCACGGCATCTGGCACAGCGACCTGCCGGCGGCGCTGGACGTGATCCGCCAGCACGGCCTGCAGCTGGTCGGCCTGCACATGCACATCGGCTCCGGCGTCGACTACAGCCACCTGCAGCAGGTGTGCGGCACCATGGTCGAGCTGGTGCAACAGGTGAAAGCCCACGGCCACGACCTGCACGCCATCTCCGCCGGTGGCGGCCTGTCCATCCCCTACCGCGACGGCGACGCCAGCATCGACACCGAGCACTACTTCACGCTGTGGGACCAGGCCCGTCAGGACGCCGCCGCCGTGATCGGCCATCCGCTGGCGCTGGAGATCGAGCCGGGCCGCTACCTGGTGGCCGAATCCGGCAACCTGCTGGCCGAGGTACGCGCCGCCAAGGACGCCGGCAGCAACCACTTCGTGCTGGTCGACGCCGGCTTCAACGAGCTGATGCGCCCGTCGATGTACGGCAGCTACCACCACATCACCGTGGTGCCGCAGGACGGCGTGCAGAAGCCGGAAAAGGACACCGTGGTCGGCGGCCCGCTGTGCGAATCCGGCGACGTGTTCACCCAGGGTGACGGCGGCGTGGTGCTGCCGCGCCGGCTGCCGGCAGCCAGCGTCGGCGACCTGCTGGTGTTCCACGACACCGGCGCCTACGGCGCGTCGATGTCCAGCAACTACAACACCCGCCCGCTGATCGCCGAGGTGCTGGTCGACGGCGAGTCCGACCGCCTGATCCGCCGCCGCCAGACGGTGGAGGAGCTGCTGGCGCTGGAACAGCTGTAAGAACCTGTTCAATGCCTGCTGCGCTTCGGCGATACCGCGTTGAAAACGGCTTCGGAATGCTCATTGACCCCATGTCAACTCCGCTTCCTCAGCCGTTTTCGCCTTGTCTCGCTCTAGCTCGCTAGACCTTGAACAGGTTCTAAATCCCGTATCAGTCAAATGAAAAAGGTTGGCCGCATCGCTGCGGCCAACCTTTTTTCGTTTCGGGAGCGCTCGCTCAGCGCACGTGGATCTTCGCCTCGCCCTGCCGCAGCGTGCCGATGATGCTGGCGTAGCCGAAGCCGGCGGTGTGGAACTGCGCCAGCACGCTGTCGGCCGCCTCCGGCGCCACCGCCACCAGCAGGCCGCCGCTGGTCTGCGCATCGGCCAGCACCCGCAGCTGCCAGTCGGCCACGCTGTCGGTGCAGTGCACGTCCTCGCCGAAGCTGGCCAGATTGCGCTCGATGGCGCCGGGGCCGTAGCCCTTCTCCGCCCACGCCTGCGCCTCGCGGATCACCGGCACCTGCGCCATGTCCAGATGCGCGGCCAGCTGCGAGCCGCGGCAGATTTCCAGCAGGTGGCCGAGCAGGCCGAAGCCGGTGACGTCGGTCAGCGCGTGCACCTGATCCATGGCCGCCAGCTGGCTGCCGACCTTGTTCAGCTGCGTGGTGGAGGCGATCAGCGCCTGATAGCCGGCGTCGTCCAGCTCGCCCTTCTTCATCGCCTGCGCCAGGATGCCGACGCCCAGGCCCTTGCCGAGGATCAGCACGTCGCCGTCGCGTGCGTCGCAGTTGCGCTTGATCTCATCCGGGTGCATCAGCCCCATCACCACCAGGCCGTAGATCGGCTCCGGCGCGTCGATGGAGTGGCCGCCTGCGATGGGGATGCCGGCCTCGCGGCACACCGATTCGCCGCCCTGCAGGATGTCGCGGATGGTTTCCACCGGCAGCGTGTTCACCGGCATGCCGACGATGGCCAGCGCCATGATGGGCGTGGCGCCCATCGCGTAGATGTCGGAGATGGCGTTGGTGGCGGCGATGCGGCCGAAGTCGCGCGCGTCATCGACAATCGGCAGGAAGAAGTCGGTGGTCGCCACCAGCGCCTGGCTGTCGTTGAGGCGGTACACCGCCGCGTCGTCGCTGGTTTCGGCGCCGACCAGCAAGTCCGGGTACGGCAGCTTGTCGCGGGCGCCGGACAGGATCGCCTGCAATACCGACGGTGCAATTTTGCAGCCACATCCGCCACCGTGCGACAATTGCGTCAATCTGATTCCTGTCATGGCCCACGCCTTCCTATCTATGTTTTTCAAGCTCGCGACCGTAGCACAGCGCCACCAATTTGACGAGATCATCGACGTGCGCACCCCGGCGGAATTTGCCGAAGACCACATCCCCGGCGCCATCAACTGCCCGGTGATGAGCGACGAGGAGCGCGTGCGCGTCGGCACCCTGTACAAGCAGGTGTCGCCGTTCGAGGCGCGCAAGGTCGGCGCCGCCATCGTCGCGCGCAATATCGCGCGCCACCTCGACGAGCAGTTCGCGCGCCACCCCAAGTCGTGGCGCCCGCTGGTGTACTGCTGGCGCGGCGGGCAGCGCTCCGGCTCGATGGCGATCATCCTGGCGCAGATCGGCTGGGCGGCGCACCAGCTGGAAGGCGGCTACAAGGCCTATCGCCACCAGGTGCTGGAAGACCTCGCCACCCTGCCGCAGCAGTTCCGCTTCCGCGTGATCAGCGGCCCCACCGGCAGCGGCAAGAGCCGGCTGCTGGCGGCGCTGGCGGCACAGGGTGCGCAGGTGCTGGATCTGGAAGGTCTCGCCGCGCACCGCGGCTCGGTGCTGGGGCGGCTGCCGGACGTGGCGCAGCCGTCGCAAAAGCGCTTCGACAGCCTGCTGGACAGCGCGCTGCAGGGCTTCGACCCGACGCGGCCGGTGTTCGTGGAGGCGGAAAGCAAGAAGATCGGCTTCGTGTCGCTGCCGGACGCGCTGTACAGCCGCATGCACGACAGCGCCTGCCTGCAACTGGAAGTACCGCTGGCGGCGCGGGTGGATTTCCTCAAGCGCGACTACGATTTTTACCTGCGCGAGCCGGAACGGCTGGTAACCCAGCTCGGCTTCCTGCGCAATGTACACGGCAAGGCGCAGCTGGACGCGTGGGCAACGATGGCGCGCGGCGGCGATTTCGATACCCTGGTCGGCGAGCTGCTGACCGGCCACTACGACCCGCTCTACCTGCGCTCGCAGGGCAAGCACTACACGCAGGCGGTGCAGCCGCTGGCGGTGCCGGCCCTGGACGACGCCACGCTGACGACGGTCGCGCGGCAGCTGCTGCAAGGCTGAGCGGTCAGGCCAATGCAAAAACAGCAGCCATGACGGCTGCTGTTTTTATTGCTAGCCGTCGGTACGCTCGCGCTCGACGGATGGCGCGGCCGTTGCCAGCCGCCGTACCTGCCCGCTGCTGCCGCACACTTCCACCTCGTCGCCATCCTGCAGCAAGGCCAGCACGCCGGGCAGGTTCACCACCGCCGGCACGCCGAATTCGCGCGCGACGATGGCGCCGTGCGACAGATAGCCGCCGCTTTCCATGATCAGCCCGCCGGCACGCAAGAACAGCGGGGTCCAGGCCGGGTCGGTGGACGGCGCCAGCAGGATCTCGCCGCGCTGCAGACGAATGCCGTCATCCGGTGTCAACACGCGCCGCACCCGACCCCGTGCCGTGCCGCTGGCGACCGGCAGTCCCTGCAGCACATCCCCGCTGACGGCGGTGGGTATCGGGCTCTCGGTGCGGCTGGCGCCGTAATGCACCACATCCGGCAGCGGACTGGCTTCCCAGGCCGCGCGTTGCCGGCGGCGGTCGGCCACCATGGCGGCGAGGCCTGGTCTGCGCTCGCCGCGCAGCACCTGCATCACTTCGCGCAAGGTCAGATAGAACACGTCGTCAGCGGTGCACAGCATGCCCTCTGCCTGCCAGCGCTGCCCGATGTGCAGCAGTGCCAGACGGCATGGCTCGAGATAGGAAAAGATGCCGCTGCGCGCCAGCTCGCGCTGGCCCAGATCGCGGGCACATTTTTGTACCAGCGAACGCAGCATCGGCCTCCAGTACCATGGCAACAGGCGGCTTGCCGTGGCAAAGGCAGTGGCGGATTGTGCCTGGCGACGGCTGGCAAGCAATGCTTCGTCCACCGCCAGCAGGCCGACGATGGCGTCGAACAGATAGCCGGGCGCTTCGCGCCAGCGTGGCTGGCGGGTGTCGGATTCGTACACGGCGCGGTGGCCGTAGTCTGCCAGGTAGGCGGCAAAGGCCGCACCGAACGGCGTGTGTTGCGGCCAACGTTGCACCCAGTCTTGCGTGTCTCGCGCCGGGTCGGTCAGCCACTGCACGATGCGGCTGTCGCTGCCGGCCAGTCTGGCCAGTGACAGCAGGCGCATGTTCTGGGTGGCGGTGAAGCTGAGCGGATTGTCGGCGAGCAGACCATTGATCAGGCCGTACTCCTGCCCCGGGGCGTAGCGGGCCAGCAGCTGGAGCAGGAAGGACAGGTTGCCGCCCGCCCCCGCTTGCAGGGCTTGCAGCCCTTCTTCACCGTGCAGCAGAGTGGTTTGCCACTGCTGCAACAGGTCCGCCAGGCCGGCCGCGCCCAAGCTTGTCAGATCCAGCTGCCGCCACGCCCCGGCACGCGCCAGTGCTTGCCGGTACAGGGTGTCGGCATTGCGCCGCAGGCTGGCGGTGCGGAGCAACAGCCTGGTGACGCGGCCGATGTGTCGCCACTTTTGCCGCCACCCCGGGGCTGAAACGCGGATTTCCGGCTGAACGCCCCCTGCCAGCTGGTTGAAGATCGCGGTATCCACGCCCAGACTGTCGTGGCACTCCCACTGCATCAGGCTCAAGTGCAGATACAGGCGACCATGGAGCAGCCGGGCGCGCTCGGCGCCGGCTAGCCGCGGGCTGCCGCTGAGATCCAGGTAGCGGGTGAGCATGCTGTCGATCAGCCCGCGGCACAGGCTCCAGTCCATGGGCGACATCACATACGGTGCCACGTCGCGGCTATTGCCGTTCGACCAGAAACCGCCCTGACTGGCCAGGGCGGCGGAAATGACTTCGCCCAGCCGGGTAACCGGCCGCGCCTGCACGATCCAGAATTGCCCGTCCTGCTGCAGCCATTCGATGTCAAAACACGGACGGGTGTCATCCAGCGCCTCGGCCACGTCACGGCACAGGCCGGCCAGCTGCACGAGAGCGGCATCGTTCAGTACCCGCTCAAGGTTGGCCGCATGGCTTTGCTTCAGGCCTCCGCTGGCATTCATCCGGCTGCTGCGCTGTTTATCGCCGATGCGGTAGCCGGCAACACGCATCGCCTGCCACTGCGGCATGTCGAGCAGGGCTTCGTCCGGGTCACACTGGCCGGACACCAGCGTCTCGCCCAAGCCGAAGGTGGCCTGAATCAGCATCTGGTCGCGACGGCCGGTGGCCGGATTGCAGCTAAAGGCCACCCCCGCGCAATCGGCATCCAGCAACGGCATGATGAGCACCGCCATGGCAACGGCGTCGTCTGGAATGTCGAACCTGCCGCGGTAGGCCCGTGCCTGCGGGCTCTCCACGCTGTGATAGACCTGCTCGATGGCCGCCAGCAGCGCCGGTTCACCCACCACCCCCAGCACGCTGCGGTGGATCCCGGCAAACGAGGCCTGCTCGCCGTCTTCGGCCAGTGCCGAGGAGCGCACCGCCAGCGGCCGCGTCAGCCAGTCATCCGGCAGGCTGGCGGCCAACGTTTGCAAGGCAGGCCAGGTGGCCAGCGCGGGTTTGCCTGCATTCAGCCAGGCGCGGTAATGGCAGGCGGGCAGCACGCGCCCGTCCGGCACGGCAAAGCCATACGCCGCCAGCCGCGCCAGGTTGAAGGCCTTGCCGCCGGTGTCGGTCACGCCGCTGTCGCGGGTCTGGGTCCAGTCAAGCAGCATCGCGCACCTCCGCACCATCCAGGAACAGGGTCAGCATCGTGTCGAGCAGCGCGGCCAGATCCAGGCCGTCCAGCGATAGCCAAGCCATCAACACCCCCACGTAGTGCATTTCCAGTGCCAGCACCTGCTGCGGCAGGGGGATGTCGCGGCGGATCTCGCCATCGGCCATGCCCTCGCCCAGCAGCGCGGTCAGGATCTGGCCCATATTGCTGCGCTGGCGGTCGGCCTGAAACACCTGGCCAAAGCGGTATTGCAGATAGGGGCGCAGATAGTCGCGGTATTGCTGGGCAAAGTGCGCCCCGTGACGGAAATACCTCTGCAGGCGGGTGCGGCAATCAGGCAATGTTTGCAGCTGCGCCATCAGCGCGGGCGCAGCGTCGCGCATTTCCGCCAGGATGAAGTGGCTGAGGATGGCCTCCTTGACCGGAAAGCGGCTGTACAGCGTGCCCTTGGCGACGTCGGCCGCGCGGGCGATTTCTTCCATGGTGATGTTGACGTAGCCGCGCTCGGCAAACAATGCCATGGCGATACGGCTGATGTGATCGGCGCTCTCTTGCTGCTTGCGCTCGCGGCGGCTGGGCTCTTGCATGAGACACCCCAAAAAATTTGAACGTCGTTTATTTTTGAACGTCGTTCAATTTTTTGCAATGCTTTGTCATGGCGAATGCCTTTTTCATGACTGGCCGTCGCAAAATGGCCACAGCCGCCAACCGCAGGATGCCACGCTGCCCGCCCGTCCAAGCATTGCGGCCAAGCATGAAGGTTGGCCGCAATGAAAAAGGCTGCCCGCCGGGCAGCCTTTTTGTGACAACGCGAGACAATCAGTCGCGGAAGTTGTTGAATTGCAGTGGGAAATCGGTCACTTCCTTGCGCAGCAGCGCCATCACCGCCTGCAGGTCGTCGCGCTTGGCGCCGGTCACGCGCACCGCCTCGCCCTGGATGCTGGCCTGCACCTTGAGCTTGGCGTCCTTGATCAACTTGACGATC
Organism: Vogesella alkaliphila; assembly: GCF_014652475.1. Lineage (GTDB taxonomy): Bacteria > Pseudomonadota > Gammaproteobacteria > Burkholderiales > Chromobacteriaceae > Vogesella > Vogesella alkaliphila. The sequence continues at coordinate 77,935 of NZ_BMYW01000011.1, read as the reverse complement.
TTCTTCGCCAGCTCGGTCTCGATGCCTTCCTTGACGGTCACGGTCTGGGTGGCCTTGTTGCCGCCGACCTGCTTCACGTCGCCGTACTCCAGGCAGCGCACGTCGATGCCACGCTTGGCCAGCTTGCCCAGCAGGATGTCCAGGATTTGCTGGATCTGGAATTCGGCGTCACCGTGCAGGGTAATCACTTTTTCCTTCAGCTCCAGGCTGGCGCTGGTGCCCTTGAAATCGTAGCGGGTCGCCACTTCCTTGCTGGTCTGGTCGACCGCGTTGCGAACTTCGACGGTATCCACTTCGGAAACGGTATCAAATGACGGCATCACATCTTCCTTATCAAAATTGGCGCATATTCTAGCGCTGCGCCCGGTAATTGTCAGCGTAGCAGCGCCAGCCAGCGCTCGCCCTGATGCAGGCCATAAGCCAGCAGCGTGGCATTGCCCAGCACCGTCGCCCAGAACCAGCGGCGAAAAGCCGGCTTGGTCGATTTGTGGCGGAACCAGTATTGCGCCAGCATCGCGCCCGGCCAGCCGCCCAGCAGCGCCAGCCAGTGCAGCGTGCGCTCCGGCGTGCGCCAACGGTTACGCAGCGCCGCCGTCTTGTCGCGCTGGTAGACCAGTACCGTCAGCACGCTGATCACCGCGTACAGCATCAGCACGTCGCGCGGCAACAAGCCGCGCACGTATAGCGCACACAGCGCGATCACGAACAGCACCGCCAGCCACGGCCGCGGCGTGTTGTCCGGCAGCGCCCGTGCCGTCACCGCCTGCTGCGGCACGGTGGCGAATGCGGCCCAGCTGGCGCGCGGCTTGCCCTTGTCGTCCCGCGCGCGCAGGAAGTACACCGCATCGCCCACCGCCGGTCGGCGCGGCGTGGCGGCAAAGGCACTGACGTGCACAAACAGCGCCGCGCCCTGCTCCGGCTGGATGAAGCCGAAGCCGCGTTCGTCCTGCCAGCGGCTGATGACGCCCTTTTCCTGACGCGCGCCGCCGCTCATTTCATCACCAGGAACTCGACCAGGATGTTCTTGAACACGAAGCCCATCACGCCGAAGCCCAGCACCACGAACAGCGCGATCATGCCGGTCTTGCCGGCGCCGGATTTCTTGCCCAGGTCCCAGATGATGAAGCCCATGAAAATGATCAGGCCGGTGAGCAGGATGCCCATCGACCAGTTGGTGAATTCTTCTTCGCTCATGCTGTCCCCTGCATACGGATCGGTAAGGTTGGCCGCAGATTATAAAAGCGGCAATAAAAAACCGCACCCGATGAGGTGCGGTTTCATGAGCCAGATCAGTCCGGCTTACTTGTTCATGCGGCCGGCAATGCGCATGCGCAGTGCGTTCAGCTTGATGAAGCCGCCGGCGTCGGCCTGGTTGTAGGCACCACCGTCGTCGTCGAAGGTCGCGATGTTCATGTCGAACAGCGAGTTGGTCTTCGAGTCGCGGCTGACCACGATCACGTTGCCCTTGTACAGCTTCAGGCGCACCCAGCCGTTGACACTCTGCTGGGTGTAGTCGATCAGGGTCTGCAGCGCCTTGCGCTCCGGTGCCCACCAGTAGCCGTTGTAGATCATGCTGGCGTAGCGCGGCATCAGGTCGTCCTTCAGGTGCGCCACTTCGCGGTCCAGGGTGATGGACTCGATCGCGCGGTGCGCCTTCAGGATGATGGTACCGCCCGGGGTTTCGTAGCAGCCGCGCGACTTCATGCCGACGTAGCGGTTTTCCACCAGGTCGAGACGGCCGATGCCGTGCTTGCCGCCCAGCTCGTTCAGCTTGGCCAGCACTTCGTGGGCCTTCAGGCGCACGCCGTTCAGTGCCACGATGTCGCCTTTTTCGAACTCGACGTCCAGGTATTCCGGCGCATCCGGTGCCGCTTCCGGCGACACGCTCCAGCGCCACATGGCTTCCTCGGCCTCGGCGGACGGGTTCTCCAGGTGGCGGCCTTCGAAGGAGATGTGCAGCAGGTTGGCGTCCATCGAGTACGGCGCGCCGCCGCCCTTGTGCTTGGCTTCTACCGGGATGCCATTCTTCTCGGCGTAGGCCAAGAGCTTCTCGCGGGACAGCAGGTCCCACTCGCGCCACGGGGCGATCACTTTCACGTCCGGCTTCAGGCCGTAGTAGCCCAGCTCGAAACGCACTTGGTCGTTACCCTTGCCGGTCGCGCCGTGCGATACCGCGTCGGCGCCGGTCAGGTTGGCGATCTCGATCTGGCGCTTGGCGATCAGCGGACGGGCGATGGAGGTACCCAGCAGGTACTCGCCTTCGTACACGGTGTTGGCACGGAACATCGGGAACACGAAGTCGCGCACGAATTCTTCGCGCAGGTCGTCGATAAAGATGTTTTCCGGCTTGATGCCGAACTGCAGCGCCTTCTGGCGTGCCGGTTCCAGTTCTTCGCCCTGGCCCAGGTCGGCGGTGAAGGTCACCACTTCGCACTGGTAGGTGTCTTGCAGCCACTTCAGGATCACCGAAGTATCGAGGCCGCCGGAATAGGCAAGTACGACTTTGTTGATATCAGACATCGTTTTCTCTTTCAGATACGCTTGGGTTGCCGCCGGATCAGTCGTCAATACGACCCAGCATCAAGTATTCAATCAGGGCTTTCTGGGCGTGCATGCGATTCTCAGCCTCGTCCCATACTACGCTTTGCGGGCCGTCAATGACAGCGGCAGCCACTTCTTCGCCGCGGTGCGCCGGCAGGCAGTGCATGAACAACGCGTCAGGGTTGGCCGCAGCCATCAGCTCGCTGGTGACCATGAAACCGTCGAAGGCCTGGCGGCGCGCCTCGGCCTCGCCCTCGTAGCCCATGCTGGTGAACACGTCGGTGGTCACCAGGTCGGCGCCGCGCGCGGCGGTCATCGGGTCGTTCGACGCGGCGAAGCAGTCCGCGCCGTAGTCCTGGCCGTCCAGCACCGTCAGCTCGTAACCGACCGGGGTCGCGATCTGCAACTTGAAGCCCAGCAGCTTGGCCGCCTGCAGCCAGGTGCGGCTCATGTTGTTGCCATCGCCGATCCAGGCCACCGTCTTGCCACGGATGTCACCGCGGTGTTCGATATAGGTCAGGATGTCGGCCAGAATCTGGCACGGATGGTATTCGTTGGTCAGGCCGTTGATCACCGGCACGCGCGAGTTGGCGGCCAGCGTTTCCACCATGTTCTGCTCGAAGGTGCGGATCATGATGATGTCGCTCATGCGCGACAGCACGCGCGCGGTGTCTTCCACCGGCTCGCCGCGGCCGATCTGCGAGCTCTTGCCATCGAGGAACATGGCGTGACCGCCCAGCTGCGACATGCCGGCCTCGAACGACACGCGGGTGCGCGTGGAATTCTTCTCGAAAATCATGGTCATGACCTTGCCCAGCAGCGGACGGTACAGCTCGCCAGAGACATGTCGTCGCTTCAGAACCTGCGCTCGGTGGAAGATGTGCTGGCACTCTTCGGCTGTCAGGTCGCTGAATTGTAAAAAATGTCTGGTTTTGGTCATGTTGAATTCCGGAAAAAATGAATGCCACGGCAGCGTGAAAACGTGGCGTTTTCATGCGCAGTGGCACATTACTACACGCAAACTGGCGTTGCCTGGCTCGGATTGTCGCAACATCCGCTCATGTCTATTTCATGTTTTACAGAATTGCGACATGGTTATATGTATCCGAAATCCAATCCGGTGACAAGTCTGTGTGGCATTTGCGCGCCAGCACCCGCACGCTATTTTTCAAAAAAACCGATATGAATCAGCCGGCTAGCCAATTACCAGTGTTTAGCATAATCAACAGCAGCGCACCGGCGCTCATTCCCGCGCCGCCGCGCCGGCCTGTCCCGGCAAGGCCGCCAGTTCCGCCGCCCTCAGCACCCGCACCCGGTACTCGCCGCCCTCCTCGTCCAGGCCGTGCATCTCGATGCGCTTCTGCGTTTTCAGCAGCCGTGCCAGGTAGGCGATGATGCCGTCGTCGATCACCTGCCCCGGCACCAGTACCGGGATGCCCGGCGGATAGGGCACGATCTGGTCGCAACAGACGCGGCCGCTCAGCTCCGGGTTGGCTCGTCCCTCGTCGTCGAACAGCGGCAGGCGCTCGCCCGTCTCGTAGAAGGCATCGCGCGGCAGGCAGGCCAGGCGGGTGAAGCCGGGGATTTCCGGCATCCGCCCCAGTCGCCGTGGCGGGCGCTGCTCCTTGGCCAGCCGCAGCAGCGCGTCGAACAGCCGCGACACCTTGCTGCGCGTGGTGCCCACCGTCAGCAGCAGGGTGATGGTATTGAAGGTGGATTTCTCGAACTGGATGTTGAAGCGCTCGAACAGCGCGCGCTGCAACTCGTCGGCGCTGTAGCCAGCCTGCGAGATGTCCACCGTCAGCTTGGTCGGATCGAGACGGACGCCGTCGTCGCGCACGCTGTCCGGCAGCAGGTCATCCAGTTCCAGCACGCGAAAGGCGCCAGTGGCGTTGATCTTCTGCCGCAATTCCTGCGCCAGCTTCAGCGCTCGGTCGAGCAGGCGGAAGCCCTCGGTCACCGCCTGCTTGCGCGCCACGTCGAGGCTGGCGATCAGGTTGTACTGCGGGCTGGTCGAGGCGTGCATGTTGAAGTTTTCGCGGAACAGGTGCTCATCGAAGGCCGGGTCGTTCACGTGGATCATGCTCGCCTGCGAGAACGCCGACAGCACCTTGTGCGTGCTTTGCGTGACATAGTCGGCGCCGGACTCCAGCGCCGTTGGCCGCAGCGCGTGGTGAAAGCGGGCGTGACCGTACCAGGCTTCGTCGACCACCACCTTGATGCCGGCAGCGTGGGCGGCGGCGACGATGGGCGGCAGGTCGTAGCGCAGGCCGTCGTAGGTGCAGGAGGTCAGGATCAGCGCCCGTGCATCGGGGTTGGCCGCAATGGCGTCGAAGATCACCGCTTTGGGCACCGGCCCGAAGATGCCGTAGTGGCGGTTGACCGAGGAATCCAGGTACACCGGCAGCGCGCCGGACAGGATCACGCCGTGGTGCACCGACTTGTGGCAGTTGCGGTCCAGCAGCAGCTTGTCGCCCGGCGCCAGCAGCGTCTGGAAGATCACCTTGTTGGAGGTGGAGGTGCCGTTGGTGGCGAAATAGGTCTTGCGCGCGCCGAAGGCCTTTGCGGCCAACGTTTGCGCGTCCGCGATCACCCCGGTCGGGTGCAGCAGCGAGTCCAGCATCGGCACCGACACCGACAGGTCGGCGCGCAGCATTTCCTCGCCGACGAAATCGTAGAAATCGCCCACCCACGGGCTGTTCTTGAACGAGTCGCCGCCGGAGTGGCCGGGGGTATGCCACGAGTCCTTGGCCATGCTGACGTACAGCTTGAGACGGTCGTAGAACGGCGTCGCCGATTTCTCGGCCAGCTCGGCGGCAAGGATGCGGAACCAGCCGTGAAAATCCTGCTCGTCGCGATAGAAATAGCCGTCCACCGCGTGGCTGGCCAGCGTCTCCATCAGCACCTTCTCGTCGTCGTCCTGCAGCAGGATGTACAGCGACAGCTCCGGCCGCAGCGCGGAGAGCTGGTTGGCCAGCTCCACCACCGGCTGCGTCTGCCCCTGCTCCTTCAGACCCTTGTCCAGCAGCACGAACTGCAGCTCGCCGTCGTGCGCCACCTGCGCCAGCGCGTCGCGGCTGCAGGCGACGCTGGCAAAGCACAGACCCAGCGGATTGTGCAGTTTCGCGGCGGCCGCGTTCAGCCCCGCCAGCACGCTGGCCTGCCAGCGTGCGTCGTTGCTGACGATCAAGACCCGGCTTACTGGTGTCATGGTTTCCTCCTGCGGCGCCAGCCGTGCTCCCAGTCTAGCCGCCCCGATGACAGACTGCTAAACGGCGTTGCGAGGCCGCCTTGGCCGGCGACGCGGCAAAGCAGGCGGGCGGCCAATCCGCTACAATGCGCGGATGCTGACCGACGCCGAAAAAGATTCCCTGCGCGAGTACTATCGCGCCATTGCCGACAACCTGCCGGGCTTCCGCCCCCGTGCCGCCCAGCGCCAGATGCTGGCCACCGTCGCCAACGCCTTCGGCAACACCCTGAGCAAAGCCGAGGACAGCGACGACGCGCCGGAGCGCAACGGCGAGAGCATCGCCGTGATCGAAGGCCCGACCGGCGTCGGCAAGAGCCTGGCCTACCTGCTGGCCGGCGGCGTGATGGCCAAATCGCGCGGCAAGAAGCTGGTGGTCACCAGCGCCACCATCGCGCTGCAGGAACAGCTGGTCAACCGCGACCTGCCGTTCGCCATCGAGAAAAGCGGCCTGCCGGCCACCTTCGCACTGGCCAAGGGCCGCGGCCGCTACCTGTGCCCGTACCGCCTGTACCAGCTCACCGCCGACACCGCGCAGGGCGAGCTGATCGCGCAGGACCCGGCGCTGGCGCTGTGGGAGCGCAAGCCGGAACAGGGCGAGATCGAGGCGCTGCGCCAGCTGGCCGACGCCTTCTACTACCGCAAGTGGAACGGCGATCGCGACAGCTGGCCGGAGATGATCAACGACGAGCTGTGGCGCCGCGTCACCAACGACCGCCACGGCTGCCTGAAAGCCGGCTGCCCCAACCGCCCGGAGTGCCCGTTCTACCTGGCGCGCGAAACGCTGGAAACCGTCGACATCGTGGTAGCCAACCACGACCTGATGCTGGCCGACGTGGCGATGGGCGGCGGCGTGATCCTGCCGGCGCCGGAAAACAGCTTCTACTGCATCGACGAGGCGCACCATCTGGCCAAGAAGGCGGTCAACCAGTTCGCCGCCGAACACAGCCTGGCGCAGGCGATGGCGTGGCTGGACAAGATCACGCCGCTGGCCACCCGCGTCGAAAGCCTGATCGACAAGCCGGAGCTGGCCAGCAACGCCTGCGAGGCGGCGGCGGCCTGCATGGAGAGTCTCACCGAATGGCTGTGGCTGCTGCAGACCGAGCCGTCGCTGGAAGCCAGCAGCGACAATCTGGAGCCGTCGTGGCTGATCGAGGACGGCGTGCTGCCGGAGTCGATGAAGATCCCGGCGGCCAACATGGCGCTGTCGGCGCGCATGCTCTACAAGAACCTGACCGGCATGAGCGACGGCCTGGCCCAGTTGCGCAAGGACAAGCAGCAGGAGACGCTGCTGATCGACAAGACCAGCTCCGACGTCGGCTTCATGGTTGGCAAGTGCGAACAGCTGATGGCACTGTGGGACCTGTTCGAGAAGGAGCCGGAAGAAAACGCACCGCCGATCGCCAAGTGGGTGACCCGTCGCGCCGACGGCAAGGGTGACTACCTGTTCTCCGCCTCGCCGGTGAGCGCCGCCGGCAGCCTCGCGGCCACGCTGTGGCGCCGTGCCGCCGGCGCGGTGCTGACCTCGGCCACGCTGCGCTCGCTGGGCACTTTCGACCTGCTACTGTCGCAGACCGGCCTCAAGTGGCTGGAGCAGGTGCAGTCCGTGGCGCTGGATTCGCCGTTCAACTTCAGCGTGCAGGGCGAACTGTACGTGCCACCACTACTCAGCACCCCGAAAGACCCGGCCGGCCACACCCGCGAAATCATCGACTGGCTGCCCAAGCTGATCGACCTCAACGAGGCGGTCGGCACGCTGGTGCTGTTCACCTCGCGCAAGCAGATGCAGGAAGTGGCGGAAGGGCTTGCGGCCAACCTGCGCGAACGGGTGCAGATGCAGGGCGAGCTGCCCAAGGCGGTGCTGCTGCAGAACCACCGCGACGCGCTGCAGGCCGGTCATGCCAGCGTGCTGTTCGGGCTGGACTCGTTCTCCGAGGGGCTGGACCTGCCGGGCGAAGCCTGCGTGCACGTGATCATCGCCAAGCTGCCGTTCGCGATGCCGGACGACCCGGTCGGCCGCACCCTGTCGCGCTGGATCGAGAAACGCGGCGGCAACCCGTTCGTGGAGCTGACGGTGCCGGAGGCGTCGATCAAGTTGATCCAGGCCGTCGGCCGCCTGATCCGCACCGAGCAGGACTATGGCCGCGTCACCATTCTGGACACCCGCATCGTGCGCCAGAACTATGGCAAACGCCTGCTGGCCGCCCTGCCACCATTCCGCCGGATTTGATATTGGGGAAAGCCGCCGTTCGGCGGCCTCCGCGCAGGATGATGCCCACCCGGTTTTACGGTAGAATAGCGGGTAAACCCGAACCGTGACTGACATCGCAGAACAGTTTGCTCTGCCAAATAACAATTCAGCACAGGGCAAGAGACCACACCCACTCAAGAACGCGCCCGGTTAAGCCATGATCTGTAATCCATACGAAATCGTTATCCAAGGCCTGACATCCGAAGGCCGCACGTTCCGCCCCAGCGACTGGGCCGAGCGCCTCGCCGGCATCCTCTCTTCGTTTGGCGACGACCAGAAACTCGCCTATCACCAGTTTGTACGCCCGATGATGCTGGACAACGTCCGCTGCGTCGCGGTGGACAAGAAGCTGGAAAAAAACCAGCCGCAGGTATTCCGCTTCCTGATGGATTTCGCCAAGGACAACGATCTGCGCATCGTGGACTGCCGTACCCTGATCGACGAAATCTACCCGAACCAGTTCCTGGCCTGACATGTTGGCCGCACGCAGGCAGACGGCGCGGGTCGTCCGCTAACGTGATGTTTGCTATCATGACGGCTTGAACCCATCAAGCGATGAACGCATGTCCACACTGATCAAAAGCCAGCAAGATATCGAAAAAATGCGCGTTGCCGGACGGCTCGCCGCGGAAGTGCTCGACTACATCACGCCCTTCGTCAAACCCGGCGTCACCACCAACGAACTGAACCAGCTCTGCCACGACTACATGGTCAACGTGCAGGGCACCATCCCGGCGCCGCTGAACTACGCGCCGGATGGCGGCATTCCGTATCCGAAATCGATCTGCACCTCGATCAACCACGTGATCTGCCACGGCATTCCCGACGACAAGCCGCTGAAAAACGGCGACATCCTGAACATGGACATCACCGTGATCAAGGATGGCTACCACGGCGACAACAGCCGCATGTACTACGTCGGCCAGGTCAGCGACTTCGCGCGCCGCCTGTGCAAGGTCACCTACGAGTGCATGTGGAAGGGCATCGAGAAGGTCAAGCCGGGCGCCCGCCTCGGTGACATCGGCAACGCCATCCAGCGCCACGCCGAGGCTGCCGGCTACAGCGTGGTGCAGGAATTCTGCGGCCACGGCATCGGCACCAAGTTCCACGAAGAGCCGCAAGTGTTGCACTACGGCCAGCCGGGCACCGGCATGGAACTGAAGGCCGGCATGATCTTCACCATCGAGCCGATGATCAACCAGGGCAAGCGCCACCTGCGCCTGCTGGCCGATGGCTGGACCGTGGTCACCAAGGACCGCAGCCTGTCGGCGCAGTGGGAACACACCGTGCTGGTCACCGAAACCGGCTACGAGATCATGACCACCTCCGACGGCACCCCGCCAAAACCGGTGTGGAAATAAGCCGCAGCAACTTCAGCAAGGCCGGACCATGTGTCCGGCCTGTTGCGTGAATATGCACACTCCCGCCAAAAAACGATCACCCCCCCCTTTTCTTCCGCCACTAAGCAGGCACAATGCCCTGTTACCGGCGCGCGCAGAGCACGCCACCCTCCCCACTTTCCGAGCTGGTGCCTTGAATGTGCTGACCCTCGTCATGGCCATCGATCTGGCCGAAGCAGTCGAATTTGCCGACCTGATGCGCGCCAGCGGCGAACACGCCCGCGAACAAGGCGCGCGGCAGACCCTTGCCGCCGCCGAGACCCTGCTGCGCGAGCTGCATGCCGCATTGACCGGCAACCGCACGCCCCTGCAACCGGACCAACGCGCACAGGCCGATAGCCTGCTACCGACCCTGCTGGAGCTGGCCCGACGCCTGGATGCCTCGCAGCCGCAGCAGGCACTATTCGCCATGGTGCTGGCTCAGGCGCTTGCCGCCAGCCTGCTGCACCAGGCAAAGCAGGTGCTGCAGCAGGAAGCCGCCCGCAGCGGTTTTTTCAGCAGCAACAAGAGCAAGATCGACGCCTGTGCCGACTGCCTCGCCTGCGCCATCGAGGTGCTGCGCAGCCATGCACTCGGCTACAGCAACCTGCCGCATGGCTTCTGGCAGGATTGTCACCGCCTGTACCGCTACCTGCTGGATGGCGGCTGGGAAAACAAGATCGCTGCCGGCAAGCATGACACCCTCGGCGCGCTGTACCGCCAGCTGCTGCTGCTCGGCGTCGCCGCCAGTAACCGGCTGGACCCGGTACGCATCGAGTGCCTGGTACAACTGGTGCGCGAAGGCGGCAAGCACGCGCTGCTGCTGCCACTGGCATCGGCCGTGGACGCCAACGGCTTTATCGTCGATCTGGAGCGCGACGCCGCACCGCGCCACAGCAGCATCCGCGGCAAGCCGGGGCCGGAACACGCCCAGCTACTGCTGGGTGTGCACCGCGTGCTGCAGTCCTGGGAAGAGAAAAGCCAGACCACCCCGCAGCTGGATGCCGCGGCGCAGCTGGAACAGCAGCTGATCCTGAAACTGCGCCAGGAGCTGGTCTATCCGCCGCAACGGCGCTACCTGCGCCTGCACAGCAAGAACGAGGAGTTCGTGCAGCTGCACGCCACCCTCGACCATTGCTGGCAGGCACTGCAAGCCGCCAGCGACAACACGCCCCCCGTGGCGCACATGCAGGTGTGCAATATGAGCGCCAGTGGCTACCTGCTGCGCGGCCAACTGCCGACCATGCCGCTGCGCAGCGGCGAGCTGGTGCTGATCCGCCGCCCAGGCCGCGACCCTTTCCTCGGCGTGGTGCGCTGGATCAACCGCCAAAGCCCGTGCGGAGACACCGAGTGCGGCATCGAGATCGTCGGCAAGAACCCGGAGGCAATCCAGGTGAAACCGGTCGTCACCCACGCTACCGAGCCGGCGCAAAACGCGATCCGCCTGGCCGCCAATGCCCGTCTCAACCCGCAGGACGTGCTGGTGATGTACGGCAAACCGTACCAGGCGCTGCGCCAGTTCGAGATCCACCAGCCGCAGGGCGTGCTGCCAGTCAAGGCCACCCGCCTGCTGTTGCAGACCGCCTACTACCAGCTGATCAACGTCCGCGCCGAGCGCCACTGAGCCATTCCGGCGGCAAGGCTTTAGCGCTTTCGGCGCCGCACCTGCATAAAACCCTTGAGCGGCAATGGGGATTTTACTAGTCTGTAGCTCTCCAATTGCCGCCAGAGCGCCCCATGGCCACCGTCCGCTTCCGCCCCGCCCTGCTGCACACCCTGCGCCGCTACGACAAGGCCACCTTGCGCCAGGACCTGATGGCCGGCGTCACCGTCGGCATCGTCGCGCTGCCGCTGGCGATGGCGTTCGCCATTGCCAGCGGCGTGCCGCCACAGGCCGGCATCTTTACCGCCGTCATCGCCGGCTTCCTGACCTCGCTGCTGGGCGGCAGCAAGACCTCGGTCAGCGGCCCGACCGGCGCCTTCATCGTCATCATCTACGGCATCGTGGTCAAATACGGCCTCGCCAACCTGATCATCTGCACCTTCATGGCCGGGGCGATGCTGGTGCTGATGGGGCTGCTGCGCCTGGGGCAGGTGATCAAGTTCTTCCCGATGCCTCTGATTACCGGCTTCACCAACGGCATCGCGGTACTGATCCTGCTCACCCAGCTGAAGGACTTCTTCGGCCTGCCGATCGGCAGCATGCCCAGCGGTTTCTTCGCCGTCGTCGACATCCTGCGCCACACCATCAATCAATTCGACCCGCCGACAGTGGCCGTCTCCGTCGCCTCGCTGCTGCTGATCCTGCTGTGGCCGAAAGCCCTGAACCAGAAGCTGCCGGGGCCGTTCGTGGCGCTGGTGCTGGCCACGCTGACCGTCAGCCTGTTCTCGCTGCCGCTGGCCACCATCGGCAGCAAGTTCGGCGGCATTCCGCAAGGGCTGCCCGAGCTGCACGGCCTGGCCTTCGATCCGGAACACCTGTCCGATCTGCTGGCCCCGGCCTTCACCATCGCGCTGCTCGGCGCCATCGAATCGCTGCTCTGCGCCGTGGTCGCCGACAACCTGACCGGCGACAAGCACGACGCCAACCAGGAGCTGATCGCGCAGGGCATCGCCAACATGGTGGTGCCGTTCTTCGGCGGCATTCCCGCCACCGGCGCCATCGCCCGCACCGCCACCAACATCAACAACGGCGGCAAGACGCCGGTTTCCGGTATCATGCACGCGCTGTTCCTGCTACTGGTAATCCTTATCGCGGCGCCGCTGGCAGCCTACATCCCGTTGGCGGTGCTGGCCGCCATCCTGATCGCGGTCGCCATCAAGATGGGCGACTGGGACATCCGCAAGGCGGCGCAATTCCCGAAGCGCGACACGCTGGTGCTGGTGGTGACCTTCGCGCTAACGGTCATCTTCGACCTCACCATCGCGGTGCAGATCGGGCTGATGATGGCGGCGGTGTTCTTCATCCAGCGCATGGCCGGCAGCACCAGCGTGCAGGAGCTGAAAGCCGAACATCAGCAGCTGTACGAACGCCACTCCATCGCCGGCAAGCACATTCCCGACGGCTGCATCGCCTACCGCATCGAGGGCGCGCTGTTCTTCGGCGCCACAGACCGCATCGAGGCCATCGCCAACGCCCGTCCGGAGGCGCGGGTGATCATCCTGCAACTTCACCGGCTGGTGATGCTGGACACCACCGGCCTGCTGGCGCTGTCGGCGCTGAACCGGCACCTGAAGGCGCAGGGCCGCACCCTGATCCTGTGCGGCGCCGGCACCGAGGTGATGCAGATGCTGAAACAGGCGCGCCTCGCCCGTGAGATGGGCAACCGCAACATCCAGCCCGATCTGACCACCGCGCTGCAGCACGCGGAAGAGATTCTCACCGCCGGCGTGGTGTGGGCATGAGTCTGCAATGTCTCGATGTACCGCGCAGCAATCGGTGTAGCCGCGGAAAATAGACGTGAAAAAGGGCAGCCGTTGGCTGCCCTTTTCGCTTACTGCTGACGGGTTAACCCCGCCCGGACTCAGCAGGCCTCGCCCACCGCCGGCCCGGCCAGCGCATCCTTGGGCATGCTCAGCTGCTGCACCGCCGCGCGCACCTGCGCGAAGCTGTCGGTGGCCAGCAGCGCCTGCCAGTCCGCCTGCGCGCCCCGCCCGGCCATCTTCTGCAGCCGTGCGGCCAACCCTGTAATCTGCGGATCGGTCAGCTCGGCCAGCAACTGGTCGGCCAGGTCCGGACGATTGCACACCAGCGCCATGTCGCAGCCGGCGTCGAAGGCGGCACGGGCACGCTCGACGATATTGCCGACCCCGGCGGCGCCTTCCATGGTCAGGTCGTCGGAGAAGATCACACCGTCGAAGCCCAGCTCGCCGCGCAGGATGTCCTGCAGCCAGCGCCGCGAGAAGCCGGCCGGTTGCGCGTCCACCGCCGGGTACACCACGTGCGCCGGCATCACCGAGGCCATGCCGGCCGCCGCCAGCTGCGCAAACGGCTGCAGATCGTCGGCCTGCAGTTGCGCCAGCGTACGCTCGTCGACCGGGATCACGTGATGGCTATCACCCTCGACGAAACCGTGACCGGGGAAATGCTTGCCGCAGGTGGCCATGCCGCCGGCGGCCAGCCCCTGCTGCAGCGCCAGCGCCAGTGCAGACACTACGGCTGGGGCGCGATGGAAACTGCGGTTGCCGATCACCGCGCACTGCCCCCAGTCCAGATCCAGCACCGGCGTGAAGCTGAGGTCGATGCCGCAGGCGCGCAGCTCGGCGGCCAGCACGTAGCCGACCTGGCGCGTCAGTTCCGCCGCCTTGTCGGCGTCGACATCCCACGCCTCGCCCAGCACCCGCATCGGCGGCAGGCGGGTGAAACCGTCGATGAAGCGCTGCACGCGGCCGCCCTCGTGATCGACGGCGATCAGCAGCTGCGGCTCGCGCAGTGCGCGGATCTCCGCGGTCAGCGCCTGTAGCTGTTCGATGTTCTGGAAATTGCGGCGGAACAGGATCACGCCGCCGACCAGCGGGTGGGACAGGCGCTCGCGCTCGGCAGCGGTCAGGGTAAAGGCCGCGACGTCGATCATCACCGGGCCACGGGGCAGTTGCAGGGGAAGCTTGTTCATGGAGTGGACGCCATCAAGGGTTGGCCGCAAGCGCGCTTTCGCAGACCACGAAAGCGAACGCGTGTTGTTGTTCATCGCTGATCGACAGGTGCACCGCGCAGATGCCGCGCTGGTGCAGGAAGTCCTGCAGCGGATCGGAAAAGGCAAACATCGGCTTGCCCAGCGCATCGTGCACCACGGCAATCGCGGTCAGCAGCACCGGCGCGCGCACGCCGGTACCCAGCGCCTTGCCCAGCGCCTCCTTGGCGGCGAAGCGCTTGGCGAGAAAGCGCGCCGGCTGTTTCGCCTGCGCCAGTTCGGCCAGCTCGGACTCGGCCAGCAAACGTTGGCCGCAACGCAAACCGTGACGAGCCAGCAGCGCGTCGAAGCGCTCGATGCGCGCCATGTCGGTGCCGATGCCGTAAATCATTACAGCCCCTGACGACCTTCGATCATCAGCGCCTTCATCTGGCGCACCGCCTCGGCAAAGCCGACAAACAGCGCGTGGCTGACCAGCGCGTGGCCGATGTTCAGCTCGGCGATCTCCTCGATCGCGGCGATCGGCTTCACGTTGTGGTAGTTGAGGCCGTGGCCGGCGTTGACCACCATGCCGAGATGGCTGCCGAACACCGCAGCCTCGCGGATGCGCGCCAGCTCGGCCTGCTGCTCGTCATGCTTGAAGTCGGCGTGGGCGTAGGCGCCGGTGTGCAGCTCGATCACGCGGGCGCCAGCGTCGAACGCGGCCTGGATCTGCTCGCGATCCGGGTCGATGAAGATCGACACCCGGCTGCCGGCGGCCGTCAGCTGGCGGGTGAAGTCGCGTACCTGGTCAAAATAGCGAATCACGTCGAGGCCGCCTTCGGTAGTGACTTCCTCGCGCTTCTCCGGCACCAGGCACACGTCTTCCGGCTGCACGCGCAGCGCGTTGGCCAGCATCTCGTCGGTCAGCGCCATTTCCAGGTTCATGCGCGTCTTGATCACGCGGCGCATGGTGTCGACATCGTGGTCCTGGATATGGCGGCGATCCTCACGCAGATGCAGCGTGATCAGGTCGGCGCCGCTGGATTCGGCCACCAGCGCCGCTTCGATCGGGCTGGGGAAACGGGTACCGCGCGCCTGGCGCAGGGTCGCCACATGATCGATGTTCACACCTAGCAGTATCATTCTGTATCTCCGGCAAGGCGCGCCGTCAGTCGGACAGCGCGTAGAGGGTAGTCAGGAGTTCGCGCGAAGCCAGCGGCTCCGGGCCCAGCAATTCGTCCAGCAACAGCCGCAACAGCAGGCGCGCTTCGCGCCGGGTCTGCGGCTGCTCGAAATCGGCGGCGGCCAGCGCCAGCAAGGTGGCGCCGCTGACGTTGGCCGCACCGCGCGGCGCCTGTTCGCCGTCGGCCGGCTCCGGCGCGGCACCGAAGCGGCACAGATAGCGCGCCTGCGGCACGATGGCCTGCGCCAGGTGATCCTGCGTCAGCGCCGGCGCGTAGCCCAGCTCTTCAAGCAGCGCCAGCTCGAAGCGGCGCAGCACGATGGCGGTTTGCGCATGGTCGACCAGGCTGCGCACCGCACGATCGTACAGTTTGAACAGCGCCGGCGACGGGTCGTCGCGGGCCGCCAGTCGCAGCACCAGCTCGTTGAGATAGAAACCGGTCACCAACCGCGCACCGGCAAACTGCGGCACGCCGCCGCGCCAGTCGGCGTTGTGCAGGGTACGCAATTCGCCCTTGCCGAACCAGGCCAGTTGCAAGGGCTGGAACGGCAGCAACAGCCCGCGCAAGTCGGAGCGCGGCCGCCGCGCCCCGCGCGCCACCAGCGTGAAACGGCCGTAATCGCGGGTCAGCACCTCCACCAGCAGGCTGGTCTCGCGGTAGGGTTGGGTGTGCAGCACGTAGGCCGGCTGGCGGTCAACCTTGCCCTGCTGCATCCGTGCCCGCCTGCGGCTTGCGCCAGCTGTGCACGCGGCCAACCTGCGCCACGCGCAGCTCGAAGCCGGCGTACCACTGCGCAAAGCCCTCTCGCTGCGCCAGCCGGTGCTCGCTGTTGGCCTTCCACGCCGCGATGGCCGCCTCGCTGTCCCAGTACGACACGGTGATGCCGAAGCCGTCGGCATCGCGCACGCTCTCCACACCGAGAAAACCGGGCTGCTGCGCCGCCAGTTCGACCATGCGCTCGCCCATGTCGGCGTAGCCGTCCTCGACGGCGCTGCGCTGGCTACTGAAAATCACCGCCCAGTACGGCGGCTCGGGAGTGTTTGCAAACATGCGGCCAACCTTTAGCCCAGTCTCAGTTGAGGCCGAAATCGCGCAGGAAGCGCACGTCGTCGGCCCAGCCTGATTTCACCTTCACCCACACCTCGAGGAACACTTTGCAGTCGAACAGCTGCTCCATGTCGAGGCGGGCCTCGGTGGAAATCTTCTTCAGTTTCTCGCCACCACGGCCGATCACGATCGGCTTCTGGCCTTCCTTGTCCACCAGAATGGCGACGTGGATGCGGAACATGTGACCGTCGACCTCGAAGGCCTCGACCTCCACGTTCATCTCGTACGGCAGCTCTTCACCCAGGTAGCGGAACAGCTTCTCGCGCACGATCTCGGCGGCGAGGAAGCGCTGGCTCTTGTCGGTGATCATGTCTTCCGGGTAGAGCGGCATCGAGACCGGCAGATGCGGGCGCACCTTGTCCAGCAGCTCGGCCAGACGCTGGCCGTGCTTGGCGCTGACCACTTCGGCGTCGGCGAATTCGAACTCGCTGCGGACCTGATCGATGAACATGCTCAGCATCAGGCTGTCCTTGGCCTTGTCGACCTTGTTCAACACCAGGATCACCGGCGTATTCTTCGGCAACAGCGCCATCACCTCACGGTCGGCGTTGGACAGCCGCATCGCCTCCAGCACGAACAGCACGCAATCGACGCTGCCCAGGGTGTCCTTCACCGACTGGTTCAGCGTGGCGTTCAGCGCCCCCTTGTGAAAGGTCTGGAAGCCCGGGGTATCGACAAACACGAACTGCGCGTTCGGCTCGGTATGGATGCCGTTGACGCGATGGCGCGTGGTCTGCGCCTTCTTCGAGGTGATGCTGATCTTCTGGCCGATGAGATGGTTCATCAGCGTAGATTTGCCCACATTGGGGCGGCCGACGATGGCGACAAAGCCACAGCGGAAATCGGTATCGGTCATGGCTTATTTCTTGCCTGCGGCAAAGTGTTGTTCAAGCAGCAGCAGCGCAGCATCGGCCGCCTGCTGCTCTGCCCCGCGACGACTGATGCCGTCGCCGGTGGTGATGATGCCCAGCTCGGCCAGATCGCACTGCACGCGGAAGCTCTGCTCGTGCGCTTCGCCGCTCTGCGACAGGATGCTGTAACGCGGCAGCGACAGCCGGCGCGCCTGCAGCGCCTCCTGCAGCCGGGTCTTGGCATCCTTGGCGTGCTTGCTGGGGTCGATGGCGACCACGCGCTCCTGGTACAGGCGGCGCACCACACGCTCCGCCGCCATGAAGTCGGCATCGAAGCTGATGGCGGCAAAGATGGCCTCCACCGCATCTGCCAGGATCGACGGCCGGTTGAAACCGCCGCTCTTCAGCTCGCCTTCGCCCAGATACAGGTAATCGCCCAGCTTCAGCTGCTGCGCGATCTCGGCCAGCGTACTCTGGTTCACCAGGTTGGCGCGCAGACGGGACAGTTCGCCTTCCGACAGCTTCGGAAAGTGATCGAACAGCATCCTGGCGACGGTGTAGTTGAGAATGCTGTCGCCAACAAACTCGAAGCGTTCGTTGTTCGGCGCGCCAAAGCTGCGATGGGTTACCGCCTGACGCAGCAATTCGAAGCGGCTAAAAGAATAATCCAGCGCCGTACACAGGCGCCGGAAACGTTGATCAGACTGATTCACTATGTTTAGGGATTCGATTCCAGGACAGGGGTACCTGCCTCATGTTCAAAAGAAAGGATCAGGCCGAGGTGGTCGACCAAGGGCACTTCGCGACGATAGCGCACGCCGATGCCGATCGCGGTCGGTGTCGTCAGGATCTGCAGGTCCTCCGGCTTGATCGAGACGATGCCGTGCACCGTGGTGCGGTCCCTGAATTCGCGGCGCAACTCGCCATCGGTTTTCCCCGGGGTCACCACCATCTCGTCGATCGTTTTCTTGATCGCGAAATATTCGGTGTACACCGGCAGCAGCTTGAAGAAGCCCAGCAGCACCACCGACAACACGATGGCCAGCGCCAGTACCACCAACAGGGAAAAACCACGTTGCTGCTTCATAGTCTGCTCCTGCACCCGGATTAATGGATGGATTTGCCAATACGCGAGAAGTCACCCAGGTTCAGCCAGATCAGGAACGCCTTGCCCACCAGCAGGCGGTCCTCGACAAAGCCCCAGTAACGGCTGTCTTCGCTGTTGTCGCGGTTGTCACCCATCATGAAATAGCGTCCCTGCGGCACCTTGCAGCTGAAACCGTCGTCACGGTATTCGCAGTTTTCGCGCAGCGCGAAGGAACGCACGCCGGCCGGGTTGTAAACCGGCGCTTCCGGAATGACCAGCGTATCGTAGCTGACCTTGCCCAGGGTTTCGGTATAGCGCTGGTTCTGTACCAACATCAAGCCCTGTTCCAGGTAGCTGTGCTCGCCGGCACTCAGGCGCGGCAGCGGCTTGCCGTTCACCGACAGCTGCTTGTTGCGGTATTCCACCGTGTCACCCGGCAAGCCGATGGCGCGCTTGATGAAGCTGACCTTCTCGTTTTCGGGATAGGTAAACACCACCACGTCGCCATGTTCGACCGTCCCGACTGGCACGAACACCTTGTTCAGCACCGGCACGCGCAGGCCGTAGCCGAACTTGTTGACCAGGATGAAGTCACCCACCACCAGTCCCGGGCGCATCGAGCTGGAAGGAATCTGGAACGGCTCCGCCACGAAGGCGCGCAGCAGGAACACCACCGCGATCACCGGGAAGAAGCCGCGCGGGAAGTCGATATAGTGCGGCACCACCACGCCCGGCTGCCGGCGCTTGGCCAGCACCAGCTTGTCGAACAGCCACACGCCACCGGTCACCACCACCACCAGCAGCATCACTGCGGTGAAGCTCATGTGGTCGGACAGCAGGCCGAAAGCCCCACCCAGAATCGCCAGATATCCCCACTCGATGGATGAAGCGTGAGTACCGTCTTCCCGCTTGCCGCCAAACGCGATCAGCATCACGCCGACCACCAGCAGCACCATCCACACCCAGAACAGGTTTGCCCCCATTTACTTGTCCCCAACTTGCAAGATCGCGAGGAAGGCTTCCTGTGGAATCTCCACGTTGCCAACCTGCTTCATCCGCTTCTTACCGGCCTTCTGCTTTTCCAGCAGCTTTTTCTTGCGGGTGATATCGCCACCGTAGCACTTGGCCAGCACGTTCTTGCGCAGCGCTTTCACCGTCTCGCGGGCGATGATGTGACCGCCGATCGCCGCCTGCACCGCGATGTCGAACATCTGGCGTGGAATCAGCTCACGCATCTTCGACACCAGCTCGCGACCGCGGTACACGCTGGTGGCGCGGTGCACGATCAGGCTCAGCGCATCGACCTTCTCGCTATTGACCAGCACGTCCAGCTTCACGAGGTCCGAAGCCTGGAATTCCTTGAACTCGTAGTCCAGCGACGCATAGCCGCGGCTGGTGGACTTGAGCCGGTCGAAGAAGTCCATCACCACTTCGTTCATCGGCAGGTCGTAGGTCAGCATCACCTGGCGGCCCATATACTGCATATTGCGCTGCACGCCGCGCTTGTTGTTGCACAGCGTCATCACCGAGCCGACGTAGTCCTGCGGCACAAGGATGGTGGCGGTGATGATGGGTTCGCGCAGCTCTTCGTACTTGCCAGCTTCCGGCATCTTCGACGGGTTGGACACCACTTCCACCGTGCCATCCTTCATCACCACTTCGTAGTTCACCGTTGGCGCGGTGGTGATCAGGTCCATGTCGAACTCGCGTTCGAGACGTTCCTGCACGATTTCCAGGTGCAAGAGGCCGAGGAAGCCGCAGCGGAAGCCGAAGCCCAGCGCCTGCGACACTTCCGGCTCGTACTTCAGCGAGGCGTCGTTCAACTGCAGTTTTTCCAGCGCATCGCGCAGCGCCTCGTAGTCGTGGCTTTCCACCGGATACAGGCCGGCGAACACCTGTGACTGCACTTCCTTGAAGCCCGGCAATGGCTCGGCCGCCGGCTTGCTCACCAGGGTGATGGTGTCGCCGACCTTGGCCGATTTCAGCTCCTTGATGCCGGCGATGACAAAGCCCACTTCGCCGGCGTTCAGGCTCTGGCGCTGTACCGACTTCGGCGTGAACACGCCGACCTGTTCGCACAGGTGCTCGGCCTGGGTGGCCATGAACTTGATCTTGTCCTTCGGCTTCAGCTGGCCGTCGATCACGCGCACCAGCATCACCACGCCAACGTAGTTGTCGAACCACGAGTCGATAATCAGCGCCTTCAGCGGGCCGTCCGGGTTGCCTTCCGGCGGCGGGATCTTGCTGACCACGGTTTCCAGGATGTCCTCAATGCCGATGCCAGACTTGGCCGAGGCACGCACCGCGTCCACCGCCTCGATGCCGATGATGTCCTCGATTTCCTGCGCGATGCGGTCAGGATCGGCCGCCGGCAAGTCGATCTTGTTCAGCACCGGCACCACTTCCACGCCCAGCTCGATGGCGGTGTAGCAGTTGGCCACGGTCTGCGCCTCGACGCCCTGCGAGGCATCGACCACCAGCAACGCGCCCTCGCAGGCGGACAGCGAGCGGGACACTTCGTAGGAAAAGTCGACGTGACCCGGGGTGTCGATCAGGTTCAGGTTGTAGACCTGACCGTCGCGGGCCTTGTAGGTCAGCGCGGCGGTCTGCGCCTTGATGGTGATGCCGCGCTCTTTTTCGATGTCCATCGAATCGAGCACCTGCGCGCTCATTTCACGCATTTCCAGGCCACCGCAATACTGGATAAAGCGGTCGGCCAGGGTCGATTTGCCATGGTCAATATGGGCAATGATCGAGAAATTTCGGATATTTTTCATCAGAATCCAGCAAAAATTAAGGGCACTGGTTTGTGCCCTTGATAACTCACACTGGCGCGGATTTTAGCCGATTTCGCCTGGCTGTGCAGCCAATCGTGCAAGCAGCCGTGGCAGGTCGAGATGCCAGTGGCAGATTTCGGTCGCCCCTTCCATCAATACCGGCACCAGCTCGTTGTATTTTTCTTCCAGCAACGGATCCGCGTCGACGTCGACGACGTCCAGCGCAAAGCCGTATTGCTGCTGCAGCGGCTGCAGCTGCGCCAGCATGTCGTGGCACAGGCTGCAGTATTCGCGGAAATAGAGTGTCAGCTGCCTCATTTCGCCTTGCTCTCCGGCACCAGCGCCACGAACAGCGGATTGCCCTGCCGCAACAGCCGCATCGGCAGCGCCTGTCCCGCCGGCGTCGCCGCGATGGCGTCCTGCAGCTGCTTGACACTGCCCAGCTCGGCACCGGCGACGCCGATGATCACGTCGCCGACCACGATGCCGGCCCGCTGTGCCGGCCCCTCGACCTTGCGCACCTGCAGGCCGAACCTGACGCCCAGCTGCTGCGCCAGCTGCGGCGCCAGCAACTGCACCGACAGACCGGTGCGGTTCATCGCGTCACCGTCCTGCTGCTGGTGACCGTGATAGGCACGCTCGGCGGTGCGCGGGTCCTCTTCCTGCAGCGCAACGGTCAACACCGTCACCCGCGACAACGCACGGTTGCGCCACACGCCCAGCTCCACGCGCGAGCCCGGCTTGATCGCGCCAAGCAAGCGTGGCAGGTCGGCCGAGGCCTGCACATTCTCGCGGTTGACGCTCAGCACCACGTCACCGGCACGCAGGCCGGCCAGTTCCGCCGGGCCGCCCTTCTCCACCGAGTTGATCAGCGCGCCCTGTGGCTCTTTCAGGCCGAACGACGCGGCCAGTTCGCGCGTCAGCTCCTGGATGCTAACCCCAAGGCGGCTGCGGTTGACCTTGCCGTCCTTTTTCAGCTGCTCGGCGATATTCAGCGCGACATCGATCGGGATGGCGAAGGAAATCCCCATGAAACCGCCGGAGCGGCTGTAGATCTGCGAATTGATGCCGACCACCTCGCCGTCCAGATTGAACAGCGGGCCGCCGGAGTTGCCCGGATTGATCGCGGCGTCGGTCTGGATGAAGGGCACATAGCTCTCGTCCGGCAGCTGGCGCCCCTTGGCCGAGACGATGCCGGAGGTCACCGTGCTCTCGAAGCCGAATGGCGAGCCGATCGCCAGCACCCACTCGCCGACCTTCAGCCTGTCCGACTTGCCGAGTTTAACCGTCGGCAGGTTGGCCGCATCGACCTTCAGCAGCGCGACATCGGTACGCGCGTCGGAGCCGATCAGGCGCGCCTTCAGCTCGCGCTTGTCACTGAGAGTGACGATCATCTCGTCCGCCTCGGCCACTACGTGGGCATTGGTCAGGATGTAGCCGTCGGCCGACAGGATGAAACCGGAGCCGAGGCCGCCGGTGCGGTACTCACGCAGCTGCGGCGGGGCAAAACGGCGGAAGAACTCGGCAAACGGGTCGTTCTGCATTCCTTCCGGAATCTGGCGCACCATTTCGCGCACCGTCTGCACGGTACGGATGTTCACCACCGCGCGGCCGTGCTGCTCGACCAGCTGGGTGAAGTCGGGCAATACCTGCGGCGCCGCCAGTGCGGGCACCGAGGCGCCCAGTGCGGCCAACATGGCAGAACACAGGATCAGTTTCTTGAACGGCATGTTTCTCTTTTCTCCTGGATGATCAGAGACGGATCGACCCGGCGCACGATGCTGGGCATGAACAAGTGCCGGGAGGCCACGACTGCGGCATAACGTTTGACCCACCACAAGGTCAGGGCAAACAGGGAAAAAGCCAAGAGCACCGACTGCAACTCGCCCAGCGCCCGCCCCAGCACCGCCCCCGCCAGCAGCCCCAGCAGGGGCAGGCCGTACAGCAGGCCGGTCGACACCAGCAGCGCGCGCTCGTGCACGGCGACGATCACCTTGTCGCCGATGCCGGCTGCGGCCGGATTGCGTACTCGGAACAGCGGCTCGCGCAGCACGAACATCCGCGCCAGCGACAGCGAACGGCAGCCGTGCTGCGGATCGCACTGCCCGCACGGCGAGTGCGGCGTTGGCCGCACCATGGCTTCGCCGCCATGGAGGGAGACCACCTGGGCTTCGGTTTCCAGCATGCTTATTTCTTGATCACGCGCACGGTGTTGATCACGTTTTCCAGCCCCTGCTCCGGCAGGTCACCGACCACGGTCAGCACCTGGTTGCCGAGCCGACGCGACGCCAGCCCCAACCCGCCGGGACCGATCACCGCCGGGTGCGAATCCACCTCGCCCTTGCCGGCCTCGACAAACAGCGACAGCTTGGCCAGGCCATCGGTATAGACGAAGTGCGACACCGGGGAGTCATGCCCCGGCAACTGGCGGGTCGCGTAGCGCAACAGGCGGAAGCCGGCCGGCATGCCGCGGATCTCGAACTCGGCCGGCACCACTTCCTGCGGCGCGCTGACCGCAGCGCCCAGCGCCAGGCTGTACTTGAAGCGCGGCCGCAACAGGGCGCGCTCTTTCGGATTGCCCAGCGTCAGGTCGCTGAAGGCAAACTGCTCGATCACTGCGCCCTTGGCGTCGTGGGTCACCGTCTTCAGCGGCAAGGCGCTGGCCGGGTCCACGCACACCTTCAGCCCGTAGCGCAGGTTGGCTTCCTTCGGCGTCAGCAACAGCCACTGGCAGTCGCGGCGCGCGACACGGTCCAGCTTGCCGCGGCTCAGCACGTAGGCCGATTTCAGGTCTTGCGAACGCTCCGGCAGGATCGCCGGAAACAGCTTGATGGCATTGATCTTGGCCGCACTCAGCGCCTTGGTGTCCGGCGCGTAGCAGGTCAGCTCGTTGTCGTCGCGCACCAGTTCGCGCGGCATGCCGTCCATCGACTCGCGCCGCTCGCGCACCACGCCGCCTTCCTGCGCGCGATACAGGCGGAAGGTTTCCAGCTCGTCATCGACGTGATGGGTATAGCTGCCGCTCAGCGCCTGGTGACGGCCCGCCTGCGCGGCTTTTTGCAACAGATCCCAATCCGACTCCGCGGCCGCCAATAATGGAATGCCCAGCAACAGATAACCGGCAAACTTGACCATCAGCGCGCCACCCCCGACACCGGTTCCGCCAGATTGACACGTTCCAGCCCTTCGGCGGCCATCATGTCGCGATGGGCCTGCAAATAGGAATTGCGCGAGGAGTTCTGCTCGGCCGACACCTGCACCGCGCCGCCCTGCGGCGTCGACACCGCCTGCGCCATCAGGCCCGGCACCGGTTCCGGCTGGCTCTGCCACACCGCCCAGCCGACCACCCCTGCCAGCGCGAAGGACGCCGCCATCGCGTAACGCATCAGTCCCGATGCCGAGCCGCGCTTGGGCTTGGGGGCCAGCACCGTCGGCTCCTGCTGCAGCGCCTGCCCGACCTCGGCGCGCACATCGACCGTCAACAACGCAGAGCCGCGAATTGCATCACCAATCAGATGGTATTCATTCCATGCCGCTTTCAACTCCGGATCAGCATCCAGCGCACGAATACACTGAGTGGAAGCCGCATCGTCCAGCTCCCCATCCATCAAGGAAGAAAGGTTTTGTTTCATAATCGGTTCACCATCTTTTGTTTTTTGCCGTATCCAGCAAGGGACGCAACTCTGCCGCGATCGCTTCGCGGGCGCGGAAGATCCGCGACCGCACGGTACCGATTGGACAGTTCATGGCACTGGCAATTTCGTCGTAGCTGAGACCTTCCATCTCACGCAACGAAATGGCTGTGCGCAATTCTTCCGGCAGCCGCTCCACCGCGGCATTGACCGCGGCGAGGATCTGCTGGTTCATCATCTCGGCTTCCGGCGTGTGGTAATCCGGCACCTGCGAGGCCATGTCCAGGCTCTCGCCGTCCTCGTCCTCGAACTCGGCGCTGATTACCGGCCGGCGGCCGGCGGAAGTCAAAAAATTCTTGGCCGTATTGATGCCAATACGATATAGCCAGGTATAAAACGCACTTTCACCGCGAAACGAAGGCAGTGCACGATAGGCCTTTACAAACGCTTCTTGCGTCACGTCCTCGATATCCGCCGAATCGCGGATAAAGCGTGACAACAGGCGGGAAAGCCGTCGCTGGTACTTTGCCACCAACAGATCGAACGCGCGTTTTTCACCACGCTGCGCGCGCTCGACCAATTGCTGATCGATATCACGATCACTCATCGTTACCGTTATCTCCCTGATTCGTCCTGCTTGTTTTTGTTGTGGCCAACGCTGGGCCAACACAGGACAAAAACTGTGACCTGCCTTGCTCTGGATAAGTTCACCGCACAAGCCGTTGCACTTATAACAAAGCCGTCCGCATCCGGCAAAGAAAGCGCGCAGAAATTCGTTTACCAATTTACCAAGCACTTGCTAGAATATGGATAACCACTCCAGAACACAAAACACCAGAACCCAACACCCGAATCCGAAAACAGGAGAAACCCGATGACGACACCCGGCCAACGTTTCCGCGATGCAGTTGCCCAAGAAAAACCCTTGCAGGTCGTCGGCGCGGTCAATGCCTACGCTGCCCGCCTGGCCGAGCATAGCGGCTTCAAGGCGCTATACCTGTCCGGTGGCGGTGTCGCCGCCTGCTCCTGCGGCATTCCCGACCTCGGCATCACCACGCTGGAAGACGTGCTGATCGACGTGCGCCGCATCACCGACGTCACCGAGCTGCCGCTGCTGGTGGACATCGACACCGGCTGGGGTGGTGCCTTCAACATCGCCCGCGCCGTGCGCAGCCTGGAAAAGGCCGGCGCCGCCGCGGTACACATCGAAGACCAGGTGCAGCAGAAGCGCTGCGGCCACCGTCCGAACAAGGCCATCGTCAGCCAGGAAGAAATGGTCGATCGGGTGAAGGCGGCGGTAGACGCCCGCAAGCACGGCATGGTGATCATGGCGCGCACCGACGCGCTGGCGGTCGAGGGCCTGGAAGCGGCGATCGAGCGCGCGGTGGCCTGCGTCGAAGCCGGCGCCGACATGATCTTCCCGGAAGCGATCACCGATCTGGCGATGTACAAGCAGTTCGCCGAGGCGGTGAAGGTGCCGGTGCTGGCCAACATCACCGAGTTCGGTGCCACCCCGCTGTACACCACCGAACAGCTGGGCGCCAACGGAGTCGGCCTGGTGCTTTATCCGCTGTCGGCGTTCCGCGCCATGAGCCAGGCGGCGCTCAACGTCTACGGCGCCATCCGCCGCGACGGCACGC
The DNA here is from genome assembly GCF_014652475.1 of Vogesella alkaliphila. Classification (GTDB taxonomy): domain Bacteria; phylum Pseudomonadota; class Gammaproteobacteria; order Burkholderiales; family Chromobacteriaceae; genus Vogesella; species Vogesella alkaliphila. The sequence goes on along the minus strand of NZ_BMYW01000011.1, from coordinate 51,626 downwards.
AGCAGAACGTGGTCGACACCATGCAGACGCGCATGGAACTGTACGAACACCTCGATTACCACGCCTACGAGCAGAAGCTGGACGCGCTGTTCAGCCAAGGCAAGTAAGCGGCCAAGCAAGCGGCGCGACGGTGTACACCATGCCCAATCTGTTCGCGGACATCCCGGCCGACCTGCCGCAAGAGCTGTTCCAGACGCTGTTTTCCGGTAGCGCCGGTTTTCGCGTGGAGCGCATCGTGTCGCGCGGGCACGCCTCACCCGAGGACTTCTGGTACGACCAGGACGAACACGAGTGGGTACTGCTACTGAGCGGCGCCGCAGAACTGGCGTACGCCGACCCGCCCCGCCGCCAGCGGCTGGCGCCCGGCGATACGGTGATGATTCCGGCCCATTGCCGGCACCGCGTGGCCTGGACCACGCCGGCACAGGATAGCGTCTGGCTCGCCGTCTTTTTCAGCGAAGAATGATCCGATAACGCACAACCCAGTCCATACCAGCAGCAGGAGAAGGAAGAAATGACCGAATCACTCCAAGTGCTTCCCAAAGCCAAGAAATCCGTAGCCCTGTCCGGCGTCGCCGCCGGCAATACCGAGCTGTGCACCGTTGGCCGCAGCGGCAACGACCTGCACTACCGCGGCTACGACATCCTGGACCTGGCCGCCGAGACCGAATTCGAGGAAGTGGCCTACCTGCTGGTGCACGGCAAGCTGCCGAACCAGGCCGAGCTGACCGGCTACAAGAAGAAGCTGAAATCGCTGCGCGGCCTGCCGGCGTCGGTGAAAGCGGTGCTGGAAGCGCTGCCGGCCGCCTCGCACCCGATGGACGTGATGCGCAGCGGCGTGTCCGCGCTGGGCTGCGCGCTGCCGGAAAAGGACGACCATAACACCCCGGGCGCCCGCGACATCGCCGACCGCCTGATGGCATCGCTGGGCTCCATGCTGCTGTACTGGTACCACTTCAGCCACAACGGCAAGCGCATCGACGTGGAAACCGACGACGACTCCATCGGCGGCCACTTCCTGCACCTGCTGCACGGCCAGAAGCCGTCCGAACAGTGGGTCCGTGCGATGCACACCTCGCTGAACCTGTACGCCGAACACGAGTTCAACGCCTCCACCTTCACCGCCCGCGTCATCGCCGGCACCGGCTCCGACATGTACAGCGCCATCACCGGCGCCATCGGCGCGCTGCGCGGCCCGAAACACGGTGGCGCCAACGAGGTGGCCTTCGAGGTGCAGAAGCGCTACGAGACCCCGGACGAGGCAGAAGCCGACATCAAGGCCCGCGTCGAGCGCAAGGAAGTGGTAATCGGCTTCGGCCACCCGGTGTACACCATCAGCGACCCGCGCAACAAGGTGATCAAGGAAGTGGCGCGCGAGCTGTCGCAGACCGCCGGCGACACCAAGATGTTCGATATCGCCGAGCGTCTGGAAAGCGTGATGTGGGACATCAAGAAGATGTTCCCCAACCTGGACTGGTTCAGCGCGGTGAGTTATCACATGATGGGCGTGCCGACCGCGATGTTCACCCCGCTGTTCGTGATCGCCCGTACCAGCGGCTGGAGCGCGCACGTGATCGAGCAGCGCATCGACGGCAAGATCATCCGCCCGAGCGCCAACTACATCGGCCCGGAAGACCAGCCCTTCGTGCCACTGGCACAGCGCTGATGCGTCACGCCCTGCCGGCCACGCCGGCAGGGTCACAATAAAACAGGAACGGCGCCCTGCGGCCAACGTTGGCCGCAGGATGATCTCCAACCTCACCCTCGTGCCCACGCCATGAATAGCCAATACCGCAAGCCGCTGCCCGGCACCCGCCTTGACTACTTTGATACCCGTGCCGCGGTGGACGCCATCACGCCCGGCGCCTACGCCACCCTGCCCTACGTTTCCCGCGTACTGGCCGAACAGCTGGTGCGCCGCTGCGAGCCGGCGCTGCTCACCGACGCGCTGACACAACTGATCGCACGCCGCCAGGACCTGGATTTCCCGTGGTATCCGGCGCGGGTGGTGTGTCACGACATCCTCGGCCAGACCGCGCTGGTGGATCTGGCAGGCCTGCGCGACGCCATCGCCGACAAGGGCGGCGACCCGTCGCAGGTCAACCCGGTGGTGCCGACGCAGCTGATCGTCGACCACTCGCTGGCGGTGGAATGCGGCGGTTACGACCCCGATGCCTTCGAGAAGAACCGCGCCATCGAAGACCGCCGCAACGAGGATCGCTTCCACTTCATCAACTGGACGCGCACCGCGTTCAAGAACGTGGACGTAATCCCGGCCGGCAACGGCATCATGCACCAGATCAACCTGGAAAAAATGTCGCCGGTGATCCAGGCGCGCGACGGCGTCGCCTTCCCCGACACCTGTGTCGGTACCGACAGCCACACCCCGCACGTGGACGCGCTGGGCGTGATCGCCATCGGCGTCGGTGGTCTGGAAGCCGAAACCGTGATGCTGGGCCACCCGTCGATGATGCGCCTGCCGGACATCGTCGGCGTGAAGCTGACCGGCCAGCGCCAGAGCGGCATCACCGCCACCGACATCGTGCTGGCGCTGACCGAGTTCCTGCGCAAGGAGCGCGTGGTCGGCGCCTGGGTGGAGTTCTTCGGCGAGGGCGCCGACAGCCTGTCGATCGGCGACCGCGCCACCATCTCCAATATGTGCCCGGAGTACGGCGCCACCGCCGCCATGTTCTACATCGACGGCCAGACCATCGACTACCTGAAGCTCACCGGCCGCGAGCCGGAACAGGTGGCGCTGGTGGAAAACTACGCCAGGCTTACCGGCCTGTGGGCCGACGATCTGGCCACCGCCGAGTACCCGCGCGTGCTGGAATTCGACCTGTCCGGCGTGACCCGCAACATGGCCGGCCCGTCCAACCCGCACAAGCGCCTGCCGACCTCGGCGCTGGCCGAGCGCGGCATTGCGGCCAACCTTGACGCCGCCCGCGCCCAGGAAGCGCAAGGCCTGCTGCCGGACGGCGCGGTGATCATCGCCGCCATCACCAGCTGCACCAACACCAGCAACCCGCGCAACGTGGTCGCCGCCGCGCTGCTGGCCAAGAAGGCCAACGCACTGGGGCTGACGCGCAAGCCGTGGGTGAAGACCTCGTTCGCGCCCGGCTCCAAGGTGGCCAAGCTGTACCTGGAAGACGCCGGCCTGCTGCCGGAACTGGAAAAACTGGGCTTCGGCATCGTCGCCTACGCCTGCACCACCTGTAACGGCATGTCCGGCGCACTGGACCCGAAAATCCAGCAGGAAATCATCGACCGCGACCTGTACGCCACCGCCGTGCTATCCGGCAACCGCAACTTCGACGGCCGCATCCATCCCTATGCCAAGCAGGCCTTCCTCGCCTCGCCGCCGCTGGTGGTCGCCTACGCCATTGCCGGCACCATGCGCTTCGACATCGAGCGCGACGTGCTGGGCGTGGTCGACGGCCGCGAAATCCGCCTGAAGGATCTGTGGCCGAGCGACGAGGAGATCGACGCCATCGTCGCCGCCAGCGTGAAGCCAGAGCAGTTCAAGCAGATCTACATCCCGATGTTCGATCTGGGCACCGCCGAGCAGGCCAAGAGTCCGCTGTACGACTGGCGCCCGCAGTCCACCTACATCCGCCGTCCGCCGTACTGGGAAGGCGCGCTGGCCGGCGTGCGCACCTTGCGCGGCATGCGCCCGCTGGCGCTCTTGCCGGACAACATCACCACCGACCACCTGTCGCCGTCCAACGCCATCCTGGCCAACAGCGCCGCCGGCGAATACCTGGCGAAAATGGGCCTGCCGGAGGAGGACTTCAACAGCTACGCCACCCACCGCGGCGACCACCTCACCGCGCAGCGCGCCACCTTCGCCAATCCGCAGCTGGTCAACGAGATGGCGGTGGTGAACGGTGAAGTGAAGAAGGGCTCGCTGGCCCGCGTCGAACCGGACGGCCAGGTGATGCGCATGTGGGAGGCGATCGAGACCTATATGCAGCGCAAGCAGCCGCTGATCATCGTCGCCGGCGCCGACTACGGCCAGGGCAGCTCGCGCGACTGGGCGGCCAAGGGCGTGCGACTGGCCGGGGTCGAGGCGATCGCCGCCGAGGGCTTCGAGCGCATCCACCGCACCAACCTGGTGGGCATGGGCGTGCTGCCGCTGGAGTTCAAGCCCGGCGTCAACCGCAAGACGCTGAACCTCGACGGCAGCGAGACCTACGACGTAGAGGGCGACATCGCGCCGCGCGGCGACCTGACGCTGGTGATCCACCGCAAGAACGGCGAGCGCGTGGCGGTGCCGATGACCTGCCGCCTGGACACCGCCGCCGAGGTGCGCGTCTACCAGGCCGGCGGCGTGCTGCAGCGCTTCGCCCAGGACTTCCTGGAAAGCGCGACCGCCTAAGCCCTGCGGCCAACCTTGTCCCAAGGTTGGCCGCAACTCTTCTTCAAGCGATGGGCGGCGTTACCCGGCGCCCATCCGCTGCAAGCCTTGATCAGGACAAGTTTATGGCCCACCTTCCCCAAATCCGCATTCCGGCCACCTACATCCGCGGCGGCACCAGCAAGGGCGTGTTCTTCCGCCTGCAGGATCTGCCCGCCAGCTGCCAGCAGCCCGGCGCGGCGCGCGATGCGCTGTTCATGCGCGTGATCGGCAGCCCGGACCCCTACTCCGCCCACATCGACGGCATGGGCGGCGCCACCTCCAGCACCAGCAAGTGCGTGATCCTGTCCAAGAGCACGCAACCCGGTCACGACGTGGACTACCTGTACGGCCAGGTCGCCATCGACAAGGCCTTCGTCGACTGGAGCGGCAACTGCGGCAACCTGTCCACCGCCGCCGGCGCCTTCGCCCTCCACGCCGGCCTGGTGGACCCGGCGCGCATTCCGGACAACGGCGTGTGCGTGGTCCGCATCTGGCAGGCCAACATCCAGAAAACCATCATCGCCCACGTGCCGGTGACAAACGGCCAGGTGCAGGAAACCGGGGATTTCGAGCTGGATGGCGTGACCTTCCCGGCGGCCGAGATCGTGCTGGAATTCATGGATCCGTCCGACGATGGCGATGAAGGCGGCAGCATGTTCCCCACCGGCAATCTGGTGGACGAGCTGGACGTTCCCGGCATCGGCACCTTCAAAGCCACCATGATCAGCGCCGGCATCCCCACCGTGTTCGTCAACGCGGCCGACATCGGCTACACCGGCACCGAGCTGCGCGAGGCCATCAACAGCGACCCGGCCGCGCTGGCCCGCTTCGAGGCCATCCGCGTCGCCGGCGCGCTGAAGATGGGCCTGATCAAGAGCGCAGAAGAAGCCGCCACCCGTCAGCACACACCCAAGATCGCCTTCGTGGCGCCACCGGCCGACTACACCGCGTCCAGCAGCAAGCAAATCAAGGCGACCGACATCGACCTCTTGGTACGCGCGCTGTCGATGGGCAAGCTGCATCACGCGATGATGGGCACCTGCGCGGTGGCCATCGGCACCGCCGCCGCCATCCCCGGCACGCTGGTGAACCTGGCAGCCGGTGGCGGTGAGCGCTGCGCCGTGCGCTTCGGCCACCCGTCCGGCACCCTGCGCGTGGGCGCCGAGGCGGTGCAGGAAAACGGTCAGTGGAAGGTCACCAAGGCGATCATGAGCCGCAGCGCGCGCATCCTGATGGAAGGCTGGGTACGCGTGCCCGGCGACATCCTGTAACAGACCGCCTTGCCGTCGACGCACGCCCCGGGGTTCGACCGCAGCGACGCGTGGCGCTAGAATCGCTGGCTGTTCACGAGGAAAGCACCATGCAGCAGATCATCGATTTCATTCTGGAACTGGACAAACTGAAGGGCGTCACCCGCAAGACGCGGCCGCTGGGGCTTGAGCGGCAGGAAAACTCCGCCGAGCACAGCTGGCAGATCGCGATGCTGGCGGCGTCGCTGGCGCCGTACGCGGCGGAGGCGGTCGACATCAGCCACGTGGTGGCGATGCTGCTGGTGCACGACATCGGCGAGATCGACACCGGCGACACCATCGTCTACGCCGAGGACGGCTGGGAAGAGCGCAAGGCGGCGGAGCTGGCGGCGGTGACGCGGATTTTCGGCCTGCTGCCGGCGGCGCAGGCACAGCGTTTCATGGCGCTGTGGCAGGAATTCGAGGACGGCGAGACTGCCGAGGCGCGCTTTGCCCACGCCGCCGACCGCACGATGCCGGTACTGCTGAACCTGGCCAACAACGGCCAGAGCTGGCGCGAGAACGGCATCAGCCACGCACGCGTGGTGCAGCGCATCGGCCCGCCGATCCAGAGCGGGTGCCCGGCGCTGTGGGACTATCTGGTCGAGCAACTGGCGCACGCGCAGCGACAGGGCTGGTTCGGCGCGGACTGAAAACCTGCTCAATGTCTGCCGCGCGCAGGCGTACGGCGTTAAGAACGACTTCGGAATGCTTGTTTAAATCTGGATAAACGCCGCTTCCTCAGCCGTTTTTGCCTTGTCTCGCTCTAGTTCGCGAGACTTTGAACAGGTTCCGGGCACAATCCGAAAACAGACAAGCCCAGCGCAGCTGCGCCGGGCTTGTCTGTCTGTGAGCCGCCTGCTGTCGCCGGCTCGGGTTGCGGCCAACGTTGGCCGCAACAAGCGGATCCACTCAGGCCCAGATGCGGCGCATCGCGGCCTCGACATTGCGGCAGTCGTCGTAGTCGACCCGCCCCTGGATGGCGTAGTCCGGCAGCGCGGTATTGCGCGCGTCCGGCGACGCCATCGGCATGCCCTGGCGGTTGTACAGGCAGAACGCCTGCGGCGCGTTATTGGTGCTGCGCTTCTTCACCACCGCGATTTCGCCGTTTTTCAGCTTGACGATGGTGCCGGGCGGGATCAGTCCCAGCGCCTTGATCAGCTTCTGGATCAGCGCATTGTCCAGCTGCTGGCTCTGTCCGACATACAAATCGCGCATCGCCGCCATCGGGAAGTAAGCCTTGGGCCGGTACGGCCGTGGCCGCGTCATCGCGCAGTAGACATCGGCCACCGCCAGCAGGCTGCCGTGCAGCGAGATGGCACCGTCGGACAGGCACAGCGGGTAGCCGCTGCCGTCCTGGCGCTCGTGGTGCTGCAGCACCGCCTCCAGCCACAGCTCGTCGTCGACGCCGATGTCCTTGAGGATGGCGCAGCTGGTGATCGGGTGCTGGTTGATCTCGCGGCGTTTTTCCTCGGTCAGGCCACCGCTGTGGTTGGCCAGACTGTAGATGCCGATGTCGTGGGTGAGCGCGGCGCAGATCAGAGAATGCTGCTGCGCCTTGTCCAGACGACCGTCGGCCTCGGCCAGCAGCGCGCTGACCACCCCCACCGACAGGTGGTGGCGCAGCGCGTACTCGCCTTCGTGAAACAGGTGGATGGCGGCGATGGCGGCTTCCGGGTCCTGCAGGCAGGCGGCCTGCAGGCGACCGGCCAGCGAGCGGATGCGGGCGATGAACTGGTCGCGGTGGACGTCGGCCTGCTGGTCGACCAGCATCGCGTTCAGCGTCACCGCCGCGTGCTGCACCAGCGCGAACACCGGCTCGCGCAGCTGTTCCGCCCGTGGCGCCGCCGGGGCCGGGGCCACCGGCGCCGCACCGGGCACCACTTCCTTGTGGCCCATGGCCAGCAGTTTCTGCTTGGCGCCGGGGTCGCGCAGCACCGAGCCCTTGTTCAGCAGCAGATGGCCATCCGCGTTGTACACCGCCTGCTCCAGCGGTTTGCCCAGCATCACATCGGCGGGCGAGAGCTGTTTGAGTGCCATGGCAGCCACCTCCTATTGAAACAATCGGCCATTATTAATTCCAAATGGCATGACTCGCTTGATCTGCGTCAAGCACGGGAGGGGGCTGTCGCGATATAGCGACGTCATGGATGCGGCGGGGCAGATGTGCGGCAGGCGTCACCGCTGCGGGTTCGATCTGATTTAAAGGGATAGCGGCTTGCGGCCAACCTTGCGCGACAAGCGGACGGCGAAGCCGGCTCAGCGCTGGCGGCGCTTGCTACTACGTTCGGTCAGCAAAAAGGCAGGATCAAGGTCGAACAGCATGCCGGTGCGCCCGGTCTGCGACTGGCAGGCGATCAGCATCGCCCGGTTGATCGCTTCTTTCTTGCTGACACCCCACCACTCGATCATCTTGTCGAGTGCCTTTTGCGCGTCGCGCGACAGCTCCACCGTCACCGACAGTTCCTGCAGGCGGTTGCGACGCAACTCGCGCGAACGACGCTTGCGCTCGGCAGCCGTCATCGCGCGTTCGCCCAGCGGCTTGCGCCCGGGTTTGGCGCGACTGCCGCCGATCAGGTCCATGGTGTAGTGGTCGCAGGGGTCTCGCATGCCAGGGCAGGGTAATTTGAAAGGGGCGCAAGGATACCACGAAGCCCGCCCGCGGCGCGAACGCCCGCGCAATATGACAAAATGGCACAAAATCAAGAACGATTCTCGATTAGATTGACCACGATAACTGCGAGTGATTATCATGATCCCTTCGCTTTTCATCCATCAATCAGCCGGATTCCATCATGCGCAAAACCCTGCTCGCGGCCGCCCTGCTCGGCGCCCTGCTCTCCCCTGCCCACGCCTCGGCCGCCGAGCTCAGCCGCGAGGCGCGCGAGGCTGTAGTCCAGCAATACAGCCAGATCGTGTTCGCCAGCTACGAAGATTCGCTGCTCACCGCCAAGGCACTGCAGAACGCGATCAACGCCTTTGTCGCCGCCCCGAGCGAAGCCGGCCTGAATCAGGCACGCCAGGCCTGGTTGGCCGCACGCGAGCCGTACGGCCAGACCGAAGCCTTCCGCTTCTACGGCGGCCCGATCGACGACGCCCGTGGCCCGGAAGGCCAGATCAACGCCTGGCCGCTGGACGAGGCCTATATCGATGGCGTCAAAGGCAAGGAAAATGCCGGAATCATCAACAACCGCAAGGTGGTGATCAGCAAGAAGCTGCTCGGCTCGCTGAACGAGCGCGGCGGTGAAGAGAACATTTCCACCGGCTATCACGCCATCGAATTCCTGCTGTGGGGCCAGGACTTCGACAGCAACGGCGCCGGCAAGCGCAGCTACACCGACTTTGTCGACGGCCAGGGCAGCAACGCCGACCGCCGCCGCGAGTATCTGAAGACCGCCGCCGAGCTGCTGGTCGACGACCTGGGCTACCTGGTTGCCGCCTGGCAGCCGAACAGCAACAACTTCCGCGCCAAGTTCGAGAAAAAACCGGACGCGCTGCGCCAGATGCTGGTCGGCATCGGCGTGCTGTCGCGGGCGGAGCTGGCCGGCGAGCGCATCGAAGTGGCGCTGGACAGCCGCAACCAGGAAGACGAGCACTCCTGCTTCTCCGACAACACCCATCGCGACATCGCCACCAACGCCCGCGGCATCCAGAACGTGTGGCTGGGCGAGTACACCCGCGTGGACGGCAGCCAGATCAAGGGCGCCAGCCTGCGCGACCTGGTCGCCGCCAGCAATGCCCGCGCCGCCGAGCGCGTGACCGCCGACATGGCCGCCACCCAGGCCCGTGCCGAGGCGATCAAGGCGCCGTTCGACCAGGAAATCGTCAACAAGGACGGCCGCAGCCGGGTGCAGGCCACCGTCGCCGCACTGAAGAAGCAGGCCGCGAGCCTGGTGGAAGCCGCCAAGGCCATCGGCATCAAGAAGCTGAACGTCAACGGCTAAGCCCCCTGCCGTCGGCCATCGACATCACCCCGCCCGGCTCGCCGGGCGGGTTTTTGCCTATTCGGAACACACCATGACAAAACTTTTTCTGCGCCCGGCTTCGTGGCTGGGCGCCGGCTTGATCCTCGGCGGGCTGGTCGGCTTCACCTCGCTGCCGGAGCTGGCGCCCTATCACGACGGCGATGAAAAGCTGGGTGGCGACACCACCGTGTACGAGACCGGCCGCAACGCGTTCTCGCTGTCGGCCGCCAATATGGCGTCGGAACGGCAGACGCGCTTCTTCGTCGGCAACTCCTTCTTCAAGAAGGCCTGGGTCGAGGCGCCGTCGTCGACCACCGCCCGTGACGGGCTGGGTCCGCACTTCATCGCCCGCTCCTGCGGTGCCTGTCACGCGCTGGACGGCCGCGGCGCGCCGCCGACATTCGAAAACCAGCTGCAGGCCGAGCAACCGATGGCGTTGCTGTTCCGCCTGTCCATCCCCGGCCGTAACGGCCCGCAGCCGGAGCCGAACTACGGCGGCCAGTTCAACAACGACGCCATCCCCGGCGTGAAGCCGGAAGGCAAGGTGCAGATCAGCTACCTGCCGCAAACGGGCAGCTTCCCCGACGGCGAGCCGTTCGAGCTGCTGCAGCCGCAGTACCGCTTTACCGAGCTGGGCTACGGCCCGCTGCACCCGCAAGTGCAGGTGTCGCCGCGCATCGCGCCGCAGATGATAGGCCTCGGTCTGCTGGAGGCGATCCGCGAGCAGGACATCCTCGCCAACGCCCGCGCGCAGGCTGCGGCCAACCTTGGCGTGTCCGGCCGCGCCAACTACGTGCCCGACGCCTACGCCGGCAAGACACTGCTCGGCCGCTTCGGCTGGAAGGCCAACGTCGCCACCATCGCCCACCAGACGGCCGGCGCCTTCAACGGCGACATCGGCATCACCTCGCGCCACTTCCCGCAGGAAGAGTGCCTGCCGGCGCAGCGCGACTGCCGCCAGGCCGCGCGCGGCGGCACGCCGGAAATCCCGCAGGACAAGCTGGACGCGGTGATCTTCTACAGCCGCACGCTGGCGGTGCCGGCGCAGCGCGAAGCCGACAGCGCCGAGGTGCGCCGCGGCAAGTGGCTGTTCAGCCAGGCACAGTGCAGCAGCTGCCACGTGGCCGGCTACACCACCGGCCCGCTGCGCGGCCTGCCGGAAGTGTCCGGCCAGAAGATCAGCCCCTACACCGACCTGCTGCTGCACGACATGGGCCCGGGCCTGGCCGACGGCCGCCCCGACGGGCTGGCCAATGGCCAGGAGTGGAAAACGCCGCCGCTGTGGGGCATCGGGCTGTTTGCCGACGTCAACGGCCACACCCGCTACCTGCACGACGGCCGCGCGCGCAACCTCAGCGAAGCCATCCTGTGGCACGGAGGCGAGGCCGAGGCCGCCAAGCAGCGCTTCATGGCCGTCAACAAGACCGACCGCGCCGCCCTGCTGCGCTTCCTCGAATCCCTTTGAACCTGTCACCGGCGCCATACCCGGCGCCGGCAACAGCGGAGCGACCATGCAACTGAAATCCGTCCTGACCCTGTCGGCCCTGCTGCTCGCCGGTGCAGCCCACGCCGACACCGCCGCACAGCGCGATGCGACGTCGCGCTACGTGCAGTACGTACTCAACGACACCCTGCTGCCGCGCTACCGGCAGCTGGCCGACGCCAACCGCGCGCTGGCCAGCCAGCTGCAGCACAGCTGCGCCCGGCCGGACGACGCGGGCCTCGCGGCGGTACGCCAGCAGTGGCAGCAGGCCTACGGCAGCTGGATGCGCGTCGCGGCGCTGAACTGGGGACCGACGGCGCAGCTGCGCAGCCAGCGCACCATCGCCTTCAAGCCGACGCGCACCGCGCTGGTCGACAGCGCGGTCAGCCGCAGCGCCGCGCTGGAGGCCGACGTCTTCGACACCACCGGCACCGCGGCCAAGGGCTACACCGCCATCGAGTACCTGCTGTACCGCCCCGCCGCCAGCCTGGCCACGCCCGGTGTCTGCGCCTGGTTGCAACGCAACGCCGACGACATCGGCGAGCACAGCGCCGAGCTGCAGCGCCAGTGGCAGCGTTTTGCCGCGCGCATCGCTGCCGGCGAAACGGCCGACGACCTGCCCTCCAGCCAGCAGGCGCTGGAGGAGATCATCAACCTGACCCTGGCCGGCAACAACGAGCTGCACAAGGAACTGTCGCGCCTTTCCAGCCAGAAGCCGGAGCTGGTCAGCGGCCAGCGCAGCCACAGCGGCAAGCGGCTGCTGCAGGCGCAGTTCGACCTGCTGCAACAGCTCTTGATCGGCGGCAAGGACAAGGACTTCGCGCTGGCGCAATTGCTGGCACAGGCCCGGCAGCCGGCGCTGGCGCAGCAGCTGCGCCAGCGGGTGGCGGCGGTGGGCAAGGGGCTGGCGCAGCTGCCGGACGATCTGGCACAGGTTGGCCGCAGCGGCAAGGAAAAGACGGCGGTGCAGGCGCTGGCCGCGCTGCTGACCCTGCTGGAAGGCCCGGTCGCCGACAGCCTGGACATCACCCTCAGCTTCAATGAATCCGATGGCGACTGATCCGCAACGCCGCCGCCTGCTGCAGGGCGTGGCCGCCGGCCTGCTGGCGTGGCCGCTGTGCAGCCTGGCCGGCGAGACACCGCTGCAGCTGCTGTCGGCCTACGACGTTGGCCGCAACGAGCACCGCGTCGGCGCCGCCGGCCTCGGCACGGCCGCCACCCTGCCGCAGCGCGGCCACCACATTGCGCTGCTGCCTGGCCGGCCGCACGAGTGCCTGGTGTTCGCGCGCCGCCCCGGCAGCTTCATCGCGCGCCTCGACTGGCATCGCGGCGAGACGCTGGCCTGGTACGACTACCCCGACGACCGCCACGGCTTCGGCCACGGCATCGTGCTGTCCGACGGCGTGCTGGTCACCACCGACAGCAACATCGACAGCGGCGACGGCCTGCTGACCCTGCGCGACGCGCTGACGCTGGCACCGCTGCGCGAGCTGCCGTCCGGCGGCATCGGCCCGCACCAGCTGCTGCCGCTGCCAGGCGGCCGCATCCTGGTCGCCAACGGCGGCATCCTGACGCTGCCGGAGAGCGGCCGCATCAAGCTCAACGTGCGCAGCATGCAGCCCAGCCTGGACATCGTCGACCTCAAGGTTGGCCGCAGCGTGGCCAGCTTCCGCCTGCAGGACAACAAGCTGTCGCTGCGCCATCTGGCGGCAGTGGCCGACGGTCACTACGCGGTGGCGCTGCAGTACGAGGGCGAAGGCAGCGCGCCGCTGGTCAGCCTGTGGCACGAGCGCAGCGGGCTGCGCAACCTGCCGCTGCCGCCGGAACTGGCGGCAAGCTGTAACGGCTACGCCGCCAGCGTGGCGGCGACGCCGACGCACATCGCCTGCACCGCCACCCGCGGCGACCGGGTGGTGTTCTGGTCAGGCGCCGGCGAATTCCTGGGGGCGGTGGCGCTGGGCAAGCCGGCCGGCATCGCCGCGACACCGGACGGGCACCACTTCATCGTCAGCAACGAGCTGGGCGACATCGTGTGGATAGACAGCCGGGCGTTGCAGATCGTCGCCGCGCGCAGCCAGCGCTTCCCGGTGAAGTGGGACAACCATCTGGTGCTGCTGTGACTCAGTCGTCCACCGGCAGCGGCGGCAGGCCGTGGCGCGCGCGGGCGCGGTTGCAGGCGCGCTCGTAGATGCCAACATCGGCCAGCGCGCCGAATTCGCGGCACGGCGACGGCCGGTCGGCGTAGATGCTGCAGCTGACCGACTCGCCGACGGTGCCCTGCAGCGCGACGCAGCGCAGGGTGTGCTCGTCGGTGCCGCACATGCGCATGGTGTTGCCGACCTCGACCACCGCCATCGCCGGCGGCACACCGCGACGCTCGGGGCCGGCCAGTTCGGAGCGGTGAAACGACACCCGGAACGCGGCGCAACAGGCGCCGCAGCGGGTACAGGAAACAGGATAAGCAGCCATCAGCTATCTGGAATGCGGTGAAAATGGTAAAAGTACAGGTATTACCGCAACCTGGCCATCGCCGCAAGTGACGCAACCGACCCGACCACAGCTGAGTGCCGCCGGCCTGGTGTTCCCGCATCCGGAACACGGCATCGCCAATCTCGCCGCCCGCCTGTACGGCAGCCACAGCCCCTGCCCGCTGCTGCAGCATCCGTCGCTGGCACGGCTGGAGCAGGCGCAAACCATCATCCTGCTGGTCATCGACGGCATGGGCTGCCAGCAACTGGCCGAGCTGTCGCCCGGCGGCTGGTTGCAGCGGCAGCAAACGCTGGCGCTGACCTCGGTCTTCCCCAGCACCACCACCAGCGCCATCACCACTTACCTCACCGGCTTGCCGCCCAGCGTGCACACCCTCACCGGCTGGCACCTGGCCGCGCCGGAGGTCGACGCCGTGGTCACGCCCCTGCCGCTGACGGTGCGCCATCGCGGCCAGCACACGCCGGACGACCCGGCCGCGCTGGCACGCGCGGTGTACCGCACGCCCTCGGCGCTCGGCGGGCCGAGGCGCCAGATCATGCTGCAGCCGAACTACATTCTCAATTCCGCCTACAGCCTGCACCACGGCGGCAGCGCCGCGCGCCAGGGCTGGGCGTCGTACGAGGACCTGTTCCGCCAGCTGGACACGCTGCTGCGCGAGGCGAGCGCACCGCAGTTCGTCTACGCCTACATCCCGGACCTGGATTCGATCATGCACCACAAGGGCACCACGCACCCGCGTTGCCGCCAGCTGTTGCAGCGCATCGAGGCGCACTGCGCCGCCTTCGCCGCCGCGCTGGCCGGCCGCGATGCCGTGCTGTGCATCAGCGCCGACCACGGCCAGATGGACATCCCGCCGCCGCGCCTGCTGCAGCTGCGCGACTTCCCGGAGCTGGCCGACTGCCTGCGCCAGCCGCTGTCCGGCGAGCCGCGGGTGGCGTTCTGCCACGTCAAGCCGGAGCGGCTGGCGGACTTCCCGCTGCTGGCCGCACGCCTGCTCGGCCACGCCGCCTGGTGCCTGCCGGCGGCGCAGCTGCTGGACGAGGCCTGGTTCGGCCCCGGCGCCGACGTGAACGACCCAAGGTTGGCCGCACGCGTCGGCGACTACGCGCTGCTGCTGAAAGAGGACTGGGGGCTGCTGGATACGCCGGCCGATGCCCCGCTGCCCAAGCTGCTGGGCAACCACGGCGGGCTGTCTGCTGCCGAGATGATGGTGCCGCTGATCGTGATTGACGGAAAAGAAGGAGTAGCAAGTGATGAGTGACCCGACGATACGCCGCGCCGGACACAACGACCTGACCGCACTGGCGGTGCTGTTTGACGAGTACCGCCAGTTCTACGGCGAAAGCAGCGACCGCGAGCTGGCGCGGCGTTTCCTGCAGGCGCGCATGACCAAGAACGAATCGGTGATCTTCCTGGCGGAACACAGCGACGGCGAGGTGCTCGGCTTCTGCCAGCTGTACCCGTCGTTCTGCTCGCTGGCGGCGGCGCCGATCTACGTGCTGTACGACCTGTTCACCCGGCCGCAGGACCGCCAGCGCGGCATTGCCAGCGGCCTGCTCGGCCACATCGAACGTTACGCCCGCGACAACGGCTTCGTGCGGCTGGAGCTGTCCACCGCCCGCGACAACCAGGCCGCGCAAAAGCTGTACCACAGCAAGGGCTGGGTGCGCGACGAGGTGTTCCTGCACTACGGCAAGGCCACCCTGCCACAGGAATAAGCGCCGCTAACAAAACCCCCGGTCCTGCGTTGCACCGCCTTGGCCCAGGTACGCTGCGCGGTTTTGTCAGCGCCCCTGAACCGGTCTGACGGCCACCGTTGGCCGCCTCATTGCGGCCAACGTTCTCGCCACTGCTGCAGGTCGCGGCGCGTGACGCTGCCGGGAAACACCACCCGCTCGCGCACGTCGTCCTCGGCCTCGCCCAGCTTCATCAGGCCGAAGTCCAGCTGCGCCCCGCCGAGATCCGGCGGCGTCACCACCCCCATGCGATCCAGCCATGTCGACTCCAGCCCGGCCTTGAAGTACTGCTGCGGCTGGCGCAGCACCTGGCGCAGGTAGTCCAGCTTGCCCGGCAGCGACAGCTGCTTGCCCATCACCGCCAACTCCGCATCCAGCTGCTGCAAGCGACGCGGCAGCTCGTCGTCCTTGACGTCGTCGCGGCCGCGCAGCGCGTCGGCGTTGATCAGCGTCTGGCCGCCGGCCGCCAGCCGCAACAGCACCCGCTGACGCTCGGCCTCCAGCTGCTGGCGACGGGCATCGAACAGCGCCACCCGCCGCGCAAGGTCACGGCACAGGGCGTTGAACGCCTCCATGCCGGCCAGTTGCCGCAGGTTTTTCAGGCTGTCGTAGGCCGCCACCACCCGGTGCTGCTCGAAGCTGATCACCTGCTGCGGCACATCGTTCTGCACCTGGCCATCGGGCAGCAGCTGGCTGCCGAGGCGCTGGCGCGCCTGCGGCTGCATCACCAGCAGCAGGTAGGCGGTGTCGGGATTGGCAGGATGGGAGAAGTACTGCTGCAGCGCCTCGCTGCCCTGCAGCACGCGACACAGGCTTTCCGGCGACGCGAACAGCAGGCCGACGCGGCGGTCGGTGGTGTAGCCGGCGGGGCTGAGATCCAGCGGCGCCGGCAGGTGCTCGATCAGCTCGCTAGCGTAGCGCAGGGTGTCGCGCACGCCGCGCTGCAGCTGCTGCTGGCTGCGCGGCAGCAAGCGCACCCTGGGATCGACCTCGTCGATCAGCCGCTCCACCGCCTGTGCCACGTCCTGCCGCCCCCAGGGGCCGCCGCCGCCCAACCACCGCTGCAAAAAGAAGCTCATCGCCCTGCCCGCTTTATCGTGACCGTGTTCCTGAAATGGCGACCGACAAGGTTGGCCGCATGACCGGCAATCAGGAGAACTGCTCGTCCGCCGCCAGGTAGCGCCACTTGCCGGTCGGCAGGTCGCCCAGCATCACCTTGCCGATGCGGATGCGCTTGAGGCCGACCACGTGCAGGCCGACGGCCTCGCACATGCGGCGGATCTGGCGCTTCTTGCCCTCTTTCAGGATGAAGCGCAGCTGGTCCTCGTTCTGCCACCACACCTTGGCCGGGATCAGCGCCTTGCCGTCCAGCGACAGGCCGTGGTTGAGCAGGCGCAGCCCCTCGTCGGACAGCTCGCCCTCGACGCGCACCAGGTACTCCTTTTCTACGTCGGAGTTTTCGCCGATCAGCTCCTTGGCCACGCGGCCGTCCTGGGTCAGCACCAGCAGGCCGACCGAGTCGATGTCGAGGCGGCCGGCCGGCGCCAGCCCCTTCATGTGGTCGCGCGAGAAGCGCAACCCGGACTTGTCTTCTTCCCAGTGGTTATCCGGCGTGATCAGCGCCGCCGCCGGCAGGTAGCCCATCTCGGCCTGGCCGGAGACGTAGCCCATAGGCTTGTTGATCAGGATGGTGACGCGACGTTCCTGCGCCTGGGTCATTTTCTTGTCGAGCTGGATGTCGTCGCCGGGCACCACCTTCTGCCCCAGCACCGCCACGCTGCCGTTGACCCTGACCCAGCCCTGCTCGATATAGCTGTCGGCCTCGCGGCGAGAACAAAGCCCCATTTCAGCCATGCGTTTTGAAAGTCGTACGGGTTCCATTCTTCACTCCGGAGTAGCGTCAGGCCGTGGGCGGCGCCGCGCGTGTAATAACAGGCCGCGTATTGTAGTGAGCGCCGCCCGATTGGCAAAGCGCTGATTACGCGGCGCCGGGGGCCGCGGCCTCGCCCTGGCGCACACGCTCGAACAGGCAGACGGTGGCCGCCATCGCCACGTTCAGCGATTCGGCGTGGCCGGGCATCGGAATGCGCACGCGGCGGTCGCAGGCGGCCAGCACCGGCGCCGACACGCCCTTGCCCTCGTTGCCGAACACGAAGGCCACCGCGCCGCGCAGGTCTTCGCTGTACAGCGACACGCTGCCTTCCAGATGCGTCGCCAGCCGGAGGCCGGGCCAGCGCGCCAGCTCGGCGGCGAGATCGGCCTGCTCGTGGATCTGCAGCACGAAGTGGGCCCCCATGCCGGCGCGCAGCACCTTGGGCGAATAGACGTCGACGCAGCCCTTGGACAGGTACACCTGGCGCACGTTGGCCGCAGCGGCGCAGCGCAGGATGGTGCCCATATTGCCCGGGTCCTGCACGTCGTCCAGCAGCACCGCCGCCTCCTGCCGCGCGGCGCTGCCCTGTGGCCGCGGGCACAGCACCAGCACCTCTGCCGGCGTCGCCAGCGCGGTGACCTTGGCCAGCACCGCGGTGCTGACCAGGCTGCACGGCACGGCACGGTCGATGCGGCGCTGCAGCGCCAGCCACTCCGGGTGCTGCTGCGCCGTCTCGTTGACGTATACCGCGTGCAGCGGCAACCCTGCATCCAGCGCGGCCTGCAGCAGGTGCAAGCCCTCCAGTACCAGCAGTTGTTGCTTGCGCCGCTCGCGGGCGTTGTCCAGCAGCCGCGCCAGCGATTTCATCTCGTCATTGGCGGCCGAGGTAATGATTTTATGGAATGTCATGCCTAGAAAGTGAGTTGCGACACGCGGAACACCGTTTCCTTGAAGCGGTGGTAGCTGTCGTCGTCGATCGCCTTGTTGCTGCGATAGTTGTCAACAAAGAAGACACCGGCCAGCTTGTGACCGGAGAACACCGACATGCAGGCGAAGTGGCCTTCGCCGAGATGGGTGAAGAATTCGTCCTGGTATTTGCGCGCCAGTTGCGCGCGCGTCGCGGCCGGCGCGTGGAAGCTCTGCGGCCGGCTGGTGAGCAGCGCGAAGAACGAGCCCGGCTCCAGCGCCACGATGTGCTTGCGCAGCGGGTGCTTGTCTTCCAGCCCGATCTGGTAGCGCATCTTCAGCGAATGGCTGGGCTGGTCGTAACGCAGGAACATGATGCGCTCGAACTGGATGTCGTTGGCGAGGTGGCGCAGCGACTCCAGCAGCGCCTTTTCCAGCTGCTGCTCGCCGGTCAGGGTGGCGACCTCGTCCTGCTTGTTGTGCTGCGGAAACGGGCCGGGAATGTACAGGTAGGCCCGCGCCGGGTAGGTGTAGCCCAGCGCGCGCGGGTGGTGCGCCACCTGCAGGATCGCCTGCTGCACCACCTGCTGCGCGTCGTCGACCCGGCAGCCGATCAGCTTGGCCGCGGCCTCGATGCCGATATTCCACTGCGGCCGCCACCAGCCCTGGTCCACCGAATTGGCGGTGGCAATCGCCAGCTTCAGAAGTTGCTTGCGGCGGTTGACCGGCCCGGTGCCGAGGGTATCGAGCAGGCCGGACGGCAGCGGCATGCGCTGGATGAACTGCTCGACGATCTTGGGGTAGTCCAGCGCGAACACGTCCGCCACCTCGTGCAGCAGCGGCCCGCCCGGCAGGCGGTTGCGGTAGATCAGGTACAGGCAGGCAGGCAGGTTGTACACCAGCGCGGCGATGAAGCAGTCCTCGACCTTGTACTCGCCGGTGATTGCCAGCCACTCCTTGATGATGAAGGCGGCGACCCGCGAACGCCCCAGCCAGTCGCCGACCGCGTCGACCACTTCCTGGTCCAGCTTGCCGTGCACCGTGGAGAGCGCCGGAATCTGGCGATAGCGCGCGGTGATCACCTCCAGTCCCAGCATCATCAGCATCTGCTCGACGGTGGGATGCGCTTCGCTGCGCTGCAGTGCGCGTGACGCGCCGACCAGCCGCATCAGGTCCAGCAGCAGGAAGGGATCGGACAGGGTCAGGTTGGCCAGCTCGGAGAACACGATGCGGTCACTGGGTCGCGACAGCATCTGCCGCACCTCGACCGCGGTGGCAGGCAGGATGGGCCAGCGGTTTTCCGACAGGGATGACAACCAGTTAGCGATGTCCATGATTGTGTCGCCAGATGAGGAGTTCTTTTTGTAATGGCCCGTTCAGTGGCAGCCGTTGCTGCGGCGGCACCGCCGCGATCCCGAAGCTGTTGCTCACCAGCTGCGCATGGTTGGCCGCATGCTGCCGGAAGTGCGCCCACACCCGCGCCATCGGCGCCGGCGACAGGAAGGCATGGATCACGTCGAAACGTGACCAGTCCAGATCCCAGAAATTGCCGTAATGCAGCCGCACATTGGCCGGCCGTCCGGCACACAGGTAACGCCAGCGCGACCACAGCCACGGCAGCAGCGCGTTCTCCACGCCGCACAATTGCAGGTCGGCACGCTGCCGCGCCAGCTGCAACACTACCCGGCCGTCGCCGCTACCCAGATCCAGCACCGCCGCCCCCGGCGGCAGCCAGTGCGCCAGCGTGTCTATGCTTTCCTGCGACGACAGGTACAAGGGCACCCGCTCGGTCAGCGCGTTGCGGCTGAGCGCAAACAGCAGCACAAAACCGCACAGGTACAGCCACGGCGCCCATTGCTGCCACAGCGCCAGCACCACCAGCGGCATGAACAGCAGGTGCAGCAGGCGCTGCGGCATGGAGCAACGCAGCACGCTGGCCAGCAGCAGCGCCAGCAGGCACTGCGCCGCGAGCCAGGGCAGCGGCGTGGCCAGCGGCGCCCAGAACACCCAGGCCAGCAGCACCGCCAGCAGCTGGATGCCAGCATGACGCAGCAAGGCGCTCAGCCTCATGGCGCTGCCGGCGTCCCTGCAACCACAGGTGCCGCCGGCACCGCTTCCGCGACCGGTCCCTGGCCACGAATCTGGCTCTCGGTTTCCTCGTTCAGGATCACAATGGCGATACGGCGGTTTTCCGAGCTGAACACGTTCTGCTTGTTCAGCGGGTCTGCCGACGCCAGCCCGACCACGCGCAATACTTTTTCATCCAGCATGCCGCCGCCGATCAGCTCGCGACGCGCGGCGTTGGCCCGGTCGGCCGACAGCTCCCAGTTGGTATAGCCGGTGGCCGCCCCGGCAAAACGGGTGGCGTCGGTATGGCCGGAGATGCTGATCTTGTTGGTCACCTCGTTCAGCTCGCGGCCGATTTCCTGCAGCAGCACCCGCGTGTGCTCCATCGGCACCGCGCCGCCGGACTGGAACATCGGCCGGTTCTGCTCGTCGATCAGCTGGATGCGCAGCCCTTCCGGCGTCATCTCCAGCCTGACCTGATCCTTGAACGACTTCAGCACCGCGCTCTGTTCCATCTTCTGCTGCAGCTTTTGCTGGATGCGCTGCTGCAGCTTGCTCAGCTCCGCCCGCTTCTGCCCGCTGCTCGGGTCCGGGTTGCCGCGTTTGACCTGGCCGGACTGCCGGGTCAGGTCGGTGCCGCCGCCGGGCACCACCGCAGTGGCGTCGCCGGCCCCCTCGCCGCCCTGCAGCGCGAGCTTCAGCGGCATCTGGAAGTACTGGGAAATACCGCTGAGCGCGCCGGCCGAGGTCGAGCCCAGCAGCCACATCAGCAGGAAAAACGCCATCATCGCGGTCACGAAGTCGGCGTAGGCGATCTTCCAGGCGCCGCCGTGGTGGCCGCCGTGGCCTTTCTTGATGCGTTTTACGATGATGGGGCGTTGCGATTCGTCAGCCATTGTCAGCCGTGGCCTCGTTTTGAGTCTGGAGTATCAGGAAAGCAGCATGCCGTATCAGCATAACCAAAGCCGCCGGTGCTTGCCAGCCGCGCAGTCACGTCACTGGCATGGCCAGCGGCGGCGCGCTAGCCGTCCGGCAATGAAAAAAGCGGGTCGATTGTATAATCAAACCCGCTTTGCTGCTCGTAAATGCCGCTTCGTCGCGGCGCTCAGGCTCAGGCCAGGCCGCGTTCCTTCAGCTGCTGCTCGAAGATTTCCATGCACTTGACCGCGGTGGCGATCAGCTCGTCGATCTGGTCCTTGCTGATGATCAGCGGCGGTGCCGACACAATGTGGTCGCCGCAGGCACGCATGATCAGGCCGTGCTTGAAGAAGATGTCGCGGCACATTAGGCCGATCTCGCCCCAGTTGTCGAACAGCGTCTGGCTGGCCTTGTCCTTGACCAGGGTGAACGCCTGGATCAGGCCGACACCGCGCACGTCGTCGACATGCTCGAAGCGGGAGAACGCCTCGCGCCAGCGTTTCTGCATGTACGGGCCGGTGTCCTCGTGCACGGCGGCGACGATGCCCTCGTCGCGCAGCGCCTTGACGTTGGCGTGGGCCACCGCCGCCGCCACCGGGTGACCGGAGTAGGTAAAGCCGTGGTTGAAATCGCCGCCTGCGGCCAACGTTGCCGCCACCTCGTTGTTGACGAACACGGCGCCGATCGGCATGTAGCCGGACGACAGGCCCTTGGCGGTGGTGAAGATGTCTGGGGTGAAGCCGAATTGCTGATGCCCGAACCAGTGGCCGGTACGGCCGAAACCGCAGATCACCTCGTCGGCGACCAGCAGGATGTCGTACTTGCGGCAGATGCGCTCCACTTCCGGCCAGTACGTGGCTGGCGGGATGATCACGCCGCCGGCGCCCTGGATCGGCTCGCCGACGAAGGCGGCCACCTTGTCGGCGCCCACTTCCAGAATCTTGTCCTCGACCCAGCTGGCGGCAAGCTTGCCGAACTCGTCGGCGCTCATGCCCTTGCCGTACTTGTAGTGCCACGGCTGCTGCACGTGCACGATGCCCGGAATCGGCAGGTCGCCTTGCTCGTGCATGTAGCTCATGCCGCCCAGGCTCGCGCCGCCGATGGTGGAGCCGTGGTAGCCGTTCCAGCGCCCGATCAGCGTTTTCTTCTCCGGCTTGCCCTTCACATCCCAGTAGCGGCGCACCATGCGGATCATGGTGTCCACCGACTCGGAGCCGGAGTTGGTGTAGAACACGTGGTCGAATCCCTTGGGCGCCACTTCCGCCAGCAGGTGCGACAGCTCGACCACCGCCGGGTGCGAGGTCTTGAAGAAGGTATTGTAATAAGCCAGCTCTTCCATCTGGCGCTTGGCGACTTCCGGCAGGTCCTTGCGGCCGTAGCCGATGTTCACGCACCACAGGCCGGCCATGCCGTCGAGAATCTTGTTGCCTTCGCTATCCCACAGGTAGATGCCGTCCGCATGGGTGATCATGCGCACACCCTGCTCGTTCAGGGAGGCGGTGTCGGTAAACGGGTGCAGGTGGTGTGCGGCGTCCATTTCCCGCCATTGGGCGGTGCTGCGCTGATGCTTCATCAAATCTCTCCTGGTTTGAACGGCGGGAGGTCTGCGCCTCCCGCGTACTACTCTATTACACGTGCAACAGCAGGAACTTGCGTTCCCACGGGCTGATGACGCGGAAGTATTCGGCGAATTCCTTTTCCTTCATGCCGACATACATCTCGACGAAGCGCGGCCCCATCACCTCGGCCACGTCGCTGCAGGCCTTGAGACGCACCAGTGCCTCCTCGGTGCCGTGCGGGAACTGGAACGGCAGCTCGTAGGCGTCGCTGGCCAGCGGGTCGCGCGGCTTGATCTTGTTCATCATGCCGAGGTAGCCGCAGGCCAGGGTGGCGGCCATGGCGATGTACGGGTTCACGTCCACGCCCGGCACCCTGTTTTCCACGCGGCGCGCGGCCGGCGACGAGTGCGGCACGCGCAGGCCGACGGTACGGTTGTCGTAGCCCCACTCCACGTTGGTCGGTGCCGCGGTGTACGGCGACAGGCGACGGAAGGAGTTCACGTACGGCGCGAAGAACGGCATGCACTCCGGCAGGTAGTGCTGCAGACCGCCGATGAAGTGGAAGAAGTGCTCGGTCGGCTTGCCGTCCTCACCGGAGAACAGGTTCTTGCCGGTGTGCTTGTTCAGCACGCTCTGGTGGATGTGCATCGCGCTGCCCGGCTCCGCTTCCATCGGCTTGGCCATGAAGGTGGCGTACATGCCGTGACGGAAGGCGGCCTCGCGCACGGTACGCTTGAACAGGAACACCTGGTCGCACAGGTCCAGCGCATTGCCGTGCATGAAGTTGATTTCCATCTGCGCGGTGCCGATTTCGTGAATCAGCGTGTCGACTTCCAGATTCTGCGCGTGGCAGTAGTCGTAGATGTCCTCGAACAGCGGGTCGAACTCGTTGACCGCGTCGATGGCGTAGGAGCGGCGGCCGAATTCGGCACGGCCGGTACGGCCGATAGGCGGCGCCAGTGGAATATCAGGATCAGGGTTGGGCGACAGCAGGTAGAACTCCATCTCCGGTGCCACCACCGGCTCCCAACCTTGGGCCTCATACAACGCCAGCACGCGCTTGAGCACGTTGCGCGGGGCGACTTCCACCATCGAGCCATCCGGACGCAGCGCATCGTAGATCAGCTGCGCGGTCGGATCGGTGGCCCACGGCACGAAACGCAGGGTGTTCGGGTCCGGCATCAGCACCATGTCCGGGTCGGTCAGGTCCAGCATGCTGTCGTCGGGATAGTCGCCGGTGACGGTCTGGATCAGCACGGCTTCCGGCAGGCGCATTTCCTGGTCGGAAACAAACTTGTCTTTCGGGACGATCTTGCCGCGGGCGACGCCGGTCATGTCCGGAACGATACATTCCATCTCGGTGATGCGGTTGTCGCGCAGCCATTCAAACAATTGGTGATTCATGATGCATTTCCTCTTTTTTACCGGTCTTGCCGGCGGTTTTGCCGAGTACGTCTATTGGTTGCGACGCATACGGCGCTCCCGGCAAGCTGCACCGAAAGCCTCGAAAATTGCCTGGGACACGTCGTTCTCCCAGTACTTCCATTCTGGATGCCACTGCACGGCATAGGCAAAGTTGCTGGCACTGCCGACGCGGTAGGCCTCGATCAGCCCGTCCTCGGCCACCGCCTCGGCGATCAGGCCGTCGGCCAGCCGCTTGATGCCCTGCTGATGGATGGAGTTGACCCGGGCGCCGTCGCGACCTAGCCAGTGCTGCAGCCAGCTGCCGGCGGTGAACTGCACGCTGTGCGCCGGGCCGTACATCAGGTCCAGATCCTCGGTCTGCGGCTCGCGGTGGTCATTCAGTCCCGGCTGCTCCTGCACATGCTGGTGCAGCTCGCCCCCCAGCACCACGTTGATCTCCTGAAAGCCGCGGCAGATGCCCAGAAGCGGGATACCGGCGTCGATCACCCGCCGCACCAGCGGCAGCGTGGTGGCATCGCGCGCCTTGTCGTGCAGGGTGCCGGGGCGGCTGGGCACGCCCTGGTAGTGGTGCGGCTCGATATTGGACGGCGAACCCGGCAACAGGATGCCGTCCACCAGATTGATGATCGTGTCCAGCTGCGCCGCGTCACCCAGCGACGGGATCAGCACGGCCACGCCGCCGGCCGCCCCCACCGCCGCGGTGATGTACTTCTCACCCACCGCGTGGAAGGGAAACAGGCCTATGGTTTTGACATCGCAGGGAATGCCGATAATCGCTTGCATGGTTACCTCGGTTGGTTTTATAGCGCCGCTTTCAGCGCGGTCAGCGGATCGACGTAGTCGTAACCGAGATCGCGCGCCACCGCCGCATGGGTCACTTTGCCACAACAGATGTTCAGGCCGTGACGCAGGTGCGCGTTGTCCTGCAGGGCCTGCGGCCAACCTTTGTCCGCCAGCTCCAGTGCGTACGGCAGCGTGGCATTGGTCAGCGCCATGGTGGCGGTTCTGGCGACACCACCGGGCATGTTGGCAACGCAGTAGTGCACGATGCCGTCAACGATATAGGTCGGGTGCTGGTGCGTGGTCGGCCGGCTGGTTTCAAAGCAGCCGCCCTGGTCGATGGCGACATCCACCAGCACCGCCCCTGCGCGTAGCTGCTTCAGCATCGCGCGGTTGAGCAGTTTCGGCGCCGCCGCGCCCGGCACCAGCACCGCGCCGATGATCAGGTCCGCGTCGCGCACCGCTTCCTCTATATTGCTGCTGTTGGACATCAGCGTCTTGATGCCGCTGCCGAACAGCATGTCGATCTCTTTCAGCCGCGCCAGCGACTTGTCCAGCAGGGTCACGTCGGCGCCCAGTCCCAGCGCCATCCGCGCCGCATTGAGGCCGACCACCCCGCCGCCCAGCACCACCACCCGAGCCGGCGCCACACCGGGCACGCCGCCGAGCAGCACGCCGCGGCCACCCTGCGCCTTTTCCAGCGCGTGGGCGCCGGCCTGTACCGCCATGCGGCCGGCCACTTCCGACATCGGCGCCAAGAGCGGCAGGCCGCCACGCTCGTCGGTCACCGTCTCGTAGGCGATGGCCACGGCACCGGACTCCAGCAACAACTGCGTCTGTTCCGGATCCGGCGCCAGATGCAGATAGGTGAACAGCAGCTGCCCCGGGCGCAACATGCGGCACTCGGCCGGCTGCGGCTCCTTGACCTTGATGATCATCTCGGCTCTGGCAAAGATTTCTTCCGGCCGCGACACGATGGTGGCCCCGGCCTGCAGGTACTGCTCGTCGGCAAAGCCGATGCCGAGCCCGGCCTGACTTTGCACCAGCACCTTGTGGCCATGAGCCACCAGTTCACGTGCACCGGACGGCGTCAGGCCGACACGGTACTCATGATTTTTGATCTCCTTCGGAACGCCGATTAACATAGCACTCTCCTTTGGGTGATGTCGTGAAGCTTCGAGCCACAGTTGTTTAAAAAAATATACAACAAACTTGCATTCACACACTGATTTTGACTATAAAATGCACGGGTTGCAAAGAAATTTCGTTATTGCGGCGCAACAGACGGGCTTAAAGTGGTCAAAATCCTCATCGTTGTACGTCTAAAATTATTAACATACAGATTGGACAGGAAGCATGGATGTTGGAGCACGATTAAGGATGGTTCGCGAACGCATGGGTCTTTCGCAGCGTGAACTGGCCAAAAGAGCGGGCGTTACCAACGGTACGATCTCGCTGATCGAGCAGAACCGCGTCAGCCCGTCGATCAGTTCGCTGCGAAAAGTGCTGGAGGGTCTGCCGATGACCCTGTCCGACTTTTTCACCTTCGACGCAGACCCGCAGGCACCACGCGTGTTCTACGACAAGGACGAACTGCCCAACCTCGGCAACGACCAGATCCAGTTGCTGCTGGTCGGCACCTCGCACGAGCGGCGCGACATCGCCATCCTGCGCGAAGTGTACGAGCCGTTTGCCGACACCGGACCGGACATGCTCACCCATGACGGCCAGGAGGGCGGCGTGATCATTCGCGGCCAGATCGAGATCACCGTCAATAACGAAGCACGCATCCTCGGCCCCGGCGACGCCTATTACTTCGACAGTCGCCAGCCGCACCGTTTCCGCAACGTCAGCGACGAGTGCTGCGAGATCGTCAGCGCCAGCTCTCCGCCGACGTTCTGAACCGCCTCCTGCTACGGGGCGGACCCGACACAACAAAGGAGAAACACCATGGCTCGCACCCATGCAGAATGGCAGGCATTTGCCAGCACGCTCACCATCGAAGGCCGCGCCTTCATCGACGGCCAGTATGTTGCAGCAGCAGACGGGCGCACCTTCGACTGCATCAACCCGGCCAACGGCCAGCACCTGGCCAGCATCAGCTGGGCCGGCGCGCCGGAAGTGGAACAGGCGGTCAAGGCCGCGCGCCGCGCCTTCGACAGCGGCAAGTGGTCGGAGCTGGCGCCGCTGGCCCGCGGCCGCATCCTGAAGCGCTTCGCCGCGCTGATCCGCGAGCATGGTGACGAGCTGGCACTACTGGAAACCCTGGACGCCGGCAAACCGATCGGCGATACCACCAGTGTAGACGTACCCGGTGCCGCCTACTGCGTGGAGTGGTTCGCCGAGGCCATCGACAAGATCGGCGGCGAAGTCGCCCCGGTGGATCCGAAGATCGTCGGCCTAGTCACCCGCGAAGCCATCGGCGTGGTCGCCGCCGTGGTGCCGTGGAACTTCCCCATCCTGATGGCGAGCTGGAAATTCGGCCCGGCACTGGCCGCCGGCAACGCCGTGATCGTCAAGCCGTCGGAAAAATCGCCGCTGACCGCCATCCGCCTCGCGGCTCTGGCCAAGGAGGCCGGCATGCCGGACGGCGTATTCCAGGTGCTGCCGGGCGCCGGCGACGTCGGCAAGGCGCTGGCGGAACACATGGACATCGACTGCATCGCCTTTACCGGTTCCACCGGCGTCGGCAAGCTGATCGCCACCGCTGCCGCGCAATCCAACCTCAAGCGCGCCTGGCTGGAGCTGGGCGGCAAGTCGCCCAACATCGTGCTGCCGGACTGCCCGGACCTGACCCGCGCGGCGCGCGCCGCCGCCGGTGCCATCTTCTACAACATGGGCGAGATGTGCACCGCCGGCTCGCGCCTGCTGGTGCATCAAGACATCAAGGACGCCTTCATCGCCGAATTCAAGAAGGCCGCCGCACACTACCAGCCAGCCGACCCGCTGGACCCGGCCACCAGCATGGGCGCCATCGTCGACCGCGTGCAGTACGACAAGGTGCTGTCCTACATCGACAAGGGCCTGAGCGAGGGCGCGGAACTGGTGTGCGGCGGCAAGGCCGCGCATACCGACACCGGCCTGTTCATCGAGCCGACCGCCTTTGTCTGCACCGGTCCGGACATGACCATCTGCCGCGAGGAGATCTTCGGGCCGGTGCTGTCCATCATCACCTTCAAGGACGTGGACGAGGCGATCCGCATCGCCAACGACAGCGAGTACGGCCTCGCCGCCGCGGTGTGGACCAGCGACCTGAGCACCGCGCACAAGGTGTCGCGCCGCCTGCGCGCCGGCACGGTGTGGGTGAACTGCTACGACGAGGGCGGCGACATGAACTTCCCGTTCGGCGGCTTCAAGCAGTCCGGCAACGGCCGCGACAAGTCGCTGCACGCACTGGAGAAGTACACCGAGCTGAAATCGACGCTGATCAAGCTGTAACACCGGCGCGACGCCGGCAACGACAACGGGCCTTCGCGGCCCGTTTTTCATTGGCCGGCTGCTGGCGGCAGCCGCCATATCACAAAGCATTGCGGCCAACCTTGGTGCAAGGTTGGCCGCAAGCCGTGAACGGCAGCGCGCGGCGCCGCGTGCCGCTAGTCGCGGAACACCGGCCGCTCGCCGCTGACCGCCGCCATCACCGCCACCTGTATGTCTTCCGACATCAGCATCGCCGCGTTCCAGGTCGCCACGTAGTTCAGCCCTTCGGCCACACCGTGGTCGCGGCTGTAGTTGAGGATTTCCTTGGTGCCCTGCACCGCCAGCGGCGACTTGGCCGCGATCTGCAGCGCCATCGCCTCCGCCGCCTGCAACAGCGCCTCGCGATCCGGCAACACGCGATTGACCAGCTGCATCGCCCTCGCCTCGTCCGCCGGCACGTCGCGCGCGGTCAGCGCCAGCTCGCGGGCATTGCCCTCGCCCACCACCCGCGCCAGGCGCTGCAGGGTGCCGACATCGGCGACCATGCCGACATCGACCTCGCGCACGCTGAACACGGCGCCCTCGGCGGCCAGGCGGATGTCGGCGGCCAGCACGATGTCCAGCGCGCCACCGACACAGGCGCCGTGGATGGCGGCGATCACCGGCTTGCGGCACAGCTCCAGGCTGCTGACATTGGCCTGCAGGCCAACGATCAGCCGTCGCAGCTTGTCGCGCTTGCGCGCCTCGCAGCTGTCCTCGATGGCGCGCTGCATGTTCATCAGCATCGTCAGGTCGATGCCGGCGCAGAAATGCCTGCCGTTGCCGGATAGCACCACGGCGCGCACCTGCGGCTCGGCGTCGCACCACTCCATCGCCTGCTGCAGCTCCTGCCACATCGCCTCGTTCAGCGAGTTGGCCTTGTCCGGGCGGTTCAGCGCCACATGGGCAACCTGTTGCCGCACCTCGACGGTGATCGTGTCATAGCTCATCGCATCGCCCTCAGTTGCGTTTCTTGGGCACCCACGCCCACACCATCTCGCAGCGGATCGGGGATTCGCCGGATTCGTCGGTCACCACCACATCCACCAGCACGTCGCCCTTCTCTTCCGTCGCCATGCGGCCAACCTGGGCGCGGTCCAGCGTCGCCACCGCCTTCATGTCGCCCTGTGCCCGCTTCAGGTACTCGACCTTCATCGATTTCAGCAGCATCAGCTTGTCGTCCGGCACGTTCATACCAACCACGAAGCCGGTCGCCGTCTCCGCCAGCAGCGCCATCGCCGCCGCGTGCAGGCCCTTGATGTGGTTCTGCACCTTCTTGCGGTTGCGGATGCTGACCACCATGCGCTCGCGGCTGACCTCGTCGAAACGCAGGCCGGCGGTCCCTAGGAACGGGACGAAATTGCCGAATAGCTTGGTGATCGCCCAAGAGCGCAGCCCGCCCGGCAGGGCCGCGGTCTTGTCCACCATGCGGCACATGCTGTTTTTTTGTTGTTCCATCAAACCCTCTTCTCGTGTTGTCGTGTTGTTATCTAGTTGTTATTTGAATGACTACTGGCAGCCAAGCAGCTGCCGTATCTGCAGCTTGACCGATTGCAGCGCCTGCCGGTCGAAGCGCGCCAGCTGCAGCGCGCCCTGCATCGCGGCAAAGACCACGTCGCCCATGCCCTCGGCGCTGCCGGGATAGTGCATCACCCCGGCGTCACGGCCGCGGCGCACGATGTCCGCCGCCCAGCCGCGCATCAGCGCGACAAAGGCCTGCGTCTGCAGCCGCATATCGTCGGGCAGGGTCTGCAGCTCGGCCGACAGGATGCCGCTCGGGCAGATCTGCTGCTGCCCGAAATAGCGGTCGGCCAGCTCGAAGTACTGTTCCAGCTGCTCGTCCGGCGACAGGTCGGCCTGCGCTTGGGTGAAGCGCTCGAAGCGGCGGCAGTAGCGCTCGATCAGCGCCACGCCCAGATCGCTCTTTTTCGGGAAGTGATAGTGGATGGCGGCATTGCGCACCCCCAGCTCGGCACTGATGTGCTGGTAGCTGAAGGCATTGAACCCGCGCGAGAGCATCAGTGCTTCCGCCAGGTCGAGGATTTTTTTGCGCGTATCAGTAATACGGGCGTCGGTTTCAGGCTTCATTCCGCGACTCTACTTACTGGTCAGTAAGGTGTCAATGCACGCCATGCCGTGCTGCTGTTTGCCGCCAAATTATTCGGTTATGATGGCCTTTTACTTTGCCGTACCTCACACGCGTACCTCCCATGAAACTCAAGTTCAGCAAAATGCACGGCCTCGGCAACGACTTTGTGGTGGTGGATGGCATCCGCCAGACGGTAGGCCTGACGCCGGAACGCCTGCGCCAGCTTGGCGACCGCCACCTGGGCATCGGCTTCGACCAGTTGCTGCTGGTGGAAGCCCCGCACGACGGCACAAACGACTTCCGCTACCGCATCTTCAACAACGACGGCAGCGAAGTGGAACAGTGCGGCAACGGCGCGCGCTGTTTCGTGAAGTTCGTCACCGAGCAGAAGCTGACCAACAAGCGCGCCATCCGCGTCGAGACCGCCAAGGGCGTGATCGTGCCGGAGTACCACAGCAACGGCCTGATCACGGTGGACATGGGCGTGCCGCGTCTGAAGTCGCTGGAGATACCGTTCATCGCCGACGGTGACGCCATCACCCACCCGCTGGCCATCGGCGACGACTCGATCGACGTCACCGTGGTGTCGATGGGGAACCCGCACGCGGTTTGCGTCGTCAATAACGTGGACAGCGCACCGGTGGCCCAGCAGGGCCCGCTGGTGGAGTCGCACCCACGCTTCCCGGAGAAGGTCAACGCCGGCTTCATGCAGATCGTGAACCGCGGCGAAATCCGCCTGCGCGTCTACGAACGCGGCGCCGGCGAAACCCTGGCCTGCGGCACCGGCGCCTGTGCTGCGGTGGTGGCCGGCATCCAGCGTGGCCAGCTCGACAGCCGCGTGCTGGTGCATACCCGTGGCGGCGACCTGAATATCGAATGGGGCGGCCCCGGCCATCCGGTGAAGATGACCGGCCCGGCGGTGACCGTCTTTACCGGTGAAATCGAAATCTGAACCTGACAGCGGAGTCGCAGCGTGCAAAACGACGATGTTCTTGCCTTTCTTGATGCCCATCCTGACTTCCTCAACCAGCACGCGCCGCGCTTCGGCCTGAAAAGCAGCCACGATCGCGTGGTAGTGTCCTTCGCCGAGCGCCAGCTGCTGGAAATGAAAGACCAGAACCGCCAGCTGGAAGCCAGGCTGGTACAGCTGGTCCGGCACGGCGAGCAGAACGACCTGATCCTGTCGCGCTGTCACCAACTGAGCCTGGCGCTGATGCAGGCCGACACGCTGGAACAGGCTGCCGACGCCATCGTGCGCACCTTCGACAAGCAGTTCGGCCTGCAGCGCGTGGCGCTGCGGCTGTGGCACGATGCGGCCAACCCCGGCCCGTTCTACAACGCCCGGCAGGACATCCGCCTGCTGGCCGGCAACCTGTGCGCGCCGTACTGCGGCCCCTACGTCAACGACGAGATCCTGAGCTGGTTCCCGACCCAGCCGGTACTGCAATCCTTCGCCACCATCGCGCTGCGCCAGCAGGGCGAGGCCTTTGGCCTGCTGGTACTGGGCAGTGAGGACAGCCAGCGCTTCTCGCAGGACATGCAGACCCACTACCTGGCACAGATGGGCGAGCTGATCGCCGTGGCGCTGCAACGGGTGCTGGCCTCGGCATGACACCCTCCCTCCCCAGCCTGATCCTGCTGTCGCCACTGCTGCTGTACCTGCTGCACGCGCTGTGGCGGCTGATCGCCAGCGACAGCGTGACCGCCGTACTGGCCGTGCTGTCGGCCTACGTCGTCAGCGCCGTCTTCTTCCGGCTGTACCTGCCGTCGCTGGCCCTGGTGCCGGTGTGGCTACCGCTGTTCTATGCCTACCTGTGGCTGGGGCTGGCCGGCGCACTGGCGCTGCTCGGCTGCGGCGAATTTCGCCGCTCCGGCGTACTGCTGCGCGGGCTGTCGCTGAACATGGGCAGCTACTTTCTCAGCCAGGCCTGCCTGCTGGCCGGCATGCTGCTGCTCAATCCGCTGCTGGCCGGACGCCCGCTGCAGGCACTGGCCACGCTGCCGCCGTTTGTCGCGCTCACCGGCTACGCGCTCTACCGCACCCTGCTCGCCATCAGCCGCCCGCAACAGCGCACGCCATGGTGGGCCATCCTGTTCGCGCTGCTGGTGCCACCGCTGCTGCTGGGCTGGATCGCCGAGATCCTGGTGCCGCTGTTCCTGCGCTACCTGTAGATGCAAAAAAAACCGGATGGTGACCATCCGGTTTTTTGTTGGTGCTGCGCTCAGGTGGCTCAGGCGGCGGGCGACTTCAGCACCGTGCCGTCCGGATCCAGCACCGTCAGCGCGATGGCGATGCTCTGGCCGATACTCTGCGACACGGTGCAGAAATCCTCGAAGCTGCCCAGCAGCCGCTCCAGATTGGGCTGCTCCTGCACCGGCTTGCCACACTGCAGCGTGACATCGATACGCGTCACCCGCAGCCGCTTGCGCTCGTTGCGGCTGATGGTGGCCACCGCCTCGCACGACAGCGGCGCGACATCGAGGTGGTACTTGCGCGACGAGAACAACAGGCTGGCACACAGACAGTTGGCCGCCGCCGCCACCAGCAATTGCGCCGGCGACGGCCCGCTATTGTCGCCCAGCGGCGCCGGCTCGTCGGTCAGCAGCCGGTAGTCCCCTCCCTCGAAGCGATTGTCGAAGCGGTAGCTGTCGACCTGAGTCAGCCTTACGATTTCCTGCTGTTGTTCGCTCATCACACTCCCCTTATGCCAAGCTGCGGCCCAGCACCTGGGCCAACGGGCGCAATTGCGCCATCAGACTGCCAAACGCCGCGCCATCCAGCGCCTGCTCACCGTCACACCACGCCTGCGCCGGATCGGGATGCACCTCCAGCATCAGGCCGTCGGCACCGGCCGCCAGCGCCGCGCACGACAGCGCCGGCACCAGCCACGCCTTGCCGCCGGCATGACTGGGGTCGACGATCACCGGCAGGTGCGTCTCGCGCTTCAGCAGCGGAATCGCGGTCACGTCCAGCGTGTTGCGCGCGGCCGGATCGAAGCTGCGCACGCCGCGCTCGCAAAAGATGATGTTGTGGTTGCCGCCGATGGCAATGTACTCGGCGGCCATCAGCCACTCGCTGACCGTTGCCGACAGGCCGCGCTTGAGGATCACCGGCTTGTTGATGCGGCCAACCTCTTTCAGCAGATCGGTGTTCTGCATACTGCGCGCACCGATCTCGATCACGTCGATGTCGTATTCGAGGAAGGTGTCCAGCAGGCGGATATCCATCAGCTCCGACACCACCGGCAGCCCCTGCTGCCGCGCCGCTTCCTGCAGATAGTCCAGCCCGGCCACGCCCAGCCCCTGGAAGCTGTACGGGCTGGTACGCGGCTTGAAGGCGCCAGCGCGCAGCAGGCGGGCGCCGCCTTCGCGCACCAGCCTGGCGGCCTGCTGCATCTGCGGCGCGGTCTCCACCGCGCACGGCCCGGCGATCACCTGCACCGCCGCACCGCCGATGGCCAGCCCGCGCACGTGTACCACGGTATTGTCCGGCTGCACCTCGCGCGACACGATGCGGTAGTCCTTCAACACCCGCAGCGCGCGCTCCACGCCCGGCATCATCTCGAACATGCTCGGCTGCAGCGAGCGCTCGTCGCCGACGGCGCCGATGATGGTGCGCTCGGTGCCGCGCGAGACGTGCTCGCTCAAGCCCGCCGCACGGATCTTGCCGATCACGTCGTCAATGCTTTGCGCACTGGCAGCTGGCGACATCACGATAATCATGAAAACCGTCCCCGTATAAACAGAAAAGCCGGCGAGGCCGGCGACAAGCTCAGATGCGGTCGTGCGACAACCACTTGTTCACCGGCGCCGGCCGGTAGGCATTCATCCTGGCCAGCAGCTCGTCGATGGTATCCGCCACCACGAACAGCTGCAGATTGCCTTCCGCGACAAAGCCCTCGGCCACGCCGTGGCGGATCATCGCCAGCAGCGGATCGAAGAAACCATCGACATTCAGCAACCCGATCGGTTTGCTGTGCACCGACAGCTGGCCCCAGGTCAGCATCTCGAACAGCTCGTCGTAGGTGCCGAAGCCGCCGGGCAAGGCGACAAAACCGCCGGACAGGTCTTCCATCAGCGCCTTGCGCTCGTGCATGGTTTGCGTGACATGCAGCTCGGACAGGCCCTGGTGCGCCAATTCCTTCTCGCGCAGAAAGCCCGGAATCACGCCGATCACACGGCCGCCGGCGGCCAGCGCCGCATCCGCGGCCGCCCCCATCAGGCCGACGTTGCCGCCGCCATACACCAGCGCGATGCCGCGCTGCGCCAGCGTCCGGCCCAGCTCGACCGCCGCCTGCTCGTAAGCGGCGCGCGTGCCCTTGTTGGAACCACAAAACAGGCAAATAGACTGGATAGTCATACGTTTAATCCATCAACGGCCGGCGCGATGCCGGCCTGGCAATATTCAGAGAACGGCTTGCGGGTAGGCGCCGAGCACCTTGACGAAGGAGGTGCGCTCCATCAGCCCTTGCAGCGCCTTGGCGACATTCGGATCGTCGTGGTGGCCTTCGACGTCGATGAAGAACACGTAGTCCCACAGCCCGGCGCGCGATGGCCGCGATTCGAACTTGGTCATCGACACGCCGTTGTCGGCAATCGGTGCCAGCAGGTAGTGCACTGCGCCCGGCCGGTTCGGCGCCGACACGATCAGCGAGGTCTTGTCCTGGCCGGTCTGGCCGACATCCTGGTGCCCCAGCACCAGGAAGCGGGTGGTGTTGTTCGGCTCGTCCTCGATGTTTTCCGCCAGTTTCAGCAGATTGAAGCGCTCCGCCGCCGCCTGACCGGCGATCGCGGCGCAGCTCGCGTCCTCTGCGGCCAACCTTGCCGCCTCGGCATTGCTGGCCACCGACACCCGCTCGACATCGGCCGGCAGGTTCTTGTTCAGCCACTCGTGACACTGTGCCAGCGCCTGGGCGTGGGCATAGACACGGCGAATGCCGTCGGTGCCGGCGCTATTGCGCAGCAGATGATGGTGAATGCGCAGCACCACCTCGCCACACACCTTCAGCGGCGTGCTGACCATCAGGTCCAGCGTGCGGCCAACCGCGCCCTCGGTGGAGTTTTCCACCGGCGCCACCACATAATCCAGCGCCCGCGCTTCCACCAGCCGGAAGGCTTCGTCGATGGAGGAACAGGCGACGGTGCGTGCGGCATGGCCGAAGTGCTTCAGCGTCGCCAGCTGGCTGAAGGTGCCCTCCGGGCCGAGGTAGGCGATGGACAGCGGCTTTTCCAGCGCCAGGCATTCCGACATGATTTCACGGAACAGGCGCGCCACGGATTCGCCGGGCAACGGCCCCGGGTTCTGCTCTTTGATGCGGCGCAGCACCTGCGCCTCGCGCTCCGGACGGTAGATGATGCCGCCGCCCTTGATCTCGCCGATTTCACGGGCGTGCTGGGCGCGCTGGTTGAGAAGGTGGAGAATCTCGATGTCGATGCGGTCGATGGCATCGCGGTGTTGCTTGAGCTGTTGTTCCGACACGATTTACAAGTCTTTCAGTATGACAAACTGGCCTTTTCCGATGGGGTAAGTTTCCGCGAGATAGCCACGCGTAGCAAGCACTGCTTGTACGAAAGACGCACATTCTTCGACATGGGACAAGGCGTTGTCCATCACCAGCAAGGCGCCGGGCGCCAGGATGCGCGTGATCTCCGGCCAGTAGCCGGGATAACGCTGCCGGTCGGCGTCGAGAAACAGCAGATCGACCGATTCGTCGGCGGTATTGGCCAGCACCGAAAACGCGTCGTCGGTGTGCAGCGTCACCACCGGCTCCAGCGCGAACGCCTGCAGGTTGGCGTGCGCCAGCGCAATCTTGTGCGCGGAATGATCGACCGACACCACCTGCCCCTTGTGCGCCTGCGCCGCCAGCGCCAGCCACAGCGTGGAATAGCCGCTGGAGGTGCCGATTTCGAGCGTGATGCGCGCACGGCGGGTGCGTGACAGCTGGTACAGGAAACGCCCGGTCTGCGGCGTGATGGTCAGCCGCTTCTCGGCGCGCGCGGCCGCATGGCGGTCGTGTGCCTCGTTGTCTTCCCACAATTGCTGCAGCCGTGCCAGCCGCTCCCCAGTCAACATGTCATCCCCTTCAGAAACAGGCGGCAATCAGGTTTGCCGCATCGACCACGAAATCGGGGCGCAGGTACGCCCACAGCCCCGCCGACAGCACCAGCGCACCGCACGCCGCCGCCAGCCAGCTCATGACTGAGTCGCTACCGCCGGCACCGGCTGCTCGCGCACTGGCAGGTTGGCCGCAGCGGCCAGCAGCCCCAGCAGTACCGTCAGCCACCACACCACGTCGTAGCTGCCGGTACGATCATACAGCAGGCCGCCCAGCCACACGCCAAGGAAGCTGCCGACCTGATGCGAGAAGAATACCGCGCCCGACAGCATGCCCAGGTGGCGCACGCCGAACAGGCTGACCAGCACGCCATTGGTCAGCGGCACCGTCGACAGCCACAGGAAGCCCATCGCCGCGGCAAACAGCGCCACCGACCACGGCGTCAGCGGCGCCAGGATGAAGGCGGTGACCACGATGCTGCGCAGGAAGTAGATCCCGGCCAGCAGCATCGGCTTCGGCCGGCTGCTGCCGAGGTGGCCGGCGACGTAGGTGCCGGCGATGTTGAACAGACCGATCAGCGCCAGCGCCAGACTGGCCACCTCGCCGGACAGGCCGTGATCGCGCAGATAGGCCGGCAGGTGCACGCCGACGAACACCACCTGGAAGCCGCAGACAAAATAACCGGCCATCAGCAGGCGGAACGAGCGCTGCTGCCAGGCCATGGCAAAGGTCTCGCCCATGCCGCGCAGCATGCCGCCCTGCACGAGCGGCAGCGCCGGCGCCCGGCGGTAGGCCTTTTCCAGCGGCGCCGCCAGCGGCAGCAGCAAGACGGCGGTGGCCGCCAGCACGAACAAGGCCGGCACCCAGCCCAGGCCGTCGATCAGCCCGCGCTCGACCGGCACCATGATGAACTGGCCGAATGAGCCGGCTGCCGCCGTCAGCCCCATGGCGCGGGAGCGGAACTCCGGCGCCACCGCCCGCACGATCACCGAGAACACCACGCTATAGGTGGTGCACGACAGCGCGAGGCCGATCAGCACGCCGGCGGAACCGGAAAGCAGCACGCCGCTGCTGGACAGCGTCATCAGCGCCAGCCCCGCGGCGTAGAGCACGCCGCCGGCCAGCAGCACGCGGCCGGGGCCGTGACGGTCGGCCAGCGCGCCGGAGAACGGCTGCGCCAGCCCCCACACCAGGTTCTGCAAACCCAGCGCGAAGGCAAAGGTTTCACGCGTCCAGCCGAAGGACTGCGTCATCGGCGGCAGGAAGAAACCGAAGCCGTGGCGGATACCCATACTGAGGGTGACCACGGTGCCGGCGGCAAGCAACAGGAACATCAGGGGACGATTGGCTGTCATGGGAAACTCCGGGGCAAGAACGACATGATGCGTGCTTGATGCGCCGGCGGCCAGTCACCGCGGCAAAAACACTGATCCGGATCGCGAACAATGAAAAAACCCGTCCTCGGACGGGTTTTGCGTTGCGGCCAACCTTGTCGCTCAGCCGTGCTGGCGGGCGAAGTCTTCCATGAAGTGCACCAGCGCCTTCACGCCTTCGATCGGCATCGCGTTGTAGATCGAGGCGCGCATGCCGCCGACCGAGCGATGGCCCTTAAGCTGCATCAGGCCGTTCTTCTTCGCCTCGGACAGGAACACGTCTTCCAGCGCCTCGTCCTTCAGGCGGAACACCACGTTCATCTTCGAGCGGTACGGCGCCTGCACATGGCTGTAGTAGAAGCCGTCGCTGCTGTCGATCATGTGGTAGAGCAGGCCGGCCTTCTCGTCGTTGCGCGCCTGCATGCCCTTGATGCCGCCCTGCGTCTTCAGCCACTTGAACACCAGGCCGGCGATGTAGATCGGATAGGTGGCCGGGGTGTTGTACATCGAGTCGGCGTCGGCGTGCACGCGGTAGTCGAGCATGGTCGGCGTCTGCGCCTGGGCGTGGCCGAGCAGGTCTTCGCGCACGATGACCACGGTCAGGCCGGACGGGCCGATGTTCTTCTGCGCGCCGGCGTAGATCAGGCCGAACTTGGACACGTCCACCTCACGCGACAGGAAATCGGACGACATGTCGCACACCAGCGGGGTATCGCCCACTTCCGGCACAAACGGGCACTGCAGGCCGCCGATGGTCTCGTTGGAGGTGTAGTGGAAGTAGGCGGCATCCGGCGTACGCTGCCAGCTGGCCACGTCCGGCACCACTGCGTAGTTGCTGTCGGCGCTGCTGGCCACCACGTTGACACCGGTGTAGCGGCGCGCTTCCTTGACCGCCAGCTTCGACCAGTGGCCGGTATCCAGCACGTCGATATGACCGTCCACCGGCGCCAGGTTCAGCGGCACCATGGAGAACTGCTGCGAGGCGCCGCCTTGCAGGAACAGCACCTTGTAACCGGCCGGGATCGCCATCAGCGCGCGCAGATCCTGCTCGGCATCGTGGATGATCTCCATGAACTCCTTGCCGCGATGGCTCATTTCCATCACGCACATGCCGGAGCCGTGCCAGTCCAGCATTTCCGCCTGGGCGGTTGCCAGCACTTCGTGGGGCAATACGGCAGGACCGGCTGAGAAGTTGTACACCTTGGCCATGACTATCCTCTATTTCTCGTCAAAATCAGGAAGGAGTGCTGAGCAGGAAGTGCGCACGGGCGACAGCGACCGGCTTGCGGCGGTCTTCCTGCCAGGCCTCGATCAGCACGTGCGCCACGCGCTTGCCCTGCTTGGTGATTTCGCACTGCGCATACAGCGTGGTGGCCTTGCCGGAGCGCAGGTAATCCAGCGAGAAGTCCACGATCTTAGGCGCTTCCAGCGACTCGCGGTTCCACATCAGGTGCAGCAAGGCCGCGTTTTCCAGAAAGCCGCCGATCAGGCCGCCATGCAGCGCCGGCAGCGTGGTGTTGCCGACATTGCGCTCGGCGAACGGCAGCGAGAACAGCAGCTCACCGGTCTCGTCTTCGCCGCACGCCACGCCCATCAGCCGGGCGTACGGCACCGCGGCGATGATGTCGGCGAAGCGTTTCTCGTCGCGCAGCGCGAGAAAGGTTTCCATGAACTGGCTCATGCCGCGCCCTCCGCCAGCATCGGTTTCGGGTTGGAGTCGCGCATGAAGGTGGCGACGCCGTGGGCGATCGGATCGTCCGGGCTGTCGTGGTAGCACACGGCACGGGTGAACGCGATCTGGCTGGCCAGCCGGTAGCACTCGGCGGTGCAGTAGATGGCCTTGCCCGGCGTGGCCGCCTTCAGGTAGTCGATGCGCAGGTCCAGCGTGGCGATGGTTTCCAGCTCGGTCATGTGCGCGGTCACCGCGATGGCGCTGCAGGTGTCGACGATGGAGGTGATCACCCCGCCGTGCAGCACGCCGCTGGCCGGATTGCCGACCAGATCGTCGCGCCACTCCACCTTCAGCGTCGGCTTGCGGCCAACGTTGCCGAGGTATTGCATGCCCAGCGTCACGCAGTGCGGGAAGGACACGAACAACGCGCCCGCCGTCGCCAGCAGTTTTTCGTTGGCCGGTGCCAGGTCCGTCATTCTGCCGCGCCCTCGCCCGCCTCAAGGTTGGCCGCAAGCGCGTCACCCTCTTCCGCGGCGTCGTCTTCGCTCTCGGCCACCTTCACCAGACAGATCAGCTTCTCGCCGTCGTCCAGGTTGATCAGGCGCACGCCCTGCGCCGCACGGCCGGTCTCACGCACCTGGTCGACCTTGGTGCGGATCAGCACGCCACCGGTGGTGATCAGCATCACGTCGTCGCTGTCTTCCACCAGGCTGGCGGTCACCAGCGCAAGGCCGGTCTTGTCGGTCAGGTCCATGGCGATCACGCCCTGGGTGCCGCGACTGGTGTGGCGGAACTCGCCGACACGGGTACGCTTGCCGTAGCCGCCGTCGCTGGCGGTCAGCACCTGCTGCTCGTCGCTGTTGGCCACCAGCAGCGAAATCACCTGCTGGCCTTCGCCCAGCGCCATGCCGCGCACGCCGGTGGCGTTACGGCCCATGGCGCGCACATCACTCTCGTCGAAGCGCACCGCCTTGCCGGCATTGGAGAACAGCATGATCTGGTCGTTGCCGCTGGTCAGCGCCACGCCGACCAGCTTGTCGCCCTCGTCCAGCTTGACGGCGATGATGCCGGCCGCGCGCGGCCGCGAGAACGCTTCCAGCGGCGTCTTCTTCACGGTGCCGTTGGCGGTACACATGAACACGAACGGGCCCTTGACCTTGTCGCTGACTTCGATGTCGTCGTCCAGCTCGGCCTCGTTGCCGGTAAACGCCTTCACCGGCAGCATCGCGTTGATCTTCTCGCCTTCCGCCAGTGGCAGCACGTTGACGATAGGCTTGCCGCGGCTGGTGCGGCCGCCCTGCGGCATGTCGTAGACCTTGATCCAGTAGCAACGGCCGAACGAGGAGTAGCACAGCACGTAGTCGTGGGTATTGGCCACGAACAGCGTGTTGATGAAGTCGTCGTCTTTGGTCGCTGCCGCCTGCTTGCCGCGGCCGCCTCGGCGCTGCGACTGGTAGTCGTCGACCGGCTGCGCCTTCAGGTAGCCGGTGTGCGACAGGGTCACCACCATCTCCTGCGGCGTGATCAGGTCTTCGATATTGATGTCGCCGCCGAACGGTTCGATCTCGGAGCGGCGCTTGTCGCCGTACTGCAGCTTCACCGCGGTCAGTTCGTCGTGGATGATCTGGTTGATGCGTTCCGGGCGGGCCAGGATGTCGATCAGGTCCAGGATGGTGTCCATGATCTCGCGGTATTCGCCGACGATCTTGTCCTGTTCCAGGCCGGTCAGGCGCTGCAGGCGCAGGTCCAGGATCGCCTGGGCCTGCACTTCGGACAGGCGGTAACCGTCGCCGTGCAGGCCGTACTCGGCGGCCAGGCCATCCGGGCGGGCGTAGCTCTGGTCGACGCGCGACAGCATGCCTTCCACCAGCTCCGAGCGCCAGGCGCGACCCATCAACGCGGCCTTGGCCTGCGGCGGGGCTTCGGACGCCTTGATCAGCGCGATGATCTCGTCGACGTTGGACAGTGCCACCGCCAGACCTTCGAGGATGTGGCCGCGTTCGCGGGCCTTGCGCAGTTCGAAAATGGTACGGCGCGTCACCACTTCGCGGCGGTGACGCAGGAATTCGTCGATGATCTGCTTCAGGTTCAGCAGGCGCGGCTGGCCGTCGACCAGCGCCACCATATTGATGCCGAAGCTGTCCTGCAGCTGGGTCAGCTTGTACAGGTGGTTGAGCACCACTTCCGGCATTTCGCCGCGCTTGAGCTCGATCACCACGCGCATGCCGGACTTGTCCGACTCGTCGCGCAGGTCGGAGATGCCCTCGATCTGCTTCTCGCGCACCAGCTCGCTGATGCGTTCCAAGAGGCGCGACTTGTTCACCTGGTACGGGATCTCGTCGACGATGATGGCCTGACGGTCGCCCTTGCCGATGTCCTCGAAGTGCACGCGGGCGCGCATGATGGCGCGGCCGCGACCGGTACGGTACGCCTCCTTGATGCCGGCGGTGCCGTAGATGATGCCGGCGGTCGGGAAGTCCGGTGCCGGGATGATGTCGATCAGCTCGTCGATGGTCAGCTCGCTGTTGGCCAGCAGCGCCAGACAAGCGTCGACCACTTCGGTCAGGTTGTGCGGCGGAATATTGGTGGCCATGCCCACCGCGATGCCGGAGCTGCCGTTGATCAGCAGGTTCGGGATGCGCGTCGGCATGATCAGCGGTTCCTGCTCGGAGCCGTCGTAGTTGGGGCCGAAGTCGACGGTTTCCTTGTCGAGGTCGGCCAGCAGTTCGTGCGCGATGCGCGCCATGCGGATTTCGGTGTAACGCATCGCGGCGGCGTTGTCGCCGTCGATGGAGCCGAAGTTGCCCTGACCGTCCACCAACGGGTAGCGCAGCGAGAAATCCTGCGCCAGACGCACGATGGTGTCGTACACCGCGGTATCGCCGTGCGGGTGATACTTACCGATCACGTCGCCGACGATACGCGCCGATTTCTTGTAGGCACGGTTCCAGTCGTTGGAAAGCTCATGCATGGCGTACAGCACCCGGCGATGCACGGGCTTGAGGCCATCTCGGACATCAGGAAGGGCGCGGCCGACGATCACGCTCATCGCGTAATCGAGATAGGAACGGCGCATCTCCTCTTCCAGGCTAATCGGGAGTGTTTCCTTGGCAAAAAGCTGGTCGGTCATGGAAATCCGTAATCATGGCAAAATATTCGATATTCTAACACGAAATGACACCAGAACGCCCGCCAGACAAGCAAAAAGGCCGCTATCGCGGCCTTTTTACCAAGCGACAGGGAACGCTCAGCGCGCGCCGATCTGCAGCTTTTTCTCCAGACGGGAAATCCCCCACGCCATCAACATCGTCAATGCCAGATAGATGAAGGAAATGGTCAGGTACGGTTCCCAGTAGCGCGAGTACACGCCGGCCACGGTGCGCGCGGCGAAGGCCAGTTCGGCCAGGCCGATCGCCGACACCAGCGAGCTGTCCTTGAGCAGCATGATCGCCTCGTTGCCCAGCGGCGGCAGCATGCGGCGGAAGGCCTGCGGCACGATCACGAACTTCATGGTCTGGCCGTAGGAGAGTCCCAGCGAACGCGCGGCTTCCATCTGCCCCTTGTCGATGGACTGAATACCGGCGCGGAAAATCTCGGTGATGTAGGCACCGGCGTTCAGCGTCAGCGCCAGCAGGCCGGAAATGAAGGCACCGTAATTCTGGCGGATGTCGCGGGCGACATCACCATTGACCACCAGGCCGTCCACCGGGTGGATCAGCAGCGGCATCAGCGCAAAGTGCACCAGCAGGATTTGCACGAACAAGGGCGTGCCGCGGAAAAAGGTCACGTAGGCACCGGCCGGCATGCGCACCAGGTAGCGCACCAGGTAACGGCTCAGGCCGTGCGGCGCATCCGCCAGCCGCGCCATGCCCATGAACAGGCCGATCAGGGTGCCGAACACCACCGCCACCAACGTAATGATGATCGTCATTTGCACACCTTCCACGAACAGTGGTGCGTAGTCGGCGATCATTTCCCAGCGAAAATCCATATTGCTTCCCCCTGCAAAAAAACCGGGCCGGCTCGAGGCGGGCCCGGTTCTTCATGCAGCTAATTGATTACTTGGTGCCAAAATACTTGTTGAAGATCTGGTCGTAGGTGCCGTCGGCCTTGATCGCCTTGATGCCGGCGTTGACCTTGTCCAGCAGCTCCTGATTGCCCTTCTTCACCGCGAAGCCATAATACTCCGGCGCGAAGCTCTGCAGGTCTTCCACCGTGGTCATGCCGTGCTGCGGGTTGTTCTTCACGTAGTTGATCACCACGCCGTTGTCACCCACCGCCGCGTCGACACCGCCGGTTTCCAGCTCTTTCAGCGCCAGCGGCATGCTCTCGAAGCGCTTGATGCTGGAGCTGGTCTTGCCCAGCAGCTTCTGCACCACTTCGTCGCCGGTGGTGCCGGTCTGTACCGCCACCTTCTTGCTCTTCAGATCCTGGAAGGTCTTCACGTCGGTCACACCCTTGCCGACCGCGATCAGCTGGCGCGCTTCAAAGTATGGCTCGGAGAAATCCATGCTCTGCTTGCGCTCGTCGGTGATGGTGATCGCCGACGACAGGATGTCGCGATCGCCCTGTGCCAGGGTGGCGAACATGCCTTCCCACGGCGTATTGACGAACTTGACCTTGAAACCGCCCTTGTCCGCTACCGCGCTCAGCACCTCGATGTCGAAGCCGACGATCTGGTTCTGGTCGTTCTGGAACTCGAATGGTGCATAGCTGGCGTCGGTGCCCACCACGTACTCGGCCA
This sequence comes from Vogesella alkaliphila, assembly GCF_014652475.1. Taxonomy (GTDB): domain Bacteria; phylum Pseudomonadota; class Gammaproteobacteria; order Burkholderiales; family Chromobacteriaceae; genus Vogesella; species Vogesella alkaliphila. The sequence continues at coordinate 7,346 of NZ_BMYW01000011.1, read as the reverse complement.
CCTGCGCCACCGCCGGTGCCGCTTCGCTGGCTGCCGATGCGGCAGGCTCTTCCGCCTTCTTGCCGCAACCGACGACCGCAAAAGCCGACAACAGCATCCCCGCAAGCAGCGTTCTTCTCGTGTTCTTCATACTTGCAATCTCCCTCGATTCACGTATTGACCGTTCGTCCTCGAAACGGCGCGCGTGCTAATATAACAAGCCCGTTACGGTGCCACAACGCACCGCAGCCGGATATTTGTATCTACATTATTTAGCCAACGACATACCCACCATGCCATTGTCCCGTTTTTGCGCTGCAGCACTTGGCGCCCTCATTCTGAGCTGCGCCGGCAACAGCTTTGCCACCGGTGAAGACGCCCCGCTGCCGGGCGACTTCCAGCCGCCACGCCAAAGCAAAGCCGCCAGCAAGGTCGCCCCCGCCAACGGCGGCAGTAATAAAGCAAACGACGTACCCGCGCGCAATATTCAGCCCGCGACAGCGACCGTCACTCAAGATAAAACCAGTAGCCCGCGGGAACAGCCGCGCCGCGAGCGGGCCGAAACACGCCGCAGCAAGCGCGGTGACAGCCAGCCGGCCGCCCGGAAATCGTCACGCCAGCTGAAGCAGGCGGCCAAGACGCAACGTGCCGCCAAGGCGCGCAACAAGCTGCGCAACGGCAAGCAGAGCGTGCGCGGCAACAAGACGGCGCGTGTCGGCAAAAAAGCCGCAGTGCGCCAGCGTGCGGCGAGCAAGCACACCAAGGCCGGCAAGGTGCTCAGCAGCCGCAAGGCCGGCGCCGGCCAGCGCAGCCTTGCCGCCCGCAAGCGCCAGAAAGCGACCGCGAACGCCGCCAAACGCAGCGTCACCGCCAAACGCGGCCCCCACGCAAAGACCAAGGCCAGCCGCACAGCCACCAAGAGCAGCCTCAGGCAGCGCAAGGCGCGCAAAACGCTGAACGCCGGCAACAAGCGCGGCAGCGTCGCCAAAGCCAAGCGCAACAAGACCAGCGCCAAGGCGCGTCGTCACAAGCAGCCGGCCCGCCAGGCGCACTGAGCCATCCGGCAATAGCAGACAAACGGCCCGCCAACAGGCGGGCCGTTTTCATTTCGCGCCATCCGCGCCAACCTGCCCCGGTGCCTGCCGCGCGCTCAACGCACCTGCCGCACGAAGTCGCCGAATGCCGCCACTAGCCGATCCACATCCGCCGCGGTGGTATCCGGGCACACCAGAATCATATTGTGGAACGGAGTGATCAGCAGGCCGCGATTGAGCAGGAACAGGTGCACGATGTGCTCCAGCTCGCTGTCCAGAATCTTGTCCGCCTCGCTGCCGTTGACTGGCGGCACTGCGGTGAACTGGAACTCGGTGCGGGCGCCAATCTGGGTGACGCACCACGGCAACTGATGCTGCGCGATAACGCCGCGCAGCCCTGCGGCCAACCTTTCCGCCAGGCCGAACATGTACTGGTAGGCGCTGTCGGTCATCACCTCGGCGAGATTCGCCCGCATCGCCGCCATGGCCAGCAGATTAGCGGTGAGCGTGGTGCCGATGCCGCTGTGGCCGGGAGGCGCCGTGCGCTTGGCCTCTTCTGCGCGGCGCGCGGTCTGCTCGCTGAAACCGTACACCGCACACGGCACGCCGCCGGCCACCGGCTTGCCGACCACGAACAGGTCCGGCTGCAGACCGTGGGCGCGGGTGTAGCCGCCGGGGCCGCTGCTGATGGTGTGGGTCTCGTCGATCAGCAGCAGCGTGCCATAACGCTGGCACAGCGCCTGCGCCGCCTGCCAGAAGCCCGGCTGCGGCAGCACCATGCCGATATTTGTCATCGCCGGCTCGGCCAGCAGGCAGGCCACCTCGCCATCCTGCAGCACGGCTTCCAGCGCCGCCAGGTCGTTGAACTCCACGCTGCGGGTGTGCTGGGTGATGTCGTACACCTGCCCCAGCAGGCTGTCGCGGGTCTGCGGCTGGCCGTCAACCAGATCAACGAATACATCGTCCACCGTGCCGTGGTAGCAGCCGTTGAAGATCAGCACCTTGCTGCGCCCGGTGATCGCCCGCGCCCAGCGGATGGCAAAGCGGTTGGCATCGGAGGCGGACAGCGCGAACTGCCAGTACGGCAGGCCAAAGCGGCGCGCCAGCTCCTGCGCCACCCACACGCCGTCCTCGCTGGGCAGCATGGCGGTGTAGCCGCGCTGCGCCTGGCGGGCGATGGCCTCGGCTACCGGCTTGGGGCTGTGGCCGAACATGGCGCCGGTGTCGCCGAGGCAGAAATCCACGTAGTCGTGGCCGTCGGCGTCGGTGAAGCGCGCGCCCTGCGCCGCTGCCACGTACAGCGAGAACGGCGTCGACCAGTCGTTCATCCAGTGCAGCGGCACGCCGAACAGCAGGTGGCCGGCAGCCTGGGCCGACAGCTCGCGCGAACGCGGCATGCGGCTGATGAAGGTGTCGCGCTCGGTCTGGTACAGCGCCTGGGCCTGGTCCCAGTTGATGCCATGGCGGATGGTCATGGGTGTCTCCTTGGTATTTGGTGTCAGCTGCGGCCAACGTTGGCCGCAGACAGGCGTTAAACGTGCAGCTGCAGGTGCTCGCGCTCCCAGGCGGTGATGGCGCGGTTGAAGGTCTCGAATTCCTTCTCCTTCACCGCACAGAACGCCTGCACGAACTCCTCACCCAGGATCGTCGCCAGCTCCGGGCAGTCCTGCATCAGCTCCACCGCGTCTTCCAGGCTGCGCGGCAGCTCGTAGTCCAGGTCGTAGGCACTGTCGTTCATCGGCGCGGAAGGCTCGATCTGGTTCACCATGCCCAGGTAGCCGCAGGCCAGCGTCGCCGCCATCGCCAGGTAGGGGTTCACGTCCACCCCGGGCACGCGGTTTTCCACCCGGCGCGCGGCGGGACCGGAAGGCGGGATGCGGATGCCGCAGGTGCGGTTGTCGTAGCCCCAGCGCACATTGATCGGCGCGGCGGTGTGGCGGCTCAGACGGCGGTAGCTGTTCACGTAGGGCGCGAACATCGGCATCGCCCGCGGCAGGTAGCGCTGCATGCCGCCGATGTGGTGGAAGAACAGCTCGCTGGCGCTCCCGTCCGGCTGCGAGAAGATGTTGTCGCCGCTTTCGCTGTCCACGATGCTCTGGTGGATGTGCATCGCGCTGCCCGGCTCGCCTTCCATCGGCTTGGCCATGAAGGTGGCGAAGATATTGTGGCGGTAGGCGGTTTCACGCACCGCACGCTTGAACAGGAACACCTGGTCGGCCAGTGCCATCGCGTCGCCGTGGCTGAAGTTGATCTCCATCTGGCAGGCGCCCACCTCGTGGATCAGCGTTTCCACGTTCAGCTTGGCCGCCTCGCAGAACGCCGACAGCTCCTGAAAGAACGGGTCGAAATCGTTCACCGCGTCGATGGAGAACGACTGCCGCCCCACCTCGGAGCGGCCGGCGCGGCCGGAGGGCGGGCGCAGCGGCTCGTGCGGGTTGGTGTTCTGGCGGATCAGGTAGAACTCCATCTCCGGCGCCACCACCGGCCGCCAGCCGCGCGCCTCGTACAGCTGCAGCACCTTGCGCAACACCGCGCGCGGCGAGATGGCGACCGGCGTGCCGTCGAAATCCTCGCAGTCGTGGATCACCACCGCCACCGGCTCGATCGCCCACGGCACCAGGCGGATGGTGGACGGGTCCGGGCGGCACACCATGTCCGGGTCGTTGGCGCCGGCAAAGCGCTCGAACTCGGCGAACTCGCCGTTGACGGTGATGGTCAGCACCGCCTTGGACATCTTCATGCTGTCTTCGGCCAGGAACAGCCCCTTGGGCACGATCTTGCCGCGCGCCATGCCGGTCATGTCCGGTATCACGCACTCCACTTCATGAATGTTGTGCTCGCGTATAAACGCGGCCAGTTGCTCGTCCATGCTCTCTCTCCTGCGGGCTGCCCCGATTGTTTGTCGCCTGTCGCCTGCCACCCCTGCCCGGCTCGTCCACTCCCTGCCAGGCAGGAAACCGCAGCAAAACGCAGCTCGTGCCGTGCATCGTAGATTTGATCAAATATCCATGTCAACATTTGATCAAATACTAGCAGTGACCACAAAAAAGGCCGCCCCCTCGCGGCCAACCCTGCGCCAGAACGGCGACATCGGGCCCGCACCCAGACCACGGCCACCTTCTGCTATGCTTGCCGCCAATTTGTCCTGACTACGCACCATGAAAACCAGCACCGCCTCCACCCTGCAAGACGAGACCTACGATACGCTGCGCCACTGGCTGATGCTGGGACGCTGGCTGCCGGGCGAGCGGCTGAAGATCCGCCAGCTGGCCGAGGAGCTGGGCGTCAGCCAGATGCCGGTGCGTGCCGCGCTGCAAAGGTTGGCCGCAGAAAAGGCGCTGCTGAACATCCCCAACTGCGGCGTGCAGGTGCCGCAGCTGAGCGAGGCCCAATTCGACGACATCTTGGAAAACCGCATCCTGCTGGAAGGCGAAGCCGCCTTCCGCGGCGCGCAAGGCCTGGCCGCAGCAGAGCGCGACGAGCTGCTGCGGCTGTGCCGCGCGATGGACAGCGCCATCGTCGCGGACGACATCAAGGGCTATCTCGACGCCAATGAGCTGTTCCACCTGCAGCTGTACCGTGCCAGCGGCTCGCCGCTGCTGCTGTCGCTGATCGAAACCGTCTGGCTGCACGTCGGCCCGATCTCCAACCGGCTGCACCAGGATCTGGCCGTGTGGAAGACCATGAACGACGCCCACCACGCGCTGCTGGACGCGTTGCAGGCCGGCGACGCCGATGCGGTACGCCGCGCCATAGAGCAGGATTTGCGCACCGCCGGCAGCTACCTGCGCCTCAGCTGCCGCCCCGGCTGAGCACCGTATTTGCCACGGCCGGCGGCGCTGTTGTGCCAGATCAAGCCGGCCGGTGACGGCTCCTTGTCGTTTGCGCCGGCAAGCACTATACCGGGGGTGAGCAGCCACCACGGCCGCCCTAAGCATCTGATTATCTAAGGAGAATACGATGAGCCTGCTTCCTTCCCGCAGCACCCTGTTCGACGACCTGTTCCGCGATTTCGGCGGCCACGGCTTCTTCATCAAGCCCCTGCACGGCGATGCACTGCCATCGCAGATCAAGCTTGACGTCAAGGAAACCGACGCAGGTTTCACCGTGCTGGCCGAGCTGCCCGGCGTATCCAAGGACGACATCCACGTCGAGATCGAGGGCGCCCAGCTCACCATCAAGGCCGAAGTGAAACAGTTCGACAAACAGAGCAAGGATGAACAGAACCTGCGCAGCGAACGCTACTACGGCATGGTGTCGCGCAGCCTGCAGCTGCCGTCCGACCTGGACCGCGACGGCGCCAGCGCCAAGTACGAAAACGGCGTGCTGACCCTGTCGCTGCCGAAGAAACACAGCAGCGGCAACGGCAAACGCCTGATCGTGGAATAGGCAGTCGCCGCCCGCAGCAAGCCCGGCTCCGGTGGCCGGGCTTTTTCATGCCGGCAGTTGGCGAACAGCGGCCAAGGTTGGCCGCAGGCTGCCGATTTATGATAAAAGAATTTAATTCCCAAGCAAGAACTGCTAGCCATCAATGAAACCATACGAATTCATCAAGGATTACTCCATCGTTACAAACCGGTACGGTCAATGGCCAAGCTTTCACGACGGGGAGGTGCACCGTGTCGTCCTTGAACGGACATACAGGAATGAATCGGGTTCGTATGTCCCGTCTGTCGACTTACAGATACGAGGGTGGATCATGACCCCAGAGGTCACCGATGAGGGCGTCTTCAAGCTTGAGCTCGACTCGATGGTACATATACGATTTGAAGAGGTTTTCGAGCTAGAACTCGATGGCTTAAATCATCAGAACGTTTTGTATGCCCTGAGCTTGGAGCTCTTCACTGATCCGGAAACCAATTCCGTTGCCTTGCGTGTCAACCTAGAACACTGCTTTGGTTTATCTGGGTCATTTTGCGCACGAAGAGCCAAGGTAATTAGCGTGGAGCCATTCACAGAGGTTTAAATGACAGCTAGTCTTCTGAAGATAGGCAGAACAGCCATCCGGATCGTTTCTTGGCGCGCAAAACAGTATTTCATTTGATCTGTTGGTGTGGCGCTGACGCCGGCTAAATGGTTGGGACAGGCGCTTAGTGGGTAGTTTGATATTCATCCCGGCCATATTCAGGAGGTTAATGGCGACACATAGAAATGATTGGCTGAGCGACCGATCACTTCTTTGGTTTTGTCAATTGCGTAATGCGGCTAGCCTTCACTCAAACCAGACAATATTGAACAGATTTATCGTATGCAGTGCGGTGGTGCAGTAACCATAGGGAACTAAGGATAGATAATGACGTTAAGAAAAATACATTTCGCTTTAGGCGTTTGTCTGATGACTAGCTTAAGCGCTTGTGCTGGTTCCTTGTTTGGTGGCACGCAGTGTGCCGGACGAAGCTTGGACCAGGCGTATCGTGATCTACAGGTGCTGACTTTGGCCAAGGCTGCGGTGAGAGGGGACAGCGATGCAATCAGGTCACAGGTGCAACGAGGTGCGGACGTCAACCATCTGGAAGACGGTGCCGTGCCACCTTTACTGTGGGCCATCTGTGCCGACAATGTAGAAGGGTTTGAAGCCTTACTCAAAGCTGGGGCCGATCCCAACCTAGCAGGAAATGGTCATGGAAAGGGAGATGGTAAAGGTCATGGTGTTAAGGAAAACGGCTCCATCATAAGGCAAGAATGGTCTGCCACAGTGATGGCAGCAGGGACCGGTCGGCCCGATTTCCTACGATTGGCTTTGCGCTATGGAGGGGACTTAAATGCCAAACGGGGAGAAGAGGCTCAGGATCGACCTTTGCTACAAGCGGCCTATCATGGGCTATTCGAAAACGTCAAAATCTTAGTGGCAGCGGGTGCAGATATTAATGTTCATGATGAGTTTATGAAGGATAAAACTGCACCCGATTATGCGCTGGGGGTTACGGGGCGGTTCGATATTGCTGTCTGGTTGCTGGAGCAGGGCTATCGTTATAACTTACAGGCGTTAGCCTCAAGTGCAGAGGTGTGTCATGTCCCATTGGATGGCGAGCAACAGCGCTGGAAAGAAAAGCTGATTGGTATGCTGCGGGCTCGTTGTGCCGTTTTTCCGGCGTCTCCTATCGTCAAGAGGGCCTTGCAGGAGCGAGTGGTTCCTGCTGCTGCGGTAGAAGATTTGATCATGGGTCGGAAAAGTATCCTTGATTTCCCGAAACGACAATAAAAGTAAAGTGAAGCTGTTATTTGAATCGACGTCCCCCGGTATTGAGTAGCACGTGACTTTAGCGTCCAATCCACCATGACAAGGAGTTTGGACATGAAGAAACGATTCACCGAAGAACAGATCATCAGCTT
>NZ_BMYW01000010.1 GCF_014652475.1 Vogesella alkaliphila | reverse complement strand
ACAGCTTGGCCCGCACCTCGCCCGGGGTGTCGTCGAACAGCAGTTCGTTGTACTGCCCGCCATGGTGTTCCTTGCTCTTGATGCCGGACAGGGTCTGGTTGCCCGGCAGGCTGCCGGCGCCGCTGAACGCCGGCGGCGGGTGGCTGCCGTTGTACAGCACGCCGGTGATCACCGGGCGGTCGATGTCGCCTTCAATGAAGTCGACCAGCACTTCCTGGCCGATGCGCGGGATGAACTGGTGGCCCCAGCCGGCACCGGCGCTGGGCATGGCCACCCGCAGCCAGCAGCTGGAGCGCTCGTCCAGGTTGGCGCCGCTATCCGGGTGCTCGTCCGGCCGCTGCCAGTGGAACTGCACCTTGATGCGGCCGTGGGCATCGGTGTGCACTTCTTCATTGGCCGGGCCGACCACGGTGGCGGTCTGCGCACCGCGCGCGGTGGGCTTGGCGTGGCTGGAGGCGGCATAGGCCGGGGTGAGCGGCAGGCCGCGGCGCTGGGCGTCGAACTCGGTGCGGAACGGCGCGTCATCGCCATCGCCGCTTGCGGCCAAGGTTGGCCGCAACGCTGCCGGCAGGCTGCGGGCCAGCTCGGCCGGCAGGTTGTTGCGTACGCGGAAGCGCTGACGGGTGACCACGAATTCGCGCTGCTCGGGCGCATCGCCATCGTGTGCCGGGTGCGCATCGAGGCGGAACCACTGCCCGGCACCGAGGCCGCGTACCGCGCCGCCGCCAGTAAAGGTCTTGGCCTGTGCGTCGTGCGCCTGCTGCCGCAGCCGCGCGTAGTGGCTGAGCTGCTCGGCGTCGCTGGCGTAGTAGGCGCCGGGGGCGTCGTAATGTTGCAGGCTGCTCTGCAGCCGACTGCCATCCAGCCCCTGATCCAGTGCCGACTCGTCGCCGCTGTGGCCGGTGGCCACCGGCTGGTAGTCGTAAGTCGCCAGCGCCACGCTACCGGGGACGATCTGTCGCGCGCCATCCCAGCGGGTGAGGCCATCCTCGTCTTCCGTCGCATCGCTGCGGTGGAAGCGTACCCGCTCGACCCTGGCCGCAGGCAAGGAATACGGGTCGTCGAAGGCGACCAGCTGGACCTGCGGCGTGTCGCCGTCCAGGTGTTCGTAGCGCCAGGAGAGCCCCTCTTCGCACAGCAGGCGGCAGACGAAGTCGTGGTCCGATTCGCGGTACTGCAGGCAGTAGCTGCGCGCCGGCAGCGGGGCGGACAACACGAAGTCCAGCGCCTGGCCGGCGGCGAACACCGGGTTGGCGGCGGCGTGCTCGGCAAAGAGCTGGCGCACGATGGCATCCACCGACAGGTCCTGGAACACGCGCGAGGTCTGGCGCAGGCGCAGCAGCGCGAACGGCGGCTCCACGGTCAACGCGTATTTGGCAAAGCCGCCATCGCTGCCCAGCGCCTCGGCGGCACTGACCACGCCACAGCGGATCGTCTCGCTGCCATCGGCGCCGGCGATGCCAAGCCGCACCGGCAGGCCCAGCAGCGACTTCAGCTCGATGCTGTCACTGGCGGACAGGCACTCGACGCGGAAGCGGTAGTCGCCGGCCAGCGCCTCGTCGCCGCTCAGGCTCAGCGGCAACAGCGCCTCACCCCAGCGGCTGCCGTCGCCCAGCTGCAGGCTGAGCAGGCGCTGGTCCTGGTTGAAGGCGGACGCGAAGCTGGCGAGCAGGTCGGGGAGGTTCATCAGCCCTGTACCTTGTAAACGTTGGAAGACAGTTGCAGCGTGGCGTCAAAGCTCACCGGCGGGCGGTGCGGGTGCACTTTCAGCACCGCATCCACGCGGAAACGCAGGTGCCGCTCCAGCTCGCGTGGCGCGTCCAGATTCACCCGTACCCGCGACAGCCGCGGCTCGTGGATTTCGATGGCGCGGCGCAGTTGTTCGCGCAGCAGTTCGCGGTCGTCCGGGTTGAGCAGGCTGATGCCGCTGAGGTCGGGAATGCCGTACTGCAGCATGCTGTCGTTGGCCAGGGTGTGGGCTTCGAACAGCTCCGGCTGCGCCATGACTCTGGTATTGAGCAGGGCCTCCAGATCCCGCGCCAGGGAACGGCGAAATTGCGGCAACTCGAAAAGCAGGTGCTCGTTGCCATGGCTGAGATCAGGCTGGTCGTCCAGCAGGCGATCCAGCACGGATGGCAGTATCCGGGTATGTCGCAAGCCGCTCATGCTCTAGATACCGAACAGCTCAGCCAGTTGTTGCCCCAGCAACCAGCGGTAGGAACCCCAGATTGCCGCGGCAGCGACCGCCAGCAAGGCAAAGTACAGCCACATCGGCAGTTCGTGGCGTACGAAGGCCTGGAAGCGCTGCGGCAATTGCCAATTGGGCGCAAAGTCAGCCTTGCCGCCGCGGACTTGCTGAATTTCCTGCCCCAGCTTGTGCTTGAGGTAGTCCAGCTTTTCTTCGCCCTCCAGCAGATAGCGTCCCTGAAAACCCAGCAACAGGCAGGTGTAGTACACCTCCAGCGCTTCAATGTGGTTCACCGGGTCGAGTCGCAACTGCTCCAGCCGGCTAAAGAAGCCCTCTCCGGCCAGATGATCACCGAACAGGCGCAATTGCAGTGGCATGCGCTCCCACTCATCGCGCAGGGGAAAATCCGACGACAGAATGATTTCGTCCAGCAGTGCGCAAAAAGCATACTTTGCCTGACCAATGGCATCTACCGCCTTGCCGAAGTTGCGGGCATTGCGCTCGTACTGCTGCAGGAACTGATCGACACGACGATTGAATTCCACACTGCTGCCCGGCGGATTGCCATCCTTCAACAGGAACAACAGATAAACACCGTCTTCCAGCATTTCGCGCAGGCTGGGTCCCGTACTGCTGACGTTGATGGTTGACTCGGGTGGTGCGGCAGTTTCGCTAACGGTGGCTTGACTCATGTTGGCCTCAACGGAAAACGGCAATCAGTTCCAGATTCAGACCTGACAGGGTCTGCGGAACATAGATGCAGATGCTGCGGGACTGCAGCATGCGGGCGAAGATGTCGCCATGCGGCTGCAAGGCAAAGTAGTGATTGCCCACCCGCACCGGCACGGCAGACGGTGTTTGTGCGGCATGGTTCAAAGCCACACCACGCATGGCGGAGTTGAGGATCTTCTCGACATCGTCCGGGGCACCGATCTTGAGCTTGAGTGGCACGTTGTCCAGTACCTGGCTGGCCGGCTGCTCGCTTTGCACCGACAGGTAGAAATCGACGTTCTCCAGCAAGCGGTCGCTCTCCAGTCGCCCGATGTAGAAAGAAGGCTTGGGGGAGTGCAAGGGAATGACCGCATAGCGTGCCGAAATCACCGTCTCCAGCAGCTCGCGTATCTGCAGGTCCAGAGCCGCAAATACCGAGTACAGCTCCTCATGGCGGTAAGCCGGGATGTCTGCCAGCGCAAAGCGGGTAGAAAAGGTTTGCAGTTCGCCACAGAACTCCGCCAGCGCCATGTACAGCGCCTCCGGATGCAGCGGGTTGCTTAGCGACAAGTGACGCAGGCGGGCAAAGTTGCGATTGACGGTATGCAACAACCAGAAGGCACTGATATCGCTGGAACCAAACTCCATCACGCTTTTGGCTTTTTCACGCTGGGCGCCGGCCAGGGCCTGGCTTTTCACCAGCAGGATATCGAGCAGGCGACGCAGCAACTGCGGCAACGCACCCGCCGCCGCGATGGTCAGCATCGGCGGCAGATAATCCTCCGCCACCACCCATTGTCCGGTCGCATCTTTCTGCAGCCGGCCTAGTGCTATCGCATCGTAACCATCTCGGTTTTCTTCTTCGAACATCAGCCGCACATCCGGCTCCAGCACCGCAACTTCTGCTGGCAATGCCTGCGTATACAGATCGGCAAGCTCCTCGCCGCCGCTGTGGTAACGGCACGGCCGCCCGGGTTGCTCGCCACTACGCGTGTTGCCGCCGTATGGCTGCAGATCCGCCAAACAGGCATACAAGGTGGTGCTCACGCCCAACTGAGGCAGGGTCGACAGGTCTCGCGACAGCGGCAACGGCGCGGCCTGTGGCGCCTGGTAAAGGGTGCCATCCCGAAACAGCACGCCCAGTGCATCCAGCCGTACCTGGCCGCCCTTGAGGGCCGACTCATCCAGCCGCAGCTGCTGCACACCCCATGCATGCCGGCACAACAGCTGCTGCCGGGCGGCCGCATCCTGCTCCAAAAATAATGTTTGCTGCTGAAAATGCTGTGGACGCAGGAACATCCCCTCTCCCCACAGCACACGTTTCGCTTGTTGCATCTTTTCTCAACCCGTTTGGCCAGCGGCCAATACATCAAAACGCTCTCGCCCCCAAGAGCCGGCGGCTCTTAGCGACACTCCACCTGCAGCGAGCCAGGCTGCCCCGGCATGAACCGGGCGGCAGGCTTGATCGCGCGCAGATAACAATCCTCGGCATGAAACTGCAGCCCTTTGCTGCGCACCGCGTCGGCATCGAACAACAGCCGCCAGAACTGCCTGTCAGGCTGCCGAAACAGCGCGACCAGTCCAATGTGCGTCGATTCGGGCTGTACCACAAAATCGGCAATCTCCGCCCTGGCTCCCGGCAACAAGGTGAGCTCCTGCAACGCCAACAAGTCTGGCGACAACAACTCCTTTTCCGGCTTGCCGGATGCCAGCGCCTCCATGCTTAAACGCTTGAACGCCTGATCTGACTTCAGCTGATAGACGCGCACCACAACCGACAACGGTTTACCGCGGCCATCACGATTCAACATTGCGGCCGCATCTCCGGAAAGCCTCACCGGGCCATTGCCGGCACAGCCCGCCACGAGCAACACCATCGGCAACAACACCCAGCCCAGACATCTCCTCCACGACCACTCGCTGGCTCCGCAACATCGCATCTGCGTAAACACCCTTGGAAAACATGCCAAAGTGCTATTATAATTGAAAAGCATTTTTTCTACAAAAATTCGCAAAACACTACATTTTTATATATTTGTTAAAAATCAACCGTTTGATTGCAAACGCATAAAAAAAGGCAGCTCGATGTGGCTTGATCCAGTGAAATTCTATCTAGCCCCTGGTGCATCCATGCTACTGATCTGCGCCATCATTTGGATCGGTTTCAGATTTTTTCACGCAAAAGACCATACAAATAAAGCAGTTACAACCGAACCAAAGGATGAAATCGCGGAGCAAGCCCTGCTGGCGGATTGGCAAACCAAGCGGCAGCATGTCGCCACGAGAACAAGCAAGCAACACAACCACACTTTTATAGAAACCACAAAAAAGCACTTTGTCATTGCTTTTTTACCGCTTTTTTCGATATCTTTAGCCGCAACATCTGTCGCTTTGTCACTATTTTTTAGTGATTTTCACAAAACTGAAGAATTCATACCTTATGAGTACAAGCACAGTTCTCGCATCAAGCTGACACTGCAGGAAGAGCAACTTGCTCCGCCCCCCCCGCTGCCTCCTGAGGCCTTCCGCGACGCCATTAGCGAACAACCCCGGCTGAATCGGGCCGATCGCAGTTGGGACAAGCTGGATGCGGCTTTCGTCCAGACCGTACTTCGTCTCATGGCGAGACTGGAGGCACGCGGTTACCCGATGACGCTACTGGAGGGCTACCGTAGCCCCGAGCGACAGGATGCCCTGGCGGGCCAGGCCACCTTGGTTACCAAGGCAAAAGGCGGCCAAAGCAAGCACCAGTATGGGCTGGCGGTGGATCTGGCCCCGGTACGAAACGGCAAAGTGGTGATCTCCGAACGCGATCCGTGGGCAATGCAGGCGTATCAGGCTCTGGGCGAAGAAGCTGCCGCAGCAGCACTGACCTGGGGAGGCAACTGGAGCTTCAAGGATTACGGCCATATTGAGCGCAGCGGTTCGCTAAGACAGCTGCTGGCCAGCAAGCAATAAACCAATAGGAAGGTAAGCACGGTGTTGAAAAAAGGTTGGCGACAACATGCCAAGATGGCCTCGGCGATCGGATTCCTGATCCTGATCGCTCTGGTCTGGTTTCTCGGAGAGTGGCTGGGACTGGAGACCATGGAGGCTCGGCTGGGCTGCATCATCGCAATCATGCTGCTATGGGTCGTCAGCCTGCTGATCGGCCAGCTGCTGGCAAAACGTGCCGGCGGTCTGCTGGAAAAAATGTTGCGCCAGCAGGCTGATGACGCCGTGATTCATGCCGGCTCGGAAAAACGTGCCGAAGTGACCCTGCTGCGCCAGCGCCTGCTGGCTGCCATCGATACGCTCAAGAAATCCAAACTGGGCAGCAGCAGCGGTGCGGCCGCCCTGTATGAGCTGCCCTGGTACATGATCATTGGCCATCCCGCCGCCGGCAAAAGCTCGGCCATCCTGCAATCCGGCCTCAGCTTCCCGTTCAGCGACAAGAGCGGCATCCAGGGCGTAGGTGGCACGCGTAACTGCGACTGGTTTTTTTCTACTGAAGGCGTCTTGCTGGATACCGCAGGACGCTACGCCACGCAAAGCGAGGATCGAAGCGAGTGGCTGGCCTTCCTGAAGCTGCTGAAGAAGCACCGCGCCAAAGCGCCGGTCAACGGCATTCTGGTTGCCATCAGTCTGCCGGAACTGGCACAGCATCACAGCGAGGGCTTTGCCCTGTACGCAAGGCAGGTGCGTGAACGCATTCATGAAGTCTGCAGCACCTTCGGGCTGCACGTCCCGATTTACCTGGTATTCACCAAACTTGACCTGCTTGGTGGCTTTGCCGAATTTTTCCAGGACATGCCGGAAGAAGAACGCGACCGGGTCTGGGGCAGCACCCTGACGGCCAACCAGGGCCACGGCTTTGATGCCGCCACCGTCGCTTCGCAGCAGTTCGAGTTGCTCTATCGCGGCCTGGTGCAAGCCGGCGAAGAAAAATTGCTGCAATACCGCGGCGATCAGGTGCGTCCGGCACACTTTGCCTTCCCGATCGAATTCCACGGGTTGAAGGACGCCGTGGTGAAGTTTGTCAGCCTGCTGTACGAGGACGACCCTTACCATGCCCGCCCGCTGTTGCGCGGTTTTTACTTCACCAGCGCCCTGCAGGAGGGCACACCGCGTATCGTCGCCGCCAGCCGGGTGCAGAGCCAGTTCGATCTGGCGCCGGCACAGGGCGACCGGCAACAGGCGGCGGCCTCTTACAGCTTTTTCCTTGGCGACCTGTTCCGCAAGGTCCTGTTTCCCGACCAGCATCTGATCTCGCGCCAGAGTGGTCGTGGCGGCAGCCGCTGGCGGATGGCTGCCATGGCCGCCGGTATCCTGTCGCTGTGCACCCTGGCCGGGCTGTGGAGTTGGTCCTATGTCGGCAACCAACAATTGCTGGCGGATATCAGCAAGGAACGGGAGGACGCCCGCAAGCTGGCCGCATCCAGCCAGTTGTACGACAAGCTGCGCGCACTGCAGCAGATGCAAACCCGCCTGGAACAACTACAGGCTTACCGCACCGAAGGGGCGCCCTGGCAGATTGGCGTCGGCCTCTACCAGGGAGAGCCGCTGGAGACGGCCCTGCGTAACGAGTACTTTGCCGGCATCAAGGCCGTGATGCTGACACCGGTGCAACGCAACCTGGAAACCACCCTGCAGACACTGGAGCAGCCCCACGTTCCTGCGCCGGTCATGCCGCTGCCAGCGGTACAAACCCAGCAAGCGAAGCCGGTCGCACCGGCGCCAAGCAAACCCAGACCCAAGCTCCGTCCACGACCGCAAGCCCGGCCGCTGCCCAACATTCAGCTGGGAGCGATTGCCAATGACTACCGGGCACGTCCGGTCGTGCTGGCGGCGAGCGTCCATCACACCCGCCCTGTAGCCTGGTGGCGCCGCGCGTCTCCAGCGCAGGCAGCCAACCGCTGGCAAGCGGCCGGATTCGGTTTGCGTCACGCCAGCTGGTCCCCCGGCATCCGTACTTCGGCGTCACAAGCCGTCACCCCAGCTCTGCCAGCCACGGTCGAGGCCGCTGCGGCATCCCCGGCCGCGGTCAAAACGCCACAGCTGGATGCCAGTTACAACGCGCTGAAAACCTACCTGATGCTGTACCAGCCGCAGCGCATGGAGGCGGCCCATCTGGCAGACCAGTTGCCACGTTACTGGCGCCCCTACCTCGAAACCCAGCGCGGCTCATACAGTACGGAAGAAATCATGGCGGTAGCTGAAAAATTGCTGGCGTTCTATATCAGCCAGGTCAAGGCACCGGATCTGCCATTGATCACGCCCAACCTGCGCGTGGTCACCCAGGCCAGAGAAGTGCTGCGCGGCTCCTTCAAACGCATGTCTGCCGAAGAGCGTGTGTTCAATGAAATTCGTGCCCGTGCCAATACCCGCTTTTCGCCACTGACCGTCGCACGGATTCTCAACAACCGCGATCTGGACATCATGGCAGGTAGCCAGATGGTGGAAGGCGCCTTTACCCGTGAAGCATGGGATCAGTATGTCAAAGGCGCGATAGAGGAGGCCAGCAAGGGGGAAATCCGCAGCGATGACTGGGTGTTGGCCGCAAGCAGCCAGGACAACCTCGGCAAGGATGGTGACAGCGAGAAAAACCGCGCCGCCCTGGAGGCCCAGTACCGTGCCGCCTACAGTGCCAGCTGGAAAAAATTCCTGCAGGGCGTCACCGTGCGCGACTTCACCTCTCCCGCACAGTCGGCGTCGGCCATGACACGCCTGGCCGACCGGGAAAATTCCCCCATCAAGCTGATCCTGACGCGGGCGGCCACGGAAACGGCGTGGGATAACCCGTCAGAGCTGAACCGCTCACTGGAAACGGCCAAGCAGTCGGTGCTGGAAAAAACGGCCAACCTGCTAAAGGGCGGCAGCAGTGATAGTGCACAGAACGGCAAGCTCTACGGCGAAGTAGGCCAGCAGTTTGCCGGCGTCGCCCAACTGGTCAAGGGGGAGAGCGCCCCGCTTTACGGCTACCTTGAGCAGCTGGCCAAGTTGAAGGCCAAACTGGGGGCGATTGCCAGCACGGACGATCCCGGCGCCCTGTCCCGCGCCACCTTGCAGGCCACCTTCAACAATAGCGGCTCCGAACTGGCAGACAGCATTGCCTACGTCGACAACGCACTGCTGGCACAAAGTACACCCGAGACCATCGGCATGGTACGGCCGATGCTGGTACGACCGCTCAGCCACTCCTACAGCGCCCTGCTTGGCCCGGTCAGCACCGACATCAATCAGGCTTGGGCCGCTGAGGTGTTGCCGCAATGGCGCCAGCTGGCCGCCAAGTACCCCTTCAGCGATGCCGGCAGTACGGCATCGATAGCCGAGATCAACCGTTTCCTGAAGGCCAATGACGGCACGCTGGACCGTTTCATCAACAAATACCTTGCCGGCCTGGTGCAAAAACGCGGCGATGAACTGGTGCCGCGCGCGTGGGGTGAGCTGGGCATCAAGTTCAACCCGGCCTTCCTCAGCAGCGTCAGCAGCCTGTCCGCCCTGGCCAATGGCCAGCTGCAGGATGGCGACGGCTTGCGCTTTGAGTTGCAGCCGCAGCCCACGCCCGGCCTGTCGGAAATCGTGTTCGACATCGACGGCCAGGAACTGCGCTACCGCAACGGCCCGCAACTCTGGCAGCCCTTTACCTGGAATGGCAGCAGCCAGACCGCAGGCGCCCGCATCCAGGCGTTGTCCTACACCGGGGCCAACACTGTGGTGGCCAACCATCCCGGCGGCATGGGACTGATGCGCCTGCTATCGAGCGCCAAAGTCGTGCAGGACGGTCCGGATGGCACCCAGCTGGCCTGGTCATTGCGCAAGGCAGAAGGTGAGCCCTTGATCGTGCGGGCAAATTTCCGGGTACTCAGCGGCGTGAACCCACTGCAGTTAAGCCGTCTCAACAAACTGACGTTGCCCGAGCGCGTGACGTTGTAATCGGGGGAGCAAGGTCTTGAGCTTCACTTTCAAACGTACCCAGGAAGTCGCAGCCTCGTTCTGCATTTTCGGCAAGCTGCCACGTCGTGGCGACTTCATCCGCCTTAACGCTAGCCACCCGGCGGCCGCACAGCTGGATCAGCTACTGGCAGACAGCATCAGCCTGCTCTCCCAGACACCGGAAGCGATCAGCCGTTATCGCGGCATGCCAGGCTCCTGCTTCGTGCTGCGCAGCCGGGACCACGCCTGGCTGTCGCTGGGCGTGATTCAACCCAGCCACGATGAAAGCGGTCGCAATTACCCGCTGGTGGCAGCCACTCAGCTGCCGGCCAGTCTGGAACTGCCGCCGCTGGCCGTGCTGCTGCTTGCCTGCGAGCTGTTCTTTTCCGGACTGAAGGACCAGCTGGCCAGTGCCATCGACAACGCGGTGGAAATGGTGGCCTGCCGACAGTTCCTGGAAGCGCAGTCTCTGTTCGGCGCCGCCTCCAGCGACGACGTGGCGCTGGCGGAGCAGCTGCTGGGCCACCACCTGGCCACTACCGCAGCAGCGCAACTGGACAGCCTGCTCGCCCGCCTGCAGGGGCAATCGCTGGAAGCCACCCTGCTGGCCTTCATCTTCCACAGCCAGATGCAGCGTCGTTTCCACGACAGCCTGTGCGCACAGACCTACCTGCTGCCGCTGCCGGCCGCCGACGGCGAAGACATGTTGGCCGCCGCCACCTGGCTGACACTGTACCAGGCCGCGGCCGGTGCACATGGCGACGACGATGCGCAATGCCTGCTGATCAACCGCCCGGAAGGCCGCTTCCTGGCGCTGCAGCCGCGTTCGCCGGACGCGCACATCGTGGCGCAGTGCTGGGGCGAACCGCTGAACGCGCGCTACGTGGTGGACATCGGCGACGAGCAGGCACCGTGGCGCCGCCACCAGTCCTATGCCGAGGCCAGCTACATCCTGGGCCGGCGCCTGAACGACCCCGGCCTCAATCTCGCGCAGTTGCGCGACCTGGTCGCCAGCCTTGCCCGCAGCATCGCCTGACACCGTTCAACCCTGACAGACCATCTTTTTCGAGAGCCATACCATGAGCAAAGAAAGCACCCAGAAAAAACTGTCGCGGGTTCGCCCGCCTCGCGTACAGATCACCTACGACGTCGAGATCGGCGATGCCATCGAAACCAAGGAGCTGCCCTTCGTACTGGGCGTGCTGGGCGACTACTCCGGCCACAGCAAGAACCCGCTGCCCAAGATGAAAGAGCGCAAGTTCGTGCAGATCGACCGCGACAACTTCGACGAAGTACTCAAGGGCATGGCGCCGCGGCTGGCCATCAAGGTGGACAACAAGTTGCAGGATGACGGCAGCCAGCTGGCGATGGAGCTGAACTTCAACGAGCTGGCCGACTTCGAGCCGCAGAACGTGGTGGCCCAGGTCGAGCCGCTCCAGCGTTTGCTGGAAGCCCGCACCCGCTTGGCCGACCTGCGCAACAAGCTGGCCGGCAACGACAAACTGGAAGAGCTACTGGATGAAGTGGTACGTGATACCGAGAAGCTACGCCAGATCAGTCAATCCGCCCACAGCGACCACACAGGGGAGTAAGCCATGAGCACAGCACAACAACTGGACACTGCGGCCAACCCTGCGGCCCTGGATGCCAGCAGCCTGCTCGACAGCATCATCGACCAGAGCCGCATCGCCACCAATGAAAGCGAAAAAGGCCACACCCGCGACCTGATCGGAGAGCTGGTGGCCCAGGTGCTGGAAGGCAGCGTGACGGTGTCGCGCGACCTCAGTGCCAGCATCGATGCACGCATTGCCGAACTGGATGCCATTCTGTCATCCCAGCTGAACGAAGTGATGCATCACCCCGAATTCCAGAAGCTGGAAGCCTCCTGGCGCGGACTGAAGTATCTGGTGATGCAATCCGAAACCAGCACCATGCTGAAGATCAAGGTGCTCAATGCCAGCAAGAAGGACCTGGTCAAGGACTTCAAGGCCTCTCCGGAGTTCGACCAGAGCGCCCTGTTCAAGAAAATCTACGAGGAAGAGTACGGCACCTTTGGTGGCGCGCCTTATGCCGCACTGGTGGGCGACTACGAATTCACCCGTCACCCGGAGGACTTCTACCTGCTGGACGAGCTGTCCCATGTGGCCGCCTCGGCGCATGCACCGCTGATCTCCTCTGCCTCTCCCGGCCTGTTCGGTCTGGAAAGCTTCACCGACATCGGCAAGCCACGCGACCTGGCCAAGATTTTTGACACCGTCGAATATGCCAAATGGAAATCTTTCCGTGAATCGGAAGACTCGCGCTACGTCGGCATGGTGCTGCCACACGTCCTTGGCCGCCTGCCCTACGGCCGCGACAACGTCCCGGTAGAGGCCTTCGACTTCGAGGAAAACGTCGATGGCAGCAACCACGACAAATATCTGTGGACCAACGCCGCCTACGCCTACGCCGCCCGCCTGACCGATGCCTTTGCCCAGTACGGCTGGCTGGCCGCCATTCGCGGCGTGGAGGGCGGCGGTCTGGTGGAAGGCCTGCCGGCTCACACCTTCAAGACCGACGACGGCGAGGTGGCGCTCAAGTGCCCGACCGAAGTCGCCGTCACCGACCGTACCGAAAAGCTGCTGTCCGACCTGGGTTTCATCTCGCTGGTGCACTGCAAGAACACCGACTACGCCGCCTTCTTTGGTGGCCAGTCGATACAGAAAGCCAAGACCTACAACACCGATGCGGCCAACGCCAACGCGCGCCTGTCCACCCAGCTGCCCTACATCTTTGCGGTGTCGCGCATCGCGCACTACATGAAATCCATCATGCGCGACAAGATCGGCAGCTTCGCCTCGCGCCAGAACGTGCAGGACTTCCTGAACACCTGGCTGGCGCAGTACGTGCTGCTGGACGACTCCGCCAGCCAGGAAGCCAAGGCCAAGTACCCACTGCGCGAGGCCCGCGTGGACGTGGTGGAAGTGCCGGGCAAGCCTGGCGTCTACCGTGCGGCGGCCTTCCTGCGTCCGCACTTCCAGCTGGACGAACTCACCATTTCCCTGCGTTTGGTTGCCGAGCTGCCACAGCCGGCAGGCTAACGCCTTTCCCCCGCGGCGGCGCCTCGCGTTGCCGTCGCGGGCATGCACTCAGGAAGCATTGCTTCCTTTTTATTACTCTTGGAGAATCCAAATGGCATTTGACGCCTTTCTGAAAATCGACGGCATTCCGGGCGAAAGCACCGATGACCAACACAAGGACTGGATCGAGATCCAGTCTTTTTCCCACCTGATCGAACAGCCAGCCCAGGCTACCGCCAGCTCCGCCGGCGGCGCCACCGCCGAACGTGTCAACCACGGCCAGTACGAAATCACCCACTTCCTGGACAAGGCCAGCCCGAAGATCTACGAGGCATGCTGCACCGGCAAGCACATCAAGGAGATCACCATCGAGCTGTGCCGTGCCGGCGGTGACAAGGTGAAGTACATGGAAATCAAGATGGAGCAGGTTCTGATCTCTAAGGTTGAACCGAATGGCTCCGCCAACGATGCCGGCTTCCCTAGCGAAAAGGTCAGCTTCAGCTACGGCAAGATCAAGTGGACTTACACCCAGCAGAAACGTGCCGACGGCGCAGGTGGCGGTAACGTCAGCGCCGGCTGGGACCTGACTGCCAACAAAGTAATCGCCTAAGCCGTTTTGCCGGCCGGAGTCCGCCTTGCATCGCGGCTCCGGCCTTGAAGGGATGCATCATGTTTTATCGCCTCACCATTCTGGCCATCAGCACGGCGCTGCTGCTGGGCTGCGCCAATAGCCGCAAGAACAAAACCCCGCCCCCTGATCCTGCCACCGTCCAGGCCCAGGAAAGCAAGGCCATCGTCGTGAAAGTCGCAGAGGGCGTGGAGCAGGCTACCGCCAAAGTACAGGAAGCCACCGGCAACAAGGCCGTCGTCGCCGACCCGACCCTGGTGCCATTTGACAAGATGAGCGCCAAGCTGAGCCCCCTTACCGAACAACAGGTCCGTGCCCTGGCCCCGGCGCTGGTCATTGCCAAACAGATCATCATCACCGGCTACTGCGACCGTCGTGAAGTCGGCAATGCGCCGGCCGCGGCCCGCGCTCGGGCAGAGACCGTCAAGAAACTGCTGGTGGACAACGGCATTGCCGCCAAGCGCATCGTCCTCAAGATCGACACCGTTCAGCACCTGCACGCTGCCCGCGTTACTTTCAACGGTTAACCCGTACTGTTCCCATGAATCTCTCCGACCTGCTCGCCAGCTTCGCGTCCGCCTTCAACCAGGACCAGCGCCTGCTCAGTCTGCAACTGGGCGATGGCAGCCGCTGGGGCGAGGCGCTGCTGCCGCTGAGCCTGACCGGCGACGAGGCGCTGGCCGGCGATTACCGCTTCCGTGTCGAGTGCCTGTCCGCCAGTGATGGCATTGAGCTGAAGTCGCTGCTGGGCCTGCCGGTGCGGCTTGGCATCGCCGGCGCCGATGGCAGCGAGACGATCCGCTGCGGCGTGGTCAGCGCCGCCGAGGCGCTGGGCAGCGATGGCGGCTTTGCCAAATACGCGCTGACCGTGGAGCCGCCGTTCGCGCTGCTGCGCCTGCGCCAGACCTCGCGCGTGTTCCAGGACCTGTCGGTAGACGCCATCGTGCGCCAGCTCTTTGCCGAGCACGCTGCGGCCAACCCGGTGTTCGCCGCCGGCCAGGCGCTGGACTTCGTGTTGTCCGGCCCGCTGCCATCCCGCAGCTACTGCCTGCAGTACCGCGAATCCGATCACGATTTCGTCTGCCGCCTGCTGCGCGAAGAGGGGCTCTCCTGGCGTTACGAACACCTGGACGGCGATACGCCACAGGTGCAGCTGGTCGCCTTCGACGACCCGTACTCGCTGCCTGCGGCCAACGTCGAGCGGGTACGTTTCCACCGCAGCGACGCGACGGAAGAGGAGGATGGTCTCACCCGCTGGGACGGCGCGCGGCAGATCGTGCCCGGCAGCGTGGCGCTGGCGACTTACGACTACCAGCCGGTGGCCACCGGTCACAGTGGTGACGAATCGGCACTGGATCAGGGGCTGGATGGCAGCCGGCTGCAGAGCAGCCTGCAGCACTACGACGCCCCCGGCGCCTACTACGCGAGCGACGCCGAGCAGCTCAGCCACTACGCGCGACTACGGCAGCAGGCGCACGATGCGCAGGCCAAGACCTTTACTGGCGGCGGCGCGGTACGCGGCCTCGGCGCCGGGCAGTGGTTCCGCCTCGACGAGCACCCGGCACACGATGGCGATGCGCCCGAGCAGCGCGAGTTCGTGGTCACCCGCCAGCGCTTCCGCGTACGCAACAACCTGCCGGCCGAGCTGGCCCGCAGCCTGCCGGCGGCGTTGCGGCCAACGTTGGCCGCAAGCGGCGAGAACGGCGACGCACCGTTCCGCAGCGAATTCGACGCCCAGCGTCGCGGCCTGCCGCTCACCCCGGCCTATGCCAGCTCCACATTCGCCAAGCCCACCGCGCGCGGCGCGCAGACCGCCACCGTGGTCGGCCCGGCCAATGAAGAAGTCCACACCGACGCCCACGGCCGCATCAAGGTGCAGTTCCACTGGCAGCGGCCGGACGAGCACCCGGACAGCGGCGCCAACCTGGACGAGCGTTCCAGCTGCTGGCTGCGCGTCGCCATGCCCAGCGCCGGCGCCGGCTGGGGCCACCAGTTCATCCCGCGCATCGGCCAGGAAGTGCTGGTCGACTTCATCGAAGGCGATATCGATCGGCCGGTGATCACCGGCGTGCTGTACAACGGCAGCCACCCGCCGCCGGCATTCAGCGGCGCCGGCAGCCTGCCAGCTAACCGCACGCTGTCCGGCATCAAGAGCAAGGAACACCACGGTGGGCAGTACAACGAACTGCTGTTCGACGACACCCCGGGCGAGGTGCGCGCCAAGCTCAGCAGCGAACACGGCAGCACCCAGCTGAACCAGGGCTACCTCGCCCACCCCAGAGCCGACGGCAAGGCCACGCCGCGCGGCGACGGCTTCGAGCTGCGCACCGACCAGCACGGCGCCATCCGCGCCGGCCACGGCCTGCTGCTCAGCACCGAAGCGCAAACCGGCGCCGGCGGCAAACAACTGGCGCGCGACGGCGCCCAGAGCCAGCTCGACGCCGCCCTCAGCCTCGCCCAGTCCCTGGCTGACACCGCCAGCGCGCAACTGGCCGACACGCTGGAAACCGGGCCTACCGAGATCAAGCCGGACAACGGCAAAGGGGCGAACAAAACCGATGGCCACCTGCAGCACCACGTTGCGGCACTCAAGGCGTGGGAGGCCGGTAGCAATACCGATAAAGACGGCAAAACGGCTAAGGAGCAAGCCGGTCAGCAGCCGCTGCTGATCCTCAGTGCCCCGGCCGGCCTGGCCGCAGCCACCGACAACTCCCTGACCCTGGCCGCCGGCACGAATATCGACCAGGTGGCGCAGCGCGACCTGAACCAGACCAGCGGCCGACGCTGGCTGCACAACGTCGGCCAGCACATCAGCCTGTTCGTGGCCGGGGTGAAGGACAAGGTCAGCCTGAAACTGATCGCCGCCAAGGGCAAGGTGCAGGTTCAGGCGCAGAGCGATGCGATGGAGCTGACGGCGGATAAGGACATCACCATCACCTCCTGCAAGGGCAAGGTAGTGATCAGTGCCAAGCAGGACATCCTGCTCACCAGCGGCGGCGGCTACATCAAGCTATCCGGCGGCAATATCGACATCCACTGCCCCGGCACGGTGAGCGTGAAGGGGGCGGAGCATGCGTTGAGTGGGGGCGCTAGCCTGAGTCCGACTTTGCCGTTCATTCCCAAACCGGAGAACAAACCGAACTGGCTGGAGCTGAACTATCGCTACCAGAATATGCAGCCAGTGGTAGGCGCTCCCTATGCGGTGAAGTTTGCTGACGGCAGCCTGATTGAGGGCATGCTGGATGAGCAAGGTCATGCCCGGCTGGATGGCATTCCTGCTGAAGGTGTGGAAGAAATTGTATACGGATGGGACAGCCGTGAAGCCGCACCTTGGCAAACGCAGGAAACTAACCCGATCAAGGGTGCACTCCCCACCTCTGTCGAAGAAGCCAAGACGCTGCTGGAACAATACCTGACAGCCGAGGAGGCGTATCTGGAGGACAACTATTTTCCTGACGAGATTGAGGTCATCCTGAGCGAAAAATACGGTGCCGAACTCCGCTACGACCACCACTACGACGACTACATCCTCGCACACGAGAAACCTGCGAGTGACGATTACCGCCATGAACACCCGCAAGACCCACCCGCACCGAAAGGAGCCAACTGAACATGGGAGCAACGGCAACAGCAGCCAAAACGGCACTCAAGCAGGCCGACGATGGCCTGAATGGTTGGTTGCAAGGGCTTATTACCGGTAAAGGCGATAGCCCGTCCCACATTATCATTACCGCCATTCTGGGCGTGGTACCCGGCGTCGGACAGATCATGGATGCACGAGACATCATCCTGTCGGTGCTGGCCCTGGTTGCCAACCCGGCCAACCCCGCGGCATGGCTGGATCTGGTCATCAATGCACTGGGCTGCATTCCAGGTGTGGGCGATGCATTCAAAGCGGTATTCAAACTGGCCAAAATCGGCACCCCGTTAGCCCGCATTCTGGATGTTCTGCCCGCCAAAATGCGTGGCAATGCGCTGAAGTGGGTAAAAGAGATCAACTTTGGCAGCCTGAGCAAGCAAATCAAATCAGCGGTAGACGATATTCTGGCTGGCTTCATCCATGCGCTGGACAGCTGGGCAGTCAAAGCCATCGCCGGTCGCACCGAAGTCAATGGCTATATCCGGCAACTGGAAGACCTGCGCAAACTGGCCAGCCAGAAAATTGATGTCGCCATGGCGGAGCTGCAAAAACTACACCGCAACTTGCTGGCGCAGGAGCGGCCGAAAAGTACCGGCAAAACCAATGCGCCACGCAGCGCCCCCGACATGCCGGCGACCAAGAAAGCCCCTGCGCTCAAAACCGATAAAAGCAGCAAACAGAAAGCCGCCCCCAAGCAGACCAAGACCGACCAGCAACGTCAGTCGAAACAGCGTACTTCATGGCATAGCGGGGTATTGCCGGAGCACTTGGCCGACTATTACATGCCCACTGCCAAGCCCGGTTTCAAGAAAATCAACGACCACGGTCGCAAGCGCGAGGAACACGACAGCGCCAAGGGCGCCGGTATCGACCATATCTGGTTCAGCCCGTTGCGTTCACCGGAACAACCTTACGTCGTAGGTGAAACCAAGGGCAGCCTGCTGGACAGCTTTGCCCTGCTCGCTGCGCTTCCTCCCGACCTGCAGGCCAAACTGGCCTCTCTGAAAGATGAGGAGCCCTTCGACCCGGCACCGCAAGCCCGCCAGACCCCCGGCAAAGTGACCGTACCCGAGAACGCCAGCGACGATGATCTGAAGGCAAAACGACAAGGCCGCAAGGTGGAACAGGGCCTGTCCAGCACCAAGACCAAGGGGACGCAGATGAGCCACTACTGGATTATCTGGAATATCAAGGGCATTGAAAACAAGGGAATCGTGGCGGGGCAGAAGGCGGCGTTGATGAAAATGATTGCATCGTTCATGAAAAAGCGGGAACAGGATATCAATGCACTTGCACCATACGAACGCTGGATCATCATGGAAACCGGCAAGCAAAAAGTGCGACACGAACGCAAGCACGGCCATCATCACGAGATACAAAGACCATTGATAGGACTACCTAATAATATCCTCAGGAAATAACGATGCAGATTTATAACAGCAGCAAGCTAGCGGCGCGCAAACGCGAACCTTTATTAGATTACAGTGAGCATTATGACTTTGTTGTTTCAGGCGCCGTGGAGTCCTATGAGATAGTGGCCGAAGGTATACGTCTTCGTGGTGACATCGACTATGACAAGGCCGCGAGAATGGAGGCTACCCGACAGCGCGCCTGGGACGCTCTTGATCACCTGCTGATCAGCTACTCCGCCGGCAATCCGCTGGACGAGCTGCGCGACTTCTACCCCACGGTACTCGACTACTGGGAAGTCTTCGCCAGGTACGACAAAATCTTCGACGATAGCCCGGAGGCCGGCGGCCACCGCGTGCCCCATATCGATTTGTACGATCTAGCTTACTCGCAAGCCGTACAGTTGCTCTCCATGTGCCTGTTGCTGGGCCACAGCCAGCTGATGCCGCGATGGGCGCCCATCCTCGACTACGAAAACGACGATCCCGATATCCTGATCGAAACCCTGATGACCCCCTTCGTTCCAGGCCGTCGCCCCGGTGTCACCTACACCCGCAACCTGCCCTACAAGAAACTGCAGAAAGTGCTGGACGCCAGCCCCGACAAACGCCCGGCCCTGATGGCCAAATACCTGGACGAGTGGTACTCCGCCAGCCGCCGCGAACCCTACCACGGCTCGCATGAAGCCCCCAATTTCACCGGCTACTGGAGCTGGGAGGCGGCGGCCATCACCTGGCTGCTGGACATCGACGACAGTCTCTTCCGCGACAAACCGTTCTACCCGGCCGAACTGGTCGACCATGCGCGGCATCACTACAGCGCCCAGCAAGCCATCGACGCGCTACAGCCCACCCGCTGCGAGGCCGGCCAGCCCTGCCCGCAGGCCGGCAGCTGGTGGACACCGGCCAAACCAGACGCCCGACGCACTTTTGCGCAGGGCGAAGTCATGCCGGCTTTCCCGGACAGCAGCTACGGCGCCACCATCTGGTATCGCGAAGCGGAATGACTCCTCCAAGGTTGGCCGCAGCGCTGCGGCCAACCTTGTCCTATCGCGCACTGGCACGGCGGCGTGGCCGTCGCGCGACTTATGCCGCGGCGGTGGCCAGCGCCTCGCGCTGCAACGCGACCAGCTCGGCGATGCCCTTCTCCGCCAGCGCCAGCAAGGCGTTCATTTCTTCGCGACTGAACGGTACGCCTTCCGCGGTGCCCTGCACCTCGACAAAGTGGCCGTCGCCGGTCATCACCACGTTCATGTCGGTTTCGCAGCCGGCGTCTTCCTCGTAGTCGAGATCCAGCAGCGGCACGCCGTCGACGATGCCGACCGAAATCGCCGCCACGTGCTGGCGCAGCGGGTTTTCGCCGAGCTTGCCGGCGGCCAGCAGCCCGTTGATGGCATCGGCCAGCGCGATGTAGGCACCGGTGATGCTGGCGGTGCGGGTGCCGCCGTCGGCCTGGATCACGTCGCAGTCGATCTGGATCTGGCGTTCGCCGAGCTTGGCCAGGTCCACCACCGCGCGCAGGCTGCGCCCGATCAGGCGCTGGATTTCCTGGGTGCGGCCGGATTGCTTGCCGCTGGCCGCCTCGCGACGCATGCGGCTGTGGGTCGAGCGCGGCAGCATGCCGTATTCGGCGGTGACCCAGCCCTGGCCCTTGCCCTTCAGGAAGCCGGGGACCGTCTCGTCGACGCTGGCGGTGCAGATCACCTTGGTGTCGCCGAATTCGATCAGCACCGAACCTTCGGCGTGGCGGGTGTAGTGGCGGGTAATGCGGACGCTGCGCAGGGCATCGGCAGCTCGTTGGGATGAACGCATGGCGCGAGGCTCTTGAATAGGGATAACAGCGGGATTCTACCCGATCACCCTGCCGCGCGCGGCGGCTTGCCGCTCAGTGCGGCTGCCGCGGCTGCAGTTCGGCGGCCAGTTCATGCTCCATCAGCAGGCCGGGGATGGCGTCATCGGGCAGAAAGCCGGCCAGCGTGCCGCTGTCGATGTAGCCGCTGCGACCGTCCAGCACCGCGTCCGCCGGCAGCAGGGTGAAGGCGACCGCCGACAGGTTGTCGCCGCGCTCGCCGCCGCGTTTTTCCGCCACCGTCATCAGCGCCGGCAGCACCGCCGGCGCCACCCGGCCGTGGAATACGCGCGCCAGCTCCGCATCCGGCACCATGCTCCACAGCCCGTCGCTGCACAGCAGCACGCTGCAGCCGGCCTGCAGCGGCTGCGGATGGAGGACGCTGACTTCCGGCTCGCCCATCGCACCCAGGCAGTTGTAGATGCGGTTGCGCGCCGGGTGCACCGCGGCCTCGGCCTCGCTCAGCTGGCCGCTGTCGATCAGGCGCTGCACGTGGGAGTGGTCGCGGCTGCGAAAGCGCACCGCGCCCTGCTCTAGCAGGTACAGCCGCGAGTCGCCGGCGTAGGCGCAGTACACGGTGTCGTCCTGCACGACGGCCACCACCACCGTGGTGCTGGGGATCTCGCGCAGGTGGTGGGCGATGGCGTGGTCGACGATGGCCTGGTGCGCCTCGCCCAGCGCCCAACGCAGGAAGTCGCCCGGCTGCAGCAGCCGCGGCGTGGCCTGGCAGCGGAACTGCTGCACCAGCACCTCGGTGGCGATGCGCGCCGCCACTTCGCCGTCGATATGGCCGCCCATGCCGTCGGCCACCACCAGCAACACGCACTCGCTGGAGCAGGTCACCGCCAGGCGGTCTTCGTTATTGCCGCGTCCGCCGATGCGGGAATCGACTGCCAGTGCGAACTTCATCGTTTGTTCCCCGACAGCCAGGCGCCGGCCTTCTGCCACAGCGAGCGCGGCGGTTGCGGCGTGACATAGTCATTGGCCAGCAGGCACTGCTGCATCTGCTCCAGGCTGTCCGGCCGCCGCTGCGGCTCCAGCTGCAGGCAGGCATCGACCAGCGCCAGCAACTGCGGCGAATAGTGGCGAGCAAAGCGCTGGCTGGCCGGCTGCAGCGTGTCGGCCTGCAGCCGTTCGTCCGCCGACGGCAGGCGGCCGCCGCCCAGCATCGCGTACAGGCAGGCACCGAGGCCGTAGATATCGGTCCACGCCCCGAGCTTGGCCTTGGCGTCGTACTGTTCCGGCGCGGCATAGCCGGGGGTGAACATCGCGGTCAGCACCTGCCCCGGTCGCCGCAGCGCCTGGCGCGCGGCGCCAAAATCGAGCAGCACCGGCGAGCCGTTGCGGCGCAGGTAGATATTGGCCGGCTTGATGTCGAGGTGCAGCAGCTGCTGCTGGTGCACCTCGCGCAGGCCGCCGATCAGCTCGGCAAACAGCTTGCGCAGCCGTGTCTCCGGCAGGCTGCCGGCGGCCAGCGTCAGCTCCTTGCTCAGCGGCCGGCCCTCGGCGTACTCCATCACCATGTACACCGTGTTGTTGGCACGGAAGAAGTTCACCACCCGCACGATATTGGGATGCTGGATGCCGGCCAGCACCCGCGCCTCCTCGAAGAAGCACTTCAGGCCGGTGCGGAACGCCTCGCGGTCCAACTCGTCGATGATGGTGACCTCGCCGCCGGGCTGGCGGCGGGTCATGTCCAGCGGCAGGTACTCCTTGATCGCGAACTTGCGGTCGTGATGATCCAGCGCCAGATAGACCTGGCTGAAACCGCCGGAGCTGAGTTCGCGGACGATGGTGTAGTCATCGAGCCGGAAGCCGGCGGGCAGTGCGCTTTGCTTGGATTGCGTCATGTGCATTGTTATAGTGTAGCGGCCCCTGAATCGGAACCTAGGCTATTCGGGGCATGTCTTCCTGAAAACCATGACTGCCGGAGCTCCCATGATCCTGAGTATGACAGGCTTTGCCTCTACCGCCCGTGAATTCCCGGGCGGCCTATTATCCATTGAACTGCGCGCGGTGAACCACCGCTACCTCGACGTGCAGATGCGGCTGCCGGAAGAGCTGCGCGTGATCGAGGCGCAACTGCGCGAGCTGATCGCCGGCCGCGTCACCCGCGGCAAGGTGGAGTGCCGCGTCGGCATCAGCCAGAACGACAACGACAACCAGCAGCTGGAGCTGAACCCGGACATGGTGCAGCGCCTGCTGGCGATCAGCAACCAGGTCAAGGCCATCGCGCCACAAATGCGCGAGCTGGGCATGGGCGAGCTGCTGCGCTGGCCGGGGGTGCTGAAATCCAACTCGCTGCCGCCGGAAGTGCTGCAACAGCTGTGCCTCGACGGCCTGAAGGTGGTGCTGGAAGACTTCCGCGCCACCCGCGGCCGCGAAGGCGAGAAACTGGCACAGGTACTGCGCGACCGGCTGGAGTCGATGGCGCAGATCATCAGCGACATCAAGCCGCGCCTGCCGCAGATCCTGGACGCCTATCGCGCCAAGCTGTCGGCACGGCTGCTGGAGGCGCTGGGCAATGTCGACGACGACCGCATCAAGCAGGAATTCGCGCTGTTCGCGCAGAAGATCGACGTCGACGAGGAGCTGGAACGCCTGAGCACCCACATCGCCGAAATCCGCCGCATCCTGAAGACCGGCGGCCAGGTCGGCAAGCGCCTGGACTTCCTGATGCAGGAACTCAACCGCGAGGCCAACACCCTCGGCTCCAAGTCGGTCGCCACCGAAACCACGCAGGCCTCGGTGGAACTGAAGGTGCTGATCGAGCAGATGCGCGAGCAGATCCAGAACGTCGAGTAAGCGTTAGTCACCGAAACGCGGACGCTGTTGCGGCCAACCTTGTAGCAAGGTTGGCCGCAATTTTTTCAGCGCGGATCAGTCATTGTCCTGCCAGATCAGGCGCGCGATGGCGGAAGAGTCCAGCTCGCCCTCGCCGTTGGCCACCAGCTGGTCGATCAGGCCGGCGACACGCGCGGCCTCCGGCAGCTTGATGCCCAGCGACGCCGCTGTGTCCAGCACGATGCCCATGTCCTTCTGGTGCAGCCTGGCCTTGAAACCCGGCGCGTAGTTGTCGTCGATCATGCGCTGGCCGTGCACATCCAGTACCCGGCTGCTGGCAAAGCCGCCCAGCAGCGCCTCGCGCACCGGCGCCGGGTCCACGCCGCAAGCCTTGGCCAGCTTCATCACTTCCGCTACCGCCGCCACGCCGACGCCGACCGCGATCTGGTTGCAGGCCTTGGCCACCTGACCGGCACCGCTGTCGCCGATATGGGTGATGGTCTTGCCCATCGCCTGCAGCACCGGCCGCGCGGTGGCCAGCGCCGCCGCCTTGCCGCCAACCATGATGGTCAGCGTGCCGTTGATGGCGCCGACTTCACCGCCGGACACTGGGCAATCGAGGAAGTCGATGCCGCTGGCGGCCAGCCTGGCGGCGATCTCGCGCGCGCCGATCGGCGAAATGGTGCTCATGTCGACGCACACCAGCCCCGGCCGCGCGCCGTGCACCACGCCGTGCTCGCCCAACAGCACCGCCTCGACGTCGGCGGTATCGGAGACATTGGTCACCAGCACCTCGACGTTGGCCGCCAGCGCCTGCGGGCTGTCCGCCCAGTGGGCGCCCTGCGCCAGCAGCGGCTCGGCGCTCTCGCGCCGCCGTGCCCAGACCCAGACCTCATGTCCGGCCTTGAGCAGGTTTTCCACGCACGGGCGCCCCATGATACCCAGACCGATATACGCAACTTTCATCATGTTCCTAAGCAGAGAAATGCAAGCCGGCCAGTCGCCGGCTCAGGATGCAGGAGGCTGGCGCTGCGCCAGCCACTGTTCGAAATTCATGTCCTTGCCGGTGGCCTGGTGTTCGAGGAAATACAGGAAGGCGAGGATTTCGGCCACCGCGCGATACAGCTCCGGCGGGATGTGGCTGTCCATGTCCACCTGCATCAGCAGGTTGACCAGTTCCGGCGAGTCGTGCACGAAGACGCCGGCTTCCTTCGCCTGCTCGATGATGCGCTCGGCCATGCGGCCATAGCCCTTGGCCACCACCTTTGGCGCCGCGCTGTCCTCGCTGTAGCGCAGCGCGACCGCAGAACGGCGATGCTCAGGCTTCATCGTCGGCCCCGTGCTTGACCAGCAGGCTGGCCAGCGCCAGACCGGCGCCCTCCAGCGCCGAGCCCAGCCGGCTGCGATACTGTTCGATCAGCTGTGCGGTTGCCGCATCATCGGCATCGAACACCACCTGCACCTGCTTGCCCACCATGCGCAGCCGCGCGCCAACGTCACCCAGTGCCGGCAGCGCCAGATTCAGCCGCGTTTGCCACACCGGCAGTTCCAGCTCGCCATTCGCTTCGCGCTCGGCGATTTCCTCGCGCTGGATTTCCCAGTCCACCGCCTGTCCCGGCCACGCCTGCCCCTGGAACACCAGCACTTTCTGCTCGTGCACCTCCAGCTGCTTCTGCACCAGCTGCCCCAGTTCCGACGACAGCCCGGCCCGGCCCTCGTGCAGCAGCCTGGCCTGCGGCTCCAGCTTCAGTTCCTCCAGCGACAGGCGGCCATCGACCCACGCCCGCTGGTGCGACTCGTAGAAGACGCCGCTCTTTTCCACCGACTGCCGCAGCTGCTCGCCGGCACCCGGCGCCGCCGGATCGGACAGCAGGGTCAGGCTGCCGCGCGCCACCGACTGCGTTGCCGCATCCAGCAGGCCGTTCAGATAGCGACCGGCCGAGGTAAAGGCGACCGGCGCCGACTTCTCGTCCGGCAGCGCAGCGAGGCGCAACAGGTCGAACTGCAGCAACGGCGAGGTCGCGCCCACCCGCAACAGCATCGGTTCCTTGGTCAGCAGGCCGTCCGCCGGTGCCTTCAGGTTGAACACCGCATTCTTGATCAGCACCATCGCGCTGCCGTCTGCCAGGCGCTCCGCCAGACGGCCGGTGACCACCTCGCCACGAGCGAGATCGGGCAGCCGTCCCGGCTGCGACAGGGTCTGCAGCGCGGTGCTGCTGTCGTCCTGCAGCGCCGCCGATACCGCCCGCGCCAGCTCGCTGCTGCGCAGCGCCGTCGCCGGGTCCTGCAGCACGTCCAGCAGGTTGAAGGACAAGGGAGGCCCGGCGGTCACGCGCAATGACAGCGCATTGCCGTCGGCGCTCATGCCCTTGGGCAGGCTCAGCACGAAGGCCTCGCCCTTGATGGTGGCGGCCAGCTTGCCGTCCGGCAGGCGTTCGGTGATATGGGCGGTAACGGTCTCGCCGGACTGCAATGCCGGCAAGCGGGCGGGCGAAGAGGCAACCTCGATCGGGCTGCGCGTCGTCTCGCGACCGGGACGCTGGGCAACAACCGTCGACGCCTCGGCCGCGCCGGTCGACTGTTTGCCCGGCGCCAGAATCGGAGGCAGGGAAATCATGAAGTAGGACTATTGCGGTACAGCGACAGGATCAGCTCGGCCTCGCTGCGGGAAATGCCGCAGCGCTCGGCGACATCGGCACTGCCCAGGCCGCGCTTGAACATTTCCACCGCCTGACTGTAGGGGCTGATGCCCTCGCTGCTGGCGGTCGGCAACTGCTGGCGCGGCTCCTGCTCGGCCACTTTCTGCTGTGCCAGCAGCGCAATGTCCTGGATATTGCGCTGTGCAGCCGCCAGCTGCTTTTGTAGCTGCTCATGACTGACCGCCTCGACCGCGCGCTCGGACTCGATGCGCAGCAGCCGCTGCCACAGGTAAAAAATTGCGACAGCCTGCGCGATCATCAGGCCAATCAGCAACGTGAGATAAATGGTCATGATCACGACTCCGGTAACACGGACACCCCCTCAGGCTCAGGCAAAGGGTGGATGTCCTCAAGCTTGTTGATGCTGGCAGGGTAACGATCACAAGCGATGCCGGCCTGCCCTCTGTCATCCAGGAACACGGTACGGTACGGCAACACTGTTTTTAATATGGCACGCAATCGGCAGGATAACAGCGCCGTTTACAGCTCGACCACAACGCGCCAACCCCGTGCCCGCACGGCATAACGGCCCCTGTCAGGGGCTGCTCTTGTAGGCGGAGAGCAGGTTCTGCCGCGTCTTCAGCAGCGCCAGTTCCGGCTGCAGCTGCCCTTTGCTGGCGGCGACCTGCTGGGTCAGGGCTTGCAGCAAACGCTGCGCGCCGAGCAGCTCGGCCAATACTTCGTCATGCGCGGCGGCGGGCAGCGCCGACAATGGCGACAGCGTCGCCTGAGCCGCCACCAGCTGCTCCGCCAGCTCGACCGCCCGCTCCCAGTCCTGCGCCTCGACCGCTGCCGACAGCGTTTTCGCCAGCGACAGCCAGGCGCACCAGTCTTCCGCCAGCTCAGGCTGCGCCATAGACTTTTCCTGCGTCACCCGGCGCACTGCCCTGCGCGTTGGCCGGCACTCCGATCTGGACCCAGGCATCGCGGATTTCATTCAACAGCGCGCACACCTGATCCAGCAGCGCGGGATCGTTAGTGATGTTCGCCTGAAACAACTGGCGGGTGCAGTATTCGTAGAGCTGGTCAAGGTTGGCCGCAATGTCGCCGCCCTTCTCGTGATCGAGCGCCAGGCGCAAGCCTTCGTCCACGATCGAGATCGCCTTGCCAATCAGCATGCCCTTGTCGGCCACCTGCCCGGCCTCCATCGCGATCTTGGCGCGCCGGATCGCCTGCAACGCGCCATCCAGCAACATGAGCACCAGTTTATGAGGGGTCGCTACCAATACTTCGGTCTCAAGTGCGGAGCGACCGTAAGCGGCCTGCATATGCCTAGAAAGTGCCATGATGAAGCCTTAATCGATGTTATCCGGTTCAGGAAGAACTCTTCTGCATGCTGCTGATTTGCTGGGTCAGGAACGAGCTGCTGGCATTCAGTTGCGCCAGCAGGCGGTCCATCGCATTGAACTGGGCCTTGTAGCGGGCCTCAGTTGCCTCCAGGCGCTTGGCCATGGTGTCCTGCTGCTTCTGCAAGTCTTTCAGCGACGCGTTCAGGCCCTTGTTAAACGAGTCCAGCGTGCCATTGGTGCCGAGCATCCCCTCCAGCTTCTTGTCCAGACCGAAGGAGAAACCCTGGGTGTAGGTCAGCGAGCCGCGGTCACCGATGGTACCACCGCTGAGCTCGATGGTCAGGCCTTCCACCGGGGTGCCGACCGCCCCGATCAGCTTGTTGCCGTCACCACGTGCCGCGTAACCGCCGATGGTACCGGCCACACTCGCCGAGCCGGCGACACCGCTAGCGGCGGCAAAACCGGCAAAATCCAGGCCACTCAGCACGTTGACCTTGGAGTCGGTGCCGGTCTTGACCGAAGAAATCAGCAGTTTGCCGCTGTCTTCGTCCACCGTGACCGAGACCTGCCCCTTGGCCGCCACCAGGCCGGCATCGCCATTGATGGCGGTCTCCAGTGCCTTGGCCAATTCGGTGGCACTGTTATAGGTGCCGGTAACCTGGGCGTTGACGGTCGTGTTGTCGATCATGACCGAAAACGCGTTGGTGCCGGAGACCGGCAGCGTCGGCACGCTGCCAGCCTGATTGTAGCCATTGGTCAGGGCGCTGACGGAGACCTCGTAGCTGCCGGCCACGGTCTTGTCGGTACTCGACACATAGGACATGCCTTTGCCATCGACCTGGGCACCGGTGGCAAAAAACTTGGCGACGTCATCGGGCGAGGCTTCGATCGCCTTGCTCAGCTTGCTCGAATCCAGGCTCAAGGTACCATCCTTGGCGAAAGCGAGTCCCAGCTGGCTGGCAACCTGGTAGCTGCCGCTATTCTTGGTGGCCGCGCCAAATGCGGCACGCAATTGCGTTTCGATGCCACGGATCGCCGTCACGCCGCTCAGCGGAGACGACGAGCCGGCCTCGCCGGGCGCCGTGCCGGGTGTCGAGGCCGTCGTCTCCTTCAGCACCTTGGTAAAGTCGTTGTACGACTTCACGAAGTCTTCCAGTGTTTTCTTGATGCCGGCAGTGTCGCGGCTGACATTCATCTTCAGCGCCGCATCGCCCGCTTCCTGCTCTTTCTTCAGCGTCAGCGTCACGCCATCGATGGCGTCGGAGACGGTGTTGGACTGCTTGGTGATTTTCAGGCCATCGACGTAAAACACCGCATCCTTGGCCGGCTGCAACACCGTCATGGTCGTTCCCGCCGGATCATGGGTCAGGTTCGCCAGTGGCGAGCTGCCACCGCCTGCGGCCGTGACCTTCAGCGTGCTCTCGGTGCCGGTCTTGCCGGAGGAATAGATCAGCCGGTAACCGCTACCGTCATTGACGATGCTGGCGCTGACGCCGATATTGGCCTTGTTGACCGCATCCCGTACCTGTTCGAGGGTGGCATTGGCCGGAATCTTGACATCTTTCTGGGTCGAGCCGGAGAGCGGCGTGAAGGTGGCGCCGGAGGTGGTGCCGAAGGAAAAACTGAGCGTCTCCTCGGTCGCACCGTTGATGGCGGTCTTGCTGCTGGCGAATACGCTCGACGACAGCTTCTGCGCTGCGGCCAACGTTTCCACCTTCAGGCTGAAGCCGCCCACCGGTGCCTTGGCGCCGGCGCTGATCTCGGCCACATCCTTGTCGGAGGACGACGAAGACAGCGTCTGGTACTTGGCCGGATCCTGCAGCGCCTTCAGCGCGGCCTGGAACGACGCCAGGCCACTCTTGACCTGGCCGACCGCCGAGATCTTGCTTTCGAAAACCTGTTGCTTCTGCTGCAGCTTCAATAAGGGGCGGGTTTCAATATTCATCAGCTTGGAAACCAGGCTGTCAATATCCATCCCGGAACCAAGACCGCTCGAACTCAATGCCATGATATTTCTCCCGCCATTATTCAGTCGCAGGGCCTGCCGGCACTACGCTTGCTGCTGCCAAAATTACGCCTTGCTCTGATACAAAACACCGACCAGCTTGTCCAGATTCTTGGACATTTCCAGCACTTCTTCGGTCGGGATCTGGCGGATCACCTTGTCGGTGTGCTTGTCGATCACCTTCACGATCGGCACGCCCAGATCCTCATCGATGGAGAAGTTCAGTTCGCTGGCGAAAGTGGCGACCAGCTTGCTGATCTTTTCCGTAGCCTGCGCCAGCTCTTCCTTGTCCAGCACGTTCTTGCCCTGACCACCGGCAGCGGCACTGGACAACGCTTGCACCGCACCGGCAGAGACCGGTACCGTCGGAGCGCTGGCTTGCTGGGCCGGCAACGGCGCTGCGCGGCTGCTGCTGTCGGGCAAGGCGGTGGTAACCGGCGTGGTAACCGGTGACAGTGGCGATAATGACGACATAGTACACCTCCAAGACGAAAAGCCTGGCGTGGGGGCCACGCCAGGCACGCTGGATTACAGGAGGGCCACACGCCCTCACGCACCTTGATTAACGCAGCAGCGACAGGACTTGCTGTGGCAGCTGGTTGGCCTGCGCCAGCATGGCGGTACCCGCCTGTTGCAGCACCTGGTTACGGCTCAGTTTAGCTGTTTCTGCGGCAAAGTCGGTATCCTGAATACGGCTACGCGAGGCACTCAGGTTCTCCGACGACGACTGCAGGTTGGAGATGGTGTTCTCGAAGCGGGACTGCAGGGCACCGAACTGGGCGCGCTGGCCGTTGATCGCCTGCAGCGCGGAGTCAACGATCTTGATCGCTTTCTGGGAGTTGGCGAACGAAGTCACGTCCAGCGAAGCCACCGTTTGCAGGGTCGAGGAACCACCCAACACGAAGCCGGAGCCGGCATCAGTCGTCGAGAAGCTCTTGTCCGAATCCAGGCGAACGGTACCGTTCACATACGACACACCACCGGCAGCCGCAGCGGCATCAGCAGCGGTCAGGGCGGCGGCAGCGTTGGCTGCGGTGCCATCCGAACCGGCCACGGTGTAACCTGCGGTGTTGAAGTCGGCACCCGCAGCACTGCTGTTGGTCAGGCTGATGTCGTTGCCGGTGGCATTAGTCAGCTTGATGCCGCCATACTTGCTGTCGTATTCGGCGGTCACACCGGTCTTGCCGGAAGCAGCGTTAAAGGCATTGATTGCTTCGGTCAGGTCGTTGGAGCTGGTAACTGTGGCGCCGGTGGAGAAGGACACGCGCACGGCGGTACCGTTATCGGACACCACATCTACCGCATAGGACTTGCTGGCCACAAAACCGGACAGGTTGGCCTCGGTCTTGGCGGTAGCATTTACACCGGTCTGGCTGCTCAGGTTGTTGATGCCCTGGGCAATCGACTTGGCTGTGTCACCAGCCACAGTGGTATAGGTGGCAGTACCCTGCGAGCCACTCACCGCGATGGCCTTGGCAGCCGTCAACGCGGTGGCGTTACCGGCAGCCGGAGCGGCAACGGACAGGTTGTTGTTACCGTAGTTGCTGGTGCGGAAGTTGGAGCCAGAGGCCTGGATGGTCTGGTTGGCGTTGGCGCCGACCTGGAAGGTCAGGGTGCCGGAGGTACCGTCCAGCAGCTTCTGGCCGTTGAATTCGGTGGTCTGGGAAATACGGTCCAGTTCGGAGGTCAGCTGGGTCACTTCGGACTGCAAAGCCTGACGGTCGGAAGCCGAGTTGCTGGAGTTGGACGACTGTACGGCCAGCTCACGGATACGCTGCAGGATGTTACCGGCGGAGGACAGGGCACCTTCGGCAGTCTGCGCCATCGACACGCCGTCGTTGGCGTTGCGGCGGGCCTGGTCCATGCCGCGAACCTGACCGCCCATGCGCTCGGAAATGGCCAGACCGGCGGCGTCGTCTTTGGCACTGTTGATGCGCAGGCCGGAGGACAGACGCTGCAGCGAGGTGGACAAGGCGCTTTGGGAACCGGACATATTACGCTGCGAGTTCAGCGAAGCCACGTTAGTGTTGATGGTCAGCATGGTTGCTCCTTGGAATCATCAATCTGGGCGTTGTACCAGCCGGCCCCGTGCCGCTGCTACCGCCTTCCCTAGCTTTATCGGACCGTCGAAAGAAAGCTTTAGCAATCCGGTGAAAATTTTTAATCAGGCAGCAACAACAGCCAGTGCTCCGGCTTCACCAGGCCCGCCTGCTCGAAGCCGGCCATGCAGGAAGGCAGGTAGTTTTCCTGGTGAATGCTGGTTCTGTAAAACAGGTACACCAGTTCGATGACTTCCTTGGCCGCAAGCTGACGCTGCCTTGCTGCGGTCAGGCCCACCAGCCAGAAACGCAACAGCAGGTACTCCATGCTCAGCTGCTGCACATCCTGCACCACCCGTCCCTGCAGCGGAAAGTAGCCGGTATGGGCGTGATTGAGCAGGATGCGCCCCAGCCATTGCTCGACCTCGGCCGACAGCGCCGTCGCAGCGAAGGTCTGGCACAGCACCGCCTCATCCGCCTCCGCTTGCCCCGCCCCCAGCGCCTGCAAGGCTTCATTAATCAGCGCCAGGTAACGCGGGCGATTGAAGTGCAGATCGGCCCGCACCCGGCTGGCTGCGGCCAACGTTTTGATGTGCAGCTGCTCGTGGCGCTGCCAGCCTTGCAACGCGGCAAGTGCCTGCCCGTTCTGCAGCTGTTGCTGCCAGTCGAGCAGCAGCGCCGTGATGTCGTCCAGCAATACCGCGCCGGAAGCCGCATCGAAACGCTCCACCGTCTGCTGCAAAGACTCCGCGATCAGCAGTTGCAAGGCCAGTCTTTGCCACAAGGGCACGTCCGCGGCCGCCAGAATGGCGAGGAAAAATGCCCGCACCTGCTCCATTTCCGGGCTGGCAATCGCCGCCGGGATACTGGCAATCGTGCTGGCGCGGGTAGGCAGTTGCAGCTGCTGCAACTGCAAGGCATGCTCGTTTTCAATGATCAGCCGTGCGATTTCCGGGCAGGACGGCGAGGCAAACTGCTCCAGCACGCCGGCGACCGACTTGGTGACGCGGGGGTAAGCGGCGCAGACATCGGGCAACATCTGCTCGCCACACTTCTTGTGAAGACTGCAAAGCCCCTCACCATCCAGCAATTCGCAGCGTGCATGGTCTTCGGTACTCACCGACAGGAAACCGAAATCCTTGCTGCCGCTCTTGCCGGAACCGCGATGCAAGGCTTTGCTGATCAGCGGCTTCAGTTCTTTATCCGGCAGGCTTTGCAAGCGCAGATAGGTTTCATGCTCGACCGGAATACGCCAGCCATAGCAGCAGGTGTCAGGACACGACGGACCAAGACAGGAAAACTGCGCCAGGTACGCGGGGGCGATCATGTTCTTCAATTGGGTTTCTGCCATCGTCTCGTTCCTGAATTCCGGTAGTTACTCATTTTGCCAGTTGCGTCAGCACGGCCAGTAGCTTGCTTACCCCCTGCTCGAACACCGTCTCCGGCAGGGCAACCGTCTCGCCACTATTGCCCTTGCCGGCCGCCCAGTTCACCACCAGGCTGAGATTGGCGTAGGGCAGCGCCAACTCACGCGCCAGTGCCGCCTCCGGCATGCCGGTCATGCCGACCATGTCGGCGCCGTCCCGCTCGATACGGCGGATTTCCGCCACACTCTCCAGCCTCGGACCCTGGGTACAGGCATAGACCGCGCCGTCGATCACGCTCAGGCCGGCCTCACTGCTGGTCTGCACCAGGCGGGCGCGCAGCTCGCGGTCAAACGGCCAGGTGAAGTCGACGTGCACCACCGGCTTGTCCGGCCCCTCGAAGAAGGTGTGCTTGCGGCCCCAGCTGTAGTCGACAATATTGTCCGGGATCACCAGGCTGCCCGGCACCATGTCCGGTCGGATGCCACCGACGGTGCCGATAGCAATCACGCCCTTGACCCCGACACTGTGCAGGGCCCAGATGTTGGCGCGGTAGTTGATCTCGTGCGGGGCGATGGAATTGCCGTAGCCGTGGCGGGCAATGAACACCACGTTCTGCATGCCGATGCGGCCGAAGGTCAGTGCGCAGGACGGATCGCCGTACGGGGTACGCACAACCTGACGATGGGTGACTTCGAGAATGGGCAATTTGGCGAGGCTACTGCCTCCGATGATGGCGAGCATGACGTTCTCCTTGTTATGGCTGCTCTGTGCCGAATTCTAATCCGCAGGCATGGAAAAAGCCCGCAACATTTACGGTTGCGGGCTTGCCGGGGTGGCGCGCCAGGCTTACTTCAGCGCGTGGATGGCCGGCAGGTTGCGCCAGGCGCCGCGCACGTCCATGCCGTAGCCGAACACGTAGCGGTCCGGCACGTCGATGCCGACGAAGTCGGCCTTGATCGGCTTGTCCTTGCTGATCAGCTTGTTGGCGAACACGCCGCTGTAGAATGCCTTGGCACCCATGGCCAGCACCTTGTCGCGGATCGCCGCCATGGTGTGGCCTTCGTCCAGGATATCGTCCAGCACCAGCACCACGCGGTCGCGCACGTCTTCCTTCGGCGCGGTCTTCCACACCAGCTCGCCGCCCTGGGTCTTGTCGCCGTAGCGGGACACGTGCACGTAGTCGAAGTCGAGCGGGAAGATCAGCCGTGGCAGCAGCTGGCCGGTGAACACCACCGCCCCGCCCATCACCGACAGTACCAGCGGGTAGCTTTCCCCCAGTTCGCGGGTGATGTCGGCCGCCATGCGGTCGACCGCCGCGTTCACTTCCTCGGCGGTAAACAGGATGTCCGAGCTGTTCAGGATGCCACGGGCTTCGGCAACATTAGCCATGATATGAGTCCTTATTCAAAAAAACGGCACGCCGCCTTAGAGCCTGTCCACGATCTGCTGCGCCTTCGTGATCCTGCGTTGGAATAGGCCAAAAAATGCTCATGGACACCACGTCCACTGCGCTTTTTTGGCCCATTCCGCCTTGTCTGACTTTGGCTCGCAAGATCGTGAACACGCTCTTACACGACAGGCGGCGTGATGGATGGGTTTGCGCTCAGTCGCGCGGCAGGGCGGACAGGAAGGCGGCAAACTCGCTGCCGACTTCGTGGTGCTTGAGACCGTACTCCACCGTGGCCTTGAGATAGCCCAGTTTCGAGCCGCAATCGTAGCGCTTGCCGGCAAACGGATAGGCCAGCACCGGCTCGTCCT
Organism: Vogesella alkaliphila; assembly: GCF_014652475.1. Classification (GTDB taxonomy): domain Bacteria; phylum Pseudomonadota; class Gammaproteobacteria; order Burkholderiales; family Chromobacteriaceae; genus Vogesella; species Vogesella alkaliphila. The sequence goes on along the minus strand of NZ_BMYW01000010.1, from coordinate 88,260 downwards.
TCAGCAGCGCGGCGATGCCGTCGGTGAGCTGGATTTCGCCGCCGGCGCCCGGCACGGTATTGAGCAGCTTGTCGAAGATGCGTGGCGTCAGGATGTAACGGCCGACCACCGCCAGGTTGGACGGCGCCACGTCCGGGTGCGGCTTCTCCACGATGCTGGACACCTGCTGACGGCCCTTGCCATCGGTAGCCACCTCGACAATGCCATAGGAGCCGGTTTCCTCGCGCGCCACGGTTTCCACGCCCAGCACCGAGCTGTGGGTCTCGTTGAACACGCGCACCATCTGCTCCATCGCGCCCGGCTCGCCGTCGATCAGGTCGTCGGCCAGGATCACCGCGAACGGCTCGTTACCGACCACCGGCTTGGCGCACAGTACGGCGTGGCCCAGGCCCAGCGCTTCAGCCTGGCGGATGTAGATGCAGCTGACGTTGGCTGGCAGGATCTCCTGCACCGTTTCCAGCAGTTTTTTCTTGTTGCGGTTTTCCAGCTCGGTTTCCAATTCGTAAGCCTTGTCGAAGTGGTCCTCGATGCTGCGCTTGTTGCGACCGGTGATGAAGATCAGCTCGGTGATGCCGGCGGCCACCGCCTCTTCCACCGCGTACTGGATCAGCGGCTTGTCCACCACCGGCAGCATCTCTTTCGGGCTGGCCTTGGTAGCGGGCAGGAAGCGGGTGCCCATGCCGGCCACCGGGAATACCGCTTTGGTAACTTTTTGCATGATGAGTCTTGTTATCCGGACAACATGTTAAGTAGCGGGCAATTGTAGGCGTTTTATCGCCGCCGCTCTAGTTTTGCCTGCCGTCACGACGCCAGCAAGGCCAGCAGGGCGGCCTCGTCCAGCACCGTCACGCCCAGCTCCAGCGCCTTGTCCAGCTTGCTGCCCGCCTCGGCGCCGGCCACCACGTAGTGGGTCTTCTTCGACACGCTGCCGGACACCTTGCCACCGGCGGCCTCGATCAGCGTCTTGGCCTGGTCGCGGCCCATGGTGGGCAGCGTGCCGGTCAGCACGAAGGTCTTGCCGGCCACCGCCTCGTTCTGCGGCGCGGCCTCGGCCTGCGGCACCCCGGCCAGCAGCTCGCGGCAATAGTCGGCGATGGCCTGCAACTTCGCACGGTTGGCCGCGTCGTCCAGCCAGTCGGCCAGCGCGTTCACCACCTCGGCCGGCAGGTCGAGCTGGATGATGTCTACGCGCGGCATTGCGGCCAACATCGCCGGCTCGCCCTGCTGCGCCGCCAGCTGCTGCGCGCGCACCTCGGTCAGTCGTGGCACGCCGAGACGGGCATACAGGTTGGCCGCAGCCAGCTTGTCGCGCAGCTGCGCCTTGGGACGGTGTTCGCCAACGATCTTAATAGCGTTATCCGGGTTATTTGAATTATTGAGCAGCTTCTCGATTACTTGCTCGTTCTGTTCCTCGGCAAAGAATTCGACAATGGCATCGGCCACCACGCCACCGATATCCGGCAGTGCCGCCAGCACCGCGCGCGGCGCACGGCACACATTGTCCAGCGTGCCCAGCCAGTCGGCCAGCGTCTTGGCGGTGGATTCGCCGACGTGGCGGATGCCCAGCGAAAATAGAAAGCGGGCCAGTGTTGGCTTTGCACTGGCTCTAATCGCCTCAATCAAATTATCCGCCCATTTGGTAGCCACCTTGCCAGCCTTCACCGTTTCCGGCGTGATGCCTTCCTGCTCGTCGGCGCGGCGCTTCATCTCCAGCAGGTCATCCCGCGTCAGCCGATACAGGTCGGCCACGCTGGCCACATAGTCGAACTCCACCAGCTTGTCGATGTAGCGCTCGCCCAGGCCGTCAATGTCCATCATGCGGCGGCCGGCAAAGTGCTGGATCGCCTGCACCCGCTGCGCCTTGCACACCAGCCCGCCGGAGCAGCGTGCAATCGCTTCGCCTTCCTCGCGCACCACGTGGCTGCCGCATACCGGGCAGGCGGTGGGCAGGCGGTAGGCCGGGTATTGCGGCTCCTCGCTACTGCTGAACAGGTCGCCGCCCAGGGTTGGCCGCATCGGGCGCTGGTCCAGCACCACCGACACCACTTCCGGAATCACGTCGCCAGCGCGGCGCACGATCACCGTGTCGCCGACGCGCACGTCCTTGCGCCGCACCTCGTCCTCGTTGTGCAAGGTGGCGTTGGTCACCGTGACGCCGCCGACGAATACCGGCTGCAGCCGCGCCACCGGGGTGATCGCCCCGGTGCGGCCAACCTGCTCCTCGATCGCTTCCACCCGCGTCAGCGCTTCCTCGGCCGGAAACTTGTGCGCAATCGCCCAGCGCGGCGCGCGCGACACGAAACCCAGCCGCGCCTGCAACGCGCGACTGTTCACCTTGTACACCACGCCGTCGATCTCGAACGGCAGCGCGGCGCGCTGCGCCAGCACGCCTTCGTAATAGGCGGCGAGACCCGCCGCGCCCTGCACCACCGGGCGCAGTTCGTCGGCCACCACCGGGAAGCCGAGTTCGGCCAGCCAGTCCATTTCGCCGGCGTGGCTGGCCGGCCAGTCGGCGCCCTCCACCTGTGCGATGGCGTAGGCGAAGAACGACAGCCGGCGCTGCGCGGTGATGCGCGAGTCCAGCTGCCGCAGGCTGCCGGCAGCGGCATTACGCGGGTTGGCGAACGTCTTGTCGCCGCGCTCGCGCTGCGCGTCGTTCAGGCGCTCGAAGTCGCGCTTGAGCATCAACACCTCGCCGCGCACCTCCAGCAGCGCGGGCACGTTGGCCGCAGCCAGCTTCAGCGGCACCGAGCGCACGGTACGGATATTGGCGGTGACGTTCTCGCCGCTGCTGCCGTCGCCGCGGGTGGCGGCCTGCACCAGCACGCCGTCGCGGTACAGCAGGCTCACCGCCAGGCCGTCGAACTTGGGCTCGGTGGCGTACTCGACGTTGGCCGCAGCGAGGTCCTTGCTGACCCGCTCGTCGAAGGCGATCAGCTCGGCGTGGCGGCTGGCAAAGTCGTCATGCTGCAGATCGGAAAAGGCATTGGACAACGACAGCATCGGCACCGTGTGGCTGACGCTGTCGAAGGCCGGCAGCGGCGCACCACCGACGCGACGGGTGGGCGAGGCGTCACCGGACAGCGCCGGACAGTCGGCCTCCAGCTGCTGCAGCTCGCGGAACAGGCGGTCGTACTCGGCGTCCGGCACCGTCGGCGCATCCAGCACGTAGTACTCGTGGTTGTAGCGCTCCAGCAGCGCGGCCAAGGCTTGCGCGCGCTGGCGCTGTTCGGAAGTGGCTTCGGTCATGTTGCGGCCCCGGAAATGCAGCACGCCGGCAAGGGCCGGCGTGCGGAAACAATGAAACGGCAGGAATCAGGCGAACAGGCGCAAGGCGGCGACACTGCCCGGTGCGATGCCGCGGTCGTCCATATTGCCGTAGATACGCACCAGCTGCTCGCGGATCTTCAGCAGGCCGGCTTCGCTCAGCTCGCGGCGGTTGTCGTCGACCAGGCGCGCGTCGAATTCCTGCGTCAGCTGCAGCGCGAAGGCGATGGCGCGGTCGAACACCGCGGCGCCGCCAGCCACGCGCGGCACGTCGAACAGCAGCGTCAGCGCCGGGAAGGACTTGTCGAGCAGGTTGTGCAGCATGAACGGCGTCTGGTCGGCCGAGGCCAGCGAGTACAGTGAGTTGCCGGAGTCGGCCAGGTAGTGGAACTGGCCGTCCGGCTCCAGCTGCAGCCCAGCGGCCTCGGCCACGCTGCGCAGACGCGCGCCGGGAATGGGCGCCGTCGGCACGATATTGATGCCGATCAGCACGTCGACGTCGGCACAGAAGCGGTCCAGCTCGCGCGCGGCGACCAGCTTCTGCTGGCGCTGCGGGAAGCTGACCTGGGCATCGAACTGCTCGGCGTAGTGGTTGATCTGCTGACAGAAGCTGGCCAGCTCCTGCTCGGTGACCGCGCCGCTGCGGTCGACCAGCTGCAGGCCGAAGTTGACCTGCTTGTAGCGGGTGCCCGGCAGCAGTTCGGCCGGCGTCCACAGCCCGCGCTCGCTGCGCAGGATGGCCTGCACCCGCTTGGCGACATTGAAGCGCGGCAGCGACGACAGCGTCAGCGGCCGGCTGAACACCACCTCGGCGATGAAATCCAGCGACGGGTCCAGCAGCGCCACCACCAGCGCCTGGTGGTCGGCGGCATCCATCGCCACCACCTCGTCGTCCTCTTCCGGCTGCGGCTCGCTGGCGGCGGGCGGCGGCGTGAAGGCGTGCAGCGGCGGGGTGTCGTTCAGGTAGGCGGGGGTGTCGTCCTCGTCCTGCAGCAGCACCGGCTCCAGCCGTTCCTGCTTGCCGTCGCGGACATGATTCTTGGGCACGTCCAGCAGCACATCGGCGTGATGACGTGAAAAGGCCTGGCGGGTCCGCTTGCGAAAGCGCCATTCCTGGTATGTATTGAAGGCGAACACCAGGGCGATGACGATCCCCCCCAGCATCAGCAAGCCTATTTGTATGTCGCTCATCGAGCCTTATCCACTGCTGTGGCCATTATTCAGGACAGTATTATAACAAACGTCGCAACGCAAACGGTGACCACCCTCGCGTCATCGGCCATTCTCTATCGAAATGGTGGTCCATTTTCCGGTTTTGCCGGCCAGAAGCGTAATTTTCACGAAAAAACCGCCAGCGGCAGCACCCCCGGCTACGACTCGTCGAGGCGGAAGCGCACCGGGATGTCGATGCTGGCCGCCACCGGCTGCCCGCCCTGCCACGCGGCGTCGAAGCGCCAGCTGCGCACGCCGTCGCGCGCGGCGCGGTCTAGGCGGACGAAACCGCTGGAGCGCAGCAACTGCACCTGCTCGAACTCCCCGCCGGCGCCGACCGAGATGCGCAGCAACACCACGCCCTCCTCGCCCAGCTCGCGCGACAGCGCCGGATAGGGCGGCTTCGGCGAAAAGCGTACCCGCACCGCGCGGCTTTCGCCCGCCTTTTCCGCGCCGCCGCCAGCCTTGCCCTCGGCCGCGGCCGGTGCCGTACTGGCAGTCGCAAGGTTGGCCGCAGCGTTGCTGCCGGAGCCGCTACTGCTGCCGGCTGGCGCGGCAGCGCTAGTCACGGTGGCCTTGCCGGTCGCCGGGGCCGTCGCGGGCAGTGTTGCTGCCGGTAGCATGGATGGCGTGGATGGCGTGGATGGCGTGGATGGCGGCGGCGCGGCGCGGCGCGCAGCCGCAGCCGGAGCCGGAGCCGCCGCTGGCTGACGAGGCGCGGCCGGCGCCACGGCGCGGTCGCCGCCACGCGGCGCCGTCATCACCGCCGCGGCGGGTAGCGACGCGGGCAGCAACAGCACCTGCAAGGGCGGCGTCAGCGCCGGCAGCGGGCGGAACTGCCAGGCAAACGCGGCCAGCAGCAGCGCGTGCAAGGCCAGCGACAGTAGCAGCGCCAGGCGCATCGCTCAGGCCGTTTCGCGCATTTTCAGCGCTTCGACGATGTCCACCGCCACGATGCGGCTGCAACCCTGCTCCTGCATGGTCACGCCGACCAGCTGCTCGGCCATCTCCATGGTCAGGCGGTTGTGGCTGATGTACAGGAACTGCGTGTGCGCGGCCATCTGCTTCACCAGGTCGCAGAAGCGGCTGGTATTGGCGTCGTCCAGCGGCGCGTCCACCTCGTCCAGCAGGCAGAACGGCGCCGGGTTGAGGCTGAACAGCGAGAACACCAGGCTCATCGCGGTCAGCGCCTTCTCGCCGCCGGACAGCAGGTGGATGGTGCTGTTCTTCTTGCCCGGCGGCTGGGCGATGATCTGGATGCCGGCCGACAGCAGGTCGTCGCCGGTGAGCACCAGCTCGGCGCGGCCGCCGCCGAACAGCGTCGGGAAGAACTCGCTCATCTTGGCGTTGACCGCGTCGTAGGTGGTCTGCAGCATGTCGCGGGTTTCGCCGTCGATCTTGGCGATCGCCTCTTCCAGCGTCGCCATCGCCTGCAGCAGGTCGTCGGTCTGGCCGGCCAGATACTCGCCGCGCTTCTGCGCCTCTTCCAGCTCCTGCAGCGCGGCGAGGTTCACTGCGCCGAGGCCCTCGATGGCGCGCGCCAGCCGTGCGATCTCCGCCGCCAGCGCATTCGGTTTCACGCTGTCGTTCAGGTGCGGCAGCAGCGCCGCTTCGTCCGCCTCGGCGGTTTTCAGTTCCTCGTCGAAGCGCTCCACGTTCAGTCGCGCCTCCTGGTGCTTCAGCAGCCAGTCCGAGCGCGCCTCGCGCAATGCCGGCAGCGCGGCGCTGACTTCCTGCTGCTTTTGCGTGTGCTGGCGCAGGGTCTCGGTCAGCGCGTTGAGCTGGTCGCGTGTCGCGGCCAGGGTCTGCTCGCGCGTTTCGCGCAGCACCAGCGCCTCTTGCAGCACCTCGTCCGGCGCCGCCTCCTCCACCGTTTCCGCCTCCATCGCCAGCGTTTCCAGGCGCTCGGCCAGTTGCTGGTCGCGGTCTTCCAGTTCGCGCGCGCGGCGCGCCAGCTCGGCCACCTTCTGCTCGGCGGTGTGCTGCGCCAGCTTGATCTCGTGCAGCATGCGCTCGGCGTCGCGCGTCTTGTTGCGCGCCAGCTCGAGGCCGGTTTCGGCGTTCAGCCGCGCCAGCCGCGCGTCTTCCAGCTGTTCGGCCAGCTCTTCCAGCTGCATCGCGTTTTCTTCGGCCAGCAGCTCCGCTTCCGCGATGGTTTCCTGCGCCGTGTCGCGCTCGTCGCGCAGGCGCTGCTGTTCGGCGCGGATGGCCGCCAGCCGCGCCGCACCCTGCCGCGCCGCCTGCTCCAGCTTCACGTGCTCCAGCGTCACCGCGTTCAGCTCCGCCTCCAGCCGCGACACGGATCCCTTCTGTGCGCGCACCGCCTCGGCCAGCATGCCCAGCATCGACGCCACGCTGTCACGCCGTTTCCGGGTGCTATCAATCTGCGGCTGCACCGCGGCCAACCTTTCTGCCGCCGCGTCGCGCGCCGCCTTGCGCGCCATCATGCCGTCGCCGGCCTGCGCGGCGTTGAAGCGCACGCTGACCGCGCTGACGCGGTGGCCGTCGGGGGTGACCCAGCATTCGCCGGCGGCCAGCTCGCCGCGGCGGGCGATGGCATCGTCTAGCGTGTCGGCACAGTAGACGCCGGCCAGCCAGTCGGCCAGCGCGGCGGCAAACGGCGCGCCGGCACTGACCACGGCCAGCAGCGGCTGGCGGCCAAGGTTGGCCGCAACGGCGGGCATTGAGGAGCCATCGACCAGCGCCAGCGGCGCCGGCGGCAGCGCGCCGGGCAAGGCGGCGGCACGGGCGGCGAGGCTGTCGCCGAGCACCACTTCCACCGCCGCGCGCCACTGTTCGTCCACCTGCAGGCTCTGCCACAGCGCCGGCGCGCCGTCCATCTGCTGCGCCGCCAGCCAGCCGGCCAGCTGCTCGCCGGCGGCCTCGCGCGCCAGCACCGCGTCCAGCGCGGCGACTTCAGCCTCGGCGCGGGCGGCGTCGGTATGGAGTTCGTTCAGCGTCTTGTCCAGCTGTTCGCGCTCGCTGCCGAGATCGGCCTGCTTGGCCTCGTCTGCGGCCAACCTGGCGCGCACCGCGTCCAGCGCCGCCTGCGCGCGCGCGACCTCGGCCTGCGCCGCTTCCAGCACGCCGCTGTCGGGCAGGTTGAGGTCGTGCAGCTCGCGGCGCAGCGCGTCTTCGCGCCCGGCCAGCTGCTCGATGCTGCGGCGCAGGTGTTCGCCCTGCTGTCGCGCGAGATCGCGTTCGCGGGTGAGGTTGGCGATCTGCGCCGTCATCTGCGCCAGGCGCTGGTCGGCGACGCGGAATGCGGCCTCGGCACCGGGCAGGCCGTCGGCGCCGTCTTCCAGCCCCATCTGCGCCTCTTCCATGCGCATCTGCGCCTCTTCGCGCCGCGGCAGCCAGTCGTCCAGCTCGTGCTCGACCTGTGCTTTCTGTTCCGCCAGCTGCTGGCGTTCGTTGCGGGCGCCGGCCAGATCGCGCTCCAGCCGCTCGCGGCTTTGCAGGCGGTGGCGCTGCTGCTCTTCCAGCCGCGCCAGACTGGCGTTGGCCTCGAACAGCGCCTGCTGCGCCTCGTGCACCGCGTCGCTGGCGGCGTAGTGCGCCTCGCGCACCGTCTCCAGCTCGGTTTCGAGGTGGGTGTGCGCCGCTTCCAGCGCGGTTTCTTCGGTCTCGATGCGCGCCAGTTCGCCGCGCGCGGCGGCTTCCTGCCGCGCCGCTTCCTCGCGTCGCGCCAGCGCCAGCAGGTTCTGCTTGAAGGTCAGCGCGCCGCGCATGTCCTGGTAGTTGGCCGCGACCTCGGCCTGCTCGGTCAGGCGCTCGACCTGCCGCGCCAGCTCCAGCTTGAGGTCGTCGATGCGGGTCAGATTGTCGCGGGTGTCGGAGAGGCGGTTTTCGGTTTCGCGGCGGCGCTCCTTGTAGCGCGACACGCCGGCGGCCTCTTCCAGGTAGGCGCGAAGCTCTTCCGGCCGCGCCTCGATGATGCGCGAGATCATGCCCTGCTCGATCACCGCGTAGCCGCGCGCGCCGACGCCGGTGCCGAGGAACAGGTCGGTAATGTCGCGGCGGCGCACCTGCTGGTTGTTGATGTAGTAGCTGGATTCGCCCTGCCGCGTCAGCACGCGCTTGATCGACACCTCGGCGTACTGGCCCCACGGCCCGGTGAGCTGGCCGTCGCCGTTGTCGAACACCAGCTCCACCGAGGCGCGCGACACCGGCTTGCGGGTGCTGGAGCCGTTGAAGATCACGTCCTGCATCGATTCACCACGCAGCTGCTTGGCGGACGACTCGCCCAGCACCCAGCGCACGGCGTCGATCACGTTGGACTTGCCGCAACCGTTGGGGCCGATCACCGCCACCAGCTGGCCGGGAACGGCGATGCTGGTGGGGTCGACGAAGGACTTGAAGCCCGCCAGTTTGATGTGAGTGAGGCGCAAGGGGTATCCAGCTCAGGAGAAATCGGTCGGCCATTTTAGCAAGCAACCGCGCCGCTGCGGCCAACCTTTACCGGCCGGCGGCCCTGGCGCGCGATCCGGGTGGCGCTTTTGTGCGATGTGCTTTGCCGGCCATGACAATGGTTGCCATAATGCAGCCATGGATACGCTGACCCTTGCACATCATTTTCTGATCGCCATGCCCAGCATGACCGACCCGCTGTTTGCCAAAAGCATCGTCTACATTTGCGAGCACGGCGAGCAGGGGGCGATGGGCATGATCATCAACAAGCCGTCCGGCCTGGTGCTGGCGCAGCTGCTGGAGCAGATCGACCTGCCGCTGGCCAACGACGAGGCCAATACCGTGCCGGTGCACTTCGGCGGCCCGGTGCAGCCGGACCGCGGCTTCGTGCTGCACACGCCGATCGGCAACTGGCAGTCGACGCTGACCATCACCGACGACCTGGCGCTGACCACCTCCAAGGACATCCTGCAGGCGGTCTCGGAGGCGCAGGGCCCGGACAAGCTGCTGGTCAGCCTCGGCTATGCCGGCTGGGAAAAAGGCCAGCTGGAAGAGGAAATCGCCGCCAACCAGTGGCTGACCGTCGCCGCCGCCGACTGGGTGATCTTCGACACCCCGAGCGAGGCGCGTTTCGACAGCGCCATCAAGCTGCTGGGCTTCGACCCGTCGCTGCTGTGCACGGACGCCGGTCATGCATAAGGGCACGCTGCTGGGCTTCGACTTCGGCGAGCAGCGCATCGGCGTGGCGCTGGGCGAACCGGAATTGGGCATCGCCACCCCGCTGGCCACCATCAGCAGCGACAGCAACGAGGTGCGCTTTGCCGCCATCGGCAAGCTGATCGAGGAATGGCAGCCGACCGGTTTTGTCGTTGGCCTGCCGACGCACATGGACGGCAATGCCCACGCGCTGACCGCGTTATGCCGCAAGTTCGCGCAGCGCCTGCACGGCCGCTACCGCCTGCCGGTGTGGCTGGTGGACGAGCGGCTGACCTCGGTGATCGCCGAGAGCCTGCTGGAGGAGGCCGGCGTGCGCGGTCGCAAGCAGAAGCCGGTGCTGGACCAGGTGGCGGCGCAGGCGATCGTGATGGCCTGGTTCGAGGAACCGGGCGAGCGCCTCGGTTGAACCGGCCCCTCACGCAAAAAAGCCCGCGGCACGTGCTGCGGGCTTTTTGTTTGCTTGCGGCCAGGGTTGGCCGCAACGGATTAACGGCGCTTGGCGGCCTTGGCGACACGCGCCTCGCGCTCCAGGCGCGCGGCTTCCTTCTCCGCGGCGCGCAGGACCGCGGCTTCCTTGGCCGCCTTTTCCCAGGCTTTCCACTCGTCCGGCCGCTCCAGCGTCAGGCGCCCGATCGCGCCGCTGCGGAAGTCGGTGAGGATGAGTTCGGCGGTTTTCTGGATGTTGATGCGGCCGCCGGGCAGCATCGCGCCGCGCTTCTTGCCGATCAGCTCCATCACCTGCCAGTCCTGCAGGCCGGCGATGTCGCCGATGTGGTAGCGCGCGTCCAGCTCCTTGCCGTAGTAGCGCATCAGGTAGGCCAGCAGCTCCAGCGCCACTTCCTCCTCGTCCATCGCGTTGCGGCCCACCGCGCCGCTGGCGGCGAGGTTGTAGCCGCCCTGTGGCACCACGATCTTCGGCCACAGCATGCCCGGGGTATCGAACAGCTCGATCTCATCGCACAGCATGATGCGCTGCTGACCCTTGGTGATGCCCGGCTCGTTGCCGGTCTTGGCGATGCGGCGGCCGGTGATGCTGTTGATCAGCGTCGACTTGCCGACGTTGGGAATGCCGCAGATCACCACCCGCAGCGGCTTGTCGATGGTGCCACGGTTGGGCGCCACGTCCATGCAGGCCTCGATCAGCTTTTGCGCCGGCGACTTCTCCGAGGCGTCGAGGCCGATGGCGATGGTGCCCGGCTTGCGGTACCAGTCCAGCCACTGCCGGGTGACGGCCGGATCGGCCAGATCCTGCTTGTTCAGTACCTTGATCGACGGCTTGCGCTTGGCCAGCTGCGCGATCATCGGGTTGGCGCTGGAGGCCGGCAGGCGCGCGTCCAGCATTTCAATGACCACATCGATTCCGCCAAGACGCTCTTGCAGCTCTTTCTTGGCTTTGTTCATGTGTCCGGGGAACCATTGGATGGCCATGTATTATCGCTTTCGTAGTGGGTCGAGCAGCGATGACAGCCCGTTGTGATCCAACTCCTGCATCAGCGCCAGCAGGCGGCCGATCTCGCCCGGCGGAAAGCCCTCGCGGGCGAACCAGTTCAGGTAGTGCCCGGGCAGGTCCGCGATCACGCGGCCCTTGTACTTGCCGTAGGGCATCACGCGGGTGACGAGCAGTTGCAGATGTTCGGGGTTCATCGCGTTCATTCAAAAATCAGCCGCGCATTGTGCCAAAGCTGTGGCCAATGCGCAGCAAGCATTCACTGCGGCAGCGGTCGGCGGTCGTTAAACGCCAGAAACCCGCGCACGATGCGGTACACGTACCACACCCACACCGCAAAACCGGTGACGACGCCCAGCCCCAGCAGCAGAGTCAGCGGCCAGGAAACGGCGAAGCCGATCAGCGCCCACCAGAAGGTGCGGATCTGCCAGGCAAAGTGGCTTTGCCACTCGGTGCCGGCGGCCTCATCGCGCTTGAGGTAGTTGATGATGATGCCGACGATGGCGGTGACACCGACAAACAGACTCAGCGCCTGCAGCGCGTACACCACCAGGGTCAGGGTTTTCAGTGTGTCGTCGGCGCGGGGTACGCGCTGCAGATAACCGTCGTCCATCTCTTCTCCCGTTCGAGCATGGCTAACAAAACCGTTACGCGGCGGCACTGCCGTCACGCCAGGCTTTGTTAGCCATGCTGCTTGTCTGCACCGGCATCACGCCAGCTTTGCCAGTGCCTGTTGCACCCGCGCCAGATGCGCGCCCAGCTGGCGGCGCAGTGCCAGCGACTGCGCCACCGGCGACGCCGTCACGCTCAGCAGCTGCTCGCCGTGACCGTGGGTGCGCCACGGCCGCGCGCCACAAAACAGCGCGAACGAGCGCAATAGCGGGCAATCCAGTGCCAGTTTACGCGATAGCTGCTGCAAACGCAGGTTTACCGCGTCCATCAGCGCCAGTTCGTGGCTGGCCAGTTCCAGATGCTGCAACGCGAACACCAGCACCCGCGCGGCCAGCCAGTCGGCGCGTTGCGGCGAGCGGCCGCCGGCCGACAGGTAGGCCAGGCTGCGCACCTCGGGGAACAGCGACTCAAGCACTGCCGGGGTCTGCTGCCCGGCAAGCAGGGCTTGCAGGCGGGCGACCGGGTTGCCGGGAAGATGCGAGCCGTGCTCGACGTCGCTGACGATGCACAGCACGCTGCTGATGCCGTGTTTTGCCGCTGGCAGCTGCCAGGAACGATGATTTTCCATGTTCGGACTCCGTTGGGTGCCGCAAACCGGAAACATTGGAACAGCCCAGAAACACCAATGCCGCCAGAGTGCGGCGGCATTGATCAGGGATTCGGGGGTAAGGCTTATTCAGCCCGTGACGCATCCTGGTGCCGCCAAAGAAGTGCGGTAACCATAATAATAAGCGTGGGACACGAAACGGATAACAGTAGCCATAGCGGACGATGATGCGCCCGCGCGGCGGCGGCTGTCAAGCGGCGTCGCCATTTGAGCCGCGCGCGATCGCGCAATACAATGCGTCATTCCTGCATCGCAAGGTTTGTCGGTGCAGTTTTTTCGCAAACAGGACAAGGACGCAACATGAAGAAGCATGCCAGCGGCGGACTGGTGTACTCCACCGAACACGGCCGCATGTGCCCCGCCTGCCGCGCACCGCTGGACGCCTGCGCCTGCCAGGCGGCCGCCGCGCCGGCCGGCGACGGCATCGTGCGCGTGCGCCACGAGACCAAGGGGCGCAAGGGCAAGGGCGTGACGGTGGTCAGCGGCGTGCCGCTGGCCGGCGGCGAACTGCTGGCGCTGGGCAAGCAGCTGAAGGCGCGCTGCGGCACTGGCGGCACGGTCAAGGACGGCCAGATCGAGATCCAGGGCGAACACGTGGCGCTACTGATGGCCGAGCTGCAGAAGCAGGGCTGGACGGCAAAGCGCAGCGGCGGCTGAGTTCGCCGGATGCGGCCAAGGTTGGCCGCAATGAAAAACGCCGCCAGCACCCTGCTGGCGGCGTTGTCCGTGGTGGCGGCTTACATGTTCGGGTAGTTCGGCCCGCCGCCGCCTTCCGGCGTCACCCAGTTGATGTTCTGGGTCGGATCCTTGATGTCGCAGGTCTTGCAGTGCACGCAGTTCTGCGCGTTGATCTGCAGCCGCGGCTCGCCCTCTTCGCGACCGACGATCTCGTACACCCCGGCCGGGCAGTAGCGCTGTTCCGGCGCGTCGTACTTTTCCAGGTTGATGCGGATCGGCACGGTCGTGTCCTTCAGCTGCAGGTGCGGCGGCTGGTCTTCGCTGTGATTGGTGTTGGAGATGAACACCGACGACAGGCGGTCGAAGGTCAGCACCCCGTCCGGCTTCGGATAGGCGATCGGCGTGCACTCGTCCTTGGGCTTCAGGCACTCGTGGTCGGCGTGCTTGTGGCGCAGCGTCCACGGCGCCTTGCCGCGGAACAGGTAGGTGTCGATCGCCGAATAGATCATCGCCGGCCACAGCCCCCAGCGGAACGACGGGCGGATGTTGCGTACGCTGTGCAGCTCGTCGTGCAGCCAGCTCTGCTTGAAGGCGGCGGTGTAGCCGACCGCCTCCGCGCCCTGTGCCTCGGGGTTGGCCGCCAGCAGCGTGAACACCGCTTCCGCGGCCAGCATGCCGGACTTCATCGCGGTGTGCGTGCCCTTGATCTTCGGCACGTTGAGGAAGCCGGCGGTGTCGCCGACCAGCACGCCACCGGCGAAGGTCAGTTTCGGAATGCTCTGCAGGCCGCCTTCGGAGATCGCGCGCGCACCGTAGGACAGGCGGCGGCCGCCTTCGAACACACCCTTGATCGCCGGGTGGGTCTTGAAGCGCTGGAATTCCTCGTACGGCGACAGGTAGGGATTCTCGTAGTCGAGACCGACCACGAAGCCGACCACCACCTGGTTGTTCTCCAGATGGTAGAGGAAGGAGCCGCCGTAGGTTTTCTGGTCCATCGGCCAGCCGGCGGTGTGGGTGATCTTGCCTTCTTCGTGCAGCTCCGGCTTCACTTCCCACAGCTCCTTGATGCCGATGCCGTAGGTCTGCGGATCGGCGCCGGTACGCAGCTGGAAGCGCTCGAACAGGCCCTTGGTCAGCGAGCCGCGACAGCCTTCGGCGAACACGGTCTGCTTCGCCCACAGCTCGATGCCCGGTTCGCCCTCCTCGTCACCGTTCTTGCCGGTGCCGACGTTGCCGGTGGCCACGCCCTTCACCGAGCCGTCGGCGTGGTACAGCACCTCGGCGGCGGCAAAGCCGGGGTAGATTTCCACACCCAGCTCTTCCGCCTGCTGCCCCAGCCAGCGACAGAAGTTGCCCAGGCTGATGATGTAGTTGCCGTGATTGTTCATCTGCGGCGGGGTCGGCAGCTTGATCGACTCGGTTTCGGTCAGCAGCAGGAAGCTGTCCTGCTTGGCCGGGGTATTGAGCGGCGCGCCCTTTTCCTTCCAGTCCGGGATCAGCTCGTTCAGCGTACGCGGCTCCAGCACGGCGCCGGACAGGATGTGGGCGCCGATTTCGGAGCCTTTCTCCAGCAGACAGACACTGAGTTCCTGACCTTTTTCGGCAGCCAGCTGCTTGAGACGGATGGCCGCGGACAGGCCGGAAGGCCCGCCCCCGACTACCACCACGTCGTATTCCATGTATTCGCGTTCCACCGCTTCTCCTTTGCGCTGGCAGGGGACAATAAGCGCAATGATGCCAATGAATGTGGCTGCGCGTCAAAATCAAACAAGCGTTTAAACGGTTCCGGCGGCGCGCAGTTGTGCAATTGCCACCGCATCGTAGCCCAGATGCCGCAGCAGCGCGTCGGTGTGTTCGCCCAGCGCCGGCGGCGGCGTCAGGTACTGCGGCGGCGTGGCCGACATCTTGATCGGGCAGGCCACCTGGGGCACGTTCTGCCCTTTGCTGTCGGTCATCTGCAACGCCATGTCGCGATGACGGATCTGCGGGTCGGCAAATGCCTCGGCGACGGTATTGATCGGGCCGCACGGCACGCCGGCGGCGTCGAGCAGTTTCAGCCATTCGTCGCGACCGCGCGCCATGAAGCCCTCGGCCAGCAGCGGCACCAGCGTGGCACGGTGCTGCACCCGCTTCGGGTTGCTGGCGAAGCGCTCGTCGTCGGCCAGTTGTGGCAGTTGCAGCACCTCGCACACCGCGCGGAACTGCTTGTCGTTGCCGCAGGCGAGGATGAAGTGGCCGTCGCCGGCGGTCCTGAACACCTGGTAGGGCACGATATTGGGGTGGGCATTGCCCAGCCGCGGCGGCACTTCGCCGCCGACCAGCCAGTTCATGTTGACGTTGGACAGCATCGCCAGCGCGCAGTCGAACAGCGCCATGTCAATGTACTGGCCTTCACCGGTACGGTGGCGCGACAGCAGCGCCGCCTGCACCGCATTGGCGGCGTACAGGCCGGTGAACAGGTCGGTGACCGCGACGCCGACCTTGTGCGGCTCGCCGTCGGCGGGACCGGTGATGCTCATCAGGCCGGACATGCCCTGCACGATGTAGTCGTAGCCGGGCAGCTCGGCGTAGGGGCCGTCCTGGCCGAAGCCGGTGATCGAGCAGTACACCAGCCGCGGGTTCAGCTGTTTCAGGCTGTCGTAGTCGAGGCCGTACTTCTTCAGGCCGCCGACCTTGTAGTTTTCCAGCAGCACGTCGCACTCGGCCGCCAGCTGGCGCACGATCTGCTGTCCGGCCGGCTGGGTGATGTCGACGGTCAGCGACTGCTTGCCGCGGTTGGCGGCGAGGTAGTAGGCGGCGGTGCCGTCCGGCAGGCTGGGCGGCGACCAGTGGCGGGTATCATCACCGCTGCCGGGGCGCTCCACCTTGATCACTTCCGCACCGAGATCAGCCAGCAGCTGCCCGGTCCACGGCCCGGCGAGGACACGACTCAGATCCAGAACCTTGATACCCGACAATGCGCCAGCCATGATGCTTCTCCTTTGCGGCCAACGTTGGCCGCGAAAAAAATGGCTCGGTTGCACCGAGCCCTAAGGACAGACAGGAACCAACTCGCGCCGCTGGTGGAGGCCGGCGGCGGTACATCACACTCCAGGCGCACGGGACACCCTTGCCCGGTGCGCCCGCAAGCGATCAGGCAAACGCCTGAATACCGGTCTGGGCGCGGCCCAGAATCAGGGCGTGCACGTCGTGCGTGCCCTCGT
Organism: Vogesella alkaliphila; assembly: GCF_014652475.1. GTDB lineage: Bacteria > Pseudomonadota > Gammaproteobacteria > Burkholderiales > Chromobacteriaceae > Vogesella > Vogesella alkaliphila. The sequence continues at coordinate 72,047 of NZ_BMYW01000010.1, read as the reverse complement.
AGGTGTTGACGGCTTCCAGGTTCATCACGTGACGGATGATGTGGAATTCGTCGGAGATGCCGTTGCCGCCGTGCATGTCGCGGGCGATGCGGGCGATGTCCAGCGCCTTGCCGCAGTTGTTGCGCTTGATCAGGCTGATCATTTCCGGCGCGGCGCGGCCTTCGTCCATCAGGCGGCCGACGCGCAGTGCGGCCTGCAGGCCCAGGCTGATCTCGGTCTGCATGTTCGCCAGCTTCAGCTGCACCAGCTGGGTCGCCGCCAGCGGACGGTTGAACTGCTTGCGGTCCAGCGTGTACTGGCGGGCACCGTGCCAGCAGAACTCGGCGGCACCCATCGCGCCCCAGGCGATGCCGTAGCGCGCCTTGTTCAGGCAGCCGAACGGGCCTTTCAGGCCTTTCACGTGCGGCAGCAGCGCGTCTTCGCCCACGGCCACGTTGTCCATCACGATCTCGCCGGTGATGGAGGCGCGCAGCGAGAACTTGCCCTCGATCTTCGGCGCCGACAGCCCCTTCATGCCCTTCTCCAGCACGAAGCCGCGGATCTCGCCGTCGTCGTCCTTGGCCCACACCACGAACACGTCGGCGATCGGGCTGTTGGTGATCCACATCTTGCTGCCGTTGAGCACGTAGCCGCCGTCCACCTTGCGGGCGCGGGTCTTCATGCCGGCCGGGTCGGAGCCGGCGTCCGGCTCGGTCAGGCCGAAGCAGCCGACCCATTCGCCGGTCGCCAGTTTCGGCAGGTACTTGTCCTTCTGCGCGTCGGTGCCGTAGGCCCAGATCGGGTGCATCACCAGGCTGGACTGGACCGACATCGCCGAGCGGTAGCCGGAGTCGACACGCTCCACTTCGCGCGCCACCAGGCCGTAGGCCACGTGCGACAGGCCGGCGCAGCCGTGGCTGTCGATGGTGCAGCCGAGCAGGCCCAGCTCGCCCATCTCGCTCATGATCTCGCGGTCGAAGCGCTCTTCGCGGTTGGCCGTCAGCACCCGCGGCAGCAGGCGTTCCTGGCAGTAGGCGTAGGCGCTGTCGCGCACCATGCGTTCTTCGTCGGTCAGCTGATCGTTCAGTAACAGTGCGTCATCCCACTGGAAAGGGGCGCGATTGGATGCTGCAGCCATGTGGACTCTCCTTAAGCAATTCCGCATTGCGGAATTACGTTCTACAATGCAAAATAGACTAACAACTCGACCGGAGGCTGTAAAGTTTTTTCTTGGTCGATATAAGGCGGTGCACTATTCTTGCCACTCATCCAGAAAGAGAGCCGATTGCCGATGTCGTCAAACCCAGATACAGACGAGGAAAAAGACCGCCTGTTCGTCGGGGCGCTGGCCCGTGGCCTGCGCGTGCTGGCGGCGTTCCAGCCCGGCGAGGGCGCGCTGTCCAACCAGGTGCTGGCGCAACGGACCGACCTGCCCAAATCCACCGTGTCGCGGCTGACCTACACCCTGACCAAGCTCGGTTATTTGTCCCAGGATCACGACACCGGCTACTACCGGCTGGGGCTGGCGGTGCTGGCGCTGGGCTCCACCGTGCTCGGCAGCTACGACATCCGCCGCGTCGCCTCGCCGCTGATGCGCGAGTTCGCCCTCGACAACACCATCTCGGTCAGCCTCGGCATGCGCGACGGCACCGACATCGTCTATCTGGAAACCTGCCGCAGCCAGGCGCGGGTGTCGGTGCAGCTCACCGTCGGTTCGCGCGTGCCGCTGGCCAGCACCGCCATCGGCCGCGCCTGTTACGCCATCCTGTCGCCGGCGGAACGCGCCGCGCTGGCGCCGGAGCTGGCGCAGCGCTACGGCGGCGACTGGCCGGCGGTGGCGGCGCGGCTGCAGGCCAGCTGCGAGCACTACGCGCAGTTCGGCTATAGCGAGTCGTTCGGCGAGTTCGAGCGCGACGTGATGGCGGTCGGCGTCGCGCTGCCGTCGCCGGTGCCCGGCATGCCGGTGGTGTGCCTCAACGCCAGCGGCCCGGCCTTCGCCTTCAACGCGGAGGCGATGCGCAAGCAGATCGCGCCGGCGCTGATGCAACTGGCGCGCCGGATCGTGCCCTGAACCGATAGCACGCCCCGGCAAGCACAAAAGGTTGGCCGCAAGCGTTGCGGCCAACCTTTTGTCGTTCTTGCCGGGTTTTTTGCGAGGCGGCGGGCGCCGCCTGTCTCAGGTGCGGATGTACTTCACCAGCTGCTCGATCACGAACTGCTGCTCGGCGATGGTGGCGTGCACCAGGTCGCCGATCGACAGCAGGCCGATCACGCGGTTGTCCTCCATCACCGGCAGGTGGCGGATGCGGCGGTCGGTCATCAGCGCCATGCACTCGCCGATGCTCTGCCCCGGACTCACGAAGATCACCTTGCTGGTCATGATGTCGCGCACCTTGGTGCCGGCCGAGGTGCGTCCCATCAGCACGATGCGCCGCGCGTAGTCGCGCTCGGAGAAAATGCCGACCACGTCGCCCATCTCCATCACCAGGATGGCGCCGACGTCGCGCTCCGCCATCACCTGCAGCGCCTGGAACACCGTCATTTCCGGCCCGACGCTGATCAGGTCCTTGATCGCCTTGTTCTCCAGCAGTTGTCGCACTGTTTGCATGCCGCCCTCCCCTTGATGACCGCCCGGCATATGCCGGCGTAGAACCGTATTGCGTTCAATATAGACAGCCGCCGGCCAGGACCAAAAGAAAAAGGCCGCAACGGCGGCCTTTGGCAGGGAACGGGCGCGGAATCAGCCGGCCTTGATCATGGTGCCGACGCCTTCGTCGGTCAGGATTTCCAGCAGCAGCGCGTGCGGTACGCGGCCGTCGATGATGTGCACCGAGTTCACGCCGCTCTTGGCCGCGTCCAGCGCCGAGCTGATCTTGGGCAGCATGCCGCCGCTGATGGTGCCGTCGGCGAACAGCTCGTCGACCTTGGCGGCGGTGAGGCCGGTCAGCAGCTTGCCCTGCTTGTCCAGCACGCCCGGGGTGTTGGTCATCAGCACCAGCTTTTCCGCCTTCAGCGTCTCGGCCAGCTTGCCGGCCACCACGTCGGCGTTGATGTTGTAGGCCTCGCCGTCCTGGCCGACGCCGATCGGCGCGATCACCGGGATGAAATCCTGGCTGTCCAGCAGCGCCACCAGGCTCGGGTCGATGTGCTCGATGTCGCCGACCTGGCCGATGTCGATGTTTTCGTCGGATTCCGACTTCAGGAACAGCTTGCTGGCGCGGATGAAGTGGCCGTCCTTGCCGGTGATGCCGACCGCCTTGCCGCCGTGCTTGTTCAGCAGCGACACGATTTCCTTGTTCACCAGGCCGCCGAGCACCATTTCCACCACGTCCATGGTCTCGCTGTCGGTGACGCGCATGCCCTGGATGAACTGGCCTTCCTTGCCGACGCGCTCCAGCAGCTCATTGATCTGCGGGCCGCCGCCGTGCACCACCACCGGGTTGAGGCCGACCAGTTTCAGCAGCACGATATCCTTGGCGAAGTCTTCCTTCAGCTTGTCGTCGGTCATCGCGTTGCCACCGTATTTCACCACGATGGTCTTGTTGTTGAAGCTGCGGATATATGGCAGCGCTTCGGCCAGGATGGCGGCCTTGTCGATGGGGGCTACGCTCACGGGGCATCTCCACGGTAGTCGGAATCAGAAACAGCTATTGCTGCGCCGCATTCTACCCAAGCACGGCCGATTCGGCTGGCGTTTGTGCACATCGCGCCGCGAATAAGGGCCTGTTGGCAGCGCTGCAACAGCACGCCGCCGCCGATACGCCATTTGCAAATAAATTTTGATTTATTAATTGCCGATACCGAGCGCTTGCACTAAAGTCCGGCCATCAGATTAATGAACAAGTATTCAGAGAACACCGCCATGAGCAAACCATCCTGCTGCCCGATCACCCGCTGGCACCGCCGCAAGGAAGTCCGCCCGGCGGAGATCCTGGACGCGGCGCTGGCGCTGTTTGTCGAGCGCGGCTTCAAGTCCACCAAGATGGAAGACATCGCCAAGGCTGCCGGCGTCACCAAGGGCACGCCCTATCTGTACTTCGAGAACAAGGAAGACATCTTCAAGGCGGTGCTGCGCGAGAACCTGGTGACGCGGCTGGCCAGCTTTGCCGAACTGGAGCAGCAGTTCGAGGGCAGCAGCGCCGAGTTGCTGCGGCTGATGATGCGGCGCTGGTGGCTGGAAGTCGGCGAATCGCCGCTGGCCGGCATCTGCAAGCTGATGTTCGCCGAGGCCACCAACTTCCCGGAGCTGGCGCGCTTCTACCACGCCGAGGTGATCGAGCCCAGCCACAACATGCTGCTGCGCATCCTGCAGCGCGGCGTCGCCCGCGGCGAGTTCCGCGACATCAACCCGCACGCGGTGGTCGACACCCTGGTGGCGCCGATGATGCTGACCATGACCTGGCGCTGCTCCTTCGGCAAGGTGATCAGCGACAGCCAGCACCGCTCCATGCCGCCGCTGCAGTACCTGGAACTGTCGATGGACCTGATGCTGAACGGCCTGATGGCCGACCGTCAGCCACAACAATAAAACGCAACGAGGAAATCACGATGGCACCGCACTACCCCCGCCTGGCCCTGGCCGGCGCGCTCCTGCTGACCCTGTCCGCCTGCCGCGACGAGGTCAAACTGGTCGAGGAAATCCGCCCGGTCCGCTACACCGTCGCCAGCAGCAGCGACGCTGCCGCCAGCCAGCAATTCAGCGGCGAGGTCCGCGCCCGCCAGGAGAGCCGCCTCGCCTTCCGCGTCGCCGGCAAGGTGGTGGAGAAGCGCGTCAACAGCGGCGAGCGCGTGCGGCGCGGCCAGGTGCTGGCGATGCTGGATGCCAGCGACTACCAGCTCGACAGCCAGGCCAAGGCGGCGCAACTGGCGGCGGCGCAGGCCAGCCTGCAGCAGCAGGAGGCCGATCTCCGGCGCTTCCGCGACTTGCTGACACAGAATTTCATCAGCCAGTCGCAGGTCGACCGCCAGCAGGCGGCGGTCAGCAGCGCACGCGCCAGCCTGCAGCAGGCGCAGGCGGCACTGGCCGCCAGCCGCAACCAGGGCAGCTACACCTCGCTGCTGGCCGACAGTGACGGCGTCATCAGCGAGATCAGCGCCGAGCCGGGCATGGTGGTCGCCGCCGGCCAGGTGGTGGCCCGGCTCGCCGCCGACGGCGCGCGCGAGGTGCTGTTCCAGGTACCGGAAAACGCGCTGGAGCGGGTACGCCGCGCCAGCGGCTTCAAGGTGGCGCTGTGGGCCGACGGCCGCGAGCTCCCCGCCAGCCTGCGCGAGCTGGCCGCCGACGCCGACCCGGCCACCCGCACCTACGCCGCGCGGCTGCAGCTGGCGAACGCCGGCGACGATGTCCGGCTGGGCATGACCGCGCGCATCAGCGCACTGGCCGCCGGCGGCCAGCCGCGCGCCATCCGTCTGCCGCACAGCGCCATTCTCGACGAGAACGGCAAGCACTACGTGTGGCTGATCGACGGCGGCAACAAGGTTGGCCGCAAGGCGGTGCAGGTCGCCCGCCTCGACAGCCACGGCGTGACGCTGCAGTCCGGCCTGGCCGGCGGCGAGAAGGTGGTCACCGCCGGTGTCCACCTGCTGCGCGACGGCCAGCGCGTCAGCCTGCTGCAGCAATAAGGAGCCGGCGACGATGAAAAAAATCAACCTGTCAGAATGGGCGCTGCGCAACGGCTCGCTGGTGCAGTACCTGATGGTGGTGCTGATGGTGGCCGGGCTGTTCGCCTACACCCAGCTGGGGCAGAAGGAAGACCCGGAATTCACCTTCAAGGCGATGATGGTGCGCGTGCTGTGGCCCGGCGCCACCGCGCTGGAGACCGAGCAGCAGGTCACCGACAAGATCGAGAAGAAGCTGCAGGAAATGGGCGAGCTGGAGTACGTGAAGAGCTACACCAAGCCCGGCGAGGCGCTGCTGATCCTGTCGATCCGCGAGGACGTGCCGCCGAAGAACGTGCAGCAGCTGTGGTACACGGTGCGCAAGAAGCTGGGCGACATCCGCCACACCCTGCCCGCCGACATCCGCGGCCCCTTCTTCAACGACGAGTTCGGCGACACCTTCGGCAACATCTACGCCTTTACCGGCGACGGCTTCAGCTACGAGGAGGTGCGCCGCTACGTCGACGACGTGCGCCAGGAGATCCTGCGCCTGCCCGACGTCGGCAAGGTGGACATGATCGGCGAGCAGGAAGAGCGCATCTACGTGACGCTGTCCAACGCCAAGCTGGCGGCGCTGCAGCTGGACGCGCGCACCATCTGGAGCGCGCTGGCGGAGCAGAACGCGATGACGCCGGCCGGCAATTACGACACCGCCAGTGACCGCATCTGGGTGCGCGTCTCCGGCAGCTACGGCTCGGTGGCGGCCATTGCCGACACCCCGCTCAGCGCCGGAGGCAGGAACTTCCGCCTGGGCGACATCGCCACGGTCGAGCGCCAGTTCGTCACCCCGCCATCTTTCGGCATGCGTTTTGACGGCAAGCCGGCGCTCGGTCTCGCCATCAGCATGAAACAGGGCGGCGACGTGCTGAAACTGGGCAACAACCTGCAGCTGCTGATGCAGGAGGTACAGAACAAGCTGCCGGTCGGCATGCAGATCCACTCGGTGTCCGACCAGCCACAGGTGGTGAAGAACGCGGTCGGCGAGTTCATGAAGGTGCTGATCGAGGCGGTGGTGATCGTGCTGGCGGTGTGCTTCCTCAGCCTGGGCGTGCGCAACGGCATCGTGGTGGCGCTGTCGATCCCGCTGGTGCTGGCGATGACCTTTCTCGCCATGTACCTGCTGGGCATCGACCTGCAGCGCATCTCGCTGGGCTCGCTGATCATCGCGCTGGGCCTGCTGGTCGACGACGCCATCATCGCGGTGGAAATGATGGCGCTGAAGCTGGAACAGGGCTGGAACAAGTTCCAGGCCGCCACCTTTGCCTACACCAGCACCGCCTTCCCGATGCTGACCGGCACCCTGCTCACCGCGGCCACCTTCCTGCCGGTGGGCATGGCCCGCTCCAACGCCGGCGAGTACGTGTTCAGCCTGTTCTCGGTGGTCAGCATCGCGCTGCTGCTGTCGTGGATCGTGGCGGTGGTGTTCGTGCCCTACCTCGGCTACAAGCTGCTGCCGGAGCATCCCGCCGCCAGCGCGCACGAGGACGTCTACCACAAGCCGTTCTACCTGCGCTTCCGCGCCACGGTGGAGTGGTGCCTGGACCACCGCAAGACGGTGATCGCGCTGACCGCGGCCGCCTTCATCCTGTCGCTGGTGGCGTTCAAGCTGTTCGTGCAGCAGCAGTTCTTCCCCTCCTCCAACCGCGTCGAGCTGATGGTGGACATGTGGCTGCCGCAGGGCGCCAGCTACCAGGCCACCGAGGCCGAGGTGCGCAAGCTGGAGGCGCTGATCAAGGACGACCAGCACGTGGTCAGCACCACCGCCTACGTCGGCGGCGGCAGCCCGCGCTTCTACCTGCCGCTGGACCAGCAGCAGCAGCACCTCAACTACGCGCAGCTGATGGTGATGACGCGCGACGAAAAGGTGCGCGAAGACGTCAAGCACAAGCTGGAAACGCTGTTCGAGCGCGACTTCCCGATGGTGCGCGGCCGTGTCACGCGGCTGGAGAACGGCCCGCCGGTCGGCTACGCGGTGCAGTTCCGCGTGATGGGCGAGGACCACGCCAAGGTGCGCAGCATTGCGGCCAACGTTGAGACGCTGCTGCGCGCCCACCCCGGCGCCCGCCACGTCAACATCGACTGGGGCGAGCAGGTGAAGGCGCTGCGGGTGGAGATCGACCAGGACAAGGCACGCGTGCTGGGCGTCTCCAACCAGTCGCTCAGCCGCCAGCTGCAGCTGCTGCTCAGCGGCAGCACCGTCAGCGAATGGCGCGAAGGCGACCGCAGCATCGGCATCGTGGCGCGCTTGGATAATGCCGGCCGCGAGCAGGTGGATGCGCTGGGCAGCCTGATGGTGCAGACCGCCAGCGGCAAGTACGTGCCGGTGGCGCAGCTGGGCACCATCAGCTACCAGCCGGAGGAAAGCATCATCTGGCGCCGCAACCGGCTGCCGACGGTGACGGTGCGCGCCGATGCCGCCGACGGCGTGCAGGCCGCCGACATCTCCAAGGCGCTGTGGCCCAAGCTGCAGCAGCTGGAGAAGACGCTGCCGCTGGGCTACCACATCGAGCTGGGCGGCTCGCTGGAGGCGAGCCAGAACTCGCAGGGTGCGATCGCCAAGGTGACGCCGCTGATGCTGGTCGTGGTGCTGACGCTGCTGATGATCCAGCTCGGCAGCTTCCAGCGCACGCTGCTGGTGGTGCTGACCGCGCCGCTGGGCCTGATCGGCGTCACGCTGACGCTGATCCTGTTCGGCGCGCCGTTCGGCTTTGTCGCGATGCTGGGGGTGATCGCGCTGTTCGGCATGATCATGCGCAACTCGGTGATCCTGGTCGACCAGATCGAGACCGACATCGGCGAGGGCATCGACCGCTTCGAGGCCATCGTCGGCTCCACCGTGCGCCGCTTCCGCCCGATCATGCTCACCGCGCTGGCGGCGATCCTGGCGATGATCCCGCTGTCGCGCAGCACCTTCTGGGGGCCGATGGCGGTGGCGATCATGGGCGGCCTGCTGGTAGCCACCGTGCTGACGCTGCTGTTCCTGCCGGCGCTGTACGCGCAGTGGTTCGGCGTCAAGCGCCCGCAAACAAATTAATCAATCCTGCGTGAAGCCGTTACCGGAATTGGGTAAGGTAGCGGTTTCAGCACCGTCAATGATGCAACCGGAATGCCCACTATGAAGCTCATCCGCACCTTAGGCCTCGGCGCCCTGCTCGGCAGCGCCCTCGCCGCCCCGGCCCACGCCTTCGACCTGCTGCAGGCGCTGCAGGCCGCGCGCCAGTACGATGCCGGCTACGCCAGCGCCAGCGCCGCCAACCGTGCCGGAGCCGAAAAGGCGGTCCAGGGGCGCGCGCTGCTGCTGCCCAGCGTCGGGCTGAGCGCCGCCAGCACCCAGACCAAGCCGCTGCAACCGGCTACCGGCAACTACCGCAGCGACAGCCTGGGCGTGCAGCTGACGCAGCCGCTGTTCGACACCGCCAGCTACAGCGGCTACCAGAAGGGCAAGATCGCCAGCAACGTGGCGCAGCTGCAGTTCGACGCCAGCGGCCAGCAACTGGTGATCGACGTCGCCCGTGCCTACTTCGACGCGCTGCTGGCCGAGGACGTGCTCACCGTCACCCGCGCCACCAAGACCGCCTACGAGCGCCAGCTGGCGCAGGCGCGCAAGGCGTTCGAGGTCGGCACCGCCACCATCACCGACACCCACGAGGCACAGGCCGGCTACGACGCCGCCAGCGCCCAGGAAATCGCCGCCATCAGCGACCTCGACCTCAAGCGCAACGCGCTGGCGCAGCTGACCGGCCTCAACCCGGAAAGCATCCGCCGCCTGCGCGACAAGCCGCAACTGAGCGCCGCCGACCTCGGCACGCTGGAGGCGTGGACGCAACGCGCGCAGCAGAACAGCCTGGCGCTGCAGCTGCAACAGCAGCAGCTGGCGCTGGCCGAAAAGAACCTGGACGAAGCGCGCGGCAAGCACCTGCCCACGGTCAGCCTCAATGCCGGCTACAGCCACAACCGCAGCACCGACGCCGCCAGCGTCGCCAGCGGCCGCGACACCACGCGCGGCAGCAGCCTCGGCCTCAGCCTGACGCTGCCGCTGTACGCCGGCGGCGCCATCGACTCGCAAGTGACCGAAGCCGCGGCCAACCTCGACAAGGCGCGCGAGGACCTGGAGGCTGCCCGCCGCCAGAATGCGCAGAACGTGCGCCGCAGCTGGCTGGGGGTCAGCAACGGCGCAGCGCTGGTCAGGGCGCAGGAACAGCTGCTGGTCTCCGCCAAGAGCAAGCTCGACGCCACCCGCCTGGGCAAGGACGTCGGCGTGCGCACCAACCTCGACCTGCTCAACGCGGAAAAGGACTACCAGGACGCCATCCGCGCGCTGGCGCAGGCACGCTACAACTTCCTGCAGGCGCGACTGGCACTGGCACAGGCCGCCGGCACGCTGGACGACGAGGTGGTGGCCGAGGTCAACCGCTTCTTCTGATCCCTGCCTGCAGCGGACAAGGCATCAAAAACATTGCGGCCAACCTTGGACAAGGTTGGCCGCAATCACGATAACGCAGCGTCATTCAGAAACGATTCAGTCGCGACTACCCCCTGCCGCGTGTGGCAGCAAGTCGTCGATTGCATCCACAACAGCCTGTACAGGAATATGGGCAACCTGCCAGTCCTGTTCTGAGCCGGAGGTCAGCACCCGGTGCGGCACCTGCCACGGGTACCAGTGCTTGGTTTTCTTTTCGAGATGCTCGAACAAGCCGATCACCCTGGCTCCCATCCCGGCCGCAAGATGCAGGCCGCCACCGTCCGAACACACCGCCAGATCGGCGCAGGAAAAGGCGGCCATCAAATCCTTGACCGTCCGGGTCGGGTAGAACACCAGGCGCTCGTGATCCGGAAACTGGCTGCGGACGTAATGCGCTTTTTCGTCATCGCCCGGATGACGAGGATCATCGACGGCGCCAGGCGCCCACAACAGCAGGAAATCCACATCCCGCGACAAGCAGGTCCGGATCACTTCGCAAAAATGCTCGACCGCCCAGACCCGGCTCTTCTCGCGGGCGCTGACATGCAAGGCGACAACCGGGCGCTGCATGGTGGAAAACCGACGGGCCAAAACATCAGGCACCACGACAGCAGGCAAACTCAGCTTGCCCGGTGCTTTAGTGATACCCAACGGCCGCAAAAGCTCGGCGAGGCACTCTACTTCGTGACGGAACACATGATCCCGCGTGAAGGGGATCGGGTAGTCCACGATGGCATCGTAGTCTGTCCCCTCCGACACGAAACTGATCACATGCTTCGGTCTGGCGGCCTTGGCCAGACGTACGGCATTCTTGGGATAACCCGAGCCGGCCACGATCGCGTAATCAAAATGCTCACGCCGCAACGCAAGGTAGGTCATCAGCTTGCGCCAAACCACCCGCACAACCGAATCACCCGGCCTGCGGTGTTTCAGTTTGGTATAGAAGTACACGCCATCCAGCAGCGGATGCCCATCCAGCACGTCCTTGTTGTAGTCGTTGACCAGTGCATAGATTGCCGCTTGCGGATATTTCTCACGCAAGGCCGCGATCAAGGGCGTGGTACAAACCAGGTCGCCGATATTGTCACGGCGTATCACCAAAATCTTCATGCCAGTTTTCCCGAAGAAGAGCCGGAACGGGGCGCTGCCTGTGGCACCAACAGCATGCCTGCCAGCATCATCAGCAACACCGCGTTCGCCCACATGCCATTGGCAAAACCCACCAGCAAGAAAGCCGGGATGATGACCAGCAGGCTGCCGGCAACCGGGTGGCGTACCGTCTTCCGCCAGACCTGACGAAACGACAGCCACAGAATTGTCAACAAGAAGGACAGGTACACCAGCAAGCCGCACAGGCCAGTTTCCAGCGCCACCTGCAAGTACAGACTGTGAGGGTTGGCCTTGCCGTACGGATATCCACGCTTAGTGAAATATAAATAGCCAGAACGGTTTCGCGGGTGTGATCCGGCCTGTAGGTACTTCAGCAGCGGCTTGTTGCGGACCAGCAGTGCCAGCTTGCGCCAACCAGGCCCATAACCCAATACCGGCTGCTGGCGGATCAGATAGCCGGTCGCAACCCAGATACCTTGGCGCTCCAGCAGAGCCGGATCCTGTTGGTAGGTGTCACTGCGAAATGTGGAAGCATAGCGCTGCCACAGCTCCGGCTTCGCGGCAAACAGACCTGCCGCCGAGATCACACACCCGAGCAGCAATAGCAGGCTCTTGCGCCACGAGCCATTAAGCAGTAGCAACAACAGCAGGCTGGCGATGATGGCCAGCAGCGGCGTCCGGCTCTGGTGCAACACCAGATTCAGCATTTCCACACCCCACATCACCGCCAGCAGCACGCGCCAGCGGCGCGACAGCCAGTCCTGCCCGAACAGCAACAGCACCGAGGTCAACGGCAGATAGAACACCGCATCCATCGCATAGCCGCGCCGGTACGGTGCCAGCCAAGCCAGATCAAGACCGTAATACGCCAGCAATAACAAGGAACGCAGGGCAAAACCCAGTGCAAAACCCAGCAGGATGATCCGCGCCTGCTGCTCGCGACGGATAAAGCTGCACGCCATCAGAAAGACCAGTAACGGCTTCAGGTAGTCCTTCTTGAATTCGTTGAGGTTGTTGACCAGCCAGTCACCGTTGAGCAGTAGCGAGGCGACAAACACCAGTACCAGCAGCATGAACAAACGGAATATCCCGCTCCGCCACGGCAGGACTGGCCGCATGCACAGCAGCCAGCCTGTCCATAGAATCACTGCCAGATAAAAACTGCTGTTCATGAGGCCAGTCAGCGCGGTCGAGGCCGAGGCAAAACAGAACAGTGCGATCAGGAAGAAAAGCGGTTTCTCCAGCAACGCCCCGTAGCGCGCCAGATTAGAAACAGGGGGAGCATCAGTCATTCAGGACTTCTTTCGTAGCAATCATGATGTCCTCAACCGCAACGCGGCGGATACAGGCTCGATCCCCCGTCTTGCAGGTATAAGGGGCATTGAATACAAAGGCACACGGATAGCAGGACGGCTGTTTCGACACGAAACGCACTCGCGGCCCCAGGGGACGCTGCTCGCGGAAATCCACCGGTCCGACGATCACGACCATCGGCACGTCAAAGGTATCCGCCAGATAGGTCAGCCCCGAGTCGACGCCGATGAACAGTTTCAGGCGCTGCATCAGCGCCGGCAGCTCGTCCAGCTGGAAGGCGCCGGCCGCATTGATGACGCGCTCGCCGCCCTGCACGCGGCCAACGACCACGCCGGCGCTCGGGCCGTCCTCCGGCCCGCCGATCAGCACCACCTGCCCCGGATAATCCTGCAACAGCCGTGCCACCAGCGCCGACAGCAAGTCTTCACCCAGCTCCTTCAGCTTGTTGGCGCTGGAAATCGCCAGCCCGATGGCGGTGTTGTCACGGGTAATCTCCAGCCGGTCGCAGACCGCCTCGCCGCTGGCGGCGATGGCCATTTTCTTGCGCAGGCCCATGGCGATGCCCTGCTGCTGTAGCAGGCGCTGCTTGGTGGCCAGCACCAGTTCGCCCGGGCGATGTTGCTCTGTGCTATCGATACAGCAGCGCAGGGCCGCCAGCGTGCGGCCAACCCTGGTCGGCATGATGGACAGCGTGCGCGGCACACCGGCCCAGATCAGACCACACAGCAGCGGCAGCGACGGCGACAGGTTGACGGCCAGGTCGTAGCGTCCGGCGGCAATCAGCCGCGCCAGCCGCCACTTGCCGCCCCAGCCGCGCCACGAGTCGGAGCGGATGGCAATGCAGTGGTCGACTTCGTTCAGGCCGGCGATGATCTTGCCGGTGACCGGCGCATGTAGCACGGTCAGCTGCGCATCGGGATAGTGCTGGCGCAAGGCCAGGATTACCGGTGTGGCGCACAGCATGTCGCCGATCTTGGCGGTCTGCACCAGCAGGATGCGCTCGATCCGGTCACGTCGCCGCAGGCGCTTGGCCAGCCACCACCACGGTGCCAGCAGATAGGTCAGCAGTACATAGATCATGATTTGCGCGCCGCGCCGGCCAGAATCGCCTCGGTACCGGCCACGTAGCGGGCGATGGTGTACTGCGCCTTGACCCGTGCCTCCCCTGCCTGCCCCATGCGCTGGCGCAGATCCGCATCGGCCACCAGCGTCGCCAGTGCCTCGGCCAGCGCGGCGCTGTCCGCATACGGTACCAGCAGGCCGCTATCGCCATCGGCCACCAGCTCTTGCGAGCCGACCACGCGCGAGGCCACCACCGGCTTGGCCAGCAGCATCGCCTCCAGCAGCACGCGTGGCAGGCCCTCGCTTTGCGACACCAGCACGCAGATGTCCATCGCGGCGGTATAGGCCAGTGGCAGGGGCTGAAAGCCGGCAAACACCACCTGCCCGGAGATGCCCAGGCTTGCGGCCAACCCTTCCAGTTCCGCACGCTGCGGGCCGTCCCCCACCAGCAACAGACGCACCGGCAGCTGGCGCCGCAGCAGCTCGGCGGTCGCCTGCAGCAAGAAGCGCAAGCCCTTGCGTTCAACCAGTTGTCCGACCGCGCCCAGCACGATCTCGTGCTCGCGGCCGGCCAACAGTTGCGCACGCACCGCCGCACCATCCGGCAAGACCTGATCCGGATCGATGCCGTTCAGCACCGCCACGCACTTGTCCGCCTGCACGCCGTGACGGTGCAACGCCTCGACCACGCCGTTGGAAACGCCGATCACTTTATTGGCCACCCGGTTGACGATGGCGGCATCGGCGGCATCCATCAGCGGCTCGATACGGCAGTGCTGCACCACCGGCACGCCGGTCTGCTCGGCCGCCAGATAGCCCTCCAGATTGGAACGTGGCTGGTTGTTCATGTACAACAGGTCGAAGCGCTCGTCACGCAGCTGGCGCGCGATCGCCGCCGCATTGGGCGCGATGCGCCAGGCGTGCTCGATGCGCTTGACCAGCGCCTGACGCCAGGGCTTGTGCCAGGCCAGCAGGCCGCGCACCAGCTCCTTGGCCAGCTTGGCCCACAGCGGCTGTTTGCGCTGCGGCAACAGGCGCAACGGCATGCCGATGGCGGCCAGTTCGCGCGACAGCGTGCTCTGGCCCTTGCTGTAATCGCGGTAAAACAGGCAGGTGACGTCGAAACGCTCGCGGTCGATGCGCTTGAGCAGCTCGAACAGGCTGTTGGTCCCGCCGCCCCATTCATTGCCGGTATCCAGCAACAGGATTCTGGTTCGGGTTGTCATTGAGGAGTCTCCGGTTGCAAGGACAACTGGCGCTCACAGGCGGCCAGCACTTCGTCAACCGTAATGTTGTCCATGCACGGCGGCGCCGAATACTTGCAGCGCTTGCCGAGACAGGGATCGCAGGTGCGGTGCTTCTGGATCACGATATGGCGCTGCAGCTCGGTGGTCGGGCCGGAGCCGTGCCAGTGCGCGGCGGCGAACAGGCCGACTATCGGCGTGCCCACCGCAATCGCCATGTGCATGATGCCGGTATCCGGCGTTACCAGGCAGGCAAAACGCTGCACCAGTGCCGGCATCCGCGTCAGCGGCAGCTGCCCTGCCGTCACCACCAGTCGCGCGTCGTTGACGGCGCTAGCAACGGCATCGGCCAGCGCCCGCTCCTGCGGCGAGCCGGTGACCACGATGCGCAGCGCAGGGTTGGCCGCAAGCAGGCGCTGCGCCAGCTCGGCATAGCGTTCCGGTCGCCAGCGCCGGCTGGCGGTCGAGGCGCCCACCTGGAAACCGATCACCGGCTGCTGCGGCGTGATGCCGTATTGCTGTTGCAGCCAGCCGGCCACCGCGTCGCGGCTCTGTGCCGCCACCGGCAGGATCATGTGCTTGTCGCTACCGTCGGCACCGGCCAGCGCGGCCACGGCCAGACGCTGGTCGATGCCGTGGGTGAAGTCGCTCCAGTTGCTGACCTGCTGGTGATTGCTGAGCAAAAAGCGGAAACGGCTGTTGTTGGGCAGCTTGAAGCGCCAGCGGGCACCGCTCAGATACGCCAGCGGCGTGGCCTGCGGCTCGTTGGCGTGCAGGATGGCCACCAGATCGAAGCGCTCGCGGCGCAGTGCCAGCGCCAGACGCACAAAGCGGCGATAGCCGCCGTGGTAGTCAATCAGGTCGTCTATGTCGGGGTTATTGGCAAACAGGCCGTGATACGGCGCGTTGACCAGCAGCACGATGCGCGCCTGCGGGTAGCGCTGGCGCAGGCTGCGGATAGCCGGAGTGGACAGCAGCGTGTCGCCGATGGCGGTACAGGACATCACCAGGATGCGGCGGATGGCGGCGGTACCCAGCTCGGCCGGGTCCGGCGCACGGCGGTCGAAGCGGCGGGCCAGGCCCAGCCCCCACGCCAGCAGGTTTTCGCGGATGCGGGTGCCCATTATTTGCCCCGCAGCGCCAGATAGGCGCGCCCCAGCAGCGGGCTGCGATACAGGCCGAGGCGACGGCCGAACCAGCCGTCGCTGCGGTCCTTGGTCACGATGCGGCCGATGTGTCGTGGCGAGGTGGCGCGGGTGTTGAGCGCCTTGTCCACCGTATACAGGTGGCGGAAACCGGCCTCGGCGGCCACGGCCAGGTAGTCGTCGTCAAAATAGCCCTGCGGCCAGCACAGGTGATCGCTGACCGTGCCCAGCCGCGCCTGCAGCGTGGCACGCGACTGCGCCAGATCCGCCGCCAGTTGCGCGCGCTTGTCCTCGCGGCTGGCGCACAGCTTGTCCCAGCGCGCATGGCTGTGGGTGTGGCTGTGGAACTCGAAGGTGCCGGCGGCACGCGCCGCCTCGATCTCGCTCCAGCGCATCATCACCTCATCGGCACGCCCCTCGTCAACCGCCCGCTTGCAGCCCTTGTGATCCGGCGTGGCCGGCAAGGGTTGGCCGCAACCGTCGTGCGGCCGCACCGCACCGTCGCCGATCCAGCCGGTGATGGTGAACAGCGTGGCCTGCTGGCCGTAACGCTGCAGCACCGGATGGGCGTAGACCCAGTTGTCGAGGTAACCGTCGTCAAAGGTGACCAGCACGCTCTTGTCCGGCAGCGGTCGACCGGCGAGAAAACCGGCCAGGTCGTCGCAACGGAGGGTGGTCCAGCCGTTTTCCGCCAGCCAGCGCATATTGTGCTCGAAGGTCTGCGGCGAGACCGTCACCAGGCCGGGGCTGGGGCTGACGTGGTGGTACATCAGTACCGGAATGGCTTTGGCCTGTTTCATCCCTGCCCCCGTTGTGCCAGCAGGCGGCGATACAGCTCCAGCATCGACCGGCACATGGTGTCGACATGGAACACCGACGACACCAGCTCGCGGCTGCGCTCGGCCATGCGCCGGCGCAGCGCGTCGTCGCCCAGCAGGCGGTTGACCGCCTCGGCCAGGCTGGCGGCATTGCCCGGCGCAATCAGCAGGCCGTTGTCGCCGTCGCGGACCACTTCCGGCACGCCATCGACATTGGTGCCCACCACCGGCAGACCCATCGCCATCGCCTCGATGTAGGAGGTGCCCAGCGCCTCCTGCTCGGTCGGCAACAAGAACAGGTCGCAGCCGGCCAGCACATTGGCGATGTCGCGGCGCAGGCCGAGCAGGTGTATGCGTGCGGCCAACCCTTTTGCTGCAATCAGCGTCTTGAGGTTGTCCATCTGTGCACCGTCGCCGGCAAACACGAAATGGGTGTCCGGATGCGCCGCCAGAATGCGGTCGGCCGCCCCCACGATGAAACGGTGTCCCTTTTTCATGCGCAGGATGGCCACGGTGCCGATCACGCGGGCGCTGTCGGCGATGCCCAGTTCGGCGCGCAGCGTGGATGGCCCGTCCAGTTGCATCACCCGCGGATCGATGCCGGTGTACACGGTGGACACGCGCGACTCCGGCACACCCTCGCTCATCAGGTAGCGGCGCACGTGCTCGCTGACGCTGACGACATGGTGCGGCAGCGTGGTATAGGTGAAACGCGAGGTGATCGGCAGCGCCAGATGGCGGGTACGCACCACCAGACGACCGGCCAGCAAGCCGGCCACGCCGCCGAGGATGCTGTCGCGGCCACTGTGGGTGTTGACCACGTCGGCCTGCACGCGACGGATGATGGCCGCCATGCGCCACGCCGCCGGCAGGTCGATGCCGTTGCGCATGCGCACCTCGAACACCTCGAAACCGGCCTCGCGCGCACGGGCGCCGAACTTGGCCTTGGGCTGGCACAGCAGGATCATGCGGTGGCCCAGCTGGCGCAGGCCCACCATCTCCTTGAAGGTGCGGTGCTCCTGCCCGCCCCAGCCCAGCGACGATTCGGTATGGACGATGGTCAGTGCCGGCTTAGTCATGGGCCGGCTCCTTGAATTGCAGGCGGTGCAGGTTGGCGTACAGGCCATCCTGCGCGATCAGGGCGGCGTGGTTGCCGACTTCGGCAATACGACCCTGATGCATCACCACGATGCGGTCGGCGTGCTCGATGGTGGACAGACGGTGGGCGATCACCAGCGTGGTGCGGTTCTGCATCAGGTTTTCCAGCGCCGCCTGCACCAGCCGTTCGGACTGGGTGTCCAGCGCACTGGTGGCCTCGTCCAGGATCAGGATAGGCGCGTTTTTCAGCAGTGCACGGGCAATCGCCAGCCGCTGGCGCTGGCCGCCGGACAGGCGCACGCCGTTTTCGCCGATCAGGGTGTCAAAGCCCTGCGGCATCGCCTCGATGAATTCCAGCGCGTTGGCGGCGCGGGCGGCCTCGACCACCTGCTCGCGGCTGACTTCGCCGATGCGGCCGTAGGCAATGTTGGCCGCCACGCTGTCGTTGAACAGCACCACGTCCTGGCTGACCAGCGCAATGTGCTGGCGCAGGCTGGCCAGGGTGATGTCGGTCAGCGGAATGCCGTCCAGCAGGATCCGCCCCGCCGATGGCTCGTAGAAGCGCGGGATCAGGCTGACCAGCGTGGTCTTGCCGCTGCCGCTGGAGCCGACCAGCGCCACGGTCTCGCCCGGTTTGACGGCAAAGCAGATGTCCTGCAACGCCGGGCGCTCGGCTGCCGGGTAGCTGAACTGTACGTTGTCGAACAGCAGCTCGCCGCGCGTACCCTGCAGGCGGCGGGTGCCGTTATCCGGCTCGCCCTGCTCGTCGAGGAAGCCGAACACGCTCTCGGCGGCGGCCAGGCCTTTTTGCAGCGATTGCGAAATGCTGGTGATGCGCTTGACCGGTGCGAACAGCATCAGCATCGCGGTCAGGAAGGACATGAAGTCACCAGCGGTAAAGCTACCGCTGTGGGCGCGCAGCGCGGCGAAATACAGGATGGCCGCCAGCGCGCAGGCGATGAACAGCTGGGTCACGCCGGTATTGGCCGACGAGGTGGCGCTTTGCTTGACGCCGTTATGGCGGATGGCCTCGGCCGTGCGCTGGAAGCGCTGCGCCTCGTAGCCTTCGCCGCCATAGACCTTGACCACGCGGTGGCAATCGATGGTTTCGCCCAGCACCTGGGTCAGTTGCGCGATGTTCTGCTGGTTCTGGCGCGACAGGCCGCGCAAGCGCTTGCTGACCACGCGCACGCACAGTGACACCACCGGCAGTACCGCGAGGCAGATCAGCGTCAGCTGCCAGTCGGTATAAAACAGCAGGCCCAGCAGGCCGATGATGGTGATGCCGTCCTTGACGGTGACGGTGATCACGTTGAAACCGGCCTCGGTCACCAGGTTGACGTCGAAGGCGATGCGCGACAGCAGGCGGCCGGACGGATGGTCGTCGTAGTAGTTCACCGGCAGGCGAACCAGTTTGGCGAACATCTCCTCGCGCAGCGTCTGCACCAGATGGCCGGTCAGCCAGCTGGTGGAGTATTCGTTGATATAGCTGGTCAGCCCGCGCACCAGGAACAGGCCGACGATGGCCAGCGGCGCCCAGATCAGCGACGAGCCGTCCTTGTTGACGAAACCGCCGTCGATCAGCGGCTTCATCAGCCGGGCGAAGGCCGGCTCGGTGGCGGCGGCGATGCTCATCGACAGCAGCGACACCAGAAAAACCTTCCAGTAAGGCCTCAGGTAGCCGAGCACCCGCTTGTAAAGCGCGAAACTGCTGGTCGCAGGGATAGTTGTCATGCGAAAAACCAACGATAAAACAAACGATTATAAACCAGTCCGGCGCCAGCCGGGCCCTGTCACAACAAGCGCTGGTAGCAAGCCAGCAGACGCGCGGCCATCTTGTCCAGCGTCAGCTCGGCCACACTGTCGCGCGCCGCTGCGGCCAAGCTTGGCCAATCGGCACGGCAGGCCAGCCAGCTGGCGACCTGTGCCTGCTGCGCCGGCGTATCCAGCGCGTCGGCTACCCAGCCGTTGTCGCCGTCGCGGATCAGCTCCGCGGCGCCACACTGCAGCGTGGTGAATACCGGCAGACCGGCGGCCAGCGCCTCGACACAGACATTGGGAAACGGATCGTACAGGGTGGGCAGGATGAAGGCGTCGGCCATGCCGTAAAACGGCTTGACGTCGTTTTGCGCGCCGGCAAAACGGACACGTGCGGCAACCCCCAGCGCTGCGGCCAGGCTTTGGTAGCGCGCGACGCGCTTGTCGTGCCCGACGACCACCAGATGCACATCCGGATGCGGCACGATGGCCTGCAAGGCCCGTGCCACGCCCTTGCGCTCGAAGCCGGAGCCGACGTACAGCAGCAGCGGCGCGGAGGCCGGGATCTGCCACTGCTCGCGCATCGCGGCACGGTGTTCGCGCAGCGACGGGTGAAACGCCGCGGTATCGACGCCGTTATAGATCACGGCAAAACGCTCGTCCGGCAGGCCGAAGTAGTGCTGGATCTCACGCTTCACCATCTGCGAATTGCAAATTACGGTTTTCAGGCGCGGATGCAGGAACATGCGCCGCTCCATCCACTGCACGTAGTGGTGGTAGGGATTCAGCAGCATGGCCAGCCGGCCCCGGCGCGACAGCACGCGGCGGCGCAGCTGCAGCCAGTGACGGTGCACGCCATCGCCGGCACGGTAGATGTCGCAGCCGGCGATGCGCTCGTGCGACTGCACCAGCTCGAAGCCTTCGCGCTGCCAGATCTGGCGCGCGGCGCAAGCAAAGCCCCAGTCGCGCCAGACACTGCCGAGATAGAAAGGGTTGGCCGCAAAGGCGCGCACGCCGGACAGCGACTCCCACTTGCGCGCGATCAGGTTCACCTCCAGAGCGCCCTGCGCCGACAGCGCCGACAGCGCGCGGCTGACGAAGCGCTCGGCGCCGCCGGCCGGATTGTATTTCTGCCGCACGATGGCCAGCCGCGTCATGCGCCGACCTCGGCCATCAGGCTGTTGAAGGCGGCCAGCACCTGCGCCTCGGTGATCAGTTCCAGACACTCGCTGCGCTTGCCGCCGCCACAGCCGTCCTTGCCACACGGGCGGCACGGCAGGTTGGTCGTCAGTACGCGATGTGGCACCTGCCACGGCCCCCACTCGATGTCGCCGGAGGGACCGAACAGCGCCACGCACGGCGTCTGCATCGCCGCGGCGATGTGCATCGGCACCGAGTCCATGCCAATGAAGGCGCGCGCACCGTCGATCAACGCCGCCAGCTCCTTCAGGCTCAGCTGGCCGGCCAGCGAGGCCACCGGCCGGGACAGCCGGCCGGTGATATCGGCCAGCATCGCCAGCTCCGCCGGATCCGGCGCCGCCGACAGCACCACGGTCTCGCCCTGCACGCGCAATTGTTCGATCAGTGCCGCCATACGGGCGGCAGGCCAGGTCTTGAACAGCCAGCGCGAGGTCGGATGGATGAGCAGGTAGGCGCCGCTGACGCCCTGCGCCGCCAGCTTCTGGCGCACGCTCTGCTGGGCGGTTTTGCCGGCCACCAGCCGCAGCCGGCGCTCGCCAGCCGACGGATGGATGCCGAGACGGCGCAAGGCGTCGAGGTGGATTTCGACGGTATGGCGACGGTTACCACCGATCACCGGGTAACGGTGACTGAAGCTGCGAGCAAAGAACTTGCCGAAATTACCGCCCGGCGCCACCGCCCAGCGCGGCCGCAGCATGCGGACGAGCCAGGCGCCGCGCTTGTGTTCGGTCAGCTGGATCACCAGATCGTAGTCGCGCGCCTTCAGCCCGGCCAGCAGCTGCCACTCGGCGGCCAGCTGGCCGCGCAGGCCGAGCTTTTTCCAGTTCCGGTCGATGGTGAACAGCTGCGACAGCGCCGGATGGCCGGACAGCATGTCGCGGGTGTCGTGATACACCAGCGCGTCGATCTCGGCGTGCGGTGCGTGCGTCTTCAGCACCGACAGCACCGGCGACGACAACAGCACGTCGCCGTGGTGGCGCAGCTTGATGACCAGCACGCGGCGCACGGCGGACAGATCGATAGCGTCTTTGAGCATAGAAAAGAAAAAAGCCGGATCAGGCGTCCGGCCCGGCATTCAGTTGTTGCAGAAGATCGGCGATTCTATCAGGGTCTTCGCTGCGAAGCATGCGCGCGACGTGCGGCCCCACTTCGTCGAGGTGGCTGGACAGTACCTGCTGCTTCACGTCCAGCAGGTTGGCCGGGTGCATCGAGAAGCGGCGCAGGCCCATGCCCAGCAGCAGGCGGGTCAGGCGCGCGTCGCCAGCCATCTCGCCGCACACCGATACCGGCACCCCGGCCTTGCTGGCGGTCTTGATGGTGTAGGAGATCAGCTTCAGCACCGCCGGATGGATAGGATCGTACAGGTGGCTGACGGTGTCGTCGTTGCGGTCGATCGCCAGCGTGTACTGGATCAGGTCGTTGGTGCCGATGGAGAGGAAGTCGACGTGCTTGATGAAGCTGCCCACCACCAGCGCCGCCGACGGGATCTCGATCATGGCGCCGACCTCCACCGCCTCGGCAAAGGCGACGCCCTCCGCGCGCAGCTCGGCCTTGGCGTACTCCAGCTGGTTGAGCGACTGCTTCAGCTCGCCCAGGCTGTTGATCATCGGGAACAGGATGCGGATCTTGCCGAAGGCCGAGGCGCGCAGCAGCGCGCGCAGCTGGGCGCGGAACATCAGCGGCTCGGCCAGGCACAGGCGGATGCCGGTCAGCCCCAGCGCCGGGTTTTCCGCCAGCTGGTGATTGAGCCAGCGCGGGCTCTTGTCGGCGCCGAGGTCCATGGTGCGCACCGTCACCGGCGCGCCACCGGTCAGCTCCGCCACCATGCGGTAGGCCTCGAACTGCTCGTCCTCAGACGGCAGGTTGTCGCGGCCGAGGAACAGGAATTCGCTGCGGAACAGGCCGACACCGACGGCACCGGCCTCCAGCACGTTGGCCGCATCCTGCGGCAGCTCGATATTGGCCAGCAGCTCGATCGGAGTGCCATCCTCGGTGATGGCGTCGGTGTTGCGGATGCTGGACAGCTTGCGCCGCGCCTCGACGCAGGCGCGTTGCCGGCGGCGGTACTCGGCCAGCACCGACGGCTCCGGGTTGATCAGCAGCACGCCCTGCTGGCCGTCGACGATGATCAGCTCGTCCTCGCGCACCAGTTCGCGCGCGTGGTGCAGTGCGATCACCGACGGCAGGTCGAGGCTGCGGCCGAGAATGGCGGTATGGCTGGTGGCGCCGCCGACGTCGGTGACGAAGGCGGCGACGCTGGAATCCTTGAAATAGACCATGTCGGCCGGCGACAGGTCGTGCGCGACCAGGATGGCGTCGCCGTCCAACCCTTCCGATAGCTGCAGCTCGGTAGTATGGCCGCCGAGGTTCTTGAACACGCGCTCCACCACCTGCAGCACGTCGTGCTTGCGTTCGCGCAGGTAGTCTTCCTCGATGGCGTCGAACTGCTCGATCAGGGTGTCGCACTGCTGTTTCAGCGCCCACTCCGCGTTGCAGCGCAGGCTGGCGATCAGTTCGCGCGGATCGCGCGTCAGGGTCACGTCCGACAGCAGCATGATGTGCAGCGACAGGAAGGCCCCCAGCTCGGCCGGGGCATTCTCCGGGATGCTGCCCCACAGCATTTCCAGCTGCTTGCGCGTGGCCCGCACTGCCTGGTCGAAACGCTGCTGTTCTGCCGCGATTTCGTGGTCGTCGATACTGTAATGCACCACGTCATCCATGCTTTGCGACAGCAAGTGGGCACGGCCGATGGCGATGCCGCCACCGATCGGTACCCCGTGCAAAACGATGCTCATGTTGCGCCCTCTCCCCTGTCCGGTACCTGTTCTTGTTGCGGGCGGTTATTCCGCCTCGTCAAAGCGGTTGTTGATCAGTTCGACCAGCGCCGCCATCGCGAGATCCTCGTCCTCGCCGTTGGTTTCCAGCTCGATTTGCGAGCCTTTCGCCGCCGCCAGCATCATCACCCCCATGATGCTCTTGCCGTTGACGCGGCGGCCGTTGCGCGCGATCCAGACCTCGGCCTTGAAACGGCTGGCGGTCTGGGTGAACTTGCTGGAGGCGCGCGCGTGCAGGCCCAGCTTGTTGATGATCTCGATTTGCTGTGTTTTCATTCTTTTCCCTCGGGAATGACGTAGTACACGCCTTCCAGTCCCCCTGTAATCGCCTTGCTGACCACCACCTCCAGCGGCTGCGCACTGTAGCTCAGCGCCCGCACCAGCATCGGCAGGTTGACGCCGGCAACGACCTCGACCATGCCGCGCTTGCGCAAGCGGCTGGCAATATTGCAAGGCGTCCCGCCGAGCATGTCGCTTAACACCAGCACGCCGCTGCCGTCATCGATCTTGTCGATCAATGCCTGCGCGTCCAGCAGCCGCGCGTCGGGATTGTCCTGTTTCTCGACGCCGAGAATGGCCAGATTGTCCGGCACGCGCCCCAGCACGTGCCGTGCACAGTCGGCCAGGCACAAGCCCAGCTCGCCATGCGAAATGATCAGTACACCTACCATGATTGTCTTGCTCCGGACGAGCCGGTATTGCCCGCGTTATGACGTGGTGACGGTACCGCGCCGCCACCGCCCTGGATTCACTGCTGCGCGTCGGGGGTCAGCACCACCTCCTCGACATCGCGGAACCAGCCCAGCCGCGACGACAGCGCCACCACGTCGCCGACGATGATCAGCGCCGGCGAGGCGATGCCGCTCTGCGCGATCTTGGCCGGCAGGCTGGCCAGCGTGCCAACCACGGTGCGCTGCTGCGCGGTGGTGGCGCGCTGCACCACCGCCGCCGGCGTCGTCGCCGCCTTGCCGTGCGCGATGAAGGCGTCGCAGATCTCGGCCGCCATCGCCAGTCCCATGTACACCACCACCGTCTGATCCGGGCGCGTCAGTGCCGGCCAGTCTAGCTGAATGCTACCGTCTTTTTTATGACCTGTAACAAACACCACCGCCTGCGCGTGATCGCGGTGCGTCAGCGGGATGCCGGCGTAGGCGGCAGCGCCGCTGGCCGAGGTGATGCCGGGCACCACCTCGAACGGGATACGGTGCTCGGCCAGCAACTCGATTTCCTCGCCGCCACGGCCGAAGGTGAACGGATCGCCGCCCTTCAGCCGCAGCACGCGCTTGCCCTCTTGCGCCAGCCTCACCAGCAGGGTGTTGATCTCTTCCTGCGGCATGGTGTGGTTGGCACGCTGCTTGCCGACGAAGATGCGCTCCGCGTCGCGGCGCACCAGCTCCATCAATTCCGGCGCCACCAGATTGTCGTACAGCACCACGTCGGCCTGCTGCATCAGGCGCAGGGCACGGAAGGTGAGCAGGTCGGGGTTGCCGGGGCCGGCACCGACCAGGTAGACCGCGCCGGACGGCGTGCTGTCGCCTGCGGCCAACCTTTGCAGCAGGTCGGCCTCGGCGGCGCGCTCGTCGCCGTTCATCACCTGTTCCGCCAGCGGCCCTTCCAGCACCGCCTCCCAGAACGCGCGCCGCTCCTCGACATTGCCGAAGCGCGCCTTGACCCGATCGCGGAAGCGCGCGGCGAACTGTGCCAGGCGGCCGAAACCGGCCGGGATCAGGCTTTCAAGCCGCGCGCGGATCAGCCGCGCCAGCACCGGCACGCCGCCGCCGGTCGATACCGCGATCACCAGCGGCGAGCGGTCGACGATGGCCGGCGTGATGTAGCTGGACAGCTCGGGGTCGTCCACCACGTTGACCGGAATGCCCTGCGCCTGCGCCGTCTGCGACACCAGACGGTTGACCTCGCGCTGGTTGGTGGCAGCCACCACCAGCCGCTGGCCGCCGACCTGTGCCGGCTGGAAACAGGCGTCGATATGGCGTACCTCGCCGGCGGCCGCCATCGCGGCCAGCTCCGGCGCCAGCTGCGGTGCCACCACCGTCAGCCTTGCACCGGCCGATTGCAGCAGGCGCGCCTTGCGCACTGCCACCTCGCCGCCGCCGACCAGCAGGCACGGCTCGCCGGCAAGGCGCATGAAAATCGGAAAATACTCCACGGAATGCTCCTGTAGCTGACCCTGGCAGAATACTCCAGCCGGCGCCGGTTGGCGATGCCCGCCCTCGGCACTACGCCCTGCAGCGGATGTCGCCGGCCATGGCATTCAGGTACTATGCTGCAAACATTATCCCGGATTCGCCATCGCCCGCCGCGCGGCCATGGCCTGCAGGAGTATCGCGTGTTCGCCCAAGCCACTCTCGAAACCGTCCTCAGCGCGCTGCCGGCCGGTTACCTGCTGCTTGACCTGTCGCGACAGGTCGTCTTCGTCAGCGAGCGTTTCAGCATCGCCTGCCACGACGCCCCGCTGCCCGTCGTCGGCAGCCCGCTGCCCGCCGCGCTGCTGCCGCAGGCGGTGCTGCAGCGCCTCGATCAGCCCGACGACAAGGGGCTGGCGCTGCCGGCGCACGGCCTGCTGCTGGAGTGGCTGGTCACGCCGCTGCAGAGCGGTTGGCTGATCAGCGTGCGCGAGGACCGCCACGCCTTCCGCACCCTGGTCGACAACTCGCCGGACATCATCACCCGCTACGACCTCGACCTGCGCTGCCGCTTCATCAACAACACGCTGAGCAAGTTCTCGCCGACACCGGCGGCGGAACACATCGGCCGCACGCTGGACGAACGGCGCCTGCCGGCACAGCTGAAGGACGCCATCCGCCACAATGCGCAGCAGGTGATCGCCAGCGGCAAGCCGCAGCGCTTCACCAGCGAGCTGAGCCTGCCGCAGAGGCTCTACGTGTTCGAGTCCAGGCTGCTGCCGGAGTTCGATGACGACGGCCAGCTGCAGTCGCTGCTCAGCATCGACCGCGACATCAGCGAGCAGCACGCCACCCGGCTGTGGGAAGCCGACGAAAACCGGCTGCTGGAGATGATCGCCAACGACCGGCCGCTGCCGGAGGTGATGACCTGGACCTGCCAGATGATAGAGAACCAGCTCAGCGGCACGATGTGCAGCATCATGCTGCTGGACGAGGCCGGCGAGCGGCTGTACCTGGCGGCGGCACCGTCGCTGGCCAGCGAATACAAGGAGGCGATCGACGGCCTGCGCATCGGCGAGGGCGTCGGCTCCTGCGGCACCGCCGCGCTGCGCGGCGAGATGGTGATCGTCAGCGACATCGCCAACGATCCGCTGTGGCAGGACTACCGCGAGCTGGCCGCCGCCCACCGGCTTGGCGCCTGCTGGTCGCTGCCCATCCTGGCGCAGGACGGCAAGGTACTCGGCACCTTCGGCCTCTACCACGACCGCCCCTGCGCGCCGGAGCCGCAGGCACTGGACATCGTGCGCCGCACCTCGCACCTGATGGCGATCGCCATCCAGCAGGAGCAGCGCGCCACCGCGCTGTACCGGCTGGCGACGCTGGACGGCCTGACCGGCCTCGCCAACCGCCGCCACTTCCTCGACCTCGCCTCGCAGCGGTTCAGGGAGGCGCGCTACCTCGGCAAGCCGTTCAGCCTGCTGATGATGGACATCGACCACTTCAAGCGCGTCAACGACGGCCACGGCCACGAAGGCGGCGACGTGGTGCTGCAGGCCTTCGCCCAGTGCGTGAAGAGCACGCTGCGCGCCAGCGATTTGGTGTGCCGCATGGGCGGCGAGGAGTTTGCCGCCATCCTGCCCGACACCCCGGCCGGCGAGGCGCTGGTGGTGGCGAAACGGCTGCGTAACGCCATCGCCGCACTGCCGATCTCGCACCAGGACCACACCATCCCGATCACGGTCAGCATCGGCGTCGCCTCGCTGTCGCCGGCCTGCCGCGAGCTGAGCGAGCTGATCCGTCACGCCGACCAGGCGCTGTACCAGGCCAAGGCCAAGGGACGCAACCGCGTCTGCGTCGCCGAGTCGCTGTAAGCGGCGCGATGGCCAAAAAGGTTGGCCGCAACAGCGCATGCCGTTGCGGCCAACCTTTTGTCATGGGCTGAAGACGAACGCGCCTAGTGCGCACTCTCCCAGCTGCTGCCGACACCGACCTCCGCCAGCAGCGGCACCTTCAGTTCGGCGACGCCGGCCATCAGCTGCGGCAGTTTTTCCCGCACCAGCACCAGCTCGCTTTCCGCCACTTCCAGCACCAATTCGTCGTGCACCTGCATGATCAGCTTGCTCTGCAGCCGCTCCCTCTCCAGCCAGCCCTGTACCGCGATCATCGCCAGCTTGATCAGGTCGGCGGCGGTGCCCTGCATCGGCGCGTTGATCGCGGCGCGCTCGGCGCCGGCGCGACGCGCCTGGTTGGCGGCGCGGATCTCCGGCAGGTACAGGCGGCGGCCGAACACGGTCTCGACGTAGCCCTGCTCGCGCGCCGCATCGCGCGTCTGCTGCATGTACTCGGCGACGCCCGGGTACTTGCGGAAGTAGCTGTCGATGTACAGCTTGGCGGCGTCGCGGCTGATGTCCAGCTGCGAGGCGAGGCCGAATTCGCCCATGCCGTAGATCAGGCCGAAGTTGATGGCCTTGGCGGCGCGGCGCTGCTCGGTCGTCACCTCGCCCAGCGGGGTGGAGAACACCTCGGCGGCGGTGGCCTTGTGGATGTCCTCGCCGCTGGCGAACGCCGCCAGCATGCCCGCGTCGCCGGACAGGTGCGCCATGATGCGCAGCTCGATCTGCGAGTAGTCGGCGGAAACGATCACGTGGCCGGGCGCGGCGATGAAGGCCTCGCGCACGCGGCGGCCCTCGGCGGTGCGCACCGGGATGTTCTGCAGGTTGGGGTCGGAGCTGGCCAGACGGCCGGTAATCGCCACCGCCTGTGCATAAGTGGTGTGCACGCGGCCGGTCTGTGGATTGATCAGCGCCGGCAGCTTGTCGGTGTAGGTGGACTTCAGCTTGGCGAGGCCGCGGTACTGCAAAATCAGCTTCGGCAGCGGGTGGTCCAGCGCCAGTTTTTCCAGCACTTCCTCGTCGGTGGAGAAGCCGCCGCTCGGCGTCTTGCGCACGCCCTTGGTCGGAATGCCGAGCTTGCCGAACAGGATTTCCTGCAGCTGCTTGGGCGAGTTGAGGTTGAACGGCTGGCCGGCCTGCGCGTAGGCGGCCTGCTCCAGGCGCAGCATCTCGCTGCCCAGCTGGTGGCTCTGCGCCGCCAGCTGCTCGCGGTCGATCAGCACGCCGTTGCGCTCCATCGCGAACAGCACCTCCGCCACCGGCAGCTCGATGTCGCGGTAGACCTCGGCCAGCTTGCCGCTCAAGAGCGGGGCGAAATGCTGCGCCAGGCGCAGGGTGATGTCGGCGTCCTCGGCCGCGTAGTTGGCCGCCACGTCCACCGCCACCTCGGCAAAGCCGATCTGCTTGGCGCCCTTGCCGCAGATTTCCTCGTAGCTGACCGTGGTTTCGTTCAGGTGGCGACGCGCCAGATCGTCCATATTGTGGCGCAGGTGGCTCTCGATCACGTAGGAGGCCAGCAGCGTGTCGTCGACCACGCCGCGCAGGGTGATGCCGTGGTTGGCAAACACGTGGCGGTCGTATTTCAGGTTCTGGCCCAGCTTTTTCTTGCCGGCGTCTTCCAGCCACGGCTTGAGCCGCGCCAGGGTGGCGTCGAAGTCCACCTGCTGCGGCGCGTCCGGGCCGCGGTGCGCCAGCGGCAGGTAGGCGGCCTGCCCCGCGGCCACCGAGAAGCTGATGCCGACCAGCCGCGCCTGCATCTGGTCGAGGCTGGTGGTCTCGGTGTCCAGCGACACCACCTCGGCCGCGGCCAACCTTTGCAGCCACGCGTCCAGCTGCCCAGTACTGAGGATGGTGTCGTAGTGGCGCACGATGGCGGGGTCGTTACCGACGGCCACAACAGTGGCCGGCGCCGCCGCGCCGTCGTCGCCGAACAGGTCGCCGCTGGTAGGCTGCGCCGCTGGCGCCCGCGTGGCGGCCGGCGTGACGGTGGCGGTATCGGCCGCCGCTTCGCTGACCTCGCGCAGGAAGGTGCGGAAGCCGCAGGCGGCGAACAGTTCCGCCAGCCGCGCCTTGTCCTTGCTGCCGTGCCGCAGAGTGTCCATGCCCTGCGGCAGCTCCGCCTGCAGCGGCACGTCGCACTTGATGGTGATCAACTCGCGCCCGCGCGGCAGCCAGTCCAGCGCCGCGCGCAGATTGTCGCCGACCTTGCCGCCAACGTTGGCCGCATGGGCGATCACGCCATCCAGCGTGCCGTACTCTTCCAGCCACTTCACTGCCGTCTTCGGGCCGCACTTGTCGACGCCGGGCACGTTGTCGACCTTGTCGCCGATCAGGGTCAGGTAGTCGATGATCAGGCCCGGCGGCACGCCGAACTTCTCCTGCACCCCGGCCTCGTCCAGGTTCTCGTTGGTCATGGTGTTGACCAGCGTCACCGCCGGCGTCACCAGCTGCGCCATGTCCTTGTCGCCGGTGGACACGATCACCCGCATGCCGGCTGCCTCCGCGCTGCGGGCCAGGGTGCCGATCACGTCGTCGGCCTCGACGCCGTCCACCATCAGCAGCGGCCAGCCGCTGGCGCGCACCACCTCGTGCACGGTGGGCACCTGCGCGGCGAGATCGCCCGGCATCGACGGCCGGTTGGCCTTGTACTCCGGGTACAGCTCGTCGCGGAAAGTCTTACCTTTAGCATCGAAAATGCAGGCGCTATAATCGAACTGCACTTCCTTTTCCAGCCGGCGCAGCATGTTGACCATGCCGTAGATGGCACCGGTCGGGTCGCCGGTGGGCGAGCGCAAGTCGGGCATCGCATGGAAGGCCCGGTACAAATAAGAAGAGCCGTCAATCAATAACAAGGTTTTCATAAGAAAAGGGGCAGATATGAGCTTGTCCGATAAATTACCGCAAACCAGCGACCGCTACGCGATGATGCAGCGTTTCCGCTCGCGCGAAGCCTGGCATGTGATGAAAATTCTGTCGGAATTTGTTGAATCGGCAGAAGAACTGCAACAGATCAGTCCAGCTGTAAGTATTTTTGGCAGCGCACGGACGCCGCGCGATCATCGCTATTATAAGCTGACCGAGGACATTGCCCGCCTGTTATCCGACGCCGGCTTCGCGGTGATCTCCGGTGGCGGCCCCGGCATCATGGAGGCGGCCAACAAGGGCGCCTATTACGGCAACAGCCCGTCGGTGGGCCTCAATATCGTGCTGCCGCACGAGCAGCGCCCCAACGAGTACCAGGACCTGAGCCTGAAGTTCGACCACTTCTTCAGCCGCAAGGTGATGTTCGTCAAACATGCGCTGGCCTATGTGGTGATGCCCGGCGGCTTTGGTACACTGGACGAAATGTTCGAGGCGCTGACGCTGATCCAGACCGGCAAGACGCGCAAGATGCCCATCATCCTGTGCGGCGTCGAGTTCTGGAGCGGCCTGCTCGACTGGGTGCGCCAGCGCCTGATCGGCGATGGTCTGATCAACGCCGAAGACCTCGACCTGCTGCAGCTGATCGACGATCCGCAGCAGATCGTGGAAACCATCTTCACCTTTTACGAAACCCGCGGCTTCGAGGCCCTGCCGGAAGAACGCGAACAGCTGCTCAATCTGTAATATTTGCCGACCGGCGCTGCCAGCCAGCGCCGACAACCGAGGAAACCCCATGTCCCGCCTGATTCTGGCCGTGCTGGCCGCCATCGCCCTGCCGGCGCTGGCCGATACCCCCGCCGCGGTGCTGCCGCCACCGCCGACCATTGCCGCCGATGCCATGGCAGAGCCGGAAGTCCGCATCATCCAGGACGGCGACAACAGCATCGAGGAGTACCGTCTCAACGGCCGCCTCTACCTGCTGAAAGTGACGCCGAAAAACGCGCCACCGTACTACCTGCGTGACGACGAGGGTAACGGCCAGATGAAACGCATCGACCCGTCGCAGCGCCTGGTGGTGCCGCAGTGGGTCCTGCTGACCTTCTGAGGAGCGGGCATGTCGGTTTATACCTCGGTCTCGACCGCAGAGCTGGCACAGTGGCTGCAGCGCTATGCGCTGGGCGAGCTGGTCGAGCTGAAAGGCATTGCGGCCGGTGTCACCAACACCAACTACTTCGTCACCACCACCCACGGCCGCTACGTGCTGACGCTGTTCGAGGTGCTGCAGCTGGATGAGCTGCCCTACTTCCTGGAGCTGAAGAGCCACCTGGCGCGCCACGGCGTCGCCTGTCCGGCGCCGATCGCCGACCACAACGACCAGTTTGCCTCGCTGCTGGCCGGCAAGCCGGCCTGCCTGGTCAGCTGCCTGGACGGCCACGACGTCGCCGAGCCGAACGCCGCACAGTGCTACGCCATCGGCGAGATGCTGGCGCAGATGCACAAGGCCAGCAGCACCTTCCCGCGCCGCATGCGCAACCCGCGCGGCCCGGAATGGTGGAGCCGCACCGCGGCCTCGCTGTATCCGCAGCTGCCGGCTGCCGACGCCGCCAGCCTGCGCAGCGAAGTCGCGTTCCAGGACAGCCACCGCTTCGATTTCCTGCCGCAGGGGGTGATCCACGCCGACCTGTTCAAGGACAACGTGCTGATGGACGGCGACAAGATCGCCGGTTTCATCGACTTCTACTACGCCTGCAACGACGTGCTGCTGTACGACCTCGCCATCGCGCTCAACGACTGGGCGCGCGACGCGCAGGGCGACATCGACGCCGAACTGGCCCGCGCCATCATCGCCGGCTACCAGAGCATCCGGCCGCTGACCGCGGAAGAGCGCAAGGCGTGGCCGGTGATGCTGCGCGCCGCGGCGCTGCGCTTCTGGGTGTCGCGCCTGCTCGACTTCTACCGTCCGGCCAGCGGCGAGATGACCTACACCAAGGACCCCGGCGTGTTCCAGCGCCTGCTGGAAGCGCACCGCACCCGCCAGGACTTCTGGCTGTAACGCGCATCAGCCCCGGCCAGCCGCCACCGCACAGCCCGCCCGTCGCGGGCTGTTTTGCCTGCTGGCGGAATTGCGGTATAACCGGCCAGTCACCCCACAAGGATCTGCCATGAACCCACGTCTGTTGCTGATCGAGGACGATCAGCGCCTGGCCGACCTCGTCAGCAGCTACCTGCGCAAGAACGGCTACGACATCCAGCACCACGCCCACGGCGACGGCGCCGCCGAACGCATCATCGAGATCATGCCCGACCTGGTGATCCTCGACGTGATGCTGCCGGGCAAGGACGGCTTCGAAGTCTGCCGCGCGGTGCGCCACCGCTATCCGGGGCGCATCCTGATGATGACCGCCCGCGACGAGGAGATCGACGAGATCCTCGGCCTGGAGCTGGGCGCCGACGACTATCTGGCCAAGCCGGTGGAACCGCGCCGCCTGCTGGCGCGCATCCGCGCGCTGCTGCGCCGCAGCGACAACGGCGGCGACGACGGCGGCGACCAGGACAAGCTCGGCTTCGGCAGCTTCAGCATCTGCCAGAGCACGCGCGAGGCGGTGCTTGGCGCGCAGTCGCTGGAGCTGACCACCGCCGAATTCGACCTGCTGTGGCTGCTGGCCAGCCACGCCGGCGAAATCCTGTCGCGCGACGACATCATGAACCAGCTGCGCGGCATCGGCTTCGACGGCCTCGACCGCTCCATCGACGCCCGCATCTCGCGCCTGCGCAAGAAGCTGGACGACAATCCGGAGACGCCGACCCGCATCAAGACCGTGCGCGGCAAGGGCTACCTGTTCTCGCGGAGCGACTGGGAGTGAGAGCGCCGCTGGGCATGGCGCGCATGTTCGCGCGCTACTTCGCGCAGACCATGCTGCTGCAGTTCGTGCTGCTGCTCGGCTTCGTACTGCTGCTGATCGTGCTGTCCGCCAACAGCGAGCGCGAACGGCTGCAGAAGCAGATGGACGGCACCGTGCGCCTGATCCAGCGCGAGCTGCTGCGCCAGCCGCCGGCACGGCGCGACGCCAGCCTGCGCGAGCTGCAGCCGCTGTTCGCCTATCCGCTGGCGCTGCTCAGGCAGCCGCCGCCCGGCCTCGGCGAAGAGGCGCGCGCGCGCCTGGCCAGCGGCCAGAGCTGGCTCGACCGCAGCCAGCAGAACCTGTACGCGCCGCTGCCCGGCACCAGCCAGCTGCTGGTGATCGGCCCACTGGACAGCCAGGACAGCGGCGGCGGCTGGCTGCACAGCGAGCTGGGCCTGTTCGTGCTGTGGTTCGTCTTCTTCGGCGTGCCGCTGGCGCTGCTGATCTACCTCAACCTGCGCCCGCACTGGCACGACCTGGCCGCGCTGCGCGACACCTCGCTGCGGCTGGCGGAGGGCGACCTGGGCGCGCGGGCGCCGCCGGCGCGCAGCCCGCTGTTCTCGCCGCTGCAGCGCCAGCTCAACAGCATGGCGGAAAAGCTGGAAACGCAGATGGAGACGCGGCAGGCGCTGGCGCACGCCATCGCCCACGAGCTGCGCACGCCGGTGGCAAGGCTGCGCTTCGGGCTGACCATGATGGACGAGGCGGAGTCCGACGACGAGCGCCGCGGCTACCGCGACGGCATGGAGCGCGACATGCAGGAGCTGGACGAGCTGATCAACGTCAGCCTCAGCTACGCCAAGCTCGACC
Organism: Vogesella alkaliphila; assembly: GCF_014652475.1. Taxonomy (GTDB): domain Bacteria; phylum Pseudomonadota; class Gammaproteobacteria; order Burkholderiales; family Chromobacteriaceae; genus Vogesella; species Vogesella alkaliphila. Next base: position 37,757 of record NZ_BMYW01000010.1, on the reverse strand, counting down.
GCGGCGAGGTGCCGCTGGAGTACGACACCATCGACCTCGAAGAGTGGTTCGAGGACCTGATCGAGCTGGTGCAACCGTTGCGGCCAACCTTGCTGCAACTGACACTGGACTGCGCGCGCGGCGAGGCCACCGTCGACCGCCGCCTGGTCTACGTCGCCACCCGCAACCTGCTGCTGAACGCCTTCAAGTACGCGCGGCAGCAGGTGGCCATGACGGTGGCGGTCGAGCACGACCAGCTGATCGTCACCGTCGACGACGACGGGCCGGGCATTCCGGAAAAGGAGCGCGAGCGCATCTTCGACCCGTTCCAGCGCCTCGATCGCTCGCGCGACCGCGCCAGCGGCGGCTACGGCCTCGGCCTGTCCTTCGTGCGCCTGATCGCCCACCACCACGGCGGCAAGGCGTGGATCGCCCAGTCGCCGCAAGGCGGCGCCCGCTTCGGGCTGACGCTGCCACGGCAGCCGGCGCCGTCACAAAGCGTCACATAAACGCACAGCCGCCACACAGTCGGCGTACGCAAGCGCCATAGTGTTGCGCGGCGGCGGCACGCAGAATGGACTCATCAACCTCACTCACCGTGAAACGGAGTCCATCATGAAGAAACTGCTTGTCGCTACCCTGTTTGCCGCTGCCGCCAGCACCGCCTTCGCCGCGGAAACCGGCAACTACGTGTTCGGTAATGTCGGCATCTCCGCCAACCAGTGGACGCTGAAAGACGGCGCCGCCAACCGCGCCGGCGTCAGCGATCGCAAGGTCAACGACGACGATGCCACCTCCGGCATGGTCGAGATCGGTGTCGGCCAGCGCATCAACGACAACTTCGCGGTCGAGGGCAGCTACCTGCGCCACGGCGACGCCACCGGCCTGAACGGTGCCGGCAGCCTGGACTACGACACCTTTCGTGTCGCTGCACTTGGCATCATCCCGGTGACCCAGCAGCTTGAAGTCTACGGCAAGGTGTCCGCCAACCACATCCGCAGCAAGTTCAACAGTGCCTCGCCCGCGCTGGCCAGCAGCAAGGACAGCAGCTTCGGCATGGGGCTGGGCGTCGGTGCCGCCTACAACTTCGACAAGAACCTGTCCGCCCGCGTCGAGTACGAAGGCATCGGCAACATCGGCCACAAAGACATCACCGACACCGCGCCGGTCGGCGCGCTGAAAGTCGGCCTGGGTTACCGCTTCTGATTTCCTGCTGTCCAGTAACATCCTCGTGTGCATTTGCCCGCCTTCCTGGCGGGCTTTTTTTCGTTGTCGGCGTGTTGCCCGGTCAATGATCACACCACGGCGGCGACAGCCGGCGCTTTTGCTACAATCGGCGCTTGTTGACCAAATCAGGACATTGCGATGAGCCACCCCCACGCCAACCAAGTGAAGGCCTTCCTGCTCGACTTGCAGGACCGCATCTGCGCCGGGCTGGAAGGCGCCGACGGCGGCGCCCGCTTCGCCACCGACAGCTGGCAGCGCGGCGACGCCGGTCTCGGCGGCGGTGGCATCAGCCGCGTGCTCACCGGCGGCGCGGTGTTCGAACAGGCCGGCGTCAACTTCTCGCACGTCACCGGCCCGGCACTGCCGGCCTCCGCCACCGCGCACCGCCCGGAGCTGGCCGGCCGCCGCTTCGAGGCCATGGGCGTGTCGCTGGTGATCCACCCGGAAAACCCCTACGTGCCCACCAGCCACGCCAATGTGCGCTTCTTCATTGCCGAGAAAGACGGCGAAGCGCCGGTGTGGTGGTTCGGCGGCGGCTTCGACCTCACCCCCTACTACGGCAATGTGGAAGATGTCGTTCACTGGCACACGGTGGCGCGCGACTTGTGCGCGCCGTTCGGCGCCGACAGCTACCCGAAATACAAGCAGTGGTGCGACGAGTACTTCTATCTCAAGCACCGCGACGAGGCGCGCGGCGTCGGCGGCCTGTTCTTCGACGACCTCAACCAGCCGGACTTCGACACCAGCTTCGCCTTCATGCAGGCGGTGGGCAACGGCTTTCTCGATGCCTACCTGCCCATCGTCGCACGCCGCAAGACGACAAAGTGGGGCGAGCGCGAGCGCCAGTTCCAGCTCTATCGCCGCGGCCGCTACGTGGAATTCAACCTGGTGTGGGACCGCGGCACGCTGTTCGGCCTGCAGACCGGCGGCCGCACCGAATCGATCCTGATGTCGATGCCGCCGCTGGTGCGCTGGGAATACGGCTACCAGCCGGAAGCCGGCAGCGCGGAGGCGGCGCTGTACACGGACTTCCTGCCGGTACGGGAGTGGGTGTGAACATGTTGCGGCCAACCTTGTGGCGTGTCCTGGCGCTGTGCCTGGCATTCAGCCTGCCCAGCCAGGCAGAAGAAAGCGTACCGCCGGAAGTGGCGGCCTTCATCCCCGCCGGCTTCCAGCCGCTGCGTTACCAAGCCAACGATTTCAACAACGACGACCGGTTGGACGGACTGTTGATGCTGCACGGCAAGAGCAAGGAACGCCCGGTGCTGCTGTTGCTGCGCGGCGACGACGACAAGCTGACCCTCGCCGCGCGCAACGACCATGCGATCCTGCCCAAGGGCTGGTTTTCCGATCCGTTTGACGAAGTAACAGTGGGAACAGGTTGGTTTAGCTTGTCTCACAGCATCAACAATCAACACATCAGGCAAAAATTCGGCTGGGACTCCCTACAGCAAACCTGGCTTCTCCAGGAGTTGCATGTGGTCGCGCCCGGAGATATCCGCACCTTCGGGCCAAAGCAGATCAAACCAGTGCGTTTTGCAGACTTTTTCCCACTTGTAACCGAGTAAACGGTACGTTCTGGCCTCAAATCTTTTGCCGAAAAGGAACAACACATGCAATGCGAACTGTGCCACCAGGACGGTGGCGACATCCTGTACCGCGACGACAGGCTGCGGGTGATCCTGGTGGCCGATGCCGACTACCCGGCGTTCTGCCGCGTGATCTGGCACGAGCACGTCAAGGAGATGACCGACCTTTCCAGCGCCGACCGCGCCCACGTGCTGGACTGGGTGCTGCGCACCGAGCAGGCGCTGCGCGACGTGCTGAACCCGGACAAGATCAACCTCGCCAGCTTCGGCAACATGGTGCCGCACCTGCACTGGCACGTGATCCCGCGCTTTGCCGACGACAAGCACTTCCCCAACCCGCTGTGGGGTGCGGCGATGCGCGACGGCGTGGCGCACGGTACGCCAACGTTGGCCGCGCAGCTGCGCCACGCACTGCAGGGCGGCGCAATAGCGCAATGACATTGCCGGCCTGGCAGGCGGGTGGTAAGGTGAGGCGCGTTTCAGTGCCCCAACCAGAACCACTTCCCAGCCGGTCTTGTCCATCCTCCAGACCGGCTATGAAGCGGCTCCGTCACCATCTGTCCGAGGAGCGTCGATGTTTACCACCCTGATTTCCGCCAGCCAACTGCAACAACTGGACGAGCAGCACACCGTGCTGCTCGACTGCCGTTTCCGCCTCAACGATCCCGACTTCGGCCGTGCCGCCTACGACGAGGGCCATCTGCCCGGCGCGCACTACCTGCATCTCGACTACCACCTGTCCGGCACCAAGAACGGCAACAACGGCCGTCATCCGCTGCCGGACGGGCAGCGCCTGGCGGTCAACCTCGGCGCGCTGGGCATCGGCCCGGAGACCCAGGTGGTGGCCTACGACGACGCCGGCGGCATGGTCGCCGCCCGCGCCTGGTGGCTGCTGCGCTGGCTGGGCCACGCCAATGTCGCGGTGCTGGATGGCGGCATCCAGGCGTGGCAGCAGGCCGGCGGCGCGCTGGACACCGGCGTGCCGGAACGCAACGCCACCCGCTTCAGCATGGGCACGCCGCAGGAAAGCGTGGTGACGCTTGACGAGATTGCGGCCAACCTGTGCACGCCGCAGTACCAGCTGGTCGACGCCCGCGCGCCGGACCGCTTTGCCGGCGAGAACGAGACGCTGGACCCGGTCGGCGGCCACATCCCCGGCGCCAAGAACCGCTTCTTCATGCACAACCTCGGCAGCGACGGCCTGTTCAAGCCGGCCACGCAGCTGCGCGACGAATGGCTGGCGCTGCTGGACGGCACCCCGGCCGGACAGGTGATCCTGTCCTGCGGCAGCGGCGTCACCGCCTGCCACAACAAGCTGGCGATGGAGTACGCCGGCCTCAGCGGCGCGCGGCTGTACGCCGGCTCGTGGAGCGAATGGTGCAGCGATCCGACACGACCGGTGGCCACCGGCGCCTGAGAACCTGTTCAATGTCTGCACAACAAAAATCCCCGCCGCGGCGGGGATTTTCCATGCAAGCTTGGCCGCAAGGCGCGGCCGCGCTCAGTCTCACACTCAGTCGAGAATCAGCTGCTGGATCAGGCGCTGGCCGGCCTTCCAGTCGCCAAGACGGCTGGCACTGCCCATGTGGCCGCTGTTGCCGGCACTGAGCAACGGCACCTGCCAGCACGCCGCCAGCGCTTCCGCCTCGGTCCAGTCGCAGAACAGGTCGTCGTGGCTGGCCACCAGCCGTGCCGGCACCGGCAGCCGCAGTTCGCGCGGCGCGGTAAAGCCGGCAAAGTCGGGCAGCGGCGCTCCCGGCGGCAGCTCGCCACTGGCGGCGGCGCGCTGCGGCGTGATCGGCAGCGCCGGCGGCGCCACCAGCAGCACGCCCTTCACCTTCTTCTGCTCCAGCAGGCTGGCCTGGCCCAGCCACTCCACCGTGGCGTGACAGCCGAGACTGTGCGCGGCGATCACCACCTTGCCGTCGCAGTCCGCCACCGTGGCGGCCAACCTTTGCACCCAGGCGTCGCGCGTCGGGTACAGCCAGTCGTCCTGCTCCACCCGCCGCGCCAGCGGATACAGCACCTCCCAGTAGCTCTGCCAGTGGCTGGCGCCGGAATTGCCCCAGCCGGGCACGGTAATCAGGAACACGTCGTCATCGTCCAGCATCACTCACTCCTGTCGTAGTCCACCGTCAACGGTGCGTGGTCGGAGAACTTTTCATCTTTATAGACGCTGGCGCTGCGCGCCTGTGCCATCAGCGACGGCGTCACGATGTGGTAGTCGATGCGCCAGCCGACGTCCTTGGCGTAGGCCTGGCCGCGGTTGCTCCACCAGCTGTAGCCCGGCGCGTCCGGATACAGGCGGCGCCACACGTCGCACCAGCCGTCGCCGAGCAGCTGCGTCATCCACGCGCGTTCCTCCGGCAGGAAGCCGGAATTCTTGACGTTGCCCTTCCAGTTCTTGAGGTCGATCTCCTGGTGGGCGATGTTCCAGTCGCCGCAGATCACCACGTCGCGGCCCTGCGCGCGCAGCTGGTCGAGGTGCGGCTTGAACACGTCGAGGAAGCGGAATTTCACGTCCTGGCGCTCGTCGCTGCTGGAGCCGGACGGCAGGTACAGCGAGATCACCGACAGGTTGCCGCTATCGACCTGCAGGTAGCGGCCTTCGGCGTCGATCCAGTCCACGCCGAGGCCGATGGTGACCGCGTCCGGCTGATGGCGGGTGTAGATGCCGACGCCGCTGTAGCCCTTCTTGTCGGCGTAGTGAAAGTAGCCGGTCAGGCCGTCCGGATTCTGCATCCGCGGCGACAGGTCGCCGGCCTGCGCCTTCAGCTCCTGCACGCAGACAAAATCGGCATTGTGTCCGGCCAGCCAGTCAAAAAAGCCCTTCTTGTCGGCAGAGCGGATGCCGTTGAGGTTGGCGGAAACGATTCGAAGCATGGGGTCTCCCGTGGTATCCTTGCCGGCAATTTTTCAGGCACGTCAAAGTGTTAATCATTAAAGAGGCATATGGAAATGAGCGATTTTCGTCAGGATTTTATTCGTTTTGCGCTGAGCAAGCAGGTATTGCGTTTTGGCGCATTCGTCACCAAAGCCGGACGCACCTCGCCGTACTTCTTCAACGCCGGCCTGTTCAATGATGGCGACAGCGTACTGCAGCTGTCGCGTTTTTATGCAAAATCCATCAGCAGCAGCGGCGTAGCGTTCGACATGATCTTCGGGCCGGCCTACAAGGGCATCATCCTGGCCGCCGCCGCGTCGATGGCGCTGGCGGAGCAGGGCCGCAACGTGCCGTTCGCCTACAACCGCAAGGAAGCCAAGGATCACGGCGAGGGCGGCAGCCTGGTCGGCGCCCCGCTCAAGGGCAAGGTGCTGATCATCGACGACGTGATCTCCGCCGGCACCTCGGTGCGCGAGTCGGTGCAGCTGATCCGTGCCGCCGGCGCCGAGCCGGCCGGCGTCGCCATCGCGCTGGACCGCATGGAACGCGGCACGGGCGAGCTGTCGGCGGTGCAGGAAGTGGCCCGCGACTTCAACCTGCCGGTGGTGGCGATCGCCAACCTGCAAGACCTGCTCGGCTTCCTCGAGGGCAGCCCGGAGCTGGCCGACAACCTGGAGGCGGTGCGCGCCTACCGCGCCCAGTACGGCGTCGGCGCCTGATATCGCCCGCGCCGGCCACAGCGCTCGCCGTGGCCGGTGTGCGGCGTAGCAGCACTTACTGCTGCGCCGCTTCCTTCTGCTGCCAGGCGTCCTTCAATACCTGCTGCGCCTGCTGCAGGCCGCTCTCCGCCGCCAGCAACTGGCTGTCGGCGTGCTGCAGCTGCAGATTGGCCTGCGCCAGCTGCTGCTGCGCCTGCTCCAGCCGCTGTGCGGCCAACCTTTGCTCCGCCTCCGCCTGCTGTTTCTGCCGCCGCGCGCTCTCCAGCCGGCTGTCGGCGCTCTGGTACGCCATCTGCGCCGCCAGCAGCTGCTGATCCACCGTCTGCGCCTGCAGCGTGCCCGCCGCCAGCAGCAGCGCCAGTGCCATGGTCTTGCCTTTCATGTTTCGGACTCCTTGAATCGGTTTGCGGTGTGGCTCAATCGTCCGCCGGCAGCGCGCCGCGCGGCACGTCCAGCGCCTGGATGCGCCCGCGCAGATAGCCCAGCATCAGCAGCCCCGGCAGCGCCATCACCGTCGAGAATAGGAAGAACACCGGCCAGCCGACGCTTTCGGCCAGCACCCCGGACATCGGCCCGACCCACACGCGGCCGATGGCGGAAAACGCCGACAGCAGCGCGAACTGGGTGGCGGTGAACTTCTGGTTGCACAGCGCCATCAGGAAGGCGACGAAGGCGGCGGTGCCCATGCCGGCGGTCAGGTTCTCGATGCTGACCGCGAACAGCAGCAGGTTGTCGACGGCGGTGGCCTCGTGCAGCGCCACCAGTCCCCAGTCGAACGGCGGCAGCGAGAAGCCGCCCCAGGCGCCCTTGCCCGACACCGCCACCAGCCAGAAGCCGAGGTTGGACAAGAGCTGCAGCACGCCGAACAAGAGCAGCGAGCGGAACAGCCCCAGCTTCATCATCAGCGCGCCGCCGGCCAGCGCGCCGACGATGGTCAGCCAGATGCCGATCACCTTGTTGACCACGCCGATCTCGGCCTGGGCAAACCCGACGCCCTTGAGCAAAAAGGTGGTGGTCAGCGCGCCGGCAAAGGCGTCGCCCAGCTTGTAGAGGATGATCAGCGCCAGGAAGGCGCCGGCCGCCTCCATGCTGAAATAGTTGCCCAAGGAGCGGTTCAGCGTCTCGAAACGCGCGCGCCGCGCCGCCCACCACGCCAGCGGGATGGTCACCCCCATGCCGATCAGCAGCGTCAGCAGGTCGACCCATTTTTTCTGGTCCGGATTGACCGGCGGCGCAAGGTTGGCCGCAGCCGGCGCCGCGCTGCCGAACAGCGGCGACAGCACGGCGTCGGCCAGCGGCGCGCCAACGCGGGTGGTGAACTGGTAGCCAACCACCACCGCCAGCAGCACCGCGACAAAGCCTTTCAGGTCGTTGCGCGCGTTGCTGTGCGGCGCGACGTTGCCGGCCGGCACCGCCGGCACCAGCAGCAGCGACACCAGCGCCGCCGCCAGCATCAGCCCCGCCATCAGCAGGTAGATGCCGTTCCAGTTCAGGCCGCTGCCGCTGACCGGATCGGCCCACACCATGGCGATGCCGCCGGACAGGATCATCGCCAGCCGGTAGCCGAACACCCCCAGCGAGGAGCCGAGGCCGCGCTCCTGCGGCGCCAGCACGTCGGTGCGGTAGGCGTCGATCACCACGTCCTGCGACGCCGACAGGAAGGACAGCAGCACCGCCAGCAGCGCGAACGCCTGGATGCCGTGCGCCGGCGAGGTCTGGGACATCAGCGCCAGCGTGGCGGCGATGCCCAGCTGCGACAGCACCAGCCAGCCGCGGCGGCGCCCCAGCCACGGCGGCTCGAAGCGGTCCATCAGCGGCGCCCACAGGAACTTGAAGGTGTACGGCAGCCCGACCAGGCTCAGGAAGCCGATGGTGGCGACGTCGAGGCCGTCCACCGTCAGCCACGCCTGCATCGCGGTGCCGGACAGCGCCAGCGGCAGGCCGCTGGCAAAGCCCAGCACCCCGATCATCAACATGCGCCACGCGCCGCTCTTGCGAAAATCAGCCATCTACCCGTTCCTGTCCCTGCAAAATAAAAAGAGCGCGGATCACGCGCCCTGAAGCCGCCGGGGGCGGACCCCGGCCGGTTGCGCGTCAGCCGCGGCCGACGCGGTAAAACGCCAGACTGCCGCGCAGATTGGGCAGGAAGCTCACGCGCTTGCCCTGGTCCATCACCACCCGCTCCAGCACGCGGATGTGGTTCTTGGCGCACAGGCTCTCGAAATCGCCCAGCATGCACCAGTGGATGTTGGGGGTGTTGTACCACTGGTAGGGGATGGTTTCCGACACCGGCATGTGGCCCTGCAGGATCTGCCAGCGGTTCTGCCAGTAGCCGAAGTTGGGGAAGGTGACGATGGCCTCGCGGCCAACCCTGAGCATCTCCAGCAGGATCTCCTCGGTGTGCTGCATCGCCTGGATGGTCTGCGACAGCACCACGTGCTCGAAACGCTGGTCCTCGAATTCGGCGAGGCCGGCCTCCAGGTCGCCCTGGATGGCGTTGACGCCGGCCTTCACACAGCGCACCACGTTGTTCACGTCGAAATCGACGCCGTAGCCCTTGACCTGCTTGTGCTGCTGCAGCCAGGCCAAGAGCTCGCCCTCGCCACAACCGAGGTCCAGCACGCGGCTGGCCGGGGCCACCCAGTCGGCGATCAGCTGCAGGTCGGGGCGCAATGTTGTCAGTGTCGTCATGCGTTCACCTCCTCGGCCACGCGGTCCAGATAGGCCTGCATCAGGTCGACGTAGGGTTGGTCGGTCATCAGGAAGGCGTCGTGGCCGTGCACCGACTCGATCTCGCCGTAGCAGACGCGCTTGCCGGCGGCGATCAGCGCCTTCACCGTCTCGCGCGAGCGTTCCGGCGAGAAGCGCCAGTCGCTGGTGAAGCTGGCCACCAGGAAGCTGGCGGTCGCCTTTTTCAGCGCCGCCACCAGGTCGCCGCCGTAGTCCTTGGCCGGGTCGAAGTAGTCCAGCGCCTTGGTCATCAGCAGATAGGTGTTGGCGTCGAAGTAGTCGGAGAACTTGTCGCCCTGGTAGCGCAGATAGCTCTCGATCTCGAACTCGACGTCGTAGCCGAACTGGTACTCGCCGGAGCGCAGCATGCGGCCGAATTTCTCGCCCATGCCGTCGTCGGACAGGTAGGTGATGTGGCCCAGCATGCGCGCCAGACGCAGGCCGCGGCGCGGGATGGTGCCGTGGGCGTAGAAATCGCCGCCGAGGAAATCGGGGTCGGTAATGATCGCCTGCCGCGCCACGTCGTTGAAGGCGATGTTCTGCGCCGACAGCTTGGGGGCCGAGGCGATCACCAGCGCGTGGGCGATGCGATCCGGGTAGTCGATGCTCCACTGCAGCGCCTGCATGCCGCCCAGGCTGCCGCCGATCACCGCCGCCCAGCGGTCGATGCCGAGACGGTCGGCGAGGCGCGCCTGCGCGGTGACCCAGTCCGGCACCGTCACCACCGGAAAGCGCGAGCCCCAGGGTTGGCCGCAATCCGGATCAATGCTGGACGGGCCGCTGCTGCCGTGACAGCCGCCGAGGTTGTTGACCCCGACCACGAAAAACCGGTTGGTGTCGATCGGCTTGCCGGGGCCGACCATGTTGTCCCACCAGCCGGCGGCCTTGTCGTCGGCGCTGTAGCGGCCGGCGACGTGGTGATGCCCGGACAGCGCGTGGCAGATCAGAATGCCATTGCTGCGCGCGGCATTCAGCGTGCCGTAGGTTTCAAAAGTCAGGCGATACGACGCCAGCACATGGCCGCTATTGAGCGGCAGCGGCGTGGAAAAATCCGCATGCTGTGGCGTCACGATGCCGACGGATGACGAAAGATTGGACATAACTGCCTCTTGTAATCGGCGGCGGGGGCAGGAATGGCGGCCTTTTCGGCTCTGCCCGTCCCCGTTCAAGGCTGCTCCTGAGCAAGGAGAGAGCTTAGCTTGCCGACGCACGCTTGCACAGGCCTGCCAACGCCGCCAATAATCATTCCCTGCAAATTTTCGCGGTTTTTCGCCATGATCGGTCGCCTGTTCCGGCTTGCCCTGCTGTTTGTCACCGCTTTCCTGCTGATCCGCTGGCTGTTCAGCCGCGAACAGCGCCAGACCGTCCGCGATTTCATCCGTACCCTCGCCATCGCGCTGCTGGGCAGCTCGCTGCTGTTCCTGCTGCTGAATCTGGCCGGCATCCGGCTGTAGTCGACAGCCTTGATCCCGCTCACTCCGCATCGGCGGCCAAGGCGCTAGACTGCCGGCTTTTCTGCCGACGAGCCCTGGCTGCGCATGGACCTGACCCGCCACCTTCATACCTTCGGCCACTACCTGAAGACCCGTTTCGGGGAAAAGGTGCACAAGCTGTCGCTGGCCGGCGACTTCACCTGCCCCAACCGCGACGGCACGCTGGACCGCGGCGGCTGCACCTTCTGCAACGTGAAAAGCTTCGGCCGCGAGGGCGCCGCGCTGTCCATCGCCGAGCAGATCACCCGCGAGAAGCACAAGACCGACCGTGCCCGCCGTTACCTGGCCTACTTCCAGGCCTATACCAGCACCTACGCCGAGGTGGCCACGCTCAAGGCGCTGTACGACGAGGCGGCGAGCCAGCGCGACGTCGTCGGCCTGTGCGTCGGCACCCGCCCCGACTGCGTGCCGGATGCCGCGCTCGACCTGCTCGCCGGCTACCAGCAGCGCGGCTACGAAGTCTGGCTGGAGCTGGGCCTGCAAACCGCCCACGACGCCACCCAGGCGCTGATCCGGCGCGGCCACGGCCTCGCCGACTACCGCGACGCGGTACAGCGCGCGCACCGGCGCGGACTGAAGGTCTGCACCCACCTGATCGCCGGCCTGCCCGGCGAAGACGACCGCCACGTGAGGCAGACGCTGGCCACGGTGCTGGACATCGGCGTGGAAGGGCTCAAGCTGCACCCGCTGATGATCGTGCGCGGCAGCCGCATGGCGGCGCAGTACCGCCGCGGCGAGATCGCCCCGCTGACGCAGGAGCACTACGCCGCGCTGGCGGCCGAGCTGATCCGTCACACCCCGCCCGAGGTGGTCTACCATCGCGTGTCCGCCACCGCGCAGGCGCCGACGCTGATCGCGCCCCACTGGTGCGGCCCACGCTGGCCGGCACTGCAGGCGATCGCCGCAAACCTGGCCGCCAGCGGACCGCAGGGCAGCGCGCTCGGCCGCCCGTGGCGGGCGGGATAAGCCGCGGCGCGCAACTGTTTTTGCCGGCGGCTGTCAGATCAGGCGGAATGCCGCGACTAAGGCATGTTCCCCCGCGAGATCACCGCCATGCTCATCAAGACCCTGACCGACCGCCTGTCCGCCGCCGACATCACCCCGCAGGAGGTCTACCTCAACCGCCGCCAGTTCATGGCCGGCAGCGCCGGGCTGCTGCTGCCGGTATCGGCCATCGCCGCACTGCCGGCGGCGAAGAGCCCGCTGTCGACCAGCGAAAAACCGAACAGCCGCGACGACATCACCGGCTACAACAACTACTACGAGTTCGGCACCGGCAAGGACGAGCCGGCGCTGTACGCGCAGCGGCTGAAGACGCGGCCGTGGACGGTGACGGTGGACGGCGAGGTGACCCGCGCGCGCACCTTCGACATCGACAGCCTGCTGAAGATGAAGCTGCAGGAGCGCATCTACCGCCTGCGCTGCGTCGAGGGCTGGAGCATGGTGATCCCGTGGATCGGCTTCCCGCTGGCCGATCTGCTGAAACAGGTGCAACCGACCTCGCGCGCCAGATACGTCGCGTTCGAGACCGCGCTGCGCCCCGGCGAGATGCCGGGCGTGGCGCGACGGGTGCTGGACTGGCCCTACCGCGAGGGGCTGCGCATCGACGAGGCGATGCACCCGCTGACCATCCTCGCCGTCGGCCTCTACGGCGAGGTGCTGCCCAAGCAGAACGGCGCGCCGGTGCGGCTGGTGGTGCCGTGGAAGTACGGTTTCAAGAGCATCAAGTCGATCAGCCGCATCCACCTGCTGGAAAAGCAGCCGCCGACCAGCTGGAACATGGCGGCGCCGAACGAGTACGGCTTCTACTCCAACGTCAATCCGGCGGTGGACCACCCGCGCTGGAGCCAGGCCACCGAACGCCGCATCGGCGAATTCTTCAAGCGCAAGACGCTGCCGTTCAACGGCTACGGCGAGCAGGTCGCAGGCCTGTACCGCGGCATGGACCTGCGACGGAACTTCTGACATGGCCAGCACCGTAACCCTCGCCAAACCGCTGGCCCTGCACTGGCAACAGCCCGGCCCGCGCCTGTTCGCCACCATCAAGGGGCTGCTGTTCCTGCTGTGCCTGCTGCCGCTGGCGCAGCTGCTGTGGCACGCGCTGCTCGGCCACGCGGTCAACCCGATCGAGGACCTGACCCGCGGCCTCGGTACCTGGACGCTGCGCTTTTTGCTGATCACGCTGTGCGTGTCGCCGCTGCGCGCGCTGGGGGCGCCGGGCTGGCTGCTGCGCCTGCGGCGCATGCTGGGGCTGTACGCGTTCTTCTACGCCTGCCTGCACCTGCTGACCTATCTGTGGCTGGACCAGTTCTTCGACTGGGGCGCCATCGTGCGCGACATCGTCAAGCGGCCGTTCATCACCGTCGGCATGCTCGCCTTCCTGTTGCTGCTGCCGCTGGCAATCACCTCCACCGATGGCTGGATCCGCCGCCTGAAGCGCAACTGGGGCAAGCTGCACCGCCTGGTCTATGTCATCGCCCCGCTGGGGGTGTTGCACTACCTGTGGCTGGTGAAACGCGACCTCCAGTCGCCGCTGATCTATGCCGCCATCCTCGCCGTGCTGCTGCTGTGGCGTCTGTGGCGATACTTGCGGCCAACGTTGGCCGCACGGGTAAAATAGCCGGCGTCTTGCACTGGATCCAGCATCATGTCGAAAGAGAAAGCCCCGGTCACCCAGGCCATCCGCCTGCTGCGCCAGCATCAGGTCAGCTACAGCGAACACCTGTACAAGTACGAGGAAAAAGGCGGCACCCGCGTCTCCGCGCGCGAGCTGGGTGTCGACGAGCACTGCGTGATCAAGACCCTGATCATGGAAGACGAGCAGAAAAAACCGCTGGTCGTGCTGATGCACGGCGACCGCGAGGTCGGCACCGGCATGCTGGCCAAGCAGGCCGGCGTCAAGAAGATCAGCCCCTGCGACGCCAAGACCGCCGACAAGCACAGCGGCTACCAAGTCGGCGGCACCAGCCCGTTCGGCACCCGCGCCAGCATGCCGGTGTACATGGAAGCCAGCATCGCCGAGCTGGACAAGATTTACATCAACGGCGGCAAGCGCGGCTTCCTGCTCGGCCTGTCGCCGCAGGAGGTGATCCGCGTGCTGCAGCCGGTGCTGGTGCAGGCCGCCGCCAGCTGAGCGCGCGGTTCACGTTCTCGCGAGTCAAGATCGGGCCAGGCGGCGTTGGCCAGCTGAGTGCCGTGGCGGTTGGGATCAGTACGCCGGTTTGACCTATGCCCGCGCCGGATCACGCCGGCGCCGCCACTCGCGGACTGCGGGCTTACCCCGTGCGGCTGACGCGGCGGCGATAGGCGCTGCGCAGCAGGAAGCCGGTCAGCAGCAGGCCACTCATGGTCAGCGCCAGCGACAGCGTCGACGTCCACACCAGCGGTGCGATCACCCCGGCGATCAGGCTGGAGAACATGGTTTGGGTGAAGCCCTGCATCGACGACACCGTGCCGCGCAGGTGCGGGAACTGGTCCATCAGCACGATGGTGATCGACGGCGCCGACAGCGACATCCCGGTCGAATACAGCGCCAGCGGCGGCACGCTGCTCCACACCGACGGCGGCAGCAGCCACGCCGACAGCACGTTGAGCGCCGCGGCGCCGAACATCAGGCCGTAGCCCAGCGACACCAGCTGCCGCGCATTGCGCCGCCCGGCCAGCCGCCCGGACAGGAAGGCGCCCAACATGATGCCCCCCACCGCCGGGCCGAACATCCAGATGAACTGGTCGTGGCCCAGCCCCAGGTGCTGCATCACGAACACCGGCGCCGACGGGATATAGAGGAAGAAGCCGGCGAAGTTGAACGACACCGCCAGCGCCAGCAGCTGGAATTCGCGCTTGCGGCCAACCTCCAGATAGTTGCGTGCCAGTTGCCGCCAGGCGAACGGCGGGCGCACCTCGCGCGCCAGCGTTTCCGGCAGGCTGCGCCAGCAGGCGGCAAACAGCAGCAGGCCCAGCAGCGCCATGAACACGAAAATCGAGCGCCAGCCGAAACTGCCGAACAGCAGGCCGCCGACCACCGGCGCAATCGCCGGCGACACCGAGAACAGCATCGTCACCTGCGACATCATGCGTTGCGCGTCGTGGCCTTGGAAACGGTCGCGGATGATGGCGCGACCGACCACCAGCCCGGCGCCGCCGCACAGCCCCTGCATACCGCGGAACAGCAGCAGCGTCGACAGGTCGTTGGCCATCGCGCAGCCGACCGAGGCGATGGCAAAGCACAGGCACGACACCAGGATTACCGGCCGCCGCCCGACGCTGTCGGAAATGGCGCCATGCCACAGCATCATCAGCGCGTAGCAGAACAGGTAGACCGACAGCGCCTGCTGCATCTGCAGCGGCGAGGCGGACAGCGCCACGCCGATGTCGGCCATCGCCGGCAGGAAGGTGTCGATGGAGAACGGGCCGAGGGTGGCCAGCGCGGCAAGCAGCAGGGCCAGCACCGCGTGGCGCTGGCGGGACGATTCAGGCATAGTCGGCAAAGAACGGGCTAGGAAATATAATCGGCACCGTAGCACGCCACGGCGGCGCTGACGAACAACAGTGTGTTCAAGAACTCCCAAGACATAGCAGAAAGTAGCGATTCATGATCCGTTTTTATCACAACCCGCGCTGCTCGAAATCCAGAGAAGCATTAAAACTGTTACAGGAGCGGGCAGCCCCGCTCGACATCGTGGAATACCTGAAAACACCGCCCAGCATCGAGGAGCTGCAGCAGCTGTGCCGGGCGCTGGGCGTCAGTCCGCGCCAGATAATGCGTAGCAAGGAGGACGATTACGTCCGCCTGCACCTGGACGACGTGTCGCTGGAAGACAAGCATCTGCTACAGGCGATCCACAGCCATCCGCAGCTGCTGGAGCGCCCGATCGCGCTGCTCGACAACCGGGCCGTGATCGGCCGACCGCCGGAACAGGTACTGTCGCTGCTGTAACGGCGCCGCACCGCAAAACGACAAGGCCAGCAGACGCTGGCCTTGTTGCCTTGCCGCTGCGGCCAACGTTCAGAACAGCAGTTCCTTCACGTTTTCCACCGCGTCGCCCGCCGGCGCCGCTTCCTCGGCCGGTGCCGTCTCGTCCGGCGTCACATTGCCGCTACCCGGCACCGTACCGCGGTTGTTGATGCTCAGCTGCGGATTGGTACGCTGGAACTCTTCCATATAGTACTCGTCGTTGCCGCGCAGGGCGGCGCCAGGGCGCACCACGATGCCCGGCGGTGGCGGCAACTCGATGTCCGGCACGCCCTTCAGCGCATTGTTCATATAGTTGATCCAGATTGGCAGCGCCGCGGTGCCGCCGTAGCCGTAACGGCCGAGGCTGCGCGGCTGGTCGAAGCCGACCCAGGTCACCGCCACCAGCGACGGGGTGAAGCCGGCAAACCAGGCATCGCGGAAGTTGTTGGTGGTGCCGGTCTTGCCGGAGATGTCGCCGCGCCCCAGTGCGGTGGCACGGTTGGCGGTGCCGTAGCGCACCACGTCCTTCAGCATGTTGCTGATGATGTAGGCATTGCGCGGGTCAATCGCCTGCGCCGCGTTGCGCCCCGCCACCGCCGGCTCGGTGCGTGCCAGCAGGCGGCCGCCGACATCCTCGATACGGTCGATGAAGTAGGCGCGGGTGCGGTAGCCGCCGTTGGCGAACACGGCGTAGCCTTCCGCCATCTGCAGCGGCGAGGCCTGGCCGGCGCCCAGCGCCATGGTCAGGTAGGCCGGGATGTTCTTCGACTCGAAGCCGAAGCGCTGCACGTACTGCTGGCCGAAGTCGGTGCCGATCGACATCAGGATGCGGATCGACACCAGGTTTTTCGACAGCGCCAGTGCACGGCGCATCGTGATCATGCCAGCATATTTGCCGTCATCGTTCTTCGGATCCCAACGTTGGCCGCCGATGGTCTGCGGATCGACCGAGATCGGCGCGTCGTTGATCATGGTCGACGGAGTGAAACCGCGGTCGAGCGCCGCGGAGTAGACGAAGGGCTTGAAGGTGGAGCCCGGCTGGCGCATGGCCTGGGTCACGTGGTTGAAGCTGCTGCGGTTGAAGTCGAAGCCGCCGACCAGCGAGCGGATCGCGCCATTGGCCGGATCCATCGCCACGAAGGCGCCCTCCACCGTTGGCATCTGCACGATGCTGGCGTGAGTGCCCTGCTCCACGATGCGGATCACCGCGCCGCGGCGGATGCGCTGCACCGGGGTTACCCGTTCCGACAGCGCGCTGCGGGCGAAGGCCAGGCCACGGCCGCGGATCTGCAGCGTGCGCCCGCCACGCAGGTAGACGCTCACCGCCGACGGCGAGGCCGACAGCACCACGCCCGGCTGCATGTTGCCGCTGTCGCGCACCGCAGCCAGCGTCTCATCCAGCGTTTCCTCCACATCGGCGTCGTCCACCTTGCTCAGGTCGACGAACGACTCCGGGCCGCGGTAGGGCTGGCGACTGTCGTAGTCCATCAGGCCGGCACGCAGCGCGTCGAATGCCCACTGCTGGTGGCGGCTGTCGATTGTGGTAAAAACGCGAAACCCTTCGGTGTAGGCGCCGTCCTTGTAACGCTCGTACATCGCCTGGCGCACCATTTCCGCCACGTACTGCGCCGGCAGCGAGCTGTCCTGATTGGCGGCCGCAAGGCGCAGCGGCTCGTTTCTGGCCGCCTGGTACTGCTCGGCGGTGATGTAGCGCAGCTCATGCATGCGACGTAAAACATAAGCTTGGCGTAATTTTGCCCGTTCCGGATTGACAACGGGATTGTAGCTGGACGGTGCCTTCGGCAAACCGGCCAGCATCGCCATCTCGGCCACGCTCAGGTTTTGCAGCGGGCGCCCGAAATAGGCTTGTGCGGCAGCGGAGAAGCCGTAGGCACGCTGCCCCAGATAGATTTGATTGAAATAGAGTTCGAGAATCTGGTCTTTCGATAAAGTGTGCTCGATCTTGAACGCGAGCAGCGCTTCATTGAATTTCCGGGTAAAGGTTTTCTCGCTGGACAGGAAGAAGTTTTTGGCCACCTGCATGGTGATCGTGCTTGCACCGGAATGCGTGCGACCGGATACTATGTTGCCGACTGCGGCACGCATTACGCCAATGTAATCAATGCCGCCATGCTGGTAGAAACGCTCATCTTCCGCCGACAAAACCGCCTGTTTCATCAACTGTGGTACATCGCCGATTTTGGTAAAAGAACGCCGTTCCTCGCCAAATTCACCGATTAATACCTTGTCCTGGGTATAGACGCGCAACGGGATTTTCGGGCGGTAGTCGGTCAGCACGTCCAGGCTCGGCAGGCGCGGATAGGTCACCAGAATGGCGATCACGGCCAGGCCCAGCACCAGGATGGTCAGGCCGGCGATGATGCCGGCGGTCACGGAGAGTATGCGTGGCAACATAAGTGGGTAGTGAAGCTCTTGCCTTTCAGAAGGATGGCGCATTATACCTTTTTCAGATAGCGACGATACGTAACGGCGCCTCAGCCGGTCATCGCAGCCGCGCCGCGGATGACCATCAGCCGATCAATGGCCACAAGACCGGAGGTTGGCCGCGCCCAGTCGGCAGTCACGACAGGCGCGGCTTGAAAACGATGTTTGACAAGAAACCCTCGCTGGATGTTTCCAGACTGAAAAAAGCCCTGGCACCCTTGCTGAGCACGACCGAGCATGGCCTGCTGGGCATGGACATCAGTTCCACCGCCATCAAGCTGGTCGAGCTGAGCAGCGCCGGCCGCGGCCCGCAGCTGGAGCGCTACGTCGTCGAACCGCTGCCCAAGGACGCGGTGGTGGAAGGCAATATCCAGAACATGGAAGCCGTCGCTGAAGCCATCCGCCACGCCCGCCGCCACCTTGGTTCTTCCTGCAAGCGGGTGGCCATCGCCCTGCCCACCGCGATGGCGATCTACAAGAAAATCCTGGTGCCGGCGGCACAGAATCCCGACGACCTGGCCATGCAGGTGGAGGCCGAATCCAACCAGTACATCCCGTTTCCGCTGGACGAGGTCAATCTCGACTATCAGGTGCTCGGCCCGTCCGCCAACAGCGGCAACGACCTGGACGTGATGATCTGCGCCGCGCGCAAGGAAAAAGTCGAGGAACGCGTGGCTGTTGCTGAAATGGCGGGGCTGAAGGTCGATGTTGTCGACATTGATGCCTTCGCCATGCTGGCCGCCTTCGAGCAGCTGCAGCAGCAGCTGCCGGATCAGGGCATCAACCAGACCTTCGCCCTGTTCGACATCGGCGCCACCGCCATCCACTGCTCGGTGATCCGCAACGGCCAGCAGCTGTATTACCGCGAACAGGCCTTCGGCGGCAGCCAGCTCACCCGCGACATCCAGCGCCGCTACGGCTACAGCCACGAAGAGTCGGAACACGGCAAGCGCACCATGATGCTGCCGGAGGGCTACGAGAACGAGCTGCTGCGCCCCTTCGTCGATTCGCTGGCGCAGGAAATCCAGCGCGCGCTGCAGTTTTTCTACACCAGCGTCAGCGTGTCGCAGTACCTGCGGGTCGACTACATCCTGCTCGCCGGCGGCTCCAGCATGCTGGCCGGACTGGACGACGCCGTGCTTGGCCGCACCCAGATCAGCACCATGATCGCCAACCCGTTCACCACCATGACGCACTCCTCGCACGTCGAGCTGAAAAACCTGCTGCTGGATGCGCCATCGCTACTGGTCGCGTGCGGACTGGCCCTGCGGAGATTCGACTGAACCATGATCCGGATCAACCTGCTCCCCCACCGCGAACTGAAAAAGGCGGCCCACCGCAAGCGCTTCCAGAACATGCTGGCCGCGGCGCTCCTCGCCGGACTGGGCCTGTCCTATGCCGGCTACAGCTGGCTGGACGGCGCCCTCAGCGAACAGCAGCACCGCAACCAGCAACTGGAACAGGCGATTGCCAAGCTTGACAAGGAGTTGAGCAATATCGAGTCGCTACGGCGCCAGCGTCTGGACATGCTGACCCGCAAGGAGCTAGTAGAACGGCTGCAGCACAGCCGCACCGAAGCAACCCGGATTTTTGACCACCTGATCAAGACACTGCCGGAAGGGGTGTTCATCAAAAGCTTCAAACAGACCGGCACCAGCATCGCGATCAGCGGCACCTCCCTGTCCAGCGCACGCATCGCCGCCCTGATGCGCAATCTGGAACAGTCCACCGTGTTCAGTGCACCGGTTCTGGTCGAAGTCAAATCGACCCTGGCCGACAACATCCGTGCCAATGACTTCAGCCTCCTCATCAGCCTGCGCGGCGCCGAAACCAAGCCAGGTGACGGCAAGCCCGGCCAGAAGGGAAAACCATCATGACCATGGATGAATTCCGTCAACTCGACCTCAAGAACCTGCCGGACTTGCCGCTCGGGCCGCAGATCGCCAGCCTGGTCGTCATGATTCTCGCCATCCTGGGTTTGGCCTACTACTTCGTGTTTGCCGACCTGCAGGACCAGATCGAGCGCCAGCAAGCCAAGGAAGTGCAACTGAAGGCAAGCTATCTCGACAAGAAGCGCCAGGTAGCGAACCTTGCCGCCTTGCAACAGCAGCTGAAGGAGATCGAATCCTCCTTTAGTGCCCTGCTCAAACAGCTGCCAACCAAGGCCGAAATGCCGACCCTGCTCACCGAAATCAACCAGGCAGGGGTTGGCCGCGGCCTGCTGTTCGAGCTGTTCCGCCCCGGCAGCGAAACCAAGGCGGCGCAAATCGCCACCCTGCCGATCCAGATCCGCCTCAGCGGCAGCTACGGCGAGCTGGCGACCTTCGTCAACGACGTGGCGCAGCTGTCGCGCATCGTGACCATCGGCGACATCACCCTGAGCCCGAACGGCAGCGATCGCCTGCAACTGCAGGCCACCGCCAAGACCTATCGCGCACTGGAAGCCGGCGAACAGACGGCCAAGGCGGGCAAACCATGATGAAAACAGCTCACCTGCGTACCGCCCTCATCCTGCCCTGCCTGCTGGCACTGAGCGCCTGCGGCGCCGAGCCGGAGAGCATCGAACAATGGATGCAGCACGCCGGCAAGGACCTGCAAGGCAAGGTCGAACCCTTGCCGCCGATGCAGCCCTATGAGCCTTACCAGTTTCAAAGTGCCCAGCTGGGCTCGCCGTTCGATCCGGCCCGGCTGAAGCTGGCCCGCGCCAAGGTCAAGGGGCTGTTCAACAGCAACCGGCCGCGCGAGGTACTGGAAAACTACGAGCTGAGCCAGCTCAAGCTGACCGGCACACTGCGCTTCAACAAGCAGTATGTCGGATTGATCCAGACACCCGACAACGGCATCTACCACGTGCGGCCCGGCAGTTTTGTCGGCCCCAACTTCGGCATTGTGCGCAAAGTCAGCGAGACCGAAGTGGTACTGGAAGAAACCGTGGAAAACATCAATGGGGAGTGGGTACAACAGGAAAACACGTTGTACCTGCTACAGCAGGAACAAGGGGCAAAACCATGAACACGCATTATCTGAAAACACTGGCCAGCAGCCTGCTCCTGGCCGGCCTCTCCCCGGCCCTGCTCGCCGCCAATGCCATCACCGCCATCGACCTCGTCCGCAACAGCCAGAACGAGCCGGTACTGGCCATCAGTTTTGCCGAAGCACCGACCATGCCGGCCAGCTTTTCCATCATCAACCCGCCGCGCATCGCCTTCGACTTCAGGGACACCAAGAACCAGACCGGCAAGAACCTGCTGCCATTCACCGGCGAGCTGCTCAACGCCGCCACCCTCGTCGAAAGCAACGATCGCACGCGGCTGGTGCTCAACCTCAACAAGAGCAGTGCGCACAGCGCCCGTATCGACGGCAAGCAGCTGCTGGTCAGCTTCAATGCAGCCGACAAGCCGGCGACCGCAGGCAGCAGCCCGTTTGCCAGCCTCGTTGCGGCCAACCTTGGCACAACCGGCCAGGTGGTCAATGTCGACTTCCGCCGCGGCAGCAAGGGCGAGGCGCGCATCATCGTCGACCTGCCGACCAGCAACAGCCCGGTAGACATCAAGCGCGAAGGCAACAGCCTGATCGTGGACCTGGCCGGCATCAAGCTACCGCGCCACCTGGAGCGGCGCCTGGATGTCACCGACTTTGCCACCCCGAGCAGCCGCGTCGATGCCGTCAACCAGAACAGCGGCAGCCGCATCGCCATCCAGTCCGGCGGTAACTGGGAGTATTCGTCCTACCAAACCGACAAGCAGCTGGTGGTCGAGATTCGCGCCGTGTCGCAGGAGGAGGCCGAGGCCAACCTGCTGGCGCAGGGCAAGACCAGTTACAAGGGGCAACGGCTGTCGCTCAATTTCCAGACCGTCGACGTGCGCTCGCTGCTGCAGGTCATCGCCGAGTTCACCGGCCTGAACATCATTGTCAGCGACAGCGTGAGCGGCAACCTCAGTCTGCGCCTCAACGACGTTCCCTGGGACCAGGCACTGGACCTGATCCTGGCCCAGAAGAACCTGGAAAAGCGCCAGGTCGGCAACGTCATCCGCATCGCGCCGCGCAACGAGCTGGTCAGTATCGAACGCCAGATAGCCGAAGCCAACCGCATCAAGAAAACCTCGGAACCCCTCATCACCGAGACCTTCGCCATCCGCTATCGTGCCGCCGAAGAAATCAAGGAGGCCATCAAGGATCTGGAGCGCTTCAGTAGCGTCGCGCAGAGTGAACGGGAAAGCAACGACAGCGATACCAGCTCCAATACCCGCGCGGCAACCACTGTCAGCAAAAGCATGGCCATCATGGTCGACAGCCGCTCTAACCGGATGATCGTGCGCGCTGGCGTTTCCATGATTGAGGAAATTCGCAAAGTTATCGAGATTCTGGACGTGCCACTACGCCAAGTATTGATTGAGGCGCGCATAGTCGAGGCCAAGGACAACTTCCAGCGCGATCTGGGCGTGCGTCTGGCCTTCCAGAAGGTCGGTGGAGATACGCTGGTTCGCGAGACCCTTGCCGGAGCAACCACCTCGAACGGCACCCTGAAACCCATCGTTGATCTGCCTGCTTCACTTGGCGGGGCGTCCATCGCCACCATTTACCGTAGTGCAAGCAGCCTGATCGGTCTGGAACTGTCTGCGATGCAGGCCGAGGACAATGGCAAAGTGGTGTCCAGCCCGCGCATCCTGACCGCAGACCGCACCAAGGCGACCATCACCGAAGGGACCGAGATTCCCTACCAGTCCATCGACGACAACGGCAAGTCGACCACCACCTTCAAGAAAGCGAACCTGAGTCTGTCGGTGACGCCGCAGGTGACGCCGGAAAACGACATCATCATGCAGCTCAACATCACCAAGGACACGCCGAACCTCAAACTGGCGCTCGATGCCGGCCCGGCGATCGACAACAAGACGGTAGAAACCCAGGTTCGCGTCGAAAATGGCGGCACCGTCGTGATCGGCGGCATTTACGTGCAGGAAGAAAACAATGTCGAAAACAAAGTGCCGTTACTGGCAGACATCCCGCTGCTTGGCGTGCTGTTCCGCAACAAATCGGTTACCAACAACCGTCGCGAGCTGCTGATTTTCATCACGCCGCGGATCGTCGAAAACGAGCTGATTGCCCGCTAAGGGCAGGCGACAGCGTGCCAACACTTCCTTTACAATGCTGGGCATGAAACTGGCAGGCAATATCTTTCTGGTCGGCTTGATGGGTGCCGGCAAAACCACGGTTGGCCGCACCCTTGCCCGCCACACCGGCAAACAGTTTTTCGACTCGGACCACGAGATCGAAAAGCGCACCGGTGTTCGCATCACGACCATCTTCGACATCGAGGGTGAGCAGCGCTTTCGCGAGCGGGAGCGAGACACCATCGCCGAGCTGTGTGCGATGGACAATATCGTGCTGGCCACCGGGGGCGGTGCCATTCTGGCACCGGAAAACCGGCAAGCACTGCGCAGCCACGGCACCGTGATCTATCTGCGCGCCCAGATCGACGACATTCTGGCCCGCACCCTGCACGACAAGAGCCGCCCGCTGCTGCAGACCGGCAACCCGCGTGCCAAGCTGGAAGAGCTGTTTGCCCAGCGCGACCCGCTGTATCGCGAAGTGGCCGACCTGACCATCGACACCTCCCATCAAAACGTTAACGTGCTGATTGCCCGACTGGAACAGCAGTTGGCCGAGCTCCTGACCTGTCCGAAATCCAACTGACCATGAAAACGCTCGATCTTGTTCTTCCCGATACCCGTTACCCCATCCACATCGGTCAGCAGTTACTCGGCAAGGTCGAGCTGATTACCCCCCACCTCAAGCAGCCTCGCGTGGCCATCGTCACCAATACCACTGTGGCGGCGCTGTATCTTGAGCCGCTACTGCGCAGCCTGGAGCAGGCCGGCGTCAGCTGCCTGCCGGTAGTGCTGCCGGACGGGGAAGACTTCAAGACCTGGGACACCCTGAACCAGATATTTGACGCGCTGCTGTCGCACCGCTGCGAGCGCAGCACCACGCTGATCGCACTGGGTGGCGGCGTCATCGGCGACATGACCGGTTTCGCCGCCGCCTGTTACCAGCGCGGCGTGCCCTTCATCCAGATTCCGACCACCCTGCTGGCCCAGGTCGACTCTTCCGTCGGAGGCAAGACCGCGATCAATCATCCGCAAGGCAAGAACATGATAGGCGCGTTCTATCAGCCGCAGGCGGTGATTGCCGACATGGACTTGCTGGACACGCTGCCGGAGCGCGAACTGTCGGCGGGCCTGGCCGAGATCATCAAGTACGGCCTGCTAGGCGACGAGCAGTTTCTGGGCTGGCTGGAGCAGAACATGCTCGCGCTGCGCAAGCGCGACAAGCAGGCGCTGGCCTACGCGGTGGAACACTCCTGCAAGATGAAGGCCGACATCGTGGCGCAGGACGAGAAGGAACAGGGCATGCGCGCGCTGCTCAATCTCGGCCACACCTTTGGTCACGCCATCGAGGCCGGCCTCGGCTTTGGCACCTGGCTGCACGGCGAAGCCGTCGGCGCCGGCATGCTGCTGGCGGCCGAGGCGTCACGACAACTGGGCTGGCTGGATCAGGCGCAGGTCGCGCGGGTGGAGCTCATACTGCAGCAGGCCGGCCTGCCGACGCTGGCACCTGCACTGGGTACTGCGCGCTGGATCGAGCTGATGGGCCATGACAAGAAAGTGGAAGGCGGCGAGATCCGTTTCGTGCTGCTGCAGTCGCTGGGCCATGCCGTTGTCGCAAAGCTGCCCGCCGCAATCCTGGAGCAAACCCTGAACAGCCGTTTCGTCGGCAGCGCCCCGTAAATACCACTACGCATTTCTACGAATTGTCGCGGCGGGTAGCGCACGGCAAAATGGTTGCTCCAACGAGGAGAGATCACCATGCTGCGCCTACTTGCCGATGTCGCCAAAGCCTTTGATACCGTTGCCGACATCGCCCATCCGGGCGAGCTGATGCACCAGCTGCGCTTCGTGCCGCCACGGCAGCGCGGCATCGACCCGGTCGGCGAGGCCGAGGTGTACCTCACCTACCAGCGCTACAAGCGGGCACGCCAAGTGCTGCGCCACACCATCCGGACCGAGCCGGATAACCTGCCGGCGCACATCCTGCTGCTGCACACCTACTTCCTGCTGGAAAGCAGCCACGACTACTGCCAGCTGGCCGCCACACTGCAGAGCAAACTGGCACACCGCCCGGAGTGGGCGCACATCTGTCACGTTGGCCGCAGCCTGGCGCCGGACCATCCGCTGTTCCAGCAGCACATGCACTGAACCGGCTTGCTGCTGCACGGGCAGGACAAGCGGCGGATAACCTCCCCTCCATCTTTCCACCCCCATGTCCCCTGTCACGCCGCCGCCTTCAACAGAGTGCGGCGCTGCGCCAATGCACGCCCTGCCGTGCCCTGCCGCTCACTCTGCGGTAAGGCGCGGACACTCCCACGCATCAGTGCACCAGCTCGCACCGCTCCACACCGTCACGCCGGACACAGCGCTTGATGATTCCGGTTTGCGTCAGCGAAATCACCTCCGTTTCGTCCGCCACTCGCAAGCGCGTGGCGCGCAGCACGTAGTAACCGTCGTCGGTGTTGCGTGGCAAGGTGCCGAATGCCAGCTGGTACTGCGCGACCCCGTCCGGTGGCGAGACCGGGACCGGCAACGCCGGCCAGCGGGTCGGTGTCAGTTTGTAGCTGCCGTGGCGATGGTAAAACTCTTCCAGAAAGATCGCGTTTTCCTGCAGCAGGGCAATCGCCTGCGCCCGCTGACTACGCTGCACATAGCCCTGATACGCTGGCAAGGCGGCCGCCGACAGAATGCCGAGCAATACCAGCACCAACAGCAACTCAAGCAGGGTGAAACCGCGCCGCACTAGCATGGCTGCGCGCGGATGCGCATCGGCACCGATACCTGCAGTTGCCGGCAGCCGCCATGCTGATCCTGCACCGTGAAGCGCACCGACTGCACGTTCTTCAGCCCCCCCCACTCCCCGACCTCGAAGCGCGGCACCGACACCAGCAGCTGCGGCGCCGCCGGCGTGGCCTTCAGCGGCAGCACCTGCAACGCCTCCTTGGAGTCGTAGAGCGCCAACCGTCCACCCGCCCGGTCCTGGTACAGCAGCACGCCCTCGTGCCAGTGCCGCACACCGGCACTAAGCGGTGGATTGGCAAAACAGCCTTGCGGGTCCTGGTTCAGCTTCATGTTGACAGCACAGACGTACACCGGCTGCTGCCGCAGCAGCGCATCATTCCGGGCACGCAGCAACAGGACATGCAGACGGCCGATATAGGCCTGCAACACCCGTTCCCGCGCCATGCCGCTCCACGCCGGGACGGCAAACGACAGCACGATGCCCCCGAGCAGCAACGTCATCAACATTTGCAACAGTGAAAAGCCATGAACCCGCGACATGTCTGCACACCTCTCCGGCAAATTCATCGACAAATAATGCCATATGATTTTTAATTGGCATTAAAAATCAGCAAGATGTATCGCGACACGTTGGCCGCAGTGTGGCGCGCCGCGTCACACCACCCAGCGCCAGGTGCGATTGGTAATTTTGCGACGGCGCATGTTTAACTTATCGATCACCCGTAGCTTTTTACTAAACACCGGCATAGAATGAGCCAATACTCTAGCCGGTGCTGGGCGAGCTCATCTCCAGCAGACAAGGCAGGGCCGTCCAAAGGAGAAATTCATGAGTCCGCAAGAACTGATGCAACGTAAAGCCAACGCTACCCCGCGCGGTGTAGGCGTAATGTGTTCCTTCTTCGCCGAGCGCGCGAAGAATGCCGAGATCTGGGACACCGAAGGCAAGCGTTACATCGACTTTGCCGGTGGTATCGGCGTACTGAACACCGGCCACCTGCACGACAAGGTACAGGCCGCCGTTGCCGAGCAGCTGAACAAATTCAGCCACACCTGCTACCAGGTGGTGCCGTACGAACTGTATATCGAAGTTGCCGAAAAGCTGAACCAGCTGACCCCGGGCAACTACGCCAAGAAAACCGCGTTCTACACCACCGGCGCCGAAGCCGTGGAGAACGCCGTGAAAATCGCCCGCGCCGCTACCGGCCGTCCGGGCATCATCGCCTTCGGCGGCGGCTTCCACGGCCGTACCCTGATGGGCATGGCACTGACCGGCAAGGTTGCCCCGTACAAGATCGGTTTCGGCCCGTTCCCGTCCGACGTGTACCACGGCCTGTTCCCGAACCCGCTGCACGGCGTATCGGTTGAAGACTCCATCGCCAGCATCGAGCACCTGTTCAAGTACGACATCGAAGCCACCCGCGTGGCCGCCATCATCTTCGAACCGGTACAGGGCGAAGGTGGTTTCTACGCCGCACCGGCCGAATGGGTACGCGCTGTACGCGCCCTGTGCGACAAGCACGGCATTCTGATGATCGCCGACGAAGTGCAGGCCGGCTTTGCCCGTACCGGCAAGTTCTTCGCCATGGAACACTACGATGTGGCGCCGGACCTGATGACCATGGCCAAATCGATGGCAGGTGGTTTCCCGATCTCCGCTGTAGTCGGCAAGGCCGAAATCATGGACGCACCGGCACCGGGCGGCCTGGGCGGCACCTACGCCGGCAGCCCGCTGGCACTGGCAGCTTCCAAGGCCGTGATCCAGGCCATTCAGGAAGAAAAACTGCTGGAGCGCGCCAACAAACTGGGCAACCAGCTGAAGGAAACCATCAACGGTCTGAAAGCCGAAGTACCGCAGATCGCCGAAGTGCGCGGCCTGGGCGCTATGATCGCCGTGGAATTCAACAAGGCTGGCAGCCACGAAGCCGATGCCGACTTCACCAAGAAAGTGCAGACCAAGGCGCTGGAAGCCGGCCTGATCCTGCTGACTTGTGGCGTATACGGTAACGTTGTCCGCTTCCTGTTCCCGCTGACCATCGAAGACGCCATCTTCGAAGAAGCGCTGCAGAAGCTGGTTGCCGCCATCAAGGCCTGATCGCCTGAACTGAACTGACCTGCGGCCAACCTTGCACCACGCAACGTTGGCCGCATTGCATAACAAGGACACAACACCATGCTGAACCTGAAAGATCCTTCTCTGCTGCGTCAGCAGTGCTACATCAACGGCCAGTGGCTGGATGCCGATAGCGGCCAGACCATTGCGGTAACCAACCCGGCCACCGGCGAAACCATCGCCCACGTGCCGAAAATGGGTAGCGCCGAAGCCCAGCGCGCCGTAGACGGCGCCGCCGAAGCCTTCAAGAGCTGGAAGAAAAAGTCCGCCAAGGAGCGCGCCGGCATCCTGCGCAAGTGGTTCGACCTGATGATGGCGAACCAGGACGACCTGGCGGTGATCCTGACCAGCGAACAGGGCAAGCCGCTGGCCGAGGCCAAGGGCGAAATCGCCTACGGCGCCAGCTACATCGAGTGGTATGCCGAAGAAGCCAAGCGCATCTACGGCGACACCATTCCGTCCACCGGCGCCGACAAGCGCATCCTGGTGAGCAAGGAACCGATCGGCGTGACCGCCGCGATCACCCCGTGGAACTTCCCCAATGCCATGATCACCCGCAAGGCCGCCCCGGCACTGGCCGCCGGCTGCCCGATGGTGGTACGCCCGGCCAGCCAGACCCCGCTGTCGGCACTGGCCATCGCCGTGCTGGCCGAGCGCGCCGGCATTCCGGCAGGCGTGTTCTCGGTACTCACCGGCGGCTCCACCGAAATCGGCGGCGTGCTCACCGGTAGCGACACGGTGAAGAAATTCTCCTTCACCGGCTCCACCGAGGTTGGCCGCAAGCTGATCAGCCAGTGTGCCGAAACCGTGAAGAAGGTATCGATGGAACTGGGCGGCAACGCACCGTTCATCGTGTTCGACGATGCCGACCTGGACGCCGCCGTGGAAGGCGCGATGATCTCCAAGTACCGCAACGCCGGCCAGACCTGCGTGTGCGCCAACCGCCTGCTGGTGCAGGACGGTGTGTACGATGCTTTCGCCGCCAAGTTCGCCGCCGCGGTAGCCAAGCTGAAAGTGGGTAACGGCCTGGAAGCCGGCGTGACCCAGGGCCCGATGATCGACGAAAACGCGGTCGCCAAGGTGGAAGAGCACATCGCCGACGCACTGGCCAAGGGCGGCAACCTGGTCACCGGCGGCAAGCGCCACGACCTGGGCTACAGCTTCTTCGAACCGACCGTGATCACCGGCGTGACCCCGGAAATGAAAGTGGCCAAGGAAGAAACCTTCGGCCCGCTGGCACCGCTGTTCCGCTTCAAGACCGAAGAAGAAGCGATCCAGATGGCCAACGACACCGAGTTCGGCCTGGCTTCCTACTTCTACGCCCGCGACATCGGCCGTATCTTCCGCGTGTCCGAAGGCCTGGAATACGGCATGGTGGCGGTGAACAGCGGCATCCTGTCCAACGAAGCCGCACCGTTCGGTGGCGTGAAGCAGTCCGGCCTGGGCCGCGAAGGCTCCAAGTACGGCATCGAAGACTACCTGGAAATCAAGTACGTGCTGCTGGGTGGCATCGACAAGTAAGCCGTGACAGACGGGTTGGCCGCTTGCGGCCAACCTTGAGCATGACAAAGCCGGTGTCAACGACACCGGCTTTGTCATTTCCGGTCACCGATCCGCGCCGGCGCCCTCAGAGCACGCCCGCGTGCAGTACCAGACAATTGCGGCCGCGCTGCTTGGCCTGGTAGCAGCCGTCGTCGGCGCGCGACAGCACCGGCTGCGCCCGCTCGTCCTGCGGCTGGATCATGGTCACGCCGATACTGGCGCTGATGCGGAACGCGCGCTCGCCCAAGTACACGATGTGGGCGTCGATCGCCTGCAGCAACTCGCGCAGCATGCGCTCGGCGACGTCCAGCTCGCAGTGGCACAGCAGGATGGCGAACTCATCGCCCCCCAGGCGCGCGACGATGTCGCTGCTGCGCACCTGGCGCTGCATGATGCGCGCCACATCCTGCAGCAGCAGGTCGCCGCCCTCGTGGCCGGCGCTGTCGTTGACCGCCTTGAAGTGGTCGAGATCGATCATCGCCAGCACGTGCGGCTGGTAGTGCACGCGGTTGTCGTCGAGCACCTCGCCCAGTGCGGCGAGGAAGGCGCGGCGGTTGCGCAGCCCGGTCAGCACGTCGTGGCGGGCTTCCCAGCGCTGCTGCTGCACGCGCTGCTGCCGCTCGCCGTCGTCGCGCACCACCACCACCTTGTAGCCCTGCAGCGGGCCGCTGCCGGTCATCACCGACAGCGTCAGCAGCACCGGCTGCACCCGCATGTCGCGGCTGAGCAGATCCAGCGCCAGCGGCTTGCCGGCGGCATCGCGCTCGATGTCGCGCAGCGGCACCGCCAGCCCGGTCTCCGGGCTGACCAGATTCATGAACACGCCCAGCAGACGGCCGAGCACGTCCGAGGCCGGCACTCCGAACAGCGCCAGCGCCGGCGGATTGGCGTACTCGATCTCGTCCATGCGGTTGGTCAGCACCACCGCGTCGCCGATCGCGCCCAGCAGCAACATGCTGCGTTCACGCTCGGCCTGCAGGCTGCCGCGCGCCTCTTCGCGGGCGCTGACATCGCTGACCAGGCCGAGGAAACGGCGTTCGCCACCGCTGGCGGCCAGCTCGCTGAAGCGCAGTTCCGCCATCACCCGGCAGCCGTCGCGATGCTTGAGCCGGCACAGCAGTTCGAAGCCGCTGCCGGTGGCCAGCAATTGCTGCCACTGCCCGGCCACCTGCGGCAGGCTGTCGGGGTGGATCTCGTCCAGCCAGTGGCGGCCGATCCAGTTGCCGATCTCCGCCGCCGGCAGGCCGGCGACGCGCATGCTGGCCGGATTGAGCGACTGCAGGCGCGCCTGCGCATCCACCACCAGCACCCCCATCGGCGACACCTCGTTCAGGGTGCCGAACAGGGCGTCGCGCGCGGCGAGCTGCCGTTCGCAGTCGGCACGGCGACGGCTGGCGGCCGCCACCTCGTGGGCGATGCGCTGCAGCTCGCGGCAACCCAGCGCCGGCACCGCGGCGTACGGATCGCCCTGCAGCACCGTGAGCTGGTTCTGTAGCCGGCCCAGCGGCCGCAGCAGGCGACGCATGCCCCACCACGCCAGTGGCAGCGACAGCAGCAGTATGGCCAGCAGCAGCAAGAGATGGTGGCGGCCCAGCACGCGCGCCGGCTGCATCACCTCGTGCAGCGGCAGCACCACGCCGAGCAGCCACGGCACATTGCGCAGGCGCTGGTAGACCTGCAGTGCCGGCACACCATGGCTGTCGCCCACCGCGGCCTGGCCGGCGCCGCCGCCGAGGGCATGCTGCAGCAACGGGTCGGCCGCCGCAGCCGGCTCGCTGTCGCCGGCGTCGGCGTGCAGGATGGCCAGCTGGCTGCGTACGCTATGGATGGTCAGGACCCCGCCCTGCCCGATGGCGATGTTTTGCAACTCGCCGAAGAACTCCGGCGCGTACAACTCCAGACTGCCGCCCAGCACCCCGGCGAGCTGGCCTTCGGCGCTGAATACCGGCGCAGTGAACACGATCGCGCTGCGCTTCAGCCCGCCACTCATCCGCACCGGTTCCGACACCTGCGGCCGCAGGGAGTCGCGGGTGGCGCGGAAATAGTCCTGATCGGCGACATTGAGGCCTAGCCGATCCGGCAGCCCGGGGTAGTCGGCAATGACATTGCCCTTGCGGTCGTACAGCAGCACGCTGTTGAACATGCCTTTCAGGTGACGCAGGCGCGCGATCAGCGCCGGCCCCTGCTGCTCGAACCGCTCCGGCGCCAGCTGCAGGCTGGCCGCAGCCTGCTCCAGTAGCACCTGCCGCGTACGCACGCGGTCGTCGACATCGGCGGCCAACCTTGCGGCCAAGGTTTCCAGGCTACGTGCCTGCACCTCGCGCAGCGCCGTGCGGTCCTGCACGTAGACGCCGCTACCGGCCAGCAGCAACAGCAGCGCCAGAAACAGGCCACCCAGTACCAGCAGACGCAGGCGCAGCGTCGACAACATCACACTCTCGAACATGACCCGGCTCGGCACCCTCGCAATGGTTGGCTATGGCAGGCGGCGCTGCCGTTCAATGCAGTTTCGGGGTGTGCTCGGTGACCGGAATCCCGGCCTGGCGCAGGCAGGACTGCAGGTCCTGCCACACCAGGCTGCGGTCCGGGCTCAGGTCCGGCGTCAACAGCCACGGCGTACGGGCCAGCAGCTGCTGCGAGGCGCCCAGCAGGCGCACATCGTAAGCCTGGTGTTCCGGCTGGTATTCCGCCTCGGCGTGCAGCCCGTCCGGCAGCTCGCTACCGGCCAGTACCGCCATGGTCAAGGCAAAACGCTTGCGGTTGTAGGCGGCGGTACCGGCGGCCAGCGCTTCCCACCACGGCAGCGGCATGAACAGCTCGGCCTCGCCGTACACCATCTCCGCCGACAGCGCCTGCTGCACCAGCGGCATGGTGGCGTCCAGTGCCTCGCGCGCATGGCGACGCACCTGCGCCAGCGGCAGCTTGCCGCGCTCGACGATGAACGGCAGCCACGCCAGCACCAGCTGCGGCTCGTTGACGGTGGAGGCGGCCTCGAAGCTCGCGCGCGCGGCGGCAACGTCGTGCAGCGCCAGATCGCAACCGGCGTCCATGGTCGGCGCCAAGTGCACCAGCGACTGGCAGCTGCGTTCGGCCAGGCTGTCGACGGTGAAGATGGTCGGCGACATCCACAGGATGGTCTCCGGCGCCAGCTGCAGTGCCTCCGCCAGCGGCGGCTCCACCTGTTCCAGCAGCGGGAAGTGCCACCACACCCCGCCCTGCGCCCGCGAGAACACCACCGGGAACGCCCACAGCTCGTAGGAGGCGACACTGCCGTCCGGGCGCATCACCTCGGGGAAGGCGATGGTGTCGTGGGCGCAATCCAGCAGCAGCTTGCGCGCCGCGGCCTCGCCCTGCAACGCCAGCTGCGCCTCGGTAAACACCGCCTGGTCGCCGCCGGACAGCACCTGCTGCACCAGTGCCGCCAGCTGGATGCGCTTCACCGGATTCTGCTGGGCGTCACGGCTGAGTGCGAGCAGCTCGGCGATGCGCGCCTGCCGCTCTGCCGGCGGCAGCGGCTCGGTCGGCACCAGGCGGAAATCGCGCTCCTTCGGTGCCACCTCGCGGTCGATATAGGCCTTCTGCAGCCGCTGGTAGACCTGCATCGCCTCGTCGCAGATCTTCTGCAATTGCGCGGCGGTCGGGATCTCGCCCCAGAAGTTGAAATCGAACAGGCGGAAGCCGGAGTTGGTGACGTAGTGCGTCAGGTGATGGCTTTCGTCGTACAGCACCACGCTGCGGAAGCCTTCCTGGTCGCGGCCGTCGAACGGCGTCAGATCCATGCCCACCAGACGACAGACGAACACCGGCTCCTGGGTATGAATCACGTATTCGTAAGGCTCCAGCCCTTTCTCTTCGACGGCGTCACCAAAGATGAAACGGCTGGGAATGAATGGATCGCCCTTGATCGGGACATTGCGCGGATGGAGTTTCATGCGTCTGGCGTCGATGCTGCCTTGTAAAACCGTTGATTTTACTCCGACGCCAGAAGCATAGCTAACAGTTAGGCTAATTTAGTGCCAGCTGGTAACGCCGGAACGCCACATCGCGTTGCCAGCCCAGGCTCTCGTACAGTATCTGCGCGGCAAGGTTGTCGTGAGCGGTGGCCAGCTCCAGCCGTGCCACGCCGTGTTGTCGTGCCAGTTCGCCGGCCGCCAGCAGCAGCTTGCGGCCAACCCCGTCCCGCCGCGCCGGTGCCGCCACGAACAGATCATTCAACAGCCAGACCGGTGCCGTCGCCACCGAGCTAAACAGCGGGTACAGCTGGGTGAAGCCCTGCAGCTCGCCCGCCTGCTCGTACACCAGGATGGTGGCATCGCCCTGCAGCAGCCGCTGGCGGATGAAATCCTGCGAGGTGGCGGCATCGTCGTGACGGCCGTAGAACCGGCGGTAGCCGTCGAACAGGGGAGTCAGCTGCGGCAGGTCGGCCAGCGTCGCCAGCCGCACGCCGTCCTGCTGCGTCTGCGCCGCCAGCGCGCGGCGGCACTCGTCCAGGCTGCGCTGCTGCTTGCCCGCGGCATCGAAGTTGGCCGCATCCAGCCACGCTTCCAGCGCGGCGCGGTTGGCCGGCCACTCGCTGTCCAGCAGGCTGAACCAGGCGGTGTCGCGGTTCCGCCCCCAGTTCACCCGCGCCTGGCGGAAGATGCCCTCGAAGGTGAAGCCCAGCCGCGGCGCGGCACGCATCGACGGTGCATTCAGCGCATTGCACTTCCATTCGTAGCGGCGGTAGCCCCAGTCGAAGGCCTGCCGCATCAGCAAATACATCGCCTCGGTGGCGGCCACGCTACGCTGCAGCAGCGGCGAGAAACGCAGCCAGCCGATTTCGATGACGCCCATGACCGGATCGATGCGCAGGTAGCTACAGCTGCCGATGGCCTGGCCGCTGGTCTGATCGACGATGGCGAAGAACAGCGGGTCGCGGCTGTCTTCCATCATGCCGAACCAGTTGTGCCAGTCGGCATCCGTCTGCGGGCGCGGCATCAGGTAGGCCCAGTCGCGGCCGTCCACGTCCAGCTCCAGCGCCGCGCGCAGCCCGGCACCGTGCTGCTGGCGGCTGAACGGCTCCACGCGGCAACTGCGCCCCTGCAGGGTGACTCGCTGCGGCGGGGTGGCGCCCTGCCAGTTGTCTACCGTCACGCCCAGCGCCTGGCCGTATTGATCGTATTGCATGTTCATGTTTCAGCCTCCGCAGCCGCAGTCGGCGGCCGTGTTGATGTCGCAGCGGGCGCCGCCGGCCACCGTGGGGTAGCCGTCGCGCTTCCACCAGTCCACCCCACCCTGCAGCTCCTTCACCGTGAAGCCCAGCTTGGCCAGCTTCAGCGCGGTCTTGGTGGAGGCGTTGCAGCCGATGCCGTCGCAGAAAGTCACCAGCAGTACGTCGCGCGGCAGCTGCGCGGTGCTTTCGGCAGTAATGCCGCGATGCGGCAGGTTGATGGCGCCGGGCAGGGTCTCGGCGGCGTAGGCCGCCGGCGAGCGGCCATCCACCAGCAGCAGCGCCACGCCCTGCTGCAGTTGATCCATCACATCCCAGCTGTCGATCTCGTACGCCAGTTTGGCCTGGTAAAACGCCAATTGCTGTGGGTCGATGTTGTTCATACCTAGGCCCCTTTCAGGCAAATACCGGCTCGCAGCGAATCTCCGTGCGCAGCGAGTTGGCAATAAAACAGGCTTCGTGCGCGGCATGATGCAGCGCATGCACGGCGGCCTCGTCCGGCTGCTTGCCACCAAACAACACCGTTGGCCGCAAGGTAATACAACTTACCCACAACTTGTCTTCGGGGGATTTCGTCATCACGCCTTCGGCGGCATCATCGTAGTCATCCACCAGCCAGCCCTGCTCTGCCGCCTGCGACAGGAACCACAGCATGTGACAGCTGGAGACCGAGGCCACCAGCATTTCCTCCGGGTCCGCCGCCTGCGGGTCAGAGAACGGAACGCGTACCACGTGGGGTGACGACGATGCAGGTAGCACCACACCGCCATCAAAAACCAGCTGGTGGCGCCGGCTGTAAGCATTGTCGGTAAAGCGCTGGCCGTTACGCTGCCAACTACATCGGGCTGTATACACTGCCATGCTGACACTCCTGTTTGCCTGAGAATGACACCATGGTAAAAAGATAAGCGGCCCTGCAACAGAGCCAAACTATCAAAATGAAAGGGAGCCACTTTGCAAGCAGCATGGATCAGCGAGGCACTGGCCGCCAGTCTGGAGCGGCACAGCAAGGAAGGCTTGTCACGGCAGCTGACGCGGCTGCTGCGACAGTGGATCAGCGACGGTCGCCTGGCTGGCGACACCCTGCTGCCGGCCAGCCGCGAGCTGGCCACCAGCCTCAAGGTTGGCCGCAACACGGTGCTGAACGCCTACGAACAGCTGCAGGCGGAAGGCTATCTGTGTACGCGCCACGGTGCCGGCACCTATGTTACCGGCCTGTTCCGCCAACGACAGCAGACGCCGCTGCCGGCCCGGCGCCTGCCATTAGGGCTGTCGGCGCGCGGCGCCAGCCTGTTCGCCAGCTGCGGCCTGCCGCAGGGGCTGAGCGGCGCCTTCGCCCCGGGGGTGCCGGAAATCCGCCAGTTCCCGCATCACTGCTGGCAGCAACTGCTGTCCCGTCACCAGCGACAGGCGCATCCGGCGATGCTCAACTACACCGCCGACGGCGGCCTGCCGGCGTTGCGCGAGGTCTTGGCGGAATACCTGCAGCTGTCGCGTTCGGTGCGCTGCCGGCCTGAACAGATCCTGATCACCAACGGCGCACAGCAAGGGCTGGAGCTGACAGCCCGCTTGCTCGCCGATCCCGGAGACATCGCCTGGGTGGAAGAACCCGGCTATGCCGGCGCCCATGCCGCGTTCCGCGGTGCCGGCCTGACGCTGCTGCCGGCACCGGTGGACGCCGAAGGTCTGGCGCCGCAGCAGGTCGCCGACCCGCGCC
This sequence comes from Vogesella alkaliphila, assembly GCF_014652475.1. GTDB lineage: Bacteria > Pseudomonadota > Gammaproteobacteria > Burkholderiales > Chromobacteriaceae > Vogesella > Vogesella alkaliphila. Next base: position 1,306 of record NZ_BMYW01000010.1, on the reverse strand, counting down.
CGCCGCGCCTGATCTACACCACGCCGTCGCACCAGTATCCGTCCGGGGTAGTGATGAGCCTGTCGCGACGGCTGGCCTTGCTACAGCACGCCGAACAGGCGCAGGCGTGGATCATCGAGGACGACTACGACAGCGAGTTCCGCTACCGCTCGCAGCCGTTGCCGGCGCTACAGGGCATGGCACCGGACGACCGGGTGATCTACATCGGCACCTTCAGCAAGGTGATGTATCCCGGGCTGCGCATCGGCTATCTTGTGGTGCCGGATGCGCTGATCGACGCCTTTCGCAGCGCCAATGCCCGCCTGTACCGGGAAGGTCAGTATCCGGTACAGGCGGCTCTGGCCGACTTTATCGCCGCCGGACACTTCGCCCGCCACGTGCGCCGCATGCGCGAGCTGTATCGTGAGCGGCAACAGGTACTGCGCCAGGCACTGGCCGACTCCGCCGCCGAACGGCTGGTGTTGTCGCCGGGCGAGGCCGGCATGCACCTGGTAGCCGGCCTGCCCCCCGGCCAGCAGGAACTGGCACTGAGCCAGGCCGCCGCGACACAGGGCATCTGGCTGCGGCCACTAGCGCGTCACTACCTGGCGACACCACAACAGCAAGGTCTGGTTCTCGGCTATGCCGGCATCGATCAGCACGCGATCCGGCATGGCGCTCAGGTACTGGCCAGGCTACTCCAGGAACAGGAGAAAAAGGGATGAACAAACCGCCACTACTGATCAGCGCCTGCCTGCTGGGACAACCGGTGCGTTATGACGGCCACGGCAAGGCCCTGCTGGCACCGGAACTCTTCGAGTTGACTCGTCGCTACCAGCTGTTCAGCATCTGCCCGGAGTGCCAAGGCGGCTTGCCGACACCGCGCCCAGCGGCCGAAATCAGTGGCGGCGACGGTGGTGACGTACTCGACGGCCGCGCCCGCGTTATCACACAGGCAGGGCAGGATGTCAGCCGCGCATTCATTGACGGCGCGCGACAGGCACTCGACAGCGCCATCCAGCACGGCTGCCGGCAGGCACTGCTCAAGGCCAACAGCCCGTCCTGCGGCAACCGGCAGATCTATAGAGGACACTTCGATCAGCAATTACAGCCCGGCAGCGGCGTGACTGCCGCCCTGTTGCAACGACACGGCATTAACGTTTTCAATGAAAACGAGATGGACGGGCTGCTGCACCCTACCAAGCAGCAGCCATAGCTGCCGGCAAGTGCGGCCTGGCTCCCTGCAGGCCGCGGCGGTGTGATGCCCTCCAGCCCATCCAAAAGCCAAGCCCGGCCGTCAGGCCGGGCTTTCCATGTTCCGTATTCG
>NZ_BMYW01000009.1 GCF_014652475.1 Vogesella alkaliphila | reverse complement strand
GGAACCACTGCCCGGCACCGAGGCCGCGTACCGCGCCGCCGCCAGTAAAGGTCTTGGCCTGCGCATCGTGCGCCTGCTGCCGTAGTCGCGCGTAGTGGCTGAGCTGCTCGGCGTCGCTGGCGTAGTAGGCGCCGGGGGCGTCGTAGTGCTGCAGGCTGCTCTGCAGCCGGCTGCCATCCAGCCCCTGATCCAGTGCCGACTCGTCGCCGCTGTGGCCGGTGGCTACCGGCTGGTAGTCGTAAGTGGCCAGCGCCACGCTGCCGGGCACGATCTGTCGCGCGCCATCCCAGCGGGTGAGGCCATCCTCTTCTTCCGTCGCATCGCTGCGGTGGAAGCGCACCCGCTCGACGTTGGCCGCAGGTAGCGAGTACGGGTCGTCGAAGGCGACCAGTTTGACTTGCGGCGTATCGCCGTCCAGGTGCTCGTAACGCCAGGAGAGCCCCTCTTCGCGCAGCAGGCGGCTGATGAAAGCGTGATCCGATTCGCGGTACTGCAGGCAGTAGCTGCGGGATGGCAGCGGGCCGGACAGCACGAAGTCCAGCGCCTGGCCGGCGGCGAACACCGGGTTGGCGGCGGCGTGCTCGGCAAAGAGCTGCCGCACGATGGCGTCCACCGACAGATCCTGAAACACGCGCGAGGTGTGGCGCAGGCGCAGCAGCGCGAACGGCGGCTCCACGGTCAACGCGTATTTGGCAAAGCCGCCATCGCTGCCCAGCGCCTCGGCGGCGCTGACCACGCCACAGCGGATCGTCTCGCTGCCGTCGGCGCCGGCGATGCCGAGCCGCACCGGCAGGCCGAGCAGCGTCTTCAGCTCAATGCTGTCACTGGCGGACAGGCATTCGACGCGGAAGCGGTAATCGCCGGCCAGCGCCTCGTCGCCGCTCAGGCTCAGCGGCAGCAGCGCCTCGCCCCAGCGGCTGCCATCGCCCAGTTGCAGACTGAGCAGGCGCTGGTCCTGGTTGAAGGCGGACGCGAAGCTGGCGAGCAGGTCGGGGAGGTTCATGGCAGCGGCTCCGGAGCGAAACAAAGCCCCGGATTATGCCAAAGAGTTACGCATTTGTCGTTAATGCCGAACGAGTAACAGGCCGGAGCGTGGCCCGCTTTCCGCCATGTTGCTTGCCGTCGACAAGAAGGCCGGCTGCTTGCGCCAGTACTGCTGCGCGGGATCGGGGACGGGCCGCGCCATAAAAAAAGCGGGCCGGCTGGCCCGCTCAAACACCCTCAAACATTGCCCGTTACGCCACCGCGCCCTTGCCGGTGTGCGGTGACGCCTCGAACGCCTGCCGCAGCGTCGCCAGTTTGCCGCGGGCGCTGGCGAGGCCGGCGTCCTTGACGTGGCCGAAACCGCGAATGCCTTCGTACTGCTTGATCATCTCGGTGGCGGTGGCAAGGTTGGTCTCAGTCAGCTTGCCGCACAGTTCGTCCACCAGCGTCTCGAACTCGACGATCAGTGCGCGCTCCAGCTTGCGGTCGGCCTGGTAGCCGAACGGGTCCAGCGCGGTGCCGCGCAGGCTCTTGAAGCGGGCAATCACGCCCATCGCCTTCAGCGCCCACTGGCCGAGGTTGATCTTGCGCGGCTGGTGGCCGGTCATCCAGCTGGCGCCGAAGTGGAAGGTCAGCTTCAGCTCGCCGTCGAACTGCGCGGCCAGCTCGCGCTGGAATACGCCGTCGCTGTACAGGCGCGCCACTTCGTACTCGTCCTTGTAGGCCAGCAGGTGGTAGTAGTTCTTCGCCACCGCCAGCGCCAGCGCGCTGCTGCCGGGCTTGGCCTGCTCTTCGGCGGCCTGCACCCTGGCAACCAGCGCCTTGTAGCGCTCGGCCAGCTTATCGTCCTGATAGGCGACCAGCTCCTTGCTGCGATGGTGCAGCACGCCGTCCACGGTTTCACGTGGAACGAATTGCACCACCGCCGACGGCGACACCAGCGTCTCCACGCGCTGCAGGTCGTGCGCGGCGTGGCGGCCCCAGGTGAAGGCGTCCTGGTTGAACTTCACCGCGGCGCCGTTCAGCTCGATGGCCTTCATGATCGCCTCCAGCGACACCGGCACCAGCCCCTGCTGCCAGGCGTAGCCGAGCATGAACATGTTGGCCGCGATGGCGTCGCCCTGCAGCGCGGTGGCGATGCGGGTGGCGTTGACCTCGGAAAAATGGCTGCCGCCGACCGACTCGATGATCGCGTCCTTCATCGCCCGCGCCGGGAAGCGCACGTCCGGGTTCTTCAGGAAGGCGCTGGTCGGCGATTCGTAGCTGTTGACCACCACGTGGCTGAAGCCCTCGCGCATCTTGGCCAGCGCTTCCTCGGCGGCGGTGACCACCAGGTCGCAGCCCAGCACCAGGTTGGCGTCGCCGGCAGCGATGCGCACCGCGTGCAGTTTTTCCTGGCTATCGGCGATGCGCACGTGCGACCACACCGAGCCGCCTTTTTGCGCAAGGCCAGCCATGTCCAGCACGGTGATGCCCTTGTTGTCGAGGTGAGCGGCCATCGCCAGCACCTGGCCGATGGTGACCACGCCGGTGCCGCCGACGCCGGTGATCATGATGCCGTACGGCTCGTGCAGCGCCGGCAGTCGCGGCGCCGGCAGTGCGCCCATATGGTCGAGGCCGGCCTTGTTGCCGCCGGACTTTTTCAGCTTGGCGCCGGAGACGCTGACGAAGCTGGGGCAGAAGCCCTCGACGCAGCTGTAGTCCTTGTTGCAGCTGCTCTGGTCGATCTTGCGCTTGCGGCCGAGCGCGGTTTCCACCGGCAGCACCGACAGGCAGCCGGATTTCTTGCCGCAGTCGCCGCAGCCCTCGCACACGCGCTCGTTGATGAAGATGCGGCGGTCCGGGTCGGGAAATTCGCCACGCTTACGACGGCGGCGCTTCTCGGCGGCACAGGTCTGGTCGTGGATCAGGATGGTCACGCCCTCGATCTCGCGCAGCTCCTTCTGGATGCGGTCCAGCTCGCGGCGGTGGAACACCTCCACCCCCGGCGCCAGGCCTTCCTTCAGCCCGTGCGCGGTGCGGTACTTGTCCGGGTCGTCGCTGGTGATCACGATGCGGCCAACCCCTTCGGCGTGCACCTGGCGGGTGATCATCGGCACGTCCAGATAACCGTCGACGTGCTGGCCACCGGTCATCGCCACCGCGTCGTTGTACAGGATCTTGTAGGTAATGTTGACCTTGCCGGCTACCGCGGCGCGGATCGCCAGCAGGCCGGAGTGGAAGTAGGTGCCGTCACCGAGGTTGGTGAAGATGTGCTTGGTGGTGGTGAACGGCGCCTGGCCCAGCCAGGTGATGCCTTCGCCGCCCATCTGGGTGAAGGTCTTGGTGCTGTCGCCCTCGATCCAGTGCGCCATGTAGTGGCAGCCGATGCCGGCCACCGCGCGGCTGCCTTCCGGCACCTTGGTGGAGGTGTTGTGCGGACAGCCGGAGCAGTAGTGCGGGATGCGCGCGATCGCCTCGCGCGGCTGCACCAGCTGCGCTTCCTTGTCGTCGTAGAACTTCAGGCGGTCGTGGATCACCGGGCTGTCGAAGATGTTGGCCAGCCGGCTGGCGATGGCGCGCGCGATCATCGCCGGGGTCAGCTCGCCGGCGGCCGGCAGCAGCCAGTCGCCGTGAGGCAGCGCCCATTCGCCTTTCTCGGCGAACTTGCCCACCACGCGCGGGCGCACGTCGTCGCGCCAGTTGTACAGCTGTTCCTTCAGCTGGTATTCGATGATCTGGCGTTTTTCCTCGATCACCAGGATCTCGTCCAGGCCCTGCGCGAATTCGCGCACGCCTTCCGGCTCCAGCGGCCACACCATGCCCACCTTGAAGATGCGCAGGCCGATGTCGGCGGCCAAGGTTTCGTCGATGCCGAGGTCGTCCAGCGCCTGCATCACGTCCAGGTAGCTCTTGCCACAGGTGATGATGCCCAGGCGCGCCTTCGGCGAATCCAGCGTCACGTGGTTCAGCTTGTTGACGCGGGCGTAGGCCAGCGCCGCGTACAGGCGGTGGTGCAGCACGCGCTTTTCCTGCGCCAGCGGGGTGTCCGGCCAGCGGATGGACAGGCCGTCGGCCGGCAGCGGGAAGTCTTCCGGAATGATGGTCTTGACCCGGTCCGGGCTGATGTCGACCACCGCCGAGCTTTCGATGGTGTCGGTAATCGCCTTGATCGACACCCAGCAGCCGGAGTAGCGGCTCATCGCCCAGCCGTGCAGGCCGTAGTCGATCACCTCCTGCACGCCGGACGGCGACAGCACCGGGATCATGCTGGCGGCCAGGATGTGGTCGGACTGGTGCGGGAAGGTGGAGGATTTGGCGGCGTGGTCGTCGCCGCAGATCAGCAGCACGCCGCCGTGCTTGCTGGTGCCGGCCACGTTGCCGTGCTTGATCACGTCGCCGGAGCGGTCCACGCCGGGGCCCTTGCCGTACCACATGGCGTACACGCCTTCGTACTTGGCCCCCTCGAACATGTTGACCTGCTGCGTACCCCACACCGCGGTGGCGGCGAGATCCTCGTTGAGGCCGGGGTGAAACACCACGTTGTGCGCCTTGAGGTATTTCTCCGCCTTCTGCATGGTCTGGTCGACGTTGCCCAGCGGCGAGCCGCGGTAGCCGGTGACGTAGCCGGCGGTATTGAGGCCGGCGGCGCGGTCGCGCTCCTGCTGCATCATCGGCAGGCGCACCAGCGCCTGGATGCCGTTCAGCAATACCTGTCCGGTAGCGGCCGTGTACTTGTCTTCCAGTTCGACATGGCGAATCGACATGGTTTCTCCTCCATCATTCTCTGTGCTTGTGGCAACGGGGGCGAGGCGCGGCCTTGTGGGCGGCGCTTGCTGGCAATCTCTATCTCTAGTTGTAGCGCCTGCGGCGTCTTTTTGTGGTGGCGGCCGGCGCGCAGATGGCGGCGCGGCTACCGGGTGCAGACTAGGTGACGTAAACGTAAACGTCAATATAATTGTCGTTTCAACGCGACAGGTGCGGCTTATGTGCCAGTGCAGCATGCGCGGCCGACGCCGGGCGCAGAACACAGCGTTCCGCCCCCGACATTGAGTAGACAGTCGGCGGGCGGTAGAGTGCTCCCTTGACCCTGCCGCCGCCGGCCACAAGCCTGCTGCGGCCAACCTTTGCGGTGCCTCCCATGCCTACCTCCCGTCAGGAAACCTCGCGCGGCGTGCTCTATGCCGTCGGCGCCTTCTTCATCTGGGGCCTGTTCCCGCTGTACTGGAAGCCGCTGCACGACGTGCCGGCGTTGCAGATCCTGTGCCACCGCATCGTGTGGTCGGCCGTGTTCGTGGCGCTGATCCTGCTGCTGCAGCGCAACTGGGGCTGGCTGGCCGACAGCGTGCGCGACACGCGCCGCCTCGGCATCTTCGCGCTGTCCTCCTTGCTGCTGTCGCTGAACTGGCTGATCTACATCTGGGCGGTCAACGACGGGCGCGTGGTGGAGGCCAGCCTCGGCTACTTCATCAATCCGCTGGTCAACGTGCTGCTGGGGCGCTTCTTCCTCGGCGAGCGGCTGACGCGGCCGCAGGCCGGCGCCGTCGGCCTCGCCACCCTCGGCGTGGCGTGGATCACCCTCGGCGTCGGCAGCCTGCCGTGGGTGGCGCTGAGCCTGGCCGGCACCTTCGGCGTCTACGGCCTGCTGCGCAAGCAGGCGCCGCTGCCGTCGCTGGAAGGGCTGGCGCTGGAAACCTTCCTGATGCTGCCGCTGGCGGCGGCGGCCTTGCTGTGGTTCGAGGCCACCGGCAGCGGCGGCTTCGGCCACCTCGGCCTTAGCACCGACCTGCTGCTGATCGGCGGCGGCATCGTCACCGCCATCCCGCTGCTGCTGTTCGCCAGCGGCGCGCGGCGCCTGAAGCTGGCCACCGTCGGCCTGATCCAGTATCTCGGCCCCAGCATCCAGCTGCTGCTGGGCGTGCTGCTGTACCAGGAGCCGTTCGGCCCGGAACGCGCCGTCGGCTTCGCGCTGATCTGGAGCGGGCTGGCGCTGTACTCCGGTGCCGGGCTGCTGGGCTACTGGAAGCAACGCCGCCTGCAGCAGGCGTAAGCGGGCATCGCAAAAAGCATGCGGCCAACCCTACAAGGTTGGCCGCATGGTCATGGATACAGTGCCATCACACAGTGTGCTGGCACTGTCGCTTGCCGCCGCGGCCAGCCGCCGGTAGCGTGACAGGCGACAAGGGAGACCGGCATGAGCATCACCTTCGATACCGACAAGCAGCGGCTGGACCGCGACATGGTGTACCGCTACCTGAGCGGCGAATCCTACTGGGCACGCGGCCTGCCGCGCGACATCTTCGAACGCTCGCTGGACGGCGCGCTGTGCATCGGCGGCTACGACGAGCACGGCCGCCAGGTGGCGTTCGCGCGCGTGATCAGCGATTTCGCCACCTTCGCCTACCTCGGCGACGTGTTCGTGCTGGACAGCGTGCGCGGCCAGGGCACGGGCAAGGCGCTGATGGCCTACATCCAGCAGCACCCGCAGCTGCAGAACCTGCGCCGCTTCATGCTGGCCACCGCCGACGCCCACGGCCTGTACGCGCAGTTCGGCTTTGCCGGGCTGGGCGCGCCGGAGCGCATCATGGAAAAGGTGGAGCCGGACGTGTACCAAAGGCTGGCCGCCGAGGACAAGCCGGCCTGACGTGCCGGCCGCTCAGGCCCGCGCCGGTCGCTGGCTGAACAGCTGCACCGCCAGCACGCTGGCCAGCACCGTCACCATGCCGGTCAGCGTCCAGCCGTGCAGGCGCTGCCCCAGCGCCACCCAGCCCAGGATCACCGCCGCCAGCGGGCTGAGCAGGCCCAGCGCCGACACCGCCACCGGCGGCAGCAGGCGCAGGCCGCGGAACCACAGGCCGTAGGCCAGCAAGGCGCCCACCAGCGACAGGTAGGCGTAGCCCGCCACGTTGGCCGCAGACAGCGCCGGCAGCGGCGGGTCCAGCCACAGCGCCGCCGGCAGCAGCATCAGGCCGCCCAGCGCCAGCTGCCAGCCGGTCAGCGCCAGCAAGGGCAGGCTGCTGCCCCAGCGCCGCGCCAGGTACATGCCCAGCGCCATCACCACCGCGCCGCCGCCGGCGGCCAGCACGCCCAAGCCGTCCCACTGCGCGTTACCGGCATTCAGCAGTACCGCCATGCCGGCCATGCCGCCACAGGCGGCCAGCAACACCAGCGGCCGCGGCGTCTGCCGCTCCAGCCCCCACAGCAAGCCCATCATCAGCAGCGGCTGGATCGCGCCCAGCACCGCGGCGATGCCGCCGGGCAGGCGGTAGGCGGCGACAAACAGCAGCGCCTGGAAGGCGCCGATGTTCAGCAGCGACAGCAGCAGCAGCCGTGGCCACTCCCCGCGCTGCGGCAGGTGGCGCGTCCACAGCAACAGCAACAGGCCGGCCGGCAGCACGCGCAGCACGCCGGCGGTCAGCGGCAGGCCGGGCGGCAGCCATTGCGTGGTCACCAGATAAGTCGAGCCCCAGATCAGCGGCACCACGGCCGTCAGCAGGGTGTCGCGCCACAGGCGGGAAGCGGTCGTCACGGATTTATCTCCCATTCAAGATATAATCAGCGTATCGCCAATTTATCTTCAATTCAAGATATTTATCTTGAACCCGAGCTATCTGGAGCCGGCATGGACATCCCTAACCCCCCCGACGCCGTGGACGCCATCCGCGCGCAGTGGCAGCGCGAGCGGCCCGACCTCGACACCCGCGACATGGCGCTGATCGGCCGCCTGGCCCGCTGTGCCGGCCAGCTGCAAAAGCGGCTCAACGACACCTTCGGCCGGTACGGCATCAGCAACTGGGAGTTCGACGTGCTGGCCACGCTGCGCCGCAGCGGCGCGCCGTACTGCCTGGCGCCCACCGCGCTGTTTTCCAGCCTGATGCTGTCCTCCGGCACCATGACCCGCCAGCTGCAACTGCTGACCGAGCGCGGGCTGGTGGAACGGCTGCCCAACCCGGCCGACGCGCGCAGCCTGCTGGTGCGGCTGACCCCGGACGGGCTGGCGCTGGTCGAGGCGGCGCTGGACGCCCACGTCGCCAATATGGCGGCCATCCTCGCGCCGCTGCCGGCCGAACCCCATGCCGCGCTCGACGCCGGCCTGCGCCAGCTGCTGGCGGTGCTGGAAGCCCCCGCGAGCTGAGCAGGCGTGCGGCCGTGCGGCCCGTTCCATGCGCCAAAAACGATGCGGCCAACCTTGTCCAAGGTTGGCCGCATCGTTTTGTCATAAATCCATTCAGCCCAGCCAGCGCTTCCCGTATCCTGTACGTCTGTTTCATAACCGACTGCTCCAGGACCCTGCCGAATGAACCCACTCGCCATGCTGGCGGCGCTGATGTCCGCCCTGCTGTTACCCGCCGCCGCACACGCCGCCCTCTCCACACCCCCCGCCCAGAGCGCCGAGCAGATCGCCGCCGAACAGGGCGATGCCAATGCCCAGTTCCGGCTGGGTGTCCGCTACGAAAAGGGCTCCGGCGTGCCACAGGATTTTGCCAAGGCGGCGACGTGGTATCGCCAGGCCGCCATGCAAGGGATGCCCGAGGCGCAAAACAACCTAGCCGTGCTGTATCTGAACGGCCAGGGCGTAAACCAGAACGATGCCGAGGCCCTCGCGTGGTTCCGCAAGGCGGCGGCACAGGATCTGGCCGAGGCGCAACTAAACCTTGGCGCGATGCTGATGAATGGCCAAGGCACTCCCAAAAATGACGACGAGGCGGTTGTCTGGACCCGCAAGGCGGCGGCACAGGGTCAGCTCATGGCCGACTACAACCTTGCCATAATGATGCGGGAAGGTCGGGGACTTCCGCAGGATGACGCCGCAGCCGTGGCCTTGTTCCGCAAGGTTGCCGAGCAGGGAGTCGCCATAGCGCAGAGTGATCTTGGTCTCATGTACAAGCTCGGGCGAGGGGTAGCGCAGGATTACCAGCTTGCGCTGAGCTGGTTGCGCAAAGCGGTAGCGCAGAAATCGGCGATGGCACAAGCCATCCTCGGCGTGCTGTACCTGGAAGGCAAGGGTGTAGCCCAAGACTATAACGAAGCCGTGGTCTGGTTCCGCCTGGCTGCAGAGCAGGGACTGGCGCCAGCGCAGAACGACCTGGGGATAATGCTGCAGAACGGCCGTGGCATCGCACAGAACGACACGGACGCCGCGTTCTGGTTTCGCAAGGCCGCCGAGCAGGGCTATGCCCGCGCGCAGTACAATCTGGCATTTATGTACGACGCTGGCCGGGGGCTCGCGCAAGATCATGCCGAGGCGGTGAGGTGGTATCTCAAAGCGGCGAAACAGGATTTTCCGCAGGCACAATATGCGTTGGGCACCATGTTTCAGAACGGCTCTGGCACGGCTCAAAATGACAAGGAAGCTGTCCTCTGGTTTCGCAAGGCGGCCGAGCAAGGTCACGCCTTTGCCCAGACCAGTCTGGCCCGGATGTACCGGGAGGGTCGGGGGACGAAAAGCGACCTTCGCGCCGCCGCTTACTGGTTCCAGAAAGCGGCAGACGCGGGTGATACCTTTGCCGGACAAGAGCTCAAAGCGCTGTTCGAAAACGATTTCGGCCTGAGCCAGGATGACATCCTGGCTGCCGCACAACTGCGGCAGGCGGCGTCACAAGGCGATGCGGTCGCCCAGCGCAAGATCGGGCTGAAGTATGACGCCGGCGAGGGTATGCCATCGAGTACCGACCGGGCCGTCGTCTGGTATCGCAAGGCGGCGCTGCAGGGTGACCAGATTGCCCAGTACCACCTCGGCGTGATGTACGAGCAGGGTTGGGGTGTGCTGCGCGACTTGCAACAGGCGCGGCACTGGTACGGCAAGGCCGCGGAACAGGGCGACGCCCGCGCCCAGAACGCGCTGGCAGATATCTACAACAATGCCCGCGGAGTCGCCGTCGATTCAGCGGTTGCGGCGACCTGGTACCGCAAGGCCGCCGAACAGGGCCTGCCCCAAGCGCAGTTCAATCTCGGCCGCATGTACGAGAAGGCCTGGGGAGTCGAGCAGGACGTGGCCCAGGCCCTGGCCTGGTACCGGAAAGCTGCCGACAAGGGCGTGCCGGACGCCCAGTACCGGCTGGGCCTGTTTTACCAGGACGGTATCGGGGTAGAGAAGGACGCAGCGCTGGCACAGGACTGGTTCCGCAAGGCGGCGGAGCAGGGACTAATCGAAGCCAAAGCCAAGCTGGAATAAGCCCCTGCCTTGCAGCAACCGTTGCGGCCAACCTTACCCAAGGTTGGCCGCATCTTTTTGTCATAAATCCATTCAGCCCAGCCAGCGCTTCCCGTATCCTGTATGCCTGTTTCACAGCCAACTGCTTCAGGATCCTGCCGAATGAAACCCCTCGCCACGCTGGCGGCGCTGATGTCCGCCCTGCTGTTACCCGCCGCCGCGCACGCCACCCTCACCACGCCCCCCACCCAGAGCACCGAACAGATCGCCGAGCAGCTCGTGGCCGAACGGGGCAACGCCAGAGCCCAGTTCAATATCGCGTGGCGCTATCAGCAGGGCGACGGGGTGGCGCAAGACTTTGCCCAAGCCGTGATGTGGTATCGCAAGGCCGCCGAGCAGGGCCTGGCGGAAGCCCAGTTCAACCTCGCCCAGCTCTATCTCTCCGGACAGGGGACAGCACAGGATACCGCTGCCGCTTTCGCCCTGCTGCGCAAGGCCGCCAAACAAGGCGCCACCAAAGCGATGGGCACTCTCGGCATCCAGCTGCTGCAGCACCACGAAGAGCCGCAAGGTTATACCGAGGCTTTTGACTGGCTCCAGAAGGGCGCACGACAAGGAGACGCCGACTGCCAGTACTACCTGGGCTATGTGTACCAACACGGGCTGGGCATCAAGGATCCGGCCCAGGCGCTGGCGTGGTATCGCAAGGCCGCCGAGCAGGGCCAGGCGCAAGCGCAGAATGAGCTAGGCTCCGCATACCAGTATGGACAACTGGTGGCCATGGATTTTGCCGAAGCCGAGCGCTGGTACAGCAAAGCCGCGGCACAAGGCCATCCGGAGGCAAAACTCAATCTGCACTACCTATTCCTCGGTTCCAATGGCCTCAGCAGGGAAACCATCCTGGCCGCCCATCAGTACCGGCAGGCGGCACAGCAAGGCGATGCCAACGCCCAGTATCTGACGGGCCTGATGCACGAGTCGGGCAAGGGTTTGCCAAGCGATATCCATCAGGCGGCCGGGTGGTATCGCAAGGCAGCGGAACAGGGTATGGCAGCCGCCCAATACAAACTGGGCCTGCAGTACAAAAACGGCCAGGGCGTCACCCAGAGTTTCAGCGACGCGGCGGCATGGTTGCACAAGGCCGCCGAACAGGGTTTGGCCACGGCACAGGACAGCCTCGGCGCGATGTACCAGTACGGCCTGGGCGTGGACCAGAATGCCACCGAGGCCGTGACGTGGTACCGCAAGGCCGCCGAGCAAGGGCTGGCATCGGCGCAGACCCATCTGGGCGAAATGCTGCAGCATGGCCGCGGGGTCGACATGGATTTCGCCGCCGCCGAAAGCTGGTTCCTCAAGGCCGCGGAGCAAGGCGATGCCGATGCCAAATGGCGCCTGAACGGCCTGTTCGAGAACAACGTAGGCCTCAGCCGGCAGGATCTGCTGACGGCAAGCCGGCAACAGCAGGCCGCGCAAACAGGGGAGGCCAGGGCGCAACGCCTGCTGGGGCAGTTCTACGAGAGCGGCAAGGGTCGACCGCGCGATGATGCCCAGGCCGCGGCCTGGTACCGCAAGGCCGCGGAGCAGGGCGACCGCGTCGCCCGCAACAATCTGGGCAAACTCTACGCCGAAGGGCGCGGCGTCCCCTACGACTGGTCCCGGGCCGTGCACTGGTACCGGCTGGCGGCCGGGCAGGGCTATGCGCCGGCGCAGAACAATCTGGGCAATATGTATCGCTACGGGCAGGGCGTTGCCATGAATGCGGAACAGGCGGTGCAGTGGTACCGCAAGGCGGCGGCACAGGGGTCGAGCGACGCGCAGTTCAACCTGGCAACGATGTTGCTGAACGGTCAGGGCGTGCCACGGGATGAACGCGAGGCCGACATCTGGTTTGACAAGGCAGCAAGGCGTACCAACTAAAACGCCGGCCTGAACCAGCCTGCCCAATGCGGCCAACCTTGTCCAAGGTTGGCCGCATCGTTTTTGGGCGTCTGCCGGTTTACTGGTTGGCGCGCACCCAGCGGTGCCAGTGGCCGAACAGCTCCGGGTCCAGCGCCGCGATGGCCGAGCGCTTCCACAGCGTGTCCGTCCAGTAGTCATCGGTATTGAGGCTGGCGATGCGGCCGCCGGCCTCCTCCAGGATCACCGCGCCGGCGGCGTAGTCCCACAGCCGCTGGCCGCCGTGCAGGTACAGGTCGTAGCGGCCGGCGGCGAGGAAGCACCAGTCCAGCGTGCTTGATCCCATGCTGCGCTGGCTGCCGAACGGCGCCACGCTGTTCATGCGCGCCGCCAGCTTGCCGGAGCGCAGGTACTTGATCTCCACCGCAGCGATGGCGTCGCCCATGCTGTTGCGCGTGGTCTTCAGCGGCAGGCGGTTGCCGTTGAGGTAGGCGCCCTTGCCGCGGCGCGCGTAGAACATCTCGTCGGCCACCGGGTTGTAGATCACGCCCAGCTCGCTGACGCCGTTCACCATCAGCGCCACCGAGATGGCGAAGTAGGGCAGGCCGTTGACGAAGTTGGTGGTGCCGTCGATGGGATCGACCACCCACAGCCCGTCCGGATTGGCCGCCCACAGCGCGTCCTGCTCCTCGCGCGTCATTTCCTCGCCCAGCACCGGGTGCGGCAGGATCTGCGGCAGGTCGCGCTGCAGCGCCTGCTGGCAGCCAAGATCGGCCTCGGTAAACAGCGAACCGTCGTCCTTGCGCGTCTTGCCGACGCGCAGAAAGCGCGGCATGACCTCGGTCTGGGCCACGTTACGGACGGTACGGATGACCTCGTCGACCACCTGCATGCACTTCTCCCGGGCGTCCGCCGGCAAGCGGACGGGTTAAACGGTTGGCGGGCCGGCGGGCCCGCACCTCAAGCCGTCCCCGCGGGGACTGGTTGAAAACAGTGGTTGTTGCAATTGCAGCAAAACAAGCAAAATACCGCCATCACCACAGACTTTCAACACACCATGCCCAGGTTTTTTGTTGCCACGCCCCTCGCCGGCCTGCGTTCGCTGTCCCTTCCCGACCACGTCGTGCGCCATGTGCAGGTGTTGCGGCTGAAGGAGGGCGACACCATCACCCTGTTCGACGGCCGCGGCGGCGAGTACCAGGCCACGCTCACCGCCATCGCCAAGCGCGACGCCGACTGCGACATCGACCGCTTCGACGACAGCAGCCGCGAGTCGCCGCTGTGGCTGGGGCTGGCGCAGGCGATCTCCAGCGGCGACCGCATGGAGTTCACGCTGCAGAAGGGGGTGGAGATGGGCGTCAGCGTGTTCCAGCCGCTGATGACCGAGCGCAGCATCGTCAAGCTGGCCGGCGACCGCGCCGACAAGCGCCTGGCGCGCTGGCAGGAGATCATCGTCTCCGCCTGCGAGCAGTGCGGGCGCAATACCATCCCCGAGGTGCTGCCCATCCTGACGCTGAAGCAGTGGCTGGCGGCGAAGCCGGACGGCGACGCGCACCTGGTGCTGTCGCCGCTGGGCACGCAGCGGCTGGCCGACATCGCCACCGCGCCGTCGCGCGCGTGGCTGATGGCGGGGCCGGAGGGCGGGCTGTCGGCGGCGGAAGAGACGGCGGCGATCGACGGCGGCTGGACGCCGCTCAAGCTCGGCCCGCGCATCCTGCGCACCGAGACCGCGGCGCTGGCGGCGGCGGCGGCGATGCAGACGGTGTGGGGCGACTACGGCGCCTGAGCGCGCCCGGCCGTTAGAGCGTTGCGGCCAACCTTGGCCGCATGACCCTCGCCGGACTCCCGGTCAAACAAAAAACGGTGGCTGCATGCCACCGTTTTTCGTGCCCGCGCGGGAACCGCTCAGTGTCCGCTGCGGCGGTAGATCAGGCGGCGGTCGAACAGCGCCTCGTACTGGCCGAGGCGGAACTGGCCCTCTTCCGGCACCGCGCGGTCGTAGTGGTAGCGCAGGCCCTGGTATTCGATCCACGCCACGATGGGCAGGCCCAGATAGCTGCCCACCGTTTCCGGCGACTTGGTCACCTCGTGCTCGGCCAGCAGCAGGCCGACGCGCTCCTGCGTGGTCACCACGTCCTGCTGCTCGTCGCCGACCACCGTCGCCAGCGGTTTCAGCGGGATGCCGCGGCGGCGCAGCTGGCGCGCGTGCCACTGCATCAGCCAGCGCACCATCAGCGTCGGCAACAGCACCGGGTGCACCTGCTTGCTGTCGTCGAACATGCACTTCACTTCGAAGCGGCTGCCGCACTGCGGGCATTCGGCGCGGGCCAGGATGAACACGCGGTCGACCACCATCAGCGCCACGCCGTGCATGGCCGCGGACTTGACCAGCTTCTTGCAGTGCGGGCAGTGCTTGGCAAAGCTGCTGACCTTGACGCCGCTGGGGAAGACCTGCGGCAGGAATCGATCTAGTCGATCGGGCTTGAGCATACTCGTCACGCTCCGGTGAATCAGGTAAAGCGCAATTATAACGCCGCGACGCGCAGCTGCTGCGTCAGACTGTGCGCCTCGCCGGCGGCCAGCACCCGCGCGTCGGCGCCGGCATTGGCCGCCTCCAGGCACAGGAAGTGCTGCCAGCCGTCGGCGGGCAGGTCGGCAAGGTGGGCCGCGCCCTGCTGCCACGGTGTCCACACGACGGTGCTGGCGCTGCCGCTGCTCGCGAGCTGCAGCCGGCGCTGCCAGCCGGCATCGTCCAGCTGCAGCGGCGCGGCCGTGGCCAGCACCGCGTCGGTGGCCGCCTGCGGCGTCCAGTCGCCGTCCGGCCAGGTCTTGAAGCGGCCGTCGAGCTTGTCGTGGTAGGGCGCCTGCGCCAGGCCCAGCAGGCGCAGCCGGCGGATGTCGCTGACCGCGACATAGCTGTGCAGCGCCTGGCTCAGCGGCTGCGGCGTCTTGCCGAGGTTGCGCGTGGTCAGCGTCAGCGACAGCTGCTGCGGGGCCAGTTGCAGCGTCAGCGACGCCTGCAGCTCGCCCTCGCGCGGGCCGTTGAGGCTGACATGGAAGCCGTCGTCGCTGCGCGCCACCGCGTTCAGCGTCCACAGCGCGGTGCGCGCCACGCCGTGCTGCGGGCGGCTGTCGTCGCTCGGGTGGGGGCCGAACCACGGCCAGCACAGCGGGATGCCGCCGCGGATCGCCTTGCCCGGCTGCAGCCGCGCCTGCGGCGACAGGTACAGCAGCGGCTGGCCGCCGGCGGGGATGAAATCGAGCAGCTGGCCGCCGTACAGGCTGAGCACGGCGCTGAAGTCCGGGTGGCTGAAGGCGAGGCCGGGCATGCCGGGGGCCAGTTCGATGGCACGCACGCCGGCGGGCAGCAGGTCGGGATGGACAGGGTGGGTCATGATGACATCCTTGCAGGCGTAGTAGCGGGGTGACGGCTACAATGCAACAGTTTCTGCCGGCTTGCCAAGCACCCCATGCCGCCGGCGTTCCGTGTTCCAACCCAATAAGGAGTGATGCCGTGAATTCACGCTGGATCGACATTCAAACCGCACAAGGCGAAACCTTCTCCGGTTACCTGACGCTGCCGCCAACCGGTAGCGGCCCCGGCATCGTGCTGGTGCAGGAGATCTGGGGCGTCAACGAACACATCCGCGCCGTGGCCGAGCAGTACGCGCTGGACGGCTACGTGGTGCTGGCGCCGGACGTGTTCTGGCGCCTGAGCCCGCGCGTGGACCTGGCCTACGACGACGCCGGCACGCAGCAGGCCTTCGGCTACTACCAGCGGGTGGATACCGCGCTGGCGGCGGCCGACGTGGCGGCGGCGGTGGCCACGCTGCGCGCCCTGCCGCAAGTCAGCGGCAAGGTGGCGACGCTGGGCTTCTGCCTCGGCGGCCAGCTGGCCTACCGCGCCGCGGCGCTGAGCCGGGCCGACGCCGCGGTGTGCTACTACGGCGGCGGCATCCAGCAGCACCTGAACGTGGCCGCCGACATCACCATGCCCATCCTGTTCCACTACGCGGCGCAGGACGCCCACATCAGCCAGGACATGGTGGCGCAGGTGAAACAGGCCTTTGCCGGCAAGCCGAACGCGCAGTTCCACGACTACGCCGGCGTCGACCACGGCTTCAACTGCTGGGGCCGGCCGATGTACGACCAGCGCGCCGCGGCGCTGGCGCACGGCCGCAGCCTGCAGTTCCTGGCCGACGCGCTGGGCTGAGTGGGCGCACAGGGTTGGCCGCGCGCTTGCGGCCAACCCTGACGCCTGTTGACCGACTTTCCCTTACAATGCCGGCATGAACACGCCCAAACCCGCCTCCAAGCCGCACTATCTGCGCATCCGCGATTTCATTCTAGACGGTATCAAGAGCCGCAGCTTCGCCCCCGGCGCCAAGATCCCGCCCGAGGTCGAGCTGGCGAAGCAGTTCGGCGTGTCGCGCATGACCGTCAACAAGGCGATCCGCGATCTGGCCGAGGCCGGCGTGCTGCTGCGCTACGCCGGCGACGGCACCTACGTCGCCGAGCGCAAGGCGGAATCGCCGCTGCTGGACGTCAACAACATCGCCGAGGAGATCGCCAGCCGCGGCCACGCCTACCGCGCCGAGGTGCACTTCGTGCGCGAGGAGGCCGCCAGCGAGGAGGTGGCGCTGCGGCTGGCGCTGGGCGTCGGCATGCCGGTGTTCCACTCGCTGATCGTGCACTTCGAGGACGACACCCCGATCCAGCTCGAGGACCGCTACATCAACCCGCAGTGGGCGCCGGACTACCTGGCGCAGCAGTTCCAGCGCGAGACGCCGAACGCCTACCTGATGCGCACCTGCCCGCTGACCGACGTCGAGCACACCGTCGAGGCGGTGCTGCCGGACGCCGAGGCGCAGGGCCTGCTGGGGCTGCAGGCTAGCGAACCCTGCCTGCGCGTGCTGCGCCGCACCTGGTCCGGCAAGCACCTGGTCAGCTTCGCGCGGCTGCTGCATCCCGGTGCCGGCTACAAGCTGCGCTCGCAGACGCGGGTACGCAAATAGTAAATGTATATACATTTACGCAACACCCGGGAAAAGGCCACGCCAGCGCGTGGCCTTTTGTTTTTATTGGCTTTTTTGCCGCTTCCATCGCCGCAGGCGGCGCGCGGCGCCGTGCTTCCCGTCGCAGAAAAATCTTGACGTCCGCCTTGCGATCAACTAAATGTATATACAATTAATCGCAAAACAGCGGACCGACCATGAGCCAGCACCAAGACACCCTGTGGATCAACGCCCGTCTCGCCACCTGTGACGCGGCCAACCTTGCGCCCTACGGCGCGCTGGACGGCCACGCGCTGTGGCTGCGTGGCGGCGTGATCCACGCCGTGCTGCCGCAAGGCGAGGCGCTGGCCGCCTTCGGCGACGGCGACGTGATCGACGCCAAGGGCGCCTGGATCACCCCCGGCTTCATCGACTGCCACACCCACCTGGTGTACGGCGGCAACCGCGCCGCGGAATGGGAAAAGCGCCTCACCGGCGTGCCCTACCAGCAGATCGCGGCCGAGGGCGGCGGCATCATCTCTACCGTGCGCGCCACCCGCAGCCTGGACGAGGACGAACTGGCGCTCACCAGCCTGCCGCGCCTGAAGGCGCTGATGAAGGAAGGCGTGACCACCGTCGAGATGAAGTCCGGCTACGGCCTGACGCTGCAGGACGAACTGAAGCAGCTGCGCGCCGCGCGCCGGCTAGAAGCCGCGCTGCCGGTGGAGGTGGCCACCACCCTGCTGTCCGCCCACGCGCTGCCGCCGGAATTCGCCGGTGACGCCGACGGCTACATCCGCCACGTGTGCGAGGTGATCATCCCCGCCGCCGCGCAGGAAGGGCTGGCCGAGGCGGTGGACGTGTTCTGCGAAGGCGTGGGCTTCTCGCCGGCGCAGACCCGCCGGGTATTCGAAGCGGCGCAGGCGCATGGTTTGAAAGTGAAGGGCCACGTCGAGCAGCTGTCCAACCTGCACGGCGCCGCGCTGGTGGCCGAATTCGGCGGCCTGTCCGCCGACCACATCGAATACCTGGACGACGCCGGCGTCGCCGCACTGGCCGAGTCCGGCACCGTGGCGGTGCTGCTGCCCGGCGCCTACTACTTCCTGCGCGAAACGCAGAAACCGCCGGTGGACAAGCTGCGCGCGGCCGGTGTGGCCATGGCGGTGTCCACCGACCTGAACCCGGGCACCAGCCCGTTCGCCTCCATCCGGCTGGCCATGAACCAGGCCTGCGTGCTGTTCGGCCTGACGCCGGAAGAAGCGCTGCTGGGCACCACCCGCCACGCGGCGCAGGCACTGGGCCGCGCCGCCACCCACGGCCAGCTGGCTGCCGGCCATGTCGCCGACCTGCTGCTGTGGGACATCGACCATCCTGCCGAGATCGTGTACGGCCTCGGCACCAATCCGCTCACCCGCCGCGTGTTCCGCGGCGTGGTGCAGCACGAGGGTTAATAGCATGACTATCGACATGAGCATGTGGACCGGCCGCATCGACGCCGCCGAAGGCGACGCCGCCCGCCGCTGGCACCAGGTGGTGCAGCCGCTGGCCGCCGGCGCCGCCCCCGGCATCGCCATCCTCGGCTTCGCCTGTGACGAAGGCGTGCGCCGCAACCAGGGCCGCACCGGTGCCGTCGCCGGCCCGCTGGCCTTGCGCAAGGCCTTGGCCAATCTGGCCTACCACCCGACGCTGCCGCTGTACGACGCCGGCACCATCGGCTGCGACGACGGCGACCTCGACGCCGCGCACAAAAGGTTGGCCGCACGCGTCAGCGCCATCGTCTACGCCGGCCACCTGCCGCTGGTGCTGGGCGGCGGCCACGAGACCGCCTTCGGCCACTGGCTCGGCCTTGCCGACGCGCACCAGGACAAGCGTATCGGCGTCGTGAACTTCGACGCCCACTTCGACCTGCGCACCGCCGACGAAGCCACCAGCGGCACGCCGTTCGCGCAGATCGCCGCCGAGTGCGCGAAACGCGGCCAGCACTTCCGCTACCTGTGCCTGGGCGTGGCCGAAACCGCCAACACCCGCGCGCTGTTCGAATCCGCGGCCAACCTCGGCGCCGAATGGCGGCTGGACACCGACATGACCGCCTGGCAGCTGGCCGACGCCCGCCACCAGCTGGCCGAGTTCATCGACAGCGTGGACGCGGTGTACCTGACCATCGACCTCGACGTGTTGCCGGCGGCGCAGATGCCGGCGGTGTCGGCCCCGGCCGGCTACGGCGTCGACATCAGCGTGGTGGAAGCGCTGGTCGGCAAGATCGCCAAGAGCGGCAAGCTGGTCGGTGCCGATCTGGTGGAATTCAACCCCAATTTTGACCAGGACAGCCACGGCGCCAAGGCCGCCGCGCGACTGGCATGGTCGATCACGCGCCAGTTGCGGCGCTGAACGGATCACCGCCGCCGGATGGAAGGCCGGTGCGGACCCAAGCAGTGAACAACACCTGACAAACGCACAACCCAAACTAGGAGCCACTCCCATGACTGACCCGCGTTTTGACGCCACCCGCGTAATCCGCGCCCCGCGCGGCACCGAACTGAACTGCAAGAACTGGATCGCCGAAGCGGCCTACCGCATGATCCAGAACAACCTCGACCCGGACGTGGCGGAAAATCCGCAGGCGCTGGTGGTGTACGGTGGCATCGGCCGTGCCGCGCGCAACTGGGAGTGCTACGACCAGATTCTGGCCAGCCTGAAAGACCTGAACGAAGACGAAACCCTGCTGGTGCAGTCCGGCAAACCGGTCGGCGTGTTCAAGACCCACGCCAACGCCCCGCGCGTGCTGCTGGCCAACTCCAACCTGGTGCCGAAATGGGCGAACTGGGACCACTTCAACGAGCTGGACCGCAAGGGCCTGTTCATGTACGGCCAGATGACCGCCGGCAGCTGGATCTACATCGGCTCGCAGGGCATCGTGCAAGGCACCTTTGAAACGTTTGTCGAAGCCGGCCGCCAGCACTACAACAACGACCTGTCGGGCAAGTGGATCCTCACCGCCGGCCTCGGCGGCATGGGTGGCGCCCAGCCACTGGCCGCGACCCTGGCCGGTGCCTGCTCGCTGAACATCGAATGCCAGCAGAGCAGCATCGACTTCCGCCTGCGTACCCGCTACGTGGACAAGCAGGCGCGCGACATCGATCACGCGCTGGAACTGATCAAGGAACACACCTCCCGCAAGGAGGCCGTGTCCATCGCGCTCTTGGGCAACGCCGCCGAGATCCTGCCGGAGCTGGTGAAACGCGCCAAGGCTGGCAGCATCAAGCCGGATCTGGTGACCGACCAGACCTCCGCCCACGACCTGATCAACGGCTACCTGCCGATCGGCTGGACGGTGGAACAGTGGAAAGACGCGCAGACCAAGCCGGAACTGCACGCCCGCCTGACCGACGAAGCGGCACAGAGCTGCGCGGTGCACGTACAGGCGATGCTGGACTTCCAGGCCATGGGCATCCCGACCGTGGACTACGGCAACAACATCCGCCAGGTTGCGTTCGACAAGGGCGTGAAGAACGCCTTCGACTTCCCGGGCTTCGTGCCGGCCTACATCCGTCCGCTGTTCTGCGAAGGCAAGGGCCCGTTCCGCTGGGTGGCACTGTCCGGCGACCCGGAAGACATCTACAAGACCGACGCCAAGATCAAGGAACTGTTCCCGGACAACAAGCACACCCACCGCTGGCTGGACATGGCGCGCGAGCGCATCAGCTTCCAGGGTCTGCCGGCACGCATCTGCTGGCTCGGCCTCGGCGAGCGCCACCTGGCCGGCCTGGCCTTCAACGAGATGGTGAAGAACGGCGAGCTGAAGGCCCCGATCGTGATCGGCCGCGACCACCTGGACACCGGTTCGGTCGCCAGCCCGAACCGCGAAACCGAAGCCATGAAGGACGGCACCGACGCCGTCTCCGACTGGCCGCTCTTGAACGCGCTGCTGAACACCGCCGGCGGCGCCAGCTGGGTATCGCTGCACCACGGTGGCGGCGTGGGCATGGGCTACTCGCAGCACTCCGGCATGGTGATCGTGGCTGACGGCACCGACGCCGCCGCCGAGCGCCTGGCCCGCGTGCTGGTGAACGACTGCGGCTCCGGCGTGATGCGCCACGCCGACGCCGGCTACGAGCAGGCGATTGCCGCCGCCAAGCGCTTCGGCCTCAAGCTGCCGATGATCAAGTAAATCCGCGTGCGGCCAACCTGCAAGGTTGGCCGCAGCACCGAAACATCTGTCGCGGCCAACGTGTGGCCGCGCAAAAGGAAAGACCATCATGACCACCATCACCATCACCCCAGGCAAGCTGACACTGGCCCAACTGCGCCAGATCGCCCGTGATTCCTCCGTGCAACTGGCACTGGACCCGGCCGCCCACGCCGCCATCGACGCCTCCGCCGCCACCGTGGCGCGCGTGCTGGCCGAGAACCGCACCGTATACGGCATCAACACCGGTTTCGGCCTGCTGGCCAACACCAAGATCGCCCCGGACGAGCTGGAGCTGCTGCAGCGCTCCATCGTGCTGTCGCACGCCGCCGGCATCGGCGAGCCGATGAAGGATTCCACCGTGCGCCTGGTCATGGCGCTGAAGATCAACTCGCTGTCGCGCGGCTTCTCCGGCATCCGCCGCCTGGTGCTGGACGCGATGATCACCCTGTTCAACAAGGGCATCTACCCGGTGATCCCGCAGAAGGGTTCCGTGGGCGCCTCCGGCGACCTGGCGCCGCTGTCGCACATGAGCGCGGTGCTGATCGGCGAAGGCGAAGCCTTCGTGAACGGTGAGCGCGTGCACGGCGCCGAAGCGATGCGCGCCGCCGGCCTGGAGCCGATCACCCTGGCACCGAAGGAAGGCCTCGCGCTGCTGAACGGCACCCAGGCGTCCACCGCCTTCGCGCTGGAAGGCATGTTCGCCGCCGAAGACCTGTACGTCGCCGCCTCCGTGGCCGGCGCCATGTCGGTGGAAGCCGCCCAGGGCAGCCGCACCCCGTTCGACGACCGCATCCACCAGGTGCGCGGCCACCAGGGCCAGATCGACGCCGCCGCGCAGTACCGCGCGCTGCTGGGCGACAGCTCCGAGATCGCCCGTTCGCACGAAAACTGCGGCAAGGTGCAGGACCCGTACTCCCTGCGCTGCCAGCCGCAGGTGATGGGCGCCTGCCTGACCCAGATCCGCCAGGCATCGGAAGTGCTGCTGGTGGAAGCCAACTCGGTTTCCGACAACCCGCTGGTGTTCGCCGCCGACAACGACATCCTGTCCGGCGGCAACTTCCACGCCGAGCCGGTCGCTTTCGCCGCCGACAACCTGGCGCTGGCGATTGCCGAAATCGGCTCGCTGTCCGAACGCCGCATGGCGCTGTTGATCGACAGCAACCTGTCCAAGCTGCCGCCGTTCCTGGTGAACAACGGCGGGGTGAACTCCGGCTTCATGATCGCCCAGGTCACCGGCGCGGCACTGGCCTCCGAGAACAAGTCGCTGGCGCACCCGGCCTCCGTGGACAGCCTGCCGACCTCCGCCAACCAGGAAGACCACGTGTCCATGGCCACCTTCGCCGGCCGCCGCCTGCGCGACATGGCCGACAACACCGCCGGCATCCTGGCCGTGGAGCTGCTGGCCGCCTGCCAGGGCGTGGACTTCCGCGCCCCGAACAAGGCCGCCGAGACGCTGGAAGCCGCCAAGGCCACGCTGCGCGCCGAGGTGCCGTTCTACGACAAGGACCGCTACTTCGCGCCGGACATCCAGAAGGCCTGCGCGCTGATCCAGCGTGCCGAGTACAACCGCTACGCCATCGACGGGCTGCTGCCGTCGCTGTAAGGGTGGGGTGAGCTTGCGGCCAAGGTTGGCCGCAGCGTGATGTGAACAAGGGCAAGCCTGATGAGGGCTTGCCCTTTTGTCATGGGCGCGAAGTATGATGTGTGGGTTGGTAGATTGCTGCTGAGCGCAGCGGAGTCCAAGCCGATGTGCTAACAGCTCGAAACTCAGACAGATCGGCGTCTTAAAACCTGAAGCACACCATTTTTTTCGGCTCGCGCCAACAGCGCTGTGACGACTCGCCAAGGTTGTGCCATGGAAAGTATTGGTAATGGATAAATGACAAATTACCGTATTTATCCAAGTAATTTTTCTTGAAATTACTAGCGTAGGATCACAATGGAAATTGTAACAATAGTGCTAGCCAGAGATGCTCTATGGCAGGAGCTGAATTTCCTGATTGGACATTTCAGAGATAAAGAAATACTGAAGTGTGAAGTACTATTCTGATATTCATGGGGGATATATTACTATGATGGTCAGCCATGGAAAGAAGAAGAAATTGACCTACTATCGCTTATAGACTTGATTCACAAGACGGAACGAAGTGGACTAGGAACTTTTGGAGAGAGTGATTTGGTCATTTCCTTGCCAGGAATTAAATTTAATTTCTGCCATGAGGGCGACATTCATATTGAATTTGAAAATGGCAGTTCTGATGCACTAGTCTTCCTAGATAGGTGGAAAAACTCCGGCTACCTTCAATAGCATTGTAGCTTGGCTTGAGCGCAACACGGCAAGTCGAGTTTCGAGGTTGGCGCTGAGCACAGCGAAGCCCAACCTATCGGGCTGATTTGGGCACCAAAGCCTATGCCAATCGATAAAAGTACAATTAACCCTGGGGGTTATTGATATGAATTTAAATATAAGAGCAACTGAGACGCTACAGAATGGTGAGGTGGTTATCTCTGGTTCTTCAAGTGACCTTGTTGAGCTTGGTCGGTGGCTTGTAAGGGGTGCGAGTGGAGAAGTGATTGCGCTCATACAGCCTGATGGGATTTATAAAATAAATTTGAAGGAAATTAAATTTATTTTCGATCATGTCGCTGTGAATAAAAAAATAAAGCTGTCTATTTTGGATGATGCTTTGATTGTAGCGGTTGGACTAGTGGTAGCTAGAACTCTTGGTGAGGTTCTGCAGGATTTTTTTGATGAACCCGTTGAGCACCTGACTCACTTTCATTTGGACTCCTTTGATGATTTTTATATGGAGAAATGTTCTACAACGTTTACTTTCTTATATCATTAAAAATGAAGGTGAGTTTTTTTCGGAATCATGTAGCAAACGTACAAAGTCAGAAGCCCGCAAAATAGCGGGCTTTGTGCATTTAATCAGGGGCGAAATCCATCGAAGTGAGCACATCCTCAGCACAGTAGGTTGGGCGGAACCTGCGAAGCCCAACCTTCATCACACAGCAACAACAAAGGTTGGCCGCAAGCCGTCACAGGTTTGCGGCCAACCTTGTTTTTGTCTGGGGTATCCGCTGCGCGGATGTTTTTATCTGCCGCTTTCCGCGCGGCGGCGGCTCCCTTTCTTTTGCTTCGCCAAAAAGAAAGCAAGCAAAGAAAAGGCGACCCGAAGGCGCCGAAATTCCCGCAAAAACGGTCACCAGCCCGGCGCCGCCCATACGCTTCGCTCAAAAGAGGGCGGCTTGTTTCCGGGCTGGCGGCCGTTTTTACGGCCGGCACCAACGGGAGCGGGGCGCGCCGGTTCGGTGCCGGCTGACGGTTGAAATGGCTTGCGGCCAACCTTTTTTGGGCCGTTGAACAGCTGCCGTCAGGCATGACAACGGCTCCCGCGGGAGCCGTTGCTTGTGGTGTGCCGTGCCGGCAACGTGTCAGTGCGCGGCTTGTTCATCCTTGAACATCTGGCGCAATTGCTCGCGCAGTTCCGCGGTGTCCGGATAGCCGTGTACCGTTACCGCATGCTGTACGGCGGCGGCGAGCAGTTCGTCTTCACTGTCGGCGGCAATCGAGACGGTGCATTGTGGTGGGCTGCCGCTGTGTTCGCGGCAGTCGATGAGTTTCCTGGCCATGATCTATCCTTCGCCCCCTCGGGACGTGTCCGCCAGCCACTGGCGGCACCCCGGCTGCAGAGATGGTTTTCTTCTTGTTGGTAACTAAGTTATAGCAGTTGCCCCTGCCAGCGCAGTGTGTCCGCGGCAAGCGGCCAACCCCAGTCGTCCGGGCAAAAACAACGCCAGCGTCGGGACGCTGGCGTTGTCGTTTGCGGCGCTGGCCGTCAGGCGGCCGGGCGGGTTCAGGCCGGTTTCAGCTCGCCGGTCTGCAGCTCGGCCAGGTCCTGCTGGAATTGCTGGTAGCTGGCCGGCGAGAAGCGTACCGCCAGCACCAGCATGCCCAGGCTGGCGATGCTCATCAGCAGCCAGATGTAGGACAGGTCGTTGAACACGTCGCGCAGGCTGCCGGCGGTCAGCGGCACCAGACTGGCGATGATGAAGCCGCCGCCCTGGACGAAGGCGGTGAAGTTGCCGGCCAGCGTCGGGTCTTTCAGGTGATCCATGGCCACGATGATGGACAGCGGGAACAGGATGCCGATGCCGACGCCCAGCAGCGACACGGCAAAGTAGGGGGCCAGCAGTGGCGCCACGATCAGCAGCAGGAAGCCGGCCGCGACCAGCAGCAGCGAGGTCACCAGCAGGCTGCGACGGTCGGGGAAGCGGCCGATGGCGAACGACAGCCACAGCGCGGTCAGCGCCTCGACGACGGTCAGCACCGACAGCAGCAGGCCGGCGGTCGCCTTGCCCAGGCCGAGGCCGATGTAGAACGGCGAGATCCACGCCATCGCCAGCATGAAGGCACCGGTGCCGATGCCGAAGAACAGCAGCAGCGACCAGCAGCGGCCGATGCGCCAGAACGGCACGCTGCGCGCCGCGGCCTGCACGCTGCTGCGGCCCTCGTGCTGGCTGCCGTGCGAGGCCAGCAGCCAGAACACGGTCGCCAGCGCCGCCGGCAGCGACCAGCCGGCCAGGGTGGACAGCCAGCCCAGCTGGTCCTCCAGCCACGAGGCGGTGCCGGAGCCGATGGCGGCGCCGGCGACGATGCCGGTGGAGTAGAGGGCGATCACGCTGCTGGTGCGGGCGCCGAAATTGCGCTTGATGAAGCCCGGCAGCAGCGCCTGGATCACGGCGATGCCCAGCCCCACCAGCGCGGCGCTGAGGAACAGGCCGTTGCGGTCGTCCGCCCACAGCCGCATCAGGCAGGCGACGGCTATGAGGGCACTGCCGGCGGTGATGCCGCCGCGCTCGCCCAGCGCCTGGCGGATGCGCGCGGCGTAGATGGCGCCCAGGCCCATCATCAGCACCGGGATGGTGGTCAGCAGGCTGATGCCGACCGACTTGACGCCGGCGTCTTGGCTGATGGACTGGATCAACGGGCCGATGGCGGCGATGGCCGGCCGCAGGTTAAGCGACAGCAGCAGGATGGCCAGCAGCAGCAGGATGCCTGCCGGCTTGGTGTGTTGAGTCATGACAATTCCTGTTTGAACGGTGGGTGAAGCGCCCGGCGGCACGGGGCCGCCGGGCGGGGTGAATCAATAGCGGTAATCCGGACGGCGCAGCAGCTCGGCCATGCGCGGCACGATCAGCGGCTGGTAGACCTGCTGCTGCCACTGCGCCGGCGCGATCGGCTGCAGATCGATCGACACCGCCCCGTCGGGGCACGACAGCTCCTGTTGCAGTAGCTGAACCAGCGATTGCTGAACGCGCTCCAGCGCGGCGGCGGAGAGCTCGGTCTGGAAGTAGTGGACGACGACATGCGGCATGGGTGCGCTCCTCAAGCCAGCACGGCGGCTTGCATCGCGGCAATGCCTTCCGCTTTCAGCACCGCGTAGTGGCCGACGTCCAGGTCGTGCCAGCGGATGCGCAGCCCGGCCTGCTCGCCGTCGGCGATGAAGGACGGTCCGTCGCCGCGAGCCCGCCACACCGAGATCGGGCAACGCAAGGGCTTGTCGGCCAGTGCGATCTGGTAGTCCGGTGAGTAGGTCACGGCCACGACATTGACAATGGCGTCGATCAGGGTGCGGTCGATCGCGGGGAATTTCTCCGCCGCAAACCGGATGAAGGCCGCACGGCTGTCGACACGCAGCAGGCAGTCCGCGTTCAGGGCCGGGTCGATGTCGTGGGCGAAGACCGACAGCAGAATGGTCAGGAACGCCGGGTTGGCGAACAGCTCGCGCTCGTCGCGGCTGACCGGCTCGGCATGGGGCAGTCGTGGCGAGCCCGGCGCCAGCAACACCAGCTGGCTGACGGTTTCACCTTGCTGTTCCAGCTGGTAGGCCACCTCGTACGCGACCCGGGCACCGAAGGAGTAGCCCCACAGCGTGTAGGGACCCTGCGGCTGCAGGCTGCGCAGCAGCTGCACGTCTTCGCGCGCCATCGCCTCGATGCTGTCGAAGGCGGTTTCGCCGGCATTGATGCCGCGAGACTGGATGCCATAGAAACGGCGCTCGCCGGCCACGGCCTCGCCCAGCAGGCGCAGGTTCATCGGGTAGCCGCCCAGTCCCGGCCAGCAGAAGGTCGCGAGGGGGCCGTCACGCCCGGCCAGGGCAACGGCGCGGCTGGCGGTTTGCATGTCGCCGCCACTGACCGCCTGCGCCAGTTTCTCGATGGTCGGCGCGCTGAAGAGCAGCTGGATCGGCACCTTGGCCGCAAACTGGCGGTTGATGGCACGGGCAATGGCCACCGCCTGGATCGAGTTGCCGCCCAGGGCGAAGAAGTCGTCCGTGACCGAGACCTCTTCCAGCTGCAGGATGTGGCACCAGATCTGGCTGATCGCCTGCTCTGTCGCGGTGCGGGCGGCGACATGGGGCTGCTCCTGATCGGCCAGCTGGAAATCGGCACACTGCTTCAGCGCCTGCACATCCACCTTGCCCGAGGCGGTGTGCGGCATCTGGTTGATGATGGCAATGCGCCCGGGAACCATGTAGTCCGGCAGGCTGTTGAGCAGGTCGGCGCGAATCAGCTCGGCCGGGCCTTTCATGTGCACCGCGTCTTCATCCATGCCCATATGGCGGATCTGGTCCGCACTGACCTTGCCGAACAGGCAGAAGTAGCTTGGGCCGGACTCGCGGCCGGCATCGCCGACAATGTCGTTCAGACGCAAGGCGGTGGCGAGGTTGTTGCCGCTCTTGGAGCTGTAGCCGGAGGACATGGTGCCCAGGCCCAGGCGGTTCATCTGCACCCGCTGCAGGCTGCGGCCCAGGTCGAGGTATTGCCGCCACGACTCCCGGCTCTGGCTGACGAAGGAGAGGCCGCCACTGGCGCGCTGGTAGACCTGCTGGTTGATGGCAATGACGTGGCGCTGCTCGATCAGGTGGCCGGAGACCTTGTCCAGCCGGCCCTGCCGGTACAGGTAGTTGCCGTCGGCCAGATCGTGGATCCGCCCTTGCTGGGCCTGGACGTAGATGTCGACGGCCAGGTCGTCAATGCGCTCGGCCAGCGCGACGATGTCGTAACTGCCGAGGTAGTCGTGCTCCTCCGGGCAATCCAGCCGGGCCAGCACCTCCGGCGTATGCCGGCCCTGGCCAATAGCGTAGCCGTAGGCCGGCAGGACATGGTCCAGCATGCCCAGGATGTGGCCGCTTTCCATTTCCAGCACTTCCAGGATGTTGTTCTTGTAGACCTCGCGCACGGCAGGGATCTTGCCGACAAAGTGCAGCCGCAGGCGGGGTTCGGTCGCACTGCTGACGGCCAGCAGGTACAGGCGATGCTGCAGCGGGTGGTAGTAGTAGTATCCGGCGGGCAGGCCGGCGACCTGGTTCAGCTCGATATACACCTGGGTGGCGTACAGCGCACCGGGCGAGGCGTAGCCGAACTTGGGCAATAGCCGCTCTTCGCTGCTGAATTGCCCCAGATAGCGCAGCATTTCACCCAGCTTGCTCGCGTCCAGATCCGCCAGCCTGGCCGATGGCGCCGCTTCAGGCTGCGCCGCCAGCAGCTGCAGGATGTCGGTCGCGGCCACCGGGCCGCCGTGGAAAAAACGGTAGGTCTTGCGGGCGAACACGCGTTCGCGCTGGGCGACGGTTTCCTGCAGGCCCTGCAGCGCGATCTGCTGCCTGCCCGCCAGGCTGGCGTCGCTGCGGAAACCGCGTCCGGACAGCTGGGCCTTGATCTGGTGCCGGCTGGCCTTGGTCTGGTGATGCGACTCGGCCGCCCCCTGATCCATCAGCTTGGCTTCGTTCGGGTTCAGCTCCACCGCACCGATCAGCTGGGCCTGACCGCTGCGGGCATTTTCCTTGATGAAAACGGCGGCCGATTTCACCCAGTCATGGTTTTCGATGGCGAGACGGATTTCATCCAGCTCGATACGGTAGCCGCGGAACTTGACCTGATTGTCGGTGCGGCCGACAAAGTGCAGCACGCCGTCCGGATCGGCCCTGACCAGGTCGCCGGTGCGGTACATCCTTAGCGGCGGGGACGCGGGATCCAGCTGCAGCGTAGGGAATTTCTCCTCGGTCTGCTCGGCGCGGAACAGGTAGCCATTTGCCAGCTGGGCACCGCCGATGAACAGCTCGCCGGTCTGCCCGGATGCCACCGGTGCCAGCTGCGGGTCCAGCACCTGGCAATGCAGCCCGGCCACCGGCAGGCCGATCGGCGCGATCTCCCATTCCTGGCCCAGGCTGCGCTGGTCGATGCGGTAGTGCGTGGCGTTGATGGTGCATTCGGTCGGCCCGTACAGGTTGACCAGCCTGCAGTCCGGCAGGGTATGCAGCAGCTTTCTGGCCAGCTTGCGCGACAACCCCTCGCCACCGCTGAACAGGCTGTGCAGGGTGTCGCAATCGGCGTAGGCGGGCAGCTCGCTCAAGGCTTGCAGCAGGGTCGGTACACCTTGCAACGTGGTGATGCCGTGTTGCTGGATCTGGCGGACCATCGCTTCCGGGTCACGGTAGACGCCCGGCAGCCCCATGACCACGCGGGCACCGCAGCACATGCCCAGCAGCTCCCACTGCGCGGCATCGAAGCTGACCGGTGTTTTCTGCAGGATGCGGTGGCCGGGCAGCAGATAGCCTTCGTGCGTGAGCCAGGCCAGTTGATTGGCAATGGCCTGCTGCGAGATGGCCACGCCTTTGGGCTTGCCCGTGGTGCCGGAGGTGTAGATCACGTAGGCCAGGTCTTCGCCATCCTGTTCGAGCAGCTCGGTCAGCACCTGGTCGACCTCGGTGATGCTTGCCGGGGCAACCTCATCGATGTTGAACAGGCTGACGCCCGGCAACAGCACGCCCGCCAGACGCTCGCGGCTGCGATTGTTGGTGAGCACCAGCTTGACCCTGGCATCGCCCACCATATAGCTCAGGCGGTCTTGCGGATAGTCGGTCGCCAGCGGCAGATACGCCGCCCCGGCAAACAGGATGCCCCACGTTGCCAGCGCCAGATCGGCGGAGGCATCGATAAACAGGCCGAGGCAGTCGTTATAGCTCACCCCTCTGGCGCGCAGCGCCGCCGCGATGCCGACCGCGTGCAGCAGGGTGGTTTCGTAGCTGTATTCGTTTTCCTGGTCGGCAATCGCAATTTCGTTTTTCCGGCTGTGCACCTGGGCCAGCAACATGGCGGGCAGGGTGCGCAGGTACGGGCTGGTGCGGGTGTACGATGACTGGATGTGTTGCTGCAGGAAGGCCTGCAAGGTATTCATCTGGGCTGACATTTTGCTCTCTGAGTGGATGTGGGTCGGTTAGCGCGGCCAACGGGTGCCGTTAGCAACAGCTGAACAAACGGCCAAAACCATCGAACTGGTCATCGATGCCGCTCATGCGAAGCGCATGCCAGTACAGCACCGTGTTGTTGGCGATCACGGGTTTGCCGGTCCACTGCTCGGCGGTATGGGCGAAGCTGGCCATCGGCACGTTGGTGCCCACCTGCACGATCGCCTCGACGCCCGGCGCATTGGCCGCGTCCACCGCATTGCGCAGGTCCTGCAGGCTGACCTCGGCGATTCGGGAAGGGCTCTGCCCGCCCAGATTGGCCAGCGCCACCACGTCGTAGCCCTTGTCGACAAAGAACTGCGTGACTGCCTCGTTGCCAATGGCGGTATAGGGCGAGATCAGGCCGATGCGACGCAGGCCGCCCAGCCGGGCCAGGGCTTCTTCCACGGCATCGGCGCTGCAGGTGATGCCGACACCGCCGGCGGTGTCCTGCAACTGCGCCAGCATCTGCGCGTGCGCCTCTACTCCACGCCAGTAGGCATCGGGAGACACCGCCACGATGATGCGGTCCAGCTGGCAGTCCTTCAGGCTCTTGATCGCCGGCTCCGTGGCGCGGCGCATCGCCTGAATCACGCTGTTGAAACCGGGCTCGACCACCAGCGACTCGTCCACTATCACCATCCTGCCCACATGGTTGGTCACGCCGTACGGCCG
This sequence comes from Vogesella alkaliphila, assembly GCF_014652475.1. Taxonomy (GTDB): domain Bacteria; phylum Pseudomonadota; class Gammaproteobacteria; order Burkholderiales; family Chromobacteriaceae; genus Vogesella; species Vogesella alkaliphila. The sequence goes on along the minus strand of NZ_BMYW01000009.1, from coordinate 99,910 downwards.
CATGTCGTCCATTTCCGGCTGGGCAGAAGTATTGGTCGACGGGATGACCACGCCGACGCGCAAACGGTGACCGAGAATTTTGTTGGCATTACTCATTTTTGATCTGTTCTGTCCTTGGCAAGCGATGGAAATCGCGGACCACCCGGAAAAAAATGTCATATGGGTTGACCGCAGCCGAGCGGCATCTTACATTAACTGGAACGATCATTCCAAATTTAATTACCCATTTTGAATTTCACGGAATACCCGGTCACCAAGGACAACAACATGAACACGACAACCCCCACCATTGCCGTATTGGGCTGCGGCCTGATCGGCGCACCGGTCGCACGCAATCTGGCCAACAAGGGCTTCAAGGTAAAGGTCTGGAACCGTACGGCAGCCAAGGCGCTGGCGCTGGTGCAGGACAAGCTGCAGGCCTGTGCCAGCGTGGCCGAAGCCGTCAGCGATGCCGACTACATCGTGACGGTGCTGAAAGACGGCGACAGCGTCGCCTCCGCCATGGCCGCCGGCAGCGGGCACTTCCGGCCCGGGGCCAAATGGCTGCAGCTCAGCACGGTGGGGATAGACGCCGCCGCCAGCCTGGCGCAGCTGGCCGGCCAGCAGCAGCTGGTGTATTTCGATGCCCCGGTGCAGGGCACGCGCCAGCCGGCCGAGCAGGGCCAGCTGATCATTCTGGCCGCCGGCCCCCAGGCCGGGCGGGAGGGCGTACAAACCCTCTTCGACGCCATCGGCAAGCGCACCCTGTGGGTGGCAGACGAGGCCGGCCAGGCCAGCCGCCTGAAGCTGGCCCTGAACAACTGGGCCTTCACCCTGACCCACGGGCTGGCAGAAAGCCTGGCGCTGGCCAAGGGACTGGGGGTTGACCCGGCGCTGGTCGTCGACGTCGTCAGCAACGGGCCGATGGACTGCGCCTACTTCCAGCTCAAGAGCGCGGCCATGCTGGCAGGCAACTACACGCCAAGCTTCAGCGTGGCCAATGCGGTAAAAGACAGCAGGCTGATCCTCGACGCGGCCCGCCAGGCAGGCCTGTACGCCGAAGTGGCCGGCGCGGGGCTGCACCGCTTCGAACGCGCCCTTGCCGCCGGGCACGGCGACAAGGACATGGCCGCCAGCTTTCTGGCGCCCGACCTGCCGGCCTGAGCGCCGCGGCCGCTACGGTACGCCACGCAGGTCGGCCAGGGTGTAGACACTGTCGGCATCAAAGGTGAACTGCACGGCAAACGGCTGGATACGCCGGTGCCACTCGCTGCCGGGAACCGGCGCCAGCCACAGCTGGCCGGCATCTTGCGCCAGCTGGCAGACCTCGAACTCGGTAAAGTCAACGATGCGGCCAAAACGATGCGACAAGGCCTTGTAGCCGGCCTCCTTCGCCGAGAAGATCAGCGTGGCCATCGTGCCCGCCGCCCGGCTCGGCAGGCAGGCACGATCCGCAGCGGTGCAACAAGCCGACACGATGTCGTCCAGCTGCCCGCCGGCCGCCAGCGGCTCGCAGTCCACACCCAGCCCGTCCGGCTGCGGGCTCCATGCCGCGACCGCCGCCGCCAGGGTGGGGCTATGGGTAATGGATCCGGTAACACCAGCGGGCCACCGGGGCCGGCCGCTCGGATCACGATCCAGCACCGCCGCCGTCAGCGGCAAACCGGCCAGTGCCTGCTCGGCACACAGGCAACCGGCCAGAAAGGACAACTGCCGGGAACGCACGCAACGGGCAGGAATGGCCGGGTGCAGGCTGGCGGGCACGATATCGCCCAGCAGCGCGTCCAGCGCCGGCAAGGACAAGGCCGCGACCGAGCCGCCTGCCACCGGTAGCGGCCACGGTCGCCAGAGTGCGGCGACACGGGCGACCGCATCGTCCGGCGGAGACAGCACGTGCCGCAGTGCCGGCAGCAAGCCCGCCGGTACAACAGCGCCTGACATGATGTGATAGCCTTTCATGCTTGCAAATGCGGCACATAGTAACAGAGCGCCTGCCCGCCACCGCGACTCGTCCCCGACCGGCCGGACCGGCGCCCGCACCACCCTTTCCTTCACCACCGACCATGCATACAGCCCATTTCCACCCCGATGACGCCGCCGACGCGGCGATGCACGTTTTCTGGCAAAAAGGCTATGCCGCCACCTCGATCCAGGATCTGGTGGACGGCACCGGCCTGTCGCGCAGCAGCCTGTACAACACCTTCGAGAGCAAACACGGGCTGTTCCAGCACGCGCTGCGCCGCTATCACTGCCAGACCGCGGCCAACGTTGCGCTGCTGGCGGCAGACGGCCCCGCCGTCGCCCGCGTGCGCGCGCTGCTGCAGCAAATCGCCGACGACGAACTGGCCGGCGACGCCTGTTGCGGCTGTCTGGTGGCCAACACCGCGCTGGAGCTGGGCGGGCGCGACCGCACGGTGAACGGCCTGCTGCAGGAGCACTTCGCCACGCTGGAGACCGCCCTCACCGCGCTGATGCGAAGGGGGCAGCAGCAGGGCGAGATCGCGGCCGGCAAGTCGCCCGTCGCCCTGGCGCGCTTCCTGGTCGCCACCATCCAGGGCCTGCGCGTGCTGGGCCGGGGCTACGAGGGCGAGGAACAGGCGCAGCGGCTGCACGACGTGATCGAGGTCGCGCTGGGCAGCCTCTGAGCCGCGCCGGCCGGGGCCTGCGCCGCGCGGCGACGCTCGCCATTGCGGCGACGGCATCGCCCATTTCATGCGCGCGGCATTGTGATGGCGCGGCACAGCGGCTAAGCTTGCCGTTTTCATCCCGTGCCCGGAGCCCGCCATGGCCCTTAGCCAACTGTTCGTCCATCCGCTGAAATCCTGCCGCGGCAATGCGCCGCATCAAGCCGAGGTCACGCCGCAGGGGCTGCGCGACGACCGCGTGTGGCTGGCCAGCCGCGCCGACGGCCAGTTCATCAGCGCGCGCAGCCATCCGCGGCTGGTGCAGGTCGGCGTCACGCGGCAGGACGACGGCCGCTGGTGCTTCACCGCGCCGGGGATGCCGCCGCTGCTGACCAGCCCGGCCGACTACCGGCAGCGGGTGCCGGCCACGGTGTGGAAGTCCGCGTTCAGCGCGCTGCACGGCGACGCGGCGGCCGACGCCTGGCTCAGCCACTACCTGGGCGAGCCGCTGCGGCTGCTGTGGCTGGGCGAGTCCACCCGCGTGCAGAAGACCACCGCCGATACGCTGTCCTTCGCCGACGGCTATCCCTACCTGCTGCTGAGCGAGGCTTCGCTGGCCGATCTCAATGACCGGCTGGACAGCCCGGTGACCATGCGCCACTTCCGCCCCAATCTGGTGGTGGACGACACCTTCGCCTTTGAAGAGGACGAGTGGCAGCGCTTCCGCATCGGCGCCGTCGAGTTCGAGGTGGTCAGCCGCTGCACCCGCTGCGTGCTGACCACCGTCGATCCGGACAGCGCGCAGCCCGATCCGCAGCGGCAGCCGCTGGCGACGCTGCTCGGCTACCGCCGGCTGGAGGAGGGGGTGTGCTTCGGCGTGAACGTGATCGCGCGCAACAGCGGCACGCTGCAGCTGGGCGACGCGGTGGAGGTACTGGACAGTGCGCTGGCCTTCGATTAAGCGCGCCGTGCTGCTGCTCGGCCTGTTGCTGGGCAGCGCCGGTTCCGGTGCCGGCGCCGCGCGCGCGGTGTACGTCGGCTTTCCGGAGTCGATTCCGCCGTGGGTGCACGCCGGCGGCCGCGACGGCATCGCCATCGAGCTGTTGCGCAGCGCGCTGCAGGCCGAGGGGCTGCACCTGCACCCCGTGCAGCAGCCCTACGCGCGGCGGCTGCAGGCCTACCGCCGCGGCCGGCTGGACGCGCTGTACGACATCACCCCGCAACAGCAGCAGCACGAGCAGCTCAACGGCAGCATCAGCCTGCCGCTGCACAGCTTCGACAACATCGCGGTCGCGCTCGGCCGCCGCCAGCTGGAGATCGAGCACCTGCACGATCTGGTGCGCTGGCGGGTGATGGCGTGGGATGGCGCCGGCAGTGCGCTGCCGGCCGGCTACGACCGGCTGCTGGCGCTGGCCGACGGCAACTACCTGGAAGCCGGCAACCAGGGCCACCAGCTGGTCAACCTGCTGACCGGCCGCGTCGACGTCATCCTCAGCGACCGGCTGATCTTCGAGTGGCAGCGTCGCCAGCTGTTCCCGGCGACCCTGGAGCACACCCCGCCGCTGCGCATCTACCCGCTGCTGCCGCCGAAGGAGGCCGGGCTGCTGTTCCGCGACAGCGGCCTGCGCGCGCGGGTGGACGCCCGCATCCGCGCGCTGAAGGCCAGTCCGCAGTACCAGGCGATCTTCTCCCGCTACGGCAGCGCGGCGCAGCCATGAGCGTACCCGCCGACCTGCTGCCCGCATGCCAGTTCCGCGAGCGTCACCAGCGGCAATGCCGCGCGACACCCGCCGCCCTGATCGCCGCCGTGCCGCGGGTGCAGCCGCAATCGCTGCCGCTGGTGCGCGGCCTGCTGCAATTGCGCGAGCTGCCGGCCCGCCTGCTGCGCGACCCGGCGCGCCAGGGACGGCCGCTGTTCGGCCTGCACGAATTCACCCTGCTGCACCGTGACGGGCACTCGCTGGCGCTGGGGCTGGCCGGCCGCTTCTGGCAGCGCGACTTCGGGCTGGCCAGCATTGCCGACGCCGACGGCTTCCGCGCCTTTGCCGAGCCGGGCGTGCCCAGGCTGCTGCTGACCTTCCAGGCGCACGCCAATGCCGGCGGCAGCCTGCTGTGCACCGAAACCCGCGTCCACTGCCCGGACCGCGCCAGCCGCCTGCGCTTCTGGCCGTACTGGCTGGCGATCCGCCTCGCCAGCGGCCTGATCCGGCGACAGATGCTGGCCGCCATCGAGCGCGCGGTGCGCGAGGCCGGCTGATCACCAGTACTGGCGGCAGCGGCGCAGCACCTCGTCGGCGATGGACAGGCAGGCGGTGAGACCGGGCGATTCGATGCCGAACAGGTTGATCAGGCCGCGGATGCCGTGGCCCTCCTGGCCCTGGATCAGGAAGTCGCCCTCCGGCTTGTCCTCGTTGAGCACCTTGGGGCGGATGCCGCTGTAAGCCGGCGACAGCGCGCCCTGCGGCAGCTGCGGCCACCAGCGGCGGATGCTGTGGTAGAAGCCGTCGACGCGCTCGGGATCGACGTGGTAGTCGACGTGGTTGATCCACTCCACGTCCGGGCCGAAGCGCGCCTGGCCGGCCAGATCCAGCGTCAGGTGGGTGCCGAGGCCGCCCGGCTCCGGCAGCGGGTAGATCAGGTGCGAGAACGGGTGCCGCCCGCACAGCGTGAAGTACACGCCGCGCGCGTAGCGCACGCGCGGGATGGTTTCATGTGGAACACCGCGCATCTTCGCCGCCAGCACGTGGGCGGTAAGGCCGGCGGCATTGACCACGGTGCCGGCCAGCAGCTCCATGCCGTCGACGAACAGCAGCATGCCGTCCTTGGTCTCCTGCCCGCCAGTGACGCGCGACTGCAGCGCCAGCACCGCGCCGGCGGCCTCGGCGTCGGCCAGCAGCGACAACATCAGCGCGTGGCTGTCGACGATGCCGGTGCCGGGCGAATACAGCGCCGCGTGCGCCTGCAGCGCCGGCTCGACCTCGGCCAGCACACGGCGGTCCATCCAGGTCAGGTCGGTCACGCCGTTGACCAGCGCCTTTTCCTGCAGCGCCACCAGCCGCGGCATCTCGCTGTCGTCCACCGCCACGATCAGCTTGCCGGTCTGGCGGTGGCCGATGCCGCGCTCGCGGCAGTACTGGTACAGCAGCCGCTTGCCGCGCAGGCAGTGCAGTGCCTTCAGGCTGCCGGCCGGGTAGTACATGCCGGCGTGGATCACCTCGCTGTTGCGGCTGGAGGTGTGCTGGCCGAACGCGGACTCCGCCTCCAGCACGATCACCTCGCGGCCTTCCTGCGCCAGCGCGCGCGCCACCGCCAGCCCCACCACCCCGGCGCCTATCACTACGCAATCGACTTTTTCCATCGCGGTCTCCGTTGTCGTGGCGACGTTTTACCCCGATGCCGCGCGGGGGTAAAGCCGGGTTGACGCCGGCGGCCACATCCGGAAAATTTCCGCTACCATGCCGCCAGCCCGGCGCCGGCAGCCCGCCGGCGGAACCCGGCCGCGGCGGCGCGGTCTGCCACGCTGCCTCTCTTTCATTTCACGGATCAACCATGTTCAAGAAACTGCTAGCTTCCATCGGCGTCGGCGGCGCCAAAATCGACACCCGCCTCGACAACCCGCGCCTGCGTCCCGGCGAGGTGCTGTCCGGCCACGTGCTGGTGCAGGGCGGCAACGCCGACCAGGACATCGAGAAGATCGAGCTGGTGCTGATGACCGAGGCGGAGCAGGAAGCCGGCGACCACGAGGCGCGCGGCGCCATCGCGCTGGGCGTGATCCGCGTCGCCGAGCGTTTCACCATCCGCGCCGGCGAAACACGCCAGCTGCCGTTCCAGCTGCTGCTGCCGGCAGAAACCCCGGTCAACGCGCTGCCGCACTACGGCCGCCCGCTGCCGGTGTGGATCCATACCGACCTCGCCATCGCCGCCGCCGTCGACGCCAACGACCGCGACCTGCTGGAAATCCACCCCACGGCCCAGATCGGCACGCTGCTGGCCGCCTTCGAGCAGCTGGGCTGGCCGCTGTACAGCACCGACGTCGAGGTCGGCACCGCCCGCGTCGGCAACGTGACGAGCACGCTGGGCTGCTACCAGGAATTCGAGCTCAAGCCGCGCGGCGGCAATTTCCGCATCCAGGAGATCGAACTGACCTTCATCCCCTACGGCCACGATACCCACGTGCTGATCGAGGTCGACTCGCGCTTCGGCGGCGACGGCTACCTGGTGCTGGTGATGGGCGCCGATTTCGCCAGCCGCGACTGGGTGGCCGAGCTGCGCCAGCGCCTGGCGCTGTAAACGCGCACCGCAACCAGGACAAAAAGCCGCGTCGGACCGACGCGGCTTTTTTTGTGCGGCCGAGGACTGCGGCCAACCCCGGCCTCAGCCCGCCAGCGCCAGCTGCCCCAGCCGCGCGATCGCCGTCGCCAGCGCCGGGGTGAAAGGTTGGCCGCAATTGATGCGCAGGCAGTGGCCGAAGCGCGGGGTTGCCGAAAAGGCGACCCCGGGCGCAAAGCTGATGCCCTCCGCCAGCGCGCGCTGCAACAGGCGCGTGCTGTCCACCGTCTCCGGACATTCCACCCACAGCACCACGCCGCCCTGCGGCCGCCGCACGCGGGTGCCGCGCGGAAAGTGCCGCAGCACCGCGTCGGCGGTGGCGCTCATCTGCGATGCCAGCTGCTGGCGCAGGCGCTGGCTGATACGGGCGTAGTCGCCGCTGTCGAGCACGTCGGCCAGCACCACCTGCAGCAAGGGCGACGACACCAGCGTGCTGCTGGCGCACAGCCGCGCCAGCGCGCCGTGGTGGCGGCCGGCGGCCAGCCAGCCGAGGCGGAACGACGGCGCGAAGCTCTTGGTGAACGACGCGCAGTAGATCACCTCGCCGTCGCGGTCCCACGCCTTCAGCGGCGTCGGCCGCTGGTTGCCGTAGTGCAGGTCGCCGAACACGTCGTCCTCGATCACGGTGACGCCGTGCTTGCGCGCCAGCGCCAGCAGCCGCTTCTTGCTGTCGTCCGGCATCAGCGCGCCGGTCGGGTTCTGGAAGTTGGGCACGCACACCAGGCACTTCACCGCCGGGCCGTGGTGCAGCGCGAACTCCAGCGCCTCCAGCGACAGGCCGGCCTCCGGCGTGCACGGGATCTCCAGCGCCTTCAGCCCCAGCCCTTCCAGCGTCTGCAGCAGGCCGAAGTAGACCGGCGTTTCCACCGCCACGGTGTCGCCGGGGCGGGTCAGGTGGCGCAACGCCAGGCTGATGCCCTCGGTAATGCCGTGGGTGAGCAGGATGCCACCCTCGTCCAGCGCCAGGCCGCGCTCGGCGCCGAGGCGCACCAGCGCCGCCAGCAGCCGGCGCTGTTCGCCGGCCGGCAAGTGGGCGCCGATCAGTTCCGGCTGCCGCGTCAGCGTCAGTTGCAGGCGCCGCGCCAACTCGGCGGCCGGATACAGGCTGGCGGCGGCCTCGGCCATGTGCAGCTGGGTGTGGATGCGCTCGTCGCCCAGCTGCAGCAGGGTGGACATGCGGCTGCTGACATCGACCAGCGCCGCGGCGCTGGGCAGCGGCGCGGCAGCACCGGGAGATGACGGCGCCGCCGGCAGCGCGGCGAAGTAGCCGGCGCGCGGCCGCGCCAGCACCCGCTGCTGCTGTTCCAGATAGCGGTAGGCGGCCAGCGCGGTGAGGGTGTTGACGCCGAATTCGGCGGCCAGCGCGCGCACCGCCGGCAGGCGGCTGCCGGGCGGGAATTCGCCGCTGTCCAGCCGCGCGGCGAGGGCATGGGCAATGTGGCGGTAAACGGGGAGGGCGCTCGGGTCCATCCCGCTGTTATATAGAACAGCGACGGATTGTGCCAGCCTGTTGTAGCCGGCTGTGGCAGGTTGGCCGCAGGCGGGCGCCGTACAGTGGTGACACCACGGCAGTCCGGTCGCCGCGCTACCCGCACCGGCAGCGTCCACGGACGCCGGATGCCGCCCACCGCACCACTCACCTGCGGCCGGCGGCGGCCTCTGACCTGAAGGACTACCATGTTCAAACACCTACCCCCGTCGACCCTGATCACCGGTGTGCTGACCATCGCCGTCGGCTACACCGGCCCCTTTCTCATCATCGTGCACGCCGCGCAGCAGGCCGGCCTCAGTCCGGCGCAGCTGGCCTCGTGGCTGTGGGCGGTGTCGCTCGGTTCCGGCGTCGCCGGGCTGTGGCTGTCCTGGCGCTGGAAGATGCCGGTGATCACCGCGTGGTCCACGCCCGGCGCCGCGGTGCTGCTGGCGTCCCTGCCCGGCGTGCCGTACCCGGAGGCGGTCGGCGGCTTCGTGCTGGCCGGCCTCGCGGTATGGCTGGTCGGCGTCAGCGGCGCCTTCGACGCGCTGATGAAGCGCTTTCCGCCGGCGCTGGCCGCCGCGCTCTTGGCCGGCATCCTGTTCCGCTTCGTGGTGGAGCTGGTGCCGGCGGCGCGCGATCACGCCGCGCTGGTGCTGCCGATGGCGCTGGCCTTCTTTGCCGGCCGCCGGCTGTGGCCGCGCTACGCGCTGATGGCGGCGCTGCTGCTCGGCTGCGTGCTGCTGGCGCTGCAGGGCGGTTTTGCCGCGGCGCCGACCTTGGCCGCCACCGCCAGCGGCCCACTGTGGACCACGCCGCAGTTCAGCGTCGCCGGCCTCAGCAATATCGCGCTGCCGCTGGCGCTGGTGGCGCTGACCGGCCAGTTCCTGCCCGGCATGGCGGTACTGAAAAACGACGGCTACGCGCTGCCGGCGCGGGTGCCGGTCAGCCTGCTCGGCGGCGTGTCGCTGCTCTTGGCGCCGTTCGGCGGCCACGGCGTGGTGCTGGCGGCGATCACCGCGGCGATGTGCACCGGCCCCGAGTGCCATCCCGATCCGCGGCAACGCTGGAAGGCCGGCGTGGTCGCCGCGCTGAGCTACCTGCTGGTGGCGGCGGTGGGCGGCTCGCTGGTGGCGCTGCTGCTGGTGCTGCCCAAGGCGCTGGTGATGGCGGCGGCGGCGCTGGCGCTGTTCGGCACCCTGGCCTCGTCGCTGAGCGCGGCGCTGGGCAATGACAGCCAGCGCGAGGCGGCCTTGCTGACCTTCGTGGTGGCCGCCTCCGGCGTCAGCATCGCCGGCATCGGCGCGCCGCTGTGGGCGCTGCTGGCCGGCGTCGCCGCCAGCGCGGTGTTGCGCTGGCAGCCGCGGCTGGCGCTGCGCGGCGCCTGAGCGGGCGAGGCGTCACGCGGAACCTGACGAACCGGGCTTGCGGCCAACCTTGCCACCCGCCACGGGTTCGCCCACTGGCACGCCAACGTCAGGGCAGGTGAGAACGGCTGCACAAGCGGTGTTTACAAGTGGTCACGCTGCATTTTGGGATCGTACTTAAGACCGGATCGCCACATCAGCGATCGGGCGCCAGTGCGTGACACAGCACTCAGCGCCGCTGCCACAGCCGGATCAGGTAGGCCGGCTTGACGCCGGTGCTGCCGCGGCCGACCGCCCGGCTGATGCGGAACGCCAGCTGGCGGGTGTCGCGCAGCAGCGGCTCGGCGTAGGGCGGGCCGTCGCGGCGGCGCAGCGCCGCCACCCGCGGCGTGTTGGCGCTGTCGCCGCGGTAGGTGACCACCGCGATCTCGCCGCTGGCCAGCTCGACGAAGCTGCCCGGCGGGTACACGCCCAGTTCCTTCACCAGCGCCGCCAGCTGCGCCGGATCGTGGCCGCTGGCCGGATCGCGGAACAGCGTCGCCAGCGCCTGCGACGGCAGCAGCCGCCCGCTCTCCACCTGTTCGCCGAGCTGGTCCAGCAGCGCCAGCAGGCGCGCCAGCGGCGGCACCTCGTCGCCGCGCAGCGCCTGCGGGTAGCCGCTGCCGTCCGGCTTTTCGTGGTGGCTCTGCACCAGGCTGTGCCACAGCTCGTCGTCGATGCCGGCCTCGCGCAGGATGGCGGAGCCGATCACCGGGTGGGCGAGCAGGGCCGCGCTCTGCGCCTCGCTCAGCGGCTCGTCCTGCTGCCGCAGCTTGCCGAGCAGGCCGACGATGGCGATGTTCATGGTCAGCGCCGCGCCGCAGGCGCTGTGCAGCGTCGCCGCGTCCAGCCCCAGACGGCGGCCGAGCACCGCCAGCGTGGTCGCCACCCGCAGCCCGTGCGCGGCGGCGGGCAAGCGGCTGTCCAGCAGCAGGCTGGCCGCCAGCATGCCGTCCGGCAGGCGCTGGCTCAGCTCCAGCAGGCTGGCGAGCACCTCGCGCAGCGCGTTGCCCAGGCCGCGCACCGCCAGGCCATGGCTGAGCAGGCCCTCGGTGCGGTGCAGCAGGAATTCGAATTCCACCAGCGGGTTGCACGGCTGCGCCAGGCTGTCCTGCTGCCGCCGCGCCGCGCGCTCCTGCTGCTCGCGCTCCAGCCGCGCCGCCACCGCCTCGCTGTCGCCGTGGCCGGCGGCGAGCAGGCGCTCGCGCTGCTCCGGGGTCAGCACGTAGTGGCCCTTCTTCAGCAGCAGGATGCCGCTCTCGTGGTAGACATCGACCGGCAGCGGCTGGCCGAGGCGGACGAAGGAGGACGGCAGTCGGGTCTTGGCGGGATCGGCCATGGCGATGGCACCGGCAAACGGGATTATTCAGTAATGGCTCAAATTCCTGAAAAGAACACCACTAAATGCAGGCCGCCGCCACCCGGCCGCGCCGGCCGCTGTGGCATAGTGGCGGCTGTCTCTTTAAGTCCTGAATCCGCGAGCCACCATGAGCATCTGCATCCTGTTTCCCACCGCCACCGAGGCGCGCCAGTTCCGCCATCCCGGCGTCGACACCGTGATCAGCGGCGTCGGCCTCACCGCCACCGCCTACGCCACGCTGAAGGTGATCCGCGAGCAGCGGCCGTCGCTGCTGATCCTGGCCGGCATCGCCGGCGTGTATCCGCAGGCCGGGCTGGACATCGGCGAGGTGGTACTGGTCAGCTCGGAGGTGGAGGGCGATCTCGGCTTTTTCACGCCGCAGGGCTTTACCCACCTGGCGCAGCTGCCACTGGAGATGGCGTTCGAGCGCCGCCACACGCTGCACTGCCCGCACCTGCCGGCGGCAAGCAAGCTGCGCCGCGCGCGCAGCCTGTCGCTGAACGCGGCGCTGGCACCGTTCGTGGACAGCAGCGAGGTGGAGATCGAGAACATGGAAGGCGCCGCCTTCTTCCACGTCTGCCTGCAGGAAAACGTGCCCTTCATCGAGCTGCGCGCCATCTCCAACGTGGTGCAGCCGGGGCACGACGACTGGGACATGGATGGCGCGGTGAGCGCGCTGCACGCGGCGCTGACCCAGCTGCTGGCGCAGTTGCCGGCGGCGGAGGCCTGATCCCCGTTTCGATCTTGCCGGTACGCACGCCACAACGGCCCGCCGCAGGGGAATCCCTGCCCGGGCCATTCGACACGGTGATGCTGTTTACAGGAACTGCAGCAGCGCGCCGTCGCGGTTGAACGCCAGGTAGCGCGCCACGTCGCCGCCGGTCTGGATGGTCTGCACCATGCGCTTCAGCGGGCCGTCGGCGTCGGCACTGCTGCTGCTGTCGATGGCGGCGACGAACACCAGCTGCCAGCGCGCATCCAGCGCGTCGGCGTCCTGCGCCAGCTGCGCGAAATCGCCCAGCTCGGCCGGGGTCTTGTCCACGCACAGGATGGGTTGCAGGATGCCGCCTTCGCCGGCGGCGAAGCGTTCCGCTTCCTGCGCCGTGTGGTCGTCGTGCAGGCGGCGCTGGCAAAAGGCGAACAGCAGGCGTTGCGGGGTCGGCTGGGCGCGGGCGGCGGCCAGCAGGCTGGCGAAATCGGTAATGGCGGTCATGGCGGGTGGTCCTGATACACGGGGTGGTTAGGGCCTGTTAACACTTATTTCATCGCGGCGGCCGGTTTTGCCCGGATGCAGCGCGCGAAAAACGGCCCGCCGCAGGGTTATTCCCTGCCAGGGGCGTTTGACAAAGCGATGCGCCGGGCAAAACCGGCCCCGAAGGGCAGGCCAGATAAGCCATCAACTGCGGCGTTGTCGGGTTTGCGCTTGGAATCACCAAGCGCGGCACCCTCCGCCTTGCATTTGACGCCTTCTCCGGCCTGCGCCGCGATGAAATAAGTGTTAGCAGGCCCTACCAGTGTACGGGCGGCGGCAACTGTTGCCGATACGCCAAAAGACGGAGCCGGCTAGCTCCTGTGGTTGACGAAAATCAGGCGCCGGCCACGAAAAGCGCGCCGGGCGCCGGCAAAGCGTGCTTAGATAAAGACACCGGGGCGCCAATGGGGAAGCGTGATCGTGTCGCCCCGGTATCGCGCACCGCCGCCGGGATCGGAATAGCCGGCGCGCGGCAAAACCAGAACACAGACGAGGAGCGCCCGCCATGGACACCCAGTACCAAGCCCTGAACACCCTGACCCTGCCGCAAACCACCGACCTGATCCACGTCGACCAACGCCCGCAGCGCACGCTGACGCTGAAAAGCCCGGCGCTGGACGTGATGACCGACCTGAAGGTGATCGACCCGGTCAGCATCTGCGAGGACGCGCTGCTGCACGACGCGCACGAGCGCATGGTCAGCCACGGCATCCGCCTGCTGTTCGTCACCGACCGCGACGGCGCGCTGACCGGCCTGCTCACCGCCTCCGACGTGCTCGGCGAACGGCCGATGAAATGCATCCAGGAACGCGGCAAGCGCCACGATGAACTGCTGGTTTCCGACGTGATGACCCCGCGCCGCGAACTGGAGGCACTGGACATGGCCGAGGTGGCGAACGCCAACATCGGCCAGCTGGTCGCCACCATGAAGCACACCGGCCGCCAGCACGCGCTGGTGGTGGAGCTGAACGGCCGCAGCAAGCACCTGGAGGTGTGCGGCCTGTTCTCCACCTCGCACATCGCGCGCCGGCTCGGCATCTCGCTGAACTTCATCCGCGTGCCGCAGGCCTTCGCCGAGATCGAGCACGCGGTACTGCACGAAGACTGAGTCGCGGCGCGTCAGCCTAGCCCCGACACCCTTGCGGCCAACCTTGATCAGGGTTGGCCGCAGTCATTACAGCCGCTCAGTCCAGATCGGCCGGCACCGCGGTGCGGTACTTGCAGGTATTGATCACCACCAGCGACTCGAACTCCCGCACGTGCGGGTTGTTCATCAGGTGGGCTCGGGCGAAGCGCTCGTAGTCGCCCATGTCGCGCACCAGCACGATCAGCACGAAATCCGGGCGCCCGGTCACGTTGTAGCACTCCATCACCTCCGGCGCCGCCTCCATCGCTGCCTTGAAGGCATCCACCAGCGGCGCCTGCGCGCGCTGCATCATCACGTTCACCACCAGGCGCAGGCTGCGGCCGAACAGCGCCGGGTCCACCAGCGCCACCTCGCGCCGGATCAGGCCCTCGCCGCGCAGCCGCTTCAGGCGGCGGGTGACCGCGGTGGGCGACAGGTTCACCGCCTCGGCCAGCGCGTCGTGGGTCTGGCGCGCGTCGTCCTGCAGCAGCACCAGCAGTTTGCGATCGTAAGCATCCAGCATGTCAGGAATCCTGCGTTGAGGTGTATTGAAATGCAGCTTGGCTGCGGTCTGGCGCATGATAACGCAGCAGGCGGCGACGGCGGGCTTTCTACACTATCGGCATCGCATCGGGCAGCCGCCCGCCACCGGAGCCGCACATGAGCACCCTCAATCCCGCCCGCCGCCTGGCGGCCAACCTTGCCACGCTGTCCGGCAGCCGCTGGCTGCCCTACGCGCTGTTCGCCGGGCTGGTGACGATGTGGGCGTACAACTACGTGGTGATGAAGGTGACGCTGCAGGCGGCGACGCCGATCACGCATCTGATCCTGCGCACCACCATCGGCAGCCTGACGCTGTTCGGCGTGCTGCTGGCGCGCGGCCACGGCATCCGCCCGCAGCGGCTGCGCGACGCGGCCAGGGTCGGGCTGACCACCACCTTCGCCTACGGCCTGACGGTGACGCTGGCGCTGGTGGCCGGCGCCGCCGGACGCACCTCGGTGCTGGTGTTCACCATGCCGTTCTGGGTGGCGCTGCTGTCGCGCTGGCTGCTGGCCGAACCGCTCACCGCCAACGCGCGCCGGGCGATGGCGGCCGGCTTTGCCGGGCTGATGCTGATCGTGGCGCCGTGGCAGCTGCACGGCGGCGTGCTGCCGATGCTGCTGGCGGTACTGGCCGGCCTGCTGTGGGCGCTGGGCTCGGTGCTGACCAAGAAGACCGCGCAGCAGGGCCAGCTCGACAGCCTGAATTTCTCCGGCTGGCAGGCGCTGATCGGCCTCGCGCCGCTGCCGCTGCTGCTGCCCTTCGCCGATTTCGCCGCCATCCACTGGTCGCCGGCCTTCGTGCTGGGCATGGTCTACTCCGGCGTGTTCTCCAGCGCGGTGGGCTGGCTGGCCTGGCTGTGGCTGCTGCGCCGCCTGCCGGCGTCCACCCTCAGCTTCAACGCGCTGGTGATCCCGGTGCTGGCGGTGGCGATGGCCGCCGCCAGCCTGGGCGAGTGGCCGGGCGGCGGCGAGCTGCTGGGCATGCTGCTGATCGGCGGCGGCATCGTGCTGATCGCGCGACGCTGAGTTTTCCCTGCCCCAAAAAACATGCGGCCAACCTTGTCCAAGGTTGGCCGCATTGCTTTTTATGGGCTGCGCCGCGTGGCTTACGGCGCGACCACCTGCTGTTCCACCACCATATCCAGCACCCAGCGCACCGACGGCGCGTCGGCCGGCGGCTTGGCGACTTTCACTTCCCTGATGCGCAGGCGGTAGGCGATGCCCGGCTCGGGTTTGAAGCCCTCGATCTCGCCGTAGTGCAGCTGCCACGGCGCGTCCTGGCGGTCGCGCACCTGCAGGCACTGCATCGGCGCCACGCCGCTGCACGGCCGGCGCTCGGCGGCGACGTAGACCAGCCGCGTCGGCGCCGCCGACAGGTCCTGCTGTTGCTGCAACACCAGCTGCTTGCCCGGCCCGGCCAGCAGCAGGCGGCCGTCCTGCTGCCGCACCGTCGGCCGGCTGTTCAGCAGCTGGCTGAGTTCGCGGTCGCGCGCCATCGACACCGGGTCGCAGGCCATCATGGTGCTGGCCAGCTGGTCGACGATCAGCACGCCGTTCTCGACGCGGGCGGTGCCGAACAGGCGGTTGCAGCCGCCGGACACCGACAGGCGGCCGTGTTTCAGTTCCAGCTCGATCGGCGGCTCGTTGTCGCCGGCCGACTTCCAGCGGCCGTCGGGTTGCGGCGCGGTGGCGGCGCAGGCGGCCAGCAGCGCGGCGGAGATGATTGCGGAATAGCGGGACAGGCTCATGCGGACTCCTTGCGACAGGGCGCCGGCAACGACACGGCGCGGGGCGGCAGGGGAACACGCGCCCTGCCAGGTTGGCCGCAAGGCTAAGGGCCGAGGGATGCCAGCGTCAATCCGGCTCTGGTTAAGGTTTGTGAAGCCGGTCACACACCGTCACACGGGCGGTGCGCGCGCAGACAAAAAAACCCGCCGCAGCGGGGGCGCAACGGCGGGCAAGGACAGGGCAGCGGCGCTGCGGCGACAAAGGGAGGGAGACCTGCCGCCGCGGCGCCGTGCCAGGAGGACGGTTTACAGCGCCTGGCGGAAGATGGCCTCGATCTCGGCCTGGCTGGCCGGGCGCGGGTTGGTCAGGCCGCAGGCGTCCTTCAGCGCGTTGGCGGCCAGCAGCGGGATGTCGGCCTCCTGCACCCCCAGCTGGCTCAGGCTGGCCGGGATGTCGATGTCGGCGGCGAGGCGGCGGATGGCGGCCAGGCAGCACTCGGCGGCGGCGGCGGCATCCAGCGCCGCCACGTCCTCGCCCATCGCGGCGGCGACGTCGGCCAGCCGGCCGGCGGCGACGCTGGCGTTGAAGGCCTCGACGTGCGGCAGCAGCAGCGCGTTGCACACCCCGTGCGGCAGGTCGTAGAAGCCGCCGAGCTGGTGCGCCATCGCGTGCACGTAGCCCAGCGACGCGTTGTTGAAGGCCATGCCGGCGAGGAACTGGGCGTAGGCCATCTGTTCGCGCGCGTCCCGGTCCTGGCCGTTGGCCACCGCGGTGCGCAGGTTGGCCGCGATCAGCCGCACCGCCTGCAGCGCGCAGGCGTCGGTGATCGGGGTGGCGGCGGTGGACACGTAGGCCTCAATGGCGTGGGTCAGCGCGTCCATGCCGGTGGCGGCGGTCAGCGCCGACGGCTTGGCCAGCATCAGCGAGGCGTCGTTCACCGACAGGATGGGCGTCACGTTGCGGTCGACGATGGCCATTTTGATGTGGCGCGTCTGGTCGGTGATGATGCAGAAGCGCGTCATCTCGCTGGCGGTGCCGGCGGTGGTGTTGATGGCGATCAGCGGCAGCTGCGGCTTGGCCGACTTGTCGACGCCCTCGTAGTCGGCGATGTGGCCACCGTTGGTGGCCACCAGTGCGATGCCCTTGGCGCAGTCGTGCGGCGAGCCGCCGCCGAGCGAGATCACGCAGTCGCAGCGCTTGTCGCGCAGCAGCGCGAGGCCGGCCTCGACGTTGGCCACGGTCGGGTTCGGCTGCGCGCCGCTGAAGATGGTGGCCTCGATGTCCTGCGCCTGCAGCAGCGCGGCGACCTTGGCGGCCACGCCGGCGCGCGCCAGCCCGGCGTCGGTGACGATCAGCGCGTGGCGGAAGCCGTAGCCGCGGATCGCCTGCATCGCGTCGTTAAGACAGCCGTCGCCGATCAGGTTGACCGGCGGAATGAAGAAAGTGGTCGTTGTCATGCTAAGTAATCCCTTTGTCTGGCTCTGCCCGCCGCAACACTGCGGCCCGGCAACGGTTCATCTGCGACCGCTGGCAGGGGGTGCGTGCTGCGCCAGCGTTCGGGTATTGCCCTTGAAACAGCGCGGCGGCAGGCCGCCGCGCCCGAGATACAAACCGGCCTGCGCCGGCCGGGTTCAGCCTCAGAAGAAGCCGAGCTTGTCCTCGCTGTAGCTGACCAGCAGGTTCTTGGTCTGCTGGTAGTGGTCGAGCATCATCTTGTGCGTCTCGCGGCCGATGCCGGACTGCTTGTAGCCACCGAACGCCGCGTGCGCCGGGTAGGCGTGGTAGCAGTTGGTCCACACCCGGCCGGCCTCGATGCCGCGGCCCATGTGGAAGGCGGTGTTCATGTCGCGGGTCCACACCCCGGCGCCGAGGCCGAACAGGGTGTCATTGGAGATGTGCAGCGCCTCCTCGGTGTCCTTGAACTTGGTCACCGACAGCACCGGCCCGAAGATTTCCTCCTGGAAGATGCGCATCTTGTTGTGGCCCTGGAACACCGTCGGCTGGATGTAGTAGCCGTCCTCCAGATCGCCGCCGAGGTGGGCGCGGTTGCCGCCGGCCAGTACCGCGGCGCCTTCCTCCTTGCCGATGGCGAGGTAGCTCTGGATCTTGTCCATCTGCTCCTGCGACGACTGCGCGCCGATCATGGTGGACGGGTCCAGCGGGTTGCCCTGCTTGATCTCGGCCACGCGTTTCAGCGCGCGCTCCATGAAGCGGTCGTAGATCGATTCGTGCACCAGCGAGCGGCTCGGGCAGGTGCACACCTCGCCCTGGTTGAGCGCGAACATCACGAAGCCCTCGATCGCCTTGTCGAAGAAGGCGTCATCCTTGGCGGCGACGTCGGCAAAGAAGATGTTCGGCGACTTGCCGCCCAGCTCCAGCGTCACCGGGATCAGGTTCTGGCTGGCGTAGTTCATGATCAGGCGGCCGACCGGGGTGGAGCCGGTGAAGGCGATCTTGGCGATGCGCTTGCTGGTGGCCAGCGCCTTGCCGGCCTCGGTGCCGAAGCCGTTGACGATGTTGAGCACGCCCGGCGGCAGCAAATCACCAACCAGTTCGGCCAGGATCAGGATGGACAGCGGCGTCTGTTCCGCCGGTTTCAGCACCACGCAGTTGCCGGCGGCCAGCGCCGGCGCCAGTTTCCACGCCGCCATCAGGATCGGGAAGTTCCACGGAATGATCTGGCCGACCACGCCCAGCGGCTCGTGGAAGTGGTAGGCGACGGTGGTGGCGTCGATCTCGCCGAGGCTGCCTTCCTGCGCGCGGATGCAGCCGGCAAAGTAGCGGAAGTGGTCGATCGCCAGCGGGATGTCGGCCGCCAGCGTCTCGCGGATCGGCTTGCCGTTGTCGAAGGTTTCGACGGTGGCCAGCGTGTGCAGGTGCTGCTCCATGCGGTCGGCGATGCGCAGCAGGATCAGCGAGCGCTGGGCGACGCTGGTCTTGCCCCAGGCGGCCTTGGCGGCGTGGGCGGCGTCCAGCGCCAGCTCGATGTCGGCCTCGTCGGAGCGGGCGATCTCGCACAGCGCCTTGCCGGTGACCGGGGTCAGGTTTTCGAAGTAGCGGCCATTGACTGGCGGCAGCCAGCGGCCACCGATGAAGTTGTCGTAGCGGGATTTCAGGTTCAGGCCGTACTGGGCCGGGGTAATGGTGCTCATCTCTCTCTCCTGTTGTCTTGGCTCACCTCAAGCGGGTGTGCCTGCAACAGTGCACGGCGCGTGCCAGCGTTTCCGGATGCTGCACCGCAGCGTGCGGCCAACCTTGCAAAACCGCCCGTCGCCGCGCGCCGATGTTGCAGCGCGCCAGCGGTGCCGTTTTTTTGGTGCTTGTTCGCCGCGCCCGGGCGCGCATAATCGGCGGATCGAGACCCTCGCCGCTGTCGCAGCCTGACACACCTGTCGCGACACACTGACACAAGCCGGAGCCACCATGTCGTCCTTGCCGCTAGCCGAAATCCGCCGCCGCTTTTTCGAGGGCGAAACCCTGCCCGACAACAGCGTGCCCGGCCCCATCCTGCACTCGTGGCGGCGCTGCCTCGGCCTCGGCCTGCCGGCGGCGCGGCTGCGGCTGCCGGACAAGCTGGACGCCGCCAGCCTCGGCAGCCGGCAGCAGGAAAACGCCGACTGGCTGCAGCTGGCGCGGCCGGCGATCGACGCGCTGTTCGACAGCGTGGTCGACGACGGCCACGTGGTGATCGTCGCCGACCGCCACGGCGTGATCCTCGACCAGATGGGGCACCCGGCCTTTCTCGACCGCGCCGAACGGGTGGCGCTGCTGCCGGGCATGGACTGGCGCGAGGACGTGCGCGGCACCAACGCCATCGGCACCGCGCTGGTCCTCGGCGGCCCGGTGCGGGTGCGCGGCAGCGAGCACTACCTGGAGCGCAACCGCCAGCTGTCCTGCACCGCCGGCGCCATCGTCAGCCCGCAGGGCGAGCTACTGGGGGTGGTCGACGTCTCCGGCCTGCCGCGCAAGCTGGGCGACGCGCAGCAGCAGCAGGTGCAGGCGGCGGTGCGCCACATCGAGCAGCGCCTGTTCGATGAGCAGGCCGGTCGCCTGTTCGAGCTGCGCTTTGCGCCCGACGCCGCCACGCTGACCACGCCGCGCTGCGGACGGCTGGGCTTCGACGACGACGGCGTGCTGCGCGCGGCCAACCGTGCCGCGCTCTCGGCGCTGGGGCTGGACTGGCCGGCGCTGGGCCTCAGCCGCTTTGCCGCGCTGGCCGGACAGAGCCTGGAGCACTGGCTCAGCCGCCACGGCATCGGCGTCGCCTCGCTGCGCCACGGCGGCCAGCTGTACTCGGCGCGGCTGCTGCCGCCCACGCCGCGGCAGGCGGCGCCCGCAGCGACAGCGGCCGACAGCGCCACCGCGCGCGCCGCACGTCAGCCGGACAGCAAGCCTGGCCGCCACGACGCCGGCGCGCTGCCGGACGGGCTGCTGCAGCGCGGGCAACGGCTGCTGGAGGCCGACATCCCGGTGCTGATCCTGGGCGAAACCGGCGTCGGCAAGGAGCGCTTCGTGCAGGCGCTGCACGCCGCCAGCAGCCGCGCCGGCGCGCCGCTGGTGGCGGTCAACTGCGCGGCGATTCCGGAGGGGCTGATCGAGGCCGAGCTGTTCGGCTACGAGGAGGGCGCCTTTACCGGCGCGCGCAAGCAGGGCGCCCGTGGCCGCCTGCGCGAGGCCGACGGCGGCATCCTGTTCCTCGACGAGATCGGCGACATGCCGGCCAGCCTGCAGGCACGGCTGCTGCGCGTGCTGCAGGAACGGCTGGTGGTACCGCTGGGCGGCGGCATCGGGCAGAAGGTGGACGTGCGCATCGTCGCCGCCACCCACCGCAACCTGGAGCACGAAGTCGCCGCCGGCCGCTTCCGCGCCGACCTCTACTACCGCCTCGGCCACTACCCGCTGCGGCTGCCGCCGCTGCGCGAACGCGGCGACGTGGCGCAGATTGCGGCCAACCTTTTGGCGCAGCACGGCGGTGCGCGGCGCGGCGTCACGCTGTCGGCGGCGCTGGCCGACTTCATCCGCCGCTACCCGTGGCCGGGTAACCTGCGCCAGCTCGACAACCTGCTGAAGACGCTGCTGGCGCTGGTCGACGATGGCACCGAGCTGGGCGTCGCCCACCTGCCGGACACCCTGCGCGAACACCACCCGGCGGCGAACGCCGCCAGCGGCGGGCAGCTGGCGGCGCTGCTGCAACAGCACGGCGGCAACGCCAGCGCCGCCGCGCGCGCGCTGGGCATCAGCCGCAGCACCTTCTACCGCCGCCTGCGCCAGGGCTGAGACGGCCGACGGCGGGCGCGCCCGCCTTCCCGCGCCGGCATGACACCAGCTGCCGTGGCGGCCCCCCGCCGTGCCGGACACAACGGCTACGCTCGCTCGCGCCGCCGCCGGCGAAAATAATGTCGTCATGACAAAAGGCTACTGACAGCAGGCTGTCAGCAGCGGGGCGCGATACTGGGCAACGGCAAACCCTGCCGCCAACCTGCTACCGGAGCCCATCATGTCCGCCTTTGTTCACTGGTTTGAAATCCCCGCCACCGACTTCGAGCGCGCGGTCGCCTTTTACCGCGACGCGTTCCACGTGGAACTGCACGTCGAGCCCTTCATGGGCGAGCGCATCGCCGTGTTCCGCACCGCCGGCGGCGAGCACCCCGGCTGCATCATGGCCAGCCCGCGGCTGCAGGCCGGCGGCGCCGGCACCCGCGTCTATCTGGACGGCGGGCCGGACCTGGACGCGCTGCTCGTGCGCATCCAGGCCGTCGGCGGCGTGATCCTGCAGCCGCGCATGACGTTGCCGGACGGCAACGGCGACATCGCGCTGTTCCAGGACAGCGAGGGCAACCACATCGGCCTGCACACCGAAGCCTGATCCCGCAGCGCCTGATCCCGTACCGCCGCCCCCCTTTTTGACGAAAGCCCCCACCATGAACACCCCATCCCCGAGCTTTGGCGGACTCGAATTCGCCCATTTCCGGCTGCGCCCCGGCGTCAGCGAAGCCACGCTGCGCCAGGCGGCCCTCGCCGTGGAACAGCATCTGCTGCGCCAGCAGCCCGGCTTCGTCGGCCACGCGCTGCTGCGCGGCGACGACGACAGCTATGTCGATCTGGTGCTGGCCGACAGCCACGAACGCGCCGTCGCGCTGTGCCAGCTGTGGCCGGACGATCCGCACGGCGCGCACTTTCTCAGCCTGATCGCCCCCGGCAGCGCGCTGCTGGCGTTCTACCGGCGCATCGCCTGACGAAACGTTCCGCCGCCGCGCGTCACGGTTTACCATCGCCATTCATTCATCATCAGGAGCGAGCATGGCTTTTCCCGGACACGAACGACAGGCCATGCGCGCGCTGCACGGCGTCGGCGACACCGTGATCGCGCGGCTGGAACAGCTGGGCTACCAGTCGCTGGCGCAGTTGCGCGACAGCGACGAGGCCGAACTGTGCCGCCAGATCGGCCTGATGCTGCGCAGCAGTTGCTGGGGCAACAGCCCGCAGGCGCGCGCCGCCATCCGCGCCGTGATCCGGCTGGCGCAGCAACAGGACGGCGGCTGACATGCGCCGCGCCGACCGCCTGATGCAGATCCTGCTGCTGCTGCGCGGCCGCCGCCGCACCACCGCCACGCAGCTGGCGCAGTGGCTGGAGGTGTCGCCGCGCACGGTGTACCGCGACATGGCCGACCTGATGGCCAGCGGCGCGCCGGTGAATGGCGAGGCCGGCGAGGGCTACTGGCTGGAGGCCGGTTTCACCCCGCCGCCACTGAGCTTTTCCGCGGCCGAGCTGTCGGCGCTGGAGGTCGGCGCCCGCATGCTGGCGGCGTGGGCCGACCACGCCACCGCCGACGCGGCCGCCAGCGCGCTGGCCAAGATCCACGCCGTGCTCGGCTCCGCCGGGCTGGCGCCGGCGCCGCTGTTTGCCCCGCGCCACCACGGCTACCCGCGCGAACGGCTGGGCGGCATCACCACCGCCATCCACGCGCGGCGCTGCCTCGCCATCGACTACCGCGACGAGGCCGGCCAGGCCAGCCGCCGCACCCTGGCGCCGCTGGGGCTGTTCTTCTGGGGCGACCGCTGGACGCTGGCGGCGTGGTGCCTGCTGCGCCGCGACTATCGCCATTTCCGCGTTGACCGGATACAGGCTATACAACAGAACGACACGCCGTGGCCGGACGGCATTTCACTGGATGCCTTCCTGCACCACGCCGACGTCGGCGAGCCGGCGCGACGGCATCTGCAACAGCAAATGAGCCAGCCCTGGCATCGGGAGTACCACGCATGGAAGCAAGACTGAGCTTTGTCACCCTCGGCGTCGCCGATCTGGCCCGTGCCACCGCCTTCTACCGCGACGTGCTGCAGCTGCCGCAGATCGCGATGCCGGACGGCGCCGGCGTCGCCTTCTTCGAACTCGGCCACACCTGGCTGTCGCTGTATCCGCGCGCGGCGCTGGCCGCCGACGCCGGCGTGGCGGACAGCCCGCCGGCGGCGTTTCCCGGCTTTGCGCTGGCGCACAATGTGCGCAGCGCGCAACAGGTGGACGCGCTGCTGGCCAAGGTCGCCGCGCGCGGCGGCCACATCGTCAAGCCGGCGCAGGACGCGTTCTGGGGCGGGCGCAGCGGCTACTTCGCCGACGCCGACGGCTTCCTGTGGGAAGTGGCGTGGAACCCGGATTTCCCGCACGTCTGAACCCGCGCCTGCGGCCAAGGTTGGCCGCAGACGCCTGAGCTAGGAGCCATCATGACCCTGCCCCCCTTCGACGCCCACCTGGACCTGCAACTGGGCCGCGACATCGACCTGCCGCCGGCGCTGCTGTGGCGGGTGTGGACCACGCCGGCGCTGCTGCAGCAATGGTGGGCGCCGGCGCCGCTGACCACCCCCGAGTGCGAGATGGAACTGCAGCCGGGCGGCGTGTTCCGCACCGTGATGCAGGCGCCGGACGGCGCCCGCTACCCGACCAGTGGCTGCTTCCTCGACATCGTGCCGCAGCAGCGGCTGGTATTCAGCGACGCGCTGCAGCCGGGCTTCCGCCCTGCCAGCAAGCCCTTCTTCACCGCCATCATCAGCTTTGACGCGCTGGCCGACGGCGGCACCCGCTACAACGCGCGCGTGCTGCACAAGGACGCCATCGACCGCCAGACCCACGCCGACATGGGCTTTCACGACGGCTGGGGCCGCTGCATGGAACAGATGATCGCGCTGGCGCGCACGCTGTAGCCGGCGTGGCCCGGCAGAAAGCGCTTGCCGTGGCCGCCGCCGACCAGTAACGTATCATATCAATACGTTACTTGGACACCGCCATGCACAACCGCTTTGACCAGTTCCGCCGCAGCGCCCTCGGCCAGCAGCTGGAACAGCTGATCGACACCCCGCAGCGCTACCTCGAATACGCGGCGCTGTCGCGCGCCGGCATCCCGGCGGTGACGGCCATCGTCCACGATCTGCAGCACAAGTTCACCGAAGTCGCGGCCGACCAGAGCGCACGCCAGTTCTGCGGCGCCATGGTCGGCGACGTGATGCGCCGCCACGGCCACCAGCTGCTGCGCCCGCGCGGACGGGTGCCGGGCGGCTACTTCAGCTACGGCGCGGTGTGGTCGCCGCTGCCGCAAGCGCGCAGCTTCGCCGAGCTGCTGGCCAGCCTCGCCGCGATGCCGCAGCAGGTGCTGCAGCGGCTGGCGACCCTGCCGCCGGCACGCCAGCGCGCGCGCCCGGCCGGCACCGCCTTCTCCGCACTGGAGCACCTCTGCCACCTGCGCGATCTCGACGACGACGCCTTCCGCCCGCGCGTGCGCGCCATCCTCGAACAGCCGCAGCCGCTGCTGCACGGCGTCAACGGCAGCGAGTGGGCCATCGCCCGCGACTACCAGGCCCAGGATTACGCGCAGGCGGCCAGCGGCATGGTCCGCGCCCGCGGCGAGCTGCTGGCGCTGCTGCAGGGCTGCGACGCCGAGGCGCAGGCCCGCGTCGGCGTCTGGGAAGGGCGGCAGCGGCTGACGCTGGCGGAGCTGGTCGCCGACATGGTGGCGCACGACGACACCCACCTGCAGGAAATCGACGAGCTGCTGCTGGCACTGGACGGCTGTGCGGTGTGAGCCGCCGCCGGTGTCGCGGCCAAGCTTGGGCGTGCCGGCCAGCACGGGATGTATGGTTAAGGTATGATCATCATTTCACACAGCCATACAAACGATACGCCGGCACAGGATCACAGACGTATCGCTTGTGTGATTAACGTGTGATTGCGCGCCAACGCGGAATCACACCGTTACGGCAATTCATTGATAAACAATGATTTTGCCTGCAGATCGTTACCGCGCATGTGTGATTTATCTATTACCTGTGGCAAACCCCATACATACACCCGGCCACGGCGTCGCTTCGTGTGTGTTTTATTGTATTAACCGGCGCATCCTGTGTATGATCAGCGCTTATTCCCGTCTGCCGGAGAACGCGATGTCCGTACTGCCCGACTTTGAGAGTGCCGAATTTGCCCCGGCGCTGAAAGCCATCCGCAAGCAATTGCAGCTGTCGCGCACCGCGCTGGCGGCCCAGGTCGGGCTGTCCACCGCCGCCATCCAGCGCTACGAGGCGCAGGACGGCAGCAACATCAAGCCCAGCCGCGAAGCCTACGACAGGCTGAGCAAGGTGCTGGCGACGCTGCTGGCCGACAGCGCCAGCGCGGCGGCCAGCCCGCCACCAGCGGTGACGCCGCCCGTGACCGTGGCGGCCGCGGTTCCGGCGCCGGCCGCGCCGCTGCCCGCCGGCATCCTGCTGGCCGACGCCACGCTGGAACAGCTGATCGCCCGCGCCAAGGCGATGGGGGCGAAGAAGGTGACCGTCGAGTTCTGAGAACCTGTTCAAAGCGAGACAAGGCGAAAACGGCTGAGGAGGCGGAGTTGACAGGGGGTCAATGAGCATTCCGAAGCCGTTTTCAACGCCGTATCGCCCCATGTTGAGATCAGTCGCAGCAGACGTTGAACCGGTTCTGAGCCGCCGCCGAGTGTGATTCGTGACCCCGGCCGTCACGAATCACACCGCCTCCACCCGGCACTTGTTGCCGGCAGGCAGCAGCCGGCAAGCGCCGGCCCCTGGACCGCCGGTATGATCTGTGACAATCGGCGGCCACGAATCATACTTCATACACCGCGGCCTGCGGCCAACCTTGGCCGCAGGCCGCCACACGGCAAAACCCCCCGCAACCGGACGCCGGCAGCGGGGGGTTTTGTTGATGCTGGCGGCGCTCAGTCGTCGCGGGTCAGTACTTCCAGTAGCTCGATCTCGAAGATCAGGTTGGAATTTGGCGTGATGTGGGCGCCGATCTGGCGCTCGCCGTAGGCGAGGTGGGCCGGCACCCACAGCTTGCGCTTGCCGCCGACGCGCATGCCCATCAGGCCCAGGTCCCAGCCCTTGATCACGCGGCCGCTGCCAATCACGCACTGGAACGGCTTGCCGCGCTGGTAGGAGGAATCGAAGCAGGTGCCGTCCTCCAGCCAGCCGCGGTACTGGGTGGTAATCAGCGCGCCCTTGACCACCGCCTTGCCGTCGCCCGGCTGCAGGTCTTCAATCCGCAATTCTTCATTCATGCTGTCTGTCACTCCTTGTCTGAATACGGTGCCGAGTCTGGCGGCAACGCCTGCTTGCCGCTGACCGGCCTGATCTTGCCCGCCGCCAGCCGTGCGCGTTCGCGTGCGGTGTCGATATCGTCCGCCCGCGCCACCGCCACCCCCATGCGGCGGCGTTCGAAACTCTCCGGCTTGCCGAACAGGCGCAGGTCGGCGCCCGGCACCGCCAGCGCCTCGGCCACGCCGTCGAAGGCGATGCCGGCTTCGGCCAGGCCGCCGTAGATCACCGCCGACGCCGCGGCATCGCGCAGCGTGACGTCCACTGGCAGGCCGAGGATGGCGCGCGCGTGCAGCTCGAATTCGCTGTAGATCTGGCTGGCCAGCGTCACCAGCCCGGTGTCGTGCGGGCGCGGGCTGACCTCGGAGAACCACACCTGGTCGCCCTTGACGAACAGCTCGACGCCGAACAGGCCGCGGCCGCCCAGCGCGGCGGTGACCTTGGCCGCCATGTCCTGCGCGCGCTGCAGCGCCAGCGGCGACATCGGCTGCGGCTGCCAGCTCTCGACGTAGTCGCCGCGCTGCTGCAGGTGGCCGACCGGCGCGCAGAAGCGGGTGGCGATGCCGCCGGCGCCGTCACTGGCGCGCACGGTGAGCAGGGTGATCTCATAGTCGAAGTCGATGAAGCCCTCGACGATCACCAGGCCCTTGTCGACGCGGCCGGCGCTGAGCGCGTACTGCCAGGCGGCGGCCACGTCGTCCGGTCCCTTCAATAGAGACTGCCCCTTGCCGCTGGACGACATCACCGGCTTCACCAGGCAAGGGTAGCCGATGCCGGCGGCGATGGCCGCCTGCAGCTCGGCCAGGCTCGCGGCAAAGGCGTAGGGCGAGGTCGGCAGGCCCAGCTCCTCGGCGGCCAGGCGACGGATGCCCTCGCGGTTCATGGTCAGGTTGGCCGCACGCGCGGTGGGGATCACCTCGGCGAGGCCGTCGGCCTCGATGCGCAGCAGCTCCTCGGTGGCGATGGCCTCGATCTCCGGCACGATCAGGTGCGGCCGCTCGGCTTCCACCAGCGCGCGCAGCGCGGCGGGGTCGGCCATGTTGATGACGTGGCTGCGGTGCGCCACCTGCATCGCCGGCGCGTCGGGGTAGCGGTCGACGGCGATGGTTTCCACGCCGAGGCGCTGCAGGGCGATGACCACTTCCTTGCCCAGTTCGCCGCTGCCCAGCAGCATGACGCGTCGGGCCGACGCGGAAAGAGGGGTTCCGATACGCATGGGGATACTCGCGGGTGGCTGTCGATGCCGCATTTTAGCATGCGCGCCGGCCGCCACCGGGAGCGCACCGGCCGGCCGTCGCCGGCACCGGTCGCGGTCGAAATGTCGTCATTGTTGGCGATATGTAGCCAAAGTAAGGCAGTCGGAAACGAAAGCGCCGTAATGCGGCAAGCGCCGCGTGCTTGAATGGTGCGGTCAACCTTGCCCGGACCCAAACCATGCACCGTGTCGTCTCCCTGCTGTTGCCGCTGCTGCTGGCGGCCTGTACCACGCCGTCGGTGGTGCAGCTGCCGACCAGCAGCTACCCGCAGTTGCGGCCGCTGCTGGCGCAGGACAGTGGTGGCGGCATCTTCAATCCGGCCACCGCGCGGCTGTTCTTCGAGACCCAGATCGCCAAGCAGGTCGGCGACAGCATCGTGGTCACCATCGAGGAGGACGTCAGCAGCAGCAGCAGCCGGCAGCTGAACGACAAGGCCAGCGGCGCCACCAGCATCAACGGCCCCGGCGCGCTGCACACCATGCCGGGGCTGATCAAGCAGCTGTTCGAGGTCGACGTCGATTCCGACTACAGCATCAACGACAACGGCCAGAGCAGCGTCAAGAACAGCAACAAGGTCAACGGCAACATCATGGTGTCGGTGCTGGACGTGCTGCCCAACGGCTATCTGGTGGTCGGCGGCGACAAGGCGGTGCTGGTCAACGGCAAGCAGAGCGTGCTGCGCTTCTCCGGCATCGTCGATGGCAACCACATCCAGCCCGGCAACAGCATCTCGTCGAAGTACGTGATCAACGCGCGGCTGGACCAGGTCAACCAGAACATGCCGCTGGATGCCGGCGTGCTGGCGTGGGTGCAGTTGCTGTTCGGCGCCGCGGTCAGCCTGTACTGAGCGCAAGCCTGGCCGCAGGCGCTAGCGCGCGTCGCGCGGGCCGCCACCGCCGAACAGCAGCTGGTCGATGAGGAAGATCAGCTTGGCCTCGGTGCTGGCCCACTTGTCGAAGCCGAGACGGCGCGGCTCGTACACCACCCTGGCCAGCACGGCGCCGTCCTTGCGCAGCACCAGCGTGGCGTGATTCATGTACGGGAAATCCTGCTCCCAGGCGCGGCTGGCGGCGTAGCTGAGCGCAACGCAGCCGGCGGGCAGGGTGCCCGGCGCGTACACCTGGCTGGCCACGCCGCGGCGGCGCAGGGCATCCTCCACCACGCTCAGGAAATCCGGCACCGTCACCCGCTCGTTCCACTCGATGCACAGCTGCGCGTAGGGCGCCAGCCGCCGCTCGCTGGCCTGGCGCGCCTTTTCCGCCATCGCCTGCATCTCGGTGGCGGTGGAAAAGCCGAAGGTGAACACCTCGCGCACCGGGTTGGGCAGCGCCTGGATGGTGATGCAGCCGCCGAGGCTGGCGCTGGCCAGCAGCAGGCCGAGACGGACGAAGGGCGGGCAGGAGTGGGGCATGGGACGGCCGCGCGCGGCGGCAGGAGGGAGAGCCAGCCGGCAGTCTACGCGCGGCGATGTAGCGGGCAGTTTGTCGCTTTGTATCCATTCCCGTACACAACACACACACCGGCGTTGCAGCCGCTGTTTAAGCTGGCGCGATCGAGTTCCGGCGCAGGCCTAGATACCCATGATCTCCAGCAGTCCCGCCCTTACCGTCGCCCCCGGCGCCGCACCCGCCACGCTGCACGTGCTGGTGGTGGACGACGACGAAGACATCCGCAGCCTGATCTGCCAGTACCTGCACGGCTACGCGATGAGCTGCGTCGGCGTCGGCGATGGCCGCGCCATGCGCGAGGCGATGGCCAGCCGCCCGTTCGACGTCATCGTGCTCGACCTGATGCTGCCCGGCGAGAGCGGGCTGACGCTGTGCAAGGAGATCCGCAGCCAGTCCGCGGTGCCCATCCTGATGATCAGCGCCCACGGCGAGCCGATCGAACGCATCATCAGCCTGGAAGTCGGCGCCGACGACTTCGTCAGCAAGCCGTTCGACATCCGCGAGCTGGTGGCGCGCATCCACTCGGTGCTGCGCCGCACCCAGGCCGGGCGCCAGCCGGCCGCCGGCCACGGCAGCGACAAGCCGCCGCGCCAGATCCAGTTCGGCGACTGGCGGCTCAACGTCGGCCTGCGCCAGCTGCAGGACAAGCAGGGCGTGGTGATCCCGCTGTCCAACGCCGAATTCCGCCTGCTGTCGGTGCTGCTGCAGCGGCCGCGCACCATCCTCGACCGCGAGCTGCTGCTGGACCTGACCCGCGGCTGCACCGTCGACGCCTTCGACCGCAGCATCGACATCCTGATCTCGCGCCTGCGCCACAAGCTGCAGGACGACCCGCGCAACCCGCGCCTGATCCGCACCGTGCGCGGCGAGGGCTACATCCTGGACGCGGCGACCAGCTGCCTGTGACTCATGCGGCCAAGGTTGGCCGCATCAGCCCAGCACCCTGCGCGCCGCCACGTCGCCCCACCACGCCGCCTCCTCGAACAGCGACAGGCCGGACAAGTCCGCGTGCGCGAACAGGATGGGGCCGTCGGCGGCACGCAGCGCCGCGAGGCCGGCGTTGGCCAGAAAACCCGGCTGCGGGCTGGCCATGGCGTGGGCGCGCACGGTGAGACGGGCGGCCAGCAGCTGGCGGCGCAGGCGCGCGCCGTACACGGTGTACAGGTCCTGCATCGCCTGACCGAACAGCTCGTCGGCGCTGGCACCGGCCAGCCACTGCCGGGCGGTGGCCGGATCGTCCGCGGCAAGGGCGTGGTAGGTGGTGAACACGGTGCGCTCCGGCAGGGCGGCGCGGATCAGCTGGTGGGTGGCCACCACGTAGCCCAGGCTCGCGCTGCCGTACACCACGTTGTCCCAGGCCAGCGGCGACGTTGCGGGCTCTTTCGGGAAGCGGTCCAGCAGCACATTGCCCACCAGCCACGGCGCGCGCGGCGGCAGGTGGGCGCGGCTGAAGCCCAGCCCGGCCAGCTGCGGCAGCAGGTGCCAGGCGACGTGCAGCGGCGTGGCCACGATCACGCGCCGCGCCAGCAGCCGCTGCGCGCCGCCGGCGTCCACGTAATCTACCTGCACCTGCCGGCCCTGCATCTGGATACGCCAGGCGGCGCCGGGAAGCTGCCGTTCGGCGCCGATGCGCACGCGCATATGGCGCAGCAGCGGGTTCAGCCCGTCCGGCCAGGTGAGCACCGCGCCGTCGGCAGCGTTGGCCGCCTGGCCGCCGCGGGCGGCAAAGTAGTGCAGGCCGGCCCAGGCCGAGGTGTGCGCCAGCGTGCTGCCGTAGTCGTCGCGGCAGCAGTAGTCCAGGTACCACAGCAGGCCGGGCGCGGTGTAGCCGTGCGCCGCCAGCCAGGCGGCAAAGCTCTGCCCATCCAGCGCGCGCCAGGCCGGGTCGGTCGAGGCCAGCGCGGTGGGCACGGTGAACACGCGCCGGCCGTCGGCACCGTGCTGTTGCTGCAATTGTTTCACGTGAAGCAGGAAGCGCCGCTGCTGCGCGTCGTCGTCGGCGCCGAGGCCGCGCGGCAGCAGGCCGTCCTGCCACTGGCCGTCGCGCCACAGCCGCTCGTCCGGCGCGTGCACCAGCACGCGCTCGTCAAAGGTTGGCCGCAGGCTGTCGCCGCCGGCCTCGATCACGCCCATCTCGGCCAGCAGCTCGCGCACGTGGCCGGATTCGGGCGAGGGCAGCGGCAGGTAGTGGGCGCCGGTGGGGTAGCGCCAGCCGTCGAAGGCGCCGGCGGCGGCGTTGCCGTCCGGCTCCGGCCCGTTCAGCAGCACGAAGTCGCGGTAGCCCTCGCGCGCCAGCCGCCAGCCGGCAAATAGGCCGGCCACGCCGCTGCCGACGATGACGGTGTCGACGCGCCGCTCGCTACGGGGCGGTGGCAGCGCGGCGCTGTCGCGCAGGCGGTGGCCGTCGGCCATGCCGGGGCGCAGCACCTCGATCGGCAGCCCCCAGCCCAGCAGCTGTCGGCAGCCGCTCAGCAAGGGCAGACCGGCCAGCGCGGCGGCGGCGCGCAGGAAATCGCGGCGCTGCATCTAGCGGATCACCTGCGACCAGTCCTGCTCGAAGTAGTGCACCAGGCGCTGGTCGTTGAGCTGGTTGGGTGCCACCCGCCACGGCCGCATGTCGGGCGGGAAGAAGAACATCTGCCGCGTGGCCTCGCGGTCGAGGAAGGTCAGCGGCACGCGGTAGGCCTGCGGCGGCGTGTAGCCGGGGCGATGGGCGGCAATGATGAAACCCCACTCGCCGAAGGACGGCACGTAGGCGTGGTAGGGCGTAGTGGCCAGCCCGGCGGCGCGCAGCGTGGCGTTGATGCTCCAGTACGAGCGCGGCGCGTGGTAGGGCGAGGTCGACTGCACCACCGCCAGGCCGTTGTCGGCCAGATGGCGCGACAGCAGCCGGTACAGCGGCACCGAGTACAGCTTGCCCAGCGCAAAGCTGGACGGGTCGGGGAAGTCGACGATGATGGCGTCGAACACGTCGCCATTGCGCTCCAGCCAGCGCGCGGCGTCGTCGTTGACCACGCGCAGGCGCGGATTACGCAGCGCGCCGCCGTTGAGCGCCACCAAAGGCGCCGAGCGGGCGAACAGGCCGGTCATCGCCGGGTCCAGGTCCACCAGCGTCACCTCGCGCACATTGGGGTACTTCAGCACCTCGCGCGCGGCCAGGCCGTCGCCGCCGCCCAGGATCAGCACCCGCCGCGCCCACGGCAGCTTGGCCAGCACCGGGTGCACCAGCGCCTCGTGGTAGCGGTGCTCGTCGCGGCTGGAAAACTGCAGGTTGCCGTTGATGTACAGGCGCAGGTCGCCCTTCCAGCGCGTCAGCACCAGGCGCTGGTAGGGCGTGGTTTCGGCGTGGATCACGTCGTCGCCGTAGATGGCCTTCTCGTTCCAGTGCGTCAGCTCGTCGGCGGCGATGAAGCCGCCCCCCAGCACCAAGAGCACCAGCAGGCTGCGCAGGTACTGCAAGGTTGGCCGCAACAGTTCGCCGCGGAACACGCGGCAGGTCCACAGTGCCACCGCCACATTGGACAGGCCGAACAGCAGCGCCGAACGCGCCAGGCCCAGCCGCGGCGCCAGCACGATGGGGAACAAGAGCGACACCGCCAGCGCGCCCAGGTAGTCGAAGGTGAGCACGCGGCTGACCAGCTCGGCGAAGCGCTGCTGGCGCTGGTTGAGCGCGCGCATCACCAGCGGGATCTCCATGCCCACCATGGCGCCGGTGAGGAACACCAGCGCGTACAGGGTGAGGCGGAACGACTCGCCGCTCCAGGCAAACACGGCGAACAGGCTGCTGGCCGACAGCCCGCCCAGCAGCGCCACCAGCAGCTCGATCTCGATGAAGGTGTCCAGCACCCGTTCGTCTTTCACGTACTGCGACAGGTGCGAGCCGACGCCCATGGCAAACAGGTAGCAGCCGATGATGGACGAGAACTGCAGCACCGAGTCGCCCAGCAGGTAGCTGGCCAGCGCGCCGGCGATCAGCTCGTAGGCGAGGCCGCAGGACGCCACCACAAAAACGGACAGGATAAGCAGACGATCGCGCATGCAGGCACTCATGAAACGTGGGTAGAATGGCCATTATTGCCCAAGCCTGCCAAGGACGCTGCAC
Source organism: Vogesella alkaliphila (assembly GCF_014652475.1). Classification (GTDB taxonomy): domain Bacteria; phylum Pseudomonadota; class Gammaproteobacteria; order Burkholderiales; family Chromobacteriaceae; genus Vogesella; species Vogesella alkaliphila. Next base: position 66,687 of record NZ_BMYW01000009.1, on the reverse strand, counting down.
ATGTCGACCGCCTTCCTGCCTGCCCTGTTGGCCTACCTGTCCTATGTCGGCAGCGGCACCTTGCTGCTGGCGCTGTTCACCGTGCTGTACTGCCGCGTGACGCCGCTGAACGAGATGCAGCTGATCCGCCAGCACAACCAGGCGGCGGCGCTGTCCTTCGGCGGTGCGCTGCTCGGTTTTTCGCTGACGCTGGCCTCCAGCGCCTGGCATCTGAACACCCTGCACAGCTTCCTGCTGTGGGGCGTGCTGGCGCTGCTGGTGCAGATCGTGGTGCACATGCTGCTGTCGCGCTGCGTGCGCGACCTGCAGCAGGCACTGCAGGACAACAACACCGCGATGGGCCTCTTGGCCGGCAGCGTGCAGCTGGCGGTGGGCGTGCTCAACGCCGGCAGCCTGTCCTGATCCCGCCTGCCGCAGGCGGCCCGCACTGCGGCCAACCTTGATGGAGTCTTCGCCATGAGTCTGTTTTCCTTCATTTCCAAGCAGTTCATCGACATCCTGGAATGGCAGGAGGAGGGCGACGGCGTGCTGGCCTGGCGCTACCCGATGCAGGACAACGAAATCCAGTACGGCGCCAGCCTGACGGTGCGCGAATCGCAGATGGCGGTGTTCATCAACGAGGGCAAGATCGCCGACGTGTTCGGCCCCGGCATGTACAAGCTCACCACCCAGACGCTGCCGGTGCTCACCTACCTGCAGCACTGGGACAAGCTGTTCGAATCGCCGTTCAAGTCCGACCTGGTGTTCTTCAGCACCCGCCTGCAGCTGGGCCGCAAGTGGGGCACGCCGCAGCCGGTGACGCTGCGCGACAAGGACTTCGGCATGGTGCGCCTGCGCGCCTTCGGCATCTACAGCTACCGCATCACCGACCCCAAGCTGTTCTACGGCGAGGTCAGCGGCACCCGCGACAGCTACACCGTGGACGATCTGGAGCAGCAGCTGCGCAACCAGGTAGTCGCCACCATGGCCAGCACCCTGGGCGGCAGCGCCGTGCCCTTCCTGGACATGGCGGCCAACCAGGGCCTGATGGCCGACACCATCAAGGCGGCGCTGCTGCCGGTGTTCGCGCGCTACGGCGTGGCGCTGGACAGCTTTGCGGTGGAGAACATCTCGCTGCCGGAAGAGCTGCAGAAGGCCATCGACAAGCGCATCGCGATGGGCATGGCCGGCGACCTCGGCCAGTACACCCGCTACCAGGCGGCGGAAGCCATCCCGCTGGCGGCGCAGAACGAGGGCGGTCTGGCCGGCATCGGCGCCGGCCTGGCCGCCGGGGTCGGCGTCGGCCAGATCATGACCCAGGCCATGCAGCAGACGCTGCAGCCGGCGACAGCTGCGCCGGCCGCCGACGCCCCCGCCGTACCGCCCGCCGATGCCGGCGACAGCCCGCAGGCCAAGCTGGCGCAGCTCAAGGCGCTGCTGGATGGCGGCCTGATCACCCAGGCCGACTACGATACGGCCAAGGCCGACGTGCTGAAGAAGCTGGTGGGCTGAGCATGATCAACCAACCTGCGGCCAACCCTGCCTGATGTACCGCGTCGCCTGCCCCGCCTGCGGCGCCGAAGTGCGCTTCCACGCCACCAGCTCGGTGCTGGCGGTGTGCCCGTATTGCCACAGCACCCTGCTGCGCGATGCGGACAGCGTGCGCGACATCGGCAAGATGGCCGCGCTGCTGGATGACTACTCGCCGCTGCAGATCGCCAGCGCAGGCATCTGGCACGGCCGCCAGTTCACCGTGGTGGGCCGCATCCAGCTGGCCTTTGATGCCGGCAGCTGGAACGAGTGGCACGTGCTGTTCGACGACGGCGAAAGCGCCTGGCTGGCGGAAAGCGTCGGCCAGTACGTGCTGACCCGGGCGCAGGGCAGGAGCGATACGGCCCCGCCTTTCGACCAGCTGCGCGCCGGCCAGGGCTGGCAGCAGGACAACCGCCACTTCATTTTCAGCGACATCCGCCAGGCGCGCTGCGTCGCCGGCGAGGGCGAACTGCCGCGCCGGCTGCAACCCGGCTACGACGCACCGGTGGCCGACGCCCGCAGCGGCGGCCACTTCCTGACCCTGGACTACAGCGACGGCCCGCCGCCGCAGCTGTATCTGGGCGAGGCCGTCACCCTCAAACAGCTGAACATGCAGCGCCTGCGCGACGAGCGCATGATCGAGGCCGCCACCGGCAAGCTCAAGGGCAGCGTGCAGCAGCTGGACTGCCCGCAGTGTGGCACCGGCCTCGACTACCGTGCCGGCACCGCCATCCACCTCAACTGTCCGGCCTGCGGCAGCGAGGTCGACATCCAGGGCGAGCGCGCCACCGTGCTGCGCCAGCACCAGAGCGTGCAGGGCAGCATGCTGCGCTTCACCCTGGCCAACGGCAGCGAAGCCACCATAGACGGCAAGACCTGGACCATCATCGGCCTGCTGGGCTGGGTGGAAAGCGCGGATCGCGACAGCCGCTGGAACGAGTACCTGCTGTACGAGCCGCAGCAGGGCTTCCGCTGGCTGACCGAAACCGGCGACGGCTGGTGGCTGGGCACGCTGATGGACGTGTGGGTGGACGAGGCCACCGCGGAGTACGCGCTGTGGGGCAAGCAGCGCTTCGGCGCGCGCTATCCGCCCTACCTGGCCCGGATAGACTATGCCGCCGGCGCCTTCCCGTGGCGCGCCCGTCTCGGCGACAGCGTGATCCTCAACGAATACCAGAGCCGGGACGGCAACACCCTGCTGGCCAGCGAACAGGGCCCGCAGGAGCTGACCTGGAGCAGCAGCCGCAAGGTCAGCGACCAGGACATGGCGCGCTGGTTCGGCAAGGACGCCCCGCTGGTATCGGCTTTCCGCAGCGCGGGCACTGCCGCCGGCAAGGCCGCCTTGCGCCCGCTCGGCTACGGCGCCGTGGCGCTGCTATGGCTGCTCAATGTACCGCTGCTGCTGACCGGCGACAGCAGCGAGATCATCGGCATCTGCTTCATCGCCTCCGTCATCCTGTTGCTGCCGCTGGAAAGCTGACATGAGCCGCCTGACCTATCTGCTGTACTGCGCCGCAATCGTGCTGGTCAGCACGCTGATCAACTACACCGCCAACAGCGACGATGGCGGCAGCTATCGTAGCAGCAGCGGCCATTCTGGCGGTGGCGGCTTCTTCGGCGGCCACAAATGAGCCACCTCGGCGAACACCTGCTGGCCGACCTCTACGACTGCCCGGCGGCCGCGCTGGCCGACGCCGCCGCGGTGGAACGGGCGCTGCATGCCGCCGCCCGTGCCGCCGGCGCGCACGTGCTGGCCGGCCACTTCCACCATTTCGGCCCCGGCCAGGGCGTCACCGGCGTGCTGCTGCTGGCCGAGTCGCACATCAGCATCCACACCTGGCCGGAACACGGCTACGCCGCCGTCGACCTGTTCCTGTGCGGCCGGGCCGCGCATCAGGCCGCGCTGGCGGTACTGCAACAAGCGCTGCAGGTTGGCCGCAGCGAACAGCGCTGCGTGGCCCGCGGCCAGCTCCCCGCCCGCGTCTAGAACAGCCCGCCCTGCGCCGCCGCGCCGCCCCAGGCGATCTCGCCGCGGCCGCGCTCGGCCAGCCAGCGGTTGGCCTGCGAGAAATGGCGGCAGCCGAGAAAGCCGCGGCTGGCCGACAGCGGCGACGGGTGCGCCGCCTTCAGCACGCAGTGGCGGGCGGCGTCGATGCGCTCGGCCTTGGTGTGCGCCCAGTTGCCCCACAGCAGGAACACGCAGCCGGGGTTGGCCGCGTTCACCGCGTCGATCAGCGCGTCGGTGATCGCCTGCCAGCCGAGCTTGCCGTGGCTGCCGGCGCGGTCGGCTTCCACCGTCAGCGAGGCATTCAGCAGCAGCACGCCCTGCGCCGCCCAGTGCGTCAGGTTGCCGCTGGCCGGCGGCGGCAGGCCGAGGTCGCCGAGCTGTTCCTTGTAGATGTTGCGCAGGCTGGGCGGGATCTTCACCCCGTCCGGCACCGAAAAGCTCAGCCCCATCGCCTCGCCGGCGCCGTGGTACGGGTCCTGGCCGATGATCACCACGCGGATGTCGGCCGGCACCACGTGGCGCAGCGCGTTGAACACCAGCTCGCGCGGCGGGTAGATCACCGCGCCGGCGGCGGCGCGCTCCGCCAGTTTCGCGTCAATCGCGGCCAGTTTCGCGCTGATGGCCGGCGTTGCCAGCAGCTGCTGCCAGTCGGCGGGCAGGGCGGCGAGGGCGGGGGCGAGGTAGTTCATGACAGGTCCTTGGTTTCCAGCCACGAAAAGACACGAACGAGTTCAGGCCGTAAGCGGTGGTTGCGGCAGCAACCCCTGGCGCCGGCGTCGCCCTGACGCCCGTCGCTGGGCGCGTTTTCCAGGCCGACACCCCGCGCTTGGGTCCTGATTTTTCGTGTCGTTTCGTGGGAGTGTGGCAAAAAGAAAGCCGCCCAGCGGGCGGCTCGGGTGCGGCCAACATGCGCCTAGTAGCGCGCCATCGCCGGCTCGACCTCGTCCGCCCACGCCGCCACGCCGCCGCGCAGGCTCAGTACCTGCTCGAAGCCGGCGTTCTCCAGGAACAGGCCGACCTGGTAGCTGCGCACGCCGTGGTGACAGATGGTCACCACCGGGGTGTCATCCGGCAGCTCGTTGTGGCGCAGCGGGATCAGGTTCATCGGAATCTGGCGCGAGCCGGCGATGCGGCACAGCGCGTACTCCCAGTCCTCGCGCACGTCGAGCAGCACCGGCTGCGGGCGGGAAGCGTCGGCCAGCCAGTCGGCCAGCTCGCGGGCGTTGATTTCGCGGATCATCAGAAGCTGAAGCGCGACGGCTCGATCGCGTCCAGCTGCTGCAGGCGCGCGATATTGGTATCGAAGCTGACGCTTTCCTGATAGGCGGTTTCGGACACGCGGGTGATGATCTTGGCGACCATTACCGGCGCATCGCCGACGATCACCGCCATGCGGCCGCCGACGGCCAGCTGCGCCTTCAGCGCTTCCGGCACCACCGGTACCGAACCACCGACGCAGATCACGTCGAACGGCGCCTGCGCCGCCAGGCCTTCGATGCCGTTGCCCTGGCTCAGCGTCACGTTCTTGATGCCGGCGGTCTTGAGGTTGGCCGCGGCGTGCTGCAGCTGCTGCGCGTCGATGTCGACGCTGTACACGTGCTGGCCGACGGCGGCCAGCAGCGCGGTCAGGTAGCCGCTGCCGGTGCCGATTTCCAGTACCTTGTCGCTGGCTTTCACCTGCAGGTCCTGTACCAGGCGGGCTTCGACCTTCGGCTCCAGCATGGTGCAGCCATTGTCCAGCGGCAGCTGGGTGTCGACAAAGGCCAGCGCGCGCTTGTCGGTCGCGACAAAATCTTCGCGTTTCACGTGGAACAGCAGATCGAGAATGGAGGTGTCGAGCACGTCCCACGGACGGATCTGTTGCTCAACCATATTGAAGCGGGCTTGTTCGAAATTCATCGGAAACTCCGGCTTGGATTCAAGACAATATCAAGGACGACTCTGAAAACCGGGCTGCGACAACCGGGCTTTCGCAATCGTCCAAACGATTGCTAACTTGCGATTATCCCACATTTACCTTACCTTCACAGCATCGCTAGGGGTCCTGCTCCGGCTTGTGTACCATCCGCGCCAAGGCGCCGGCGGGGACAGCAGCCGCAGCGGGTGAGAGTCACCCTTCGAACCTGACCCGGATAATACCGGCGTAGGGAAGCGTAATCTGCCAGACACCGCCCGCTGCCATCCGTTCCGCAGCACGGCGGCCAGCCTTGCAGCCGGATCTCCCGGGCCGCTCCTTGCGCCGTTTCATCGCCTTGGAGAACCTGCCCGATGAACGCGCCTGCCAAACTGAACGAACAAATGGTGGTGGATTCCGCCGCCATCCAGCCACTGCCCAACTCCCGCAAGATCTACGTCGAGGGCAGCCGCCCCGACCTCCGCGTGCCGATGCGCGAGATCAGCCAGGCCGACACCCCGACCCAGTTCGGCGGCGAGCGCAACCCGCCGATTTACGTCTACGACTGCAGCGGCCCGTACAGCGACCCGCAGGCACAGATCGACATCCGCTCCGGCCTCGCCCCGCTGCGCGCGGCGTGGATCGCCGAGCGCGACGACACCGAGCTGCTCGCCGGCCTGTCCAGCGACTACGGCCGCCAGCGCGAGGCCGACCCCAAGCTCGTCGACCTGCGCTTCAACCTGCAGCGCCAGCCGCGCCGCGCCAAGGTTGGCCGCAACGTCAGCCAGATGCACTACGCGCGTCAGGGCATCATCACCCCGGAAATGGAATTCGTCGCCATCCGCGAAAACCTGAACCGCAAGGCGTATATCGAATCGCTCAAGGCCACCGGCAACAGCCGCCTGCTGGAGCTGATGACCCGCCAGCACGCCGGCCACAGCTTCGGCGCCAACCTGCCGGAAGAGATCACCCCGGAATTCGTGCGCCAGGAAATCGCCGCCGGCCGCGCCATCATCCCCAACAACATCAACCACCCGGAAAGCGAACCGATGATCATCGGCCGCAACTTCCTGGTGAAGATCAACGGCAACATCGGCAACAGCGCGGTAACGTCGTCGATCAGCGAAGAAGTGGACAAGATGACCTGGGGCATCCGCTGGGGCGCCGACACCATCATGGACCTGTCCACCGGCAAGAACATCCACGAAACCCGCGAGTGGATCCTGCGCAACTCGCCGGTACCGATCGGCACCGTGCCCATCTACCAGGCGCTGGAAAAGGTGAACGGCAAGGCCGAAGACCTGACCTGGGAAATCTTCAAGGACACCCTGATCGAGCAGGCGGAGCAGGGCGTCGATTACTTCACCATCCACGCCGGCGTGCGCCTGCAGTACGTACCGCTCACCGCCGGGCGCATGACCGGCATCGTGTCGCGCGGCGGCTCGATCATGGCCAAGTGGTGTCTGGCGCATCACCAGGAAAACTTCCTGTACACCCACTTCGAAGACATCTGCGAGATCATGAAGGCCTACGACGTGGCCTTCTCGCTGGGCGATGGCCTGCGTCCGGGCAGCGCCTGGGACGCCAACGACGCCGCGCAGCTGGGCGAGCTGAAGACGCTGGGCGAACTGACCCAGATCGCGTGGCAGCACGACGTACAGGTGATGATCGAAGGCCCCGGCCACGTGCCGATGCAGCTGATCAAGGAGAACATGGACAAGGAGCTGGAGTGGTGCCACGAGGCGCCGTTCTACACCCTGGGGCCGCTGACCACCGACATCGCGCCGGGCTACGACCACATCACCAGTGCGATTGGTGCGGCACAGATCGGCTGGTACGGCACCGCCATGCTGTGCTACGTGACGCAGAAGGAACACCTGGGCCTGCCGAACAAGAACGATGTGAAGGAAGGCATCATCACCTACAAGCTGGCCGCCCACGCCGCCGACCTGGCCAAGGGCCATCCGGGCGCGCAAATCCGCGACAACGCGCTGTCCAAGGCGCGCTTCGAGTTCCGCTGGGAAGACCAATTCAACCTCGGCCTCGACCCGGACAAGGCGCGCGACTTCCACGACGAGACACTGCCGAAAGACAGCGCCAAGGTGGCACATTTCTGCTCCATGTGCGGCCCGCACTTCTGCTCGATGAAGATCACGCAAGATGTACGCGAATTCGCCGCCAAACAGGGCATCAGCGAACAGGACGCGCTGCAGAAGGGCATGGAAGTGAAGGCCATGGAGTTCGTGAAGGGCGGCGGCAAGCTGTACGACAAGGTGTAAGCCGGTTTTGCTTCACGTGAAACAAAAGGTTGGCCGCAGCGATGCGGCCAACCTTTTTTGTTGTCGCACATAGAAACAACCACATGACCGGGCATGAGCATCACAATTTTATTTGCATAAAATGATGTGCTGTAATGCAATGCTTACCCCGCCATCACGTCAGAAATCTCCCGATGAAACGCATGACCCTGCTCCTCATCACCGCACTCCAACTCCCGGCCATTGCCGGGGCAAGCGCCATCGACGCCATGATCATCAATGGGGAGTACTCACAAGCGTACCAAACAGCGCATCAGGCACTGGCGACAGCAAGCGACAACACTGCTCGGCAACAGGCAAAACGGGATCTGGCCCGAGTATTGATCCAGCAGGACAAACTGCAGCAGGCCGAATCCCTGCTGCATGAATTGCTGCACGGTGATGGTGCCGTCGTACCCGACACGCTGCTCTATGCGGACATCCAGGATGCACAGGTCTCGGTACTAAGAAGAACACTCCGCAGCAAGGAAGCATTGCCCTACGCGGAACAGGCCTTGGCTTTGCGTCGCAAACTGCTTGGCGAGGAACACTTGCTAGTCGCCGAATCGCTGAACAATTTGGCACTGTTGTTGGTCGACATGAAAAAAACCGACACCGCAAAAGTTCTTTATCAACAAGCACTGACAATGCGGCAGAAAATAGCCGGCCCGGAGAGTTACGAAGCCGCCGAAACCTTGCATAACCTCGGCACCTTGTACGCCAGAGCAAAACAATACGACGATGCCGAGCAGCAGTTACTATCCGCCTTACGCATCAAGCAAAAAATACTCCGACCAAACCACCCGCGCATACTCAATACGCTGTCACGACTGGGATCCGTGTATACGGACAAAAAGCATTATCCGGAAGCGATCACGACACTAAACGCGGTGATGGAAGGCATGCAAGAAAACGGCATGGCAGAAAGTGTCGTTGCCGGCATCACACAACGCGAGCTTGCAGATGCCTACCATTACCAACGGCAAATCGAAGCGGCAGAACGACACTACAAAGCATCCCTGGGTACGCTGGAAAAGGTGCTTGGCACACAGCACTATGCCTATGGAGTGGCTTTGAACGGTCTTGGCTGGCTCTACTATAAAAATGGCCGCGCCGACGATGGCAAAAAGATGATTGCAGAATCCGAAAGCATCATGGATAGGGCACCACGCTAAACCAAGCCACCATCTTGCGGCCAACCTTACCGCCGGACAGCAAAACGGCAGCCGTCAGCGGCTGCCCTTGCTCATGGCGATGGCGCCGAATCAGCCCTTGCGCCGGTAGCTGACGCCGGGGAACACGCGGATGATGTCGTCGCCGCTTTGCGCCTTGCTGTCGGCTTCCAGCAGCTGCCAGTAGTGATCGCCGTCGAACAGGTCGCGATAAACCGGGATGCCGTCCTGGTAGAACATCAGGTGGTGGCCGATGAAATCGTCGAGCGGGCGCGGCGAGCTGTCGTCCTGCATCACGAACATCACCGCAGTGCTGGGGGCCAGTTCGCGGATCTGCTCGCGGTCGGCCTGCCACAGCCCGACAAAGATCAGCAGCACCGAGAACATCAGCAGCGTCCACGCCGCGGCGAAGGTGGACAGCACCGCCAGGATCGTCGCCCCGGTAAAGTAGAACCGACTGTCAAACATGATGCGCCCCCCTGTGCTGTCACACAGTCATCCGGCAGCGGCGCGACAGGCGCCGAGATTTCATCATAGGTGAGGCTGGCGCGCTTTACCGTGGCAAATCGGCGCGCCATTTATGTCAAAGAAATGAAAGTTGGCCGCAGTGTCGCCATTGCCTGATCATGGACAAGGTTGCGCCCGGGCGGCGTCCTTATCATCGCGCAGCCGTGGCCGCGGGTGCGCGTCATGCCAGGTTCAAGTGCAAAGTCATGGCAGAACCGTACCGGGCACCACGGCTGCAACACTTTGCTATCAAATGGCTGCGGCTTGGCAGGGACAATCCTTTAACCGCCTATGATTAGCCGTTAAACTAGCCGTTTATCATGCCGAATAATAAGGTCACCCCGCGCGGATCCGGTTGCACTGCCCGCACACGATCGGCACGGCCTCTCTACAAGATGAAGAAACGCACATGAACAGACATTTTGCTACTTCCGTCCTTCTGACCAGCATGCTGCTGGCTGCACCCGCGATGGCAGGTCTGAAAGAAGGCCGTCTTGCCTATGCCAAAGGGGATTTTGCCACCGCCTTGCAAGAGCTGACCCCGGTCGGCGAGCAGGGCAATCCGCGCGTTCAGCTGCTGCTGGCCGAGATGTACCGCAAGGGCCAGGGCGTGGTGCCGGATCCGGCCGAAGCCGCCCGCTGGTACGACAAGGCCGCGGCGCAGGGGAATGTCGACGCCCAGTACAAGCTGGGTGGCCTGTACGAGAACGGCCTCGGCGTGCGCCAGGATTACGCCGCCGCCGCCGGCTGGTACCAGAAGGCCGCGGCACAGGGCAGCACCGCCGCGCAGACCAGTCTCGGCCTGATGTACCAGTACGGCCGCGGCGTGCCGCAGGATCTGGCACAGGCGTCCAGCCTGTTCCAGCAGGCGGCGCGGCAGGGCAACGCGCTGGCGCGCACCCAGCTGGCGCAGATCGCGCAGCACGGCGTCGGCGTGACGCAGAACAGCAATCAGGCGGCGGTGCTGTATCGCCGCGCGGCCATGCAGGGCAGCGCCGAGGCGCAGTACCACTACGCCAACCTGCTGCTCGCCGGCAAGGGCGTGCCGCGCAACCTGATCGACGCCGCGCAGTGGCAGCAGAAGGCCGCGCAGCAGGGCTACGCCCCGGCGCAGCACGCACTGGGCCTGATGTACCAGAACGGCCAGGGCATGCCGCAGGATCTGGCAGCCGCCGCGACCTGGTTCGGCCGTGCCGCCGAGCAGGGCATCGCCGATGCCCAGTACGCGCTGGCGATGCTGCAGCAGAACGGTCGCGGTACGCCGCGCAACCTGGCGCTGGCGGCCAGCTGGTTCCAGAAGGCGGCCGAACAGGGCCACACCAACGCGCAGACGGCGCTGGCCAGCCTGTACCAGAGCGGTCGCGGCGTGCCGAAAGACCCGGCGCAGGCGCTGCAGTGGTACCAGAAGGGCGCCGAGCTGCAGGCCGCCAGCTGGTATCGCAAGGCCGCCGAGCAGGGCGATGCCGAGGCGCAGTTCGGCCTGGGCGAGCTGTACGAGAAGGGCAACGGCGTGAACCCGGATCTGGCGGAAGCCGCCAGCTGGTACCAGAAGGCCGCGGCACAGGATCACCTGCAGGCGCAGAACGCGCTCGGCCAGCTGTATGAGCAGGGCGTGGAAGTGCCGCAGAACCTCGGCGACGCCACCCAGTGGTATCGCAAGGCCGCCGAGCAGGGCGACATGAACGCGCAGGCCAACCTCGGCCAGCTATACGCACAGGGCAAGGGCGTGCCGCAGGACGCCAGCCAGGCCGCGCTGTGGTTGCGCAAGGCGGCCGAACAGGGCCACGCCGGCGCCCAGGCCAGTCTCGGCAACCTGTTCCGCCAGGGCCAGGGCGTGGAGCAGGACTACTTCGACGCCGCGCAGTGGTACACCAAGGCCGCCAAGCAGGGCAACGCCGAAGCGCAATTCCAGCTCGGCAGCCTGTACGAGAACGGCCAGGGCGTGTCGCGCGACCTGAAACTGGCGCTGAGCTGGTATCGCAAGGCCGCCGCCAGGTACCAGGTCGACGCGCTGAACAGCCTCGGCCACGCCTACACCGCCTACAGCTACCAGGGCATCCCGCACAACCCTGTGCTGGCCTACGCGCTGCACAACCTGGCACGGGCGCAGGGCAATGCGCAGGCCGCCAGCAAGCTGAACCAGCTGCAGCACGAGATGAAGCCGGAGCAGATCGCCAGCGCGCAGGAGCTGTCGCGGCGCATGAACGTCGCCGGCCGCCTGTTGCCGGAACTGGATCGCCAGCTGAAGAGCAGTCCCCGCCGCAAGGCCGCCGGCAAGACCTTCCACGCCGCTTACAGCAAGAAATCGCTGAAGCGCAAACGCTGAGCCGCACGCCGACAGCACAACGCCACGACCAAGGTCGTGGCGTTTTTCGTTGCGGCCAGGCTTGTGCCGGCGCCGCTTACTGCCGCTGCAGATTGCCGATGAAGGTGCGCACCTCGGCCGGCGCCTGCAATGGCGTGCCCTCGCTGGCGTAGACCTTCAGCAGGCCGTTCTCGATCAGCCCCGCCTCCAGCTTGCGCTGCGACACGTCGATCAGCAGGTAGGCGGCGCCATCCTGCGCCGCGTGGCGCTTGTTGCCGGTGACGAACAGCAGCCGCTCCTGCTGCCGGTCCTGCTGCAACGGCCCCTGGGTATCCATGAAGCGCTTGAACTTGGCCAGGTCCCTGCCCAGCAGCGCCGCCAGCGGTGCCGCCAGTGGCGGCTTGTCGAACAGGCCGCTGTCGCGCGGGTACTGGCCGACCTGCTTTTCCAGCACCGTCCAGTCGCCCTTGCCCTGCCACGCGCTGACCACCTCGCGCACCGCGCCGGCCTGCTGTTTCAGCTCTTCCACCTGCTGCTGCACCTTGGGCTGCAGCTCCCCGGCCAGCGTGCCGGCCTTGTCCAGCGCGGTCGCGGCCTGTTGTTTGATCTCGGCCAGCGGGGCGCTGGCCTGCTGCAGCTTGGCACCGGCCACGCCGATGGCGGCGGACGCGTCGTTTTGCAGCTTGCCGACCTGTTCCTCGGTACAGGCCAGCAACAGGGGCAGGCCGCACGCGGCCAACAGCAGGGGACGCCACATGATGTTCTCCACGGGAAAATAAGCCCTTGGAAACCGCGCCGCGGCGGCGAGTTCCCGCCACGGGTGGCCAAGGTTGGCCGCAGGCATGAAAAAGGCGGCCGCGGTTGCCCGCGACCGCCCGCTGCCGACGCCGACGTCGGCAGGCTTAGCGCACGTCGACCACGATGTCCTTGCTGAACACCTTCTCGCAGTACTTGCACTTCATCTTGGTGTCGTGCTCGGTGACGCGCACGCTGAAGTGGCTCTGCACCGGCTCCACGTGCGACACGCAGTTGGAGTTGGGGCAGGCAAAGATGCCTTCCACCGTGTCCGGGATCGCCAGCTTCTGCTTGCGCACCACGGCAAAGTCCTCGATCACGCTGACGGTGCCGCGCGGCGCGAACAGCGCCAGCTCGTTAGCCTGCTCCTCGCTCAGCACCACGTTCTCGACCTTGATCAGGTCCTTGCTGCCCATGTGGCCGCTGGGCAGGTTGAGGCCGACGGTGACGCGCTCGCGGTATTCCGCCAGCTGGAACAGGCGCAGGATGCGCAACCCCTGGCCGGCCGGGATGTGGTCGATCACGGTGCCGGATTTCAGTGCCTCGACATTGCGGGCATACACTTTTTCAGTCATGGTTTTTCCTTTCACACCGTTTCGTTGAGCACCAGCGACAGCAGCGCCTGGCGAGCGTAGACCCCGTTCTTGGCCTGCTCGAAGTAGTAGGCGTGCGGCGTGGCGTCGACGTCGGTGGTGATCTCGTCCACCCGTGGCAGCGGGTGCAGGATCTTCATGTTGGGGCGGGCGCTGCGCAGCATGTCGGCGCGCAGCACGAACTGGCCCTGGATCTTCTTGTACTCGGCCTCGTCGAAGCGCTCGCGCTGCACGCGGGTCATGTACAGGATGTCGATGTGCGGGATCACTTCCTCGATGGTGGCGGCGATGCTGTAGCTGATGCCGCGCTCGTCCAGCTCCTCGCACAGGTAGTCCGGCATCGCCAGCGCCTCGGGGCCGACGAAGTAGAACCTGGCGCCGAACAGCGACAGCGCCTGCGCCAGCGAGTGCACGGTGCGGCCGTATTTCAGGTCGCCGACGAAGGCCACGGTCAGGTTGTCGAGGCGGCCCTGGGTTTCCTGCAGCGTGAACAGGTCGAGCAGGGTCTGCGACGGGTGCTGGTTGGCGCCGTCGCCGCCGTTGATGATGGGCACGGTGGAGAACTCGCTGGCCACGCGCGCGGCGCCTTCCTTCGGATGGCGCATGATGATGGCGTCGGTGTAGGAGCTGATGATGCGCACGGTGTCGGCCAGGGTCTCGCCCTTCTTCGCCGAGGTGTTGGCGCCGTCGGCAAATCCGATCACGTTGCCGCCCAGGCGCTGCACCGCGGTCTCGAACGACAGGCGGGTACGGGTCGACGGCTCGAAGAAGCAGGTCGCCAGCAGGCGGTCCTTCAGCAGGTCACTGCGCGGCGCCGCCTTCAGTTGTGCCGCCGTCTGCACGACCAGTTCCAGTTCCTCGCGCGTGAAATCCGGTATCGAAATGATGTGCTTGCGATAAAGCGGGTTGGGCATGGCGGTCACCTTTGGCAATAACAGAATCAATGGCTGAAAAAAAAGCCCCTGATGCCGGATCAGGAGCTTCTTTATATCTCAATGCAGCGGCCCGGCGTCGTGTCGACCCCGTACCGGCAACGCCTGGCGACGCGCGGACGGCGCGGCGGGGAAACGAAGCGGGCAGGGTAAGGGCGACATGGCGGGTCTCGCAAAGCAAACCGGCGGATTATACGAAAATCGCCGCGCGCTGTCAGGCCAAAGCGGGCAATAAAAAAACGCCGCCCATGGCGGACGGCGTTGCGGGGACGGCGGGCGGTGCTCAGAGGCGGAAATGGCCGACCAGCGCTTCCAGGCTGGCGGACTGCTCGCGCAGCTGCTCCACCGCGGCGCGCACCTCGCGCACCACCTCGCTGTTGGACTGCGCCATGCTGCTGATGCGCTCCACGTTCTGCGCGATTTCCGAAGTCGCGTTCGACTGTTCCCGCGTTGACGACGCGATATCGCCGATATTGTCCACCAGATCGACGCTTTTCTCGTAGATGCCCTTCATCGCCATGTTGGCCTCCTCGGCGATGCCGACGCTGACCGACACCAGCTCGGTGCTGCGCTTTACCTCGTCCACCGCATCGCTGGTCTCGCTGCCGATGGCGGAGACGATGCGGCCGATCTGTACCGTGGCCTCGGCGGTGCGGCCGGCGAGGTTGCGCACCTCGTCCGCCACCACCGCAAAACCGCGCCCCTGTTCGCCGGCGCGCGCCGCCTCGATGGCCGCGTTCAGCGCCAGCAGGTTGGTCTGCTCGGCAATGTCCTTGATCACGTTGACGATGGTGCTGACCTCCGCCGAACGGGCACCCAGCGCCCCCATGCGCCCGGCCAGCGCCTGCATATTGCTGGTCATGCGCTGGATCTCGCCGGTGACCCGGTCCACCGCCGCCACGCTTTGCTCGGTCAGCACGCCGCTTTCGCGCGCCATGTTCTCGGCCAGCATCGCGGTATCGGCGATGTGGTGCACGCTGACGGTGACCTGCTCCACGCCGGCGGCGGTGGCGCTGGCGGCGTCCGACTGCTGCGCCGACGACTGCTCCACCTGCACCGCGGAGTCGGCCAGCTGGCCGGCGGAACGGCTCACCGCCAGGCTCTGCTCGCGTACCTCGATGAACATCTCGCGCAGGCTCTCGATGAAGCGGTTGAAGGCGGCGGCGGTGCGGCCGATCTCGTCGCGGTTGCTGACCTGCAGGCGCAGCGTCAGGTCACCCTTGCCGCTGGCGAACTGCTCCATGGTTTCCGCCAGCGTGTTCAGCGGCCGGGTCAGGGTGCGGATCAGCAGCGTCAGCACCAGGATGATCAGCCCCAGCGCGATGACGCCGATCACGATGGCGGTATTGCGCTGGCTGTTGGCGGAGGCGGTAATTGCCGCGGTCGGCACGCTGACGCCGGCGGCCCAGAACTGGCCGCTGTCCGCCACCTTGACCGGGTAGAAGAAGTGGGTAAAGCCGCCGTCCTCGTAGACGAAGCGCTCGCCCTTCCTCAGCTTGTCGAGGTTGGCCGCAAGCGGGTCGCCGCTGGCCACCGCCTTGCCGACCAGCGCCGGCTGCGGGTTGACCACGAACAGGCCGCCTTCGGACACCAGGCGCACATAGCCGGTTTCATACAGGCGGATGCTGCCGAACTGCTTCTGCAGGTCGTCCAGCGCCAGATCGACGGCGGACACCCCCAGCAGCTTGCCGGATGCGTCCTTCATCACCACCGCCAGTGAGCTTTCCAGCACCTGCTTGCCCTGCACGTCGTAGAAGAACGGCTCGGTGATGGTGTCGCGGCCGCGCGATTTCGGCACGAAGTAGAAATCGCCCCAGCCGGATTTTTCATAGTCCGGCACGTACTCGGTGAGCCGGTCCTGCCACTCCGGGAATTTCGCCACCCGGTCGCTGGACATCATCACGTCCAGCGCCGCCTTGCCGTCGGCACCGCGCGTCAGGTAGGGCGTGTAGCGCCCGGTCGGATCGTGCTTCGGCCAGTCGCGGCGGAATTCGTCGTCGCGGCCATCCAGCGCGTTCGGCTCCCACAGCATCCACGCACCGATGATGCCCGGCGCGTTGTCCAGCGAGCTGAGCAGGATGTTGTCGACCACCTTGCGGTCCACCGCCTGCGCGCGCTGCAGCCCCTGCACGCTGGCAGCCATGCTGCGCGGAATGGCAAAGCCGTTGGCCAGCTTGGCCTCGACACTGTCCGCCACGCGACCGGCCTGCTCCGACGCCAGCTGGTTGCCCTGCTCGACAGCGGCGTCGTAGCTTTGCTTGGCGATGATGGCGATCATCACCGCAAAACCGACCGCCACCGCCACCGCGGCCACGCCGATGATGCGGTTGCCCAGATGTCCCCAACGTGTGTCCTGCGTCATGCCTTGCACTCCTGTCGCTCACGAAATCCGGTTCTTTTATTCCGGGTATTGCCGGCTAGAATATCCGCTCGCATGAAAATTGACTATCACCAAGGCACCATAATAAAAAAGCACCGATCATTAAACCGTGTATGGCCAATATTATTATCAATAACTATCTATTTGAATAAAATACTGATAACCAGTATCAATACAATTAAAATCCTTTTTGCATCTCCGATTAGCGCCATAATTGCCGGATAAGCTTTGTGGCACAAACTTGTCGTGGATCACCACGCGCCGGCCGCCGTACTGCCAACATCTGCTTAATCACTGTTTTTAAAACATTTTCCTGAGCAGACGCCAAGAAAACCACGCCATGATCAAGTGTATTGATATTGCCGACGTCAAGATCGGCATGTATGTGCATGACCTGAACTGCGACTGGACCTCTCATCCGTTTTTCCGCAAGCGCTTCCAGATCAAGAGCGATGACGAAATCGCCAAGATCATTGAGGCCGGCATCCACGAGATTTATATCGACACCGAAAAAGGTCTGGACGTCAGCCATGCGCGCAGCGTGGACGAGGTCAACGCCAGCTTGCAGCAGCAGATGATCGAGGCGGTCACCAGCAAGCCGGCACCTGTCATCACGCTGTCGTTTGCCGAGGAGCTGGGGCGTGCCAACCGCATCAAGAACCAGGCGCACGCGCTGGTCAAGACCGTGATGCAGGACGTGCGACTGGGGCGGGTGGTGGAGCTGGAGCAGGTCGAGCCGATGATCGAGTCGATCACCGAATCGGTGCTCAGCAACAGCGGCGCGCTGCTGACGCTGCTGCGCATCAAGAACAAGGACGACTATACCTTCCTGCATTCGGTCAGCGTCGGCACGCTGATGATCGCCTTCTGCCGCTCGGTGGGGCTGGACCGCGAAACCATCCACCTCGCCGGCCTGGGCGGCATCCTGCACGACACCGGCAAGGCGCTGGTGCCGGACGAGATCCTCAACAAGCCGGGGCGGCTGACCGAGGAAGAGTTCGACATCATCCGCCGCCACCCGCGCGACGGCTTCGACATCCTCAGCCGTACCGAGGGCATCAGCGAGATCCCACTCGACATCACCCTGCATCACCACGAGCGGATCGACGGTAGCGGCTACCCGCACAATCTCAAGGGCGACACCATCAGCACGCTGGCCAAGATGGCGGCCATCGTCGACGTCTACGACGCCATCACCGCCGATCGCTGCTACCACAAGGGCATGGCGCCGACCGATGCGCTGCGCAAGATCTTCGAATGGTCGAAGTACCACTTCGACCCCAAGCTGGTGCAGGCCTTCATGCGCTGTGTCGGCATCTACCCGGTCGGCACGCTGGTGTTGCTGGAATCGGGCAAGCTGGGGGTGGTGATCGAGCAGCACGACAGCAACCTGCTGACGCCGAAGATCAAGGTGATGTTCAGCAGCAGGAGCAATACCTATCTGCAGCCGGAGATCATCGACCTGTCGCGGCCGCTGGGCTTTGGCGGCGGCGACCGGATCGTGCGCCACGAGGCGCCGGAGAAGTGGGGCATCAACCCCTTGCGTTTCATGTGAAACAACAACGGCCACCGGCAGGCGCGGGTGGCCGTTTTGTCATGGTGGGCTCGCTTACAGCTGCTGCAGCTCGAACTGCCCGCCGCCACGGCGCTTGGCGCGGTACATCGCCTGGTCGGCCTCGACCAGCACCTCGGCCGGCATCGCCGCGCCGCTCTTGAACAGGCAGACGCCCACCGACAGGCCGAGCCGGTTCGGCGGCGACAGCTCGGCAAACGGCTGCTCCAGCGCCTGGATGATCTTGCCGGCCACCGCGCGCGCGCCGCTCTCGGTGACGCCTTCCAGCAGGATGGCGAACTCGTCGCCGCCGATGCGCGCCAGCAGGTCGGTGCCGCGCAAGGCCTGCTTCAGCCGCGCGGCAATCGCCGCCAGCACCGCGTCGCCGGTGTCGTGCCCGTGAACGTCGTTGATCGGCTTGAAACGGTCGAGATCGATGAACAGCAGCGCGCACAAGCTGGCGGCGCTGTCTGCGGCCAACCTTTCCAGCTTCAGCTCCAGGTAGCGGCGGTTGGCGAGATTGGTCAGCGCGTCGCGGTGCGCCATCTCCAGCAGGTGGCCCTGCAGCAGCTGCAGGCGCTGCGCCTCCTGGCGCTGGCGGGTGACGTCGTGGCGGGTCTGCAGCACGCCGTCCACCTTGCCGCTGGCGTCAAGCAGCGGCGTCAGCGTGATCTGGTAGTAGCCCGGCTTGCCGTCGGCCTGCGGCAGACTCAGCTCCACGCTCTGCGGCGCGGCGGAGGCCAGCACCCGGGCGAAGCTGTCGGCGCTCAGCCCCGGCAGCGACACCGTCGCCAGCGACGCGCCGGCGGCCAGCTGTTGCAGCGCCGGCCGCGTATCGGGACAGCCCTGCGCGGCGTGATTGGCAAACTCCAGCTGCCCGTGCACGTCAAACAGCAGCACCGGGTAGGGCAGCGCCGCGAACAGTTGCTGCAGGCGGGCGGCGGGCGAGGAGGCGGCGTGGAAAGACAGCGTGTCGGCTTGGTTCATCGGTCGGGATCTGGCGGCAAACACAATCGGGCAGCTTAGCACAGGCTAAGCCAACGGCATGTTTGCTTGCCGCGGCTGCGCGGCATAGAAAAGTATAGGGTTATCAATTAACGCGGCTTTCGATAAATAACATCCGTGAACCGCGGCAAAACTGTGGCAATTTATTCCCGCCCGGCGGCCGGGTATTTCAGCGCATTCTTGTGCAGCTTGTCCTGCAGCGCGTGGTCGAGATCGACGCCGCAGACGTCCGCCAGCCGCACCAGGTACATCATCACGTCGGCGATCTCCTCCTGCAGCCGCTCGAAGGCCTGCGGCTCGTCCGCCATCGCCGCCGCCTCGGCGTCCGTGCGCCACTGGAACAGCTCCGCCAGCTCGCCGACCTCGCCGGTCAGCGCCAGCATCAGGTTGCGCGGGGTATGGAAACGCTGCCAGTCGCGCTCGGCGGCAAACTGGCGTTGTGCGGCGATCAGGCCGCTGGCATCGAGCAATACGGCGGGCGCGGTCATCGGCGGCTCCTTGCGTCAAAAGGCCGCGACGATGCGTCGCGGCCGGAGGGGTCTGGGGCGGACGGCTCAGGCCTCGTCCGTCGGCGGGGTCTTGCGGGCGAACAGGATGGTCGGCGCCCTGGTGGCGCTCTGGCCGGCCGGCGTACGCTCGCTGCTCGGCTTCGGCGCCAGGGTGCGCTTCGGCTTCTTCAGCTGCAGGAACAGCGCCTCCACCTTGTCGCGCGCCCACGGCGTGCGGCGCAGGAAGGCCAGGCTGGACTTGATGCTCGGATCGTGGCTGAAACAGCGCACCTTGATGCGACTGGCCAGGCCATCCCAGCCGTAGTGGGCGTGCAGCTCGGTCAGCATCGCCTCCAGCGTCACGCCGTGCAGCGGATTGTTGCTCTGTTTGTCGCTCATGTACTCACCTTGCGGCCATGCTGCGGGTTACGGGTGTAGGCACAGAACCCCGGCCGCGGGCCGACCTGCGGGTGGTTGCGGCAGGTATTCGGCCGCTGCGCGTAGATGCTGCACAGCCGGGTCTTCTGGTCCAGGTACAGGCAATCGCCGTTGGCGCGCTGCGTCAGCGTGAACATCCCGCTCTTGAAGTTGAAATGCTGGATGATGCGCTGTTTTTCCAGACGTTTGGCGATGTTCTTGATCGGCTCGCCCAGCTCGAACTCGTCCACCACGCCGATGCGCACCAGATCCGGCAGCTTCACTTCCACCGGCATGCTGCAACAGCTGCCCATGCAGTCGCTGCACAGGCCGTTCTTGTACTTTACCCACGTATCGAGGCGCTCGATATCGGCCACACTGATTCCTTAAAACCCTGATTCGGCAGCATTTCTGCCGCCGCAATGAAAAACAGCGGATTGTAACGCAATCCGCTGTTGCCATTGTGCTGTTTGTCGGCCGCCGCCGTTTCACATGAAACATCCTGCCGGCCGCTACCTGCCGATACGATCGCCGAGATTGACCAGCAGCACCCCGGCCACCACCAGCAGCGCGCCCAGCAGGCGCCAGCTGTTGATTTCCTTCAGCGGCATGCCCAGCCAGCCGTAACGGTCGAACAGCAGCGACGCGCACACCTGGCCGGCGATGATCAGCGACAGCATCACCGCCACCCCCAGCCGCGGCGCCAGCAGCGTGGTGCCGAACACGAACAGCGCGCCCAGCGCGCCACCGCTCAGCATCCACCACTCGGCACGCGGCAAGGCGGCGAGGCCGACCCATTTCTGCCCGCTGAGCAGGGCGGCGAGGCTCAGCGTCACCAGTCCCACCGCAAACGACACCAGCGCCGCCAACACCGGGCTGCCGCCGATCAGCAGCTTCAGCTGGTGATTGATCGCCGCCTGCAGCGGCACCACCACCCCCATCACAAACGCCAGCGCCAGCATCAAGCCATTCATCGCCATCTCCCCCGCAGTAAGCCACCGATAATCCCGCCCTCAACCGCTGCTGGCAAGGCCAGACTGACTACACCGACACGCCGATGCTCGCCGGCGGCGGCAACGGCGCCGGTTGCTGTGCCGGCGTGTCCAGGTCGAACAGCCACACCAGCAGCAGCAAGGCCAGCATCAGCCCGCACATCAGCAGCGAAAAGCGGGTGTAGGGATCGCGGTAATGACGCAGGAAAAAGCGGCGCAGGAAATCCATGGGCGGCACGGCGACGGAAAGGGATGGATGCTGCCGTTGTAGCACGAAATGCGGCGACCTTCCGGCGGCTATCGCCAGCGCCGGCCAGACAGCGCTCAAGGTTGGCCGCAAGCAACAGCCGGCACCATGCCGGTGCAAGCGCCACGGCCGGCGCGGCTGTTTGCCCCGCCACAAGGCGCGCCCGCGCCCGGCTGTCACCATTGCCCACCGTTTTGCTGGCAGGTTTCTTGCGTGCAGCAACAGCGGTGCGGCGCCCTTACCCGGCGCGCCGTTTCTGACAATTCGCCCAAACGGTATCCACATGACTACCGACACCACGCGCCTGACAAGCGGACACAATCCGCTGGCACACAGCCGGGCAGAAGACCTGCTCGCCATCCTGATCGGCACTTCCTTCATCGGCTTCGGCATGGCCATGTTCGTGCAGGCCGGCCTGCTCACCGGCGGCACCGCCGGCATCGCCTTCTTGCTGCACTACCAGGGACTGGCGCCATTCGGTTGGCTGTTTTTCCTGATCAACCTGCCGTTCTACTGGCTGGCGCTGCGCAACATGGGCGCCGCCTTCACCCTACGTACCTTTGTCTGCGTCGCGCTGGTGTCGCTGCTGTCCACGCAATGCCGCGAGCTGTTCCCGTTCGCCGGCCCACTCAACCCGTATTCCACCGGTCTCTTGGGCGGGCTGCTGCTCGGCATGGGCCTGATCGCACTGTTCCGCCACAAGGCCAGCGTCGGCGGCATCAACATCCTGGCGCTGTACGTGCAGCAACGCTACGGCCTGCGCGCCGGCAAGCTGCAATTCGGCATCGACCTGTTGATCCTGCTGGCATCGGTGCTGCTGTGCAGCCTGCCGCAACTGATCGGCTCGCTGATCGGTGCCGCCGCGATGAGCCTGGTGATCGGCTTCTACCACCGGCCGGATCGCTACATCGCGGCGTCGTAAAAAAGGTTGGCCGCAAAGCCATGCCAGCTTGCGGCCAACCTTGTAAACACCAACAGCCTAGCCGGACACCCGCTGTGGATAAGTGATATCCACAGCCAACACCGCACCGACGCGCCCCGTCCCGTTGGCGCAAGCCGTGGAAACTGTCGTCATCCCGGAAACAAGCCGCCCTTTTTTGAGTGCAGCGGATGGGCGGCGCCGGGATGGCGGCGGTTTCCACGGGAATTCTTACGCCTCCGGGTCGCCTTTTCTTTGGCTACTTTCTTTTGGCGAAGCAAAAGAAAGTAGCCCGCCGCCGCGCGGAAAGCTGCAGATAAAAAATATCCGCGCAGCGGATGCCATATTTCAAAAAAGGTTGGCCGCAAAGCTGTTATCGCTTGCGACCAACCTTGGTCATTCATTCGTGGTCAACATTGGAATTTGCAAACGAAGCATAAATTACAGTGCTAAAGATAGCGATTACCAACATATATTTCCACATCCTCATTAAATACCTCTTCAACTATCACTTTATATTTTTGACAACTAGCTGATTTTATGAATTCCATACTAACACGTACACTATCCTTAGCGACATACCCACCATACATAGAGCTCTTGCCATATACTTGACGTTGATTAGTTTCAAAATTTTCAAAAACCACTCGTCCCTTTGCAGAGTCTCTGCCTAATTCATTCATAATTCTCTCAAGATCACCTGCCGATGAATAAAATTTAAACTCGATTAGTGGTGCGCCTGAAAAAAATCTTGTAGGGCAATGATTTATATAAAAAACACCATATTTATTTTTAGGTATCTTTATTGTTTCATGATCCGATGAGCATGCAGTACAATAAAACACAAAAATCATTAACATCCTATTAAAAACCAAATACAAATAGTGTCTCATACAACCCTCAAAAATACATTCGCTAATTACTCAAAATTACTGTCAACAGAAAAAGTATAGTCAGTCGGTTAGGCTGAGCCTGAAAATCCAAAATACACCGCGCCATACTCATCAAGCGTTGATCCTGGATACGCGCTGCGCCAATCAAAAACCCCATCATCATACGGCAAGACAATGACAAAAGGGCAAGCCATCCGGCTTGCCCTTGTTCAGTGTCATCAAAGCATTGCGGCCAACCTTGGCCGCATCCCCCACTAGCTCACGACGCAGGCCGCTGCTTGAAGAAGGTAATCGGCGCCGTCGCCGGGATCTCGGAAGGTGGCGGCGATTTCAGGATGTGTTTCTTCATCTTGCCCATCACGTGCATCTCGCACGGGCGGCATTCGAATTTCAGGGTGTAGGTCTCGTCGCCGGATTTCAGCACCATCGGGTCGGCGCGTACCTGGCCCATCACGCCCTTGACGCCCTTGGCCTGCTTCGGACACAGGTTGTAGGAGAAGCGCAGGCAGTGCTTGGTGATCATCAGGCTGACTTCGCCTTCTTCCTGATGCGCCTCGTAGGCCGGCTCGATCACTTCCACGCCGTGTTTCTTGTAGAAATCCCAGGCCTTGGCGTTGTAGACGTTAGCGAGGTAGCTGAGGTTTTTTTCCGGATACGGCACCGGCGGCTCCACCGGCGCCTTGCGCGGCTGGCGTGGCCATGCGGCCAACCTTGCCGCTTCCAGTTTTTCCACTGCGTCGCGGCGCAGCGCGTTGATCACCGACGACGGCACGAACCACGGCTGCGCCAGGTTCAGCGCCACGTCGTTGGCCACGAACAGGGTGTTGCCGAGCTTGGCGACGGCGTCGCGCAGGCCGGCTTCGGCACGGGCAGCGTCCTTGGCCGGCTCCAGTGCCAGCTGCGCGTGGGCGGTGGCGCTGCAGCCGTCCTCGTCGGTGATGGTCAGCGCCAGGCCGTCGGCGGTCTGGTCCAGATTCAGCCACACGCCGATGCGGCGTTCTGCCGATTTTTTCAGCAGCGACAGCTCCCACGCGTGGTCGCGGTTGCGGCAGATGCGGGTGCCGGGCTTGAGGCCGGCCAGCACCGTCGGCTCGTTGGGCACGCAGCGCCACAGCCGCTCGCCGCCCGGCACGTGGCCGACCTGCTTCACGGTGTTGAGCTGCATGCCGACGACTTCGCGCTTCTTCATGTAATTGATGCCATCGCCGTTGGCCATGGCGTCTTCGGTGGCGATCTCCAGCCAGCCGTCGCCGACCTGGTGCACGGTACCCAGCTCGACGCCGACGAATTTCGGCGAGTCGAAGGCGCCGATGTCGATCTTGCGGCCGGTGGCGAAGTAGTCGGTGGCGCCGCGGTGGAAGGTCTTGTCCGGATCGGGCGCGAAGTAAATTTCGCTGCTGCCGCTGGAGGCACGCGCCAGTTCCGGGCGGCGCTCGATGATTTCGTCGAGCAGCAGGCGGTAGTGGGCGGTGATGTTCTTGACGTAGCTGACGTCCTTGTAACGGCCTTCGATCTTCAGCGAGCGCACACCGGCGTCGAGCAGCGCTTCGAGGTTGCGGCTCTGGTTGTTGTCCTTCATCGACAGCAGGTGCTTGTCGAAGGCGACCACGCCGCCTTTTTCATCGGTGAGGGTGTACGGCAGGCGACAGGCCTGCGAGCAGTCGCCACGGTTGGCGCTGCGGCCGTTGTCGGCGTGGCTGATGTAGCACTGGCCGGAGAAGGCCACGCACAGCGCGCCGTGGATGAAGTATTCGATGGCCGCGGGATCGTTTGAACCGGCGCCGACGTGGTCGGCAATGGCGCGGATTTGCGGGATGGTCAGCTCGCGCGCCAGCACCACCTGCGAGAAGCCGGCATCGGACAGGAAACGCGCCTTGGCGGCGTCGCGGATGTCGCACTGGGTGGAGGCGTGCAGCTGGATCGGCGGCAGGTCCAGCTGCAGGATGCCCATGTCCTGCACGATCAGCGCATCGACACCGGCGTCGTACAGTTGCCAGATCAGCTTGCGCGCGGCGTCCAGCTCGGCGTCGTGCAGGATGGTGTTGAGCGTGGTGAAGATGCGCGCGTGGTAGCGGTGGGCAAACTGCACCAGCTCGGCGATCTCGGCCACGCTGTTACAGGCGTTGTGCCGCGCGCCGAAGCTGGGGCCGCCGATGTAGACGGCGTCCGCACCGTGCAAAATCGCCTCGCGGCCGATGTCGATGTTCTTGGCGGGGGACAACAGCTCAACCTGGTGCGGCAACAGACTCATGAATACTTCCTGCGGTGGGTGGGGGCAAGGCGCGGAATGATAGCAGAATCAGGCACTTGGGTGGGATCGATGTTGCGGCCAAGCCTGGCCGCAAGGCCGGCCGGGGGTGACGCGAGGTCATCCCCGGGCATGGTGCGGTGGCTAGCCGATGGTGCGCAGGATTTCCCAGCGCTGGGTGCCGGACACCACGTGCGGCTCCAGCGCCTTGCTCCACGCCGCGTGGTCGGGCAGGGCGGCCAGCCTGCTCCAGGCGGCGTCCAGCTCGGCGAGATCCGCGATCTCGATCTCGGACTGGATGGTGGATTCCTTGACGCCGATCGAGCCGGTCAGCAGGCGCACGCGCTGCGGCGTCCAGCCGACCTGCGAGCCGATGTCGCGCAGCCAGCGCTGCATCTCGGCGATGACTTCCGGTTTGTGGCCAAACTTGGCCTCGATACTCCAGCGGGCGATCATCATGACGGGGCTCCTCGACGACTGTGATAACCCAGCATAGACCATGCCGCCGCAACGCCAAACGTTGGCCGCAAGCGCCGGCAAGCCGTTGATCTGGCTGTCATTCATCGCCGGCGCGGCACCGGTGATCTCAGCGCCGGAGGCGGCGTCAGCCGCGTTGCTGCAGCAGCGTCGCCAGGGTATCGACCGCGTCCGACCATTCCGCGTCGCAGTCCAGCGACTGGCGCAGGAAGGCGGCCTGGCTTGCGCTCCAGAACGGCGCCTCGGCCAGCGCCATCTCCACCGGCAGCGGATGGCTCTGCACAAACTGGTTGATCGCCTTTGCGCTGTTGTCCAGCCCCAGCTGTGCGAACAGCTCGGCCAGTTCGTGATGTCCGGTATCCATGGTTGCCGCCTCCCGTGCTGAAAATGCCTCTGTTCAGCTTAGACCGTGGCGGGAAAATTGCCGCATCGCGGCCAGGCTCGGCCGCAATGACACAGCAGCCGCCCGCCACGCGAGCGGCGGGCGCTGTTGCCGGCACCGGGAGGTGAACGCGGCAGCGGGCGCTGGCGGCCTGTTTACGGCGCGGCAGCGAGCTGCAACGTTGGCCGCGCCGCCGCTTGTGGATAACTCAGCCCTGGTGGTAGCCGCGATACCAGTCGACGAAGGCCTGCATGCCGTCGCGCAGCGGCGTGTCCGGCGAGAAGCCGACCGCGGCGCGCAGCCGGGCGGTGTCGGCGTAGGTGACCGGCACGTCGCCGTCCTGCATCGGCAGGTACTGCTTGACCGCCTCTTTGCCGCAAGCCGTTTCGGTAGCCTGGATGAACTCCATCAGCGGCACCGGGTTGTGGTTGCCGATGTTGAACACCGCGAACGGCACCGCGCCGCTGGCCGGATGCGCCATCACCCGCAGCACGCCCTCGACGATGTCGTCGATGTAGGTGAAATCGCGCTGCATCTGGCCGTGGTTGAACACCTTGATGGTCTCGCCCTTGAGGATGGCCTCGGTAAACAGCCACGGCGCCATGTCCGGGCGGCCCCACGGGCCGTACACGGTGAAGAAGCGCAGGCCGGTGATCGGGAACTGGTACAGGTGGGCGTAGCTGTGCGCCATCACCTCGTTGGCCTTCTTGGTGGCGGCGTAGAAGCTGACCGGCTCGTCGACGCGGTCGTCCTCGCTGAACGGCACCTTGGCGTTCTTGCCGTACACGCTGCTGGAGCTGGCGAACACCAGGTGCTGCACCGGGTGGCGGCGGCAGGCCTCCAGCATATTGGTGTGGCCGACCAGGTTGCTCTGCGCGTACACGTGCGGGTTCTCGATGCTGTAGCGCACGCCGGCCTGGGCGGCGAGGTGGATCACGTAGTCCGGGCGCTCGGCGGCGAACAGCGCATCCAGCGCAGCCCAGTCGGCGATGTCCAGCTTGTGGAAATCAAAGCCGTCACGGCCCTGCAAGGTGGCGAGGCGGGCGTGTTTCAGCGCCACCGCGTAGTAGTCGTTGAGGTTATCCACAGCGATCACTTGCACATCGCCGCGATCCAGCAGTTTTTCACATACCGCGCGGCCAATGAAACCGGCGGCGCCGGTGACCAGTACTTTCATCGTCATTTTTCCTGTTGGTGAAGCCGGTGCAGCTCGATCAGCTTCGCGTATTTGATGTAACTGTTGAAGCAGCCAATGCTGATGTGGACAAGTCCGGGCAGGCCATCGCGAAAACCCTGCCGCAGCAGGTAGAACTTCACGAAGCGCAGCAGCGGACTGAGCAGCAGCTTGGCGATACCCGCCTTTTTCCCGCGCTGATACAGCGTTTCTGCCTGCAGGCTGGTGTAGCGGTTCTGTTTGGCCAGATACAGCGCGATGTCTTCGCCGGATTCGTGCATCAGGTCGCCAGCCACGGTGCCGACTTCGCCACCGGCGATCACGTACTCATGCACCACGTCGTCGGACCAGCGTGCCTGGCGGCGATCGAACAGCCGCAGGCTGTAATCCGGATAGCCCTCGCCGAATTTCAGGAAGCGCCCCATGAACTTGTTGCTGCGCGCGAAACGGTAGGCGCCCAGCGCCGGATTGTTCAGCAATATCTTGATTTCATGGTGTAATTTTTCAGACAGCCACTCGTCAGCATCCAGGCACAGCACCCAGTCGTGGCTGGCCTGCTGTACCGCGAACTGCTTCTGCGGACCGAATCCCAGCCACTCCTGGTGGATAACTTTGGTCTTATAGGCAGAGGCTATTGCCAATGTCCTGTCGCTGCTACCCGAATCCACCACCACGATCTCGTCGGCAAAGGCACAGCTTTGCAGACATTTTTCCAGCAGTGCTTCGGCATTTTTGGTGATCAGAACCACGCTAAGTTGGCGCGACATTCTTTCTAGTACTTTCTAGTTATATAAAGGATAAGGATAGTAGAAGGCTGTCCCAGTCTGTGGATAACACGCTAAAGACCAGTTTTTTCAACGACTTGCGTTATCGGCTAGCTTGTCGTTGCCGGCACTGGAATGGCGTGCATCAGTTGTGGACAATTTTGCCATCTTGCCGTGCCTCGTGCTTATCCACAATCTCTTGCCGGCAATGACGTAAGTCGCGCGGCAGATGGTTTTGGTCTGCAGCTCTTCTTTTCATTGTTTGCCTATTTTAAATATGAGGATACTGATGTAGTGGACACTTTTCTGTGGATAACCCGCTATTGGGCAATGTTTTCAACAGTTTGGCTTGTTGGGGGCTGGGTCTTTGAAGGGCTTGCCAGGGGCAGGACAGCTTGTGGATAGTTTTGACGATATTTATCCACTGCCAGTTATCCACAAAGCGGTCGCCCTGATTTTACTTGGTTAACCACAGGGCTGCCCGTAAAATCCGGCGCATGAAAAACGTCCTGTTGCTGCGCACATCGTCGATGGGCGACCTTATCCACACCTGGCCGGCACTGACCGATCTGGCACACCACCGCCCGGATGTGACGGTGAGCTGGCTGGCGGAAGAGGGCTTCGCCGACATTCCCGGCTTGCATCCGCTGGTGAGCCGCACCATTCCCATCGCCTGGCGGCGCTGGCGCAAGGCCCTGTTCAAGGCTGCCACCTGGCGCGAAATCGCGGCATTGCGACACACGCTGGCCGCCACCCGCTGGGAGCTGGTGCTGGACGCGCAGGGGCTGTTGAAGAGCGCCATTCCCGGACGCTGGGCCAACGGCCCGCTGGCCGGCTACGACCGCGCCAGCATCCGCGAGCCGCTGGCCAGCCGCTTTTACGAGCGCCGCTATGCGGTCAGCCGAAAGCTGTCGGCGATCGAACGCAACCGCCAGCTGTTCGGCGCCGCCTTCGGCTACCGGCCCGAGGGTGCGCCGGTATTCGGCATCCGCTGCGGCGAGCGGCTGCCGTGGTTGCCGGCTGGCGACTACGCGGTGCTGCTGCACGCCACCAGCCGCGACAGCAAGCTGTGGCCGGAGGCGCACTGGATCGCGCTGGCACAGGCGCTGCAGCGGCAGGGCCTGGCCATCGTCATTCCGTGGGGCAGCGCCGCGGAGCGGGAGCGCGCGCAAAGGTTGGCCGCGGTCATTCCCGGCGCGCTGCTGGCACCCAGGATGACCCTGCGCGAGGCGGCGGCCATGCTGGGCCACGCGGCGGCGGTGATCGGGGTCGATACCGGCCTGACTCATCTCGCCAACGCGCTGGATGTGCCGCTGGTGGCGATCTATACCGATACCGACCCGGCGCTGACCGGGGTGGTGGAGACCGCGCGGGCGGCCAACATCGGCCGCGTCGGCGAGATCCCGGCGGTGGACGCGGTGCTGGCGCTGCTGGCGCGGGTGCGCGGCGCATGATCGCGCGCGCGCTGTACAGCCTGCTGTGGCCGCTGGCGACGCCGCTGATCAAGCGTTACCTGAGAAAACGCGCGCGCCAGGCACCGGCCTATCTCGAACACTGGGACGAGCGCTTCGGCGACGCGCTGCCGCAGGCGGGCGGCGAGGTGATCTGGCTGCACGCGGTGTCGGTGGGCGAGACGCGCGCGGCGCTGCCGCTGGTGCGGGCGTTGCAGCAGCGTTATCCACAGGCGCGTTTCGTCATCACCCAGATGACGCCGACTGGGCGCGCCACCGCACAGCAGCTGTACCCCGATGCCGAGGTGCGCTACCTGCCGTATGACAACGCGCGGGTGATGCGACGTTTTGTTGCCGCGTTGCGGCCGCGCTGCCTGATCCTGATGGAAACCGAGATCTGGCCCAACCTGCTGCACGCCTGCGCGCAGGCCGGCGTGCCGGCCTTTCTGGTCAATGCGCGGCTGTCGGAAAAATCGCTGCGCGGCTACCGCCGCATCGCTGCACTGATCCGTCCGGCGCTGCGCCAGTTGCGCGCCGTCGCCGCACAGAGCGAGGCCGACGCCACCCGGCTGGCGGCACTGGGGGCGGGCAATCTGCGTGTCTGCGGCAATACCAAGTACGATTTCACCCCGCCGCCGGCGCAGCTGGCGCTGGGGGCGGCATTTCGCGAGCGCATCGGTAGCCGGTCGGTGTGGCTGTGCGCCAGCACCCGCGACGGCGAGGAAGCGCTGATCCTGGCGGCGTGGCGTGCGGCCAACGTGGGCGACGCCTTGCTGCTGCTGGTGCCGCGCCATCCGGAGCGCTTCGCCACGGTTGCCGCGCTGGCGGCGGAGCAGGGCTTGCGCGTGCAGCAACGCAGCGACCAGCAGCCGGTTTCACGTGAAACGCAGGTCTGGCTCGGCGACAGCATGGGTGAGCTGTTCGCCTATTACGCCGCCGCCGATGTCGCCTTTGTCGGCGGCTCGCTACTGGATTTCGGTGCGCAGAACCTGATCGAGCCGGCCAGCATCGGCGTGCCGGTGCTATTGGGGCCGTCGACCTATAATTTTGCCGAGGCCAGCCAGTTGGCGCTGGCCGCCGGTGCCGCGCGGCAGGTGAGTGATGCCGGCGAACTGGTGGCGCTGGCCTTGCAATTGCTGGCCGATGCGCCGCAGCGCGCGGCGATGCGCGATGCCGGCCTTGCCTTTACCGCGCAGCATCGTGGCGCCAGCGCGCGCATCGTCGCGCTGCTGGCCAGCCAGCTTGATCAATAAGCCCAAGGAGGCCGCCATGGCAGAAATGACGCCGTCTGACCCGTTGCTGGACGGGATCCGCACGCCACGGCTGGTACTGGTGGCGCCGCAGGCGGGTGACGGCGCCGCGCTGTTCCAGGCCATCGTCGCCTCGCAGCACGAATTGCAGGGTTTTGCCGAGGATTTGCCATGGTCGCAGCCGGTGCTGGATGTGGCGCTGGTGGAGCGCTACTGCTACGAAGTGCAGCGCAACTGGCAGCGTGGTGACAGCAAGGTGGCGTTGTTGTGGCTGGGCGACGAGGTCATCGGTTGGCTGCGCCTGCAACACCAGCCGGACGGGCCGTGGCTGCTGCAGTTCTGGGGGCATAGCGACTGGCAGGGGCAGGGGCTGTTCTCCGAGGCAGTGGAGCGCATGCTGGCGCTGGCCTTCGGTCATTACCAGGTGCGCGACATCCGCGTGCCGGTGGCCGACAGCCAGCAGGCGGCACACCGGCTGTGTGCGCGGCTGGGCATGCGGCTGCTGTCGGCGCCGAGCGAGCCGGGCGGGCCGTTCCTGTACGGCGTGGCGTTGCACTGATCTGCCGCCGCAACAACAAGAAAAAACCCCCGCCGCGTGGCACGCGCCGGGGGTTTGGTTTGCGGCCAACGTTGGCCGCAGCGGTCAGCCTCAGTGGCCGCCGCCCTTCACCAGATCCTCGACCACCTTCTTGGCGTCGCCGAACACCATCATGGTCTTGTCCATGTAGAACAGCTCGTTGTCGAGGCCGGCGTAGCCGACGCTCATCGAGCGTTTCACCACGATCACGGTACGGGCCTTGTGCGCTTCCAGGATCGGCATGCCGTAGATCGGGCTGGACTTGTCCTTCTGCGCCGCCGGGTTCACCACGTCGTTGGCACCGATCACCAGCACCACGTCGGTGTTGGCGAAGTCGGAGTTGATCTCCTCCATCTCCTGCACCCGCTCGTATGGCACCTCGGCTTCTGCCAGCAGCACGTTCATGTGCCCCGGCATGCGGCCGGCCACCGGGTGGATGGCGTAGCGCACGTTGACGCCCTTCTCGTGCAGCAGCTCGGCAAATTCCTGCAGCGCATGCTGGGCGCGCGATACCGCCAGGCCATAGCCCGGCACGATGATCACGGAATCGGCATTGCCCATCAGGAAGGCCGCGTCTTCGGCGGAGCCGGACTTGTAGTTCTTCGGACCGGACGCCGCCGCGCCACCGCTTGCCACTTCGGCACCGAAGCCGCCCAGCAGCACGCTGACGATGGAACGGTTCATCGCCTTGCACATGATGTAGGACAGGATGGCACCGGAGGAGCCGACGCAGGCACCAGCGATGATCAGTACCGGGTTGTTCAGTGTGAAGCCGATACCCGCCGCCGCCCAGCCGGAGTAGCTGTTCAGCATCGACACCACCACCGGCATGTCGGCACCGCCGATCGGGATGATCAGCGTCACGCCCAGAACCAGCGCGATGGCCACCATCATCAGGAACGCGGCGTGGCTGTCGCTGAGGAAGTACAGCACGCCGAAGCCGACCATCGCCAGCGCCAGCACCAGGTTCAGCAGATGCTGGCCGCCAAAGTTCACCGCCTTGGCGCCGAACTTGCCCGACAGCTTGCCGTAGGCCACCACCGAAGCGGTGAAGGTGATGGCGCCGATGAAGGCACCGATGAACAGCTCGATCTTCTGCACGCCGGTGTGCTCGACACCGCTGTGGAAGATGGCCGCCACCGCGATCAGCACCGCGGACAGGCCGACCAGCGAGTGCATCGCCGCTACCAGTTCCGGCATGCCGGTCATTTCCACGGTCTTGGCTTTCCAGGCACCGATGGCACCGCCGGCGACGATGGCGCCGGCGATCAGCGCCAGCACCGGCTTGTCCATGATCAGGAAGGTGGTCACCACCGCGATCAGCATGCCGAGCATGCCGTAGCGGTTACCCTGGATGGCGGAGGTGGGCGACGACAGCCCTTTCAGTGCCAGGATGAACAGCACCGCCGCGACCAGATACAGTATTGCCGAGAGATTTTCCATCGTGAGGTCCCTTATTTTTTCTTCTTCTTGAACATGTCGAGCATGCGCTGGGTGACCAGGAAGCCGCCGAAGATGTTGATGCTGGCAAGGAAGATACCGATGGTGCCCAGTACCGAGGTGATGCTCAGCTCGCTGCCATTGATGTCCACCACCTGCAGCATGGCGCCGACGATGATGATGCCGGAGATGGCGTTGGTGACGGCCATCAGCGGCGTGTGCAGCGCCGGGGTGACGTTCCACACCACGTGGTAGCCGACGAACACGGCGAGGACGAAGATGGTGAAGCTGGTGATGAACGGATCAACCATGGGTGGTCTCCTTCTTGGCCGGACTGGCCACGTTGGCCGCAGGGAAGCGCACCTCGCCGGCGTGGGTGACCAGGGTGGCCGCCAGCAGCTCGTCTTCCAGATTGAGGGTGAAACCTTCCTTGCTGAGCATCAGGCTCAGGAAGGTGAGCAGGTTCTTCGCGTACAGGCTGGAGGCGTCAGCCGCCACCATGCCCGGCAGGTTGGTGCTGCCGACCACGGTGACACCGTTGTCGGTGGTGATCACCTCGCCCGGCGCCGTCAGCGCGCAGTTGCCGCCGGCTTCGGCGGCGAGGTCGATGATCACGCTGCCCGGCTTCATCGCCGCCACGATGTCGGCGCCGATCAGCGTGGGCGCCTTCTTGCCCGGAATCAGCGCGGTGGTGATGATGATGTCGGCCTGGCGCGCGTGCTTGGCCACCAGCTCGGCCTGGCGCTGCTTGTAGTCGTCGGACATTTCCTTGGCGTAGACGCCGTCGTTGGCCTTCTTCTCTTCCTCGCTCATCGGCACCTCGATGAACTTACCGCCCAGCGATTCCACCTGTTCCTTGGTCGACGGACGCACGTCGGTGGCTTCCACCACCGCGCCCAGGCGCTTCGCCGTGGCGATGGCCTGCAGGCCGGCCACGCCCACGCCCATGATCAGCACCCGCGCCGGCTTCACCGTGCCGGCGGCGGTCATCAGCATCGGCATGAAGCGCGGGTAGTAGTGGGTGGCCAGCAGCACCGCACGGTAGCCGGCGATGTTGTTCTGGCTGGACAGCACGTCCATGCTCTGCGCACGGGTGGTGCGCGGCAGCAGCTCCATGGCGAAGGCGGAGACCTTCTTCTGGGCCAGCGCCGGGAAGGTGGTGTTCTGGTACGGCGCCAGCTGGCCGATCAGCACCGCGCCGTCCTTCAGCTCGGCGATGGCCTCGGCTTCCGGCGGGCGCACGGTGAGCACGATGTCGCCCTGGGCCAGCGCCTCGGCGCGCGAGGCGGCCAACGTGGCCCCGGCCTCGACATAGGCCGCATCCGGCACCGCGGCATGCCGCCCGGCCCCGGTCTCGACCACCACGGTGTGACCCATGGCGACGAGTTTCTTCACCGTTTCCGGTGTGGCGGCCACGCGGGTTTCACCTGCCAGCCGTTCGGTGGCAATAGCGATTTGCATGGTCTTCCTTTCTGCAAATGGTTGAATGACAAATTTAAAAACGACGGAGATAGCGAACGCCCGTGCGAGGCTTGATTTCGAACGAGCGTTTGAATTGGTAATTAATCACAAATTTGTGATTTGGCGCAATGCTTTTACATAAAAGCGACATCCGCTTGCCGGCGATCGCCGCCGGGCACCTTGCTATTGGCTATAGGAATACTGTCTGACAGTTTTTTAATCAAATGATTTGACGATGTATTTTCATCTATCACGCCTTGATAGCACACAACTGTTGCCATTTTTGTACGTTGTTGCGGGGCAACATCCGGGCGCCGGGGCGACGCCTGCCGCCGCCCGGCAGCCAGGGTTGGCCGCATTCTTCATGTCAAAAGTATTTTTTGCACCGCAATAACCGTTTCAGTAAACCGTTTTGCCTGCCATGCTGTAAACAAGGGCTTACGCTTAAGGGATAACACTTGCCCGCCGGCTGCTGCCGGCGCGCGCCGCCCGTTCACGACAAGGAGACGCTCATGCACTGGCCTTACCCGGTGGGCTTTGCCCACCGCCTCGGCGGCGCGCTGGCGCCGGAAAACACGCTGGCCGGCCTGCTGCTGGCACACCGGCTGGGGGTGACCGCGGTGGAGTGTGACGTGCAGCTCAGCGCCGACCGGGTGGCGGTGATCGCCCACGACGCCGAGCTGGAGCGCACCACCAGCGGCAACGGCGCGCTGGCGGCGCACACCGCGGCGGAACTGTTGCAGCTGGACGCCGGCCGCCATCACCATCCGGCCTTTGCCGGCGAAGCGCTGCCCAGCCTGCAGAAACTGGCCGCCACGCTGCGGCGGCTGGGGATGGCGGTCAATCTGGAGCTGAAGCCGGACGGCGACGCGCGGCGGATGGGACAGCTGTGCGCGGCGCAGATCCGCCAGCACTGGCAGGGCGCGGCGCTGTTGCCGCTGGTGTCCTCATTCAGCGCCGAGGCGCTGCTCGGGGTGCACGAGGCGGCGCCGGAGCTGCCGCTGGCACTGCTGGTGGAAGAGCTGACCCCGGCACAGGTGGCGCAGGCGCAGGCGCTGGGATGCCGCGCGCTGCACGTCTGCCACCGTGCGCTGAGCGCGGAGTGGGTGGCACAGCTGCACGGCCTTGGCCTCGCGGTGATGGCGTGGACGGTCAACCAGCCGCAGGAGATGCAGCGCCTGCGTCAGTGGGGGGTCGACATGCTGTGCAGCGACCGTCCCGACCGCTTCGACCCGGCCTGGGCGGCCTGAACGGCATGGCCGTCCAGAATGCGCCTGACGCTGCCATCGCGCAGCATCTGCTGCAATTGTGCGCTCAGTCGCGGTCTGGCGGCCTGTACCGCCGGCGACAGCCGTGACAGCGCGATGCGTCGCGGCAGCTCACCGGGGAACTGCAGCTCGGCGCGGCGGTACTGGCGGGCACCCAGCTCCCGGCTCAGCTGGCTGCCCTGTTGTGCATTGATCAGCAGCACGTCGAAGCGCTTCGCCGCCAGCTTGCGCAGCGCCAGCCTGGCGTTGGACGCGGCATCGCGGCGCATCAGCCTGTCTTCATCGAAACGCTGGAAATAGCTGGCGCCTTCCACCACCCCGACGCGCATCGCGTACAGGTCTTCGTAGCGCCGGATCGGGCGCGGGTCATCGCGCCGCTGCAACACCACGGTGGCGGTGGCCGGCGCGAACGGCGGATCGAGAAAATCCAGATAACGGTCGCGCTCGTCGTTGCCGCGGAGGCCGATGCTGAGGTCGGCCTGGCCGCGCTCCAGCAGCGCCAGGCAGCGCTGCAGCGGGCAGTGCACGATGTCGAGCTGCACGCCGCTGCGCCGCGCCAGCTCCTGCAGCAGCTCGGTATAGGGGCCGGCCGGCTTGCCGTCGGCGTCCACGGTCTTGTACGGCTCGAAGCGGCTGAAGGCGTACACCAGCGTCGGTGCGGGGGGGGATGTGGCGGCGGCGCTGGCCGGCGGGGCCAGCCACAGCAGGGGCAGGGCAAACAGCAGAGTGCGGACGATCATGGGCAGCGGGCAGGCAAGGGTTGGCAACGTGGCGTGTTGCCTCCCGCGGTGGCGGGAGCGGCGCGCCGTGGCACAGCGTAACACGACGCGTTTGCTTGCCGGCGGCAACTTATCTCTCTGACATGGTTGCGGCCAACCCTGGCGCTGACGTTGGCAGCAGGCGCCCGCCGTACCGCCTCAGCCGGCCGACCACACCACCGGGAACCAGTCCTCGCGCAGCCGCTCGCCGTGGCGCTGGTTGATGCCGGGGAAGGGCGGCGAGGTGCGGCCCGGGCGTTCGGCGTAGCACACGTCGTCGCCAAGGAAGCGGGCGGAGAAGGCGCGGCGGCGATTGCCACCCTGGTTGCCGGCGGCGCCGTGCACGGTGCGGAAATCGAACAGCACCGCGTCGCCCGGCTCCAGCTCCGGCGCGAGGATGGTGTAGCTGCCGTCCTCCACGTCCGGCATCTCCATGTAGTCGTCGTCGCCGGCGAAGAAATTCTCGTTGCTGGACCAGCGCTTGGGGCGTACCAGCTTGGGCCAGCGGTGCGAGCCGAGCACCACGCGCAGCGTGTTGTCCTGCGTCACCGGATCGAGCGGAATCCAGTAGCTGGCGGTCTGTTCGCCGTCGACGCAGTAGTAGGGGATGTCCTGGTGCCACGGCGTGGCCTTGGCGGTGCCCGGCTCCTTCACCAGAATGTGCTCGTGGAAGATCTGCACCTGGCGCGCGCCCATCAGCTGCCCGGCCAGCGCCGCCGCCGGCGACTGGTGGATGAAGCGGGAAAACGGCTCGATACGCTGCCAGTTGCAGTAATCCTCGAAGAAACGGCCGCGTTCGCTGCCGCCGACGTTCTCGATCGCGAACGGGCCGGGGGCGGCCAGTACCTGCTCGAAACCGTCGCGCAGCGGGGCGATCCAGTCGCGGAACACGCCGCGCAGTACGATGACGCCGTCGCGCCGGAACGCCGCGATCTGTTCATTACCGATAGTGACTGCCTGCATCTGCTGCTCCTTGCTTGCGGTGGGGAATGCCGGGTTGGCCACCTCAGTATCGGTTCACGCGCTATCATAATAAAAATATATACTTCCTATTTTTCATTATTAAAAAAGATGATCAATTTCTCGCTGCGCCAGCTGCAGTACTTCGTCGCCACCGTCGAGCATGGCGGCGTCAGCGCCGCCGCGCGCGCCTGCCACGTGTCGCAACCGTCGGTGTCGCTGGCCATTGCGCAGCTGGAAACGGCGCTCGGCAGCGCGCTGTTCCGCCGCCAGGCCAGCCGCGGCGTGGAACTGACCGCCGCCGGCCAGCGCGTGCTGGCGCAGGCGCGCGACATCCTAGTCCAGGCGGCGGCCCTCGGCGCCGGCGGCGCGTCCGGCGAGCTGCGCGGCCAGCTGTCGCTGATCTGCTTCCAGGACCTCGGCCCCTACTTTGCGCCGCGGCTGCTGGCCGGTTTTCACGCGCGCCATCCGCAGGTGGCGGTCACGCTGCTGGAAGGCGATCTGGCCACGGTGCAGCGCGCGCTGCGCAGCGGCAAGGCCGAGCTGGCGCTGACCTACGAGCTGGCCATCGACGCGCAGACTGCGCGCAGCACGCTGGCGGAGCTGGTGCCGTACGCGCTGCTGCCGGCCGACCATCCGCTGGCGGCGCAGGACACGGTGTCGCTGGCGCAGCTGGCCAGCCAGCCGCTGGTGCTGGAGGACATCCCGCACACCCGCGAGTACCTGCTGTCGCTGTTCTGGCAGCAGCAGCTGACGCCGCGCATCGCGCAGACGGTGCAGAGTTTCGAGATGCAGCGCGGGCTGGTGGCGCACGGTTATGGCGTGGCGCTGTCGTGCACCCGCCCGGCCGGCGACTGCAGCTACGACGGCACGGCCATCGCCTGCCGTCCGCTGGCGGAAACGCTGCCGGCGCAGCGGGTGGTGCTGGCGCAGGCGCCCGGCGCGGAGGCGTCGCCGCTGGTGGCGGCCTTCGTCGCGTCGGCGCAGGCGGCGGGCTGAGGCAGAGGTCACACGCAGCAAAAACCCGCCACGGCGGCGGGTCTTGCGGGCGGTGTGTGCGGCAGGTGGCCTACTTGCCGATGCAGAAGCGCGAGAAGATGACGCCCAGCAGGTCGTCGGGGGTGAAGCGGCCGGTGATTTCCGACAGCGCGTTCTGCGCCATGCGCAGCTCCTCGGCGAAGATTTCCACCATCTGCCAGTCCTGCTCGGCGAGGTCGAGGTGGCCGGCGGCGCGGGCGATGGCGTCCAGGTGGCGTTCGCGGGCCAGGAACACGCCCTCGCTGTCGCCCTGGTAGCCGATCATCTCCAGCAGCAGCGCGCGCAGGTCGTCCACGCCGGCGTGGGTGCGCGCCGACAGCCGCACCACCGGGTGACCGTCTTCCTCGCTGCGGCCAACCTTGTCGCCGGACAGGTCCACCTTGTTGAACACGTGCACGCGCGGCAGGTTCGCCGGCAGTTTGCCGAGGATGGCCTCGACTTCCGGCACGATGCCTTCGCGGCTGTCGACCAGCACCAGCGCCACGTCGGCGCGTTCCACCGCCTGCCAGGTGCGCGCGATGCCGATCTTTTCCACCACGTCGTCGGTGTCGCGCAGGCCGGCGGTGTCGATGATGTGCACCGGCACGCCGTCGATGACGATCTCCTCGCGCACGGTGTCGCGGGTGGTGCCGGCGATGTCGGTGACGATGGCGATGTCGTCGCCGGCCAGCGCGTTCATCAGGCTGGACTTGCCGACGTTGGGCTGGCCGACCAGCACCACGTGCATGCCCTCGCGCAGCAGCGCGCCCTGGCGCGCGGTGGCCTGCACCTTGCCCAGCTGGCCGCGCAGGCGACGCAGGCGGCCGACGGCGTCGGCCTTTTCCAGGAAGTCGATGTCTTCCTCGGGGAAGTCCAGCGTCGCCTCCACCAGCATGCGCAGGTTGATCAGCTCG
This sequence comes from Vogesella alkaliphila, assembly GCF_014652475.1. GTDB lineage: Bacteria > Pseudomonadota > Gammaproteobacteria > Burkholderiales > Chromobacteriaceae > Vogesella > Vogesella alkaliphila. Next base: position 27,638 of record NZ_BMYW01000009.1, on the reverse strand, counting down.
TCGACCAGCACGTGGATCTCGCCGGAGAAGGCGCCCTTCAGCGATTTCAGCGCGCTCCTGGCCGCGCTCTCGCTGGCGGCGTCGATCAGGTCGGCGACACTCTCCGCCTGCGCGAGGTCCAGCTTGTCGTTGAGGAAGGCGCGCTTGGTGAATTCGCCGGGTTCGGCGAGGCGCGCGCCCAGCTCGACGCAGCGCGACAGCAGCATCTTCAGCACCACCGGCCCGCCGTGACCCTGCAGCTCGATCACGTCCTCGCCGGTAAAGCTGTTCGGGCCGGGGAAGTACAGCAGCAGGCCGTTGTCGATCGGCGTGCCGTCGGCGGCGACAAAGTCGGTATAGGTGGCGTAGCGCGGCCTGGGCGTCTTGCCGCCGCTGAGGGCCTGGGCCAGCGGCAGCAGCTGCCGGCCGGAGACGCGTACCACGCCGACGCCGCCGCGGCCGGGGGCGGTGGCAACGGCACAGATGGTGCTGGGGGTGTAGGCAAGGTTCATCGCGGGGTCCGTCGGGTCGGTTGCTTGCGGCCAACGTTGGCCGCAAGGCGAAGGTGTCGAGGCAAGCGGTGCGCGCTTGGCTGGAGACCCTCGGCAAGGAAAAAAGCCCGGCCATGACGGCCGGGCTTTGATTTTACGCCAGCTTGGCGGCTGCTTACGATTGCAGTGCCAGTTTGCGGGCTTTTTCGATGCTCTGGTTCACGTACCACTGCTGCGCGATCGACAGCAGGTTGTTGACGACCCAGTACAGCACCAGGCCAGCCGGGAAGAAGAAGAACATCACCGAGAACGCGACCGGCATGATCTTCATCATCTTCGCCTGCATCGGATCGGCCGGCGGCGGGTTGAGGAAGGTCTGCGCGAACATGGTGATCGCCATCAGCGCCGGCAGGATGTAGTACGGGTCCGGACGGGCCAGGTCGGCGATGTACAGCCAGTCGGCCTGGCGCAGCTCGACCGAGGCCAGCAGCGCCCAGTACAGGCCGATGAACACCGGAATCTGGATCAGCATCGGCAGGCAGCCGCCCAGCGGGTTGACCTTCTCGGTCTTGTACATCTCCATCACCGCCTGCTGGAACTTCATGCGGTCGTCGCCGTACTGCTGCTTCAGGTTTTCCAGACGCGGTGCCAGCACCTTCATCTTCGCCATCGAGCGGTAGGACGCGGCGGTCAGCGGGTAGAACACCGCCTTCACGATCAGCGTCAGCAGGATGATGGCCCAGCCCCAGTTCTGCACCATGCTGTGCAGCTTGGTCAGCAGCCAGAACAGCGGCGAGGCGAAGATGTGCACCATGCCGAAGTCCTTGGCGAACTCCATGCCGTCGGCCACCTTGGTGATGGTGTTGTATTCTTCCGGACCGGCGTACAGCGGGACCGCGATGCTGGCGCTCTGGCCGGCGGCGATCGGGGCCACGTTGACCATGGCGGCGGCGGAGTAGGCGCCGCTCTTCGGCTCCAGCTGGAAGGTACACGCCTGCGCATTGGCGCACACGGACTTGCCGTCCAGCGGCTTCAGGATCCAGGCGCTCATGAAGTAGTGCTGCAGCATCGCCACCCAGCCGTTGTCGGCGTTCTTCACGTACTCGGCCTTGCCCTTGTCCAGGTCGGAGAAGGCGACCTTCTGGAAGGTGCCTTCGGTGGTGTACACCGCCGGGCCGGTGAAGGTCTGCGCGAAGCGGCTTTCGCCTTCCGGTGCCTTGCCGTCACGCAGCAGGCGGAAGTAGGCGGTGCTGGCCAGCGGCGTGGTGCCGGCGTTGACGATGTCGTAACGCACGTCGATCAGGTAGCTGCCCTTGTGGAAGGTGTACACCTTGCTCACCTTGACGCCATTGGCTTCCGGCGCGGTCAGCTTGATCTCGACCTTGTCGCCTTGCAGCGTGTAGGCGGTCTTTTCGGCGCTGAACACGGTCTTGTGGGTCGGCAGCGCGGCGTTGCCGGCGGAGACCAGGCCGGTCTGCGCCACGTACAGGTGGGCGCCCTTGTCGGTGAACAGCTCGAACGGCTTGCTGGCGTCTTCCGCCGCATTGTGCTTGAGCAGTTGCAGGCTGCGCAGATCGCCACCGGTGGTGTCGATTTCGGCCTTGACCAGGTCGGTGGTGACGGTGATGCGCTGGCCGCGGCTCAGGCTGCTGCTGTCGGCAGGCTGGGCGACGTTGTTGGCGGCGGCAGGGGTATCGCTATTGCTCGCGGCTGTGCTGGCTTGCTGTGTCACGGCAGGCTTCGCGACGGGTTTCGGCGCGAAGTATTCTTGCCAGAGCAACAGGATGCTGAATGACAGCGCGATAAAGATGATCAGTCGTTTGGAATCCATCTTACTTACCGGAAAAGTCAGGGAACCGGGTCATGGCCGCTGCCACCGAGCGGGTGGCAACGACTAATCCGTCGTATCGCTAGCCAGCTGCCCTTGATCACGCCGTGCTTTTGCAATGCCTCGATGGCATAGGCGGAGCAGGTTGGCTGATACCGGCAACGCGGCGGCAGCCAGGGGCTGATCGCCAGCTGGTAAAAGCGGATCAAGAGGACGAAGAGTCGCGACATCGGGCTAGTTTAGCAAAGAGCGCAGCCAATGCCTTTACCGCTTCGTGATATTCGCCGCGATAGTAGGCTTGGCGTGATCTGACCACAAAGTCCATCGGCGGCAGATCATGACGGTGCAGCCGGAACCACTCGCGCACGGTGCGCTTGATGTAGTTGCGGCGGTTGGCGCGTTTGGCCACCTTCTTGCCGACCACCAGACCGAGACGGGCGTGGGTCAGACCGTTCGGGCGGGCGTACACCTGGAACAATTGGTTGCTGCGCGCGTTGCGCAAATGAAAAACGGATGAATACTCATCCGTTTTTAACAGCCGGTGCGCACGGCGAAATGTGTTGTCCAAGCGTTATACAGCCAGACGCTTGCGACCTTTGGCGCGACGGGCGGCCAGAACGGCGCGACCACCACGGGTCTTGGAGCGAACGAGGAAGCCGTGGGTACGCTTGCGGCGGGTAGTGGAAGGCTGGTAAGTACGTTTCATGATGGTTTTCCTGTTTCGAAACGGAAATAAACGCGTGATTACATAGATAAATGCCGGAATTGTCAACCTAATTAACAGTTTGCGGCCCTGCTTGTCGACGGCGCGGCCACAGTCGCGGCGATCCGTCGGCCTCTGTGGCCCGTCGTGGCCGGCGGCAGCGATATTTCGCCGGTGCTGTGGATAACTTTTGGCAAAGCCAGTAGAATGTACCGCTTGTGACCCTGTCCACCGGACGGCATCGGCAGCGCCGGATCGCCGTCCGCCAGACACCAGAGACAGGGCGATTCCACACCGAACATCGTGACTGCCGCCCGGCACCCGCCGCGCGCGCAGCCTCCCCGCCGCCCCCGAACTACCTGTTTATAGTCTGCGGCGGCATTTCGTTTTTAACTTGAAGCATTGATGACTGAACCGGAAAACTTCTGGCCTGCGTGCCTGACGCGTCTTGAGGAAGAACTGTCCTCACAGCAATTCAACACCTGGATCCGCCCGCTCTCTGCCGAGGCCGGCGACGAGGGTGTGGTGCTGTACGCGCCAAACCGCTTCATCCTGCAGTTCATTAAGGATCGTTTCCTGGCGCGCATCGAGGCGCTGGCGATCGAACTGCTGGGCGAGGTGTCCGTGGAGCTGCGTATCGGTGCCGCCGCCGGCGCGCCGGTGACGGTGGCGCGCCCGGCGCCGGCCAGCAGTGCGCCGCGTGGCAACGACAACCCGCCTGCGGCCAACGTTGACGTGGCGGCGGCGGTGGCCAAGGTCAGCGCCGCGACCGGCAGCAGCCAGTTCGCGCCGACGGCGAAGCAGACCGCGGTCAAGGCCATCGGCGGCGGCCACGAGAGCACCCGCCTCAATCCGAGCTTCACCTTCGACACGCTGGTGACCGGTAAGGGCAACCAGCTGGCGCGCGCGGCGGCGATGCAGATTGCCGAGAACCCGGGCGACCCGGCCTACAACCCGCTGTTCGTGTACGGCGGCGTCGGCCTGGGTAAGACGCACTTGATCCAGGCCATCGGCAACCACGTCTACCTGAAGAATCCGCAGGCCAAGATCCGCTACATCCACGCCGAGCGCTACGTCGCCGACATCATGCGCGCCTACCAGCACAAGGCCTTCGACGAGTTCAAGCGCTACTACCATAGCCTGGACCTGCTGCTGATCGACGACATCCAGTTCTTCGCCGGCAAGAACCGCACCCAGGAAGAGTTCTTCTACGCCTTCAACGCGCTGATCGAGGGCGGCAAGCAGGTGATCATGACCTGCGACAGCTACCCCAAGCAGATCGAGGGCATGGAAGAGCGCCTGATCTCGCGCTTCAGCTGGGGCCTGACCGTGGAGATCCAGCCGCCGGAGCTGGAAATGCGCGTCGCCATCCTGATGAAGAAGGCCGAGGCCGACAGCACCAAGCTCGACCACAACGTCGCCTTCTTCATCGCCCAGAACGTGCGCAGCAACGTGCGCGAGCTGGAAGGCGCGCTCAAGCGCGTGGTGGCCTACGCCCGTTTCAGCAACCAGAGCATCACCATGGAGCTGGTCAAGGAGGCGCTGAAGGACATCCTCGCCGCCGGCAACCGCCAGGTCACCATCGAGACCATCCAGAAGACGGTGGCCGACTACTACAAGATCAAGCTGTCCGACATGCACAGCAAGAAGCGCTCGCGCGACATCGCGCGGCCGCGGCAGGTGGCGATGACGCTGGCTAAGGAGCTGACCTCGCTGAGTCTGCCGAACATCGGCGATGCCTTCGGCGGCCGCGACCACACCACCGTGCTGCACGCCTGCAAGACCATTGCCGAAATGCGCGGTAATGACAGCGAAATCGCGCACGATTACGATACGTTGCTCGCGATGTTGCGCAACTGATTCATTTGATAACGACACTGTAACCCTTCGGGAGTCCGCACATGCTGATTCTGCAAGCCGAACGCGATGCCCTGCTCAAGCCCCTGCTGGCTGTCACCGGCATCGTCGAGCGCCGCCACACCCTGCCCATTCTGTCGAATGTGCTGATCGAAAAACAGGCAGGAGCCGTCAGCTTCCTGGCGACCGACCTGGAGATCCAGATCACCACCGCCAGCCCGGACGACATCGCCGGCGACGCGTTCCGCCTGACCACCTCGGCGAAGAAGCTGCAGGACATCCTGCGCGCCATTCCCGGCAACACCATGGTGACGCTGGAACAGCAGGACGGCCGCCTGATGCTGAAGGCCGGCAAGAGCCGCTTCAACCTGCAGACGCTGCCGGCGGACGATTTCCCGCTGCTGTCGGCCGGCAGTGCCGCGCAGGCCAGCTTCCAGCTGAGCCAGCGCGACCTGAAGCGCCTGATCTCGCAGGTGCAGTACGCGATGGCGGTGCAGGACATCCGTTACTACCTGAACGGCCTGCTGTTGCAGACCGAAGGCAACCAGGTGCGCCTGATCTCCACCGACGGCCACCGCCTGGCGTTTGCCAGCGCCGACATCGAGGCCAGCCTCGACAAGGCCGAGGTGATCCTGCCGCGCAAGACCATCCTGGAGCTGTACAAGCTGCTGCAGGACAGCGACGAGACCATCAACATTGAGCTGCTGTCCAACCAGGTGCGTTTCAGCTTCGGCAACACCGTGATCATCAGCAAGGTGGTCGACGGCAAGTTCCCCGACTACAACCGCGTGGTGCCGCTGGATAACGACAAGATCTTCCTGATCGAGCGCGTGACCTTCCTGCAGGCGCTGCAGCGCGCCGCCATCCTCGCCAACGAGAAATTCCGCGGCGTGCGGCTGGTGCTGAAGCCGGGCGCGATGTCCATCCTGTGTACCAACAGCGAACAGGAAGAGGCGCAGGAAGAACTGGAAATCGCCTACCAGGGCGGCGAGCTGGAGATCGGCTTCAACATCAACTACCTGCTGGACGTGCTGACCAACCTGTCGGCCGACACCCTGCAGATGGCGTTTGGCGACAGCGTGCGCTCCACGCTGGTCACCATCCCCGACAACAGCAACTTCAAGTACGTCGTGATGCCGATGCGCATCTGACGACGGGCCACCCGCCACCGGCAACGGCGGCGGGCGGCATCGCACTGCGGCCAACCTTTGTCCAGCGTTGGCCGCACGCCGGTTAGGCCGGCACGGCAACGGTTTTCAACAGTGGGGCAACCGCCCCGGACGCACTGGCTGACAAAAGAGTGGTTTTATGAGCGAACAGGAATACGGCGCGGACAGTATTAAAGTCCTGAAGGGTCTGGATGCAGTACGCAAGCGCCCCGGCATGTACATTGGCGACACCCAGGACGGCACCGGTCTGCACCACATGGTGTTCGAAGTGCTGGACAACGCCATTGACGAAGCGCTGGCCGGCCACGCCGACACCATCAAAGTCACCATCCACCCCGACAACTCGATCTCGGTGGAAGACAACGGCCGCGGCATCCCCACTGACATCCACCCGGAAGAAGGCCGCTCCGCCGCCGAGGTGATCATGACCGTGCTGCACGCAGGCGGCAAATTCGACAGCAACAGCTACAAGATCTCCGGCGGCCTGCACGGCGTCGGTGTCTCGGTGGTGAACGCGCTGTCCGACTGGCTGAAGCTGAAGATCTGGCGCAACGGCCAGGTGCACGAGATGGAATTCCGCCGCGGCGAAGCCGTGGCGCCGCTGACCATGACCGGCCACACCACCCATCGCGGCACCGAAGTCACCTTCCGCGCCAGCGAGGAAACCTTCGGTGTGATCGAATTCCACTTCGACATCCTCGCCAAGCGCATCCGCGAACTGTCCTTCCTCAACCAGGGCGTGGCCATCACCCTGCTCGACAAGCGTACCGGCAAGGAAGAAAACTTCGCCTTCTCCGGCGGCGTCGCCGGCTTCGTGCAGTACATGAACCGCAACAAGTCGGTGCTGCACCCGAAGACCTTCTACGCCACCGGCGAAAAGGACGGCATGACCGTGGAAGTGGCGATGCAGTGGAACGATTCCTACCAGGAAAACGTGCAGTGCTTCACCAACAACATCCCGCAGCGTGACGGCGGCAGCCACCTGACCGCGCTGCGCCAGGTGATGACGCGTACGCTGAACGGCTACATCGAGGAATCCGAGGCCGCCAAGAAGGCCAAGGTCGATACCAGCGGCGACGACATGCGCGAAGGCCTGACCTGCGTGCTGTCGGTGAAACTGCCGGACCCGAAATTCTCCAGCCAGACCAAGGACAAGCTGGTCTCCAGCGAGATCGGCCCCGTGGTCAACGAAGTGATCAGCGAAGCCCTGAAGGACTTCCTGATGGAAAACCCGAACGACGCCAAGATCATCATCGGCAAGATCGTCGACGCCGCCCGCGCCCGCGAAGCCGCGCGCAAGGCTCGCGAGATCACCCGCCGCAAGGGCGTGATGGACGGCCTGGGCCTGCCCGGCAAACTGGCCGACTGCCAGGAAAAAGACCCGGCGATGTCCGAACTGTACCTGGTCGAGGGTGACTCCGCCGGCGGCTCCGCCAAGCAGGGCCGCGACCGCAAGTTCCAGGCCATCCTGCCGCTGAAGGGCAAGATCCTCAACGTCGAGCGCGCGCGCTTCGACAAGATGCTGCAAAGCCAGGAAGTGGCCACCCTGATCACCGCGCTGGGCTGCGGCATCGGCAAGGACGAATACAATCCGGACAAGCTGCGCTACCACCGCATCATCATCATGACCGACGCCGACGTCGACGGCGCCCACATCCGCACCCTGCTGCTGACCTTCTTCTATCGCCAGACGCCGGAGCTGGTCGAGCGCGGCCACATCTACATCGCGCAACCGCCGCTGTACAAGGCCAAGCACGGCAAGCAGGAACGCTACCTGAAGGACGACTACGAGCTGAACCAGTACCTGCTGCAACTGGCACTGGACAAGGCCGAGCTGATCCCGGCCGCCGGCGAAGCCGCGCTGTCCGGCGACACGCTGGGCGAAGTGGCGCGCCAGTTCCTGCTCGCCCGTGCCGCCATCGAGCGCGAAAGCCGCGTCGTCGATCCGCTGGTGCTGCACGCGCTGCTCAAGGTTGGCCGCATCGCTCTGGACAGCGAAGCCGCCGCCAACGCCGCCGTCAGCGAGCTGGCCGCGGTACTGCCGCCGGAACTGATCCGTCTCAATGTGCTGCGCGACGACAAGAACGACGCCTGGATGCTGAAGATCACCCGCCAGCTGCACGGCAACGTGCTGGTCACCGCGCTGGACCAGGACTTCCTCGCCACCGCCGACTACGACATCCTGTGCCAGACCCGCGACATGCTGCACGGCCTGCTGCGCGACGGCGCCAGCGTCAAGCGCGGCGACACGGTGAAGCCGATCACCGAATTCGGCGACGGCCTCGACTGGCTGCTGGGCGAAACCCGCAAGGGCCTGTCCATCCAGCGCTACAAGGGTCTGGGCGAGATGAACCCCGGCCAGCTGTGGGAAACCACCATGGACCCAACCGTACGCCGCCTGCTGAAAGTGCGCATCGAAGACGCCATGGCCGCCGACGACGTGTTCACCACGCTGATGGGGGATAACGTGGAACCAAGACGTGCTTTTATTGAAAGCCACGCCTTGATTGCACGGAACATCGATGTGTGATATAAGTGTTTGTTTTTAAAAGAAAAAGCGGCCTTTTGGCCGCTTTTTTTATGTGCTGTGCCACCCCCGTGGCGGGCACGCTTAGTTAAAAATATGGTCTGCGTGATAGGCCAAAAACTTAGGATTCGGCATGAATTTCTGGGGCAGGGTGATCGGTTTGCCATCCAATTGCCAGAGATAGTCCTTGGCCAAGTCGCTCTGATCCGCAAACAAGCGTGGTGACACGCGAATGAGGAAGTCTGGCGTCACGGTCAGCAGACCCTGATCGTAGGCTTTATCGTGCAATACCGATAAGCACAGGCCGTTTGCCGGATTCAGCCGCTGCTGCGCGTTTTCACGCCATGGCACGATGTGGCTGGCGACGAGTAGTTTTGGTTCGGCCAAGCCGGTAATGCAGCAGCGCCCTTGGTAACTGCTGAGTACTGCTTTACGGAAGAAGGCTTGCTTTACTCGCACTTTAGTTTGGCTAAGGGTGTTGTCGGCGTAGTAATCGGCGGTGATTGTGGTGGCCTCGTCACTAGACAACGGTGTCAGGCTTGCTTCTTGCTGGGCCAATTGATCAACCAGCACTTGGCTGTCGTAGCCGACTTGATCCGGATTGGCGCTGAATTCCGCCCAAATTGCCCGATCAAGCTGTGAAGCGCCGGCCAATCCCTTGCGCCCACTACCGGTGATGTCCGGGTCCAAACTGGCAAGGTTGCTCAGTTTCATCGCTAAGGCACTGGGCGTGCGTCCGATTTTGGCCGCGGTGGCAATGATCAAGGGATTACCTTGATGGAATTTCCCGAACGGTAGCTGGCAATACAGATTGATGGCGATGAGTAGCTGCTCGCGTGTCCAGTTATTCGACATGGTGGGATTTGGCCTTGGCGTTGACGATGCAGAGTGCACGCTCTTCCAGAAAGCATAACAGCTTTGCTAGCGTGATGATGACTGCGGCCAACCTTGACCGCAGCTGGCCCGTGATCTCCAGTTGTCCCCCATCCTCAACTCGCCAGCTTCCCCGCCGCCAGCAGCAGCAATCCCCCGGCCGTGGCTTCCGCCAGTCGCCGTTTGCGGTCGCTGAAGCGGCCCTTGCCGGCCATGCCGGCGACGCTGTAGCCGATCACGCTGTACACCACCGCGCAGGAGACGATGAAGATGCCCGACAGCAGCAGCGCCTGTGTCGCCACGCTGCTGCCGGGGCGGATGAAGTTGGGCAGGATCGACAGGTAGATCAGCAGGCCTTTCGGGTTGAGCAGGCTGGTGAGCAGGCCCTTGCGCAACAGGCCGTGCACCGGGCGGCTGTCCAGCTGCAGGCTGCCGGGGCGGCTGGCGGCGCGGAACATCTGCCACGCCAGGTACAGCAGGTAGGCAAGGCCGGTCCAGCGGATGGCGTGCAGCAGCGGCGGCCAGGCGCTGAGCAGGGCGGCGATGCCGAAGGCGGCCAGCAGCGCGTGCACGCTGTAGCCGGCGAGGATGCCGAGCGTGGCGCGGCGCACGGCGGCGCGGCCGCCGCTCAGGCCTTGCGAGGCGACGAACAGGATGTCGGGGCCGGGGCTGCAGACCAGCGGGAAGACGGTGAGGGCGAACAGCAGCAGGGTATCGCTGGGCATGGGGCGTTCTCTCTAGCAGATTGGCGGGGGCGCTTGCCGGGCGGGCAAGGGCGCGTGACTGCCGGAAATTCTAGGGTTTTCGCGCTGAAATCGGGTTGTGTTGTGACGCGGGTGGCGGCGTTGGAATAGAATCGGCTGCGAATAATCATGGAGATTGCCGCAGTGGATGCCGTAAAGCTGGACAGTATTGATCTCCGTATCCTGCACGCGCTGCAGCGCGACGGCCGTTTGCAGAACGTGGAGCTGGCGCGCGCGGCCGGTTTGTCGCCGTCGTCGTGCCTGCGGCGGGTGAAGCTGCTGGAGGAGCGTGGCGTGATCAAGCGCTACGTGGCGGTGCTGGACGGCGCCAAGGTCGGCGCCGGGCTGTCGCTGTTCGCGCGGGTGTGGTTCAAGGCGCAGGACGCGGACACCACCAACCACTTCATCGCCAGCGTGCGCGACATGGCGGAGGTGGTGGAGTGCCACATCATGGCCGGCGAGTGCGACGCGCTGCTGCGCATCGTGACGCGGGATCTGGCGTCGTACCGCCGGTTTCACGCCGAGCAGCTGACGCGCATCGCCAGCGTGCAGAGCGTGAAAACCGAGGTGCCGATGGAGACGGTGAAGCTGACCCACGCGGTGCCGCTGTAGGCGGTGCGCCGGCGGGGCCGTTTCCCGTCATAAGCGCCTGTTTTTCATGGCCGGGCCGGCGCGCGGGCAGGGGGCGTGTTACCATCTGCGCCGCGCCGTTTTTATTGCTTTGCAGCATGCGACGGCGCCCTGTTCCGATGCGGCCAACGTTGGCCGCATTGCCTGTCGTCTTCCCGCCCTGGCGCCGGTCGCGGCCTAACCTGTTCCTGCCGCCGCACGGCGCTTCCCATGATCATTCTGAAAAACGTGGCCTTGCGCCGCGGCACCAAAGTCCTGCTCGACAACGCGTCGGTGACGCTCAATCCCGGCGAGAAAGTCGGCCTCGTCGGCCGCAACGGCGCCGGCAAATCCTCGCTGTTCGCTGTGCTGAACGGCACGCTGCACGAAGACGGCGGCGATGTGTCCATCCCGTCGCAGTGGCGTATGTCACAGGTGGCGCAGGACATGCCGGAGACGGCGCAGAGCGCGACCGAGTTCGTGGTCGAAGGCGATACCACGCTGCTCGCCGCGCAGCGGGAGGTGGCCGAGGCCGAGGCCGGCGAAGACTACATGCGCATGGCGCACGCCTATACCGCGCTCAACGATGCCGGTGCCCACGACGCGCCGGCACGGGCACAGGCGCTGATTCTGGGGCTGGGCTTCAGCGTCGCCGAGCTGCAGCAGCCGGTGAACAGCTTTTCCGGCGGCTGGCGCATGCGGCTGCAACTGGCGCGTGCGCTGATGTGTCCGTCCGACCTGCTGCTCTTGGACGAGCCGACCAACCACCTGGATCTGGATGCGCTGGTATGGCTGGAAGCGTGGTTGAAGCAGTACGCCGGCACCATGGTGGTGATCAGCCACGACCGCGAATTCCTCGATGCCGTCACCAACGTGACGCTGCACGTCGACAACGCCAAGCTGGTGCGCTACGGCGGCAATTACAGCAAGTTCGAGGACATGCGTGCCGAACAGCTGGTCCTGCAGCAGGCGGCACAGGCCAAGCAGCAGGAAAAGATGGCGCACCTGCAGAAGTTCATCGACCGCTTCAAGGCCAAGGCCAGCAAGGCCAAGCAGGCGCAGAGCCGCGTCAAGGCGCTGGAGCGGATGGAGAAGATCGCGCCGGTGCTGGCCGACGCCGAGTTCCAGTTCGAATTCAAGGAACCGATGAGCCTGCCGAACTCGATGCTGGCTATGACCGGCGCCGCCTTCGGCTATCCGGCCATGGACGGCGCGGCGGACGGCACGCCGCCGACGGTGATCGTGCGCAACGTGAACCGCACCGTGCTGGCCGGGCAGCGTATCGGCATTCTCGGTGCCAACGGCCAGGGCAAGTCGACGCTGGTGAAAACCGTGGCCGAGGCGCTGCAGGCGGTCGGTGGCGAGATCATCCGCGGCAAGGGGCTGAACATCGGCTACTTCTCGCAGCAGGAGCTGGACGTGCTGCGGCCGGAGGACGATCCGCTGCAGCACATGCTGCGCTTGGTGCGCGACACCCCGGCGGCGCTGCGGCCGCCGGCCAACGACTGCCGCGAGCAGGGGCTGCGCAATTTCCTCGGCACCTTCAACTTCAGCGGCGACATGGTGAAGCAGGCGGTCGGCAGCATGAGCGGCGGCGAGAAGGCGCGGCTGGTGCTGTGCATGATCGTGTGGCAGCGCCCGAACCTGCTGCTGCTGGATGAACCGACCAACCACCTGGACCTCGCCACCCGCGAGGCGCTGAGCGTGGCGCTGAACGAGTTCGAAGGCTCGGTGATGCTGGTCAGCCACGACCGCGCCTTGCTGCGCGCGGTGTGCGACGAATTCTGGATGGTGTCGCGCGGCGGGGTCAGCGATTTCGCGGGTGATCTGGACGACTACCAGGTCTACCTGCTGGACGAGGCCAAGCGCCGGCGCGAAGAGGCGGCCGGCAAGCGCTGAGCCTTGCCACGTCTGTCTTGAAACACTGCGGCCAACCTTGGATCAAGGTTGGCCGCAGTGTTTTGGGCGATGCCGGCTAGCCGGCGCTCGGCGGGGCGTCGCCCCAGCCGTTCTCGCTGAGCAGCGCCGCCAGCGGCTGGCGCTGCGCCCAGTTTTCCTGCTCCAGCATCGGCTGGTCGTAGAAGGCGTCGACGTGGCCGAGACACAGGATCGCCACCGCGCGTGCGCCCGGCGGGAACCGCAGCAGCGCAGCCAGCGCGTCCGGATCGAACAGCGACACCCAGCCCAGGCCGATGCCCTCGGCGCGCGCCGCCAGCCACATGTTCTGGATCGCGCAGGCCACCGACGCCAGATCCATCTCCGGCAGCGTGCGGCGGCCGAACACGTGGCGCTCGCGGCCGTCCATCAGCGCCACCACCAGCACCTCGGCGCACTCGCGCAGGCCTTCCACCTTCAGGCGCATGAATTCCTCCTGCCGCTGGCCGAGGGCGACGGCGGTGCGCTGCCGTTCCTGTTCCACCAGCGCGTGCAGCTGCTCTCGCAGCGCCCCATCGCTGATGCGGATGAAGCGCCACGGCTGCATGTAGCCGACGCTGGGTGCGTGGTGCGCCGCCTGTAGCAATCGTTGCAGCAGCGCCGGGTCCAGCGGCCCGGGGCGGAAGTGGCGCATGTCGCGCCGTTCGCGGATCACGCGGTAGACGGTGGCAATCTCGGCGTCGCGGTAGCGGCTCATGCGGGGGCTCGTCAGATGGATAAAGGCGGGGCGGGGGACGGTTTCACGTGAAACGGGGCGGGCTTACTCTTCCCACGGCCACCAGTGAGGTGCCGGCTTCAGGTACTTTTCCGGGTAGCCGGCGAACAGGTTGGCGGCGATGCGCTGCGGGTGGCTCACGCCGTGCTCGTCCAGCCACTCGTCCAGTGCCTCGGTCTGTTCGGCGTAGCCCATCAGCCGGTACAGCAGCGCCCAGTCCTCGGCCATGCACCAGTTCAGGCCGTCCGCCTGCCACACGGCGCTATCGTCGAACGGCCACTGGAACTGGCCCTTGTCCAGGCGGATCGCCAGCCCGGCGATCAGGTCGATCTCCAGGCCGTCGGCGGTCTGCAGGCGGGCGAAGTGGCGGGTGGCGTACAGCGGATGCGGCGGCGGGGTGATGTCGCTGGCGTGTTGCAGCAGCAGCGTCTTGACGGCGGCGAAGTCCTCGGCGCGGGTGACGAGGTCGAGGTCGCGCGGCTCGTCGACGAGGCCCAGCTGTTGCAGCAGGGTGCTGCCGCCGATGGCCCAGCTCAGGCCGGCCAGCTGCGGTGCGAGGGGGGTGATGAAGGCGCGGGGTGTGCTCATGCGGTGCTTCCGGCAAGCGCGGCGCCGTTGCGGCCAACCTTGGCCGCAAGCGGGGCGACGCAGTGAGTGTGGCGGTTCAGTAGTGCGGCGGAATGTCGTCGCGCAGCGAGCCGACGGTGTCATCCTGGCTGGCGCCCTGTTGCAGCTGGTACAGGTGGCGCAGCTGTTCCTGCAGCAGGTCGATCTGCTGCTGCTGGCGGGTGACGGTGAGATTGAGCGCGTCGAGCAGGTCTTCCTGCAGCGCAACCTTGATTTCCAGTTCGATGAGGCGTGATTCCATGATTGGTACCCGCTGAAGTGTGGTGGTGGTGCTTTACTGATCATAGAACGGAAAACGGGGTTTCCATTTCTGGAAACCCCGTAAATCCTGGTGCCGGCGGCAGGAATCGAACTCGCGACCCCCTGATTACAAGTCAGGTGCTCTACCATCTGAGCTACACCGGCGAAGAGGCGTGCATTATTGCCGAAGATTTTTTATCTGGCAAGTCCCCGCGCCACTTTAATTTGGCTACAGCACCAGCGCCGCCACCCAGCCGGCGGCCAGCAGCGGCAGGTTGTAGTGCAGGAAGGTGGGGATCACCGTATCGCGCATGTGGTCGTGCTGGCCGTCGACGTTCAGGCCGGAGGTCGGCCCCAGCGTGGAGTCCGACGCCGGCGAACCGGCATCGCCCAGCGCGCCGGCGGTGCCGATGATGGACACCGTCGCCAGCGGCGAGAAGCCGAGCTGCAGGCACAGCGGCACGTAGATCGCGGTCAGGATGGGCACGGTGGAAAACGAGGAGCCGATGCCCATGGTCACCACCAGCCCGACAAACAGCATCGCGAACGCGGCCATGCCGCGGTTGTCGCCGAACAGGCTGGCGGAGGCGCTGACCAGCTCGCCGATCTGGCCGGTGGCGGTCAGTACCTCGGCAAAGCCCTGCGCGGTGATCATCACGAAGCCGATCATCGCCATCAGCTTCATGCCGTCGCCGAACACGTCGTCGGCCTCGCGCCATTTCAGCGCGCCGCTGGCGATGAACAGCAGGAAGCCGCTCAGCGCGCCCAGCAGCATCGAGTCGCTGTACAGCTGCACCGCGAAGGCGCAGGCGATGGCCAGCAGCGCGGTGACGGTGCCCCGGCGGCTGATGCGGGCGCCGGTGCGCTCGGCGTTCTCGATCTTGCCCAGCGAGTACGAGCGCGGCTTGCGGTAGCTGGCGAACACCGCCAGCAGCAGGCCGGCCACCATGCCGGCGGCCGGGATCGCCATCGCGTGCATCACGTTGACGCCGGACACGTCCATGCCGGCCTTGGCGATATTGCCGAGCAGGATCTGGTTCAGGAAGATGTCGCCGAAACCGACCGGGAACAGCATGTACGGCGTCACCAGGCCGAAGGTGATCACGCAGGCCACCGCGCGGCGATCCAGCTGCAGCCGTGCCATCACGTACAGCAGCGGCGGGATCAGCAGCGGGATGAAGGCGATGTGGATCGGCACCAGGTTCTGGCTCATCACGCTGACCACCGCCAGCAGCCCCAGCAGCAGCCACTTCAGCCGCGTCTTGCCGTCGCTACGCTGCAGCCGCGCCACCGCGGCATCGGCCAGCGCGTGCGGCAGGCCGGACTTGGCGATGGCCACCGCGAAGGCGCCCAGCAGCGCGTAGGACAGCGCCACCGACGCGCCATTGCTGATGCCCTTGTTGAAGGCGGCCAGGGTCTGCGCCAGGTCCAGCCCGCCGCTGAGGCCGCCGGCGAGCGCCCCCAGCAGCAGGCTGATGACGACGTGGGTGCGGGCGAGAGTCAGCGCCAGCATCAGGGAGACTGCGATCAGGATTGCGTTCATTTGTATATACAAAGTACTGATTTGAAATGAAAAAAAGGGCGCAAGGGTAGCGCGTCCGGCGGCAGGTGTCGAGGTGACTGGTGTCGAGGCGGGCGGCGGGGGCGGGGAGCGAACGGCGGCCAGGGTCGGCCGCAAACGACAACGCCCTGTCGCGGGACAGGGCGTTGTTGCGGGGCGGACGGTTCAGCCGGCCAGCTGCGCGGCGAAGGCCTCCGGTATCGCCGGCCGGCCGCGCTCGTTGACGGCGGTGCCGATGATCAGCCCCTCCAGCACCACCTTCTGGTCGGACAGGCGGATCACCTGCTGGCGGAAGCCGAAGCGCACGCGCGACACCGCCTCGAACGCCACGGTGACCACGAACTGGTCGCCGCTGGTCAGCGACGCCTTGTAGTCCAGCTCCGAGCGCACCACCACCAGGTTCACCTTCTGCCGCGCCAGCTCGGCAAAGTCGATGCCCTTGTGCAGCAGGAACTCGTGGCGCGCGTGCTCCAGGTAGTTGAAGTACACGCCGTTATTGACGATGCCCTGCATATCGCACTCGTAATCTCGCACCTTGAATTCAACGGCAAACTCGGACATCGCTATGGCTCCGGATAGGGGGACGGGGACGGCGCACACGCGCCGGGGCGGGCAGTGTAACGCAAGGGGCGGCGCGCGCGGAATGGCCAGCGGGCCGGCGCGGCCAACGTTGGCCGCACGCTCAGTCCGCGTCCGCGAAGTCCTGCGGCCGCAGCGCCTTGATGATGTAGAGGTCGAAGCGGGTGGATTTGCCGTCCAGCACCACCGACGGCTTCACGCCCGCGATCGGCACGCCGCGTTGCGGCCGTTTCACCACCACGCGGCCGGTGGCGGCGGCGATGGCGGCTGCCAGCAGTTCGGCGCTGTCGAGGTCGTCGCCGATCACGTGCTGGAACGCCTGCATGCCTTTCTTGGCGGCGGCGGATTTCTTGTCGGTGTCGGGGAACATCGGATCGACGAACACCACGTCCGGGCGCTGTGCGCGCGGCAGCGCGGCCTGTTGCGCCAGCCAGTCGATGGCGTTGGCGTGCACCAGCGTCATGCGCGCGGCGATGTCGGTGGTGGACGGGTCGCGCGCGGCGCGTTCCAGCGCGTCGGCCAGCAGCGCGGCGGCCACCGGCGAGCGCTCCAGCATGGTGACGTGGCAGCCCAGCGTCGCCAGCACGAAGCTGTCGCCGCCGAGGCCGGCGGTGGCGTCCACCACCCGCGGCAGGTCCTTGGCGCCTTTCAGCCCCACCGCCTTGGCCACCGGCTGGCCGCGGCCGCCGCCCTGTTCGCGGCGGTGGCGGGCGGCGCCCTCGACGAACTCCGCGTACACCGCGCCGTGCTTGCCGCTGGTGACCAGCTCCAGCCGCTCTGGCCCCAGCTCCAGCCAGTAGCCGTCCGTCGGCCGCTGCGCGACCAGCGGCAGGGCAAAGCGGCTGGCCAGTTGCCCGGCGGTGTCGCGGCGCGCGCTCTCGGCGCAGTACAGGGGGGTGGGGTGCATGCGGCTTCCTTCGTTGACGCGGCGAAGATACGGGATCGCTGTGGCGGCAGCAAGCGCTTTGCCTTTCTTGATGCAATGTGAATAAATGGTGCCATGTTGCCGCTTGCCTGTTTCTGTGCCGGGGTGGTGCTGTGCGCGTTTTTGCCGGTGCTGCCGAGCTGGCCCTTGTTGCTGACCGTGCTGCTGTTGTCGTGGCCGCTGTGGTGGCGCACGCGCCGTCTCTGGTTGCTGGCGCTGGTGGCGGCCACGCTGGGGCTGGGCTACGCCGCGTGGCGGGCGGAGCTGCGCCTGGCGCAGCGGCTGGACGCGGCGCTGGCCGGCGAGGTGGTGCAGTTCAGCGGCGTGGTGCGCGGCCTGGCCAAGCCCGGCGAATTCGGCGTGCGCCTGCGTTTCGAGGTGGAGGCGGTGGATAACCCGGCCATCCGCCTGCCGCCGTTGCTGGAATTGAGCGACTACCGGCAGCAGGCGTGGCCGGCCGGCAGCCGCTGGCGCCTCAGCGCGCGCCTGCGCCCGCCGCGCGGTGCGGCCAACGTTGCCGGCTTCGACGCCGAGGCGTGGTACTGGTCGGAAGGCGTGCTGGCCACCGGCAGCGTGCTCAAGGGACGGCAGGCGCTGGGCAGGGCGACGGACTGGCCGGCGCGCATCGACCGCCTGCGCGAGCGGGTGGCGCAGCGGCTGCTGGCCGGCAGTGACGAGGCGCGCGCGGCGGGGCTGGTGGCGGCGCTGGCGGTGGGCGCGCAGCAGACGCTGACGCGCGACGACTGGCAGCGCCTGGCCGCCACAGGTCTGACCCACGTGGTCAGCGTCTCCGGGTTGCACATCACGATGATCGCGTTGCTGGTGGCGGGGCTGTTGCGGCGCGCGCTGCGCTACCGGCCGCCGTTGCGGCGGCCGTTGTGGTGGGGGCTGGGCGGCGCGGTGCTGGCGGCCGGCGCCTATGCCGCGCTGACCGGTTTCTCGGTGCCGACGCAGCGCAGCCTGTGGATGCTGGTGGTGGCGGCCGTGGCGCTGGCCAGCCAGCGCGGGCTGTCGCCGCTGGCCAATGCGCTGGGCACGCCGCTGGTGTCCTTGCTGCTGACGCCGCTGGCCCTGCTGGCGGCGCTGCTGCCGTGGCCGTGGCTGTTTGAAGCAGCGGGCTGGGTGGCGCAGCTGTTCTGGTGGTGGGTGGATCTACTGGCCGGCGCACCGCTGTACGCGGTGCCGCAGCTGCCGTGGCCGCTGTTGCTGGCAGCACTGGCCGGCACCTTGCTGGCGCTGTTGCCGTGGTCGGGGAGCGGTCGCGCGCTGGGTGCCTGCCTGTTGCTGCCGCTGTTGCTGTACCGGGTGCCGCCGCCGGCCAGCGGCACGCTGGCGGTGGAGCTGCTCGACGTCGGCCAGGGGCTGGCGGTGCTGCTGCGCACGCGGCAGCATGCGCTGCTGTACGACACCGGCGCCGGCGAGGCGACGCGGGTGCTGCTGCCGGCGCTGCGCGCGCTGGACGTGCGGCGGCTGGACACGCTGCTGCTGTCGCACCACGACGGCGACCACGACGGCGCCGCCGCCAGCCTGCGCGAGGGCATCGAGGTTGGCCGCATCCTTGCCGGCCAGCCGCAGTTCTATCCCGGCGCCCAGCCGTGCCGCGGCGGGCAGAGCTGGGCGTGGGACGGCGTGCGTTTCGACGTGCTGTGGCCGCCGCCGGCGTGGCAGGGCGAGGACAACGCGCACAGCTGCGTGCTGCGGGTCGCCACCGCCGGCCAGGCGCTGCTGCTGTCCGGCGACGCGCCGCTGGCGGTGGAGCAGGCGCTGGTGGCGCGTTACGGTGCCGCGCTGCGCAGCCAGTGGCTGGTGCTCGGCCATCACGGCAGCCGTACCTCCAGCGGCGACGACTGGCTGCGGCAGGTGCAGCCGCAGATGGCGCTGCTCAGCGCCGGCTACCGCAACCGTTACCGCCATCCGCACCCGCAGGTGCTGGCGCGGCTGGACGCGGCCGGCGTCACGCTGTGGCGCAGTGATCACGACGGCGCGCTGGCGCTGCGGCTGGGGCCCGGGCAGGGCGAACTGCAGGCGCGGCGGGCGCAGGCGGCGCGCTACTGGCGGCCGCCGCCTTAAAACGTGCTCACGATCTCGCACGCTCACGCGAGACAAGGCAAAAACGGCTGAGGAGGTGGCGTTTAGCGGGAGATAAACCCGCATGCCGAAGCCGTTTTTAACGCCGTATCGCCCCGTGGATATCCGTCACGGCAGATCGTGAACCGGTTCTCAGCCGTGAACGATGGCCAGCACCTCGCTGCCGTTGCCCTGGTAGTGCAGCTGGTCGAAGGACAGCTTGCGCGCGATCAGGATGCCGCGGCCGTGGCTGCTGATCAGCTGCGTCGGGTCGTCGACCAGGTAGCGCGCCCAGTCGAAGCCGTTACCCTGGTCGCTGATGGTGAAGTGCAGGTCGCGGCCGTGGCGCTGCATGTCGACGCGGACCTCGCGCGCGCCCAGCACCGGGTCGGCCAGCCGCTGCTGCAGCGTCTCCTGCCAGCGGTCCTCGCGCTGCAGCTGGGTTTTTTCCTGGTAGTCCAGCTCCAGGTTGCCGTGCTCGATGGCGTTGACGATCAGCTCGAACAGGCCGGTGGCGGTCTTCTCCGGGCTGTGGCTGGTGCGCGCCAGCAGTGCGGTGACGCTGCGCGCCTCGTGCAGCTGGCGGAAGCGGAAGCTGGCCTGCTCCAGGTGCTGCAGCGCGTCCAGCTGCTGGTTGGCCAGCTCGACGAAGTACTGGTGGCGGTCCCAGTGCTCGGTGGCGGCGCCGACCACCGCCAGCAGCATGTCGCGCGAGAACGGCTTGGTCAGGTAGTAGAAGGCGCCGCCGGCCAGGCTTTCCTGCACGCTGGCGGCGGCGCCGACCGCGGTCTGCATGATCACCGGCAGGAAGGCCAGCCGTTCGGTGGCCTTGATGCGCTTGAGCAGGTCGACGCCGCTGATGCCGGGCATCATCTTGTCCAGCAGGATGGCGGAGAACTGTTCGCCCTCGCGCTGGAGGATCTGCCACGCGTCCTCGCCGTTCAGCGCCTGCTGCGTGTCGTAGCCGGCGTCCTCCAGCAGGTCGGTCATCAGTTCCAGGTTGAACGGTTCGTCGTCGACCAGTAACAGGCGTTTATTCATCAGGCTGATTCCTCGCTGGCGCCAACGCTGCCTCGCGGCAGGATGACGCGGAAATGGGCGCCGCGGCCGGCAACCGGCACGATCTCGATGCGGCCGCGGTGGGCGTGCACGATCTCGCGGCAGATCGCCAGCCCCAGGCCGGTGCCGCCGGCGCCGGTCTTGGTCAGCGAACTTTGTATGAAGGTGTTGAAGATGCGCTCCTGCTCGTCCGCCGGCACGCCGGGGCCGAAGTCGCGCACGCTGAGGCAAAGGTTGGCCGCAGGGTCGCAGGCGAGGTCGATCTGCACCGGCGCGCCGGCGGGGCTGAACTTGATGGCGTTGCCGAGCAGGTTGCGCAGCAGTTGGCCGATGCGGAAGGCGTCGACCTCGGCGTACAGCGGCGCGTTGCCGTGCACCACCAGCTGCAGGTGCACGTCGTGGCGCTGCGCCATGCCGCGCAGCTCGTCCACCGCCTCGCGCGCCACCTGGCCGACGTCGCACGGCGCCATGGTGTAGATCATCTTGCCGACTTCCATCTTCGACAGGTCGAGCAGGTCGTTGAGCAGGGTCAGCAGGCGGGTGCCGCTGCTGTGGATGCGCTCGAAGTAGTGGCGCAGCCTGTCGGCGGCGGCGCGCTCGACGCGGCTCTGCCCCATCTCGGCAAAGCCGAGGATGGCGTGCATCGGCGTGCGCAGCTCGTGCGACATGTTGGCGAGGAATTCGGTCTTGGCGCGGCTGTTTTCCTCGGCCAGCTCCTTGGCGTGGCGCAGGTTGTCTTCCGCCGCGCGCTGCGCCGAGATGTCCTGGTACAGCCAGATCGAGCCCAGTGCCGGCTTGTCGGCGCTGACCGCCTTGCCGTACATGTACACCCACTGCGGTGCGCCGTCGCCGCGCTGCAGGCAGATCTCGCCCTGCGACACCTGGCCGCTGTGCAGCACCGGGTACACCTGGCGCCCGGTGCGGGCGAAGTGCTCGTCGCTGTCGTACAGGATGCGCGTCGACTGGCCGATGATCTCGTCCTCGCGGCGGTGGAACAGGTCGAGGAAGGCGTGGTTGACCTGCTTGAACTCCAGCTCGACGATGTAGGCCATCGCCATCGGGCTGGCGTCCAGCAGCGCCGACAGCTGCCGGCTCTGCGTTTCCACCTGTTCCGCCAGCGAGTCCTTCAGCTGGATCAGCGCCGCCTCGCTCGCCTTGCGCGCCGAGATGTCGCGGCACACCGCGATGTAGACCGCGTCCTGCTCGATCACCACGTGGGTCAGCGACACCTCCACCTGCAGCATCTGCGACGCGCTGCAGATCATCAGCGCCTCGAACGGGCGGCCGATGCGCGGCGCGACGTGGTGCTCGAAGCCCAGCGCCGGCTCCGCCGGGTGCAGCTCGCTGAGCAGCGCGCCGGCCGGCAGCGCCAGCAGCACCTCGCGCGTCTGGCCCAGCATCGCCTCGGCGGCGCGGTTGAGGTCGCGGATCAGGCCGTCGCGGCCGATCACCAGGATGGCGTCGCCGCTGCCCTCGACGATGGCGCGCAGGCGCAGGATGGTCTGCTTGTAGCCGTCCTCCTGTTGCCGCTGCTGCTGCAGTTGCTGTTGCAGCAGCGCGTTCTGCGTGCCCTGCGCCTGCAGCCGCTGGCGCTGTGCCTGCTGGCTGTGGCGGCTGTGGCGCACGATCAGGCCGGACAGCGTGGCCATGATCGCCAGCGCCAGCAGCATGGCCGCATCCTGGCCGTAGTGGTGGCCG
Source organism: Vogesella alkaliphila (assembly GCF_014652475.1). GTDB lineage: Bacteria > Pseudomonadota > Gammaproteobacteria > Burkholderiales > Chromobacteriaceae > Vogesella > Vogesella alkaliphila. The sequence continues at coordinate 5,453 of NZ_BMYW01000009.1, read as the reverse complement.
TCGTCGCGCTCGGCGGTCGGGTACAGCTCGAAGATCAGCGGCTGGCCGCCGATGGTGCGGGTGGAGGACAGCGCCGGCAGCGCCGGCGGCGGCGGGTGACCCAGTCCATCACTGTCGAGGATCACCGTCTGCGCGCGGTCCTTCAGCAGCACGCGCAGGCGGTAGGGCAGCGCCGGGCGGAACACGTCGCCCGCCATCGGCACCGTGCTGAGCAGGCCGCCGGGATTGATGCCCATCACCAGCAGCTGGTCGCCGGGGCGGCCGCGGGCGCTGAAGAAGGCGGACAGGCGGCTGGCGTTGCCGGCCTGGATCAGCGCGATCGCCGGGCGCCCGGTCTTGCTCACCCGCTGCAGCGCGGCGTCGACATTGCCCTGCGAGGCGAGGTCGAGCTGCGCCGGCAGCGCCTTGCTGTTTTCCGGGTATTGCTGCTCCACCGGGAAGTGCAGCGGCCGCGGCTGCGCGTTGGCCAGCTGGCCGTCGCGGTATTCGCGCAGGATCACCGTCTGCTGCTGCTCGTACAGCAGCCGCTGCGGCGGAGTGATGCGGCGCGCGGTGGCGACGAAGTCGAACAGCGTGTTGTCGGAGAGGATGAACGGCGCGTAGCGCTGGAACGCGCTCTGGCCGTTGAGGCCGCCGTCGGACAGCAGCAGCTCGGTGGCGGCCTGGCCGGCCAGCAGCGCGTAGTTGAGCTGGTTGGCGGCGTTGTCGACCAGCAGCTCCGCCTCGCGCAGCTGCTGGTTGCGCAACTGCTGCTGCTCGCTGTCCTGCTGCAGCCAGCTGGCGCCCAGCCACAGCAGTACGCCGCAGCTGGTGCCCAGCAGCCACAGGATGCGCGGCGAACGGGTGGTCAGCACCGGGCGGCCCTGTCCGGCTTACGACTGGCGCAGGGTCTGGTACAGCGCGGCGAACTCCTGCGACAGCTTGTGGCGCGCGTCGAGGTACACCATCGGCAGGCTGCGCTCGTGCGATTCGCGGATCTTCACCGACGCCGACAGCGGCGGGTCCAGCACCGGCAGGCCGGCGTCGCGCAATTCCTGCACCAGCCGTTGCGGCAGGCTGGCGCGCGGCTGGAACTGGTTGACGACGATGCCTTCCACGCTGAGGCCGCTGTTGTGGTCGGCGCGGATCTCGCCGACGCTATCGATCAGGCCCAGCAGCGCGTGGCGCGAGAAGCTGTCGCAGTCGAACGGGATCAGGCAGCGGTTGGCCGCAATCAGCGCCGAGCGGGTGTAGAAGTTCAGCGCCGGCGGGGTGTCGATCCAGATCTCGTCGAAGTGGCCGTCCAGCTGCTCCAGCGCGTCGCGCAGCTTGAACATCTTGTAGCGCGCTTCCAGCTTCACCATCAGCTCGGCCAGCTCCGGGTGCGAGGCCAGCAGGCTGAGGTTGGGGTGGACGGTGGCGGTGACGAAGTCGGTCACCGGCTTCTCGAACATGCTGATGTTGAGCATCTGGTTGAACAGCCCGGCCACCGACACCTCGGGCGGCGTGGTGCTGCCGCTCAGGTAGTGGCTGCTGTTGCCCTGCGGGTCGAGATCGACCACCAGCACGCGGCGCCCGGCGGCGGCGGCCGCGGCGGCGAGGTTGACGGTGATGGTCGACTTGCCGACGCCACCCTTCTGATTGAATACGACACGACGCATGCTGGCTCCCTGGATCAGATCACGAAATCGTTAGGCCGCTCAGCGGCTGCGCTGGCAGACGAACTCCACCTGCTGGAAGGCGGCGGACTGCTTCACCACCGGCATCGGCTTGATCTCCGCCTCGCTGAAGCTGCGGCTGAGCAGCTGGCGGCCGCCGTCGTCGAGCAGCGCCATGCTGCGCAGGCGGAAGGTCTTGGCGGTGCAGTTCACCTCCCACTGGTTCAGCGAATACTTGTGCTGCGGCGTGTTGAGGAAGTTTTCCTTGCGCGGATTGAAGATGGTCTTGCGGTCGCGGAACACCGTCAGCGCGCCTTCGCGGCGGATGCTCAGCACGTCGACCTCGTGCAGGATATTGCCGTTGGGCGACACGCCGATGATCTGCCACTCGGCGTTGGGCACGGTGACCGGTGCCGGTAGCGGTTTGGCGGGGCCGGGCCGTACCGGCTTGGTGCCCGGACGCGGCTGGGTGGCGCAGGCGGCCAGCAGCAGGCTGGCGGCGGCAAGGAATATCAATCGCATGATGACGGGCTACTTTCGGAGGACAGGGGAAAGTCTCGCACACTCTGCGCCAAAGCCAAAGTGGCGAGTCGCGGGCGGCGCGCCGCTTTGGCGTACAATGGACGCCCCCAATGGAAATCACCGATGCAGCACGCGCTCTCGATACTTCAGAACACTTTCGGCTACCCGGCGTTCCGCGGCATGCAGGGCGACATCATCGGGCATGTCGCCGACGGCGGCCACGCGCTGGTGCTGATGCCCACCGGTGGCGGCAAAAGCCTGTGCTACCAGATCCCGGCCCTGCTGCGCGACGGCGTGGCGCTGGTGGTGTCGCCGCTGATCGCGCTGATGCAGGACCAGGTGGCCGCGCTGCAGGAGGCCGGCGTCGCCGCCGCCTGCCTCAACTCCGCCACCGCGCCGGACGACGCCCGCGACATCGCGCGCATGGCGCGCAGCGGCGAGCTGGACCTGCTGTACGTGGCGCCGGAGCGCCTGCTCAGCCCGCGCTTCCTCGATTTCCTGGCCAGCCTGCCGCGGATCGCGCTGTTCGCCATCGACGAGGCGCACTGCGTCAGCCAGTGGGGGCACGACTTCCGCCCCGAGTACCAGCAGCTGTCGGTGCTGTTCCAACGTTGGCCGCAGGTGCCGCGCATCGCGCTGACCGCCACCGCCGACGCCGAGACCCGCGCCGACATGCTGCACTTCCTGCAATTGCAGGACGCGCGCCAGTTCGTCACCAGCTTCGACCGCCCGAACCTGTTCTACCAGGTGGTGGAAAAGGACAGCGCCAAGAAGCAGCTGCTGGCCTTCATCGAACACGACTACCCCGGCGCCTCCGGCATCGTCTACTGCCTGTCGCGCAAGCGGGTGGACGACACCGCGGCCTGGCTGTGCGAGAACGGCATCCGCGCGCTGCCCTACCACGCCGGCATGAGCCACGCCGAGCGCGACGCCAACCAGCGCGCCTTTTTGCGCGAGGACGGCATCGTGATGGTGGCGACCATCGCCTTCGGCATGGGCATCGACAAGCCGGACGTGCGCTTCGTCGCCCACATCGACCTGCCGAAAAGCCCGGAAAACTTCTATCAGGAATCGGGCCGCGCCGGGCGCGACGGCTTGCCGGCCACCAGCTGGCTGTGTTACGGCCTCAACGACATGGTGCAGCTGACGCAGATGATCGAAGCCGGCGACAGCGCGGAGCAGCAGAAGCAGGTGGAACTGACCAAGCTCGACGCCATGCTCGGCTATTGCGAGACCGCCAGCTGCCGCCGCCAGCAGATCCTCGCCTACTTCGGCGAGTCGTCGCCGCCTTGTGGCCAGTGCGACAACTGCCAGCGCCCGCCGGCCACCTTCGATGCCACCGTGCCGGTGCAGAAACTGCTGTCCTGCATCTATAGAGTGCAGCAGCGCTTCGCGGCCAGCCATGTCATCGACGTGCTGCTGGGGCGCGCCAACCAGAGCGTCACCCACTTCGGCCACGACAAGCTGTCCACCTTCGGCATCGGCCGCGAGCTGAACCAGAAGGGCTGGCGCTCCATCATCCGCCAGCTGGTGGCGCGCAAACTGCTGGTGGTCGACATCGCGCGCGGCCAGTCGCTCTTGCTCACCGACGCCTGCCGGCCCTTGCTGAAAGGGCAGGAAAGCATCGCGCTGCGGCCGCTGGCCGACGACAAGAAGCGGCAGAGCGTGCACGCCGAGCGCTGGCTGCGCACCGAGCGCGAGGAGCGCTTGTGGCAGGCGCTGCGCCGCTGGCGCAAGGCCACCGCCGACGAGCACAACGTGCCGGCCTACGCGGTGTTCTCCGACAAGAGCCTGCAGGAGCTGGTGCTGCAGCGGCCGCAAACGTTGGCCGCACTCAAGAAAATTTACGGTCTCGGCGAGCTGAAGGTCGCCCGTTACGGCGCGGCGCTGCTGGCGCTGGTGCGCGACGGCGAGGCGTGATCCGGGATCGCGGATTCAGTTACAATGACGCGACACCAAATTACGGAGAAACGTCATGCCAGTGAATCTCAAGCCCATCGATAACGCGCAGCTCGCGCCCATCGCCGGTGTGGACCTGTCCTACGCCTGCGCCGGTATCAAGAAGCCGGGCCGCAAGGACGTACTGGTCATCCGCATCGACAAGGGCAATACCGTCGCTGGCGTGTTCACGCAAAACCGCTTCTGTGCCGCCCCGGTACAGATCTGCAAACAGAATCTCGACGCCGGCGTGCAGATCCGCGCGCTGGTGATCAATACCGGCAACGCCAATGCCGGTACCGGCGAATCCGGCCGCCAGAACGCGCGCGCGGTGTGCGAGGCGCTGGCCAAGGAACTGGACTGCCTGCCGGAACAGATCCTGCCGTTCTCCACCGGTGTGATCCTCGAGCCGCTGCCGGTCGACAAGATCGTCGCCGCCCTGCCGACACGGCAGACCGCGACCTGGGCCGACGCCGCCGAGGCGATCATGACCACCGACATCGCGCCGAAGGCGACCAGCCGCACACTCGACATCGACGGCCAGCAGGTGAACATCACCGGCATCGCCAAGGGCGCCGGCATGATCCACCCGAACATGGCCACCATGCTCGGCTTCATCGCCACCGACGCCGCCATCACCCGTCCGGTGCTGAACCAGCTGGTGAAGGAGGTCGCCGACCTCAGCTTCAACAGCATCACCATCGACGGCGACACCTCCACCAACGACAGCTTCATGCTGATCTCCACCGGCCAGAGCGGCGCCCCGCGCATCGACTCCGTCACCCACCCGGCCTACGAGCAGCTGAAGGCTGCCTTGCTGGACGTCTCCGTCGAGCTGGCGCAGGCCATCGTGCGCGACGGCGAGGGCGCCACCAAGTTCATCACCATCCAGGTGGAAGGCGGCCGCAGCGTCGCCGAGTGCAAGGCCGTCGGCTACGCCATCGGCCGCTCGCCGCTGGTGAAGACCGCCTTCTTCGCCTCCGATCCCAATCTCGGCCGCCTGCTCGCCGCCATCGGCTACGCCGGCATCGGCGACCTGGATGTCGATCGCCTGGAGCTGTACCTGGACGACGTGCTGGTGGCCAAGGACGGCGGCCGCAATCCGGACTACAAAGAGGAAGACGGTCAGCGCGTGATGAAGCAGGACGAGATCACCGTGCGCGTGGTGCTGGGGCGTGGCCTCGCCAACGCCACGGTGTGGAGCTGCGACTTCTCCTACGAGTACGTGAAGATCAACGCCGACTACCGCAGCTAAGCATTGCCCACAAGGTTGGCCGCAGGCTTGCGGCCAACCCTGTCCGCGTCAGCGGCCGCCGTCAGGCGGCCGTTAACGTTTCAAAAGCTGGCAAACACAAA
>NZ_BMYW01000008.1 GCF_014652475.1 Vogesella alkaliphila | reverse complement strand
CGTCAACACCCGAAACCGGACTTTTTGACACCGAATCTACAAGTCGTTGATTTCACAAGCACCTCACCGCCAACAAAAATGAAAAAGGTTGGCCGCAATGCTTGCGGCCAACCTTTAGTAGCTAATCCAGCGTGTGAAATTACGCGTGATAAGCGGTGACGCGCTCCACTTCTTCCCTGGAGCCGAGGAATACCGCCACCCGCTCGTGCAGACCATTAGGCTGGATATCGAGAATACGCTGATGGCCGTTGGTCGCGACGCCGCCGGCCTGCTCGATAATGAAGGCCATCGGGTTGCCTTCGTACATCAGCCGCAGCTTGCCCGGCTTGGACGGCTCGCGTGCATCCTTCGGATACATGAACACACCGCCACGCACCAGGATGCGATGCACTTCGGCCACCATGGAAGCGACCCAGCGCATGTTGTAGTCCTTGCCCAGCGGACCTTCCTGACCGGCCAGCAATTCACCGATATAGCGCTTGACCGGTGCTTCCCAGTGGCGCTGATTGGACATGTTGATGGCGAATTCCTTGGTGGTTTCCGGCACCTGCATGCGCGTATTGGTCAGCACCCAGGACCCCAGCTCACGATCCAGCGTGAAGCCATACACGCCCTGGCCGAAGGTCAGCACCAGCATGTTCTGCGGACCGTACAGCGCATAGCCGGCAGCCACCTGGCGGCTCCCCGGCTGCAGGAAGTCCTGCTCGGTTGGCTGCTCGTTGCCTTCCGGCGCTTCCAGCACCGAGAAGATGGTGCCGACCGAGATGTTGACGTCGATATTGGAGGAGCCATCCAGCGGGTCGAACAGCAGCAGGTAGCGGCCACGCGGCATGTGATCCGGGATCGAGTGCGGCAGCTCCATCTCTTCGGAGGCCATCGCGCCGAGGTTGCCGCCCCATTCGTTGGCTTCCAGCAGGATGTCGTTGGCGATCACGTCCAGCTTTTTCTGGGCTTCGCCCTGTACGTTGCCGGTACCGGCCTCGCCGAGCACACCAGCCAGCGCGCCCTTGTTCACGGAGTGGGCGATGGCCTTGCAGGCGCGGGCCACGGTTTCAATCAGCAGACGCAGGTCTGGCGGCAGTGCGCCGTGCTGGCGCTGCTCTTCGATCAGGAAGCGGGAAAGGGAGATACGGCTCATCGTTGTCCTCGTATCGCAAGGTAGGTGGAAAAGGGCTATGGACAAAGTTTACCATCGCCCTTCTGCCATCGGGTGTGTTACCTGCGAACTACATGAATTGACAAAGAAAAACGCCCGACTTGGGCGGCGAGTGCACTCGATGCACGCGCCAGTCGGGCGTTGACAGGATCAGGCGGTCTGGCTCAGGCGTTGAGTTCCTTGGCCAGGTACAGCCAGGTTTCCACCACGGTGTCCGGGTTCAGCGAGATGGTCTCGATGCCCTCTTCCACCAGCCACTTGGCGAAGTCCGGGTGATCGGACGGGCCCTGGCCGCAGATACCCACGTACTTGTCGAGCTTGCGACAAGCCTGGATCGCCATATGCAGCATGGCTTTCACGGCTTCGTTGCGCTCGTCGAAGGTGGTGGCGATCGGGCCACCGGAGTCACGATCCACGCCCAGGGTGAGCTGGGTCATGTCGTTGGAGCCGATGGAGAAGCCGTCGAAGAACTGCAGGAACTTCTCGGCCAGTACCGCGTTGGTCGGCAGTTCACACATCATGATCAGGCGCAGGCCGTTTTCGCCGCGCTTCAGGCCGTTGACGGCCAGGATCTCGATCACTTTCTCGGCTTCGGCCAGGGTACGCACGAACGGGATCATCACTTCCACGTTGGTGAGGCCCATCACGTCGCGCACCTTCTTGATGGCACGGCATTCCAGCTCGAAGCAGTCGCGGAAGCTGTCGGCCACGTAGCGGGCGGCACCACGGAAGCCCAGCATCGGGTTTTCTTCGTGCGGCTCGTACAGCTGGCCACCGATCAGGTTGGCGTACTCGTTCGACTTGAAGTCGGACATGCGCACGATGACCTTTTTCGGGTAGAACGCTGCGGCCAACGTCGACACGCCTTCGGCGATCTTGTCGACGTAGAAGTCGACCGGGCTGGCGTAACCGGCGATGCGATCAGTGATGGTCGCCTTCAGGTCGGCCGGCAGGGTATCAAACTCCAGCAGCGCTTTCGGGTGGATGCCGATCTGGCGGTTGATCACGAACTCCATGCGCGCCAGGCCCACGCCTTCGTTCGGCAGCTGCGCGAAATCGAAGGCCAGTTCCGGGTTGCCGACGTTCATCATGATCTTGACCGGGGACTTCGGCATCTTGTCGAGCTCCAGCTCGATGATTTCCACGTCCAGCAGGCCGTCGTAGATGTTGCCGGTGTCGCCTTCGGAGCAGGACACGGTCACCTGCATGCCGTCGCGCAGCAGGTCGGTGGCGTCGCCACAGCCGACTACGGCTGGGATACCCAGTTCACGCGCGATGATCGCGGCGTGGCAGGTACGGCCGCCACGGTTGGTCACGATCGCGGCGGCGCGCTTCATCACCGGTTCCCAGTCCGGGTCGGTCATGTCGGTGACCAGCACGTCGCCGGCCTTGACCTGATCCATCTCGGACGCGTCCTTGATCATGCGCACGGTGCCCTGGCCGATCTTCTGGCCAATGGCGCGGCCTTCGACCAGCACGGTGGACTTGTTCTTCAGGCGATAGCGGCGCAGGGTGTCCTTGCGGTCTTCCTGCGACTTCACGGTTTCCGGACGGGCCTGCAGGATGTACAGCTTGCCGTCGGTACCGTCACGGCCCCACTCGATATCCATCGGGCGGCCGTAGTGTTTTTCGATGATCAGCGCGTACTGGGCCAGCTCTTCCACTTCCGCGTCGGTGATCGAGAACTGCTTCTGCAGTTCCGGCGCCACGTCGACGGTTTTTACCGAACGGCCGGCTTGCGACGCGTCGGTGAATTCCATCTTGATCAGCTTGGAACCCAGGTTCTTGCGCAGCACGGCAGGACGGCCGGCCTTCAGCGTTGGCTTGTGAACGTAGAACTCGTCCGGGTTCACCGCGCCTTGCACCACTGTCTCGCCCAGACCGTAGGAAGAGGTGATGAACACCACGTCTTCGAAGCCGGATTCGGTATCGATGGTGAACATCACGCCGGCAGCGCCGCTATCGGAACGCACCATGCGCTGCACACCAGCCGACAGTGCCACCACATCGTGGGCAAAGCCTTTGTGCACGCGGTAGGAGATGGCGCGGTCGTTATAGAGGGAAGCGAAGACGTGCTTCATGGCGTCCTTGACGTTGTCAAGGCCACGAATGTTCAGGAAGGTTTCTTGCTGGCCTGCGAACGAGGCATCGGGGAGGTCTTCTGCGGTGGCAGAGGAACGGACTGCGACGGAAATATCGGCACCACCGGCATCGGCGACCATCTTGTCCCAGGCTGTCTTGATGTCTTCATCAAGCTTGGCCGGGAATGGGGTGTCGATAATCCATTGCCGGATTTCCTTGCCGACGCGGGCCAGTTCGGTGACATCATCGATATCGAGTTTGCCAAGGGCTTGGTTGATTCGGTCGGCGAGGCCATTGTGCTGCAAAAAGTCACGATAGGCGTCTGCAGTGGTTGCAAAGCCTCCCGGTACTCGCACGCCGGAGTTTGCCAGCTGACTGATCATTTCGCCGAGAGAGGCATTCTTGCCGCCTACTTCTTCAACGTCGGTCATGCGCAGCTTCTCGAACCAGATGACGTAGTTCTCTGCCATCACTTCACTTCCTGTATGTGGATTGGACGATAGGGATAGCGCATTCTAGCCGAACAAGTCGCTGTTTGCGTAGCTACTTCTGCACTGCACAACGCAGGGTTTGCCCTGACTCAAGGCGCGATGCCGCTTTCTGGTGTTCTGCCCTGCACCACAATGTCGCGGTTTTGCCGACTGCCGCTGTAGTCAGCAAACTACAGCGCGCCATCGGCGGGCACCGCGCTTGCGGCTTGCATCCGCCGCCGCCTGCCCGCAGACTTGCCGCTGTAGACCTCCACTGGACATTTGCAGGAAATCACCATGCCGCATCGCCGTTCCGTTTTTTTTGTTTCCGACCGCACCGGGATCACCGCCGAATCACTCGGAAACACCCTGCTGACGCAATTTGATGCCCAAGAATTCAAGCGTGAAACGGTGCCGTTCATCGATACCGTGGAGAAGGCGCAGGAGCTGACACGCCAGATTGACGAAGTCGGCGCCACCGATCACCTCAAGCCGCTGGTCTTTACCAGCATCATCAAGGCCGACGTCCGCGCCGCGCTGCAGATCAGCCACGCGCTGGTGATCGACTTCTTCGAAACCTTCATCGGCGAGCTGGAACGGGAGCTGGGTGAAAAAGCGACACTACAGCTGGGCAAGGCGCATGGCATGAGCAACGAGGAGGAATACGATCACCGCATCGAGGCGGTGAACTTCTCGCTCAACCATGACGACGGCGTGAAGCTGAAGGATCTGGCCGAGGCCGACGTGATCCTGATCGGCGTGTCGCGCTCCGGCAAGACGCCGACCTGCCTGTACCTGGCGCTGCAGTACGGCATCAAGGCGGCCAACTACCCGCTGACCCCGGAAGACCTCGACAGCCCGACGCTGCCGAAAATGCTGCTGCCGTACCGCAACAAGATGTTCGGCCTGACCATCGACCCGGCGCGACTGCACCACATCCGCTCCGAGCGCCGCCCGGATTCGCGCTACGCCAGCATGGAGAACTGCCGCCGCGAGGTGAACGAGGCCGAGTCCATGTTCCGCCATCATTCGGTGCCCTTCATCAGCACCACGCACAAGTCGATCGAGGAGATCGCCTCCACCATCATGCACAAGGCGCACCTCACCCGCCGCTTCTAAAAACGGCTTGACGCCCGCCGTCATGCCGTGATCTGATGAAAAACATGACTACCAAACCCGCAACCGCAGCTTTCTTTTTTTCCTGGTGGCGCCTCTGACGGCGGCACCGCGGTTGCGTACGTAAAGCAAACCCGGGAGCAGCCGACAAGGCGCCCGGGTTTTTTGTTGCACCATCCTCCCCTGCGCCAAGTCGGTCTCCCGTGAAATAACGGAGATCAGCATGGACATCCTCAGTACCGTATCCAGTAACGACATCATCCTCACCGGCGACCGCACCACCGGCCCGCTGCACCTCGGCCACTACGTCGGCTCGCTGCGCAACCGCGTGATCCTGCAGGATCGCTGCCAGCAGTTCCTGCTGCTGGCCGACGCGCAGGCGCTGACCGACAACATGGGCAACTACCTGAAGGTGCGCGACAACGTGCTGCAGGTGGCGCTGGACTACCTCGCCGTGGGCATCGACCCGGCCAGGAGCACCATCTTCATCCAGAGCCTGGTGCCGGAGCTGATGGAGCTGGCCTCCTACTATCTCAATCTGGTCACCGTGTCGCGGCTGGAACGCAACCCGACCATCAAGGACGAGATCAAGCTGCGCGGCTACGAGCGCGACATCCCGGCCGGCTTCCTCACCTACCCGGCCGCCCAGGCCGCCGACATTACCGCGTTCAAGGCCACCATCGTGCCGGTGGGCGCCGACCAGATCCCGATGATCGAGCAGACCAACGAGATCGCCCGCCGCTTCAACGGCAGCGTCGGCCGCGAGGTGCTGGTCGAGGCGCGCGCGGTGGTGCCCGCCGCCGGCGCGCGCCTGCCCGGCATCGACGGCAAGGCCAAGATGTCCAAGTCGCTGGGCAATGCGCTGCCGCTGTCGGCCAGTGCCGACGAGATCAGCCAGGCGGTAAAGATGATGTACACCGATCCGAACCACCTGCGCGTGGACGACCCGGGCCAGGTCGAGGGCAATGTGGTGTTCGCCTACCTGGACGTGTTCCACCCCGACGCCGGCCGCGTGGCCGAACTGAAGGCGCACTACCAGCGCGGCGGCCTGGGCGATGTGCAGATCAAGCGTGAGCTGGAGGACATCCTGCAGGCGCTGCTGGCACCGATCCGTGCCCGCCGCGAGGAGTACGCGCAGGACCCGGCGCAGGTGATGGCGCTGCTGAAGGAGGGCACCACCAAGGCACGCGCCGTGGCGGCGCAGACGCTGGCCGAAGTGAAGGCCGCGATGGGGCTGAACTACTACTGAGATCGCTTACCTTGCGGCCAACCCGCAACGTTGGCCGCACTGACAACGGGAGTCACACCATGGAATGGGTTTACCAGTGTCGTAACCTGGACGAAGTCCGCTCGCAGATCGATGCCCTGGACCGCGCCATCGTCAGCCTGATTGCCGAACGTGGGCTGTACGTACATCAGGCCGCCGCCTTCAAGCACAGCGACGCCGAAGTGGAAGACGGCAAGCGCGTCGACCAGGTGATGCGCCGCGTCACCCGCCTCGCCGGCGAGCTGGGCGCCGACGCCGCGCTCACCGCCAAGATCTACCGCACCATGATCGGCCACTTCATCGACAGCGAGCGCGCCGAGCGGCTGCGCCTGGTCGGCGAACGGGAGGCGCACGCATGAACGACGGCGGCTCCGGCTTTTCCACGGTGCGATGGCGGCCCATCGCACCAGACAAAAAAAGGCGACACCCATCCGGTGCCGCCTTTTTTCATACCGCCCGCGCCGCTCAGGACAGGGCCAGCGCGCCGGCCAGCGTCCACATCACCGTGCCCACCACGCCGTCCAGCACCCGCCACGACAGCGGCCGCGCAAACAGCGGCGCCAGCAGCCGTGCGCCGTAGCCCAGCGCCGCAAACCACAACACCGACGCGGTGCACGCGCCCAGCGCAAACCACAGCCGGCCGTCTCCCGCCTCCTGGCCGCCGATGCTGCCCAGCAGCACCACGGTATCCAGATACACGTGCGGGTTCAGCAAGGTCAGCGCCAGCACCGTCAGCAGCGCCGCCTTCAGCGGCATGACCGTGGCCCCGGCCGCGATCTGCAGGCTCTCGTCGGCCAGCACCGCCCGCCACGCGCGCAGCCCGTACCAGAACAGGAAGGCCGCGCCGCCCCAGCGCGCCGCCTCCAGCAGCAGCGGGCTGCGCTGGATCAGGCTGCCCATGCCGGCCACGCCGGTGGCGATCAGCACCGCGTCGCACAGCATGCACACAAGCACCGTCACTCCGACGTGCTGGCGCAACAGGCCCATCTTCAGCACGTGGGCGTTCTGTGAACCGATGGCCATGATCAGGCTGGCGCCCAGGCCCAGGCCCTTGAAATAGCTTGCTGTCAGCATGGTGTGCTCCACGAGGTAAGGTTGGCCGCAGTATCGCCGCGACCGCCACACAACAACAGCAAGATTAAATTATCTTGGCTATCATTAATTTCGTTTCACTTACATCGCCTCACCATGAAACTCGACCCCAGGCACAGCGAGGCCTTTCTGGCCGCGCTGGACAGCGGCAGCTTCGAGCAGGCCGCACAGGACCTGCACCTGACCCCGTCCGCCATCTCGCAGCGCATCCGCGCGCTGGAAGAGGCGCTCGGCAAGCCGCTGCTGGTGCGCAGCCGCCCCTGCCGCGCCACGCGCGAAGGCCAGCTGCTGCGCCAGCACCTGCAGCGTGCCGCGCTGCTGGAGGCCGATCTGGCCGCCACCTTTGCCGGCGACGACAGCGCGATGCTCAGCGTGTCGCTGGCGATCAACGCCGACAGCATCGCCAGCTGGTTCCTGCCGGCGCTGACCCCGTTCCTGATCCGCGAACGCGTGCTGCTGGACGCGATCGTGGACGACCAGGACCACACCTACACCCTGCTGCAGGCCGGCATGGCGCTGGGCTGCGTGTCCACCGAGCCGCAGGCGATGCGCGGCTGTAGCGCCAGCCCCTTGGGCGTGATGCGCTACCAGGCGCTGGCCAGCGCCGACTACCACGCGCGCTGGTTTGCCGGCGGCGTCAGCCGCGACACGCTGCGCCGCGCCCCGGTGATGATCTACAACCGCAAGGACAGGCTGCAGGCCGACTGGCTGCTGCAGCACTTCGGCCTGCCGGACGACAGCTACCCCTGCCACTTCCTGCCCGCGTCCGACCCCTACCTGCAGGCGGTGCGCCTGGGGCTGGGCTGGGGCATGCTGCCCGACGTGCAGCTGGCCGCCAGCGGCCAGGCCGACACCCTGCTGCCGCTGCAGCCGGACAAGCCAGTGGACGTGGCGCTGTACTGGCACCACTGGCAGGTGCAGTCGCCCAGGCTGGCGAGACTCAGCGAGGTGCTGATTGCCGCCGCGCGGCAGGTGTTGCGGCCAACGTCGGGCGGCTGAAGCGGACTGGCAAGCCGCCCGAAGCAAGGTTGGCCGCACGCCTTCGGACAGGCGGTGCGGCCAACTGTTGACGGATTACACGGCGCAGCCGTGCGCCGCGCCCTGCTTACTGCGCGACCGGGCCGGCCGGTTGCGGCAGCAGCTTGCCCATCGCGCTGGCGCCCTGCGCCGCGTGCTCCGGCAGCAGCTGCATGCCGAGCCAGACGCCGCCGACGATCAGCAGCACCACCAGCCCGCCCTTCCAGATGAAGCCGAACGACCAGTCCGCCTCGGCACGGTGCCGCAGCGCGAACAGGAAGGACAGCGGCGGCAGGAAGAAGGTCAGCGAGCCCCACACGATGCGGCCGTGGTTGAAGGCCGCCATCGTCGCGCCCAGGCAACCGAGGTAGAACACCACCACGGCGACGGAAAACACCAGACCGATCAGCGCGACCAGCCCCAGAATCAGCATGCTCATTGTTTGTCAGCTCTTAAAAAGTCAGTTGCAGGCCATCGTACGCCACCGCCACCCCCGGCGGACACTGCGCCGACAGCGCCCGGTATTCCAGCTGGTGCGTCATGTGGATCAGGAAGGTCTGCCTTGCGGCCAGGCTTTGCGCCCACGCCAGCGACGCCGCCAGATGCAGGTGCGAAGGGTAGGGCTCCGGCCGCAGGCAGTCGAGGAACAGCGTGTCCAGGCCCTGCAGTAGCGGCAGGCTGGCTTCGGGAATGTCGGACAGGTCGGTCAGCCACGCCACATCGCCGATGCGCCAGCCCAGACAGGGCCAGGCGCCGTGCTGCAGCGGGATCGGCGTCACCGTCACGCCGTTGATGCTCAGCGGCGCCGACACCAGCTCGGTGTGCAGCACCGGCTTGTCCCACACCGGCGACGGCGGCGCCAGCGCGTAATCGAAGCGGCGGCGGATGTTGTCGAGCGTGAAGGCGTTGCCGTACAGCGTGATCGGCCCCTTCTTCACGTAGCAGAAGGCGCGCAGGTCGTCGATGCCGTTGAGGTGGTCCGCGTGCGGATGGGTGTAGAGCACGGCGTCGACGCGACTGATGCCCTCGCGCAGCGCCTGCTGGCGCAGGTCCGGCGAGGTGTCGATCAGGATGCCGGCGTCGCCGATGCGCACATAGGCGGAGCAACGGCTGCGCCGGTTGCGTGCATCGTCGGAGCGGCAGGTCGCGCACTCACAGCCGATGGCCGGCGTGCCGCTGCTGGAGCCGCAACCGAGTACTGTCCACTGCAGCTTGCTCATCGCCATCCCCTCAGCCCTGCCCCGCGACGCGCTGCGCCTTGCTGAACAGGCGGAAGTAGTTGTCGCTGGTGGCCGCCGCCACCGCCTCGAACGACAGGCCGCGCAGCTCGGCGATGTGCTCTGCCACGTGCTTGACGTAGGCCGGCTCGTTGGTCTTGCCGCGGAACGGCACCGGCGCCAGGTACGGCGAGTCGGTTTCCACCAGCAGGCGGTCCAGCGGCACCTTCTGCGCCACCTCCTTCACCACCGCCGCGTTCTTGAAGGTGACGATGCCGGACAGCGAAATATGGAAGCCCAGATCCAGCGCGGCGCGGGCGGTTGCCCAGTCCTCGGTGAAGCAGTGCATCACGCCGCCGGCCTGATCGGCACCATGCTCGCGCATCATGCGCACGGTATCGGCGGCGGAAGAACGGGTGTGGATCACCAGCGGCAGGCCGGCGCGGCGCGCGGCGCGGATGTGCACCGCGAAGCGCTCGTGCTGCCAGGCCAGATCGCCCTGACACCAGTGGTAGTCGAGGCCGGTCTCGCCGATGCCGACCACCTTCGGGTGCGCCGCGTGCGCCACCAGCTCGTCCTCGCTGAATTCCTCGGCCTCCGGGTCATCCGGGTGGATGCCGACGGTGGCGAACAGGTTGGCGTGCGCCTCGGCCAGCGCCAGCACCTCCGGATACTTCGGCCGGCTGACGCCGATCACCATCGCGTGGCTCACGCCGTTGGCGGCCATATTGGCCAGCACTTCCGGCATGCGCGCAGCAAGGTCGGGGAAATTGATATGGCAGTGCGAATCGACCAGCATGATAGGCTTCCAAAAAAATTGCGGCCAACGTTGGCCGCAACATTTGACTAGGTAAATTGTAGAAGATCGGCTGTGGACAGGGAATGCCCGCCTGCGCCTTTGTGTCACATGGTATGCGTCGGCCGCGTCGAGTTCAGCGCGCCGCCGAGCAGGCTCTCGATCTTCAGCCGCGCCTGCTTGCAGGTTTCGTCGGCGCCGAATTCGATGCCGATGCCCTGGTTACGGTTGTTGTTGGCGCCGGCGGGGGTGAGCCACGCTACCTTGCCGGGGATCGCCAGCTTCTGGGTGTCGTCCAGCAGCGTCAGCAACAGGAACACCTCGTCGCCGAGGTTGTAGTCGCGATTGGTCGGCACGAAGATGCCGCCGTTGCGCAGGAAGGGCATGTAGGCCGCGTACAGCGCACTGCGCTCCTTGATCGACAGCGACAGCACGCCGGGGCGGCTGGCGTCGGGCTTGATCTCGACTGCGTTATCCATGCTGGTCCTGTGTCAGGTTGGCTTGCCGGCAAAGGCTTTCAGGTAGTTCATCAACAGGGCTTCCAGTTGCAGCCTTGTCACCAGGGTGTGCTGGCCGTACGGCGCCAGCGCCGTCAGTTCGCGCTGGCAATCCATTAAAGCATGGATGTTCAGCCGTGGCAGCAGGCGCTGCATCGCCGTCTGCTGCGCCGGGAAGTAGCGCACCGCGCCACCGAGGCGCAGCGCGGCCAGGTCGTGCAGCCATTTGCCCAGCCAGCGCAGCGGCAGCTCCAGCGCCAGCTTCTGCTTGTCGACGGCGTCGGCGAGGCTCAGCACGCTGCCCATGCTGCACTCGGTCAGCCCTGCCACGAACTGCTTGCGCAGCGCCGCCTCCGCCGCGTCGTGCTCGAACAGCGGCATGCCGCCGTGAAACGCCAGCTCGGCCTCGGCGTCCTCGACGCCCTGCTCGTGCACCCACGCCAGCGCCTGTGCCGGCGACGGCAGGCTGAGCGGGAACTGGCGGCAGCGGCTCTTGATGGTCGGCAGCAGGCGCTGCGGCGCATCGGACACCAGCAGGAACACCACCTCGGCCGGCGGTTCTTCCAGCACTTTCAGCAGCGCGTTGGCGGCGGCCGGGTTCAGCGCTTCCGCCGGTTCCACGATCACCACCCGCCGTCCGCCGCGGTGGGCGCTGAGGTGGGCGAAGTCGATCACGCTACGCACGCCGTCGATCTTGATGACCGGCAGCTTGCGTTTCGGCGCCTTGGCTTCCTTGCCCTCTTCCGCCTCCTCGTCGTCGCCGTGCGGCGTCAGCACGCGCAGGTCGGGATGGTTGCCGGCGGCAAACCAGTGGCAGGCCTGGCACTGGCCGCAGGCGCAGTGGTCGGCCTGCGGCGCCTCGCACAGCAGCGCGCGCGCCACTTCCTGCGCGAACTCGCGCTTGCCGATGCCGGCCGGGCCGCTGAGCAGCCAGGCGTTGGGCAGGCGCTCGAAGTTGGCGGCCAACCTTTGCCAGTCGCCGGCTTGCCACGGGTAGCGCATCAGGCTTGCGCCTTCAGTTCGGCCAGCCGGCCGGCCAGCTGCTGCTGGATGGCGGCGAGGTCGCCGCTGGCGTCGACCACGAAGAAACGCTGCGGGTAGGCGGCGGCGCGGGCGAGGTAGCTGTCACGCACGCGCTGGTGGAAGTCCTCGCGCTCGCGCTCGAAACGGTCCGGCAGCCGCGTCTGGCTCAGGCGCTGCTGCGAGACCTGCAGCGGCACGTCGAGCAGGATGGTCAGGTCCGGCTGCAGGCCCTGCTGCACCCACTCTTCCAGCTGCGCGATGCGCTTGGCCGGCACGCCGCGGCCACCGCCCTGGTAGGCGAAGGTGGCGTCGGTAAAGCGGTCGCTGACCACCCAGCGCCCCATCGCCAGCGCCGGGCGGATCACCGACGACAGCAGCTCCTGGCGGCTGGCGAACATCAGCAGGGTTTCGGTATCCAGCGTGGCCTCGGTGTCGACGTCGAGCAGCAGCTCGCGCAGCTTCTCGCCCAGCGGCGTGCCGCCCGGCTCGCGGGTGAACACGGTGTCAACGTTGGCCGCAGCCAGCCAGTCGCGGATGAAGGCCAGGTGCGTGGTCTTGCCGGCCCCGTCGAGCCCCTCCAGCGTAATGAAGCGCGCTCTGGGCATCATCAACCTTTCTTCAGGATGTATTGGCGGACGGCCGCGTTGTGCTCGTCCAGTGTTTCGGAGAATTGGGTGCTGCCGTCACCGCGCGACACGAAGTACAGCGCGCGGCTAGGGGCCGGGTGTGCGGCGGCGTCCAGTGCCGCGCGGCTGACCAGCGCGATCGGTGTCGGCGTCAGCCCGGCGCGGGTATAGGTGTTGTACGGCGTGTCGCGGCGCAGCGCGTCCTTGCCGATGCGGCCGCGGTAGCGCTCGCCCATGCCGTAGATCACCGCCGGATCGGTCTGCAGCCGCATGCCGATGCGCAGGCGGTTGACGAACACGCTGGCCACCATGCTGCGGTCTTCCTCGCGCGCGGTTTCCTTCTCGATCAGGCTGGCCATGGTCAGCAGCTGGTACGGGGTCTGGTACGGCAGGTCGGCGGCGCGCGACTCCCACACCGTCTGCAGCTGCTGCATCAGCGTCTGGTTGGCTCGGCGCAGCAATTCCACGTCGCTGCTGCCGGGCAGGTAGTAGTAGGTGCTGGGGAAGAACAGCCCTTCGCCGCTGCCCTCGGCGATGCCCAGCTCGGCCAGCAGCCGCTGCTCGCTCCAGCCGGCGCTGTCCTGGCGCAGGTCTTCCTCGCCCAGCAGGGCGGCGCGGAACTGGCGCAGGGTCCAGCCCTCGATGATGGTGACGCTAGCCTGGTCCGGGTGGCCGTCGTTGAAGCGCGACAGGTACTGCCACAGCGCGGTGGCGCCGGAGAACTGGTACAGCCCGGCCCTGAGCTTGCGGTCGCTGCCCATCATGCGCGAGATCGCCACCATCACCCAGCGGTTGCGGATGGCGCCGTCCTCTTCCAGCGTGCGCGCCAGCTGGCCCATGGTGCGGTTGGGGGCGACGCTGACGGTGTAGGGCGAGCCGGGCGGGCTGACCGGGACGGCGACCACCCAGGCCAGCCACAGGGCAAACAGCAGCGCGAACGCGGCAAGGATACGGCCTATCAATCGGTGCATACGGACTTCATCAACTCAGGTAATCAAAGAGGCGCGGGCGCCGGGTAAAAGGGCGCGCTGGCGCCGGACGCGCGATGATACCACGCACGCCGGCCGCCTTTTGCGCCAAAGCGGCACCCCGTTCAGGGCTGCGGCGACAGCACCACACCGTAGCGCCGCGACACGTCGGCGGCGGCCAGCGGCCGCAGCGGCAGGCTGCCTTCGGCCAGACCCAGCTGCAGCGCCAGCCTGCCCTGCTGCCACGCAGCCCAGTCGGCCGCCGTCGGCGGCTGGCCGTCGGCACTGCGCTGTATCGCTTCGCTCAGCGCCAGCAGCTCGCGGTCGTCCACCACCGCCAGCTCGCCGCCGGCCTCGACAAACAGCCGCCCGCCCTCGTCCAGCAGCGCCAGCCGCGGCGTGCCGGGGTCGATGTCTGGCAACCAGTACCAGCCGGCCGCGCCGCGGCGCGCCACGTAGGGCGCGGCGTCGAGCGCGACGTAGACCTTTTGCGGGCCGTTCTGCACGTAGTAGCGGCCGTCGCCGTCGCGCGCGTAGTTGCGGCGGAAGAAATCCACGATCGCGGCCTGGTCCAGCCGCGCCTCGCGCAGCCACCACTGGCCGCGTGCGTCCAGCCGCAGCCAGCCGAACACGGCCGGCACGTTCGGCCACTTGGCGATAGACGCCAATACCATTGCATCCATGTCCTTCACTCCTGTGTCAGCTGTTGCGCAGTATGTCGGTGGGCGGGGTGCGCGTGATTTTACGCAGCAGCGGCCAGCCGGCAAGCCCGACCACCGCGCCGCCGCACAGCGCGCCCAGCAGCGGCAGCCACAGGTTGGGCGCCAGCGGCAGGTTGAACAGCTGCACCGCCACCAGGCTGCCGATCGCCATCGCGCCGATGCCGGCCAGGAGCCCGGTCAGGCCGCCCAGCCACGCCAGCTCGGCGAGGATCACCGCGCGCACCTGCTGCCGCGAGGCGCCCAGCGCGCGCAGCAGCGCGACGTCGAACTGCCGCTCGTCGCGGGTGGCGGCCAGCGCCGCCCACAGCACCAGCACCCCGGCGGCCAGTGCCAGGCTGAACATGGTTTCCACCGCCAGCGCCAGGCGCCCGATCACCGCCTTCACCTCGCGCACGATGACGCTGATGTCGATCACCGTCACATTGGGCAGCGCCGCCACCAGCCGGTTGTTAAAGTCCTTGTCCGGCGCGCGGTAGCTGGTGATGTAGCTGGCGCTCTCGCCGCCCATCCAGCCCTGCGGCGCGATGACGAAGAAATTGGGCTGGAAGCTGTCCCACGCCACCTTGCGCAGGCTGGTCACCGGCGCCTGCCAGCGCTTGCCGGCGATGTCGAACGCCAGCACGTCGCCCATGCGGATGCCCAGCGTCTCGGCCAGCCCCTGCTCCACCGAGAACGCCGGCTGCGTGCTGCCCGCCGGCCACCACTTGCCGGCGGCGAAGCCGTTGCCCGGCGGCGGCGCGGCGCGCCACGACAGGTTGAACTCGCGCTCGGCCAGCCGCTGCGCGCGCTCGTCCGCGTAGTCGCTGCCCTTCACCGCGCGCTCGTTGATCGACAGCAGCCGCGCCCGCGTCATCGGCGCCGCCTGCGGCGCGCTGCGGCCAACCCTGGCGAACAGCGTGTCCAGTGTCGCCTGCTGCGGCGCCTGCAGATTGATCAGGAACGAGTCCGGCGCGTCGGCCGGCAAGGATTTCTGCCAGGCGCCGATCAGGTCGTCGCGCACCACGGTCAGCGTCAGCAGCGCCATCAGGCTCACCGACAGCGCCGCGATCTGGATCACCGCCAGCCACGGCCGGCGCGCAAGGTTGGCCGCACCGTGGCGCCAGCCGACGGCCCCGGACAGCGGCACGCGGCGCAGCAGGCGCACCACGCCCCAGGCCAGCAGGCCGACCGCCAGCAAGAAGCCGGCCAGCCCGCCCAGCAGCCACAGCGCCAGCGTGCCGTCGCCGACCTGCCACGCCGCCAGCCCGAGCAGGGCCAGGACGGCCAAGAGCGGCGCCGGCAGCGAACGGCCGGAGGTCGGCATGTCCGCGCGCAGCACCGCCAGCGCCGGAATGCGGCGCAGCGCCAGCAGCGGCGGCAGCGCGAAACCGGCCAGCAAGATCAGCGCCGACAACGGCCCGCTCAGCCAGGCGGCGAGCGCCGGTGCCGGCAGGCCGCTGCCCAGCCACTGCTGCGCCAACCGCAGCAGGCCGGCCTGCACGCCGTAACCGGCGACGGTGCCGAGCACGCCGGCCACCAGCGCCAGCCACAGGAACAGGCTGCCCCACACCAGCGCCACCTCGCCGCCGGTCTGCCCCAGCGCGCGCATCACCGCCACGCTCTGCCAGTGCCGCGCCAGGTAGCGGCGCACCGCCAGCGCCACCGCCGCCGCCGACAGCAGCACCGACAGCAGCGCGGTCAGGCCGAGAAAGCGCCGCGCCCGCTCCAGCGCCGACCTCACCTCCGGCCGCGCCTCCTCGACATCCTCCAGCCGCGTGCGCTGGTCCAGCCGCGGCGCCAGCCACTGGCGGTAGCCGGCCACGCTGGCGGCATCGCCGGCCACCATCAGCCGGTAGCGCACGCGGCTGCCGTCCTGGACCAGGCCGGTGGCGGCCAGATCGGCGTGGTTGAACAGCGCGCGCGGGATGAAGTTGTACAGGTCCATCGCGCCGTCCGGCTCGCGCAGCAGCTCCGCGCTCAGGCGCAGGCTGACGTTGCCCAGGCGCACGCTGTCGCCCAGACGCAGGCCCAGCTTCTGCAGCAGCCGCGTATCGGCCCACAGCTCGCCCGGCGCCGGCGCCAGCCGGCCCTCCTGCACACCCCGCGGCGTGCGCAGCTGCACCTCGCCGCGCAGCGGATAGCCGGCGGTGACCGCCTTCAGCGTCGCCAGCACCGCCTGCTCGCGGGCGAACACCATGGACGGAAAGGTGGCGCTCTCCGCCTGCTGCAGGCCGCGCTGCGCCGCATGCCGCCGCCACGCGTCCGGCGGCGGCCGGTTGCCGTTGGACACCAGGTCGGCGGCCAACAGCTGGCTGGCCTGCCGCGTCAGCGCCTGCTCGATGCGGTCGGAAAAGAAGGCGACGCTGCTCATCGCCGTCACCGCCACCAGCAGCGCCAGCAGCAGCACCGTCAGCTCGCCGGCGCGCAGCTCGCGCCGCAACAGGCGCCAGCCCATCTGCAGCGACAGCCGGCTCATGTCGCCTCCCGCTGCAGGCGGCCGTCGTTGAGGCGGTAGACCGCGGCGCAGCGCGACGCCAGCGCGGTGTCGTGGGTGACCAGCACCAGCGCGGTGCCGGCCTCGGCGTTGAGCTGGAACAGCAGCTCGATCACCTGCCGCCCGGTGGCCGGATCGAGGTTGCCGGTCGGCTCGTCGGCAAACAGCAAGGTTGGCCGCACCACGAAGGCCCGCGCCAGCGCCACCCGCTGCTGTTCGCCGCCGGACAGGTGACGCGGGTAGTGATCGAGACGGTGGCCGAGGCCGACGCGCTGCAGCATGGCGCTGGCGGCGGCGCGGGCATCGCTACGCCCGGCCAGCTCCAGCGGCAGCATCACGTTTTCCAGCGCGGTGAATTGCGGCATCAGCTGGAAGTTCTGGAACACGAAGCCGACCCTGTCGCGGCGCAGCAGCGCGCGGCCGTCCTCGTCCAGCGCCGACAGCGCCTGGCCGTCCAGCCACACCTCGCCGGAACTTGCCGGATCCAGCCCTGCCAGAATGGCAAGCAGCGTGGATTTGCCGCTGCCGGAGGCGCCGACGATGGCGACGCTCTCGCCGGCGGCGACACTGAGGCTGGCTTGGTGCAAGATGGTCAGCGTCTGACCGTGGTAGTCGACCTGGCGCGCCAGCGCGTCGGCGCGCAGGATCACGTTATTTTCTGGAGAGGGATTCATGCTTTATCGCTGCTTTCTGCTGGTTGCCTTGCTGCTGGCGCCGCATCTGGCGCACGCCGCGCGTATCGTGGTGTTCGGCGACAGCCTGTCCGCCGCCTATGGCCTGCGCCCGGAGCAGGGCTGGGTCAGGCTGTTGCAACAACAACTGGGCAGCACGCACCAGGTCGTCAACAGCAGCCTGTCCGGCGAGACCACCGCCGGTGGCCTGGCCCGGCTGCCGGCGGTGCTGCGGCAACAGCGCCCGGACGTGCTGATCCTGGAGCTGGGCGGCAACGACGGCCTGCGCGGCCTGCCGCTGGCGGCGATGCAGGACAACCTGTCCGCCATGGTCCGCCTGGCCCAGCGCGCCGGGGCGCGGGTGCTGCTGATCGGCATGGCGCTGCCCCCCAATTATGGCCCCGATTACGGCGCCAAGTTCCGGCAGGTGTATGACAAAGTGGCGCGCCGGCACAAGGTGCCGCTGGTGCCGCTGCTGGTGGCCGGCTTCGAGCAGGATCTGGCGCTGTTCCAGGGCGACGGCATCCACCCGGTCGCCGAGGCGCAGCCGCGCATGGTGCGCAACGTGCTGCCGGCGCTGACGCCGCTAATCGCGAGAAAATAGCAGGAATTACTGTTTCTTGTGGCGAACGCAACGTTTTTCAGGCTTTTGCCACACTTCATGACATAAAGGTTAACCTTGTGACGGCGGCGGCCCATCCGGCTGTCCGCCCGCTGCCGCCCTGCCACAAGGATTTCCCATGCCCGCCGTTGCCGCCGCGCTCGCCCAGCGCCTGCTCTCCCCGTTCCGCGGCCTGCCCGCCGGCGTCTACCTCCAGATCGTCGCCACCCTGATCAACACCATGGGCGGCATCGCCAAGCTGTTCCTGCCGCTCTATTTTCTGGAGCACTACCGCCTGCCCTACGGCCAGATCGGCCTGCTGATGGGCTGCTACGGCCTGGGCTGCTTTGTCGGTGCCTATGCCGGCGGCGCGCTGTCCGACCGGCAGGATACGCGCCGGCTGTGCCGCGGCCTGCTGCTGGCCAGCGGGCTGCTGACCATGTCGCTGGCGCTGCCGCTGCCGGTGTGGGGTTTCGTGCCGCTGTTGCTGCTGACCGGGCTGGCCGACGGCGGCTTCCGCCCCGGCAATATGCGGTTGGTGCTGGAGCCGTGCGCGCCGGCCCAGCGGGCCACCGCGCAAGGCTTGTACCGGGTGGCGTTCAATCTCGGCGTCTCGCTGGCCGGCATCAGCGGCGGTCTGCTGGCGGTGTACGGTTACCAGTGGGTGTTTATCGCCCAGGGCGTCAGCAGCCTGTGCGCCTGCGCCTGGATGGGGTGGGCCTACCGCCATTACCGCGTTCCGGCGCCGCCGCCCGCCGCCGCGGCCCACCTTGCCCGGCAGGGGCTGTCTCCCTGGCAGGATGCCGCCTTTCTGCGCTTCATCGCCGGGCAGCTGCTGATCATGGCGGTATTCGACCAGATGTACGGCACGCTGGGCATGTTCCTGCGCGAGCACTACCGGCTGGGACCGCAGTGGATCGGCTACCTGTTCACCCTCAACGGCGTGCTGGTGGTGCTGCTGCAGGTGCCGATCGCGCAGCACATCCAGCGCTGGGGCCTGGCGCGCTGTTCGCACCTCGGGGTACTCGGCATCGGCCTGAGTTTCTGCCTGCTGAATGCCGGTTCCGGTGCACCGTGGGCACTGCTGGCGATGCTGGTGCTGACCGTCGGCGAGCTGCTGCTGTCGCCGACCTGGTCGGTGATCGTGATGCAGTGCTCGGAAGGCCGGCAACGCGGCCGCTACCTCGGCGTCTACTCCGCCGCGTGGAGTGGCCGCACGCTGTATGCGCCGGCGCTCGGCACCTGGATCTACGGCACGCTGGGTGGTGCCACGCTGTGGTGGCTGTGCGGCGGGGCAGCGCTGCTGACGGTGGCCCTGCAGGCCGGCGCGCTGCGCCACATGCTGGCACGCCACTGAATGCAAAAAGCCCTGCACGCGGTGCAGGGCTTGATGATTGCGGCCAACCTTGGGCTGGCGCGGGCTGGCTGTGATTACAGCGCGGCGGCGTTTTCGGCCAGGTAGGAAGCCACGCCTTCGGCGGACGGCTTCATGCCTTTCTTGCCCTTGTTCCAGCCGGCCGGGCACACTTCACCATGCTCTTCGGTGAACTGCAGCGCGTCGACCATGCGCAGCATCTCGTCCACGTTGCGGCCCAGCGGCAGGTTGTTGACCACCTGGTGCTGTACCACGCCGGACTTGTCGATCAGGAAGGAGCCACGGAAGGCCACGCCGCCGTCGGCTTCCACGTCGAAGGCCTGGCACAGCTCGTGCTGGATGTCGGCCACCAGGGTGTAGCCCACCTGGCCGATGCCGCCCTTTTCCACCGGGGTGTTGCGCCATGCGGCGTGCGAAAACTGGCTGTCGATGGACACGCCGATCACTTCCACGTTGCGGGCCTTGAACTCGGCCAGGCGGTGATCGAAGGCGATCAGCTCGGACGGGCACACGAAGGTGAAGTCCAGCGGGTAGAAGAACACCACGGCGTATTTGCCTTCAGTCGCCTGGCGGAAGGAATAGTTGTCAACAATCTGACCATCGCCCAGTACGGCGGAGAAGGTTTTTTCGCCTGCAAAGAACGGTGCCTGTTTGCCTACAAGTACGGCCATGTGATTCTCCTTGGAGTTCGGTTAGGTGTCATCCTGCGGACGGTGGTCCGCAAACTGGCACGTTTATAAATCAGCGGCGGCGCCAGCTGCCAATTGAATATCCAAATTGCCGCCATTAAGGCGGGCAATCACCACGCTGCCCGTGCACGCCGGCCTGCGCGGCAAGCCGCCATGCAAAGCAGATAACGTTGGCCGCAATCTGGATTAAAATACGGCAGGGACGAGCACCGCCGCCCCGCCCCTTTCAACCACCCGCCGCGAAACGACCATGAGCAAACAGCTGACCATACTGGTGGTAGACGATGTCAGCCTGCACCGCACCACGCTGGCCCGCTTCATCCGCGAGCTGGGCCACCTGCCGGTCACCGCCAGCAATGGCCAGGAAGCGGTGGACTACTGCCGCGCCAGCATGCCGGACATGATCCTGATGGACATTCTGATGCCGGTGATGGACGGCTTCAGCGCCACCCGCCACATCCGGGCGCAACTGGCCGGGCAGTGGATTCCCATCGTGTTCCTGTCGGCGCTGAACGAGGACGCCGACTACCTGCACGGGCTGGAGGCCGGCGGCGACGACTACCTGGTCAAGCCGGTCAAGCTGCCGCTGCTGTCGGCCAAGATCGGCAGCCTGCAGCGCGTGATCGACATGCAGGCGCGCCTCGCCGACAGCAAGCGCCAGCTGGAACAGTACTACGCCACCACCCAGCAGGAGCACAGCCTGGCGCAGCATGTGCTGGAAAGCTTCAACACCGCCGCCAATGCGCAGCAGCACAATATCCACAGCTGGCTGAAGTCGGCGGTGCACCTCAGCGGCGACGTGATCTGCATCGCGCGTTCGCCGTCCGGCGCCGACCACGTGATGCTGGCCGACAGCACCGGCCACGGGCTGGTGGCGGCCATCTGCTGCCTGCCGGCGATCGACACCTTCCACACCATGACCCAACGCGGCGCCGGCATCGGCGACATCGCCGGGGCGATCAACCGCAAGCTGCACCAGACCCTGCCCACCGGCCACTTCGTCGCCGCCGCGCTGCTCGCCGTCGACTACCGCAGCCGGCGCATCACGGTGTGGAACGGCGGCATTCCCTGCTGCAGCTTCCTCAACCGGCACGGCGAACTGGAGAAGGTCTTCCGCTCCACCCACCCGCCGCTGGGCACGCTGCCGCCTGAGGCGTTCGAACCACAGCAGGAGCAGTACCAGTGGCAACACGACGGCGAGATCATCGTCTGCTCCGACGGCGTCACCGAGGCGCGCAACGCGGCGCAGCAGCAGTTCGGCGAGGACGGCGTGCTGCAGGCAGCCCGCGCGGCACGCGGGCACGACACCGCGGCGCGGATCGCCGCCGCGTTGCAGCAGCACCTGCAGCAGCAGCCGCACCTGGACGACGCCTCGCTGGTGGTGATCGGCTGCCGGCAGCAACCGGCGCTGCCGTCCGACACGGACACCCCCGCGGACGAGCCGGCGCAGGCGTAAGCCGCCGCGCGGCGCATGAAAAAACGGGAGCCGCGGCTCCCGTTTGCTGTTGTTGCCTTGCGGCCAACCTTAGGCGGCCGGCTCGGCCTTCTGGCGCATGCGCAGGTTCAGTTCCTTCAGCTGCTTCTCGTCCACCGCGTTCGGTGCATTGGTCAGCAGGCACTGAGCACGCTGGGTTTTCGGGAACGCGATCACGTCGCGGATCGACTCGGCGCCGCACATCAGCGTCACCAGACGGTCCAGACCGAAGGCCAGGCCGCCGTGTGGCGGCGCGCCGAACTTCAGGTTGTCCAGCAGGAAGCCGAACTTGTTCTGCTGTTCTTCCGGGCTGATCTTCAGCGCGGCGAACACCTTTTCCTGGATGTCGGCGCGGTGGATACGTACCGAACCGCCGCCGATTTCCCAGCCGTTCAGCACCATGTCGTAGGCGCGCGCGATGCAGGCACCCGGATCGGTGTCCATCAGGTCCTCGTGGCCCGGTTTCGGGCTGGTGAACGGATGGTGGCAGGCGGTCCAGCGGTCGGCGTCTTCGTCGTGCTCGAACATCGGGAAGTCCACCACCCACAGCGGGCGCCACTCCTTGACGAAGTAGCCGCCGGCTTCGCCGCGCTCGTGGCCGATCTTGATGCGCAGCGCGCCGATGGCCTCGTTCACCACCTTGGCCTTGTCGGCGCCGAAGAAGATGATGTCGCCGTTGTCGGCACCGGTACGCGCCATGATTTCGTTCAGCGCGTCAACCGACAGGAACTTGACGATAGGCGACTGCAGGCCGCTGTTTTCGTCGTTGGTGATCTTGCTCTTGTCGTTGACCTTGATGTAGGCCAGGCCCTTGGCGCCGTAGATGCCGACGAACTGGGTGTAGTCGTCGATGTCCTTGCGCGACAGCGCGGCACCACCCGGTACGCGCAGCGCGACCACGCGGCCGTTCGCCATGTCGGCTGCGCCACGGAACACCTTGAACTCCTCGGTCTTCATCAGATCGGTCAGTTCGGTGAATTTCAGGCTCACGCGCATGTCCGGCTTGTCGGAGCCGTAGTAGAACATCGCGTCGTTGTAGGCCATGCGCGGGAACTTGCCCAGCTCCACGCCCATCACGTCGCGGAAGATCTCCTGCGTCATGTTCTCGGTGATGTCCATGATCTCGTCCTCGTTCAGGAACGAGGTCTCGATATCGATCTGGGTGAATTCCGGCTGGCGGTCGGCACGCAGGTCTTCGTCACGGAAGCACTTGGTGATCTGGTAGTAGCGGTCGAAACCGGCCACCATCAGCAGCTGCTTGAACAGCTGCGGCGATTGCGGCAGCGCGAAGAATTCACCCGGATGCACGCGGGACGGCACCAGGTAGTCGCGGGCGCCTTCCGGGGTGGAGCGGGTCAGCATCGGGGTTTCGATGTCGATGAAGCCCTGCTTGTCCAGGTGGTTGCGCACGCCCATCGCCACGCGGTAGCGCAGGCGCAGGTTCTTCTGCATCGCCGGGCGGCGCAGGTCGATCACGCGGTTGGTCAGGCGCACGTTCTCGGACAGGTTCTCGTCGTCGATCTGGAACGGCGGCGTGGCCGCGCTGTTCAGGATCTCGATGTTTTTAGCCAGGATCTCGATCTCGCCGGAGATCATCTTGCTGTTGGCGGTGCCGGCCGGGCGCTCGCGCACGATGCCGGTGATGGCCAGCACGAATTCGTTACGGGTGCTGTCGGCGGTCTGGAACGCGTCCGGGGTGTCCGGATCGATCACCACCTGCACCAGGCCTTCACGGTCGCGCAGGTCGATGAAGATCACGCCGCCGTGGTCACGACGACGATGGGCCCAGCCCTTGACCGTAACGGTCTGGCCGAGGAATTTTTTATCAATCAAGCCGCAGTAGTCGGTTCTCATGCAGAAGCCTTTTAGCCTTAAATTTCGAAGATTCTTTTAATAAAAACAAAGGCAGAGGCGGGACGACCGGCCTCTGCTGAGTGCATTCAATAACGCATTTTACTTGCGTTTTTCACTATCGGGGGCACCGGGCGCAACAACGCCCATGGAAATGACGTATTTCAGCGCCGCGTCCACCGACATGTCCAGCTCGCGCGTGTCCTGCTTCGGCACGATGATGAAGTAGCCGGAGGTCGGGTTCGGCGTGGTCGGCACGTAGACGCTGACGAACTCGCCCTCGCCCAGCTGCTGCTTCACCTCGCCGGACGGCGCGCCGGTCTGGAAGGCGATGGTCCACGCGTTCTGGTGCGGGAAGCGCACCAGTAGCGCCTTGCGGAAGGCCTGGCCGGAGTCGGACAGCAGGGTGTCGCTGACCTGCTTCACGCTGTTGTAGATGGTTTTCACCACCGGCGTGCGCGTCAGCACCAGCTCCCACAGGTCGAGCAGGCGCTGGCCGAGCACGTTGGCCGCCATGAAGCCGGTGCCCAGCAGCACCGCGAACGCCAGCACCACGCCTAGGCCCGGGATGTCGAAGCCGAACAGGCTTTCCGGACGCCAGCCTTGCGGCAGCACGTTCACGGTCTGGTCCAGGGTGCCGATGATCAGGTTCAGCACCCACAGCGTGATGGCAATCGGCAGCCAGATCAGCAAACCGGCGATCAGGTAGCCGCGCAAGGTCATTTTGATATGTTTCATCGGTATCTCAGGCACATCCGCCACTTCCGCAACCGCCGCTACCGCAAGCCGGACCGCTGCCACTGTTCTTGAAATCGGTAACGTACCAGCCGCTGCCCTTGAGCTGGAAGCCGGCCGCAGTCAGTACCTTGTTGTAGCGCTGGCTGCCGCAGGACGGGCAATCGGTCAGCGCCGCATCGCTCATCTTCTGCAGATGTTCGTTCTGCACGCCACAGGCATCACAGCGGTATTCGTAAATCGGCATGTTTTAGCACTCCACAAACAAAGACGATGACATAATGCGATTGAATATTGCAGTGCATCAAAACTTGCTGCAATAAAACGCTGCATGATAATGGGGTCACAAGCGTTGGCGATCAAGTAGCTCGCCAAGTAAACGGATGATTATATCCGACTGATAGAACAATAGAAAACGCTCGCTTCACTGCATTGCAACACGCCTGCGCGATGCTTTGCCGCCAGCGTCATCCTTACCCTAGCCAACAGGAGTTGATCAGCATGAGCCCATCCCACCTGCCCCTCGCCGGCAAACGCGGCCTGATAGTCGGTATCGCCAACGAGCACAGCATCGCCTACGGCTGCGCCAAGATCATGCGGGAACAGGGCGCCGAAGTCGCCATCACCTACCTCAACGAGAAGGCGGAAAAATTCGTGCGCCCGCTGGCCGAAGGCTTGGCCGCACCGCTGATCCTGCCGCTGGACGTGCAGGCTGACGGCCAGCTGGAGCAGGTGTTCGCCGCGATCGGCGAAACCTGGGGCCAGCTCGACTTCGTGGTGCACTCCATCGCCTTCTGCCCGATGGACGACCTGCACGGCCGCGTCACCGACTGCTCTCGCGACGGCTTCCTGCAGGCGATGCGCGTGTCCTGCTACTCCTTCATCGAGATGGCGCGCCTGGCCGAGCCGCTGATGAAGAACGGCGGCGCGCTGATCACCATGAGCTATCACGGCGCCGACAAGGTGGTCGAGAACTACAACATCATGGGGCCGGTGAAGGCGGCGCTGGAAAGCACCACCCGCTACATGGCACACGAGCTGGGCCCGAAAGGCATCCGCGTGCACACCATCTCGCCAGGTCCGCTGAAGACCCGTGCCGCCAGCGGCATCGCCCACTTCGACCAGCTGATCGACGACGCCATCGCCCGCGCGCCGCAAAACCGGCTGGTGGACATCGAGGACGTCGGCAACACCTGCGCCTTCCTCGCCTCCGACGCCGCCCGCGCGCTGACCGGCGAGGTCACCTACGTCGATGGCGGCTTCAACATCATGGCCTGAGGACCGACATCATGATCCGCGACGCACACGCATTCAGCGACATCATCAGCCAGGCCACCGCCAACGGCCCGCAGCCGATGGCGGTGGCCCACCCCTGCAGCCCGGAAGCGCTGCTGGGCGCGGTCGAGGCCGCCGAGCACGGCATCGCCACCCCCATCCTGATCGCGCCGCGCGCCAAGCTGCTCAAGCTGGCCGCCGGCATGGACATCGACCTCGGCCGCTTCGAGGTGATCGACGCCGAGCACAGCCACGCCGCCGCCGAGCGCGCGGTGGCGCTGGTGCGTGACGGCCGTGCCGACAGCCTGATGAAGGGCAGCCTGCACACCGACGAGTTCATGAGCGCGGTGCTGGACCGCAACAAGGGCATCCGTACCGACCGCCGCATCAGCCACGTGTTCGTGATGAAGGTGGAAAGCTACCCGCGCTACCTGTTCATCACCGATGCCGCCATCAACATCGAGCCGGACCTGATGACCAAGCGCGACATCTGCCAGAACGCCATCGACCTGACCCACGCCCTCGGCGTGGCGCAGCCGAAAGTGGCGATCCTTGCGGCGGTGGAAACCATCAACCCGGCGATGCGCGCCACGCTGGACGCGGCGGCGCTGTGCAAGATGGCCGACCGCGGCCAGATCCGCGGCGCGCTGCTCGACGGTCCGCTGGCCTTCGACAACGCCATCTCGCACGCGGCGGCCGACACCAAGGGCATCGACTCGGCGGTGGCCGGCGAGCCGGACATCCTGTTGGTGCCGGACCTAGAATCGGGCAATATGCTGGCCAAGCAGCTGACCTATCTGGCAGCCGCCGCCAGTGCCGGCATCGTGATGGGCGCCCGGGTGCCCATCGTGCTGACCAGCCGTGCCGACGATGCGGCCGGACGGCTGGCCTCGGCGGCGGTGGCCAACGTTTTTGCCGCCTACAAAAAAGGATAAGCAATGGGCAAGGCTCTCATCGCCATCAATGCCGGCTCCGCCACGCTGAAATTCCGCGCCTACCAGCCGGACGGCGTGCAGCTGCTGGCACGCGGCCTCGTCGACCGTTTCGGTGCCGCCGGCGCCAGCCTGGAGCTGGACTACGGCGGCCGCCAGACGCGGGTGACGCTGGCCGGCAGCGGCCGCGACGAGGCGGTGGCGGCGGTGCTCAACATCCTCGCCGACAAGGGACTGGAAGCGGTGGCGGTGGCGCACCGCGTGGTGCACGGCGGCGACCGCTACACCAGCCCGGTGGTGCTGACCCCGGAAGTGGTCGACCACCTGGCGGAGCTGATCCCGCTGGCACCGCTGCACCAGCCGGCCAGCCTGGCCGTGATGAGCGCCTTCGCGCGGCTGGACAGCCGGCTGACCCAGATCGCCTGCTTCGACACCGCCTTCCATTGCGGCCAACCCGAGGTCGCCACCCGCTTCGGCATCGCCCGCCACTGGCACGAGCAGGGCATCCGCCGCTACGGTTTCCACGGCCTGTCCTACGCGTCCATCGCGCGGCGGCTGGGCGACATGGCGCTGGCCAGCCAGCGCGTGGTGGTCTGCCATCTGGGCAGCGGCGCCAGTGCCTGCGCCATCCACGACGGCCGCAGCATCGCTTCCAGCATGGGCTTTTCCGCGGTCGACGGCCTGATGATGGGCAGCCGTCCCGGCAACCTGGATCCGGAAGTGGTGCTGTACTGGCTGGAACACGAGGGCATGGACATCGCGCAGGTACGGCAGGAGCTGTACAAGCACAGCGGCCTGCTCGGCGTGTCCGGCCTGTCTGCCGACATGCGCGAGCTGCTGGCCAGCAAGGAGCCGGCTGCGAAGGAGGCCATCGAGCTGTTCTGCTACCGCGCCGCGCGCGAAGTGGCGTCGCTGGCCACCGCGATGAAGGGACTGGACGCGGTGGTGTTCACCGCCGGCATCGGCGAGCGCTCGCCGGAGATCCGCGCCCGCATCCTGAAGCAGCTGTCCTGGCTAGGCTTCGAGGTCGACCTTGCGGCCAACCTTGCCCGCTCGCAGCGCATCACCACGCCGCATAGCACCCGCCACGCCTATGTCATCGCCACCGATGAGGAAGGTGAAATGGCGCGCGAGGCCGCCGCGCTGCTCAGCGGCGACGTGCAGCTGTAATCCCACACCAAGACGAAGCGGCGGGCGACGGATCACTTCCGCCGCCCGCCGCTTGCGTTCTGCCATCGCGCCTCAGTTGGCCAGCCAGTCGGTCAGCATCAGGCCGATACCGAGCCCGCGCGAATGGTGGTTGTAGTCGAGCAGGCTTTCGCCGTAGCCGGAAAACCCCTGCACGTAGCCGCGCAGCCGCCCGGCCACCGGGAAGGTCCAGTCCAGCTGCAGCGCGCCCTTGCCGTGCAGCGGGTTGTAGCGCACGCGGCCGCCGAGGGTGTGGTCGTTCCAGCGGTACACCGCCTGCACGTCGCCGCGGCCCATGTATTTGGTAATGTCGGGATTGTCGTCATCGGCGCGGGATTCCGGCAGCCGGTACCACCAGCGTCCGGTCAGGCTGAGGTTGCCTTTCTCCGCGCCGGCCATCACGTAGACCCGGTTCCAGCTGCGCGACAGCGGATCGGTCTGCCCGTTGGACTGGTGCACCACGCCGACCCCGGCCATGCGCAGGCGCCAGCCCTGCCACGTCCAGTGCGCCGGCAGCGGCGCGGTCAGCATCACCTCCGGCTCGTAGTCGGTCTCGCGGAACGGGGACGACTGCCCCTTGTTGTACATCTGCCAGTGCGACTGCTGGGTGTAGCCGAACCACAGGTCGGCCGGCGTGCCGAGCACGTTCTGCCACAGCTTGCTCTTGAACGAGAGCTGGTACTTGGTTTCGACGTTGCTGAGCTTGGTGCCGAACAGGCGCACCGGCTCCTGCGTCGGCGACGACGGCTGCGAATTGGGCGAGAACAGCTGCCACAGCGGCAGGATGTAGGTCGGCTGGTGCGCGCGCAGCACGAAGGTGCCCAGCTTGTTGTCCTCGTCCAGATCCCACTGCCGGGCGAGACCCGAGGCGGAGAAGCGCGGCGCGGGCGGCGGCGTGTCGGCATCGGCCGCCACCGGTGCCGCCTCCAGCTGCGGCAGCTCGTTTGCGGCCAACGTTGTCGCCGCCGGCGGGCTGGCCGGCGCGGCCGACAGCTCCGACGGCAGCAGCAAGGGCGCCGGCGGCAGCAGCGCGTCGAAACAGGCTAGGCGCTCGGCGTCCGCCAGGATGGCACGGCAGTGCCGGAACGGTGACAGCGCCTCATCGGCATGGACTTGACTGGCTAACAGCAACAACACTGGCGGCAACAACTTCATCGACTCACCCGCAATTCTGGAACAAAGCACGGTAGACCACGCAGAAACGCAAAAGGCTCCGCGTTTGCGGAGCCTTTGCGTATTCTTGCGTCAAACCCGGATCAGGCAGCCATGGCCTTGATGTGGGCAGACAGGCGGCTCTTGTGGCGAGCTGCCTTGTTCTTGTGGTACACGCCTTTGTCAGCCAGACGATCAATCACTTTAACGGACGCGAGGAACACAGTGTTTGCTGCAGCCTTGTCGCCGGCTTCGATTGCTTTGATCACTTTCTTAACGGCGGTACGGAAGGCCGTACGCAGGCTTGCGTTGTGCGCGCGCTGCTTAAGGGCCTGGCGTGCACGCTTGCGAGCTTGTGCGCTATTAGCCATGGAATTCTCCTGATGAGCTGAATCTGAAACGGCAGATTTTAAGGCCTAAGATCACGTTTTGCAACAACAATACCTCCCGCGTAAACTACGCCCCTCGATAAAAGCGTCATCAACCCGTTCGGTAAAGCATGAATTTACTCAAAGCACTGGCAAAAGTCAGCAGCATGACCCTGGTTTCGCGCGTGCTCGGCTTCGTGCGCGACGCCATCATCGCGCGTGTTTTCGGCGCCGGCATGGCCACCGACGCCTTCTTTGTCGCCTTCAAGCTGCCCAATCTGCTGCGTCGCATTTTTGCCGAAGGCGCGTTCTCGCAGGCCTTCGTGCCGGTGCTGGCGGAATACAAGGAGCAGCGTGGCGAAGCCGCCACCCGGCTGTTCCTGTCTCACGTCACCGGCACGCTGACCATCGTGCTGACGGTGGTGACCGCGCTGGGCATGTTGGCCGCACCGTGGATCATCTGGATCTCCGCCCCCGGTTTTGCCGACGATGCCGGCAAGATGGCGCTGACCAGCGACCTGCTGCGCATCACCTTTCCTTATATCCTGTTCATTTCGCTGTCGTCGCTGGCCAGCAGCGTGCTCAACACCTGGAACCGCTTCTCGGTGCCGGCGTTCACGCCGACGCTGCTGAACGTATCCTTCATCCTGTGCGCGCTGCTGCTGACACCCTACTTCGACCCGCCGGTGCTGGTGCTGGGCTGGGCGGTGTTCATCGGCGGCATCGCGCAACTGCTCTACCAGCTGCCGCACCTGAAGAAGCTGGACATGCTGCCGCTGCCGCGGCTGGCGCTGCGCGATGCGGCGGTGTGGCGCGTGGTGCGCCAGATGGGCCCGGCGATCCTGGGGGTGTCCATCGCCCAGGTGTCGCTGGTGATCAATACCATCTTCGCCTCCTTCCTCGCCTCCGGCAGCGTTTCGTGGATGTACTACGCCGACCGGCTGATGGAATTCCCCACCGGCGTGCTGGGCGTGGCGCTGGGCACCATCCTGCTGCCGTCGCTGTCCAAGTACGCTGCCCGCGGCGACGAGGCGCGCGAGGAGTTCAGCCACCTGCTGGACTGGGGCATCCGCCTGTCGCTGCTGCTGGCGGTGCCGTCGGCGGTGGGGCTGGCGGTGCTGTCCAAGCCGCTGATCGCCACGCTGTTCATGTACGGCAAGTTCAATGCCCACGACGCGCTGATGACGCAGCAGGCGCTGATCGCCTACGCGGTCGGCCTCACCGGCCTGATCGTGGTAAAGGTGCTGGCGCCCGGCTTCTACGCGCGGCAGAACATCAAGACCCCGGTGAAGATCGGCATCACCACGCTGATCGCTACCCAGTTGATGAACCTGGTGTTCATCGGCCCGCTGGCGCACGCCGGCCTGGCGCTGTCCATCGGCCTCGCCTCCTGCCTGAACGCCGGCCTGCTCTACTACCAGCTGAAGAAACACGGCATCTATAAGCCGGACGCCGGCTGGGGCGGCTTCATCGCCAGGCTGCTGCTGGCCTGCGCGGTGATGGCCGGCGCGCTACTGGCCATCCAGTACGGTTTCAGCATCGACTGGCACGGCCACAGCTGGCAGCGCGCGCTGTGGCTGACGCTGCTGGTGCTGACCGGCGCCGGCGCCTACTTCGGCAGCCTGTTCGCCATGGGCATGCGTCCGCGCCAGTTCATGCGCCGCGCACTATAACGATAACGCCACCCCGTCGCTACGCGGGGCGGCAGCCAGTCTTGCGGCCAACCTTGCCGGTTCGGCCGCAGCATGAGGAATGACCATGAACCCGACTTACACCCCGGAATTCTCGCCCTTGGGCAAGAAGGTGGACTACCAGGACCAGTACGACGCCAGCCTGCTGTTCCCGATCGCGCGCCAGCAAAAGCGCGACGAGATCGGCGTCGCCGAGGGCGCGCTGCCGTTTGCCGGCGTCGACCTGTGGACCGGCTACGAAGTGTCGTGGCTGAACGGCAAGGGCAAGCCGCAGGTCGCCATCGCCACCTTCCGCATCCCGGGCGACAGCCCGCGACTGATCGAATCCAAGTCGTTCAAGCTATACCTGAACAGCTACAACCAGACCCGCATCGCCAGCTGGCAGCAGGTAGCCGCGCAGCTGGAACTGGACCTGTCCAACGCCGCCGGCGGCAAGGTGACCGTCAGCCTGCTCTCCCCCGCCGAGTTCGGCCGCGAGCGGATCGTGGAACTGGCCGGCGAGAGCATCGACGAGCTGGACATCGAGGTGGACAACTACGCCCCCTGCCCTGACGCGCTCAAGGCCGATGCGGCCAACGTGGTCAGCGAGGTGCTCACCTCGCAGCTGCTGAAATCCAACTGCCTGGTCACCGGCCAGCCGGACTGGGGCAGCGTGCAGATCAGCTACACCGGCCCGCAGATCGACCGCGAGACGCTGCTGCGCTACCTGATCGGCTTCCGCCAGCACAACGAATTCCACGAGCAGTGCGTGGAGCGCATCTTCGTCGACGTGCTGCGCGCCTGCGCGCCGAGCAGGCTGACCGTGTACGCGCGCTATACCCGCCGCGGCGGGCTGGACATCAACCCGTGGCGCAGCAACGACCCGGCCGCCACGGCGCCGGACAACACCCGTACCGCACGGCAATGACACATTGCCGCCGCACAAGGCACGGCCGGCAAAAGAAAATGCCGCCACAGGCTTGACAGGCGGCGGCGTCATCCGTATAGTTCGCGTCTCTCGCAAGCAACAGCAAACGAGAACAGTGCACCCGTAGCTCAGTTGGATAGAGTATTTGGCTACGAACCAAAGGGTCGGGCGTTCGAATCGCTCCGGGTGCACCACCACAGCGTCCCTATAGTTTAGCGGTTAGAACACTGCCCTTTCACGGCGGCGGCCGGGGTTCGATTCCCCGTGGGGACGCCAAGTTGCACCCGTAGCTCAGTTGGATAGAGTATTTGGCTACGAACCAAAGGGTCGGGCGTTCGAATCGCTCCGGGTGCACCACACAATTCAGTCCCTATAGTTTAGCGGTTAGAACACTGCCCTTTCACGGCGGCGGCCGGGGTTCGATTCCCCGTGGGGACGCCAGATTCAGCAAAAACACCACCTTCGGGTGGTGTTTTTGTTTCCGCCTCGATATTCCCACCTTGCCATTCTTTTTGCTCTCGATATCGCATATTGATATATAAAATCAGTCTTTCTGGCTGCGTCCGCGCTCCGGTACAGTTCAACTGTCGGAATCCCCGGCACGGCAGGGACGCTGCCGACGATGCCAACAGCCAGAGAATTGAGCGCAAAGATGAATATCAGTCAGGAGAGGCTGACTCACCTCAAGCAACTTGAAGCCGAGTCCATCCACATCATCCGTGAAGTCGCCGCCGAGTTTGACAACCCGGTGATGCTGTACTCCATCGGCAAGGATTCGGCGGTGATGCTGCATTTGGCACAAAAGGCCTTTGCCCCCGGCCGGCCGCCCTTCCCGCTGATGCACGTGGATACCACCTGGAAATTCCGCGACATGATCGCGCTGCGCGACAAGCAAGCGAAGGAATACGGCTGGGACCTGATCGTCCACGTCAACCAGGAAGGCGTCGACGCCAACATCAACCCGTTCACCGCCGGCAGTGCCAAGCACACCGACGTGATGAAGACCGAAGGCCTGAAGCAGGCGCTGAACAAGTACAAGTTCGACGCCGCCTTCGGTGGCGCCCGCCGCGACGAGGAAAAATCGCGCGCCAAGGAGCGCGTGTACTCCTTCCGCGACAAGAACCACCGCTGGGACCCGAAAAGCCAGCGTCCGGAACTGTGGAACATCTACAACGCCAAGATCAACAAGGGCGAGTCGATCCGCGTGTTCCCGCTGTCAAACTGGACCGAGCTGGACATCTGGCAGTACATCTTCCTCGAGAACATCGAGATCGTGCCGCTGTACTTCGCCGCCGAGCGCAAGGTGATCGAGCGTGACGGCACGCTGATCATGATCGACGACGACCGCATCCTGCAGTACCTCAGCGACGAGGAAAAGGCGAAGATCGAGACCAAGAAGGTCCGCTTCCGCACCCTCGGCTGTTATCCGCTGACCGGCGCGGTGGAGTCGGAAGCCACCACGCTGGCGGAAGTGATCCAGGAAATGCTGCTGACCAAGACCTCCGAACGCCAGGGCCGCGTGATCGATCACGACTCGTCCGGCTCGATGGAGAAGAAGAAGATGGAAGGCTACTTCTAAGCCGCAGCGCCTTTTCTTTCCCCTACCGAATGTTCAAAGGTTGGCCGCATGCGGCCAACCTTGCTGATGCAAGGCACGACGCTCATGGCACACCAATCCGACCTGATCGCCAGCGACATCCTGGCGTACCTGAAGCAACACGAAAACAAGGACCTGCTGCGCTTCATCACCTGCGGCAACGTCGACGACGGCAAATCCACGCTGATCGGCCGCCTGCTGCACGACTCCAAGCTGATCTTCGAAGACCAGCTGGCGGCGATCCAGCGCGACTCGAAAAAGTACAACACCACCGACGAGGAGATCGACCTCGCCTTGCTGGTGGACGGCCTGCAGGCCGAGCGCGAACAGGGCATCACCATCGACGTCGCCTACCGCTACTTCAGCACCGACCGCCGCAAGTTCATCATCGCCGACTGCCCGGGCCACGAGCAGTACACCCGCAACATGGCCACCGGCGCCTCGACCTGCAACCTGGCGGTGATCCTGATCGACGCCCGCTACGGCGTGCAGACGCAGACCCGCCGCCACAGCTACATCGTCAGCCTGCTGGGCATCAAGCACGTGGTGGTGGCCATCAACAAGATGGACCTGCTCGACTTCGACGAGGCGGTGTTCAATCGCATCCGCGACGAGTACCTGGCCTTTGCGGCCAACCTCGACATCGCCGACATCCGCTTCGTGCCGATCTCGGCGCTGCGCGGCGACAACGTGGTCACCGCCAGCGAGCGCACGCCGTGGTACGGCGGCCAGACGCTGATGGGCATCCTCGACAGCGTCGAGATCGACCACGACGTGGCGCAGAGCGCCTTCCGCCTGCCGGTGCAGTACGTGAACCGCCCGAACCTGGACTTCCGCGGCTTCTGCGGCACCGTGGCCAGCGGCGAGATCCACCCCGGCGACCGCATCGTCGCGCTGCCGTCCGGCAAACAGAGCACGGTGGAAAGCGTGGTGGTGTACGAAGGTGATCTTGATGTAGCGCGCAGCGGCCAGGCCATCACCCTGACGCTGGCCGACGAGATCGACATCTCGCGCGGCGACATGATCGTGCGCGCCGACGAGACGGCGCCGACGGTCAGCCAGGCCATCGAGGCGCACCTGGTGTGGATGGACGAGAACCCGCTGGTGGTGGGCAAGGACTACGGCTTCAAGCTGGCCGGCAAGAACGTCACCGGCCGCGTCGAGCGCATCGTGCACCGCGTGGACGTGAACACGCTGGACGCGTTCGAGGCGGAAAAGCTGCAGCTGAACGAGATCGGCCTGGTGCGCATCGCCTTCACCGCGCCGGTGGTGTTCGACGCCTATAAAGACTGCCGCGCCACCGGCAGCTTCATCGTCATCGACCGCCTGTCCAACGGCACCGCCGGCGCCGGCATGATCCGCGGCGCGGTGGCGGTGGACAGCAGCAGCCAGGACCAGAGCGACCTCGCCCGCCTGCGCGCGTTCGAGATCGAGTTCAACGCGCTGGTGCGCAAGCACTTCCCGCACTGGGAGGCGAAGGACGTCAGCAAGCTGTTCGGCTAAACGCCGACGCGGCCACCCCACAACGACCAGCCCTGCGGCTGGTCGTTTTGTTTTGCAGGGAAGTTCCCGATGGCGCGGCGACGGATGCGGCGGTTACAATTGCCGTTTTCCGGTTGCCCAGGCACGAGCCATAACAATCAAGGGTGCGCGCGATCGCCGGAAGCGCAGCGCCTCCTGCAAAACCCAGAGTTGAACATGTCCCTACCCCGCTTGCTACGTCCTGCGCTGCCCCTGGCGCTGACGCTGCTGCCGTCGCTGGCTCACGCCAGCGTCAATGGCGCAGAACTGTCCATGCTGTGGGCCGTGCCCTTTGCCGGCCTGCTGTTAAGCATTGCCCTGATGCCGCTGCTGGCCCCGGCCGTCTGGCACCACCACTTCGGCAAGATCGCCGCCGGCTGGGCACTGGCCTTCGTGCTGCCGTTTGCGGCCAACCATGGCCTGGCCGGCGTCAGCCACGACATCCTGCACACCATGGTGCTGGAGTACGTGCCGTTCATCATCCTGCTGGTGGCGCTGTTCACCGTCGCCGGCGGCATTTTCATCAACGGCAACCTGCACGGCTCGCCGCTGCTCAACAGCGGCGTGCTGGCCACCGGCACCGTGCTGGCCAGCTTCACCGGCACCACCGGCGCCTCGATGCTGCTGATCCGCCCGCTGTTGCGCGCCAACGACAACCGCCGCCACAAGACCCACGTGTTCGTGTTCTTCATCTTCCTGGTCGCCAATATCGGCGGCTCGCTGACGCCGCTGGGCGACCCGCCGCTGTTCCTCGGCTTCCTCAAGGGCGTCGGCTTCGGCTGGACCATGGAGCACATGCTGGCGCCGATGTTCAGCGCCAGCCTGATCCTGCTGCTGGTGTTCTTCGTACTGGACAGCTACTTCTACCGCAAGGAAAGCGCGCAGACGCTGGCGCGCGACCCGACTCCGGACAGCCCGCTGCGCATCGAGGGCAAGCTCAACTTCCTGCTGCTGGGCGGCGTGGTGGTCGCGGTGCTGCTGTCCGGCGTGTGGCAGCCGGGCGTGGTGTGGCAGGTGTACGGCCTCGACATCGAGCTGCAGAACGTGGTGCGCGACCTGCTGCTGCTGGCGATGGCGGGGCTGTCGCTGAAGCTGACGCCGCGCCACTGCCGCGAGGCCAACGCCTTCAACTGGGCGCCGATGCTGGAGGTGGCCAAGCTGTTCGCCGGCATCTTCATCAGCATGATCCCGGTGCTGGCGATGCTGAAGGCCGGCCCGGACGGCGCCTTCGCCGGCCTGGTGCGCATGGTGACCGCCCCCGACGGCACCCCGGTCAATGTCGCCTACTTCTGGCTCACCGGTGCGCTGTCCAGCTTCCTCGACAATGCGCCGACCTACCTGGTGTTCTTCAACCTCGCCGGCGGCGACGCGCAGCAGCTGATGGGCGCCGGCGCCAACACCCTGCTGGCGATCTCGATGGGTGCGGTGTTCATGGGCGCCAACAGCTATATCGGCAACGCGCCCAACTTCATGGTGAAGGCGATCGCGGAAGAGCGCGGCGTGGTGATGCCGAGCTTCTTCGGCTACATCGGCTGGGCCTGTGCCTTCCTGATCCCGACCTTCCTGCTGCTCACCGTGCTGTTCTTCTGATCCCACCCTTGCGGCCAACCTTGCGCAAGCTTGGCCGCAGCCAGCGCCCAGAGACGGCCCGTACAAGAAAAAGCACCGCCTCCCATGCCGGGAGGCGGTGCTTTTTTCATGATTGCCGCCGCCGCCCGCGGGCGGCTTGCTCATGCGGCGGCGCTCACAGCCGGTAGCTGCTCACCGTCATCAGCTTGGCGGACAGCTTCATCGCGCCCTTCACCGGCAGCGGCAGCTCGGCCGCGCCCAGCTGCTGAGCCATGTCGGCGTGCTTCAGCTCGTCGTCGCGCATCTGGCTGACGATGGCGCGGCTCTTGTCGTCCTGCGCCGGCAGCTCGCTGAGGTGGCTGTCGAGGTGGGCGCCGACCTGGTGCTCGGTTTCCTGCAGGAAGCCGAGGTTCCACTTGTCACCGAGCAGGCCGGCGGTGACGCCGATCGCCAGCGAGCCGGTGTACCACAGCGGGTTGAACAGGCTGGGGCGGCCGCCCAGCTCGCGGATGCGGCGCTCGGTCCACGCCAGGTGCTCCACCTCCTCGAACGCGGCGTGGCGCAGCGCCTCGCGCGCCGCCGGATCGCGCGCGGTCAGCGCCTGGCCTTGGTACAGCGCCTGCGCGCACACCTCGCCGCAGTGGTTGACGCGCATCAGCCCCAGCGCGTGGCGTTTGTCCGCGGCGGACAGCTCGGCCTCGGCGACATCGCGGTCGGGATGCGGGCGCGCGCTGCTGGCCGGCGCAAACAGGGTGCGCAGGCCGCGGTCGAATTCGGAAATCAGCTTATCTAGCATCATGTGCGGTTATGGCCTTCATCAATAGACGCGATTATACCTCGGCTGGGCTGCTGGTATAATCACCCGGTTTATTCCTGACGACTCAACCGGAAAAGGACTTTCACGCATGAATATCGACCTCATCGGCCCGGGCAAGAACATGCCGAACGACGTTAACGTCGTTATCGAGATCACCGCCAACAGCGCCCCGATCAAGTACGAATTCGACAAGGAAAGCGGCGCGCTGTGCGTGGACCGTTTCATGGGCACCTCGATGTTCTACCCGGCCAACTACGGTTTCGTGCCGCAGACCATCGCCGGCGACGGCGACCCGGTCGACGTGCTGGTGGTGACCCCGTTCCCGCTGCCGCCGGGCGTGCTGATCCGCGTGCGCATGCTGGGCCTGCTCAAGATGGAAGACGACGGCGGTGTCGACGCCAAGCTGATCGCGGTGCCGGTCGAGAAACTGTGCCCGATGTACAAGGACATCCAGAAACTGGAAGACCTGCCGCAACTGCTGCGCGACCAGATGGTGCACTTCTTCGAGCACTACAAGGATCTGGAAAAAGGCAAATGGGTCAAAATCCAGGGTTGGGGTACACTGGAAGACGCCACCCGTGAACTGGAAGAAGGCATCGAGCGCGCCAAGCAGGGTTGATCCCCCGATGGCCGACACAGCCGGTGGCACGCGCCACCGGCTTTTTTCATTCCGTTTTCAGGCAGCCCACCATGACCCGACTCTCACTCGACGCCCTGCTGGTACTGGACGCCATCGACCGCCGCGGCAGTTTTGCCGCCGCCGCCGAGGCACTGTTCCGCGTGCCGTCCGCCATCACCTACAGCGTGCAGAAGCTGGAGCAGGACCTGGGCGTGATGCTGTTCGACCGCAGCGGCCACAAGGCCAAGCTGACCTCGGCCGGGCTGCTGCTGCTGCAGGAAGGCCGCACGCTGCTGGACTCGGCGGCGATGCTGGAGCAGCGGGTGAAGACCCACGCCACCGGCTGGGAGGGCGAGTTGCGCATCGCCATCTCCTCGCTGCTGCCGTTCACCCGCGTGATCGACCTGGTGCGCGAATTCGACGAGCTGGGCGCACAGACCGAACTGCGCCTGACGCGCGAGAACT
Organism: Vogesella alkaliphila; assembly: GCF_014652475.1. Classification (GTDB taxonomy): domain Bacteria; phylum Pseudomonadota; class Gammaproteobacteria; order Burkholderiales; family Chromobacteriaceae; genus Vogesella; species Vogesella alkaliphila. The sequence continues at coordinate 116,257 of NZ_BMYW01000008.1, read as the reverse complement.
TCGGCGGCATGTGGGATGCGCTGATCGACGGCCGCGCCGACCTGAGCATCGGCGCACCGGACATGCCGGTGCAGGGCAACCTGTACTGCCGCGAGATGGGCCACGCCGCCTTCGGCTTTTGCGTCGCGCCGAGCCACCCGCTGGCGCAGGCGGCGGAGCCGATCCCGGCGCACGAGCTGCGCAAGCACCGCATCATCGTGCTGGCCGACAGCTCGCGCACGCTGACGCCGCGCAGCGCCTCGATCCAGGAAGGCCAGGCACGGCTGACGGTGTCCAGCCTGGACGACAAGATCGACATGCAGTGCGCCGGCCTCGGCATCGGCTATTTGCCACTGCAGCATGTGCAAAAACCGCTGGCCGACGGCCGCCTGCTGCTCAAGGCGGTGGAAGACGCGCGCGATCCCGTGCCACTATATTATGCATGGCAAACCAAGGAACCGGGGCAGGCGATGGCCTGGTTCCTGCAGCGTTTGCGCGACTTCGACTGGCAACTGATGTAGACACCGGATGGACCTGCCCGCCACCCCCGCCACCACCCTCGACGCGTTGCAGCAGCGGCTGGCCGACTGCGGCCTGCAGCCGGCAGCCAGCCGCCACGGCACGGCGCTGTGCTGGCAGGGCTTGCGCCTGGGCGGCAACGGCGACGCGGACATCGACATCGAGCTGGCGGTCACCCCGCACCCGGCGGCACGGCAGTACGGTTTCATGCTCTTCGTCGGCTGCACCCCGGCCTTGCGCGAACAGGCGCGGCCGCTGCTGGACGCCCTCGCCCCGGCCGCCGGCGCCTGGCTGTGGTGCGGCCCGCGCGGTGCCGGCCGCTTCTGCCAGCGCGTGTTCGACGCCTTCCTCTACATCAACGGCCCGCTGCTGCACGAGACGATGCGGCACGGCCAGACGCAGCCGGACTGGCCGGCATTCTTCGCCAGCCAGCTGCAGCTGGGACAGCAGCTGCTGGCGCTGGCGCAGCAGTACCGCCGCGCGCAGCACGACGACAGCCAGCCGGATCTTGGGGCGCTGCTGCAGGAGTTCGCGCGGCCGCCGCTGCTGCACAGCCACTACGCACTGACCCTGGCACGGCTGCTGGAGCTGGGCCTTGCCCAGCAGCCGCTGACGCAAGCCGTCTTCGAGCAGCTGCTGCGGCCGGCGCCCTGAACCCGTCGCCCGCACGCAAAAAAGCCGCCTGACGAGGCGGCTTTGTCATCGGCGATTGGCCGGCTTACGGCTTGCTGCCACTCATGTCCTTGGACAGGAAGAAGGCGTCGGAGAAGAACTCGTCCTCCGGCAGCTTGCGCTCGCCGATGAAGGACTTGTGCGCGGCCTCGACCATGATCGGCGCGCCGCAGGCGTACACCTGGTAGCCGGACAGGTCGTCGAAGTCGTCCAGCACCGCCTGGTGCACGAAGCCGGTGCGGCCAGGCCAGTTGTGCTCCGGCAGCGCGTCCGACACCACCGGAATGAAGGTGATGTTGGCGTTTTCCGCCTGCCACTGCCCGGCCTTCTCCGCCATGTACAGGTCGTGCGGCGTGCGCGCGCCCCAGTAGAACACGATCGGGCGGGTGATGCCGTGGTGGATGGCGTGCTCGATGATGCCCTTGATCGGCGCAAAGCCGGTGCCGCTGGCCACCATGATGATCGGCTTGTCGGAGTCCTCGCGCAGGAAGAAGGAACCCAGCGGCCCCTTGAAGCGCATGATTTCCTTTTCCTTCATGCTGTGGAACACGTACTCGGAGAAGGTGCCGCCCGGCTGGTTACGGATGTGCAGCTCGATGAAGGCGTCGTCGTGCGGCGCGTTGGCGATGGAGAAGCTGCGCTTCTTGCCGTCCTTCATCAGGATGTCGATGTACTGGCCGGCCATGAACTGCAGGCGTTCGGACACCGGCAGCTTCAGTTTCAGCACCGCCACGTCGTGGATCTTCTCGATCGACTCCACGCGACACGGCAGGGTCTTGATCTGGATGTCGCCGATGCCGGCCAGCTCGCGCACTTCGATGGTGAGGTCGCCCTGCGGCCTGGCACAGCAGAACAGCGCCATGCCCTGTGCGCGGTCGGCGGCAGACAGCGCCTTCTCCTGCGCGCCACCGTGCTCTACCTCGCCGGCGACAACCTTGCCCTTGCAGGCGCCGCAGGCACCGTCACGGCAGCCGTAAGGCAGGCCGACGTTCTGGCGCAAGGCGGCCTCAAGAATGGTTTCATGCGATTCAACCGCAAAAGAATGGCCGCTCGGAAGCACCTTTACCTGACACGTCATCTTGTTCCCTTAAACTTCGCTAAAATGGCCGTCATGCGAACCCTGTTGATCATCGGCACCGGCGACATCGCCCGGCGTGCCCTGCCCCTGCTGCTGCCGCACTGGCGGATACTGGCGCTGACGCGCCGCCCGGAAACCGCCGCGCAATGGCGACAGCTGGGCGCCCGGCCGGTGCCGGGCGATCTGGATGATGCGCGCAGTCTCGAACGCCTCGCCGGCCTGGCCGACGCGGTGCTGTACACCGCGCCACCACCGGAACACAGCAATATCGACCCCAGAATGCGCAAGGTCTTGTCGCGACTGGCAAAAACGCCGAGTTTACCACAGCAACTGGTCTATATCAGCACCAGCGGCGTGTACGGCAATGCCGATGGCAAGTGGCTGAACGAGTGCGCGCCGCTGCGGCCAACCTCGGCCCGCGCGCGCCGCCGCGTCGACGCCGAACGCGCGCTGCGCGGCTTTGCCGTCGCCCACGGCAGCGCGCTGACCATCCTGCGCGCACCGGGCATCTACGCCGCCGAGCGCCTGCCGCTCACCCGCCTCGTCAACGGCACGCCGCTGATCGATGCCACCGAGGACAGCGTCAGCAACCACATCCACGCCGACGACCTGGCGCGGCTGTGCGTGGCCGCGCTGCAGCAGCCGCGCGGCGGCATCCGCGTCTACAACGCCTGCGACAGCCAGCCGCTGCCGGTCGGCGAGTGGTACGACAAGCTGGCCGATACGCTGGGCTATCCGCGCGCGCCGCGCCTGCCGCGCGCAGTGGTGCAGCAGCAGGTGTCGCCGGGGTTGTGGTCGTTCATGGCCGAATCGCGTCGCCTCAGCAACGCGCGCCTGTTGCGCGAGCTGCCCGGCTGCCTGCGCTACCCGACGGTGGATGCGCTGCTGCGCCAGCTGTAGCGCTACCTTGCGGCCAACCCTGGCCTGAGCGCCGCGATGAAGAAACCCCGCCGTGGCGCGTGCCGCGGCGGGGTTCTCCGTTATGGGTTGTGACCGTGTCAGATCGCCTCGCTGGCGTCCTCGCACGGGCTGCACAGCCGGTCGCGGGCCAGCGCGGCCAGCGCGTCGAGATCGTCGTTGAGGTGCAGCTGCATATGGCGCAGCGCGCCGCGCAGGATGGCGCTGGCCAAGAGCGCCTCGTCGCACTGGAACACCTCGGCCATCGCGCGCAGCTCGGCGCAGGTCTCGTGGCACAAGGGCAGCGACAGGTGGCGCACCGGCTCCACGCGCAGCAGCGTGCCCAGCTCCTGCCCTTCGGCGCGGTACTCTTCCAGCAGTTTTACAAAGTCGTGCAGTTCATCGTTCATGAGACACCTCCCGTGTCCATTGCTACGTCCGCTTTCCCCTCACACAGCATGGCACATGCTGCCGCTTTGCCAAGGTGAATCGGCGGCGGAATTGATCTGCGCCAAGACGCTACTGGCGGGGCGGCGGCGCAGCCCTACCGCTGGCGGCCAAGATTCGGTAACATCGCGATCTTTTTGCAGTTTTTGAGTGACGACCATGGAAAATCCGGCCTTCAACCGCGCCATTCGCAGCTTCGTGCTGCGTCAGGGCCACCTGTCTCCTGCGCAGCAGCGCGCCATCGACGAAGGCATGCCGAAATGGGGCATCGAGTATCAGGCGGCGCCGCTGGACCTGCAGCAGGCCTTCGGCCGCGCGGCACCGAAAATCCTGGAAATCGGCTTCGGCATGGGCGGCGCCACCGCCGAAATCGCCGCCGGCAACCCGGACAAGGACTACCTCGGCATCGAGGTGCACTCGCCGGGGGTGGGCAACCTGTTCAAGCTGATCGCGGAGCAGCAGCTGAGCAACCTGCGCCTGATCCGCCACGACGCGGTGGAGGTGCTGGACAACATGCTGCCGGACGGCTCGCTGGACGGCGTGCACATCTTCTTCCCCGATCCGTGGCACAAGAAGCGCCACAACAAGCGCCGCCTGATCCAGGCGCCGCTGGTGGAAAAACTGGTGCGCAAGCTGAAGCCGGGCGGCTACCTGCACGCCGCCACCGACTGGGAAGACTACGCCATCCAGATCATGGAGGTGTTCAGCGCCAATGCCGATCTGGCCAACAGCGCCGACGGCTACGCGCCGCGCCCGGACTACCGCCCGCTGACCAAGTTCGAGGCGCGCGGCATCCGCCTCGGCCACGGCGTGTGGGACATCATCTTTACCCGCAAGTAATTCCCTTGCCGGCATGACACTGCGGCCAACCTTGCACTCAAGGTTGGCCGCAGTGTTTTGTGGCGGTGCTCAGGCGGCGGCCTGCAGCAGCGCCTCGATGTCGCCGGCGATGTCGTGCGGCTCCGCCGCCGGCTCGTAGCGTTTCACCAGCCGTCCCTTGCGGTCGATCAGGAACTTGGTGAAGTTCCACTTCACCGGATGCGGATGCTTGCTGTCGGCGCCGGTCAGCCAGTGCCACAGCGGGCTGGCGCCCGCGCCGTTGACGTCGCCCTTCTCGAACAGCGGGAAGCTGACCCCGAAGCGGCTGACGCAGAAATCATGGATCGCGCGGGCGTCGCCCGGCTCCTGGCCGCCGAACTGGTTGCAGGGAAAGCCCAGCACGCAGAAGCCCTGCCCCTGATAGGTACTGTGCAGTTCCTGCAGGCCGGCGTACTGCCGGGTGTAGCCGCATTCGCTGGCGGTGTTGACGATCAGCAGCACCTGGCCGCGGTACTGCGCCAGGGGTTGCAACAGGCCATCGCCAAGGTTGGCCGCAAAGTCCGCAATCGTGGTCATGGTGGGTCTCCATCCGTATAATGCTGCTTTTCCGAGTAAATCAGTCAACCATGATGTTCGCACCCAGCCGACAGGATGCCCGCCGTTTCTTTTTCGATACCTGGCAGAAGCAGCAGGCCGGTCAGCCGCTGACCGATCTGGAGAAGCTGCTGTTCAGCGTGATCCTGCTGCATCCGGAATACCACGACATTCTCAACCGCCCGCAACAGTACGCCGAGCGCGAATGGCTGCCGGAACAGGGCGAAACCAATCCCTTCCTGCACATGGGCATGCACCTGGCGCTGGAAGAGCAGCTGTCGATCGACCAGCCGCCCGGCATCCGCGCGCTGTACCAGCAGCTGTTGCAGCAGACCGGCGACGAGCACGACGCGCAGCACGAGGTGCTGGACTGCCTGGGCGAGATGATCTGGCAGGCGCAGCGTTACGGCGGCGGGCCGGACGTGAACGTGTACCTGTCCTGTATCCGCGGCAAGCTGGGCCAGGACCCGGAAGACACCCCGCGCAAGAACCTGAAAGACATGGACGACTGAGACCGTTCTGACACCGGCGCTCATCGCGCGACCGCGCTGCCAGCACCCCAGGGCCATCCGGCGACACGCCGCGATGGCCTCTTTGTTATGGCCAAGGTCGCCGTCTTTTTCAAACGGCAATTGCGGGCGGGTGCCGCTCGCGCCAGTCGCTGACGCAGGCGTCGAGCTGCTCCAGCGTCAGCCGCGTGGCGCGGGCGGGCAGCCGCTTCAGGCCGCGGCAGCCGGCACCGCCGAGCCAGACCTCGACCCCGTCCGGCAGCAGGGTGTCCAGCACCGCGACGTCCGCCTGCGGGCTGGCCTCGTAGGAGGCGGAAAAGGACAGCACCACCACGTCGACGCGGTGCTTGTGCGCCGCGCTGGCGATGTCGGTGAGCGGCATCTGCGTGCCGAAGGCGATGGCGTCGCAGCCGGCCAAGCGCAGCAGCGCTTCCACCATCAGCAGGCCGATCAGGTGCTGCTCGCCCGGGCAGGTGGTCAGCATCACCCGCGGCGACTGCAGGCCGGCGGGGATGCCGGCCAGGGTCTCGCGCAGCACGCGCTTGACCTCTTCCGAGTACAGGTGTTCCTCGTGTACGCGCAGCTCGCCGCGCATCCACGCCTCGCCGACCAGCGGGTTGGCCGCGGCCAGAAAATCGCTGACGAAGCGGCGCAGGCCGAGTTCGAACAGGCGGTGGCGCAGCAGCTCGCGCACCGCCAGCGCGTCGTGGCCGCCCAGCGCGTCGATCAGGCCGGCGCAGACATCCGGCACCACCCGAGCCGGGGTGTGCGTCTGCGCCAGCGCCTCCAGCTGCGCCATGCTCTGCCCGACCAGCTTGCCGGGGCGGAAGCCCAGGTCCATCAGCCGCCGCACCTGCTTCAGCTTGCCGACCTGCGCCGCGCTGTACAGGCGGTCGCCGGCGGCATCGCGCGCCGGCTGCGGAAAGCCGTAGCGGCGCTCCCACATCCGCAACAGGTCCTTGGGGATGCCGGTCTCGCGTTCGACGGCGGCGATGGGCAGGCCGCCATCGCTCGGGGCGGAGTCTTCGTTCATCATTTGTACACGCTGGCGTTCCGACAACACATCGACAAGGCCGGCATTATGCCATGCGCCGTTTGATCACACGCAGCAAGGCACCGACGAGCGGCAGTTTTTCGTACACCCCTTCCGCCGCATCCCAGTAGTCGCGGTGCGCGGCGATGCGGCCGTCGGCGGCGAGGGTCAGCAGCGTGCCGCCGTGGATCTGCTGCGCCCGGCCACCCAGCTCGAAGCGGAAATCCCAGCTGACGAAGGCCTTGTCGTCCTGCGCCACCACCTCGCCGATCACGAAGCGCGGCGCCTGCAGCCGCCGGAACATGTTCGCGTACAAGGCCTTGATCGCGTCGCGGCCGTGCACCTGCTGGAACGGGTCGCGGAACGTGGCGGACTCGGCGTAGACGGCGTCGATGTCATCCAGCGTCTGCGGCGACAGCGAGGCAAACCAGTCCAGATGGCGGGCAAGTTGGGGATTCATAGTCCGGTAACCCTGTGGGCGAGCCAGAAGTACAGGCGGTAGGGCAACAGTGCGGCCAACTTCAGCGGCCACGAGAAGCGCTTCGGGAAATGGATGTCGAACTCGCCGCGGGCGAAGCCGCGCACGATCTGCTGCGCCGCCTGCTCCGGCGTCAGCAGTGCCGGCATCGCAAACGCGTTCTGTGCGGTGAGGCGGGTGGCGACAAAACCGGGATTGATCACGTGCACGCCGATGCCGTGGCGGTGCAGGTCGAGGTACAGCGTCTGCGCGAAGTAGTTCACCGCCGCCTTGGTGGCGCCGTACACCAGGCCGTTGGGCATGCCGCCCCAGCCGGCGACGCTGGCCACCAGCGCGATGGCGCCGCCGGACTGCGCCAGCAGCTGCGGCACCAGCGCCGCGCTGCCGTACATCACCCCCAGCAGGTTGACGTCGACCATGCGCCGCGCCAGCTCCGGCGTCAGCTGCCAGGCGCGCAGCGGGGTATAGTCGCCGGCCAGCATCACCACCAGGTCGATGCCCTGCCACTGCTGCAGCAACTGGTCGCGGCTGCGCTGCCAGTCCTCGGGGCGGGTCACGTCCAGCGGCAGCAACCACATGCGCTCGTGGCCGCTGGCGACCTCGCGCAGCGCCGCCTCGTGGCGGCCGGACAGCGCCACCCAGGCGCCGAGGCGGTGCAGCTCGCGCGCCAGCGCCGCGCCGATGCCGTGGCCGGCGCCGACCAGCCACACGCGGCGGTTGTGCCAGTCCTGCAAGCGGGGGTTCAGGCTCACGGCTGCGCCCCCTTGCGGAACACCAGCGTCACCTCACCCAGGCGCACGCCCCACTTGCTCATCACCGAGCGGTTCAGCACCGTGTGCTCGTCCAGCTGGTACATCCAGTCGTCGAAACGCACCTCGTACACCTTGCCGTCCACCGGCAGGCGCAGCGTGTAGTCCCAGAACAGCGCAAAACCTTCGGTGCGGCCGCTGGCCTGCCCCACCACGTCGCTGGCGGTGCCGCGGTAGCGGCCATCGGGCAGCTTTTGCAGCGTCCATACCCGGCGCTGTTTTTCGCCGTCGTCGTAAGTGAAGTGCTCGTCCAGCACGCCGCGCTCGCCCTGCCAGCTGCCGTTCATCTGCACGGTGAAGCGGCGCAGCACCTTGCCGCTGCGGTCCTGGAACATGCCCTGCGCCGTCAGCGGGCCGTTGAAATACGTTTTCAGGTCAAAGCCTGGCCGCGTGCCGCGGTAGTCGTCGATGCCGGTGCTGGAACACGCCAGCAGCAGGCCGCACAGCATGGCCAGCACGGCGGCGTTGAGGATTCGGGTCATGCCTTTACTCCCATCAGAAGTGGTGCCGACGGCAGGGCCAGGCAGGCCGCCAGCTTGAATAGCACCGGCAGGCCGGCATACAACCATGGCAGCGCCGAGGCATCGCCGCCGGGCTGATAGCCCAGCTGTGCCGCCAGCGGCAGCGCGAAGCCAGCGGCAACGGCCAGCGCCAGCTTGTTCATCATCGACACCGCGCCAAAGGCGGTACCACCTTGCGCGGCGACGCGCTCGCCGAGCACGTCGGCCACCAGTGCGCTGCCGAAAGCGAGATCGGCCCCCAGCGCCGCACCGCTGAGCAGGCACACCGCGGCAAACAGGCCACCCTGCCCCTCGCCCAGTACTGGCACCGGCAGGAACACCAGTAGTGCCAGCAGCATGCCGCCACGCCAGGCGGCGACGCGGCCGATGCGGTCGGCAAGGCGCACCCACAGCGGCAACGACAGCACCGCGGCGAGGAAATACAGCAGCAGGAACAGGCCGGCCAGTGCCGGTGTGCGCAACAGATCGGCGATGTAGAAATTGAGCAGCGTCGCCGGGATCGCCATCGCGATGGCATTGAGCAGCAGCACCAGCAGCACGCGACGGAAGGCGCTGTCCTGCCACAGCTGGTGCCAGTGTGGCGCGGTGCGGCCGGCAGCCAACGGCAACGCCGCCGGCGCGTGACGCAGCAGCCACAGACACACGCAACTGCACAGCAACAGCAGCGCCGCCAGCACCTGCATGGCGTACTGCTGGCCGTGGCGGGCGGCCAACGTTGCCGGCAGTGCCGCTGCCAGCAGCACGCCGAGCAGCGCCCAGCCCTCGCGCCACGCCGCCACCCGCGAGCGGCCGTGCACACTGGGCCACAGTGCCGCGCCGTAGCGCAACAGCGCGATGTTCAGCCAGCCGTGCGCCAGATACACCAGCAGCAAGGCGGCCGCCAGTTGCGGCAGCAACGGCCAGTCGCGCTGCGGCATCACCAGCCAGCCGAAACCGGCCAGCCCGCCAACGGCGGCCAGCAGCAACAGCGCACGCGCCCGCGGCGGCGACAGGCGGTCCTGCCACACCCCGAGCAGCGGGTCGATCGCGGTATCGACCAGCCGCGCCAGCAGCAGCACCCAGCCGAGGCTGGCCAGCGCCACACCGAAATCGGCGGCATACAGCGCCGGGGTGTGCACGTACAGCGGTAGCGCCACCATCGCCAGCGGCAGGCCGCCGAGGCCACTCAGCGCCAGCTGCCACGTGCCGGGCGCGTTCATCCGCGGCCACCCAGCAGCTGTTCACGCACCGCCGGCGCCCGTGACGCCAGGTCCAGCCAGATGCGGAAAAACAGCTGCCCGAACAGCGGGTCGTCGATACGGTGGGTCAGGCGTCCATTGAACCAGAAGCGCACCACGCTGCCGTCCATGGCGCCGATCAGTACGTCACCCTCGGCTACGTCGGGAAAGGCACGCCGCATGTGCTCGCTCCACGTCGCGCGCACCCGCTCCGGCATGCCGTAACGCTGCATTTCCTCGAGGCTGGTAGCCACCAGCCTGGCACCGGGAATGCTGCGTGCGTAGCGGATCTCCAGCGCAAACGGTTGTGTCCACTGGAACGCTTGCGCCGCCGGCGTGTACAGCGCGGAGTCGTACAGGCGGAAGCCGAACCAGCGCAGCGTGCCCTGGCCACGCAGTTGCAAACCGTTCAGTTCAGCAGGCAGGGCCATGGCATTTCCCATCTGAGCCACAAGCAGCGCCACGCTAGCGGCGACGGATTTCCAGTTGGCAAACATCGGTGCGTCCCGCCTCGAAGCCGGCGATGCAGTAGTGCAGGTAGAACTGCCACAGGCGCACGAACGCCTGATCGAAGCCCTGGCCATACACTTGCGGTAGCGCGGTATTGAAATCATGCAACCAGCGCCGCAGGGTCTCGGCGTAGTCGCGGCCAAAGGTATAGCGCTCGGCCAGCTGCAAGCCGGCATCGGCAATTTCACGATCCAGCGCCGCCGGCGACGGCAGCATGCCGCCAGGGAAAATGAACTGCTGGATGAAGTCGGTGCCGCGCCGGTAGCGCGCGAAGTAGTCGTCGCCGATGGTGATCACCTGCACCATCGCCCGCCCGCCGGGCTTGAGACGGTCATGCAGGGTGCGGAAGTAGCGGGGCCACCAGCGCTCGCCGACCGCCTCCAGCATCTCGATCGACACGAGGTGGTCGAACTGGCCGTCGATATCGCGGTAGTCCTGTAGCCGCAGGTCGGCCTGCGCCTCCAGTCCGGCTGCGGCCAACCTTTGCTGCGCCCACGCCAGCTGCGATGGCGACAGGGTCACGCCGGTGACGTGTACGCCGCGGCTGCGGATCGCGTACTCGGCAAAGCCGCCCCAGCCGCAGCCGATCTCCAGGATGCGCTGCCCCGGCTGCGCATCGAGACGCGCAAGAATGCGTTCGTACTTGGCCTCCTGCGCCGCGGCCAAGGTTTGCCCGGCCTCGCCGCTGAAGATGGCAGCGGAATAGGTCATGCCCGGATCCAGCCACAGCCGGTAAAAGTCGTTGCCGATATCGTAGTGGGCGTGAATGTTGCGGCGGCTGCCACCACGGGTATTGGCGCGCGTCAGGTGTTTCAGCCAGTAACCGAGGGTACCAAGCCAGCTACCGTGGATTGCCTGCTCGAAAGCGGACTCGTTGGCCAGCGCCAGCTGCAGCAGTGCCGTCCAGTCCGGCGACGCCAGCCAGCCGTCGCGCCAGGCTTCGGCAAGACCGATGTCGCCGGCCAGCACGATGCGGCGCAGCGCGCGCCAGTCATGGACCTGCAGCTGTGCCTGGTGGCCAGTATGACGGCCCTGGAACTGGTAGCTGCCGCCGTCGGGGGTGATCAGCGTCAGCTCGCCGTACTGCAGGCGCGACAGGGCCAGCAGCAGCGGGCGCACCAGCAGCGGGGCCCGCAGGTCCTGCGGCGAAGCGAGGGTACGCGAGGATGCGTTCATGACAACTCTCCGGGAGGGGGCAAGGTGGCCGCGTGGCCATCCTTGCCGAAAAACGGGACCTTCTTGCGCCACAGCCGCAGCGCCTGCCAGTGGATGCGCGCCCAGACGCCCACGCCCAGCAGGCCGGTGGCCAGCAGCAGCTGCCACAGCCGCGCCGGCGAGTACGGCACCGGCGTGCCCTGCTGGCTGGCGACGAAGCCGCTGTCCGCGTCGTCGCGGCGGTACTCGATACGCACCGCGAAGCGGCCGTCCGCCGCGCGCAGGAAGCGGAAGCGGTAGCAGCCCTCCACCCGGAAGAACGGCGACACCTGCAGCGCCTTGCCGGCGCTCAGCAGGTCGCGGCGGCCGATGGCGCGATGGTCGGGGTGGTGCAGGCAGTAGTCGTGATGCTGGCCGAAGGTGTTGCTGACCTCGACCCACACCGCGCGCAGTGCGGCGGCGGCATCGAACACCAGGTAGAAGCTGACCGGGTTGAACACGTAGCCGAACAGGCTGGGCAGGGTGTGCAGCTCGACGCGCGCGATGTCGCGCACGCCGCTTGCGGCCAACCTTGCCGTCAGCCACGGCAGCAGCGGCGTGCCGTCGCGCGGGCCGTGGTGGCGGCGCTGCCAGCTCACCCCCGGCGCGAGGCGGAGGTTGGCCGGCTCAGCCTGGCCAGGCAGCAGCGTCAGCGCCAGCCAGGCGTGGCGGTAGCTGAACTGGTGGCGGGCCGGCGCGCTGCGGCCGTGCCAGACGCGGCCGCGGTAGATCGTGAACGCGGTCATGGCGCGACCACCGCCGGCTGCGGCAGCAGCGGGGGCGCGGCCAGCGGCTGGCCGATGTCCCACGGGATAGTCGCGCCGAGCGCCTGCGCCACCGCCATGCCGGCCTTGAGGCCGTCCTCGTGGAAGCCGTAGCCGGCCCAGGCGCCGGCAAACCAGGTGCGCTGGCGCCCCTGTATCGTCGCCAGCGACTGCTGCGCGGCGATGGCGGCACGGTCGAACAGCGGGTGGGCGTAGTCGAACTCCGCCAGCTTGCCCTGCGGCTCGCGGTAGGGGTTCAGCGTCACGATCACCGGGCTGCGGAACGGCAACTTCTGCAGCTGGTTGAGCAGGTAGCTGACCATCACCGGCTGCGACGACTGCCCGCCCTCGCCCATGCGGTAATTCCACGCCGCCCACGCCTGGCGCCGCGCCGGCAGGAAGGCGGCGTCGGTGTGCAGCACCGCGCGGTTGGGCTGGTAGCGCAGCGGCGACAGCAGCGCCCGTTGCGCCTCGCTGGCGTCGCCGAGCAGCGCCAGCGCCTGGTCGCTGTGGCAGGCCAGCACCAGCTGCTCGAAGTGCTCCTCGCCGTGGCGGCTGCACAGCGTCACGCCGCGTTCGTCGCGACGCACCCGGTACACCGGCGACGACAGCCGCACCTCGCCGATGCCGGCCACCATGCGCCGCACGTACTCGCGCGCGCCGCCCTGCACCGTCTTCCACTGCGGCCGGTCCAGTATCTGCATCAAGCCGTGGTTGGCGCAGAAGTCGAAGAAGGTCGAGGCCGGGAACGCGGCCATGTCGCGGGTGGAGCTGGACCAGATCGCCGCCCCCATCGGCAGCAGGTACCAGTCGCGCAACGCCGCGCTGAAGCGGTAGCGGTCGAGGATCTGCCCCAGGGTTTCGCCGCTGTCGCGGCTTTCCCGCTGCAGCTGCGGCGCCAGCCGGTGCAGGCGCAGGATGTCGCCGACCATGCGCCAGAAGGTTGGCCGCAGCAGGTTGCGCTTCTGCGCGAACAGCGTGGCGATGCTGCTGCCGGCCCACTCCACGTTTTCCTGCTCCAGCACCACCGAGAAGGTCATCTCGCTGGCGCGCACCGGCACCCCCAGCAGCGCAAACAGGCGGATCAGGTTGGGGTAGGTACGGTCGTTGTGTACCAGGAAGCCGGTGTCCACCGGCGCGCGGAGGCCGTCCAGCTCGACGTCGACGGTGTTGCTGTGACCGCCGGCGTAGGCCGCGGCCTCGTACAGCACCACCTGGTGTCCGGCCCGGCTCAAGAGCCAGGCCGCGGACAGGCCGGCAATCCCGGCCCCCACCACCGCTATTTTCATGATGTCAGTCCTTTATCGATACTGCGTTATCGATCAACCACTTCATTTTGTCAAATGTTTGTCCTGTACAAATATAAAAGGTTCAACAAAAAAGCCCGACATCGTCGGGCTTTGTCCATTACAAGCGCGCGGTTTCAGTCCAGCCGGTTCTGCCGCTCGCCGCGCTGCCAGGCCTCGATATTGCCGACCAGCTGCGCCGCCAGCCTGGCCATCGCCTCGCCGCTGGCCCAGCCGACGTGCGGCGTCACGATCAGGTGCGGCAGGCGCGCCTTCAGCAGCGGGTTGCCGTCGCGCGGCGGCTCCACCGACAGCACGTCGAAGCCGGCACCGCCAAGCTGGCCGAACTTCAGCGCCGCCACCAGCGCCTCCTCGTCCACCAGCCCGCCGCGCGCGGTATTGATCAGCACCGCGCCCGGCTTCATCGCCATCAGCTCCGGCTGCGCGATCAGGTTGCGGGTGTCGTCGTTCAGCGGACAGTGCAGCGAGATCACGTCGGACGTAGCCAGCAGCGCGTCAAACGCCACGTAGCCGTCGCGCACCGTGACCGCGCCCTTGCGCTCGGCAAACTGCACGCGCATGCCGAAGGCGCGGGCGCGGGCCGCCATCGCCTGGCCGATGCCGCCGCTGCCGACGATGCCCAGCGTCGCGCCCTGCAGGTCGCGGATCGGCGCGCCGAAGTGGCAGAACTGCGCCGCCTGTTGCCAGACCCCGGCGGCGACATCGCGCTGGTAGGCCGGCAGGTTGCGCATCAGCGCCATCATCAGCATGAAGGCGTGCTCGGCCACGGTGTCGTCGCCGTAGTGGCGGATGTTGCACACCGCGATGCCGCGCTCGCGGCAGGCGGCGAGGTCGATGTGGTTGTAGCCGGTGGCGGCGATGGCCAGCAGCTTAAGCCGCGGCAGTGCGGCCAACGTGGCCGCGTCGAACGCGACCTTGTTGCTGATCACGATGTCGGCCTTGGCACAGTGGGCCAGTACTTGCTCGCGACTGGTGGACGGATAGGCGGTGAAGCGATGCGGGAAGGCACAAGACGGCACCGGGACAGGCAGGCTGTCCCGGTCGACAAACACGATGTGAGGAGTCATGAAGTGGACGGGTTCTAGCGCTCGAAGTTGATCAGGGCGCGATAGGCATGCCAGCTGGCCAGCCCGATCAGGGGCATGATGAGCAGCAGGCCGATGAACTGGGTAGCAAAACCGATCGCGGTCAGGACCACGATCATAGCCGCCCATACCAGCATCGTCAGCAAATTACGGTATACCGCCTGCACGCTCATCACCATCGCGGTGATGGTGTCGACGTCCTTGTCCAGCATCATCGGGATGGCGCAGACGCTGAGCGCGAACACTGCCACGGCGAAGAAGAAACCGGTGCCGAAGTAGGCGATCAGGAACGGCAGGTTCTCGGTGGTGAAGGCGGAGGCGACCAGCTGCTCCAGCGACGGCACGCTACCCTGGAAGAACAGCGCGAACATCAGCAGCGAGATGCGGAACCAGCCGAACACCAGCACCGCCAGCAGGGCGGCGAACAGGGTAAAGCCCGGCATGTTGACGCGCCACGCGGTCATGCTGTGCATCAGCGTCACCTTCCCGCCGGCCGGATCCTCCAGCTGGCGTGCGATATCGTACAGGCCGATGGCGAGGAACGGGCCGCCCAGCAGGAACAGCGTTGCCAGGGTAATCACGTGCTGTGGTGCGAAGTCGAAGTACATGTTCAGCAGGAAGCCCATCACCACGAACACGGCGCCGTAGAACAGCGAATCGGCCGGTGCGCGACGCAGGTCCTGCCAGCCCATGCGCAGCCACTGCAGCGGCTGGTCGGGCGTCACATGCCTGACTACTACATGCTCATGCGAAGGTAGATGAGTAATGTCCATTGCCATTCCCCTATTCAGATAATGTCACAGGCGAAAATTGCTCCGCTTTCTCTTTATAAGCAATTGAAGGGCAAAGACAATATCAAGATTTCGACGGCACGGTGGCGGACTGTTAAAATGCCGCTTTCGCTAATGCAGCAAAACAAGGACATCTCATGGCAGAACTGATCATCGAAGACCTGCTGGTAGGCGACGGCGCGGAAGCCGTGGCCGCTCAGGAAGTGACCGTACACTACACCGGCTGGCTGACCGATGGCACCAAATTCGATTCCAGCAAGGACCGCTACCAGCCGTTCAGCTTCGTGCTGGGCGAAGGCTACGTGATCAAGGGCTGGGATCAGGGGGTACAGGGCATGAAGGTCGGCGGCAAGCGCAAGCTGACCATCCCGGCCGAGCTGGGCTACGGCGCCCGCGGCGCCGGCGGCGTGATTCCGCCGCACGCGACGCTGGTATTCGAGGTCGAGCTGCTGCAGGTCGGCTGATCGCCCGCCTCACCCGGCAATGAACAATGCCCCGCGCTGCGGGGCATTGTTCATTTGGCGATCAGGTCCTCGGCGTTGCGGCGGGCTTTCGACTCGCGCCGCTTGTGGCGCCAGTAGAAACCGCCCAGCACCACCGCCAGTACCGCGATCGCGATCAGGATGCCGGCCTGGCCACGGTGCACCATCTGCATCAGCCACTCGTGGTTGCGTGCGCCGAAGTAGCCGAGATACACCCACACCGGCACCGAGATCAGCGCGGCAAAACCGTCCATCAGCAGGAAGCGCCAGTACGGGATGCGCCGCGTCAGGCCGGCGGTCAGGAAGATGGGCGAACGCAGGCCGGGCAGGAAACGGGCGACGAACAGCACCCAGTTGCCGTAGCGGGCGAACTTCTCCTGTACCGCGGCAAAACGCTCCGGCGTCATCACCTTGGCAATCGGCTTGAAGCGCAGCACGCGGTCGCCGTAGACGCGGCCGGCGAGGAACATCAGGCCGTCGCCGACCAGCACGCCGGCCATGCCCACCGCGAACATCACGTGCACGTCGGTATAGCCCAGCCCGGAAATGATGCCGCCGGCCACCAGGGTAATGTCCTCCGGAATCGGCACACCAAAACCACACACCAGCAACACGATGAATACGGCAAAGTAGCCATACCCCGTGAACAAATCGAGAAGAATCTGCAGGATATCCATGTCGGCCTGACAAGCTGTTGATCGGTCGAAGTACTTCCGGCAAGGCCAGGCGAAGCAGTTCAGAGAGCGGCTGCCATCATAGCACAGCCCCCGTTGCCCCCTGCTTGACTATGGTCGTGTCGCGACGGCAAAAACAAAGCCACCTTCGCAGGTGGCTTGCGCCGATGCCGGTACGCCGTCAGGCCGCTTCGATCGCCGCGGCGATTTGGCTGGCCCACTGCTCGGCCAGCGCCAGTTCATCCGCTTCGACCATCACGCGCACCACCGGTTCCGTACCGGACGGACGCAGCACCACGCGGCCGCGGCCGGCGAGCGCCAGCTGGGCCTCGGCGTACTTGGCGGCACTGGCGGCCTGCCAGTCCTGGCCATTGAGCCGCACATTGATCATCTTCTGCGGGAACGGCTGCCAGTCGCTGCAGACGGTGGCCAGATCGCTGTCCAGCTCGGCCAGCGCCGCCAGCACCTGCAGGCTGGAGATGATGCCGTCGCCGGTGGAGTGCTTGTCCAGGCACAGCACGTGGCCGGACGCCTCGCCGCCGACCTGCCAGCCGTTCTCGTGCAGCAATTCCAGCACGTAGCGGTCGCCGACCTTGGCGCGGCCGAAGGCGATGCCCTGCTGTTGCAGCGCCAGCTCCATCGCCAGGTTGGTCATCACCGTGCCGACCACGCCGCCGCCGAGCTGGCCGCGCGCCGCGCGCGCCTTGGCGATCACGTAGATCAGCTGGTCGCCGTCGTAGACCTTGCCGTGGCGGTCGGCCATCATCAGCCGGTCGCCGTCGCCGTCCAGCGAGATGCCGAGATCGGCACCGTGCTGCAGCACCGCCTGGCTGATCGCCTCGGTGTGGGTGGCGCCGACGCCGTCGTTGATGTTGTAGCCGTTCGGCTCCCCACCGATGGTGATCACCTCGGCGCCCAGCTCGTGGAACACCTTGGGCGCGATGTGGTAGGTGGCACCGTGCGCGCAATCGACGACCAGCTTCATCCCCTTCAGGTTGCGCTCGTTGGGGAAGGTGCTCTTGCAGAACTCGATGTAGCGGTCAGCGGCGCCGTCGATGCGCCGAGCCCGGCCCAGCTCGCGCGACGCGCTGGTCTGCATCGGCGAATCCAGCATCGCCTCGATCTCGCGCTCCAGCGCGTCGTCCAGCTTCTTGCCGCCCTCGGCGAAGAACTTGATGCCGTTATCCTGGTACGGGTTGTGCGACGCGGAGATCATCACCCCGGCCGACAGGCGCAGCGCGCGGGTCAGGTAGGCGATGCCCGGCGTCGGCAGTGGCCCGGTCAAGAGTACGTTGACGCCGGCGGCGGTGAGGCCGGCCTGCAGCGCCGCCTCCAGCATGTAGCCGGAGATGCGGGTGTCCTTGCCGATGATCACCGTCGGGTGTTCCTGCCGCTCGTGATCGACCAGCACCTTGCCGGCGGCGTAGCCGAGGCGCAGCACGAAATCGGGGGTAATCGGAAACTGGCCGACTTCGCCACGCACACCATCGGTACCAAAATATTTGCGGCTCATTATTGTTCCTTCAGACTCTTATCCTGCCGATTTTACATCGCCGCCCGCTTGCGGGGGCAACTGCCGCGTCAAACTGAGCCCAGCGCCTGCCACACCTGCAGCGCCTGGTGCGTGGCCTTCACGTCGTGCACGCGGATAATCTTGGCTCCACGCTGTGCGGCCAGCAGTGCCGCCGCCACGCTGGCGCCCAGGCGCTGGTCCGGCTGCGCCTCACCGGTGATGGCGCCCAGCATCGACTTGCGCGACATGCCGACCAGCAGCGGCGCGCCGGCCAGCGCTTCCAGCTGCGGCAGCGCGCGCAGCAGGTCCAGATTGTGCGCCAGCGTCTTGCCGAAACCGAAGCCGGGGTCGGCCAGCAGCCGGTCGCGGGCGATGCCGTTTGCCAGGCACAGCTCGATGCGGCGGGCGAGATAGCCGCCGACCTCCTGCACCACGTCGGCGTAGTCCGGCTGCTGCTGCATGGTGTCCGGATTGCCCTGCTTGTGCATCAGGCAGATGCCGACCTTGGCCGCTGCCACCAGCGCCAGCGCACCGTCGTCTTCCAGCGCCGACACGTCGTTGATCAGGTCGACGGCACCGGCCTGCAGCGCGGCGCGCATCACCGAGGTGCGGCGGGTATCCAGCGACAGCGGCATCTGCAGTGCGGCCAACCTTTCCAGCACCGGCAGCACCCGCTGCAGCTCCTCTTCCGGGCTGACGTAGGGCGCGCCCGGCCGCGTCGACTCGCCGCCGATGTCGAGGATGTCGGCGCCGTCGGCCAGCAGGCGCTCGGCGTGCGCCAAGGCCGCATCCAGGCGGTTGTAGCTGCCGCCATCGGAAAAGGAGTCCGGCGTCACGTTCAAAATGCCCATCAACAGCGGGCGCTCGAGCGACAGGCTGAACCTGCCGCAGGCAAAAACCGACATAGCTTTCTCCAATGCAAAACAGGGTGTCAGCCTGGACTGACACCCTGTTGTTTACCCTACTCGTCTTTTACAGTTCTTGTGCCGGCGTCACCGATGGTTCTGGTGCCGGCGGTGCCGGCGGCTTGCTGTCCGGCTTGTTGAAACCGGCACCCGGCGATGGCGGACGCGGCGTCTTGCCGGCCATGATGTCGTTGATCTGCTCGGCGTCGATGGTTTCCCACTCCAGCAGCGCGGCGGTCATCGCCTCCACCTTGTCGCGGTTCTCGTCCAGCAGTCGGCGCGCCAGCGCGTACTGCTCGTCGATGATGCGGCGGATTTCCTGGTCCACCTGCTGCATGGTGGCTTCCGACATGTTCTTGTGGGTGGTCACCGAGCGGCCGAGGAATACTTCGCCCTCGTTCTCGCCGTAGACCATCGGCCCCAGACGGTCGGACATGCCGTAGCGCGTCACCATGTCGCGCGCCATCTGCGTGGCACGCTCGAAGTCGTTCGAGGCGCCGGTGGTCATCTGGTTCATGAACAGCTCTTCCGCGATGCGGCCGCCGAACAGGATCGCGATGCGGTCCATCAGGTAGCCACGGTCGTAGGCGTAGCGGTCTTCTTCCGGCAGCTGCATGGTCACGCCCAGCGCGCGGCCGCGCGGGATGATGGTGACCTTGTGCACCGGATCGGACTTCGGCAGCAGCTTGGCCACCACCGCGTGGCCGGACTCGTGGTAGGCGGTGTTCTTCTTCTCTTCCTCGGACATCACCATGGACTTGCGCTCGGCGCCCATCATGATCT
Source organism: Vogesella alkaliphila (assembly GCF_014652475.1). GTDB lineage: Bacteria > Pseudomonadota > Gammaproteobacteria > Burkholderiales > Chromobacteriaceae > Vogesella > Vogesella alkaliphila. Next base: position 96,677 of record NZ_BMYW01000008.1, on the reverse strand, counting down.
TGTCCTTGGCGGACTCGAAGTCGAGCATGTCGACCAGGCGCTTGTTGCGGCGCGCGGCGAACAGCGCGGCTTCGTTGACCAGGTTGGCGAGGTCGGCACCGGAGAAGCCCGGCGTACCGCGCGCGATGATCGGCGCGTCCACGTCGGCGGCGATCGGTACCTTGCGCATGTGCACGTTCAGGATCTGCTCGCGGCCGCGGATATCCGGCAGCGGCACCACTACCTGGCGGTCGAAACGGCCAGGACGCTGCAGCGCCGGGTCCAGCACGTCCGGACGGTTAGTGGCGGCGATCACGATCACCGTCTGGTTGGTCTCGAAACCGTCCATCTCCACCAGCAGCTGGTTGAGGGTCTGTTCGCGTTCGTCGTTACCACCGCCGAGGCCGGCGCCACGCTGGCGGCCGACCGCGTCGATCTCGTCGATGAAGATGATACACGGCGCGTTCTTCTTCGCCTGCTCGAACATGTCGCGCACGCGGGAGGCACCAACGCCGACGAACATCTCGACGAAGTCGGAACCGGAAATGCTGAAGAACGGTACCTTGGCTTCGCCGGCGATGGCCTTGGCCAGCAGCGTCTTACCGGTACCCGGCGAGCCGGCGAGCAGGATGCCGCGCGGAATGCGGCCGCCCAGGCTCTGGTAACGGGAAGGGTCGCGCAGGTAGTCGACGATCTCCTTCACTTCTTCCTTGGCTTCATCGCAACCGGCCACGTCGGCAAAGGTCACGGTGTTGGTGTCCTGGTCCAGCATGCGCGCCTTGCTCTTGCCGAACGAGAACGCCCCGCCCTTGCCGCCGCCCTGCATCTGGCGCATGAAGAAGAACCACACCCCGATCAGGAGCAGCATCGGGAACCAGCTGATGAAGATGCTCATCAGCATCGACGGTTCCTCTTCCGGCTTGGCGGAGAAGGTCACGTTGTTCTTGATCAGCACGTCCACCATTTTCACGTCGAACGGGGCATAGGTGCTGAAACTGGAGCCGTCGGTACGCTTGCCGCGCACCCACTGGCCGCGTAGCGGATTGCCTTCAATGCTCACCGTCTGAATCTTGCCGGACTCCACATCGCTCATGAATTGCGAATACTCGACCTGATTCTGGGTTTCCTGGCGCTTGGTAAACTGGTTGAACACAGTCATCAGTACAAGACCGATGATGACCCAGATCGCGATGTTTTTTCCGATATTGTTCACAAGAGCGTGCTCCTATGTGCCCTGACTTGGTAAATGGTTTTTTCTATTGTAAACCCGGCACGTCGCACTGTCAGCGACGGTCTTTGCCCAGCAGGTAGATTTCACTGGAACGGTCGCGCGAGGCCTTCGGTTTACGCGTTACGACTTCGCCAAACAGCTCGCGCATGGCTTTCAGATAGGGCTGGAAATCACTGCCCTGGAACACTTTGACGAGAAAACTGCCGCCGGGTTTCAAATGGTCACGGACAAATTCCAGTGCCAGCTCATTCAGGTGAAAGCTTCTGGCCTGATCGATCCCGCTCATTCCGGAGATATTGGGCGCCATGTCGGAAATTACAAGGTCCAGCTGCCGCCCGCCGAGCATGGTCACGAACTCCTCCAGCACCTCGTCGTCGCGGAAGTCGCCCTGGATGAAGGCGACGTCGGCGATCGGGTCCATCGGCAGGATGTCGATGGCAAAGACCTTGCCGCTGTCGCCGACGATGCGCGCCGCCACCTGCGACCAGCTGCCCGGCGCCGAGCCGAGATCGGCCAGCACGGTGCCCGGCCGGATCAGCTTGTCCTTGTCGTTGATTTCCAGCAGTTTGTACGCGGCGCGCGCGCGATAGCCGTCTTTTTGGGCCATTTGCACGTAGTGATCGTTGACGTGCTCACGCAGCCAGGCGTTGCTAGACTTGCTTCTTGCCATGTGGATTCCAGTAATTAATGCATGTGCCGTTTGGGGAATGACCTAAAGTTTAGTAAAATCGTTTTTTAATCTGAAACTTGAAGCCACAATGAAAATCGAACTGACCCCAGTCGAGCGCCAATATCTGAAGGGTTTGGCCCACTCGCTCAGCCCCGTCGTGATGATCGGCAACAATGGCCTGACCGAGTCGGTTATCCGTGAAATCGCCATCAGCCTGGACGCCCACGAACTGATCAAGGTGCGCGTACTCGGCGACGACCGCGCGGCACGCGTGGCCATGTACGAGCAGATTGCTAACGATCTGGGCGCCGGTCAAGTACAGCACATCGGCAAGCTGCTGGTGCTGTTCCGCCCGTCCGAGGCCAAGCGCATCGACCTGCCGAAAAGCAAGAAGGCGCTCAAGGCACGCCCTTGAGCCTTGCGGGCAGCGGTCGCTGACCGCGGCGCGCGTAGCACAGACAAAAAGCGGTGGCGATGCCACCGCTTTGTCTTTGTGCGTCAGTACCGAAGCGTGCCGCCTCAGTTATCGCTGCGCAGCAGGTACACCAGCGCCATCAGGCTTTGCAGCAGGTAGATCAGGCTGGAGATCGCGTGCCAGGTGGCAAAGCCGCCACCGAACAGCCCTTCGGCGGCATGGTTCATCTGCAGCTTGAGGCTGGCGATGATGGGCGTCACCGCGAAATGGTTGATCACGATGCACACCAGCATGCCGAATAACAGCCAGAAGCCGCCCTGCTTCAGGCCGCGTGCGCCGTAGCGCAGCACGTAGTCGGCCAGCAGGAAGATGCCGCACACCAGCCCGACCCAGGCGATGGCGGCAAACAGCCGCCCCGCCACCATGCCGGCGGTCACGTTATCCAGCGCCGAAAACAGGATGGGGGCCACGATGATGCCGACCACCCACATGCCGCCGATCCACAGAGTCCGGGCAATCGCACGCAATCCGTCCATTGGTCTTCCTCTTCCGGGCCGGCTTGCGGCCAACGTTACAGCACCAGCGTGGCCACAGGCGGCCGCCGCACTCAGATGTAGCGCACTTCCAGCACTTCGTACTCGCGGATGCCACCTGGCGCCATCACCTCGGCCACGTCGCCTTCCACCTTGCCGATCAGCGCGCGCGCGATCGGCGAGTTGACCGACACCTTGCCCAGCTTGATGTCGGCCTCGTCGTCGCCGACGATCTGGTAGGTCTTTTCTTCTTCGCTTTCCAGATCGGTCAGGAGCACGGTGGTGCCGAACACGATGCGGCCGTCGGCATCCAGCTCGGTCGGATCGATGATCTGCGCGTTGGAAATCTTGCCTTCCAGCTCGGCAATACGGCCCTCGACAAAGGCCTGGCGCTCTTTGGCGGCGTCGTACTCTGCATTCTCGGATAGATCGCCTTGCGCACGCGCTTCGGCAATGGCCTCGATCACCGACGGACGCTCAATGCTCTTCAGACGCTGCAATTCGGCCTTCAGCTGTTCGGCACCACGTACGGTCAACGGGACTTTGTTCATGACTCGGTTCTCCAAGGGCGTACTGCTGCCCTGTGATAAAAGCGCAAGCCGCCGTACGGGACGGCGGCTTTGCTGGACGTTTGATTCAGCGGTGATTGTAACGAGATTTTGCTCCGGGTTCAAAGGTTGGCCGCATGCGGCCAACCTTTGACCTGGCTCAGCCCTTCAGCTCGGCGTGCAGCTGCTGCACGCTGTAGACGTCGAAATCATCGACGTGCGACAGGCCGACGCAAACCGCCTTGGCACCGGCCAGGGTGGTGTACTGCGGCACACGCATCTGCAGCGCGGAGCGGCGGATGGCGTGGCTGTCCTGGATCGCCTTGCGCTTCTCGTCCACGGTGTTGACCAGCACGTCGATCTCGCCGTTCTTGATCATGTCGACGATGTGCGGACGGCCTTCGTTCACCTTGTTCACCACCTGCACCACGATGCCGGCGTCGGCCATCGCCTTGGCGGTGCCGCGGGTGGCGCACACGCCGAAGCCCAGCTTCTGCAGTTCGCGCGCCACCTCGATGCCACCTTCCTTGTCGCTCTCGCGCAAGGACAGGAACACCTTGCCGGTGCGCGGCAGGCGGTCGCCGGCGGCCAGCTGGCCCTTGACGAAGGCTTCGGCAAAGGTGCGGCCAACGCCCATCACCTCACCGGTCGACTTCATTTCCGGCCCCAGGATGGTGTCCACGCCGGGGAACTTGATGAACGGGAACACTGCTTCCTTCACCGCGTAGTACGGCGGAATCACTTCCTTGGTGAAGCCCTGTTCGATCAGGCTGATGCCGGCCATGGCGCGGGCGGCGATCTTGGCCAGCGGCGCGCCGGTCACCTTGGACACGAACGGCACGGTACGCGACGCGCGCGGGTTCACTTCCAGCACGTAGATGGTGTCGCCCTGGATCGCGAACTGCACGTTCATCAGGCCGACCACGTTCAGCGCACGCGCCATCGCTTCGGTCTGGCGGCGGATCTCGTCCTGTACCGCCGGGAACAGGCTGTACGGTGGCAAGGAGCAGGCGGAGTCACCGGAGTGCACACCGGCCTGTTCCACGTGCTGCATGATGCCGCCGATCACCACGGTGGCGCCGTCGGACACGCAGTCGACGTCGACCTCGATGGCGTCGTTCAGGAAGCGGTCCAGCAGCACCGGGCTGTCGTTGGACACCTTCACCGCTTCGCGCATATAGCGTTCCAGATCGGCCGGCTCGTGCACGATTTCCATCGCGCGGCCGCCCAGTACGTAGGACGGGCGCACCACCAGCGGGTAGCCGATCTCTTCGGCCAGGCGCATCGCGTCAACCGGGTTGCGCGCGGTGCGGTTAGGCGGCTGCTTCAGGCCCAGGTCGTTCAGCAGTTGCTGGAAGCGCTCGCGGTCTTCGGCGGCGTCGATCATGTCCGGGCTGGTGCCGATGATGGGCACGCCGTTGGCTTCCAGCGCGCGCGCCAGTTTCAGCGGCGTCTGGCCGCCGTACTGCACGATCACGCCGAACGGCTTCTCGATGCGGCAGATTTCCAGCACGTCTTCCAGGGTCAGCGGCTCGAAGTACAGGCGGTCGGAGGTGTCGTAGTCGGTGGACACGGTTTCCGGGTTGCAGTTGACCATGATGGTCTCGAAACCGGATTCGCGCAGGGAGAGCGCGGCGTGCACGCAGCAGTAGTCGAATTCGATACCCTGGCCGATACGGTTCGGGCCGCCACCCAGCACCATCACCTTCTTGCGGTCGGTCGGCTTGGACTCGCACTCTTCTTCATAGGTGGAGTACATGTAGGCGGTGTTGGTGGCGAACTCGGCGGCGCAGGTATCCACGCGCTTGTACACCGGGTGCAGGTTCAGGCCCCAGCGGTGGCTACGCACGGCAGCCTGGTCGGTGCCCAGCAGCTCGCCCAGGCGGCGGTCGGAGAAGCCTTTGCGCTTCAGGCGACGCAGTTCTTCGTAACCCAGGCTGTCCGCCTTACGGCCGGCCAGCGCTTTTTCTTCGCCGATCAGGTCTTCGATCTGCGCCAGGAACCACGGGTCGATCTTGCTGATGGCGAAGATGTCGTCGCGGCTCATGCCGATACGGAAGGCGTCGGCCACGTACAGGATGCGTTCCGGACCGGGCGCGCCCAGTTCGTGACGGATGGTTTCCTCGTCCTGGCTCACCGAGTTGAAGCCGGACAGGCCGGTTTCCAGGCCGCGCAGCGCTTTCTGCATCGATTCCTGCAGCGTGCGGCCCATGGCCATCACCTCGCCGACCGACTTCATCTGCGTGGTCAGGCGGTCGTCGGCCTGCGGGAATTTCTCGAAGGCGAAACGCGGGATCTTGGTGACCACGTAGTCGATGGACGGCTCGAACGAGGCCGGAGTCGCGCCGCCGGTGATGTCGTTCTTCAATTCGTCGAGGGTGAAGCCGACCGCCAGCTTGGCAGCGATCTTGGCGATCGGGAAGCCGGTGGCCTTGGACGCCAGCGCCGAGGAACGCGACACGCGCGGGTTCATCTCGATCACGATCATCTCGCCGGTGTCCGGGTTGGTCGCGAACTGCACGTTGGAGCCGCCGGTGTCGACACCGATTTCACGCAGCACCGCCAGCGAGGCATTGCGCATGATCTGGTATTCCTTGTCGGTCAGCGTCTGCGCCGGAGCCACGGTGATGGAGTCGCCGGTGTGCACGCCCATCGGGTCGAAGTTCTCGATCGAGCAGATGATGATGCAGTTGTCGTTGCGGTCGCGCACCACTTCCATCTCGTACTCTTTCCAGCCGAGTACGGATTGTTCGATCAGCAGTTCGTGGGTCGGCGACGCTTCGAAACCGCGCTCGCAGATGGCCAGGAACTCTTCCTTGTTGTAGGCGATGCCGCCGCCGGAACCGCCCATGGTGAAGGACGGGCGGATCAGGGTCGGGAAGCCGACCTTGGTCTGTGCTTCCAGCGATTCTTCCATGGTGTGGCAGACGAAGGACAGCGGGCAGGACAGGCCGATCTTGGCCATCGCTTCCTTGAAGCGGCCGCGGTCTTCCGCCTTGTCGATCGCGTCTTCGGTCGCGCCGATCAGCTCGACCTTGTACTTTTCCAGCACGCCGTTGCGCGCCAGGTCCAGTGCGCAGTTCAGCGCGGTCTGGCCGCCCATGGTCGGCAGGATCGCGTCCGGACGCTCCTTGGCGATGATCTTTTCCACCACCGGCCAGGAGATCGGCTCGATGTAGGTCACGTCGGCCATGTCCGGGTCGGTCATGATGGTGGCCGGGTTGGAGTTCACCAGGATGACTTTGTAGCCTTCTTCACGCAGTGCCTTGCACGCCTGCGCGCCGGAGTAGTCAAACTCGCAGGCCTGGCCGATGACGATCGGGCCAGCGCCAATGATGAGAATGCTCTTGATATCAGTACGTTTAGGCATGGTAATCGCTCAATATTGTTCAATGTTTTACACGCTCCGGCAGGCTGACGCGGCCTGCTGCCGGAGACGCCGGGTATTACAGGCTGGCGGCGGCCAACTTGGCGCCGAAGCCGATAAACATGGCACCGACCGCCCCGCCCATCGCCGCCGACAGGCGACGACGACGACGGAACGCCTCGGCCAGATGGTTGCCGGCCAGAATCAGCGTGGTCAGGTACAGCGCGCTGCACAGCTGCACGATGGCGCCGAGGATGGCAAAGGTCAGTGCCGGATACGGATAGGCCGGATCGACGAACTGCACGAAGAACGACACGAAGAACAGGATCGCCTTCGGGTTCATCAGGCTGATCAGCAAAGCCTTGGAAAACGGACGGCTCATGTCCAGCGCCGGCGCAGTCGCCACGGCCTGGCTCTGGCGACGCTGTTGCCAACCGGCCCAGGCGCCACGCAGCATGGCGACGCCGAGCCACGCCAGATAGGCGCCGCCGGCATACTTGACGATGGCAAACAGCGCCGGGTTGGCCTGCAGCAGACCGGCAGCGCCGGTTGCGGCCAGGGTCATCAGCACGAAATCACCGACGAACACGCCACAGGCACCGGCAAAGCCGGCGCGCACCCCGCGCTGTGCCGCTACCGACAGCACATACATCGAATTGGGGCCCGGCAGCAGCACAATGAAGACAGTGCCGAGCAGGTAGGTGGTCAGGTCAGTGATGCCGAACATGATGCGTCCTCCGTGATCAGGTCTGCTTGTGCGCGGCCATCAGCGAGATGAAACGGTCAAACAGGTAGGCCACGTCTTCCGGACCCGGGCTCGCCTCAGGGTGGCCCTGGAACGAGAACGCCGGACGGTCGGTCAGCGCGATGCCCTGCACCGTCTGGTCGAACAGCGAACGGTGGGTAACGCGCACGTTGGCCGCAAGGCTGGACTCGTCGACCTGGAAGCCGTGGTTCTGGCTGGTGATCATCACGCGGCCGGAATCGAGGTCCTGCACCGGGTGGTTGGCACCGTGGTGGCCGAACTTCATCTTGGAAGTCTTGCCGCCGGTGGCCAGGCCCAGCAGCTGGTGGCCGAGGCAGATGCCGAATACCGGCAGCTTGGTGTCCAGGATGTCGCGGATGGCGCTGATCGCGTAGTCGCACGGCTCCGGATCGCCAGGGCCGTTGGACAGGAACACGCCGTCCGGTTTCAGTGCCAGCACGTCGCGGGCCGGGGTCTCGGCCGGTACCACGGTCAGCTTGCAGCCACGCTCGGCCAGCATGCGCAGGATGTTGCGCTTGACGCCGAAGTCGTAGGCCACCACGTGGAACGGGGTGTCAGCCTGCTCGACATAACCCTGGCCCAGACGCCATTCGCGCGTCGTCCAGCCGTAGGGCTCCTTGCAGCTGACCACCTTGGCCAGATCCTGGCCGGCCATGCTGCCGAAACCGCGCGCCAGCTCGACGGCTTTCGCCTCGTCGATGTCGCCGGCCATGATGCAGCCTGGCTGGGCGCCTTTTTCGCGCAGGATGCGGGTCAGTTTGCGGGTGTCGATGTCGGCGATGGCAACAACGTTGTGCTTCGTCAGGTAATCGGACAGCGAGTCTTCCGCACGGAAGTTACTGTGCAGCAGCGGCAGATCACGGATGATCAGGCCGGATGCAAAGACGGCGCCGGACTCGGTATCTTCCGAGTTGGCGCCGACGTTGCCGATATGAGGATAAGTCAGGGTGACGATCTGCCGGGTATAGGACGGGTCGGTAAGGATTTCCTGATAACCGGTCATGGCGGTATTGAATACCACCTCTCCGACGGTGTGGCCGTTGGCTCCGATGGCAACGCCTTTGAACAGCGTGCCGTCAGCCAAGGCTAGAATCGCGGGTACGGTTGTCACTGGCTGGCTCCTAATAATGATATTTTTGATTTATGGATACAACAAACGGGACTATAGCGACGTGCGCTTGTCCCGTTCGGTTAAACTTTTCAAGTATATCCTGTTTTCGGCCTTTTCGGCAAGGCCGCGCGCCACGACTGATGCTTTTCTGAACAATGGATACAGTCGCCATCATCGGCTAAGCCCTTGTTTACGCTAGCGTCAACCTTACAAAAAATGCGCGCGCACGGCAAGTTGTTCCGCGCAGGCCAACTGCCGGCAACACACCAGCCCCACGCGTCGCCAGCGGCGAATTGCGCATAAAAAACCGCCGGTGTCGCAGCTGCGGCACCGGCGGTTCTTGCAGACCGAACCCTCGCTCAGAACAGCGTTTCGTCCAGCTCCAGCACGCTGTCACCACCGTGGACGATGGCGGCCGCCAGACCGGCGGTCTGCGGTAACAGATGCTCACCGTAGAAACGGGCGGTGACGATCTTCGCCGCGAGGAACTCGGCGTCGGCCCCCTCGTCGCCCTGCTGCACACGGGCGATCAGCGCGGCGCGCCCCATCATCCAGCCGCCCAGCACGATGCCCATCAGCTTGAGGAAGGGCACCGAACCGGCCGCCGCCAGCTGCGGCCGGCTGCCGAAGGTCTCCAGAATGAAGGCGACGCAGCGCTCGGCGTCCTTCACCGCCGCCTCAAGGTTGGCCGCAAGGCTGGCGTAACCTGCCGCGGCCAGCTTGCCGGCGGTGACCTTGACCTCCTCCAGCAGCCAGCGCGCGGTCGCACCGTCTTCGCTGGCGATCTTGCGCCCGATCAGGTCCAGCGCCTGGATGCCGGTGGTGCCCTCATAAATGGCGGTGATGCGCGCGTCGCGGTAGTACTGCGCGACGCCGGTCTCTTCGATGAAGCCCATGCCGCCGTGGATCTGCACTGCCAGGCTGGTGATCTCGTTGGCCTGCTCGGTGTTCCAGCCCTTCACGATCGGGATCAGGAAGTTGACCAGCGCCTGGTTGCGCGCGGCCTCGCTGGCCACCGGATCGCGCGCGGCGCGGTCCAGCGCGGCGGCGGCGTAGAAGGCCAGCGCACGCTGCGCCTCAATCTGCGCCTTCATCGTCATCAGCATGCGGCGCACGTCCGGGTGCCGGATGATGGCGACGCCGGCCGGATCCGGGCTGCCGACGGCGCGGCTCTGCACCCGCTCTCGCGCGTACTCCACCGCCTTCTGGTAGGCGCGCTCGGACACCGCCATGCCTTCCACCCCCACGCCCAGGCGCGCATGGTTCATCATGGTGAACATGTAAGCCAGACCCTTGTTGGCCTCGCCCACCAGGTAGCCGATGGCACCACCGTCGTCGCCGAAACTCATCACCGCGGTGGGGCTGCCGTGGATGCCCAGCTTGTGCTCCAGCGACACGCAGCGCACGTCGTTGCGCGCGCCGAGGCTGCCGTCGGCATTCACCAGGAACTTGGGCACGATGAACAGCGAGATGCCCTTCACCCCAGCCGGTGCATCCGGCAGGCGGGCCAACACCAGGTGGACGATGTTGTCCGCCATGTCGTGCTCGCCCCAGGTGATAAAGATCTTCTGGCCGCTGATCTTGTAGCTGCCATCGCCGACCGGGACGGCGCGCGAACGCACCTGCGCCAGGTCGGAACCGGCCTGCGGCTCGGTCAGGTTCATGGTGCCGGTCCACTCGCCGCTGGACATGCGCGGCAGGTAGACGGCTTTCAATTCGTCGGACGCGTGGTGGTTGATGGCCTCCACCGCCCCCAGGGTCAGCAGCGGCGCCAGCGAGAACGCCAGGTTGGCCGAACACCACATTTCCTCGGCGGCGATGGCCACCAGCGCCGGCAGGCCCTGGCCGCCGAACTCGGCCGGTGCACGCAGCCCTACCCAGCCGGCCTCCACGTACTGCTGCCAGGCATCCTTGAAGCCTTCGGCGGCGGTCACGCTGAAATCCGGCGCCCACTTGGCGCCCTTGTCGCCCAACCGGTTGATCGGGGCCAGCACGTTCTCGGCAAACTTGGCGCCTTCTTCCAGGATGGCGTCGGTCAGCTCGACGCTGCAGTCCTCGTAGCCCGGCAGGGTGCAGACGGCCGGCAGCTCGGCCAGCTCGTTCAGGGCAAAGCGGATGTCTTTGCTGGGTGCCTTGTAAATCATCGATCGCTCCTCTGTGTCGTTTCTCGTCATTTCTCGTGCAAAAAAACCGGCCATGCGTCCGCCAACGGACAAGCCGCACGCTGCGCACTGCGCGGTGTGGACTCCTCCCGACGAACCGGTCATGGCCGGTCTTCTTGTGTGGTGCGGCACCGTGGCACCGCACCTTGTTTTATGGGTACTGCAGATATTACTTGGACAGCTCGGCGATCAGCTCCGGTACCACGGTGAACAGGTCACCGACGATGCCGTAGTCGGCCACCTGGAAGATCGGCGCCTCTTCATCCTTGTTGATCGCCACGATCACCTTGGAATCCTTCATGCCCGCCAGGTGCTGGATGGCACCGGAGATGCCCACCGCCACGTACAGCTGCGGCGCTACCACCTTGCCGGTCTGGCCGACCTGGTAGTCGTTCGGCGCGTAGCCGGCGTCCACCGCGGCGCGCGAGGCACCGACGGCGGCGGACAGCTTGTCGGCCAGCGGCTCGATCACCGCCTTGAACTGCTCTTCCGAACCCAGCGCACGGCCACCGGACACGATAATCTTGGCGGCGCCCAGCTCCGGACGGTCGGACTTGGTCAGCTCCTGGCCGACAAAGCTGGACAGGCCGGCGTCGGACACGGTGGCGACGGCTTCAACGTTGGCCGCACCGCCCTGAGCCGCCGCCTCGAAGGCGGTGGTACGCACGGTGATCACCTTGATAGCGTCGCTGGACTGCACGGTAGCCAGCACGTTGCCGGCGTACACCGGGCGCACGAAAGTGTCGGCGGATTCGATGGCGATAATGTCGGAGACCTGCGCCACGTCCAAGAGTGCGGCGACGCGCGGCAGCAGGTTCTTGCCGTAGGACGACGCCGGGGCCAGCACGTGGCTGTAACCCTTGGCCAGGTCCACCACCAGCGGTGCCACGTTCTCGGCCAGGCCGTGCGCGTAGGCAGCGTTGTCGGCCAGCAGTACCTTGGCCACACCGGCCACGGACTTGGCGGCGTCGGCGGCCGCGGCGGCGTTGTGGCCGGCGACCAGCACGTGCACTTCGCCCAGCTTGGCGGCGGCGGTAACGGTGTTCAGAGTGCCTGCTTTCAGGCTCTGGTTGTCGTGTTCAGCGATAACGAGAATGGCCATGGCTTACAGCACCTTTGCTTCGTTTTTGAGTTTGGCCACCAGCTCGGCGGCATTGGCAACCTTGATACCGGCGGAGCGCTTGGCTGGCTCGGCCACTTTCAGGGTCTTCAGGCGCGGCGCAACATCGACGCCCAGCTCGGCCGGGGTGGTCTTGTCCAGCGGCTTCTTCTTGGCGGCCATGATGTTCGGCAGCTTGACGTAGCGCGGCTCGTTCAGGCGCAGGTCGGTGGTCACCACCGCCGGCAGGCGCAGCTTGACGGTTTCCAGGCCGCCGTCCACTTCGCGGGTCACGTCCACGGTTTCCGCGGCGACATCCACTTTCGAGGCGAAAGTGCCCTGTGCCCAGCCCAGCAGTGCCGACACCATCTGGCCGGTCTGGTTGGCGTCGTCGTCGATCGCCTGCTTGCCGACGATCAAGAGCTGCGGTTGCTCTTTTTCAGCCACGGCCTTCAGCAGCTTGGCCACCGCCAGCGGCTGCAGCTCGGCGTCGGTTTCCACCAGGATAGCGCGGTCGGCGCCCATCGCCAGTGCGGTACGCAGGGTTTCCTCGCACTGCTTCACCCCCAGCGACACCACCACGATCTCGGAGACCTTGCCGGCTTCTTTCAGACGCACGGCCTCTTCCACCGCGATCTCGTCGAACGGGTTCATCGACATCTTGACGTTAGCGACATCCACATCAGTGCCATCGGCCTTGACCCGGACTTTCACGTTGTAATCGACAACGCGTTTCACAGCGACTAGAGCTTTCATATTCCTCCAGCGAACTCTCTGAGTTGAACAATTGTCGTCAATGTGCGGCTGTTCGGCGTGAGGCGACAGCGCAAAATCGAACAAGCGTTTAATTGGTAGATTGCCTACAAAAAAACTGCAGTACAACAGGGGTGACACAAATATTACGCCATTTTCCCCGTAATTTGCATTTAAGGTAAAGCGTGTCAGAATGCGCTGCAACAATTGAGCATGTCATAAACACGCCGACAGACCGGACATTCCTGCCGCAAGTGCCGCCATCGTGGTGCCTACTTGCGGCTTTTCTTGCCAAAACAGGGAGCACAGCATGACCGTCTACTTCGAAGATATCCAGATCGGTGACAGCGCCGAGTACGCCAAAACCATCACCGAGGCCGATATCCTGATGTTTGCCGCCGTCTCCGGCGACGACAACCCGGTACACATCAACCAGGAATACGCCGAAGCGTCGATGTTCAAGACCCGCATCGCCCACGGCATGCTCACCGCCGGCCTGATCTCCACCGTGGTCGGCACCCGCCTGCCGGGCAACGGCACCATCTACCTGTCGCAATCGACCAAGTTCAAGGCGCCGGTGCGCCTGGGCGAGACCGTCACCGCCCGCGTCACCGTCACCGAGCTGGACCCGGCGAAGAAGCGCGTCAAGTTCGCCACCCAGTGCCTGGTGAAAGGCAATGTGGTGCTGGAAGGCGAATCGCTGGTGATCGCGCCGTCGCGTCCGGCCTGATGGGCACGCTGCGCATCGAACGGCTGTGCGACGAGCACGGCCGCATCACCCGGCCGCAAATGTTGGCCGCGGCGCTGGCGGTGCATAGACAGCTGCGACCGATGCTGCCGGAGGACAGCGCCGACTACGTCGCCAAGATCGCGCGCATCCTCGGCTACGGCGCGCGGCTGGTGGCAGCGCTGAACGAGGACGATCAGGTGCTCGGCCTGGCGCTGTACCGCGTCTACGAGAACACCTACGAAGACCTGCGCCTGTACATCGACGACCTGGTCACCGACGAGCGCCTGCGCTCGCAAGGCGTCGGCAGTGCGCTGATCGACTGGTGCGAGGCCGAGGCGCGCGCGCTGGGCTGCCGCTTCCTGGTACTGGACTCCGGCACCTGGCGCACCGCCGCGCACAAGCTGTACCTGCGCAAGGACTTCGTGATCTCCTCGTTCCACTTCACCCGCGCGCTGGACTGAGATCCGTCGGCAGGACTAAATGGTGCAAGGTTGGCCGCGAGCCCTGGCTTGCGGCCAACCTTTTATGCGCGGCCCTGTTGCTGCGCCAGCGCCCAGGCGACCGACTCGCGCACCACGTCATCTGCATGATCCTGCCGCTGTTGCAACGCAACAACAATCTCGGCCGCGTACGGCGCATTGCCCAGCCCGATGGCCAGATTGGACAGCCACTTGGCGTAGCCGATGCGGTAGATCGGGCTGCCGGCCATGCGGCTGGCGAAGGTCGCCTCGTCCCAGCCGAACAGCTCCAACAGGCTGACGTCGTCCAGCCCGTGGCGGACAGCAAAATCGTCCTCCCGCGTGTGCACCACGAAACGGTTCCACGGGCAGGCCAGCTGGCAGTCGTCGCAACCGTAGACGCGGTTGCCGATCAGCGGTCGCAGCGGCTCCGGTATCGCGCCCTTCAGCTCGATGGTGAGGTAGGAAATGCAGCGCCGGGCGTCGACCTGGTACGGCGCCACGATGGCGCCGGTCGGACATGCCGTGATGCAGCGCGTGCAGCTACCACAGTGACCGTCCTCGCCGTCATCTTCCGGCAACGGCAGATCGGTGAGAATCTCGCCGAGGAAGAACAGCGAGCCCTGTTTCTTGTTGAGCAGCAGGGTATGCTTGCCACGCCAGCCCTGCCCCGCCTGCGCCGCCAGCGCCACCTCGGCCAGCGGGGCGCTGTCGGTGAACACGCGGTAGCCGTGCTCGCCCACCGCCTGCGTGATGCGCTCGGCCAGCTTCTGCAGCCGGTTGCGTACCACCTTGTGGTAGTCGCGGCCCAGCGCGTAGCGCGACAGGTAGGCACGCGAGCCATCGGCCAGCACCGCTTCGGCATCGCGCGCCGCCGCCGGCCAGTAGTGCATGCGCAGGCTGATCACGCGCACGGTGCCCGGCACCAGCTCCGCCGGACGCACGCGCAGCACGCCATGGCGTGCCATGTACTCCATTTCGCCGTGGTTGCCCGCCGCCAGCCACACCAGCAGGCTGGCTTCGGCCTCTTCCGGCAGGGCCGCTCGCGTGATGCGGGCGTCGGCAAAACCGAGTTCTTTGGCCCATCCCTTGATTTGGCTGGCCAATTGGCGATAATTCTCGCTTTTACAGGATATTTCACTCATGGCAACGGATGATACCAGCCTGCGGCAAGGCTTCCTTGCCGATGAAAGCGCCACCCTGCAACTGGGCGCCACCCTGGCCGCCGTGCTGCACGGCGGCATCCAGCTGCAACTGCACGGCGACCTCGGCGCCGGCAAGACCACGTTCACCCGCGGCCTGCTGCAGGCGCTGGGTCATCAGGGGCGCGTTAAGAGCCCGACCTACACCCTGGTGGAAAGCTACAGCCTGCCGCCGCTCACGGTGCACCACTTCGACCTGTACCGCTTTGCCGATCCGGACGAGTGGCACGACGCCGGCTTTGGCGACTACTTTGCCGCCGACACGCTGTGCATCGTCGAATGGCCGGACAAGGCCGGCGCCTGTCTGCCGCCCGCCGACCTGGTGCTGGAACTCTCGGTCTGCGACGCTAGTCGCAACTATCGTCTTCAAGCCTTTAGCGAAACAGGACACCAATGTCTCTCCCGCCTTGCGACTCCCGCCGCCGCCAGCTGATCGGCGCCGCCGCGGCCACGTTTTTCCTGAGCGTCAGCCGCATCGGCTTCGCCAGCAGCAGCCAGATCGTGGCGGTACGGGTGTGGCCGTCGTCGACCTACACCCGCGTCACCATCGAGGCCAGCGAAGCCATCCGCTACAAGCATTTCAGCCTCGCCGAGCCGAACCGGCTGGTGATCGACCTGGAAGGCGTGCAGCTGACCGGCATCCTGCAGGACATCAACAAGCAGATCCAGGGCGCCGACCCCTTCATCCAGACCGCGCGCGCCGGCCAGTTCAACAGCAACACCGTACGCCTGGTGCTGGACCTGCGCAACGAGGTCAAGCCGCAGATCTTCTCGCTGCAGCCGATCGGCGAGTACCGGCACCGGCTGGTGGTGGACCTGTACCCGGCCAGCGGCCAGCAGGACGACCCGCTGCTGGCGCTGCTGCAGGACTACAACAAGGGGCAGCTGAACGAGCAGGCGCCGCTGGGCAGCAAGGGCCGCGCCGACAAGAACCGCATCATTACCGTGGTGATCGACCCGGGACACGGCGGCGAAGACCCGGGCGCCGTCGGCCCGTCCGGTGTCTATGAAAAAGACGTGGTACTGCGCATCAGCCGCCAGCTAAAGAAGCTGATCGACGGCGAAAAGAACATGAAGGCGCACCTGACGCGCGACGAGGACGTGTTCATTCCGCTGGGGGTGCGCGTGGCCAAGGCACGCAAGCTCGGCGCCGACCTGTTCATCTCCATTCACGCCGACGCCGTCGCCAACCGCAGCGCCAACGGTTCCTCGGTGTTCGCGCTGTCGGAAAACGGCGCCACCAGCAGCGTGGCGCGGCTGCTGGCCAAGAGCCAGAACGACGCCGACCTGATCGGCGGCGTCAAGATCAGCGGCAAGGACCGCTACCTCGCCCACACCCTGTTCGACCTGACGCAGACCGCCACCATCAATGACAGCCTCAAGCTGGGCAAGTCGGTGCTCGGCAAGATGGGCAACCTCAACCGCCTGCACAAGCCGCAGGTGGAGCAGGCCGGCTTTGCCGTGCTCAAGGCGCCGGACATTCCCTCCATCCTGGTAGAAACCGCGTTCATCAGTAACTACGAGGAAGAAAGGAAACTGGTCAGCCCGGCCTTCCAGCAGCAGATGGCGGAGGCGATCATGTCTGGCGTGCGCCAGTATTTTGCGCAGGGTGCGGTGCTGGCCCGCATCTGAATCACCGGCTGGCAATGAAAAAAGCCGTTGCCTTGCGGGCAACGGCTTTTTGCTGGCTGGCACTCTGCACTCAATCGGGATGGTCGTCGAACGGCAGGTCCGGCGTCGCCGGCACCCGGTACTGTTCGTCGGCCCACTGGCCGAGGTCGATCAGCTTGCAGCGTTCGCTGCAGAACGGGCGGTACGGGCTGTCCGGTCCCCAGGTCACCGGGGTCTTGCATTGCGGACAGGGAACAATCGTGGGTGAGGTCATCGGAAATCAGAACTTGCAAAAGGTCAGGGTGAACTCGATATCCTGCTCCACCTGGCGCGAACGCACCTCGCCGGTGCCGGCATCGACAAAACGGATATTCAGCGCGTACTTGTTGGCGGAGACTTCCGGCACCACCTGGTAGCGCTCGTCAAAACTGACGCGGATCAGCTGCACCACCTTGCCGCCGGACATCTGCTGGAACGCGCCACGGCGCGCGACATAGGAAAAATGCTTGCCGCTGTCGCGCAGCAGTTTCAGCAGGATGGCCGCCGCCTGCGCCGTCGGCATCAGCGGCAGCGACCAGCGCTGCAGGTCGGCGCGACGTTGCGCCACCGGCTGCTGCAGCCACAGGTGATAGGACGGCAGGTCGAAGGAACAGGTGCCGCCGGGAATGATGGAGCGCTGCTTGATCGCCATCAGCCACTCGTTCTCGCGCAGATGCTGGCCAAAGCGGCTGCTCAGTTCCAGCAGGTGCTGCGACGCCAGCTCGATCTCGTCCAGTACCTGCTCCAGCGCCACCTGTTCGATGGCCGGGCTTTCGCGCCAGCTCTCCAGTGCCTGCTTCTGCCGCTCCAGCTCCTGCAGCAGCTCAGACTTCAGCTCGGTACGACCGGCCGCTTCCAGCACCTCGAACAACGCCATCAGGGCGGCGTGATGCTGGTACGGCTCGTCCTGTGCGATGAAGAAAGCCAGGCGCTGGTAGAGCTGCTCCAGTCGGAGCAGCGTTCTGGTACGTTCGGTAACAGGAAACTCGAAACTAGTCACAGCGCCGGATCCACAGAATTTGAAGGGGTAGCAAGGTTGGCCGCAGCGAAACGTTGCAGATAATAACGATGTTTGTTCTCGACTTGAAGCGACAATAGCGCCAAATCGCCACTATTATCAAGCACGGCATCCGCCAGTGCCCGCCGCTGTTCGCGCGGCATCTGCGCGGCAATGATGGCGTCCACCTGCTCCGCCGTCAGGCCGCTGCGCTGCATCACCCGCTCGCGCTGCAATTGCGGCTCGCAATCCACCAGCAGCGTTTCGGCCACCAGGTTTCGATAAGCGGCGGTTTCAAACAGCAGCGGCACCGCCAGCAGAACGTAGGGCGCCCGTTGCAATGCCAACTGCCGCAGGCTTTCCGCCAGGATCAGCGGATGCAGGATGGCTTCCAGCCGTTGCCGCTCGCCGGCATCGGCGAACACCTTCTGCCGCATCGCGGCACGGTCCAGCGCGCCTTCCGGCGTCTGGATCGCGGCACCGAACTGCGCCACCAGCGCCGGTATCGCGGCACCACCGGCGGCGGTCAGCTGATGCGCGATGCGGTCGGTATCGACACAGGGGATGCCCAGCCTGGCAAACATCGCCTCGACGGTACTCTTGCCGGCGCCGATGCCGCCGGTCAGGCCGACCACCGGGCTAGACACCGAGATACCACTGCATGATGGCAGGCCCCCACACGAAGGCACACCAGCCGGCCAGCGCCAGATACGGCCCGAAAGGCATGGTCTGGCCTTTTTCATGTTTCGACAGCAGCAGCAACAGGATGCCGAACACCGCCCCCAGCACCGACGACAGCAGGATCACCAGCGGCAGCAGCATCCAGCCCAGCCAGGCCCCCAGCGCCGCCAGCAGCTTGAAGTCCCCGTACCCCATGCCCTCCTTGCCGGTCACCAGCTTGAACAGCCAGTACACCGACCACAAGGCCAGGTAACCCAGCACCGCGCCCATGACCGCATCCGCCAGCGGCACCCGCCCACTCCACAGATTGAACAGCAGGCCGGCCCACAGCAAGGGCAGGGTCAGGTCATCCGGCAACAGCTGGGTACGCGCATCGATCAGCGCCAGCGTCAGCAGCGTCACCGAAAACAGCGAGGCCACCAGCCACCACGGCGACAGGCCGTAGTGCCAGGCAAAGCCGGCAAACAGCAGGCCGCTGGCCAACTCCACCAGCGGATAACGCCAGGAAATCGGCGCCCGGCAATGGCTGCAGCGACCGTGCTGCCACAGGAAACTCAACAACGGGATGTTCTGCCACGCGCGGATCGGCGCCTGGCAATGCGGACAGGCCGAGGCCGGTACCAGCAGGTTGAATGGCGGCTGTTCCGGCAACTCGCTACCCTGCCACTGCGCACACTCCGCCGCCCAGCGCCGCTCCAGCATCAAGGGCAGACGGTAGATCACCACGTTGAGAAAGCTGCCGAGCAGCAGGCCCAGCAGTGCCGCAATCGCCACCTGGCCGCCGAACGGCAGCTCCGTCAATAGTCCCAGCATCAACCGACCACCTGCCCCATCTGGAAGATCGGCATGTACATCGCAATCACCAAGCCACCAATCAACACCCCGAGAATGATCATGATCATCGGCTCCAGCAAGCTGGACAGCGACGCCACCGCATTATCGACCTCGTCTTCATAAAAATCCGCCACCTTGTCCAGCATGGAGTCGAGCGAGCCGGACTCCTCACCGATCGAGGTCATCTGCAGCACCATATTGGGAAACAGGTTGGAGCGCTGCATCGAGTTGTTGAGGGTTGAACCGGCGCTGACATCCGACTGGATGACCTTGGTGGCATCGGCATACACCTGGTTGCCGGCCGCGCCCGCCACCGAGTCCAGCGCCTCCACCAGCGGCACGCCGGCGGTAAACAGCGTCGACAGCGTCCGCGCCCAGCGCGCGATGGTCGCCTTGCGCACCACGTCGCCGATCACCGGCACCTTCAGCACGAAACGGTCCAGCGACGCCTGCATCTTGGGTGAGCGCTGGTACAGCTTGACAGTGCCGATGATCACCACCGCGATGGAGCCGAACACCATCCACCAGTACTCGACGAACAGGTCGGACAGCCAGATCACGATCTGCGTCGGCGCCGGCAGATCGGCACCAAAACTGGAGAACAGTTCCTTGAACGCCGGAATCACGTAGATCAGGATCACCGCGGTAATGATGAAGGCGGTAGCGATAATCGCCGCCGGATAGATCATCGCCGACTTGATCTTGCCCTTGATGGCGATCACCTTTTCCTTGTAGGTCGCCAGCTTGTCCAGCAGGGCATCCAGCACCCCGCCCGCCTCGCCGGCGGCGATCAGGTTGCAGAACAGCTTGTCGAAGTACAGCGGGTACTTGCGGAAGGCATCGGCCAGGTTGCTGCCGGATTCGACCTCCGAGCGCACATCCAGCAGGATGCGCACGAAGGCGGCATTGCTGTGGCCCTTGGCCGCGATATCGAAGGCCTGCAACAACGGCACGCCGGCCTTCATCATCGTCGCCAGCTGGCGGGTAAACAGCGCGACATCCTTCTCGGTGATGCGCTGCCGCAGGCTGGCGCTGCGCTTCTTCAGCTTGGTCGGGCTGACCCCTTGGCGTCGCAACTGGGCACGGGCGACGGTTTCCGATTCGGCACGGATCTCGCCGCGGATGGCCTTGCCGGCCCGGTCGCGTCCTTCCCAGACAAAGACGTGGGAGGCCGGCTTCTTGCTTGGCGTGGGCATAGTGATCGCTTGTCTGTTATTCGTTGGTAACGGCTTCGATTTCAGTCAGCGACGTCAGGCCGCGCTTTACCTTCAGCAGGCCGGCATGGCGCAAGTCGACCATGCCCTCCTGCCGCGCGAGGTCGGCGATATCCATCGCGTTGCCGCCGCTCATGATCAAGCGCACCATCGCATCGGTGATCGGCATCACCTCGTAGATGCCGACCCGCCCCTTGTAACCGCTGCCGCGGCACTCCTCGCAGCCGACCGGGCCGTGCGGCTGCCAGCTGCCGTCCAGCTCATCCTTGGTGAAGCCTGCGCGCAGCAAGGCCGCTTCGGGAATGTCGACCGGAGCCTTGCAGTGCGGGCACAGCCGTCGCGCCAGCCGCTGCGCCATGATCAGTAATACCGAACTGGCCACGTTGAACGGCGCCACCCCCATGTTCAGCAACCGAGTCAGTGTCGCTGGGGCGTTATTGGTATGCAAGGTAGAAAATACCATATGCCCGGTTTGCGCCGCCTTGATCGAGATATCCGCGGTTTCAAAATCGCGGATCTCGCCGACCATGATGATGTCCGGATCCTGACGCAGGAAGGCGCGCAGCGCCGAGGCAAAGGTCAGCCCGGCCTTCTCGTTGACATTGACCTGGTTGATACCAGGCAGGTTGATTTCCACCGGGTCTTCCGCGGTAGAGATATTGCTGTCCGGCTGGTTCAGGATATTGAGGCAGGTATATAGCGACACCGTCTTGCCGCTACCGGTCGGCCCGGTCACCAGCACCATGCCGTAAGGCCGCTCGATCGCCCGTAGCAACATTTCCTTCTGCTCCGGCTCGAAACCGAGCTGCTCGATGTCCAGCGCGGCACTGGAAGAATCGAGGATACGCATCACGATCTTTTCGCCGTACAGCGTCGGCAAGGTGCTGACGCGGAAGTCCACGGCGCGGTGCTTGGAAATCACCAGCTTCAGGCGGCCGTCCTGCGGCACCCGTTTTTCCGAGATGTCCATCTTGGACACCACCTTGATGCGCGACGCCAGCTTCTCGCGGATGGCCAGCGGCGGCTGCGCAACCTCCTTCAGGATGCCGTCGATGCGGTAGCGGATGCGGAAGAACTTTTCGTAGGGCTCGAAGTGAATATCCGATGCCCCGCCATTGATGGCGTCCATCAGCACCTTGTTGACGAACTTGACCACCGGCGCGTCATCGACATCCGGCAGGCTGTCGCTCTCCAGCTGGGCATCGCCATCGGTCAGCTGCAGCTCGCCGAACTCGTCGCCGGCCAGATCGTTGAGCACCTTGCTGGGATTGCTGGCATAGCGGCCGATCGCCCGTGCCAGCTTGTCGTCCTCCACCACCACCAGGTCGATGCTGAGACCGGTCTTGAAGGTGATGGTGTGGAACAGCGTCGCCTGCGTCGGATCGGACGTGGCGATGAACAGCTTGTTGCCGCGTTTGTACAACGGCAGCAGGCGGCCGTTGTTGACGGTGTCGTCGTCCACCAGATTGCGCGGCAGTCCGTCCTGGCTCAGCGCAGCCAGATCCAGCAAGGGCAAGCCGAACATGTTGGCCGCAAACACCGCCACCTCGATGGCGCTCATCTTCTTGCTCTGCACCAGCAGTTCGACAAAGCTCACCCGCGTGCTCTGCGCCTGCTTGAACAGCGCCTCGGCATCCGCCGTCGCCAGCCGCTCGTTCTGCACCAGGGCACGTGCCAGTCCGGAAATGCTTGCTGTGCTCATGACATTATTCGCCAGAAAAGGATGAGGCGATTATACGAAGAAAACGGGACGGGATTCATCGCTGCGCAACAAATGATGGCATTGCCGTCGGCTCTAGCGCTTTGCGATGGCGGCTGCAATGAAAAAAGGCTGCCGAAGCAGCCTTTTCAGATCAAACCATCAAGCGATGATTAGAACTTGGTACCGAGGTAAACGGTAGCGGTACGTACGTCGGCAGTTGCGTTGTCGTCGTAGTTGGCTTTAGCCAGTTCTACACCAGCGCGGGTGCGCTTGGACAGAGCGTATTCAACACCAACGGCGTAAGCTTTGTGGCCATCGTTGTCTTTGGAGCCGTCTGCGTTCTTGAAGTCGCCTTCTTTCCAGAAGCCCAGCTTAGGAGTGATGTTGCCCATGGTGTAGGAAGCAGCCAGACCGTAGCCACGACGCTTGCCGTCGGAGTCTTTACCTTGTGCGTAGCCAGCCATCAGAGTCAGCGCATCCAGCGACACGGAAGCGTTCAGCTCGTGCAGTTTGGAAGTGTTGTTTGCATCTTCTTTAGCGCGAGCGCCATCGTAGGATACGGAGAAGCCTTCACCTTCGTAAGCCAGGCTCAGAGCTTGCTGATGCAGTTTGGCTTGTTCGTTGGCGGTGCTGGAACCGAAGGAGTGTTGAACAACAGCGGTGAAGCCAGCTACAGTCGGCGACTTGTAGGAGATGGTGCTGTTGATACGATCGCCTTGGTCATACAGATCCGACTTGAAGGAAGCGGAGTTGTCTTCGAAGATCGCCATCGCGCCGGAAGTCGGCATGTGGTAGATGTTACCCAGGGTAACAGTACCGAAATCGCCTTGCAGGCCTACGAAGGAGTCACGACCGGACCAAGCGTTGTCACGAGCATTGTCTTGCTTGTCGGACAGGTTGATACGGGAAGCGATCTGCCAGATGGACTTCAGGCCGTTGCCCAGGTCTTCCTTGCCAGCGAACTTGATTTCACCGGAAGTGCGGTCTTCGGTGTTGATGGAGCCAGTACCGTCAACCTTGGTGTTGGTGATGCCAACAGCCAGGTTACCGGAGATAACAACGTCAGCCATTGCAGCAGCTGGCAGTGCAGCCAGAGTAGCCAGAACGATCAGCTTCTTCATGTGTGTTCCTTTCGAGGTCATGTAAACTGCCCGTGTTTTGCCGGGGCCTGTGGCCTGGCGGGGCGGTCTTGACCACCGCGGTCAAGCGGCGGTTTCTGGATGGCAATATACAGTGGGGCGTTGCAAAAAAACAAAAGCGCTTTACGCATTTGTGTTGCCGCCGGATACAACCCCGACACAAAATCAAATCAAGTCATTGTTTTTGTTGATAAATACAAAAAACAACAGCAGTCGCCTTTTCGCAACACAATTCATCACAGTTGGCATATCTGTTGTTTTTTCACACAAAACCAGCCCAAACCATGAGCCAAGCAAGCGTTCTGATGTGGTTTCGCCGCGATCTGCGTGCCAGCGACAACGCGGCGCTGAATGCCGCCTTGCGCAGCGGCGCCAGCGTGCATTGCGTGTTCGTGTTTGACCGCAGGATTCTGGCAAGTCTGCCGCCGGACGACAAACGCCTGGTCTTCATCCACGCCGCCCTGGCGGAATTGCAGCAAACGCTGCGCGACGCCGGCGGCGAGCTGTTGTGGCGGGACGGCGATCCGGTGCACGAGATTCCGGCGCTGGCGCGCGAGCTGGGCTGCAGCAGCGTCTACGCCAACCGCGACTACGAGCCATACGCGCGGCAGCGTGATGCGGAGGTGGCGGCGCGGCTTGCGGCCAACCTTGGCCAGTTGCAGCTATACAAGGACACGGTGATTTTCGAGCAGGACCAGCTGCTCACCGGCCAGGGCAAGCCCTACACCGTGTACACCCCGTACATGAAGCGCTGGCGCCAGAGCTTTCACCCGGCGCTGCTGGCGGAGGCCAGCACCGCCTTGCGCGGCGCACTGGCTACGCCGGCCGCGCTGCGCCCGCTGCCGACACTGGCGGAGCTGGGTTTCGGTCAGGCTTCGCTGGACGGGCTGCGGGTGCAGACCGGGCGCAGCGGCGCACTGGTGCTGCTGGACGATTTCCACCGCCGCATCGCGCACTACAAGACGCTGCGCGACTTTCCGGCGGTGAAGGGCGTGTCCTACCTGTCGGCGCACCTGCGCTTTGGCACGCTGTCGGTACGCGAGGCGGTGCGGGTCGCGCTGGCGGAGCCGTCGGAAGGCGCGGAGTGCTGGTTGAACGAGCTGATCTGGCGCGAGTTCTACCAGCAGCTGCTGTGGCACTTCCCGGCGGTGGCAGGCGACAGCTTCAAGCCGGAGTACCGCGGCCTGCCCTTCCCCAATGACACGGCGCTGTTCGAGGCCTGGTGCGACGGGCGTACCGGCTACCCGCTGGTGGATGCCGCGATGCGCCAGCTCAAGCACAGCGGCTACATGCACAACCGCCTGCGCATGATCGCCGCCAGTTTCCTGGTCAAGGACCTGCTGGTCGACTGGCGCTGGGGCGAGGCCTATTTCGCGCAGAAGCTGCTGGACTTCGACCTGGCGGCCAACAATGGCGGCTGGCAGTGGGCGGCGTCCACCGGTTGTGACGCGCAGCCCTACTTCCGCATCTTCAACCCGGTGACGCAATCGGAAAAGTTCGACGCCAAGGGTCAGTTCATCCGCCGCTACGTGCCGGAGCTGGCGGCACTGGACGACAAGGCGATCCATGCGCCGTGGCTGGCGAAAGCGCTGCCGGCCGGTTTTGTGCTCGGCCGCGACTATCCGGCACCGGTGGTCGACCATGCGGTACAGCGCGAAGCGGCACTGAGGCTGTTTGCCCGCGATTGAGGCCCAGCAATACGCAAAAAAGCCTGTCGGTAACGACAGGCTTTTTGTTTGCGGCCAACGTTCAGGACTTGCCCTGTTCGTCCGGCTTGCCGATCTTGTCCTCGGTGCCGGTGAGCAGGTTCACCAGATTGGACTTGTGGCGATGCACCACCAGAATGGCGATGATGATGCAGGTGCCGAAGTAGACGCTCTGCGGGCCGACGATGAAGTAGGCGTACACTGGCACCAGCACGCAGGCGACGATGGCCGACAGCGAGGAAATCTTCACCACGAAGGCCATGAACAGCCAGGTGGCGAGCGCCGCCAGCGCCAGCCACGGGTTGAAGGCCAGCAGCACGCCCACCGCGGTGGCCACACCCTTGCCGCCCTTGAAGCCGAAGAACACCGGCCACATGTGGCCGAACAGCACCGCGAGACCGGCCATGGCGACCTGCTGCTCGCCCAGGCCGTAGGCCGGGCCGAAGCTGGCGACCAGGAACACCGCCAGCCAGCCCTTGACGCCATCGCCCAGCAGCGTCAGCACCGCGGCCAGCTTCTTGCCGGAACGCAGCACATTGGTGGCACCGGGGTTTTTCGAGCCGTAGGTGCGCGGATCGTCCATCTTCATCAGACGGGTGACAATCACCGCAAACGACAGGGATCCGATCAGGTAGGCGCCCAAAATAAAGGCAAACGCTGTTGTGGTCATGGCTTATCCACTAGAATGCAAGACTTGGCATTTTACGGTATCGGGCAGTAAACCCAAAGCCCGCAGCGATGGACATCATATTTTTGCGCGAAGTGCGCGCCGAGACAGTGATCGGCGTTTATGACTGGGAGCGCCTGGCGCCCCAGACTATCTTGCTGGATCTGGAGATCGGCATCCCCAGCGAAGTGCCCTGCCATAGCGACGACATTGGCGACACCATCCACTACGGCGTGGTGGTGGAACGCATCCGCCAGTCGCTGGCCGAGCAGCACTTCCTGCTGATCGAGGCGCTGGCCGAGCACATCGCCCGCATGGTGCGCGAGGAGTTCGGCGCGCCGTGGACCAAGGTGGCGGTCACCAAGCTCAACATCCTGCCGGACGTGAAGCACGTCGGCGTGATGATAGAACGCGGCCACCGTCCGCGCTGACCGACCCCGCTCACGGCAAAAACATTGCGGCCAACCTGATACCAGGTTGGCCGCAATGTTTTTGGGATGGGCAATCGCTCAGCCTTCGCGATTGCGCATGAAGTCGGCGGTATTGTAGAACGCCTCCAGCAGCCTGGCCTTCAGCCAGTCCTCGCACACCAGCTCGTTCACCGCCTGCGTCATGCACTTCATCCACTGGTCGCGCGCCTCGCCGTCCACCGCGAACGGCATGTGCCGCTGCCGCAGCCGCGGGTGGCCGAAGGTGTCCATGAACAGCGGCGGGCCGCCCAGCCAGCCGGAGAGAAACATGTACAGCTTCTCGCGCGAGGCGGTCAGGTCCGCCGGGTGCATGTCGCGCAGCGGCTTCACCGCCGGGTCGCTGTCCATGATGTCGTAGAAGCGGTCGGTCAGCCAACGCACCACGCCGGCGCCGCCGAGCAGTTCGTAAGGGGTCATTTCCTGCATCTTGTTCCTTGCCGCGGGCGCTGCCCGCGTGAATATCGGTACGCCCGATTACGCCCGGGCCTTGGCCAGCTCGTACACCGTCTTGCCGCGCAGGGTGAAATAGTCGGCGGCGAAGTAGAAGTTCTCGGAGTGACCGACAAACAGCAGACCGTGCGCCTTCAGCAGCGGGTGGAACTTCTTCAGCACCGCCAGCTGGGTGTCACGGTCGAAATAGATCATCACGTTGCGACAGAAGATCGCGTCGAAGCTCTTGCGCTGCGCCCAGCTGGCGTCCACCAGGTTCAGCCGCGAAAAGCTGATCATCTCGCGCAGCTGCGCCTTGGCCTGGTAATTGCCGTCCGGCAGCTTGTCGAAGTAGCGCGCGGCATGCCCCGCTGGCAGGCGCGAGATCTTGTCGGCGCTGTAGATGCCCTTGCGGCCAACCTCCAGCACGCTGGTATCGAGATCCGTAGCCTGGATCTGGATGCGGTGGCCGCTGCCCAGCGCCTCCAGGGCGGCGATCGCGATCGAGTACGGCTCCTCGCCGGTCGACGAGGCCGCACACCAGATATTGATCTCGCCCTTGCCGACCAGCTTCTTCAGGTGCTCCGCCAGGATCTGGAAGTGGTGCTCCTCGCGGAAGAAGAAGGTCAGGTTGGTGGTCAGCGCGTTGACGAACTGCTCGAACTCGCGCTTGCCGGCGATAGACTGCAGGAAGTCGATATAGGCGGCGAAACCGTTCAGCTTCAGCTCGCGGATGCGCCGCACCAGGCGGCCGTAGACCATGTCCTTCTTGGTCGGGTTCAGCGCAATGCCGGCTTCCTTGTAGATCAGCTGCCGGATGCGCTCGAACTCCTGGTCGCTGAAGGCGAACTCGCGGGTGAAGTCGATCTTGGGCAGGATGATGGGCGGCATCTTGTTTTGCATCTTGGAAACCCTGAAGTTGAAAAACCCGGACACCAGGTCCGGGTTTCAGGTGCTGGCAATGCCGTACTTATACCGAAAAGGACGAGCCGCAGCCACAAGTGGTCTCGGCGTTCGGATTGCGGATCACGAACTGCGAACCTTCGATGCTTTCCTGGTAGTCGATTTCGGCGCCGACCAGATACTGGT
Source organism: Vogesella alkaliphila (assembly GCF_014652475.1). Classification (GTDB taxonomy): domain Bacteria; phylum Pseudomonadota; class Gammaproteobacteria; order Burkholderiales; family Chromobacteriaceae; genus Vogesella; species Vogesella alkaliphila. The sequence goes on along the minus strand of NZ_BMYW01000008.1, from coordinate 69,075 downwards.
AGCTCATCGGGTCGACCAGGAACACCACGCCTTCGCGCTCGATGGTGGTGTCGTCTTCGTTGGCAATCTCGTCGAAGGTAAAGCCGTACTGGAAGCCAGAACAGCCACCGCCGGTGACGAACACGCGCAGTTTCAGGTCAGGATTACCTTCTTCAGCCACCAGGTCACGCACTTTGGCGCAGGCGCTGTCGGTAAAGTTGATCGGGGACAGGGTTTCAGCAGCAGCAGTCATTTTAAGCCTCACGGTACGGGACAGGCCGCAAGACGGCCTTTCATCCTACTATTTTAGTCGGATATTGGGTCGTCTGGCGAGTGTTCAAGCTCAAGGCAGCAACGGCACGATGTCGAGACCGGCATTTTCCGGCAGGCCGAACATCAGGTTCATCACCTGCACCGACTGGCCGGACGCCCCTTTCACCAGATTATCCTCCACCACCAGGATGACCAGCAAATCGCCATTGCCCGGGCGATGCACCGCGATGCGCGCGGTATTGGCACCACGTACCGAACGGGTTTCCGGGCAGCTGCCGGCCGGCATCACGTCGACGAACGGTTCGGCGGCAAAGCGCTGCTCGAACAGCTGCTGGTAGTCGACATCGCGGCCTTCCGGCTTGATGCGGGCGTAGATGGTGGAATGGATGCCGCGGATCATCGGCGTCAGGTGCGGTACGAAGGTCAGCTTGACCGGTGCGCCGTGGATCAGCGACAGGCCCTGCTCGATCTCGGGCGAGTGGCGGTGCCCCTTCACGCCGTAGGCCTTGAAATTGTCGGCCGACTCGGCGAACAGGGTGCCGACCTCGGCCTTGCGACCGGCGCCGGACACGCCGGACTTGCAGTCGGCGATCAGGGTATCGGTCTCGACATACTGCTTGCCGTTTTCCAGCAGCGGCAACAGGCCCAGTTGCACCGAGGTCGGATAGCAGCCGGCCATGCCGATCAGGCGCGCGCTCTTGATCGCGTCGCGGTTCACTTCCGGCAGGCCGTAGACCGCCTCGGCCAGCAGGTCGGTGCAGCTGTGCTCCATCGCGTACCACTTGGCGAACTCGGCCGGGTCCTTCAGGCGGAAGTCGGCGGCGAGGTCGATGACCTTGACGCCGGCGTCCAGCAGCTCGCGCGCCTGCGCCATCGCCACCCCGTGCGGCGTGGCGAAAAACACCACGTCGCAGGCCTTCAGGTCGGTTTCATCCGGCGTCGAAAACGCGACGTCGACACGGCCGCGCAGCGACGGGAACATCTCGGCGACCTTCATCCCCGCTTCCTTGCGCGAAGTGACCGCGGTCACCTTGGCCGAAGGATGGTTGGCCAACAGACGCAAAAGCTCCACGCCGGTATACCCGGTGCCGCCAACAATGCCCACCTTGATCATGCTGCGCTCCTAACAATATAAAAAAATGTCGCAAAGGCGACATGGTAAGGAGTGCGGCAAGGCATTGCAACAAAGAAAAAAGCCACCCAGCTGGGTGGCTTTTTCGATCGTACAAACAGATTAACGCTTGGAGAACTGTTTGCGACGACGTGCCTTGCGGAAGCCGACTTTCTTACGTTCAACTTCACGGGCATCGCGGGTAACGAAGCCTGCGTGCGACAGGGCCGGCTTCAGCTCGGCGCTGAAGTCGATCAGTGCACGGGTGATGCCGTGGCGGATGGCGCCGGACTGGCCGGTTTCGCCACCACCGCATACGTTCACCATGATGTCGAACGATTCCAGGTGCTCGGTCAGCTGCAGCGGTTGACGGATAACCATACGACCGGTTTCGCGAGCGAAGTACTGGTCGACAGGCTTGCCGTTAACGATGATCTGGCCGGAGCCTTTTTGCATGAACACACGAGCTACAGAGCTCTTGCGACGGCCGGTACCGTAGTAATATTTACCGTTCATCTATTAATTGCCTCTGATCAGATTTCCAGCACTTTAGGCTGTTGCGCGGTGTGTGGATGCTCGGTGCCGGCGTAAACCTTGAGCTTCTTGATCATCGCGTAACCCAGCGGACCCTTAGGCAGCATGCCTTTTACGGCTTTTTCCAGAACGCGCTCAGGGAACTTGTCTTGCAGTTCGGTGAAGTTGCGCTCGTAGATACCACCAGGGTAGCCAGAGTGGCGATAGTATTTCTTGTCCAGTGCCTTGTTACCGGTTACGCGCAGTTTTTCTGCGTTAACGACAACAATGTAATCACCAGTATCAACGTGCGGAGTGAACTCCGGCTTATGTTTGCCACGCAGGCGGCGTGCGATTTCAGCGGCAAGACGGCCCAACACCTTGTCTTCGGCGTCGACCACAAACCACTCGCGCTTTACCTCATGCGGCTTGGCAGAAAAGGTCTTCATGGAACTCTACCATCGTAATTCTTGAAAGTTCCGGAGTCTATTACAAGACTATTTCGCTGTCAAACCGAAGCTGGCTTTCGCCGGGGAATCGCGACCAAAAACACCCGCCGCGGCAACAGGACGTGGACAACAGGCAAAAAAAGGGCGCAACCAAGAGATTGATCGCGCCAAGTTCCACCTTATAGAAGGAGGATGGAGGAGACAACACCAAAACGCACACGATATGCAACGTCCTGATGCAGTTGTGATTATGGTGACCCGATTCGGGTTTTGCAAGTTTTTTTGTGCAGCGCAGTATAAGTTACGCCACAGTGCGTCCATATGTGACCGACAAGCCGCAGCCGGTACCGTTCAATCCAGCTGCAACGCGGTCTCCAGCGCGATTTCCATCATGTCGTGGAAGCTGTTCTGGCGGGCTTCGGCGTCCATGGCTTCGCCTGTCGGAATCACGTCCGACACCGTGAGCATGGCCAGTGCGCGGGCGCCATATTGCGCCGCAACACCGTAGATGCCGGCCGTCTCCATCTCCACCGCGTTGACATTCATGCCCTTGAGCACGGCCAGCAGCTGCGGCTGCACGCCGTAGAACAGGTCGGTCGTGAACACGTTGCCGACCCGCACCGGCTTGCCCAGCCGCGCGGCGGTGTCCACCGCGGTGCGCAGCACCTCGAAGTCGGCGATGGCGGCGAAGTCGTGATCCAGCAGGCGCAGGCGGTTGACCTTGCTGTCGGTGCAGGCGCCCATGGCGATGACGATGTCGCGCAGGCCAAGGCGGCTGGCGTCGACCGAGCCGCAGGATCCGATGCGGATCAGGGTGCCCACGCCGTAGTCCCTGACCAGCTCGGTGGCGTAGATGCTGGCCGACGGGATGCCCATGCCGTGCGCCATCACCGACAGCCGCTTGCCGCGGTAAAGACCGGTGTAGCCGAACACGTTGCGCACGCTGGTGACCTGCACCGCGCCCTGCAGATAGGTGTCCGCGATCAGCCGGGCGCGCAGCGGGTCGCCCGGCATCAGCACGATGTCGGCAAAGTCGCCGGCTGCGGCGCCGATATGCGGTGTCGCCATGTTTGTTCTCCCCTGTCATGCCGCCTTGCGCCACGGCCCTCCGCGCCGCTTGCGGCCAACCCTGTCATGATAGCGCGGCGTCGGCCGCACCGCCGACGTCCCCCCTTCCCGCGCCGACGGGCTGCGCACCGGCAGCTTGCGCCCGCCGGCTCCCGCAAATGGAACAAGGTTGGCCGCAACGCTTGCGACCAACCTTGGCGGGGTACGGCAAACAGCGTGGCCAGCGGCTACACGCGGCGAGCCTCCTGCACGCCGCGCACTTCCATCAGGTGTGCCAGCACGCGGCTGATGTCGCGCACGTGGCGCACCTCCAGCGTGAAGCGCAGCCGCGCCTTCTGCTCGCGCGACAGGGTGTTGACGCCGATCACGTTCAGCTTCTCGCGCGAGAACACGTCGGAGATGTCGCGCAACAGCCCCGGGCGGTCGCTGGCGAGGATGTCGATGTCGATCGGGAACACGCTGCCCTTCTGCTCGCCCCAGTCGGCGGCGATCAGCCGCTCCGGCACGTCCGCCGACAGCCGCTTCAGCGTGATGCAGCTGCTGCGGTGGATGGAGATGCCGCGGCCCTTGGTCACGAAGCCGACCACGCTGTCCGGCGGCGCCGGGCGGCAGCACTTGGCCAGCACCGTCATCAGGTTGCCGACGCCCTCGATCAGCACGCCGCCGGCGTCGTGGCCACCACGGCTGCGGCGCACGATGTCTTCCGGGTTGACGTCCGGCGGTGGCGGCGGCGCAAAGCTGACGAAGGCCTGGTTGACGGCGCGGGTGCCCAGCTCGCCGTGCCCCAGCGCGGCGTAGACCTCGTCCAGCTTGTCGTAGCCCAGCTTTTCCGCCACCTGCGCGAGGTTGGGCTGCACGCCCGGATGGCGCGCCAGTTCGCGCTCGAAGATGTGGCGCCCGGTTTCGCGCACCGCGTCGAGGTTCTGCTGGCGGATGTACTGGCGGATCTTGGAGATGGCGCGATGGCTCTTGACCCAGCCTTCGTGCAGCCAGTTCACCGACGGGCCGCCCTCCTTCGCGGTCAGCACCTCGACGCGCTGGCCGTTCTGCAACGGCGTCGACAAGGGCACGATGTGGCCCTCGACCTTGGCGCCGCGGCAGTGGTGGCCGACGTCGGTGTGCAGCGCGTAGGCGAAGTCGATGGCGGTGGCGCCCTGCGGCAGCGCCAGCACCCGCCCCTGCGGCGTCAGCACGTAGATGGTGTCGGCGAACAGCTCGGTCTTGAACGCGTCGGCCAGCCCCTCGCGGTCGGAGCCGGACATGTCCTCGCGCCAGTCCAGCAGCTGGCGCAGCCAGGAGATCTTCTCCTCGTACTGGCTGTCGCCCTTGCCGCCTTCCTTGTAGCGCCAGTGCGCGGCGACGCCGAACTCGGCGTGTTCGTGCATCTCGAAGGTGCGGATCTGCACCTCCACCACGCGGTCTTCCGGGCCGATCACCGCGGTGTGCAGGCTGCGGTAGTCGTTGGCCTTGGGGTTGCTGATGTAGTCGTCGAATTCGCCGGGGATCGGCTGCCACATGCTGTGGATCAGGCCGAGCACGGTGTAGCAGTCCTGCAGTTTTTCCACCAGGATGCGCACCGCGCGGATGTCGTACAGCTCGGAGAAGTCGAGCTTTTTCTTCTTCATCTTCTTCCAGATGGAATAGATGTGCTTGGGCCGGCCGGCGACGTCGCCCTTGACCCCGGCCTGGCGCAGCTCGCCGCGCAGGGTGTCCAGCACCCGTTCGATGTAGTCGATGCGCTCCAGCCGCCGCTCGTCGAGCAGCTTGGCGATCTTCTTGTAGTTGTCCGGGTCGGTGTGGCGGAAGCCGAGGTCCTCCAGCTCCCACTTGATCTGCCACACGCCGAGGCGGTTGGCCAGCGGCGCGAACAGCTCCAGCGTCTCGCGCGCGATCTGGCGGCGGACGGCCTCGTCGCACTGCGGCAGGTAGTGCATGGTCTGCGTGCGCCACGCCAGCTTGATCAGCACCACGCGGATGTCGGCCACCATCGCCAGCAGCATCTTGCGCATGGTTTCCGCCTGCCGCGCGCTGTCTTCCGGCGTGGCGAACTTGTCGATGCGCGCGATCTCGGTGAGGCGGCGCACGCGGTTGCCGCCTTCCACCAGCGTCAGCACGGTACGGTTGAACGCCTTGGGCAGCCACTCCTGCCAGTCGTCGCGATAGTCCGGCACCGCGAACAGCAGCGTGGCGACGATGGCGTCGGTCAGCAGGTTGAGGTCGGCGACGATGGCCGCCGCCGCCACCGCGTGGCTGAACACGTCCTCGCCGGTGTGCGGCAGCTTCTTGTCGCGGTACAGCTCGCGCGCCGCGGCAAACGCCTTTTCCAGCATCGCCATGTCGTCGGGCGCGACCGAGCTGGACAGCTGCGCCAGCCAGCGCCCCGGATCGGCCGCATCGGCCAGCGTATCGGCAACAGATCGAACAACGGAAACCATGGTCTAGTCTTTCACCCTGCCTGTGATGGCGTCTCGGGGTTAATCAATGGTGGCGCCGGCCGGCGACCGCAAGGCCTGCAACAGCAATTTGCGTACCGGGGTCGGCACGCCGGCGTCCAGCGCCTGCACCAGCGGCAGCCAGACATGGCCGTCTTCAGCGCAATGACTTGCGGCCAACCTTTGCAGCGGCACGCACTGCGGCGTGATGGTGAGGCGGAAATGGGTAAACACGTGCCGCAATTCCGGCCACGCCGGCAGCAGCTCGCCGTCGCCGTTGTCCGCCAGCCAGTCGGCAATCGCCAGCGTGGACTCGAACTCCGGCAGCGACAGCAGCCCGCCCCAGATGCCGGAAGGCGGCCGGCGCTGCAGCAGCACCTGTCCCCGGTGCAGCGCGATCAGCATCACCGTCTCCCGCTCCGGCTGCGCCTTTTTCGGCTTGCGCTGCGGCAGCTCGGCGGTGCGGCCGTCGCGGGCGGCGACGCAGCCGTCCGCCATCGGACAGACACCGCAGGCCGGGCGCGAGCGGGTGCAGACGGTGGCGCCCAGATCCATCAGCCCCTGGGTATAGGCGACCATGTCGCCGTCGGCGGCCGGCAGCAGGCTCTCCGCCAGCGTCCACAGCTGCGCCTCGACCTTCTTGTCGCCGGGATAGCCGTCGACGCCGAAGCAGCGCGTCAGCACGCGTTTGACATTGCCGTCGAGTATGGTTTCCCGCTGGCCGAAGGCAAAGGCGGCAATCGCCGCCGCGGTGGAGCGACCGATGCCGGGCAGCGTCTCGATCGCCTCGCGCCGCGCCGGAAACGCGCAGCCAAAGCCGGCCATCACCTGCTGCGCTGCCTTGTGCAGATTGCGGGCGCGGGTGTAGTAGCCGAGGCCGCTCCAGTGTGCCAGCACGTCGTCCACCGGCGCCGCAGCCAGGGTGGCGAGATCCGGGAAGCGTTCGAGAAAGCGCGCGTAGTAGCCGAGCACCGTCGTCACCTGCGTCTGCTGCAGCATGATTTCCGACAGCCACACGCGGTAGGGGTCACTGACCTGCCACGGCAAACCGTGCCGGCCGTGCTGTTTCTGCCAGGCGACGAGGCGCGCCGCAAACGCCGACTGCAAGGTCATCGCATCATCCACTCCGAATCGAACCGGGCATGGTAAACCAATCATCCGCGACTACCAAGAAGTCGCCGGTGAAATCGGCTAGAATAGAGGATTGTTTTGAAAGGATTACCCTCAGATGTCGACCTTCCGTTCCCGCCAGCGCGCCGCGCAACGCCGTCAGCCCACTCCGACCGCCGAGCGCGCCACGCCACCAGCCGGGAACAATGCCCCGCCCGGCCCGCGTGGCGACAAACCATTCCAGCAACAACCACGCTCCGGCGATGCACGGCAGGAAGGTCGCTTCGGCGCGCCCCGTGACCGGGACCCGCGCTTCGGCAGCGACAAACCGCGTTTCGCTGGCGATCAGCCGCGCGAAGGCGGTTTCAACAAGCCACGCTTCGACGACAAACCGCGTTTCGGCGGCGACAAGCCACGCGAGGGCGGTTTCAACAAGCCGCGCTTTGACGACAAACCGCGCTTCGGCGGCGACAAGCCACGCGAGGGCAGCTTCCAGCGCGACCGCGAGCAGGCGCCGCGCGAAGGCGGTTTCAACAAGCCGCGCTTCGACGACAAACCGCGTTTCGGCGGCGACAAGCCACGCGAGGGCAGCTTCCAGCGCGACCGCGAGCAGGCGCCGCGCGACGGAGGCTTCAACAAGCCGCGCTTCGGCGGCGACAAGCCACGCGACGGCAATTTCCAGCGCGACCGCGAGCAGGCGCCGCGCGACGGCGGCTTCAGCAAGCCGCGCTTCGACGACAAACCGCGCTTCGGTGGCGACAAGCCACGCGAGGGCGGCTTCCAGCGTGATCGCGAGCAGGCACCGCGCGACGGCGGTTTCAACAAGCCACGCTTTGACGACAAACCGCGTTTCGGTGGCGACAAGCCGCGCGAGGGCGGTTTCCAGCGCGATAGCGCACCGCGCAGCCCGGCCGCCGAGGGCCAAGGCCCGAAAGTGCTGTTCGGCAACCGCAAGATCGAAGACAACACCCCGGCAGCACCAGCCAGCAGCGACAGCGCGGCCGCCAGCGGCGAGCGCAGCTACACCCGCGACCGCGTGGCCGGCATCCGCGGCAAGGCGCATCCGGACTTCCAGGCACCGGAGCGGCGCGAACCGGCCGAGCCGGCGCGTCCGAAGTCCTTCCTGAAAACGCCGCGCCGCGACGAGGGCGACAGCACACCGCGCGACTTTCCGGCCGCCGAACGACGCGAAGCCGCCGAACCGGCGCGTCCGAAGTCGTTCCTGAAAACGCCGCGCCGCGACGAGCCGCGCGACAGCGGCGAGCGTGCCCCACGCCGCGACGACCGTCCGTACGGCGAAACCCGCGACGGCGGCTTCCAGCGCAACCGTACCTTTGACGCCCGTGGCGAGCAAGGCGGCTTCCAGCGTGATCGCACCTTCGACCGCAGCAGCGCGCCGCGCGACGGCGAACGCAAGCCGTGGCCGCGCGAGGACAAGCCGCGCTTCGAGCGCGACGAACAGGCGCCGCGCTCGCTGTTCGGCAAGGGTAATGCGCCGCATCGCAGCGAAGCCCCGCGCGGCAACGCACCGCAACGCGGCGATGCGGCCAACGTTGGCCGCACCCCGTACGCCAAGCCGCAAGCCCGCGTCCTGCAGCAAGGCCAGCTGGCGCTGTTCGCCAGCTGCCCGCGCGGCCTGGAAAAACTGCTGGCCGAGGAAATCCGCCAGCAGGGCGGCATCGACCTGCAACTGACAGACGGCGGCGTGCACTTCACCGGCAACCAGGAAGTGATGATGCGGGTCAACCTGCACTCGCGCACCGCCAGCCGCCTGCTGCAACAGCTGGCGCAAGGCAGCTTCCAGATCGAGCGCGACATCTACACCCTGGCCAAGAGCATCGACTGGCCGGCGCTGTTCGACGTCGGCAACACCATCAAGGTGAAGACCGACGGCCACGCCCGCCTGCGCAGCATCGACTACGTGTCGCTGATCGTGAAGGACGCGATCTGCGACCGCTTCCGCGCGCTGAACGACGAGCGCCCGAGCGTGGACACCCGCCGTCCGGACATCCGCATCCGCGTGTTCCTGTCCGGCTTCGACGTGCAGATCTATCTCGACACCAGCGGCGAGGCGCTGTTCAAGCGCGGCTGGCGCGACGAGACCGGCGAGGCGCCGCTGCGCGAAAACCTGGCCGCCGGCATCCTGCTCGGCGCCGGCTACAACGGCAGCCAGCCGCTGCTGGACCCGATGTGCGGCAGCGGCACCTTCCTGGTGGAAGCCGCCGACATCGCGCTCAACCGCGCACCGGGCCGGCTGCGCAGTTTTGCCTTCGAAAAGCTGAACACCCACAACGACCTGCTGTGGCACAGCATCCGCAACGACGCCGAGCTGGCGGTACGCCCGCTGGAGAAGCTGGCGATCTACGGCAACGACGCGTCGCTGGAAATGGTGGAGATTGCCCGCCACAACCTGACGCGCTGCGGCCTGGAGTCGCTGGTCACGCTCAGCCACGGCGACGCCACCGAGCTGCAGGCGCCCGCCGCCAGCGGCCTGCTGGTGTGCAACCCGCCGTACGGCGTCCGCCTCGACGAGCAGGATTCGCTGGCCGAGCTGTACCCGCGCCTGGCGACTTGGCTGAAGCGCAACTTTGCCGGCTGGACCGCGCACCTGATGACCGCCGACAGCCGCCTGCCGGCCCTGATGCGCCTGAATGCCGAAGCGCGCCCGCTGCTGTACAACGGTGCGCTGGAGTGCCGCGTCTATGTCTTCCCGCTGGTGGCCGGCTCCAACCGCAAGGAATAATGCGACAGCCCCGTTCAGCAACGGGGCATGGCAGTAACCTCTGAACAAGGGCGTGCGATAATCCATCGCACGCCCTTTTGCCATCCACTCCCACCGAGGCAGCCATGGACACATCCTTTCTCTCCGCCACCATCCTGCTGATCCTGATCACCGATCCGCTGGGCAACATCCCGCTGTTCATCTCGGCACTGAAGCAGGTGAAGCCGGAGCGCCGCCGCCGCGTGGTGTTTCGCGAGTGCTTCATCGCCTTCAGCGTACTCTTGACCTTCATGTTCTTCGGCAAGGGTTTCCTGGAGGTGATGCACCTCACCGACGAGAGCCTGCGCGTGGCCGGCGGCGTGATCCTGTTCCTGATCGCACTGAAGATGATCTTCCCCGGCGAAGGCGGCCACGCCGGCAACCAGCTGAGCGGCGAGCCGTTCATCGTGCCGATCGCGGTGCCGCTGATTGCCGGCCCGTCGGCGATGGCCACCGTGCTGCTGATGTCGACGCGCGAGCCGGAACGGATACTGGAGTGGGTCGGCGCGCTGACGCTGACCATGCTGGTGACGCTGCTGGTGTTCCTGTTCTCCGGCCGGCTGCAGAAACTGCTCGGCGAACAGGCGATTACCGCGCTGGAGCGGCTGATGGGACTGGTGCTGACCGCGATCTCGATCGAGATGCTGCTGGGGGGCGTCGCCGCCTACATCAAGAAGCTGGCCTGAAGCGGGCACAGCGGCGACGGCGCCCTTTGCGGCGCCGTTTTTCCGGCTCGGATACGCTGCCGGCAATGCAAAAAGCCGCAACCCGTTGAGGATTGCGGCTTTTCATGTCTGGTGGCCAATCTCGGAATCGAACCAAGGACACACGGATTTTCAATCCGTTGCTCTACCAACTGAGCTAATTGGCCAAACATCTGGCGCAGGGGAAAGGTGGTGGCCAATCTCGGAATCGAACCAAGGACACACGGATTTTCAATCCGTTGCTCTACCAACTGAGCTAATTGGCCCCTTTGCCGCAGCACTTGCGTGCTGCATCAGAGGCACGCATTAAAGCAGATCAGAATTTGCGCGTCAAGGCATTTCCGGAAAAAACCGCCGATAACGGCGGTTTTCGCAATTTACTGCGCGTCCGGCTGCCGCGACGGATGGGCGTCCGCAAACGCCGGCACCTGCTCGAGGTTGGCCGCAATGCCGGCCAGCAGCGGATAGCCGCCCATGTCGACGGCAAAGCGCTGCGCGTTGAACACCTGCGGCAGCAGGCAGGCGTCGGCCAGCGTCGGCGTGTCGCCGAAGCAGTACTGCCCGGCACTGCCGGCCAGCTGCCGCTCCAGCGCGGCAAAACCCGTCGCCACCCAGTGCCGGTACCAGCCATTGCGCGCATCTTCGCCCTGTCCCAGCTCGGCCTTCAGGTAATTCAGCACGCGCAGGTTGTTGAGCGGGTGGATGTCGCAGGCGATGGCCTGCGCCACCGCGCGCACCTGCGCCCGCGCCACCGCGCCGTCCGGCAGCAACCGCGCGCCGTCCGGGTAGGCTTCGTCCAGGTACTCGCAGATGGCCAGCGACTGCGTCAACAGCACACCGTTGTCCAGCAGCGCCGGCACCAGCCCCTGCGGATTGAGCGCCAGGTAATCGGCACTGCGCTGCTCGCCGCGCAGCAGGCTGACCGGCGCCTGGGCGTAGGCCAGCCCTTTCAGGTTCAGCGCGATGCGCACGCGGTAGGCGGCCGAGGAACGGAAGTAGCCGTACAGCGTGCGGCCGGCCGCGTCAGTCATGCTTGACCACCGTCTGCGCGATGGCGCCGAAAATGCTGTGGCCGGCGGCATCCTTCATCTCGATGCGCACCGTGTCGCCCACCTTCATGAACGGGGTGATCGCGGCGCCGCTGTCGATGATCTCGATCATGCGCTGTTCGGCCAGGCAGCAGCTGCCCGTGCTGCGGTCGTGGTTGGACACGGTGCCGGAGCCGACGATGGAGCCGGCGACCAGTTCGCGGGTCTTGGCCACGTGCGCCACCAGCTGCGGAAAGCTGAACTGCATCTCGACGCCGGCGTTCGGCTTGCCGTAGAAGGCATTGTTGTAGTCAACCAGCAGCGGCAGGTGCACCTTGCCGTCCTGCCACGCGTCGCCCAGTTCGTCCGGGGTCACCGCCACCGGCGAGAACGCGGTCGCCGGCTTGCTCTGGAAGAAGCCGAAGCCCTTGGCCAGTTCGTTCGGGATCAGGTTGCGCAGGGTGACGTCGTTGACCAGCATCAGCAGGCGGATGTGGCCGGCGCACGCGGCGGCATCGGCGCCCAGCGGCACGTCGCCGGTGACCACCGCCACCTCGCCCTCGAAGTCCAGCCCCCACGCCTCGTCGCGCAACGGGATCGGCGCCTGCGGCGGCAGGAAGGCGTCGGAGCCGCCCTGGTACATCAGCGGGTCGTGGTAGAAGCTCTCCGGCACCTCGGCGCCGCGCGCGCGGCGCACCAGCTCGACGTGGTTGAGGTAGGCGGAGCCGTCCGCCCACTGGTAGGCGCGCGGCAGCGGGCTATGGCAACGTGTGGCGTCGAAGGCGACGGCGCCGTCGGCCTCGCCCTGGTTCAGCGCGATGTAGACCTGCTGCAGCTGCGGCTCGGCCTGCGCCCAGTTGTCCAGCGCCTGCTGCAGGGTGGCGGCGATCTGCGGTACGGCGACGGCGCGGGAGAGGTCGCGGCTGACGACCATCAGCTGGCCGTCGCGGGTGTTGTTCTGGTAGGTGGCGAGTTTCATGTGGGTGGTCTCGTCTGGAACGGTGTCGATACACGTTGGCCGCAGCAATCTGCTGCGGCCAACCTTGTGCTGCTATGCGTTCACGCGGTGATGCGGCGGGCTCAGTCGGCCTTCAGCACGCCGCGGCGGATCTGGTCTTCCTCGATCGATTCGAACAGTGCGCGGAAGTTGCCTTCGCCGAAGCCCTCGTTGCCCTTGCGCTGGATGATCTCGAAGAAGATCGGCCCGATCACGGTCTCGGTGAAGATCTGCAGCAGGATGCCTTCCACCGGCGCGCCGTCGATCAGGATGCTGTTCTTCTGCAGCCGCGCCAGGTCCTCGCCGTGGTTCGGCACGCGCTGGTCGACCTTGGCGTAGTAGGTGTCCGGGGTGTCGAGGAAGCGGGTGCCGCGCGCCTTCAGCGTTTCCACCGTAGTGTAGATGTCATCGGTGGTCAGCGCGATGTGCTGGATGCCCTCGCCGTTGTACTGCTTCAGGAATTCCTCGATCTGGCTCTTGTCGTCCGACGATTCGTTGATCGGGATGCGGATCTTGCCGCAGGGGCTGGTCATCGCCTTGGACACCAGGCCGGTGAGCTTGCCTTCGATGTCGAAGTAGCGGATTTCGCGGAAGTTGGCGATGTTCTCGTAGAACGAGCCCCACTTCTCCATGTTGCCGCGGATCACGTTGTGGGTCAGGTGATCGATCACCTTCAGGCCGACGCCGGCCGGGTGCTGGTCGACGCCTTCCAGCGGCACGAAGTCGATCTCGTAGATGTCCTTGTCGTGGCCGTAGCGGTCGACGAAGTACAGGGCCGAGCCGCCGATGCCTTCCACCGCCGGGATGTTCAGCTCCATGGCGCCGACCGGGCGCACGTAGGGCTTGGCGCCGTGCGCCAGCGCGTAGTCGTAAGCCTTGGCGGCATCCTTGACGCGCCAGGCCATGGCGCAGGCGGACGGACCGTGCACGGTGGCGAACTCGGAGGCCGGCTGGGTGCGCTCGGCGTTGAGGATGAAGTTGATGTCGCCCTGGCGGAACAGGCTGACGTTCTTGCTGCGATGGCGCGCGATCTCGATGAAGCCGAGCGACAGGAACAGCGCTTTCAGCTTTTCGACGCCTTCGGCGTTGGGGGCGGTGTACTCGACAAACTCGAAACCATCGGTTGCCAGCGGATTCATCAGTTGATGTTCCATTTTCATTCATCTCTCCTCTTGCGCGTCGTGGTCGACGCTGTCTCTGTGGTGCCGTATTCGGGGCGCCCGGCTTGCCGTTGCGTGCCGGACGCAGTCGCGGCCGCATGATGTAGACAATATCCGGCGATCTGGTGTCACCGTGTAAAATGTCTGGCTCAGGCGCTTTATTCTAAGTAAACTCAACCGCAATTTTCTTGCGATATAGTGCCGAGAAAACAAAAAACTTAAAACAATATTCCAGAGCAAACCCATTATCAGGAGATAACATGCCTACGGCACCCCTGGACAAGACAGATATAAAAATGTTGGCCGCATTGCAGGCCAATGGCAGGCTGACCAACGTGGAACTGGCGGAAAAGGTGGCCCTGTCGCCGTCGCCCTGCCTGCGCCGCCTGAAGCAGCTGGAAGACTCCGGCGTCATCCGCCAGTACGTGGCGCTGCTGGACCCGGCCAAGATCGGCCTCGGCCTGCAGGCCTTCGTGCGCGTCACGCTGGAAAAGCGCGGCAACGCCCATCTGCAGGGCTTCATGGACGCGGTGCAGCGCTGGCCGGAAGTGGTCAACTGCTACGCGATGACCGGCGAGATGGACTACCTGCTGCAGGTGTACTTCGAGGATCTGGAGCACTTCTCGCGCTTCGTGATGGATGACCTGCTGCAGCAGCCGGGGGTGGAGGACGTGAAGTCCAGCTTCGTGCTGAAGGAATTCAAGCAGACCACCTCGCTGCCGATCTCGCACCTCAATCCGTAAGCCCCCTGCCCCCGCCCCGTGCGGGGGCATTTCCTGCCGCAGCCCCATTCCGCTATCATCCAGAACACCTTGCTCAGCAAAACGGGATCCGCAGTGGCCGCTACCAATTCCTTATCCAGCCGCCTGCAATGGCGCGGCGTGCTATGCCTGCTGTTGCTGGGCGCGCTCGGCGGCGGCACCCACTACCTGCTCGGCCTGCGCGATATCGAGCAGCGGCTGGCGCAGCTGCACACGTTGGTGGAGCAGCGCTTCGTCGGCGTGCTGGCGCAAAGCGTGTGGGACCTCGACCAGCACAACACCCAGCAGCTGCTGGAAAGCATCAACCAGCTCGACGGCGTCAACCGCGTCGAGCTGATCACCAACCTCGGCCAGCGCCAGAGCAGCCAGCTGCACCCGACGGCGCACAGCGAGTGGATACGCGATTTCCCGGTACAGTCCGAACGCTCCGGCAACCAGCCGCTGGCCAGCCTGCGCCTGCACCTCGGCCAGCAGGAGCTGCTGCAGCAACTGCGCCTTGGCAGCCTGCTGTTCGCCGGCAGCCTGATGGCCGCCATGCTGCTGATGCTGCTGCTGTGCCGCCACTTCATGCAGCGCCAGCTGCTGCGCCCGCTGGAGCAGCTGCTCGGCCAGCTGCAAAAGGAACAAGCGCTGCCGCTGGCCGACGGCGGGCGCGAGCTGGGCCAGCTTGGCAAACAGCTGCAGCGCTATCGCCAGAACTGGCAGGAGCAGCTGCAGCAACAACAGCTGCGCGGCAACGAGCTGCAAAAGCAGCGCGAACAGCTCAGCGAACTGGCCAGCCAGCGCACCACCGAACTCGACCAGCTGACCCGCTCGCAGCAACTGCTGGCCCGGCTGTCGCACAGCTTCCTGCGCCTGCCGCCGGCCGAGCAGCACGACGCCGTCACCGACGCGCTGGCGCGCATCGGCCACCTGCTGGGCGTCGACCGCTGCTACCTGCTGCTGCTGGACGAACGGCAGGCGCTGCAGCAACACATCAGCTGGCAACACGCCCAGTTGCCGCCGGACAGCGGCTTTTACCTGCACACGCCGCTGCAGCACTCGCCGTGGCTGCTGCCGCAATTGCGGCAACAGGCGCAACTCACCATCAGCCGGCTGGAAGAGATTCCGCCGGACGGCCACGGCGAGCGCCTGCTGCTGGCCGAGCACGGCATCCACAGCCTGGTGCTGATCGCGCTCGATCACGCGGCGCCGCTGCACGGCATCTTCGGCTGCGAGGTGGTCAATCGCCAGCACGACTGGCTGGACAAGGAGCTGACCCTGCTGCGGCTGTTCGCCGAACAGCTGGCCGGGCTGCTGCTGCGTCACCAGCTACTGCAACAGCAGGAGACGCTGACCCAGCAGCTGGCCGCGGCCAACGCCAGGCTGCAGGCACAGAGCCACTGCGACGGCCTGACCGGGCTGGCCAGCGTCAGCCGCCTGCAGCAGGACAAGCAGCCGCTGTTCGAGCAGGCCTTCCTGCGCCAGCAGGCGCTGTCGGCGCTGATGCTGGACATCGACCAGTTCGCCGCCTATAACAGCCACGCCGGCCATCTGGCCGGTGACGACTGCCTGCAGCGCATCGCCCGGCTGCTGCAGGCACAGCTGGCGGCCCACCCCGGCCTCGCGGTGCGCATCAAGAGCGCCACCCTGCTGCTGCTGCTGCCGCAGCACGACCAGGCGCAAGCCGCCGCCGTGGCCGAACAGCTGCGCCTGGCGGTGGCCGCGCTGCAGCTGCCGCACCCGGCGTCGCGGGTGTCCAGCTTTATCAGCGTCAGCGTCGGCTGCGCCACGCTGGACCTGCGCCGCCACGACGACATCGACGACCTGATCGCCGAGGCGGCCCACGCCTTGCGCCAGGCCAAGGAGCAGGGCCGCAACCGCTGCGTCAGCGCCGTGGCGACATGAAAAAACCGCAGCGCAGGCTGCGGTTTTTTCATGGTGGCGCCGCGCCGTATCCGGCGGCCGCGCTCACAGGCCCAGGCGCTGCCAGATGGTCGACACCGTGCCGGCCTGGTTCAGGGTATAGAAGTGCAAGCCCGGTGCGCCGTTCGCCAGCAGGCGGTCGCACAGCTCGGTCACCACGTCCAGCCCCAGCGCGCGGATCGACGCGCTGTCGTCCATATAGGCCTGCATGCGCAGGCGCAGCCAGCGCGGCACTTCCGCGCCGCACATGTCGGAGAAGCGGCACAGCTGGCCGAAGTTGGCGATCGGCATGATGCCGGGCACGATGGGCACATCCACGCCGCGCGCCTGCACCTCGTCGACGAAGCGGAAATAGCTGTCGGCGTTGAAGAAGTACTGCGTCATCGCCGAGTTGGCGCCGGCCTTCACCTTGCGCACGAAATTGTTGATGTCGTCCTCGGCGGACTTGGCCTGCGGGTGGAATTCCGGATAGGCCGCCACCTCGATGTGGAAGTGGTCGCCGTGCTCCTCGCGGATGAAGGCCACCAGCTCGTTGGCGTAGCGGAACTCGCCGGCCTCGACCATGCCGGACGGCATGTCGCCGCGCAGCGCGACGATGTGGCGGATGCCGTGGTTGCGGTACTCGTTCAGAATCGAGCGGATGTTGTCGCGGGTGGAACCGATGCAGGACAGGTGCGGCGCCGCGGCGTAGCCCTCGTTGCGGATCTCCAGCACCGTGGACAGCGTGCCGTCGCGGGTGGTGCCGCCGGCACCGAAGGTCACGGAGAAGAACTCCGGCTTGAACTGCGCCAGCTGCTGGCGGGTGGTCCGCAGTTTGGCCACGCCTTCCGGGGTGCGCGGCGGGAAGAATTCGAAGCTGAAGGTACGGTTACGTTCGGTCATGGCAAGCTCTTGCGGCAAGGTTGGTGATGGTTTCCCTGGCATCCCGTGTCGGTCTGGCGCCGCTGACGGGGCATGCGGCCAACGTTGGCCGCACAAAAAAACGGACAGGGCATTTTACGGCCCTGTCCGTTTTCACCGGACATCAAATATCAATAACGATAGTGTGCCGGCTTATATGGGCCGTCTTTCGGAACGCTGATGTAGCTGGCCTGCTCGTCGGACAGCTCGGTCAGGCGGGCGCCGATGCGCTCCAGGTGCAGGCGCGCCACCTTCTCGTCCAGATGCTTGGGCAGCACGTACACCTTGTTCTCGTACTTGTGCTCGTTGGCGAAGATCTCGATCTGCGCCAGCACCTGGTTGGTGAAGGAGTTGGACATCACGAAGCTCGGGTGGCCGGTGGCGCAACCCAGGTTCACCAGGCGGCCTTCGGCCAGCAGGATGATGCGCTTGCCGTCCGGGAAGATGATGTGGTCCACCTGCGGCTTGATGTTTTCCCACTGGTACTGGCGCAGCGAGGCGACTTCGATTTCGCTGTCGAAGTGGCCGATATTGCACACGATGGCGTTGTTGCGCATCTTCTTCATGTGCTCGTGATTGATCACGCCGACGTTGCCGGTGGTGGTCACGAAGATGTCGGCCTGATCGCAGATCTCGTCCATGCGTACCACGCGGTAGCCTTCCATCGCCGCCTGCAGCGCGCAGATCGGGTCGATTTCGGTCACCCACACGGTGGCGCCCAGACCGCGCAGCGATTGCGCGCAGCCCTTGCCCACGTCACCGTAGCCCAGCACCACGGCAACCTTACCGGCGATCATCACGTCGGTGGCGCGCTTGATGCCGTCCACCAGCGATTCGCGGCAACCGTACAGGTTGTCGAACTTGGACTTGGTCACCGAGTCGTTGACGTTGAAGGCCGGGAACGGCAGCAGGCCGTCCTTTTCCAGCTGGTACAGGCGATGCACGCCGGTAGTGGTTTCCTCGGTCACGCCCTTGATGTGCTGCAGGCGCTTGGAGTACCACTGCGGGTCGATTGCCAGGTGACGCTTGATGGAGGCGAACAGCGCGGTTTCTTCCTCGTTGGTCGGGTGGCCGATCACGCCGAGGTCCTTCTCCGCCTTGCTGCCCAGCATCAGCAGCAGGGTGGCGTCGCCACCGTCGTCGAGGATCATGTTCGCCGGCTGGTCTTCCGGCCATTCGAAGATCTTGTGGCTGAATTCCCAGTACTCGTCCAGGCTCTCGCCCTTGAACGCGAATACCGGGATGTTGGCCGCAGCGATGGCGGCGGCGGCGTGGTCCTGGGTGGAGAAGATGTTGCACGACGCCCAGCGAACTTCGGCGCCCAGCGCGGTCAGGGTCTCGATCAGCACGGCGGTCTGCACCGTCATGTGCAGCGAGCCGGCGATGCGCGCGCCGCGCAGCGGCTGGCTGTGCTGGTATTCCTTGCGCGTGGCCATCAGGCCCGGCATTTCGGTCTCGGCAATATTGAGTTCCTTGCGGCCCCAATCTGCCAGATTGATGTCGGCAACGATGTAGTCGTTGAATGCAGCCATTCGTGTATTCCTTTGTCACGAAGGCCGGGAGGGATGGCTCACCCGCGCATCCCGTGCCCGGCACGGGTTATCCTGAAGCGGCCCGATCGGAGCCGTTCAATGAAAAGCAGGTGAGCGCCGTTTTGCGTTTCCGGGCCTGGGGCATGGCCTCGCAGCGCTCCCCGGAATCCCGACATTATGGCAGAACTTGCGCCACAAGGTTGGCCGCAACAACAGCAAAGCCGCCGCGGCCGGCGCCGGGCGGCAAAGAAAAAGGCCTCTTGCGAGGCCTTGGTGCACAACAAACCCGGGTAGCTTACAGGCCGGCAGCGGCGCGCAGCGCGGCGGCCTTGTCGGTGCGCTCCCAGCTGAACTCTGGCTCTTCGCGGCCGAAGTGGCCGTAGGCGGCGGTCTTGGTGTAGATCGGACGCAACAGGTCCAGCATCTGTACGATGCCCTTCGGGCGCAGGTCGAAGTGCTGCTTCACCAGCTCGACGATCTTCTCGTTCGGGATGGCGTTGGTGCCGAAGGTGTCCACCGAGATCGAGGTCGGCTCGGCCACGCCGATGGCGTAGGAAACCTGGATCTGGCACTGGCGCGCCAGACCGGCGGCGACCACGTTCTTGGCCACGTAGCGACCGGCGTAGGCGGCGGAACGGTCGACCTTGGTCGGGTCCTTGCCGGAGAAGGCACCACCGCCGTGCGGTGCGGCACCGCCGTAGGTGTCGACGATGATCTTGCGGCCGGTCAGGCCGCAGTCGCCCATCGGGCCGCCGATGACGAAACGGCCGGTCGGGTTGATCAGGAACTTGGTCTCGGCGGTAATCATTTCCGCCGGCAGCACCGGCTTGATGATGTCCTCGATCACCGCTTCGGTCAGCGTCTTGTGGTCGATTTCCGGCGCGTGCTGGGTAGACAGCACCACGGTGTCGATGCGCTTGGGCAGGCCGGTTTCGCTGTCGTACACGCAGGTGATCTGGCTCTTGGCGTCCGGACGCAGCCACGGCAGGCGGCCGTCCTTGCGCAGTTCCGCCTGACGCTGCACCAGACGGTGCGCGTAGTAGATCGGGAACGGCATCAGGGTCGGGGTTTCGTCGCAGGCGTAGCCGAACATCAGGCCCTGGTCGCCGGCACCCTGGTCCAGATCGAGGCCCTCGCCTTCGTTCACGCCCTGGGCGATGTCCGGCGACTGCTTGTCGTAGCACACCATCACCGCGCAACCGCGATGGTCGAAGCCCAGCTCGGTATTGTCGTAACCGATGCGCTTGATGGTTTCGCGCGCGATCTTGATGTAGTCGACGTTGGCGGTGGTGGTGATCTCGCCGGCCAGCACGACCAGGCCGGTGTTGACCAGGGTCTCGGCCGCTACGCGGGCGTATTTGTCTTCACGCAGGATGGCGTCCAGAATGGCGTCGGAAATCTGGTCCGCGACCTTGTCCGGATGGCCTTCAGATACCGATTCAGATGTAAAAAGATATTCGCTCATTGTGTCCGTTCCCGAATAATGGCCTTTGAGTTAATGATAAAATAGCGCGTTTACTTTCCAGCAGACCATGATGACCCGAATCGCACGACTCATCCTGCAGACCCTGGCCGCGTTGCCGCTACCGGCACTGCACCGGCTGGGCGCCCTGCTGGGGAAAATCCTCTATTACCTATCGCCGCGTTTTCGCGAACGCATACGCGAAAACCTCAAAACCAGTCAAATCGCTGGAAGTTATCAGCTTTACGAATCGCTCGTCAAACTCTGCGCAGCAGAAACCGGCAAGGGCGCGCTGGAACTGGCCATCGCCTGGTGCCGCGAGCCGGACTACATCACCTCGCTGGTGCGCGGCTGCGACGGCTGGGAGCATGTCGAGGCGGCGCTGACCGAAGGCAAGGGCCTGATCTTCGTCACCCCGCACCTGGGCAGCTACGACATTGCCGGGCGCTACATTTCGGCGCGGCTGCCGTTCCCGCTGACCGCGATGTACCGCCCGCCGAAGCTGGCGTGGCTGGAGCCGATCATGAACGAGGGCCGTGCCCGCGGCAAAGGCCGCACCGCGCCGGCCACCGGCGCCGGCGTGCGCCAGCTGATGAAGGCGCTGAAATCCGGCGAGGCCACCATCATCCTGCCGGACCAGGTGCCCGGTAGCGGCGAAGGCGCTTGGGCGCCGTTCTTCGGCAAGCCGGCGTTCACCATGACGTTGCTGGCGCGCCTCGCGCAGATGAACAATGTCGCCGTGCTGTGGTTCACCGGCGAGCGCCTGCCTGGCGGTGCCGGCTTCCACATCCACATCAGCCGCCAGCAGGGCGAGTTCAGCGGCGAGCGCGAGGCCGATGCCGCGGTGGTCAACGCCAATGTCGAGCGCCTGATCCAACGTTGGCCGCAGCAGTACCTGTGGAGCTACAACCGCTACAAGACGCCGTCCGGCGCGCCCTCTCCCGATCAAGCCTAACCACTGGAATACCGCATGAAATTCGCCCTGGCCCTGCTGTGGCTGATCCGCCTGTTGCCGTTGCCCGTCATCCATGCCCTGGCCTGGTGCCTGGGGCAGCTCGCCTACCTGCTCGCCCGCGAGCGCCGTCGCGTCGGCCTGATCAACCTGCGCCTGTGCTTTCCCGACATGGGGCCGACACAGCGCCGCCGGCTGATTCGCCGCCACTTTGTCGAGATGATGAAGCTGATGCTGGAGTACGGCATCGTGTGGTGGTCGTCCCCGCAGCGCCTGCGCCAGCTGGTGGAGGTGCGCGGGCTGGAACACATCACCCGGCTGCGCGAGGCGGGCGAAGACGTGGTGCTGTTCTACCCGCACTTCGTCGCCTTCGAGATCTGCGCGCTGCGCCTGAACCTGGAAGTGCCGCTGGTCAGCGTCTATTCGCACCAGAAGAACAAGACGCTGGATGCGCAGTTCTACAAAGGCCGCAACCGCTTCGACAATGCCTACATCGTGTCGCGGCAGGAGAGCCTGCGCAGCATCATCAAGGCGATGCGCAAGGAGCACACCCCGTTCCTGTACCTGCCGGACCAGGACTTCGGCCCGCGCGACGCCATCTTCGTGAAGTTCTTCGCCACCGACGCCGCCACCATCACCGGCCTGTCGCGCATTGCCAGCATCGCCAAGGCCAAGGTAGTGCCGGCCATCGCCCGCCGCGAAGGCTCGCGCTTCGTGCTCGACATCCATCCGCCGCTGGACCACTTCCCCAGCGACGACCTGGAAGCCGATACCCGCCGCATGAACGCCTTCCTGGAGCAGCGCATCCTGGAGGCGCCGGAACAGTACTTCTGGCTGCACAAGCGCTTCAAGACCCGGCCGCAGGGACAGGCGCGCTTCTACTGAGCCGTATCCGGCACAAGGGCAAGGGTGGCTGCGGCCAACCTTGCCCTTTTTCTTGCCTGCAACCGGCGTTGCCGCACGGGATGGTGGCCGTTAGGCACTGGCGGCCTGCGCCCTGGCACGGCCAGGCTTGGCCGCAGCGCATCTCGCCCCTCCCCGGCCGCTGCCCGGCCAGCCGAATGAGCGGACCTTATCGCGGCCCGTGGCGCAAGAGCCGATGACCCGGACTGCGTGCCTGCGGCAGACAAACAAAAACGCCACGATCAGATCGTGGCGTTTTTGTTGTGCTGCGCAGCGGCTCAGATACCGCGCTTCTTCCAGAAGTAGCGTCCGATGAAACCGGGGAACGCAAAGACCAGGAACAGCGCCAGGGTGGTGACATAGAACTGCCACTTCTGCACGTGTACCGGGGAATAGCGGCCTTCCAGCAGCCGCGCCAGCACGCCCAGCAACAGGTACAGCGCCACCAGTTCCAGCAACTGCCAACCGAAGTGCTTGTTGGCGACCCGCCAGATGCCGGCAACGCGCCGGGTCATGAATGGCAGGTTGGCCGCAACAAACGCGAGCAGTAACAGGACGATGACGCTGAGTTCCATGCTGATTCCTTACAGGACGACGAGGGATTGTTTCATCGCTTCGACGCACATCGCGATCAAACGTTCCGGCATCGCACCCAGTACCAGCAGCGCAACGGCATTGAGCGACAGCACCAGCTTCATGTCGCCCGGGATGGCGATCGGGCTGTTGTCCTGCACGTCGTCGAAGTACATCACCTTGACCGCACGCAGGTAGTAGAAGGCACCGATCAGCGACATCAGCACCGCCACCACCGCCAGCCACAGCAGGTTGACGTTGACGATGGCCTGGATCACCGCGAACTTGGCGTAGAAGCCAGCCAGCGGCGGAATGCCGGCCATCGAGAACAGCGCCAGCAGCATCAGCAGCGCGTACCAGCTGTTGCGGCCGTTGAGGCCTTTCAGGTCGTCCAGTGTCTCGCACTCGAAACCGGCACGCGACAGGCCCAGCAGGATGCCGAAACCGGCCAGCGAGGTCAGCACGTAAACGATCACGTAGAACAGTGCGGCGGAGTAGCCTTCGGCGTTACCGGCGATCAGGCCCAGCAGCAGGAAACCCATGTGCGAGATGGTCGAGTAGGCCAGCATGCGCTTGAGGTTGGTCTGCGCGATGGCGGTCAGGTTACCGATGGCCATCGACAGCACCGCCAGAATCACCAGCATGCCCTGCCAGTCGGCCATCATCTCGCCCAGACCCTGCACCAGGATGCGGATCACGAACACGAAGGCCGCCAGTTTCGGTGCGGCACCGATCATCAGCGTCATCGCAGTGGACGAGCCCTGGTAAACGTCAGGCACCCACATGTGGAACGGTACCGCGCCCAGCTTGAACGCGAGGCCGGCCACGATGAACACCAGGCCGAAGACCAGCAGCGTCTGGTTGGCGCTACCCGAGGCGATCGCCTGGGCGACCTTGGCCAGATCCAGCGAACCGGTGGCACCGTACACCATCGACACACCGTACAGCAGCAGGCCGGAAGCCAGCGCGCCGAGCACGAAGTACTTCATCGCGGCTTCGATGGCACGACCGGATTCACGCTGCAGCGCGATCAGCGAGTACAGCGACAGCGACAGCAGTTCCAGGCCCATGTACAGGCTGACGAAGTTACTGGCCGACACCATCAGGTTCATGCCCAGCAACGCGAACAGGGTCAGGGTGAAGTATTCGCCCTTGAACAGGCCACGGTCCTTGACGTACTGGCGGGTGTAAACCAGCACCAGCGCCGTCACGCCGTACATCGCCACCTTGACGATGTCCGACAGCGGATCATCGACAAACATGCCACTGAGGGTGATGGTGGCGAACGGTTCGAAAGTGGAAACCTGGATCACGGCACAAACCAGCAGTGTCAGCAGCGACAGTGCGTAGGTGATGCCGCGCTTGGCGTCCGAGATAAACAGGTCAAGAATGAGGATTACCGACAGTGCCCCAAGCAGGAACATCTCTGGCAAAGCCGGCATCAGATTGAGATCAGCCCAATTCATTTCGTATTCCTTGTGGCCTCTTAGAGCTTGCTTTGCGCAACGTGCGCGATCAGTTCATTGACAGACAGGTGCATCTTCTCAACGAACAGCTGCGGGTACAGACCCATGCCCAGTACGGTCACGGCCAGGATCACCAGAATCAGGAATTCACGCTTGTTGACGTCCTTCATCTCTTCCACGTGGTGGTTGTCCACATCACCGAAGATCACGCGCTTGTACATCCACAGGGTGTAGGCGGCACCGAAGATCAGGGTGGTGGCGGCCAGCGCAGCGACCAGGAAGTTCACCTGCACGGCGCCCATGATCACCATGAATTCGCCGACGAAGCCGGAGGTGGCAGGCAGACCGGAGTTGGCCATGCCGAACAGCATCATGAAGGCGGCGAAGATCGGCATCTTGTTGGCGACACCGCCGTAGTCGGCGATGTTGCGGCTGTGCACGCGGTCATACATCACGCCGATGCAGAAGAACATCGCGGCGGACACAAAACCGTGGGACACCATCTGTACCAGTGCACCCTCCACCGCCCACGCATTCATCTGGCTGCCGGTGAACAGGAACATGCCCAGGGTCACGAAGCCCATGTGCGAAATGGAGGAGTAGGCCACCAGTTTCTTCATGTCGGTCTGTACCAGGGCCACCAGACCGATGTACACCACCGCCACCAGCGACAGGCCGACCATGATCGGTGCCAGCTCGATCGAGGCATCCGGCACGATAGGCAGGGCAAACCGCAAGAAGCCGTAGGCACCGATCTTCAGCGTGATCGCCGCCAGCACCATGGAACCGCCGGTCGGCGCTTCCACGTGGGCATCCGGCAACCAGGTGTGCACCGGCCACATCGGCACTTTCACCGCGAACGACAGGAAGAAGGCGATGAACAGCAGGATCTGCACCTGCAGCGGGATCTGCTTCAGGGCCTGGAAGGCCTGGATGTCAAAGCTCTTGCCGGCCTGGAAGTACAGGTAGATGAACGCCACCAGCATCAGCAGCGAACCCAGCAGGGTGTACAGGAAGAACTTGATCGAGGCGTAAACGCGACGCGGACCGCCCCACACACCGATGATCAGGTACATCGGGATCAGCATGCCTTCGAAGAACACGTAGAACAGGATCGCGTCCAGCGCGGCGAAGGCACCGTTGATCAGGCCGGACATGATCAGGAACGCGGCCATGTACTGTGCGGTGCGCTTCTGGATCACTTCCCAGCCGGCCAGGATCACCATCAGCGTGGTGAAGCTGTTCAGCACGATGAACAGCATCGAGATGCCGTCCACCCCCAGGTGGTAGTTGATACCGAGGGATTCGATCCACGGCATGTTTTCGACAAACTGCATGCCGCCATGCAGGTTGTCGAACTGCGTAAACAACGGGAGCGATACCAGGAACCCCAGCACGGCACCAGCCAGCGCCAGCCAGCGCGCCAGCGGTGCGCGCTGGTCGCCACCGGTCGCCAGCACCAGCAGGCCGGCTACGATGGGGGTCCAGATCACCAGACTCAAAGGATTAGCAAACATATCGAGAACCTAATTTGTTATATCGATTCCGGTACCGATCCTTAACGGAGGATCAGCGGCTTGAACCAGTACGTCATCAGAACCAGCACCCCGATGATCATCACCGCAGCGTAGCTGTAGATGAAACCGGTTTGCAGCTTGCGGACCGCTCTGGATACCGAGCCGACCAGACGGGCACTGCCATTCACCAGCAAGCCGTCGATCAGCAGCATGTCACCGACTTTCCAGAAGAAAGTGCCCAGTGCGCGCGAACCTTTGGCAAACACGGCGAAGTACAGCTCGTCCATGTAGTACTTGTTCTCGAGTAGCGTGTGTACGCCGGAGAATTTCTGCTTGATGGCTGCCGGAATGTGCGGCGCCTTCATGTAGAAGAACCAGGCCAGTGCCACACCGGCGGCGGCCAACCAGAACGGCAGGGTCACGAAGGCGTGCAGGCCCATGGCCATCGCATCGTGGGCGTGGTGCATCGCCGCTTCCAGACCCGGATGAGCCTCCAGGTTGGTGAAGATCACGCCGTTGAAGAACTCACCGCCGACCAGCGGATGGATGGCGAAAAAGCCGATCAACACCGATGGAATCGCCAGCAGAGCCAGTGGCAGGGTCACCACCCACGGCGACTCGTGCGGCTTGTCGTTCGGGCCCAAGCCATGGTGGTGGTCACCGGACGGCTCTTCGTCGTCGTGGTCACCGTGATGCTCGTGGTGGGCGTGGTTCTCCATCCAGCGTTCCTTGCCGTGGAAGACCAGGAAGTACATGCGGAAGGAGTAGAACGCGGTCACGAACACACCGGCGATCACGGCAAAGTAGGCAAAACCGGAAGCCGACAGATTGCTGCTTTCCACGGCCAGGATGATGGAATCCTTGGAGTAGAAGCCGGAGAAGAACGGGGTACCGATCAGCGCCAGCGAACCCAGCAACGAGGTGATCCAGGTAATCGGCATGTACTTGCGCAGGCCGCCCATATTGCGCATGTCCTGGTCATGGTGCATGCCCATGATCACGGAACCGGCGCCAAGGAACAGCAGCGCCTTGAAGAACGCGTGCGTCATCACGTGGAACATGGCCACCGAGTAGGCGGAAGCGCCCAGCGCCACGGTCATGTAACCCAGCTGAGACAGGGTGGAGTAAGCCACCACGCGCTTGATGTCGTTCTGCACCACGCCCAGGAAACCCATGAACAGCGCGGTGATCGAGCCGGCCACCATCACCACGTTCAGTGCGGTATCCGACATTTCGAACAGCGGGCTCATGCGCGATACCATGAAGATACCGGCGGTCACCATGGTCGCCGCGTGGATCAGCGCGGAGATCGGGGTCGGGCCTTCCATCGAGTCAGGCAGCCACACGTGCAGCGGGAACTGTGCCGACTTACCCATCGCGCCGATGAACAGCAGGATGCAGGTCACGGTCAGCAGCGACCATTCCACGCCAGGGATGATCTGGATGGTCTTGCTGGCCAGCGCCGGTGCCGCAGCGAACACGTCGCTGTAGTTCAGCGAACCGCCGAAGTAGGCCAGAACCAGGCCGATACCGAGCAGGAAGCCGAAGTCACCCACGCGGTTGACCAGGAAGGCCTTCAGGTTGGCGAAGATCGCGGTTGGACGCTTGAACCAGAAGCCGATCAGCAGATAGGAGACCAGACCCACCGCTTCCCAACCGAAGAACAGCTGGATGAAGTTGTTGGACATCACCAGCATCAGCATCGAGAAGGTAAACAGCGAGATGTAGCTGAAGAAGCGCTGGTAACCCGGATCTTCGTGCATGTAGCCGATGGTATAGATGTGCACCATCAGCGACACGCTGGTCACCACCACCAGCATCATCGCGGTCAGCGAGTCAACGAGGAAACCGACGGAGAACTCGAAACCGCCGACCGTCAGCCAAGTGTATACAGGGGCATTGAATACCTGGGTGCTGCCGTCGAGGAAGCCCTTCAGTACGCCAATCGAGAGAACCGCCGAAACTGCCACGCCGAGAATGGTAACAACGTGTGCAGCACGGCGACCAATCGCCCATCCAAACAGGCCTGCAATGACCGACCCCACCAGTGGTGAGAGCGCAATCAGCAGGTATAAGCTCTTCATATCCATGTTTGTCGTGCTTTTTAAAGTGGTATCCGGTTGCCTTAGCCTTTGAGGCTGCCCAAGTCTTCTACGTTGATGGTGTCCAATTTACGGAACAGCACCACCAAAATCGCCAGACCAATCGCCGATTCTGCTGCGGCAACGGTAAGGATGAAGAAGACGAAGATCTGCCCAGCCGTATCAGACAGATAGTGCGAAAACGCGATGAAGTTGTAGTTCACCGCCAGCAACATCAGTTCGATGGCCATCAGCAGGATGATCAGGTTTTTCCGGTTCAGGAAAATACCCAGTACGCTGATGGCAAACAGGATGCCGGCCAGAACCAGGAAGTGTGTGAGTGAAAGCACGTGTCCTCCTAATCGGCCGTCAGGCCTGTTGCTCGTTGATGTCAGAAGCAGAGTCCGCTTCAGGCTTGACCGCCTGAACCTGAACCATGCGCACGCGGTCATTACGACGCACCCGCACCTGCTCCGCCGGATTGATGTACTTGCTGTCAGCACGCTTGCGCATGGTGATGCCGATGGCGGCAACCATCGCTACCAGCAGCACGACCGCCGCCGCCTCGAATGGCAGCAGGTAGACGGTATACAGCTGACGCCCCAGTTCGCGCACGTTGCTGGCATCGGCCGCAACCGCAGGACCAGCCTGGAAGCCGGCAAGGTTGGCCTCCGGGCTGGACAGGATCAGCACCATTTCGGCCACCATCACCAGCGCCACGGTACCGGCCAGCGGGAAGTGCTGCCAGAAGCCTTCGCGCAGCTTCTCGATGTTGATGTCCAGCATCATCACCACGAACAGGAACAACACCATCACCGCACCGACATAGACCAGCACCAGTGCGATGGCGAGGAACTCCGCCTGCAGCAACAGCCAGTGGCCGGAGGCGGTAAAGAACGCCAGCACCAGATACAAGGCTGCATGAACCGGGTTCTTGGCCGTCACCACGCGGAACGCGGCGACGATCAGGATCAGCGACAGCACATAAAACACAACAGCTTGAAAGCTCATGTCTCCCCCTTAGCGATACTTGGCATCAGCAGCCTTGTTGGCCGCAATTTCAGCCTCGTACTTGTCACCCACCGCCAGCAGCATCGGCTTGGTGTAGTAGAGGTCGCCACGTTTTTCGCCGTGGTATTCAAAAATGTGCGTTTCCACAATGGCGTCGACCGGGCAGGCCTCTTCGCAGAAGCCGCAGAAGATGCACTTGGTCAGGTCGATGTCGTAACGCGAGGTACGACGGGTACCGTCGTCGCGCTGTTCCGACTCGATGGTGATGGCCATTGCCGGGCATACCGCCTCGCATAGCTTACAGGCGATGCAACGCTCCTCACCGTTGGCGTAACGGCGCTGGGCGTGCAAGCCACGGAAGCGCGGCGAGATCGGGGTCTTCTCTTCCGGGAACTGGACGGTGATCTTGCGGGCGAAGAAGTGACGACCGGTCACCATCAGGCCCTGCACCAGCTCCACCAGCAGGAAGGTTTTGAAAAAATTTCGGATCATTTCCATGCTATTCATCCAATCCGTATCAGTTCCACAGCGACAGTGGGCTCATCATCCAGGCGCCGACAACCAGCACCCAAACCAGCGATACCGGGATGAAGATTTTCCAGCCCAGACGCATGATCTGGTCGTAGCGATAGCGCGGGAAGGTGGCACGGAACCACAGGAACAGGAACAGCACCAGGGAAATCTTGGCCAGCAGCCAGATCACGCCGGACGCGCCCAGCGCACCCCACGAAGCCGGGAACGGCGACAGCCAGCCGCCCATGAACATGATGGCGGTCAGTGCCGACACCAGGATCATGTTGGCGTACTCCGCCAGGAAGAACACGGCGAAGGCCATGCCCGAGTATTCCACGTGGAAACCGGCCACGATTTCCGACTCACCTTCCGCCACGTCGAACGGCGCACGGTTGGTTTCGGCGACACCGGAGATCAGGTACACCAGGAACAGCGGGAACAGCGGCAGCCAGTTCCACGACAGCACCGAACCACCGCCGATGCCGTGGCCCTGCTGGTTGACGATTTCGACCAGGTTCAGGCTGCCGGACACCATCAGCACGCCGACCAGCGCGAAGCCCATCGAAATCTCGTAGGACACGATCTGGGCCGAGGAACGCAGTGCGCCCAGGAAGGAGTACTTGGAGTTACCCGCCCAGCCGGCCACGATCACGCCGTACACACCCATCGAGGTGATCGCCATGATGAACAGCAGCGACGCGTCGATATTGGCCAGCACCATGGTGTCGGTGAACGGGATCACTGCCCAGGCCGCCAGCGCCGGCATGATGGACAGTACCGGTGCCACCAGAAACAGACCCTTGCTCGACTTGGTCGGCAGGATAATCTCTTTCATCAGCAGCTTCACGCCGTCAGCCAGTGGCTGCAGCAGCCCTTTCGGGCCGACACGGTTGGGGCCGATACGGATCTGCATGTAGCCGATCACCTTGCGCTCTGCCAGCGTCAGGTAGGCCACACCGATCATCAGCGGGGCAACGATGGCCAGAATCTTCAGCAGTGTCCACACCGCCAGACCGGCCTCGGTCCCCAGCAAGTTTTGCAGCAATTCCATGATTATCCTCGCTTGATCTGAATCGGTTCGAACAGACCACCCAGTGCCTGCGTTGCCGGATGGGCAGCAGCGACACGGACCGCACCGGCGGCAACGGCAGCGTCGGCTACCAGTTGCAGGCGAACTTCGGCCTCACCCTGGCTGACGATGGCAGGCTGACCTGCTTCCAGACCCAGTTTGGCGATGTCTTGCGGGTTGAGGGCAATCACGGGCGCGGCGGCCGCGGCGGTCTTCTGCAGCGAGTCGGCACGGCGGCAGATGGCATCGGCCTGATACAGCGGCACCTCACCGAGTCGCACCAGCGCGTCGCCGGCCGCAACGTTGGCCGCAACAGTGCTCAGCTGGTTGTTCAGTGCCGCGGCGATGTCGCCCTGCGCCAGCAGTTCGGCGCGCACGTCTTCCGCGCTGTTGAAGTCGAAGCCGGACAGGTTGAGCATGTTACCCAGTACGCGCAGCACTTTCCAGGCCGGACGGGTCTCGCCCAGCGGACGCACCACGCCGTTGAACGGCTGCAGCTTGCCTTCCATGTTGACGAAGGAACCGGCAGTTTCGGAGAACGGCGCGATCGGCAGCAGCACGTCGGCGTAGTCCAGCAACGCTTCACCCTTGAATGCGGTCAGGGCAATCACGGTGGCGGCCTGCTTCATCGCGGCAACGGCCTGCTGGCTGTTGTAGGCGTCGGCTTCGATCTCGCTGTTGAGCAGGACATAAGCCTTGCGCGGCGCGGCCAGCATTTCACTCGCGGCGAGACCGGCGGTCACGGCCTTGCCCATCGGGCCACGTTGCGGGTTGACACCGGCAATGTCGGCACCGACGCTGTTGGCGGCTTCGGCTGCGATACCGAAACGGGCACCAGTCACGCGGCCGATTTCCTGGGCCAGCGACAGCAGCTCGGCAAACGCCGGGTGATGCTGAGCCACGTTGCCCAGCACCACGGCGGCGGATTCGGCGGCGCACAGGCTGTCGGCAATCGCGCGCGCCTCGGCTCCAACGTTGGCCGCAGACAGGTCGAGCATGGTCGACGCGGACTTGATTTCCACCGCGGCTTTCAGCACCTGGGCCAGCGCGTTAACAAGGGCCAGTGGCGATACGATCAGCTTGGCGTTGACGCGGGTCAGCAGGTCGTCGTCGCTGGTATGGATCACGTTCAGTGCCATGCCCTTCTTGACGGACTGACGCAGGCGTGACGCCAGCAGCGGCTGCTCCGTGCGCTGGGTGGAACCCACCATCAGCACCGACTTGGCCGCCAGCAGTTCGACGATGCTGGAGCCGAGCCACAGCGCGCCCTGCTGCGCAGCGGCGACACGCTTGTCGCTGCGACGCAGCGCGGCATCGATATTGTTCACGCCGAAGCTGCGCGCCAGTTTCTGCGCCAGGTATAGCTCTTCGGTGGTGCTGTGCGGGCTGGCCAAGAAGCCGATGGCGTCCTTGCCGTGGTCGTTGGCCACGCCGTTGAGGCCCTTGACCACGTAGTCCAGTGCCGTCTGCCAGTCGGTTTCGTGCCACTTGCCGTCAAACTTGATCATCGGCTTCTGCAGGCGCGCGGCGCTGTTCAGGCCTTCGTACGAGAAGCGGTCGCGGTCGGCGATCCAGCACTCGTTGATGTCTTCGTTTTCCAGCGGCAGTACGCGCATCACCTGGTTCTGCTTGACCTGAACGATCAGGTTGCTGCCCAGACCGTCGTGCGGGCTGACCGACTTGCGGCGCGACAGCTCCCAGGCACGGGTGGCGTAGCGGAACGGTTTGGAGGTCAGCGCGCCGACCGGGCACAGGTCGATCACGTTGCCGGAGATTTCGGAGTTCACGGTCTTGCCGAGGAAGGGCAGGATTTCCGAGAATTCGCTGCGGTTGGCCATACCGATTTCTTGGTAGCCACCAATCTCTTCGGTAAAGCGGACGCAGCGGGTGCAGTGGATGCAGCGGCTCATTTCCTCGGCGGAAACCAGCGGCCCCATGTCCTTGCCGACCACGGCGCGTTTTTCTTCCTGGTAACGGGAAGAGGAATTGCCGTACCCCACGGCCAGATCCTGCAGCTGACACTCGCCGCCCTGGTCGCAGATCGGGCAATCCAGCGGGTGGTTGATCAGCAGGAATTCCATCACGCCAGCCTGGGCCTTCTTGGCCAGCGGCGAGGCGGTATGCACTTTCATGCCGTCGGTTACCGGTGTGGCACAGGCCGGCAGCGGCTTCGGTGCCTTCTCGACTTCCACCAGGCACATGCGGCAGTTGGCCGCAATGGACAGCTTCTTGTGGTAGCAGAAGTGAGGAATATGTGTACCAGCGGTATGGGCAGCATCCATGATGGTGATGCCCTGATTGACCGTCAGTTTTTTTCCGTCGATTTCGATTTCAAGCATCGCTCAACACCATTTGTGATCCACCAAGGCCTTCTTGTGCTTAATGAGATGTTCAAACTCATTGCGGAAGTGCTTGGTGAAACTACGAACAGGGAACACGGCTGCGTCAGCCAGGGCGCAAATCGTGCGGCCCGCCATATTGTTCCCGACAGATTCCAGCAACTCCAGATCGCCGTCGCGGCCTTCGCCGTTGGCGATGCGATGGATCACCTTGTACAGCCAGCCGGTGCCTTCACGGCATGGCGTGCACTGGCCGCAGGACTCTTCGTGATAGAAGTAGGCCAGACGCTCCAGCGCCTTGACCATGCACACGTCCTCGTTCATCACGATCACGGCACCGGAACCCAGCATCGAACCGGCCTTGGAAATACTGTCGTAATCCATGGTCAGTTCCATCATCACCTCGCCCGGCAGCACCGGTGCGGACGAACCGCCCGGGATCACCGCCTTCAGCTTCTTGCCGTCCTTCATGCCGCCGGCCATTTCCAGCAGCGTGGCGAACGGGGTGCCCAGCGGGATCTCGTAGTTGCCCGGACGGTTGACGTGACCGGAGATGGAGAACAGCTTGGTGCCACCGTTGTTCGGCTTGCCCGCTTCCAGGAACTTCTGGCCGCCGTCACGGATGATGAACGGCACGGAGGCGAACGACTCGGTGTTGTTGATGGTGGTCGGCTTGCCGTACAGGCCGAAACTGGCCGGGAACGGCGGCTTGAAGCGCGGCTGGCCTTTCTTGCCCTCCAGCGATTCCAGCAGCGCGGTTTCTTCGCCGCAGATGTAGGCGCCGTAGCCGTGGTGCGCGAACAGGTCGAAGCTGAAGTCGGTGCCGAGGATGTTCTGTCCCAGCAGACCGGCCTTGCGTGCCTCGTCCAGCGCCTCTTCGAACAGCTCGTAGGCCTCGAAGATTTCACCGTGGATGTAGTTGTAACCCGCCTTGCAACCCATCGCGTAGCCGGCAATGATCATGCCTTCGATCAGCGCGTGCGGGTTGTAGATGATGATGTCGCGATCCTTGAACGTGCCCGGTTCGCCTTCGTCGGTGTTACAGACCACGTACTTGTCACCGGGGAAGGAACGCGGCATGAAGCTCCACTTCAGGCCGGTCGGGAAACCTGCACCGCCACGACCACGCAAGCCGGAGTTCTTCACTTCGGCGATCACGTCTTCCTGGGGGATCTTGTTATCAAGAATTTTCTTGAGGGCCTGATAGCCACCGCGAGCCATGTAGGCCTCGAGGCGCCAGCAGTCCGGAGCGGCGGTGTCCACGCCCTCGAAAATCACGCCATTGACGAAAACTGCCATTATTCCAACTCCGCCAGTTTCTTATCGATAGCTTC
The DNA here is from genome assembly GCF_014652475.1 of Vogesella alkaliphila. Classification (GTDB taxonomy): domain Bacteria; phylum Pseudomonadota; class Gammaproteobacteria; order Burkholderiales; family Chromobacteriaceae; genus Vogesella; species Vogesella alkaliphila. The sequence goes on along the minus strand of NZ_BMYW01000008.1, from coordinate 35,172 downwards.
GCGCGTCATGAAGCTGCACATTTTGTGGTTGTTCACCAGCAGTACCGGTGCATCACCACAGGCGCCCATGCACTCCCCTTCCAGCAGGGTGAACTTGCCGTCGGCGGTGGTTTCACCGATACCGATACCCAGCTTTTCGCCGATGTAGTGCGCGGCATTGACGCCGCCTTGCAGTGCGCAAGGCAGGTTGGTGCAGACGGTCAGCTTGTATTTGCCGACCGGCTTCATGTCGTACATGTTGTAGAAGGTGGCGACTTCGTAGGCGGCAACCGGCGGGATCCCCACGTAGTTGGCCACGAATTCGATCACGTCGGCATTGAGGCAGCGCTCTTCCGGCGTGTTGCCGGTTTCATGACGCTCGACCAGTGCAATGCGCAACGCGCCCATGATGGCAGACCGGAACTGGTCGGCAGGATACTTGGCCAGTTCGCGGTCAATTTTTGCAAGCGATTGTGCGGATAGCATCAGCGGTCGATCTCCCCAAATACCACGTCCTGCGTACCAATGATCGCGACAACGTCGGCGATCATGTGGCCACGAGACATTTCATCCAGACTGGCCAGATGGGCATAGCCCGGCGCACGGATTTTCAGACGATAAGGTTTGTTGGCGCCATCGGACACCAGATAGATGCCGAACTCGCCTTTTGGATGCTCTACAGCGGCGTAAGCTTCGCCTTCCGGCACATGCATGCCTTCGGTGAAGAGCTTGAAATGGTGGATCAGCTCCTCCATATTGCTCTTCATGTCTTCGCGGCTAGGCGGGGCGAACTTGTGGTTGTCGGTGATGACCGGACCCGGGTTGGCCTTCAGCCACTTCACGCACTGCTGGATAATGCGGTTGGACTGGCGCATTTCCTCGACACGCACCAGATAGCGGTCGTAGCAGTCGCCGGTGACGCCGACCGGAATGTCGAACTCCATGCGGTCGTACACGTCGTACGGCTGCATCTTGCGCAGGTCCCAGGCGATGCCGGAACCACGCAGCATCGGACCGGTCATGCCCAGGTTCTTGGCACGCTCCGGAGTCACCACGCCGATACCGACGGTACGCTGCTTCCAGATACGGTTGTCGGTGAGCAGGGTCTCGTAATCGTCTACACAGGCTGGGAAACGGTTGGTGAAGTCTTCGATGAAATCGAGCATCGAGCCCTTGCGGGTTTCGTTCAGGCGCGCGATTTCCTTGGCGTTGCGGATCTTGGACGCCTTGTACTGCGGCATGCTGTCCGGCAGGTCGCGATAGACACCGCCCGGACGGAAGTAGGCCGCGTGCAGACGGGCACCGGAGACCGCCTCGTAGCAGTCCATCAGGTCCTCGCGCTCGCGGAACGCGTACAGGAACATGGTCATCGCACCGATGTCGATGGAGTGCGCGCCGATCCACAACAGGTGGTTGAGTATACGGGTGATCTCGGCAAACATCACGCGGATGTACTGGGCGCGCTCCGGCACGTCGATGCCGGCCAGCTTTTCGATCGCCAGACAGTAGGCGTGCTCGTTGCACATCATCGACACGTAGTCGAGACGGTCCATGTACGGCAGCGACTGGATGTAGGTCTTGCTTTCGGCCAGCTTCTCGGTGCCGCGGTGCAGCAGGCCGATATGCGGGTCGGCACGCTGTACCACTTCACCGTCCAGTTCCAGCACCAGGCGCAACACGCCGTGCGCGGCCGGGTGCTGCGGACCGAAGTTCAGGGTGTAGTTACGGATATCAGCCACCGTAGTTCTCCTCGCGAATGATGCGTGGGGTAATCTCACGCGGTTCGATGGTGACCGGCTGGTAGATCACGCGCTGCTGAGCTGCGTCGTAGCGCATTTCGACATGACCGGACAGCGGGAAGTCCTTGCGGAACGGATGACCGACAAAACCGTAGTCGGTAAGGATGCGACGAAGGTCCGGATGGCCTTCGAAGATGATGCCGAACAGGTCGAACGCCTCGCGCTCGAACCAGTTGGCGGTATTCCAGATTTCCACCACGCTCGGCACGACCGGGAAATCGTCATCTTCCGCAAACACGCGCACACGCAGGCGGGTGTTGTGCGTCAGGGACAGCAAATGATAAACCACCGCAAAACGCGGACCGTCTTGTGGTTGGTCTTGATAGGTGCTGTAGTCCATGCCGCAGACGTCGATACACTGTTCGAACGCCAGCTCTGGGTGATCGCGCAATGTGGTCATTGCTTCGGTCACGTTCACGGATTTACAGACGATAGTCAGCTCGCCGAGCGCGATCTTGGCCGATACAACCTTGTCGCCAAGCACACGCTCTACCGCCGACTTGAGCACTTCCATTCTGGATGCCATGGTTTAACCTCAGCGGGCGATAGTATTGGTACGCTTGATCTTGTTCTGCAGCTGGATGATGCCGTAAAGCAACGCCTCTGCAGTCGGCGGACAGCCCGGCACATAGACATCAACCGGAACAATACGATCACAGCCGCGAACGACAGAATAAGAGTAGTGATAGTAGCCGCCACCATTGGCACAGGAGCCCATGGAGATCACCCAGCGTGGTTCGGCCATCTGGTCGTACACCTTGCGCAGGGCCGGAGCCATCTTGTTGCACAGGGTGCCAGCGACAATCATCAAATCGGACTGACGTGGGCTAGGACGGAACACGATACCGAAACGGTCGAGGTCATAACGGGCGGCACCCGCATGCATCATCTCCACCGCACAGCAGGCCAGGCCGAAGGTCATCGGCCACAGGGAACCAGTACGGGTCCAGTTAATGAGCTTGTCAGCCGTAGTGGTGACAAAGCCCTTTTCAAGAACGCCTTCTACTCCCATTCCAGAGCTCCCTTTTTCCACATGTAGACGAAACCGATGGTCAGCACCGTGATGAACTCAATCATGACGCCGAAGCCATACATGCCCAGTTCTTTGAGCACAACCGCCCACGGAAAGAGAAAGGCAATTTCCAGATCGAAGAGAATGAAAAGAATGGCGACCAGGTAGTACCGGACGTCAAACTTCATACGCGCGTCTTCAAACGCTTCGAAGCCGCATTCGTATGGAGAAAGCTTTTCAGGATCAGGACGATTCGGGGCCAACAGCCACCCCAGAAGCAATGGACCGACGCCAACCAGCAGGCCGACGACAACGAACATCAGAATGGGAAAGTAATTTTGCAGCATTTCCCGCGCACCTCTAAAAGAAAGGAGGTCAAAGACCTCCTTGGCTCCAAGTAAAACAGGCCACCGGTTTCCCGATGGCCTGTTTTTTGAATGTGGTGCCGACAGTGAGACTCGAACTCACACAGCCTATGGCCACTACCCCCTCAAGATAGCGTGTCTACCAATTCCACCATGTCGGCACTATACAAACTCAATTTTTACTCTGGAATCACAGAACCAGAGGCCTTGCTCTTATCAGCGTCGCTCGGGAGTGGCGATGCGGACTGGCTGGACACCCCACCCATCACGCCCAATTCCGTCTTGGCCGAGGAGTGAAAGAAACCAATAACCATCAAGGACGAGAAGAATACGACCGCCGCAATCGCGGTAGCCCTACTCAGAAAATTCGCGGAACCGGTGGCACCAAACAGACTACCCGATGCACCACTACCGAAAGCAGCACCCATGTCCGCACCCTTGCCATGCTGCATCAGGACAAGGACGATGATCGCCAGCGCAGAAACCAACATGGCGACGAGTGCTAATGTATTCAGAAGTTCCATACTATACCGTTTTTTTAGCAGCCTGGCAAATTCGCCCAAAGCTCTCAACATCTAAAGATGCCCCGCCAACCAAGGCGCCACCGACACTTTGCAGCGAAAAAATCGCATCCGCATTGTCCGCCTTGACGCTGCCTCCGTAGAGGACGCGAATACTATCAGAAGCCCCATGGCATTGCAACAAAGTCGCCCGGATATATTGGTGCACGTCGTCGATCTGTTCGACGCTGGCAACCTTGCCGGTACCGATCGCCCAGACCGGCTCGTACGCGACCACGTAGTCGCGACCGGCCAGCGCGCCCAACACCGCCAGTTGCTCGGCAATCACCGCCTTGTAGGCGTCGGCTTCACGCTCGGCCAGGGTCTCGCCCACGCAATAAACCGGGATCAGGCCGGCGGCAACGGCCGCCTGCAGCTTGCGCGCCAGCAAGGCGTGATCTTCGGCAAAGTACTGGCGGCGCTCGGAGTGGCCGATCAGCACGTAGCGGCAGCCGACATCGGCCAGCATCGCGGCGCTGACTTCGCCGGTGTAGGCGCCATCCTTGTCAAAGGCGCTGACATCCTGCGCCGCCAGCGCGATATTGCTGCCGGCCAGCAAGGCAGCGGCCTGGCCAAGATAGGCAAACGGCGGCGCCACCGCCACCTGGGCCGCCTGCACCGCCGCATCGGCCCGCAGTGCGTCGATCAGTGCAAGGTTGGCCGCAAGCCGTCCGTTCATCTTCCAGTTGCCGATTACCAGTTTGCCCGTCATGCCGAATACCCCGAGTGCTGTTTTTAATGGGCAAATTATATCAGCGGGTACTACATTGCTGTGCATGGTCATGACTGTAATATTTCTGCAAAGAGCCTCCCTTAGGATGCGCACATCGAAACAAGTCGTGAACTCTAGGAGCAAGCATGAAACACTCTATTCGTTGGGCTACCACGCTGGTGGTTTCCGGTTTTGTTGCAAGCAATGTGTTTGCGGCCGACATCACCGGCGCTGGCGCCACCTTCCCTTACCCGCTGTACGCCAAATGGGCGGAAGCGTACAAGGCGCAGACCAACAACAACATGAACTACCAGTCCATCGGTTCCGGCGGCGGCATCAAACAGATCCAGTCGAAGACCGTTGATTTCGGCGCCTCCGACATGCCGCTGAAGCCGGAAGAGCTGAACAAGCACGGCCTGACGCAGTTCCCGACCGTGATCGGCGGCGTGGTACCGGTCGTCAACGTGCCGGGCATCGGCGCCGGCCAGCTGAAACTGACCGGCCCGCTGCTGGCCGACATCTACCTCGGCAAGGTGGCCAACTGGAACGATGCCGCCATCGGCAAGCTGAACCCAGGCGTGAAGCTGCCTGACCAGAAGATTACCGTGGTACGCCGCTCCGACGGCTCCGGCACCACCTTCATCTTCACCAACTACCTGTCCAAGGTATCGCCTGAGTGGAAAACCGCCATCGGCGAAAACACCGCGGTAAACTGGAAGACCGGTGTCGGCGGCAAGGGCAACGAAGGCGTGGCTAACTACGTGACCCGCATCAAGGGTTCCATCGGCTACGTGGAATACGCCTACGCCAAGCAGAACAAGATTGCACACGCCCAGGTACAGAACGCCGCCGGTACTTTCGTGAACCCGGACGACAGCACCTTCAAGGCCGCCGCGGCCAACGCCGACTGGGCCAAGGCACCAGGCTTCTACCTGATCCTGACCAACCAGCCGGGCAAGGACAGCTGGCCGATCTCCGGCGCCACCTTCATCCTGATGCACAAGAAGCAGGACAAGCCGGAGCAGGCACAGGAAGCGCTGAAGTTCTTCGACTGGGCCTACAAGGGCGGCGACACCATTGCCAGCCAGCTTGACTATGTGCCAATGCCTGCCAATGTGAAGACGGTAATCCGCAACAGCTGGAAGCAGATCGCCGCCACCTCCGGCGCCCCGGTCTGGAAGTAATCTGCAGCCGCAGGACTGAAGTACAAGCCGGGGAGAGACTCCTCGGCTTTTTGTCTGCCAATCAGACCAAGAGATTTTCATGGAAAAACTAAGCAACAGCGCCAACCTGAAACGTCAGATGATGCTGGATTCGCTATTCCGCATGACCACCCGGTTTTTTGCCTTCCTGGTGCTGGCCCTGCTGGTCGGCATCCTGATCTCGCTGGTCATCGGCGCCATGCCCAGCATCCGGCACTTCGGCTGGGGCTTCCTGACCAGCACCGAATGGGATCCGGTAACGGAAAACTTCGGCGCGGTGGTGCCGATCTTCGGCACTCTGGTCACCTCCTTTATCGCGTTGCTGATCGGGGTTCCGGTCAGCTTCGGCATTGCCATCTTCCTGACCGAGATCTGCCCGCCGCTGCTGAAGCGCCCGCTGGGCATCGCGGTGGAACTGCTGGCCGGTATCCCGTCCATCATCTACGGCATGTGGGGCCTGTTCGTGTTTGCGCCGCTATTCGGCGACCACGTGCAGCCATGGATCATGGAAAACCTCGGTGAATGGCCGCTGATCGGCTTCCTGTTCCAGGGCGCGCCGATGGGCATCGGCATCTTCACCGCCGGCCTGATCCTCGCCATCATGGTGATCCCGTTCATCGCCTCGGTGATGCGCGACGTGTTCGAAGTGGTCCCGCCGATGCTGAAGGAATCCGCCTACGGCCTGGGTGGCACCACCTGGGAAGTGATCCGCAACGTGGTCCTGCCGTACACCAAGACCGGTGTCATCGGCGGCATCATGCTGGGGCTGGGCCGTGCGCTGGGCGAGACCATGGCGGTCACCTTCGTGATCGGCAACTCCACCAACCTGTCCAGCAGCCTGTTCGATCCCGGCAACTCGATTGCCTCGGCCCTGGCCAACGAGTTCGCCGAAGCCACCGGCGAATTCCACATGGCGGCGCTGATCGAGCTTGGCCTGATCCTGTTCTTCATCACCTTTGTCGTACTGTCCTGCTCCAAGTTGCTGCTGCTGCAACTGAAGAAGCAGGAAGGCCGTAATTCCTGAGCGGGAGCACGATGACTACCACCCTGACCGCCCGTTCGCCCAACACGGATCGCACCATGTCGGCACGCCCAAGCAAAAATTCGCGCAACAACGCCATCTACGCCCGGCGCCGTTTCGTCAACGGCTTCAACATGACCGCCTCGCTGCTGGCGATGGGGTTCGGCCTGTTCTGGCTGGCGTGGATCCTGTACACCCTGCTCGTGCACGGCCTCGCCGGCATGAGCGTAGACGTGTTCACCAAGATCACGCCTCCGCCCGGCTCCGAGGGCGGCCTGATCAACGCCATCGCCGGCTCGCTGAAGATGACCTTCTTCGGCACCCTGCTCGGCACCCCGATCGGCATCCTCGCCGGCGTGTACCTGGCGGAATTCGGCGAGCGCGGCTGGCTGGCACCGGCCACCCGCTTCATCAACGACATCCTGCTGTCGGCGCCGTCCATCGTCATCGGCCTGTTCATCTACGAGATGTACGTGGTGACCATGGGCCACTTCTCCGGCTGGGCCGGCGCGCTGGCGCTGTCGCTGCTGGTGATTCCGGTGGTGGTGCGCACCACCGAGAACATGCTGCGCCTGGTGCCGAACAGCCTGCGCGAAGCGGCAATCGCCCTCGGCGCCCCGCAGTGGAAGGTGACCATGTACGTGACGCTGCGCTCGGCCAAGGCCGGCGTGATCACCGGCATCCTGCTGGCGGTGGCGCGCATTTCCGGCGAGACCGCGCCGCTGCTGTTCACCGCGCTGAACAACCAGTTCTGGAGCGGCATGAACCAGCCGATGGCCAACCTGCCGATCGTGATCTTCCAGTTCGCGATGAGCCCGTACGAAGACTGGCACGCCCTCGCCTGGGCCGGCGCCCTGCTGATCACGCTCAGCGTACTGACCCTGAACATCGTTGCCCGCTGGCTGGGCAGTCAGAAATCCCAATCTCATTAAGGCTTGACGCACCATGAACGAACAAGCAATCAAGCTCAAGGTAAAAGACCTGAACTTTTACTACGGCAACTTCCTCGCGCTGAAGAAGGTCAACCTCGACATCCCGGCCGGCAAGGTCACCGCCTTCATCGGCCCGTCCGGCTGCGGCAAATCGACGCTGCTGCGCACCTTCAACCGCATGTTCGAGCTGTACCCCGGCATGCGCGCCGAAGGCGAGATCCTGCTCGACAACCAGAACATCCTCGCCAAGTCGGTCGACGTGAACATGCTGCGCGCCAGCGTCGGCATGGTGTTCCAGAAGCCGACGCCGTTCCCGATGTCGATCTACGACAACATCACCTTCGGCGTGAAGCTGTACGAAAACCTGTCGCGCAGCGAAATGGACGATCGCGTGGAGTGGGCGCTGCGCAAGGCGGCGCTGTGGAACGAGGTGAAGGACAAGCTGAAGCAGTCCGGTAACTCGCTGTCCGGCGGCCAGCAACAGCGGCTGTGCATCGCGCGTGGCGTCGCCACCCGCCCGGAAGTACTGCTGCTGGACGAGCCGACCTCGGCGCTGGACCCGATCTCCACCGCGCACATCGAAGAACTGATCCACGAACTGAAGCAGGACTACACCATCGCCATCGTCACCCACAATATGCAGCAGGCGGCCCGGGTCTCCGACTACACCGCCTACATGTACCTGGGCGAGCTGATGGAATTCGGCGCCACCGACGATATCTTCACCGCGCCCAAGCGCAAGGAAACCGAAGACTACATCACCGGCAAATTCGGCTGAATATTACTGTTTTATTACAGCCCTTCCGATGCCTCCAGAACGGAGGCATTTTTCTTTTCAAATCAAGCCACTAAACCCTGCCAAAATACAACACTGTCAAGGCGAAAACTCATGCCTTTGGCACATTTCAAACGCAGCTCAAAAAGATTGTTACAAGCTCTTGACGTGTCATCTGCCAACCCCAAGAATCCCGCCTTTCTGATAACGCCTGACACATCAAATCATGCTGGAACTTCTTTCGGGACTCGACACCCTGCTCGCAATCACGCTGGTGCTGTCGATCACCTTCGTGCTCGCCTTTGAATTCATCAACGGCTTTCACGACACCGCCAACGCCGTGGCGACCGTCATCTACACCCAGTCGATGAAGCCGCAGACCGCCGTGCTGCTGTCCGGCCTCTTCAACTTCCTCGGCGTGTTCTTTGGCGGCCTGGCCGTGGCCTACGCCATCGTCAACCTGATCCCGACCGACCTGCTGCTGAACATCAACTCGGCGCAGGGCATGGTGATGGTGTTCGCACTGCTGACCTCCGCCATCGTGTGGAACCTCGGCACCTGGTACTTCGGCATCCCGGCGTCCAGCTCGCACACCCTGATCGGCGCCATCCTCGGCGTCGGCATCGGCAACGCGCTGCTGACCGGTGACTCCATCGTCAACGGCATCAACTGGAGCAAGGCCATCGACGTGTTCCTGTCGCTGTTCCTGTCGCCGCTGTTCGGCGCCGGTCTCGCCGGCCTGATGCTGTTCACGCTGCTGAAGCTGCGTCCGCTGTCCAACATCCACAAATCGCCGTTCCAGCGCCAGCAGATCGAAGGCCGCAAGCATCCGCCGTTCTGGGCACGTTTCATGCTGATCGTATCGTCGATGGGCATGAGCTTCACCCACGGCTCCAACGACGGCCAGAAGGGTGTCGGCCTAGTGATGCTGGTGCTGATCGCGCTGGCGCCTGCCCACTTTGTGGTCAACCTCGAAGCCGAACCGATCCAGATCGAGCACACCAAGATCGCCGCCATCCAGCTGAAAGAGCTGTACCAGCGCAACCAGGTCATCATCGACCTGAAGTACCCGGTGAAGGGCAACCACCAGTGCGAACCGTCGAAGGTCGTGGAAGAAACCGGCGCGCTGCTGAGCGCGATCGGCGACGCCAAGTCGTTCCAGAACCTGCCGGAAGCGCAGCGCTGGGACGTGCGCACCCAGCTGATCTGCCTCACCGACGGCGCCAAGAAGATCAGCAAGGTGCCGGGCATCAACGACGTTGACCAGAAGCAACTGAAAGGCATCCAGAAAGACCTGGCCCAGACCACCGAATACGCCCCGACCTGGGTGATCGTCGCCGTGGCGCTGGCCATCGGCCTAGGTACCATGGTCGGCTGGAAGCGCGTGGTCAACACCGTGGGCGAGAAGATCGGCAAGAAGGACATGACCTACGCGCAGGGCATGGCGGCGCAGACCATGTCGGCCGTCTCCATCGGCCTGGCCAGCGTGATCGGCGCACCGGTGTCCACCACCCAGATCCTGTCCAGTGCCGTCGCCGGCACCATGGTGGTCAACCGTTCCGGCGTGCAGCTGTCCACCATCAAGACCATCCTCACCACCTGGGTGCTGACCCTGCCGGTGAGCATGGGTCTGGCGATCAGCCTGTACTACGTCGGCGTGAAGCTGTTCGTGTAAGCGCGACACTGCAAACGACAAGGGCTGCCCGCGGGCAGCCCTTTTTCATGGCAGCAAGGTTGGCCGCAAGCCGACCTCAGGCCTTGAGGAAGTGCTCGCGCCCGGCCAGCCAGCGCACCAGATGCGCGTGCGCGTACTGCGGCCAACCTTGCAGCAGCTGCGGCGCCAGTTCGCGCGCCGCCTCCAGCAGCTCGATGTCGGCCTCCAGGTCGGCAAAGCGCAGCATCGGCAGGCCGCTCTGGCGCGCGCCGAGGAATTCGCCGGGGCCGCGGATGTTCAGGTCCTGGCGCGCGATCTCGAAGCCGTCGGTGTTCTCGTAGATCACCTTCAGCCGCGCCTTGGCCAGCTCCGACAGCGGCGTCTCGAACAGCAGCACGCAGCTGCTCTTCGCCGCGCCGCGCCCGACGCGGCCGCGCAGCTGGTGCAGCTGCGCCAGGCCCATGCGCTCGGCGTGCTCGATCACCATCAGGCTGGCGTTGGGCACGTCGACGCCGACCTCGATCACCGTGGTCGCCACCAGCAGCTGCAGCTCGTTGCGGATGAAGCGGCCCATCACCTCGGCCTTCTCCGCCGCCTTCATGCGGCCGTGCACCAGCCCGACCCCCCACTGCGGCAGGTCTTCCACCAGCACCGCGTGGGTATCGACCGCGGTCTGCAGCTGCAGCGTTTCCGACTCCTCGATCAGCGGGCACACCCAGTACACCTGGTTGCCCTCGCGGCAGGCCTTGTCGACGAAGCGCACCACCTCGTCGCGACGGTCGGCGTTGATCAGCTTGGTGACGATGGGCGTGCGCCCCGGCGGCAGCTCGTCGATCACCGACACGTCGAGGTCGGCGTAGAAGCTCATCGCCAGCGTGCGTGGGATCGGCGTCGCCGACATCATCAGCTGGTGCGGCTCGGCGCCCTTCTGCTGCAAGGCCAGGCGCTGGCCGACGCCGAAGCGGTGCTGCTCGTCGACGATCACCAGCCCCAACCGTGCGAAGCTGACGTCGTCCTGGAACAGCGCGTGGGTGCCGACCGCCAGCCGCGCCTCGCCACTGGCGATACGGGCGGCCATCTCGCCGCGCGCCTTCTTGCGCAGGCTGCCGGACAGCCACGCCACCTCGATGCCCAGCGGCGCGAGCCAGGCGGCCAGTTTCACGTAGTGCTGCTCGGCCAGGATCTCGGTCGGCGCCATCAGCGCCACCTGGAAACCGGCCTCGATCGCCGCCAGCGCCGCCATCGCCGCCACGATGGTCTTGCCGCTGCCGACGTCCCCCTGCAGCAGGCGGTTCATCGGGTGCGGCAGCGCCAGATCGGCGACGATCTCGGCCAGCACCTTCTGCTGCGCGCCGGTCAGCGCGAACGGCAGGTTGGCCGCAAGCCGCGCGCGCAGGCTGCCGTCGCCGGCGATCACCGGCGCACGGCCCTGCCGCCGCGCGCGGTAGGCCAGCCGCATCGACAGCTGCTGCGCCAGCAGCTCGTCGAACTTCAGCCGCTGCCACGCCGGCAGGTTGCCGTCGGTGAGCTGGGTGGCGGAGTACTCCGGCCCGGGACGGTGCAGCAGCTGCACCGCGTCGGCGAACGGCATCAGCCCCAGGCGGCGGCGGATGTCGTCCGGCAGCGTCTCCGGCATCGGCTGCGCCTTCAGTTCGCCGTGGATCAGGCGGCGCAGCACCGGCTGGGTCAGGCCATTGACCGTCGGATAGACCGGGGTCAGGCTGTCGGCCAGCGGATCGCCCTCGTGCACCTCGCGGATCTTCGGGTGCACCATCTCGTCGCCGAAGAAGCCGCGCCGCACCTCGCCCAGCGCCCGCACGCGGCGACCCTTGGCCAGCTGCTGCTGGGTGCTGCCGTAGAAGTGGATGAAGCGCAGCACCAGCTTGCCGCTCTTATCCTCAATCTGCACCACCAGCTGCCGCCGCGGGCGGAACTGCACCTCGCACTGCGTCACCTCGCCCTCCACCAGCACCGCCTGGCCGTACGGCGCCTGGGCGATCGGGTAGAGGTGGGTCTCGTCCTCGTAACGCAGCGGCAGGTGCAGCACCAGGTCGAAGCGACGGCGGATGCCGAGCTTTTCCAGTTTCTTGGCAGTGGCGGGCGCAGCCAGCGGCGGCTGGCCGGCGATATCGGCAGGAGAGTTCATGGGCGCATTGTACCCATGCAAAACGGGACAGCCCAAGCTGTCCCGTCGATTGCGGCACGGCGCGGCCGCGATGGCCGCGGCGGCCGGCTTACTGGCGTTCCCAGGTCTGGGTGCGGCCCAGCAGCGCCATGCCGATGAAGCCGCGCACTTCCAGCTTCTTGCCGGCCTCGGCCAGCTTGGCCTTGGCGCTGTACACCTTGCCGGATTTCGGGTCGAGGATCTTGCCGCCCTCCCAGCCGTCACCGCCCTTTTTCAGGCCGGTGAGGATGGTCATGCCGACCACCGGCTTGCCCTTCAGCGGGCCCTCGCACTTGTCGCAGACCGCGTCCGGATTGGCGAACAGCTTCACGATGCGACCGGACAGCTCGCCGCCGGCGCTTTCGCTGATTTCCACCAGCGCCTTGGCCTGCTTGGTCTCGTCGTCGATGGTTTTCCAGGTGCCGCCGGCACCGGCGGCCAGTGCGGCCTGGCTGGCCAGCAGCAAGGCGGTGATGGTAGCGAGCTGGTTTAGTGTCTTCATGATGCGTCTCTCCCTCGTGTTGTCCGGCGCCGGCACCCCTCATGCCTTTTTCAAACGCCAGTTTGGTGTCACGACTCTAACCCTGATACGCAAATCGTTCAATCACTTGTATGAATTTCGGGCGGCAATAGCCGGCGCTAGGTCGCCATGCCGCTGTTCAGCCAGGCGGCCCAATCCGGCCGGCCGTTGTCTGCCGCCCGTTGCGCCGCCTGTTGCCAGTCGTAGGCAATTCGCAACAACTGTACCTGCCAGCCCGCCGCCACCCGCTCGGCAATGGCGTAACTGGCGTGCGGCGCGCCGGTCTGCACCCGGTGGTAGCCGCCGTCGCTGTCGTCGTAGGCCGGCAGGCCCACGCTGCCCGGATTGAGCAGCAAGGGCCCGTCCGGCAGCTGCAGCAGGCGCGGCATGTGGCTGTGGCCGCACAACACCAGCGTGGCGCTGGTCTGCCCCAGCCGCTGCGCGACGGTGTCGCGGCTGGCCGGCACCAGGTTGGCCGCAACGATGTCGTCCAGCAGGTACTGCAGGTCGCTGTGCGGGCTGCCGTGGGTCAGCTGCACGTCGCCCAGCCGCAGCGCGCCGGGCAGCGACGCCAGCCAGGCGCGCTGCAGCGGCGAGGTCTGCTCAAAGGCGTACTGGTCGGACGGGCCGCCGGGCTTGTTCTGGCAGGCCAGCAACTGGCGTTCGTGGTTGCCGGCGATGGTCGGCAGGTTCAGGCCCATCAGCAGGTCGGCGGTTTCCGACGGCCACAGCGGACCGGACAGGATGTCGCCCAGGTTCACCGCGTGGCGGACGCCGCGGCCGTGCATGTCGGCCAGCACCGCCTGCAAGGCCGGCAGGTTGCCGTGGATGTCGGAGAGGACGGCAAAACGATCGGGCAGCATGACGAGTTCTCCCAGTGACAAAGCGGCCGGCTGGCCGCTTGTCGATAGTGGCAAGCCGTAACGCTCAGGGCAAGCGGAACATGCCCTCGCTCAGCGCCTGCACCTTGCCGCCCACCTGCACCGTGCCGGCGGCATCCACGTCCAGATACAGCACATTCGGCCGCTGGATCGCCTCGCCCTGCTCGATGCGCCACGACAGCGGCGCCAGACCGTTCAGCGCGCACCAGCCGCCGAGGTTGGCGCAGGCGCTGCCGGTGCCCGGGTCCTCGATGACGGCGCCATGCTGCTCGAAGAACAGCCGCACGGTGGCGACGTTGTCCGCCACGTGCCACAGGTAGGCGATGCTGCGACCGGGGCGCAGCGTGGCGTGGCGCAGGAACAGCTCGTGCACCGGCCGCGCCGCCAGTACCGCCTCGCGGCTGGCCAGGCGGATCAGCAGCTGCTCGCTGCCGGCGTTCACCCACATCGGCGCGGCGGCGATGTCGCCGGCGGCGATACCCAGCATGGCGGCGGCATCGGCGGCGGCAAGGTTGGCCGCACGCTGCGTCGCCGGCACCGCGGTGAGGCGGAACACGCCATCCTGCAAGCGGATCGGGATCAGCCCGGCCCGGGTGCGCAGCGAAAAGGCCTCGCCCGGCCCCTGCAGCGCGTGCAGCACCGCGGCGCTGCCGATGGTGGGGTGGCCGGCGAACGGCAGCTCGTAGCTGGGGGTGAAGATGCGCAAGCTGGCGGCGGCCTCGGCATCACCCGGCAGCAGGAACACGGTTTCCGACAGGTTGAACTGGCGTGCGATCAGCTGCATGTCGTCGTCCGACAGGCCGCTGGCATCGGTAAACACCGCCAGCGGGTTGCCGCCGAAACGGCTCTCGGCAAACACGTTGACGATCTGGTAGGCATAACTGCGGCTCATGGGGGTTCCTGTCTATGGCGGCGCCGTACGGCGAAGGCGACCATTAGGCCACAGCCCGCGGCACGGGCAGAAGCATGCCATTGGAAACAGCCTGTTCTGCCGGCGGCGATAATGTTGCCGCATACTGGATACTGGATTTTTTCTGCAGGGAAAAGTTTGTTACACTGCGCACCGTTACGCCGATGTGCCTGTTTTTCATGGCATTTCGCAACACCCCTGCGCGACGGGCTCCACCCCGCCGCGACAAGGTTGGCCGCAAGCGCCCGCCCCATGACAGCAGAATCTGCCGCCGTGCCGGCTGTTGCCGCATTAGCAACTCATAACTATCTTGATTAGGGAATTTATGCAGCAGAATCCTTCGATTATCAGCAGGATCATGAACGGCAGCATCGTGCTGCAGATCCTGATCGGCATGCTGGCCGGTATTGCGGTCGCCAGTTTCTCCCCCGACACCGCCAAGTCGCTGACCTTCCTCGGCAGCCTGTTCGTCAAGGGCCTGAAGGCCGTGGCCCCGGTGCTGGTCTTCGTGCTGGTAGCCAGCGCCATCGCCAGCAAGAAGCAGGGCGTGCAGACCAATATGCGCCCGGTGCTGACCCTGTACCTGCTGGGCACCTTCCTGGCGGCCGTAACCGGCGTCGTGGCCAGCTTTGCCTTCCCGACCCAGCTCACGCTGGTGGCCGCCGCCGGCGGCACCACCCCGCCCAGCGGCATCGGCCAGGTATTGAACAATCTGGTGTTCCAGATCGTGGACAACCCGATCAACGCCATCGCCACCGGTAACTACATCGGCATCCTGACCTGGGCCGTGGCGCTGGGCATGGCGCTGCACCACGCCAGCGACAGCACCAAGACCCTGCTGAACGAGCTGGCCGACGGCGTATCGCGCATCGTGGGCGTGATCATCCGCTTTGCCCCGGTCGGCGTGTTCGGCCTGGTCGCAGAAGCCGTGGCCACCACCGGCCTGTCGTCGCTGCTGGGCTACAGCCAGCTGCTGCTGGTACTGGTCGGCGCCATGCTGTTCATCGCGCTGGTGGTCAACCCGCTGATCGTCGGCCTGACCCTGCGCCGCAACCCGTTCCCGCTGGTCTTCACCTGCCTGCGCGAAAGCGGCGTCACCGCCTTCTTCACCCGCAGCTCGGCGGCCAACATCCCGGTCAACATGAACCTGTGCAAGAAGCTGGGCCTGAATGAAGACACCTACTCGGTGTCGATCCCGCTGGGCGCCACCATCAACATGGCCGGTGCCGCCATCACCATCTCGGTGCTGAGCCTGGCCGCGGTGCACACCCTGGGCATCACCGTGGACCTGCCGACGGCGCTGCTGCTGTCGGTGCTGTCCACCGTCGCCGCCTGCGGCGCGTCCGGCGTGGCCGGTGGCTCGCTGCTGCTGATCCCGATGGCGTGCAGCCTGTTCGGCATCGGCAACGACGTCGCGATGCAGGTGGTCGCCGTCGGCTTCATCATCGGCGTGGTGCAGGATTCCGCCGAAACCGCACTGAACAGCTCCACCGACGTGCTGTTCACCGCCACCGCCTGCATGGCCGCAGGTGACGTGGAAGAAACCGCACCGCAACTGGCGCGCCAGAACGGCTAAGCGTTTAAGGATTGCAGCAAGGACAAAGCCCGCTCGGATGAGCGGGCTTTTTTGTGGCCGGAAGCGGGCCTGACCGCATCGATATGCCACGGCCTCCTGGACTTGACGATGCTCAGCACCGGCCGGCACAAACGGCCGAACCCGACCGCTTTGGCACGCCACCGCGCCGGAGCGCCGCGGCCGTCGGCAAGAAAGGCACCGTGCGGTGCCTTTCTTATTGCGGCCAACCTTGACCGCCCTCAGCGCGGCAGCGGCCGCTCCAGCAGCAACAGCCGCAGGGCCAGCCCCAGCAGCACCGTCGCCAGTGCCCAGCGCTGCCAGGATGCCGCGCGCGGATGACGCTGCAGCAAACGCCCGAGCTGGCCGCTGCAGCTGCCCAGCACGCTGTTGAACAGCAGCGCCACCAGCGACAGCACCGTGCCCAGCAGCGTCAGCTGCAGCACGATGTCGCCGCGGCCGGCATCGACAAACTGCGGCAGGAACACCATGAAGAACAGCAGCGCCTTCGGATTGAGCAGGCTGCCCAGCAGCGCCATGCGGAACACCCGTCCCAGCGGAGCCCGCTCGTGCGCACCGAGGCGGACGATGCCGGGCTGACGCCATGCCTGCCACGCCAGCCACAACAGGTACAGTGCACCGCCCAGCCGCAGCAGGTCGAACATCGGCGCCCACGCCGCCAGCAGCGCGGTGACACCGCTGGCGGTGAGCAGCGTCAGCACCAGGTCGGCGGCGGCAATGCCCAGCGCCGCGGCCAGCCCGCCCCTCGGCCCCAGTGCCATGCCGTGCGACAGCACGAAGGCCATGTTCGGCCCCGGCGACAACATCAATACCAGCACCGCCAGCAGAAACAGCGATAACGTCGACCACGCAACCATGAGCCACCCTCCCCTTCGTCATTGATCACGGTCCCACGCTAGCGCAACGCCGCTGGCGGCAACAGGCCGGTTTGGCAAAAAGAGAATTCTGCGCCGCAACGGCGGACAAGGCTTGCGGCCAACCTTGTGCTCAGCCGCGGGCGGCCAGTTGCGCCACCTGCTCCAGCCAGCGCGCCTGTTGCGTGCCGCTGCTGCCGCGCACCGGTGCCAGCGCGGTGATGCGTACCGGCGCAAAGCCGCAAAAGCCGAGAATGGTGCGTTTCAGCTGGCGGAACAGCGGCTGGCCGTACACCCAGCGGTAGTACCAGCCGGGGGTATCCATGGTGACGATCACCTCGGCGCGGCGACCGCGCAGCAGCTTGTCCCACCACACCGAATCCTGGCGGTAGCGGTAGGCCCAGCCGGACAGGAACACGCGGTCGAACATGCCCTTCAGCAGCGCCGGCATGCCGCCCCACCACAGCGGCAACACCAGCACCAGCTGCTGCGCGTCGGCAATCGCCTGCTGCAGCCGTTGCAGATCCGGCTCCAGCGGCTGCGGCTGGCGGTAGCCGTGGCGCAGCACCGGATCGAACTGCAGCTCGCCGAGGCAGAACAGGCTGACCTCGCGCCCGGCCGCGCGCGCACTCTCCACATAACGGCGCGCCAGCGCCCCGCACAGACTGTCGGCATCGGGATGCCCCAGTATCACCACCCATCGTTCAGACATCGTCACTCCCCTTTCATGCCATCACGATAAACCCTGCCCCGCAGGGCAGAGTCAAGCCGCTCAGGCAGCAGGACACGCGACGTCGGACTGCAGACAGTGCTCGATCTCGGCCAGCACCGTCGCCAGCCTGGCGCGCTGTGCCGCCAGCCTCGCCTGCTCGGCGGCGACCTCGGCATCGCGCGCCCGTACCCGCTGCGCCACGGCCGGCCAGTCGATGCTGCCATCGGCACGGCGCAGGCCCCGCAATTGCGCCAGCGACAAGCCCACCGCCTGCGCCTGGCGGATCAGCTGCACGAAGGCGACATCCTGTTCCGTATAGCAACGGTAGGCGCCGCGACGGGCGATCGGTCCCAGCAGGCCGATGGCCTCGTAGTGGCGGATCGCCTTGGCGCTGGCGCCGCTGTGCTGCATCACCTGTCCGATCTTCATGCCGTTTCTCCTTGTCTGGCCACCCGGCCATGCAAAAAGCGGCCCGCAGGCCGCTTTTGTTCAACTTCCGGATACCGGCAATTACTCGCCCAGCACCATGATCGCGTCGGCTTCCACCTGCACGCCCTTGGGCAGGCTGGCCACGCCGATGGCGGCGCGCGCCGGGAACGGCTGGCTCATGTACTGACCCATGATCTCGTTGAAGGTGCCGAAGTTGGACAGGTCGGTCAGGAAGGCATTCAGCTTCACGATCTGGTCCAGCGAGCCGCCGGCGGCTTCGCACACCGCTTTCAGGTTCTTGAACATCTGGTGGGTTTCCGCGGCAAAGCCGCCTTCCACCACGGTCATGGTCACCGGGTCCAGCGGGATCTGGCCGGACAGGTACACGGTGTTGCCGGCCTTGACCGCTTGCGAGTAGGCGCCGATCGCTGCCGGGGCCTTGTCGGTATGGATGATTTCTTTGGCCATCAATTTTCTCCTTCGTCGTGCAGGAACAGGGTTAACAGGTCGTTGAGGAAGCGCTGGCCCTTCAAGGTTGGCCGCAGATGGGTGAGATCGTGTTCGATCAGCCCCTCCGCCTGCGCTTGCCGCAATTGGGATTGGATACAGGATACCGGCAAACCGGTGCGTTCGCTGAACAGTCTGGTCTCGAAGCCGCCGGTCAGGCGCAGGGTGTTCATCATGAACTCGAACGGCAGCTCCTTGCGGCCAACCTTGTGGCGACTCTGCACCGGGTTGCCGTCGGCGATGGCCTGCAGATAGGCGGCCGGCTGCTTGTAGCGCATCTCGCGCACCACGCCCTCGTGCGAGCTGATCTTGCCGTGCGCGCCGGCGCCGATGCCGACGTAGTCGCCGAACTGCCAGTAGTTGACGTTGTGGCGGGCAAAGCGGCCGGGCTGGCCGAAGGCGGAGGTCTCGTAGTGCACGTAACCGGCGCCTTCCAGCCGCGCCTCGATCGCCTCCTGCATGTCGGCGGAGATGTCGTCGTCCGGCAGGTTGGCCGGCAGCTGCACCGCGAACAGCGTGTTCGGCTCGATGGTGAGGTGGTAGGCGGAGATGTGCGTAACGCCAAAGGCGATGGCGGTGTCGATGTCGGCCAGCGCCTCGGCCAGCGTCTGGTTCGGCAGCGCGTACATCAGGTCGAGGTTCACGTTGTCGAAGTGCGTCAGCGCGATCTCCACCGCGCGGCGCGCTTCAATACCGTCGTGGATGCGGCCCAGCGCCTTCAGCTGGCGCGGATCGAAGCTCTGGATGCCGATCGACAGCCGGTTGATGCCGGCAGCGCGATAGCCCTTGAAGCGCTCGCTCTCGAAGGTGCCGGGATTGGCCTCCATGGTGATCTCGGCGTCCGGGTGGATGCGCGCGCGCGCGCGCAGGCCGGCCAGCAGCGCGTCCATCGCCTCCGGCGAGAACA
Source organism: Vogesella alkaliphila (assembly GCF_014652475.1). Classification (GTDB taxonomy): domain Bacteria; phylum Pseudomonadota; class Gammaproteobacteria; order Burkholderiales; family Chromobacteriaceae; genus Vogesella; species Vogesella alkaliphila. Next base: position 15,683 of record NZ_BMYW01000008.1, on the reverse strand, counting down.
GGCTGGGCGTGCCGCCGCCCATGAAGATGGTGGTGATCGGACGCCCCCAGATCGCCGGCAGGCTGTACTCGAAGTCGCGCAGCAACGCCTCGACGTAGGCCATCTCGTCGAAGCCGGCTCCAACGCGGCTGCGGCCAACGTTGGCCGCATCGGCAATGGCAATCGCCCCGGGCACCGGCTTGAACTCGTGCGAGTTGAAGTCGCAGTACGGGCACTTCTTCACGCACCACGGGAAGTGGATGTACAGCGACAGTGGCGGCAATTCCTTCAGCCCGCCCTTCAGCGCCGACAGGTCGATGACGCTCATGCCAGCTGCGCCTGCAGTTTCGCCAGCAGCGCCTGCATCGCCTGGCCGCGGTGGCTGATGCCGTTCTTCACCCCCGCCGGCAGGTCGGCAACGGTACAGCCGTGGCTGGGCAGCCAGAAGTGTGGATCGTAGCCGAAGCCGCCGTTGCCGGATGGCGTGTCCACCACCTCGCCGTACCAGGCGCCATCGACCACCAGCGGCTGCGGATCGTCGGCGTGGCGCACCAGCACCAGCACGCAGTAGTAGTAGGCGCGGCGGTTGGCCTTGCCCTGCAGCTTTTCCACCAGCCTGGCGTTGTTGCGCTCGTCCGATTTCGGCTCGCCGGCGAAACGCGCCGACAGCACGCCGGGCTTGCCGCCCAGCGCTTCGACGCAGATGCCGGAGTCGTCGGCCAGTGCCGGCAGCCCGGTCATGTGGCTGGCGTGGCGCGCCTTTTCCAGCGCGTTTTCGAGGAAGGTGTAGTGCGGCTCCGCGCACTCCGGCACGTTGAGGCGGCCCTGCGGAATCACCTCGATGCCCAGCGGCGCCAGCAGGGCGGCGAACTCTTTCAGCTTGCCGGCGTTGTTGCTGGCCAGTACCAGTTTGTCGATCATGCTTTGCTCCGACGGCGCCTGGCGCGGCCAACCTTGCGGCCGCCGGCACCAGGCGCCTGAAAACCAAAAAGCCCGGCGAAGCGGGCGTGGGGGTGTCCGGCGTATCTTAACAAGGAATACGGGCCAGGACGGCGTGACCGTTCAACCTTGCGTCGCCAGCAGCGCGCGGATGAACAGGCCCTCGTCGGCGCCGTGCAGCTCCTTGCTGTCGGACAGCATGCGCCGCCACTGCCGCGCGCCCTTCTGCCCCTGGAACAGCCCCAGCACGTGGCGCGCGATGTGGCGCACATTGCTGCCGTCCTGCAGTCGCGCCGCGACATAGGGCAGCAGCGCCTCCACCACCTTGCCGCGCGACAGCGGGCGGCTGTCGGCGCCGTAGAACAGCGCGTCCCACTCCGCCATCAGGTAGGGGTTGTGATAGGCCTCGCGCCCCACCATCACGCCGTCGACGTGCTGCAGGTGGGCGGCGATTTCCTCGTTGCTCTTGATGCCGCCGTTGATCAGGATCTCCAGATCCGGCCGCTCCTGCTTCAGGCGGTACACGTACTCGTACTTCAGCGGCGGAATCTCGCGGTTTTCCTTGGGGCTCAGGCCCTTCAGGATGGCGTTGCGCGCGTGCACGATGAAGGTGTGACAGCCGGCGTCGGCGACCACATCGACAAAGGCGCGCATCGCGTCGTAGCTGTCGATGTCGTTGATGCCGATGCGGTGCTTGACGGTGATGTCGATGTCGACCGCGTCGCGCATCGCCTTCACGCAGTCGGCCACCAGTTGCGGCTCGGCCATCAGGCAGGCGCCGAACGCGCCCTTCTGCACCCGCTCCGACGGACAGCCGACGTTGAGGTTGACCTCATCGTAGCCCCACTCTGCGGCCAACCTGGCGCACTGCGCCAGGTCCTGCGGCTCGGAGCCGCCCAGCTGCAGCGCGATCGGGTGTTCGGCGTCGTGGTAGCGCAGATGGCGCGGCACATCACCGTGCAGCAGCGCCCCGGTGGTCACCATCTCGGTGTACAGCCAGGTGTTCTTGGTAATCAGCCGCGCAAAATAGCGGTAGTGGCGATCGGTCCAGTCCAGCATGGGGGCCACGGACAGGCGGCGCGGGGGTAAGGCGGAGGGTGCTACGGTCATCGAAACTGGCGGCAGGCTGCGCTAAGCATTTGAAAAGAAGGTGGATTATCCGCATGTCCCCTGCTGCGGTCAACCACGTTGGCCGCAGCAGGCTTCCGGCAGACCACTGCAGCCACTCAGCCCTGACGCACGTCCAGCAGCTCCTGCAGCTGGTGCAGGGTGGAGTCATCCTTCACCACGTGCTGCAGCCATTCTTCCAGGCTCATTTCCGCCCAGCGTGCGGCGCGCTCCGCCAGCAGCGATACCGGGCTGTGCGGCTCGTTGTGGCGGAAGTAGCGCGCCACTTCGGTGAGCATCTGCACCGCCTGCTGGCGGTTGGCGATGCTGCCGTCAAAGGCGATGGCCGGCGCGGTGAGCGGCGGCGGGGTCATGGCGGCTGGGGACGGACTCACGGGCTTCTTCTCCTCGGTTACGGTAGCGGCGGGCGGTGGATTGCCGGCCGGGCCGCCACCCAGCTGCTGGCGATAGCGCAGCACCAGGTCCTGGCAGGCGTAGATGGCGTTGCGCAGCTCGGCCAGGCTGGGGGCCTGCTCGCCAAAGCGCAGCACGATGGCCTCATCCAGCGCCTCGTAGGCCTGCAGCACTGCCACCAGTTGCTCCATGCACTGCTGGAACCAGGCGGCGCCCGACTGCTGTGCGGCCTTGTCGAAGATGTCGCCGGCCAGCTTGCCTTCGGCAATGGCTGCCTCGCGCGCGTCCGGGTTCTTCAGCCCCAGGTTCTCCACCTCGCGCGACTGCTGCCATTGCAGCCAGCTGTAGCCGCCGAACTCCGGGCGAATCAGCGGTAGCTCGCGTATCGCCAGCCCCAGCTGCAGATTGAGCCATTCCAGCTTGCCAAGCCGCTCGTCCAGGTCGTGCGGGTCCAACTCCGGGTAGCCGCTGTCCCAGTACTGCTGCAGCCAGCCGCCCAGCGCCGCCAGCGCCAGCTGCAGGCCGGCGAGCCCGCCCACCTTCACCTGCGCCTCGGCATACCACACCAGCAGCTGCAGATCCTTGCTGTGCCCGCTCAGTGCCTGTTCGCACAGTTTCACTACCTTGGGCCACTCGGCCAGTTTCAGCGTCTGTTCCCAGTCGCCCTGCGCCAGCGACGGGTCATCGCTGCGGCGCGCTTCGCGGATCTGGTCGAACAGCGCCGAATAGCTCATGTCCTCGCCAGCCGCATGCGGCCCCGCGATCGGGGCCAGAAGTTGTTCCAGAGTCATGTCGTTTACCTGATTGTTCACTACGGTGGCGGGCTAGCCCTTGCCCACCTCGGGCATGGTGGAGATCAACACTGCGCCGCAGCTGACCTTGTGGCCTTCCAGCGCCACCGGTTTGCCGCCCACCAGCCAGCTACCGTCGCCTTCGACGATGGTGCAGTTGACGTGGCCCTGCTGCGGGCAGGTCACCTTGTCGCCCAGCAGGGCCACCTGCTTGCCGAACAGTGTGGTGGTGGATGCGGCGCTGACCACCTGGCCACCGTGGCTGGTGGGGTCACCGAGTCGAATCACGCGTTTCATGTGCTGCTCCTGTCAGGCTGGCCGCGCCAGGGACAGCGCGGCGTGGTCGGGTTGAAACTGTGCCAGCACCGCCGGGGCCGCCAGGCGCGCGCAGTGGGTGACGGCCAGCGCGGTGAGCAGCGCCGGCGCGGCGGCGCCGACATCGCCCCATTCGCGCACCAGGTTGCTGCCCTCGTCCACCGGGTGCAGGGCGATCTGGTGGCGGGTGAGGTTGCTGCCGATGGCAGCCAGCCGTGTGCCGCCGACATCGACATCGCCGCCGTTGTGCACCAGCCAGGCCACGCTGTCGGCCTGGTTGCGCTGCGGCTCGGCGTCCTCGGCACTGAACGGAAAATCCAGCAGCGCAGCATTCACCAGTGCGTTGTCCAGCAGCGGTTGCAGCTGGCGGGTGAGCTGCAGCGTGCCCTGCTGGCGCAGCTCGCCCTGGCCGGACTGCGCCAGGCAGGCCAGCACCGGCAATGCGGCCAACCCTTGCTGCGCGCCGGCCGGCACCCTGCCCCAGCCGGCGCTGGCAGCCGCCGGATCGCGCTCCCAGTACGGCTGGTAGGGGTCGGTGGCGGCCTGCGCATCGCTGGCCGGCGCACTCAGGCCATCGCGCAGGAACAGCAGCACCACCACCGCCGCCCCCGGCATGCCCTGCTCGCGCCATTGCTGGCGTGTGGCGGCATCGCTGTCTTCGTCCGGCTCCCAGCCGGCGCGCGGCGCGTCCAGTGCCAGCAGTACCGCCCCCGGCAGCTCCGGGTCCTGCGCCAGGAACTGCTGCACGCGGTCGGCCAGCGTGCCGCTACCGGGCAGGAAGCGGCAGTCGCTGGTTGGTTGCGGCGCATCGCTCTGCCAGGCCTGCTGCTGCCATTGGCGGATGCGGGCCAGCTGCTCGATGCCGGACTGCTGCGGCAGCACTTCCAGCAGCAGCGGCAGCGCGGCGGCGCCCGGCAGTTCCTCGTACAGCGCCTGCAGCCCGGCTTGCGCCGCGTCCTGCAGGCAATCCAGCGTCTCGCCTGCTTCCAGTTCGTCTGCCATTAGCATCTCCCAGGCGCAGCCTGCCGGCAGCTCGGCCAGCCAGGCCGGCTCGTCGCGCTGCGGCAGCGCCTGTACCCACAGCCAGCGGCAGGGCAGCGCCTGCTGGCGGCTGCGCAGCTCGGCCTGGTGACGCGCGCGCGCCTCGTCGCGGCGCGACTGCTGCTCGGCGACCTCGGCATCGGCCTGTGCCTGGGCGGCAGCCTGCTCGCGCCGCGCCTGACGCGATCGCCAGAGCTGCACCAGCGCGGTGAACAGGATCGGCGGCAGCAGGTGCAGCAGCAGCATGACGGTGGGGCTGAGCTGCTGCCAGGGCACTGGTATCAGCAGCCACAGCGCCGACCACCACAGCAGGGTGGACAGCCCCAGCAGGGTCAGTAGTTTCAGCATGCGGCCCGCCCTCCTAGCTCACGCGCACCTTGAGCGCCTCGCCCTTCAGCGCCACGACGATCTTCTTCACCGGCTTGCCGCTGGCCATGCGCGCCAGCAGGTCGCTGGAGATCTGCGCCAGCAGGGTGCGGGTGAGGATGGCGTCGGCGTTGCGCGCGCCGCTGTCCACGTCCAGGCAGCGCGCGGCCATGGCGGCGGCCAGCTCGTCCGGAAACTCCACCTGCGCGCCATGGTTGCTGGCGATGCGCTGGCGGATGCGCTCCAGCTTCAGCTGCACGATGGCGTGCAGCACGTCGTCGCTGATCGGGAAGTAAGGCACGATGTCCAGGCGGCCGAGGAAGGCCGGCTTGAACACCTGCTGCAAGGTTGGCCGCAGCACTTCCACCAGGTCTTCGGCGCCGGGGGCGCGGGTTTCGCCCTCCACCGTCACGCCGTGTTCGCAGGCGCGCATCACCAGCTCGGTGCCGGCGTTGGAGGTGAGCAGGATGATGGTGTTCTTGAAGTCCACCTCGCGGCCTTCGCTGTCTTCCAGCACGCCCTTGTCGAATACCTGGAAGAACAGCTCCAGCACGTCCGGGTGCGCTTTTTCCACCTCGTCCAGCAGCACCACGGAGTAAGGCTTGCGTCGCACCGCCTCGGTGAGCACGCCGCCCTCGCCGTAGCCGACATAGCCCGGTGGCGAGCCTTTCAGCCCGGACACGCTGTGCGCCTCCTGGTATTCCGACATATTGATGGTGACCAGATTGCGCTCGCCGCCGTACAGCGCCTCGGCCAGCGCCAGCGCGGTTTCGGTCTTGCCCACGCCGGACGGTCCCACCAGCAGGAACACGCCCTTGGGCTTGCCCGGGTCTTCCAGCCCGGCCTTGGCGATCTGCACCCGCTCGGCGATCTGCCGCAGCGCGTGGTCCTGGCCGATCACCCGCTCGCCCAGCAGGCGCGCCAGTTGCTGTACCTGCGCCAGCTCGTTGCTGACCATGCGTCCCAGCGGGATGCCGGTCCAGCCGGAAATCACGTCGGCAATCACGCTTTCGTCCACGCATTCGAAGGCCAGCGGCTGCGTCTGCTGCAGTTCGCGCAGCTCGCGGCGCTTGTGCTGCAGCGGCGACGGCTTGCGGCTCTTGCCGGCCTTGGCCGGCGCCGGCTGCTGGCGGGTGGCGTCGATCTCGGCCACCAGCTGCTGCTGCGCCTGCCAGGCGGCATTCAGCTGCGCCAGGTCGTCGTGCAGCTGCGCGCGGCGGCTTTCCAGTTCACCGATGCGTTCGCCGTGGCCGTCCTCGCGCTGCAGCGCGGCGATTTCGCGCTCCACATTGGCGATCAGCACCGCCACGTCTTCGATAGGGCCCGGCTTGCCGGCACGCGACAGCGCCACGCGGGCGCAGGCGGTATCCAGCACGCTGATGGCCTTGTCCGGCAGCTGGCGGCCGGTGATGTAGCGGCTGGACAGGTGCACTGCCGCTGCCACCGCCTCTTCCAGAATCTCCACCTGGTGGTGTTCCGCCATGGCCTGCGCCAGGCCGCGCACCATCTGCACCGCGATCTCCGGTGCCGGTTCTTCCACCTTCACCACCTGGAAGCGGCGTGCCAGCGCGGCGTCCTTCTCGAAGTACTTCTTGTATTCCGCCCAGGTGGTGGCGGCGATGGTGCGCAGCTCGCCGCGCGCCAGCGCCGGCTTGAGCAGGTTGGCCGCATCGTTCTGCCCGGCGGCGCCGCCGGCGCCGATCAGGGTGTGCGCTTCGTCGATGAACAGGATGATGGGTACCGGGCTGGCCTTCACCTCGTCGATGACCTGGCGCAGGCGGTTCTCGAACTCGCCCTTGACGCTGGCGCCGGCCTGCAGCAGGCCCAGGTCCAGCGTGCGCAGTGCCACGCCGGCCAGTACCGACGGCACTTCGCCATGCACGATCTTGCGCGCCAGCCCCTCCACCACCGCGGTCTTGCCCACGCCGGGCTCGCCGGTGAGGATGGGGTTGTTCTGCCGGCGGCGCATCAGGATGTCTATCATCTGGCGGATTTCGGCCTCGCGCCCCAGCACCGGGTCGATCTTGCCGGCCCGCGCCTGGGCGGTGAGGTCGATGGTGTACTTGTCCAGCGCGGCGCCGCCACGCGCGACCTTGGGCGCCTCGGCCGCGCCAGGGTTGGCCGCAGGCGCCGCGGCAGCGGCACTCTCGCCACCGTGCCGGCGCAGCGCGGCGTAGGCCGGCAGCAGGCGGCCGGCATCCAGCTGCAGCAGCGCCGGGCAGCCGTTTTGCACCGCCGGGCGCAGGCTGTCGTCACGCAGCAGCGCCAGCAGCAGGTCCAGCGTGGACACGCTGTCCTGGCCGAATTCCGCGCTGGCCAGCAGCCAGGCTTTTTCCAGCCACTTGGGCAGCCAGGCGGACAGCACCGGGTTGCGGCTGTTACCGCTGCGGAAACCGTCCAGCTCCCGCTCCAGCCCCTGTTGCAAGGCGGGCAGATCGGCACCGGCCGCCAGCAACGCGGCGATGGCGGCGTTGTCGTTCTGGTCGAGCATGGTCAGCAGCACATGCTCGATCTCGATGTCGAAATGGGTGCGCGCCAGCGCACGGCTGGCCGCCTGCTCCACGCTTTGTCGCGCCAGCGGGGTCAGGCGCTCGATCAGGGATTTCAAGGGTACTGACATGATGTTTTCATCCAGGTAGATAAAGAATAAGGAGCGACTGCCGCTCAGTGCAGCAGTGCGTAGCGCACGTCGTCCGGGTCCTGCGCCTGCGGCCCCAGCCAGCTGCTGGCACCCAGCCGGAGCGGCATGGCGGCATCCAGCCGGGCCGGCGGCACGTCGCGTTTGTCCAGCACCAGGCAGACATCCACCGCCAGCTGATGCCCGACGGCAAACTGCAGCAGTGCCTGCAGGGCACGGGCGCCGTCCCCCCCCGGCAACAGCGCATCGAATTGCGCACGGCGCAGGCTGCCCAGCCGCAGCTGCAAGCGTGTCTGGCGATCCCACTGCCGCTCGCCGGAAAACAACGAGACGCCCAGCTCACAGGACTGCCCCCCCAACTGGCTTTGTTCGGCCAGCGGCACCGCCAGCCACTGGCCGGCAAACTGCTGCAACTGGGCACGGGTGGCGAACAGCCCTTCCACCAGCGTTTGCAGCGTCTGCGCCGACAGCGGCTTCTGGCTCAGCAAGCCGGCGTAATAAATGAATACGCGCTCGTCCAGCAGACCGTCCCTGCTCGCCTGGCCACGCAGCTGGTTGAGGCCGATTCCGGCCAGATCCAGCAGGTTGCGGCCAAAGCCGTCCTGTTCACCCGCCTCTTCGGCCAGCCAGAAGCGGTACTTGCGCCAGGCACCGTAGAACAGGGCGATGGCACGATGGCTGAACAAGTCCAAGAAGGCGTGCAGGGTGCTATCGCGGTATTGCTGCCGCCGCTCCAGCAGCAACTCGGTATACGAGGTCGGCAACACGCCGCTGGGGCCGGTCAGCCCCATGAAACTCACGGTCATCTCGGCCGGCGAGCTCGCCTCGCCCTCCTGCCGGGGGCGGTACTGCACCAGCTCGCTAGCCGGAAACGACAGGCTGGCCAGGGTACGAAAGCGCAGTTGCGACGGCAGCGTGCGCCGTGTCCGGCGCGTGCCCTCGCACAGCCCCAGAATGCGCACCGCCTGGAAAAAGCCGAACTGGCTGGCGTCCTGCGCCAGTACCTGCCTCAGATCACGAGGGCTTCGCCGGCTCGGGCTGGCCATGTCGCTACCTCCTCGTCTCGTTGCACGGTCTTCACCCGCAGGCGGGTAAAGCTGTTGGGCGCGCAGTACAGCGCAAAGAAACGCTCCAGCACCGAGGCAAACAGATAGACGCTGCCGCCGACGTAATAATCGGCATCCAGCGTCAGCGTGATTTCGGTACCGCGCACGAAGCCGGCGAAGTGGCGGCCGTTGACGCGCTGCACCGCCGGTTGGCTGCCGATGCCGACAATGCCCTGGATCTGGCGCACGTTGGCCGCAGCCTCGCCCAGGTTGTACAGGGTCAGCATTTCCTGCAGCGCCTCACGCCCGGCCTCGACAATCGACATGTAGTTGAGCGACAGGTGCGAGATCAGGCGCCACTGCAGCGCCCGCCCCAGCGGACTGCGCTGGCTGGCACCCGGCTTGCGCAACAGGCGCACACGCTTCACCACCGAATGCCCCGGCAACTGGAAATCGGTACGCTGGGTCGCCTGGCTGCCACCGAACGGAATCTGTTCCGGCAGATCGCGGTTGCTGCACAGCAGCGTCAGGCTCAGCACCTCGCCCGCCGGCCGTACCGCGTCGAACTGCAGATCCACCAGCTGCAATGCCATGTCGGTCCCGCGGTCGCCCTGGCGCACCGACGGCTCGCGCGTGGCATGCCAGTAGAAACGGGGCGCTTGCCCGCTACCGTGGCGCGTGGCGTAGAACGGCAGCACCTCTTCGCTGCTCTCGCCATCGCCGGACTTCTCCACCCGCACCACCTTGCGAATCTGCACCACCTCGTAAGCCTGCTGCTTGCGCGCATCGGTGACGACCGGATAGCTGGCTTTCTGGTGGGTGACGCGAATCGGCTCGCCCGGCTGCACAAACAGGTTGATCAGCGGCGTGCAGCCCAGCTTCAGGTGTGCCGGCTGCAACTGGCTTTGCAGGCGGTGATGGCGCTCGCTGTCCGGGTAGCTGCGCAGGTGCAGCCGCAGTTGCAGGGTGTCGCCCGTCAGGCGTGCCGCCAGCGGGGCCAGGTTCAGCAGATCGACAAACAGGAACTTGTCCGGGTAGCTGAAGTACTCCGACAGCAGCCGGTAGCCCATGAACGAGCGCTCGTCGTACTCCAGCATGCCCTCGTCACGGCCGAACCCCACCGCCTGCAGACTGTCGGCGGCCAACGTGCGCGTGCACGCCGGGTCCTCGCTGCCGTCCCCTACCTGCACCCGCAACACATTGGACAGCAACATCTCGTACAGCAGGTGCATCAAGGCCGGCTCGCCGTCCAGGAAAAAACGCAGCGACTGCAGATCGATGGCATTCAATGCCACCCCGCCCTGGGTCTGCAGCTTCAGCGTCAGCACCGCCGCCGCATCCGGCGCCAGGCTACGCAGGTAAGGCGAGCCGCTGGTCAGTTCCAGCCGGGCTTCCTGCAGCTGCAGCGGATACAGGTCCACCGGGTAGACGCTGCGGAACTTGCAGTTCACCCCCTGGATGGCCGGCGCCAGCACCTGCTGCCCGCGCTCGATGCGGTAGCACTTGCCGATCTCCGGCCGCTGCGCATCGCACTCGAACTGCACCACGGTGGCCGCCGGCATCGGCTGCAGGTAGTGCGGGTACATCACGTCCAGGAAGCTGGTGGCCACCTCCGGGTAGTCGTCATCCAGCTTCTTGTGCACCCGCGCCGTCAGGAAGGCAAACGCCTCGATCAGTCGCTCGGTATGCGGGTCTTCGCACTGGTCGCCTTCCAGCTGCAGCCGGCCGGCGATCTTGGGGTAACGGTGGGCGAACTCGCCAGACAGCTCGCGCAGATGGCCGAGCTCGCGTTCGTAATAGGGGAGGAGGGATTCGAGCATGTCAGGTATTCCGGGTTACAGGATGACGCTCCAGTTCATGGCGGCGGGTGCAGGCAAGCTGCCGCTCCAGATAGTTGGCAATGGCCATCAGAGCGCTGGTAACTTGCAGCTGACAGGCCACGGCCAGGGTTGGCCGCCGCGGCAGTAGCCAGTGACAGGAACGGCGCAAGCTCATGGCTACAGCCACCCCAGTTGCTGCAGCGGCAAACACCAGTCCAGATCGTGTTGCCAGGCGTAGTGCAACCACAGCCCCGCCGCGGTATACAGCGGCGGCAGCAGGTTGTAGCCCAGCAGCGCCAGCAGGGAACGGGCTTCGGATTCATGACTGGCCACACGGATGGCCTTGGGGAAACGCGGCTCGTAGCACAGCAGCAAGGAGGCGTAGTGGCCCAGCCCCCAGATCACGAACACCGGAGTCAGCACCAGCCGCAGCCACAGAAAGCTGCGCCCCAGGTCGAAACCGCCAGGCAGGCTGAGCCGCGACACTGTCCACATGCTGGCCAGCGGGTTGGGCCACTTGCTGCGCCGGCGGCGGGGTTCCGGCACCGCGTCCGGACCATCTTCCATGAAGCGGCGGATGTACTCCCAGAACGACAGCAGATGCTGGTAATCACGGCAGGCATTGCCGACGAAGGCGCCATCCGCAGTAATCTGGCTATGCGGGTTCACGCCATCTCTGGTGATAGCCCCGATAACCAACATCCCTCCCACGCCTTCGTGGTTGGGCATGTCCTTTGGCAGTGCCGCATCGATCTCGTCCCAGTTATACGCAGTCACGCCCCCCAGAAAGGTTGGCCGCAGGAAATACATTTGCCGGGTCTCGCGATTGAAACGCACCACAAGCCGGCGCATGGTGAAAGCTTCAAGGCGCCAGATTTTGGCTAGATAGCGAAAAAAAACAAAGGTGAGTGGTAATAAAATGACGAGACCAATCATCATCACGAAAGCATATTCCACATCTAGTGGATCACCATTCGGTGCTTGCCCAGTAGTGAGAATGGAGTGCCATTGTGAAATATCGCCATACCACCAAGGGATCAAGCCATACAACAATGCCCCCATCACCATCGTCAATAGACCGCGCTTGTCATCATTGTAAGTACAGATATCCAGATAACTCGCTGTCTTACAGTAGATAGCGTAATTGTCGTCCACCTTTTCTGCTCGGCTCTCGTGGATATCCACATCCTTGACATCACCGCCGGAACTGACTCTGCTAGCAAGGCTTTTCTTTTTATTAGCAGCAAGCTTATCAGCAACATTTTTCTGAAATTTATCCTGCCATGAGCCTGGCTTATGGCGCATACGATTCAAAGCCACAGTCCATTCCAGATAGTACATTTCAGCTTACCTCCAGCACTGCAGCATCCAAGGCTGCCATTTCTTCTTTGGCCCTGCCAAACCCGGCAGTGCTTCGATCCTTGCGCAAACAAGATTTGTCGCACCAACTTTCCAACGCATCATCACTGAACATCCAAATGGCAATCGTCAATCCAATACCGGCAACCGTGAATAAACGAGCGCCACGCAATAGCAACAATGCAATACGCTCTGTAGCTAAAAATGCACTTACCTCGGTTGCCGCAGTCAGAATGACCTTTGCAAATTCACCCTTACTTCTGACCAGTAACCATTCAAAAAACGGCCCCGCCGCCCCGATGGCAATGCCCGCACCGACCAGAGCGCCGGAGATAGAAACGATCCCTCTCAGTTGATAAGCGCGGGATAAGCTAGTCCTTCGCCCACCTGCCTTTGCCATCTCATCCGTCGCACTATCAAAATCCACCAGTCCGCCAATAATCCCCCCAACCGCCCCCAGCGCCCCGGCACTGAGCTTGAGTGCCCCGAGTCCGACATGGCCGTTGCCGACCAGCGCGTGATTGCCGCTTTTGGCCATCCTCTCGCAAATGCCACCGGTCAACTCCAGCAGCACCGCCCCCATGCCAAGACTGGCAGCGGTGAGTTCCCATACGGCTTTCTGGCCGGGCGATTCCTTCAGGGAGTTGCTTTTCAACAGCAGGTTGGCCATTTCCAGTACCGCCACCACTGCGCCAAAACGCAGCCCGTTGAAGTCGTTTCCCTTGCTGGCATCGGTAAGCAGCTTGTTGACCTGGTTACGCATGGCTTTGCTGACTGCGTATGTCTTGCTGTTGAACGCTTGCGGCGAGGGGTAGGCAGCCTCCAGGTCCTTGTTCAGAATCTTGCCCAGCGACAATTTGAGCAGGGCATGCAGCACATTGGAGCGCGCTATTTGTCCATCGATGAATTTCCCGCCGGGCAGGTTGGCCAGCAGCGCATGCCCGCCCTGCACCAGCAGCATGCTGATACCGCCCAGATGAGAAACACTGACTATCCCGCTGTTCTGGGCGCCATGGGCAATGGCATTGGCCAGATCATTCAGCTTGGCCCATAGGTCGCTCACGCCTTTCAGGGCTTCCTGCCATTTGCCAGCGGCATCCGCGATGCCGCCAGACAAGCCTCCTGCTGCAACAAACTCTTCCATGGCCTTTTTCTGGTTCAGCAGCATGCTATTGAGCAGTAGGGTGGCTGGCTTGAGGCGGCTTGCATCCAGCTGCTGGTTAAGCCACGCCTGCCCGCTCAGGCAGCTGTTGAAGCCATTGATGCACATGCCGGTCTGGCCCGCGCTGGCTACGCCGCTTTCCAGGTGGTTGTCGTCATACAGCGCCAGCGTGTTGTGCAACAGCGCATCGTTCAGCCATTGCAGCTGGTCACGGGCACGCTGCTCGTTGAGCGCATCACAGGCCTGCGCCACCAGCTGAAAGCCCTGCGCCACTCCCTGGTACATCGCTTTTGGCTGCAACCGTTTGGCATATTTACCCCAGGCGGCGTCGCCGATACGTTTGGCGTTCTGCTTGCGCCACTCCGCCCGCTTGCGCTCGTACTCGGCACGGTTTTTATAGATGGCATCCGGTGGGGTGCCCCGCAGGTCCGGCATGCTGTATGGATGTTTCTTGGCTTCGGTGGCCAGATCTTCCAGCGACACGCCTAGCTTGGGTTCGCGCTGGCTGATGGCCCCCTGTTTGATCAGCTGTTCAGCATTGTCCACCGCGGCAATGATGGCCATCAGCTGCTCGTTCCTGTACGTGCCATAGAACGGCGTTGAGCTTTCCATCAGCTTGCTTAGCCGATTAATGGATGCACTACGCCAGTTGTTCAGTTCCTGCACGATGCCCAAGGGGTCATGCAGAACGATGGCAAGCCCTTTCTTGTTGAGCAGCTCAGTTTGCAGGTTTTGTAAGCGCCCGGTGTAGGGATAGGGCTGGTTCTTCACCAGGCTGACGTCCTGCCCAAAAAACGGATGAAGGTGGCCATTGAAGCGTGGAGCCAGCTTGCGGCCATCACCTTTCAGCGAGCGGAATTCCGCCACGGTAGCCGACAGCTCGGCAGGCTGCATGGCATGAGTTTGCGCCACCGCCTTGGCCTGGAAGCTTTGCAGCATGCCATGAAGCTTGCTGTCGGTTTCGATCTTGAGCAGGGCGGCCTTAGTCAACGGATCAGGCAGGAAGAGCACTTTCAGCTCGGAGACATCCTCGGCCTTTTCGACGCTGATCAGTGATGCGTTGACACCATGGGTTTCCGGATTGCAGCTGAACACCGGCGGCGATACCGCTTCCCCTAGCGAAATTCTGGCGATGTATCCCTGGCTGTTTACCGCCCAGGCACTATCCCACTTCAGCTTGCCTTTTCGCTTTGCCATGACATAAAGGTAGCCATGCCGCAACATGCGCACGGTATAGGCGGCCGCCCCCAGTTTCTTGTCGGCCACCCCCTGCCCCAAGTTGCCACTCAATTCGGCAAACTCGGCGTGTCCTGCATCGCTAGCGACCACTGCGTAGCGCAAAGGCAGCAGCAACAGCCCTTGTTTGCCACAGAACTTGTTTTTGCACGGCGTTGGCTCGCTCACGCAACCACTCCTCTTGTTTTATCTGCAGATGGCCAGCGAATTGGCTTGGCCCAGAACTCCCCCCCGGCAAACAGCAACCACTCCGTCAGGGAGGGCGAGCGATCCTGCTGGTATTGCTGCAGTTCTGCCGCCACCTCCGGGTAACGCTCGCTGCAGTCGTCCCCCAGCAGCAGCCAGAGCAAGGCACAGCCCACCATATCGTCCTGGCTGGCAACCCAGGGCAGCGCAGCAGCTTGCCGCAGCAGCGTGCATATCTGGACAAAGTCAGGTAGTTCATCCAATGCAACGGCCATTGGATACAGTTCATGCAAACCATTCAGGCACCGCAACAAGTGGTGGTACGGCGCAGCCAGATTCAGCTCCTGCCAGTCTTCAGGAGCCAGTACCAAGTGGCCACTCCGTAGCCACTGGCTGTCGTGACGAGCGCACCGGTACTTACCGGAAAAATCCGCGTACCACCAGGCATCCATCGGGCCCAGCAGCTGATTGCGTTTTACCGCCGGCAAGCGCTCATCCAGCAACCGGGTTACCCGCGGGTCGTAATAGCGCAGGTGGTGCATCTGGCCATCCGGGTAAGGCTGTGCAAACAGGCGGCGCAAGTGCTGCTGTACTTGTTCTGCCGGTTGTGTCGAATACAACCAGCCAGCCACCATGGCATTGCCACCACGGATCAGGGATTGCCGGATGCCATCTGTGCCCAGCTGCGCCCAGAAATGCTTTTGTTCCACTGTCATGCCCGGCAAAACAGACAAGTCGATCAGCAGGGGGGCACGCTCCGGCTCGTGAGCAAAAAATGCGTCCTCAAGCACGACTGCAACTCCTGCCGGTACGCTCTGGATGCCCTCCTCTGCCTCCAGCGGGTTGCATTGGGTGCGATCCAGCAGCAAGTACCAGCCGTGGGCCATGGGGGCAAATACTTCTGCCGGTAGTGCAGACAGGTTCATACTGACTCGCGACTCCATCAGAACGGGTATGGCGTGCTTGCCGCACCGGCATGGGCAGCATCCGCAGCCTGAAAGCTACAGGGCTGCGGTGGTTTGAAAGAGGGAAATGGCACGGCCATACTCGCCGGCCCACTCCAGTCGTGGCTGCCGCCCTTGAAGCTCACCTTGCCCGGCGCGTGCAGTTCGATCTTGCCGTCCTTGATGCGGATGTAAGCGCCGCTGCAGGTCAGCAGCACCTCTTTCTTGCCGTTGAACAGCTGGCTGGCACTCAGGCTGCTGATGGCCACGTCCTTGTCTGCCGTCAGCTCCATCGCGTCGCTCTGCGCCTGCAGCTGCACCTTGCCCTTGGCGGCGATCA
>NZ_BMYW01000007.1 GCF_014652475.1 Vogesella alkaliphila | reverse complement strand
GAATCTACAAGTCGTTGATTTCACAAGCATCCCGCCAGCAACAAAAATGAAAAAGGTTGGCCGCAATGCTTGCGGCCAACCTTGGGCGAGTCAAAACACAGTGGATTACGAAGTACGGCGGCGGCGAGGAGGACGCTTTACCCACTCCTCGGCAACCACATCCTGATTCGGCACTGTCGCGGGCACTGGAATCGACTCCGGAATTTCAGCTGGCGGCACCACAAGCTCCGGTGCAATGACGGGTGTTGCCCTGCGCCGGCGAGCTGGCACCGATGGTGGCACCTCGATCGGCGCCACTTCTTCCGCAAGAGGAGACACTTCCTCTACCGCCGTGGCCGTCACTGCCAGCGGCTTTGCCTTTGAGCGGCGGCGAGACGGCTTACGCTTGGGCGGCGTTTTCTCCTCGCCACCAGCCAGCTCACCACGAGTTGCCAGCGCAAACTCGACCTGCACCGTTTCCAGGTTCGCCCGCACCACCCGCACCTGTACCGCATCCCCCAGCCGGTAGTGCAAGCCGCTCTTCTCGCCGACGATGGCTTGCTGCTCTTTCTTGAAGTGGAAGTAGTCCTTGCCCAACTCGGAAATGTGCAACAGACCTTCCACATAAAGATCGTCCAGCAATACGAACACACCAAAACCGGTTACGGCACTGATCTTGCCGCTGAACACCTCTCCTACCTTGTCCTGCATATAGTAGGTTTTCAGCCAGGCCTGCACTTCGCGACTGGCGTCATCGGCGCGGCGCTCCGTCATCGAACAATGCTCGCCCAACGCCTGCCACTTGCCCGGCTTGTACTTCTCACCGGCCAGCACTGCCTTGATGGCACGATGCACCAGCAAGTCAGGATAGCGGCGAATCGGAGAGGTAAAGTGGGTATAGGCGTCGTACGCCAGACCGAAGTGACCGATATTGTCCGGCGCATATACCGCCTGCTGCATCGAACGCAGCATCATGGTCTGCACTACCGGTGCATCCGGGCGCAAGGCAACCTTCTCTGCCAGCTCGGCATAGTCCTTGGGCGTCGGCTTGTCTTCGCCCCCCAGCGTGAGCCCCAACAGGCGCAGGTAATTGCGCAGGTTGAGCAGTTTTTCCGGCGTCGGCCCCTCGTGAATGCGGAACAGGCATTTGTGCCGGTTCTTGAGCAGGATGTCGGCCGCACAAACGTTGGCCGCAAGCATGCACTCCTCGATCAGACGGTGGGCCTCATTACGGGATACCGGCACAATCTTGTCGATCTTGCCGTGCTCATTGAACACCATCTCCGTCTCGACACTCTCAAACTCGATGGCACCGCGCCGAGTACGCGCCCCCAACAACACCTGGAACAGCTGGTGCAGGGTCTGCAATTGCGGCAGCAATGGGCTGTCACTCCCCTGCTGCAACCAATCCCACACCTGGTTGTAGGTTAGTCGCGCCTTGGAGTTCATCACCGCAGGATAGAAGCGGTAAGCCTTGATCTTGCCTTTCGCCGAAATCTGCATATCGGCCACCATGCACAGACGATCGACATTGGCGTTCAGCGAGCAAATGCCGTTCGACAGCGCCTCCGGCAGCATCGGGATCACCCGCCGCGGGAAATACACCGAGGTACCACGTACCACGGCATCGCCATCCAGCGCATCGCCCGGCCTCACGTAGTGACTGACATCGGCAATGGCCACCACCAAGCGGAAGCCCTTACCCTGACGTTCGGCAAAAACGGCATCATCGAAGTCGCGCGCCGTTTCGCCGTCGATGGTTACCAGCGGCAAGGAGCGCAGGTCGACCCGTGATTTGTCCAGGTCCTTTTTGCGCACCTTGGTCGGCGTTGCCGCCGCTTGCGCCAGCGCGACATCGGAGAACACATGCGGTAGGTCATGCTTGCGCAGCGCCACCTCGATCTCCATGCCAGGGTCGGCGTAGTTGCCCAGCACCTCGATAACCTTGGCGATTGCCGGGCGGTGTTCGTCGGGATAGGAAACGATTTCCAGCATCACGACCTGGCCATGCCCGGCACCACCGTGCCCCTCCGGCTCCAGCAGCAACTCCTGACCGATGCGACGATCCTCGGCCTTGGCCACGCCAACACCGTGCTCGAAGTAGACGCGAGCGACCAGCGTCGTCTGCGCCCGCTCCAGCACCTCGACAATGCGCCCTTCGCGACGACCACGTCGATCGGTGCCGGCCAGCCGCACCATGACGTGATCGCCATGCATCGCCTTGCGCATCTCGCGCTCGGGCAGATAGATATCCTCACCGGTAACGCCGTCCGGCACCGCGAAGCCAAAGCCGTCCTTGTGACCGCTGACGCGGCACGGCAGCAGATCCAGCTTGTCGGCAACACAGACCTCGCCCTTGCGATTGATCAGCACTTGCCCGGCCCGCTCCATCGCGCGCAAGCGGCGCTCGAATAAGGGCTGCTCTTCTGCGGTAATCTCCAGCACGGCGGCAAGCTCGCCGAATTGCATTGGCACCCCCTGCTGCGCAAGAATTTGCAGAACAAACTCCCGACTAGGCAAGGGATTGTTATATTGGCTCTTTTCCCGCTCCAGGAACGGATCGGAGAGGCGAATTGCCGATTCAGATGAAGATTTTTTAGTAGCGACCATTGACACGTCCAGAAACTTCCTTATAATGCAGGGCTTCGTCGCAATCACTGCAACACAGTGGAAACGATGATACAGCAAATGCATAGCCCAGGTGGCGGAATTGGTAGACGCACTAGGTTCAGGTCCTAGCGCCCGCAAGGGTGTGGAAGTTCGAGTCTTCTCTTGGGCACCATTCAACTGTAGTTGATTGATGCAATATGTATAGCTGAAAATCTGGTTGGCCCAGGTGGCGGAATTGGTAGACGCACTAGGTTCAGGTCCTAGCGCCCGCAAGGGTGTGGAAGTTCGAGTCTTCTCTTGGGCACCAACACGATTTATGTAGCGCCTGTAAACGGCGCTATTGTTTGAAGCAGTAAAAGGTTTGCCCAGGTGGCGGAATTGGTAGACGCACTAGGTTCAGGTCCTAGCGCCCGCAAGGGTGTGGAAGTTCGAGTCTTCTCTTGGGCACCAACAGAATTGATACAGCACGTGTAAACGGGCTGTTGCTTGAAGCAGTAAAAGTTTTAGCCCAGGTGGCGGAATTGGTAGACGCACTAGGTTCAGGTCCTAGCGCCCGCAAGGGTGTGGAAGTTCGAGTCTTCTCTTGGGCACCAAAACAAAAACACCGTTGAGACATCTCAACGGTGTTTTTGCGTCTACTCGGCAAAAACTGCCGCAATTCGTACCTCCCTCTTCCGCCTGCACCGGCCAGCTTGCCACGCCCCTTAACTGCACCGGCGTCATACCACCAGCCTGCAACACAAGCCTGCCTCACCCCGACCATCACGTGGATATCGGCCATCACGCCGCTCTGCGACATAGCGGCACAGCAGTGGCAGTGCTGCGGCCAACCTTTGTCAGTCGCCATCCATAGCTGCAGACGCAAAAAAGCCCGCCAAAGCGGGCTTTTGCTTGAAGCAGACAACCTTACAGACCGTAAGGATGACGCAGCACGATGGTTTCCTCGCGATCCGGACCGGTCGACACGATATCCACCGGTGCGCCGCACACTTCGGCGATACGGGTCAGGTAGGCTTGCGCATTGGCAGGCAGATCTTCCCAGCGCTTGGCACCGAAGGTGGATTCGCTCCAGCCTGGCAGCGTCTCGTACACCGGCTGGCACTTGGTTACCGCATCGGAGCCGAATGGCAGGATATCAACCTGTTGGCCATCCAGGGTGTAACCGACACACAGCTTGATCTCTTCCAGGCCATCCATCACGTCCAGCTTGGTCACGCACAGGCCGGAGACGCCGTTGATCTGGATCGAGCGCTTCAGCGCTGCGGCATCGAACCAGCCGCAGCGACGCGGACGGCCGGTGACCGAACCGAACTCGTTACCACGCTTGGCCAGGAAGGCACCGATTTCGTTGTCCTGCTCGGTCGGGAACGGGCCGGAACCGACGCGGGTGGTGTAGCCCTTCACGATACCCAGCACGTAGTTGAGCATCTGCGGTGCCACACCGGCGCCCGGTGCAGCAGCACCGGCCACACAGTTGGACGAGGTGACGAACGGGTAGGTGCCGTGGTCGATGTCCAGCAGCGTGCCCTGCGCGCCTTCGAACAGCAGCGGCACGTCGGCCTGGCTCAGGTCGTACAGCGTGCGCGACACGTCGGCCACCATCGGCTTGATGCGCTCGGCCAGCAGCATGGTCTGCTCCAGGATCGCGTCGTAGCTTACCGGCTCGACCTTGAAGTACTCGGTCAGCTGGAAATTGTAGTAGTCGACGTTTTCCTTCAGCTTGGCGGCGAAGGCTTCGCGATCGAACAGGTCGATCACGCGCAGTGCGCGGCGCGCCACCTTGTCTTCGTAAGCCGGGCCGATGCCGCGACCGGTGGTACCGATCTTGCCGGCACCCTTGGCCGCTTCGCGGGCCAGATCCAGAGCCACGTGGTACGGCAGGATCAGCGGGCAGGCTTCGGCGATCTTCAGGCGGCTGGCAACATCGACGCCAGCGGTTTCCAGCTCGTCGATTTCCTTGAGCAGCGCCTCCGGCGACAGCACCACGCCGTTGCCGATGAAGCACTCGACGCCGGCACGCAGAATGCCCGACGGGATCAGGCGCAACACGGTCTTTTTGCCATTCACAACCAGAGTATGACCAGCGTTGTGACCACCCTGGAAGCGGACGACACCGCGAGCATGGTCCGTCAGCCAGTCAACAATCTTGCCCTTGCCCTCGTCACCCCACTGGGTGCCGATTACGACGACATTCTTGGACATTGGTAAACCTCTTCTCTTCAGAAATCAAATTACTTAAACGGTACAAGCTGCCAGTTTTCGCCAGCCTTGACCAGTTCACGATCACAATTCAGGGCGGCAGCAGACTCGCCCAGATAATCCACAATGACCTTCTCGCCGCGCGCACGCAGTTCGGCCACTTTTATTGTCGCTTGCGGCAACAGGTTGGCCGCAAGCTTGATTCCCTTGGCACTTTCGTTCTGCGGCAGGATACGGATCAGGTCGCGCAGATCGAGACTGAAACCGGTCGCCGGCCGGGCGCGACCGAAGCGGCGGCCAACGTTGTCGTAACGACCGCCACGGGCCAGCTCTTCCGCCCAGCCTGGGGCGTAGGCGGCAAACATCAGGCCGTTGTGGTAGTGGGTGCCACGCAATTCGGTGAGGTCAAAGTTGAGCTCGACCTCGCCTTCCAGCGAGCTGGCCACCGCGGCCAGCTGCATCAGGCCGAGTTCGACTTCCGGCAGCGACGGTAAGCGGGTACGCGCCTTGTCCAGCACCGCGCGCGAACCGTACAGCTCCGGCAGCGCGAGGAAGGCGCTGCGATACGGCTCGGCAACATCGACCAGCAACTCGCGCAGCGTCGATTGATCCTTGGCCTGCAGGACCGAGAACACCTCGGCCGACAGCTCGGCGCCAAGGCCCGCAGCCTGCACCAGACCGCGGAACAGCCCCATATGACCGACATCCAGACGCAGACCGTCAACGCCGATCTGGCGCAGCGAGGTCAGCATCAGGCGGATGATTTCCAGGTCGGCCTCGATGCCGGCGTAACCGTACAGTTCGGCCCCGACCTGCAGCGGCTCGCGCGAGCTCATCAGGCCGTCCGGACGCGAGTGCACCACGCTGCCGGCGTAGCACAGACGGGTCACACCGGTGCGCTGTGACAGCAGGTGGGCATCGATACGCGCCACCTGCGGCGTGATGTCGGCACGCAGCCCCAGCTGACGACCGGAAAAATGGTCATCCAGCTTGAAGGTCTTGATCGCCAGCGCGCCGTCTTCCGGCGTCACCAGTGCGTCGTAGTATTCAATCAGCGGCGGCAGGACCAGTTCGTAGCCGGAGGTACGAAACAGCTCAAGCATCGATGCCTTGGCAGACTCAACCTGACGGGCGGTGGCCGGCAGGATGTCCGCAACATATTCGGGTAACAGCCAATTACGCATCTATCTCTACACACAATAAAAGGCGGGATTCGCGATCCCGCCTTGTTGATAAGCTTGCCGTCTCTCCCCGGCTCGTTGCCCGCGCTTACTTGGCCGCGGGCTTGGTGCTCTTGAAGTACTTGAAGAACTCGGAGCTTGGGTCCAGCACCAGCACATCGCTCTTGTTGCGCATCGTCTGCTTGTAGGCATCCATGCTGCGCCAGAAAGCGTAGAACTCCGGATTCTTGCCGTAGGCTTGCGCGTAAATCGCACCAGCCTTGGCATCGCCCTCACCCTTCATCGTCTGCGCCTTGCGATAGGCTTCGGCCAGCAGCACTTCGCGCTGACGGTCGGCATCGGCACGGATACGTTCGGCTTCGGCCGCGCCCTCACTGCGCAACTGGCTGGCCACGGTGCGACGCTCGGAGTTCATCCGTTCAAAAACCGAAGCACTGATTTTATCCGGAAAGTCGACTCTTTTTAAGCGCACATCCAGAATTTCCATACCAATTTTTTGCGCGTCGAGGTTGGCCTTCTTGCGGACATCCTCCATGACTTGGTCGCGCTGGCCGGATACGACATCGGCAACACTCTTCTGGCCGAATTCGGCGCGCAGGCCGTCGTTGATGGTCTGCTTTAGACGCGCCACCGCGGCCAGCTCGTTGCCACCCACGCTCTTGTAGAACTGCTCGACATCACGCACGCGCCACTTGACGAAGCTGTCCACCAGCACGTTTTTCTTTTCGCGGGTGTTGAACAGCTCCGGCTCTTCCGGGTCGATCGTCTGGATGCGGCGATCGTAGTAACGCACGTTCTGCAGCACCGGCACCTTGAACTGGATGCCAGGCTGCTCGATGACCCGTACCACCTCGCCAAACTGGAACACCATCGCGAACTGGCGCTGGTCTACGGTAAACAGCGACGATGAGGCGATCAGCAACAGCACGGCCACACCGATCAAAGAAGGAAGAAGTCGTTCCATGGGGGGGCTCCTGTTATTAGTTACGCCCGCGAGTCACATCGCGGCTGGTGGAACCGGACGAAGACGGCGCGACGGGGGCCACCACCGGTGGCACCTCGGCAGGCTGTGCGGCGCTACCCGACGGGAGCGACGGTGCGGCGACACTGGATTGCTGGATCAGCTTGTCCAGCGGCAGGTACAGCAGGTTGTTGCCCCCCTTCTGGTCGACCAGCACCTTGGTGGTATTGCTCATCACCTGCTGCATCATGTCGAAGTACAGGCGGTCACGCATCACCTTCGGCGCCTTCGCATACTCGGACAGCACGCTGTTGAAACGTGCGGCGTCACCCTCGGCGGTAGCCACCACATTCTGGCGATAACCCTCGGCCTCTTCCAGCAGACGCGCTGCCATACCCTTGGCCTTCGGTACCACGTCATTGGCGTAAGCGACACCGTCGTTACGCAGCTTTTCCTTGTCCTGGCCAGCCTTTACCGCGTCATCGAACGCCGCCAGCACCGGCTCCGGCGGCTGCACGCCGTTGATGTTGACCTTGGCCACCCGCACGCCCAGCTTGTAGCGGTCCAGGATCGCCTGGATGATGCGCTGGGTATCGGCCGCGATCTGGGCCCGCCCCTCGTTCAGCACGAAATCGACCTTGTTGCGGCCAACCACTTCACGAATCGCCGTTTCCGTCGCCTGCTTCACCACGTCGCGGGCATCCGCCTCGGTGGCCAGGTTGTTGAACAGGAAGTCGCGCGCGTCCTTGACGTCGTACTGCACCGACAGCTGCACGTCGATGATGTTCTGGTCTTCGGTGAGCATCAGCGACTCTTCGTTGATGCGGTTCTTGGCACTGCCGCGGTAGCCGACCTCGATGCTGCGCACCTCGGTCAGGTTGACGATCTCCACCGTTTCGAACGGATACGGTGCGCGCCATTGCAGGCCGGAATCGGTCGTGCGGTTGAAGCTGCCCATGCGCAGCACCACCCCCTGCTCGCGGGCATCGACGATGTAGAAACCGCTCAGCAGCCACAGGCCGGTCAGTGCCGCCAGCACGCCGGCAGCGCCGAAGCGCATGCCGCGTGGCGACTCGCCACTGCCGCCGCCATTACCAACCGGCGGCTCCTCATCCGGGCCACGGTTACCCAGCAGGCGCGACAGGCGCTGATTCAGCTTGCGGAAAATTTCGTCCAGATCCGGCGGGCCATCGTTCGGACGTTTACCACCCCAGTTAGGATCATTCTGTGCCATAGCGGTCTCGATCTTCTATGTTATGGTCATTATTAAAGCCGTGCAGCCGTTCGGCAATCGCCTGCCGCAAGAGTTCCAGCCCTTCCCCGGTCAGCGCCGATACGCGGACCGCGACCGGCTCGCCATGTTCGCCGCGTTCGATCTGCGGCGGCAAGCCGCGCAGGTCGGTCTTGTTCCACACCAGTAGCTGCGGGGTGCCGCTGGCACCGATCTCGGCCAGCACCTTGTCCACCTCCTCGATCTGGCGGTCCTTGTCCGGCGATGCGGAGTCGACCACATGCAGCAGCATGTCGGCCTGGATCGTTTCTTCCAGCGTGGCGCGGAACGCCGCCACCAGCGAGTGTGGCAGGTCGCGGATGAAGCCCACGGTATCGGACAGCACGATGGACAGCTCCGGGCTGAGGTACAGCTTGCGGCTGGTGGTATCCAGTGTCGCGAACAGCTGATCCGCGGCGTAGGCCTGCGCCTTGGTCATCGCATTGAACAGGGTGGACTTGCCTGCATTGGTATAGCCGACAATCGATACCGACTGCAATCCGGAGCGTTCGCGGCTGCGGCGCTGCGTCTTGCGCTGGCGGGCAACCGCGGCCAGGCGATCTTTCAGCATCTTCACGCGCAAGCCGAGCAAGCGGCGGTCGGTTTCCAGCTGGGTCTCGCCCGGTCCGCGCAGGCCGATACCCCCCTTTTGCCGCTCCAAGTGAGTCCAGCCGCGCACGAGACGGGTAGACAAGTGGGACAACTGCGCCAGCTCGACCTGCAACTTGCCCTCGTGGCTGCGGGCGCGCTGGGCAAAGATATCCAGGATCAGGGTGACACGATCGACGACGCGGCACTGCAGCACGCGCTCCAGATTGCGCTCCTGCCCGGGCCCGAGGGCGTGATTGAAGATCACCACGTTGGCCGCCACCGCCTTGACCAAGGCCGCGATCTCCTCGACCTTGCCTTTGCCAGCGAACAGCGCGGCATCGGGACGCTGGCGTTTGCCATGGATGGTCCCGGCAACGGTGACACCGGCACTGCGCACCAGGTCCACGCATTCCTGCACGCCCTCGTCATAGTCGGGCGCGCCAAAGTCGAGACAGACCAGTACGGCGATGTCTCCTAGATCCGGGCGATCAAACACGAAAGATCTTTCTGAGAGGGGAAACCGGTCGGCAATCGCTTGCCGGACCGGCATTCAGGCGGAACAGGCAGTGACTCAAGCGTCGGCAGCGTCGGACTTGGCGCCGTGATTGTCATGCGGGATGTTTACTGGGCGCGCTGGTACCACGGTAGAAATGGCATGCTTGTAAACCATCTGGGTGACCGTGTTTTTCAGCAGCACCACATACTGGTCGAACGACTCGATCTGCCCTTGCAACTTGATGCCGTTGACGAGGTAGATGGAAACCGGCACATGCTCCTTACGCAGGATATTAAGGAACGGGTCTTGTAACATTTGCCCTTTAGAGCTCATTTTGTTCTCCGATTTCATGGAATTGTAATTTCGTTACTAGCAAGCGGCGCTAAGACTCTTTTTAGCATAAAAAAAACCGCCGTACTATTTTCGGCCCTTGTGAACCAGCAAACTCGGCTTGGTGCCTGTTGCTTCCTTCTCAAAGGGGTTGGTATTGGACTTGTATTGTACCCGCAGCGGCGTGCCTTGCAGCTGAAAAGCTTTACGGAACATGTTTTCCAGATAACGGGTGTAGCTGTCCGGAATCTTGCTCAGCGCATTGCCGTGCACCACGATGATGGGCGGGTTCATGCCGCCCTGGTGGGCGTAGCGCAGCTTCGGACGGATCGGACCGGTCCGCGGCGGCAGCTGGCGCTCGACGGCCAGTTGCAGGATGCGGGTCAGCTTCGGCGTCTGCAGCTTGGTCATCGCCGCGCGGTAGGCTTCGTCGATCGACTTGAACAGGTCGGCCACGCCCTTGCGCTCCAGCGCCGAGATGTAGTGGAACTTGGCGAAATCAAGGAAACCGAGCTTGCGCGCGATCTCGTGCTTGATGGTTTCCTTCTGGTGATTGTCGAGGTTGTCCCACTTGTTCACCGCGACCACCAGCGCCCGGCCGGCCTCCAGCGCAAAACCGGCGATGGTGGCGTCCTGCTCGGAAATGTCGAGCTGCGCGTCCAGCACCAGCACGGCCACGTTGGCGTCTTCGATCGCCTGCATGGTCTTGATCACCGAGAATTTCTCGATCGCCTCGTCCACCTTGCCGCGACGACGCACGCCGGCGGTGTCGATGATGGTGTACTGGCGACCTTCGCGCTCGAAATCGATGTAGATGCTGTCGCGGGTGGTGCCGGCCTGATCGAAGGCGATCACGCGGTCCTCACCCAGCACCGCATTCACCAGCGTCGACTTGCCGACGTTGGGGCGGCCGATGATGACGAACTTGGGATGGTTGACCTTCGGCTCTTCCTCGGCATCCGGGAAGTGCTCCAGCACCATCTCCATCAGTTCGCGCACGCCGTCGCCGTGCGAGGCGGAGATCGACAGCGGCTCGCCCAGCGCCAGCTCGTGGAACTCGGCGGTCGCCACGGCGCTGCGCATGCCTTCGGCCTTGTTCACCACCAGGTAAACCGGCTGGTTGCTGCGGCGCAGGCGGTTGGCGATGATCTTGTCCTGCGGTGTGATGCCGGTACGGCCATCCACCAGGAACACGATGGCGTCGGCCTCGTCCACTGCCTGCAGCGTCTGCTTGGCCATTTCGAACAGGATACCCTCGTCCACCACTGGCTCGAAGCCACCGGTGTCGATCACCAGGTACGGCTTGCTGCCGACACGGCCGTGGCCGTAGTGACGGTCACGGGTAAGACCCGGCTGATCCGCTACCAGCGCATCGCGCGAACGGGTCAGACGGTTGAACAGGGTCGATTTGCCCACATTGGGGCGCCCTACCAGGGCAATAGTCGGTTTCATTCAGCACTGCTTTTAGAGTGTGACCGCCGACAAGGTGCCGTTGGTGTCGAGAACGTAGGCAATATTGCCGAGCACGAGCGGGCGTGCAATGGTTCCTTCCACCTTCAGCTGGCTGCGGCCAACGATTTGTCCATCAACAGGCGAGAGCAAATGTGCATAGCCCTCGCCATCTACTGCCAGTAAGTTATTACCCAGCTTGACCGGGGCGGTCACGTTGCGATAACGCAGTGCGTCCTGTTTCCACAGGTTGCGGCCGGTATCCGGGTCGAACGCCCAGATCGAGCCGTCATCGGCCGTGGAATACACGCCCTTGGCATCCATCGACAGGCCGCGGCTGCTGGCCAGCTCGCGCGCCCAGGCTTGCTCACCGCCACGGGCCTCGAAGCAGCCGATCCGCCCCTGATAGGCCACGGCGCAAACGCGGCGGCCATCAAAGACCGGCTGACTGACCACGTCCGTCACCCGTTCCAGTTCACTTGCGCCACGCGGTGAAGCGACAACCGCCTCCCACAGCATGCGCCCCTGCTCCAGTGCATACACCGCCAGCTTGCCGGAGGCGGAGCCGACCAGCAGCACGTCGTCACCTTCCACCTTCAGCTGCGGCGTGGTCTGTTTGACGGTCAGCGCCGGCAATGGTTGCCACTCGGTCCACAACTGGCGACCGCTCTGGATATCAAAGGCACTGATGCGACCGTCGTTGCTGCGCGTCACCACCGCCTTGCCGCCGACCTGCGGCGGCTCGGCCAGCACGCTGGTCAGCGTCTGTTCCCATACGATCTTGCCGGTATCAAGGTTGGCCGCAATCAGCTTGCCCTGGTCGTTGCCGGCAAAAATCAGCTTGTCGGCGATGGCGACGCCGGCACTGAGCTTCTGTTCGAAGTCGAACCAGCGGCTCTCGTTGCCGTTCAGCACGTTGATGGCGCTGACCTTGCCGTCGCCACCGGCCACCCACAGCAAGCCCTGGTCGTAGAACGGCGTGAACAGGCCGCCCTCCGCCGCCGGCACGCTGGCCTGCCACTGCACCTTCAGCGTGCTTTGCTGCGCAATCGCCTGCAAGGGCGTCGGCTCGAAACCGACCGAACCTTCAAACCAGCTGGCGCAGCCGCCGAGCAACGGCAAGACAAGGGCGGCACAAATGAGACGTCGCTTCATGATCAATTTCCCAGGGAGTCGAGCTTGGTCTGGATAAAGTCGCGCAAAGTTGCATCCGGCGACGCCTTGGCCAGAGCGGCCTTGTAGCTGTCACGGGCGCCGGACGCATCGCCACGTGCCACCAGCACATCGCCCTTCAGGTCCAGGAACAGCGTATCGAAGCTGGCCGGATGCGCCTGTGCCAGCTCGGCCAGTGCCGCATCGTACTGCTTCTCGTCGAGCAGCACGGTCGCCAGACGCAGGCGGGCGACCGCCTGCAACGACTCGTCCTGCTGGCCGCTGGCCAGCAACCACTTCAGCTGGGCTCGGGCAAAGGCGAGGTCGCCCTTGTCGAAGGCAGCCTTGGCCGCCACCAGCGCCGCATTGGCGGCATAGGCGGAGCCAGGATGCGCGCTTTGCAGCGCGGCAGCGGTGGCCTTGACCTTGTCGAGGCTACCGGTCTGCACCTGCTGTTCCAGCTGCGAGTAGATGGTGGCCGCCTTGGCGCTTTCCGCCGCGCGGTACATCTGCCAACCCTTGTAACCGAGATAGGACAGCAACACCGCCAGCACGACAGCGGACAGCAGCTTGCCCCACTGTGCCCAGAAGGCCTTGATCCAGTCTATCTGTTCCTGCTCCTGCAAATCGAAAGCCATGCATCCCCCTCGTCAAGACTTGAAGCGGGAAACCGCCGCAACCACGTCGGCCGCGGCAACGATTTCCTGCGCGGCGTCGGCACGCAGTGGCTTGATCACCGCCTGCGCCGTCGCCACTTCGTTTTCTCCGATGATCAGTGCCACGGCGGCGCCGCAGCCATCGGCCTTTTTCATTTGCGACTTGAAGCTGGCATCGCCCATGTGCTGGATCACGCTCAGGCCAGCCTGGCGCAGCGACTGGGCCAGCTGCATGGCGTAGGCGGTGGCGCCCTGCCCCTGGTTGACGATGAACACGTCGACACTGCGACGCGCCGGCAGCAGGTCCTTCTCGGCCAGCAACAGCAGCACGCGCTCCATGCCCATGCCGAAACCGATGCCCGGCGCCGGCTTGCCGCCCAGCTGCTCGATCAGGCCGTCGTAGCGGCCGCCGGCACACACAGTGCCCTGCGCGCCCAGCTCGGTGGTCACCCACTCGAATACCGACTGGTTGTAGTAGTCGAGGCCGCGCACCAGGCGCGGGTTTTCCACGTAAGGGATGCCCAGCGCGTCGATCAGCGCCTTCCAGCCCTCGTAGTGCTCGCGCGACGTGTCACCCAGGTAGTCGCTCAGCCGCGGCGCGGCATTGGCCATCTCCTGCAGCGCCGGATTCTTGGTGTCCAGCACCCGCAGCGGGTTGCTGTACAGGCGGCGCTTGCCGTCCTCGTCCAGGATGGCGACGTGCTGCTCCAGGTAGGCGATCAGCGCCTCGCGATGCGCGGCGCGTTCTTCCTTGTTGCCCAGGGTGTTGATTTCCAGCTGCACGCTACCGGCCAGGCCCAGGCGGCGCCACAGCTCGGCGGTCATCGCGATGATCTCGGCGTCGATGTCCGGTCCGTTCATGCCCAGCGCTTCCACGCCGATCTGGTGGAACTGGCGGTAGCGGCCCTTCTGCGGGCGCTCGTGGCGGAACATCGGGCCCATGTACCACAGCTTCTGCGTGGTGTTGTACAGCAGGTTGTGCTCCACCACCGCGCGCAGGGTGCCGGCGGTGCCTTCCGGACGCAGCGTCAGCGAGTCGCCGTTCAGGCTGTCGGTGAAGGAGTACATTTCCTTCTCGACGATGTCGGTCACTTCGCCGATGGAGCGCACGAACAGCGGCGTGGACTCCACGATCGGGGTGCGGATGTTCTGGTAGCCGTAGTCCGCCAGCCAGCCGCGCAGCGTGTTTTCAAAATACTCCCACTGGTGCGACTCGGCCGGCAGCACATCATTCATGCCGCGTATCGCTTGCAACTTTTGAGCCATTACGATTGTTCTTCCGGAATTCTGTGGATTCGATTCTAAGGTTGGCCGCAAGCCCTACACGGACTTGATCGGGATGGTGCGCGCCACCACTTCGCGGCGCTTGGCACCACCCTCGCCGTATCGGGTTTGCACGTAGTTGTCGACGATGGCCTTGAACTCGGTGGCGATATTGTCGCCCTTCAGCGTCACGTCCTTGTGGCCATCGACATAGACCGGCGCCACCGGTACCTCACCGGTGCCCGGCAGGCTGATGCCGATGTCGGCGAGCTTGGACTCGCCCGGGCCGTTGACCACGCAGCCCATCACCGCCACCTTCATGTCCTCCACCCCCGGATACTGCAGACGCCAGATCGGCATCTGCTCGCGCAGATAGGTCTGGATGCTGTCCGCCAGCTCCTGGAAAAAGGTGCTGGTGGTGCGGCCACAGCCGGGACAGGCGGTCACCAGCGGCGTGAACGAGCGCAGGCCCATGGTCTGCAGTAGCTCCTGCGCCACCACCACTTCCTTGGTGCGCGCCTCGCCCGGCTGCGGGGTCAGCGAGATGCGGATGGTGTCGCCGATGCCTTCCTGCAGCAGCACCGCCAGCGCGGCGCTGGAGGCGACGATGCCCTTGCTGCCCATGCCGGCCTCGGTCAGGCCCAGGTGCAGCGGAAAATCGCAGCGGCTGCCCAGGTCGCGGTACACGGTGATCAGGTCCTGCACGTTGCTGACCTTGCACGACAGCAGGATATGGTCGGCCGGCAGCCCCAGCTCCATCGCCTTGTCGGCCGATTCCAGCGCCGACACGATCAGCGCCTCGCGCATCACCACGTCCAGCGTCTTGGGCTTGGCCGCACGGTTGTTGGCGTCCAGCATACGTGCCAGCAGCGCCTGGTCCAGACTGCCCCAGTTGACGCCGATACGCACCGGTTTGTCGTACTCGACGGCGGTACGGATCATGAACGCGAACTTGTCGTCGCCCTTGGCACCCTTGCCGACGTTGCCGGGGTTGATGCGGTACTTGCCGAGTGCACGCGCGCAGTCGGGGTAGTCTTTCAGCAGACGGTCGCCGTTGAAGTGGAAGTCGCCGACCAGCGGCACGTCGCAACCGAGGTCGTCCAGGCGCTGGCGGATTTCCGCCACGCGGGCGGCCGCCTCCGGACTATTGACGGTAATGCGCACCACCTCGGAGCCGGCCTGCGCCAGCGCCTGCACCTGCTGCACGGTGGCAGCGGCGTCGGCGGTGTCGGTATTGGTCATCGACTGCACCATCACCGGGTGCGCGGAGCCCACCATCACGTGGCCGATGGCCACCTGGCGGGTTTGACGACGTTTGATCGTTGCGTCCATCTGCGTGTTAGTTCAATTCCAGTTTGGCGGTAGTCCCGCGAATCTTGCCGGCCAGATCGACCGGCTGGCCGTTATAGGACAGCTCGGCGTTGGCCGCATTGCCGATCACCACGCGGAATGGTGGCCGGCCCTGCAGCTGGCGGCTGTCGTTGGCGGCCAGCGTGGCGTACACCAGTTTCTTGCCGTCGGCATCGGTGATCGACACCCAAGCCTCCTGGCGCACGCGCAATTCGATGCGCCCCTGCCCGGCGACCGGCGCGGCGGCACTTGGAGCCGAGGCCGCCACGGCGACCGGCGCCGTCACCGCCGGTGCGGCCGGCTGCGGCGCCGATGCAGCCACCAGCGGTGGCGTGACCGCCACCACGTCGGAGGTCGTCGGCTGCATGGCGCTGGCGTCGGGATCGGCCACCGTCGGCACCAGGGCCAGCGGCACCGAGGACTGCACCTCCGGCTCGGCGGCACCCGGCAGCAGGAACCAGCCGCCGGCAATCACCAGCAGCGCGCCCAGCGACAGCGGCAAGGCCAGCGAGGCCTTGGCCGGCTCCTCGTTCACCGGCACCAGCGCCGCCGGCGGCGTATCCAGCGGCACGCACTGGTCCAGACGCGCCACCAGTGCATCGGCATCCACTTCCATGTAACGGGCATAGCTGCGCACGAAGCCGCGGGCAAAGGTGGCCCCCGGCAGGCTGGCGAAATCGCCGCGCTCGATGGCGTTCAGCTGCTTGACCGACAGTTTCAGGCGATCAGCCACCTCGCCAATGCTCAGGCCCTTGCCCTCTCGGGCAGCACGCAACTCCTGCCCGATAGCCACGGCAGTGCTGTCTTGTTGTTGGTTATCCGCTTCCATGCTTTTCAGTTTCCGCTAAGCAACATCTGGGCTTCCCCGGTATCGGGAAAACGCGTTTTCAGATAATCGGCCAGGCGTGTCTCCATCGCCCGATCCTGTTTTAAACGTGCCAGACGAATCCCCATCATCAATTCCGCTGGCGACATGCGACGCTCGTCAAACTTCAGGCGTTCGTAATAAAAGGTCGCCAGCGTGACATTTTTATCCAACAAAGACAAGTTCAGCAGTTCGCGCAACGCGGCGCCGTCATTCGGCGCCCGGCGCAGCGCGGCCAGCAGCCACTGGTTGGCCAGCGGGCGCTGGTCCATGCGCACCAGGCAGGCCGCCTTGTTCACCATCGCCGATTGCGGCGACTGGTACAGCGGGTCGGCCAGCGCGCGATCGAAGCGCGTGATCGCCTCTTCGTAACGGCCGCGGCTGCACAGGTACCAGCCGAAATTATTGTTGACCTCGGGGTTGGTCGCATCCAGCTTCAGCGCGCGATTGAAGGCGGCTTCCGCCTCGGCATCGACCCCCAGCTGCATGTAGATCAGGGCGCGGGCGAGGTAGCCAGCCTGAAAGGTAGGATCAAACTTGATGGACTGATCGGCGTTTTCCAGCGCCACGCGCATGTTGCCGATCTTCATGTACTCGATTGCCAACAGGGCCCGTGTCTGTGCCAGTTCGCGCGGGGTAGCGCCGTCGGCGAAAGTCAGCGTACTGGCCAGCAGGGCGGCCAACAGGATGACGACACGGGTTCGCTTCATTGGTCTTTTTCCTCGGCGATGCGTATCCACTTCTCCTGGCGCCGGGTCTTGTCCTGCACCTGGCCGGCCAGCTGGCCGCAGGCGGCGTCGATGTCGTCGCCGCGCGTCTTGCGCACGGTGACGATGAAGCCGGCTTCCTGCAGGATTTCGCGGAAATTGCGGATCGCGTTGTTGCTGGAACGCTCGTAACCGGAATTCGGGAACGGGTTAAACGGAATCAGGTTGAACTTGCACGGCACGTCGCGCACCAGCGCGATCAGCTCCCGCGCATGTTCCGGTCTGTCGTTGACCCCGTCAAGCATCACGTATTCGAAGGTGATGAAGTCGCGCGGCGCCTTCACCAGGTAGCGCTGGCAGGCGGCCATCAGCTCCTTCAGCGGGTATTTCTTGTTCAGCGGTACGATCTCGTCGCGGATGCGATCATTGGAGGCGTGCAGGCTCACCGCCAGCGCCACCGGACAGGCCTCTTTCAGGCGGTCCATCTGCGGCACCATGCCCGAGGTGGACACCGTCACGCGACGGCGGGACAGGCCGTAGCCGTGGTCGTCCAGCATGATCTGCAGCGCCGACACCACGTTGTCGAAGTTGGCCAGCGGCTCGCCCATGCCCATCATCACCACGTTGGAGATCACGCGCTCGTTCTTCGGCGTCACGCCCATCGCCTTGTTCGCCCACCACAGCTGGCCGATGATCTCGGCGGTGCTGAGATTGCGGTTGAAGCCCTGGCGACCGGTGGAGCAGAAGGTGCACTCCAGCGCACAGCCGACCTGAGATGATATGCACAAGGTGCCGCGGTCATCCTCGGGGATGAATACGGTCTCCACACCGTTGCCGGTGCCGACGTCCAGCAGCCACTTGCGGGTACCATCTTCCGATTCCTGCGACACCATCAGGTCCGGCACGCCGACAATGGCCGTATCGTGCAGCTTGGCACGCAGGCTCTTGGCGATGTCGGTCATGGCGTCGAAGTCGGCTTCGCCCATCTGATGCATCCAGCGCATGATCTGCTTGGCGCGGAACGGCTTTTCGCCCATCGCGGCAAAGTGGTCGGTGAGCTGGGGAAGGTTGAAGTCGAGCAGGTTGGTCTTCATGTCAATCTCTGGAAATGGCGGCCGCCACAGGCAGCCGCCGGGTACAACTTAGCGTGCGCAGATCTCGGTCGCGGCGAAGAAGTAGGCTACTTCGATCGCGGCGTTTTCGAGGCTGTCGGAGCCGTGAACGGCGTTGGCATCGATGGAATCAGCGAAATCGGCACGGATGGTACCGGCTTCGGCTTTCTTCGGATCGGTCGCGCCCATCAGTTCGCGGTTTTTCAGGACGGCGTTTTCGCCTTCCAGCGCCTGGATCATCACCGGACCGGAGATCATGAAGCTCACCAGGTCGTTGAAGAAAGGACGCTCTTTGTGCACGGCGTAGAAGCCTTCGGCTTCGGCGCGCGACAGTTGCTTCAGCTTGGCGGCCACGACTTTCAGGCCGGCGGATTCGAAGCGGTCGTAGATCTTGCCGATAACGTTCTTGGCGACTGCGTCCGGTTTGATGATGGACAGCGTACGTTCGATTGCCATATAAATTCTCCCTGTTTACAAGCGAAATGGTTACACTTGCCAAGCTATTTTCAAGCTTGACGGGTTACCCAATTTTGAGGAACCCGGTATTTTACCAGTGTTCACCAGCGTTTGCTGCACAGAATGTAAACCGAGATGAATCCAACGCCACAACAGCGCCCCCCCGACGGCGACAGCGGGCTGTCGCCCCAGATCAAGAAACGGATTGCGATTGCCAGCGGCCTGGTTCTGGTGGCCCTGGCGGCGATACCGATCATCGACAGTTTCAATACACCGGCCACTCCGCCGACCCCGGCCAGCACCCCGATCAGCTCCGGTCGCATCATCCAGAAAGACAGCAGCGACAGCGCCTCGCTGAGCCTCAGCGCCATCGACAGCAGCGCGCCGCTGGACGCCAGTGCCGCCAGCGCCAGCGAGCCCGCCGGCAGCTCGCCGCTGGCGCCGGCGCCCGGCAGCCCGGCCAGCGTCACCCCTCTCAGCCCGCCGCAGATCCAGGCGCCCCAGCCGCGTGCACCGGCCGTCGCCATCACGACGACACCGCCGCTCAGCAACGGCAAGAGCGTCACGAGCGTCGCGCCGCGCAGCGAACCGCCACGCCGTGACGGCGCCGTGACGGCGCCGGCCATCACGGCGACACCGGCTCCCACGCCCGCCATCCGCGTGCCACTGGCCGAAAAACCGCCCGCGCCGCCGCGCCTGCCGGCCCCCGGCATCGCCCCGCAAGGCAGCTCCTTCGGCTACCAGGTGCAGCTGGGCCTGTTCTCCAGCCCGGACAATGCCGAGAAACTGGTGACCGACCTGAAAAGACACGGCATCACCGCGCACACCGAAACCCGCGTCCAGCTGGGTCCGTTCCGCACCCGCGCCGAAGCCGAGGAAGCAATGCAGCGCCTGCGTGCCCTGGGCTACCAGCCGCTGCTGATTCCGGCCGGCCAGCGCTAACCTCTCGCCAGACAAACAAAAGGTTGGCCGCAACACTGCGGCCAACCTTTTTTCATGACACACGATAACGACTGCTCAGGTCTCGGTAATGCCGTCGGCGATTCTGAAGTCGTCCACCAGGTGCGGCAGTTCCAGATAGGTGCGCGACTGCATCTCGGTCAGGCGGCTGGCGGTGCGGAAAAACTCGCTGGCCTGCGGCCCCTCGGTATAGATCAATTCCGGCGCCACCGCGCAGGACGCCACCAGCTTGACGCGGTGGTCGTAGAACACGTCCACCAGCCAGGTGAAGCGCCGCGCCATCGACGCATCGCGCACCGCCAGCTGCGGAATGCCGGACACGAACACGGTGTGGTATTCGCTGGCGATCTCCAAGTAGTCGGTCTGCGCGCGCGGGCCGTCGCAGATGGCGCGGAAATCGAACCAGATCACCCCCGGCGCGTGGCGCTTGAGCGGAATGTCGCGCCCCAGTACCGCCAGCGAGTGCTCCAGCTCGCCGGAGGCACCGGCCAGCCGCTCGAACATGTCCTGCATCTTCGTCTCGGCATCGGCATCGGCCGGCACGTGGAACAGCGGCTCGCGCGTCAGCTCGCGCAGACGGTAGTCGTTGCCGCCATCGACATTCAACACCTCCAGATGCTGCTGCAGCAAGGCGATGGTGGGCAGGAAGTTGCTGCGCATCAGGCCGTTCGGATACAGGTTTTCCGGCGGATAGTTGGAAGTCATCACGCAGATGATGCCCTGCTCGAACAAGGCGGCGAACAGGCGGCCGAGGATCATCGCATCGGCAATGTCGCTGACGTGGAACTCGTCGAAACACAGCAGGCGCACATCCTTGGCAATACGCGCCGCCACCGTTTTCAGCGGATCGGCCTCGTTGGACACCGTGCGCAGCTGCTTGTGGATTTCCGCCATGAAGTGGTGAAAGTGCACGCGGCGCTTGCGGTTATAGGGCACGCAGCCGAAGAAGGCGTCCATCAGGAAGCTCTTGCCGCGGCCGACGCCACCCCAGAAATACAGGCCGCGCGGCACTTCCGGCTTGCGCAGGCTGCGGCCGAGGAAGCGGTTGCGCTTGTCCTTGAACTCCACCAGCGTCTGCCACAGCTCGTCCAGCCGCTCGATGGCGGCGGCCTGGGCCGCGTCGTGGATAAAACCCGGCTGCTGGCTGGCCGCCTGGTACCAGGTCTTGGGGCTCATCGAGCCGTCGCTCGGCGGCGAAAAAACGTGTTGGGACATAATCGCTTCGGTTCGGGGTTGGCCGCAGCGTGCGGCCAACGTTGACTCAGGAAAACAGGCCGGTGGACAGGTAGCGGTCGCCACGGTCGCAGACGATGGACACGATCACCGCGTTCTCCAGCTGCTGGTTCAGGCGCAGCGCCACCGCCAGCGCGCCGCCGGACGACGGGCCGGCGAGGATGCCCTCCTCGCGCGCCAGCTGGCGCGCGGTGTCTTCCGCCGTCTGCTGGTCGACCAGCAGCAGCTCGTCGATGCGCGAGAAGTCGCAGATCTTGGGCAGGTATTCGTCTTCCCACTTGCGGATACCGGGAATCTGGCTGCCGGGCTGCGGCTGCACGCCGATGATCTGGATGGCCGGGTTTTGCTGCTTCAGGTAGGCGCTGGTACCCATGATGGTGCCGGTGGTGCCCATGCTGGACACGAAGTGGGTGACCGTACCGGCGGTATCGCGCCAGATCTCCGGCCCTGTACCTTCGAGGTGGGCCAGCGGATTGTCCGGGTTGCCGAACTGGTCGAGGATGCGACCGACGCCCAGCGCCTCCATGCGTCGCGCCTCGTCGATGGCGCCGGGCATCGACGCCGCCTTCGGCGTCAGGATCACCTCGGCACCGTAGGCGCGCATGGTGTCGATGCGTTCCTGGCTGGAGTTTTCCGGCATCACCAGGATCATCTTGTAGCCCATCATGGTCGCCGCCATCGCCAGCGCGATGCCGGTGTTGCCGCTGGTCGGCTCGATCAGGGTGTCGCCGGGCTTGATCTCGCCGCGCGCCTCGGCGTGGCGGATCATCGACAGTGCCGGCCTGTCCTTCACCGAGCCGGCCGGGTTGTTGCCCTCCAGCTTGACCAGCACCACGTTGCTGCTGTTACCCGGCATGCGCTTGAGGCGCACCAGCGGGGTGTTACCGACGAAATCTTCGAGATGTTTGAATACGGGCAGGGTCATTGGCGTCTCCTAGTGCGCCGCATTATACCGGCTTGCACCCCGCTGTCGCCGCCCCGCGGCCAGGCGCGCGGCGGCACGGCAAAACAAATCCATCATAATCAACGACTTGAAATCACACCGCCCTTTGGAATTTTACATGCCTTGAATATAACCGGATGTCGCAGCCGTCGCTCGGCCACACCTCACGAGGCAAAGACAAAGCCCCGTTCAAGGAACGGGGCTTGCTGTTGGCAAAGCGCGGGGCTCAGCCCTGGCGCGCGACCAGCCAGTCCACGTAACGGTCGACGCCCTGCTCCACGGTCAGCATCGGCGCGTCGTAACCCGCTTCGCGCAGCTTGCCGATGTCGGCCCGGGTGAAGCTCTGGTACTTGCCCTTCAGCGCCTCCGGGAAGTCTATGTATTCCAGGATGCCGTACTCAACCATATCCGCCAAAGACAATGCATCTTTACCTTCGTGGCGGCGGCAGGCGTTGACGGTGGCCACCGCCACGTCGTTGAACGGCTGCGCGCGGCCGGAGCCGAGGTTGAAGATGCCGGACTGGTCCGGATTGTCGAGGAAGTACAGGTTGACGTTGACCACGTCCTCCACCGACACGAAGTCGCGGCTCTGGGTGCCGTCGGCGTAGCCGTCGTAGCCGCCGAACAGCTTGACCTTGCCGGTTTCGCGGTACTGGTTGAAGTTGTGGAAGGCGACCGAGGCCATGCGCCCCTTGTGCTGCTCCTGCGGGCCGTAGACGTTGAAGTAGCGGAAGCCGGCCACCTGCGCGGTGAGGCCCTCCTTCATGCGGCGGCGCAGCACCTGGTCGAACAGGAACTTGGAGTAGCCGTAGACGTTGAGCGGGCCCTCAAACTGGCGCTCTTCCTTGAATACTGATCCCTTGCCGTAGGTGGCGGCGCTGGAGGCGTACAGGAAGGGGATTTCCTCGGCCTGGCAGAATTCGAACAGCTCCAGCGTGTACTGGTAGTTGTTCTCCATCATGTACTTGCCGTCGTGGTTCATGGTGTCCGAGCAGGCACCCTGGTGCAGGATGGCGCGGATCTCGCCGTCGAAGTCGCCGCTGCCGATCAGGCTGATGAAGTCCTGCTTGTCGAGGTAGTCGCTGATCTCGCAGTCCACCAGGTTGACGAACTTGTCGCCGCGGGTGAGGTTGTCGACGGCGATGATGTCGGTTTCGCCGCGGGCGTTGAGCGCCTTGACGATGTTGGAGCCGATAAAGCCGGCAGCGCCGGTAACGACGATGGTCATATGTATTCCTCGCTGGACGGGCCGGCCTGCGGCCAACCCATAGTCAAATTCGTTAAAAGCTGCTGCCCGGCTGCTGCAGAAAGGCGGTTTCTTCCGCGGTGTTGTCGCGTCCCAGCGCCGCGTTGCGGTGCGGGAAGCGGCCAAAGCGGGCAATGATGTCGCGGTGGCGCTGCGCGTAGTCCAGCACGCCGGCGTAGCCGGGACTGTCCGCCGGCAGCGCGGAAAAGCAGTGCACGCAGTCGTCCTGG
This sequence comes from Vogesella alkaliphila, assembly GCF_014652475.1. Taxonomy (GTDB): domain Bacteria; phylum Pseudomonadota; class Gammaproteobacteria; order Burkholderiales; family Chromobacteriaceae; genus Vogesella; species Vogesella alkaliphila. The sequence goes on along the minus strand of NZ_BMYW01000007.1, from coordinate 132,361 downwards.
TCGCTCAGTCGCTCGCTGTGTTCCAGTGGCAGGTAGCAAAACCAGCGCGCTACCGGCGGCAGCTGCGCGTCCAGCCCAGCCGCCAGCATCGCGTGTGCCACGTCACGCGCCTGCGCATCGCTGGCAAAGGCGCGCGCCTCGCCACGGAACAGGTTGCGCGGAAACTGGTCGGCCACGATCAGCCAGGCCAGAGTCTGGCGTGCATCGTGCAGCGGCGGATCCAGCCTGTCGGCCTGCAGCCCGTCCACCAGCGGCAGGAAACGCTCGCGGATGATGGTGTCGAAGGCCTCGTCCTTCCTGAACCAGGCTTCACGCGGAATGGCCAGCATCTCGTCGCTGTCGCCACCGAACCAGAACTGCAGGACTTCCTGGTGCCACAACATGCCGGCCTCGCTTTCTGCGACGGTTACAGTGCAAACAGTTCGCGCTGGTGGCACACCGCGGTGCCCAGCTTGGCCACCACGATGCCGGCGGCGGCATTGGCCAGGCGCATCGCCACAGGCAGCTCCAGCCCGGCAGCCAGCATCAGCCCCAGGGTGCCGATCACGGTATCGCCGGCACCGGATACGTCGTACACCTCCTGCGCCAGCGTCGGCTCGTGCACTGCGCCGTCGGCACGGTACAGCGTCATGCCCTCTTCGCTGCGCGTCACCAGCAAGGCGTCGAGATTCAGCTCGCCGCGCAAGGCTTCGGCCTTGGCGCTGAGCTGCGCCTCGTTCTGCCAGCTGCCGGCGACCTGCTTGAATTCGCTGCGATTCGGGGTCAGCAGCGTGGCGCCGGCGTACTTGCTGTAGTCGTCGCCCTTGGGGTCGATCAGCACCGGCTTGCCGGCGGCACGCGCCAGTTCGATCATCCGCGCCACGTGGGTGAGGCCGCCCTTGCCGTAGTCGGACAGGATCACCACGTCATGGGCGGCGACAATGGCGGCGTACTCGTCCAGCTTGTCGGCCAGAATCTCGTGGCTGGGCGCATCTTCGAAATCCAGGCGGATCAGCTGCTGCTGCCGCGCCACCACGCGCAGTTTCACGGTAGTGGCAATTTCCGGGTCGCGCTTGAGCGAGGCGCGGATGCCGTCCTTGACCAGCAGCCGCTCCAGCGCGGTCGCGGCCTCGTCGTCGCCGACCACCGACAGAATGGTGGCCTGGCCACCCAGGCTGGCGATATTGCGTGCCACGTTGGCCGCACCGCCGGCACGCTCTTCCATGCGGCTGATCCTGGCCACCGGCACCGGCGCCTCCGGCGAGATGCGACTGACGTCGCCGAACCAGTAGCGGTCCAGCATCACGTCACCGACCACCAGAACTTTGGCTTCGGCCAACCGTGCGGCCAACGTTGCGGGCACGAGGCCCAGCGTGTTCAACAGGTTCATGCTCACCTCAACGGCCGATGGCGTGGTATTCGAAGCCCTGCGCGCGCAGCCAGGCCGGATCGTACATATTGCGACCGTCGAAAATCAGCGGCTGCAGCAGCAGGCGTTTCAGTTCGCTGAAGTCCGGGCTGCGGAACGCCTTCCACTCGGTGGCGATCAGCAGCGCATCGGCGCCGTGCAGCGGGCTCATCATGTCGTCGGCGAAGGCAAAACCGGCGATGCCGGCCATGGTGCGCGACGCTTCGTGCATCGCCACCGGATCGAAGGCGACCACTTGCGCGCCGCGACGGGTCAGCTCGTCGACAATCACGCGGCTCGGCGCCTCGCGCATGTCGTCGGTGTTGGGCTTGAACGCCAGCCCCCACAGCGCGAAGCGGCGGCCGGAGAGGTCGGCGCCGAACTTGGCGACCACCTTTTCCACCAGTCGCAGCTTCTGCGCGTCGTTGGCGGCCTCCACTGCGGTCAGCACCCGCATCGCGTGGCCGTTGTCGCGGCCGGTGGCCACCAGCGCCTTCACGTCTTTCGGGAAGCAGGAACCGCCGTAGCCGGTACCCGGATACAGGAAGTGGTAGCCGATGCGCGGATCGGAGCCGATGCCCTTGCGCACCAGCTCGATGTCGGCGCCCAGCGTTTCCGCGAGGTTGGCCAGCTCGTTCATGAACGAGATGCGAGTCGCCAGCATCGCGTTGGCGGCGTACTTGGTCAGCTCGGCGGAGCGCACGTCCATGAACAGGATGCGCTCGTGGCTGCGCTGGAACGGCGCGTACAGGCGGCGCATCATGTCGATGGCGCGCTCTTCCCCGGCGCCGACCACGATGCGGTCCGGCTTCATGAAGTCCTCGATCGCGGCGCCCTCTTTCAGGAATTCCGGATTGGACACCACGCTGTAGTCGAGGCTGACGCCGCGTGCGGCCAACGTTGCCGCGATCGCGGCGTTGACCTTGTCGGCGGTGCCGACCGGCACCGTCGACTTGTCGACGATGACCTTGTAACCGTCCATGTGCTGGCCGATATTGCGCGCGGCGGCCAGTACGTACTGCAGGTCGGCGGAGCCATCCTCGTCCGGCGGCGTGCCGACGGCGATGAACTGGATGTCGCCGAACGCGACCGACGCGGCCACGTCGGTGGTGAAGCTGAGGCGGCCGGCGGCGACGTTGCGCTTGACCATCTCCTCCAGCCCCGGCTCGTAGATCGGGATACCGCCAGCCTGCAGCATGGCGATCTTGGCCGGATCCACGTCCAGGCACAGTACGTGATTACCCACTTCGGCAAGGCAGGTGCCGGTGACCAGGCCGACATAGCCCGATCCGATTACGGTGATGTTCATGCTTTTGTCGCCAGATAGGATTGAATGTCGACATTGATCGCCGCCAGTGCGGCCAGCGGATCGGCGGCCTGGGTGATCGGGCGGCCGATCACCAGGTAATCGGCGCCGGCCTGCAGCGCGGCGACCGGCGTCATCACCCGGCGCTGGTCGTCGGCGGCGCTGTCGGCAAGGCGGATGCCCGGCGTCACCAGCTTGAAGTCGCGGCCCAGTTCGGTTTTCAGCAGCGACGCTTCCTGCGCCGAGCACACCACGCCGTCCAGACCACTGTCTTTTGTCAGGTGCGCCAGACGCAGCACCTGTTCCTGCGGCGGCACGGTGATGCCGATTTCGGCCAGATCGCTGGCCTCCATGCTGGTCAGCACCGTGACCGCGATCAGCAGCGGGCGCTGGCTGTACTGCGCCAGCGCCTCGGCGGCGGCGGTCATCATGCGGCGGCCGCCGGAGGCGTGCACGTTGACCATCCACACCCCGGCTTCGGCCGCCATCTTGCAGGCGTGGGCCACGGTATTGGGAATGTCGTGGAATTTCAGGTCCAGGAACACCTGGAAGCCGCGCGCCTGCAACTGCTGCAGCAGCTGCGGGCCGGCAGCGGTAAACAGCTCCTTGCCAACCTTCAGCCGGCACTGCAGCGGGTCAAGACGGGAGGCAAAGGCCAGCGCGGCATCGGCGGTGGCAAAATCCAGTGCCACCAGCACCGGCGAGGTAACGTTGGCCGCAAGGCCGGGCGCCATCAGGGGATTCATGTTGTTCCAGTCTTCAATGCTTGAAATCAATGGGTTTCCGAGCGGTTGGGGGTGAAGCTCTCCCACTCGCCGCAGGCCGGGCAGTGCCAGAAGAAGGCCCGCGAGCGGAAATTGCAGCGTTTGCAGCGGTGCACGGTCAGGCGCTGCGCGTGCTTCATGATCAGCGCGCGCGCCACTTCGGCGTCCATGCGCCCTTCCGGGCTCAGCTCGTCCATCTGCGCTTCCACCAGGCGGTAGACGCCGAGCAGGTTCGGGCGCGCGTGTACCGCCTCGCGCACCGCCTCCAGCGCCTTGGCCTCGCCTTCGTAGGTGGCCACCTTCTGGTACAGCAGGTCGGTCAGTTCCAGCTGCGAAAAGGTGCGCTGGTAGCCGCGCAGCAGCGCAATGCCTTCCGCCGCCTTGCCCAGCGACTCGTAGGCGTCGAACAGGCGCTCGGCGACCATCGCCAGGTATTCGTAGTTCTGCTTCTCGATCGCCTGCCACGCGGCGATGGCGGCTTCCGGCTGGCCGGTGGCGACCTCGATGTCGCCGAGCAGGATGCTGGCGCGCACGCACTTGCGGTTGGCCGCAAACGCTTCCTGCACGTAACGGCGTGCCTTGTCGTAGTCGGACTGGTATAGCGCGCCCTGCGCCAGCTCGCAGAAAAACTGCGCCACTTCGTGCTGGAAGGAGTGGGCGTCGCTGCGCAGCTCGCGCGCGGTGGCGACCGCCTTCTCCCAGTCGCGGTCCTGCTGGTAGATGCTCAGCAGCTGTTCGCGCGCGGCGCGGCCCATGGTCTGACTGGGCAGCAGCTTGACCAGGATTTCCTCGGCGCGATCGACCAACCCGGCCTTGTGAAAGTCCTGCGACAGCTCGAAACGCACCAGCGCCTTTTGCTCGTTGCTGAGGTCGGGCAGCTCCAGCACCTGCTGGTGCAGGCGGATGGCGCGGTCGTTTTCGCCGCGGCGACGGTACAGCTTGCCCAGGCTCAGTTGCACTTCCAGCGCGTGCGGATGGGCGCGGGCCACTTCTGCCAGCGAGCGGGCGGCGACATCGGTCCTGTCATCGACCAGCGCATCCAGCCCCTTGTAAAAACCGGCCGGCACTTCGCGCGCCTGTTTCAGTACGGCGCGCATGTCGACGCGCGCGGCCAGCCAGCCCAGACCGAAAAACGCCGGGAACAGCAACAGCCACCACAGATCAATATCCAAAATCCAACCTCGGTACGGGAATGCCGGCAAACGGCAGATGCAAATCAGTCAGCCAGCGCGTCGCTCGGGTCCTTGGTGACCCGGCTGCTGGCCTGTCTGGAGCGCAGTTCCTTCTTGAGCTGCGACAGCTCGCGACGGACACGCAGGGAATAGGTAAAGGTGGCCAGCATCGCGATCAGCACGCCGACAACAAAGAACACCAGCAGCAGCAGGATCAGTGGCGCATTCCAGCTTTGTCCAAAAAACAGCTTGAACTCGACGATGGCACTGTTCTGTACGGTTACCGCCACCAGCAGCACCAGCAGCAGCAGTTCCAGCAAGCGAACGAGGTAACGCATAACGACTCCGGCCTGGGCAAAAATTATGGCAAGTTTAAACGAAAGCGTGCGCCCCCCCAAGCCGGAAGGGTAATAAAAAACGCTGCGGTAAACCGCAGCGTTTTGCAGACAGGCACATCGGAAGCTTACTCGGAAGCCCCCGGGGCAAGATCCACGCGTTCGCGCAGCTCCTTGCCTGCCTTGAAGTGAGGCACGTATTTCTCAGGAACGACAACGCTGGAGCCTGACTTGGGGTTGCGGCCAACCCGCGGCGGACGGTAGTTCAGATCGAAACTGCCGAAGCCGCGAATCTCGATTCGCTGCCCTTTTGCCAGGCTGCCGGCCATCGCATCCAGAATGGTTTTGACGGCCAGTTCAGCATCTTTGGCGACCAACTGAGGATAACGCTCGGCAAGCCTCGCAATAAGCTCAGATTTGGTCATATCCATCACTTATTCGTTGCCGCCGGACAGTTTAGCCTTGAGCAGGGCGCCCAGGCTGGTAGTACCGGCAGACACGTTCGCGCTGGCATCAGCAGAGATCGCGCCCAGGGCCGCTTTCTCTTCCTGCAGGTCCTTCGCCTTGATCGACAGGCTGATGGAGCGTGCCTTGCGGTCAACGGCGATGATCACGGTTTCAACTTCGTCACCCTCTTTAACGTGGGTGCGGATGTCTTCAACGCGGTCACGCGACACTTCGGAAGCACGCAGGTAGCCTTCAACGTCGTTATCCAGCTGGATCACGGCGCCTTTGGCGTCAGCAGACTTCACCACGCCCTTAACCAGCGCGCCCTTGTCGTTCATGGCAACGTAGTTGTTGAACGGATCACCTTCCAGCTGCTTGATGCCGAGGGAGATACGCTCTTTCTCAACGTCGATGGACATAACCACGGCTTCAACTTCGTCGCCCTTCTTGAAGCGGCGAACGGCGTCTTCACCGGTCTCGTTCCAGGACAGGTCGGACAGGTGAACCAGGCCGTCGATGCCGCCTGGCAGACCAACGAATACGCCGAAGTCGGTGATCGACTTGATGGCGCCCTTGATCTTGTCACCCTTCTTGAAGTCGTCAGCGAAGGCGTTCCATGGGTTGGCCTGGCACTGCTTCATGCCCAGGCTGATACGACGACGGTCTTCGTCGATCTCGAGGATCATGACTTCAACTTCGTCACCAACCTGAACTACCTTGGATGGGTGTACGTTCTTGTTGGTCCAGTCCATTTCGGACACGTGAACCAGACCTTCGATGCCCTGTTCGATTTCAACAAAGCCACCGTAGTCGGTCAGGTTGGTTACCTTGCCGAACAGGCGGGTGCCGGCAGGGTAACGGCGGGACAGGCCCACCCACGGATCTTCGCCCAGCTGCTTGAGACCCAGCGAAACGCGGTTCTTGTCCTGGTCGAACTTGAGAACCTTGGCTTCAACTTCGTCACCAACGGCCAGAACTTCGGACGGGTGCTTAACACGGCGCCATGCCAGGTCGGTGATGTGCAGCAGACCATCGATACCGCCCAGGTCAACGAACGCACCGTAGTCGGTGATGTTCTTGACGATACCTTTAACCACCAGGCCTTCACGCAGGGTTTCCAGCAGTGCCTTGCGCTCTTCGCCCAGGGTTTCTTCCAGAACCGCACGACGCGAAACAACCACGTTGTTGCGCTTGCGATCCAGCTTGATAACCTTGAACTCAACTTCCTTACCTTCGTAAGGAGTGGTGTCTTTCACCGGACGTACATCTACCAGCGAACCCGGCAGGAAGGCGCGGATGCCGTTAACCATAACGGTCAGACCACCCTTGACTTTGCCGCTGATCACGCCAGACAGGATCTTGCCAGCTTCCAGAGCCTCTTCCAGGTCAATCCACGCAGCCAGACGCTTGGCTTTTTCACGGGACAGCTTGGTTTCGCCAAAGCCGTTTTCCAGGGAGTCGATGGCAACAGTGACGAAATCGCCAACTGCTACTTCAACCTGGCCATTGTCACCCTTGAATTCTTCAACAGGGATCAGCGACTCGGACTTCAGACCGGCGTTAACGGTAACGAAGTTGGAGTCAATGGACACGACTTCAGCAGTGATTACTTCACCAGCACGCATTTCTTGCAGAGCAAGGCTCTCTTCAAACAGGGCGGCGAAGCTATCCATTACGAGGTTAGTCATCAGATTTACTCTTGTTGCATGCCTTGCGTCACGCGGGGTTAGGTTTGAGGACTGCCGGTGCAAGGAAACCGAAGCAGCGTGCTACAAAAATGAACAACCGGGCGCCTTTATCGTTCGCGAAACCACTGCAGCACCTGATTGACCGCCTGGTCAATGGTCAGGGCGGAGGTATCCAGCAAACGGGCATCCGGTTCTTGTCTCAACGGGGCAACGCTCCGTGCCGCGTCTCGCGCGTCACGATCACAAATATCCTGCTGAATCTGAAGGAGATTAGCAGATTCCCCTTTTGCGATCAACTGCTTATAGCGCCGCGCGGCACGTTCTTCGGCGCTGGCGGTCAGGAAAACCTTGAGCTCGGCGCGCGGAAACACCACCGAGCCCATGTCGCGGCCGTCGGCCACCAGCCCCGGCGTTTGCTGGTAGGCGCGCTGGCGCTCAAGCAGCGCGGCACGCACGCTCGGCAACGCGGCAATGCGGGAGGCGCCCATGCCGATATCCTCGGCGCGGATCGCGGCGCTGACATCGTGGCCATCCAGCCACACCTTGTCGTCGTGGAAGGCCGCCGGCAGCTGCGCGGCCAACCTGGCAACCTGGTTTTCGTCCTCCCAGCTCACGCCTTCGCGCAGCGCATACAGCGCTGCCAGGCGATACAACGCACCGGAGTCGAGATAATGGAAGCCCAGTTCACGGGCAACGAGCGCCGCCACGGTGCCCTTGCCGGACGCGGACGGGCCATCGATGGTAATAACGGGTCGGAGCATGGGCATGACAGTAAAGCCTGACTGAAAAACCGGTTATTGTAACGCAGCCGCCGTCACAGCGGATGTTTGCGCGGCAATGCACAATAACGGTACAGTCGGTACAGAGATCAGCCGATGCCGGCGCGCCACGCGCACGACCGGCGCAGACAGCGGCCAGCGCCGCCCCCCGAACAAAATCAACGAACAAGACCGCCATGGAACAACTGACGCTGCACCCGATTCCCCGCCTCGCCGGCACGGTAAAACTGCCCGGCTCGAAGAGCATCTCCAACCGCACCCTGCTGCTGGCCGCGCTGGCCGACGGCCCGACCCTGGTGCGCGAGCTGCTGGATTCCGACGACATCCGCCGCATGCTGGAGGCCCTGGCCACGCTGGGCGTACAAGTGACACAGCAAGGCGACAGCCGCGACTTCCTGGTGCAGGGCACCGGCGGTGCCTTCGCGGTGAAGGAGGCCGACCTGTTCCTCGGCAATGCCGGCACCGCCTTCCGCCCGCTGACCGCTGCGCTGGCGCTGATGCAGGGCAACTATCACCTGCACGGCGTGCCGCGCATGCACGAGCGCCCGATCGGCGACCTGGTGGATGCGCTGCGCGTGGCCGGCGCCGATATCGACTACCTCGGCAACGACGGCTTCCCGCCGCTGCAGATCAAGCCGGCCAGCATCCGCGCCGGCAAGGTGATTCCGGTGAAGGGCAATGTTTCCAGCCAGTTCCTGACCGCGCTGCTGATGGCGCTGCCGCTGACCGGCGAGAGCGTCACCATCGAGGTGGTGGGCGAGCTGATTTCCAAGCCGTATATCGAGATCACCCTCAACCTGATGGCGCGCTTCGGCGTGACCGTGCAACGCGACGGCTGGCAGCGCTTCACCATTGCCGGCGGCCAACGTTACCAGTCGCCGGGCGAGATCCACGTCGAGGGCGACGCCTCCAGCGCGTCCTACTTCCTGGCGGCCGGCGCGCTGGCCGGCGGGCCGGTCCGGGTGGAAGGGGTTGGCCGCAGCAGCATCCAGGGCGACGTGAAGTTCGCCGATGCGCTGGCGCTGATGGGCGCCGAGATCAGCATGGGCGACAACTGGATCGAGGCACGCGCACCACAGGGCGGGTTGAAGGCCATCGACGTGGACCTGAACCACATTCCGGACGCGGCGATGACCATCGCCGTGGCCGCACTGGCGGCCAAGGGCACCACCACCATCCGCAACGTGGAAAGCTGGCGCGTGAAGGAAACCGACCGCCTGGCGGCGATGGCCACCGAGCTGCGCAAGGTCGGCGCCACGGTGGTGGAAACGCAGGACAGCATCAGCGTCACCCCGCCGGCCACGCTGACGCCCAACGCCGAGATCGACACCTACGACGACCACCGCATGGCGATGTGCTTCTCGCTGGTGGCGCTGCTGGATACGCCGGTGGTGATCAACGACCCGAAGTGCGTGGCCAAGACCTTCCCCGACTACTTCGAGGTGCTGGGCAAGCTGGCCGCCGGCTAAACGCCGCCTGCAGAGCATCCAGGCCGCTGCCCTTGCTGCGGCTTTTTTCATGCCATCGACTTGCCAGCCCCCATGAGAAAACACAAAATATTGCGTTTTAAATCTACATAAAACACAAGATGAGCAATCCCTTCACCCTGCGCCGCGATTTCATGCAGCGCTTCGACATGCAGCTTCCGGCCCAGCCGCAGTATCACGCCGAGGCGCTGACCATGTGGCAGAACATGCTGCAGGAAGAGTGGCAGGAATTCATGGCTGCACTGCAGGACTACCAGCGCCTGCAGCAGGCCGACGCGACCGAGCAGACCCGGCTGCGCGCCGAACTGGCAGCCGAGGGCGTGGACGTGCTGAACGTGCTGATCGGTCTGCTGCTGTCGCAGGGCCTGCCGCTGGAAGAGATGTTCGCCGCCATCCATGCGGCCAACCTGGCCAAGTGCGTGGACGGCAAGGTGGTGCGCCGTGAAGACGGCAAGATCCTGAAACCGGCCGGCTGGCAGCCGGCGGATAAGGAGGGCGTGATTCGCCAGCACGGCGGCTAAACGCCACCCTCCCCTGATGCTGCATTGCGCCGCCTTGCCATGCGCCTGCGGCGGTCAGCGGTGCGCGCCCTGCTCAGCTACGCGGCGAGGCGATGTGGGGCGAGACCATGCGAGATTGCCAGGTTCGGCGTGACCACGACGGATCAACGACGCCTTGCGGCCAACCTTTGCAGCAGCCTGTCCAGCTGCGCGGCGAAGTTGGCGCGGTCGCGCTGGCTGAAGGCCGCCGGGCCGCCGGTCTGCACCCCGCTGTCGCGCAGCTCGGTCATGAAGTTGCGCAGCGTCAGCGCCTCGCGGATGGTGGCGTCGCTGTACAGCTCGCCGCGCGGATTGAGCGCCAGCGCGCCCTTGGCCACCACCTGCGCCGCCAGCGGAATGTCCGCCGTCACCACGATGTCGCCCGGCTGCGCATGCTGCGCGATGTGGTTGTCGGCGACGTCGAAACCGGCCGGCACCTGCTGCGCACGGATGTGCGGCGACGGCGGCACCCGCAGCAGCTGGTTGGCGACCAGCACGGTGCGGGTGGCGGTGCGGTCGGCAGCGCGGAACAGGATGTCCTTGATCACCGCCGGACAGGCGTCGGCGTCGACCCAGATGGTGGGGGCGTGCGGCGCGCTCATGCGTTGCCCCGCAGGAACTTCTGGTGCCAGCCGTGGCGCGCCTCGCGGGCACGCTCGAAGCGCGCGGTCAGCGCTGCGGCGTCGCCGCTGGCCAGCTCGGCGCGCAGGCTGTCCAGCGCCGCGCGGTAGCCGTCCAGCTCCGCCAGCAACGCGTCGCGGTTGGCCAGCGCGATGTCGCGCCACATCTCCGGATGGCTGCCGGCGATGCGGGTGAAGTCGCGAAAACCGGTGGCGGCGAAATCGAAACAGCGCTCGCCGTCCGGCTTGCCGACGATCATGTCGACGTAGGCGAAGGCCAGCAGGTGCGGCAGGTGGCTGACGGTGGCGAACACCGCGTCGTGCTCGGCGGCGCTCATCTCGTAGACGCGCGCGCCGCAGGCCTGCCACAGCTCGCGCACCAGTTCGGCGGCCGCCGGTGCGGTTTCCGGCAGCGGCGTGACCACGATGCGGCGGTTGTCGTACAGGCCGTACTGCGCGGCGGCGGCGCCGGACAGGTCGGAGCCGGCAATCGGGTGCGCCGGCACGCACTGCGCCAGGTGGCCCGGCAGATGCGCGCGCATCAGCGCCACCACGTCGCTCTTGGTGCTGCCGCCGTCGGTGACCACGCAGTGCGCCGGCAGCTGCGGCGCGATCTCGGCGAACACCCGCGCCATCTGCCCCACCGGCGTCGCCACCAGCACGATGTCGGCGTGACGCACCGCGTCGGCGGCGCTGTGGCTGGCCTCGTCGATCACGCCCAGCTCGACGGCGCGCGCCAGGTTGGCCGCAGAACGGCCGACCCCGATCACGCGGCCAACCTTGCCGGCCCGCTTCAGCGCCAGCGCAAACGAGCCGCCAATCAGGCCGACGCCGATCACCACCAGGGTCAACTTGCCCTCACCCGCCTGCATGCTACCGTCCCGTTCTGTCGCTATCGAAGCGGCTATCATAACCTTATTTTTGCACTGCAAAAGGAGTAAACATGGCCGCCGCGCTTTACCTCTACTACCGCGTGCAGGACAACATTCTGCCAATCCGGCAGCAGGCAGAGACACTGCTGGCAGAAATCGAAAAAACAACCGGCATCAAGGGCAGATTATTGCGACGCCGCGACGATGACCAGACCTGGATGGAGGTGTACGAGCCGGTGGCCGACGCCGACGCGCTGCAGCAGGCGCTGCACGACGCACTGGCGACGCGGCCGCTGCTGGCCGCGCTGGCACGGCACGCGGAGTGGTTCGTGCCGCTGGACTGAGGCGAAGCCGCCGCCCGCAAGCCTGGCCGCGATGCCAGCCGCAGCTAGCGCCAGCGGCGCAGCAGCAGGGAGTTGCTGACCACCGACACCGAGCTCAGCGCCATCGCCGCGCCGGCGATCACCGGATTGAGCAGGCCCAGCGCCGCCAGCGGGATGCCGAGCACGTTGTAGATGAAGGCGAAGAACAGGTTCTGGCGGATCTTGCGCAGCGTGGCGCGCGACAGGCGGATGGCGTCGACCAGGTGCAGCAGGTCGCCGGCCATCAGCGTCACGTCGGCGGTGTCGATGGCGACATCGGAGCCAGCGCCCATGGCAAAGCTGACGTTGGCCGCGGCCAGCGCCGGCGCGTCGTTGACGCCGTCGCCAACCATCGCCACCACCTGACCCTGTTCTTGCCACACCTTGACCAGCGCCGCCTTGTCCTCCGGCCGCAGCGCGGCGTGCACCTCGGCGATGCCCGCCTGCGCGGCGATGTGTCCGGCGCTCTCCGGCTTGTCGCCGGTCAGCATCACCACGCGGATGCCCTGCGCCTGCAGCGCAGCGACCGCCTGTGCCGAGCTGGCACGCAGCTGGTCGGCCAGCGCGATCAGCCCCAGCGCCACGCCGTCGCGGCTGACCGCCAGCACCGTCTTGCCCTGCGCGTACCACGGCTGCGCCGCCGCCGGCACGCTGCCCAGCACCCAGTCCGGCACCCCGACCCGCAGCGTGCTGCCGCCCAGCGTGACGCTGACCCCCTGCCCGACGTGCGCCCGGAAGTCGCTCACCGCCGGCAGGGACAGGCCGCGGGCGCCGGCCTCGGCCACCACCGCGCGCCCCAGCGGGTGTTCGGAGCCGGCCTCGGCGGCGGCGGCCAGCGCCAGCAGGCCGTTCTCGTCCACCTCCGCCAGCGGCAGCAGGTCGCTGACCTGCGGCTTGCCCTCGGTGAGGGTACCGGTCTTGTCCACCACCAGCAGCCGGATCCCCGCCGCGTGCTCCAGTGCCGCGGCATTGCGGAACAGCACGCCACGGCGCGCGCCGTTGCCCATGCCGACCATCACCGCGGTCGGCGTCGCCAGCCCCAGCGCGCAGGGGCAGGCGATCACCAGCACCGCCACCGCGTGGATCAGCGCCTGTTGCCAGTCGCCGGTCAGCAAGCCGGTGGCGGCGAAGGTCAGCGAGGCGATGGCGACCACCACCGGCACGAACACGCCCGAGATGCGGTCGGCCAGCTGCTGGATCGGCGCCTTGCTGCCCTGCGCCTCGGCCACGCGGCGCACGATGGCGGCCAGCTGGGTGCGCTTGCCGACCGCGGTGGCGCTCACCTTGAGCATGCCGCCCTGGTTGTGGGTGCCGGCGTAGACACGGTCGCCGGCGCGGCGCTCCACCGGCAGGCTTTCACCGGTCAGCAGGCTCTCGTCCAGCACCGCCGCGCCGTCGATCACGGTGCCGTCCACCGCCACCCGTTCGCCGTGCTGCACCAGCACCACATCGCCGGCCTGCAGTGCCGACAGCGGTTTTTCCAGCACCACGCCGTGCTGCTCGACGCGCGCGGTTTTCGGCGTCAGCGCCAGCAGGCTGCGGATGGCGCCGGCGGTGCGGCCCTTGGCGCGCGCCTCCAGCAGCTTGCCCAGCAACACCAGCGTGATCACCGCCGCGCTGGCCTCGAAATAGACGTGCTGCTGCGACCAGCCGGCCAGCGTCACCCACGCCGACCACGCCCACGCCATGCCGGTGCCCAGCGCCACCAGCACGTCCATATTGGCGCCGCCGCCGCGCAGCGCGTGCCAGGCGCCGCGGTAGAAGCGCCAGCCGACCAGCCATTGCACCGGGGTGGCCAGCAGCAGCTGCCAGTCGCGCGGCAGGTAGCCGTGATGGCTGCCCAGCAGCATAGTCACCATTTCCAGCAGGAAGGGCAGCATCAGCGCCGCCGCCAGCCAGAACCAGCGCAACTCGTGGCGGTAGCGCGCGGCCGCGCGCTGCTCGCGGCTGTCGCCATCCTGCTCCTCGGCGACGCGGGCGCCGTAGCCGGCCTGGCTCACCGCCGCCAACAGCTGCGCGGTGTCGGGGGCCCCCGGCGCCAGCTGCAGCCGCGCCGTTTCGCTGGCGAAATTGACCGTCGCACTCACCCCCGGCTGGCGGTTGAGCACTTTTTCGATGCGCGTGGCGCAGGCGGTGCAGGTCATGCCCTCGATCTCCAGCTGCAGCGTCTGCGGCGGCACGCTGAAGCCGGCCTGCTCGATCGCCGCCACCAGCTGCCCGACATTGCGCTGCTGCGGGTCGTAGCTGATCTGCGCGCTCTCGCTGGCGAAGCTGACGCTGGCGCTGACCCCCGGCTGCCGCGACAGCACCTTCTCGATGCGCAGGGCGCAGGCGGCGCAGGTCATACCCTCGACAGGCAGGGTGAGACGGGTGGCAGGCATGGCAAGGCTCCGGGGATGGTCGATACTCGCCCATGCTATACCCCAGCAGGGTATGAAGCAAGTTGCCGGCGGCGGCCCTGCTCCGCGCAAAACACGCCGGCCAAGCCTGGGACAAGGTTGGCCGCAATGGTGACGGCGGCTAGCCCATCACCCGGTTGCGGCCGCCCTGTTTCGCCAGGTACAGCTGGGTATCGGCACGGTTGAGCAGGCTCTCCACGTCCTCGCCGCTCTGGAACGCGGCCACCCCAAGGCTGGCGGTGATCTGCACCGTGCGCCCGTCGGCGAGGATCACCGAGGTGCTGATCGCCGCGCGCAGCCGCTCCGCCGTCACCAGCGCCGCGGCCAGGTCGGTCTCCGGCAGCACGATGACGAACTCCTCGCCGCCGAAGCGCACCACCCAGTCGATGTCCTGCCGAAGCTGGCTGCTGATGCGCAGCGCGATGGCGCGCAGCACCTCGTCGCCGGCGAGGTGGCCGAAGCGGTCGTTGACCGGCTTGAAGTGGTCGGCGTCGCAGAACACCACCGTCAGCGGCCGCTGGTAGCGCTGCGCGCGCTCCAGCTCCGACGGCAGCCGCTCGCTGAGCAGCGCGCGGTTGTAGCAGCCGGTCAGCCCGTCGCGGATCGACAGCTCGCGGATGTCGCTGAGCGCGGCGTCCAGCTGCCGGGTGCGCTCCTCCACCTGCTGGTCCAGGGTGTCGATGTGGCGGCTGATCGCCGCCTGCAGCGTGGCAAAGCCGCGCGCGACCAGGTCGATCTCGTCGTGATGCGGCCGCGCCGGCCGCGACAGCTGCAGCGGCACCGTCAGCGACGACGGCGCCAGCCGGCCGGCAAACTCGGCCATGCCGCGCAGCGGGCGCTCCACCTCGCGGCGCAGCACGTAGGCGACCAGGCTGCAGATCAGCAGCGTCAGCAGCAGGTAGCCGAGGAAGACGGCGAGCAGCGCCTGCGTCAGCGCCTGGTACAGCAGCGCCGGCTGCACCGCGATCAGCAGCGTGCCCAGCGCCTCGCCGCGACCGCGCGGCGGCGGGATGTCGAAGCGGCGGCCGGGCTGCTGCCGCAGCAGCCCGGCGTCGCCGGCCTCGAACACCTGGCCGGTGGCGACATTCAGCCGCGCGTAGCCGATCTCCGGCTTGGCGACGATGGTTTCCACCTGGCGGCGCACCGCCTCGGCCTCGATGTCCCAGATGCCCACCGACAGCATCGGCAGGTTGCTGCTGACGATGTCCTGCAGCGTGGCCTCGAAGCGCTGCTGCACCTGGCGGTAGGTCAGCACGCCCTGCACCGCGCTGAGCAGCAACGCGCAGGCGGTCGCCAGCAGCATGATGCGGCGGATCAGCACGTGGGCGAGCGGACGGTAGGCAGCGGTCACCATGACTCCTCTGGCATTACAGCAGCTGGCGGAAATCGAAGTTGTAGCGGCGCAGCCCGGGGTTGTGCTGCTTGCTGTAGCGGCGGAAATCGACGCGGCTGAAATCCAGCTTGCCGTAGCGCTGCATGAAGCGCGCCGCGCTGCGGTCGTCGAACAGGGTGAACATCGGCCGCACCAGCTCCAGCCCCTCCTCGGCAAAGTCGCGCCCATGATGGTAATCGTAGAGCATCACCAGCGACCAGGCACCGGCGATGAAGTGGCCGCCGGCCAGCGCACTCATGCTGCCGTCGCGCAGCGCCGCCATCGCCTGCGCCGAGGTGTTGATGCCGCTGAAGAAGGCGTCCTGGCCCGGCGTGCCGCCGCGCTGGCGCCAGGCGTCCATCGCGCCGAAGGCCATCAGGTCGTTGCCGGCCCACAGCAGCCGCGCCTGCGGATAGCGCCGGAACAGCCAGTCGGCCTGCTCCTGCGCGCGCGGCTGGCTCCAGCCGGCGTGGACCTCCTGCAGCAGCACCACGTCGCCGGCCTCGGTCACCGCGCGGCGCATGCCCTCGTCGCGCAGCAGCGAGCTGGGCGTCGAGCGGTCGCCGCCGATGGCCAGCAGCGGCAGCTTGCCACCCATGCGCGGCAGGCCGGCGCGGCGGCCGCGCTCGATCAGCGCCCGCGCGGTGAGGTAGCCGGCGTCCTCGGCGCGCGGCGCCAGCGAGCCGAGCCAGTGGCGGAATTGCATGCGCGGCAGGCCGATCGGCGGCTGGCCCGGCTGGTCGTCACGGCCGCTGAACGCCATGAAGCTGCGGATGCCGGCGGCCTCGAACAGGCGCAGCAGCTCCGGCGCGGTGCCGTAGTCGTTGCTGAACACCACGTAGTCCGGCCGCTGCGCCGCCGGCAGCGCGATGATCTGCCGCGCCAAGACCAGCACGCGCGGATGCTCGCGCTCGGCGTACAGCACCCGCAGCCGGATGCCGAGATCGCTTGCTGCCGCCTCCATCGCCCGCGTCGCGGTCAGCCAGTACACCTCGTCGTGCTTGCCGGGATTGATGAAGGTCACCGACAGCGCCATCGCGGGCAGGCTGAGGCAACACAGTAGCAGGGCAAGCATTCGGCGCATGGTGACGGACCCGTGGCGAGACGATGGCGATTGCGTTGCCGCCCCGCAACAGCGCGGGCGCGGCAACGCCGGCGAACCGCCGATTATGGCGCGCCGACCTGCCAGCGCCAACCCTGCTGCCGACAGGGTTGTCCGGACGAGGCCACAGCCTGCGGCCAACCTTGCGCGGCGCGTCAGCCGAGCAGGGCCGAGACCGCGGCCAGCGCGGGCACATTGGCGCCGGCCAGCAGGCAGGCGGCGCTGCCGCTGGCCACGGCCTGCTGCAGGTGCTGTGGCGCCGTCGCCTGGGGGCGGGTGATCAGGCTGTACAGCAGCCCGGCCATGCTGGCATCGCCGGCGCCCACGGTATCGACCACCCGCAGCGAGGGCGGCACGCAGCGGGCCAGGCAGGCGCCGCCCTGCCACAGCTCGGCCCCTGCCGCGCCCCGGGTCAGCATGATCAGCGCCTGCGGCTGCCACTGCTGCAGCGTGGCCAGCGCCGACGCCACGTCGTGGTGACGGAACAGGCCGTGCAGGTCCTCATCCGACACCTTGATCACGTCGGCCAGTCCGACCATGGTCCGCAACATCGGGTCGTATCCCTCGTCCATCAGCACCCGGAAATTCGGGTCGTAACACAGGCGCACGCCCTGCCGTTTCAGCGTTTGCGCCACCTGCAACAGCCGCGCGGCCAGCGGCGGCCGCGCCAGGCTGATGCCGCCGAACAGCGCCCACCGCGCGTGTTGCGGCCAACCTTGCGGCAGCAAGGCCGGATCGAAGTACAAGTCGGCGCTGTCGTCGCCGACGAAGAAATAGCGCGGCGGCTGCGTGCCGTACACCATCGCCAGCAACGGCGACTGGTCGTACTGCTGCAAAAAACGCAGGTCCAGGCCGGCGTCGCGGCTGGCCGCCAGGATGCGCTCGCCGAAGCAGTCGCGGCTGACCGCGCCGGCAAAGGCGCTGCTCACCCCCCACTGCGCCATGATGCGCGCCACATTCCACGGCGCGCCGCCGCAGCGCTCCAGCCAGCGGCCCTCGCCGTCGTCGATCAGATCGGTCAGCGCCTCGCCCAGTGCGACCAGTTGCGGCCATTGCGTGTTCATCGTGTTGTCCTCCCTGGCCTGCGCGGATGCCGGCCGTTGCCAAATAAAAAACGCCTGCCGCAACGGCAGGCGTGCTTGCCGCACGGCGTCGCTCAGAAGCCGATGTGCACGCCGGCGATCAGGTCGCGCTTGCGTTCGGCGCCGTCCAGCTTGTCCGAGCGGGCCTCCAGGAACAGGCGGGCCTGGAAGCGGCTGTCCCTGGCAGACAGATCGTAGTCCATCCCCAGCAAGGCGGTACGCTGCCGGCTGCCGACCACGAAGCCGGCATCGCTGGCGGTCAGGTAACCGGCACGCAGCCCCAGCCGCGCCGGCTTGTACTCCGCATAGGTGGCGCTGGCGAACTGGCGCTGCCCCGACTCGTTGCGGGCGCGATCCAGCTCCAGCGACAGCGTGAGGCCGGGCTGCGGCTGCAGCTTGAAGGCCAACAGCGTGTCCTGCTTGCTGCGGCCATCGACACTGCTTTGCCCGGCCTGCGACAGGCGCATGCCGAAGCGGCCCTTTTCGTAGGTGCCGCTGACCGCCCAGGCGTCGGTGGCACGGCTGCTCTCAGTCTTGTCCTTGCCCGGCGCGTAGCTCAGCGACAGCGCCAGGCCGTCCAGCAACGGCGCTTCGTACTTGAAGGCGCCGCGGTTGTCGCCGCCGCCGGACGGAATGCCGGCACTGGCCGGGCTGATGTCGTACTTGTAGAAATTGGCCTTGAAGTAGCCGTCGCCGTAGGCGTTGATGCCGCGGCCCAGCTTGACGGTGCCGAAGTCGCCGCGCAGGCCGACAAAGGTATCGCCATTGGCGAAATGGTCGCTGCCCTTGCTGTTGTCGAGCTTGACGTCGGTGTTGACCTGCAGCAAGGCGGTCAGGCCGTTGCCGATGTCGGCCTGGCCGACGACATTCAATTCGGAACCGGCGTCCTGGAATTCGCGTTTCGATACGCCGTTTTCCCTGAAGGCGTGAAACCCTATTTCCGCCTTGCCGGTCAGCTTGATGAAATCCTCCGCCATCGCGGCAGAAGAAAAGGCGCCCATGATCATCAGTGCAATACAGCTGCTTTTCATTTTGTCTCTCCATGTTTTTATATTGGCCGATCAAGCGGCCGAGAGACATTAAAAGCAACAAGACCCGTGTACACAATTCATTACACGAGAAAATCATTAATAAACAAAAACCGCTTGGTTAAACACAACATAATTTAAATAACAAAATTAACGCGATATTAATATTTGAAATAAAGCAGGTAAAACAAAAGGCGCGACGCGCCTTTTGCCGTTTTCATGCCGCCAGTCAGGCCGCAGCGCCGACCGCCCGCGTCGCCGCCGGCAATGCGGCCAACCTTGGCAGCGCTTCGCCATCGGCGGCAAAGGCGTGCAGTTGCGCGGCGGGCAGCGCGAAGCGCAGCGTGTCGCCGATCGCCAGCGCCGACTGCATCACCTTCACCACCAGCGGTGCCGGTGACAGCGCGCAGTCGAGATAGGCGTAGCTGTGCTCGCCCAGGTGCTCCAGGTGGGTGACGCGGCCCAGATGCGGGCCTTCCCCGCACAGCACGTGCTCCGGGCGCACGCCCAGCGTCAGCGTGCTGCCGACGGCACAGCCGCCGCCGTTCACCGCCGCGTCCAGGACCTGGCCGCCGGCGCGGCACTGCACGCCGTCGCCGCTGGCGGCCAGCACCTCGGTGTCGAAGAAGTTCATCCCCGGCGAGCCGATGAAGCTGGCGACAAAACGGCTGCGCGGATGGTGATACAGCTCGAGCGGATGGCCGACCTGGGCGATGCTGGGCACGCCCTCCTGCCCGGCCAGCGGCTTGAGCAGCACGATCTTGTCGGCCAGCGTCATCGCCTCGGTCTGGTCGTGGGTGACGTAGATCATGCTGACATTGCCCAGCTCGCGGTGCAGGCGGGCGATCTCCACCCGCGTCTTGACCCGCAGCGAGGCGTCCAGGTTGGACAGCGGCTCGTCGAACAGGAACACCTTGGGCTGGCGCACTATGGCGCGGCCGATCGCCACCCGCTGCCGCTGGCCGCCGGACAGCGCGCCGGGCTTGCGGTCCAGCAGCGGCGTGAGGTGCAGCGACTCGGCGGCGACGCGCACGCGACGCCCGATCTCGGCCTCGCCCAGCTTCAGGTGGCGCAGACCGAAGGCCAGGTTGTCGAACACCGTCATGTGCGGATACAGCGCGTAGCTCTGGAACACCATGGCCACGTCGCGCCTGGCCGGCGGCAGATCGTTGACGCGCACGCCGTCGATGTGGATGTCGCCGCCGCTGGCGTCGTCCAGCCCGGCGATCAGGCGCAGCAGCGTGGACTTGCCGCAGCCGGAGGGGCCGATGAACACGCAGAACTCGCCGCGCTCGATGGTGAGGTCGATATCGGCGAGGATGGGGTTGTCGCCGAAGCGTTTCTGGATGTGCTGCAAGCGGATCTGGCTCATGCTGCGTACTCCTGTGGCAGGGAAACAAAGACGGCCGACATGGCCGGCAGCGGCTGGCCATCCTCGACCCGGTACGCGTCCGGATGACTGGCGGCCAGCACGCGGGCGCCGGCCGGCAACACCAGCTTGGCCGCAGCAGCGGACAGGTTGAAGGCGCAGCGCACGCGCGCCTGCGGCAGCACGCGGTCAAAACACAACAGCTGCGCGTCGGCCGGCTGCAATTGCAGCGTCCCGTGCCGCAGTGCCGGCTGCGTGGCGCGCCAGGCCAGCAGCCGGCGCCAGTAGCTCAGCGTGCTGTCCGTCTCCGCCTGTTGCCGCGCCACGGCCTGCGCGCGATGCGCGGGCGCCAGCGGCAGCCACGGCGCGGCGCTGCCAAAGCCGCCGTCGGAGCCGTCGTCCCACGCCATCGGCGTGCGGCAGCCGTCGCGGCCCTTGTACTCGGGCCACAGCACCTTGGCGTACGGGTCTTGCAGCTGCTCGTAGCTCACCTCGGCCTCGGGCCAGCCCAGCTCCTCGCCCTGGTACAGGCACACCGGCCCCGGCAAGGCCAGCAGCAGCGCGGCAAACACACGCGCGCGCGCCGCCTCGCTGCCACCCAGCGCCGCCCAGCGACTGACCACGCGGCTATTGTCGTGATTGGACAGCGCCCAGCACACGGTGGCGTCACCAGCCTCGCGCAGGTATTCGGCCAGCACCTCGTGCAGGTAGGCCGGATCGCAGCGCTCGGTCAGCAGGGTGAACACGTAGGCCATGTGCAGCCGCTCGCTGCCGGCGGTGTAGTCGCGCAGGGTCTTGTACTGCTCGTCGTCGCCGATTTCGCCCACGGTGATGGCGCCGAACTCGTCGCACAGCGCGCGCAGGCGGCGGATGAACGGCAGGTTTTCCGGCTGCGTCTTGTCGTACAGGTGGCGCTGGAAGGCGTACGGGTTGCTGCGCGGCACGCCGCCGGCGTAGCTGCCCGCCGGCTGCGGCGGGTTGTCGCGCAGCTGCGCGTCGTGGGTGTAGAAGTTGACGGTGTCGAGACGGAAACCGTCCACGCCCAGCTGCAGCCAGAAGCGCGCCACGTCCAGCACCGCGTCCTGCACCGCCGGCTGGTGGAAGTTGAGGTCGGGCTGGCTGGCGAGGAAGTTGTGCAGGTAGTACTGGCCGCGACGCGCATCCCACTGCCAGGCGCTGCCGCCGAAGATGCTGAGCCAGTTATTCGGCGGCGAGCCTTCCGCCTTGGCATCCGCCCACACGTACCAGTCGGCGCGCGCGTTGTCGCGGCTGGCGCGGCTTTCGGCAAACCACGGGTGCTGGTCGGAGGTGTGGCTCAGTACCAGGTCGATCAGCACCTTCAGGCCCAGCTCGTGGGCGCGGCCAACCAGCGCGCGGAAATCGTCCAGCGTGCCGAACATCGGGTCCACGTCGCAGTAGTCGGACACGTCGTAGCCGAAATCGGCCATCGGCGAGGTAAAGAACGGCGAAATCCAGATCGCCTCGGCACCCAGCTCGGCAATATGCGGCAGGCGGCGGGTAATCCCCGGCAAATCGCCAATACCGTCGCCATTGCTGTCCTGGAAACTGCGCGGGTAAATCTGGTAAATCACGGTGTTTTTCCACCAGTCTTTATTTGTCTGCATGTTTAATACCTCTTTTGCCACAGAAGACACAGAAACCACAGAAAAGACTTCACGGTTTATTTCATCCAAGCGACACCGGCATTTCAGCAACGCAGCCGGATTTGGCCTATCAAGCCACTGAATATCCAGCTGCCCGCCCATCATGGTTGCGTCGTTTTCCGTGTTTTCCGTGGATTCTGTGGCCAAAATGAAATCAACCCTTCACCGCACCGGCGGTGAGGCCGGACACGATATGGCGCTGGAAGATCAGCACCAGCACGATCAGCGGTACGGTCACGATCACCGAGGCGGCCATGATGTTGCCCCACGGCAGCTCATAGCTGCTGGCGCCGGAAATCAGCGCGATGGCCACCGGCACCGTGCGCTGCTCGCCGGACAGGGTGAAGGTGAGCGCGAACAGGAACTCGTTCCACGCCGCGATGAAGGCCAAGAGCGAGGTGGCCGCCACCGCCGGCCACAGCAGCGGCAGGAAGATGCGGAAGATCACGGTCAGCACCCCGGCGCCGTCCATCAGCGCCGCCTCTTCCAGCTCCTTCGGCAGTTCGCGCATGAAGGTCACCAGCACCCACACCGTGAACGGCAGGGTGAAGATCAGGTCGGACAGCACCAGCGCCCACAGGCTGTCGTACAGGCCCAGCCAGGTAATCAGCTCGAACAGGCCGGACAGGATGGCCACCTGCGGAAACATCGACACGCCGAGGATGGTCATCATCAGCAGGCCGCGTCCGCGGAACGTCACCCGCCCCAGCGCGTAGGCCGCCAGCAGCGACACGGTGAGCGACAGTGCCACCACGCCGCCGGCGACCAGCACCGAGTTGAGCAGGTTCTGGCCGAACGGTTGCTCGGCGAACACCGCCACATAGTTGGCCGCACTCCATGCCTGCGGCCAGAAATCGCTGGAGAACAAGGCATTGCCGCGCTTGAACGAGCTGGCGATGGCGTACACGAACGGAAACAGGGCAAACAGCAACACCAGCGGTAGCGCCAGCCAGTACAGCGCGTCGGTCCAGGTCAGTCTTTTCATTTCAGTGTCCTTCCATGCGGCGGCGCGCCAGCGCCATGTAACACAGCGTGATCAGCGCAATCAGCAGGAACAGCAGCGTCGCGGCCGCCGAGCCATAGCCGACCAGCTGGAAATCGATCATCTGCTCGCGCACGTAGACCGACATGCTCTTGGTGGTGCGGCTGTTGGAGGTCATCACGTAGATCAGGTCGAACACCCGCAGCGCGTCGAGGGTGCGGAAGATCATCGCCACCAGCACCGCCGGGGTGATCAGCGGCAGGGTGAGGTTGAGGAACACCGACCAGGTCGGCACGCCGTCCACCCGCGCCGCCTCGTAGCAGTCGGAGGGCACCATCTGCAGCGCGGCCAGGATCAGCAGCGCCATGAACGGCGTGGTCTTCCACACGTCGACCAGCACGATGGTGACAAAGGCGAGGTCCGGATCGGCGGTCCACGCCAGCGGCTCGCCGATGAGGCCGAGCGCCAGCAGCATGGCGTTGATGACGCCGAACTGGTCGTGCAGCATCCAGCTCCACATCTTGGCCGACACCACGGTGGGGATGGCCCACGGCACCAGCACCGCGGCGCGCAGCAGCGTCTTCAGCCGCGACGGGTGATTGAGCATCAGGGCGATACCGAGCCCGAGCACGGTTTCCATGCCCACCGACATCAGCGCGAACCACAGCGTGTTGCGCACCGCGCCCCACCACTCCGGATCGTTGAGCACGCCGCTATCGCCGATGTAGTTGGCCAGACCGACAAACTGGCGGCTGGACAAGTCCGCCAGCTGCGCATCGCTGAGGCTCATCCAGAAGGTACGCAGCAGCGGCAGGCCGGCAATCGCCAGCAACACCAGCAGGGACGGCGCCACCAGCAGCCAGGCCATGCGCTGGCGCGAGCGCTGCAGCGAAGAGACCGTCCGTGGCGGCAGGCACAACGGCGGGGCGAGGGTTTCACTCGACATGAGCGTGACTCCAGCAGGTCGCCACCCTGCGGCCAACGTTGGCGGGCAACCGCAAGGTTGGCCGCACGCCGGGGCACGGAGTGGACGACGGATTCAACAGGGGAAGGCGCCCCGGCGCTGCCGACGGCAGGCCGGGACGACGGCTTACTGCGCGCGGCCGAAACCGGCCGGTGCCAGCCGCTTCAGCGAGGCGTCCAGCCGGGCCAGTGCAGAGGCGGCATCGGACTTGCCGGACAGCACGTCGTGGGTGGCGTTCCAGAACTGGTTGCTGACCTGGTTGTAGCGGGTGCCGGTGATCGAGGACGGTCGTCCCACGGCGCTGGTGAAGGTGTTGTACAGCTCGCCGAAGAACGGGTTGGCTTGCAGCACCGCCGGATCGCGGTACAGGGCGCCGATGGTCGGGTTATAGGCGCCGTTGATGGCGCGCTGCTTCTGCACCTCGCTGCCGGTCAGGAACAGCACCAGCTCGGCGGCCAGTTGCGGGTTCCGGGTGTACTTCGACACCGCCAGCTGCCAGCCGCCGAGGGTGGCGGCATTGCGGCCGTCAGCCCCGCCCTTGGGCAAGGCCATCACGCCGACCTTGCCCCTGACCGCGCTGTCGTCCTTCTGGGTCAGCGCCCAGGCGTAAGGCCAGTTGCGCATGAAAACGGCATTGCCGGCCTGGAACACGCCGCGCGCCTCTTCCTCGCCGTAGTTCAGCACGGCCTTGGGCGTGATGGTGCCGACCCAGCCGGCGGCGGTCTGCAGTGCCTTCACCGCTTGCGGATTGTTGATGCTGGGCTTGCCGCTGGCATTGTCGATGATGGTGCCGCCCTTGTAGCTGACCAGCCACTCCAGCGCGTCGCAGCTCAGGCCCTCGTAGGCGCGGCCCTGCCACACATAGCCCCACATCCTGTCGTTGCCGGCGGCGCGCTCGCCGTCCTGGATCTTGCGCGCGCTGGCGGTCAGCGCTTCCCAGGTTTTGGGTAGCGGCTGCTTGTATTTCTCCAGCAGGTCCTTGCGGTAGTACAGCAGGCCGGCGTCGGTAAACCACGGCATCGCCACCAGGCGGCCGGCCACGGTGTTGTTGCTGACGATGCCGGCGAAGTGCTGCTTCTCGGCCCCCCGGGCCAGCGGCTTCAGATCGACAAGGTGATTGGCGAGGATGCCGGGCCAGACCACGTCGATCTGGAAGATGTCGATCTTGTCCGAGCCGCTGCCCAGGATCTGCTGGTACAGCGCCAGCCGTTCGTTGGAGTCGTTGGGAGTGGCCACCACCTGCACATCGTGGCCGGTCTTCTTGCTCCATTGCGCCACCGCCTGCTTGCACAGCTCCAGCTCCTGGCCGACGGCACCACAGGAAATCTTCAGGCTGGCGGCCTGTGCCGAGGCGGCAACACCCAGCAAGACGGCAACACTGATCAGGCTACGTTTCATCACTTTGTCTCTCCTCGTTAGCGTGGCAACAGCGTGGCCCGGCGCTCTCTGTATCGTGGCTCACGTTGTATTGCTGCCATCTAAACGCGGCGAAGTTAATGACGGATTTCAGGCGCGGCCCGCGGCCGTTAACAATTGCAACAAGCCCGGCGGTTCAGCGCCCGGCGGCCGGCAGTTGCTGCAGCAGCCGGGCAAGGTCTGCCAGGCTGTACGGCTTGGCGAGAAAGACCGCCTGCCCGGGCCAGTCCCGGCGGCTGGCGTGGTGCTCCGGCGGCAGGCCGGAGGCGAGCACCACCGGCAGTTGCGGCCAACCTTGCTGCAGACGGCGATACAGGTGCACGCCGTCGCCACCGTCGCCGAGCATGATGTCCGACAGCACCATGTCCGCCACGCCGCCGGCCTGCAGCCACTGCAGCGCCGCCTCCGCCCCGGCGACCGCGCTGACCTCGGCGCCCAGCTGCTGCAGCAGCGCCAGCGCGGTGTCGCGCACGTCGGCATCGTCCTCCACCAGCAGCACGCGCAGGCCGCGCGGCACCGGGGGGAGCGGTGCCGGATCGGCGCCCGGCCCGGCCTGCGCGGCGCAGGCCGGCAGCCAGATGCGGATGGTGGTGCCCTGCCCCTGCCGGCTGCTGATTTCCAGCTCGCCGCCGCTCTGACGCACGAAGCCGTAGACGATGGACAAGCCCAGACCGCTGCCCTTGCCATGCTCCTTGGTGGTAAAGAACGGCTCCAGCACGTGCGGCAGCACCTCCGGCGGGATGCCGGGGCCGTTGTCGTTCACGCTGAGGCAGATGGCGTCGCCCGCCGGCAAGGGGTGACCGTGCGAACAACGCTCGGCCCGCAGTTGCAGCCGGCCGCGATCGCCCATCGCTTGCGACGCATTCAGGGCCAGATTGAGGATGGCGTTCTCCAGCTGGCCGCGATCGACACACACCGTCAGCCCCGGTCCGGCCTCGATCCCGACCTGGATGCCCTCGCTGACGCTGTATTCGATCAGGTCCAGCATCTCGTGCAGCATGTCGCTGCAATCGACCAGCTCGTTGCTCAGCGGCTGGCGGCGGGCAAAGGCCAGCAGTCGTCGCGTCAGGGCCGCGGCCTTGTTGGCGGCGGCGTGGGCGCGCTCCAGCCGGTGACGGGCCTCCGGCGGCAGGTCGTCGCGCTTTTCCAGCAGCTCCAGATTGCCGAGGATGGCCAGCAGGATGTTGTTGAAGTCGTGCGCCACGCCGCCGGTCAGCTGGCCCAGCACCTCCATTTTCTGCATCTGCCGCACCTGGTTTTCCGCGGCGCGACGGGCGGAAACATCGCGGCACACGGCCACCCAGCCTCCCTCCGGCATCGCGCGGCTGAAAAACTCCAGCACCCGGCCATCGGGCAGGTGCAATTCGGCATTGCTGGCAATGCGTTCGCGACCGTCGCCGATATAGGTGACGGCGTCGTTGCCCAGCACCTGCCAGCGCGTGCCCGGCGCCATGCTGCCGCGCAGCGTCGCCAGCGGCATGCCCACCGACAGCTGCCCCTCGCTGATGCCCAGCATGGCCGGGAAGCGCGGGTTCCACACCATCAGGCCGCCCTGGGCGTCGTAGACCGACAAGCCGTCGTTCATGCTGAGGAACACCGTCTGCAGCAGCCGCTGCTGTGCCTCCATGCCCTGTGCCAGGCGCTGCTTTTCCCGCAGCACGTCGCGGAACACCTGGAAGGCACGCGCCAGCTCGCCGATCTCGTCGCGGCGCTCGGTGGCCGGCGTCGCCTGGTGCAGGTCCCCGGCGGCCAGCTTGCTCATCACCGAGGCGATGGACTGGATCTGCCCGGCCACCCGTCGCACATAGCCGGCAGCCAGCAAGGCAATGACGACCCCCACCGCCGCCAGCAGCATCAGGCCGCTGATACCGGAACGGATGGTGGCCTGCACCTGTGCGCTGCGCTGATCGGCCCGGGCGCGCAAGGCCTTGACGTAATGCGCGCTGCGCAGGCTGAGGTGTTCGGCATTGCCGCGATACAGCTGCAGCAGCGCCGCCATGCGGTCGTTGGTCTCGACGATGCGCCGGCGCTGCTCGAAGATGTTCTGCGGCGAGGCCAGCATCACCTCCAGCTCGATCGCCAGCCACGGCGGCAAGGCCTGCAGCTCGCCGCGCCGCTGCATCGCCAGCATCAGCGCCTCGGCATCGGCCTCCAGCACCCCCAGCCGGGCGCGGTCGCGCGCCAGCGGCACCGCCAGCAGTGTCTGCCACAGGGGCAGCAGCGTCGGCGCCTGCTGCGCACGGGCAGGGGCGCGGCTGGCCAGCTGCGTCCCCAGCCAGTCCAGCCGCTGCAGGTAGGTGTCGAGAACGTCCTGATGCCGGCGCTTGTCGCTGGACAGCAGCAGCAACTGCTGCAGATCCCGCTCGGCGCCCTCCAGCATGGTGCTGACCGCCAGCTCGGCGTCGGCCTGCGCCGGCAGCGTGCGTGACAGGCGGCGGATGTCGCTCATCAGGAATTGCAGGCGGCGAATATCGTTCCCCAGCGAACCGGGGGCGTAGGTATCGGCCAGGTTCGGCGCCACGGCCGCCACCTGCGACACCTTTTCGGCCAGCTCCAGCACCTGGGCCAGCTCCGGCATCACCTCTTCGCGAAAGCCCGTCAGCGTGCGCAGGGTGACGCGCATGCCGTCGACCCCGACCACGGTCAGCAGCAGCATCAGCACGAACAGCACCACGAACGCCGCCTGCAGCCGGATACGGATCTGCTGCGCCGGTGGCCACAGGCCAAGGTTGGCCGCAAACGGCATCATCGCCTCAGCTGCGGCTGACGCCGGCCTTGAACAGGTAACCGGCACCGCGTTCGGTACAGATCAGCTGCGGGCAGCGCGGATTGGGCTCGATCTTGCGGCGCAGGCGCAGGATCAGCACATCGATGGTACGGTCGAACACCTCGGTATCCAGACCACGGGTGTGTTCCAGCAACTGTTCGCGGCTCCAGACGCGACCGGGGTGACGCACCAGCGTCGCCAGCAGCGCAAACTCCCCCTGCGTCAGCGCACAGCCCTGCCCGTCCGGCTGCTGCAGGGTGCGCCCGGTCAGGTCCAGCGTCCAGCCGGCAAAGTGGTAGCACTCGTGCGCCTCGTCCTGCCTGGGCAAGGCAGGGCGCGACAGCTCGGTGGTGCGGCGCAGTGCGGCCCGGATGCGGGCCAGGAACTCCCGTCCGGAAAACGGCTTGGTCAGATAGTCGTCCGCCGCCATTTCCAGCCCGAGCACGCGGTCGGTTTCGTCGCCCTTGCCGCTCATCATGATGATGGGAATGGCCGACTTCTGCCGCCACTCGCGCGCCAGTTGCAGGCCGTCCTCGCCACGCAGCCGCAAATCCAGCACCAAGAGCGCATACGCCCGCTCGGCCAGCGCCGCGCGCATGGCCTTGCCGTCAGCGACCCCGTCCACCACGTAGCCGACTTCCTGCAGCAGGCTGGCCAGCCACTCGCGGACGTCCTCTTCGTCATCGACGACCAGAATGCGGTATACGTGCTCCATCTGTGTTGCCTCCTGTTTTGCTCTTCTTTATCAGAAATCGCCGTGCCGCGTGTTTCAATTATTACAGGCGGCACAGCGCAGCAAAAAAAACGCCCGTACCGGCAGGTACGGGCGTGGCTGCAACAGCATCCCGGATCAGTGTTCGACCGCGGTACGCATCTTCTCGGCGCGGCCGCGCAGCCATTCCAGCGTCAGCAGCAGCGCGATGGAGAACAGGATCAGCACCGTGGCCGCGGCGGCGATCGCCGGGCTGATGTTTTCCTTGATGCCGCCGAACATCTGCCGTGGCAGCGTCGACTGCTCCGGACCGGCCAGGAACAGGGTGACCACCACCTCGTCGAACGAGGTGGCGAAGGCGAACAGGCCGCCGGAGATCACGCCCGGCGCGATCAGCGGGAACACCACACGGCGGTAGGTGGTCAGCGGGTTGGCGCCGAGGTTGGCGCTGGCCTTGATCAGGTTGACGTTGAAGTTGCCCAGCGTCGCCGACACGGTGATCACCACGAAGGGCACGCCCAGCGCGGTGTGTACCAGGATCAGGCCGAGGTAGCTGTTGGTCAGCCCCAGCGGCGCGAAGAACAGGTAGGAACCGACGCCGACGATCACCACCGGCACCACCATCGGCGAGATCAGGATGCTCATCAGCAGCGACTTGCCGGGGAAGTTGCTGGAACTCAGCCCGACCGCGGCCAGCGAGCCGAGCGCCATCGCCAGCAGCGTCGCCGCCGGCGCCACGATGAAGCTGTTCTTCAGCGAGTTCAGCCACACCTCGTTGCCGAAGAATTCCTGGTACCAGCGCAGCGAGAAGTTCTCGATCGGGTACAGCAGGAAGGTGTTGTCCGAGAACGACAACGGAATGATCACCAGCAGCGGCGACACCAGGAAGATCAGGACCGACACGCACAGGATGCGGAAGGTCCAGAACCAGATGCGCTCGATCGGGGAAGCGTAGTTTGGCAGCATGATTTACCCCAGACTCAGTTTGTTAGCACCCACCAGCTTGCTGTACACCGCGTACAGCGTCATGGTGGCGACCAGCAGCAGCGAGCCCAGTGCCGCGGCCATGCCCCAGTTGATGGTGACGTTGGTGTAGAACGCGACGTAGTAGCTGACCATCTGCTCTTGCGGGCCGCCCAGCAGGGCCGGGGTGATGTAGTAGCCCATGCACATGATGAACACCAGCAGGGCGCCGGCCGCGACACCGGCCACCGTCTGCGGGAAGTAGATCTTCCAGAACGCGGCGAACGGGTGGTCGCCCAGCGAGATGGCGGCGCGCATATAGGTCGGCGGAATGCTCTTCATCACGCTGTAGGCCGGCAGGATCACGAACGGCAGCAGGATGTGCACCATGGCGATGTAGACGCCGGTGCGGTTGAACGCCAGCTGCAGCGGCTCGCCGATGATGCCCAGCCCCATCAGCGCCGAGTTGATCAGGCCCTCCTGTTGCAAGAGCACGATCCACGACGCCACGCGCACCAGCACCGAGGTCCAGAACGGCAGTAGCACCAGGATCATCAGCAGGTTGCTCTTGCGCGCCGGCAGGTTGGCCAGCCAGTAGGCAATCGGGTAGCCCAGCAACACGCTGATCAGCGTGATCCACATGCTCATCCACAGCGTGCGGCCGAAGATGCTGAGGAAGGCGCGCTCTTCTTCCGGCGCCAGCTCCGGCATGCCGGCCTTGGTTTCGCGCAGGTCCAGCGAGCTGTACAGGTAGTACGGCGTCCACGACTTGGCGTTCTTGGCGATCACGTGCCAGTGGTCGGGGTCGCCCCAGCGTTCGTCCATCGCGATGAACTGGTCGCGCACCGATTCGCCGGCGGCCACTTCCAGCGGCATCTTGCGGGCGGTACGCTGGATCAGCGAGCGGAAGCCGCTGATGTCCATGTTCAGGCGCTTGGAGATTTCGGGAACGGTCTTCTGTTCCTTGGCGACGGTCAGGTCGCGTGCCATCGCGGCAAACACCGCTTCCGACGGCAGGCCGCGCCGATCCCAGCCGGCGATTTCGGCCGAGGTCTGCGGCAGATAGGTAATGACTTCCGGGTTGTCCACGCTGCGCTTGAGCAGCATGGCAATCGGCACCAGGAAGGTCAGCAACAGGAACAGCGCCAGTGGCGCAACCAGCGCGATAGCCTTCAGCTGCTTGTTGCGACGTTCGCGGGCCAGCTTGACTTTCAGGGATTCGCCGTCGGCGGCAGTCAGTGGCGCATTCATGGTCATGGTCTCGGACATGGGCAAACACTTGATGAGTGCAGCCCGGTCGGGACCGGGCCGCATGGCAGCAGACAACGGCAGCCGTCCCCCGTTGCGGCCAGGGTTGGCCGCAACGGTGTCAGGCTGCCAGGACAGCGATTAGCGTGCAGCCCAAGCGTTGAAACGCTCTTCCAGCTCTTCGCCATTCTCGACCCAGAAGTTCACGTCCAGGGCCAGGGCGTTCTTCAGGTTGGCCGGCCAGGTCGGCAGGTTGGATGCCGACTTCGGATCCACCTTCTGGATCGCCTTCATGTTGGTCGGACCGTAGGCGATCTTGCTGGAGTAGATGGCCTGGTATTGCGGCAGGCTGGCGTGCTTGATGAAGTCCAGTGCCTCTTTAGCCTTCGGCGAACCCTTCGGAATCGCCCACGAATCGACGTCGTACACGCTGCCGGTCCACACCACTTTCAGGTTCTTGCCTTCCTTCTGCGCGGTATCGATACGGCCGTTGTAGGCCGAGCTCATCACCACGTCACCGGAGGCCAGGAACTGCGGCGGCTGCGCGCCGGCTTCCCACCACTGGATGTTCGGCTTCAGCTGGTCCAGTTTCTTGAAGGCGCGGTCCACGCCGGCCTTGGTCGACAGCACCTTGTACACGTCGGCCGGCTTCACGCCGTCAGCCTGGATCGCGAACTCTAGGGTGTACTTGGCGCCCTTGCGCAGGCCGCGCTTGCCCGGGAATTTCTTCACGTCCCAGAAATCGGCCCAGCTCTTCGGTGCCACTTTCAGCTTGTCGGCGTTGTAGGCCATCGCGGTGGACCATACGAACATGCCGACGCCGCACTCGGTGACCGCCGGTTTCACGAAGTCGGCCTTGTTGCCCACTTTCGCCCAGTTGATCTTCTCGAACATGCCCTCTTCACAGCCACGCAGCAGTTCCGGCGACTCGACTTCCACCAGATCCCAGCTGACTTTCTTGGTGTCGACCATGGCCTTGATCTTGGCCATTTCGCCGTTGTAGTCACCGGCGGTGATCTTGTGGCCGGTGGCCTTTTCGAAGGTCTGGTAGTAGGCCGCAACCTGGGCGTCCTTGTTGGCGCCACCGAACGAAATCACGGTCAGGTCCTTGGCCATTGCCGGGGCGGCCAGCGCCATGGCAACCGACAACACAGCAACGCGTGGCAGGTATTTCTTGGTCATTGTCATTCTCCTCTGGGGGTATTGCTCATTTGCATTACGTGGGGGTTTTTACGCCTGTAGGCAGGCTTGTTTTTTAGTGGCTGACAATGGCGGAGTCCAGCGCGCGGATATCGCGTGCCATCCAGCCGACATCGAGCATGTCGCCGGCCTTCCAGCTGCTGTCCAGCTCGCCGACCGGTACCTTGACCATGAAGCCACTCTGGCCGGCGACATCGAGGCGCAGGCGCACGTGGTCGCCGAAGTAGATGAATTCCGCCAGCTTGGCCTTGAGACGGTTTTCGCAGGCTTCCGCCAGCTGGTTCAGGCGCACGCGCTCCGGACGGATCGACATCGAGGTCGGCTCGCCGTTGCGGCCAACGCAGATCGCCGAGGCCTTGACCACCTCGCCGCTGGCCAGACGCACCGCGCAGTGCTGGCCGGCAACGTCAACCACTTCGCCGTGCAGGGTGTTGTTCTCGCCGATGAAGTTGGCGACGAAGGAGTTGACCGGTGCCTCGTACAGCACGTTGGCCGCATCGATCTGCTGGATCACACCGTCCTTGAACACCGCCACGCGGTCGGACATGGTCAGCGCCTCGCCCTGGTCGTGGGTCACGTACACCACGGTGATGCCGAGGTTCTCGTGGATGTGCTTGATTTCCAGCTGCATGTGTTCGCGCAGCTGCTTGTCCAGCGCGCCCAGCGGTTCGTCCATCAGCACCAGCTGCGGTTCGAACACCAGCGCCCGCGCCAGCGCCACGCGCTGCTGCTGGCCGCCGGACATCTGGCCCGGGTAGCGGTGTGCCAGCGCGTCGAGCTTGACCATGCCCAGCGCCTTTTTCACGCGCTCGGCGATCTCGCTCTTGTTCATCTTGCGGATGGTCAGCGGATAGGCCAGGTTTTCCGCCACCGTCATGTGTGGGAACAGCGCGTAGTTCTGGAACACCATGCCGATGTTGCGCTTGTGCGGCGGCACGTTGTTCAGCAGCTGGCCGTCAAGACGGATCTCGCCGTGGGTCGGCGTTTCAAAGCCGGCCAGCATCATCAGGCAGGTGGTCTTGCCGGAGCCGGAGGGGCCGAGCATGGTAAGGAATTCCCCGCGACGGATGTCGAGGTCGAGATGCTTGACGATCAGTGACTCACCATCGTAGCTCTTCTGCACGCCACGAAAGCTGACCAGCGTGTCACTGGCCGGTGTTGAGATGCCCATCCAGTATTCTCCATTATAATTCCGCAATGCGGAACTGTGTTTCAGTTTATTCAGATTAACCAGCATCGCTTGGACTGTAAAGCGCTTTTGTTCTGCATACCGGGGCGGTCAATCTGCGCTCAACCAGCGTCTAATAATTTAATCACACCGTTTAATAAAACAAGCAAAAATTATTTTCCCCGTCCGGCCGTGTCATCCCCCTTTCTAAGACATGGGAATGAACAGCACCTTGTTGGTGCGCAAGATCCGGTCGTTCTGGCAACAAATCTGCCTATACGCGGGAAAAATGGAATTTGGTGCACCGCAACCAACCCTGCCCTGCACCACGCATTCAAACAGTTGTTTGTCGTAAAGCGACAACAAAAAAAAGCCGACCTTGCGGTCGGCTTCAAAGGGAGTAGTAAAACGGAAACTTAGGCGAGCAGGTGGTTGTTCAGCTCGCGCATGCCGGCAGACAACATCGCCAGGTCCAGCACGTCGAACGACTGCAGCTCGACGAACATCTGCTGGCAGGCCTCGACATCGGCGGCGCGCTGCGCCAGCCAGGCGTTGACGAAGGCCGCTTCGCTCGCCTCGTGCAGCGCCTGACGCGTCAGCTCGCGGTGCTGACGATACAGGTCGTCGCGCAGCGCCGAGCGCGCCAGCGATTGCCAGCGGTTGTCGCGCGGCAGCTGGGTGATGGCGGCACGCAGCCAGTCCAGCTGCAGGTCGCGGCCCAGTTGCAGGTAGTTGGCGGCAATGATGTCCAGCGCCAGCTCGCTGCCCTCTGCGATCTCGATGATGTCCATCAGCGGTACCGCGAACTCCAGACGCGCCAGCACGCTGGCCAGTGCGGCCGGTACGTTAGGTTGGTTGAAGCGGGCTTCCAGACGGGCAACCTGCGGATAGACCTCGGCACTGATCAGCTGCGGCAGTTGCTGCAGCAGCGCCTGCACCTTGGCACCGTACTGGGCGATGACCGCGTTGACCGAACCGGACGGACGGCGGTTGCGCAGTACCCAGCGCACCACGCGTTCCACCAGGGTACGCACCATCACCATCATGTCGACCTGCAGGTCGGCCGATACCTTGTTGTCCAGCGCCTCGATCTGCGTCCACAGGCTCTCTGCGTCGAACACGCGGCTGGCGATCCAGAATGCACGGGTGATGTCGGCAGCGGAGAACGCCGACTCTTCCTGCAGGCGGAACACGAAGGTCACGCCCATGCGGTTGACGATCTGGTTGGCCAGCTGGTTGGCGATGATCTCGCGCTTCAGGTGGTGCTTCTGCATCTGCTCGCCGAAGCGCTGTTGCAGCGGCTGCGGGAAGTAGTTCACCAGCACCGGCATGAAGTCGGCGTCGTCCGGCACGTCGGTCGCCAGGATCGCCTGATCCAGCGAGATCTTGCCGTAGGCCAGGAGTACCGCCACTTCCGGCGGCGTCAGACCCTGGCGTGCCAGGCGACGCTCGTTGATCTGGGTTTCCGACGGCAGGTACTCGATCTCGCGATTGAGTTCGCCGGTCTTCTCCATGTGGTTGATCATGCGCGAGTGGGCGCTGAGCATCGACGCGGCGTGGCTGCGATTGATCGCCAGCACCTGGGTCTGCAGGTAGTTGTTGCGCAGCACCAGGTGGCCGACTTCTTCGGTCATCTCGGCCAGCAGGTCGTTACGCTGTTTCAGCGTCATGTCGCCGGCCTGCATCACCGCGCCCATCAGGATCTTGATGTTGACTTCGTGGTCGGAGCAGTCGACACCGGCGGAGTTGTCGATGGCGTCGGTGCAGATGCGGCCACCGGACAGCGCGAACTCGACACGGCCCAGCTGGGTGCAGGTCAGGTTGCCGCCT
This sequence comes from Vogesella alkaliphila, assembly GCF_014652475.1. Lineage (GTDB taxonomy): Bacteria > Pseudomonadota > Gammaproteobacteria > Burkholderiales > Chromobacteriaceae > Vogesella > Vogesella alkaliphila. Next base: position 97,337 of record NZ_BMYW01000007.1, on the reverse strand, counting down.
TCGGCCACCACGCGCACCTGCAGGTCGCGACCGTCGACACGCACCGGATCGCAGGCGCGGTCGCGGGCGTCGGCGTGGCTCTGCGTCGAGGCCTTGACGTAGGTACCGATACCGCCGTTGTACAGCAGGTCGGCCTTGGCCTTCAGGATTTCGTGGATCAGCTCGTTCGGCGCCATGCTGTCCTTGTCGGTTTCCAGCCAGGCCTTCACTTCCGGCGACAGCGGGATGGACTTGGCGGAGCGCTCGAAGATGCCGCCGCCCTGCGAGATCAGCTCGCGGTTGTAGTCTGCCCAGCTGGAGCGCGGCAGGTTGAACAGGCGCGCACGCTCGGCGAAGCTGGCCGCCGCGTTCGGCGTCGGATCCAGGAAGATGTGCAGGTGGTTGAACGCCGCCTTCAGGCAGATGTGCTCGGACAGCAGCATGCCGTTGCCGAATACGTCGCCGGCCATGTCGCCGATGCCGATCACGGTGAAATCCTGCTCCTGGGTGTTGACGCCCAGGTGGCGGAAGTGGCGTTTCACCGATTCCCACGCGCCGCGGGCGGTAATGCCCATGCCCTTGTGGTCGTAGCCGGCGGAACCGCCGGAGGCGAACGCGTCGCCCAGCCAGAAGTTGTAGGCTTCGGAGATGCCGTTGGCGATGTCGGAGAAGGTCGCGGTGCCCTTGTCGGCGGCCACCACCAGGTACGGATCATCCGGGTCCAGACGGCGCACGTCGGCCGGCGGAATGATCTGGCCGGTCACCAGGTTGTCGGTGACGTCCAGCAGTGCCGAGATGAAGGTCTTGTAGCAGGCGATGCCTTCGGCCATGAACGCTTCGCGGTCGGACGGTGCCGGCAGTTGCTTGCCGACGAAACCGCCCTTGGAGCCCATCGGCACGATCACCGAGTTCTTCACCATCTGCGCCTTGACCAGGCCCAGCACTTCGGTACGGAAGTCTTCCATGCGGTCGGACCAGCGCAGGCCGCCACGGGCGACTTTCGAACCGCGCAGGTGCACGCCTTCGACACGCGGGCTGTACACCCAGATCTCGAACATCGGGCGCGGCTGCGGCAGGAACGGAATGGCGTTGGACTCCAGCTTGAAGGAGATGTAGGACTTGAACGCGCCCTGGGCATCCTTCTGCCAGAAGTTGGTACGGCGCGTGGCCAGGATCACCTGCAGGAAGCCGTTCAGGATGCGGTCTTCGTCGAGGTTGGCGACGTCGTTGAGCAGGTCTTTCAGCTCGGCCTGCAGGTTGGCCGCAGCGGCGTCATCAAACGCGCTCGGGTGCAGGCGCGCGGCGAACAGCTTCACCAGACGGCGGGTGATCTGCGGATAGTGCGCGACGCAGTTTTCGATGTAGGCCTGGCTGAAGGTGAGGCCGCCCTGGCGCAGGTATTTCGCCAGTGCGCGCACCAGCGAGATCTCGCGCCAGTCGAGGCCGGCCACCAGGGCCAGACGGTTGAAGCCGTCGTTTTCCACGTCGCGGGCAAACACGTGCGCCAGCAGCGTCTGGAAGTTCTGCTGCACCAGCTCGTCCTGCATCGCCTCGGCAACGGTACCCAGCTCCAGGCCGAAATCGCTGATCCAGACGGTGGCATTGTTGCGCTCGATGCGGTACGGATGCTCGTCGCGCACCTGCACGCCCATGTTTTCCAGGATAGGCAGGCTGGCGGACAGGCCCAGCGGCTGGCCGGCACGGAACAGCTTCAGGTTGTAGCCGTGGCTGCGGTTGAACGCGCGGTACAGTTTCATGGTCAGGCCATGCTGTACGGCGGCGTCCTCGATCAGCTGGATGTCCAGCACCGCGTTGCGCGCCGCGAACTCTTCGCGGTAGGCCACCGGGAAGGCGCCACGGTAGCGGTTGAACAGCAGGTTGCCCTTCTCTTCGCCGTGCGCTTCCAGCAGCAGCTGGTGCAGTTCTTCTTCCCAGCCGCGCACCACGCGGGCGATCTCGTTTTCCACTTCGTGCTCGTGGAACTGCGGCAGCTGGCCGGCCGGCACGCGGATGATGTAGTGCACGCGCGCCAGCGGGCTGTCGCTGATCTGCACGCTGAACTCGGCGGAGGCACCGTTGAAGGCACTCATCAGCACTTTTTCGATCTTCAGGCGGATCTCGGTGTTGAAGCTGTCACGCGGCACGTACACCAGGCTGCTGACGTAGCGGTGGTAGCGGTCGGCACGGGTGAACAGGCGCACGCGCGGGCGCTCCTGCAGGCTGACGATGCCTTCCACGATAGGCTGCAGCGTTTCCACCGGGATCTCAAACAGCTCGTCGCGCGGGTAGCTTTCCAGCACGAAGGCCAGGGTCTTGGCCTTGTAGCTGTTGTCGACGTAGTCGCAGGCACTGATCACCGACGCCACCTTCTGGCGCAGCAGCGGGATGTCCTTCGGTGCCGCCTGGTAGGCACTGGCGGTGTACAGGCCGAGGAAGCGGCGTTCGCCGATCACTTCGCCCTTGCTGTTGAAGCGCTTGAGACCGACAAAGTCCATGTAGGCCGGACGGTGCAGCACGGAGCGCGATTGCGACTTGTTGAGGATGATCAGCTGCGGCTGGTGCGCCAGTTCGCGCAGTGCCGGCGGCAGCGCCTCGAAGCTCTCCGAGTACTCCTTGCCGCCCTGATCCTTCAGGAAGCCGAGGCCGGAGTCCTTGACGATCTTCAGGCTGTCCTGGCCATCGCGCTTGACCAGGTCGTAGTCGCAGTAGCCCATGAAAATGAAGTGGTTGGCGCCCATCCAGTCGAGGAAGGCGACGGCTTCGGCCGCTTCGGCGGCACGCTCGCCCTTGATGCCGTCGAGGTCGGCACGCAGCTGCGCCAGCACTTCGCGCATTTGCGGCTCGTCGTTGACCACGCAGCGCAGATAGGTCAGCACCTGCTCCAGCTCCTGCTGCAGCGCGTGCAGCGCGTCCGGATCGCTGATGCGGTCGACCTGCACGTGGATGAAGGATTCCAGCGGTAGCGAGCGGTCTTCGGTGCGCTTCAGCGCATCGATCACGCCGTTCGCGTCGCGGCCGACCGACAGCACCGGGTGCACCAGCAGGTGCAGGTTCAGGTTGTGGCGGGTCAGCAGCATGGCGATGGAGTCGATCAGGAACGGCATGTCGTCGTTCACGATCTCGATCACGCTGTGCGTACTCTGCCAGCCGTCCCGCTCGAAGTCGGGATTGTAGATACGAGACTTCAACTGGCCCGGCGCGCGCTTGAGCGCGAATTCCAGATGCGCATTGGCCGCACCGAACAAGTCCAGGGCAGAGAAGGTCTTCAGATCTTCCGATTCGGTTTCTTCAAAGTAGAGGGGGATAAAACTACTGAGGCGGGCACGTTCCGTATCGGCCAGTTTTTGCTCAGCCACGGCTTGGATATCGGCGATCAGGCCGACAAATTCGGTCTTGTTCGTAAGCGACATGTTGCTTCTCGTTTGTTATGAGGACACAGGTGTTGTGTGGACGCATTGTAAGAGCCACCACAGACAAGGCATTTCCATATTGCGACATCCCCGTACAGATTCATTGGCTGCACTGCAGCATAGAAAAGACGGGCGATTGTCGGACAGGGTACCAGTGGCACATTTTTCATTACAGCAATGCGACGGCAAATTACACAATGGCCCTGTGGCACCCGCCGCCATTTTCGTCGAAAAATCACGACAAGTATTTGATATTGCTCACGTTTCCAAAACAAACAAAAAACCGGTAGAATGCGCCCCCTTGCCGCTTCGGCCCTCGGTATGACAGGTGGTGGATTGTACGTCGCCGCGTTGCATGCCAACATTTGCCTGCCTCCCGACAGAGGGGGCGGTAAAACAACAAAACGTTATCCAGCACCAAAGGGAAGGGCCGCGACTGGCTCGAATGTCCGGGGGAGCGCGGCGACACGCCGCCGCCTGGACATGATTCTCCTGCCCGGGGAATCCTTCATCTTTCAGAGAGATAGAGACTCATGAAAAAAGCATTTGTTCTGGCCGCGCTGGCCATGACCGCTTCCGCGTTCACCGCCCACGCCGACACCGTCCGCTTCGGCATCGACGGCAACTACCCGCCATTCGCCAAGCAGGGCGCCGACGGCAAGCTGCAGGGCTTTGACGTGGATATCGCCTACGCACTGTGTGCCGCGATGAAGGCCAGCTGCGAGATCGTGCCGCAGGACTGGGACGGCCTGATCCCGGCGCTGAACGCCAACAAGTTCGATGCCATCCTGTCGTCGATGTCGATCACCGACGAGCGCAAGAAGGCGGTCGACTTCACCAACAAGTACTACAACACCCCCAGCCGCATGATCGCCAAGGCCGGCACCAAGGTTGACCAGGCCGCGTTCAAAGGCAAGAAAATCGGTGCGCTGCGCGCGTCCACCCAGGAAAAGTTCGCCAAGGACTTCTGGGGCAAGAGCGGTGCCACCATCGTTTCCTACGGCAAGGCACCGGAAGGTTTCCTCGACCTGAAATCCGGCCGCATTGACGGCATGTTCGTCGACTCGGTGGTCGGCGACGCCGACTTCCTGAAAACCGCACAGGGCAAGGGCTTCGCCTTCGTCGGCCCGGAGTACAGCGACAGCAAGTACTTCGGCTACGGTGCCGGCATTGCCGTGAAAAAAGGCAACAAGCAGCTGACCGAGCGCCTGAACCAGGCCATCGCCCAGATCCGCAAGGACGGCAGCTACAAGAAAGTACAGGACAAGTACTTCAGCTTTAACGTATACGGCAACTAAGCCACCCCTACCCCGCCCTCAGCCGAAGGCGGGGTTTTCACACCTATAAAAACATCCTGTCGGAGAACTCATGAAGAAGCCTTTGCTCGCGCTAGGCACGCTTGCCCTTGCCCTGTCCGCAACCGTGTCCGCAGAAACCCTGCGTTTTGCCACCGATGCCAGCTACCCGCCGTTTTCGAAACAGGGTGCCGACGGCAAGATGACCGGCTTCGATCCCGACATCGCCCAGGCACTGTGCGCGGTGATGAAGGCGAAGTGCGAGATCGTGCCGCAGGATTTCGACGGCATCATCCCGGCGCTGCAGGCGAAGAAATTCGACGCCGTGATCGCATCGATGAACATCACCGAAGAGCGCAAGAAGGCGGTCGACTTCTCCGACAAGTACTACAACATGGCCAGCCGCCTGGTGGCCAAGCAGGGCACACAGGTCAACGCGGCCTGGTTCAAGGGCAAGAAGATCGGCGTGCTGCGTTCCTCGATCCAGGAAAAATACGCGCGTGACACCTTTGCCAAGCAGGGTGCGCAGCTGGTGAGCTACGGCAAGGCGCCGGAATCGTTCATGGACCTGAAGGCCGGCCGTGTCGACGCCGCCTTCGTCGATGCCGCGGTGGGTGACACCGACTTCATCAAGACCCCGAACGGCAAGGGTTTTGCGCTGGTCGGCCCCGACTACAACGAAGCGAAATACTTCGGCGTCGGCTCCGGCATTGCCGTGCGCAAGGGCGACAAGGCACTGCTGGCGCGCATCAACGGCGCGCTGAAGCAGATCCGCGCCGACGGCAGCTACGACAAGATCCAGAAGAAGTACTTCAGCTTCGACATCTACGGCAAGTAAGCGCCCGCGGGCAATACCGTGCAGCTGCGGCCAGGCCCAAGGTTGGCCGCAGCGTCCAGACGCAAAAAACGGAGTAATACCATGTTTCTACAGGGCTACCTGCCCAGCATCATGGAAGGCACCATTCTGACCCTGCAGGTTGCAGTGTCGGCATTGCTGGTGTCCGTGGTACTGGGCCTGATCGGGGCGATGTTCAAGATGTCGCCATCCAAGCCACTCGCGTGGCTGGCTGAAGTCTATTCCACCGTGGTGCGCGGCGTGCCCGACCTGGTGTGGATGCTGCTGCTGTTCTTCGGCGTGCAGATGCTGATCAACGAGCTGTTCTCGCAGATGGGCTGGGAAGCCCCGGAGATCAACTCCTTCTTCGCCGGCGTCATGACCATCGGCTTCATCTTCGGCGCCTACATGACCGAAACCTTCCGCGGCGCCATCATGGCGGTGCCCAAGGGCCAGATGGAAGCCGGCCTCGCCTACGGCATGAGCCCGCTGCGCGTGTTCCTGCGCATCACCTTCCCGCAGATGGTGCGCTTCGCGCTGCCGAGCTTCTCCAACAACTGGCTGGTGCTGGTGAAATCCACCGCCCTGGTGTCGGTGATCGGCCTCAACGACGTGATGTACCGCGCCGATACCGCCAAATCCATCACCCAGGAGCCGTTTACCGTCTACGCCGTGGTCGGCTGTATCTTCCTGGCCATCACCAGCGTGTCCGACTTCGCCCTCAAGCGCCTGGAAAAGCGCTACTCCACCGGTGTACGGGAGACTGAACTGTGATCGACCTGAACCTGATTATCGAACGCTTCCCGGCCTTCCTCGGCGGCACCGACGGCGCCCCGATCCTGTCCACCTCCGACGGCCTGCAACTGACGCTGGAGCTGCTCGGCCTGTCGCTGGCCTTCGGCCTGCTGCTGGCGGTGCCGATGGCGCTGATGCGCGTGTCGCGCAACAAGTGGGTCGCGCGCCCGGTGTGGCTGTACACCTACGTGTTCCGCGGCACCCCGCTACTGGTACAGCTGTTCATCATCTACTACGGCCTGTCGCAGTTCGACTGGGTGCGTGACAGCTGGGCGTGGGAATACCTGCGCGAAGCCTACGTCTGCGCCATCCTGGCGTTCACGCTGAACACCGCCGCCTACACCACCGAGATCCTCGCCGGCCAGATCCGCAACACCCACTACGGCGAGATCGAGGCGGCCAAGGCGATGGGCATGGGCAAGTGGCTGATGATGCGCCGCATCGTGATCCCGTCGGCGCTGCGCCGCGCGCTGCCGGCCTACAGCAACGAGGTGGTGATGATGATGCAGTCGACCTCGATCGCCGGCCTGGTGACGCTGGCCGACCTGACCGGTGTCGCCCGCCGCGTGTTCAGCGATACCTACATGCCGTTCGAGCCGTTCCTGACCGTGGCCGGCATCTACCTGGTGATGACCTTTGCCCTGGTCTGGCTGTTCAAGAAGGCCGAGCAGCGCTGGCTGGCCTACCTGGCGCCGCGCAAGCACTAAGGAGCCGTCATGCACAGAATCGATCATCCGCTGCCGCCCATCAGCCTGAACACTGCACGCCAGATCAGCAGTTTTCACTTCGGCAGCGCCGGACAGGGCGAGAAGGTCTACATCCAGGCCAGCCTGCACGCCGACGAACTGCCGGGCATGCTCACCGCTTGGCAGCTGAAGCAAAGGTTGGCCGCACTGGAGGCCGAAGGCTGCCTGCAGGGTGAAGTGGTGCTGGTGCCGGTCGCCAACCCGATCGGTCTCGACCAGAACCTGAACGGCGTGATGCTGGGCCGTTTCGAGCTGGCCAGCGGCCAGAACTTCAACCGCCACTACCCCGCCTTTGCCGCCGACATCTTTCACGAGCTGAAAGCGGAACTCGGCCGCGACGCCCGAGCCAACACCGGCCTGATCCGCGAGCGGCTGCGCGGCAAGGTCGCCGCCATCGAACCGGCGAGCGAGCTGGCCGCACAGCGCAAGACGCTGATGCTGCTGGCCTGCGACGCCGACGTGGTGCTGGACCTGCACTGCGACTGCGCCGCGGCGATGCACCTGTACACCGGCACGCCGCTGTGGCCGCAGTGCGAACCGCTGGCCCGCTATCTCGGTGCCGCCGCCACGCTGCTGGCCGAGGAATCCGGCGACAACCCGTTCGACGAAGCCTGCAGCCAGCTATGGTGGCAACTGCGCGACATGGCGGCTGCGGCCAACCTTGACGCCGCCATCGACATGGCCTGCCTCGCCGTCACCATCGAGCTGCGCGGCCAGGCCGACGTCAGCCACGCGCTGGCGGCACAGGATGCCGACGCCATCATCGCCTTCCTGCAACACCGCGGCGTGATCGCCGGCACCGCCCCGGCGCTGCCGGAGCTGCGCTACCCGGCGACGCCGCTGGCCGGCTCAGACAGCCTGCTGGCGCCGCATCCCGGCGTGGTGCACTACCACTTGCAGTCCGGTACCGTCGTCGCCGCCGGCGACGCCATCGCCGACATCATCGACCCGGTCAACGACCGCGTCACCACCTTGCGCGCCAGTCGTCCCGGCATGCTCTACGCTACAGAAAGCCGCCACTACGCCATTACCGGCCAGTGGCTGGCCAAAGTGGCCACCCCTGAATCCTTTAAAACCGGAAAGTTGCTATCAGCATGAAACCGCTAGAACATGATCTCGCCGTCGGCGCCGCCGCTGATGGCAACACCAAACTGAACGTCATCGACCTGCACAAGAGCTACGGCAGCCACGAGGTGCTGAAAGGCGTCTCGCTGACCGCCCACGCCGGCGACGTGATCAGCATCATCGGCTCTTCCGGCTCCGGCAAGAGTACCTTCCTGCGTTGCATCAACATGCTGGAACAGCCGCACAGCGGCACCATCGCCGTCACCGGCGAAACGCTGAAGCTGGTCACCGACAAGCGCAACGGCGCGCTGAAGGCGGAAGACCCGAAACAGCTGGCGCGCCTGCGCACCAAGCTGGCGATGGTGTTCCAGCACTTCAACCTGTGGGCGCACATGACGGTGCTGGAAAACATCATCGAGGCGCCGATCCACGTGCTGGGCGTGCCCAAGGACGAAGCCATCGCCCGCGCCCGCAAGTACCTGGACAAGGTCGGCCTCAAGAACGTGGAGGACAAGTACCCGTCGCACATGTCCGGCGGCCAGCAGCAGCGCGTGGCCATCGCCCGCGCGCTGGCGATGGAGCCGGAAGTGATGCTGTTCGACGAGCCGACCTCGGCGCTGGACCCGGAACTGGTGGGCGAAGTGCTGCGCGTGATGCAGGACCTGGCGCGCGAAGGCCGCACCATGGTGGTGGTCACCCACGAGATGGGTTTCGCCCGCGAGGTGTCCAACCACGTCATCTTCCTGCACCAGGGCCGCATCGAGGAACAGGGCCATCCGAAGGAGGTGCTGACCAAGCCGAAAAGCGAACGTCTGGCACAATTCCTGTCCGGCAGCCTGAAATAAGCCGTACAATCGCCGCTTGACAAGCAAGCGCCATGCTGACGATAACCTCAGCATGGCGCCTTCTTATTTGCATCGCCCTTCGCCCCATCACCAGATTGCAGACATGGTCAACGTAACTTCCGGCACCAAACCCGTCCGCTACGGCTTCCTGCTGCTGCCCAACGCGTCGATGGCCGATTTCGCCATCGCCACCGAGGTGCTGACCCGCGCCAACCAGCTGGCGGAAAAAAAGTGCTACGAGTTCCTGCCGCTGTCGCTGGACGGCCTGCCGGTCACGCTCAGCAACGGCCTGCGCCTGGCGGTGGACCTGCCGCTGGCCCACGCGCCCAAGCTGGACGTGCTGGTGGTGCTGGCCGACGAGGTCGGCGTCGACATCGCCGCCGACGAGCTGGCGCGCGTGATCGGCAGCCAGCTCAACGAACACACCATGCTCGCCGGCATCAACTGCGGCAGCTACTGGCTGGCGCGCGCCGGCCTGCTGGCCGGCCACCGCGCCACCATCCACTGGCAGGAAATCAGCCGCCTGACGGACGAATTCCCCGACGTGATCGTGTCGTCCAACCTGTACGAGATCGACGGCAACCGCCTGACCAGCACCGGCGGCGCCGCCACCTTCGACTTCATGATGGCGCTGGTTGCGGCCAACCTTGGGTCGGAATTCGCCGCGCAGCTGTCGGAAGTTTTCAGCATGGAACGGCTGCGCCCCGGCAGCGAACGGCAGCGCGTCCCGCTGGCCACCCGCATCGGCGGCAGCCAGCCCAAGCTGACCGAGGCGGTGAGCCTGATGGAGGCCAATATCGAGGAGCCGCTGACCACCGACGACATCGCCTACTACGTCGGCGTGTCGCGCCGCCAGCTGGAGCGCCTGTTCAAGCAGTACCTCGGCACCGTGCCGTCCAAGTACTACCTGGAGCTGCGCCTGAACCGCGCGCGCCAGCTCTTGCAGCAGACCAGCAAGTCCATCGTGCAGATCGGCCTCGCCTGTGGCTTCTCCAGCGGCCCGCACTTCTCCAGCACCTACCGCAGCCACTTCAACATCACGCCGCGCGAAGAACGCGCGCAGCGCACCCAAGGCTAAGCCCCACCCCGTTGCGGCCAAGCCTGGCCGCAACGCCCCGCCCTGCTCACTCATTCAGTTTTTCTGAATAGATACTCAGAAATGCTGTGTTTTATTTTGTACTAACTAAAACTATCCTGACGAGAACCAAATCCGCGATGAACACTCCTATGCAACAGCGCAGTGTGACCCGTTCTATGGCGCTGGTACGCGAGCTGGTACGCGCCTACCAGGCGTTCGAGCAGCTGAGCAGCAGCCGCATCCGCAGCCACGGCCTGACACCGCCGCAATTCGACGTGATTGCGACGCTGGGCAACACCCCGGGCATGAGCTGCAAGGAACTCTCCGGCCGCACCCTGATCACCAAGGGCACGCTGACCGGGGTGCTGGACCGGCTGCTGGACAAGGGGCTGATCAGCCGCCGTGTCGATGCCAACGACCGGCGCAGCCTGTTCGTGGCGCTGACCGCCGAGGGGGAGAGCGTGTTCCGCGCCACCTTCCCGGACGTCACCAGCCACTGCGATGGCGCATTCGATGCGATGAGCGATGAAGAACTGAAGCAGATCACGGCCACGCTGGCCGGCCTGCGTGCCGCCATTACGGCAAAACTGGAGTCCTGAATGAACATGAAGCAACGTTACCACCCTAGCCAGATCCTGCTGCACGCGGTGATCGGCCTGCTGATCGTGCTGACCTTTGCCTTCGGCAAGTACGTGGCCAGCCTGCCGCTGTCGCCGGCCAAGTTCCAGCTGATCAGCTACCACAAGTGGGGCGGCATCATCGTGCTGCTGCTGGTTGTGGTGCGCATCGTGCTGCGCCTGCTCAAGGGCGCGCCGCCGCTGCCGGCCACCATGTCGCCACTGGCCAGGCTGGCCGCCCACGCCGGCCACCTGGCGCTGTACGTACTGATGCTGGCGGTGCCGCTGTCCGGCTGGCTGATGAGCTCGGCCTACGGCATCCCGGTGGTGCTGTTCGGCGTGCTGCCGCTGCCGGACCTGATTGCGGCCAACCCTGAGCTCGCGGAACAGCTGGGCGGGGTGCACGCGCTGCTCAACCAGCTGCTGCTGATCACCGTGATCCTCCACGTGCTGGCGGCACTGAAACACCACTTTATTGACCGCGATGGTCTGCTGCAGCGCATGAGCCTGCGTCGTTAACCCGAAGGACGAAAGCCCCCGATGAAAGCCCTGTTGATTTCCGCCGGCCTGCTGCTGGCCAGCCCGGTGTTTGCCCAGACTGTCGATCTTGGCAAAAGCCAGCTCGTCTTCACCATGAAACAGATGGGCGTGCCGGTATCCGGCAGCTTCAAGAAATTCGCCGCCAAGGTCAGCTTCGACCCGGCCAAGGCCGAGCAAGGCAGCGCCGACATCAGCATCGACGTGAACAGCATCAGCCTGCCCACCGCCGACGCCAACGCCGAAGCCCGCAAGAAGGAGTGGTTCAACACCGCCCAGTTCGCCCAGGCCCGTTTCGTGTCCAGCAGCATCAAGCCGCTGGGCGGCAACCGTTACCAGGTCAGCGGCAAGCTGACGCTCAAGGGCATCACCCGCGAGCTGAGCGCGCCGTTCACCGCCACCCCCCAGGGCAAGGCCGTCAGCATCGACGGTACCCTGCCGATTTCCCGGCTCGCCTTCAGGATCGGTGAAGGCAGCTGGAGCGACACCGGCACCGTTGCCGACACTGTCGACCTGCGTTTCCGTCTTGTAGTAGCCAACCCTTGAACCACCCCGGAGTGTTAACCATGATCCGTACCACCCTGTTTGCGACCCTCATTGCGTCTGCCGGTCTGGCATTTGCGGCCCCGGCCAGCTACACCATCGACCCGAGCCACACCTACGCTGCCTACGAAGTCGGCCACCTCGGCCTGTCCAGCCAGAGCGGCGTGTTCACCAAGATCAGCGGCAACCTGAGCGTGGACGAAGCGGCCAAGAGCGGCAACGTCGACATCACCATCGACGCCGCCTCGCTGAAGACCTTCTTCGCCGATCGCGACAAGCACCTGAAGAGCGCCGATTTCTTCAACGTCGAAAAATTCCCGACGCTGAACTACAAGTCGGACAAGGTGGTGTTCAAGGGCAACAAGCCGGCCGCCGTCGAAGGCAAGCTGACCCTGCTGGGCGTGACCAAGCCGGTTACCCTGCAGCTGGTCAACGTCAACAAGGCCAAGCACCCGATGACCGGCAAGGAAAGCTGGGGCGCCAACGCGGTGGCCACCATCAAGCGCAGCGAGTTCGGCATGAAGACCTTCATCCCGGCCGTCAGCGACGAAGTGAAGCTGAACATCGTTCTGGAAGCCAGCAAGGCCGAATAAGCCTGCGGGTGATGGAACAGAGAAAGCCGCCATAAGGCGGCTTTTTTGTTGCGGCCAACCTTGCGCCGGCAAGCCGCTGCTCATGGCGTCCCCAGCAGCGACAGCAGTTCGGTCAGCGGCATCGGCCGGTAGAAGTGATAACCCTGCGCGTAGCGGCAGCCGAGCTCGGCCAGCAGCGCCGCCTGCGCCGCGTTTTCCACCCCTTCGGCCACCACCACGCAGCCCATGGCGCGGCCGAGGCTGATCAGCCCCGCGATCAGGCGCGAGTCGATGCTGCGGCCGGTGATGTCCGTCACCAGGCTGCGGTCGATCTTGATCACCTCGGCGTGCAGCCGCTTCAGGTAGTCCAGCGACGCGTAGCCCATGCCGAAGTCGTCGACCGCCAGCTTCAGCCCCAGCGCGCGCAGCGCGGCGATGTCGGCCTCGATGGCGGCGGTGAGGTAGGTCATCGAGGTCTCGGTGACCTCAATCTCGAGGTTGGCCGCCAGCGCCAGCCTCCCTGCCTGCAGCTGGGCGTTGAGAAAGGCCGGCACCCCGCGGCCCAGGCTTTGCGCCGAGATGTTGAACGACAGGATGAAGTCCGGGCGCAGGCTGACCAGCTCGGTGACCGCCTCCAGCGTCTGCGCGATCACCCAGTGGTCGAGGTCGGTGGCCAGCCCGCTGCGCTCCGCCGCCGGCACGAAGGCCCCCGGCGACAGCGCACCGATATCGGCATGCGGCCAACGCAGCAGCGCCTCGGCGCCGACGATGCGGCCGCTGAGCAGGTCGACGCGCGGCTGGAACAGCAGGGTCAGCTCGCCGGACTTCAGCGCCTGCCCCAGAAAGCGCTCGGCGTGGCGCGCCGCCTGCAGCGCCCGGTAGTCGCCGCGGCCCAGCTCGATGAAGCGGCGCGGGTTACCGGCGCTCTCGAAGTTGAGATGCAGCGCGCAGGACTCCACCAGCGTGGCGGCATCGAAGCGGCGCAGCGCCGGCGCCTGCCAGTCCAGATGGATGCACAGCGCGCTGCAGGTATAGGCGATGCTGGCGCCGCCGACCGACAGCGTCATCCTTTGCGCCAGCACCGTCGCCGCCTGCGCCGCAGCCTCCTCCGCCAGCAGCAGCGCCCAGCAGCCGTCGGACCAGCTGTACACCTGCCCGCTGCCGGCCAGCGGCGCGAGCCAGGCCAGCATGTCCTGCTGCAGCAGCGGCTGTTCGGCGGGCGCCAGGCGCATGGTCAGCGCCAGATAGGTATCGACCTTGACCAGCAGCAGCGTCTGCGACGCCTGCGCCGTGCGTGCCGCGGCCACCTGCGCCAGCAGCAGCGCCCGTCCCGGCACCGCCGGCGGTGGCGGCAGGCTGTCGCCGCGGCGGCGACGCCTGACCCTGGCGGCGATGGCGGCCAGCAGCAGCTCGAAGTCGAGCGGCTTGGACAGGTAGTCGCCGGCCCCGGACAGGCGGCCGCGCAGCGGGCTGCGGCGGTCTGCCTGCGCAGCGAGCAGGATGAACGGCAGCTGCGCCAGCTCGCCGCCCTGCGCCGCCACCGCCTCCAGCAGCTCGACGCCGCCCATGCCCGGCATCGCCACCTCGCTCAGCACCAGGTCCGGCAGCTGCTGCGCCATCAGGGCCAGCGCGGTGCGCGCGTCCGCCGCCACCAGCACGCGGTAGCCGGCAGCGGGCAGCACCTCGCCCAGCCGCTGCCGCAACCCGGCATCGTCGCCGACATACAGAATGGTGTACACATCCGCCATGGGGCGTCGCCTCGTCCTCGCTGGCCCGGTCGCAGCGGCCGGCAGCCACGCATCAGGCCGATAATTCATCCTATGCAACAAGCCGCCGGTGCGCCGCCTTTCTCGGCCCCCTGCCGCCCCGCAACCCGCAGGCAAGCGCACGCCGGTCGCGACACGCGCCGCAAAATGCTGCGCAAAAACGGCTTATAGTGGGTTAAAATGGCGGGTTAACCATGCCGGGAGAGACCGATCCCGTGTGTGCCATCCCTCTTCACCTCGACTGTTTCTCGACGGAATCATGAACAAGACATCCAAAGCCCTGGTCGTCCTTTCGGGCGGCCAGGACTCCACCACCTGCCTGTTTTGGGCGCTGCGCGAATTCGGTGCGGCCAACATCGAGGCCCTGACCTTCGACTACGGCCAGCGCCACCGCGTCGAGCTGGACGCCGCCCGCAAGGTCGCCGAGCTGGCCGGCGTGCGCCAGACCCTGCTGCCGATCGACACCTTCGCCGCCATCGGCGGCAACGCGCTGACCGACAACAGCATCGCGCCGGAACAGGGCGCGCGCGACGACGCCGACACCGCGCTGCCCAACACCTTCGTGCCCGGCCGCAACCTGATCTTCCTCAGCTTCGCCGCCGCCTTCGCCTACACCCGCGGCATCGAGCACGTGGTGACCGGCGTGGCGCAAACCGACTACTCCGGCTACCCGGACTGCCGCGAGAACACGCTGAAGGCGCTGGAACTGGCGCTGCGCCTAGGCATGGACAGCCGCGTCACCCTGCACACGCCGCTGATGTTCATGAGCAAGGCGGAAACGGTGCAGCTGGCGCAGGAGGTCGGCGCCATGGACGCGATGGCGTGGAGCCACACCTGCTACAACGGTGAAGTGCCGCCCTGCGGCCACTGCGCCGCCTGCGAGCTGCGCGCCAAGGGCTTCCTTGAGGCCGGCGTCGCCGACCCGCTCGTCGTGCGCTGCGGGGAACACTGACATGAACAGCAGCCATATCCTGGCCGGCGCCGGCTTCGAGGCGGCGCGCAACCTCGCCGGCATCGGCGAGCACGGCCACAGCTTCCGCGTGCAGGTACGCGCCGACGCCCATCCCGGCAGCGAGGCGGCCCTGCACGCCGACCTGGCCGCCGCGGTGGCGCCCTTCCACTACGCCCACGTCAACGCCACGCTGGCCGACGGCAGCGACCTGTCGATCGCGCGCTACCTCGCGTCGCAGTGCGGCCAGCCGGTGAGCCTGCAGCTGGCCAGCGCCGCCGACCGCGGTGCGCTGCTGGACGAGGACGGCAACGAGTACGTCTATCTCGACACCCGCTTCGAGGCCGCGCACCAGCTGCCGCACGTCGGCCCCGGCCACAAGTGCGGCCGCCTGCACGGCCACGGTTTCGGCGTGCGCATCGTCGTCGACGCCAGCCAGAACTGCCTCAACGACATCCTGCTCAAGGCCTGGCCGCCGCTGTTCGCGCGGCTGAACCACAAATACCTGAACGCCATCGCCGGCCTGGACAACCCGACCAGCGAGGTGATGGCGGCGTGGCTGTACCGCGAGCTGGCGGCCAACCTTGCCGGCCTCGCGTGGGTGGAGGTGCGCGAGACGCACACCGCCGGCAGCCAGTTCGACGGCGAGACCTTCCGCATCTGGAAGGAACAGCACTTCGAGAGCGCGGTGCCCTTCGACGCCGCCGGCAACTACACCGGCCACAGCTACCTGATCCGCCTGCTGCTGCAAGGCAGCGTCGACCGGGTGATGGGCTGGGTGCTGGACTTTGGCGACGTCAAGGACCGCTTCAAGCCGGTCTACCGCCAGCTGGACCACAACCCGCTGGACAAGCTGCCCGGCGTCCGTGCCGCCGACGCCGCCAGCGTCGCCGAGTGGGTGCACGGCGAACTGAAGCCGCTGGTGCCGGAACTCTCCCGCATCGACCTGATGGAAACCCCGCAACGCGGCGTGTCGCAGACCTTCCGCGGCGACATGCAGTGGCCGCTGCTGTAAGGAGACGACGATGACCATCTATACCGTCAAGGAAATCTTCTACACGCTGCAGGGCGAAGGCCGCCAGGCCGGCCGCGCCGCGGTGTTCTGCCGCTTCTCCGGCTGCAACCTGTGGTCCGGCCGCGAGGAAGACCGCAGCAAGGCGATCTGCCAGTTCTGCGATACCGACTTCGTCGGCACCGGCGACGACGGCGGCAAGTTTGCCGGCGCCGCCGCGCTGGCCGCGCGCATCGCCGCCGAATGGCGCGGCGCCGGCGGCCAGCCCTACGTGGTGTTCACCGGCGGCGAGCCGCTGCTGCAGCTGGACGACGCGCTGGTCGACGCCATGCACGTGCAGGGCTTCGAAGTCGCCGTGGAAACCAACGGCAGCCTGCCGGCCCCGGCCGGCATCGACTGGATCTGCGTCAGCCCCAAGGCCGGCGCCGACTGGGTGCAGAAAAGCGGCCACGAGCTGAAACTGGTGTTCCCGCAGCCGACGCTGCTGCCGTCGGAACTGCCGGACGACCTGCAGTTCGAGCACTACTACCTGCAGCCGATGGACAGCCCGCTGCAGCGGCAGAACACGCAGGAAGCCATCGCCTGGTGCATGGCGCACCCGGAGTGGCGGCTGTCGGTGCAGACCCACAAGGTGATCAACATCCGCTGAACGCGGCGTCCTGGCAATAAACAGCAAAAAGCCACGACCAGGGTCGTGGCTTTTTTGCACGCGCGGTGCGGCCAACCTTGTTCAGATGTCGTCGGTCTCGGCCCAGCCGGCGCGCGAGCCGCGGTGGAACACCCGGTCCTGCGGCAACACGTCGCCGGCGCCGTGCGCCGCCACGCCCTGCAGCTGCCGGTAGTAGGCGGTGAAGTCCGGCGCGGTGGCGTCGAACAGCTGCTGGAAGCTGTCGATCACGAAGTAGGTCTTCTGGAAGGTGTCGATGCGGTAGCGCGTGTTCATGATGCGCAGCAGATCGAAACCGATGCGGTTCGGGCTGTCGCTGTCCAGGCAGTACACCGACTCCGACTTGCTGGACACGATGCCGGCGCCGTAGATGCGCAGCCCCTGCGGCGTGTCGATCAGGCCGAACTCCACCGTGTACCAGTACAGCCGCGCCAGCAGCGGCAGCGCGCCGAGGTCTTTCGCCTTCATGCCGCCGAGGCCGTAGGCCTGCAGGTAGTCGGCAAACACCGGGTTCATCAGCAGCGGCACGTGGCCGAACAGGTCGTGGAATACGTCCGGCTCCTGCAGGTAGTCCAGCTGCTGCGGCTCGCGCAGCCACCAGGTCACCGGGAAGCGGCGGTTGGCCAAGTGCTCGAAGAACACCTCGTCCGGAATCAGCCCCGGCACCGCCACGATCTGCCAGCCGGTGGCGGCGGCCAGTTTCAGGTTCAGGCGCGCGAAGTCCGGCACGCGGTCGGCATCGATGGCCAGCGCCTCCAGACCGGCGAGGAATTCGTCGCAGACGCGACCGGGCAGCATCTCGCACTGGCGGCGGTACAGCGTGGCCCAGGTCTGGTGATCCTCGGCGCTATAGCGCGCCAGCGGTTGCGGCAGGGTGAAGTCGACGGCGTGGTCGAGGCCGACATTCTTGCGGACGGTGATGTCCGGCACGGTAAACGGGATTGTCTCCATCATCGATCTTCTTGTGTAGGCGGCAGCAAGGCCAGAGCCAGCAGTGTAGGCTTGCTCCGCTGCGGCTTGGCCGCAACATTTGCCATCGGCACGGTTTATTTGCATACTTCCCGCACCAAAAACCGGAATATGCACAAAATGCGCAATATCGACTTCGACCGTTTCGACTACCAGATTCTGGAGGCGCTGCAGAAAGACGCGCGCGCCACCCACCAGAAGCTGGCGCAGGACATCGCGCTGTCGCCGTCGCAGATCGGCCGCCGCATCCAGCGGCTGGAGGAGTGCGGCGTGATCCAGGGCTACCATCTGGCGCTGCGTCCCGACCTGCTCGACCTGTCGGTAACGGCCTTCGCTAATGTCAGTCTAGAACGCCACGGCGAGGCGTCCATCCGCGAATTCGCCGCCGCCATCACCGACCTGCCGGAAGTGCTGGAGTGCTACGCGGTGGCCGGCGAAGCCGACTACTGGCTGCGCATCGTGGTGCCGGACCTGCCGTCGCTGTCGCGTTTCGTGATGAACAAGCTGATGACGCTGCCACTGGTGCGCAGCGTGAAATCGACGGTGGCGCTGGAGCCGATCAAGCACACCACGCGCCTGCCGCTGCCGGAGCGGCGCTAGGCCAGGCGGCCTGCCACTTTGGGCGCGCCGCGGCCCAGCAAGCGGCCCGCTCCGGAGTACGGATAGGCGCCGGTACAACGGGGCCGGCGGCAGTGCTTTTCGCATCGGCAGCAAACAGATGGCAGACGGCCCGGTCATGCGGCAGGGGCTTTCTTGTATATTTCAATAATTCTTGTATAGTTGATGCATGGAAAAACAAACCGCCACCCAAGTATTCGAGTCGCTGTCTTCCGGCATCCGGCTGGACATCTATCGCCTGCTCGTCAAGCGCGGCCTGGAAGGCATGGTGGCCGGCCAGATCGCCAGTGCGCTCGACTTGCCCCCCAACAATGCGTCCTTCCACCTGAAGGGCATGACGCACGCCGGACTGGTATCGGTGGCGCAGGAAGGGCGTTACCAGCGTTACCGCGCCAATCTGCCCTTGATGCTGGAGCTGATCGCCTACCTGACCGAAGAGTGCTGTGCGGGTCATCCCGAGCAGTGCGCCGAGATCCGTGCCGATTCCTGCTGCCCGGAAGCCATTCTCCCCCCTATTACCCAAGACTGAAACGGAAAGTTGACCTCATGAGCGTGCTTTTTCGATGAATACAGACAAAAGTTACCACCAGCTGATTAGCGGTCGTGTCTACCTGGGCGGGGCGGGCGACGTTGCCGCCATGGTGGAGCAGGATGGCGTGCAAGTGATTGTGGACCTGCGCGAAGAATCCACCGGCTGCGCCGCGGCCAACGTGACCTGGACCAAGATCCCCCTGGGCGATGATCCCGCCCAGGATCAGGTAGCCCTGTTCAAGGCCGCCATCGACGCGGTGGTGGCCGCCTATCGTGCGGGTCGGAAGGTGGGTTTCCACTGTGGCGGCGGCAAGGGCCGCACCGGCACCGTCGCCGTTGGCGTGCTGCTGGAGCTGGGCCTGTGCCAGACCCTGGATGAGGCCGAGGCCAGGGCGAAGGCGATTCGTCCGGTCATTAGCATGAAACCTGCGCAGCGCGCGGCATTGCAGCAGCTGTATCCGCAAGCCTGATCGGCTTGCCCGTGAAAAGAGAAAGGATTGCCATGAAAACCATCCAGATTTTTGATCCGGCGCTGTGCTGCAGCACGGGTGTCTGTGGCGTGGACGTTGACCAGGCACTGGTGAATTTTTCCGCCGACGTGGACTGGGCCAAGCAGAACGGTGCACAGATCGAGCGCTTCAACCTGGCGCAGCAGCCGCTGGCCTTTGCCGACAATGCCCAAGTGAAAGGCTTTCTGGAGCGCTCCGGCCAGGAGGGCTTGCCGCTGGTACTGGTAGACGGCGAAGTGGCCATGGCGGGCCGTTACCCGACCCGCAAGGAGCTGGCACGCTGGGCCGGCATCGTCGAGATCGCTGCCTCGCAGTCAACCGGCAGTTGCTGCTCCGGCAGCCGCTGCTGCTAAGCGGGAGGCTCCTCATGCGCTTCCTCGATCAACCGCCACGTTTCCTGTTCTTTACCGGCAAGGGCGGGGTCGGCAAGACCTCGATTGCCTGCGCGACGGCCGTACAGTTGGCCGCAGACGGTAAGCAGGTGCTGCTGGTCAGCACCGACCCTGCCTCCAACGTGGGCCAGGTGTTCGGCATCGCCATCGGCAACCACATCACCGCGATACCGGCGGTGCCCAAGCTGTCGGCACTGGAGATCGACCCGCAAGGCGCGGCGCAGGCCTACCGCGACCGCATCGTCGGTCCGGTGCGGGGGGTGCTGCCGGAAGCGGTGGTCAAGGGCATCGAGGAGCAACTGTCCGGAGCCTGCACCACCGAGATCGCCGCGTTTGACGAGTTCACCGCCCTGTTGATCGAATCACCACTGACGGCAGGCTTTGACCACATCATCTTCGACACCGCCCCCACCGGCCACACCATCCGCCTGCTGCAATTGCCGGGAGCATGGAGTGGCTTCCTGGAAGCGGGGAAAGGCGACGCCTCCTGCCTGGGCCCACTCGCCGGCCTGGAAAAACAGCGGCAGCAGTACAAGGCGGCGGTGGATGCGCTGGCCGACCCGCTGCGCAGCCGGCTGGTACTGGTTGCCCGTGCGCAGCGGGCCACGCTGCGCGAAGTGGCGCGGACACACGAGGAGCTGGCGGCGATTGGCCTGTCGCAACAGTACCTGATCATCAACGGCCAGCTGCCGCAGTCGGCGATCGAACAGGATGAACTGGCGGCCGCCATTGCCCGGCGCGAGCAACTGGCTCTGGCGGCCATGCCGGCGGTGCTGCAATCCCTGCCTATCGATTACGTGGCCCTCAAGCCATTCAACCTGGTCGGGCTGGATGCCTTGCGGCTATTGCTGGTGGACGACACCCCGGCGACGGAACGGGTCACGCTCCCGCCCGCCGTCCTGTTGAATGCGCCCAGCCTGTCTGCCCTGGTGGACGACATCGCTGCTGACGGTCACGGGCTGGTGATGCTGATGGGCAAAGGCGGCGTCGGCAAGACCACGCTGGCCGCAGCCGTCGCTGTCGAGCTGGCGCATCGTGGCCTGCCTGTCCATCTGACCACCTCGGACCCCGCCGCACACCTGGCGGAAACACTGGAAGGTTCGTTGCCCAATCTGGCGGTCAGCCGTATCGACCCGCATGACGAAACCGAGCGCTATCGCCAGGAAGTGATGGCCAGCAAGGGCGCCAGGCTGGATGCCGCAGGCCGGGCGCTGCTGGAAGAAGATCTGCGTTCGCCGTGCACCGAAGAGATCGCCGTGTTCCAGGCCTTCTCGCGCATCATCCGCGAAGCCGGCAAGAAGTTCGTGGTGATGGATACCGCGCCCACCGGTCACACCCTGCTGTTACTGGATGCCACCGGTGCCTATCACCGCGAGGTGTCCCGGCAGATGGGAAGCAAGGGCCTGCACTTCACCACGCCGATGATGCAGCTGCAGGACCCCAAACAGACCAAGGTCCTGATCGCCACCCTGGCCGAAACGACCCCGGTACTGGAAGCGGCCAACCTGCAGCAGGACTTGCGTCGCGCCGGCATCGAACCCTGGGCGTGGGTGATCAACAACAGTGTGGCCGCCAGTCGGCCCAGTGCCGCCTTGCTGCGTCAGCGCGCGCAAAACGAGCTGAAGGAAATCGATGCCGTGGCCACGCACCATGCCACACGCTATGCCGTGGTGCCGTTGCTGAAGCAGGAGCCGATCGGCGTCGAGCGACTGCTGCAACTGGCCACCCCTGCCGACGAGGCGCGCTGACCACGGCAACGCCCTGCGTCCCGGCCGCTAGCGCCGCCACTCGCGCCGCAGCGCGGACAGCGAGATCAGGACCAGCGCGGCGGCGATCAGCAGCATGCCCAGCGCCTCGGCCTGGCTGGGCACCTCGGCCAGCAGCAGCCACGCCATCAGCACCGCCACCGCCGGTATCGCCAGGATGCTCATCCCGGCCATGCCGGCCGACAGCCGGGACAGCAGCAGCATCCACACCAGCCAGCCCAGACCGCCGGCGAGCACGCCGGAGAACAGCAACACGCCCAGCAGCGGCCAGCCCCACTGGATATCCTTGCCGGGGAACAGCGGCAGCAGCAGCGCCAGCACCAGCGTGCCCCACACCATCTGCCAGAAGGTCAGCGCCAGGGTATCGACCTGGTGCTGCGCGCGCAGCTTCTTGGCGATGATCGCCGAGCTGGCCCACACCAGGCCGCCGCTGATCGCCAGCGCATCCGACAGCCAGTTGCCGCCGAGATCCCACGGTTCGAGGATCGCCAGCAGCCCGACCAGCGCCAGCGCCACGCCCAGCCACTGCAGCGGCGCCAGCTTTTCGTGCAACAGCAGCCGCGCCAGCAGCAAGGTCCAGAACGGCATGGTGTAGCACAGCACCGACACCTTGCCGGCGCCGCCGGCCACCAGCGCCAGATTGGTGAACACCACGAAGCCGGCGGTCTGCGTCAGCCCCAGCCAGAAGGTTGGCCGCAACGGCGTCGGCGTGAAACGACGCCCGGTGGCGCGCATGATCAGCGCCAGCGTGACGATGGCGAGCACGGTACGGCCGAGGCCGAGCTGGAAGGCGCTGGCGTAGGCCAGGCCGAGCTTGGTGACCACCCAGTTGGTACCCCAGGCGAACCACAGCGCCAGCAGCATCAGCACACTGGTCGTACGGTCGGAAACAGCAGACATGATGGATAAGGTTGGCCGCAAGGAAACAGGAAAAGAAAAACGGGCCGGAAGCATCCGGCCCGTGTCAGGACAGCATTGTACCCTTTATGCCGTCAGGTTTTTCGACACAATCTCGAACACGTCGTTCGACAGCCCCGGCTTGGCCAGGATCTGCTGCAGGGCGGCGGTCATCAGCTGCTGGCGTTGCGGCTCCAGCTTGCGGCGGCGGTTGAAGGCCGCCACCAGGCGGCTGGCCACCTGCGGGTTGATGTCGTCCAGCACCATGATCTGCTCGGCGAGAAAGCGGTAGCCGGAGCCGTCGGCGGCATGGAAGTGCAGCATGTTGCGGCCGAAGCTGCCCAGCAGCGCACGCGCCTTGTTCGGGTTGCGCAGGGTGAACGCCGGATTCGACATCGCGGCTTTCACGTGATCCAGCGTGCACGGCAGCTGGCTGCTGGCCACCAGGCTGAAGTACTTGTCCATCACCAGCGCGTTGTCCTGCCAGCGTTCGGCAAAGGCGAGATAGCAGTCGGTGCGGACGTCGCCGTCGCGGTCGCGCAACGCCAGCAGCGCGCCCATCTGGTCGCTCATGTTGTCGGCGTTCAGGCACTGCTCGCCGGCCGCTTCCTCCGGCCAGGCGTCGGCCAGCCGCGTCAGCATCGCCAGCGCCAGGTTCTTCAGCGCGCGGCGGCCGGCATCCTCCGGCTGGTAGGCGCCGCACTGGTTGATGTCGAAGGCCTCGTGCCATTCGCCGCGCAGCGCCTGCGCCAGCGAGGCCAGCACGAATTCGCGCACCTGATGGATGCGCGCCGGATCGGCGACGTCGACCATTTCCAGGATCTCGGCTTCCGACGGCAGCGTCAGCATCAGCGCCTTGAACGCGGCGTCGGCCTCGTGGTCGCGCAGCACCGCGCGGAAGGCCTCGACGAAGCCCTCGGCCAGCTGCAGCGGGCGGCCGGCGGCGTGGTCGGCGATCAGCTGACGAAGCAGGCGCTCGGCGTAGGCCTGGCCGGCCTCCCAGCGCGCGAACGGGTCGCTGTCGTTGGCCATCAGGAAGGCCAGCTCGTCGTCGCGCCAGTCGAACACCAGCTTCACCGGCGCCGAGAAGCCGCGCAGCAGCGACGGCACCGGCTGCTGGGCAACGTTGACGAAGGTGAAACGCTGCTCGGCGGCACGCACGTCCAGCACGCGGGTGGTGGCGCCCGCCTCGGCCTCGCCCTGCAGTTGCAGCGGCAGGTCCTGGCCGTCGCGGCCAACCAGGCCCAGCGCCAGCGGAATGTGGAACGGCTGCTTGTCGCCCTGCCCCGGCGTCGCCGGGCAGTGCTGCGTCAGCTGCAGGGTGTAGCTGAGCGCGACCGGATCGTAGTCGCCGCGCACCGTCAGCTGCGGGGTGCCGGCCTGGCTGTACCACAGCGCGAACTGGGTGAGATCCACGCCATTGGCGTCGGCCATCGCGGCGCGGAAGTCGTCGCAGGTCACCGCCTGGCCGTCGTGGCGGCGGAAGTACAGCTGCATGCCCTTCTGGAAGCCTTCTTCGCCGAGCAGGGTATGGTACATGCGCACCACTTCGGCCCCCTTCTCGTACACCGTCATGGTGTAGAAGTTGTTCATCTCGATGTAGCTGTCCGGGCGGATCGGGTGCGCGGTCGGGCCGGCGTCCTCCGGGAACTGCAGCTGGCGCAGGTTCTTCACGTCCTGGATGCGCTGCACCGCGCGACTGTGCAGGTCGGCGCTGAATTCCTGGTCGCGGAACACGGTCAGGCCTTCCTTCAGCGACAGCTGGAACCAGTCGCGGCAGGTGACGCGGTTGCCGGTCCAGTTGTGGAAGTACTCGTGGCCGATGATGGCTTCCACGCGCTCGAAGTCGGCGTCGGTGGCGGTGTCCTGCCGCGCCAGCACCGCCGAGGTATTGAAGATGTTGAGGCCCTTGTTCTCCATCGCGCCCATGTTGAAGTCGCCGACGGCGACGATCATGTAGATGTCGAGGTCGTACTCCAGGCCGAAGCGCTCCTCGTCCCACTGCATCGAGCGCTTGACCGCGCCCATCGCGAACTCGACCTTGTCCTGGTCGGCCGGCACGGTCCAGATTTCCAGCGCCACGCGGCGGCCGCTGGCGGTGATGTAGTAGTCCTTCAGCGCCGACAGCTTGCCCGCCACCAGCGCGAACAGGTAGGACGGCTTCTTGTACGGATCCACCCACTTCACCCAGTGCCGCTTCTTGTCGGCCATGCCCTCGCCCACCTTGTTGCCGTTGGACAGCAGCACCGGGTACTTCTGGCGGTCGGCGATGATGGTGGTGGTGAACTTGGCCATCACGTCCGGACGGTCCGGGTAGTAGGTGATCTTGCGGAAGCCTTCCGGCTCGCACTGGGTATACAGGTTGCTGCCGCCGGAGGCGTACAGCCCCATCAGGCTGCTGTTGGCCTGCGGGTCGATCTCGGTCTCCACGTCGAGGATGAAGCTGTCCGGCACGTTGGCGATGCTGAGGCCGTCCTCGCGCAGGCTGTAGGCGTCGGCGGCCAGCACTTCGCCGTCCAGCTGCAGCGACAGCAGCGTGGCCGAGCCGTCCAGCTGCAGCACGTTGGCCGCGCTGGCCGCCGGATTGCGGTGCATGATCAGGCGCGAACGCACGCGCACCAGGTGATCGTCTAGGATGTCGAAGGTCAGGTCGACCTTGTCCACCAGATAGGACGGCACTTGATAGTCCTGCCGGTACTTGATTTGGGCTTGTTGGCTCATGCCATGTTTCCTGTGTAGGGTACGGAGCGGGTCAGCGCGCTGCCCGCCCTCCTTGTTGTTTACGCGTAAGCGTCCCCGGTTAGTGCGTCGGCCAGCCGGCGCCGTTGTCCCCCGGGCGCAGGCGGCAGGTATCGGCGGCGGTGGCGGCCAGCGTTACCTTGTAAGTGTCCAGTTCGTCGCGGCGGAAGGCGTGGATCTTCACCGTGTCGCCGATGCGGCAGCGGCCGATCGCCTTGTCCAGGTCGCCTACCTTCAGTCCGTTGACGGCGATGACGATATCGCCGCCGGCCAGCCCGGCCGCCTGCGCCGCGCCGCCATCCAGCACGCTTACAAGGCGCACGCCGAGGGCGTCGGGCGCGCTCTTCACGCCCAGGGTTGGCCGCAACGGCGCGGCGCGGAATTCGTCGACCACGCTGCCGCTGTCGGCCGGGCCGTCGGCCGCCACCATCTGCATCTGAACCCCCTGCGTGGCGAGGAGTTCCGCCAGCGGCAAATCGGCGGTGGAACGGATCGCCATGTCGAAGAACCGGCCGAGCTTGAGGCCGGTCGCCTCTTCGGCCACGCGCTCCCATTCGTCTTCCGCCAGGCCCTGACCGTCGGCCAGCCACTTCTGCCACAGCACCCGCATCACCGTGTCCAGGCTCTTGGCACCGCCGGTTTCGCGGCGGATGTGCAGGTCCAGCGCCAGCGCCGCCAGCGCGCCCTTGGTGTAGTAGCTGACGATGCTGTTGGGGCTGTTCTCGTCCTGACGGTAGTACTTGGTCCACGCGTCGAAACTGGAGTCGGCCAGCGTCTGCCTGGTGCGGCCGTTGCCGCGCAGCACGCCGCTGATGGTCTTGGCCAAGAGGCCGAGGTAGCGCTTGTCGTCGATCAGGCCGCAGCGCAGCAGCGCGAGGTCGTCGTAGTAGGAGGTGATGCCCTCGAACGCCCACAGCAGCGTGGTGTGGCCTTCGCGGTTCAGGTCATAGGGGGTGAACGCCGCCGGCTTCATGCGCTTCACGTTCCAGCTGTGGAAGTACTCGTGGCTGATCAGGCCCAGCAGCTTGAGGTAGCCGTCGGAGATGGCCTCCTCGCCGTGGCGCGGCAGGTCGTCGCGGCTGGCCACCAGCGCGGTGGAGGCGCGGTGCTCCAGCCCGCCGTAGATGTCGCCGCCGACGAACAGCATGAATACGTAGCGATCGAACGGCGCCGGCTCGCCGAAGAAGCGGATCTGCCATTCGCAGATCCGCTTGCTGTCTGCGGCCAACCTTTTCAGGTCGGCCTGGTACTTGCCGGATACGATGAACTCGTGCGGCACGCCGCAGGCCTTGAAGCGGATGCGCTCGAACTCGCCCAGCTCCACCGGGTGGTCGATCAGTTCGTCGTAGTTGGCCGCACGGTAGCGGCCGAAGCCGGATTTCCTCGTTTCCAGCGCCGGCAGGCTGGTCGCCACCTGCCACTTGGCCAGCGCCTTGTCCGGCGGCGGCAGGATGTCCACCTCGCACGGCTCGTGCTCGAAGCCGTCGGCCTGCAGGAACACGCTGGTGCCGTTGTAGAAGCCGCGCTGCGGGTCCAGGTAGGCGCCGCGCACCGACAGGTCGAAGGCGTACACGGTGTAATGCACGGTCAGCTCGCCCTTCACCGGCGCCGCCTGCCAGCTGTGCTTGTCCAGTTTCTGCAGCGCCACCGCCTTCTTGCCGCTTTCGGCGCGGATGGCCACGATGTGGCGCGCGAACTCGCGGATCATGTAGCTGCCGGGGATCCACGCCGGCAGGCGCAGCACTTGTCCTGCGGCGGCGGGCTGGCGAATGGTCAGCGAGACTTCAAACAGGTGCGCCTGCGGATCAAGCGGGCAGAGGCGATAGCGGACGGCAAAGCTCATGACACAACCCCGGGCTGGAAGGGAAAGTGGGGGATTCTAGCACCATGTCCTGTCCGGCGCAGGCGGGGTGGCCGCTTGATCTTCATCAAAATGGGCAAAGGCAATGACAATATAATCGCAGTGGGCAAAAAGGGCTTTTCAGCCTGACACGCCGCGACGGACAGCGCAAAAAGCCGGGCTCACCGGCGCTGTCGTCTGGCCGCTGACACCCGATTTGATTTAGAATGCCTGATTGAATAAATGGGGATTCGGGGCGCTTTGATAGCGACTGGAATAACACCGATACCGTGCACCACCAAGAAATGGTCACCCGGTCTTATGCCATCCACGGCCCTCTGCCATCCCCGCGACTTGCCCGACTTCATTTTCATATGGGGTTACGCACCGGGGTTTCAAGTCGCTACGGTTTTACGTTCTAGTTCGCAACCTTGGAGAAAACCCTAAATGGAAACGCAATCCACTTATAACTATAAGGTGGTGCGCCAGTTCTCGATAATGACCGTAGTCTGGGGCATTGTCGGCATGCTGGTTGGCGTCATTATTGCGGCCCAGCTGGTGTGGCCGGAGCTCAATTTCGGGCCGTGGTTCCACTACGGCCGTCTGCGCCCCCTGCACACCAACGCCGTGATCTTTGCATTCGGCGGCTGCGCGCTGTTTGCCACGTCCTACTACGTGGTGCAGCGCACCTGTAACGTCCGCCTGCTGTCGGACAAACTGGCCGCCTTCACCTTCTGGGGCTGGCAGGCCGTCATCGTGCTGGCCGCCATCACCCTGCCGCTGGGCCTGACCGCCGGCAAGGAATACGCCGAGCTGGAGTGGCCGATCGACCTGCTGATCACCGTGGTATGGGTCGCCTATGCCATCGTGTTCTTCGGCACCATCGCCGTGCGCAAGGTCAAGCACATCTACGTGGCCAACTGGTTCTACGGTGCCTTCATCCTGGCCGTGGCCCTGCTGCACATCGTCAACAGCCTGGCGATCCCGGTATCGATGTGGAAGTCCTACTCCATCTACGCCGGCGCCGTCGATGCCATGGTGCAGTGGTGGTACGGCCACAACGCGGTGGGCTTCTTCCTGACCGCCGCCTTCCTGGGCATGATGTACTACTTCGTACCGAAGCAGGCCGGCCGTCCGGTGTACTCCTACCGTCTGTCCGTGGTCCACTTCTGGGCGCTGATCTTCACCTACATGTGGGCCGGTCCTCACCACCTGCACTACACCGCGCTGCCAGACTGGACCCAGTCGCTGGGTATGGCGTTCTCGCTGATCCTGTTCGCGCCAAGCTGGGGCGGCATGATCAACGGCATCATGACCCTGTCCGGCGCGTGGCACAAACTGCGTACCGACCCGGTACTGAAGTTCCTGGTGGTATCGCTGTCGTTCTACGGCATGTCCACCTTCGAAGGCCCGATGATGTCGATCAAGACCGTCAACGCGCTGTCGCACTACACCGACTGGACCGTTGGCCACGTGCACTCCGGTGCCCTGGGCTGGGTTGCCTTCATCTCCATCGGCTCGCTGTACTACCTGCTGCCACGCCTGTTCGGCCGTGACGGCATGCACAGCACCAAGCTGATCGAAGCCCACTTCTGGCTGGCCACCGTCGGCGTGGTGCTGTACATCGCCGCACTGTGGATCTCCGGCGTGATGCAGGGCCTGATGTGGCGTGCGCTGAACGCGGACGGCACCCTGACCTACGCCTTCGTGGAAGCGGTAAAAGCAACCTATCCGTACCACTTCGTGCGCCTGCTGGGTGGCCTGCTGTTCCTGTCCGGCATGCTGATCATGGCGTACAACACCTTCCGTACCGTTGCCGCTGGTCGTCCGGTTGATGCCAAGATCCCGGCCGTTGCCGCTCACGCGCACTAAGGGACAGAAAGAACCATCATGGAAAAAATCCAGAAACTGATTGAAGAAAACGTCGCCTATCTGATCGTGCTGACCCTGCTGGTGATCAGCATTGCCGCACTGGTCGAGATCGTGCCGCTGATGTTCCAGAAGTCGACCACCCAGCCGATCGCCGGCGTCAAGCCGTACAACGCGCTGCAGCTGACCGGCCGCGACCTGTACATCCGCGAAGGCTGCTACGGCTGCCACTCGCAGATGGTGCGTCCGTTCCGTGCTGAAACCGAACGCTACGGCCACTACTCGGTCGCCGGCGAGTCGGTGTACGACCACCCGTTCCAGTGGGGCTCCAAGCGTACCGGTCCGGATCTGGCCCGTGTCGGTGGCCGCTACTCCGACGAATGGCATCGCGTGCATCTGGTCAACCCGCGTGACGTGGTACCGGAGTCCAACATGCCTGCCTTCCCGTGGCTGGCACGCAACCTGGCCGACGCCGAGGGTGTCGCCGCCAAGATGACCGCGCTGCGCAAGGTTGGCGTACCGTACACCGACAAGGAAATTGCCGAAGCCCAGGCCATGGTCGAAGGCAAGTCCGAAATGGACGCGATCATCGCCTACATGCAGGGCCTTGGCCTTGCGCTGAAGAACGCGCGCTAAGTCATGGACTTGACCAATCTGGCCCGCATCCTGTTCACGGTATTCTGTTTTGTGACGTTTATCGTGATCCTGATCGGTGCCTTCGGTAAAAAATCGCAGAGGCGTTACGACGATGCGGCCAACCTTGTCTTCAATGGCGACGAGGAAGAGCAGCATGGGATTGACGCCGCTAACGGAGCGAAGAAATGAGTGATTTCGTGAGTGATTTCTGGAGTATCTACATCACGGTAATCGTGATCGTAGGTATCGTCGGTTTGACGTACTTGCTGTTCAGCCAGTCGAAGACCACGGTACAAAAAGGGGAAGAAGTAAAAACCATGGGGCACGTCTGGGATGACGACCTCGAGGAATACAACAACCCGCTGCCGCGCTGGTGGATGCTGATGTTCTACATCACCCTGATCTTCGGTGCCGTCTACCTGGTGCTGTACCCGGGTCTGGGCACCTGGAAAGGCATCCGCGGCTGGACTTCCGTTGGCCAGTACAAGGAAGAGAAAGCCCAGGCGGAAGCCAAGTACCAGCCGCTGTACGACAAGTTCATGAAAATGGACGTGAAAACCGTAGCCGCCGATCCGGAAGCGCAGGCCATGGGCAAGCGCCTGTTCCAGACCTACTGTGTACAGTGCCACGGCTCTGACGCACGCGGCGCCAAGGGCTTCCCGAACCTGACCGACAACGACTGGCTGTACGGCGGTACCCCGGAAATCATCAAGACCACGCTGGATAACGGCCGTCACGGCCAGATGCCGGCCTTCGGCGCCGCCTTCGGCGAAGAGAAGGTCAAGGATGTGGCCAACTATGCGATGTCGCTGTCCGGCAAGAGGCATGACGCCGAGCGTGCCAGCCGCGGCAAGGAAACCTTTACCGCGGTGTGCGCAGCCTGCCACGGCGCCGACGGCAAGGGTAACCAGGCACTGGGTGCACCGAACCTGACCGACAACGTCTGGCTGTATGGCGGTACCGAGAAGACCATCATCGAAACCGTGACCAACGGTCGCAACAACCAGATGCCGGCCTGGAAGGACTTCCTCGGCGACGGCAAGGTTCACCTGCTGACCTCTTATGTCTGGGGCCTGTCCAACAAAACCAAAGCAGAGTAATTGATGCTGCTCAATACTGCCCGCGCAAGCGGGCAGTATCTTTTGCGGCATACAATCTATCTATTAGTAAAATAAATCACCATTCAGAACAGTTCGCACAGTACATAATGGATTGTGTACTTCGCGAAATTTTCTAGCCAGGAACCGCAGCATGAGCCAAAAGCTGAAAGACATCCCGGTCAGGGTCGAGCCGGCCAAACCGGAAATGCAGACCGTGTCGCTGTACGAGGCACAGAAAAAGATCCATCCGCGCAGCGTCAGCGGCCTGTTCAACAACTGGCGCATCCTGTTCGTGGTCGCCACCCAGCTGGTCTACTTCGGCCTGCCCTGGCTGCAATGGAACGGGCGCCAGGCGGTACTGTTCGACCTGGTCAACCGCAAGTTCTACCTGTTCGGCCTCACCATCTGGCCGCAGGACTTCGTCTATCTTGCCGCCCTGCTGATGTGCTGCGCCTTTGGCCTGTTCGCCTGGACCACCATCGCCGGCCGGCTGTGGTGCGGTTACTCCTGTCCGCAGACCGTCTACACCGAGATCATGATCTGGATCGAGCAACTGGTAGAAGGCGACCGCAACAAACGCCTCAAGCTCGACAAGGAGGCGATGGGGCTGCGCAAGCTGCGTCTGCGCGCCACCAGCCAGGGCCTGATGATTGCCTTCTCGCTGCTGACCGGCTTCACCCTGGTCGGCTACTTCACCCCAATGCTGGACCTGGTCGCCGCGCTGCCTAGCTTCGACTACGGCTCGTGGGAAATCTTCTGGATGTTCTTCTACGCCGGCTTCACCTACCTGCTGGCCGGCCACATGCGCGAGCAGGTGTGCAAGTACATGTGCCCGTACGCCCGCTTCCAGAGCGCGATGTTCGACGAAGACACGCTGATCATCTCCTACGACGAGAAGCGCGGCGAACCACGCGGTGCGCGCAAGAAGGGCCAGGACAATACCAATCTCGGCGACTGCATCAACTGCGGCATCTGCGTGCAGGTGTGCCCGGTCGGCATCGACATCCGCAACGGCCTGCAGTACGAGTGCATCGGCTGCGCCGCCTGTATCGACGCCTGCGACGAGGTGATGGTCAAGGTCGGCAGCCCGAAAGGCCTGATCCGCTACACCACCGAGGCGGCGCTGGAAGGCAAGTATCCGGAGAGCGAATTCTGGTCGCGCCTGAAGCGGCCGCGCGTGGTGCTGTACCTGCTGCTGCTGCTCATCATTTTCGGCGCCGCGGTCACGTCCTTGGTGATGCGCAAGCCGTTCAAGGTCGACATCCTGAAGGATCGCGCCTCGCTGGTGCGCGAGACCGACGACGGCTGGCTGGAGAACAACTACAGCGTGCGCATCATCAACGTCTCGGAAACGGAACAACACTTCCGCATCACGGTCGAAGGCCTGCCGGATCTGAAGCTGGTGGTCGACCGCAAGGACATCGTGGTCAAGGCCACCGAGAACGAACAGATCGACGTGCGGGTGCAGGCTGATCCACAATACGCGACCAAGGGCAGCCACAAGATCTACTTCCGGGTCGAATCGCTGCCGGATGGCACCGCCATCGAGGAAAAATCGAGCTTTATCGGAGAATGACGATGCAGAAACAAACAGGGGCGGCGCGCCCCTGGTACAAGGAGCGCTGGTTCTGGCTGTTGATGTCGGGGCCGCTGCTGGTGGTGATTGCCGGCTTTGTCACCTTCGGCATCATCGTGCGCGGCGCCGACGACATGGTCAACGACGACTACTACAAGCAGGGCAAGGACATCAACCTGGAGCTGAAGCGCGACCTGGCCGCCCAGTCGCTGGGTATCCACGCCCAGGTGATGTTCAGCGACGACATGCGCAGCGTGCGCGTGGTCGACACCAGCGCCAAGCCGCTGACCGGCACCCCGGAACTGCTGCTGCTGCACCCGACCCGGCAGCAGGGCGACCAGCACATCGCGCTGCAGCGTGTCGGCGACAAGCTGTACCAGGGCATCGTGAAACCGGACCAGGTCAGCCACTGGTATGTGCGGCTGCAGGACAAGCAGGGCAGCTGGCGGGTACAGAGTGAATGGTTGCCGGCGGAAGGCGCGATGGTCACCCTCGGCAAGGCCGCCACGGAGCAAACCCCATGATGCACACCACCCTCCCCCGCCGCCAGCTGCTGCTGGCACTGTCGGCCGGCCTCTTGGCCGCCTGCGCCACCCCGCTGCGGCCAACCCTGGCCTACCTGAACGGCACGGTGTCCTACCGCGAAAAACTGCTGTGGCCGCAGGACAAGACCCTGCTGCGCGTGCGCCTGCTGGCGCTGGGCGACGGCACGGAGGCCGCGGCGGTGCTCGCCGAGCAATCGCTGGAGAAGATCACCTTCCCGGCCGCCTTCTCGCTGTGCTACGACCCGCAGGCCATCCAGGCCGGCAAGCGCTACGCGGTGGATGTGCGCCTGTTCGTCGACGGCGAGCTGCGCATGCACAGCGCCCGCCCCTACCCGGTACTGGATGGCGGCACGGCAGCGCCGGACATCACTCTGCAGATGATCTCCGCCTAAGCAAAACGGCCCGCGATTGCGGGCCGTTTTGCTTCAACGCGACGGCGTGTTGTGGCCAAGGTTGGCCGCAACGCCTCATTCAGGCCACAGTACCTCCGGCGAGATGTCGGCCAGCGTACGGCAGCCGGTCAGCGCCATCGCCACCTCTAGCTCCTCCTGCAGCGTGCGCAGCAGGTGCGCCACCCCCAGCGCGCCGGCGGTCGCCAGCGCATGGAGATAGGGACGGCCGATCAGTACCGCCGAGGCGCCCAGCGCCAGCGCCTTCAGGATGTCGCTGCCGCGGCGGATGCCGCCATCCAGCAGCAAGGGCAGCGCCCCGTCCACCGCCTCGGCGATACGCGGCAGCGCGTCGAGACTGGCCGGCACCGAGTCCAGCACCCGCCCGCCGTGATTGGACACGATCAGGCCGTCCACGCCCTGCTGCTGCGCCCGCCGTGCATCGCGCGGCGCCAGCACCCCCTTCAGCAGCAGCGGCAAGCGCGTCTGCTGCCGCAGCCAGTCGATATCCGCCCAGTTCGGCGCCACCGCCATCAGCCCGTCAAACACCATGCTCTGCCCCGCCGCCAAGGCGGGCTGGTACGGCGCCATGCCCGCCAGATTGGCGGCCTGTACCCGCGGCGGCAGCTGGAAGCCGGCACGGGCCTCGGCATTGCGCACCCCGGCCAGCGGCGCGTCCACCGTCAGCACCAGTGCGCGGTAAGCGGCGGCCTCGGCGCGTTGCACCAGTTCCGCCACCACCGCGCGATCGTGCTGCCAGTACAGCTGGAACCACAATGGACCCTGCGCCGCGGCGGCAACCTCCTCCAGCGGAGTGCTGGCCAGGGTGCTGACCAGCATGCTGCTGCCCATGGCGGTGGCGGCATAGGCGGCGGCCCGCTCGCCGTCGGCGTGCACCAGTTTCTGGTACGCCACCGGCGCCAGCAGCAGCGGATGGCTGAGCGACAGCCCGAGCAGCTCGCTGCGGCAGTGGCCGCCGCGGACATCGGCCAGCACCTGCGTCTGCAGCTGCCGGCGCGCGAAGGCGGCAAGGTTGGCCGCATGGCTCAGCTCGTCCGCGGCGGCACTGTCGACATAGGCACGGGCGTTGGCGCTCATGTGGCGCGCGGCGTAGCGCTGGTAGTCGACCGCGGACACCAGATCGGCGGGGATGTGATCGAGGGGGGGCAACTGGGCGGTCATGGCGGCGTGCGGCGAGGTGAAAACCGCACCATAGCCAAATCGAGAATTACTATCAACTACAAGATGTGCAACGGCGACCGGCGCCGCCTAGTTGCCGGCATTACGGAACACGTTGACTGCAAACAGCAGCACCGCGACACCGAGCACGACGGACGCCACACCGGCCAGCGGCTCCAGACCACGGTAACCGCGATGGATGGCGGTCACCGCCAACATCAGCGCCGGCAGGCCGAGGTTGTACAGCCAGAACTGCGCCTGCGCCAGCGGCGACGCGCCCATGGCTGGGAACTTGCGGAACAGGATGCCGAACAGCGCCATCGACACCCAGCCCAGCAGGTTCAGGTGGGCGTGCACCGGATACAGCGAGCGGTCTCCGGAGGCACCCATGTAGATGCCCAGCCAGACGCCGGCCACGAAATACACGGCGGCCAGACGCAGCCAGACGGTGCCGTGCGGACTATCAACCTTGATCTTCATGTTGTCCTCTCCCGCCGGCCCGCCCCGGACGGGGATCGGCCGGGACAGCACTCTTGCCTAACCATAGGATAGTCCGCAACAACATCAAGCCCGTCGCCGTTTGCCAAGGACAGCGACGGGCGCGACACGGCGCTGCCGCATCGTGCCGTCGCGTGCCGGGGGCTAGACCGGTTTCAGCCGCGCGGTGAAGTGACGCAGGATGGGCGGCTCGTAATCGAAAGCGAGGCCGCGGATGCCGGCGGCCCGCTCGCGGATGTCGATTAGGCAATCGGCGATGTAGTCCATGTGGTCGTTGGTGTACACCCGGCGCGGGATGGTCAGGCGCAGCAGCTCAAACGGCGACGCCTCCTGCTCGCCGGTAGCCGGATTGCGCCCCAGCAGCAGCGAGCCGATTTCCACGCCGCGGATGCCGCCTTCCAGATACAGCTCGCAGGCCAGCGCGTGCGCCGGGAACTGCCCGGCCGGGATGTGCGGCAACAGTTTCTTGGCGTCGACGAACACCGCGTGGCCGCCGGTCGGCGTCTGGATCGGGATGCCGCCGGCCGCCAGCCGCTCGCCCAGATACGCTACCTGGCCGATGCGGTAGGCGAGGTAGTCCTCGTCCATCCCTTCCTGCAGGCCGATCGCCATCGCCGCCATGTCACGCCCGGCGAGGCCGCCGTAGGTGATGAAGCCCTCCATCGCCACGCAGCGCACCTGCACGCTGCGGAACAGGTCCTCGTCGTCCTTGAAGCAGCACAGGCCGCCGATGTTGACCAGCGCGTCCTTCTTCGACGACATGGTGAACATGTCGCCGTGGCTGAACATCTCGCGCACGATGGCCGGCACCGGCACGCCGGCGTAGTCCGGATCGCGCTGCTGGATGAACCAGGCGTTCTCGGCGAAGCGCGCGGCGTCGATGATCACCGGGATGCCGTGCTGGCGCGCCAGCGCCGCCGCCTCGCGGATGCTGGCCATGCTGACCGGCTGGCCACCGGCGCTGTTGCAGGTGACGGTGACGATCAGGCCGGCAACGTTGGCCGCACCGACTTCCGCTATGGTTGCGGCCAACCCTGGCAGGTCGAAATCGCCCTTCCAGTCGTACGGCGTGGTGGTGTCAAGCGCCTTCGGCGTCAGCACATTGATGGCGCGGGCGCCGGCAATCTCGACGTGGGCCTTGGTGGTGTCGAAATGGTAGTTGGACAGGAATACCGGCTGCGTCCCCTTGCAGCGCTTGACCAGCTCCGGAAACAGGATCTGCTCGGCACCGCGGCCCTGGTGGGTCGGCAGCGTGTGCCGGTAGCCGAACACCGCCTGCACCGTCTCGGCCAGCTGGTAGTAGTTGCGGCTGCCGGCGTAGGCCTCGTCGCCGGTCATGATGCCGGCCCACTGCCGGTCGGACATCGCACCGGTGCCGCTGTCGGTGAGCAGGTCGATATAGACATCCTCGCCGCGCAGCAGGAAGGGGTTCCAGCCGGCCTCGGCCAGTGCCTGGCGGCGGAATTCAGGTGTGGTCTGCTTGATCGGCTCTACCATCTTGATGCGGAATGGTTCGGGAATGCGTCGTGCCATGATGATGCTCCTTGCCTTGCGGCCAACCTTCGGGCGCACGCCGGGATGCTGCCGGGCGGAACAGCGCGCAGGCAGAGGCGTGGCAACGGGGGCCACAGGCGTCAATTCAATTGTAGGAAAGGAAAAGCAGGGGCAGCCGGACGGCTGCGGCAGGCATCAGGCGCGCGGGAAGTCGTAGGCAAGAACGATGTCGAGGGTGTACCAGTGTTCCGTCAGGCAGCCGGACAGGGCGGCAGCCCGGAACGGGCAAGCGTTGCGCTTCATCGGGCAGTGTCTCCAGGGGCTTGGCAACAGGTCGTGCCCATGCACGACCAAACGACAGGCTACACCCGCCGTCCGTCGTTCTGCAAGCTGCGCTGCAACATGCGGCGGCAACAAAAACGCCACGAGGCAGGCTCGTGGCACTTCGGCGAGGCGGGGCAGGCGCGACCGCTTACTCCAGACGCGGCAGCAGGCACTTCTGCCGCAGCAGCGGCTCCACCGCCTCCGCCGATACCGGCTTGGACAGCAGGTAGCCCTGCACCTGGTGGCAGCCTTCCTGCGCCAGGAACTGCCACTGCTCCACCGTCTCCACCCCTTCCGCCACCACCTGCATGTTGAGGTTTTTCGACATGTTGATGATGGCGCGGGTAATCGCGCTGTCGTCCTGGTCGCCCGGAATGTCGCGCACGAAGGAGCGGTCGATCTTCAGCTTGTCGGCCTTGAAACGCTTGAGGTAGGCCAGACTGGAATAGCCGGTGCCGAAGTCGTCGATCGACATGCGGATGCCCATCGCCTGGATGGCGCGGATGGTCTGCACCGTGGACTCCAGGTCGTCCATGATCACGCTCTCGGTCACTTCCACGTCGAGGCAGCTGCCCGGCAAGCGGTACTCGGCCAGCGCGTCCTGCAGCAGGCCGACCAGATCCTGGTGGCGGAACTGCAGCGCCGACAGGTTGACCCCCACCGTCATCAGCGGCAGGCCCTTGGCGTGCCATTCCGCGATCTGGCGGCAGGCCTCGCGGATCACCCAGTTGCCGATCTGCACGATATAGCCGCGCTCCTCGGCGACGTCGATGAAGTGCAGCGGCCCCAGCAGCCCCAGCGTCGGATGGTTCCAGCGGATCAGCGCCTCGGCGCCGATGATGTTGCCACTGCTCATCTCCACCTGCGGCTGGTAGTGCAGCACGAACTCCTGGCGGTCGACGGCGTGGCGCAGCTGGCTTTCGATGGCCAGGATCTCGCGTGCGCGGGCGTTGAGGTCGGCGGTGTAGAACTTGTAGTTGTTGCGGCCGCTGGACTTGGCGTGATACATCGCCGCGTCGGCATTGCGCACCAGGGTGTCGAAATCGCGGCCATCGTCCGGGAACAGGCTGATGCCGATACTGGCGGTGATCGCCAGCGAGTGGCTGTAGACGTCGATCGGCGCGGCGAACTCGGCGAGGATGCGCTCCGCCACATGCACCGCATCGGCGGCATCGTTGATCAGCGGCAGCAACACCAGGAACTCGTCACCGCCCTGGCGCGCCACCACCTCGCCGGCACCCAGTACCCGGCGGATGCGCTCGGAGGCGATCTTCAGCAGGATGTCTCCGGCAGCGTGGCCCAGCGACTCGTTGATGGTCTTGAAGCGGTCGAGGTCAAGCAGCAGCACGCCGAGCTTGCCGTTGTCGTGGGAGGCGTTCTGGATCGCCAGCAGCGCGCGATCCTGCAGGTGACCGCGGTTGGGCAGGCCGGTCAGCACGTCGAAGTGGGCGAGGAACTGGATGCGCTCGTCGGCGGCCTTGCGCTCCGACTGGTCGCTGAAGATCGCCACGTAGTGCGTCACTTCGCCGGCCAGGCTCTTCACCGCGTTGATCGCCAGCCACTCCGGGTACACCTCGCCGTTCTTGCGGCGGTTCCACACCTCGCCCTGCCACTGCCCCTGCTCGTTGAGCACCGACCACAGGCTGTCGTAGAACTCCTTGTTGTGGCGACCGGAGCTGAGCACCGTCGGCCGCTGGCCCAGCACTTCGTCCTGGCTGAAACCGGTAATCTCGGTAAAGGCGCGGTTGACGCTGCGGATGCAGACCTGCGCATCGGTGATCATGATGCCTTCGGCGGTGTTCTCGAACACCTTGGCCGCCAGCTGCATGCGCTCTTCCGCGGCACGGCGCTCGGAGATGTCGCGCACCATGCGCCACACCGCGGTGATGCGGCCGTCGGCGTCGCGCATCGCTACCGTCTTGACGCTGACCGGGATGGCGCTGCCCAGGCGGTTGATGTACTCGACCTCGAACTCGTCGCAGAAGCCGAAACGCATCACCTTGTTGTCCAGGTTGTAGCGCTCCACCGCCTCGCTGTTGTCGGACACCACCTTCCAGAAATTCTGCAGCTTGAGCTGGTCGAGGCTGTAGCCGATCAGGCTGAGGAAGGCCGGGTTGGCGTCGATCACCTGCCCTTCCAGCGAGCTGATCACGATGCCGTCCAGGTTGGACCAGAACAGCTCGCGGTACTTGTTTTCGGAGCGGCGCAGCGCGTCTTCCACTTCGCGGCGGCGCTCGATGTCCGCCTCCAGCGCCAGCGTCTTGGCCTTCAACTCGTCGATCAGGCGCTTCAGCTCGGCGCGCATCCATTCCAGATGCTTGCCGACGGTGCCGATCTCGTCCTGGCGCCCCCACTGGAACGGCTGCTCCAGCTTCAGTGCGGCCAACTGCGTGGCCTGCTCCGACAGCTGGCGGATCGGCTTCAGGAAGCGCGAGTTGAGGATGCTCATGATCAGCACGATGGACAGCAACAGCTGCGCCGCCACGATCAGCAGCAGGTCTTTCAGCTGGTTTTTCTGGGCAATGCCCAGATGCTCGGTGTCGAACTCGATGTTGACCTGGCCGATTTCCTCGCCGCGATAGACCACCGGTTTCTGCACGAAGGCCACACCGCCGATACGGCGTTCGCTGCGCAGTGCGGACAGGAAGATGGTATTGGACTGGGTATCGGAAACACGGACCGAAATGATGCGTTCGTCGTCCATCACCGACGATACCAGCGGCGCGCCGGCCTGGCGGCTGAGGTTCCACAGCGGCTCCTGCATCCCCAGCGCCACGATTTCCAGCAGCCGGTTCTGGTCGACGGCCAGCTGCGTCTCCATCTTGTCGCGCTGCAGGTTGAAGCTGAGGAAACTGATCAACAGGGCGGGGAACAGCAGGCCGAGCACGACGGCAATCAGGAATGCCTGGCGCAGCGACAATCTGCCGCCAGGCTGGGAGTAATCAAACGTTTCTGCTTGTCTTGTCATATATCG
Source organism: Vogesella alkaliphila (assembly GCF_014652475.1). Classification (GTDB taxonomy): domain Bacteria; phylum Pseudomonadota; class Gammaproteobacteria; order Burkholderiales; family Chromobacteriaceae; genus Vogesella; species Vogesella alkaliphila. The sequence goes on along the minus strand of NZ_BMYW01000007.1, from coordinate 57,781 downwards.
GGTTGCCGCAGGGCTGCCACATTATTTTATTTTTAAGAAAAGCCTGACTGTTACCAAGCCAGTTCATTTGCCGCTCGCCACGGGCGGGGCGCTTGCAGGCCTGCTGTGACGGCCGCAGCGCGAATCCGCTTATGCGCCTGCGCTACAATCGCCGTACCGAATCATTGTGTCTCAGCGGCAAAGCGACTGCAAATGTTTGCCATCGCGCAGCGCAGCACGAGCCTGCCCCCGCTTTGCCTTACAATTACGCTTTATCGCGTGCACCGGCAGCCGCAGGCGGGTTGTCGAAAGCGTACGGCGCTGCCTACAATCGCCGGCAATTATTTACAGGGTCACACGCCAATGTCGAATCGTCATTACGACCAGCTCATCACCGCACGCTGGATTATTACAGTAGAACAAGATGGTGTCATTCTTGACAACCACTCGCTGGCGATCAGCGATGGCCGCATTGTTGCCATTCTGTCGCCGGCCGAAGTCGCCGGCGTCAGCGCCGGCGAACACCTGAACCTCGACAACCACGTGCTGATGCCCGGCCTCGTCAACCTGCATGGCCACTCGGCGATGACCCTGCTGCGCGGCATGGCCGACGACAAGGCGCTGATGGACTGGCTGCAGAACCACATCTGGCCGGCGGAAGGCAAACACGTCAGCGACGCCTTCGTGTTCGACGGCGCGCTGCTGGCGATGGGCGAGATGTTCCGCAGCGGTACCACCACCGTCAACGACATGTACTTCTTCCACGCCGCGATGGCGCGCGCCGCGCTGGCCGCCGGCATGCGTACCTTCGTCGGCTGCTCGATCCTGGAATTCCCCACCGTCTACGGCCAGAACGCCGACGACTACATCGCCAAGGGCATGGCCGAGCGCAGCCAGTTCCTCGGCGAGGAGCTGGTGACCTTCACCCTGGCACCCCACGCCCCCTACACCGTGGCCGACGACACCTTCCGCAAGGTCATCACCCTGGCCGAGCAGGAGGACATGCTGATCCACTGCCACATCCACGAGACCCTCGACGAGGTCAACGGCAGCATCGACCAGTACCAGCAGCGGCCGCTGGCGCGCCTGGCAAACCTGGGCCTGCTGTCGCCACGCCTGATTGCCGCCCACATGGTGCACCTGACCGACGCCGAAATCGCGCTGGTGGCCAAGCACGGCGTGTCCATCGCCCACAACCCGACCTCCAACATGAAGCTGGCCTCCGGCATCGCGCCGGTGCAGAAACTGCTGGCCGCCGGCGTCAACGTCGGCATCGGCACCGACGGCGCCGCCTCCAACAACAAGCTGGACATGCTGAGCGAGACGCGCATGGGCGCGCTGCTGGCCAAGGTCGGCACCCTGGACCCGACCGCAGTGCCGGCCGCCACCGCCATCCGCATGGCGACGCTGCACGGCGCCCGCGCGCTGGGCATCGAGCACAAGGTCGGCAGCATCGCCGTCGGCAAGCAGGCCGACCTGATCGCCGTCGATCTGGCCCAGATCGAGACCAGCCCCAACTTCGACCCGATCTCGCACATCGTCTACGCCGCCGGCCGCGAGCAGGTCAGCCACGTGTGGGTCAATGGCCGCAATGTCCTGCGCGAGCGCAAGCTGACCACACTGGACGAAGCAGAACTGAAAGCCCGCGCCGACAGCTGGCGCGTCCGCATTCTCGGTAATTAAGGAATCCGCATGAGCAACGTTGACGAACAGGAACTCGACAAATTCAGCCAGATCGCCCACAAGTGGTGGGACATGGACAGCGAGTTCAAACCGCTGCATGAAATCAACCCGCTGCGCCTGGACTTCATCGACCAGCACGCGGCCCTGGCCGGCAAGGCGGTGCTGGATGTCGGCTGCGGTGGCGGCATCCTGTCGGAAAGCATGGCCCACTACGAGGCCAGCGTCACCGGCATCGACCTCGCCAAGAAATCGCTGAAAGTGGCGCAGCTGCACAGCCTGGAATCCGGCGTCAGCGTCAACTACCGCTGTGTCGCGGTGGAAGACCTCGCCGCCGAGGCGCCGGCCAGCTTCGACGTGGTGACCTGCATGGAGATGCTGGAGCACGTGCCCGATCCGCAAAGCATCGTGCGCGCCTGCGCACAGCTGGTGAAGCCGGGCGGCTGGGTGTTCTTCTCCACCCTCAACCGCAACGCCAAGTCCTACCTGCTGGCGGTACTGGGCGCCGAGTACGTGCTGAACATGCTGCCCAAGGGCACCCATGAGTACGCGCGCTTCCTCAAGCCGTCGGAGTTGTCGCGCATGGCGCGCAACGCCGGGCTGGGCGTGGAAACCTTGGCCGGCATCGGCTACAACCCGCTGACCCGCGTCTACAGCCTCAACGACGACACCGACGTCAACTACCTGATGGCCACCCGCCGCCTCGCCTGAGGCCGGCCCGGCCTGCGGCCAACCTCAAGGTTGGCCGCAACCGTCTGGATAACATGACCGCACCCCTGCCCTCCCCGCCGCTGCCCCCCGCTGCCATCCGCTGGCTGCACGCGCTGGACATCACCGATCGCCCGACGCTGGCGCAATACGGCGCACCCCGCGCCTATGCCCTGCTCAAGGCCGGCGGCCACACCGTGACGCTGAAGCTGCTGTACGCGCTGGAAGCCGCAATCCGCGGCGTGCACTGGTCGCAACTAGACGACGACGACCGCCTGCGGCTGCGCACGGAACTGGACCAATTGCCGCCGCAGCGCCCGCTGCCGCCGCTGGCCGAGCGCCAGCGCTTCATGGCGCTGGCGCGCGAACTGGCAGAGCAGGCCGCGATGGAGGGCGAGGTGCCGGTCGGCGCGGTGGTGGTCAGGAACGGCGAGGTGATCGGCCGCGGCTACAACCGGCCTTGCGCCAGCCACGACCCGTCGGCGCACGCCGAGATGCTGGCGCTGCGCGACGCTGCGGCCAACCTTGGCAACTACCGGCTGGCCGGCTGCCAGCTCTACGTCACGCTGGAGCCGTGCCCGATGTGCAGCGGCGCCATCCTGCACGCGCGCCTCAACCACGTGCTGTTCGGCGCCTATGACGCCAAGACCGGTGCCGCCGGCAGCGTGCTGAACCTGTTCGCCGAGACTAAACTGAATCATCAGACCGCCATCGACGGCGGCATCGACGCCCAAAGTTGTGCCGGCCTGCTGGCCGACTTTTTCCGCCAGCGCCGCCACACCGCCAGGAAGGAAGCGTGATGAAACGGCTATTGCTACTGCTGCTGTGCTGCAGCGGCAGCCTCGTCGCCAGCCCGGCAGACTTCATCCTGCAGCAGCAGGACGGTCCGCTGGTGGCCGCCCATGCCAACCGCCTCAACCCCGGCCAGCCGTGGCTGCACGTCAGCGTCGCCGAACAGTCGCTCACCCTCTACGACGGTCGCGGCCTGCCGCAGAAGCGCTACACCGTGTCCACCGCCAAGAACGGCGTCGGCGAGCGCGTCAACAGCTACCAGACCCCGCGCGGCTGGCACCGCGTGTGCGAACGCATCGGCGACGATGTCGCCCCCGACACCATCATCTACCGGCGCAAGGTGACGCCGTGGAAGTACACACCGCAACTGGCCGCCGAATACCCGGACAAGGACTGGATCCTGACCCGCATCCTGTGGCTGTGCGGCCTGGAACCGGGCAAGAACCAGGGCGGCGAGGTCGACAGCTACGACCGCGCCATCTACATCCACGGCGCCGGCCAGCACGTGCCGTTCGGCACGCCGACCTCGCGCGGCTGCGTGCGCATGCGTAACGAAGACGTGATCGAACTCTACAACCTGACCGCCAACGGCATCGACGTGCTGATCAGCGAAGAAAACTAGCCATGCTCAACCTGACCACCCCGGCCCTGCTGTTCCCGGCCATTTCCCTGCTGCTGCTCGCCTACACCAACCGCTACCTGGCCCTGGCCAGCATCATCCGCAACCTGTACGACGACTATCAGCAGACTCCCAGCGACAAGCTGGTCCGGCAGATCGGCAACCTGCGCCGCCGCATCGCGCTGATCAAATGGATGCAGAGCATGGGCGTGGGCAGCCTGTTCCTGTGCGTGGTGGCCATGTTCCAGATCTACACCGGTTGGCCGCAGGCGGCGCAGATCACCTTCGGCACCAGCCTGCTGCTGCTGATCAGCTCGCTGGGCATGTCCTTGCTGGAGCTGCGCATGTCGACCGACGCACTGAACATCCTGCTGTCCGACCTGGTCGCCGCCGAGCGCGCACGCGACAAGAACCCGCACTGACGCGGCGGGCTCGCAAAAAAAAACCTCCCCAGCCTGCTGGGGAGGTAACACCCGTGTCGTACCTGCAAGGTTCCCGATGGAACACGCAATAACAAGCGACGTTATTGCTCTTGAAGCAGCTGTCTCAACCATTTCCTTGCGAGCCACTTATGATGTTAGCCCCTCATGATCCTCGCCCGGCCCTGATTTAAACAAGCGTTTGAACTGTAAAATGAGGTGGGTTTTCGCGCAAGTGCTTTTTGGCCGCAACGCCGAAAACGGGTGATTTTGCAACACGCGGCACTTGCTGCACTGCCGCACGGGAATGCCGGTTTGATGCTAGAATGCGGATACCGTCCGATTGCCGGACAATATAAAGTTTACACTGCGTGCCGCAACGCCCCCCGAATTCATCAGGAGCTTTAATGAGCTTCAAGGCCAACGATTCCCTCACCGAACAGATTGCCCGCTTTCTCGGCAACCAGATCATCACCGGCAACATGCTGCCCGGCGAACGCATCCAGGAACTGCGCATCGCCGCGGAACTGAACGTCAGCCGCGGCTCGGTGCGCGAGGCCTTGCTGATCCTGCAGCGCCGCCATCTGGTCGACATCTATCCGCGTCGCGGTGCCATCGTCGCCAGCATGACCGCTGCCGACGTGCGCGACTTCTTCGAGCTTTGGTTCGTGCTGCTGGAGCAGGCGGTGTCGCACCTGGCGCACAACTGGCAGAACGACGACCTCGCCGACTTCTTCGAACTGATGACCGCGCTGGGCGAGTGCAACCGCAACGACGATCTCGACGGCTTCTACCGCCACGGCGTCAGCTTTCTCGGCGCCCTGTACCAGCACGCCGGCAACCGCTACCTGGCGCAGACGCTGCACGACCTGCTGCCCTTGTCGCAGCGCTGCCTGTTTGCCATCCTGCGCGCCGGCAAGAGCCGCATCGAACAGACCCACGACTTCCTCGACGGCCTGCTGCAGGCGATCATCGCCCGCGACCAGCCCCGACTCTGCCACATGGTCCGGCAGTTCGGCCACGACTACAGCCAGCTGGCGCAAGCCTCGGCCACGGCGCTCGGCGCCGACGGCGGCTAAGCCGCAGCGACCATGAAAAAGGCGGCCTCGCGGCCGCCTTTTGCTTGCTCACGCCGCGTCAGGCACGGCGCAGGTAGTCGACGAAGCGGTACACCAGCCCGTTGGCCGCGGTCTGCGCCGGCTGCGGCGTAGCCAGCCACTCGTCGTCGCACCACGCCGGGAACGTGGCGTCGCCGGCGACCTCCAGCTCGATATGGGTCAAGCGCAGCCGGTCCGCCCGCGGCAGCGCCTGGCGGTACAGCTCGGCGCCGCCGATCACGCACACCTCGTCAACGTTGGCCGCAAGCGCCAGCGCCTCGTCCAGCGAGTGCGCCACCGCCACGCCCTCGTGCTGCCAGTCCTGCTGGCGAGTGATCACGATGTTCAGCCGCCCGGGCAAGGCACGGCCGATGGAGTCGAAGGTCTTGCGTCCCATGAGCACCGGCTTGCCCAGCGTCACCGCCTTGAAGTGTTTCAGGTCTTCCGGCAGATGCCACGGCAGGGTGTTGTCGATGCCGATCACGTTGCCGCGTGCCATTGCCGCGACCAGGGTCAAGGTTGGCCGCACGCTCATACCGCCACCTCCGCCTTGATGTGCGGATGCGGGTCGTAGCCTTCCAGCGTGAAGTCTTTGAACGTGAAGGCGAACAGGTCGTTGACCTGCGGGTTGATGCGCATCACCGGCAGCGGCCGCGGCTCGCGGCTCAGCTGCAGGCGGGCCTGCTCGAAGTGGTTGCTGTAAATATGCGCGTCGCCCAGCGTATGCACGAAGTCGCCCGGTTTCAGGCCGCACACCTGTGCCACCATCATGGTCAACAGCGCGTAGCTGGCGATATTGAACGGCACGCCGAGGAAGATATCGGCCGAGCGCTGGTACAGCTGGCAGGACAGCTTGCCGTCCGCCACGTAGAACTGGAACAGGCTGTGGCACGGCGGCAGCGCCATCTCGTCCACCAGCGCCGGGTTCCACGCCGACACCATCAGCCGGCGCGAATCCGGGTTGCGGCGGATCATGTCCAGCACATTGCTGATCTGGTCGATATGGCGGCCGTCCGGCGCCGGCCAGCTGCGCCACTGGTAGCCGTATACCGGGCCGAGGTCGCCGTTGTCGTCGGCCCATTCGTCCCAGATGCGGACGCCGTTCTCCTGCAGGTAGCGGATATTGGTGTCGCCGGACAGAAACCACAGCAGTTCGTGAATGATGGAGCGCAGGTGGCACTTCTTGGTGGTCACCAGCGGAAAGCCGGCGGCAAGGTCGAAGCGCATCTGGTAGCCGAATACCGAGCGCGTGCCGGTACCGGTGCGGTCGGACTTGTCCACGCCGTGCGCCAGCACGTGCTGCATCAGGTCGAGATACTGTTTCATGTAAAGCGCCAGTCAATTGAATGCGCCAATTCTACCCTCAACCGCACGGCCACTCCATCGCGCGACACAAGGGCAAATGCGCTACCATCGCGCATCGTCCATCACTAATCCACAGGGTCACCTTGCAGCATCATGGCTGACGACTCAGACAAGGAAGACCGCACCGAGTCACCCTCGGCGCGGAAACTGGAACAGGCGCGCGAGGACGGCAACGTCCCGCGATCGCGCGAACTGAACACTTTCGCCGTCACCATGGCAGGCTTGGCCCTGCTCATCGCCACCGGCGGCCAGCTGTTCACCGCCATGAAGGAGAGCATGATCGCCTGGTTCACGTTCAACCAGGAGAGCCTGCGCGATCCGCTGGTCATCATGGAGCGGCTGCGGCAGAGCGTACAGGACACCCTGCTGGAAATGGCGCCGCTGCTGGGCGGGCTGTTGCTGGTGGCGGCGCTGACGCCGCTGCTGATCGGCGGCTGGAACTTCACCAGCAAGGGCTTCATGCCCAATTTCGGCAAGCTCAACCCGCTCAGCGGCATCAAGCGGCTGTTCTCGGTCAATGCCGCTACCGAAGGGCTGAAGGCGGTGCTGAAAAGCGCGCTGATCGGCGGTGTGGCCACCTGGACCATCTGGAACGAGCGCGACGAGCTGATGGGGCTGATCAGCATGCCGCTGGATGGCGCGCTGTTGAAGCTGGTGGCGCTGATGGAGCACACCTTTCTGGTGGTGGTCGGCGCCATGCTGCTGCTGGTGGTGCTGGATGTGCCGTTCCAGCTGTGGCAGTACCACAAGAACCTGCGCATGACCAAGGAAGAGGTGAAGCAGGAATACAAGCAGCAGGAAGGCTCGCCCGAGGTCAAGGGCCGCATCCGCCAGCTGCAGCGCGAGGCGGCACGCAAGCGCATGATGCAGGAGATCCCCAACGCCAACGTAATTGTGACCAACCCGACTCACTATGCCGTTGCATTCAAGTATGATGAAGAGATGGCCGCGCCGGTGCTGATCGCCAAGGGCAGCCTGAAGCTGGCCGAACGCATCATCAACGCCGGGCAGGAACACCGCATCGCCATCCTGCGTGCGCCCAGTTTCGCCCGTGCGCTGTACTTCAACGTCGAGCTGGGCGAGCAGATTCCGTCGCAGCTGTATACCGCCGCCGCGCAAGTGCTGGCCTATATCCACCAGCTGAAACACTTCGAGCAAAGCGGCGGTCTGGCCCCGGTGTTCCCCGACCAGCTGGACGTCCCTGCCGAACTTGACCCCGAAAGCAAACGCCAGCAACATACGCCGCCAAAAACCTAACGCAGCACGTCATCGCAACGAGGCATGAACACACTGCAGGACTTCCTGAAAAAGATTGATCTGAACACCCTGGCAGGCCCGGTCCTGATCATCCTGGTACTCGCCATGATGGTGTTGCCGTTGCCGCCGGTGCTGCTGGACATCTTCTTTACCTTCAATATCGCCGTCTCCATCATCGTGCTGATGGTGGGGATCAACACGCGCGAACCGCTGGAATTCTCCTCCTTCCCCTCGGTGCTGCTGATCACCACCCTGCTGCGCCTGTCGCTGAACGTGGCCAGCAGCCGGGTGATCCTGCTGGAAGGCCATAACGGCTCCGGCGCCGCCGGCGCCGTGATCGAATCCTTTGCCCACTTCCTGATCGGCGACAACGTCACCATCGGTATCGTGGTGTTCATCATCCTCACCATCATCAACTTCGTGGTGATCACCAAGGGTGCCGGCCGTATCGCCGAAGTGTCGGCCCGCTTCGCGCTGGACGCGATGCCCGGCAAGCAGATGGCGATCGATGCCGACCTCAACGCCGGCCTGATCGGCGAGGACGAGGCGCGAACCCGCCGCGCCAAGATCGGCGAAGAGGCCAACTTCTTCGGCTCGATGGACGGTGCCTCCAAGTTCGTGCGCGGCGATGCCGTGGCCGGCATCATGATCATCGTGATCAACATCGTCGGCGGCCTGATCATCGGCATCGTGCAGCACGACCTGCCGGTGGCCGCCGCCGCCGAAACCTATACCCTGCTCACCATCGGCGACGGCCTGGTGGCGCAGATCCCGGCGCTGATCATCTCCACCGCCGCCGGCATGGTGGTGGCGCGGGTCGGCACCGAAAAAGGCCTGTCGGAACAGCTGCTGGGGCAGATGTTCGCCAACCCGACGGTGCTGTACCTCACCGCCGCGGTGATCGGCATGCTGGGCCTGATCCCGAACATGCCGCACGTCGCCTTCCTGATGATCGCCGCCATCCTCGCCGGCAGTGCCCGCTGGCTGGAAATCAGCGCTGCGCGCCGCGCCACGCAGCCGGCCGAAATCGAGGTGCTGCCGCCGGCGGTGCTGGACCAGCCGCTGACCGAAGTCAGCTGGAAAGACGTGCAGCCGGTCGACGCCCTCGGGCTGGAGGTCGGCTACCGCCTGATCCCGCTGGTCGATCGCGAGCAGGACGGCGAGCTCTTGCGCCGCATCCGCGGCATCCGCAAGAAGATGGCGCAGGAACTCGGCTTCCTGGTGCCGCCGGTCCACATCCGCGACAACCTGGAAATCCGCCCCAACGCCTACCGCATCCTGCTCAAGGGTGTGGAAGTGGGCAGTGGCGAGGCCTTCGTCGGACAATTCATGGCCATCAACCCGGGCCAGGTCAGCGGCGAGCTGCAAGGCACCCCGACCACCGACCCGGCCTTCGGCCTGCCGGCGATCTGGATCGATGCCAGCCGCCGCGACGAGGCGCAGACGCTGGGCTATACCGTGGTCGACGCCAGTACCGTGGTCGCCACCCACCTGTCCAACCTGCTGCAGACCCACGCCGCCGAGCTGCTCGGCCGCGAGGAAGTGCAGGCACTGATCGACCACCAGGCCAAGGAAGCGCCGAAACTGATCGAGGACCTGGTGCCGAAGGTGGTGCCGATCGGCACCCTGCAAAAAGTGCTGCAGCAGCTCCTGACCGACGGCATCCACCTGCGCGACTTCCGCACCATCATCGAGACGCTGGCCGACCACGTCGGCGTCACCGCCGACATCGACGAGCTGACCTCGGCGGTGCGTACCGCGCTGTCGCGCGCCATCGTGCAGCAGCTGTTCCCCGGCGAGCAGGAGCTGCCGCTGATGACGCTGGACCCGCAGCTGGAAGGCATCCTGCTGCAGGCGGTGCAGAGCAAGGGCGGCGGCCTGGAGCCGGGCTTGGCGGAAAACCTGCTGGCCAATGCCGCGGAGCAATCGGAACAAGTCGAAAACCAGGGCTTTAATCCCGTATTATTGACCCCACCGGCATTACGGCCTTTGCTGGCACGCTTTCTGCGGCGCGCACTGCCGCAGTTACGCGTGATTTCGCATAATGAAATACCGGACAGCAAATCCATTCGTATAATTGCGGTGATCGGGGGGAGCAAAAGCTAACGCATCATGGTGGTCAGAAAGTTCTACGGCAAAACAACACGGGATGCGCTACGCCAGGTTCGCGAAGAACTGGGCGCCGACGCGCTGATCCTGTCCAACCGCCCTACCCTGGGCGGTGGCGTAGAGATCATGGCTGTCGCCGATGCCGATGTTTCTGCGCTGGCCACCACTCTGACGCCGCCGTCGCAGCCGAAACACCCGCCGCGCAATGCGCCGACTCCCACGCCGGTGCCGCCTGCCCCCGCCGCTAGCGGCAGCATGAACCGCGCCATCGCCCGCACCTACGCGATGCCGGTGGAGCCGCTGGAAGCGCCGGCCGTGCCGACCCCGCCGCCGCCGCAGGCGAAAGCCAGCGCCGAACCGAAACCCTTCCTCGCCCACGTGCAGGACAACAGCCCGCCACCCAAGGCGGCGCCACAGCCACAGGCAGCTCCCCGGCCTGCGGCCAACGTTGCCAGCAACAGCGACGCCGAGCGCGAGCAGATGGCGCAGGAGCTGAAACAGATCGGCGACGAGATCAAGCAGCTGCGCAGCCTGCTGCAGAGCCAGCTGGCCGGCTTCGCCTGGTCGGACATGGAACAGCGCACGCCCAACCGCGCCGAGCTGTTCCGCCACCTGCTCACCGCCGGCTTCAGCTCGACGCTGATCCGCCAGCTGACGCAGAAGCTGCCGCCGCAGTACGAAGGCGACGTCGCGCAGAAGTGGGCGCGCTCGGCGCTGATCCACAACCTGAAGTGCATGGACCCGCAGCACGACCCGATCGAGCGCGGCGGCATCTACGCGCTGGTCGGCCCCACCGGCGTCGGCAAGACCACCACCGTCGCCAAGCTGGCCGCCCGCGCCACCATGCGCCACGGCGCGCAGAACGTGGCGCTGATCACCACCGACACCTACCGTATCGGCGCCCAGGACCAGCTGCGCATCTACGGCAAGATCCTCGGCGTGCCGGTGTTCTCGGTGCAGAACGAGGGCGACCTGCAGCTGACGCTGGCCGATCTGGCGCAGCGCAGGATCGTGCTGATCGACACCGTCGGCATGGGCCAGCGCGACGCGCGGGTGCAGGCGCAGCTGGACATGTTCAACCAGACCGGCCGCCCGGTGGAGCGCCTGCTGCTGCTGGCCGCCAACGCCGACGGCCACACGCTGGAAGACGTGGTGCGCCACTACCGCGGCGACGGTCTCGCCGGCGCCATCCTGTCCAAGATCGACGAGGCGCTGATGCTGGGGCCGGGGCTGGACGTCGTCATCCGCCACCGCCTGCGCCTGTTTTACGTCACCAACGGCCAGCGCGTGCCGGAGGACATCCACGCCGCCCACGCCGAGCTGCTGATCGACCGCGCGCTGCGCGCCGCGCAGCTGGCCTCGCCGTTCAATCCGGAAAGCGATGAAATGGCGATGCTCAATGCCGCGCAGTCCGGCTGGCTGTCATGAGCGTGCAGGATCAGGCCTCCGGGCTGCGCCGCCAGGCGCTGCACGACTACCCGCCCTCCTTTGCCTTTTTCGGCGCCGACAAGTGCGGCCAGAGCAGCGTCGCCGGCGAACTGGCGGCGGCGCTGGCGTTGCAGCGGCAACGCCCGCTGCTGATCGAGCACCGCAACGGCCAGCAACTGGCGCGCCGCCTCGGCCTGCCGGCCGCCGGCACGCTGGGCAGCGTCGCGGTGAGCCTCGGCGATCTCAACGAATTGATGGTCAGCAACCGTCACGGCCTGACCCTGGTCAACCTCGCCGCCAGCGTCGACGAGCGCACGCGGCTGTCGCCGCGCATCTGGCGCCGCCTGATCAACGAGTTCGCGTCGGTGGAACAGGACGCGGCGCTGCTGCTGCTGGACACCCCGCCGCTGGGCGAAGACCCGGGCCCCTGCTGCATCGCCGACAACCTGGTGCTGGTGCTGACCCCGTCCTCCGACAGCCTGATGGGCGGCTACGCGCAACTGAAGCGGCTGGCACAGGACTACGCGCGCCGCCGCTTCAACGTGCTGGTCAACCGTGCGGCCAACTTTGACGAGGCGCAGGCGATCTTCAGCCGCCTGCAGCGCGTGGCCGGCGACTACCTGCCGGTCGGCCTGCGCTGGGTCGGCTTCGTGCCGGATGACAACACCATCAGAAAGAGTCAGACTTTACGGCGCCCGGTGGTAGAGGCGTTTCCGGACAGCGAGGCCGCGCACGCCTACCTGCAGCTGGCGCAGATGCTGCCGCAATGGCACGCGCCCGACGACGACACCCCGCGCGGCAGTTATCTCGAACATCTTTTAATGACAAGCAAAGCGCTTGCAGATTTGACAGGTCATTAAATATGGCAGTAGCAAACAAGTGGCAGGCCTATCAGCAGCACAGCCAGCGCGACACCATCGACATCAACCAGCACGCGCCGCTGGTCAAGAAACTGGCCAGCCTGATGATGGCGCGCCTGCCGGCCAGCGTCGACATCAACGACCTGATCCAGGTCGGCACCATCGGCCTGATCGAGGCCGCGCGCCAGTTCGACAGTGCGCAGGGCGTACAGTTTGAAACCTTCGCCAGCCAGCGCATCCGCGGCGCAATGCTGGACGAGCTGCGCCGCGAGGACTGGCTGCCGCGCCAGGCGCGGCGCAATGTACGCCAGATCGAAAGCACCATCCACCAGCTGGAACAGCAGCTGGGACGCAGCCCGGCGGAAGGCGAGATCGCCGACAGCCTGTCCATGCCGCTGGCGGAGTACCAGGCGATGCTGGCGGAGTGCAAGGGGCTGACCCTGGTGCACTTCGAAGACTTCCACGACGACGAAGGCAATGGCAGCAGGCAGATCGACAACATCGCCGACGCCGACGCGGCCACGCCGCTGGACAGCCTCGCCGACGAGCATTTCCGCGGCGCGCTGATCGACGCCATCAAGCAGCTGCCGGAGCGTGACCAGCTGGTGATGAGCCTGTACTACGAGCAGGACCTCAACCTGAAAGAAATCGGCGCCGTGCTGGGCGTCTCCGAATCCCGCGTCTCGCAGCTGCACAGCCAGGCCATCGCCCGCCTGCGCACGCGCCTGCGCGACTGGACCTGAACCCGCCACACCTACGGAAACCATAGCCTGTGGATAAAATCAGCCTCATTGCCATCATCGGCGGCCTGACCGCCATCCTGGCCGGACAAGCACTGGAAGGCGGCCATATCGGCTCGCTGATCCAGGTCACCGCCTTCCTGATCGTCATCGGCGGCACCTTTAGCGCGGTGATGCTGCAGTCGACGCCCAAGCAGTTCCTCACCGGCCTGCGCATGGCCGGCTGGGTGCTGCGCCCGCCGGTGCACGACCAGGAAAAGCTGATCCGCGACCTGGTCAGCTGGAGCCAGGCGGCGCGGCGCGGCGGCCTGCTGTCGCTGGAAGGCTATATCAACAACCAGAAGGACCCGTTCGTGCGCAAGGGGCTGCAGATGCTGGTCGACGGCGCCGAGCCGCAGATCATCCGCGACGTGCTGGAGACCGAGATCGGCATCTTCGAGCACGCGCGCAAGCAGGCGGCCAAGATCTGGGAGTCCGCCGGCGGCTATGCGCCGACGATGGGCATTCTCGGCGCGGTGCTGGGCCTGATCCACGTGATGGAAAACCTGTCCGACCCGTCCAAGCTCGGCGGCGGCATCGCGGTGGCCTTCGTCGCCACCGTGTACGGCGTCGGCATCGCCAACCTGTTCCTGCTGCCGATCGCCAACAAGCTGAAAAACCTGATCAGCCTGGAGGTGAGCCTCAAGGAGCTGACGCTGGAAGGCCTGATCGCCATCGCCAACGGCGAGAACCCGCGCATCATCGAGGCGCGCCTGCGCAGCTTCCTCGGCCTCAACGACTGAGGCGCCCGGTCACGACATTGCGGCCAAGCTTGTGCCGCATGCCGACAAAAACCCCCGCCGGTTTCCACCGACGGGGGTTTTGCCTTGCAAGGTTGGCCGCAACGATGGCGACCTGTGGCGGCTATCAGTAACCCAGCCCCATCGCCTCGCGCACTTCCTTCATCGTCTCGCGCGCCACCAGTTCCGCCTTGTGGCAGCCCTCGAACACGATCTCCTTGACCAGGTTCGGGTTGGCCAGGTACTTCTCGGCGCGTTCGAACATCGGCTGCTGCTCGCGCACCACCGCCTCGATCACCGGCTGCTTGCACTCCAGGCAGCCGATGCCGGCGCTGGTACAGCCGGCTTTCACCCACTCTTTGGTGTCGTCGCCGCTGTACACCTCGTGCAGCTGCCACACCGGGCACTTGTCCGGGTTGCCGGCGTCGGTGCGGCGCACGCGGGCCGGGTCGGTCGGCATCGCGCGGATCTTCTTGCTGACGTCTTCCGGCGTCTCGCGCATGGTGATGGTGTTCTTGTACGACTTGGACATCTTGTTCCCGTCCAGCCCCGGCATCTTCGACGCCGCGGTCAGCAGGGCCTCGCTCTCCGGCAGGATGATCTTGCCCTTGTTTTCCAGATAGCCCTGCAGCCGCTCGCGGTCGCTGTTGCCCAGGTTCTGGCTGGCGGCCAGCAGCTCGCGCGCGGCCAGCAGCGCCTCGCCGTCGCCGTCCTGCAGGTAGCGGGTACGCAGCTGCTCGAACTGCTTGCCGGCCTTGCCGATCTTCTTCACCGCCGCTTTTGCCAGCTCCTCGAAGTTCGGCTCGCGACCGTACAGGTTGTTGAAGCGGCGCGCCACTTCGCGCGTCAGCTCGATGTGCGGCACCTGGTCTTCGCCGACCGGCACCAGCCCGGCCTTGTACACCAGGATGTCGGCGGCCTGCAGCAGCGGATAGCCAAGGAAGCCGTAGGTGGCCAGATCCTTGTGGTTCAGCTTGTCCATCTGGTCCTTGTAGGTCGGCACCCGTTCCAGCCAGCCCAGCGGCGTCACCATCGACAGCGCCAGGTGCAGCTCGGCGTGCTGCGGCACCTTGGACTGGATGAAGATGGTGGCCTGTTCCGGATCGACGCCCGAGGCCAGCCAGTCGATCACCATTTCCCAGATCGACTTCTCGATGATGGCGACTTCGTCGTAGTTGGTGGTCAGCGCGTGCCAGTCGGCGACCATGAAGTAGCAGTCGTGGCGGGTTTGCAGCTCGACCCAGTTCTTGATCACGCCGTGGTAGTGGCCCAGGTGCAGGCTGCCCGTCGGGCGCATGCCGGAAAGAATGCGGTTGGCAAACATGGTGTGTCGGGTTCCGTGAGTGACAGGTTAAGGCTCAGAGCAAATAGCCGAGCAGCTCGTAAACCATGGTGGTAAAGGGGCGCAGGATCGGGGACAGCAGGCCGGTGAACACCAGCGCCAGCAGGATCCACATGCCGTACGGCTCCAGGCGCGAGAAGCGGTAGGCCAGCGGGCGCGGCAGCAGGCTCTCCACGATGCGGCCGCCGTCCAGCGGCAGGATGGGCATCAGGTTGAGCACCATCAGCACCACGTTGATGACGATGCCGGCCTGGCTCATCAGCGCCAGCGGCCGGCTGTAGTCGTTGTCCATCACGATGGCCAGCTTGAGCAGCAGCACCCACAGGATCGCCATCAGCAGGTTGGCCGCGGGGCCGGCGGCCGCCACCCAGCGCATGCCGCTGCGCGGGTCGCGCAGCGCGCCGAAATTGACCGGTACCGGCTTGGCCCAGCCGAACAGGAAACCGCCGAGCACGACCGACAACAGCGGCAGCAGCACGGTGCCGACCGGGTCGATGTGCTTCAGCGGGTTGAGCGTCATGCGCCCCATCATGTAGGCGGTGGCGTCGCCGAGGCGCTTGGCGGCGTAGGCGTGGGCGGCTTCGTGCAGGGTGATCGCCAGCAGCACCGGCAGCGCGTAGATGGCGATCTTCTGGATCAGGTTCAGTTCTTCCAAGAGGGTTTCCTTGTCGGGTTACAGGCCCAGCAGTGCCGGGTCGCCCTTGCCGCGGCGGATCAGCTCGATGCCGTCTGTCATGTCGATCACGGTGGTCGGCTCGGTGCCGCACCAGCCACCATCGATCACCAGATCGACCAGATGTTCCAGCCGTTCGCGGATTTCGTAGGGGTCGGTCAGCGCCTCTTCGTCACCGGGCAGCAGCAGGGTACAGGACAGGATGGGCTCGCCCAGTTCCGCCAGCAGCGCCAGCGTCACCGGATGGTCCGGCACGCGCAGGCCGATGGTGGCACGCTTGGGGTGCAGCGTGCGCTTGGGCACCTCGCGGCTGGCCTGCAGGATGAAGGTGAAGCTGCCCGGCGTCGCCGCCTTCAGCTGGCGGAACTGCGCGTTGTCCACCCGCGCGTAGTTGGCCAGCGCCGACAGGTCGGCACAGACCAGGGTCAGGTGGTGCTTGAGGTCGAGCTGGCGGATCGCCAGCAGCCGCTCCATCGCCTTCTTGTCGCCCAGGTGACAGCCCAGCGCGTAACAGGAGTCGGTGGGATACACCACCACCCCGCCGTCGCGGATGATCTTGGCCGCCTCGCGGATCAGCCTCGCCTGCGGCGTTTCCGGGTGGATCATGAAAAATTGCGACATCGGCTACTCCTCAACGTTGGCCGCAGCGCGGTGGATGCGTGGCGCCAGCGCCTGCCAGATCGGCTGGCAGATCGGCGGCAGGTCGGTGGTGCTGCCGACATCGCGCCCGCCCTCGCCCGGGGCGTGGAAATCGCTGCCGGCGCTGGCGTACAGGCCGTGCTTCTGCGCCACCAGCGCGAAGCGCAGCATGTCGTCCAGGCTGTGGCTGCCGCTGACCACCTCCAGCGCCTCGCCGCCGGCGGCCTTGAAATCGGTCACCAGCCGCTCGATCAGGGTGCGGCCCATGTCGTAGCGGCCGGGATGGGCGATCACCGCCATGCCGCCGGCCGCCCGGATCCAGCCGACCGCGTCTTCCAGCGTCGCCCACTCGTGCGCGACGTAGCCGGGCTTGCCGGTGGTCAGGTATTTGCGGAACACGCTCTTGACGTCCTTCACCTCGCCGCTTTGCACCAGGTAGCGGGCAAAGTGGGTGCGGCCGATCATCTCCGGATTGGCCGCCAGCCGCATCGCGCCGTCGAACACGCCGGGGATGCCGATCCGGGCCAGCGACTCGCCCATCTGCCTCGCGCGCTCGACGCGGCCATCGCGGATGGACTGCAGCCCGGCGCACAGCGCCGCGTTGTCCGGATCGATGCCGAGGCCGACGATGTGGATGGTGTGGCGCGTGTTCCACGTGACCGAAATCTCCACCCCGTCGAGGAAATCGACGCCGGCGGCCAGCGCCGCGGCGCGCGCCTCGGCGAGGCCGGCGGTGCAGTCGTGGTCGGTCAGCGCCAGCAGGCTGGCCTCGCGCGCCGCGGCACGCAAGATCACCTCGGCCGGCGGCAGGCCGCCGTCGGACGCGGTGGAATGAAAGTGCAGGTCGATGCTGGCCATGTCAGTTACCCGCCTTGGCCGCCGCCTGGCGTACCGCTTCGCGCGCCTGCCAGTCGGCGAGTTGCTGACGATAGACCTGCACCGCCGCATTGTAGGTGTCCCACACGCAGGGATCGCAGCCGCTGCCGCAGCACATGTCGTCCGTCGGCGCTTCCGGCGCCTCCGGCATCGGGTCGAACACGTCGTCGCTCAGGCTCACGCCGCGACCACCTTGATCTCGAAGCCGTCGCCGGACACCACCTGCCCGGCGCGGATCTTGTTGGTCTTGCGCAGCTCGACCTGGCCGTCGACCAGCACATTGCCGTCGGCGATGAACTGCTTGGCGATGCCGCCGGTCTCCATGATGCCGGTGGTCTTGAGCAGATCACACAGCGCGATGTATTCACCGCGCAATTCGAAGATTTCGTTCATGTTTTTCACACTGTCTTTTGACAGCCTTGTGAGTGGCCTGTGCATAAGCGGCACAAGTCATTGATCAAATTAACCATTTTCAGGCTGCCCATTTTTTGGGCAGCCACGCCGGACTTTCCACACCGCGACGGGACAGGGCTGTTGAGTGGCTGTGGACAAGCAGCACAAGCCCCTGATCAGACAGGGAAAAGCCGCGACTGTTCAAAAATTGGGCAACTGCGGTAGCCACGGCTGCAGTGCGCGCCACGCTGCGGCCAACCTTGCCTGCCGCGTCCCGGCCAGCAGCCGCGGCGTGACGCCGGCGTCGGCCAGCGCCTGCCGGTACAGGCCGAACAGCCAGTCGCGCTGCTGCGGATGGCTGCGCAGCGGGTCCGCCTGCCACGGGATGTCGGGACAGGCCAGCAGCGTCACCGCGTAGTCCTGCGGCCGGTCCAGCGCCAGCAGCGCCGGCTCGGCCTTGCCAAACGCCACCTCGGCCCAGATGCGGCAGGTCAGCACCGTGGTGTCGCACAGCAGCACGCGGGCGCCAGCGGCCGCCGCGGCTTCGGCCGCCAGCTGGCCGCGGGCAATCGCCAGGATGTCGGCGGGGCTGACGTGGTAGGCGCGCGCGGCGTAATACTCGCGCGCGTACTCCGGCACCCACGCGGCGGCGATGCCCTGCGCCTGCAAGGCGGCACACAGCCCGGCGGCCAGGGTGCTCTTGCCGCAGCACTCCGGCCCGACAATGGCAAGCCGTAACGGCACGGGATAAGTCGGCAACATAAGCTGCCATTATACGCTGTGCACCGGCCGCACGGAAAACGCCCACACGCTGCGGGGACAGCCGTGTGGGCGTCATGTGTACGCGCTGTGGAAAACTGCGCTAACTGGCTGACGGCAAAGGGCAAGTTGCACGCTGCACAAAAAACAGGCAGCAACGGCGATTTACCCACGGCCAGGCTGCATAGCGCTGTGGGCGGCCTGTGGACAAATACCGCAAGCCCTTGATCTGGCAGCAGGAAAAAGCCTGCGCCCGTTTTTTAGGCAGCCGGCGTCAGCTCGCCGCGGCAGTCCTCGGCCAGCCGCGCACGGATCTCGGCCGGGCTCAGCGACTGCGACAGCAGCCACAGCAGCTTGGCTTGCGCCGCCTCCGGCGTCATGTCGCCACCGGCCACCGCGCCGGCCTGCGCCAGCGGCTGGCTGGCGGCGTAGGCGCCGACCGCTACCGCGCCGCGCACGCACTGCG
Organism: Vogesella alkaliphila; assembly: GCF_014652475.1. GTDB lineage: Bacteria > Pseudomonadota > Gammaproteobacteria > Burkholderiales > Chromobacteriaceae > Vogesella > Vogesella alkaliphila. The sequence goes on along the minus strand of NZ_BMYW01000007.1, from coordinate 38,801 downwards.
TCAGGTTCAGCACCACGCAGCCCCGGGCGCTGGCAGCCTGCACCCCGGCCAGCAGCTCGGCGTCGGCCGGCGTGTTGCCGTTGCCGTAGCTGAGCAGGATCGCCGCGTCGGGCGTGTCCTGCGCCAGCCAGCGGCCGAACGCCGCCGCCATCGCGCCGGGCAGCAGCATGCCGCAGCGGATGTCGGGGCTGGCCGGCAGCTGCGGCCGGAACGGGCCGCTGGCCTGACGCCAGCCGGCGCGGTGCCACTGCGGCTGGATGCCGAACTGCGCCAGCGGCGCCGCGTTGGGGCTGTCGAAGCCGGCAAAGCTCGCGGCGTCCAGCTTGCGTGCGCGCACGCCGCGCAGCAGCAGGCGGTTGAAGCTGATCGCCACCTCGTGCAGATCGCCCTGGCAGGCGGCCTCGATCGCGTCGGCGAGGTTGCCCCAGCCGTCGCTGCGCGGGTGCACCAGCGGCAGCTGCGAGCCGGTGACCACCACCGGCTTGGCCAGCCCCTGCAGGCAGAACGCCAGCACGCTGGCGGTGTAGGCCATGGTGTCGGTCCCGTGGATCACCACGAAGCCGTCGAAGGCGTCATGGTTGGCCGCAATGTCGGCCACCAGCCGCTGCCAGTCGCCCAGCGTGATCGCCGACGAGTCCAGCAATGGCGTGTACTCGCGCACCTCCCAGCTCACCCCGTCGCGCGCCAGCCGCGCCAGCTGTTGCGGCAGGAAACCGGGCACCGGCGCCAGCCCCTCGGGGGTGTGGTCCATGCCGATGGTTCCGCCGGTATAGAGAATGAGCAATCGCTTCATCACAGAGACTCCTGACAACAATGACTACATGATAGGCGTCGCCCGCGGCGGCGGGCGGACGGAAAAACGGCGTGGCTCCGTGCCGGAGGCCACGCCGCGGGGGCTGTTTACAGATTGTGCACCAGGATGCCGGCAATCAGCGCCGGCGCCACGTAGCGGCAGAAACCGCGCATCGCCCGCAGCCAGGCCGGCACCCGCGCGCCGGCGGACAATTCGGCCTCGATCACCGGCCACACCTTCCAGCCGACGAAGATCGCCAGCAACACCTCGCCCACCGGCATCAGCAGCTTGGAGGTGAGGAAGTCGAGCAGGTCGAAGAAGCCGAGGCCGAACACGGTGTACTCGCTCCAGATGCCCAGCGACAGCGACGCCGGGATGCCCAGCAGGAACACCAGCAGCGACACGCCCAGCGCCGCCGCCTTGCGGCCAACCTTGAACTCGTCGATCACGAAGCTGACCACCACCTCCAGCAGCGACACCGACGAGGTCAGCGCCGCCACCAGCAGCAGGAAGAAGAACAGCACCGCGAACAGCTGGCCACCCACCATCTGCGCGAACACCGCCGGCATGGTGATGAAGGTCAGGCCCGGGCCGGCCGACGGATCGAAACCGAAGGCGAACACCGCCGGCAGCACCATCAGGCCGGCGAGGAAGCAGGTCAGCACCGTCAGCGCGATCACCCACAGCGAGGAGCTGAGCAGGTTGGCTTCCTTGTCCACGTAGGAGCCGTAGGTGATCATGATGCCCATGCCCAGCGACAGCGAGAAGAACGCCAGCCCCATGGCATCGACCAGCATGGTGCCGGTGACCTTGGAGAAGTCCGGGGTCAGGAAATACAGCAGACCGTCCACCGCGCCCGGCAGGGTCAGCGCGCGCGCGATCAGCACCAGCATCAGCACGAACAGCGCCGGCATCAGGAATTTCGACAGGTTCTCGATGCCCTTCTGCACGCCGCCGATCACCACCGCCAGCGTCAGGCCGGCAAACAGCCCGTGATACACCAGCGGCAGCGCCGGATCGGTGATGAAGCCGTTGAAGATATTGCCCAGCACCTTGGCGTCGGAAGTGAGGATCTCGCCGCCGAAGGACTTGCCGATGTAGGCGATGGTCCAGCCGCCGACCACACTATAGAAGGAGTAAATCAGGAAACACACCAGCACGCCGACGAAGCCGACCAGCGGCCAGCGGCCGCCGCGCAGATCGCGGAAGGTGCCGACCGCGCTGTTGCCGGCGGCGCGGCCGAGGGCCATTTCGCCCATCATCAGCGCCAGGCCGACACTGAGACAGATCAGGAAGTAAATCAGCAGGAACGCCCCGCCGCCGTTGGTCGCGGCCACGTAGGGAAATTTCCAGATTGCGCCCAGGCCGATGGCCGAGCCGGTTGCTGCAAGGATGAAACCGAGGCGCGAGCCCCATTGAGATCTAGCCATACACCACTTCTTTTCAAAAACGGAACGAAAACCGCCGGCGGATAGCCGGCTGCGCAAGAAACCGCCGGGTCGGTGAACCGGGCGGCTCGTCTGGCGCTCGTTGCAGCCGCCGACCGGCATGATTGCTGCCGGTTGGCGGATGACTGCAGCCGGGTAGGCTGTCCGTCGCGGACCAGGCAGGCGCAGTACCGGTTGACTGCGCGCCGCCGCCCGCTCAGGAAAGAACGCATGGCCTTGTCAGTAAAGCCACGACCGCCCGCGGCCATGTCGGCCGGGGCGGTCCTGTATACGGAATACAATCGGCGAAAATACCATGTCTGGCGGCGCAGGGGAACCGGCGCATTGCAAGGCGCAGCCGCTATGCGTATACTCTGCGCTCGCCTTGTGCGGGTGTAGCTCAATGGTAGAGCAGAAGCTTCCCAAGCTTACGACGAGGGTTCGATTCCCTTCACCCGCTCCATGACCGCCCTCCCCCTTTTGACCGCCCCAGAACCGCACGCCCATGAACTGGAACTCCGGCCGGCTATGGCTCAAAATCTCCGTCTATACGTTGCTGACATTGGGCATCCTGTTCGTTGCCATCCTGACGCTGTTCTTTACCCGTTTTGACGCCGACAGCGCGCGCCGCAACCTGGAGCGCTCGCTGGCCGACAGCGGCCGCACGCTGAGCATAGGCGGCACCATTTCGCCGATGCTGCTGCCGTCGCCGGGGCTGAAGATCAGCGAGGTGCGCGTCAGCGAACAGGACGGCAGGACGCCGTTCGCCCACGTCGCGCAGATCGAGGCGCGGCTGGCGTGGCTGCCGCTGCTGTTCGGCCGCCTGGAAATCACCCATGTCGCGCTGCACGACGCGCAGCTGACCGTGGTGCGGCAGACCGACGGTAGCCTCAACTTCGCCGACCTGCTGCGCAACCGCCCGTCGAGCAAGTTCATGTTCAACCTCGACTCGCTGGCCATCAACGGCACCCGGCTGGAATACCAGGACCGCGTCAACGGCCAGCTGCTGAAGCTGGAAGACGCCAGCCTGCTCGCCGACGAGCTGCGCGCCAATGCGCAGATGGCCTTCGGCGGCCGCCTGCAAAGCGGCGGCCGGCTGGTGAACCTGTCGCTGACCGCGCCGTTCACCCGCAACGACGACCAGATCGACATCCCGCAATTCAACGCCACCGCCATCAGCAGCAGCGAGGAGCTGGGCGAGATCCGCGTCAATGCCAGCGGCAAGCTGCAGCTGAACCTGGCCACGCTGCTGGCACAGGGCGAGACGCTGAAGGTCGGCATCGACACCACCAAGCCGGGCAGCCACAGCGAGATCCTGATCCCCACCGTCAGCGCCAGCCTCAGCGAGCTGAGCACGCCGGCGGCCAGCCTCAGCGGCAACATCAGCTACCAGCGCACGCAGTACCGTTTCAGCAGCCGGCTGGCACAGCTGCAGCTGAACCAGAACGGCCTGTTCGCCGCCAGCAGCAACAACGACTTCTCGTGGAGCGTCGGCCCGCACTCGCTGAACATGGTGGTGCAGGCGCCGTTGAAGCTGGCCCAGTTCAGCCTGCTCAACATGAGCCCGCTGACGCTGTCCGCCCACCTGAAAACCCCGGAGCTGCCGCGCGGCCAACTGCGCGCCACGCTGCAGGGCGCGCTGGAAGGCGACCTCGCCGACAGCCGCCTCAACCTGCGCGTCAGCGGCGAGCTGGACGGCGCCAAGCTCGCCTCCACCATCACCCAGTACGGCTTCGTCGCGCCGCGCCACGAGGCGACGCTGTCGATCGGCAAGCTCGACCTCAACCGCTACCTGCCGGAGCAGAAGGCAGAGCAGGCGGTGGCGCTGTTCCAGAACGACAAGCCGTTCCGCCTCGACTGGATGGACTTCATCAATGTGCAGGGCAAGCTCGCCATCGGCGAGCTTGCGGTCGGCAATTTCCGCATCAACGGCATCAACGCCGACGTCACCGGCACCCCGCAGCAGCTGCAGCTGGACAAGCTCACCGCCGACATCTACGAAGGCCACCTCACCGGCAGCGCCACGCTGTTCCGCGAGCGCGTGCCGCGGCTGACGCTGCAGCAGGAGCTGACCGGGATGCAGATCCGGCCGCTGATGCTGGACCTGTTCGCCTTCAGCCGCATCGAGGGCAGCGGCAACGGCTGGGTGCAGCTGGAGGCGAAGGGGCAATCGCTGCAGGCGCTGCGCAACACCCTCAACGGCAAGGTCGCCGCGCGGCTGGAGCGCGGTGCGCTGACCGGCATCGACCTCGTCGCCGCACTGCGCGACCTGCCCGGCGAGAGCGAACGCTGGAGCGGCCCGGTCAGCACCGCGCCGGACCAGAAGACCACCTTCTCCGCGCTGTCGGCGCAGTTCGAGCTGCAGGACGGCGTGGCGCGCAACCAGGACATGAAGCTGGCGTCGTCGCTGGTCAATGTCCGCGGCAGCGGCAAGTTCGACCTGACGCAGAGCATCATCGACTACACGCTGGACGTGCAGGCCAACCCCAGCGCCTTCGCCAGGCTGGGCGGCATCAGCATCCCGCTGAAGATCACCGGCCCGCTGCAGCAGCCGGTGTACTCGCTGGACTTCAACGCCATGGTCAAGGGCAAGAAAACCGAGGGCGAGAAACAGCAGGTGCTGAAGCAGGAACTGGGCAAGCAGATCACCAGCATCCTGCCGGGCAAGCCGTAGCCACAAGCGGTGCGGGCACCGGATGGCGGCCAACCCTGAGGGTTGGCCGCAGTGCCTTGCACCGCCGGCAGAGGCGTCCCCCGCCCCGGCACCCTGACGCCTGCCGGCACCGCCACTGGCGACGAGCCGGCATCCCCGCCCTTCCCACCTCCGCACACCGTCAAACTCCGCGCCGCGCGAACCCCAAAAACATTGCGGCCAACCTTGACGTCAAGGTTGGCCGCAATCCGGCAACAGTCCGCACGCCACTAACCCTGCAACAGCAGCGCCTCCGCCTGGGCCAGCGCCGCCGGCCGGCCGAGCAGCACCAGCACGTCGCCTTCCTGCAATTCCGAATCCGCCCCCACGTGGGCGAGACGGACGTTGCGGCGGCGGATGCCGCGCACCCCGACGCCCAGGCTGTCCAGCTTCACCCCGCCCAGCGGCATGCCGATGGCGTGGGCGCCGGCCACCAGCTGCACGCTGAGCAGGCGCGGCTGGTCGCTGTCGTCGATGCCGTCCAGCTCGTCGCTGGCGCCGCGGAAGAAGCCGGTGAACAGGCTGTAGCGCTGTTCGCGCACGGCGCGGATGCGGCGCAGCACGCGGCTCATCGGCACCTCCATCACCATCAGCGCGTGCGAGGCCAGCATCAGGCTGCCCTCCATCACCTCGGCCACCACCTCGTCGGCGCCGGCCTCGCGCAGGCGGTTGATGTCGGTGTCGTCGATGGTACGCACGATCACCGGCAGGTCGCGACGCACCTCGTGCACCATGTGGATGATGCGCTCCGAGGCGTGGGTGTCGGCAAAGGTGATCACCACCGTCTTGGCGCGCATCGCGCCGGCCGCCATCAGCACCTCGCGCTTGGCGGCGTCGCCGAACACCACCGGGTCGCCCGCCTCGCCCGCCTCGCGCACCCGCTCCGGGTCCATGTCCAGCGCGAAAAAGGAGATGCCCTCCGCCTCCAGCAGCCGCGCCAGCGACTGCCCGCTGCGGCCGTAGCCGCAGATGATCACGTGTTCGTCCTTGGCCATGCTCTGCACCAGTATCTGGTGCAGGTCCACCGCCTGCAGCGCCCAGTCCTGCCGGATCAGACGGCTGCAGATGCGCTCGGCGTGCTGGATCAGGAACGGCGCCGCCAGCATCGACAGCACGATCGCGGCCAGCGCCGACTGCTCCACCGGCGACGAGATCAGGCCCAGGTTGCCGGACAGCGCCAGCAGCACGAAGCCGAATTCGCCACCCTGCGCCAGCGCCAGCGCGCCCTTCAGGCTGTCCCGCGCGCGCTGGCCGAACAGCCGTGCCAGCAGGAACACCACCGCCAGCTTCACCGGCAGCAACAGCAGCAGCATCACGCCGATGTCGCCGGCGCGGTCGAGCAGCACGCCGATGTCCAGCTTCATGCCGACGGTGACGAAGAAGAAGCCGAGCAGGATGTCGCGGAACGGCTTGATGTCCTCCTCCACCTGGAAGCGGTACTCCGTTTCCGAGATCAGCATGCCGGCGACGAAGGCGCCCAGCGCCAGCGACAGCCCGGCCAGCTGGGTGAGGAAGGCGATGCCCAGCGTCACCAGCAGCACGTTGATGGTGAACAGCTCGCCGGAACGCTGCCGCGCCACCAGGTGGAACCATGGCCGCATCAGGCGCTGGCCGAACACCAGCAGCAGGCTCATCACCGCCACCACCTTGAGCAGCGCGAGGCCCAGATCCGTCCACAGGCTGTCGGAGTTGGCCGCAAACGCCGGCAACAGGATCAGCAGCGGCACCACCGCCAGGTCCTGGAACAGCAGCACGCCGATCGCCAGCTGGCCGTGCGGCTGCGCCATTTCCAGGCGCTCGGACAACAGCTTGCTGACGATGGCCGTCGACGACAGCGCCAGCGCGCCGCCGACGGCAAAGCCGGCCAGCGGGCTGCCGGTCAGCCACCACACGATGGCGCCGATCAGGAACAGGGTCAGCACCACCTGCGCCAGGCCGATACCGAACACCAGCTGCCGCATCGCCTTCAGCTTGGCCAGCGAGAACTCCAGCCCGATGGAGAACATCATGAACACGATGCCGATCTCGCCGAGGAACTCGGTCTCCTCGCCCAGCGGGATCAGGTTCATCACGCCGGGACCGGCCATGAAGCCGACCACCAGATAACCCAGCATGGGTGGCACGCGCAGACTGCGGCACGCGGTCACCGCCAGCACGGCGACCAGCAATACCAACACGATGGGAGACAGGGAGTGCATCGGAAAAACGGCTCCAGATAGGGAATTGAATGGCGCTCAAGCAAAACTTGCACCCGCCAGGCGGTGCCCGGCGATTATAAGCTGATATAATTGCGCATTATGAAAAATGACCAAAAACAATCCTGCCTCGCGCTGGCGCGCGAAGTGCTCGCCATCGAAGCCGCCGCCATTACCCGGCTGGCGTCGCGGCTGGACGACAGCTTCAGCGCAGCGGTCGAACTGATCCTGGCCTGCGAAGGCCGGGTGGTGGTCAGCGGCATGGGCAAGTCCGGCCACATCGGCAACAAGATCGCCGCCACGCTGGCCAGCACCGGCACGCCGGCGTTTTTCATGCACCCGGCGGAGGCCGCCCACGGCGACCTCGGCATGCTGACCGAACGCGACATCCTGCTGGCGCTGTCCAACTCCGGCGAGAGCGACGAGTTGCTGGCGCTGCTGCCGGCGCTGAAGCGCAAGGGCGTGCCCATCATCGCGCTGACCGGGCGCCCGCAGTCGACGCTGGCGACCGAGGCCAGCATCCACCTCGACGCCGGCGTGGAGAAGGAAGCCTGCCCGCTGGGGCTGGCGCCGACCGCCAGCACCACCGCGGCGCTGGCGCTGGGCGACGCGCTGGCGGTGGCCCTGCTTGACGCGCGAGACTTCAAGCCGGAAGACTTTGCGCTGTCGCATCCCGGCGGCAGCCTCGGCCGCAAGCTGCTGGTTCACATCAGCGACCTGATGCACGGCGGCGACGCGCTGCCGCGGGTCATGAGCGGCAGCAGCCTGAAGGACGCGCTGCTGGAGATGACGCGCAAGGGCCTGGGCATGACGGCGATCTGCGACGCCGACGGCCGCCTGCTCGGCATCTTCACCGACGGCGACCTGCGCCGCACGCTGGACCGGAGCCTGGATCTGGCCGGCCTCTGCATCGACGACGTGATGGCGCGCCAGCCGCGCACTATCGAATCGCACCGCCTGGCCACCGAGGCGGCCAACGAAATGGAACACCACAAGATCAACGGCCTGCTGGTCACCGACCGCGCCGGCAATCTGGTGGGCGCCCTGAACATGCACGACCTGCTCAAGGCAGGCGTGGTCTGAGAGACACCATGCAAACCATCACCGAACTGGCCAAACGCACGCGACTGCTGATCATGGATGTGGACGGCGTCCTGACCGACGGCCGCATCTTCATCACCGCCAGCGGCGAGGAGCTGAAAGCGTTCAACACCCTGGACGGCCACGGCCTGCGCATGCTGCAGTCCACCGGCGTGCAGCTGGCGATCATCACCGGCCGCGACGCCCCCGGCGTCGCCCACCGCGCCCGCGGCCTCGGCATCGACCACTACTACGCCGGCGTGCACGACAAGCGCACCGCGCTGGCCGAGCTGCTGCAGAAGACCGGTATTGATGCCGCCGACTGCGCCTACATCGGCGACGACGTCATCGACCTGCCGGTGATGAGCCGCGTCGGCCTGGCGGTGGCGGTACCGGATGCGCCCAGCTTCGTGCGCCAGCACGCCCACTTCGTCACCGGCTGCAGCGGTGGTCAGGGCGCGGTGCGCGAGCTGTGCGAACTGATCCTGCAGGCGCAGGGCAACTACGACCGCCTGATGGCCGGCTACCTGGCATGAACCGCGCCGCCCGCCTGTTTCCGCTGGGCCTGATGCTGGGCATGGCCCTGCTCGCCTTCTGGCTCAACGTGCTGACCATGCAGCGCGACGATGCGCCAGGCAAGCTCGACCTGAGCCGGCCGGAGTACACCATCAAACAGCTGACGGCCAAGCGCTTCGACGCCCAGGGCCGGCCGCAGCAGTACATGCAGGCGGCCCAGATGTGGCAACTGCCGCGCAATCCGAATGTCTATCTCAGTCAGCCGCGCATCGAAGTCTTCCAGCAGGGCGTCCCCGACTACACGGTGACGGCCGCGGCCGGGCGCTACCACAAGCAGCAGAAAACGGCGGACTTCAGCGATAATGTGCGCTGGGAACGCAAGGCCACCGCCGCCGCGCCGGCCATCCTGCTGCAGACCTCGGTGCTGCATGTCGACACCGTCGCGCGCAGTGCCAGCAACCGCGCACCGCTGGTGGCCGACTACGGCACTTCGCAACTGAAATCGACCGGCTTCATCTACCAGCAGGACAGCGGCCAGCTGAACCTGCTGTCCAACGTAAGGATTACCTATGCGCCATAGTGTGCTGATCGCGCTGACCGCCCTCGTGCTGAGCGCCCCTGTCATGGCCGAAAAGGCCGACAGCGAAAAACCGATCGAACTGTCCGCCGACCGCGGCTCGCTGGACCAGAAAAAAGGCGTGACGGTATGGGAGGGCAATGTCGTGGTGGTGCAGGGCACGCTGAACCTGAAGGCGCAACGCGTGACCGTGACCCGCGACGCACAGGGCAACCAGCAGCTGCAGGCGCAGGGCAGCCCGGTCACCTTCCGCCAGAAGGTCGACGGCAGCAATGAGTACGTCGAAGGCAGCGCCAGCAACGTCCACTACAACACTGCGGCCAACCTTGCCACCCTGACCGGCAACGCCCGCGTCAAGCGCGGCCAGGATTCGGTCAGCGGCGCCGTCATCGTCTACAACACCGCCACCGAGACCTACCAGGCCAGCGGCGGCACCGCCGGCAGTGGCAACGGCGGCCGCGTGACGGTGATCCTGCAGCCCAAGACACAGGGCACGCCATGACGCCGAGCCAACTCTCCATCCAGCACCTGAAGAAGACCTTCAAGAAGCGCACCGTGGTGCGCGACGTGTCGCTGGAGATCGCCAGCGGCGAGGTGGTCGGCCTGCTCGGCCCCAACGGCGCCGGCAAGACCACCAGCTTCTACATGGTGGTCGGCCTGATCGCCGCCGATGCCGGCGAAATCCGCCTCGACGGCCAGACCATCACCCACCTGCCCATCCACCAGCGCGCGCGGCTGGGCCTCGGCTATCTGCCGCAGGAAGCGTCGATCTTCCGCAAGATGACGGTGGACGAGAACATCCGCGCGGTGCTGGAAATCGCCGGCCTGAAGGGCGAGGAGCTGGAAAACGAGCTGACCCTGCTGCTGGACGACCTCAACATCGGCCACCTGCGCGACACCAACGCGCTGGCGCTGTCCGGTGGCGAGCGTCGCCGCGTGGAAATCGCCCGCGTGCTGGCGACCCGCCCGCGCTTCATCCTGCTGGACGAGCCGTTTGCCGGCGTCGACCCGATCGCGGTGATCGACATCCAGAAGATCATCGCCTTCCTCAAGGAACGCGGCATCGGCGTGCTGATCACCGACCACAACGTGCGCGAAACGCTGCGCATCTGCGACCGCGCCTACATCATCTCCGAAGGCAGCGTGCTCGCCTCCGGCCTGCCGGAAGCACTGGTACTGAACGAACAGGTCCGCCAGGTGTATCTGGGCGAACACTTCCATCTGTAAGCCATGAAACAGACCCTCCAGCTCAAAACCAGCCAGCAACTCACGCTCACCCCCCAGTTGCAGCAATCGATCAAGCTGCTGCAGATGTCGACGCTGGACCTCAGTACCGAGCTGGAGCGCTACCTGCTGGAAAACCCGCTGCTGGAACGTGCCGACAGCAGCGACAGCCATGACGAACCCGACAGCCCGTTGCCGGTGCTGGCGCCCGGCGGCGACACGCCGGCGGCGGACAGCACTAGCGAGGCGGAGCGGCCGGAGCCGGAAAGCAGCCGCGACGACGGCGACCTGCTCGGCGACTGGGGCAGCGGCGGAAGCGGCAGCAGCCGCAACGATGATGACGACGAGTTCGACCCCATCCTCAATACCCCGTGCCGGCCGTCGCTGCGCGAGCACCTGACCGCGCAGATGGGCGAAACCCAGCTCAGCCAGCGCGACAAGGCACTGATGTCGCTGCTGATCGACGAGCTGGACGATGACGGCTACCTGCCGACCTCGCTGGACGATATCGCCGCCGAGCTGCCGCTGGAGCTGGAAGTGGAAGGCGACGAGCTGGAATGCCTGCGCAAGCTGCTGACCCAGTTCGAACCGACCGGCATCGGCAGCCGCAACCTCAGCGAATTCCTCAGCCTGCAACTGCAGCAGCACCCGGCACCGGCCGCGGTACGCCAGCTGGCACTGGACATGGTGCAGCAGCATCTGCCGCTCTTGGGCAGCCGCGACTTCACCAAGCTCAAGAAGCTGCTCGCCATCGACGAGCAGCAGCTGAAAACCGCGCACGCGCTGCTCGCCAGCCTGCGGCCGCGCCCCAGCAGCGGCTTCGACCAGGGCGAGACCCACTACGTGGCGCCCGACATCCTGGTGGTGAAACGCCAGCAGCGCTGGGTGGCGCGACTCAACCAGGGCACGCTGCCCAAGCTGCGCGTCAACCAGATGTATGCAGGCATGCTACAACAAAAAGGTAGCAGCCATAATCTGGGCGGCCAGCTGCAAGAGGCGCGCTGGCTGGTAAAAAACATTCAACAACGGTTTGACACCATCCTGAAAGTGGCAGAATCTATTGTTGACAGACAGCAAGCGTTCTTTGAACAAGGTGAAGTGGCCATGCGCCCGCTCATCCTGCGAGACATCGCGGAAGAACTCGGCCTGCATGAGTCAACCATCTCCCGTGTCACCACGCAGAAATACCTGCTGTGTAGCCGTGGCTTGTTCGAACTCAAGTATTTCTTTGGCAGTTCGGTCGATACTGACAGTGGTGGCGAGTGTTCCGCCACCGCGATCAAGGCACTGATCCGGCAGATCATCGATGCGGAAGACCACAACAAACCGCTGTCTGACAGCGCCATTGCCGACCGGCTGGTCGCACAAGGCATACAGGTTGCAAGACGTACCGTAGCCAAGTATCGTGAAGCCATGCAGATACCGCCGGTCAGCCAGCGCAAAACTTTTTAGGTTGTTCATAACAAGATCGCCATGCCCAGTCCGGATATGGCACCAACAGAAGGAGTTAGGGTATGAACCTCAAGATTACCGGCCTCCACCTCGACGTTACCCCGGCGCTTCGTGACTACATCGAAAGCAAACTGGAACGCATTACCCGCCATGTCGATAACGTGATCGGTGTCAACGTGACACTGTCTGTCGACAAACTGGTACAGAAAGCCGAAGTCAATGTCCACCTGGCTGGCAAGGACATCCATGCCGAAGCCACCGAAGCGGACATGTACGCGGCCATCGACCTGCTGACTGACAAACTGGATCGTCAGGTACTGAAATTCAAGGAAAAACAGGTCGAGCATCGCGCGCCGGTACCGCAAGAGCAAGCGTCGCTCTGATCACGATTTGCTGAACAAAAAACGGATAATGCAAGCACTGCTTGCTTATCCGTTCTTTTTTTGGGTGCCGCTTTTTCTCCTGACGATCATCCTGCGCTTTCCGCTATGGTATTCCGTGGACTCGGCGTAGAATGGCCCTCGATTTTTTCGGGCAAATGGCATTATGGGCTTGATCAGTAAAATACTCTCCGTGGACAACGTCATTGCTGAGATGGACGTTTCCAGCAAAAAACGACTCTTCGAACAAGTCGGCCTGATGGTCGAAAACAGTCACGCCATCGCGCGCAGCGATGTCTTCGACAGCTTGTTTGCCCGGGAAAAACTCGGTTCCACCGGCCTCGGGCAAGGCGTCGCCATCCCGCACGGCCGCATCAAGAGCCTGAAGGAAGCCACCGGCATCTTCATCCGCCTGAAGGCGCCGATTCCGTTCGACGCCCCCGACGGCAAACCGGTCTCGCTGCTGTTCGTGCTGCTGGTGCCGGAGCAGGCCACCGATATCCACCTGCAGGTCTTGTCCGAGCTGGCTCAGCGCTTCTCCAGCAAGGCGCTGCGCGAGCAGATGAACGATCCCGCCTGCGACGCGCAGAAGCTGTTCGACCTGATTTCCGACACCCCAGACCATGCCTAATATCAGTGTTCGCCGCCTGTACCAGGACAATCAGCACAAGCTCAACCTGAGCTGGGTCGCCGGCCGCTCCGGCTCCGACAACCTGATTTCGAATGATGAACAGCGGCCAACCCAGGCACTGGTCGGTCACCTCAACTTCATCCACCCCAACCGCGTCCAGGTCCTAGGCCTCGCGGAGGTGGAATACCTGAACAAGCTGGAGCAGGCCGCGGCACGAACCGCGCTGGACCAGCTGTTCCACCGCACCATGGCGGTGGTGATCGTCGCCAATGCGCAGCCGGTACCCAACCTGCTGCGCGACTATTGCCAGAGCCACAATGTGCCGCTGATGAGTACGCCGCTGGAAAGCCCGTACCTGATGGACGTGCTGCGCATCTATCTGGCGCGCGCGCTGGCGGTGTCCACCGTGATGCACGGCGTGTTTCTCGACGTGCTGGAAATCGGCGTGCTGATCATGGGCGATTCGGCGATGGGCAAGAGCGAGCTGGCGCTGGAACTGATCTCGCGCGGCCACGGCATGGTCGCCGACGACGCGGTCGAGCTGTACCGCATCGGCCCGGAAACGCTGGAAGGGCGCTGCCCGGCGCTGCTGCGCGACTTCCTCGAAGTGCGCGGCCTCGGCATCCTCAATATCCGCACCATCTTCGGCGAAACCGCGGTGCGCCCGAAGAAGGTGCTGAAGCTGATCATCCACCTGATGAAGGCCAACGACCAGGCGATGCAGACGCTGGACCGCCTCAACATCCAGTCCGAGACGCAGGACATCCTCGGCGTCACCGTGCGCAAGGTCATCCTGCCGGTGGCCGCCGGCCGCAACCTGGCGGTACTGGTCGAGGCCGCGGTGCGCAACTACATCCTGCAGCTGCGCGGCATCGACAGCACCCGCGAATTCATCGACCGCCATACCAACCTGCTACGGGACCAGGAACATGCAGCTGATTCTGATTAGCGGCCTGTCCGGCTCCGGCAAGTCGGTCGCCCTGCGCCTCTTGGAAGACAACGGCTACTACTGCGTCGACAACCTGCCGGCCACCATGCTCACCGACGTGGTGGCGCTGTACAGCGAACAGGGCTACGAGCATGTCGCCATCAGCGTCGACACCCGCTCGGCGCCAACGTTGGCCGCATTGCCGGAGGTGATGGCCAACCTGAAGGCGGTGCGGGTCGACGTGCGCCTGATCTATCTGGAAGCCACCACCGAGGTACTGGTGCAGCGCTTCTCGGAGACCCGGCGCCGCCACCCGCTGTCCGGCAACGGCCTGACGGTGGAGGAATGCATCCGCCTCGAGCGCGAGATGCTGGAGCACATCCACGAGCTGGGCCACCGCATCGACACCAGCCACCTGTCCGCCAACGCGCTGCGCGCCTGGGTCAAGGTACTGGTCGACGCCGACGCCGACTGCCTGACCCTGGTGTTCGAATCGTTCGGCTTCAAGCACGGCCTGCCGCTGGACGCCGACTTCGTGTTCGACGTGCGCTGCCTGCCCAACCCCTACTACGAAGTCGCGCTGCGACCGCTGACCGGCCAGGACGAGGCGATCTGCCGCTTCTTCGAGGGCGAGGCCAGCGTGGCGCAGATGCTGGCCGACATCCGCCAGTTCCTGCAAAACTGGCTGCCGCGCTTCCGCCAGGACAACCGCAGCTACGTCACCGTCGCCATCGGCTGCACCGGCGGCCAGCACCGCTCGGTCTACCTCGCCGAACAGCTGGCCAAGGCCTTCGCCGGCGAACAGGTCCTGCTGCGCCACCGCCAGCTGCCCGCCAAAAAATAAGCCGCCGATGTTCAAGGCCGGGGACTATCTGGTGCTGCTGGCACTGTGCGCGCTGTTGCTGGCCGCCTTCCTGCAGCTCGGCCGTCACGCCGGCGCGGCCAGCGAAGTCATCGTGCGCCAGAACGGCATGGAAACCGTCCGCCTGCCGCTGCGCCTGAACCGCCTCCATGTCGCCCGCGGCCCGCTGGGGCTGACCGAAATCGAGATCCACGACGGCCAGGCCCGCATCCGCCGCGATCCGAGCCCGCGCCAGTACTGCGTGCAGCAGGGCTGGCTGCGCCGCAGCGGCGACATCGCCGTGTGCCTGCCCAACCGCGTCAGCATCGAGCTGGCCGGCCCGCGCCAAGCCCATGACTCGCTCGCCTACTGAACGCACGCTGCAAGCCAGCGCCGACGATCACCGCATCGCCAGCCTGGCCGCGCTGGCCATCGCTCTGGGCATGGTCGATGCCGCCATCCCGTCGCCGCTGCCCGGCGTCAAACCGGGGCTGGCCAACATCATGACCCTGTTTGCGCTGTACACCCTGGGCTGGCGCGCCGCGGTGTGGGTCACGCTGCTGCGCGTCGTCGGCGCCGGCCTGCTGCTGGGCAGCCTGTTCACCCCCGGCTTCTGGCTCAGCCTCGGCGGCGCGCTGGCCAGCCTGCTGCTGCTGGGCGCCTGCCGGGCGCTGCCAGCGCGCCATTTCAGCCTGGTCAGCCACAGCCTGCTGGCGGCGCAGGCCCATCTGCTGGGACAATTGCTGCTGGTCAGGCTGTTCCTGATTCCCTACGACAATATACTGGTACTGTTCCCGCCGCTGGCGCTGGCCACCCTGCTCGGCGGCGTCGCCAACGGTCTGATCGCAAGCCATCTGGTACAAGCGCATGACAAAGATTGATACCGTTACCGTCGCCCTCACCGGCGCCTCCGGCCTGCCCTACGGCCTGCGCCTGATCGAATGCCTGCTGCGCGCCGGCAAGCGGGTGTGGGTGATGTACTCGCAGGCGGCACAGGTGGTGGCGAAACAGGAGATGAACCTGACGCTGCCCTCGCGGCCGGAAGGCTTCCAGCAGTGGCTGCAAGAGCGCTACCAGCCCGCCGACGGCCAGCTGGCGGTGTTCGGGCGCGAGGCCTGGTTTGCACCGCCCGCCTCCGGCTCCAACCCGGCCGACGCAATGGTGATCTGCCCGTGCTCGATGGGTACCCTCGCCGCGGTGGCGCACGGCATGAGCGACAACCTGATCGAACGTGCCGCCGACGTGATGATCAAGGAAGGCCGCAAGCTGGTGCTGGTACCGCGCGAGGCGCCGCTGTCGGTGATCCACCTCGAAAACATGCTCAAGCTGGCCCGCCTCGGCGTCTGCATCCTGCCGCCGTCCCCCGGCTTCTACACCCACCCGCAGACCGTAGCCGACATGGTCGACTTCGTGGTCGCGCGCATCCTCGACCAGCTGGCGGTACCGCACCAGCTGCTGCCGCGCTGGGGAGAGAGTCACCATGCCGGCGAATGAGCGCGCGCTGATCGACGCTGCCGCGCTGCGGCAGTGGGAGCAGCAGGCGGCGCTGGCCGGCCTCGACCTGATGGCCCGCGCCGGCGCCGCCATTGCGCAGTGGCTGCACCGGCACTACCCGCCGCCGCGCCGGCTGCTGTTCGCCGCCGGCACCGGCAACAACGGCGGCGACGCGCTGATCGCGGCACGGCTGCTGCTGGCCGATTACGAGGTCGGCGTGTGGCAGCCGCTGCCGCCTGTCACCGCCGCCGCGCAGGCGGCCAGGCGGCAGTATCTCGCCGCCGGCGGCCGGCTCGACCGCACACTGGCCGCGCTCCCTCCGGCCGAAGTCCTGATCGACGGCCTGTTCGGCGCCGGGCTGAACCGGCCGCTGGACGCCGGCTGGCAGGCGCACCTCGCCGCGCTGGACGCCCTGCCCTGCCCGCGGGTGGCGCTGGACGTGCCCAGCGGCCTCGACGCCTGGAACGGCTGCGTGCAGGGTGCCGCCCTCCCCGCCGACCATACCCTGGCGCTGCTGTGCCACAAGCCGGGGCTGTTCACCGCCGACGGCCGCGACTACAGCGGCCGCGTCGAGCTGCTGCCCCTCGACTGCCCGCCAACGCTGGTACCACCGCCGCAGGGCGAGCTGCTTGCGGCCAACCTTGCACCGCTGCGCCGCCGTCACAACAGCAACAAAGGCAGCTTCGGCTGCGTCAGCATCATCGGCGGCTGCGCCGGCATGGGCGGCGCAGCGCTGCTCGCCGGTCGCGCGGCTCTGGCGCTGGGGGCCGGTAAGGTGCGCATCCACAGCCTGGATGCGCGGCTGGCGCTGGACCCGCTGTGGCCGGAGCTGATGATCGCGCCGCTGGGCAGCAGCAGCCTCGCCGCCGACGAGGTGGTCGCCATCGGCCCCGGCCTCGGCCAGAGCCCGCAGGCGCACCGCATCCTCGCCGGCGTGCTGGCTCACCCCGGCGCGCTGCTGCTCGACGCCGACGCGCTCAACCTGCTGGCCGGCGACGATGCCCTGCAACAACAGCTGCGCCAGCGCACGCGACCGGCGGTGATCACCCCGCATCCAGCCGAGGCGGCACGCCTGCTCGCTTGCAGCACCGTTAGCGTGCAGCAGGACCGCCTCGCCGCGGTGCGCAGCCTTGCGGCCAAGCTTGGCGTGATCGCCGTGCTCAAGGGCGCCGGCTCGCTGGTCTGCGGCCCCGACGGCTACTACCGGCTGTGCACCGCCGGCAACGCGGCGCTGGCCAGCGCCGGCCAGGGCGACATCCTCAGCGGCAGCATCGCCGCGCTGCTGGCGCAGGGCCAGGACGAGACCACCGCCGCCGGCAACGCAGTGTGGCTGCACGCCAGCGCCGGCGACCGCTACCTGGCCGACGCCGGCGGCCCGATCGGCCTGCGCGCCAGCAGCACGCTGCCGCTGATGCAGCAGCTGCTCAACCGGCAACTCGCCGGCAGCGACCACGACCACTCCCACAGAAAGCCCCCGTTTTGACCTCGCAACAAAAAGCCTACCTCTACGGCCTCGGCGCCGTGCTCGCCTGGTCCACCGTGGCCACCGCCTTCAAGATCAGCCTGCAACACCTCAGCCCGGCGCAGCTGGTGCTGTACGCCAGCGCCTTTTCGCTGCTGTCCTTGCTGTCCATCCTCGCCTGGCAGGGCCGTCTCGGCGAGCTGCTGCCGGCGCTGCGCCAGCACTGGCGGCGCTCGCTGCTGCTGGGCGCGGTCAATCCCTTTGCCTACTACCTGATCCTGTTCCAGGCCTACGACCTGCTGCCGGCGCAGGAGGCGCAGGCGATCAACTACACCTGGGCGCTGACCATGACCCTGCTCGCCATCCCGGTGCTGAAGCAGAAACCGCGGCCGCAGGACGCGCTGGCGGCGCTGGTCTGCTACGCCGGCGTGCTGGTGATCGCCACCCGCGGCCAACCTTTGGCGCTGGAATTCAGCAACCTGGCCGGCGTCGGCTACGCGCTGGTCTCCACCGTGCTGTGGGCCGGCTACTGGCTGTTCAATACCCGCGACCGGCGCGAGCCGGTGCTGGGGCTGACGCTGAACTTCCTGTTCGCGCTGCCGCTGGCCTGGCTGTGGTGCCTGGGGCACGGCGAACTGGGTGCGGTGGCGTGGCAGGGCATCGCCGGTGCCGCCTACGTCGGTGCGCTGGAGATGGGCTTCACCTTCGTGCTGTGGCTGGCAGCGATGAAGCTGACCAGCAGCACCGCACGCATCGCCAACCTGATCTTCCTCGCACCGCTGCTGTCACTCTTGCTGATCTACCTGCTGATCGGCGAGCAGATCCTGCCCTCCACCCTCAACGGCCTGGCGCTGATCCTGGGCGGCCTGATCCTGCAAAAAATCCCGCTGCCGCGTCGCGCCGCCAGCGGCTGCTGAAAAAACCGTCGCGCCGACACACCGGGCGCCAGCGGCTGCGTTACCATGACTCGTGCCTTATCTGCGCAGGGTGACGACATGAACAGCATAAAAAGCCGGCTGGCGATCTGGATCATCTCGGTGCTGTCCATCGTGATGGGCCTGACCGGCTTCCTGAGCTACGAGGCCGCCCGCGACGCCGAGGAGCGCGACTACCTGCAGCTGAAGCAGGGCCTGCAGGAGCGGCTGGCGCTGTCGCTGCCGCACGGGGTGTGGCAGCTGGACGACCAGTTCATCCGCCTGACCCTGGACGCGGAGCTGAAATCGGCGGCGGTGGTCGGCCTGATGGTGGAAGGCGATGCCGGGCTGTTCTTCGGCCGCATGCGTAGCGCCGACGGCCGCATCACCTCGCTGGCCAAGGCGGCGCCGCCGCTGCACGACGAAACCCTGCGGCTGCCCATCCTTTACCAGCAGCGCCACAACCTCGGCCAGATCACCGTGTATCTGTCGCGCGACAAGATCACCACCCGCCTTGCCAGCGAGCTGACCCGCCAGATCGTGCTGGCGCTGCTGATCAACCTGCTGCTGTTCGTCATCCTGATCGCCGGCCTGAAACGCTACGTGTTCTCGCCGCTGCACGAGCTGCAGCAGGCGCTGTACGGCGCCGCCCGGCTGGAGGCGGAAGCCGACCTGCAGCTGCCGCAAAGCCGCTTCAGCGAATACGCCGAGCTGGTCGGCGGCGTCAACCTGATCATCCACAAGATCAGCCGCGAGCTGGGCCTGCGCCGCGACGCGGAGCGGACCGCCATCGCGGAAAAGGAACGCGCCGAGGTCGCCTACCGGCAGTTGCTGGACACCCAGAACACGCTGGTGGAAACCGAAAAACTGGCGTCGCTGGGCAGCCTGGTCGCCGGCGTGGCGCACGAGATCAACACCCCGGTCGGCATCACCCTCACCGCCGCCTCGCACCTGGCGCGGATCACCGGCCAGGTCGGGCAGCAGTTCCAGAGCGGCCAGATCAGGAAAAGCGAGCTGGAGCGCTATCTCGACGACGCCCGCGAGTCCACCGCGCTGATCCTGAGCAACACCGAGCGTGCGGCCAACCTGATCCAGAGCTTCAAGCAGGTCGCCGTCGACCAGACCAGCGAGGCGCGGCGCCAGTTCGACATCGCGCACTACATCGGCGAGATCATCACCAGCCTGCGCCCCAGGCTGCGCCACAGCAAGGTGGTGATCGACGTCGACTGCCCGCCCCAGCTGCGGATGGACAGCTACCCCGGCGCCCTGTCGCAGGTGCTGACCAACCTGCTGATGAACGCGCTGCTGCACGCCTACGACGACGGCGCCGAAGGCTGCATCCAGATCCGCGTCGACGCGCTGGCCGAGCAGAAGATCCGGCTGTCGGTGACCGACGACGGCAAGGGGATTCCGCCGGAAAACCTGAAACGCATCTTCGAGCCCTTCTTCACCACCCGCCGCGGCGATGGCGGCAGCGGCCTGGGCCTGCACATCGTGTTCAATATCGTGTTCCAGCGCCTGGGCGGCACGATTCGGGTTGACAGCACCGTCGGGGAAGGCACATCTTTTATCCTGGTGCTGCCCTGCACGGCACCGGAAACGGCCAACTGAAGGGGGCGGCGCGTGATGAATCTAGACCATGACGATGACTGGCTGATCGACGACAGCAGCAGCGTGCAGGACAGCCATCCGGCACTGCGGCCGTGGAAGGTGCTGATCGTCGACGACGAAAAGGATGTCCACACCGCCACCCGGCTGGCGATCCAGGACCTGCGCTACAAGGAGCGACCGCTGACGCTGCTCAATGCCTACAGCGCGCAGCAAGGCTTCGAGCTGGTGCGCGAGCATCCCGACGTCGCGCTGATCCTGCTCGACGTGGTGATGGAGACCGACAATGCCGGCCTCAGGCTGGTGCGGCGCATCCGCGAGGAGCTGGGCAACACCCTGGCCCGCATCGTGCTGCGCACCGGCCAGCCGGGGCAGGCGCCGGAACAGGACGTGATCCTCAACTACGACATCAACGACTACAAGACCAAGACCGAGCTGACGGTGCAGAAGCTGTTCACCGTGGTCATCGCCTCGCTGCGCGCCCATGAAAACCTGGTCGCCATCGAGAAAAACCGCCAGGGACTGGGCAAGATCCTGGAAGGCGCCAGTGACCTGTACCAGCTGCGCTCGCTGAAGGAATTCGCCTCCGGGGTGCTGAAACAGATCAGCGCCATTCTCGACGTCGGCACCGACGGCGTGCTGTGCATGGAAAACACCCCCGCCAGCGCCGGGCGGCCGAAGCTGGAGGTGCTCGCCGCCACCGGCGAGTTCGAGGTGCTGCTCGGCGGCGCGTCGCTGGCCGGCTTTCCGCAGCTGCAGCAGGCGATCCACGACGCGCTGGCGGAGAAACGCACCATCTACCGTCACCCCTACGACGTGCTGTACATCACCGCGCAGAACGGCCGCGAATTCGTCGTCCACTTCGAGCCGCCGTGGCCGCTGGAAGACGTGGAGCGCAACCTGCTGGAGGTCTTCTGCCAGCGCATCTCCTCCGCCTACGACAACCTGTACCTGTACTCGCAGCTGGTCAGCGCCCAGGAAGCCACGGTGGTGGCGCTGGCCGACCTCGCCGAATTCCGCGACAGCGACACCGGCGAACACGTGCTGCGCGTGCAGCGGCTCAGTGACGCCATCGCCCGGGAACTGCAGCGCATGGGCGCCTATCCGGAGCTACTGACACCGCAGTTCATGGAGATGATCGGCATGGCCAGCATCCTGCACGATGTCGGCAAGGTCGGCACCCCCGACCACATCCTGTTCAAGCCCGGCAAGCTGGATACGGAAGAGCGCGTCATCATGGAGCAGCACGCCGCCATCGGCGCCAACATCCTGCGCAAGGCCAGCAAGCTGGTGGAAGGCACCAGCTACCTGTCGCTGGGCGCCGACATCGCCGGCGGCCACCACGAATACTTCGACGGCAGCGGCTACCCGCAGCGCCTGGCCGGCCAGGACATTCCGCTGGCGGCACGCATCGTCGCCATCGTCGACGTGTTCGATGCGCTGCTGCACAAGCGGCCGTACAAGGAGCCGTGGACGCTGGGCGACACCATGAGCTACATCAACGGCCGCTGCGGCACCCAGTTCGATCCGCTGGTGATCGAGGCACTGGATCGGCTGGTGCGCGAGAAACGCATCCCGATCAGGCTGCCGGAACAGTAAACCGCCTGCCGCAGGCGACAAAAAAGGCAGCCTGGGCTGCCTTTTTGCTTGCCTGCGACGCTAACGCGCTCAGGCGCCCAGAGCCGCCAGCACGTTGTCGCGCACGGTTTCCACCGCCTGGGTGCCGTCGATCTTCACGTAGCGCGGTGCCTTGGCATCGCCGGAAGCCGCCATTTTGGAATAGAAGCCGACCAGCACTTCGGTCTGCTCGTGGTAGACGTCGAGGCGCTTCTTCACGGTTTCCGCCTTGTCGTCGTCACGCTGCACCAGCGCTTCGCCGGTCTCGTCGTCCACGCCTTCCACCTTTGGCGGGTTGTACTTGACGTGGTAGGTGCGGCCGGAGGCCACGTGCACGCGGCGGCCGGACATGCGGTCGATGATGTTCTCGTCCGGCACGTCGATCTCGACCACGAAGTCGATGTCGACACCGGCTTCCTTCATCGCTTCCGCCTGCGGAATGGTGCGCGGGAAACCGTCGAACAGGAAACCGTTGGCGCAATCCGCCTCGGCGATGCGCTCCTTCACCAGACCGATGATGATGTCGTCGCGCACCAGGCCGCCGGCATCCATGATCTTCTTCGCTTCCACACCCAGCGGGGTACCGGCCTTCACCGCGGCGCGCAGCATGTCGCCGGTCGAGATTTGCGGAATACCGAATTTCTCGCGGATGTAGTTGGCTTGGGTACCTTTACCGGCGCCAGGAGCGCCCAACAGAATCAATTTCATCTCTTTACTCCCATCGTTAACTTCGTTGTGTTATCCGGAAAGGTTGGCCGCAAAGTAGGCGCGCACCCGGGCCAGATCCTCCGGCGTGTCGACGCCGGCAGGTGGCGCCTCGGCCACGCACTCCACGACGATGTCGTAACCGTGCCACAGCATGCGCAGCTGCTCCAGCGCCTCGAACTGCTCCAGCGGCGCCGGGGCGAGGCTGCCGTAGGTGTGCAGCAGGCTGGCGCGGTAGGCGTACATGCCGATGTGGCGATACACCGGCAGGCCTGGCGGCAGCTGTGTCTTGTCGGCGGCGAAGGCGTCGCGGGCATAAGGGATCGGCGCGCGGCTGAAGTACAGCGCCTTGCCGTGGCGGTCGAGCACCACTTTCACCACATTCGGATTGAACATCTCGGCGGCATCGTGGATCGCGTGCGCCACGGTGGCCATCGGCACCGCGCGCGCCGCCATCAGCGCGGCCAGGCGGTCGATCAGCGCCGGGTCGATCAGCGGCTCGTCGCCCTGCACATTGACCACGATGGCGTCGTCCGGCAGCGCCAGTAGCGCGGCGACCTCGGCCAGACGGTCGGTGCCGCTGGGGTGATCGGCGCGCGTCAGCAGCACCTCGACGCCGTGCTGGCGGCAGGCCGCCTCGATGCGGGCATCGTCGGTGGCCACGATCACGCGGCTGGCGGCCGATTGCGCGGCGCGCTCGGCGACGCGGACCACCATCGGCTTGCCGCCGATGTCCGCCAGCGGTTTTTCCGGCAGGCGGCTGGAGGCCAGCCGCGCCGGAATCACCACCACAAAGCCGTTCATTTCACTTCTTCCTCGGCGGCCAGCTCGCGGGCTTCGCCTTCCAGCATCATCGGGATGCCGTCACGGATCGGGTAGGCCAGGCGGTCACCCTTGCAGATCAGTTCCTGCGCGCCCTTGTTGTAGACCAGCGGGCCTTTGCACAGCGGGCAAACCAGGATTTCAAGAAATTTTGCGTCCATTTTTTCGTTCCAGTTGGGACAGAATCCACGCGGACAGGTCCGGCTCCAGCCGGGCCGAAACCGGCAGAACCCATAGTCTAGCATGATTGATGCACTGCAACTTAACCGCATCCTTGGCGGTGACGATCACCGCGTCGGCATCCTGTGGCAGATCGGCAGCGACGAATTGGTGATGGTCGGGAAAGGCGTGCGTGGCCGCCAGTTCCACGCCCAGCTCGCGCAGGGTGTTAAAAAAGCGCTCCGGATGGCCGATGCCGGCCATCGCCACCACGCGCTGGCCGGCAAAATCGGCGGCCGTGCGCGGCGGCAGCCGGCCCGCGGCGTGGACGAAATCGCCCGCCTGCAGCCGCTGCCGGAACTGCGGCACCGCTGGCGGCAGGCGCAGGCCGGTGCGCGACTCGCCATTGATCACCAGCGCATCGGCTGCGGCCAACCTTGACACCGGTTCGCGCAGCGGACCGTTCGGCAGCAGATGGCCGTTGCCGACGCCGCGGCCGCCGTCGAGCACGACGATCTCCAGCGTGCGGCCCAGCGCGTAGTGCTGCAGCCCGTCGTCGCTGAGAATGAAACGGGTCTGCGGATACAGCGCCAGCAGGTGACGGCCGGCGGCGACGCGATCGCGCCCCACCACCACCGGCGCGCCGCTGGCGGCCAGCAGCAGCGGCTCGTCGCCGACCTCGGCGGGCGTGCTGTGCGGCGTCACCAGCGTCGGCTGCCGGTGCGTGCCGCCGTAGCCGCGGCTGATCACCCCCACCGGCACGCCCAGGCGGGCAAAGTCCTGCAGCAGCGCCAGCGTCAGCGGCGTCTTGCCGACGCCGCCGACGTTGATGTTGCCGATCACCACCACCGGCACCGGCAACTGCTCTGAACGGCACCAGCCCAGCCGGTAGGCCGTGCGCCGCAAGGCCGCCAGCAGGGCAAAAAGTCCTTCCGGCAAGGCCAGAAGGGCTGTCATCCACCACGATGGCTGATACCAGTGCCGCTCCAGCCGGCTCACGGCGTCCCCTGCTGGGTGGCGAAGGTCAGCTGCAGCAGGCCGGCGAGGCGGGCCGCCTCCATCACCGTCACCACCGCCTGGTGGCTGGCCTTGGCGTCGGCGTTGATCACCACCACCGGCGCCGGGCTCTTGCCGCTGGCCTGGCGCTTCAGGCGCTCGCCGAGCTGGGCCACGTCGCTGCCGGCCACCGCCTCGCCGTCCACCGCGTAGCCGCCACTGGCGCTGATGTCGACGCGCAGGCGGCTATCCTTCTGCATCTCCGCCGGCCCGCTGGCCTGCGGCAGGTTGACTTCGAGTTCGGAAAAACGGGCGTAGGTGGTGGTCACCATCAGGAAGATGAGGATGACCAGCAGCAAGTCGATCAGCGGGATGAAGTTGATTTCCGGCTCTTCGCGATGACGGTGACGGCGAAAGTTCATGGTCGTCCGCCTCAGTCGCCGCGACGCTCGCCGTGCACCGCTTCCAGCAGGTGCACCGCCTGCGCTTCCATCTCGACCAGCAGGCCGTCGATCTTGGCGCGGAAGTGGCGGTAGAAGAACATGCTGGGGATGGCCACGATCAGGCCGAAGGCGGTGTTGTACAGCGCCACGGAGATGCCGTGCGCCAGCGCGCGCGGGTCGGTGCCGCCCGGCGCCTGCGAGCCGAAGATCTCGATCATGCCGATCACGGTGCCGAGCAGGCCCAGCAGCGGCGCCATCGCGGCGATGGTGCCCAGCATGGTCAGGTAGCGCTCCAGCAGATGCGCCACCACGCGGCCCTCGTCCTCGATCGCCTCCTTCATCACCTCGCGGCTGCTGCCGAACTGGCGCAGCCCGGCGGCGAACAGCCGTCCCAGCGGCGAATGGTCGCGCAGTTCGGCCAGCATGCTCTGGCTCACCGCGGCGCGGCGATACTCCTGCAGCGTCTGCGACAGTAGGTTTGGCGGTATGATCAGCGCCGCGCGCAGACTGTAGAAACGTTCCAGTACGATGGTCGATGCCACCACCGACGCGAGAATGATGGTCCAGATCGGCCAGCCGGCCGCTTCAATGATTGACCACACGGGCAATTCCTCAGGCGTTATCCAAGGCCGAGACTTTATCGGCTCGGGCTGCCGCCTGCAACCGCCACGCTCGGCCGCCGCCATGATGTTGCGCTTTAAACAAAAGCGCTAAGTTGCGAATTTACAAGGGAATTACCCGCTCGCCCACAGCGCCTGTGGATAACTTTGTGGACAAGCCTGCAGACTGTGCGACAAAGCCTTGCCGGCACTGGCCGGACATTACGGCAACAATATTGCCACAAAATCACTAAGCCTATGATTGGCAAAGATTTTTAGTTTATCTATTCACGCACCGGCTCCGTATTAAGATAAACAATCGACACCAGCCGCTGCCCCAACCTGCCTGTGGATGACTTGACAAGCATGCTTTTCAGCCAACATCAAAACGACGTCATCAGCGTCACCTCGCTCAACCGCATGGCGCGGGATCTGCTTGAAAGCGGCCTGCCACCGATGTGGATTGCCGGCGAAATTTCCAATCTGACCCTGGCCGCCTCCGGCCACGCCTACTTCTCGCTGAAGGACGAACGCGCGCAAATCCGCTGCGTGATGTTCCGTAACCGTCTGAGCGGACTGGGATTCCGGCTGCAGGAAGGCATGCAGGTCGAGCTGCGCGGCACAGTGTCGCTGTACGAGGCGCGCGGCGACTACCAGATCAACGTCGACACCATGCGCTCGGCCGGCCTCGGCCGCCTGTACGAGGCCTTCGAGCAGCTGAAGGCGAAACTGGCGGCGGAAGGATTGTTCGACAATCGCCACAAGAAAATACTGCCCGCCCACCCCGCCGCCATCGGCATCGTCACCTCGCCGGCCGCCGCCGCGCTGCGCGACGTGGTCACCACCCTGCGCCGGCGCATGCCCAGCATCCCGCTGATCCTGTACCCGACGCCGGTACAGGGCGACACCGCCGCGGCGCAGATCGCCGCCGCCATCGATGCGGCCAACCTTCGCCGGGAGGTCGAACTGCTGATCGTCTGCCGCGGCGGCGGCAGCATCGAGGACCTGTGGGCGTTCAACGAGGAGGTGGTCGCCCGCGCCATCGCCCGCTCCACGCTGCCGGTGATCAGCGGCGTCGGCCACGAGACCGACACCACCATCGCCGATTTTGTCGCTGACCACCGCGCGCCGACCCCGACCGCCGCCGCCGAGTTGGCCTCGCCCAGCCGCGAGGCGCTGCAGCAAGGCGTCGACTACGCGCAGCGCCGGCTGGAACGCGCGCTGGGGCGGCTGCTGACCGACAAGTCGCAACAGCTGGATTTCCTCGGTCGCCGCCTGCAGCACCCCGGCGAGCGGCTGCAGCGCCAGCGCCAGCTGCTGCAGGCGCAGCAACAGCGCCTGGCACGCGCCGGCAGCCAGCTGCTGCAAGCGCGGCAGCGGCGGCTGGAGCAGTGCCAGCACCGGCTGCAGCGCATCCGTCCCGACCTCGCCCGCTGGCAACAGCTACTGGCGCGGCGCGGCGACCAGCTGCGGCAGCTGATACACCAGCACTGGCAGCAGCGGCAACTGGTGCTGGCGCGGCATCAGGCAACGTTGGCCGCAATCAATCCGGAGGCGGTGCTGCAGCGCGGTTACGCCATCGTGCAGCAGCAGGACGGCACCGTGGTGCGCTCCGCGGCGCAACTGCGCGCCGGCGAGCTGCTGCACATCCGGCTGGCGGAAGGCGACACCACGGCCGTGGTCGGCCAGCAGCCGGGGCGGCAGAGCGAGCTGCCGTTCTGAATCGGGGCGGCGGGCGGCTTGACGGCGACCGCCGTTGCCGCGACGATAGCCCGATTCAAACAATCGTTTCATCCTCGCCATGAACCATCGTCTCGCCAAGCTCGTCCTCAATCTGTGGCCGCCCTTCCTCGGCGCCGGGGTCAGGGTGCGCCGCATCAGCCCGGACTGGAAGGAAGTCGACGTCCAGCTGCGGCTGGGGCTGACCAACCGCAACTATGTCGGCGTCCATTTCGGCGGCAGCCTGTACGCGATGACCGACCCGTTCTACATGCTGATGCTGCTGAAAAACCTCGGCAAGGACTACATCGTGTGGGACAAGGCCGGCAGCATCGACTACCTGAAACCCGGCCGCGGCGTGGTCTGCGCCCGCTTCCGCCTCGACGACGACACGCTGCAGCGCGTGCGCGACGCGACCGCCGGCGGCGACAAGCATCTGCCGGCGCTGAGCGTCAGCGTCTACGACGCCGAAGGGGCCGAAGTGGCGCGCATCAGCAAGACGCTGTACATCCGCCGCAAGCCGCCGCGCAGTAGTCGCTAGGCTACAGCCTGAGGCACTGACAGCCAGCGTCCGATGCTTTACTATCTTGATTCCTCGCCGTGGCCGCCTGCTGCCACGGCTTCGGGTTTTCCTGTTCTCACCACAAGATAATTGGACATCATGGCTACTGTTACGCCGGTTTTGCTACTCATCCTTGACGGTTTCGGCCACCGCCTCGAAGGCGACGACAATGCCATTCTGGCGGCAAACACCCCGAACTGGGACGCGCTGAAAGCGCGCTATCCCTACAGTACGCTGGACGCCTCCGAGCACAACGTCGGCCTGCCCTCCGGCCAGTTCGGCAACTCCGAGGTCGGCCACCTCAATATCGGCGCCGGCCGCATCGTGCAGCAGGACATCAGCCGCATCGACTGCGACGTCGAGGCCGGCACGCTGGCCGCCAACCCGGTGCTGGCGCAGGCGATCGCGACCGCCAAACAGCAAAACAGCACCCTGCACCTGATGGGCCTGCTGTCCGATGGCGGCGTGCACAGCCATGAAAACCACATCCACGCGCTGATCGAAGGCGCACAGGCGGCCGGCGTCCAGCGCATCGCCATTCACGCCTTCCTCGACGGCCGCGACACGCCACCGCGCAGCGCCGAGACCTACCTCAAGCGCCTCGACACGGTGCTGGCGCGTTGCCCGAACGCGCGCGTCGCCACCGTCTGCGGCCGCTACTGGGCGATGGACCGCGACAAGCGCTGGGAGCGCATGGCGGCGCCGTACCGGGCACTGGTGGAAGGCGAAGCCGAATTCCACGCCGCCAGCAGCCACGACGCGTTGGCCGCCGCCTACGCCCGCGACGAGAACGACGAATTCGTCAAGGCCACCATCATCGGCGAGCCGCTGAAGATGCAGGACGGCGACGTGGTGGTATTCATGAACTTCCGCGCCGACCGCGCGCGCCAGCTGACCACCGCGCTGACCGATCCGGCCTTCGACGGTTTCAGCGCCCGCCAGCCGAAATTCGCGCTGTTCGCCAGCCTGACCTCCTACGGCGAGGCCTACAGCCACCCGGTCGCCTACGCGCCGCAGAAGATCCGCAACGGCCTCGGCGAATACCTGTCCGGCCTCGGCCTGAAGCAGCTCCGCATCGCCGAAACCGAGAAGTACCCGCACGTCACCTACTTCTTCAACGGTGGCGAGGAGCAGGTCTACCCCGGAGAGGACCGCATCCTGGTGCCGTCGCCGAAAGTGGCGACCTACGACCTGCAGCCGGAAATGAGCGCGCCGGAAGTGACCGACAGGATCGTCGAGGCGATCAACAGCCGCCAGTACGCCGCCATCATCTGCAACTACGCCAACTGCGACATGGTCGGCCACACCGGCATCTTCGACGCCGCGGTCAAGGCGGTGGAAACGCTGGATGCCTGCATCAAGCGCTGTGTCGACGCGATGCAGGCCATCGGCGGCGAAGTGCTGATCTCCGCCGACCACGGCAACTGCGAGCAGATGAACGACGAAATCCACCAGCAGGCGCACACCCAGCACACGCTGGAAAAGGTGCCGCTGCTGTACGTTGGCCGCAACGCCACGCTGCAGGACGGCGGCGCGCTGCGCGACCTCGCCCCGACGCTGCTGGCGATGATGGGACTGCCGCAACCGGCCGAGATGACCGGCCGCTCGCTGATCGAGTTCCAGTGAAAGCACGCCTGACGCTCAGCCTGCTCGGCGCGCTGTGCGCCGTGGCGCAGGCCGCCCCGCCGGCGGCCGCGCCGCAGCAGAACCTCAACAGCGTGCGCAAGGAAATCAGCAGCCTGCAGCAGGACATCGCGCGCAAGGAAGCCGAGCGGCAGCAGACCGCCGGCGAAATCGCCAAGTCCGAGCAGGCGCTTGAGGCCACGCACCAGGTGCTGAACGAGCTGGAGAAGAAGCAGGATGCCACCAGCAGCCAGCTGGACAAGCTGCAGGCCGAGCTGCAGGGCATCCGCATCAAGGTGGCCGAGACGCGGCAGCGCGTCAGCCGCCTGCTGGCGGCGGAGTACAAGCGCGGCCAGCAGGACGCGATGGCCATCATGTTCAACACCCAGGACCCGAACCAGAGCGCGCGCGACCTCACCTACTACACCCACATCCACCGCGCGCAGCAAAGCCTGATCCAGACGCTGCGCGACCAGGAGGTGCAGCTGCAGGCGATGAGCGAGCGCATCGAGGACGAACTGGTGCGGCTGGGGCGGCTGTCCAGCGCCAAGGTGCAGGAGAAACGCCAGCTGCAGCAGGCGCGCAACCAGCGCAGCCAGCAGGTCAGCCAGCTGGACAGCGCCATCCGCGACCAGCAGCAGAAACTGCAGCAGCTGAAGGAAGACGAGCGTGAGCTGAGCGTGCTGATCGCCCGCATCAACGCCGACATCCGCCGCCGCCAGCTCGCCGCCGCCGCCAAGGCCGCGCAGGCGAAAAAAGCGCGCGAACAGGCGACGAGGTTGGCCGCAGAGAAACGTCGCCAGCAGGTCGCCGAGGCGAAAAAGCAGGGCAAACCGCTGCCGGCAGAACCGAAAGCCCCGGCCAGGGTCGAAACGGTGGATGAGGTGGCCGATGCCAGCCTGTCCGGCAACGCCTTCCGCAGCCTGCAGGGCCGGCTGAAACTGCCGGTCGCCGGCGAGATCGGCGGTCGCTTCGGCGCGCGCCGTGGCGAGGGCGCCAGCTGGAAGGGCATGTTCATCAAGGTCGCCCCCGGTAGCCCGGTGCGCGTGGTCGCCGACGGCACCGTGGTCTACGCCGACTGGTTGCGCGGCTTCGGCAATGCCATGATCATTGATCACGGCGGCAACTACATGACGGTCTACACCGGCTTTGCCACCATGGTGCGCGGCAACGGCGCCACGGTCCGCGGCGGCGACGTGCTCGGCGCCAGCGGCAGTCTGGAAAGCGGCGAAACCGGGCTTTACTTCGAGCTGCGCTATATGGGCCGGCCGATCAATCCACAGTCCTGGGCACGATAGCCCGTACGAACGGAACACACACCATGAGCTCTCCCCGCTTACGCAAACTTGCCCTGCTGACCACCGGTGCCCTGGTGGGCGGTGCGCTCACCGTCAGCATCCAGGCCTTTGCCGACAAGAATAACGGCATCCTGCCGCTCAACGAGCTGCGCACCTTTGCCGAGGTGTTCGGCCGCATCAAGCAGGACTATGTCGAGCCGGTCGAAGACAAGAAGCTGATCAACGAGGCGATCAAGGGCATGCTGTCCGGCCTGGACCCGCACTCCGACTACTACGATCCGGAGGCGTTCAAGGAATTCCGCGAGGGCACCCAGGGCGAGTTTGGCGGTCTCGGCATCGAGATCGGCACCGAGGACGGCCTGGTCAAGGTGGTGGCGCCGATCGAGGACACCCCGGCGCAGAAGGCCGGCATCAAGAGCGGCGACCTGATCGTCAAGATCGACGACACCCCGGTGCGCGGCCTGTCGATCAACGACGCGGTGAAGAAGATGCGCGGCGCGCCGGGCAGCAAGGTGACGCTGACCATCGCGCGCAAGACCGAATCCAAGCCGCTGGTCTTCACCCTCACCCGCGCGGTGATCAAGACCAAGAGCGTGAAGTCGCGCCTGCTGGAGCCGGGCTTCGGCTACGTCCGTGTCGCCCAGTTCCAGGAGCACACCGTCGAGAACTTCGCGCAGGCCCTGACCCAGCTGTACAAGGACAACAAGGCGCCGCTGAAGGGCATGGTGCTGGACCTGCGTGACGATCCGGGCGGCGTGCTGCACGGTGCCGTGGGCATCTCCGCCGCCTTCCTGCCGCAGGATGCGCTGGTGGTGTACACCGAGGGCCGCGCCAGCGACTCCAAGATGCGCCTGTACGCCAACCCGCGCGACTACCAGCGCGGCAAGGGCGCCAGCGACTACGCCAAGGTGCCGCCGGCGATCAAGAACGTGCCGCTGGTGGTGCTGGTCAACGCCGGCTCCGCCTCGGCCTCGGAGATCGTCGCCGGGGCGCTGCAGGATCACAAGCGGGCGCTGATCGTCGGCACCCAGACCTTCGGCAAGGGTTCGGTGCAGTCGGTACTGCCGCTGGCCAACAACGGCGGCATCAAGATGACCACCGCGCGCTACTTCACCCCCAACGGCCGCTCGATCCAGGCCAAGGGCATCGTGCCGGACATCGTGGTCGAGGAAGGCAACGAGGCGCTGGCCTCGCTGCGCGTGCGCGAAGCCGACCTGGAACGCCACCTGCAGAATCCGAACGAGGCGGCCGAAGGCAGCAAGCCGGCGGCCAAGCCCGCCGCCAAGCCGGCCAGCAACGGTGACAAGCCGAAGAACGGCGACAGCAACGGCAATGGCAACGGCGATGCCGCCAGCGACGTGCAGCTGAACCAGGCGCTGAACATCCTCAAGGTGCAGCAGATCATGCTCAAGAAGACCCCGTCCTGAGTGTTTGCCACCGTCCGCCATGGCCGGGTCGCCGCGAGGTGCCCGGCCTTTTTCATGGCCACGGCGGACGGGCGTTGCGGCCAAGCTTGGCCGGTGGCCGCCCGGGCGCCGGCCACACCGTGTGCACGCCGCCAGCGGCACTGTCTATAAAGCCATCATTCCTGCTAATCTTGCGTTTTTGTGGCTGTCTACCGGTGGGACCCATCATGCTGCACCCCGATTTTGTGCTCGCCTTTCGCGAGGCGGCGCCTTACATCAACGCCTTCCGTGGCAAAACCTTCGTCGTCGCCGTCAACGGCGAGAGCCTGGCGCGCGGCAACCTGTACGGGCTGGCGCAGGACCTGAACCTGCTGGTCAGCCTCGGCGTGCGCATCGTGCTGGTGCACGGCGCGCGGCCGCAGATCGACGAACAACTGCGCCTGCGCGGCATTGCACGCCACTTCCACCAGGGCCGCCGCGTGACCGACGGCCCGACGCTGGAGGCGGTGAAATCGGCGGTGGGCGGCTTGCGCCACGATCTGGAAGCCTTCCTGTCGATGGGGATGCCCAATTCGCCGATGCACGGCGCCCACCTGCGCGTCGCCGGCGGCAACTTCGTCACCGCGCAGCCGCTGGGCGTGATCGACGGCGTCGACATGCAGTACAGCGGCCGCGTGCGCAAGATCGACACCGAGGCCATCAACGAG
Source organism: Vogesella alkaliphila (assembly GCF_014652475.1). Taxonomy (GTDB): domain Bacteria; phylum Pseudomonadota; class Gammaproteobacteria; order Burkholderiales; family Chromobacteriaceae; genus Vogesella; species Vogesella alkaliphila. The sequence continues at coordinate 5,931 of NZ_BMYW01000007.1, read as the reverse complement.
CGCCTCAATCGCGGCGAGCTGGTGCTGACCTCGCTGATCGGCTACTCGCCGACCGGCGAAGCCTTCAACATGACCATGGAAGAGGTCGCCTGCCATACCGCCATCGAGCTGAAGGCGGAGAAGCTGATCTTCCTGGTGCAGGGCCACGGCCTGGTCGATGCCGACGGCGTGCTGCACAACGCCATCTCCGCCGACCAGGCGGAGGCGATCTACCAGCGCGGCATCGATAGCGAGGAGTGCCGCCTCAGCCTGCCCTACGCCATCCGCGCCACCCGCGAGGGCGTGGTGCGCTCGCACCTGGTCAGCCACGACGACGACGGCGCGCTGCTGGTGGAGCTGTTCACCGACTACGGCACCGGCACCATGATCGCGCGCGACTCGCTGGTCAAGATCCGCGAGGCCAGCATCGAGGACGTCGGCGACATCCTGGCGCTGATCCGCCCGCTGCAGGAACAGGGCATCCTGATCAAGCGCAGCCGCGAACACCTGGAAATGCAGATCCGCAACTACTCGGTACTGGAACACGACGATCGCATCGCCGCCTGTGTCGCGATGCTGCCGTTCCCGGAAGACGGCATGGCCGAGCTGGCCTGCCTCGCGGTCAGCGCCGACCGCCGCAACAGCGGTTTCGGCGACCTGCTGGTGCAGCACGTGGAGCAGCGCGCGCGGCTGTACGGCTACAAGGCGCTGTTCATCCTCACCACCCAGACCGCGCACTGGTTCGCCGAGCGCGGCTTCGTTGCGGCCAACATCGAGCAGCTGCCGCAGTCACGCCGCGAGCTGTACAACCACAACCGCCGCTCCAAGGTGCTGATCAAGCCCTTGTAAACGGCACTGGTGGCACAAGGGTTGGTGACCTGTCATCTCTGTGACACAATTAGTCTCTATCGTTTCGACACTTCTCAAGGAATTCACCATGGCACGAATGGTCAACTGCGTTAAGCTCGGTCGCGAAGCCGAAGGCATGGACTTCCCGCCGCTGCCCGGCGCACTGGGTCAGCGCATTCTGGAAAACGTCTCCAAGGAGGCGTGGCAGGGCTGGCTGCGTTACCAGACCATGCTGATCAACGAAAACCGCCTGAGCCTGGCCGATGCCCGCGCCCGCCAGTACCTGGCCGCGCAGCTGGAGGCCTACTTCTTCGGCCAGGGGGCCGACCAGGTCGCCGGTTTCACGCCGCAGCAGTAACAAACGACCGCGCCCTCCCCGTGAGGGCTTTTTTTTACTCCCGCACCAGTACCAATGCATAAAATGCCGACGACACACGAAAACCTGCTTAACCGCGAACTGGCCCTGATCGAGTTCAACCGCCGCGTGATGGCGCAGGCCGAAGAGGAACGCCTGCCACTGCTGGAGCGCCTGAAATTCCTCTGCATCGTGTCGTCGAACATGGACGAGTTTGCCGAGGTACGGGTGGCGTGGCTGAAGGAAGCGGCACAGCTGACGCCGGACCGCATCCTCGCCGACGGCAGCAAGCCGGCCGAGGTGCTGACCCGCCTGTCCGAGGCCGCCCATGCGCTGGTGCGCGAGCAGTACCGCCTGCTGCGCGAGGAGATCTTCCCGGCGCTGCGTGCCGAAGGCATCATCTTCATGCGCCGCAACGAGTGGGACAGCGAGCAGAAAGCCTGGATCAGCGACTACTTCTTCCGCGAACTGATGCCCATCCTGACCCCGATCGGGCTGGACCCGTCGCACCCGTTCCCCAAGCTGCTCAACAAGAGCCTGAACTTCATCATCGAGCTGGAAGGCGCCGACGCCTTCGGCCGCGAATCCGGCATCGCCATCGTGCAGGCGCCGCGCATCCTGCCGCGCGTGATCAAGCTGCCGGCCGCGCTGTGCGGCGGCAACCAGCACAGCTTCGTGTTCCTGTCCTCTATCCTGCACTCGCACGTGCAGGAGCTGTTCCCCGGCATGACGGTGAAGGGCTGCTACCAGTTCCGCGTCACCCGCGACAGCGACCTCAACGTCGACGACGACGACGTGAAGAACCTGCGCACCGCGCTGCAGGGCGAGCTGCGCCAGCGCCAGTACGGCGACGCGGTACGGCTGGAGATCGCCGACACCTGCCCGACGCACATGGAAGAATTCCTGCTGCACACCTTCAACCTGCAGCAGCAGGACATCTACCGCGTCGACGGCCCGGTCAACCTGGTGCGCCTGATGCAGGTGCCGGACAAGGTCGACCGCCCGGACCTGAAATTCGCACCGTTCGAGGCCACGCTGCCGCCGGCGCTGGCCAAGAAGACACCGCTATTCGAGGCCATCCGCAAGAACGACATCCTGCTGCACCACCCGTTCCAGTCCTTCCAGCCGGTGATCGACATGCTGGTCAACGCCGCCACCGATCCGGAGGTGGTGGCGATCAAGATGACGGTGTACCGCACCGGCACCGACTCGGTGCTGATGGAATCGCTGATCGCCGCCGCCCGCGCCGGCAAGCAGGTGACGGTGGTGGTGGAACTGATGGCGCGCTTCGACGAAGAGGCCAACATCAGCTGGGCGTCGCGGCTGGAAGACGCCGGCGCGCACGTGGTGTACGGCGTGTTCGGCTACAAGGTGCACGCCAAGATGCTGCTGGTGGTGCGCCGCGAGGAAGGCCAGCTCAAGCGCTACGTGCACCTGGGCACCGGCAACTACCACCCGCGCACCGCGCGGCTGTACACCGACTTCGGCCTGCTGACCTGCAACGAGGACATCGTCAGCGACGTCAACGACCTGTTCGTGCAGATCACCGGCCTCGGCCGCGCCGGCGAGCTGAAGCACCTGTACCAGTCGCCGTTCACGCTGCACAACATGATCATCGGCGCCATCGACCGCGAGATCGCCCACGCCCAGGCCGGCAAGCCGGCGCAGATCATTGCCAAGATGAACGCGCTGCTGGAGCCGCAGGTGATCCAGGCGCTGTACCGCGCCAGCCAGGCCGGGGTGAAGATCAGCCTGATCGTGCGCGGCGTGTGCGCGTTGCGCCCCGGCGTGGAGGGGCTGTCGGAGAACATCACCGTGCGCTCCATCGTCGGCCGCTTCCTCGAGCACACCCGCGTGTTCTACTTCTACAACGACAAGGCCGAAGACCTGTACATCGCCAGCGCCGACTGGATGGGTCGCAACTTCTTCCGCCGCATCGAGACCTGCGTGCCCATCCTCGACCCCAAGCTGAAGCGCCGCATCATGAAGGAAGGGCTGCGCATCTACCTCGACGACAACACCAACGCCTGGGAAATGCAGGCCGACGGCAGCTACCGCCGGCGCATGGCGCGCGGCAAGGGCCGCTGCGCGCAGGAAACCCTGCTGCAGGAATACTGCAGCGGGGCGTAGCCGCCGCAAGGTTGGCCGCAACGCACGGCGCGGGCGGAACTTTCGCCTCGCGCCGTTTTCTTTGTCTGTCCCCCTTTGCCTTCGGAAGCCCCATGGATCTCTCGCTGCTCTGGTATCTGCTGTCCATCCTGCTGGTGCTGGTCGGCCTCGCCGGCACCATCTACCCCGCCCTGCCCGGCCTCGGCCTGCTCGCCGCCGGCTTCCTGCTGGCGGCGTGGAACGGCAACTTCGTGCACGTCGGCTTCTGGCCGCTGACCACCATCGTCCTGCTCGCCGTGGCCGGCATGGTGATCGAGAGTGTCGCCAGCCTGCTCGGCGCCCAGAAAAGCGGCGCCAGCCGCGAGGCGCTGATCGGCGCCCTGCTCGGCGGTCTTATCGGGCTGTTCTTCGGCCTGGTCGGTGCCATTGCCGGGCCGGTGCTCGGCGCCGTCATCGGCGAACTGATCGCGCGCCGCAACCTGCCGCAGGCCAGCCGCGTCGGCGCCGCCACCTTCCTCGGCTTTCTGGCCGGCACCGTCGCCAAGATCGCCTGCGCCTTCGCCATGCTCGGCGTGTTCATCCTCGCGCTGCTGTTCTGAGCCGCTGCGGCCAACGTTGGCCGCACGGCAAGCACCCGCCGAATTTGCTACACTTCCCCGGTTCATCTCCCTATCGCAATCCAGCAGGAATACAAGCACAAGCTATGGCTCAATACGTGATGTCCATGCTCCGCGTGAGCAAGATCGTTCCCCCGAAACGCCAGATCATTAAAGATATTTCTTTAAGTTTCTTCCCCGGCGCCAAGATCGGCCTGTTGGGCCTCAACGGCGCCGGCAAATCCACCGTGCTGCGCATCATGGCCGGTGTCGACAAGGAGTACGACGGCGAGGTGCAGCATCTGGCCGGCGTCAAGATCGGCTACCTGGAGCAGGAGCCGAAGCTCGACCCTGACAAGACCGTGCGCGAGGAAGTCGAAAGCGGCATGGGCGACGTGATGGGCGCGCAGAAGCGGCTGGAAGAGGTGTACGCCGCCTACGCCGAGCCGGACGCCGACTTCGACGCGCTGGCCGAAGAGCAGGCCAAGCTGGAAGCCATCATCTCCGCCGGCGCCGGCGACAACATCGAACTGCAGCTGGAACTGGCCGCCGACGCGCTGCGCCTGCCGCCGTGGGACGCCAGGATCGGCCCGCTGTCCGGCGGTGAGAAGCGCCGCGTGGCGCTATGCAAGCTGCTGCTGTCGCAACCGGACATGCTGCTGCTGGACGAACCGACCAACCACCTGGACGCCGAATCGGTGGAGTGGCTGGAGCAGTTCCTGGTGCGCTTCCCCGGCACCGTGGTCGCCGTCACCCACGACCGCTACTTCCTCGACAACGCCGCCGAATGGATCCTGGAGCTGGACCGCGGCGAGGGCATCCCGTGGAAGGGCAACTACTCCAGCTGGCTGGAGCAGAAGGAGGCGCGCCTGGAGCTGGAAAGCAAGCAGGAAGGCGCGCGCATGAAGGCGATGAAGCAGGAACTGGAGTGGGTACGCCAGAACCCGAAGGGCCGCCAGGCGAAATCCAAGGCGCGTCTGGCCAAGTTCGAGGAGCTGTCCAGCTTCGAACACCAGAAGCGCAACGAGACCCAGGAAATCTTCATCCCGGTAGCCGAGCGCCTGGGCAACGAAGTGATCGAATTCGACGGCGTGTCGAAGGGCTTCGGCGACCGCCTGCTGATCGACAACCTGTCGTTCAAGGCCCCGCCGGGCGCCATCGTCGGCATCATCGGCCCCAACGGCGCCGGTAAGTCCACGCTGTTCAAGATGATCGCCGGCAAGGAACAGCCGGATGCCGGCACGGTGAAGATCGGCCAGACCGTGCAGATGGCCTTCGTCGAGCAGAGCCGCGAGGGGCTGGAAGGCGACAAGACGGTGTTCGACGACGTGTCCGGCGGTGCCGACATCCTCAACGTTGGCCGCTTCGAGATGTCCAGCCGCGCGTATCTGGGCCGCTTCAACTTCAAGGGCGGCGACCAGCAGAAGAAGGTGGGCATGCTGTCCGGCGGCGAACGCGGCCGCCTGCACCTGGCCAAGACCCTGCTCAAGGGCGGCAACGTGCTGCTGCTGGACGAGCCGTCCAACGACCTGGACGTCGAAACCCTGCGCGCACTGGAAGACGCGCTGCTGGAATTCGCCGGCACCGTGTTCGTGATCTCCCACGACCGCTGGTTCCTGGACCGTATCGCCACCCATATCCTGGCGGCGGAAGGCGAATCGCAGTGGACCTTCTTCGATGGCAACTATCAGGAATACGAAGCCGACAAGAAGAAGCGTCTGGGCGAGGAAGGTGCCAAGCCCAAGCGCATCCGCTACAAGCCTATCGTGCGCTAAGCGCGACACCGGCTGGCTGCGGTCGCAAAAAAACCCCGGTTGCAACAACCGGGGTTTTTTCATGGAGTGGCTTACGCCACCATGTATGGCGCATCGCCACCTTCACGACGGGCCACCATGTACGGCGCATCGCCACCTTCACGACGGGCCACCATGTACGGCGCATCGCCGCCTTCACGACGGGCCACCATGTACGGCGCATCGCCACCTTCACGACGGGCCACCATGTACGGCGCATCGCCACCTTCACGACGGGCCACCATGTACG
>NZ_BMYW01000006.1:119397-260604 GCF_014652475.1 Vogesella alkaliphila | reverse complement strand
AAATCAAGCTGGGCTTTGTGCTTTGTGGCGCGAGCCGCAGCAATCGTTGCGGCCAACCTTGGCGGTTGGCTGTGCTAACGCATAGCATGCGAGCGCCAAACGATGGCTTGTGACCTATAGTACGAGTCGATGACGGTAGTCGTAGCAACAAGGTCGGCTCTGCATTAAGATAGGCGTCTTTTTTCGGGTCGTGTCAGAGTGGGTCGTTCACTACTTGTCACCGCTCCGTGTTGCCCCATGAGATTAACCATGAAGAATCCTCAGATGAAGTCCAATAATGAAACCGCACTCGGTGCGGCGCTCAAGTCTGCTGTCCAGAGTCTCAGCAAGAAAAGCCAGACAGAAATGATTGCGACACATGTTTACGCCAAGTACGACGTGTTCAAACTGTTCCGTCCCTTGGCGCTGGGGATTCATGAGGCCCTGATTGCGGAGCTGCCGCAGTTTGATCCACAGCTGGTTTCGCGCATGCTGGCCAACCATTGCCGCAAGCAGCGTTACGTGAAGTCGCTGGCGCGCGGAGGCAAGCGGTTCGACCTCGCGCTGAAGCCGGTGGGTGTGGTTTCGGCCGAGGAAAAGGCGGCGGCCGAGAAAATGTGCCTGCCGAAAGCGGAGAAACCCGCTGCAGTCGCCACCGAGGCGCCGCAGCCTGCCGTAGACGCTGTGGCTTCCGATGTTTCTGAAGCGTAACGTCCGGATGTTGCCAACCCCTCATGCGAGGGGTTTTTCTTGTGCGGTGCGTGTTTGAGGTGCGGCAATGCTGACCGTTCGTAACGGTGTGCGGGTCGAGGTCTGGCGTGGGGACATTACGAAGCTGGATGTCTCGGCAATCGTGAATGCGGCCAACGTTTCGTTGCGCGGCAGCGGTGGGGTGGACGCGGCAGTGCACCGCGCAGCCGGCGGCGAGCTGTTGTCGGCCTGCTTGCAGCTGAAAGCTTGTGCCGCGGGTGAGGTCTGTGTCACGCCGGGCTTTGCCTTGCCGGCACGCTGGATTTTCCATGCGGTCGGGCCGATGTGGAAGGGTGGCGAAGACAACGAGGCGCAATTGCTGGCGTCCTGCTACTACAAGAGCCTGCAACTGGCGGCAGAGAAGCAGGTGAGCTCGATCGCCTTTGCTGCCATCAGCTGTGGCGCCAACCATTTTCCGCCGCTGGCCGCGGCCAATATCGCCTGGCATGTGGTGGAAACCTATCTGGCGGCTCCTCCGCCGTCGCTGCGCAGGATTGTGTTTGTCGCCTTTGATGACGAGGTCCATCGAGCCTGGCAGAAGGTGCTGGTCGGTATCAGTTGACGGCCGTGACCCAGGTGCTGGGCAATGAACCGTCCATGCCGGCCGGGAATTCATGCGTTCGGATCAATGCTTAGCAAGAATTGGTATTAGCCATCGATGGTGGTGCTGGTTAGAATAAATGGCAATATCTATCGCCATGGAAGATGGACTGGAGGAATAAAATGCACATTGCGAATTCTGTAACGGAGCTGATTGGCAATACGCCCCTAGTGCGGCTCAATCGGGTAACCGAGGGCGTGGGAGCAACGGTGGTTGCCAAGCTGGAGTTCTTCAATCCGGGGCACAGCGTCAAGGACCGTATCGCAGTGTCGATGATTGATGCGGCAGAGCGTGCCGGCAAGATCGGGCCGGAGACGATTATTGTCGAGCCGACATCGGGTAATACCGGTATCGGGCTGGCCATGGTGTGCGCGGCGCGTGGTTACAAGCTGGTAATCACCATGCCGGAGACGATGAGCCGCGAGCGTCGCCAACTGCTGCGCGCCTATGGTGCGGAACTGATCCTGACCCCCGGCCCGGAGGGCATGGGCGGTGCCATCGCCAAGGCCAAGGAGCTGGTTGCGGCCAACCCTGAAACTTACTTTCTGCCCCAGCAGTTCGAGAATCCGGCCAACCCGGAGATCCACCGTCAGACCACTGCCGAAGAGGTCTGGCGCGATACCGATGGCCAGGTCGATATTTTCGTGGCCGGGGTCGGCACCGGCGGCACCATTACCGGGGTAGGCGAGGTGCTCAAGGCGCGCAAGCCCGGAGTGCAGATCGTGGCAGTCGAGCCGGACGCGTCGCCGGTGTTGTCCGGCGGTACCAAGGGACCGCATCCGATCCAGGGTATCGGTGCCGGTTTTGTGCCGGCCATCCTGAATACCGAGATCTACGACGAGGTGATCCGGGTCAAGAACGACGATGCCTTCGAGACAGCGCGCGCCGTGGCGACCAAGGAGGGCGTGCTGGTGGGAATCTCTTCCGGTGCCGCCGTGTGGGCCGCCTTGCAGTTGGCCAAGCGTCCGGAAAATGCCGGCAAGCTGATCGTGGTGGTGATCCCGTCTTTTGGAGAGCGTTACCTGTCGACGCCATTATTTGAGCACCTTGCTTGAAGTGAGTGAGCGCAGCGTTACAATGACGACCATGAAACAGATATTCATGGTCGTTTTTATTTCGGGCGCACTGTCGGCGTGTGCCGTGCTGCCGCCTTTGCCGGGGATAAGCGGTGGTGTCGCAGTGCGGCCAGCCGCCGTGCCGCCATCGCAGCGGCTGTACGAGGAGGCGCAAGCGCTGTCGGCGCGCGTCGCCAAAGGCGAACTGAGCCGGGTGGCGGTTGCCGATCAGCTGGGGGCGCTGCGCGTGCAGCTGGTTGGCCGCAATGCGGTCGACGATGACGTGTTTACCCTCTACCGCCAGATTGCGGTGCGCCGCGATGCCGGGCAGATTGACGGTGCCAGGGCACAGCAGCTGATGCAGCAGCGCCTGCAGATGTGGCTGGAACGTTGGCCGCGCCTTGCCAGCAAGCCGGCGCAGCCGGCATTCACCAGCTTCATGCTCAAGCTGTACAGCATGCCGGCACTGGGGCAGTGACATGGGGAAGCGAAAAACAGCAAGCGGTGTCGTGGCGTGCCCGTGTGGTAGTGGTCGGGACTATGCCGCCTGTTGCGGCCCATATCATGACGGTGCGGTGGTGCCGAACGCCGAAGCCTTGATGCGGTCACGCTATAGCGCCTTCGTGATGGGTAATGAGGCGTATCTGCGCCAGACCTGGGCGGTGGAAAACTTGCCGGACGAGCCGTTGCTGGATGCCACAGTCAAGTGGCTGGGGCTGACTATCCTGTCGACGGAGGCCGGTGGCGAGCAGGACCAGACCGGCGTGGTCACCTTTGTTGCCCGCTACAAGATCAACGGTCGTGCCGGGCGGATGCAGGAACGCAGCCGGTTCGTGCGCGAGCAAGGCTTGTGGCGCTATCTTGATGGCGAGGTGAGTGACACCGCCACGCACCAGACGTAATCCAACGATCTGCTTGTCGGGACTTGCCAGTGTACTGGGGTTGCAGGTGTGGTGAGTGGTGGCGGGAATTTCAATAATGCAAAAAGGCAAGCCAGTCCGGCTTGCCTTTTTGCTTTTACGACCAGCACTCGCCGTTGGCTGCTTAGCGCGTGGCTTGGGCGATTGCTTCTTTGGCGGCGTTCAGGGCATTGCTGCGGGCATCGTCGCCCATGGCAACGGCTTCGGCGCGGATGAAGCGCACGTCGCTGATGCCGAGGAAGCCGAGTACGGTCTTCAGGTAGTCTTCCTGGAAGTCCATCGCCTGGCCTTGCTCGTTGCTGTAGACGCCGCCGCGGGCGGAGACCACGTAGACGGTCTTGCCGCCAGCCAGGCCCACCGGGCCGGTGTCGGTGTACTTGAAGGTGCGGCCGGCGACCGCAACGCGGTCGATCCAGGCTTTCAGCTGCGACGGGATGGAGAAGTTGTACATCGGTGCGCCGATGACCAGGATCTCGCTGCCGAGGAATTCGCCGATCAGCTGTTCGCTGCGGGCGCGCTCGCTGCGCTGCAGTTCGCTCCAGTCGCTTTCCGGGGTGAAGGCGGCGCCGAGGATTTCGCCCGACAGGTGCGGAATCTCGTTGCTGGCCAGGTCGTGGTAGATCACGCCGGTGCTGCCGTGTTGCGCTTGCAGGCTGTCGACCAGCGCGCGGGTCAGCTGGCGGGTAACCGAGTTGTCGTTGAGAACGCTGGAATCAAGGTGCAGGATTTTCATGGTGGGCTCCATTTCGATGAGTGCCGGTTGGCAGTAGCAATGGAGCGTATGGTAGTTTTTGCGACAATATCGGACTAGACTGCAAAATCGGGAATGATTGTCCTGAATTTGATGCCAATGCTAATGGAGCGTGCGCGATGCATGACCTGAACGATCTGTACTTCTTTGCCAAGGTGGTCGAGCACGGCGGTTTCATGGCGGCGGCGCGGCAGATCGGGGTGCCCAAGTCGCGGCTGTCGCGCCGGGTTGCCGAGCTGGAGGCGCAGCTGGGAGTGCGGTTGCTGCAGCGGACGACACGGCGGCTGGCGCTGACCGAGGTGGGGCAGGCCTACTTCGGTCACTGCCAGGCGATGCTGGCCGAGGCGGAAGCGGCGCAGGAGGCGATCGCGCGCGCCACCGACGTGCCGCGCGGCCTGGTGCGGGTGAGTTGCCCGGACCTGCTGGCGCAGTCGCTGCTGGCACCCTTGCTGCCGGAGTTCATGGCGCTGTATCCGGAGGTGCGCATCCTGCTGGAGGTGACTGGGCGTCGTGTCGACCTGATCAATGACGGCATCGACGTCGCGCTGCGGGTGCGTGCGCGGCTGGAGGACAGTGCCAGCATCGTGGCGCGCCCGCTGGGGCAGTCGCCATTGTTCCTGGTGGCCAGCCCGGCGCTGCTGGCCGAGCGTGGTCTGCCGCAGCATCCGTCCGAGCTGGCATCATGGCCGGCACTGGTGATGTCGCGGCCGGACGGTCGCGGCGAGTGGACGATGCACGACGAGGTCGGCCAGCTGTACAGCGTGCAGCTGGCCGCGCCGCGGCTGATGACCGACAACCTGGTGGTGCTGGCGCAGGCGGCGATCGACGGCTGTGGCGTGGCGGCGTTGCCGATGCTGGTCTGCCAGCAGGCGCTGGCCGACGGCCGGTTGCGACGACTGTTGCCGACTTTTTCCATGCCGGGTGGCATCCTGCACCTCGCCTTTACCGGGCGCCGTCATCTGGTGCCGGCGGTGCGGGTGTTTGTCGATTTTCTGGTTGAGCGCACGCCGCAGTGGAATGCACGCTTCGAATGACGGTTATTGCGGCCTGCTGCGCGCCGTATGACGCGGTTCGCCGCCTGTTGCCGGTATAACCGCGTCAAGGTTGGCCGCAAGGACAGGTCCGGTGCGCGCCGTGGTCCCGCATTTGTCTCGGGTGCAGGCGGCGCTTCTGCTACAATCCTGCCCCCTCCTTATTGAATGAACGGGTTGCACGATGGTTATTCCGGCATGCGGTGTCGATTTTGGCACCTCCAACTCCACGGTCGCCTGTTTCCGCGCCGGGCAGAGCCAGTTGCTGATGCTGGAAGACGACAAGGCGACCCTGCCGTCGGTGGTGTTCTTCAATGCCGAGGAGGAGAGCACTGCCTTTGGCCGCGCCGCGATCGGCGAATACCTGGACGGCTACGAGGGGCGGCTGATGCGCTCGCTGAAGAGCCTGCTCGGCACCAGCCTGATGAACGGCCAGACCGAGGTCAATGGCCGCGCGCTGCGTTTCATCGACTTGCTGTCCTCCTTCATCGGCACCCTCAAGCAGCGTGCCGAGCAGCAGGCGGGGCAGGCGTTCAGCCGCGCCGTGTTCGGCCGGCCGGTGTTTTTCATCGACGACGACCCGGTCGCCGACCAGCTGGCACAGGACACGCTGGCCGATGTCGCGCGCCGCGCCGGCTTTCAGGAGGTCGCCTTCCAGTTCGAGCCGATTGCCGCGGCCTTCGACTACGAAAGCCGCATCGAGCGCGAAGAGCTGGTGCTGATCGTCGATATCGGCGGTGGTACCTCGGACTTTTCGCTGGTACGGCTGTCGCCGCAGCGCCGCCACCTGCTGGATCGCCGTGACGACATCCTCGCCAACGGCGGCGTGCATATCGGCGGCACCGACTTCGACAAGCAGCTGAGCCTGCACAGCGTGATGCCGCTGCTGGGCTACCGCACGCGGCTGAAGAACAATGCCGAGGTGCCGTCCGGCTACTACTTCAACCTCGCCACCTGGCACACCATCAACTTTGCCTACACCCGCAAGATGCTGGCCGACCTGCAGGGGGTGTACGTCGACGCGCTGGAACGCGACAAGCTGGACCGCCTGTTTTCGGTGATCAACAAGCGCGCCGGCCACTGGCTGGCGATCCAAGTGGAGGCGGCAAAGATTGCGCTGTCCGACAGCGAGGCACACCTGCTGGCGCTGGACGAGATCGCCGACGGTCTCACGCACCAGCTGACACGCAGCCAGTTCGACGAGGCGATAGCGCGCCAGATCGACAGCGTGACGCAGACCATCGACCGCCTGCTGCAGGATGCCGGCATCGCCGCCGCGCAGATCGATACCGTGTTCTTTACCGGCGGTGCCAGCGCGGTGCCCCTGCTGCGCGAGCGGGTGGCGGCGCTGTTGCCGCAGGCGGCCAAGGTCGAGGGCGACCGTTATGGCAGCATCGGCAGCGGGCTGGCGCTGGATGCGATGCGCCGCTTCGGCTGAGCGGAGTTTGGCTCGCGCCGAGGTGGCGGGCGTGGCTGGATGTGATGTGATGTGATGTGATGTGATGTGATGTGATGTGATGTGATGTGATGTGATGTGATGTGATGTGATGTGGCGGATGTGATTGCGGCCAACCTTGGGGATCAAGGTTGGCCGCATGCCTGATGGGGCGGGGATGCCGGCAGCGGGAGCTCAGCCGACGAACTCCACCGGTACGAAGTAGCTGTGGCCGATGCGGGTCAGCAGCACCTGCGGCTGGCCTTCGACCACGGCACGAAACGCGCGCGGCAGGCGTTTCCAGTCACGGAACATCATCTTGATCGGGTCGTTGTAACGGTTCATGGCTTGCTCCTTGCGGTCAGTCCACGGCGTGAATGACGCTGGTCACCACACCCCAGATAAAGAAACTGGCGTCCTCGGGGACTTCGATCGGCTTGAACGCCGGGTTTTCCGGCAGCAGACGCACCCGCCCGGCGGAGCGCTCCAGCCGTTTCACCGTCAGCTCGTCGTTGATTACCGCCACCACCACCTTGCCGTTGCGCGGCTCCAGCGAGCGGTCGACCACCAGCATGTCGCCGTCGTGGATGCCGGCGTTGATCATCGAGTCGCCCTTGACGGTGACGAGAAAGGTCGACGCCGGCTTGCGCACCAGGTGCTGGTTGAGGTCGATGTCGGCCTCTTTCAGGTCGTCGGCGGCGACCGGCGAGCCGGCCGGCACGCGGCTGGCAAACAGCGGCAGCGACAGGTTTTTCAGCGCCTCGCCGAGCAGGGCGATGTCGCCGATGCTGCTGTGGTTGATGCTGCGCAGGCTGCGGTATTCGTCCAGCCAGTTTTCCAGTACCGGTTTCAGCGGCTCCGGTACGCGCATGGCAACGGTCTTGTCACCGCCGAAGCGGGATTTGCGACCGGCGCCTTCGCGCTTTCCTCCTTGCGATGACATGCTGTTTCCTCCTTGTTTTTGATTGTGTACGAATTCAAAAAACAAGGCAAGGGAATTGTGCTGGCGTCCGGGCTGGCTGTGGTTTTTTGGCGGAAGCTGTTGCGGATCAGTGCTTTGGCGTTGTGCGGGCGGGGGCAAAGGCCGGCGGCTTGCGGCCAACCTTGGCCGCAAGGGGGGAAGGGGGGGGCGGACCGGCGTCGCGCCGGCCCGTGACGGTTTAGCGGCCGTCGCCGGCCTTGATGATCTTCAGGGTGTTGGTGCTGCCCATCAGGCCGACACTGTCCCCGACGGTGACCACCAGGATGTCGCCCTGATCGACGCGGCCCTGTTCGATCAGCTTGCGCTCGGCGGCGGCGAGCAGCTTTTTCGAGTCGGCGGCGGTGGGCAGCAGCATCGGAAACACGTCGCGGTACAGCGCCAGGCGGCGGTAGGTGCTCACCTCCGGTGTCAGCGCGTAGATCGGCACGCCGCAGTTGACGCGGCTCATCCACAGCGCGGTGGAGCCGGTCTGGGTCAGCGCCACCAGCGCGCGCACCGGCAGGTGGTTGGCGGTGAACAGCGCGGCCATGGCGATGGACTGGTCGACGCGGCTGAACTCGCGGTTGAGGAAGGCGCGCTCCAGCTGGTAGTCGGACGAGGTTTCCGCTTCCAGGCAGACGCGCGACATCGACTCCACCGTCTCCACCGGATACTGGCCGGCGGCGGTTTCCGCCGACAGCATCACCGCGTCGGTGCCGTCCAGCACCGCGTTGGCGACGTCGGAGACCTCGGCGCGGGTCGGCACCGGGCTGCTGATCATCGATTCCATCATCTGGGTGGCGGTGATGGTCAGCTTGTTGCGTTCGCGGGCGAGGCGGATCATGCGCTTCTGCAGCGCCGGCACCGCGGCGTCGCCGACTTCCACCGCCAGGTCGCCGCGCGCGACCATGATGCCGTCGGCGGAGTCGATCAGGTCGTCGAGGTTGGCGATCGCCTCGCAGCGCTCGATCTTGGCGATGATGCGCGCCTGGCTGCCGGAGGCGTGCACCAGCGTGCGTGCCATGTACAGGTCGGCGCTGCTTTTCGGGAACGACACCGCCACGTAGTCGGCTTCCAGCTGCGCCGCGGTCTTGATGTCGTCGATGTCCTTGGCGGTCAGCGCCGGCGCGGTCAGGCCGCCGCCCTGGCGGTTGATGCCCTTGTTGTTGGACAGCACGCCACCGACCTTGACACGGGTGTGGATCTGGTTGCTGACGACCTTTTCCACGGTCAGCACGATGCGGCCGTCGTCGAGCAGCAGCACCACGCCGCTGGCGACGTCGTTGGGCAGCTCCTTGTAGTCGAGGCCGACGCGGCCGTCGTCGCCCAGCTCGCAGTCGGCGTCGAGGATGAAGGGCTGGCCGTTGGCGAGCGTGGTCTTGCCGTTGGCAAACTTGCCGACGCGGATTTTCGGGCCCTGCAGGTCGACCATGATCGCCACCGGCACGCCCAGCCGCTCGGCGGTAGCGCGCACCAGCGCGGCACGGTCGATGTGATCCTGCGCGCTACCGTGCGAGAAGTTGAGGCGGACGACGTTGACGCCGGCCTGCAGCAGGCGTTCCAGGGTTGCCGGATCGCTGGAGGCGGGGCCGAGGGTGGCGACAATCTTGGTGCGGCGGGTCATGGGGTTGCTCTCCGTGATTGAGTGTCTGTAATTATGGTACGGAATGGCGTTGTAATTAAGTGGCTACAGCGGTAATAAAATTACGCTGCAACAAGGTTGGCCGCAAACCGTCATCCTGCCGGCGCGGATGGCGGGGGGCTGCATGGCAGCGCTATGGCATAAATTGTGACTATGGCGGCGTGGGCGTTGTTTTTGTGCCAAGCGGATTCGTGATTGTAATCAATCACTCGCGTTTTGGCGGCTGGCCGGCTGCCGCCGCCGCTAACGCGAAACGCTTGCATTCAGGACGCCCCGCCGGGGGGCGTGGTAAAGTGGATCGTCTACAAAAAGGGTGATCACGAGTCACCCTGTGATTATTTTGGCGGAATTATTGGCATGAACTGTCTCCGCCGGCGGAATAAAGGAGCGCCTTGTTGTGGTGAATATTGCAGCCCTCGAACCCACCATCGTGTGGGAACACTTTCAGACCCTGTGTGACATTCCTCGCCCTTCCAAGCATGAAGCGGCGCTGCGCGACTATCTGAAAGGCTGGGCGGAACTGCGCGGACTGGAGACGGTGGTCGATGCGGCCGGCAACCTGATCGTGCGCAAGGCGGCGACCCCGGGCATGGAGGACCGTGTCGGCGTGGTGCTGCAGGGCCACCTCGACATGGTGTGCCAGGCCAATACCGGTACCGTGCACGACTTCTTCAACGACCCGATCCGTCCGGTGCTGAAGGACGGCTGGCTGATCGCCGAGAACACCACGCTGGGCGCCGACAACGGCATCGGCGTGGCGCTGGGGCTGGCGGTGCTGGCCAGCGACGACATTGCGCACGGCCCGGTGGAAGTGCTGATGACGCTGGACGAAGAGGCCGGCATGGGCGGTGCGCTGGGGCTGGAGCCGGGGCTGTTGCAGGGGCGGATGCTGATCAATATCGATACCGAGGAGTGGGGCGAGTTCTACATGGGCTGTGCCGGCGGCATCGATGTCAACGCACGGCGCAGCTACCAGCCGCAGCCGCTGCCGGCGGGTTTCGAGGTGCGCCAGCTGACGGTGGCCGGGCTGGTCGGCGGCCACTCCGGCGCCGACATCCACCTCGGTCGCGGCAATGCCAACAAGGTGCTGATCCGCCTGCTGCGCGAGCTGGAGGCGGTCACCGACCTGCGCGTGGCCACGTTCAGTGGCGGCACCGCACGCAATGCACTGGCGCGCGAGGCCTTTGCCGTGGTCGCCTATCCGGCCGCCGACGGCGACAAGCTGGCGGCGTATCTGGATGCATTCCAGGCACTGATGCGCTTCGAGCTGGCCGGCGTCGACGAAGGCGTGAGCATTGCGGCCAACCTTGCCAGCGCCGGCGAGGTGCTGGCACCGGCCGACCAGCAGGCGATCTTCAGCGCGCTGCACGCGGCGCCGCACGGCGTGAAGCGCATGAGCCAGCGCGTGGCCGGCGTGGTGGAGACGTCCAACAACCTGGGGGTGGTCAGCATTGCCGACGGCAAGGTGTTCACCAACCTGATGGTGCGCTCGCTGCTGGACAGCGGCTTCCGGAATCTGGCCGGCGAGATCGTCGGCCTGTTCCGGCTGGCCGGTTTCGAGGTGGACACCGAGGGCGGCTACCCGGGCTGGGCGCCGAATCCGGCTTCGCCGCTGCTGGCGTTGTTCCAGCAAGTGTATCGCCAGCAGTTCGGCGCCGATTCCGGCGTGCAGGTGATTCACGCCGGGCTGGAGTGCGGCATCATCGGCGCCAAGTATCCGCAGATGGACATGGTGTCGTTCGGCCCCAATATCCGCGGCGCGCATGCGCCGGGCGAGCGGGTGGAGGTGGCCTCGGTCGGCAAGGCGTGGCAATTGCTGCAGGCGGTGCTGGCCGCGGTGCCGGCCAGCGTCTGAGCCTGGATTCGCAAGGCATGAAGAAACCCGCCAACCGGCGGGTTTTTTCATGGCTGCGGCCGTGCGTCAGGCGGGGTCGGTCCTGGTTTCGTGTGCGCTGGCGGCGAGGTAGTGCCGGGCGTAGTCGAGGAAGGCGTCCGCGCCGAGCGGCCGCGAGTAGTAGTAGCCCTGGATCTCGTTGGCGCCGATTTCGAGGATCTTGCGCAGCTCGCTTTCGGTCTCCACCCCTTCGGCGACCACGGAAATACCCAGCTGGTGCGACAGGTCGGTGATCGCCTGCACGAACAGCGGCAGCCGCTTGTCCCGGTCCAGATGCCTGATGAAGGACTTGTCGATCTTGAGCTTGTCGAAACTGAGATCCTTCAGATAGGAAAACGACGACCAGCCGGTGCCGAAATCGTCCAGCGCGATGCGGATCTGCTTCTCCTTCAGCTGGGTAAAGATCTTGCGGCTGAGCTGCACGTCTTCCAGCGCGATGTTTTCCGTCAGCTCCAGGATCAGCTGGCTGGCGGGCAGCGGCCCGCCCTCCAGCCAGTCGCTGACGCGGTTGACCAGGTTCTGGTTGAAGATCGAGCTGCTGAGGTTGATCGAGAAGTGGACGTGGCACAGGGTGTCGGCCGGAAAGCGGGCGATGTCGTGGCGCATGCGGCGGAACAGCCACTCGCCCAGCTTTTCGCCCAGCCCGTTTTCCTCGGCGATCTGGACGATGTCCGGCGGGTTGATGAAATTCAGCTTGGGGTGGTTCCAGCGGATCAGCAGCTCCACCCCCAATTGCTGCGGCTGGCTGATGTTGATGATGGGCTGGTAGCACAGGTAGAGCTCGGTGTTGTGCGGTTCGGCCAGCAGCTGCTGCAGGTGGCCGGCCAGCAGCCGCTTGCGCTGGTACTGGTCGAGCATGAAGCGGTTGAACACCTGGTAGTGCAGCTGCTTGTCCTGCTTGGCGCTCAGCAGTGCCAGATCGGCAAACAGCACCATCTCCTCCACCGAGCGGGCGTGCTGCGGGTACTGGCTGATGCCCATGTTCAGTTTCACGCGGTGGGCCGGGTCTTCGCTGTGCAGCAGCCGTTCGAGCTGGTTGTAGATCTTGCGGGAGTAGGCGAACCAGCTGTAGCCGGACATGTTGCCGAACATCACCAGCGCAAATTCGTCGCTGCCGATGCGCGCCAGGTAGACCTCCTCGTTGCGGTGCTGTAGCAGCAGTCCGGCGATCTGCGCCAGCAGCTGGTCGCCGGCGGCGTGGCCGAGGCTGTCGTTGACCTCCTTGAAGCGGCTGAGGTCGACTAGGCACAGCACCACCTGTGCGTCCGGTATCGCGGTCAGTTGCGCCAGCCTGTTCATGAAGGCGGCGCGATTGGGCAGCTGCGTCAGCACGTCGTTCCAGGCCAGGAAGTGCTGTTTTTTCGATTCGCGGAACAGCAGCGCCAGCATGATGAGGCTGAACAGCAGCAGGATGCCGATGGCGGCAAAGTTGCGCATCCTGGCTTCGTCCAGCAGCCGGGTTTCCTGCAGCGCATTGGGGCCGGTGAAGTTCTGCACCATGATGTCGCGCAGCCGCGGAGTCAGCTCGTCCAGCTCCTGGCTCATCTGCGCCAGTGTCGGGTCGCCCGGGGTGGGGGAGGAGACGGTGCGCTCGTGGCGTTGCAGCACGCCGAGAATGCGGCGCACCAGGGTCTCGGCGGCAAAGCGCTGGCGGATTTCCCGGGTCGCCTCGCCGGTCAGGAACACGTCCATGCGGTTCCAGGCGATGTCGTAGCTGAGGCTGAGCTGTTTGTTGTCGGCGCGGCCGACCTGATAGAGCGTCAGCGTTTCCTGCAGGCGGTAGACGTCGATTTCTAGCTGCGCCAGCGCCCAGGCCGAGGTCTGGGTGTTGGTGGTGACGGTGCGGAAGGTGCGCTCATAGTTCCACGTCGACCAGGCTGTCACCGCGAGGAAGGTGCACATGACTGCGGCGAAGAGGAGGAAGCGGACTTTGCCCATGATTCATTCGACTTCTATGGTTCTGGCTTGCCACACCATGTAGTTGTGGTACTTCTCCTGGTTGAGCTCGGGGTGTTCGCTCAACGGCAGGATGATCCACAGCGGGCCCTTGTTGCGACGGCTCATCGGCTGGTCATCGACGTGGGTGGCGAGGATCGCCCGGTATTGCAGTGCCACGGCGGTGGGGACCCTGGCCCAGAAGTCATTCAGCGCGTGGACCTTGAGCGCCGGCGGGGACATGTTCAAGCGCTGCAGCAGGGTGCCGATGGCGACGCCGCGGTAACGGTGCTTGCCCTGGGTCCACGGCGTGGCGGTGGTGATGCTGGCTTGCGGCAGCGCGGCAAGCTGTTGCAGGGTGAAGTGGTGCTGCGTGGTGCCACGGGTCACGGTCAGGATCACGTCGTCGGCCGCCGCGGCATGCGCGGTGCTGCCCAGCAGGGCCAGGGCCACGAAACGGTTGCGCCATGTATTCATTGCTGCATCCTTTCTGCGGTGTGGTCGTGAACGCTTGGCCGCAGCGTGGCGGCCGCTTGCCCTCTCGGTGTCGTGATCCCTCGTTCGTCGCCGCAGACAGGAAAGCCGCTTGGCAGCGGCTTTCCTTGGGGTTGGTGCGTGCCTTGCGGCCAACCTCAGGCGGTGTGGAAGCGGCTGAAGCTCTGCCGGATCTCCTCGGTCAGCTCGCTCATGCGTGCGGCGGCGGAGACGGCCTCGTCGGCTGCCTCGCGGTTGCGCTGGGCGATGGCGGTGATACGCTGCACTTCGCGCGATACCTGCTCGCCGGAGCGGGCCTGGTCGGACAGCGAGCTGGCGATCGACAGCACGCTCTGGCCGACTGTCTCGGTGCCGCTCTGGATCGCGACGATCGATTCGCCGGCGCGCTGGCCCTGTGCCGCGCTGGTATGGGCGCGCTCTACCGACTGGTTCATCGCTTCCACCGCCTGTTGCGAGCTGATGCGGATGGCGCCGATCATCTCGGCGATTTCGCCGGTGGCCTTGGTGGTGCGCTCGGCCAGCTTGCGCACCTCGTCGGCGACCACGGCGAAGCCGCGGCCCTGTTCGCCGGCACGGGCGGCCTCGATGGCGGCGTTCAGCGCCAGCAGGTTGGTCTGGTCGGCGACGTCGCGGATCACCGACACGATGTTGTCGATGGTCTGCGACTGGCGGCCCAGCTCGTGAATGCTGCCGGCGGTGGTCTTGATCAGAGTGCTGATGGCGTCCATTTCGCGGACCGCGCCCTGGATCACTTCCACGCCCTGGCGGGCATCGCCGCTGGCGGTGCGGGCCGCGCTTTCGGCGCTGCCGGCGCTGTGGTGCAGTTCCTGCACGCCGACGGCCATCTGCTGGATCACGCTGGCCATCTCGTCGGCGGCGCGGTTCTGCTCTTCGGAACGGCTGACCAGGCGCTGCATGGTGTTGCGCAGTTCGTCCGAGGCGGCGCTGCTTTCCTGTACGCTACGCTCGACGGTACGCAGGGCGTCGTTCAGTTCGCTGGTCATGCGCGACAGGTTGTACAGCAGCGAGCTGTTGTCGCCCTTGCCGATCTTAACGCTGATGCCGAGGTTGCCGTGCGCGATCTCCTTCATCACTTCCGCCGCGTAGTCCGGCTCGCCGCCAATCTGGCGCGTCAGCGAGCGGGCGATCAGCAGCGCCACCATGATGCTGGCGCCGACGCTGGCGATGATGGCGATGATGGCCGCCAGCATGGTTTCCTTCAGGGTGCTGGTAGTGGACGCTTTCTGCTCTTCCATCACCTGAGTATGGTAGGCGATCAGCTTGTCCAGCTGCATGCTGAGCAGGCGCTCCTGCGGCTCCAGCTTTTCCGACACGATGATCGAGGCGTCCCACTTCTGGCGCACGATCATCGGCAGCAGCTTGTCGACCAGAGCGTTGAATTCCTTCATCGACTTGTCGATCTTGCCGACCAGTTCCACTTCTTTAGGGTCTTTGGCCAGGGTCTGCATTTCCTTGAATTCCAGCTGCGCCTTGGCCGCCGACTTCTTCAGGATGTCGAGTTTTTCCTCGACCAGCTTGTCATCGCTTTCCAGCAGGATGGTGCGCGCCGCGTTGGTGACCGACAGCAGGGCCGCGCTCAGCGAGCGGGAGTTCTGGATCACCGGGATGCGGTATTCCACCAGTTCCGATACCCGCTCCTGGATGCCGCCGAGGCGGAACAGGGTAAAGGCCGAGCCGAGCACCAGCAGGGTGATGACGGCACCGAAGCCCAGCGCCAGGCGCTGTGCCAGTTTTAGTTTCCCCATGATTTTGTCCTTGCAGAGTATTTTTTGTAGGTGAGGTCAGGTGTGCGGCGCATACGGTGTGTGCCGCGTTTTGGTGTGGTCGATATTAAATGCAATTGTGATTCTTTAGAATCTTTATCGTAATCACCGCCACTTTGTGCAAGGACTTTACGGGCTGGCCCGCATTTTTGTCACGTTCCGTCTTGTTGTTGCGGCCAAGGTTGGCCGCAACATGTGGTGGTCTTGCCGCAGCACGGGCTCAGTGTTCGCGGCGGCGCAGCTGCTCGACGGTGTGCTTGATCAGCCAGTGGGCGATGGAGTGTCCGGCCGGGGTCGGCGGCAGGTGGTCGATGTCGAACCAGTCGGCGGCCTCGATCTCGCCCGGCTGCGGGGTGATCTCGCCGCCGGCGTATTCGGCGGTGAAGGCCAGCATCAGCGAGTGCGGGAAGGGCCAGGATTGCGAGCCGACATACTGCAGCTGCCGGATGCGGATGCCGACCTCCTCGGCCGTTTCGCGTTCGACGCAGGCTTCCAGCGTTTCGCCCGGCTCGACGAAGCCGGCGAGGGCGCTGTACAGGCCGGGGCTGAAGTGCGGGCTGCGGGCGAGCAGGATTTCGCGACCGCGGGTGACCGCCACCATCATCGCCGGCGACAGGCGCGGGTAGTACAGCTCGCCGCAGGACGGGCAACCGCGGCCGTGATCGTGCTGGTGTGCCTGCAGCGGCTGGGCGCAGGCGCCGCAAAAGCGGTGACTGTGTTCGAAGCGGCGCAACTGCGCGGCCCGGGCCAGCAGCGGCACCGCGTCGGCGGCTAGGCCCTGCAGCGCCTGGCGCAGGGTGTGCGCCTGCCACTGTGGCGGTGCCGCGCCGATCAGCTCGGCGCTGAACAGGTTGAACTGGCCGTTGTGGCCGATGAAGTACGGATTGCTGCTGTGTGCCGGGCGTTGCACGGGGAAGGCGCCGGCGTCGAGCCAGACCTGCTGGCCGTCAAACAGGCACCAGCGAGTAGGCAGGGTCGGGTCGGCAACGGCGGGTAAGTGGAGTGTCATGGCGGGTGGGCTGGAAACGGATGGGGCGATTCTATGCCCTTGCTGCGTTTGGTGAAACCGGGGCGCGCATTTCAGGCGGCGAGCCTTGGCAGCAGGGGCGCGGCGGGCGACGAATGGTGCGGCTGGAGTCCGTTTGCGGCCGGCTGCAGCTGCGCCGGGCTGCCTTGTGCCAGCAGTCGACCGCCGGCCAGCAGGACCAGCCACTGTGCATGACTGGCGGCAGGGCTGTGTGCGGGCAGGGTGCACACGATGGTGCGCCCGGTGGGCGCCAGTCGCGCCAGCCGCTGCATCAGCAGTGCTTGTTGCTGCGCGCAGAGATGCGCAGCCCATTGATCAAGCAGTAATACCGGCGCCGGCTGCGCCAGGCTGCGGGCGATGCGCGCCAACTGCTGTTCGCTGGCGCTCAGGCTGGCCAGTCGTTGCCCGGCTTGCGTTTCCAGCGTCACCAGCCGCAGGGCCAGGGTGACGGCATCACGATCCAGCGCCGACGGCCGCGACAGCCAGCGCGAGGCCGGCAGGCGGCCTTGCAGCACATAATCACGCAGCCGTCGTCGCGGATTGGTGGCGGCTGGCGCCAGCCCGGCAAGGCGGACGTCGTGGTCGCCCGCTTGCGGTAGCGGCTGGCCAAACAGGCTGCCCTGTTGCGGGCCGTGCGCGCCGGCCAGTGCCTGCAGCAGCAGGCTGTGTTCCGGGGCGTGGGCGGCAGTGACGGCGGTGACGCGATGGGCCGGGATGTGCAGTTGCCGGCAATCGAGCAGGCTGTCGTTGCCGCGGCGGATGTGTAGGCGCTCAATCTGGTAGGCGAGATCTGGCATGGGCTGCTCCTGCTTGGTTGCCGGGCCGGGGTGGTCGGATGTTGTGTTGCTCGCGCAGCAGTCTGCGTGTCTGCCAGCAAGCTAGGCGGGGCGTCGGGCTGGCTTGCGGGCAGGCTTCGGAGGCTTGCGACTTGCGGCCAACGTGCGTGCGGAGCTGTGCCCGGCTATCTGCTCGACGCAATAATCGACGCCTGGTGTTTTTTATTAAACAGGAATCATTATCAAATGATAACGATTCTGGACCTTGTCGGCAAGCGGGAGGTGTCTGGCGGAGAGGAGGTGGCGGGCGCAGCGGCGGCTGCGCCCGGGTGGTGCTCAGGCGGGCAGCTTGTCGCGCGTGGCGCGTGCTTCGCTCAGCAGGCGTTGGAACAGTTCGCTGACGGTGGGGATGTCGTCGAGCAGGCCCTGCACCTGGCCGATCAGCTGTACTCCGCGCTGATGGTCGCCGTCCTCGATCGCCAGCCGGATTGATTCGGTGGCGGCGCCGAATTGCGCCAGCTGGCGCAGGTTCTGCGGCTGCGTCAGCATGCCGCCCAGCACCGTCTTGCCGAGCGGTAGTTTCATGCGGCGCGCCATGCCCAGGGCGCGCCAGCCGGCCGTCAGCAGGCTCAGCGGTTTGCGGGTCAGCTTGCGCGCGGTCGGGGTATCCATCACCCGGCACCACAAGCCGTCGAAATTGCGCGAGTAAATGGTGTCGCCGACGCCGCGCTGGCGAATCATCTCCTTGGTGGTGCGGTGTACCGGGCTTTCCCGGGTCAGGGCGAGGCGGCTGCCCATGGCGATGGCGTCGGCGCCCAGCGCCAGCGCTGCAACCAGTCCCTGCCCTGTGCCGAAACCGCCGGCGGCGATGATGGGCAGCGAGCAGACCTTGCGGATGGCCGGGATCAGGACCAGCGAGGTGACTTCGCCGCCGTGGGCGGCCGCCTCGTGACCGGTGACCAGCAGGGCGTCGACGCCGATCTTTTCCGCGGAAATGGCGTGCTTCTCGGTGACCACGGTGGCGATGACCTTGCCGCCATATTCGCGGGCGCGCTTGACGATCCAGTCGCCCTTGCCGAGCGAGAAGTTGATCACCGGCACCCGTTCCTGTAGCGCCACTTCGGCGTTTTCCCTGGCGCCGGGCATCATCAGGGTGCAGCCGATGCCGAACGGTTTGTCGGTCAGGCTGCGGATGCGACGGATGGCGCTGCGCGTCTGCTCCGCGGTGAGCGGGCCGGTGGCGAGGATGCCCAGGCCGCCGGCATTGCTGGTGGCGGCAACCAGCTCCGGGGTGGCGATATAGCTCATGCCGGGGCAGAGCAGGGGTAGCCGGACGCCAAAGGTCTCGGTGAAACGGGTGTGCATGATCGGACGGCTCCGGAGGGCGGGAATGCGCTATTCTTGACACACTATTGGCTTTTTTTCAAACGGTCGTTTGATATGTATCTGATTGTGATTGCGTGGCTGTACGTGGTGCTGATGCTGGCGGTGGTGCAGGACAGCCTGATTCGCGCGGGCATCCTGCTATTTTTCCTGGGCTTCCTGCCGACGCTGATCGTGTTGCGTTTGCGCCGTCGCCGCATCCGGCGCCTGAAAAACCCGGACGGCGAATTTTGAGCGGATGACGGCTTGAAGCGGCTGTCTCGCCAGTGCTACAATTGCGAGTTCCCTCAATGTCTGGGGGATATCACGCACATCCGTACCAAAGGGTGCCTTGTACGCAAGGTTGTCTGTACGGATGGAGGCATAACCCTTTAGGAGATTCAAATGTCCAACAACGTGACCATGCGTCAAATGCTTGAGGCCGGCGTTCACTTCGGCCACCAAACCCGTTTCTGGAACCCGAAAATGGCGCAGTACATTTTCGGCAGCCGTAACAAGATTCACATCATCAACCTGGAAAAGACCCTGCCACTGTTCGTTGGCGCCCAGGATTATGTGCGTCGTTTGACTGCTAACAAAGGCAACGTGCTGTTTGTGGGTACCAAGCGTCAGGCGCGTGAGATCGTCCGTGAAGAAGCGACCCGTGCAGGCGCGCCATTCGTGGATCACCGCTGGTTGGGCGGTATGCTGACCAACTACAAGACCGTTAAGCAGTCCATCAAGCGCCTGGAAGATAAGCGCGCTGCCCTGGAACTGGCTGGCGATTCCGGCTTCAACAAGAAAGAGCTGCTGGACATGCAGCGCGAAGTTGAAAAACTGGAGCGTTCGCTGGGTGGTATCAAGGACATGAAGGGCCTGCCAGACGCGATCTTCGTCATCGACACCGGCTACCAGAAGGGCGCCGTTGTTGAAGCCAAGAAGCTGGGTATCCCGGTTATCGGTGTTGTTGATACCAACAACTCGCCAGAAGGCATCGACTACGTAATCCCGGGTAACGACGACTCCAGCCGTGCCATCCGTCTGTACGCTCGCGGCATCGCCGACGCCGTACTGGAAGGCCGCGCCCAGTCGCTGCAGGAAATCGTTGCTGCTGAACCAGCTGCCGCTGAGTAAGCTGACGGGCAACGCGAAAAAGGGGCGCAAGCCCCTTTTTTCGAACCCTGACGAGACGTAACCGTATACTTTTGAAGGAGTAAGTCATGGCGGAAATTACCGCAAAAATGGTTGCCGACCTGCGCGCAGCGACTGGTCTGGGCATGATGGAATGCAAGAAGGCACTGGTTGAAGCCGAGGGCAATCTGGCCAAGGCCGAAGAAATCCTGCGCATCAAGTCCGGTAACAAGGCTTCCAAGATGGCCGGTCGCGTTGCTGCCGAAGGCATCATCGGCTCCTGCATCGAAGGTGGTGTTGGCGCGCTGGTAGAAGTGAACTGCGAAACCGACTTCGTTGCCAAGGACCCGACTTTCCTGGCGCTGGCTGCTGCTGCTGCCAAGGCTGTTGTTGCGGCCAACCCTGCCGACGTTGAAGCCCTGTCCGCCGTTGAAGTTGACGGTGTGTCGGTTGAAGAAATCCGCAAGGCCGCCATCGCCAAGCTGGGCGAGAACATGACCATCCGTCGTTTCGTTCGCTACAGCACCGAAGGCACCATCGCGACTTACCTGCACGGCGCCAAGATCGGTGTCATCGTCGACCTGAACGGCGACGAAGCACTGGGCCGTGACGTTGCCATGCACATCGCCGCTTCCAAGCCGATCTGCGTGTCGAAAGACCAGGTTCCGGCCGAAACGCTGGAACAAGAGCGCAAGATCTACACCGCGCAAGCCGCCGAATCCGGCAAGCCGGCCGACATCGTTGCCAAGATGGTTGAAGGCCGCGTGAACAAGTTCCTGGCCGAAGTGACCCTGGTTGGTCAGCCTTTCGTCAAGAACCCGGACGTGACCGTAGAAAAACTGCTGGCCGAAAAATCGGCTAAAGTCAATGCATTCGCGATGCTGGTCGTTGGCGAAGGCATCGAAAAAGCCGTGGTTGACTACGCTGCCGAAGTGGCTGCTGCTGCCAAGCTGTAATACCCGTTAATTGAACGGTCCAACGGCACCCTGCTTGCAGGGTGCCGTTTTGCAAATTGAATTCTAACCCCACGCCCGAGGTGATCATGAGCCAAGCCCCTGCCTATAAACGAATCTTGCTGAAATTGTCCGGTGAGGCCCTGATGGGTGATGACAGCTACGGTATCAACCGTGCCACCATCGAACAGATTGTCGGCCAGATCAAAGAAGTGGTGGCGATGGGGATCGAGGTGGGTATCGTCATCGGTGGTGGCAACATCTTCCGTGGCGTGGCGCCTGCCGCTGCCGGCATGGATCGCGCCACCGCCGACTACATGGGCATGATGGCGACCGTGATGAATGCGCTGGCGCTGAAGGATGCGATGACCAAGGCCGGCCTCATCGCCCGCGTGCAGTCGGCACTGACCATGCAGCAGATCGCCGAGCCTTATGTGCGCGGCAAGGCGATGCAGTACCTGGAAGAGGGCAAGGTTGTCATCTTCGCCGCCGGTACCGGCAACCCGTTCTTTACCACCGACACCGCGGCCGCGCTGCGCGGCATGGAAATGAACGTGGACATCATGCTGAAGGCGACCAAGGTGGACGGCGTGTACACCGACGACCCGAAGAAAAACCCGGATGCGGTGCGTTACCAGACGCTGACCTTCGACGAGGCCATCTCGCGCAACCTCAAGGTGATGGACGCGACCGCGTTTGCGCTGTGCCGCGACCAGCAGCTGAATATCAAGGTGTTCAGCATCTTCAAGGACGGCGCGCTCAAGCGCGTGGTGCTTGGCGAAGACGAAGGCACGCTGGTACACTGCTGAGCCTAATGAATATGGATAGGGC
Source organism: Vogesella alkaliphila (assembly GCF_014652475.1). Lineage (GTDB taxonomy): Bacteria > Pseudomonadota > Gammaproteobacteria > Burkholderiales > Chromobacteriaceae > Vogesella > Vogesella alkaliphila. The sequence goes on along the minus strand of NZ_BMYW01000006.1, from coordinate 239,291 downwards.
GGAAGCGGCGTCAGCCGTTTTCCGCTTTGTTTTTTAGAGATACAACGGGAGTAATCATGATTAATGACGTGAAAAAATCGGCCGAGCACAAGATGCAAAAGACCCTCGAAACCTTCAAGGCAGACCTTGCCAAGGTGCGTACCGGTCGTGCCCATACCGGTCTGCTCGATCACGTCATGGTGGAGTACTATGGCAGTGACGTGCCGGTCAACCAGGTGGCCAACGTGACCCTGATCGACGCCCGTACCATCGGCGTGCAGCCGTGGGAGAAGAACATGGCCGGCAAGATCGAAAAGGCCATCCGCGACTGTGACCTGGGCCTGAACCCAGCGAGCATGGGTGACCTGATCCGCGTGCCGATGCCGATGCTGACCGAAGAGCGCCGTAAGGATCTGATCAAGGTGGTGCGCAGCGAAGCCGAAGGCGCGCGCGTGTCGGTGCGCAACGTGCGTCGCGACTCCAACAACGACTTCAAGAACCTGCTCAAGGACAAGGCCATCACCGAGGATGAAGAGCGCCGCGGCCAGGACGAAATCCAGAAGCTGACCGACAAGTATACCGCCGAGATCGACAAGGCACTGGCGACCAAAGAAGCCGAACTGCTGGCCGTATAAGGGGTATCGCTTGTTCGCGAGTTCCACGCAGGATGTGCCCGAGGTACGGCCCGTACCCCGGCATATCGCCATCATCATGGATGGCAACGGTCGCTGGGCCAAGAAACGCTTTCTGCCGCGCGTTGCCGGCCACAAGCGCGGTCTGGAGTCGGTGCGCGACACCATCAAGGCCTGTGCCGACCTGGGCGTCGAATACCTGACCCTGTTCGCGTTCTCCACCGAAAACTGGCGTCGTCCGCCGGACGAGGTCAGCTTCCTGATGGGCCTGTTCATGACCGCGCTGGAGCGCGAGGTGGACAAGCTGCACCGCAACAACATCCGCCTGCACGTGATCGGTTCGCGCGAGCGCTTCTCTGCCGAAATCGTCGAGCGCATCGAGCGGGCCGAGGCGCGCACCGCCGGCAATGCCGGCCTGGTGCTGACCATCGCCGCCGACTACGGTGGCCGCTGGGACGTGATGCAGGCGGCCAACCGGCTGCTGGCGCAAGGCGCGACCCGGCTGGACGAGGCCGCCCTTGCGGCCAACCTGTCGATGGCCTACGCCCCGGAGCCAGACCTGTTCATCCGTACCGGCGGCGAGCAGCGCATCAGCAATTTCCTGCTGTGGCAGCTGGCCTACGCCGAGTTGTTCTTCACCGATCTGCTGTGGCCGGACTTCGATGCACAGGCATTGACCTCGGCGGTGGCATCGTTCCAGTCTCGTGAGCGCCGCTTCGGCCGTACCAGCGAGCAACTGCCCGAAACCCAACGCCGAGGCTGAGTCATGCTCAAGACGCGTATTCTGACGGCGCTGGTGCTGCTTCCGCTGATGCTGGCGGCGCTGTTCCTGTTCAATGGCGTGGCCTGGGCCGGTTTTTCCTGGCTGATCATCGTGCTGGCGCTGTGGGAGTTCGCCCGCATGGCCAGGCTGGATGGCGTGCTGCGCTACGCCTATCTGGCGGTGTCGACCGCGGTCGCCGCCGGCCTGTGGCTGCAGGGCTTTGTCGCGCCGGCGGCGCTGATGGCGCTGTCGCTGCTGGTGTGGCTGCTGCTGGCGCCGTGCTGGCTGGCCAAGCGTTGGCCGCTGCCCACGGGTTGGCCGGCGATGTTGCTGGGCTGGCTGCTCCTGTTTCCGGCGTGGTTTGCCTTTCTCGCGTGGCGGCCGCAGCCGACCGTCGCCGATGGTCTGCAACTGCTGGCGGTGATGGGGCTGGTGTGGGTGGCCGACATCGCCGCCTACTTTGCCGGCAAGGCCTTCGGCAAGCACAAGCTGGCGCCGACGATCAGTCCCGGCAAGAGCTGGGAAGGGGTCGCCGGCGCGGTGGTCGGCGTGTCGCTGTACAGCTGGCTGGTGACGCAATGGGGCTGGCTCAAGGTGCCGCTGTCGCCGCTCTGGCTGCTGCCGCTGGCGATCGGTTTGACCGCCGTCAGCGTGATCGGCGACCTGCTGGAGTCCTGGTTCAAGCGCAGTGCCGGCATCAAGGACAGCAGCCAGCTGCTGCCGGGACATGGCGGCGTGTACGACCGTATCGATAGCCTGATTGCCGTGCTGGCGGTGTCCCATGCGCTCCGTCTTTTGCTGGTCTGAATCATGAACCGTTCTCAAGGTATTACCGTACTCGGCGCCACCGGCAGCATCGGCGTCAACACCCTCGACGTGGTGGCCTGCCACCCGGAGCGTTATCACGTGGTGGCGCTGACCGCGCATCGCCAGGTCGACAAGCTGTTTGCGCAATGCCTGCAGTTCCGCCCCTTGCTGGCGGTGGTGGCCGATGCCGAGGCCGCCGGCCAGTTGCAGCAGCGGCTGCGCGACGCGGCGTGCCCGACCGAAGTGGCGTACGGCGAGGCGGCGCTGGAGGTGGCGGCGACGCTGCCGGAAGCGGACATGGTGATGGCGGCCATCGTCGGTGCCGCCGGCCTGCGGCCAACGTTGGCCGCCGCGCGGCTGGGCAAGCGCATCCTGCTGGCGAACAAGGAGTCGCTGGTGGTCGCCGGCGAGCTGTTCATGCGCACCGTGCGCGACAGCGGGGCCGAACTGCTGCCGGTGGACAGCGAGCACAATGCGTTGTTCCAGGCCTTGCCGGCAAGCTATGACGGCAATCTCGACCGCAACGGCATCGAGCAGCTGATCCTGACCGCGTCCGGCGGCCCGTTCCGCCGGCGCGATGCGGCCAGCCTGCGCCACGTCACCCCCGACGACGCCTGCAATCACCCGAACTGGGTGATGGGGCGCAAGATTTCGGTCGATTCCGCCACCCTGATGAACAAGGGGCTGGAGGTGATTGAGGCACACTGGCTGTTCAATGCGCCGGCCGACCGCATCGACGTGGTGGTGCATCCGCAAAGCGTGATCCACTCCATGGTGCGCTACAAGGACGGCTCGGTGCTGGCGCAGCTGGGCTCGCCCGACATGCGTACGCCGATCGCCTACGCGATGGGCTGGCCGGAGCGCATCGCCGCACCGGTGAAGGCGCTGGACTTCCTGGCCCTGTCCGGGCTGACGTTCGAGGCGCCGGACCTGCAGCGCTTTCCCTGCCTGCGGCTGGCGTTCGACGCCTTGCGCGCCGGCGGTGCCGCCTCGGCGGTGCTCAATGCCGCCAACGAGATCGCCGTCGAGGCCTTCCTGCAGCAGCGCATCGCCTTTCTCGACATTCCCGACCTGGTGGAGCGGGCGCTGCAGATGCAGGACCTGTCCGCCTGTCACGAGCTGGAGGCCCTGTTGCAGCGCGACGCGGATACCCGTCGCCTGGTACAGGCCTGGGTGGCCGCATAATGGCCTTGCTGGCCTTCCTGCTGGTGATCGGGGCGCTGGTCACCTTTCACGAGTTTGGCCACTATGTCGCCGCCCGCTATTGCGGCGTCAAGGTACTGGATTTTTCCATCGGCTTCGGCAGGCCGTTGTTGGCCTGGCAGCGCGGTGAAACCAGCTGGAAGATCGGCTGGATTCCGCTGGGCGGTTTCGTGCGCATGCTCGACAGCCGCGAGGCGCCGGTGTCGGCAGACGAGCTGCCGCGCGCCTTCGACCAGCGTCCGCCGTGGCAGAAAATCCTGGTCTCGATCGCCGGGCCGCTGGCCAACCTGCTGCTGGCGGTGGTGCTGTTCTTTGCGGTGATGCAGGGCGAGCAGACCCGCCTCTTGCCCTACGTCGGCAGCGTCGCGCCACAGTCGGCGGCGGCGGCGGCCGGCGTGCTGCCCGGTGACCACATTCGTGCGGTCAACGATACCGAGGTCGTCGACTGGCACGCGCTGCGCGGCGGCCTCAGCGATGCCATCGCCCTCGATGGCCGCATGGTGCTGTACCTCACCCGCGACGGCGTGGACATGACGCTGGCGGTGGACTTGCCGGCGTTCGGTCTGCAACAGCTCAACGAGCAGAGCTTTGCCCGACTGGGCTTGTCGCCACTGCGTTACCACCTGGCGCTGGGCGAGCTGGCGCCGGACGGCGCGGCGGCGCGGGCCGGCCTGCGCCAGGGCGATCGCCTGCTGGGCGCGGATGGCCAGCCGCTGACGTCGTGGCCGGCGTGGGTTAGCTATGTGCAGGCCCGTCCCGGACAGGCCATCCGCTTGCGCATCCAGCGCGACGGCCAGCTGCGCGAGGTGGTGCTGACGCCGGACAGCAGCGAGCACAACGGGCAAAAGGTTGGCCGCATCGGTGCCGGCGCGCTGCCCGATGTGGCGTGGCAGCAGAAAATCGAACAGCAGGTCACGGTGGGGGTGGGTGAAGCGCTGCAGCAGGCGCTGGCGCGCACGGCTAGCCTCATGGCATCCAGTTTGCGTATGATTGGCGCGATGTTTACCGGCACGGTGGCGCTGGAAGCGCTGAGCGGGCCGCTGACCATCGCCGACTACGCCGGCAAGAGCGCCGGCCTGGGGCTGGTGCCGCTGCTGGAATTCATGGCGCTGATCAGTGTCAGTCTGGGGGTGTTCAACCTGTTGCCGGTGCCGGTGCTGGATGGCGGACACTTGCTGTATCATGTTGCCGAGTGGATACGCGGGCGACCGTTGCCCGATCGAGTATATGAAATCGGTCAGCGTTTGGGGATGGCTTTCATCATGACAGTCATGTTGCTGGCCCTGTTCAATGACTTCGGCCGGCTTTTTGCCGGCTAGGATTATAAAAACCATGAACAAACGCTTTCTTGTGGCGGCACTTGCCGCCACTTTCCTGTCGCCGGCCTGGGCTGCCGACAGTTTTGTGATCAAGGATATTCGCGTTGAAGGTCTGCAGCGTACCGAACCCGGTACCGTGTTCAGCTACCTTCCGCTCAAGGTGGGGGACACCTTCACCCAGCAGCAAGCCGCCGATGCCATCAAGGCACTGTTCGCCACCGGCTTCTTCAACGACGTGCGCATCGAGACCGAGGGTGACGTGCTGATCCTGGCGGTCAGCGAGCGCCCGGTGATCGCACAATTGCAGATCAACGGCTCCAAGGAGTTCAGCAAGGACCAGCTGGTCAAGGCATTGAAAGACAACGGCCTCGCCGAGTCGCGCATCTTCGACCAGGGCCTGCTGGACCAGGCGGTACAGGAACTGAAGCGCCAGTACTTCAGCAAGGGCAAGTATTCGGTGGAGATCCAGCCGCAACTGACGCGCCTGGAGCGCAACCGCGTGGCGGTGACGCTGGACATCGTGGAAGGCATTACCGCCAAGATCCGCGACATCCGCATCGTCGGGGCCAAGGCGTTCGAGCAGGACGAGCTGCTGGAAGAAATGGCGCTGACCCCGTCCGGCTGGCTGTCGTGGCTATCGCGCTCCGACCAGTATTCGCGTCAGCAGCTGTCTGCCGACCTGGAGAAGCTGCGTGCCTTCTACCAGAACCAGGGTTACGTCGAGTTCAACATCGAATCGACACAGGTGGCGATCAGCGCCGACAAGAAGGACATGTTCGTCACCGTCAACATCCGCGAAGGCGAGCAGTTCCGCATTGCCGATGTCCGCCTCGGCGGCGACCTGAAGCTGCCGGAAGCGGAGCTGCGCAAGCTGTTGCTGGTGAAGCAGGGCGACCTGTTCAACCGCGAGCAGGTCAACGAAACCGTGACCGCGCTGTCCGACCGGCTGGGCGCGGAAGGCTACGCCTTCGCCAACGTCAACGTCGCCCCGGAAGTGGACGCCAAGACCAAGCAGGTGACGCTGACCTTCTTCGTCGATCCGGGCCGTCTGACCTCGGTGCGCCGGGTCAGCATCGCTGGCAACACCCGTACCCGTGACGAAGTGATCCGCCGCGAGTTGCGCCAGCTGGAAAGCGCGCAATACAACGGCGACGGCGTCAAGCGCAGCAAGGAGCGTCTGGAGCTGCTCGGCTACTTCGAGAGCGTCAACATCGAGACCCCACCGGTGGTCGATACTCCGGACCAGGTGGACATGAACGTGACGGTGAAGGAGCGCCCGACCGGCTCCATTCAGGCCGGTGTCGGTTTTGCTCAAGGTGACGGCCTGCAGTTGAGCGCCTCGGTGTCGCAGGCCAACGTGCTGGGTTCCGGCAAGTCGCTATCGGTCAGCTTTGCCAACGGCAAGACCAGCAAGAACGCGTCGATTTCGTTTACCGATCCGTACTACACCGTCGATGGCGTCAGCCTCGGCTACGACCTGTACAGCCGCAGCTACAATCCACAAAAGACAAATCGCGCCCAGTACAGCACCAAGACCACCGGTGCCGCAGCCCGCTTCGGGGTGCCGATCACCGAGTATGACCGCATCAGCTTCAGCTTCGGTGCTGAAAATACCAACATCAAGCTGTACGAAGACAGCCCGCAGCGCTACGAGGACTTTGTCGCCCAGTACGGTGCCAGCAACATGACTGTGCTGGCCTCTGCCGGCTGGTCGCGCGATACCCGCGACAGTGCCCTGTGGCCGACGCGTGGTGCCAGCATGAGCGTGTACGCCGATGCCGGCCTGCCGGGCGGGGACATCCAGTATTACCGCCTGTCGCACAACCAGACCTGGTTCTGGCCGCTGTCGAAGAACTACACGCTGGCGCTGGGTGGCGAAATCGGCATGGCCAACGGCTATGGCCGGACCAGCCGCCTGCCGTTCTTCCAGAACTACTACATCGGCGGTATCGGCTCGGTGCGCGGCTACGACAACGGCAGCCTCGGCCCGCTGGACAGCAATGGCGATGCCCTGGGCGGCACCCGCAAGCTGTCCTTCTCGGCGGAACTGCTGTTCCCGTTCCCCGGCATGAAGGATAATCGCAGCCTGCGCAGCAGCGTGTTCTTCGATGGCGGTACGCTGTGGGATGACAAGGACAAGTCGGTGACGGCGTCGAGCGGCGCACGCTACTCGACCGGTCTCGCATTGTCGTGGTTGTCGCCGGTGGGACCGATGAAGTTCAGCTACGCGTTCCCGATTGGCAGCAAAGAAACCGACAAGTTGCAGCGCTTCCAGTTTACATTGGGGCAGGTTTTCTAAGGACTCAGGGTGGCAAGGATGATGCTGAAGGCAGTGCTTTGCAGTGTTGGGCTGATGCTGGCGGTGCCGGCGTCGGCGGCCGACTTCAAGATGGGCTACGTCAATACCGAGCGCGTTTATCGCGAGGCGGCACCGGCGGTCAATGCCCAGAAAAAGCTGGAAAAAGAGTTCGCGGTGCGCGAGGCGGATCTGAAGCGCCTGGCCGCCAAGGGCAAGGAGCTGGAGGCCGGCATCGCCCGCAACAAGGTGCCGGAAGCCGAGCGCAAGGCGATGGAGCGTGACCTGGCCGCCACCGAGCGCGAGTATGCCGCCAAGATGCGCGACTTCCGCGACGACCTGAACCAGCGCCGCAACGAGGAGTTCGCGTCGGTGCAGGAGCGGGCCAACCGCATCATCAAGACCATCGCCGATCGCGAGCAGTACGATGTGATCCTGCAGGATGTGGTGTACGTCAACCCCAGGCACGACATCACCGGCAAGGTCCTGAAAGAGCTGGAAAAGTAAGCCGGCCCCGTCCGCCTTGTTACCTGAAGCCGACGCCTGTCGGCTTCGTTTTTGATGCATACCATGAAACTATCAGCAATTGTGGCCGCCCTGGGCGGCGAGCTGCGTGGCGACGATCGCGACATCCGGCGCCTGGCACCGATGGACGAGGCCGGGGCGAGTGATATCACCTTCCTGGCCAACCCCAAGTACCGTAGCCAGCTGGCGGCCACCGCCGCCGCCGCGGTGATCGTGAAGCCGGCGCTGGCAGAGGAGGCGGCCAAGGTTGGCCGCAGTCTGATCCTGGCGACGGACCCGTACCTGTATTTTGCCAGGGTGGCGCGGCTGTTCAGCCCGCTGCCGCAGGCTAGTGGCGGTGTGCACCCGCGCGCGGTGGTGGCCGAGGGCTGCCGCATCGCCGCCAGCAGCGAGGTGCGCGAGCTGGTCAGCATCGGCCGCAACGTGACCATCGGCGAGCGCTGCATCCTGCATCCCGGCGTGGTGATCGGCGATGACGTCTGCCTCGGTGACGACGTGGTGCTCTATCCCAATGTGGTCGTCTATCACGGCTGCCGCCTGGGTTCGCGGGTGATGGTGCATGCCGGTGCGGTGATCGGTGCCGACGGCTTCGGCCTCGCCTGGAACGGTGACCGCTGGTTCAAGATTCCGCAAACCGGCGTGGTGGTGATCGCCGACGACGTCGAAATCGGCGCCAATACCACCATCGACCGCGGCGCGCTGTCCGATACCGTGATCGGCGAGGGCGCCAAGCTCGACAACCAGATCCAGATCGCGCACAACGTGACGGTCGGCGCCCACACCGCGATGGCCGGTTGCGCCGCGGTGGCCGGCAGCACCCGCATCGGCGCGCGCTGCACCATCGGCGGCGCGGCGCGCATCATCGGCCATCTGGAGATCGCCGATGGCACCCATGTCGGCGCCGGTACCCTGATTTCCAAATCCATCCGCAAGGCGGATGCCTACACCGCGGTCTACCCGATGGCGACGCACAAGGAGTGGCTGGCCAACGCCGCCCATGTCCGCCATCTGGACGACCTGGTGACCCGTGTCAAACAACTTGAAAAAGCGCTGAGCACAGCGCAACAGAACAAGGACTGAACAGAATGACTGAAGCCGTATCTGCCGAAAACTGCGCCGTATCGATCGATGTCCGCGAGATCATGCGTTACCTGCCGCACCGTTACCCGTTCCTGCTGGTGGACCGCGTCACCGAGTTCGAGGCCAACACGCGCATCAAGGCGCTGAAGAACGTCACCATCAACGAGCCGTTCTTCATGGGCCACTTCGAGCAGTATCCGGTGATGCCGGGCGTGCTGATCATCGAGGCGTTGGCGCAGGCCGCCGGCATCCTGTCGATCCGCAGCGTCGGCGAGCGCCCGGAGAACGAACTGTACTTCTTCGTCGGCATCGACAGCGCGCGCTTCAAGCGCCAGGTGGTGCCGGGCGACCAGCTGGTGCTGGAAGTGGAGCAGCTGTCGATGAAGCGCGGCATTGCCAAGTACAACGCCCGCGCCCTGGTCGACGGCCAGGTGGCGTGCGAGGCGCAGATCATGTGCGCAAAACGCGAGGTGTAAGCATGGCCATCCATCCTACCGCCATCATCGCAGACGGGGCGCAGATCGCCCCCGACGTCGAGATCGGCGCCTACAGCATCATCGGGGCCAATGTCAGCATCGACAGCGGCACCTGGGTCGGCCCGCACGTGGTGATCGAAGGCCATACCCGCATCGGCAAGAACAACCGCATTTTCCAGTTCTGCTCGCTGGGCGCGATGCCGCAGGACAAGAAGTACGCCGGTGAGCCGACGCGACTGGAGATCGGCGACAACAACACCATCCGCGAATTCTGCACCTTCAACATCGGCACCGCGCAGGATGGCGGCGTGACCCGCGTCGGCAACGACAACTGGATCATGGCCTACGTGCACCTGGCGCACGACTGCCAGGTCGGCAACCACACCATCTTCGCCAACAACGCGACGCTGGCCGGCCACGTGCACATCGGCGACTGGGTGATCCTGGGCGGTTTCACCAGCGTGCACCAGTTCTGCCATATCGGCGCCCACGCGATGACCGCGTTCTCCAGCGCGGTGGCGCAGGACGTGCCGCCGTACGTGATGGCGCACGGCAACCGTGCGGTGCCGTCCGGCATCAATGCCGAGGGCCTCAAGCGCCGCGGCTTTACCGCCGAGCAGATCCGCAACATCCGCAACGCCTACAAGTCGCTGTATCGCAAGGGCCTGTCGTTTGACGAGGCCAAGGCCGAGATCACGGCGCAGGCGGCGGAAGGCAAGAGCGAGCTGGCGCTGTTCGTGCAATTCTTCGACACCGCGGGCCGGGGCATCATCCGTTAACCATGACTGACACGCTGTTTGCCCGTCCGGCCCGGCTCAGGGTCGCCATGGTGGCCGGCGAGGCCTCCGGCGACCTGCTCGGTGCCCACCTGATGGATGCGCTGAAAGCTGCGCATCCCGACATCGCCTTCGCCGGCATCGGCGGTCCGCGCATGCTGGCGCGCGGTTTCGTCAGCCAGGTGCCGCAGGAGCGGCTGGCGGTGCGCGGCTATGTCGAGGTGCTGTCGCGCCTGCCTGAGCTGCTGCGCATCCGTCGCCGCCTGCGCGACACCCTGCTGGCGGAAAAACCGGACGTGTTCATCGGCATCGACGCGCCGGACTTCAACCTGCAGCTGGAAAAATGGCTGAAGCAGGCCGGCATTCCCACCGTGCACTACGTCAGCCCGTCGGTGTGGGCGTGGCGCCCGGAACGGGTGGTGAAGATCGGCGAATCGGCGGATCAGGTGTTGTGCCTGTTCCCGATGGAAAAGCCGCTGTACGACGCGGCCGGCGTCAACGCCACCTTCGTCGGCCATCCGCTGGCCAGCGAAATTGCGCTAGCGCCGGACCGCGAGGCGATGCGCGACCGGCTCGGCCTGCCGCGTGACGTGCCGGTGTTTGCCTTGCTGCCGGGCAGCCGCAAGAGTGAGCTGGACTACATGGGTGGGCTGTACATCGAGACCGCGCGCCTGCTGTTGCAGCAGTTTCCCGATGCGCAATTCCTGGTGCCGCTGGCGACGCGGCCAACCCTGGACCAGTTCGACCGCCTGCTGACCGAGCACAAGGCGTGGGACCTGCCGATCCGCAAGCTGATCGGCCACGCGCAGATGGCGATGATCGCCGCCGACGTGGTGCTGGTCACCAGCGGCACCGCGACGCTGGAGGTGGCGCTGACCAAGCGCCCGATGGTGATCAGCTACAAGCTGTCGTGGCTGACCTACCAGCTGGTCAAGCGCAAGCTGAAGCTGCCCTACGTCGGGCTGCCCAACATCCTGGCCAAGCGCTTCGTGGTGCCCGAGCTGCTGCAGAAAGAAGCGACGCCGGCCAAGCTGGCCGCGGCGGTCGCCAACCTGTACCAGAACACCGAGGTGCGCGACGAGGTGGTCAGCACCTTCACCGAGCTGCACCGCTCGCTGCAGCAGGATTCGGCGCGTCTGGCGGCGCAGGCCATCCTCAAGTTGGCCGCATGCTGATCTGCGGCGTGGACGAGGCCGGGCGCGGGCCGCTGATCGGCTCGGTGTTCACCGCCGCAGTGATCCTCGATCCGGCGCGACCGATCGCCGGCCTCGCCGACTCCAAGAAGCTGAGCGAGGCCCGGCGCGAGGCGCTGGCGCTGGAGATCAAGGACAAGGCGCTGGCCTGGTGCATCGCCTCCGCCTCGGCCGCCGAGATCGACCAGCTGAACATCTTCCAGGCCACCATGCTGGCGATGGTGCGCGCCGTCGACGGTCTGGCGGTCACGCCGGGCAAGGTGCTGATCGACGGCAACAAGACTCCCAAGACGCTGACGCTGCCGGCGGAGGCCATCGTCAAGGGCGACGCCAAGGTGCAGGAAATCTCCGCCGCCTCGATCCTGGCCAAGACCGCGCGCGATGCGGAAATGATCGCGCTCGACCGCGAGCACCCGCAGTACGGCTTTGCCCGCCACAAGGGCTATCCCACCGCCGAGCACCTGAAGGCCTTGCAGGAACTGGGGGCGCTGGCCGAGCACCGGCGCAGCTTCGGCCCGGTACGCCTGCAACTGGCCGCGCAGCAGGGCAGCCTGTTCTAAGGTTGGCCGCATGCGCAAGAGCAGCTTCCCGCCGGTCGTCGACGCCGACACCCGCCTGCTGATCCTCGGCTCGCTGCCGGGCGATGCCTCGCTCGCGGCGGCGCAGTACTACGCGCACCCGCGCAACCAGTTCTGGCGGCTGCTGTCGGCGATCGGCGCGGTGGAGCTGACCGCGCTGCCCTATCCGCAGCGGCTGGCGGCGCTGCAGGCGCTGGGCGTCGGCTTGTGGGACGTGGTGGCCTCGGCGCGGAGGCGCGGCAGCCTCGACAGCGACATCCGCGACGTGGCGTTCAACCCGCTGTCCGAACTGCTGGCGACATTGCCGGCGCTGCAGGCGGTGGCTTTCAACGGCAAGACCGCCGCCCGGGCGGCGCCGACCCTGGCCGCCAGCGGCCTCGACATCCTGCTGCTGCCGTCGTCCAGCCCGGCGCTGACCACGCCGTTCGAGAAAAAACTTGCCGAGTGGCAGGTGCTTGGCCGGTATATCCTTCAATAATCAACCCGTTGCCGTGCGCGCGGCGGGGAGGGAGGAAGGGCCATGAATCACTACTGCATCTGGTTTGTCAGTCCCGATGACGCCGCCACCCGCCGTGCCGAGGTGACGCTGGACGGCACCATCCACAGCCATCGCGTGCTGGAGGAGATCGAGGCGCGCATCGCACGCGACTGCGGCCTCAGTACCATCCTGATCACCCACTGGCAGCGCTTCGAGGAGCCGCCGGCGACGCTGCCGCTGGGCCGCGCCGCCGCCTGATCCGCCAAGCGGCGGATGTCCGCCATGCCGCGTCTGTGAGAAGATGCGGCTTTCTCTTGCCCGGTTTTCCCATCATGCAAACAGTTGACCAAACCCGTGACTGGCTGCTCTCGCGTGCCCGTGTCGTCGCTGATATCGAGCAGGTGCCGCTGCTGGACGCCGCCGGCCGCGTGCTGGCGCGCGAACTGGTCTCGCCGCTGAACGTCCCCCCCCACGACAACAGCGCGATGGACGGCTACGCCGTGCGCGCCGCCGATGCGGCCAACGTTTTGCCGGTCAGCCAGCGCATACCCGCCGGTACGCTGCCGCAGGCACTGGCCGCCGCCAGCGCGGCGCGCATCTTTACCGGCGCGGTGATCCCGCCGCAGGCCGACGCGGTGGTGATGCAGGAGCAGGCCGAGCTGCAGGCTGACGGCGGCGTGCGCTTCACCGCGCCGGTAACGGCCGGGCAGAACATCCGCCGCCGCGGCGAGGACATCGCCGTCGGCCAGGTGGTGCTGGCCTGCGGCCAACGTTTGCGCGATGCCGACCTCGGCGTCGCCGCCGCCATCGGTCAGCCGCAGCTGGCGGTGTATCGCCGCCTGAAGGTGGCGGTGTTCTTCACCGGCGACGAGCTGGTGGAGCCGGGTGAGGCGGCACCGGCCGGCAAGATCTACAACTCCAACCGCTACTGGCTGGTGCCGGCGCTGCGCCAGCTCGGCTGCGAGGTGATCGATCTGGGCATCATCGCCGACCGGCTGGATGCCACCCGCGCCGCGCTGCGCGATGCCGCCGCGCGTGCCGACGTGGTGATGACCTGCGGCGGGGTGTCGGTGGGGGAGGAGGACCACGTCAAGGCGGCAGTGGAGGCCGAGGGCGAGCTGCAGCTGTGGAAGATCGCGATCAAGCCGGGCAAGCCGCTGGCCAGCGGCCGCATCGGCGATGCCGACTTCATCGGCCTGCCCGGCAACCCGGTGTCCGGCTACGTCACCTTTGTGGTGCTGGTGCGCGATTTCCTGCGCGCGCGCATGGGCGAAACGGTACAAGGTTGGCCGCAACCGCGCCTGCTGCCGGCCGCCTTCGACTGGCTCAAGCCGGACCAGAAGCGCGAGGAATTCCTGCGCGTGCGCATCGTGGAACAGGACGGCGTCCAGCAGCTGCAGCGCTTCGCCAACCAGGGCTCCGGCGTGCTGACCTCCTGCGCCTGGGCCGACGGCCTGGTGCGCCTGCAGCCGGGGCAGAGCGTGCAGCCGGGCGACCTGCTGCCGGTGTACCCGCTGTGACCACGCTGCAATTCCTGCGCGACGGGCAGCCGCTGGCCGAGGTCGACGCCTGTGCTGGCGACCTGCTGATCGACGTGGCGCGCTTTCACGAGGTGCCGCTGCACTGGCGCTGTGGGCAGGGCACCTGTGGCACCTGCGCGGTGCACATCGCGCATGCCGGCCAGCCGGCCACGGTCAAGGTTGGCCGCAAGGAGCGCAACGTGCTGTTGCGCGCCGGCTTGATCGATGCCGCGCAGGCGGCGGCCGATACCTGGCCGGACACGACGCAGACGGTGCGGCTGGCCTGCCATCTGCTGGTCACGGACGAGCCGTGGCAGGTCACCTTGCCGCAAGATAGTTAAGCCGTTCCCGCCAAAGCCGCGTACAATGCGCGGCTATTTTTATGTTGACGATTCAAGAGGATACGGCGATGGCCAAGAAGAAAGACCACGATCTGGACGACGAAACCCTGGCGCTGCTGGCCTGGTGCGAGGAGGTCGAAGGCTTCCTGGTCGCCGGTGGTGCCACCCTGGCGCAGGCGCAGGAACACATCGAGGAGCAGGCCGAGTGGTTCACCGACCAGTTCTACGACGGCCTGACTCCGGAAGAAGCCGCCAAGGCGGCGCTGGCATGATCGAACGTGTGGCCGTGATCGACTTCGAAACCACCGGCATCACGCCGGGGCGGGAAGGGCGGGCCACGGAAATCGGCATCGTGATGCTGGAGGGCGGCGTCATCGTCGACCGTTTCCAGAGCCTGATGAATGCCGGCGTGCGCGTGCCGCCGATGATCGAGCAGCTGACCGGCATCAGCAACGCCATGCTGCGCGCGGCGCCGCCGGCGGCGGGCGTGATGCGCGATGCGGCCAACTTCGTCGGCCGTACCCCGCTGGTGGCGCACAATGCCAGCTTCGACCGCAAGTTCTGGGATTTCGAGCTGGCGCAATGCGATCTGGCGCGGACGCAGGACTTCGCCTGCACCCTGCTGCTGTCGCGCCGGCTGCTGCCGCAGGCACCGGATCACAAGCTAGGCACGCTGACGCGCTGGGCCGCGCTGCCGGCCACCGGCCGCGCCCACCGCGCGCTGGCCGATGCCGAGATGGCGGCCAACCTGCTGCTGCACCTCGGCCAGACCATGGCGCGCAGTTGCCGCCAGCCGGTGACGCATGCGCTGCTGTGCAAGCTGCAGGCCGTCACCGCGGCCAAGGTGCCGCAGTTCCTGCAGCAGCACTGAGTCCTCAGTGCAGCACCGGCCGGAAGCGCCCGGCAATGTGCTGCGCCATGCCGTCGGCCAGCACCTGTTTTTCCAGGAACACATGGCCGCGGTGCTCGCTCTCCAGCAGCATGCCTTCCTCCTCGTTGCCGGTGCGCAGGATGACCTCGATCGCCGGGTTCAGGGTGCGGGCGATCTGGATCATCTGCCGGGTCTTGAAGATGTCCGGTGAGGTCACCACCAGCATGCTGGCGCGGGCGACATGCGCCTGGATCAGCACCGCCGCCTCGGCGGCGTCACCGCATACCGCCGGAATGTGGCTGGCGCGCAGCAGTTCGATCAGCTCGCGGTTCTCGTCGGCCACCACGTACGGGATCGCCAGCCGGTCGAGCTGGCTGGCGATGCGCTGCCCCACCTGACCGTAGCCCACCAGCACCACCTGGCCCGTGAGCAGCGCCTGGTCGACCGACATCGGCAGCTCGGCCAGCGGGTCGTCGCGCCGTTCCAGCTTCTGCGCCAGCGGCGAGTGCCGGCGCAGCCAGTTCTGCAGCGGCGCGATGCTGCCGAACAGCGCGGCGTTGAGCGCGATCGAGATCAGCGCGCCGGCCAGGATCAGGCTTTGCCCGGCCGCCGACAGCAGGCCCAGGCTCATGCCGAGGCCGGCCAGGATGAAGGAAAACTCGCCGATCTGCGCCAGGCTGACGCCAACCGTCAGCGCGGTATTCAGCGGGTAGCGGAACAGCAGCACCAGCGCGATGGCGGCGACCGTCTTGCCCAGCATGATGATGGCGACCACTGCCAGCACCTTCAGCGGCTCCTGCAACAGGATCGCCGGATCGAACAGCATGCCCACCGACACGAAGAACAGTACCGAGAAGGCGTCGCGCAGCGGCAGCGACTCGTCGGCGGCGCGGTGGCTGAACTCCGACTCGCGCATCATCATGCCGGCAAAGAAGGCGCCCAGCGCGAACGACACGTCGAACAGCTTGGCCGAGCCCAGCGCCACGCACAGCGCCGCGGCGATCACGCACAGCGTGAACAGCTCGCGCGAGCCGGTGCGGGCCACCAGCCACAGCAGGCGCGGAAACAGGCGGCGGCCGACGATCAGCATCAGCGCGATGAAGGCCGCGACCTTGGCCAGCGTGATCAGCAGCGTCATGCCCACGCCGTTGCCGGCGCCGCTCGCGGCCTCGCCGCCGAGCAGGCCACTCAGCGGCGGCAGCAGCACCAGCACCAGCACCATGGCGAGGTCTTCCACGATCAGCCAGCCGACGGCGATGCGGCCGTTGACGCTGTCCAGCACCCCCCGGTCCTCCAGCGCCCGCAGCAGCACCACGGTACTGGCCACCGACAGGCACAAGCCGAACACCAGTGCCTCGCCCGCCGGCCAGCCCCACCACAGCGCGGTCGCCGCCCCCAGCGCGGTGGCCACCGCGATCTGCACGACGGCGCCCGGCACCGAGATACGCTTCACCGCCATCAGGTCCGATAGCGAGAAGTGCAGGCCGACGCCAAACATCAGCAACATCACGCCGATCTCGGACAATTGACCGGCCAGCGCCACATCGGCGACAAAACCGGGCGTGGAAGGGCCGATCAGCACCCCGGCCAGCAAATAGCCGACCAGCGGCGGCATGGCCAGGCGCGTGGCGGCATAGCCGAACAGCATGGCCAGGCCCAGCCCGGCGGCGATAGTGGAGATCAGGGAGATATCGTGCGGCATCGCTTTCCTTTTACGAATCGAACAGTCAATTACAAGAGCCGTTAACCCGGTGTAGTCCGGGAAAGGCCTGTTGGCCAGCGCGGATGTGGCCCTGTTGGCTGTTCTTGGTTTGCGTGGGTTGATTGTTGATTGACTGTGTCAGGCTGACAAGTTCCTGAAATATCGTGAAATTATCGTGCTAATCATGAAAAAACAGGTTTTCTGGCGACATATATCGCGTTATGGCTTGTTTTGACGGTTTATGAAGATGGAGAGCAAAACGGGCAGGGTGGGGGGGCGTCGTGGCGACGACTCCGGGTGCGACGGCAAGGCCTGATGGCGGCAGGCTTGGTCGTGACAAAGGCGGCGCAAAACGGAAGTGGAAATAAGGCGAGATTACAGCCGGTACTGATGTCCGCAGCTGCAAAAAAGGTGGATGGAAAATGAAAACCGCCTGAATTTCTTTCGAAAAATCAGGCGGTTACGAGTTGGTGGTGGAGGCGGCGGGAATCGAACCCGCGTCCGGAAATCCTACACAGAGAGTTCTACATACTTAGTCGTGTCATTTGGATTTAACCTCCACTACGCCGACGGACAGGCTGAGCTTTGGCGAGTTACCTTTTGGTTCGCATTGTGCCAAGTAACCCGACACAACACTAGCAGATGTAGAGTGACACTACAGGGTTTTGACGCCCCCGGCCCATCTGCGAACCGTTGTAGTGTCTAGCCGGCCGTTAGGCTGCTAGAGCGTAGTTTTCGTCGTTTGCGACTAAATAAATTCAGTGTTTTACGGGAAGTCTGAGATCCCGGTATGCCCTCTTCTGCTTCGCAACCCCCGTCGAAACCAGGTCGCCCCCACATCTGAAGAACTTCAGTATACCTGAAGGTATAGCCACGCGCCAGTAGTGGCTTGATTCAATTCGCGATTTCGGCGCAGTCACGGCCCTTGTGCTTGGCTTGGTACAGCGCCTTGTCGGCTTTTTCGAAAAGGCTGCGCACGGTGTCGCTGGCCTGCGGCACTTGTGACAGCACGCCGATGCTGCACGAGGCGCGGCCAACAGGGCTTTGCTGGTGGGGAATCTGCAGCAGCAGCAGTTGCTGGCGCAGGGTGGCGGCAATGTCCAGCGCCTGCTCGCGGCTGGCGCCGGGCAGCAGGATGGCGAACTCCTCGCCGCCGATGCGCGCGGCGAGGTCGTGGCTGTTGCGGGTGGCCTGTTCGACGACGGCGGCGATCTTTTTCAGCACGTCGTCACCGGCGGCGTGGCCGTAGTGGTCGTTGTAGCGCTTGAAGTAGTCCACATCGATGATGAGCAGGGCCAGCGGTTTGCGCGCCAGTTGCGCCTGTTGCAGGGTGAAGATGAAGCGGTCGTCGAAGTGGTGGCGGTTGGCAAGACCGGTCAGCTTGTCGGTGAGGGCGAGGCGCTTGAAGTGGCTCTGCTGCAGGAAGTAGTCGGTCACCGTGGCCAGTAGGAGCAGCGTGATCAGCGAAGCCAGCGGCAGGTACAACTGCTGCAGTTGCAGCAGCAATACGCCGCCGGCCAGCAGGGCGGCACTGTAGATGGCGGCCGCATGGATGCTTTTTTCGCGGTAGCGCCACCGCAGCAGGCATTGCCACAGCAGGGTCAGCCCGAGCAGTAGCGGCGGCAGGTAGGCAGCGTCCAGCGGTCTGACCAGGCTCCGGTTTTGCAACGCCTGGGTGGTGGCGGCGTTGATGACGACGCCGCTGGTTGCCGGCCAGTCTGGCTGCATCGGCGTCAGGTGGCTGTCGCCGAGGCCGGAGGCGGTGGCGCCGATGAGCACGGTCTTGTCGGCGAGCGCTGCGATGGGGCCGTTGTGGTTGAGGATGTCGACAAAGGAGAGGCTGGGAAAGCCGAGCTTGCCGTCCAGATGGGGCAGCAGCCGTTCGTCGCGGCGCTGCCAACGGTTGTTGAGCACCGGCGTGTCCAGCTGCATGGGCGGTGGCGGCAGACCGGCCAGCAGGGCGGTAAACGCCGGCCAGCGTGGCTGGCCCAGGCCGCTGGCGAGGTAGGTACGCCGGATCAGGCCGTCCTGGTCCAGCGGGTAGTCCATCATGCCGATGCCCTTGGCGGCCTCGGCGAACATCCGTAGCGGCAGGGTTTCCACCAGCTGGTTGTTGCTGACCTCGGGGACGGCGGGCAGGAATACCTTGCCGTTGCGGCGCAGGGCCTCAACCAGCGCCTGGTCGGATTCGGGGTTGGCCGAGGGTTCGGCCAGCACCAGGTCCAGGCCGACGGCGCGGGCATTGCCCAGCTTGTCGAGGGCGCCGGCCAGCAGCTCGCGCGGCCACGGCCAGCGCCCCAGTTCGGCCAGGCTTTTCTCGTCGATGGCGACGATGACGATATCGTTACTGGCCTCTTGCGCCAGCAGCTGCCCGAGCCGGTCCTGGAACCAGAGATCGAGGCGGTTGGGCAGCAGGCTGGCCAGCACGACCAGTACCGGCAGGATGAAGGCGGGCAGGCGCCTGGGCGTGTGCGGACGCATGGGTTCAGTCTATCAACAGGATGTCATCCGGCTCTTGTGCCAGATAGCCATCGGGGGTGGTGACGCGATAACTGACCCGGTAGCGGCCGGGGAACAGACGCTCCGCCAGCTGCCAGCGCGGGGTGTCGCCATCCAGTTGCAGCGGTGCCTGCGGCTGGTCGAGCTGGGTCAGCCGCAGCTGGTAGCGGGCGTTGGCCAGCGGGTAGGGGCGGGCGCTGAGCGGGGTGCCGCGGTAGTGGCTGGCCCGCCACCAGCCGGTGTCGGCCTGCAGGCGGTAGGTCTGGCTGTAGGGGCCGGCCTGCTGGCTGGCGTCCAGGCGGGCGATCTGCCAGAACCAGTGGCCGCCCTCCGGCAGGGTGAGGCGGTTGTCCTGCCGCGAGAAGTCGTGCAGCCGCGGCTGGCTGAACGCCGCGTCCCGCGCCAGCCGCAGCCGGTAGCGGCTGCCGGCGTCGCCGCTGACCACAAAGCGCACGTCAAGGCCGCGCAGGCGGGCGTCCGGTGCCGGGCTGACGACCAGCGGCGGGGTCGGGAAGGCGTGCACGCGGAAATTCTGGCTGGCAACGCGGCCCTGCAGGCCGTTGTCCAGCTCGCTGCGCGCCAGCAGCCGGTACTCGCCGTTGTCCAGCGCCGGGTAGCTGCGATTGGTGGTGGCCGTCGTGTCGCCGACGATGCGGCGTTCCGGGGCGGTGCGCAGCAGTTGCAGGGGATAGCGGCTGACGCCGGCCACCGTCGGCCAGTGCAGGATGGCGGGCGAGAACGCCTGCGTGCCGTCCAGCTGACCCAGTTCTGGTGGCGGCGGCAGCGCCGTGCTCCTGCCCGGCACCTCGCCGCGGCGGGTGACGCTGCCGAAGCCGCCGCCGATGTGTTCGCTGTGGCCGGCGGCGCTGACCTCCACCAGTCCCTCGCTCACCTCGGTAGCGGAGCGGCTGTCGCCGTCGACATTGACTCGGAAGATGGTGCCGCGCACCGCGGTAATCGCGCTGGGGGTCTGGATGGTGTGGCGGTTGGGCATCAGCGGGTTCTTGCTGACATGGCTGTCGACGCTGCCGCGCTCGATATTCAGCCAGGTGGCGTTGGCGCCGGTGCTCGGGTAGTGCACCGCCTGCTGGATGGTGAAGCGCGCATTGGCGCCGATGCTGACCAGGCTGCCGTCTTCCAGCAGCAGTTTCAGCTGGCTGTTGGGGCCGGTGCTGATGGTGTGGCCGGCCTGCAGCGGATAGCTGTTGCCGTTGACCAGCGCCGTTTGCTGCTTGCCGTCGCCGAGGCTGGCGCTGCCGATCAGGTCGGTGACCGTGGCCTTGCCGGTGTGCTGCCGCAGCCACTGCGTCGGGATGCGCACCACGCTGCCGGGCGTCAGCACGTAGGGATCGCGGATGACGTTTTTCTGCTGTAGCGCCGGGACGTGGGCAATCGAGCGCAGGTGCTGGCGGGCGATGCTCCACAGCGTGTCGCCACGCTGCACGCTGTAGCGCCACTCCTCGGCGTCGGTGGCCTGGGCCAGGTGGGGGAGGCACAGCAAAAGCGGCAGCAGGGTCGGTAGATAACGCATGGGTCGGGTTGGTAGGCTGTTTTTATCAACTTGGCATTATAAGTGCTTGAAGCGTGCCGTGGTGGATATCGCTGCGCGACACAGTGACGGCTGGCCGGGGCGGCGCGCTTCGCGCAGGCCGGTAGACGGTCGTTTCGCGGCTAAGCTATTGACGGCATTGCGATAATCGATTTCCCGGACCGTGCCGGCTGGCCTAGCGTTAAAACAGGGTTGTTGTTGGCGGGGAGTGTGTCATGGATACCGTACTGGATTGCAGCGTCTGTCTGGACAGCCTGCCGCCCGATAGCGGCGAGTGCGAGGTGACCGACTATGTGGCGCACTACTGCGGGCTGGCCTGCTATGTGCGCTGGCACCAGCATGAAGTGCCGGGCGAGCCGCCGCCGGTGGTGGAATTGCCCGGCTGAGACGCCGTACGGAGGGTGAGGGGAAAAGGTTGGCCGCCATGCCGCAGGGCGTTGCGGCCAACCTTGCTGTTCAGGGTAGGTGGGACAGCAGCGCCAGCGGCTGGTCGATGGTGATGTCGGCCTGCCAGCTGTCGGTGTCGTCGCTGTCGGCGATGTAGCCCCAGTTGACCAGCACCGTTTTCATGCCGACCGCCCGGCCGGCCTGGATGTCACGCTCGGCGTCGCCGACGTAGAGGCAGTGCTCCGGCGCGATGTCGATCTGCTGCGCCGCGTGCAGCATCGGCGCCGGGTTCGGCTTGGCGACGCCGACGGTGTCGCCGCTGACCACCACCGCCGGTGGCACCGCGAACGGCAGCGCCGGCACCAGCCGGTCGGTGAAGCGCATCGGCTTGTTGGTGACGATGCCCCACTTCAGGCCGCGGGCGTCGATCTCGCGCAGCAGCGCGTTGATGTCGTCAAACAGCACCGTCTCGTCGGCAAAGCTGTGCTCGTACAGGTCCAGGAAGCGCAGGCGGTATTCCTCGAAGCGCGGGTGGCTCTTGTCGATGCCGAAGCCGAGGCTGACCAGGCCGCGCGCGCCGTGGCTGGCGATCGGGCGCACCGCGGCGTACGGCTGCGGCGGCAGGCCTTCTTCGGCCAGCAGGCGGTTGAGGGCGGCGCCCAGGTCGCGGGCGGTGTCGGCCAGGGTGCCGTCAAGGTCAAACAGTACGGCCTTGATCATGATTGCTGCAATCTCCGGTAATGGCTTGCGGCCAACCCTGGGGCAAGGTTGGCCGCAAGCGGGCGGGGCGGTTCAGCGGACGGTCTTGCCGAGGAACAGCTTGTACGCCGGGTTGTTGGTTTCTTCCACGCACGGGTAGCCGAGGCTGTCGAGGAATTGCTGGAACGCGGCATTGTCCTCGCTGGGCACCTGGATGCCGACCAGCACGCGGGCGTAGTCGGCGCCGTGGTTGCGGTAGTGGAACAGGCTGATGTTCCAGTTGGTGTGCATCGCCTCCAGGAAGCGCATCAGCGCGCCTGGGCGCTCCGGGAACTCGAAGCGGAACACGCGCTCGTCCTTCAGTTGCGGCGCGTGGCCGCCGACCAGGTGGCGGATGTGCAGCTTGGCCAGCTCGTTGTCGGTGAGGTCCAGCCCGTCCAGTTCGTTGCTCTGCAGGTCGGCCACGATGCGGCCAACGTCTTCCTTGCCGCTGATCTGCACGCCGACGAACACGTGGGCGATGCTCGGATCGGCAAAGCGATAGTTGAACTCGGTGATGTTACGGTTGCCGACCACGCTGCAGAACTTCTTGAAGCTGCCCGGCTTCTCCGGGATGGTGACCGCGATCACCGCCTCGCGCCGCTCGCCCAGCTCGGAGCGCTCCGACACGTGGCGCAGGCGGTCGAAGTTCATGTTGGCGCCGCAGTTGATGGCGACAAAGGTCTTACCGCTACAGCCTTCGCGCTCGATGTAGGTCTTGACCGCCGCCACCGCCAGCGCGCCGGCCGGTTCGGTGATGGAGCGGGTGTCCTCGAAGATGTCCTTGATCGCGGCGCAGATGGCGTCGGTATCGACCAGCATGATCTCGTCCAGCAGCTCGCGGCAGATGCGGAAGGTTTCCTCGCCCACCAGCTTCACCGCCACGCCGTCGGCGAACAGGCCGACGTCCTTCAGCTCGACACGGTGGCCGGCCTCGATCGACTGCCTCATGGCGTCGGAATCGACCGGCTGCACGCCGATGATCTTGATTTCCGGCTTCAGGCGCTTGATGTAGCTGGCCACGCCGGCGGCCAGACCGCCACCGCCGATGGCGACGAACACCGCGTCGATCGGGCCGGGGTGCTGGCGCAGGATTTCCATGCCGATGGTGCCCTGGCCGGCGATCACGTCCGGATCGTCGAACGGCGGGATGTAGGTCATGCCGTTTTCGGCCACCAGTTTCATGGTGTGCTGGTAGGCGTCGCTGAACGATTCGCCGGCCAGCACCACCTTGCCGCCGCGGCGGGTGACGCCGTCGATTTTCACCTGCGGGGTGGTGACCGGCATCACGATGGTGGCTTCACAGCCGATGCGCTGCGCCGACAGCGCCACGCCCTGCGCGTGGTTGCCGGCGCTGGCGGTAATTACGCCGCGGGCCAGCTGCTCCGGCGTCAGCTTGGACATCTTGTTGTAGGCGCCACGCAGCTTGAACGAGAACACCGGCTGCAAGTCTTCGCGCTTGAGCAGGATGGTGTTGCCGGTGCGGCGGCTGAGGTTGGCCGCCACGTCCAGCGGGCTCTCGATGGCCACGTCGTAGACGTTGGAAGTAAGAATGCGTTCTAGATAGTCCTTGGGATGCGGCATGGTGATCGGTGTCCGGATGATGTCTTTTTTTGTGAATCACCAGATTAACAGGAACCAAGTGCCAGCGAAAAGCGCCGTAAGGCAAAGATTGCTGCATTGCGGCGGCGGTCGGCGCGGCGCGCGGGCTTGTTTTGTAAAGAAAAACCTGCGCGGCGGCGCGAATGAAGCGCGGGCTTGGGTGTATAATCCCCGCCTGCTTTGCCTTGAACCCACCCTAATCGTGTTTTGCCTCTGATGAAAAAGATTACCTCTGCACTGCTTGTAGCCGCCCTGTCTCTCTCCACGCTGGCCCAGGCCAGCACCGCTTTTGTGCCGCCGGTTCCGGAAATCGCGGGCAAGGCGTATTTTCTGATGGACTATCAGAGTGGCCAGATCATCGCGGCCCGCGATCCGGACCTGCGTGTCGATCCTGCCTCGCTGACCAAGCTGATGACGGCCTATCTCACCTTCAAGGCGCTGAAGGAAAAACGCCTGACGCTGGAGCAGACGCTGACCGTGTCGCAGGTGGGCTGGAAGCAGGAAGGCTCGCGCATGTTCCTCGACCCGAAAGTGCCGGTGACGGTCGACAACCTGATCAAGGGCATGATCGTGCAGTCCGGCAACGACGCCTGCGTGACGCTGGCCGAGGCCATTGCCGGCTCCGAAGAGGTGTTCGCGCAGATGATGACCGCCGAGGCCAAGCGCCTGGGCATGAAGGCCAGCAACTTCAAGAATTCCACCGGCCTGCCGGACCCCGAGCACTTTACCTCGGTGCGCGACCTGGCGACGCTGTCGGCCGCGATCATCCGTGATTTCCCGCAGTACTATCCGACCTATTCGATCAAGTCGTTTACCTATAACAACATCACCCAGCCTAACCGCAACCTGCTGCTGTACCGCGATCCGAACGTGGACGGCATGAAGACCGGCCACACCGAAGCCGCCGGCTACAACCTGATCGCCTCCAGCCGCCGCGACGGTCGCCGCGTGCTGTCGGTGGTGGTCGGCACCGCCAGCCCGGAAGCGCGCGCGGTGGAAAGCTCGAAATTGCTCAACTACGGCTTGCAGTTTTTCGAAACGCCCAAATTGTATACTGCCGGACAAGCCGTCTCGACACTGCCGGTCTACAAGGGTGCCGCCTCGACGCTGGCCATCGGCTTTGACCGCGACGTGCACATCACCGTCGCCAAGGGCGCAACCAGCCGCCTGAAGGCGGAGATGAAGACGCTGCAGCCGGTGATCGCACCGATCAAGCAGGGCCAGGAAGTCGGCAAACTGACCGTGTCGCTGGACGGCAAGGTGCTGCTGGAGCGCCCGGTACAGGCCCTGAAGGCGGTGGAAGAGGGCGGCTTCTTCAGCCGCCTGTGGGACAGCATCAAGTTGTGGCTGGGCTGGTAAGCCGCCACGCAAGCTTGGCCGCAGCGGATCGCGGCCAAGCTTGAATCTCAGGAATAGTCGAGTACAGAGCAATGAGTGAAGAGCAGAAAGAGTTGATGGAGTTTCCGTGCCGCTTCCCGATCAAGGTGATGGGCGAGCAGCATCCGGACTTCCACCCCACCATTTTCGAAGTGGTGCGCGTGCACGCGCCGGATCTGGACATCACCGACATCGTGGCGCGTGACAGCTCCAGCGGCCGTTACGTGTCGCTGACCGTCACCGTGACCGCGGTCTCGCGCGAGCAGCTGGACGACATCTACCGCGCGCTGTCCAGCCACGCCCTCGTCAAGTTTGCGCTGTAAGTCATGAGCCGCCTCGTCAAACAGCTGGGTCTGGTCGACTACACGCCGACCTGGCAGGCCATGCAGGCCTTCACCGACAGCCGCACGCCGGCGACGCCGGACGAGCTGTGGTGCGTCGAGCACCCGCCGGTGTACACCCTGGGTCTGGCCGGCAAGCCGGAGCACCTGATCATGCCCAGCAGCATCGAGGTGGTGAAGTGCGATCGCGGCGGCCAGGTCACCTATCACGGCCCCGGCCAGCTGGTGGTCTACCTGCTGATCGACTTCAAGCGCATGGGCATCGGCGTGCGCGAGCTGGTGCGCCGCATCGAACAGGCGATCATCGACATGCTGGGCGAGCTGGGCATCGCCGCCTACGGCGACGTCAACGCGCCCGGCGTCTATGTCGCGGGCGAGAAGATCGCGTCGCTGGGCCTGCGCATCAAGAACGGTGCCGTCTACCACGGGCTGAGCCTGAACGTGGACATGGACCTGACGCCCTTCCTGTGGATCAACCCTTGCGGCTATGCCGGCCTCAAGGTCACGCAAATCAAAGAACAAGGCGTTGCGCTGACCGTTGCGCAAGCCGCCGAACGGCTGCTGCCGCAGCTGGAGCGACACCTGACGGTGATGAAGGAGACAGCATGAAACTGGAAAACCAGGTTGGCGTAAAACACAAGGGCGCTGACAAGACGGCACGCATTCCGATCAAGATCGTGCCGCTGGACGAAAAGCTCAAAAAGCCGGAGTGGATTCGCGCCAAGCTGCCGAACGGCCAGCGCTTCAACGAGATCAAGCAGATCCTGCGCGAGCAGAAGCTGCACACCGTCTGTGAAGAGGCGACCTGCCCGAACATCGGCGAGTGCTTCAGCAAGGGCACCGCCACCTTCATGATCATGGGCGACATCTGCACCCGCCGCTGCCCGTTCTGTGACGTCGGCCACGGCCGCCCGAACCCGCTGGACGCGCAGGAACCGATCCACCTCGCCGAAACCGTGGCCGCGCTCAAGCTGCGCTACGTGGTGATCACCTCGGTCGACCGCGACGATCTGCGCGACGGCGGTGCCCAGCACTTTGCCGATTGCATTACTGAGGTGCGCAAGCAGTCGCCGGGCACCCAGATCGAGGTGCTGGTGCCGGACTTCCGCGGCCGTCTCGACATCGCGCTGGACATCCTCAGCGCCACCGCGCCGGACGTGATGAACCACAACCTGGAAACCGCACCGCGCCTGTACAAGCAGGCCCGTCCCGGCTCCGACTACCAGCACTCGCTGACGCTGCTGAAGGAGTACAAGGCGCGCAATCCGGAAGTGCGCACCAAGTCCGGCATCATGGTCGGCCTCGGCGAAACCGATGAAGAAGTGTACGAAGTGATGGCCGACATGCGCGCCCACGATATCGACATGATCACCATCGGCCAGTACCTGCAGCCGACCGACGGCCACCTGCCGGTGCTGCGCTACGTGCACCCGGACGTGTTCAAGCAGTACGAAACCCGTGCCTACGAAATGGGCTTCAAGCACGCCGCCGTCGGCGCCATGGTGCGTTCCAGCTATCACGCTGACGTGCAGGCGCACGAGGCTGGCGTGTAAGGTGACACTTCCAACGCTTGAGTGTACTGAACAACGATAATTTGTACTCTACATTGCGACTGGCCGATACAGATCATTAATGCATCTTTAATAGTGTTTTTTGGGCGCTGGCTGTCAGGTTTTCTAAAAAGCCGACCTTTTGGTCGGCTTTTTATTTTGCATGAAGTGTTGCTACGCATGTGGAGCAACGCCAGGGCTGCTTGTGCGGATTTTCGTCGATACGAATCCTGCTAGGTAGCGCGGCGTGATTTTCGGACAGGCTCATGTACTGACGAGCAGGACAAGCCAGTCTTCGACGTTGGGCAAATATTGGTGCGGATTTCCGGTGGGCCCTGGCATTGGCGGATCCGATAACGCTTCATCAAGCGAGATGGCTATCTGCCGCAACAGGCTAGCCGCCAGCTTAAGTGAGAACCCATGTGGCCTTGGAGATACCGGAAACGATAATGTCGGCTGCGGCTCAAGGACCCAAGATGGCATTGATCGGAATGGAGATGCGCGACTCGCTGCCGGCATGGGCTTCGGTGCCATGTTCCAGCCAGTTGGGGAACACCAGTAGCTGGCCGGCTTCCGGGGCAATGGAAATCTCGCTGCCGGCGTTGGGGCGCAAGCTGCCTTGCCACGGTGACAGCAGCGCGCCGGGGCGCGGGTCGCGCAGCACGATGGGTCCGCTGCCGGCGGGGACCTTCAGGTAGTAACAGGCGCTGAGCAGGGCACCGGCGTGATTGTGAAAGGTGTTGTAGCCGCCGGCGTCATGCACATTGGCCCAGGCTTTCAGCTGATAGCGGTGCAGTGGCGGGCCCATTTCGTTGAAGATGAAATCGAAAACGCTCCGTACCGCCTGTGCCAGCGGCAGAAAATGGGGGGCGTCAAACAGTGTCTGTGCACTGTTCCAGCCCATGCGGTTGGAGCGTCCCTCCGCAACCGGATGCTGCTGCCGCCACGATTCGATCTGTGCCGTCCATTGCGGCACGTGTTCGTTCAGGGCTGACAGGCTGACCGACCAGACCCGGGTCGGAAACAGCTCCATGTGGGCAAGATTGAGTTGTTGCATCGAGGTATTTTTCAATGTTTGTTTATAAAATGTGCTGGATAACAGCAGTTTTGCTGTGAGGGCTGTGTGCCGACAGTTTGGGCAATTGGCGGCGTAACGCCTGTATTGACAGCCTTTTGCCCCCGATTTTCGGGTGCGAAAAACCACAGTCTGGATAATAAGGCGGCCGTTGCTATGACATTTTATTTTCAAGTTGTCCTTATGTAATCACAATGTCGCCACCCGTACCAGACTAGGAATCGCTATGCCTACCCCATTCTCCACCCGTCCTGCCTGCGGCCAACCTGCCAGCAAGCAAAAACCGCTGGTGCTGGCCACCGCCGCCGCCTTCTTCGCCTTGGCCGCCGGTTCGGCGCAGGCGACTCCTTGCACCACCTCCGTCACCACCGAGACGACTACGGCGGAGACGGTATGCAGCGACCTGACCGTTAGCTCTGCCGGTGCCATCGATGTGAGCGGCAATACGGCCGTTACCATCAGTACGGGCAACGAGTTTTCTACTTCCATTGACAACAGTGGCCGCATTACCGGTAGCACGGCGATCTACTTGCAGGATGATTCAAGCTCTCATGAGACCCAGATTTACAACCGCAGCAGCGGCGTGATTGTGGGGCAGAGCTATGCCGTGAACCGTGCCGGCGGCTTGGAAGCGCAGGACATCAGTATCTATAACCAGGGCCAGATCGCCGGCTCCATCGTCGCCACCGACCTGCTCAACTACAACGGCGGGGTGGTGACGCTCAAGAATGGCGCCGACAGGAATGACCTGCGTAACAGCGGTACTGCCGGCGGCGCACAGCTGAGCGGCACCTTCAGCCAGGAGTCCGGTGCCACGCTGCGGGTCGCCATCGTCTCCACCAGTGACGAGGGCAGCTACAGCTACCTGCAGGCGGCCAACGTTAACCTGAACGGCACGCTGGATGTGGACGTGAAGGCCAACAGCGGCCTGAGCCTGAGCTCGGGCCTCAGCTCCTTCGGCATCATCCACGCGACGAATACCTTCAACGGCACCTTCTCGCAGATCACCGACAACAGCGCGCTGTTCAACTTCGAACAGCGGGTGGTCTCCAACACCCTGTACATCGATGCCGTGCGCGCGCTGACGGTCGAGCAGGCGGCGCGTGACAACAGCAATACCCCGGGGCTGGGCGCGGCACAGGTGCTGGATTCGGGTGCCGCCGGTCTGCAAGAAGTGGTCGATGCGCTGGGCCAGCTGGCTACCGCGCAGGAAGTGTCCGACGCGGTGTCGCAGACCCTGCCGCTGCATACCGGTGCTTCCATCGCCGCGACGCAGGATGCGCTGGCCAGCGTCAACCAGATCGTGCAGGCCCGTATCGAAGGCAGTACCGGTCTGTCGGCCGGTGACCAGGCGTTCAGCGATCGCCATGTGTGGGTCAAACCGTTCGGCTCCTGGGCGGAGCAGGAAAACCGTGACGGCGTGGCCGGCTATGATGCGCGCACCCGTGGCCTGACGGTGGGGATCGACGGCGCCCTGTCGCCGCAGCTGCGCCTGGGTGGCGCGCTGGCCTATGCCAATATCGACATCGACGGCAAGTCCACGGTCGCGAAGCAGAGCAGCGAAGTGGATGTCTATCAGCTGGTCGGCTACGGCAGCTACAGTCTGGACGAGCGCACCAACCTGAATTTCCAGGTGGATATTGGCCAGGGCAACTCGCAGGGCGAACGCCGGATCGCGTTCACCCAGTCCACGGCCTCTTCCGACTATGACAGCTTCACCGCGCATGCCGGCCTGGGTATCGGCCGCAACTATGTGCTGGATGAGCGCACTAGCATCACACCATCGCTGCGTGCCGACTACACCTGGATCAAGGATCAGGCCTACAGCGAAACCGGTGCCGGCGCACTGAACCTGCAGGTGCAAAGCCGCAAGTCGGATGCGCTGGTACTGGCGCTGGAAGGCAAGCTGATCAGGGATCTTGGCAACGGCACCCAGCTGCAGGCCAACCTCGGCGTCGGTTACGATACGCTCAACGAGCGCTCGTCCATCGTGTCGGCCTTTGCCGGCGCGCCCAATGCGGCGTTTGTCACCTACGGAGCGGAACCCAGCCCGTGGCAGGTGCGTGGCGGTTTCGGCCTGACCCACAAAACTGCCAGCGGGATGGAAATCACCGGCCGTTACGATGCGCTGTACAAGAGCGACTTCCTGAACCAGACCGTGTCGGTCAAACTGCGCTGGATGTTCTAAGCCAGCCGCATGCATGACTGACCATGGCAGTGGCTCGCGCCACTGCCATTTTTTATGTTTTTTTCATGACCTACATTCTCAAGTTGCAGCCTGTCCGTTCGCCGGTTTACCGCTACGGGCTGTCCCAGCCGGTACAGGCTCTCCGCTTCCGCTCTGCGGCGCTGGCGCCAGACTCCGACTGGCTGGCGGCCGACCGCTGGCTGGCGGAGACATTCCGGCTGGCGGTTACGCCCGCTGCCATGGACCCCTTGTGGTCTGAGGACGAACAGCGCGTGGCGCAGTGGGCCTGGCGCGTGTTGCAGTTGGCCGCACAGCTGCAGCGGCTGGCGCGCATCCCGGTATTCACGCCGGGGGTGATCACGCGGCTGCTGCCGGTGGCGCCTGATGGCTGGGAGGTAGAGGCGGCGATTGCGCAAGTGACGTATTTCCCGGCGGCGGATGTCACACGCTGTTACGAAGCCGCCGCCATCGTGCTGAGCGGCTACCTCGCCAACCCCGGCCACTTTGCCGCCAGCGAAGTGTTGTACCGGCAATTAGAGGCGACCCTGATCGGGCCGTTGTGCCGGCACAATCCGACTGACGACACCACCTTGTCGCTGCTGGCCGCCGCCACTGCGGCCAAACTGCCGTGGCAGCATCTGGGGCAGGGCTGCTACCAGATCGGCTGGGGCTGTCATGCACGACGGCTGCAACAGGGCGGGCTGGAGACGGATTCGATGCTCGGCATCCAGGTCAGCGGCAACAAGGTGCTGACCCGGCGCTGGCTGGCCAGTGCCGGTATGCCGGTACCGGAGCAGCGGCTGGTGGCGACGGAGGCCGATGCGGCGCTGGCATGGCGCGACATGGCGGCACCGCTGGTGTTCAAGCCGGCAAGCGGCGAGGGCGGGCAGGGGGTGAGCGTCGGCGTGGCGAGCGAGGCTGACGCCCGCCAGGCCTTCCGGCTGGCGGCAACCGTGGCCGGCGAGGTGATTGTCGAACGTCAGGTCGCCGGCGATACCCATCACCTGCAGGTGGTGGATGGCGAACTGCTGTTCGTGATGCGCCGCCGGCCGGCGGCGCTGGTTGCCGATGGTCACCATGATCTCGCGCACTGTCTGGCTGCGGAGAATCGCCGGCGACAGGGGGAGATGCTGTGGTGGCGCCTGCCGCCGCTGCCGAAGGATCAGGCCGCAAGCGCTTGCCTCGCCCGGCAGGGCTATGGCTGGCACAGCATCCCGCCCGCCGGCACGGCGCTCTACCTGCGCGACATCCCCAGCAATATCGACGGTGCGCAGGACGAGGATGTGACCCGGCTGGTGCATCCGGACAACATCGCGCTGGCCTGCCGTGCCGCCCGCCGGCTGGGGCTGGCGATGGCCGGGGTGGATATCATTTCGCCTGACATCCGGCGGCCGTGGCATGAAAACGGCGCGGTGATCAACGAGGTCAATCATGCGCCGCAGCTGGGCGCCGGCACGTGGTACCGGCGCTATCTGACCTCCATGTTGCGGCAGCTGTGGCCTGCTGGCGGCCGCATCCCGGTCGAGGTTTATATCGGCGCCGCGGCCGCGCTGGCAGCGGCACGCCAGCGGCAGGCAGCGTGGACGGCACAGGGCGTCAGCTGCTTTATCTGTTGCGATGACTTCTGTCTCGATGCGCACGGCCAGCCACTGGCGATGACGGGAGACGCAGCTCACCGGCTGCAGGCGCTGCTGCTGGAGCGGCGGGTGCAGGCCGTGCTGCTGGTGAGCAATGGCCACTGGCTGGCAGCCGGGCTGCCGCTCGACCGCATTTCGCGGCTGGAGGTGGTGGCCGAGGCTCCGTGCGGCCAGCCGCCGGCGGAGGCCGGGTATTGGCTGGCGCTGCTGCAAGCGTACCTGCCACCCGCAAAAGAGGCGCAGCGATGACGACCTTGCCTTCCCTTGCTGACAGTACGCTCCGGCAACCACAACAGGTGTTGAGCATCCGCCTCGGCCCGCTGCCGGCCGACATGAGTTGGCCTTTACTCGATGCCTGGCTGCATGCCTGGCTGGAGTCGCCGTTGGTCGAGCCCGCGCGGCCGGACACACCGCACGACCCGGTCGAGGCGCAGCTGCAGCGTCTTGCCTGGCGCATTGCCGTCGCCACGCCGGCGCTGTTGCGCGGCTGCGGCATACCGCTGCTGGCCGACGGCAAGGTGCTGGCCATGGTGCCACCGCAGGATGCGGCAGCACCATGGCAGTGCGACATCGCCTTTGCACAACTGGATGGCGTAGCGGCCACGCTGCTGCTGCAGGCCTGTGATTGCTGTGTCCGCTGGCTGCAGGCGGTGGCATGGCAGGCGGCGGGCAGTGATCCGCTGTCCGCGTTTTTCCAGTCGCTGGCGCAGGACATCCTGCCGCGGCTTCTGCCGCACGCCATCGCCGCGCCGTCGAGCATGGCTCTGCTGCAGGCTGCGGCCAACCTTGGCATCCCGTGGCGGCACGAGGGCAACGGCGTGTTCCAGCTGGGCTGGGGCGTGCATCTGCGGCACGCCTTCACCAGCCGGCTGGATAGCGACTCCTCGATCGGCATCCGCGCGGCTGGCAACAAGCAGCTGGCCGCGCAGTGGTTGCGGCA
Source organism: Vogesella alkaliphila (assembly GCF_014652475.1). Taxonomy (GTDB): domain Bacteria; phylum Pseudomonadota; class Gammaproteobacteria; order Burkholderiales; family Chromobacteriaceae; genus Vogesella; species Vogesella alkaliphila. The sequence continues at coordinate 206,869 of NZ_BMYW01000006.1, read as the reverse complement.
GGCGGGGCTGCCCACGGCGGTGCAGCGGCTGGTCGGCAATGGCGAACAGGCCAGCGCCGCGGCGCAGGAGCTGGGCTGGCCGCTGGTGGTGAAACCGCTGGCGCGCGATCGTGGCGAAGGGGTCAGCACCGGGATCGGCAACCACTCGCAGCTGCAACTGGCGCTGGACAAGGCTGCGCATTATGGCTGGCCGCTGCTGCTGGAGCAGCAGGCCCCCGGCGTCTGCCATCGCATTCTGGTGGTCGGCGGCCGGGTGATGTATGTGGTCAAGCGCCTGCCGGTGGCGGTGCAAGGCGATGGCGTGCGCAGCATCCAGGCGCTGATCGACGCGGCCAACTCGCAGCAGCTGGCCCTGCCGCCGTGGCGGCGCGCGCCGCCGTTGCGGGCCGACGACGACACCCGTGCCTGCCTGCGCGAGGCGGGATTGCAGCTGGCGTCGGTGCCGGCGGCGGGGGCGTGGATAGCCTTGCGCGCGATCGAATCGTCGGCCGATGGAGGCCGCGACGAAGACATGCTGGCTGCCGCCCACCCGGGTAATCTGGCGCTGGCGCTGCGTGCGGCGGCGCTGTTTGGTCTGGAGGTGGCCGGCATCGACATGATCACGCCTGATATCGGCCAGCCCTGGCATGTGAACGGTGCGATCATCAACGAGGTCAATGCCGCGCCGGCGCTGGGTGCCAGCCAGAGTTCGCGCGACGCGATGCCGCTGCTGATGCAGCAGCTGTTCCCGACAGGAGGGCGTATCCCGGTCGAACTGTTCGTCGGCGGCGCCATGGCCGAGGCGGCGGCACGGCAGCGCCGCGACGAGCTGCAGCGTGCCGGGGTGGCGTGCTACTTCACCACCGCGCAGCACAGCGAGGACACCACCGGACAGCGCCATCCGCTGGCATGCAGCAGCCTGTACCAGCGCTGCCTGGTACTCTTGAACGACCGCAGCGTTGGCGCGCTGACAATCGCCATCACGCCGGCACAGTGGCGACAGGAAGAGCTGCCGCTGGATCGGGTGGCGCGGGTGCAGCAGTGTGGGGATGCTGAACATGAATAGACGGCGAAAGACTTTACTCCGGCTGGCTGGCGGTGGCCTGCTGCTGGGGCTGCTGGCAGGCTGCGTGCATATTCCGGATGCGGCAGAGCGTAACGGCCAGGCGCTGCAACTGGCGGCGGCCCGTGGCTGGCAGCCGCTCAGCCTGCGTACCGGCAGCTTTAGCCTGCGGGCCTATCTGCCGGCCAGTGTTCCCGCTACCGGTACGCTGACGGTGTATCTGGAGGGCGACGGTCTGGCGTGGTTATCGGCGGATACGCCATCGCTGGATCCGACGCCGCTTACGCCACTCTCGCTGCTGCTGGCGCTGCAGGATCCGGAACCGGCGGCGTATCTGGCGCGGCCATGCCAGTACGAAGGGGTCGGTAGCGAGCTTTGTGCACAAAAATACTGGACCAGTCACCGCTTTGCGCCGGAAGTGGTGCAGGCGAGTAATCAGGCGCTCGATCAACTCAAGCAGCGCTTTCAGGCGCAGCGGCTGGTTCTGATCGGCTATTCCGGTGGCGGGACGCTGGCCAGCCTGCTGGCCGCGCGGCGCCAGGACGTGGCCGGGCTGATTACCCTTGCGGCCAACCTTGATCACCAGGCGTGGACCGCGGCCAAGCATCTGTCGCCGCTGGCGGGCTCGCTCAACCCGGCCGATAGCTGGCAACGTCTGCAGCATGTGCCGCAGCGCCACTATGTCGGTGCCGCCGACCGGCAGGTCGGGAGCGGGCCGGTGCTGTCCTACGCCGCGCATTTCCCGGGGACAAAACGGCCGGAGGTGGTGCTGGTTCCGGGATTTGACCACTACTGCTGCTGGCAGCAGCGGTGGCCGGCGCTGAAACAGGAGGCGCTGTCCTCCTGGCCGGTTTCGCCGTAGACGCCGGCGTTCGCGACTTGCTGCCGCGTCCGGGGTGCCCGGGCGCGCCGCTGCTTGGCCGCGACAAACTGATTTCAATTAGGCGGCCAGTGGTTGCGGCCCTTGTGTGTTTTGACGCATTTTTGTTGCGGCATGGCGCCGATTTTGCCGCTTTCATTCCGCTTGGCCGGCGTGCTGACGACGGCAAGCAAGGCTGTGCGGTGTCGGCGGGCGGCAAAACAAAACCCGCACCGATGCGGTGCGGTTTGCGGGGCCCGGGCGCGGCGCTGGCGTGCCGGCGACTACGGGGTGGCGCTTACTTGAACGGGTTGATGTCGTTGCTGAAGTATTTGCCCTGAATCTTCTTGTAGGTACCGTCGGCCAGGATCTTCTTCAGCGCCACGTTGATCTTGGCCAGCAGCTCCTTGTTGCCCTTTTGTACCGCGATGCCGCAACCCTGATAGTACTTCGGGTCGTTGAAGATGGGGCCGACAAAGGCGTAGCCCTTGCCCTTCGCGGTTTTCAGGAAGTCTTCCTCACCCACGGTCGATTCCAGGAACACGGCATCCAGCCGCTGGCTGCTCAGGTCGAGGAAGGCATCGGTGATCTTGCCGTAGATCTTGATGCTGGCGCCTTTCGGCTTCATCTTGTCGCTGCCTTCCTGCTCTTGTACCGCGCTGCGCAGCACGCCGATGTTCTTGCCCTTGTACCAGGCGTCGTTGATCTGGGTGCCGGCCTTGGCCAGCAAGCGGCCGGGGACGTTGAAGTACCTGTCGCTGAAATCGACCACCTTGGCGCGATCGGCGGTAATGCTCATCTAGGCGATGGCCACTTCGAATTTTTTCGCCTGCAACGCCGGAATGATGCCGTCGAAGTCCATTGCCTAGTCGCGATGAGTGATGTAAAACGGCTGGTAAAATCGGCTTCAAGTACAATCAAGCATTGGAAGCCACATAAGGTTGGCCGCAACCCTCCGACAACGGCGCCAGTGGGCGCCGTTGTTGTTTTCGATTCCGCAATACAAGGACACCATCGCATGAACCATGACGCCCAGCCCGCTGCCGTCAGTAACGAACAATGGCGTCACGCCAAGGCGCTGCAACAGCAGCTGGATGCGCTGCTGGGCGAGGCGTTCGGCGCGGCCAAGCTGTGCTACAAGCTGGGCAGTGTCGAGGAAAGCGTGCAGCAAGTGCCGGCGCTGGGACGGGTGGCGCTGGCCAGCAGCCTGCCGCTGATCGTGCGCAACAAGAAAAAGAAGGAATTCATCGGCGGCTGGCTCAACTACCAGATCAGCCTTGCCGGCGACGGCGTGCCGCTGCGGCAGGATGGCACGCTGGCGGGCGCGGTGCTGCACGTGGCGCACTGGGCCTGCGAGTTTGCCTTCGAGTACGACGCCTTTGTCGGCTTCCCGGCCAGCGCGTGGCAGCCGTGGGAAAACCGCGGCAACCGCCTGCTGTGGTGGGAAGAGAGCGAATCCCACTTCGGCGCGGAGTGGACCTATACGCTGCAGCTGTCGGCGCTGGACGGCAGCGAGGCCTTGCTGGCGGCGGTGGTGCGGCCGGCGCTGGCGCTGCTGCAGGGCAAGCCGCTGGACGAGGCGCTACCGGCCGGTGTGCCGGGCTTGCTGCGCTATCACGATGTTGAGATCGACGGCGAGCGGGAACTGCGCGTCAGCCTGGGCTGATGCGGCCAACCTTGGGCGTCCGCCCGCCAGCCTGGCCGCCGCTCAGGCGGGCGGGGTCTCGGCACCGGCATTCCTGCCGGCAGCGGGTGCTGCCGGGGCGGCATCGTTCCGGGCCTGGCCTGGTGTCGCGCAGGCACGGCGGAAGTCGTGCCGCAGCTCGCAGTCGCAGTTGAACGGCTGCGGCCTGGCTACGGCGTAGCCCTGCGCGTAGTCGACGCCGATCTCGGCCAGCGCCTGCAGGATGGCCGGTGTTTCCACGAATTCGGCAATGGTGCGTTTGCCCATCACGTGGCCGATGTGGTTGATGGCCTCGACCATGGCGCGGTCGATTGGGTCGTCGAGCATGTCCTTGACGAAGCCGCCGTCGATCTTCAGGTAGTCCACCGGCAGGTGCTTCAGGTAGGTGAACGAGGACATGCCGGCGCCGAAGTCATCCAGCGAGAAGCGGCAGCCCAGGCTCTGCAGCTCGGTGATGAAGTGGATGGCGCTGGCGAGGTTGGCGATGGCGCTGGTCTCGGTGATCTCGAAGCAGATCATGCGCGGCGGAATCGCGTGCAGGCGGAACTGCTCGCGCAGGAAGTCCAGGAACGCCTGGTCGCCGATGGTGGTGCCGGACAGGTTGATGGCGCAGGTGCCGATCGGCGTCACCTTGCGGCAGCGTAGCCGCGCGGCGAGGGTGGTGAACGCGTGCTGCACCACCCAGCGGTCGATCAGCGGCATCAGGCCGTAGCGCTCTGCCGCCGGGATGAAACTGATCGGCGGCACCAGGCGGCCGACCTCGTCGTGCAGGCGCAGCAGCAACTCGACATGGCTGCCGCCGTCGCTGTGGTCGCCCAGCGGCGCGATCTCCTGCGCGTACAGGCACAGCCGCTGTTCTTCCAGCGCCAGGTGGATGCGCTGCACCCAGGCCATTTCGCCGAAGCGCAGCGACAGTTCCGAATCGTCCGGATGGTAGAGCTGCACCCGGTTGCGTCCCTTTTCCTTGGCCATGTAGCAGGCGACGTCGGCGGCGCGCAGCGCCTCGGCCAGCGTGGTGCGCGCACCGGCGATATGCACCAAGCCGATGCTGACGCTGACGTTGAACGGACGACCGCCCCATCCGAAGTGCAGGTCCTGCACCGTCTGGCGCAGGCTTTCGGCAATCTGCAGCGCGGCGTCGACCGGGCAGTGCTGCAGCAGGATACCGAACTCGTCGCCGCCGAGGCGGGCGAGGGTATCGCTGTCGCGCAGCCGCTGCAGCAGCCGCCGGCAGATCTGGCGCAGCAGCTCGTCGCCGGCGGCGTGGCCACAGGTGTCGTTGACCACCTTGAACTGGTCGAGGTCGAGGAACATCAGCGCGTGCTGCTGCGGGCCGTCGTGCTGGCGGTCGAGATCGGCCAGCGCCTGTTCCAGCCGGTATTCGAACTCGCGGCGGTTGGCCAGTCCGGTCAGCGCGTCGTGCGAGGCCTGCCACGACAGGTTGGCGATGTACTGCCGCTCCTGCGTCATGTCGTGCAGCACCAGCACCGCCCCGCTGATGCGCCCGGCGCTGTGGATCGGCGCCGCCACCAGTGCCACCGACACCGCGCTGCCGTCCAGGCGTACCAGCAGCTGGGTGCTGCTGCCGTGGCCGAGGTCGCCGGCCAGGATCTGTTCGAGCAGCACCAGCCCTTCCTGCTGGGTGTCCTCGTCGACGAGGCGGAACAGCGAGCCCAGCGGCAGCCCCTCTGCCTGCGCCACCGTCCACGCGGTCAGCTGCTCCGCCGCCGGGTTCATGTAGGCGGTCAGGCCGTCGGCGTCGGTGGTGATCACCGCGTCGCCGATGGAGGCGAGGGTGACCTGCGCGCGCTCCTTCTCCGCCTGCAGTGCGCGTTCGAAGGACTGGCGCTGGCCCAGCAGCTTGTGGGTGCGCAGCAGCACCAGCAGGATCAGCAGCGCGGCGCTGGCGAGGTTGGCGGCCAGCAGCAAGCGCTGGATGAGGCGCGAGCCTTCGCCGAGGGTGTCGGAAAAGGCTTTCTCCACCGGGGTGAGACGGTCGTTGATGGCGTAGATTTCCGCCTTCCAGTCGGCGATGTCGCGCGCGCTGGCCACGCCGCCCCTGATCTGGAAGTGCATCTGCTCTGCCAGTTCGGTCAGCACCTGCACGTTGCGGTCGCCGAACTCCCAGTGCGCGATCGCCTGCTGCAGGTGGCTGAACTGGCGGAAGTTCTGGTACAGCCAGATCAGGCCGGCAATGTCCTGCGGGTGGTTGCCGCCCTGCAGGAAACCGGCGCGGGCCAGCGCCAGGTCCGGCACCGGCTGTTCCAGTGCCATGCGGGCGGTGCGGTCGCCGAGCGGGATGGCGATGGCGGTCTGGTACTGGTGGAAGTGGCGTTCGTCGTGGCTGTCGGCGTACAGGCTGAGATAGTAGATGGCGTCTTTTTGTCCTTTGGACCACAGGCTCTCGCCGCTGACGTAGGCGCGCACCGCGGACTGGATTTCCAGGCTGACCCCGCCCAGGGCCGCCAGCAGCAGGGCAACGGCAATGAACGGCCAGACCAGGCCGGGCAGCTGCGTGGTATTGCGATTGCGGTGTTGTGTCATGCCCTTGCTCACCCCGGCAAATGGCGGGCAGCGTTGCCGCTGTCCGCGGTGGTTCAGGTCAGGCCTTGTCGCTGCGGTGTTGGTGCTGCGCGGGCCGGCGGTGCCGGCGCGGCAACCATTGTTTTGCTAATGTCATCCCGGATCATAGATAGCCTTGCTTGCGCTGAATAGTGAATTTTTCTGCGCCGGTGGCAGAAATGAAAACAGCCATGCAAAGGCATGGCTGTCGGCGGCAGGCTGGCGGCCAACGTTGGCCGCAACGGTTTATTGCCAGCAGAGCAGGGTGTGGTGTTTCTTGCCGCGCTTGAGCAGGCTGTAGCGGCCGAACAGGCGCTCGCCGTCGCCGATCTGGTGTTCGAGGCTGTCGATCTTGTTGCCGTTGACGCTGACGGCGCCGCTCTGGATGAAGGTGCGGGCCTCGGACTTGGACTTGGCCAGGCCGCCAGCCACCAGCGCGTCAATCAGGCCGCTGCTGTCGCGCGGCAGCTGGACGCTGGGCATGCCGTCCTGCGCCAGCTGCGCGAGGTCGGATGCGGTCAGGTCGGTCACGCTGCCGGAGAACAGGCTGGCGCTGATGCGCTGCGCGGCTTCCACCGCCGCCTGGCCGTGCACCAGCGCGGTCACCTGTTCCGCCAGGATGCGCTGTGCCTGCGGCTTGCTGCCGCTGGCCTTGTCCTGTTCCTCGATGGCGGCGATCTCGGCCACCGACAGGAAGGAGAAGTAGCGCAGGAACTTGTACACGTCGGCGTCGGCGGTATTGAGCCAGAACTGGTAGAACGCGTACGGGCTGGTCTTGCTCGCGTCCAGCCAGATCGCACCGCCTTCGGTCTTGCCGAACTTGGTGCCGTCGGCCTTGGTCACCAGCGGCAGGGTCAGGCCGAACACGTGTTGCTGGTTGATGCGGCGGGTGAGGTCGGTGCCGGCGGTGATGTTGCCCCACTGGTCGGAGCCGCCGATCTGCAGCTTGCAGCCGTGGCGGCGGTTCAGCTCGGTGAAGTCGTAGCCCTGCAGCAGGCTGTAGCTGAACTCGGTGTAGCTGATGCCCTGGTCTTCGCGGCTGATGCGCTGCTGCACCGATTCCTTCTTGATCATCTGGTTGACCGAGAAGTGCTTGCCGATGTCGCGCAGGAACTCCAGCGCGCCCATGCCGCCAAACCAGTCGTAGTTGTTGGCCATGATGGCGGCGTTGTCGCCTTCGAAGCTCAGGAACGGCGACACCTGGCCGCGGATCTTGTCGACCCAGCCGGCGATCACGTCCGGGGTGTTCAGCTTGCGCTCGGTGGCCTTGAAGCTCGGGTCGCCGATCATGCCGGTAGCGCCGCCGACGAGGGCGATCGGGCGGTGGCCGGCCTGCTGGAAGCGGCGCAGTACCAGTACCGGTACCAGATGGCCGAGGTGGAGGCTGTCGGCGGTCGGGTCGAAGCCGCAATACAAGGTCACACTTTCCTTAGCCAGCAGTTCGTCGAGTGCCGCCGCGTCGGTTTGCTGGGCGATCAGGCCGCGAGCTTGCAGTTCCTGGATAAGGCTGGATTGGTGCATGTATTTCTTCTCCACATGAGCAGGACGCGGGCCGTGGGCCGCGCGTTGACGATTGCGCCTGTTGGCGTTGCAACAAAAGATGGCGATTTTAACCGAAAATGACGCTTCGTAACGTGCGCTCTGGCGGTGAACCGGCTTCGGGTGCACAAGGCCGGGCTTCGCCACCGGCCGCCCAAACAGGAAAGGATGCAGCAAACATGAGCAGGATGATCAAGGTGTGGGATGCGCCGACGCGGCTGTTTCACTGGACGATGGTGCCGGTGTTTGCCGGGCTGTGGTTTACCGCCGAGCAGGGCGGCGACTGGATGGAGTGGCATCTGCGCCTTGGCATGCTGATGCTGGTGCTGGTGCTGTTCCGCGTGCTGTGGGGGCTGTGTGGCAGCCAGACGGCGCGCTTCAGCGATTTTCTTGCCGGGCCGGCACGCATCCGCGCCTATCTGGCCGGGCAGCTGCCGGTGACGGCGCAGCCGGGGCACAACCCGCTGGGCGGCTGGATGGTGCTGGCGCTGCTGCTGGCGCTGTTGCTGCAGGCCGGGCTGGGGCTGTTTGCCGCCGACGTCAACAGCTACCTCTATGACGGCCCGCTGAAGGCATTGCTGGGCAATGACGAGCTGGCCGAACAGGTCACCGGCTGGCACAAGGACTGGTTCGACGTACTGCTGTTGCTGGCGGCGGTGCACGTGCTGGCGGTGGTGTTCTACAAGGTTGGCCGCAACACCGATCTGGTGCGCCCGATGTTCAGCGGAGTGAAGGCGCTGCCGGATGAGGCCGCGCCCTTGCGCTTTGCGTCGCCGTGGCTGGCGCTGGTATTGCTGCTGCTGGTGGCGCTGCTGGTGTTCGGTGGTGTGCCGTGGCTGGCGGCCAGCGTGGCCGCCTGAGCCGTCTTGCGGAAATGAAAACCGCCAGCCGGATATGGATTCGGCTGGCGGTTCTTGTTTCCGGCGGCTTAGCGCATCGGGCCGCGGAAGCTGTCGTGACAGGCCTTGCAGCTGGCGGCCACGGCGCCGTAGTCGCGACGGATGGCGGCGAGGTCGTCGCCGCGCGCGGATTTCTGCAGCTGGCCAACCGCGAGCAGGAACTTGTCCTGTTCCGCCTTCCATTTGGCCGGTTCGCTCCAGATCGCCGGCTTGGCGCGGCTGACGTCGTCGATGGTGCCCGGCTTGAACTGGCCGAACGGCGCCGCGGCGACGGTCTTCAGTGCGTCGGCGTGCTGGATGAACGCATCCTTGCGATAGCCGCTGCCGCGCAGCATCACGCCCATCGGTTCGAAGCTGCGCAGTACCTGTTTGAAGGCTTTCTGGCGGTCTTCGCCGGGGCCGGCCTGACTAGTGGTGGCAAGGAGGGCGAGGGTGGCAAGCAGGAGGATTTTTTTCATGATCTTGATGCGGGTGGGAGACGGACTTTAGGATGCCGCGCGCCAGAAAAGTTCAGCCCCGCCCGGGGCTGAACACGACGGCAATGGCCGGACTCAATCGTTGCGGAAGTTGTCGTGACAGGCCTTGCAGGTCTTCTGGGTGGCGCCGAACTGGGCCTTGATCGCGGCGAGGTCGCCGCCGGCGGCGGTCTGCTTCAGCTTGGCGGTCTCGGTCTTGTGCCTGTCGATGGCGGCTTTCCAGTCTTGCGGCTTGCTCCAGATCTCGGCGCGGGCGCCGGTCTTGCCCTGGTCGCTGCCGGCCGGGAAGTGCTGCCACGGCTGCTGCGCCAGCGCGTCCAGGTGCGCGGCCAGCTTGGCGAATTCATCCTTGCTGTACGGCGTCTCACCCTTCACGGTCTTGGCCATGGTGCCGACGGTTTGCTTGTACTGCTTGAAGATTTCCTGACGCTGGGTCACCGGGTCGGCGGCAAACGCCGGGCTCAGCAGCACGGTACAGGACAACACGGTGAGCAGTAGCTGTTTCATCTGCAGGCTCCTTGCGGATTGGGGTGGGCAATCGAGGCCGACAGCTTAGCACACCGCATTGCAGCATCGAAGCGGCGGGCGGTTAACAGTTGTTAATGGTGTTGTTATATAGTAACATTTAAGAGTTGCTGCTATTTGTCCCCTTATTCCTTATTAACTCCCGGTGACTTGTCATGGATAAAGCTGGCTTTATTGCCGCGGCCGACCTGCAGTGCCAGCGACAGGGCGTGAAGCTGACCGCGCTGCGCCGTCAGGTGCTGGAGCTGGTGCTGGCGCACGAAGGCGTGGTCAAGGCCTATCAGGTGCTGGCCGACCTGCAGCGCGAGCGCGGCATTGCCGCGCCGCCGACGGTGTACCGGGCGCTGGATTTCCTGGTGGAAGCCGGCCTGCTGCACAAGGTCGACGCGCTCAACGGCTATATCGTGTGCAGTCATGTCGGCTGCTGCCACGAAGGGCTGATCCTGGTGTGCACCGCCTGTGGCCGCGTCAACGAGCTGGAGGCGGCGCCGGCGCTGGACACGCTGCGACAGCAGGCGGCGGCGCAGGGCTTTGCCATCGCGCAACAAAATCTATTACTGACCGGACTGTGCCAGGCATGTCGAGTATGAAAAAAACCACCGTCAACGTGCTCACCGGCTTTCTCGGGGTGGGCAAGACCACGGCGCTGCGCCACCTGATCGCGCAGCGGCCGCAACATGAAAAATGGGCGATCATCGTCAACGAGTTCGGCGAGATCGGCATCGACGGCGCGGTGCTGGACAACGGCGAGCTGCCGGTGGCCGAGATCGCCGGCGGCTGCCTGTGCTGCGTCGCCGGGCCGCAGATGACGGTCACCGTCGCCAACCTGCTGCGCCGCGAGCGGCCAGACCGGCTGATCATCGAGGCCAGCGGCCTCGCCCACGCCGCCGGGCTGATCGACGAATTGCGCGCCGAGCCGCTGGGCAACGCGCTGCAGGTCGGTGCGGTGATGACGCTGGTCGATCCGCGCCAGTTCGCCAACAACGACTACTTCCGCCAGCCGCTGTACCGCGACCAGGTGATGATCGCCGACGTGCTGCTGGCCACCAAGTGCGACCTCGCCGACGCGCCAACGTTGGCCGCCTACCGCGACAAGGCCGCCGCGCTGTTTCCGCCCAAGTCGCTGATCGCCGAGATCAGCGACGGCGCCGCCGATCCGGCGTGGCTGGACGCCGCGGTGCAGAACAAGTCGCGCTACCGGCCGGCGGTGCGCCCGGGCGACGCCTCCGGCTGGCAGTCGCAGGGCTGGACCTTCGCGCCGGACGCGGAGTTCTCCGGCGAGGCGCTGACCGAGCTGTTCGACAGCCTGCCGCAACGGGTCGACGGCCTGGTGCGCGCCAAGGGCGTGTTCCGCGTGCTGGACACCTGGCTGTGGCTGAACTGGACCGAAGGGCAGTGGGCGGCCAACCAGGTAGCGTGGCGCCGCGACAGCCGCTTCGAGGTGATCGGCAGCCGTATCGACGCCGACGCGCTGGAAGCCGCCATCCAGGCCTGCGTGCTGCCGGCCGGGAACGGGGCATGAGCGGCATGACACACCCCCATCCGCACGAGCACTCCGCGCACGAACAGCATACGCACGATCACGCGCACGGCGCCGCGCATGCGCACTCCCATCCGCACCCGCACGCCGCCGGCGAGACCTCGCACCTGCCGCGCTGGCGCCTGCTGTCGCTGTCCGCCGGCCAGCGCCTGCTGCTGGCCGCGCTGCCGCTGCTCGCGCTGTGGTTGCTGGTGCACTGGGCACTGCAGGAGGTGGCATGATCCGGCTGGAAAACCTGACGGTGTCCTACCGTCGCCACCCCGCCGTGCACCACGTCAGCGGCAGCTTTGCCGATGGCCAGGCCACGGCGATCTTCGGCCCCAACGGCGCCGGCAAGAGCACCCTGCTGAAAACCATCATGGGCGCGCTGAAGCCGGATGCGGGTCGCGTGCTGATGCGCGGCGTGGCGCGCCGCGATCTGGCCTACCTGCCGCAGCAGTCGGAAATCGACCGCTCGCTGCCGGTGTCGGTGATCGATCTGGTGTCCAGCGGCCACTGGCAGCGCAGCGGCCTGTTCGGCAAGGTTGGCCGCAACGATGACGACGCGTCGTGGAACGCGCTGGTGACCGTCGGTCTGGAAGACTTCGCCACCCGCCCGATTTCCGCGCTGTCCAGCGGCCAGTTCCAGCGCGTGCTGTTCGCCCGCATCCTGGTGCAGGACGCGCCGCTGATTCTGCTCGACGAGCCGTTCAACGCCGTCGACGCCACCACCACCGCCGACCTGCTGCGGCTGGTCGAGCGCTGGAAGGCGGAAGGGCGCACCGTGATCGCGGTGCTGCACGACGAGCAACAGGTGCGCGAGCACTTCCCGCAGACGCTGCTGATGGCACGCGAGGTGATCGCCTGGGGCGACACCGCCGAGGTGCTGACCGCGGACAAGCTGCGCCGCGCCAGCGATACCGCCGCGCACTGGTCGGCCAATGCCCCGGTGTGCCGCGTGGATGGAGTAAGACCGTGACCGATTTCCTGTACCAATGGGTGCTGGCGCCCTTTGTCGAATTCGCCTTCATGCGCCGCGCGCTGGTGGCCTGCCTGGCGCTGGCGCTGGGCAGCGCGCCGGTCGGCCTGTTCCTGGTGATGCGGCGCATGAGCCTGGTCGGCGACGCGATGAGCCACGCGGTGCTGCCCGGCGCCGCGGTCGGCTTCCTGATCGCCGGCCTGAGCCTGCCGGCGATGAGCCTGGGTGGTTTTGTCGCCGGCGTGCTGGTGGCCGGTTTTGCCGGGCTGGCGACGCGTTTCACCGAGATCAAGGAAGACGCGAGCTTTGCCGCCTTCTACCTGCTGTCGCTGGCCATCGGCGTGCTGCTGGTGTCCGGCAGCGGCAGCAATGTCGACCTGATGCACCTCTTGTTCGGCTCGGTGCTGGCGGTGGACGACGCCGCGCTGCTGCTGGTGGCCAGCGTCGCCAGCGTGACCCTGCTGACGCTGGCGGTGATCTATCGCCCGCTGCTGCTGGAAAGCCTGGACCCGGTGTTCCTGCGCGCGGTCGGCGGCCACGGCAGCGTGTGGCACCTGCTGTTCCTGCTGCTGGTGGTGCTGAATCTGGTGTCGGGCTTCCAGGCGCTGGGCACGCTGATGTCGGTGGGGCTGATGATGCTGCCGGCGATCTGCTCGCGACTGTGGGCGGCCAGCGTCGGCGGCATGCTGCTGGCGGCGTTCCTGATCGCCGCGCTGGCGGGCATGGGCGGGCTGCTGCTGTCCTATCACGTCGAGCTGCCGTCCGGGCCGTGCATCATCCTGCTGGCCGGCCTGTTCTATATCGTTTCGCTGTTTGTTGCCCCGCAGGGCGGCGTGTTGCCCCGCCTGCTGCGGCAACGTCATTTGGAGAGTTGAGCGCGTGAACGTACGGAAAATTATTGTGAGCAGCCTGCTGCTGTCGCCGCTGGCGGCGTGGGCCAACCTGCCGGTGGTGGCCAGCTTCAGCATCATGGCCGACATCACCCGCGAAGTCGGCGGCGAGCGCGTCAGCGTGGTGTCGCTGGTCGGCGCCGACCAGGACGCCCACGTGTTCCAGCCCAAGCCGGCCGACGTCAAGAAGCTGGCCGAGGCCAAGGTGTTCGTGGTCAACGGCCTCGGCTTCGAGGGCTGGATCAACCGTCTGAACAAGTCGGCCAACTTCAAGGGCGTGACCGTGACCGCCGCTAACGGCCTCAAGCCGCTGGCGGTGGCGGAAGACGAGCACGGCCACGACGAGCATGGTCACGACCACGGTCGTGCCGATCCGCACGCCTGGCACAACCCGCAGCACGTGCTGCGCTATGTCGACAATATCGCCGCCGGTCTCAGCCGCGCCGATGCCGCCGGCGCCAGCTACTATCGCGAACGCGCCGCCGCCTACAAGGCGCGGCTGCAGGAGCTGGACAGCTGGGCCGGCAAGCAGTTTGCCGCGGTGCCGGCGGCGCGGCGCAAGGTGCTGACCTCGCACGATGCCTTTGCCTATCTCGGCCAGCGCTACGCGATCCGCTTCATGGCGCCGCAAGGGGTGAGCACCGATGCCGAGGCCTCGGCCAAGTCGGTGGCGCAGCTGATCCGGCAGGTGAAAAAGGAACAGGTGAAGGCGGTGTTCATCGAGAACATGTCCGACCGGCGCCTGATCGACCAGCTGGCGAAAGAGGCCGGCGTCAAGGTCGGCGGCAAGCTGTACTCCGATGCACTGTCCAGCCAGCCCGGCGCGCGCAGCTATCTGGAGATGTTCCGCAGCAATGTGACCGCGCTCAGCCAGTCGATGTAAGCAGCTGCCACAGGTGCCAGCCACCGAGTGCCATCACGGCCAGTCCCGCCACCAGGCGGACTGGCCGTTGCTGTTTCAGCTGCTGCAGCCTGCTGGCAAACAGCCCCATCAGCAGCAGGTTGGGCAGGGTGCCGAGGCCGAAGGCCAGCATCACCAGCGCACCCTGTCCGGCACCGCCGGAGGCCAGCGCGGCGATGCTGGCGGTGTAGACCAGGCCGCAGGGCAGCCAGCCCCAGATCGCGCCGGCCAGCAGCGCCTGGCGGGCGGTGCGCACCGGCAGGTAGCGGCGGGTCAGCGGCTGCAGGCGCCGCCACAGCGGCCGGCCCAGGTGCTCGATGCGGGTGATGGCGGCGGACAGGCCGGCCAGGTACAGGCCGAGCAGGATCAGCAGCAGGTTGGCCGCAATGAACAGCGCGGTCTGCAGCGGCTGGTACGCCGCCTGGTTCAGCCCCCACTGCGCGAGGCCGCCGAGCAGCGCGCCGGCGCAGACGTAGCTGCCGATGCGGCCAACGTTGTAGCACAAGAGGTGCCACAGTGGCGCCGCTTGCGACTTGCCCAGCGAAATGGCGGTGACGATGCCGCCGCACATGCCGAGACAGTGCACGCCGCCGAGCAGGCCGGCAAGAAACAGGGACAGCAGACTGATTTCCAGCATGGGTGACAACGCGGGCAAAAATGATGGCCGCTAGTGTAGCAGCCGGGCCCGGTCGCGGCGCGGAACTTGTCGCCGCCGGCCATTTGTAAACGCTGTTTATTGAATGGCCGGCGGCACATCGCGCCGCCGTTTGGCCGGCCGGGAAGGGCTTGCAAAATCAGCGACATAGTCCATGGTTAAAGCTAGCAAAGCCGCGCCAATGCTCGAAAAGTAGCTGTTTTTCCCGGTGAATCCACGCTGAATAACGCTGTTGGATATTGCGCCCCAGCCGGGCGTTGCCGAGGCTGGAGGAGTGCCACATGACCCAAAAAATCATTGTCGAACGTCTTGGGCAATCAGCAATTGTCACGATCAACAATCCGCCGGCCAATGTGTGGACGATAGAGTCGTTGCAGGAGTTGGCCCGGGCGATGGACGCGCTGACGGCCGACGCCGCCATCCGCGCGGTGGTGCTGACCGGTGCCGGCGAGCGCTACTTCTCGGCCGGCGCCGATCTCGCGCTGTTCGGCGAGGGCGCGGCCGCGCACGCCGGCAAGGTGGCGGACGCGTTTGCGCTGGCGTTTGACGCAGTGCGCCACTACCCGGGTGTGACGGTGGCGGCGGTGAACGGTTTCGCGCTGGGCGGCGGGCTGGAGTGCGCGCTGGCCTGCGACTACATCGTGGCCGAGCGTGGTGCCAGTCTCGGGCTGCCGGAGGCGCGTGTCGGGCTGATACCCTGTGCCGGCGGCACCAAGGCGCTGACCGACCGCGTCGGCGTGCCGTGGGCGAAGCGCCTCATCCTCGGCGGCGAGTTCGTCACCGCCGACAAGGCGCTGGCCATCGGGCTGGTGGAAGAAGTGGTGGAAAGCGGACTGGCCAAGATCGTGGCGCTGAGCCTGGCGGCACGGGTGCGCGAGCAGTCGCCGCAGGCGATCCACGCGGCACGGCGGCTGATCGAGGCCAGCCCGTCGCAAACGTTGGCCGCACAACTGGCGGCGGAAAAGGCGGCCTTCCTGGCGCTGATCGGCAGTGCGGAACAGCTGGAGGGCGTGCGCGCCTTCAACGAAAAGCGCGAGCCGGGCTGGGCGGCGCAGGACGACGACTGAACGTCATCCCGCCCGTCTGCCCATGAAAAAACCGGCCAGCGGCCGGTTTTTTCATGGCGGAAGCACGCGGGCTTACTGAGCCTTCTTACTGGACCTTGGCGCTGGCCTTCAGCGACTTGATCAGTGCCTCGACGCGCTGCGACTGGATGCGTTGCTCCAGTTGCGGACGCAGGGCTTCCAGCGGCGGCGCCGCTTCCACTTTCACGTCGTTCAGCTTGATGACGTGGAAGCCGAAATCGGTCTTCACCGGGATCGCGGTCACCTGGCCCTTGGCCAGTTTCACCATCGCCTCGGAGAACGGCGCCACGAAGGTGCCCGGCTCGTTCCAGCCCAGGTTGCCGCCGTTGTCCTTGGAGCCCGGATCCAGCGATTTTTCCTTGGCCAGCTGCGCGAACGGCTTGCCTTTTTTCAGCGCCTCGATCACGGACTTGGCTTCGGCTTCGGTCTTCACCAGGATGTGGCTGGCGTCAAAGCTCTTGCGCTCCGGGAACTCGGCCTTCACCTTGTCGTACTCGGCGCGGGCCTGGGCGTCGGTCACCGGGTTGGTGCGCAGGTGTTCCTTGATCAGGCGGTTGGCCAGTGCCATCGCCTTGGCGTTCTCGATTTCGGCGAGGTAGTCGGCGGACTTGTCCAGGCCCTTCTTCACGGCTTCCTGACGCAGGATTTCAGCGGTGATCAGCTGATCCTTGACCATTTGCGCCATTTCCGGCGTCGATTTCTGGCCTTGCGCTTCCATCATGCGGGTGATGGCATCGATACGCTGCTGGCTGATGGCAACGCCATTGACCGAAGTGGCGAACGCGCAAGCGGTGGCGGTCAGCAGGCTGACGGCAATCAGGGTCTTTTTCAAAGGGAAGTTCATCGGGGTTTCCAGTGGTTATTGAATGTTGGCTTTCTGACGCAATTCGCCGATCGCGTCACTAATCGCTTTGTCCTGCAGATCGCGGGCGATCTGCGGCTTGATGGTATCAAAGGGCAGCGGCTTCGCGTCGCGGATGTCCTCTACCTTGAACAGGTGCCAGCCGAGGCCGGAGCGCAGCGGCTGGGCGCTGAACTTGCCTTTGGGAATCGCTTGGAGCGCGGCGGCCAGCGGCGGTTCCATGGACGCCAGATTTCCCCAGCCCAGGTCGCCGCCACGTTCACGGCTAGGCTGGTGGGTGGACTTGCTGGCGGCCAGGGTTTCGAACTTGGCGCCTTTTTTCAGCTCGGCCAGCACGCTGTTGGCGTCGGCTTCGCTGTTGACGATGATCTGGCGGACTTTCACTTCCTTCACGCCATTAAAGCGCTCGCTGTACTGCTGGTAGGCCGCCTTCAGCGCGCTGTCCGACACCGGGCTGGTGCTGAGGCGCTGCTGGAAGAAGGCCTGCTGCAGCAGTTCGGTGCGCGCTTCGGCCAGCTGTTGCTGGAATTCCGGCTTCTTGTCGAGGCCGGCCTTGGTGGCGGCCTGCACGATCAGCTCGCGATTGATCAGGCGCTGGCGCACTTCTTCGCGCAGGGCCGGGCTGTCTTTCAGCTGGCCGCCGCTGTTGCCGATGACCTGTTTCACCGCCTGATCCAGGGTGCTGCTGTCGATGGTGGAGCCGTTGACGGTGGCGACCGGCGCGGCCAGGCTCGGGGTGCTGCCGACGGCAGCCAGCAGCAGGGCCGCGAGAGTGAGTGATTTCTTCATGGGATGGATTTCAGAGATCGTCCGGAGTAAGGGTTTTGAGTGCCAGGGCGTGAATGCCCTGCTGCATCAGGTCGCCGAGCGCATCGTACACCATGCGTTGCCGCTCGATGCGCGACTTGCCGCTGAAACAGGCGCTGACGATCAGCACATTGTAGTGGCCGCCGCTTTTGGCGCCGGCGTGGCCGGCATGGGACGCGCTGTCGTCCTCGATGTCGAGGTGTTCCGGCGCCAGTGCCGCCAGGCGCTGGCGCATGGTTTCGATGATGGCGCTCATGCCGGCAGCACCTTGCGGAACGGCTTGACGCTGACGCTGGCATAGACGCCGGCGGCGACATAGGGGTCGGCCTTCGCCCATTGCTCGGCCGCGGCCAGCGAGTCGAATTCGGCGACGATCAGGCTGCCGCTGAAGCCGGCCGGGCCGGGGTCGTTGCTGTCGATGGCCGGGAACGGACCCGCCAGCAGCAGCCGGCCGTCGTTCTGCAGTGCCTGCAGCCGGGCCAGGTGTTCCGGCCGTGCCGCCAGGCGGTTGTCGAGGGAATTGGGGGCGTCGGTGCCTGTGATTGCGTACAGCATGGTGCCTTTCTGTGTCTCTCAAAAGCGGTCTGGCCGGTGGCAGACCTGCTGCGGCTGCGGTGAAGGCGGGCCGCGGTTCTGCACTGGCCGGCACCGGAATCACTGCGCGCTATCTGCTGAAATGGCGGCCGTGACCGCGATTTCAAGCGGCAAGGCCGGGGGGCGGAGCAATATGTCAGGATTATGCGGTGCCGGGTAGTGGCTGACAAGCCGGCAGGGCTATCACGCCCCTGCCGACTGCGGTACAGTTGCCGACGGCATTGATCGTGACAAGTGGCAGCACGATCGACTCATCATCCATGGAAACAGGGCAGGGAAAGACATGACAACAGGACAGTTTCGTCTGGTGACGCGCAGCGATTTCGATGGTCTGGTCTGCGCGGTGTTGCTCAACGAACTCGGGCTGATCGACGACATCAAGTTCGTGCACCCGAAAGACATGCAGGACGGCAAGGTGGACATCACCGAGCGCGACATCACCACCAACCTGCCGTACGTCGAGGCCGCGCATCTGGCCTTCGACCACCACCTGTCCGAAACCCTGCGCAACGCCTCCGGCAAGCAGAACCACATCATCGACGCCGCGGCGCCGTCCGCCGCGCGCGTGGTGTACAACTACTACGGCGGCAAGCAGCGCTTCCCGATGATCTCCGACGACATGATGGCGGCGGTGGACAAGGCCGACGCCGCGCAGTTTTCGCGCGGCGAGATCCTCGATCCGAGCGGTTGGGTGCTGCTCAACTTCCTGATGGATGCCCGCACCGGGCTGGGCCGCTTCCGCGAATTCCGCATCAGCAACTACGCGCTGATGATGGACCTGATCAAGTACTGCCGCGACCACAGCATCGACGAGATCCTGCGGCTGCCGGATGTGCGCGAGCGGGTCGAGCTGTACTTCGAGCACGAGGCAGCGGCCAAGGCGCAGATCCAGCGCTGCGCCCGTGTCGAGGGCAAGGTGGTGGTGCTGGACCTGCGCAGCGAGACGCTGATCCACCCGATCAACCGCTTCATGATCTACGCGCTGTACCCGCAGGCCAACATCTCCATCCACGTGCTGTGGGGGCTGAACCAGCAGAACACGGTGTTTGCCACCGGCAAGTCCATTCTCGACCGCAGCAACCGCACCAGCGTCGGCGAGCTGATGCTGAAGTACGGCGGCGGTGGCCACGAAGCCGCAGGTACCTGCCAGGTCGACAACGACCAGGCCGAGCGCGTGCTGGCCGAACTGGTGGCGCAGATCAACGCCAACGAGGGCTAAGCGTCCCGCAGCTGTTGCAGCAGTGCCCGCGCGGCAAACAGGTCCTCGCATACCGCCAGGGCCTGTTTTGCTATCGCGGCGGGCGGTTGCACGATGTCCGGCACGATGATCACCCGCATGTTGGCCGCCAGCGCGGCGCTGGCGCCGTGTACCGAGTCTTCCAGCACGATGCAGCGTGCCGGTTCCACCTGCAGCCGCTCTGCCGCCGCCAGGTAGATGTCCGGTGCCGGCTTGCTGTTGGCGACGTCGCTGGCGCTGACCACGTGCCGGAAGTAGGGCGCCAGCTGGCTGCGTTGCAGTTTCAGCTGCGCCAGCGGCCCCTCGGTGGCGGTGCCGACGGCGCAGGGAATGGCCTGCTGCCGCAGCCAGTCCAGCAGCGCCGTGATGCCGGGCTTGAGCGGAATGTCGCCGTGCTGCAGCTGCCGCTGGTAGTACCTCCGGTTCAGCAGCGCCAGTGCCGGCATGTGCGCGGACAGCTCGGGGTGCTGTTGCAGGTGGCGCAGGCAGTGCTGGTGGCTGAGGCCGACTAGCTGGTGCAGGGTGTCCTCGCCGATGCAGGTGCCCAGCTCGCTGGCGGCGTCGCGCCAGGCCTGGGCACAGAGCTGCTCGGTGTCGATCATCAGTCCGTCCATGTCCAGCAAAATGGCGTCGTATGGCATGGTGTGCTTATCCTTGTGTGGCGGGTGGGGTGGCAAAGCCGCGTGGCCTGCTGTCTTTTATCATAAAATGTCCGGCGGGTAGTGGCACCGCCGTGGGCGGCAGGCAAACACAGCGAAAGGTGTTATGGCGTATTCGATACTGGTGGCAAACCCCAAGGGCGGTAGCGGCAAGTCGACGCTGTCGACCAATCTCGCCGGTTTTTACGCGTCGCAGGCGACTAGGGTGATGCTGGGCGACATCGACAAGCAGCAGTCGTCGCTGAGCTGGCTGGCGCAGCGGCCACCGGCGGCGCCGGCGATCCAGGGCTGGCAGATGACCGAGGGCCTGGCCAAGCCGCCGAAGGACACCCAGGTGGTGATCCTCGACAGCCCTGCCGGGCTGGACGGCAAGCGGCTGCGCGCGCTGGTGAAGAAGGTCGACCGCGTCATCGTGCCGATCCAGCCGTCGCCGTTCGACATGTGGGCCAGCAGCGAATTCTTTGACGCCTTGCTGGCGGAGAAGGCGGTGCGCAAGGAAAAGACCTTCGTCGGCGTGGTCGGCATGCGGGTCGATCCACGCACCCGCTCCGCGCGCGAGCTGGAAAGCTTCCTGTCGCGCTACCAGGTGCCGGTACTGGGCTGGATCCGCGATACCCAGTTCTACGTGCAGGCCGCCGGCGCCGGGCTGACCCTGTTCGACCTGCCGCCGGCACGGGTGCGGCGCGACATCGAGGCGTGGCGCCCGATCCTGTCCTGGCTCGACAATTAGCGCTTGACGCCCCGATTTTGCGCTGCGTATAGTCAGAACCGTTTGCCCTGCGCCCATCAGCGCCGCAGGGCGGGAAAATTGCAAGCGAAAGCCGCCCGGCTTTCGCTTTTTATTTGGGGACGCCCAAAATCTGCACCGCTATCCGGAACGGCGGTGCGGCACCATTCCGCGAATGGTTTCCCGAATGCAATCTGGAGTGACAGCTGATGATCCACACCGAACTCAATTACGGCGATGTCTATCTCGTTCCGAAAAAAACCGTCGTCGACAGCCGCAAGGAGTGCGACACCTCGGTGCAGTTCGGCCCGCACCGTTTCGCGATGCCGCTCTATGCGGCCAACATGAAGAGCGTGGTCGACGCCGAAACCTGCGAATACTTCGCGCGCCGCAACTGGTTCTACACCATGCACCGCTTCGATGTCGACGCCGTGGCCTTCGTGCGCGACATGCAGGCTCGGGGCCTGTTCGCCTCGATCAGCGTCGGCGTCAACGGCGACACCCGGCAGCAGCTGGTGGCGCTCAAGGCCGCCGGGCTGAGCCCGGAATACATCACCCTCGACGTGGCCAACGGCTGGTGCGTGAAGGCGGAGCAGATGATCCGCTTCATCAAGCGCGAGTTCCCGGCCAGCTTCCTGATCGGCGGCAACATCGCCACCGCCGAGGCGGCGCGCGATCTCGAAGCGTGGGGATGCGACGCGATCAAGGCCGGCATCGCCGGCGGCCGGGTGTGCATCACCAAGAACAAGACCGGCTTCCACCGCCCGATGGTGGCCACCGTGCGCGACTGCGCCGCCGCGGTGTCGGTGCCGGTGATCGCCGACGGCGGCATCGTCGAGCACGGCGACGTGGCCAAGGCGCTGGCCTGCGGCGCGAGCATGGTGATGGCCGGCTCGCTGTTTGCCGGCTACGACGAATCGGCGGGCGAGATCGTCGAGATCGACGGCAAGCGCTACAAGGAATACTTCGGCAGCGCCTCGCAGTTCAACAAGGGCGAGTACAAGAACGTGGAAGGCAAGAAGATCCTGGTCGAGTACAAGGGCAGCATCGCCCGCCTGCTGCTGGAGCTGCAGGAAGACCTGCAGTCGTCGGTCAGCTACGCCGGCGGCCGCGAGCTGTCCGCGCTGCGCACGGTGCAGATGATCGCCGTCGCGCACTAGGGCGGTGAGGGGGCCGGTCTGCCCGTTGGCAGGCCGGTCCGGTTCTGGCCGCGCGGCGACGGGCGGCAATCGAGATAAGGTGAGGCCGTGTTGTCGCTCCCGTTACGCCGCAGTCTGGCCGCCGCCGGCTGGTGGCTGTTTTCCGTTTATCTGTTGTTGCTGAAGCCGGCCGGTGCGCCGTCGGCGATTCCCCATTTCGACAAGCTGGGCCACGCGCTGCTGTTCGCGGTGTGGGCGTGGCTGCTGGCGCGCAGCCTTGCCGCCCGCCAGCGGCCGCCGTTGCGGCCAACCTTGTGGCTGTGCCTGGGCTGGGCGCTGCTGTCCGAGCTGGCGCAGGGCAGCCTGACGCTGACCCGCAGCGCGGAGGCGGGGGACGTGGTGGCCGACATGGCCGGCGCGCTGATCGGCCTTTACCTGTGGCGGCGGGGCAAGGGTCGGTGACGCTTGCGGCCAAGGTTGGCCGCAAGGCAAGGCGGGCCGCTCAGGTGCTGTCGCGCGCCAGCAGCCGGTAGCCGAGGTCGACCCGGGTCGCCGCCGGCGCCTTGCCCGCCATCAGCTGCAGCAGCATGGCGGCCGCGGCCTTGCCGATGTCGTAACGCGGGGTGTCGACCGTGGTCAGCGACGGATTGCTCCACGCCGAGGCGTCCAGGCCGTTGAAGCCGGCAATCGCCAGCTGCTGCGGGATGGCGATGTGGCGGCGCTGGCACTGGAACAGCACGCCCAGCGCCAGGTCGTCGTTATTGCAGAACACCGCGTCGCAGTCCGGCGCCTGCAGCAGCAGGCGGTCCAGCAGCCGCGAACCGAGCCCGACCGAGGACGGGCTGGCCTCGGCCAGTTCGCGGTGCGGCTGGTACAGGCCGGCCTCGCGCAGCGCGGCACGGTAGCCCTCGCCGCGCTTGAGGGTGCGCGGGTCCAGCTGTGCCGCCAGAAAGGCGATGCGGCGATAGCCCTTGTCCAGCAGGAAGCGGGTGAGGGCGTAGCCGCTGTCGTACTGCGAGAAGCCGACGCAGGGGCTGTCGCCCTGTTCCGCCAGCTCCATCATGTGCACGGTGGGAATGGCGGCGGCCTGCAGCAGTGTCTGTGCCGCCGGGGTGTGGTCGAAGCCGGTGATCAGGATGCCGTCCGGGTTGTACTCCAGATAGGTGCGCAGCAGCTTTTCCTCGGCCTGCGGCGAATAGCGGGTGTCGCCGATCAGCATCTGGTAGCCGGCCGGTTGCAGGGTGTCGTGGATGGCGGCGAGGGTGTCGACAAACACGGTGTTGGACAGCGACGGCACCAGCACCACCACGCTGTGCGACTTGGCCGACGCCAGCGCGCGCGCGGCGCGGTTGGGGACGTAGCCCAGCAGCTGCACGGCGTCATCGATGCGCTGGCGCAGCGCTTCCGAGACCAGCTCCGGCTTGTTCAGCGCGCGGGAAATGGTGATGGCACTGACACCGATATGGTTGGCAACATCGCTCAAGGTGGTCCGGCTCTGGCCGGTGCGGGGTTTGCGTTCGCTCATGGGCTGCCATTGTAAGGGGGAGGGCGGCTTGCATCGCCGGATTCGATGTTGCGCTGCACGATCAAAACTGCTTTACCTTGCCGAATGTTAGCGCTAACCTTCGAGCAACCTTAGCACCCGGTGCCGCTTTGCTCAAGCACCGGACACCAGTGGCCGCGCGATGCGGCTTTTCATTCACCTGAATATGTTAACGCTAACATGAATAAAGCACCGATGATTGTGGTGATGGGCGTATGCGGTTGCGGCAAGAGCGAGATCGGTCGCCGCCTGGCCGCGGCGCTGGACACCGGCTTTGTCGAAGGCGACGACTTCCACCCGCCGCACAATGTGGCGCGGATGGAGGCGGGCACGCCGCTGACCGATGCCGACCGCCAGCTGTGGCTGGAGACGCTGCGCGACAAGCTGGCCGCCGCCGCGCACGCCGGCCGCGGGCTGGTGTTGTCCTGTTCGGCGCTGAAACGGCGCTACCGCGACCTGCTGCGCGAGGGCGAGGCCGCCGCCGTGTTCGTGCACCTGCACGGCAGTCGCGCGCTGATCGAGGCGCGGATGCAGGCACGGCAGGGCCATTTCATGCCGCTGGGCCTGATCGACAGCCAGTTTGCCGATCTGCAGCCGCCGGCGGCGGACGAGCGCGCCATTGCCGGCGACATTACCCTGCCGCCGGACGAGCTGGTCCGGCACATCCTGCAGCAGCTGGCTGCACTGTCATGAGGAGTAATCATGGATAACTGCCTGTCCCGTCTCGAACGGCTTGTTGAATGGCTGATGGCCCTGGCGCTGGCGGTGATGGTGGCGCTGGTGTTCGGCAACGTGGTGCTGCGCTACGTGTTCGATTCCGGCATCGCCGCCGCCGAGGAAGTGTCGCGGCTGATGTTCGTATGGCTGGTGTTTCTCGGCGCCATTCTCGCGGTGCGGCAGAACTCGCACCTCGGCGTGGAAATGGTGCAGGCGCGGCTGTCGCCGGCGTGGCGCCGCGGCTGTGCCGTGCTCAGCCATCTGCTGATGCTGTATGCGCTGTGGCTGTTCCTGCAAGGCAGCTGGAACCAGACCCTGATCGGGCTGGAAACCTACTCCACCGTACTCGGCTTCCCGATGGCGCTGTTCGCCGGCGCCGGGCTGCTGTGTGCCGTGGCCATGCTGCTGCTGATTGCGGCCAACCTTTACCGCATCGTCCGCCGTCACCCGCAAGCCCAAATCCCCGGCAGCCCGGACACCCACTCCTCCGGCCAGGACCTGTAAGGAATACACCATGACGATCGTGATTTTTCTGGCCGTGCTGTTTGCCTGCATGGCACTGGGCATGCCGGTGGCCTTTGCCCTGATGCTGACCGGCATCGCGCTGATGTTCCACCTCGACTTCTTCGACGCGCAGCTGGTGGCGCAGAACCTGCTGTCCGGCGCCGACAACTTTCCGCTGATGGCGGTGCCGTTCTTCATCCTCGCCGGCGAGCTGATGAACGCCGGCGGCATCTCGCGCCGCATCATCAATCTGGCGGTGGCCTTTGTCGGCCACATCCCCGGTGGCCTCGGCTTTGTCGCCATCGCCGCCTCGGTGTTGCTGGCCAGCCTGTCCGGCTCCGCCATCGCCGATACCGCGGCGCTGGCCACGCTGCTGATACCGATGATGCGCGACCACGGCTACCCGGTGGACCGCGCCTCCGGCCTGATCGCCTCCGGCGGCATCATCGCGCCGATCATCCCGCCCAGCATGCCGTTCATCATCTTCGGCGTGACCACCAACACCTCGATTACTGCGCTGTTCCTCGCCGGCATCGTGCCGGGGCTGCTGATGGGCGTCGGCCTGGTGCTGACCTGGCTGCTGGTGTCGCGCGGCATGAATGTCACGCCGCAACCGAAGCAGAGCTGGGCGCAGCGTCGCTACGCGCTGCGCGACGGGATCTGGGCGCTGATGCTGCCGGTGATCATCATCGGCGGCCTGAAGTTCGGCATCTTCACCCCGACCGAGGCGGCGGTGGTGGCGGCGATGTATTCGCTGCTGGTCAGCCTGCTGGTGTACCGCGAGCTGAAGCTGCCGGCGCTGCAGCCGGTATTCGTGCACGCCGCGCGCACCACCGCCACGGTGATGTTCCTGTGCGCCGCCGCGCTGGTGTCGTCGTACATGATCACGCTGGCCGATCTGCCGGCACAGATCGCCGAGATGCTGGGGCCGCTGATGGAGCAGCCGCGCCTGCTGATGGCCGCCATGATGGTGCTGCTGCTGGTGGTCGGCATCGTGATGGACCTGACCCCGACCATCCTGGTGCTGGGGCCGGTGATGATGCCGCTGGTGCAGCAGGCCGGCATCGACAGCACCTACTTTGGCGTGATGTTCGTGCTGGTCGGCTCCATCGGCCTGATCACGCCGCCGGTGTGCACCGTGCTCAACGTGGTGTGCGGCGTGGCCAAGATTTCGCTGGAAAGCGCCACCCGCGGCGTGTGGCCGTTCCTGCTGACCTACCTGCTGCTGCTCAGCCTGCTGGTGGCGGTGCCGGAAGTGGTCACCGTTCCCGCCCAGTTCTTCCGCTGAGCGCAAGCCAGCCCGATTACAGCTGTAACAACACAACCGAGGAGAGACTCATGAAAACACTGTTCAAACCGCTGCTGGCCTGCCTGATCACCGCCGGTGCCCTGGCCGCGCCGCAGGCGCTCGCCGCCGACATCAAGCCGCGCATCATCCGCTTTGGCTACGGCCTGGCGGAAGACAGCAACCAGGGCCGCGCGGTGAAGCTGTTTGCCGACGAAGTGGCCAAACGCTCCGGCGGCAAGCTGAAGGTGAAGGGCTTCGGCTCCGCCAGCCTCGGCAACGACGTGCAGATGCAGAACGCGCTGATCGGCGGCGCGCAGGAAATGATGGTCGGCTCCACCGCCACGCTGGTGGGGGTGGAAAAGGACTTCGGCGTCTACGACCTGCCGTTCCTGTTCGCCAACGAGAAGGAGGCCGATACCGTGCTGGACGGCCCGTTCGGGCAGAAGCTGATCGGCAGGCTGCCGGCCAAGGGCCTGGTCGGCCTGACCTACTGGGAAAACGGCTTTCGCAACGTGACCAACACCAAGCGCCCGATCACCCGCTTCGAGGACTTCCAGGGCATCAAGCTGCGCGTGATGCAGAACCCGGTGTACATCGACATGTTCAACAGCTTCGGCGCCAATGCCGTGCCGCTGGCCTTCGCCGAGCTGTTCACCGCGCTGGAAACCCGCGCCGTGGACGGCCAGGAAAACCCGGTCAACACCATCCAGTCCAGCAAGTTCTACGAAGTGCAGAAGTACCTGTCGGTGACCAAGCACGTGTACAGCCCATGGGTGATGACCGCCAGCAAGAAGTGGTGGGACGGCCTGTCCCGCGACGAGCAGAAGATCCTGCAGGACGCCGCGGTGGTGTCGCGCGCCTTCGAACGCAAAGATTCCCGCGCCGAGGCGATGCGCAGCGTGAAATTCCTGACCCAGCAGGGCATGAAGATCAACATGGTCAGCGACGCCGAGCTGAAGCGCATGCGCGACAAGGCCAAGCCGGCCTTCGACAAGTTTGCGGCCAACGGCGGCGCCGAGGTGCTGAAGGACCTGCAGGGGGCGCTGGGGCAGTTGCGCAAGTAAGTTCCCGTCTTCCCGTGGTGGCGCCGGCGTGCGCCGCCACGCCGCCTTTCCCCGCGCCGGCATCTGCCGGCGCTTCGTTTTGCCCACGCCCGCTCAAAGGTTGGCCGCAAGCACTGGCACGGGCAGCCGCCGCTGCTGCCGTCTGCCGGCGGCCGTGGCGGTGCATGGCTGGTGCCGCAGTGCGCATTCGCGCCGCTAGCGGCTCTCATCCCGTCTGCACGATTTCTCCCTCATCACCCTCCGTTCCCCGACATGGAATGAGTGCCGGCTGGCCGTGCCGGGCGCTTGTCGACGTGCCTGCTTCTCCGCGGGCGACTGGTTTCTGTCGCCGCTCCCTCGTTGGATCGTCTTTCTTTGCTGATAGCAGTTTTAATCGAAATGCATTCGCTGTTGCGAATCATTTTCATTTGTATTATTGTTATAAAAATTCATCCGCAGTTAAAGATCTCGCTTAACAAAAACAGGAAATCGCTCGCCATGCAGCCCCAGTCTCCCTTGTCTTTTGCCCATTCAAGCCCTTCGGTCGTCCCGACATCGTCCCTGCTCAAGCCGCTGGCTTTTGCCACGCGCCTGGCCCTCTCCGGGATGCTGGTGGCCGGGTTGGCTGGCCATGCCTACGCCGAAGAAGTCGCCGAGCTGCCGGCGGTGCAGGTCAGCGCGGACCTGTCCAGGGTGCTTTCCCGGCCTTATGCCGGCGGCCAGGTTGCCCGTGGAGGGCGCTTGGGCATGCTGGGTAATGCGGATGCGATGAAGTCGCCGTTCAGCATCAGCAGCTATACCTCGCAGGCGATACAGGACCAGCAGGCGGCAACGGTGGCCGATGTGCTGGCCAAGGATGCGTCCGTCCGCGCCAGCCAGACCGGAGGCGTGGTCGATTCGTTCTTCATCCGGGGGTTTCCGATTGGGGAGGGGAACCTGGGGGAAGTCGCACTCGATGGACTCTATGGTGTCGCCCCCAACTACCGGGTGTTCACCGAGTACGCCGAACGGGTCGAGGTGATCAAGGGGCCGGCCGCACTGCTGTACGGCATGTCGCCGAACAGTGGCGTCGGCGGCGTGATCAACGTGGTGCCAAAGCGGGCGCTCGCCCAGGACCTGACCCGGTTCACCGCCGACTACGCGTCGGATACGCAGGGGGGCGGGCATCTCGATGTCAGCCGGCGCTTCGGCACGGATGAGCAGTTCGGCGTGCGTTTCAACGGCAGCCACCACCAGGGTGATACAGCCGTGGACAAGCAGTCCCGCAAGGCGGATGTCGGAGCCTTGTCGCTCGACTATCAGGGCGAGCGCTTCAAGGCGACGCTGGACCTGATCAGTCAGCAGGAGGAGTTCGACGCGCCATCGCGGCCGTTTCTGGTCGCCGCCGGCGTCGCCGTGCCGTCGGCTCCGGACGGCCAGAACAACGTGACCCAGCAGTGGGCGTGGTCGAAGATCAACGACCGCTCGGCTATGTTGCGCACCGAATACGAGCTGAGCGACAAGCTGGCGCTGTTTGCCAATGTCGGCGCCGCCCACACGGAGGTGTCGCGCCTGTCCGATCAGACGCCGACGATCCTGAACGCCGCGGGCGATACCACGGCGACGCCGATGCACTTCAAGTTCGACATCGAGCGCTTCACGGCCGACGCGGGCGCGCGTGCCCGCTTCGATACCGGCCCGGTGCGTCATGCGGTCACCTTGCAAGCCAGCACCTACCGCGATCAGCTAGCGCGGGGTTCCACGAGCGGCACGGCCGTGCTGTCGAACATCTACTCGCCGGTAGATAGCCCGAGCCAGAACGTGAGCGCACCGTCCTTGGTGCCGAAGGTGTCCGAAACCACGCTGTCCGGCGTCGCCTTGGCCGACACGCTTTCCCTGCTCGACGAGCGTCTGCAGCTGATGGTGGGCATGCGCCGGCAGCAGGTCGAATCGGACAACTTCAACGCGACTACCGGCGCCGTGACGTCCTCCTACGACAAGAGTGCGGTGACGCCGTTGTTCGGCATCGTCTTCAAGCCATGGGAAAAGGTCTCTCTTTACGCCAACCGTATCGAAGGGCTGAGCAAGGGGGACATCGCACCGGCGACGGCATCCAACTCGGGGGAGGTGTTCGCACCGTACAAGTCGAAGCAGTACGAGGTCGGCGTGAAGATCGATCATGGTGGCCTGATGACCACGGTGAGCGCTTTCCAGATCACGAAGCCGAGCGGCCAGCTCACCAACGGCGTGTTCGCGGTTGACGCCGAGCAGCGCAACCGTGGTCTGGAACTCAATGTCGCCGGCGAAGTGGCGAAGTCGGTGCGGCTGTTTGCTGGCGTCACCGTGCTCGACGCCGAGCTGACCCAGACCAACAGCAGCACTACCCGCGGCAAAGAGCCGGTTGGCGTTCCATCGGTGCAGGCCAACCTGAATGCCGAGTGGGATACGCCGTGGCTGTCGGGGCTTACGCTGACGGGCGGCGTGGCCTATACGGGCAAGCAATACGTCAACCAGGCCAATACGCAAAGCCTGCCGTCTTGGACCAAGGTCGACGTCGGCACGCGCTATCGCACCAAGATCGACGGCAAGCCCACCACGTTCCGGGCCGGCGTTCAGAACGTGTTCAACCGCGATTACTGGTCGGGTGTGGCCTCCTACAGCACCCTCTCGCAAGGGGCGCCTCGCACGCTGCAGCTGTCCGCCACGGTGGACTTCTAAACCGGGTAGGGGAGGTCGACTATGCAAAGCAATACCCAACTCCCTGAAGCCGACACCAGGTGCCTGAAGGCGTGGGCGCCCGGTGCGCTCCGGCCCATCCTGGATCCGGCCGTCGCGGAAGTCGTGTACTCCTCGCCGCAGTCGCTGTTGGACATGGTCGGACGCTATGGCTCACCGCTCAATATCGTTTGGCCGCACATCCTGAAACAGAACGTCGAGGCGTTGCGCAGGGTGTTGCGTGCGCATCAGGTGCGCTACGACGTGTTTTACGGGGCCAAGGTCAATAAGTCGCAGGCGTTGGTGCGCGCCGCGGTGGAGGCCGGTATCGGTGTGGATGTGTCCAGCGTCTACGAGATGCGGGACGCCCTGCGTGCCGGTGTGGACCCAGCCAGACTGTGCGCTACCGGCCCGGCCAAGACCCGCGAATTCCACGCCGAGCTCATCGCCAACGCGGCGTTGATCTCGGTGGATTCGGCCGAGGAGCTGACGGATCTGGAAGCGTGCCTGCACAGGGCCGCCCATGGGAGCGTGGCGCGAGTGCTGCTGCGCTACCGGCCTGCAGCCTCGTCGGCAAGCCGCTTCGGCATGGGAGGGGATGAGCTGTTGCAGTGCCTGCGGCAGCTTTCAGAGCAGAAGCACCGGGTTGCCTTCGAGGGATTCCATTTTCATCTGGGTGGTTATGGTTTTGAGCCGCGTGCGCAGGCGGTGCGAGAACTGACCCGCTACGTCGAGACGGCGCGCGAGTTGGGGCTCGATCCGAAAATCATCGACATCGGCGGTGGCCTGCCGATCCGCTATGTCGATGCCGATGTCTACGAGGCATTCCTGCGTGCGCAGAGCGGCGACGACTACCGCACCGGCAAGGTGCCCGAGTCGTTTTACCCATACGGCGGGCGCATGGATGCCTGCGAGTGGCTGGACAAGCTGCTGGCGGCGCCTTGCGTGGATGGCTTGTCGATCGCCGGATACCTCAACACCCAGCAGCTGACTCTGGCGCTCGAACCGGGGCGCAGCCTGGCCGACCAGAGCGCCGTGTCGGTGTTCAGGGTCACCCGTGTCAAGCAACTGGCAAGCGGCAGACCGGTGGTCTTCGTCGAAGGCAGCAGCTTCAGTGCCTGCGAAACCTGGTTCGCTTCCGAATTCCTGGTCGATCCGGTCCTGATTTCCCGTGCCGCGGAGGAAAGAGCGGTGCGGGCCTACATCGCGGGCCACAGCTGCCTGGACGACGACGTGATCACCAACCGCCTGGTCGCTTTCAACACGATGCCGCAAGCCGGCGACCTCCTGGTGTACGCCAACACCGCCGGCTACCAGATGGACCTGCTGGAAAACGAGTTTCACCGCCACCCGATGCCGCGCCGCGTCGCCGTGATCTACGACGCGGCCGGTGCGCCGGTGGTTTCCCCTGACGATCGAATGGAGTAACGAGATGATTCTGAATAAAGTGACCGATCTGATCGGCAATACCCCGGTTCTGAGCATTTCCATTCCTGCCAAACATTCCAAGCTGCTGCTCAAGATCGAGAAGAACAACCCCGGTGGCAGCATCAAGGACCGCATGGCGCGCAATATGGTGATTGCGGCGCTCAAGGCGGGCCGCCTCAAGCCGGGTGGTGTGGTGGTGGAGTCCTCCTCCGGCAACACCGGCTGCGGACTGGCAATCGCCGCCATCGAATTCGGCCTGCGCTTTATCGCGGTGGTGGATCACCACGCCGCGCAGGACAAGATCGCGGTGATGCGCGCGCTCGGCGCCGAGATCCGCTACGTCGAAGGCAACTTCCGCGAGGACGAGGTGGCGGTGGTGGAGCGCCAGCGCCTGGCGGCCGAGCTTGCCAGCCAGATCCCCGGCGCGGTGTTCATGAACCAGTCGGACAATGCGGCCAACGCTGGCGGCTATTCCGACTTTGTGCGCGAGGTGATCGAAGAGGTGGGCGGCGTGGACGCCTACGTCGGCTGCGTCGGTACCGGTGGTTCGATGACCGGCATCGCGCGTGGCCTGAAAGTGCACAACCCGCACACCAAGACCATCGCGGTCGAGCCGGCCGGCTCCATCGTGTTCGGTCAGCCTGGCCATCCTTATTACCAATCCGGTACCGGCACGCCGGCCGGCGACACCGTCGGCCTGGTGCTCGACTACAGCTGCATCGATCTCGGCGTGCAGGTGTCCGATACGCAAGCGTTCGAAACCGCGCGCTTCATCGCCCAGCGTACCGGGCTGCTGGTGGGAGGCTCCACCGGCGGCGTGATCTACAAGGCACTGGAATTCATCCACAGCGGTTTGATCGGCGGCAACGTGGTGGCGGCGGTAGCGGACGGTGGCGAGAAATACCTGCACACCGTGTACAACGAGAGCTGGCTGCAGGAGCGCGGTCTGCTCGACCCGCAAATCTGGGCGCAACTGGACGACTGGCTGAGCCAGGACGGTATCGAGGGTGCGCAGCCGACCCTGCTGCAACGGAGCGCCGCATGATGGCTCAGCTCAACGTCGTCATTTGC
This sequence comes from Vogesella alkaliphila, assembly GCF_014652475.1. Taxonomy (GTDB): domain Bacteria; phylum Pseudomonadota; class Gammaproteobacteria; order Burkholderiales; family Chromobacteriaceae; genus Vogesella; species Vogesella alkaliphila. The sequence goes on along the minus strand of NZ_BMYW01000006.1, from coordinate 174,941 downwards.
GGTGGCGGTCGCACCGGCCATCTGAGCGCGGTGCTGTTCAAGCAACTACCCGGCATCCGGGTGTCGCTGCTCACGAACAACCGGGAAGTGATCGAGCGCCACGCCCACGCCGGCATCAGCGCGCTGCTGCCGGAAGGCGGAACGCTGTCGGCGCACCTGGACGTCGTATCGAGCGACCCGGATGAGGCCCTGGCCGACGCCGACGTGGTGATCATCACCGTGCCGGCGCAGGCCCGGCCGGCGCTGTTGCACGCGATAGCCGGCAGCCTGCCCAAGCACAAGCCGGTGTACGTCGGGGCGATTCCGGGTTTCTGCGGTTTCGACTGGCTGGCCGAGAAGGCGCTGGCGGCGCGGCCCAACGCGGTGATCTGGGGCATGAAGGACGTGCCGCATACCGCCTACGCGCTGCAGCCCGGTGTTTCGGTCGCGATGGGCGGGGCCAAGAGCACGCTGTACGTCGGCACGCACGAGCGTGAAAGCGGACCGGCGCGTCAGGCGCTGCTGGCGCACCTGCAGCGCCTGTACGCGGCGCCGGTGGAACTGCTCGCGCACTACCTGGAAATCACGCTGACCCCCGGCAATCCGATCATGCATCCGTCGGTGGTCTACGGCCTGATCGGGCCGTATGCGCAGTGGCACGACAAGCCGTTCGCCGAACCCCTGTGCTGGTGGACCGACTGCCCGGAACTGGGCGCGTATTTCCTCGAGCGCTGCGACGAGGAGAGCCAGCTGTTGTGCAAGGCGGTCGAGCAGCGCCTGGGCGTGGACATGTCGTCGGTGCTGCCGCTCAAGCAGGAAATCGTCGCAGCCTATCAGGAACAGATCCGCGATCCCCGCACCATGCTGTCGGTGCTGCGCACCAATCAGGCCTACGACTCTATCCAGGCGCCGATGATGAAAACCGTGGACGGCTACGTGATCGACAAGGAAAACCGCGCCTTCCACGAAGACGTCGCGTTCGGCCTGGCGGTACTGGTCGAGATGGGACGACGCCTGGACCTCAAACTGTCGCACATCGAAGAAATCTTCAACTGGAACGTGGCCTACATGGGAGGCCTGCGCAGCTCCGCGCTCGACTATTTTCCGCAAACCTGGCCGGCCTGATACCTATGAAAACCAATCTGAAACGACTGCAAACCGACAACGCCTTCCACGCCGAACACGAAGCCACCGCACTACGCAACGCCGAGCGCAATGCACTGCGCCGCGTGGTGCGCTGCCTGTTCGCCGAGAAGATCATCGACAAGGACATGCTGGTGTTCGCCCCGCACGGGCAGGGCGCCTGGCTACCGCTGTGGCAGCGGATGGCGCTGGTTTATTTCGAGGACCTGCACGCGGCACCGGCCAACACCTTCATCAACCACGGCGCCATCACCCTGATCGAACACAAGGGCGCGCACATGGCGATCGAGACGGCGGCGCAACTGATCGACATCCTGCGCGAGAGTTTCGACTTCGCGCCCAGCGACGACGGTGTGGCCGGATTGAAAGCCGACATGGCCAACAGTGTTGCGAACGACGCCCTGGCGCGCATCTACCGTGAGGCGTGGAATGCCGAACTGGCCGAGCGCATTGCCGCGACCGGTGCCAAGGGGTTCGCCGACTATCTGCGCCGGCATGCCGCGACCGGCGAAGCGGCGGTGCTGCTCGATCAATGGGGCTCGCTTGAGGGGCACCCGTTCTACCCGACCTGGAAATCCAAGCCGGACCTGAACCCGGAGCAAGTGGCGGCGCTGTCGCCCGAATTCAACGCCACGGTTTCCGTGCGCATCGCCGCGCTGCACGCGGATCACGCTTACCTTGAGCGAATGCCGCACGTGCCTGGCTATCACGACTGGTTTGCCGAGCAGTTCCCGACATTGTGGGCCGACTGGAAAGCGGGTCTGAACGCCAGACGATTGAACGAGGCCGACTGGCTACCGCTGCCGATCCACTCCTGGCACCTCGACCATTTCGTGCGCCTAGAGTACGCCGCCGAGATCGAGGAGGGCATCCTGATTCTGGAGGGTCCCGATGTCGAAACGCGTCCGACCATGTCGTTCCGCACCATGATGCCCCAGCTGCAGGGCACGGTACCGTTCATCAAGTTGCCGATGGCGCTGTGGCTGACCAGCGAACAGCGCAGCCTGCAGGCCAAGTCGATCCACATGGGGCCGCGCATCAGCGCCCTGATCCAGCGCATCCTGGCTGCCGAAAACGGCTTCGGCCACACCCTCGAGATCTTCCCGGAAGAGGTGGCGCTCCATTACAAGCACGCGGTGAAACAGGAAGATCGCTCCGGCCGCCACCTGTCTGTCGCGTATCGCGCCAGCAAGGAAGCGTTCGACCGCAATGACGGCCTGTTGCCGATCACCGTGGCGGCCTTGCTGACCGACGGGCCGGCTAGCGGCCGCCCGCTCATTACCGAGCTGATCGAGCGCGCCGGGGCGGCAGATGACCCGGCCTTGGCGGTGGAAGCCTATTTCCGCCACTATGCGCGCGTGGTTACCCGGCCGGTGCTGAGCATCTACCTGCTGTACGGCATTGCGCTCGAGGCGCATCAGCAGAACACTTCGGTGCTGTTCGATGCGGACGGCATGCCCAGGAGCTTGCTCATTCGCGACTTTGGCGATGGCCGTACTTACGCACCGCTGCTGAATGCGCGCGGTTATGAACTGAAGCCTTACGTGCATCCGGGGATTTTGCCGACCGTGTTCAGCGACGATATCGAGCCGGTACGCACGTTCGTGGTGGATGCATGCTTCGTCTGCCATCTGCACGAAGTGGCCTTGCTGCTGACGCGTCAATACTCGCTGGCCCCGACGCGCTTGTGGGAAGTCCTGCGTGAAGAAACAGAAGCCGCGTTCGACGCCATCCGGGCGCGTGTCGAACCGGAACTGTGGCTGCGCGAGCGTACGGCCTTCCTGGAGCAACCGTGGTCCACCCGTTCGGTGCTGCGCATGCACTTGCTCAAGTACGCCGACTACCGGCTGCAGCATGAGCTGCCCAATCCGCTGCGGATGGCTTGAGCCATGTCGAATGTTGTCGCACCGGGGCCGGCGTCGCGTCTGGTCCACCTGCTGTTCGTGATTCAACTGGTGTCGATGGGGGCCATGGAGATGAGCGGCCCGTTCTGGCCGCTGCACCTGAAGGCGCTCAGCACCGCCAGTTGGGAGTTCGGCTTTGCGGGGGTCGCCGTCTACGTCGGACCGATGCTCGGCATCGTGCTCACCAGTGCGTTCTGGGGCCGGGTCGGCGACCGTTTCGGCCACAAGCTGATGATGATCCGCGCCTTGCTCGGCCTCGCGCTGACCCAGTTGGCACTGGCCTACGCGCAGGATGTGTGGACCATTCTGGCCTTGCGCTTCGTGCAGGGGGCCTGCGCCGGCTTCATCGCGCCAGCACAGGCCTATGGCGTCAGTATCGAGTCGCCGGCGCGCCGGGCGCGCCTGTTCGCCTATCTGCAGGTATCCACCAACGTCGGGTCGCTGGCCGGTGCGGTGATGGGTGGCCTGATCCTGGACCATGCCAATTTCCGCTGGATCAACATCGGTGCCGCCGTGCTGTGCGCCGCCTGCGCCGCCGCCGTGGCGCTGCTGCTGCCTAGCGTGGCGCCGGTCGCCAGGGCCGTACCTGCTACCACCACGGCGCCGGCCGACCTTTCCTCCGCGTGGCGTCGCGCGCCGATCGCCGGGCTGCTGGTGGTGACCGGCATCCTGCTGGTCAGTCGCATGATCACCCAGACGCCGTTCTCGCTGTACGTGAGTTCGGTGTTCGGGGTGAGCAACTGGCAGGTGGGCTTGTGCTATGGCCTGCTGGCGCTCGGTTTCGTCGTGTCCGCCTCGCTGTGGGCGCGCTACTTCGAGCACGCCAGCTTGCCGTTGGCGCTGCGCCGCATCGGCCATGTGGCGATGGCCTGCGCGGTGTTGACGGCTGCCGCCGGCATCACGCGCGACATCGGAGCCTTCTTTGCCATCCACTTTGCCTGGGGCGTGCTGCTTGGCGCGACCACGCCGGTGCTGATGGCGCTGATTTCCAGGTCGGCCGGCAGCCTGGGGCAGGGCTACGTGCTCGGGGTGGCGCAGAGCACCGCGCAGTTCTCGTCGATCACCGGCATCGCGCTGGGCGGCTGGCTGACGCAGAGCTTCGGGCTGCAATACACCTACTTCTATGTGGCGGCGTGCTATCTGCTGGCCGTGGCGGCGGTGCTGCTGGTGCGGAAGGAACGCATGCCCGCGCCTCAGCAGCAGGGCGCGTAGCCGCTCGTTCTGCAGCAGGTCCGGAATGTCGCGCGACAAATCGAATATGAAGCAGTTATTTTTTGAGGATATTGATGATGCTATTTCAACGCCGACGGGCGCTGGTGGTACTCGTGGCGCTCAGCCTGATGGCGGCGCTGGGGGGACTGTTCTTCATGACGGGGCCGGCCAAGGCGGATGCGTCCGAGGTGCTTACCGAGGGGCGCACCACGGTCACCGACCTGGCCGGGCGCAAGGTGCAGGTACGCCTGCCGGTGCAGCGCGTGATCCTGGGTGAGGGGCGCCAGTTGTACCTGGTGGCCGCGCTCGATACCGACAACCCGCTCAAGCGTATCGCCGGCTGGCGCAAGGATCTGATCCAGTCCGATCCGGACACCTATCGCGCCTACCTGCGCAAGTTTCCCGGGATCGCCGACCTTCCCACTTTCGGCGGCTTCGAGGACGGCACCTTCGATATCGAGCAGGCGATCGCGCTCAAGCCCGACGTGATCGTGATGAACATCGAGGCCCAGCGCGCCACCGAAGACGCGCGCTATATCGAGAAGTTGGCCGCACTCGACATTCCGGTGGTGTACGTGGACTTCCGTCACGCCCCGATGGAAAACACCGAGCCGACCATGCGTCTGTTCGGCAAGCTGTTCGGCAAGGAACAGCGCGCCGAGGCATTCATCGCGTTCCACAACGAGCAGATCAAGCGCGTCACCGACGTGATCGAGGCCCGCCAGCCTGCGCGCCCCAGGGTGTTCATCGAGCGCATCGGCGGCTACACCGAGGATTGCTGTCTGAGCTTCGGCAACGAGAACTTCGGACGCTTCGTGGAGATCGCGGGCGGCAACAACGTCGCCAAGCAGGCGATCCGTGGCACGTTCGGCCAGCTGAACCCGGAGCAGGTGATCGCCGCCGATCCTGAGCAGGTGGTGGTGACCAGTGCCAACTGGGAGGCGTTCGTGCCGAATGGCAGCTGGGTGGGCGTGGGGCCGGGGGCCAACCTGAAGGAGGCCGCACACAAGTTGGCCGCCTACCCGAACCGCCCGGCCTACGCCGGCATCACGGCCAAGCGGAAGCACGCGTTCCACGCCATCTGGCACCAGTTCTACAACAGCCCGTACCAGTTCGTGGCGATCCAGCAGCTGGCCAAGTGGTTTCACCCCGAACTGTTCGCCGGTCTCGACCCCGATGCCACCTTCCGCGAGCTGCACGAGCGCTTCCTGCCGATTCCGTACCAGCCGGGCTATTTCGTGAGCCTGCACGAGAAGGAGGGGCAATCATGAGCGCCGCCGAGATGAGCACATCCAGCCGGAGTGCGACGTACCGCGGGCTGGTGCAGAAGAAGCGCCTGCTGCTGGGGGCCTTCGTTGTCCTGCTGCTGTTGAGCCTGCTGCTCGACCTGGCGCTTGGCCCGGCCAGCTACAGCCTGGGCGACGTGATGCACGCGCTGTTCCGTCCGGACAGTGCCGCCTTGCAGACCCGGGTGGTGCTGTGGGAGATCCGTCTGCCGGTGGCGCTGATGGCGCTGGCGGTGGGCGCCGCGCTGTCGCTGGCCGGTGCGCAGATGCAGACCATCCTCAACAACCCGCTGGCCAGCCCGTTCACGCTCGGCATTTCCGCCGCCGCCAGCTTCGGCGCAGCCCTGGGGCTGGCATTCGGGCTCAAGCTGTTTCCGGCCGCGGCCGAGTACATGGTGCCGCTCAACGCCTTCCTGATGGCGATGCTGTCGGCGATGCTGATCCACATGCTGAGCCTGCGCCGCGGCGTGAGCGCCGAGACCATCGTGCTGCTCGGCATCGCGCTGGTGTTCACCTTCAACGCGCTGCTGGCGCTGGCGCAATACTTCGCCAGCGAGCAGGCGGTGGCCGCCGTGGTGTTCTGGACCATGGGCAGTCTGACCAAGGCCACCTGGCCCAAGCTCGGCGTGGTGTGCCTGGTAATTCTGGTCACGCTGCCGGTCTTCGCCAGACGCGCGTGGGCGCTCACCGCGCTGCGCCTGGGCGACGACAAGGCCGCCAGTTTCGGCGTGGACGTGCGCCGCCTGCGCTTCCAGACCCTGATCCTGGTCAGCCTGCTGGCCGCGTTTCCGGTGGCCTTCGTCGGTTCCATCGGCTTCGTCGGCCTGGTCGGCCCGCACATTGCACGCATGCTGATCGGCGAGGACCAGCGCTTCTTCCTGCCGGCGTCGATGCTGGCCGGCGCGCTGATGCTGTCCGCGAGCTCCGTGGTGAGCAAGACGCTGATCCCGGGGGCGATCTTCCCCATCGGGGTGGTCACCTCGCTCATCGGCATGCCGTTCTTCATTTCACTCATACTCGGCAGCAAAAAGAACGCATGGTGACACTACGTTTGGAAAATCTCGGCGCCAGCTATGGCCGCCACGAAGTCATTGCCGGCATCACCACCCCGGTCTTCCTGGGCGGTGAGCTGGTGGCGGTCATCGGCCCCAACGCGGCCGGCAAATCCACCCTGTTCAAGCGCATCGCCGGGCTGATCGACGGCCCCGGGCGCGTGCTGCTGGAAGGCGCTAGCAAGGGCCGGGACGGCATCTGCTACATGCCGCAGGACATCAGCGCCAACGCGCGGCTGACGGTGTACGAGTCGGTGCTGCTGGCGCGCAAGCAGCAGACGCCGTCCTGGGCGGTGCACGACACGGATCTGGCGCGCATCGACGACATCCTGGCTGCGCTCGGCATCGACGCGCTGGCGTTTCGCAACCTCGGCGAACTGAGCGGCGGGCAGCGGCAGCTGGTATCGATCGCGCAGACGCTGGCGCGCGATCCGGAAGTGCTGCTGATGGACGAGCCGACCAGTGCGCTCGACCTGCACCGGCAGATGCAGGTGCTCGGATTCATGCGCCGGCTGGCGCGCGAGCAGGGGATGATCGTGTTCATCGCGATCCACGACCTCAACCAGGCCCTGCGTTTCGCCGACCAGGCGCTGGTGATCGCCGGCGGCAGCGGGCAGGGCAGCGGCCCGTGCGAAGAGGTGATCACGGTCGACATGCTGCGCGCGGTGTACAAGATCGACGCCCGCATCGAACGCTGCTCGCAGGGCGCCGGCCACGTCATCGTCGATGGCGTGGTGCAGGAGACGGCCATGCTGCAACGCTGAACGGGAGATCGAGGTGCTTGTGCCAGCCATTGAAGGGAACAGACAAATGCGTGATTACCCGTCCTACTGTGTTGCTCTCAAGCCGGTGGACTTCTTCCTGCCTTCCGAAGAGGTCGATGAGGCGGCCGTGCACCGGCTGGCGGCCGCCATCGCCCGGGCGGGCATGTGGACGACGCCCATTCCCGTCGATAGGGAAACCGGCATCATCATGGACGGCAACCACCGGGCTCGTGCGGCGGTTTTGCTGGGGCTGCATTATCTGCCGTGCGTGCTGCTGAGCTATCGGGACCCGAGAGTGGTCGTCACCCATTGGCGCAGCGGAGAGCCATTTTGCGTCGACAGCATCCATAGCCAGATCTTGTTGCACAAAAGGCGCTTTCCATACAAAACGACCCGGCATCTTTTTGCGCCAGCGCTACCCGAGACCGAGATTCAGTTGGGCATGCTGAGAGGCACGGCCCAGGCCCTGAACGGCATCCCCTTGCGGTGAAGTCAAAGCGGTCGGTCGATGCCCCGGAGCTTAGCCATTGGTTTTAGCCGCAGGGCTCAGCCTGGGCGGGGGAGGGGCGCGGCAAGGTTGGCCGCAACAGCTCAGGCCCGGCTTGCGGCCAAGGTTGCGGTGCGGGCCTGCGTCTGCTTGCGGCGGCGCGCCAGCCACTGGTACATCCCGCTGGCCGACAGCAGCGCCAGGCCCAGCCCCGCCAGCATCAGCAGCACCCGCAGCGGCCAGCCGCCGAGGCTGCCGGTGTGCAGGCCGTACACCCAGGTGGTGAGCCGCACCGCCGGCGCCGCCTGCGCAACCGGCGTCACCCGCAGCAGCTTGCCGCTGTAGGGGTCGATCTCCACATTGCTGCGGCCATTGGGATGCAGCTCGCCCACCTGGCGCCAGCGCAGCAGTAGCGGCTTGCCCGGCTTCGACTCGTACTTGATGTCCACCAGTCGCGCCCCAGGCATGACCTGCGCCGCACTCGCCACCAGCACGTCCAGCGGCAACCGTGTCGCGCCGGGGGCCGGGTTGAGCTTGATCTTGGCCGGTGCGCGGTAGCCGTACCAGCCGTTGATCCAGTTGTTCACCGGCTGGTTGAATACCTGGTAGGCGCCGGTCAGCCCGGCGCACAGCAGCAGCACGCTGCTGCCCATACCCACCAAGCGGTGCAGGTCGCTCAGCCACACCCGCGCGCCCTTGCCGCGGCGCAACTGCCAGGCGCGCGACCAGTCGCGTGGCCACCAGTACACCAGGCCGCTGACAGCCAGCAGCATCAGCAGCAGCGCGCAGATGCCGCCCAGCATTTCACCCGCCTCGCCCAGCAGCAGGGTTTCGTGCAGCTGCAGCAGCCAGTCGAACAGGCCCTGGCCAGCGGCCTGGTCCGAGGCAATGCCGGCGCTGCCGCCATCCAGCCACAGCCGCCGCTCGGCATCCGGCAGATGCAGCCGCACCTGCACCGCCTCACCGGCGGCGGCGAAGCGCAGATTGAAATCGGCACCGGGGTAGCGCGCCAGTACCGCGTCGGCCAGCGCCTGATAGCTTGCAACGTTGGCCGCAGGCGCCGGGCGCAGGCCGCTGGCGGTTTCGATTTCGGCACGGAACACCAGCAGGCTGCCACTCAGGCCCAGCAATAGCAGAAAGCAGGCGCAGCCCAGGCCCAGGTAGCGGTGCAGCAGTATCAGGTAACGTTTCATGGCGGCTCCGGTGCCGGCATGCTTGCCATGCCAGGCGGGTAAATGAGTAAGCGTGGCCGGTTGCGGCATTGCAGCAAATTGTATCACGAACGATAATTCGTCGCATTTGCATCAATATCAACGATAACCGGACCACAAGGCCACGCATGAAGACACCCGCCCTACTCACTTCCACCCTATTGCTGGGCCAGTTACTGCCAGTGGCCAGCTACGCGGCCAGCAGCGACAGTGGCGATAGCACCGAACTGGCCACCGTGGTGGTGACCGCCCCCGCGCGGCAGGACAACAGCTACCAGCCCGGCAAGAGCGTCAGCAGCGGCTACCAGCGCGCGGCGCTCGACACCCCGCAGGCCGTGGCGGTGGTGCCGTCTCAAGTGCTCCGCGACCAGCAGGCGCGTACGCTGCAGGAGGCGGTGAACAATGTCAGCGGCGTAGTGGAAACCAACACCCTGGCCGGCATCGCCGACAGCGTCACCCGCCGCGGCTTTGGCAGCCGGGGCGACGGCAGCATCCTGCGGGATGGCGTGCGCGCCGCCACGCTGCGCAACTTCGGCGTTACCAGCGACAGTGTGGAGGTGCTCAAGGGGCCCGCCTCGCTGCTGTACGGCATCCAGGAGCCGGGCGGCGTGATCAACGTCATCAGCAAGAAGCCGCAGTACAGCCCGCAAGGCAGCATCGGCCTGCGTAGCAGCAGCTTCGGCGGCGGGGCAGCCGACTTCGACCTCACCGGCCCGCTGGGCGACGGCGGCCTGGCCTACCGCGTGATTGGCGAACTGGAAGAAAGCGACTACTGGCGCAACTTCGGCAATACCCGCCGCAAGCTGATCGCGCCGTCGCTGGCCTGGCAGGACGGCAGCAGCAGCGCCCTGCTGGCCTACGAATATCTGGACTTCAAGACCCCGTACGACCGCGGCACGGTGTTCGCCAACGGCAGGGCGCTGAACATCCCGCGCGAGCAGCGTCTGGATGAGGCCTGGAATATTGCCGAGGGGACGTCGCAAGCGCTGAACGGCAGCTACAGCCGGCAGCTGAACGACAGCTGGCAGTGGAAAGCCAATCTGGGCTGGACCCGGCTGCATTACAGCGACAACCAGGCGCGCCCGGTGTCCTACAACGCCAGCACCGGCGTGCTGACCCGCCGCGCCGACGGCAACCGCGGCTTCGACAACACCACCCTGCTGCTGTCCACCCGCCTGCAGGGCGACGTGTTCCTGTTCGGCCAGCGCCACGAACCGGCCATCGCGCTGGAAAGCGAACAGCTGCGCGAAGCCAAGGGCAACGTACTGCAGGGCGTCAACAACACGAGCTTCAATGTCTACCACCCGGTGTACGGCACGCTGGCCTACCCCAGCAAACTCAGCAGCAGCAAGAGCGACACCCGCAGCGATATCGACACCCAGGCACTGGTACTGCAGGACAACTGGCACTTCGCCAGCGGTTGGACGGCCAGCCTGGGCAGCCGCTACCAGCACTACCGGCAGGAAGACGGCAGCGGCCGCCCCTACCGCATCACCGGGCGCAGCAGCGGCGACGTGCTGCTGCCGCAGCTGGGGCTGCTGTACCGGCTGGCGCCGCAGTGGTCGCTGTACGGCAACTACAGCGAATCGTTCAGGCCCAACACCGCCAGCGACGGCGTGAGCTTCGACCCGGAACGCGGCATCGTGCACGAGGTGGGCGGCAAGTATGAGCACGGCGGCATCAGCGCCAGCCTGGCGCTGTACCGCATCGTGAAAAGCAATGTGCTGGTAACGGAAAACGATGTCAGCCGCGCGGTGGGCAAGGTGCGCTCGCAGGGCGTGGAGCTGGATGTCAGCGGCCAGCTGAGCCGCCAGCTGGCCGTGATCGCCAACTACGCGTACACCGACGCCGAGGTCACCGAAGATCTTGCGGCCAACGTCGGCAAGCAGCTGTTCAACGTGCCGCACCACAGCGGCGGCGTCTCGCTGGCTTACGACTTCGGCCGCGACGCCCAAGGCAGCCGCTGGCGCGCCGGCGGCGGTCTGCGCTACGTCGGCACCCGCCAGGGCGACGCCGGCAACAGCTTCGAGCTGCCGCGCTACCAGGTGGCCGATGCCTTCGTCGCCTGGCAAGGCAAGGTTGGCCGCAACAAGCTGGACGTGCAGCTGAACGTGAAGAACCTGTTCGACAAGACCTACTACAGCTCCAGCAGCGGCAGCGCACTGCAGGTGAAGATCGGCGACCCGCGCGAAGTCAGCATTCAGACCCGCCTGTCGTTCTGAGCCGCGGTCACGCTGCCGGCTGGCGGGGCGGCACCCGCCTGCGCGCCGCACGGCGGAACGTGGTCGCCAGCACTGGCGCGGCTGTCCGCCAAGCCGTGTCCGCCGTTGCAGGTGAATCGGGTATTATGTAGGGTATCCTTTTCCGGCTTTGCAAGGCGACAGTGGTCGCGATGACGGTCCGGCGCAAGAAAAGCAGGGCGCCCAAGCGGGTGCGGCATCGGTGATGCGTGGCGGAAGTCCCCTGAAAATCATGAGGTTAATCCATAAATGCTATTGATGATCGACAACTACGACTCCTTCACCTACAACCTCGTGCAGTACTTCGGCGAGCTGGGGCAGGAGGTCAAGGTCTTCCGCAACGACGAAATCACGCTGGAAGAAATCGAGGCACTGGCGCCGCAGTATCTGGTGCTGTCGCCCGGCCCGTGCACGCCGAACGAGGCCGGCATCTCGGTGCCGGCCATCCACCATTTCGCCGGCAAGCTGCCGATCATGGGCGTGTGCCTGGGCCACCAGAGCATCGGCCAGGCCTTCGGCGGCAAGATCATCCACGCCAAGCAGCTGATGCACGGCAAGGTGTCGCCGGTGTCACACCTCGATGTCGGCATGTTCCGCGACATCCCCAACCCGGTGACCTGCACCCGCTATCACTCGCTGGTGATCGAGCGCGAGTCGCTGCCGGAGTGCCTGGAGATCACCGCCTGGACCGACGACGGCGAGATCATGGGCGTGCGCCACAAGACGCTGCCGATCGAGGGCGTGCAGTTCCACCCCGAGTCCATCCTCACCCAGCACGGCCACCGGATGCTGGACAACTTCCTGAAAGAATTCGCCTGAAGCGCACTGCGCCGCAAACGCCGGAGAACCCAAGATGATCACACCGCAGGCCGCCCTCAATCGCCTGATCGACCAGAACGAGCTGTTCCACGATGAAATGCTGGACCTGATGCGCCAGATCATGCGCGGCGAAGTGCCGCCGACGCTGATCGCCGCCATCCTGATCGGCCTGCGCGTGAAAACGGAAAGCGTGTCGGAAATCGCCGCCGCGGCGCAGGTGATGCGCGAGTTCGCCACCCGCGTGCCGGTGAGCGACACCACGCGGCTGGTGGATACCTGCGGCACCGGCGGCGACAAGAGCCACACCTTCAACATCTCCACCACCGCCGCCTTCGTGTCGGCGGCGGCCGGCGCCCGCGTCGCCAAGCACGGCGGCCGTTCGGTGTCGTCCAGCTCCGGCAGCGCCGACGTGCTGGAGGCGCTCGGCGTCAACCTCAACCTCAGCGCGGAACAGGTCGGCCGCTGCATCGACGACATCGGCGTCGGCTTCATGTTCGCGCCCAACTACCACAGCGCGATGAAGTACGTGGCGCCGGTGCGGCGCGAGCTGGCGGTGCGCACCATCTTCAACATCCTCGGCCCGCTGACCAACCCGGCCGGCGCGCCCAACCAGGTGATGGGCGTGTTCCACCCCGACCTGGTCGGCATCCAGGCACGCGTGCTGCGCGAGCTGGGCAGCCAGCACGTGATGATCGTGCACGGCGAGGACGGCCTCGACGAGATCACCCTGTCCGGCTATACCAGCATCGCCGAGCTGAAGGACGGCACCATCCGCGAATACCGCATCGATCCGGCCGACTTCGGCATCGCCCACGCGCCACTGGCCGCGCTGCGCGCCGACAGCGCCGAGCAGTCGAAAACCATGCTGCTGGCGGTGCTCGACGGCCAGAGTGGCCCGACGCGCGACATCGTGCTGCTCAATGCCGCGGCGGCGATCTACACCGCCGGCGTCACCGACAGCCTGGCCGACGGCGTGGCGCTGGCTCGCAGCGTGATCGACAGCGGCGCAGCGCGCGCCAAGCTGGACGCGCTGGTACAGCTGAGCCAGTCGCTATAATGAACCTCCCGGCCGCCGGCAGAGCGCCGGCGCTTGCGGCCAACCTTACTATCTCCTTACCGGGTTTGAGCCATGACCATCTCTCCCTCCATTTTCAAGGCCTACGACATCCGCGGCATCGTCGGCGACACCCTGACCGCCGACGCCGCCCGCCTGATCGGCCGCGCCATCGGCTCCGAAGCGCGCGAACGCAAGGTCGGCACCATCTGTGTCGGCCGTGACGGCCGCCTGTCCGGCCCCGAGCTGGCCGATGCACTGTCCGACGGCATCCGCGCCGCCGGCGTCGACGTGATCGACGTTGGCCGCGTCGCCACGCCGATGCTGTACTTCGCCGCCTACCAGCTGGAAACCTACTCCGGCGTGATGGTCACCGGCAGCCACAACCCGCCGGACTACAACGGCTTCAAGATGATGCTGGACGGCGACACCCTGGCCGGCGACTGGATCCAGAAGCTGTACCAGCGCATCGTCGACAACGACTTCGCCGACGGCCACGGCGGCTACAGCACCCACGACATCGTCGACGCCTACCTCAACCGCATCACCGGCGACATCAAGCTGGCGCGGCCGATGAAGGTGGTGGTCGACTGCGGCAACGGCGTGCCCGGCGACTTCGCGCCGGAGCTGTTCCGCGGCCTCGGTTGCGAGGTGCTCAAGCTGTTCTGCGAGGTGGACGGCACCTTCCCCAACCACCATCCGGACCCGGCCAAGCCGGAAAACCTGCAGGACGTGATCCGCGCACTGCAGGACACCGACGCCGAGATCGGCCTCGCGTTTGACGGCGACGGCGACCGCCTGGGCGTGGTCACCAAGGACGGCACCATCATCTGGCCGGACCGCCAGCTGATCCTGTTCGCGCAGGACGTGCTCAGCCGCCAGCCCGGCAGCAAGATCATCTACGACGTGAAGTGCACCCGCCTGCTGGCGCCGGCGATCGCCGCCGCCGGTGGTGTGCCGATGATCAACCGCACCGGCCACAGCTTCATGAAGGCGGCGCTGAAAGCCAACCCGGACGCCGGTCTCGCCGGCGAGATGTCCGGCCACGTGTTCTTCAAGGAGCGCTGGTACGGCTTTGACGACGGCCTGTATGCCGGCGCGCGCCTGCTGGAAATCCTGTCCAAGGTGGCCGATCCGTCGGCGGTGCTCAACGCGCTGCCCAACGCGCTGTCCACGCCGGAGCTGAACCTGAAGACCGCCGAGGGCGAGAACCACGCGCTGATCGAACGCCTGCAGCAGTCGGCACAGTTCGATGGCGCCAAGGACATCATCACCATCGACGGCCTGCGCGTGGAGTACGCCGACGGCTTCGGCCTGATGCGCGCCTCCAACACCACGCCGGTGATCGTGCTGCGCTTCGAGGCCGATAACGCCGCCGCGCTGCAGCGCATCCAGGACGACTTCCGCCGCGTGCTGGCCAAGGAAACCAGCGCAGCGTTGCCGTTCTGAGCGATAATCGCCGCCAGTTGACCGCCGCGCCGGCGGTCTGATCAGACCAAGGTTGGCCGCGGCCAACCTTTCGCATTATCAAGGCGGCACGACGCGTTCGTGCCGCCGGCTTTTTAAAGGGAATGCCATGTACGCCGAAGCCGCCAGCACTTTTCAAACCGTCCGCGACCTGCTGCGCTTTGCCGTGTCGCGCTTTAGCGATGCCGGCCTGACCTACGGCCACGGCACCAGCAATGCCTACGACGAGGCCGCCTACCTGATCCTGTCGGCGCTGAAGCTGCCGATCGACCGCCTGGAACCCTTCCTCGACGCCCAGCTGCTGCCGAACGAGGTGCAGCAGGTGGTGTCGCTGATCGAGCGCCGCGCCGAGGAGCGCGTGCCGGTGGCCTACCTCACCCACGAGGCGTGGCAGGGCGAGTTCAACTTCTACGTCGACGAGCGCGTGATCGTGCCGCGCTCCTTCATCTTCGAGCTGCTGGGCGAGCCGCTGGCGCCGTGGATCGAGCACCCGGAACTGGTACACCGCGCGCTGGACCTGTGCACCGGCTCCGGCTGCCTCGCGATCCAGCTGGCGCACCACTATCCGGACGCCGAGATCGACGCCGTCGACATTTCGCTGGATGCGCTGGAAGTGGCCAGCATCAACGTGCAGAACTACGGCCTGGAAGACCGCATCCAGCTGATCCACAGCGACCTGGTGGAAGGGCTGGAAGATCCGTACGACCTGATCATCTCCAACCCGCCCTATGTCGACGCCGAGTCGGTGGACGCGCTACCGCAAGAGTACCTGCACGAGCCGGAACTGGCGCTGGGCTCCGGCGAGGACGGCCTGGACGCCACCCACGTGATCCTGCAGAACGCCGCACGGCTGCTCAATCCGCGGGGCGTGCTGCTGGTCGAGATCGGCCACAACCGCGACGTGCTGGAAGCGGCCTACCCGAGCCTGCCGTTCATGTGGATGGAAACGCAGAGCGGCGACGGCTTCGTGTTCCTGCTGACGCGCGAAGACCTGGTCGCCGCCGGCCTGGGCGATCCGCTGAACGACGCCGACTTCGGCGATCTGGTGATCGAGGACGAGGACATCTGAACGCTCACGGCTTGCGGCCAACGTTGGCCGCAAGGCCGGGTGCACAAAAAAGGCAGCCCGCGGACGGGCTGCCTTTTTGCTGCGCCGATGGTTTGGCGGTGGGGCGGGGGAGGGGGGCTGCCGTCGCGTGCTGGTGGCTGGCCGGTTCCGCTTGCTGCAGCAGGGCCGTTTAGGGCGGCCATGCCCGACTCACAATGATTTTTCGAAGTGGGCGACCAGCTGTTTCAACGCCTTGGTGGTGCCCATCAGCTCACTCGCGGCATGGGCGGCCTGCGCCACGTTATGGGCATTGTTTTCGGTAATGGCGCTGACCTTTTCCATATTGTGGGCGACTTCGGTCGAGGCGCGCGACTGCTGTACCAGCATGGAAGCGACATCCTGCGCACTGTTGGCTACCCCCAGGCTGGCCTGATCAATCTGTACCAGGCTGGAGGAGGTGGCGCCGACTAGCTCGCTGGCTTCTCTGGTCACCTGGCCGGCATGGTCAATCGAGGTCAGGGCGGCATCGGTGTGCTGCCGCACCTGGCCGATCGATTCGCCGATCTCGCGAGTGCTGTGGCTGGTGCGTTCTGCCAGCTTGCGAACCTCGTCGGCGACCACGGCAAAGCCGCGACCGTGCTCGCCGGCACGGGCGGCCTCGATCGCCGCATTCAGCGCCAGCAGATTGGTCTGTTCCGCGACATCGCTGATCAGCTGACTGATCGAGCCAATACGTGTCACGGCGCCATTCAGCTGCTCCAGGGTGCGACGCACTTCACCGATGGCACCGAGCATGGTCTCGGTGCTCTGCAGCGTCTGCTGCATGTGGCTGCTCCCCTGTTGGACCAGCAGGCGTGCAGTGCTGGCATGGTCCGAGCCGGTGCGGGTGGTATCGGCAATCTCGCTGACCGAAACGGTCAGTTGCTCCAGTGCGGCGGCAATGTGGGCGATGTCGTTGCTTTCATCGGTAGCCCGCTCCTTCAGGGTGGCGGCCTGGCGACAGATATCATCCGCCCCGTGGCCGATGCTGGCGCTGGCGGAGACCACATCGGCAAGAATGGCGCGCAGGTTGATGCGGGTCGTTTCCAGCTGCTGTCGCAATGTGGCACATTCGCGTGGCCCCTGTGCCGCTACCGCCTCCTTGAAATTGCCCTCGCCAAAACGCATCAGCGCGGCATTGGCATCCAGCAGCGTGGAGCGTACCCGTTGTTGCAGCCATAGCGTGGTCAGGCAACCGAGCAGAAAGACCAATAGCATGGCACCTTGCTGCCAGCCTTTGGGCAGCAATACGCAGAGAAGGCCGGCCAGCAGCGTGACGCCGAAGATTGTCAGCTGCTGCGACAGCCACGATGGGGCCTTGCTGTGTCTGGTCGACGGGAAGGGGGTCTGGCCGGCATTGATGGCCCGGTACAGCTGTTCGGCCTCACGGACCTTGTCGCGAGAGGGCGCGGCGCGAACAGACATGTAGCCGATATGCTTGCCGTTCTCGCTCAGCGGCGTGACGTAGGCCTCTACCCAGTAAAACGCGCCATTCTTGGCTCGGTTCTTTACCAGCCCTTGCCACGGCTGACCATGCTTGATGGTGTCCCACAGGTCCTGAAAGGCTGCGGATGGCATGTCCGGATGGCGCACGACATTGTGCGGTTGTCCGATCAGCTCTTCTTCGCTAAAGCCACTAATGGTGACAAAGGCCGGATTGGCGTAGGTGATCCGGCCTTTAAGGTCGGTCTTGGTGACGATGGGGCTTCGCGGATCAAGAAACAGCTCTTGATCGGTGACGGGAAGATTCTGACGCATAGTATCCCCTTCAGTAGTGAGTGACTCGCGGGGCTGATCGCGCCTCGTGTCGAACTCGGCATCTGGTATGAGTTGTATGACACGGTGGCGGACTATGCCAGAACGAAATTTTTTTTAAAATGTGATTTTTAACGTGTGTTATTGGCAAAATGCGTGTGTGGCAAGCTTTCACGCCGTATGGTTATTTTTTTTGACCGGTCGGATGTCCCGCTGCGGCGATGAGCCCGGCTTGCGGCCAACGTTGGCCGCAAGGCCGGGCGCACAAAAAAGGCAGCCCGCGGACGGGCTGCCTTTTTTGTGGCCAGGGGCAGGGGGGCTAGTTGCTGCCCTGCAGCCCGTACTTCTTCACCTTGTCGAACAGCGTGGTCTTGGGCGTGCCCAGCGCGGCGCTGGCCTGGGTCAGGTTGCCGCCGTGGCGGCGCAGCGCCTCCACGATCAGGCTCTTTTCGTAGGCTTCCACGCACTCGGCGAGGCTGGGCGAGTTGTGGCCGTCGCCGCTGTCCTTGAACGCCGGCAGCCCCAGCGCGTAGCGCTCGGCGACGTTGCGCAGCTCGCGCACGTTGCCCGGCCAGTCGTGCGCCATCAGCCGCGACAGCGTCTTGCGGTCCACCGCCAGCGGCTCGCGGTCGAAGCGCAGCGCCGCCTGCTGCAGGAAGCACTCGAACAGCAGCGGGATGTCCTCGCGCCGTTCGCGTAGCGGCGGGATTTCCAGCGTCACCACGTTGAGGCGGTAGTAGAAGTCGGCGCGGAACTTGCCCTGCTTCGACAGCTGGTCCAGGTCTTCCTTGGTGGCGGCGATCAGGCGGCAGTCGACATCGACCATCTGGTTGCTGCCCAGGCGTTCCAGCTTGTGTTCCTGCAGCACGCGCAGCAGCTTGATCTGCAGGTTGATCGGCATGGTCTCGACTTCGTCGAGGAACAGCGTGCCCTTGTGCGCGTGCTCGATCTTGCCGATGCGGCGCTTGCCGGCGCCGGTGAAGGCGTTGGCCTCGTGGCCGAAGATCTCGCTCTCGAACAGGTGTTCCGGCAGGCCGCCGCAGTTGATCGCCACGTAGTTGTGCTGCTGGCGGCGGCTGAATTCGTGCAGGCAGCTGGCGACCAGCTCCTTGCCGGTGCCGGTTTCGCCGTTGATCAGCACGTTGGCGCCGGTGTCGGCGACGTTGAGGATCAGCTCGCGCAGCTGGCACATCGCGGCGGAGCGGCCGATCAGGCGCTGCGCCAGCGTCTGCTTGCCGTCCAGCTGGCGGCGCAGGCTTTCCACCTCCAGGCTCAGCCGGCGCTGCTCCAGCGCACGGCGGGCGACCTCCACCAGCCGCTCCGGCGAGAACGGTTTTTCCATGAAATCGTAGGCGCCGTCCTTCATCGCCTGCACCGCCATGCTGACGTCGCCGTGGCCGGTGATCAGCACCACCGGCAGGCTGCGATCCTGCGCCTTCAGCTGCTGCATCAGGGTCAGGCCGTCGATGCCGGGCAGGCGGATGTCGCTGATGACGATGCCGGGGAACTGGCCGTCGATCAGCGGCAGCGCGGCTTCGGCGCTGGCGACGCCGGTGACCGGGATGTCTTCCAGCGTCAGCGCCTGCTGGCAGCCGAGCAGGACATGGGGATCGTCTTCCACGATCAGGACGCGCAATGCTTCAGACATGATGGAGTTCCTGTTCCGGGCACAGCGGCAATTGCAGCACGAAGGCGGCGCCTTGTGGCAGCGGCTGTGCCTGCAGTGTACCGTTGGCCGCCGCGGCGAGGCTGGCGGACAGGGTCAGCCCCAGCCCCAGCCCGCTGCCCTGCGGCTTGGTGGTGAAAAAGGGTTCGAACAGATGCTGGCGCACCTGCTCCGGCAGGCCGCCGCCGTTGTCGGCCACGGTCAGCTGGTAGCGGCCGCCGTCGCGCTGGCCGATCAGGCGCACGCAGGCGGCGGGTACGCCCTGCAGCGCGTCCAGCGCGTTGCCGATCAGGTTGACCAGGATCTGCTCCAGCCGCGTCTGGTCGATGGCCAGCAGCACGTCGTCGAATTCGCGCTGCACGGTGACCGGGTGGCGTGACAGCCGCGGCTGCAGCAGGAACAGCGCGGCGTCGACCGCGGTTTCCAGCCGCGCCTGGCCGTCGGCGTGCTCGGAGCGGCGGGCGAAGGAGCGCAGCGAGCCGGTGATCTTGCCCATGCGCTCCACCAGCTCGCCGATGGTCTTGAGGTTGGCCGCGGCGGTGTCGTAGGCGCCGCGGGCGAGGAATTTCACGGTGTTGCCGGACAGGGTGCGCAGCGCCGCCAGCGGCTGGTTCAGCTCGTGGGCGATGCTGGTCGACATCTGGCCGATCACCGCCAGCTTGCCGGCCTGGATCAGCTCGTTCTGCGCCTTGCGCAGCGTCTGCTCCGCCAGCTCGCGCTCGCGGATCTCGGCCAGCAGGCGCTCGTTGCTGGCGGACAGGTCGGCGGTGCGCTCTTCGATGCGGCGTTCCAGCTCGCTGTTGGCCGCCTGCAGCGCCTCGCGCGCCGACAGGCGGGTGGCGATCACCTTGCGCCGCTCGTTCCACGCGATCAGCAGCAGCGTCAGCACCGCGACGATGGTGGCCGCCAGCATCGCGTGCGTCCACGCTGCCGCCTTCACCGCCGCCAGCGGGCTGAGCAGGGTCAGCTGCCAGCGGGTGTCGTTGAGGGTGCGCGATTGCGCGAGGAACAGGCGGCCTTCCGGCGCGGCGACGTCGGGATCGGACAGCTCCCAGCGGTCCAGCCCCGGCGCCAGCGTGCGCCGCGATTTCAGCTGCAGCAGCGGCAGCGACGCCCAGTGGTATTGCAGGCTCTGCGCCAGCTGGTTGCGCCGCGCCTGCGACAGCGGGTGGATCACGTTCAGCCGCCAGCGCGGCTTGGAGGCGAGGATGATGACGCCGTTTTCATCGGCGATGAACACGTCGGCACCGGCCTTGCGCCAGCCGGCCTCCAGCTGGCCGAGGCGGACCTTGACCACCGCCACGCCGGCGATGCGGCCCTTGACGCGCAGCGGGCTGGACAGGTAGTAGCCGGCCTCGCCGATGGTGCTGCCGATGCCGTAGAAGCGGCCGGAGCGGCCGGCCATGGCGTCGGTGTAGTAGGGGCGGAACGACAGGTCCTCGCCGACGTAGCTGTCGCTGCGGCGCCAGTTGCTGGACGCCAGCACGCGGCCGTTGCTGTCCAGCACGTAGATCGCCAGCGTGCCGCTGCGGTCGTTCATCGCCGCCAGGTAGCGGTTGACCTCCAGCTGGTGGTGGGCGTCCGGCGACTGCAGCAGCTGCAGCGTCACCGGGTTGAGCTGTAGCAGGCCGGGCAGCCACACGAAGCGTTCGATCTCGCTTTCCACGCCGCGGGTGTGCAGCTCCAGCTGGCGGTTGCCCTGCTCGCGCAGGGCGTCGATGCCGTGCTGCACCGAAAACTGGTAGGTCAGCGTGCTGCACAGCAGTACCAGCCCCAGCAACAGGCAGCTCAGGAACAGCGGTTTGCGGATACGGACAGACATGGCGGAAAAAAGCGTTGCGGCCAACATTGGGATGACAGGATTCCGGTTCTAACACAGGCCATGGCCGGCGTCAGCAAAATTGCGGCAGGGCGGGGTGTCCTTTTTGTTGCACCCCGCGCTTAACGTGGCACGCCAGGCGCACCGTTGCGGTGCATTTGCATTGCACTATTCGTGCCAGTGACAAGCGGCAGCGATAACAAGCACTTGCCGCCACCGGGTATCGCAAAACCGAACCGCTGCCGCAGCGGTATCCGGAAATCCGTACGCCATGCAACCCGGAAAGCCATCGTCAAGCCGGCAGCCAGACGGTAGTATTCACCGGTTGGCCGCTTGCGGGCTGGCCGATGACCTGTCGTCACACCATTGCGGCGAGTTTGCGCCGCAGCCGGGACTTGGAGAAAACATAAACATGTTTGGCAACAGCAAGAAAAAGATCGCCGCACTGGAAGCACGCCTCGCCACCCTGGACCAGGAGCGCGCGACACTGCAGCAGCAGCTGGATCAGGCGCGCCAGGCGCTGGGCAACTGCGAACAACTGAGCCGCGAAAACGAGCTCGCCCAGCAAAAGCGCCACAGCTACCGCCAGCCGTTCGGGCAGTTCTGTGACGGCGTCGCGCAGCTGCGCGGCAGCTTCAGCAAGCTGGCCGAGGACATGGAAGGCTGCTTCAGCCTGGCCACCGACACCGCGGCCGGCCTCGACCACACCCGCAACGTGGTCGACACCCTCGCCAACAGCTTCAGCGACATCGCCAACGCGCAGCAGCTGACCGCGCAACAGATGGACACCCTCAACAGCAAGACCGGCGAAATCCGCCAGTTCGTGCAGCTGATCAAGGACGTGGCCGACCAGACCAACCTGCTGGCGCTGAACGCGGCGATCGAGGCGGCGCGCGCCGGCGAGCAGGGCCGCGGCTTTGCTGTGGTGGCCGACGAAGTGCGCAAGCTGGCCGAGCGCACCTCGCAGGCGACCAGCGAGATCGCCAGCCTGGTGGGCGACGTGGAGAAGGCGTCCAGCGACACCAAGCAGCAGGTCAGCGAGGCGGCGGAGCAGGCGGAGAAGTATCGCCACACCGGCGAGGAAATCGCGGTGGCGATCAAGAAGCTGGTCGACGGCAGCGAGCAGATGGCGAAGGCGATCACCGCCGGCACCAACGCGAGCTTCATGGAAGTGGTGAAGCTGGATCACATCGTCTACAAGATGGAGATCTACAAGGCCTTCATCGGCTACCACACCCTGGACGCCGGCCAGCTGTCCAGCCACACCCACTGTCGCCTCGGCAAGTGGTACTACGAGGGCCGCGGCCATCAGCAGTGCCGCGATCAGGCCAGCTACGGCCAGCTGGACGCGCCGCACGCGCGGGTGCACGAGAGCGGCAAGGCGGCACTGCAGGCGTTCTACGCCGCCGACTACAGCGCGGCTACGCAGGCGCTGTCGACCATGGAGCAGTCGTCCGACGAGGTGATGGGCCTGCTGGACCGGCTGGTGCACCTCGGCCACTAAGCGCCGCCAGCAAACCCCCTGATCCTGCGTTGCGCCTCCTTGCCGTACCACTGAGTACTGTCTTCGCCGGCGCGCCTTGACTCGGGTGCGCGGCGAGGTTTGGTGAGCAGCGCTAAGCCGTCGCAGGGCAGTCAGGCAAACAGGGCATGGTGATCACACCATGCCCTGTTTTCATTGGTGCCGGCTGCTGCAGCGCGCGGGTTTCTTGATCGGCATCATTCAGCGCGCTGCTGCGCCGCGGCAATACTGTCGGCAACACCCCACCGGAGCCTGACGATGAACCTGACTACCCACCTGAGCGCGGTGCACCGCCACTGCGACGACTCATTTGCCGCGCTGGAGCAGGCGGTGCGCCAGCAGGACTGGGCCGGCGCCGATGCGCTGTGCGCCAGCTTCTGCGAGGAAATGGCGCAGCATTTTGCCGACGAGGAAAACCGGCTGTTCCCGGCGCTGGAAGCGGCTACCGGCATGCGCGGCGGCCCGACCGCGGTGATGCGCTACGAGCACGAGCAGATGCGCGAGCTGATGGAAGACCTCAACCGCGATCTGCTGCAGCGCGACGCCCGCGGCGTGGCCGCCACCTGCGACACCTTGCTGGTGCTGATGCAGCAGCACAATATGAAGGAGGAAAACATCCTCTATCCGATGTGCGACAGCCGGATTCCGGATGCCGCCACCCTGTTGCAGGAGCTACGCCATGTCACCCCGTGATTTGCGCGGCCTGGTGCCGCCGGAACCGATGGAAATCATTCTCGACGACGTCGATAACGGCAGCAGCGGCCAGCAGCTGGCCTATGTGCTGCCGCACTTCCCCGGGCCGCTGATTCCGCTGCTGCAGCAGCGCAAGGTCGGCTTCGACAGTGAGATGCTGCCGGACATGAGCGGGGTGGTGCTGAAGCTGGTGCTGCCCTGATGCAGGCCATGCCCAGTTTTGACCGCGCACCGCCGCTTTCGCTGCCGGTGCGTTATTTTTTGGCGGCGGCGTGCTGGCTGCTGCCGCTGGCGGCCAGCCTGCTGCGGACCGACAACGACTACCCGTCGCTGAGCCTGCTGCTGCCGCTGCACCTGCTGGCGCTGGGCGTGCTCGGCAACGTCATGCTGGGCGCCTTGCTGCAGATGGTGGCGGTGGTGTCCGGCGTGCCCTGCCTGCGGCCAACGTGGTGGCGGCTGGGCGTGTGGAGCCTGTGGCAGCTGGCCACCGCCAGCCTGTGCTGGGGCTTTTACCAGGGGCTGGCGCCACCTTGGCTGCAGCTGGCCAGCGTGCTGTTTGCGCTGCTGGCCGCCGCGCTGTCGGGCCTGCTGTACGGACTGTGGCGCAGCCCGGCGGCGGACGGCAGCAGCCGCGGCCTGCGCCTGGCGCTCGGTCTGTTGCTGCTGACCCTGCTGCTGGGGCTGTCGATGCTGGCGGTGCTGGGCTGGGGCCGGCCGTGGCCGCTGCCTAGCCTGCTGCCGCTGCACCGGCTGGCGGCGCAGGGCTGGGTATTGCTGCTGGTGATGGCAGTGGCGCAGGTGATCGCGCCGATGTTCCTGCTGACGCCGGCCTATCCCGCCTGGTGGCAGCGCCACGGCGCCACGCTGTGGCTGCTGGCCTTGCTGGCCGGCGCGGGCGGTCTGCTGTGGCAGCCGCAGTGGCCGTGGTGGTCGCTGGCGTGGCTGCCGCTGGCGCTGTTTGCCGCGCTCAGCCTGCGCCTGCTGCGCGCCAGCCGGCGGCCGCAGGAGTGGCTGCTGCCGTACTGGTGGCTGGCGTTTGCGCTCCTGGCCTTGCTGGCGGCACTGCTGCCGCTGCTGGCGTGGCAGGGCGGCGAGCCGTGGCTGGCGCGCGCGCTGGCGTGGTGTCTGCTCGGCGGCTTCGCGCTGACGCTGGTGGTCGGCATGCTGTACCGCATCGTGCCCTTCCTGCTGTGGCTGCACCTGAAGAATGCGGCGCCGCCGCGCCATCGCGTCCCGGCCATGCACGCCTTCGTGCCGGAAACCGCCGCGCGGCACAGCTGGCGCGCGCTGTTGCTGTTGCAGCCGCTGGCGGCGCTGTGGGTGTGGCAGCCGCAGCTGGGCTGGCCGCTGGCGCTGGTGCTGCTCGGCCTGCTGGCGCTGCTGCTGCGGCATTTCGCCGCGGCGGCGCGGCAGTACCGTGCCGCCCGCCGCGCCTTGCCGTCCTAGAGCTTTTCACGATCGGCCGCGACTTGATCTCAATGGCGGCAATACGGCATTAAAAACGGCTTCGGGATGCTTGTTTATCTCCGGATAAACGCGCTTCCTCGGCCGTTTTCAGCTTGTCTTGCGTATCGTGAACAGTTTCTCAGCCGGCCAGCGCCTGAGCCAGCGTCGCCTGCAGTCTGGCCTGCAGCCGGACCACCTCGCCGATGATCAGCAGGGCCGGCGGCTTGACCGCGTGCTGCTGCACACAGGCGCCGAGACTGGCCAGTTCGCAGCACAGCACCCGCTGCTGCGCGGTGGTGGCGTTCTCGATGATGGCCACCGGTGTGGCGGCGGCGCGGCCGGCAGCCTGCAGCTGGTCGGCGATATTGGCCGCCTCGCCCAGCCCCATGTACACCACCAGCGTTTCCTCGGCGCCGGTGTGGCCGGTCCACTCCAGCACACTCTGTCCCTCGCGGCGATGGCCGGTGACGAAGCTCACGCCCTGCGCGTAGTCGCGGTGCGTCAGCGGAATGCCGGCCGCCGCCGCCGCGCCCATCGCCGCGCTGATGCCGGGGATCACCTCACAGGCGATGCCGGCTGCGGCCAACGTTTCCAGCTCCTCGCCGCCGCGCCCGAACAGGAACGGGTCGCCGCCTTTCAGCCGCACCACGCGCAGCCCTTGCTGCGCCTTGGTCACGATCAGCTGGTTGATGTCCTGTTGCGGCAGGGTGTGGCGGCTGGCGCGCTTGCCGACGCAGATCTGCTCGGCGCGGCGGTTGACCAGCGCCAGCACCGCGTCGGACACCAGCAGGTCGTACAGCACCACGTCGGCCTCGCCAAGCCGGCGCAGCGCCTTCAGCGTCAAGAGGTCCGGGTCGCCGGGGCCGGCACCGACCAGGCTGACCTGGCCGTGGCGCAGCGGGTAGGGATGGGGGAAGGGGGCAGGGGCGTTCATTGCTGTTCCAGTCTGGCCGGCGGCCGCTATGGGGATGGCGCCAGTGTAGGAAGGAGGGCGGCCGGGAATCGTTGATTCGCATCAATGCTATCGGGATGGCTGGAAACGTACAGTTCGCCCTGACACGCCGGGTTCCCGGTGACGCAAGAAAAGGAGGACGCGATGAGCGCCAGTTTTACCAAATCGACCGCGCGCAACATCTTTTACGGTGGCGCGGTGTTTTTCTTCCTGCTGTTCGTGGCGCTGACACTGGATACGGTGCAGGCGCTGCCCAAGCGCGACAACCGCGCCAACCTGACCGAGCAGGTCGCCCGCGGCAAGAAGCTGTGGGAGGTCAACAACTGCATCGGCTGTCACACGCTGCTGGGCGAGGGCGCCTATTTCGCGCCGGAGCTGGGCAACGTCTACCAGCGTCGCGGCCCGGAATTCATCAAGGCCTGGATCAAGGCGCAGCCGACCGGCGCGCCGGGACGTCGCCAGATGCCGAACTTCCATCTCAACGATGCCGAACTGGACGACCTGGTGGCCTTCCTGAAGTACAGCTCGGAAATCAACACCAATAACTGGCCGCCGAATATCGAAGGCTGATGCCCGTCGATCCCGGTAATTCATCATCCAAGGAGAACCAGATGACTTCCTCCGCAATGGCCACCGCGCGCTCTGCCAGCGTCTCGGCGGCGGCCAATGACCCGCTCACCAATGTGCAGCTCAAGTACCGCTCGCAGGCGGTGGCCAAGCCGTACTTTGTCGCCGCCATCGGCCTGTTCGTCGGCCAGATCGTGTTCGGCCTGATCATGGGCCTGCAGTACGTGATCGGCGATTTCCTGTTCCCGGCCATCCCGTTCAACGTGGCGCGCATGGTGCACACCAACCTGTTGATCGTGTGGCTGCTGTTCGGCTTCATGGGCGCCGGCTACTTCCTGATTCCCGAGGAATCGGAACGCGAGCTGCACAGCCCGAAACTGGCGCTGCTCACCTTCTGGGTGTTCCTGGTCGCCGGCGCGCTGACCATCGTCGGCTATCTGGCGGTGCCCTACGCGACGCTGGCGCAGATGACCGGCAACGACCTGTTGCCGACCATGGGGCGCGAGTTCCTGGAACAGCCGACCATTACCAAGATCGGCATCGTGCTGGTGGCGCTGTCTTTCCTGTTCAACCTGAGCATGACCGTGCTCAAGGGCCGCAAGACCAGCATCAGCATGGTGATGATGCTGGGGCTGTGGGGGCTGGCGATCTTCTTCCTGTTCTCGTTCTACAACCCGGACAACCTGGTACTGGACAAGTACTTCTGGTGGTGGGTGGTGCACCTGTGGGTGGAAGGGGTGTGGGAACTGATCATGGGCGCGATGCTGGCCTTCGTGCTGGTGAAAGTGACCGGTATTGACCGCGAGATCATCGAGAAGTGGCTGTACGTGATCATCGCCATGACGCTGATCTCCGGCATCATCGGTACCGGTCACCACTACTTCTGGATCGGCGCACCGGCGTACTGGCAGGTGTGGGGTTCGGTGTTCTCCGCGCTGGAACCGATTCCGTTCTTCATGATGACGCTGTTCGCCTTCAACGTGGTCAACAAGCGCCGTCGCGAACATCCAAACAAGGCTGCGGTACTGTGGGCACTGGGCACCGGCGTGATGGCCTTCCTCGGCGCGGGCGTGTGGGGCTTCCTGCATACCCTGGCTCCGGTCAACTACCTGACCCACGGCACGCAGATCACCGCCAGCCACGGCCACATGGCGTTCTACGGCGCCTACGCCATGGTGGTGATGACCATGATTTCCTACACCATGCCGCTGATGCGTGGCCGCGAGGCCAACAGCAATGCCGCGCAAGTGGTGGAGATGTGGTCGTTCTGGCTGATGACGGTGGCGATGGTGTTCATCACCCTGTTCCTGACCGCCGCCGGCATCCTGCAGGTGTGGATGCAGCGCATGGGTGACACCCCGCTGTCGTTCATGGCCACCCAGGACAAGATCGCCTTCTTCTACTGGCTGCGCGAGCTGTCCGGCGTGGTGTTCTTCATCGGCCTGCTGCTGTACATCGTCAGCTTCTTTGTCCGCGGCAACGAGCGCGCCAGCGCCTGATCCCGCCGCATCCGGCAACACGGGCGCCCCTTGCGGGCGCCTTTTTCACGACGGAGCCTGCCATGAACACGGCACAACCCGGCCTTGCCGCCGCGCCGCGCGTCCCCGGCGACCTGGCGATGTGGTTCTTCATCCTCGCCGAACTGGCGGTGTTCGGCATTTTCTTCGCCGTCTACGGCGTGGCCCGGCAGCGCGACGCGGCGCTGTTCGCCGCCGGCCAGGCGCAGCTGCTGCTGTGGCCGGCGCTGATTAACACCCTGCTGCTGATCGCCGGCAGCGCCACGGTGGCGGCGGCGGTGCGCGCCTTTGCGGCCAACCTTGTGGTGAGCGGCCGCCGCTACCTGCTGGCCACGCTGCTGCTGGGCGGCAGTTTCGTGCTGCTCAAGGGCTGGGAATTCGCCACCAAGTTCGCCGCCGGCATCACCCTGTCCAGCAGCGACTTCTGGATGTTCTACCTGTCGCTGACCTTCTTCCACTTCCTGCACGTGATCCTCGGCCTGGTGATCGTGGCCGCGGTATATCGCAACGCCTGCCGCGGCGCCTACGATGCGGCCAGGCACGACGGCGTGGAAACCGCCGCCGCCTACTGGCACATGGTCGATCTGGTGTGGGTGGTGCTGTTCGCGCTGGTGTACGTGGCGCACTAGGGAGCTCTTGGCTGTCGATCGGCGTCCGATTGATCCGCCGCATCTCTGCTAAAGCCAGGCGTGGTCTAGCGCTAATTCAGCCCGCGCGTTCCCTGAACTTGTCCTCCGCGTGGGCCCGCAGGCAATACCGGGTGCACCCTGTTGACCTTGCCATCGTGGCAAGGTCCAGACTGCAATGACGGCCAAGGTTGGCCGCATTCCATGCAAAGGACGCACCATGTATACCCTGCAAGTAGACAATATCGGCTGCGGCAGCTGTGTCGCCAAGATCAACCAGGCGCTGAAGGATCTGGATGCCCAGGCCACGGTGGATATCGACCGCACCAGTGGCCGGGCCAGCATCGATACCGACGAGGCGCTGCAGACCGTCTGCGAGCTGTTGACCGAGATGGGCTATCCGGCCCGGCTGGCGTAAGCGCTCCCGCCCCCGACATGCCCCTGCCTCCGCGGGGGCATGTTGCTTTTTGAGCACTGACGCCGTCGATCTGTTTTTTGCCCAAACAGGGCTTGACCTTCCCATCGTGGGAAGGCCGATGCTGAATTCACAACCCCGATCAAGGAGTCAGCATCATGTCCCGTTTCACTTCTCCCGCTGCCAGCCAGACCCTGCGCTTTCCGGTGCTGGGCATGACCTGTGCCAGCTGTGTCTTGCGCGTGGAAAAGGCCCTGCACAAGGTGCCCGGCATCCATGCGGCCAACGTCAACCTGGCCACCGAGTCGGTGACGCTGGAAACCGGCGCCGATTTCACCCTGACCGACGCCCACGCCGCCATCGAGCGTGCCGGCTATCAGGTTGGAGGCGATAACGTGAACCTCGGCATCCAGGGGATGACCTGCGCCAGCTGTGTCAGCCGCGTGGAAAAAGCCCTGCTGGCCGTTCCCGGCGTCACGGCCGCCAGTGTCAACCTGGCCACCGAGACGGCCCGCGTCACCCTGAGCGGCGGCAGCGATAGCCAACTGCTGCTGGCGGCCGTGGCCAAAGCCGGCTACCGGGCGAGCCTCCGCGAGGATGCCGCCGCTACACCACGTCCCCATGCGACGCCATGGTGGCCGGTGGCGGTGGCGGCCCTGCTGTCGCTGCCGCTGGTGTTGCCGATGTTCGGCGGGCTGGTCGGCGAGCACTGGATGCTGCCGGCCTGGCTGCAGTTCCTGCTGGCCACGCCGGTGCAGTTCTGGCTGGGGGCGCGCTTCTATCGCGCCGGCTGGAAGGCGCTGCAGGCCCGTAGCGGCAATATGGACCTGCTGGTGGCCATCGGCACCAGCGCGGCCTACGGGCTGTCGCTGTACCAGTGGTGGCTGCACGCCGATCATGGCGGTGGCCATCTCTATTTCGAAGCCTCGGCGGTGGTGATTACCCTGGTGCTGCTGGGGAAATGGCTGGAGGCACGCGCTAAGCAGCAGACCACGGCGGCGATCCGTGCCTTGCAGGCGCTGCGTCCGGCCACGGCCCGCGTGCGCCGCGATGGCGTCGATGTCGACCTGCCATTACCGCTGGTGCGACTGGGGGATCTGGTGGTGGTACGCCCCGGCGAGCGGGTGGCCGTGGACGGGGTGATCCGCGAAGGCAGCAGCCAGCTGGACGAGTCCATGCTGACCGGCGAGAGCCTGCCTGTCAGCAAGCAGGCCGGCGATGCGGTCACCGGCGGCGCCATCAACCACGACGGCTTGCTGCTGGTGGAGACCCGTGCGCTGGGCGAGGACAGCACCCTGGCCCGCATCATCCGCATGGTGGAGGATGCGCAGGCCGGCAAGGCACCGGTGCAGCGCCTGGTGGACCGGGTCAGCGCGGTGTTCGTGCCGGTGGTGCTGCTGATCGCCGTGCTGACGCTGGCCGGCTGGTGGTGGTTCAGCGGGGACGTCGAACAGGCGATACTCAATGCCGTCGCCGTGCTGGTGATTGCCTGTCCCTGTGCGCTGGGCCTGGCAACGCCGACCGCCATCATGGCCGGCACCGGCGTGGCCGCCCGGCACGGCATCCTGATCAAGGATGCGGAGGCGCTGGAGCTGGCACACGGCGTGCAGGTGGTGGCCTTCGACAAGACCGGCACCCTGACCGAGGGCAAGCCCAGGCTGATGCATGCCGTTGCGGCCAACGGTGACGAGCAGGCCCTGCTGCAGCTGGCCGCCAGCCTGCAGCAGGGCAGTGAGCACCCGCTGGCGCAGGCGGTGCTCAATGCGGTGGCCACGCCCGCGCCAGGCAAGCTGTCCGGACTGCAGGCGCTGCCCGGCCGTGGCCTGCGTGGCGACATCGATGGCGTCGGCTACCTGCTGGGTAACCAGCGGCTGATGCAGGAGCAAGGCATCGAGCTGTCTTCGCTGCGCAGCGATCAGCAACAACAGGAATTGCTGGGGCGCACCGTGTCCTGGCTGGCGCGTGCCGGCGACGGCAAACTGCTGGGCATGCTGTCCTTCGGCGACAGCGTCAAACCTGCTGCGAGTGCCGCCATCGGCCAGTTGCACGCGCTGGGTATCCGCAGCGTGATGATCTCCGGCGACAACCGGGCGGCCGCGCGCCAGGTGGCGGACGCGCTGGGCATCGACGAGGTGATTGCCGAGGTGTTGCCCGGCGACAAGGCCGGCCACATTGCCCATCTGCGTCAGGACGGCCGCCGTGTCGCCATGGTGGGGGACGGGGTCAACGATGCGCCGGCGCTGGCCGCGGCCGATGTCGGCATGGCCATGGGCACCGGCACCGATGTCGCCATGCAGGCGGCCGGGGTGACGCTGATGCGTGGCGACCCCACGCTGGTGGCGCAGGCGATTGCCATCTCCCGTCTGACTTACGGCAAGATCCGGCAGAACCTGTTCTGGGCATTTATCTTTAACCTGGTGGGCATTCCGCTGGCGGCACTGGGCATGCTCAGCCCCATCGTCGCCGGGGCGGCCATGGCGCTGTCCAGCGTCAGCGTGGTCTCCAATGCGCTGCTGCTGCGCCGCTGGCGACCGGCCAGGCCGCATTGAGCCGGGGCGGGCCGGCCCGCCTGTGTCATGCCCTTGGTCATAAAAAGAGGAGCGAAACATGAATATCGGCCAGGCCGCCGCGGCCAGCGGCGTTTCCGCCAAGATGGTCCGGCACTACGAAAGCATCGGCCTGATCGCGCCCGGGCAGCGCACCCAGTCCGGTTACCGCCAGTACAGCGAGCGGGAGGTGCACCTGCTGCGCTTTATCCGCCAGGCGCGCAGCCTGGGTTTTCCGCTGGAGCAGATCCGCATCCTGCTGTCGCTATGGCAGGACACCGGACGCGCCAGTGCCGATGTGAAAAGGTTGGCCGCAAGCCACATCGCCGAACTGGACGAGCGCATCCGGGCGCTCAGCGACATGCGCACGACCTTGCAGACCCTGGCCGATGCCTGCAGCGGGGATAGCCGTCCGGATTGTCCCATCCTGCACGGCCTGGCCGAAGGGCATGGCGGGCAGTGTGCCCACCACGCGGCGACGGTTCAGCCCGCAAGCGGCGGCTGAGCGGGAAACCACAGCGTGAAGCAGGTGGCGTCATCGGCCGAGGTGACGCTGATGCGGCCGCCGTGCACTTCGGCTATCGAACGGGTGATGGCCAGCCCCAGCCCGGCACCATCCGACTCGCCCGCCACGCGGGCGGGGTCGGCGCGATAGAAGCGGTCGAACAGCCGGGGCAGCTGTTCCGCCGGGATGGCGGGGCCGGGGTTGCAGATACTGACGGCGGTCATGTTGCCGTCCTGCTGCAGGCTGATGCTGACCACGCCGCCTGTCGGCGTATGGCGCAAGGCATTGGACAGCAGGTTGCTGAGCGCGCGGCGCAGCATCAGCCGGTCACCCAGCATCCGTCCGTGCCCCGTCTGCTGCAGGCGGATGGCTTTCTCTTCCGCCAGCGCATCGTAGAACTCCAGCAGCGCCGCCACCTCGTCCTCGATGGCGATCTGTTCCCGGCTGGGCAGCACCAGCCCGTGCTCGGCCTTGGCCAGGAACAGCATGTCCGACACCGTGCGCGCCAGGCGCTGGAACTCCTCGGCATTGGAGGCCAGGATGTCGCGGTATTCGTCGGCGGAGCGCGGCTGGGAAATGGCGACCTGCGTCTCGGTCAGCAGGTTGCTGATCGGCGTGCGCAGCTCGTGCGCGAGGTCGGAGGAGAACTCCGACAGCTTGCGAAAATCCTGCTGCAGCCGGCGCAGCATGGCGTTCAGCGATTCGGCCAGATCGGCCATTTCCGGCGGCACCGACGCCACCGGCATCTGGGTGTCCAGCTGCTGCCCGGTAATGGCTTGCGCCCTGGCCTTCATCGCCCGCAGCGGTGCCAGGCCGTTGTGCGCCACCCACCAGGCCAGCACGCCGCCCAGCAGTGCCGACAGCAGGATGTAGACCGCCAGTGACCGGCCTATCATCTGCATGAAGTGCTCGTGCCGGCCGGTGTCGATCGCCGCGCAGATGGTCAGCTCGGTGCGGCCACCGTCGGCCAGCCGGCCGCTGCTGCACATGCCGTGATAGTTGGCCCCGGCATGCTGCCAGCTCACCATCTGCCGGTTCGCGGCCGCATCGACGGTGGGGAAGTGGAACGCCGCCGGCGATCGGGAGGCGTAGACCGGGTAGCCCAGCCGCTGCAATTGCACGTACAGGTCGCGGTGATTGTGCACCACGTCGTCCAGCCGCTCGGCCAGCGTGGCGATATCGGGCGAAGTGCTCATCACCTCCCGGATCAGCCCGAGCTTGTCGCGCAGGTCGTCGGCATCCTGTTCGGCGAAGTGCCGGTCCATCATCACGCCGACCAGCACGCCCAGCCCGGCCAGCAGCAGCACGGAAACCAGCGCGTAGAGCAGGGTCAGTCGTGCCGTCAGGGAAAGGCGCTGCCTCATGCGTCCGGCTCCGGCACTTCCAGCACGTAGCCCATGCCGCGCACGGTGTGGATCAGCTTGGGCTCGAAGTCGTCGTCGACCTTGGCGCGCAGACGGCGCATGGCCACGTCGATCACATTGGTGTCGCTGTCGAAATTCATGTCCCACACTTGCGAGGCAATCAGCGAGCGCGGCAGTACCTCGCCCTGACGGCGCATCAGCAGCTCCAGCAGGCCGAACTCCTTGGCGGTGAGGGTGAGGCGCCGGCCGTCGCGGCTGACGCGCCGGCGCAGCAGGTCCAGCTCCAGATCGGCCACCTGCAGGGTGGTCGCCTCCACCGTGCCGCGGCCGCGGCGCAGGATGCTACGCACCCGCGCCAGCAGCTCGGCAAAGGAGAACGGCTTGACCAGGTAGTCGTCCGCGCCCAGTTCCAGCCCCTTGACCCGGTCTTCTACCTGGTCGCGGGCGGTCAGGAACAGCACCGGCATGGTCTTGTGCCGCAGCCGCAGCTGGGTGAGCACTTGCCAGCCGTCCATGCCGGGCAGCATCACGTCCAGGATCAGCAGGTCGTGCTCGCCCTCCAGCGCCAGATGCAGCCCTTCCTGGCCGTCATGCGCCAGGTCCACGGCAAAACCCGCCTCGCGCAGGCCCTGGCGCAGGTATTCACCGGTCTTGATCTCGTCTTCGACTATCAGAATCTTCATCGCTGTTTCCTGTAGCAGTGCCGACAGTTTGCCACCGCCAGCCTGCCGCTGCGCCAGATGACAGATTTGTAATCTGGCTGTCAGTTTGCTGTTGGCCTTAATCCGCCACACTGGCGGCACCAAAGTCAGAACCCGTATTCCCGCCATGCTGCCAGATTTACCGGGCGTTGGCCGGGAAGGAGACCGGAGCATGAACAAACCAAGAATGCTGCTCGCCGCCTTGCCACTGCTGGTCGGTGTGGCACAGGCACAGCAGCCCCCAGAGAGCGAATGGCGGCAGGCCAACCGGCAGGTCGCCGAGTTTCCGCGCGGCCACGCAGACGTACTGAAGTGGGAACAGGCCCGGCAGACGGCCATGCCGCCCGTTGCCGGCAAGCCGGCGACCCTGGTACTGAACAGTCTTGCCGAAGGCGTGCAGCTGGCCTGGCAGGCCCACCCGGAACTGGCCAAGCCCCTGGCGCAGCTGGGACGGGAAGAGGTCGCCTTGCTGGCCAGCGGCCAGTGGCAGGACTTGTCCGCCACCAGGCTGCGCAGAATCGAAGACGCCGCGGAGCTCATCGAAGTCGCGCATGGTACCCGCAAAA
Source organism: Vogesella alkaliphila (assembly GCF_014652475.1). GTDB lineage: Bacteria > Pseudomonadota > Gammaproteobacteria > Burkholderiales > Chromobacteriaceae > Vogesella > Vogesella alkaliphila. Next base: position 140,576 of record NZ_BMYW01000006.1, on the reverse strand, counting down.
CGCTGCTGGCCGCGATGGCGGTCGAGCAGGCATTGCCCTACCAGCAACAAGCGCTACAGGCGGCGGAGGCCGCGGCCGAGCTGGGCGCCCGCATGGCGCAGACCGGCAACTGGAGCAAGCTGCAGGATGCGCGGGAACAGCTGCTGAAGGTGACCGCCCTGCAGCAATGGCAGCGTAGTCAATACGCAGCCGATCAAAGCCGGGCCGCGGTGCTGAAAGCCTTGCAGCAGTGGACGCGCCGCGCCGCTCAGACCGTCAGGCTGCCGCAGAGTCTGCCGGCGCTGCCGGCCGCCATCCTGTCCGAACAGGCCTTCCGGGACCGCCTGGCGCGCATGGCCGCCACGCTCCCTGCAGGCGAACAAACCATGATGCGCGCCAATGCCGAGCTGGCCTATAGCGCCTATCGCACGGCTTATGCCCTCGCCGGCAGCAGCCAGCAGGACACGCTCAAGCTGCGGCAGTTCATCTACGACGAAACCGTGCTGCGCTACAACGGCATGCTGCTGAACACCTGGGATCTGCTGGCCGAATCGCGGGCGCTGGCCGAGGCCCGTGTGGCGGCCATCGGCGCCGTGCGTGACTTCTGGCTGGCCGAGGCGGACCTGCAGTTGCTGCTGCTGGGCCAGGTGCCGGAAAGCTTTGTAACGTTGGCCGCAGGCGGCGACAGCCCTGCCGCGGCGGGCCATTGAAAGGACTATCCATGAGTATCGATCCCTCCCGCCGCCAGTTCTTCGCCGGCGCCGCTACCGCCGTGGTCGGCGCCACCGTGGCCCGCTCGGCGCTGGCCGCCTTGCCGGAGCCGGTGATCCAGACCTCGGTGGACACCGCGCCGCCGCTGGTGCCGAATACCGGCCGTCCGTACAACCCGGTGGTCACCCTGAACGGCTGGACCTTGCCGTGGCGCATGAACAACGGCGTCAAGGAATTCCACCTGGTGGCCGAGCCGGTGGAGCGCGAGATGGCGCCCGGTTTCACCGCCCAGCTGTGGGGCTACAACGGCCAGAGCCCGGGCCCGACCATCGAGGTGGTGGAAGGCGACCGCGTGCGCATCTTCGTGACCAACAAGCTGCCGGAACACACCAGCATCCACTGGCATGGCCAGCGCCTGCCCAACGGCATGGACGGCGTTTCCGGCCTGACCCAGCGCAGCATCAAGCCGGGCAAGACCTTCGTCTACGAGTTCGTGGCGCGGCGCCCCGGCACCTTCATGTACCACCCGCATGCCGACGAAATGGTGCAGATGGCGATGGGCATGCACGGCTTCTGGGTGACGCACCCCAAGGGCAAGCACCCGCTGATCGACGAGGTGGACCGCGACTTCTGCTTCCTGCTCAACGCCTTCGACGTGGAGCCGGGCAGCAAGACGCCCAAGGTCAACACCATGACCGATTTCAACATCTGGGCGTGGAACAGCCGTATCTTCCCGGGCATCGATTCGCTGAATGTGCGCCTGAACGACAAGGTGCGTATCCGGGTCGGCAACCTGACCATGACCAACCACCCGATCCACCTGCACGGACACGAGTTCCAGGTCACCGGCACCGACGGCGGGCCGACGCCCAGATCCAGCCGCTGGCACGAGGTCACCACCGACGTGGCGGTCGGCCAGATGCGGCAGCTGGAGTTCGTCGCCGACGAGGAAGGCGACTGGGCGATCCACTGCCACAAGAGCCACCACACCATGAATGCCATGGGCCACGACGTGCCGACCATGATCGGGGTCGATCACCGCGGCCTGGTGGGCAAGATTCAGCAGGTAGTGCCGGATTACATGCTGATGGGCGAACGCGGCATGGCCGACATGGGCGAGATGGAAATGCCGATCCCGGACAACACCGCACCGATGATGACCGGTCAGGGGCCGTTCGGACCGCTGGAGATGGGCGGCATGTTCAGCGTGCTGAAGGTGCGCAAGGACCAGCCGGCCGGCAGCTACAAAGACCCGGGCTGGTTCCGGCACCCGGCCGGCACGGTGGCGTTCGAATACAACGGTGAGCTACCGACGGCGCCACGTCAGCAGGCTGCGGCCAACCCTGGCGCCGCCACGGTCAAAGCCAAAAAACCGGGAATGCACCCGGAACAACACTAACCACACACTCATCAGGAAAGTACGGCATGAAAACCACCCACCGCCTTCTCATTACCACACTGCTGGCCTGCCTGATGGCTCCGGCCATGGCCGCCGGCAGCCACGCCGGTGGCCACGGCGACAGCGCCATCGGCCAGCCGGGCAAGGTCGCCAATGTCACCCGCACCATCCAGGTAGACATGTCCGACAATATGCGTTTCTCCGCGCCGCTGATCAGCGTGAAGCAGGGCGAGACCATCCGCTTCGTGGTGAAAAACCTGGGCAAGGTGAAGCACGAATTCAGCCTGGGCACCGAGCAGGAACTGCTGGAACACTACGAGGTGATGAAGAAATTCCCGGACATGGAGCACGACGAGCCGAGCAAGGTATCGCTGGCGCCGGGCGGCAAGGGCGAGGTGATCTGGCACTTCAGCAAGGCCGGCACGGTCAACTTCGCCTGCCTGCACCCGGGGCACTACGATGCCGGCATGAAGGGCCAGATCAAGGTCGCCAAGAAATAACACCTACGTGGCTGGCCGGATGGCCGCCCGCTGTTTTCACTTTTCAGGAGCATGACACCATGACTATCCGCGCACTGATACTCGCCACCTCGCTGGGCCTGGCCGCCCTCAGCCCCGTTGTCCACGCCAGCCAGGCGCCAGCGGCGGCCAGCAGCGATATGGCGATGCTGACCGATGGCGAAGTCCGCAAGATCGACCCGGCCGCCGGCAAGATCACCATCAAGCACGGCCCGATCCAGCACATGGACATGCCGGGCATGACTATGGTGTTTACCGCCAAAGACAAGGCACTGCTGGACAAGGTCAAGGTGGGCGACAAGATCCGTTTCATGGTCAGCCATGAAGACGGCAAGATGCTGGTGACCGACATCCAGCCTGCCAGCTGAGCAACATGGCCGGGGCGACCCGGCCATGTCTTATCCACTTGATGCCGACCGTGAAACCATGCCCTCACTTACCCGCAAACAGAAAATTGCCTCCGTCGCCGTGATCGGGCTGTTGGCCGCAGGCCTGGGCGCCTACCTGTCTACCGGCAGCCAGCCTGCGCCGACATCGCTCACGCTGCGCCCGGACGATGCCGCCATGGTGGCGCGCGGCCAGCAGGTTTACCTGGCCAATTGCGCCAGCTGCCACGGCGGCAAGCTGGAAGGGCAGGCCAACTGGCGCGAGCGCAATGCCCAGGGCATGTTGCCGGCGCCGCCGCACGACGAGACCGGCCACACCTGGCACCACCCGGACGAGATGCTGTTTGCGCTGACCAAGTACGGCGTTGCCAAGGTAGCCAAAATGCCGGACTACCAGTCCGCCATGCCGACGTACGAGGGCAGGCTGAGTGATGCCGACATCATCGCCGTGCTGTCGTGGATCAAGAGCCAGTGGCCTGCCGAGGTGCGCGCCCAGCACGATGCGGTAAACCAGCGGGCGCGGAAAGGCTGACCATGCCCGCCAGAAGTGATTGACCGTCATCAAGCCCGCTTGGTGAGCGGCGGTCTATAGTGTCATTGATGCTTACAGGAGCCTGTCACCATGCGCCTTACCCAAGCAAGAGCCCGGCAGCTGTGTCGCCTGTTACTGGCGGCCTGGTGTCTGGTGCTTGCGTTTGGCTTGCTGCTTGGCTGTCAGGCGCAAGCAGCGGAGGATCATGACCCTGTCGCGGTCCACGCCCTGGCGGCACAGACGCTGACCAGTCACCCCCCCGCCCACGATACGTCGCACTCTCTGCTGTGCGAACAAGCCTGCCAGACGCTTTCCTCCCCGCTGGCAAAGGCAGACGTCAGCGTTGCGTTGCCGCTGCTGTCTTCCCTGTTGATCGTCTGGTTCCTGCTGCCATCCTTGCTGTGGCTGGCGCCGGCCATCGCCCCCCGCCTGCTTTCGCCGCCCGCCACCGGTGGCACGCCACCGCGACCACACCTGCTGTTCCAGCGCTTCAACAACTAGCCAATCCCGCCGTTCCAGCCACTGCGACGCCTCGCCGCGTAGCGACTTCGCTCGCACCCGGCGCGCAAGCGCACTGCATTTCGTACACCGTTTTTCTTCCCGGAGGACTTAGATCATGAACAGCCTGAAACATTTTTCTGCCGCCCTGCTGCTGGCCGCGGTTGCCAGCCAGACCCTGGCCGCCCAGCCACCGATGCCGCCCAATGCGGCCAACATGGAAATGCAGATGCAGAAGATGCGCACCATGCAGGACAAGATGATGGCGGCAAAAACACCGCAGGAGCGGCAAAAGCTCATGGCCGAGCAGATGCAGGCGATGCAGGAAGGCATGGCCATGATGCAGGCCATGGATAAGGACATGATGAGTAAATGTGCTGGCATGGCGGGCGGCCAGGGGATGCCTAGCGGAGCGGAAGATGCTAAAGCCATGATGGATCAGCGCATGAAGATGATGGACATGATGCAGCAGATGATGGGACCGTCGGGCGGCATGATGCCCATGCAATAAACCGATGCCGCATGCCGAAGCGGTGGCCGTCGCGATCACGGCCACCCGCCTCGGCTGCGTCCTTGTCGATTCGCGGGAGCATGGAGATGAAGACCTCACCCTGGCATACCGGTCGTAGCCTGGCGATCACCATGGCAATCAGTTACACCGTTTGCGCGCTGTTATACCGGCTGTGGCCGGAGCAGGGCGTCGCCTTCCTGAACGCGCTGTTTCATGGCCTGGACTTTGGCAGGCTGCGCACACCGACACCTTTCAATCTGACCGATTTCTTTATGCCAATGACGGTGCTGGTGGTGTGGGGCTTTGTTACCGGCACCGTGTTCGGCTGGGTCAGCCGCGGTCTGGATCGCTGCTGCCACGGCCAGGCGCATTGCGCACGACCGGACAAGGAGTGACCCATGGCCAGTGTAAAAGACCCCGTCTGCAGCATGACCATCGACAGCGGCACCGCTGCGGCCAACTATCGCTACGCGGGGCAGGATTACTGGTTCTGCTCCACGCACTGCCAGCAGGCATTCATTGCCGATCCGCAGCGCTATGCGCCGGCGAATGAGGCAACGATGGCTGCGGTGCCGCATGAGCATCATCACCAGCACACGCACGCAGCAGTGGCAGAGGCCGCCGCGCCCGGCGACAAGGCCAAGGACCCGATCTGCGGCATGGTGGTCAACAAGGCTACCGCGCTGAAAAGCGAACGCGGCGGGCGCAGCTATTACTTCTGCAGCGAAACCTGCCTGCGCACCTTCGAGTCGCCGGAAAACGAACTCAAGTCGATGAAGACCCGCGTCACCATCGCCATGACCGGGGTGCTGGCGCTGGCGGTGCTGCGTGCCGGTGCCTTCCTCGGGCTGGCGACCGGCGCCACGCTGCTGAGCTGGGCGCCGATCCCCGATCTGCCGTGGTTCACCTGGGGCATGTGGCTGTTCCTGCTGGTGACCCCGGTGCAGTTCATCGGCGGCTGGAGCTTCTACCGCGGCGCCTGGAACGCGCTGCGCACCCGCAATATCAACATGGACTTCCTGATCGCGCTGGGCACCTCGGTGGCCTACTTCTACAGCGTGGTGGTGATGTTCTTCCCGGACGTGCTGCCGGTGAAGGTGGCCGAACGCGATGTGTACTTTGAAGTCTCCGCGGTGATCATCGCCTTCGTGCTGCTGGGGCGTTACATGGAGGAAATCATCAAGAAGAAATCCTCCGCCGCCGTGCGCCGGCTGCTGGACCTAAAACCCGCCACCGCCCATGTGCTGCGCGATGGCCAGGAGGTGGAGATTCCGGCCGGCAGCATCATGGTCGGGGAAACCGTGGTGGTGAAACCCGGCGAGAAAATCGCCACCGACGGAGAGGTCATCTCCGGTCAGTCCACGGTGGATGAGTCGATGCTGACCGGCGAATCCATGCCGGTGGAAAAACAACCCGGCAGCAGCGTGATTGGCGGCACCCTCAACCGCGCCGGCGTGTTCCGCTTCCGGGCGACCCGCATCGGGGCGGACACCGCGCTGGCGCAGATCATCCGCATGGTGGAAGACGCGCAGACCAGCACCGCCCACATCCAGCGCCTGGCGGACGAGGTGACGCGTTACTTCGTGCCCGCCGTGGTCAGCCTGGCGGTGTTGGCCTTTGTCGGCTGGTGGCTGGCCGGTGACTTTCCGCAAGGACTGCTGGCCTTCATTGCGGTGCTGATCATTTCCTGCCCGTGTGCGCTGGGCATCGCCACCCCGGCAGCGCTGATGGTGGGCGTTGGCAAGGGCGCGGATGGCGGCATGCTGATTCGCGGTGGCGAGGTGCTGGAGCGGGCGGAGAAACTCAGCTGCGTGGTGTTCGACAAGACCGGCACCCTCACGCGCGGCGAGCCGACGGTAACCGACATCGTGCCGTTCGACGTGCATTCCGGGCTGGAGGTGCTGAGCCTGGCGGCGGCGGTGGAGTCCGGCTCGGAGCACCCGCTGGGTGAGGCCATCGTGCGGGAGGCTGTCCATCGACAGCTGACTTTGCCGCAGGCCAGCGCCATCAGCGCTCTGGCCGGGCTGGGCATTCGCGGCCAGGTGGGCGGTTTGCCGGTATGGCTGGGCAACCGGCGCTTGCTGGCGCAGCAGGGCATTGCCACCAGCGCGGCGGACGATGCCATGCGGCAGCTGGAGCAGAACGGCAAAACGGCAATGCTGGTGGGCTATGGCGACAAGCTGGTCGGCATCATTGCGGTGGCCGATACGCTGAAGCCGGAGGCTGGCGAAGCCATCGCCCAGCTCAAGCAGCAGCACATCAAGGTGGTGATGCTCAGCGGCGACAACCAGCGCACGGCGGATGCCATTGCCCGCCAGCTGGGTATCGAGCGGGTGATCGCCGAGGTGCTGCCGGAAGACAAGGCCAGGGTGATCCAGCAGCTGCAGCAGGAGGGCGAAGTGGTGGCCATGGTGGGCGACGGCGTCAACGATGCGCCGGCGCTGGCCACTGCCGACATCGGCATCGCCATCGGTTCCGGTTCGGATGTGGCCAAGGAAACCGGCGGCATCATCCTGATCCGCAACGATGTGCGCGACGTGGAAAACGCCATCCGGCTGTCGCGCGCCACCATGCGCAAGATCAAGCAGAACCTGTTCTGGGCCTTCATCTACAACAGCATCGGCATTCCCATTGCCGCGCTGGGGTTCATGAACCCGATGGTGGCCGGCGCCGCCATGGCGATGAGCTCGCTGTCGGTCATCGTCAACTCGGCGCTGCTCAAGCGGGTGCCGATCAGCACCCAGGCGGAAGGGGGCACATCATGAAGACGCGGGCCTACCAGCTATGCGCGCTGCTGGCGGTCGCCATCATGGCCTTCGTGCTGCTGCGCTATGGCTTGTCACCAGGCAGCTTGCTGCTGGCCCTGCTGTTGGCCGCATGCCCGTGGGGCGTGATCTGGCTGAGCTACCGGCTGACGCGACAGGCGGAATCCGAAATTGACGCCGCCATCGCCGCCAGCAAACAGCAGCGGCAAGGCAACCAGCCAGGCAAAGGAGTCTGACATGTCCGCACATCATGATCCGCATGACAAGCGCAGCCACTGGGTCTTCATCGGCTTCGTGCTGGTGGCCGGTTTCTTTCTGTTCACCGAGCACCGCGCGCATGTGCTGGGGGCGCTGCCGTACCTGCTGCTGTTGGCCTGCCCGCTGATGCATCTGTTCATGCATCACGGCCATCGGCATGGCGGGTCGTCGCACCGCCAACACCGGCACGATCAGGATGGAGAACAATCATGAATGACCATCTGCAGGCCTACGGTTTATGGGGGCTGGTGCTGATCAACTCGCTGGTATTCATCATCTTCGCCTTCAGCTTCACCAAGCCCAAGTCGGCGCGGGACTGGCGCTCGCTGGGGGTGTTCTCCGCCTTCATCGTGGCGCTGTTCACCGAGATGTACGGCTTTCCGCTGACCATCTACCTGCTGTCCGGCTGGTTGGGCAGCCGTTTCCCCGGCGTCGATTTCATGGCGCACGACAATGGCCACCTGCTGGAGGTGATGTTCGGCTGGCGTGGCAACCCGCACTGGGGGCCATTTCACCTGCTCAGCACGGCGCTGATCTTTGCCGGCTTCTGGCTGCTGTCCGCCGCCTGGCGCGTGCTGTATCACGCCCAGCGCCGGCATGAGCTGGCCACCAGCGGCCCCTACGCCCGCATCCGCCACCCGCAATACGTCGGCTTCGTCGTCATCATGTTCGGCTTCCTGCTGCAGTGGCCGACCCTGCTGACGCTGCTGATGTTCCCGATTCTGGTCTGGATCTACGCCCGCCTTGCCCTGCATGAAGAGGCCGACATGCTGGCGCAGTTTGGCGAGCGCTACGCATCCTACCGACAGCACACCCCCGCCTTCATCCCCGCCAAGGGGCAGACACAACAGCATTAGAGGAATCCATACATGCGCAAGCTTATTTCCGCCTCGCTGCTGCTCGCGTTTTCGCTGGCAGCCACCTCCGCACTGGCGGCGCCGTCCGGCACGGTGTTCACCGCCAACGAGCGCGGCAACTCAATCAGCCAGATCACGCTGGCAGACGGCAAGGTCAGCACCATCCCGCTGGAAATCTCGCCGCACAATGTGCAGGTCAGTGCCGATGGCAAGCGCCTGCTGGCGGTGGGCATGAACATCCATGCCGGCCACCACGGCAGCGGCCAGGGCGGCGGCGAGCTGCAGGTGTTCGAGCTGCCGCTGGGCAGCAAGCCGAACTTGGTGCTGCCGGTAGCCGGGCACCCGGGCCATGTCGTTACCGACCGCGACGGCAAGCTGGCCTTCGTCACCGATGCCGACAACAACGCGGTGCAGGTATACGAGCTGGAAAGCAGGCGGCAGCTCGCCACCATCAACACCGGCAATTATCCGCACGGCCTGCGACTGAGCCCGGATGGCCGCAGCCTGTACGTGGCCAACGTGAAGAGCGACAACGTGTCGGTGATTGATGTGGTCAGCCTGCGGGAAACCGGGCGCATCGCCGTGGGCAAGGCTCCGGTGCAGGTGGGTTTCGCCGCCGATGGCAAGCAGGCCTATGTGTCGCTGAGCGCGGAAAACGCGCTGGGGCTGATCGACACCGCCAGCCGCAGGCTGAGCGGCAAGGTCAAGGTTGGCCGCAACCCTATCCAGATGTACGCCACCCCGGACGGCGGCAAGGTGTTCGTGGCTAATCAGGGCAGCAGCAAGCAGCCGGACGATCGGGTATCGGTGGTGGACCCCGCCGCCGGCAAGGCCATCGCCGAGGTGAAAACAGGCGCCGGTGCGCACGGTGTGGCCATCAGCGGCGACGGCCAGTACGTGTTTGTCAGCAATATCGAAGCCGGCTCGGTGTCGGTGATCGACAGCCGGCAACACCGCGTGGTCGGCACCTACCAGGTCGGGGCAGGGCCGAACGGCATCAGCTACCGCGACTAAGCGGAGACAGTGACGGCTGCCTTCCCGCAGAAGGCAGCCGTTCGCCTGGCGCCGGCCGCGTCAGGCCGGTGGCGGGAGGAGGGCGCCAAGCTGCTCGCCCCACTGTTGCAGCTGGTCCAGGATCTGCAGTTGCTGCGCATCGGCACCGGCGCGCAGGTCGGCAATTTCCTGCCGGAACGCGGTAAAGGTGCGCCCCGGCGGCGTGCCCAAGTGCAGCTTGCGCGCGCACCACTGCTGCCAGTGCTGGCGTTCTTCCGCGCTGAGGCTGTCGGGGAAGTTGCGCGCGCGGTAGCGGTACAGCAGGCGCTGCAGCTGCGGGTCGTCGAAGCTTTCGCGCGCCGCGGCCAGCGCCGGTGCCGACAGGCCGCGCAGGCGGTTGAGGGTGCGCCGGTCCTGGTTGGAGACAAAGCCGCCGTATAGGTTTTCATCGACATCCGGCGTCTCGCCCGGCTCGCGGCGGAACACCTCGCGCCACAGCGGCGCCAGATCGGGCAGCGCCTGCGCGTGGGCGGCGTGGCGCTGCACGCTGTCCATGTCGATGCCCAGCTGTTGCGCCCGTTCCGCGCGCAACACGCGCAGGTCGCTGACCACGAACGGCGACTTGTTGACGTGGATGCTCTTGATCGGCAGCCGGCTTTCCCCCTCCGCCAGCTCGCTGCTTTTGGTGAACAGCCGGCGGCGAACGTTGGCCGCATCCAGCGCCAGCAGCTCGCGCGGATCGTGCGCCAGATCCCAGACCAGCACCTCGTTCTTGTTGCTCGGATGCTCCGCCAGCGGCCACACCAGCGCCAGGTTGCCGCGCTCGCTGCCGAACATGCCGGAGATGTGGATCAGCGGCACCGGCTGGTGCAGCTGCAGCTGGTGGCGCACCGCGTCTTTCTGTCGCAGGCTGAGGCAGAACGCGAACAGCCGTGGCTGCTTGTCACGGATCAGCCTCGCCAGCGCGATGGTGGCGCGCACGTCGGACAGCGCGTCGTGGGCGGCGTCGTGGACGAGGCCGTTGGCCGCGGTCAGGTGCTCCAGCTTGAAGCTGGGCAGGCCGGTTTCGTGGCGCGGCCAGTTGATGCCTTCCGGGCGCAGCGCGTAGGTGGCGCGCACCACGTCCAGCAGATCCCAGCGGCCGCAGCGGTTTTGCCATTCGCGGGCGTAGGGGTCGATCAGGTTGCGCCAGAACAGGAAGCGGGTGACCTCGTCGTCGAAGCGGATCGAGTTGTAGCCGACGCCGATGGTGCCCGGCTCGGCCAGCTCGCGTTCGATGGCGGCGGCAAACTGCTGCTCCGGCACCCCGAGCTCGGCGCAGCGCTGCGGCGTGATGCCGGTGAGCAGGCAGGCTTCCGGCGCCGGCAGGTAGTCGCGGGCCGGCTGGCAGTAAAGCATCACCGGTTCGCCGATTTCGTTGAGCTCGGCATCGGTGCGGATGCCGGCAAACTGCGCCGGGCGGTCGCTGCGCGGCACCGCGCCGAAGGTTTCGTAGTCGTGCCAGAAGAAGGTCGGGGCTGACATGCTGGTTCCGCATCCACTAAAAGCGCGATTGTCGCACCGCGGCTGCTTGCGGCCAACCTTGCGCCGCCCGGGCGCATGGCAGGATGACGATTTCCCTCCTATTCTGAAAGGCGGCCCATGCTTGTCCGGCGAGTATGGGCCGTATCGATCAACTCCGCGCAGTCGGTGACCTATGACGCAGATACCGGGCAAGTTGGCCACGGCGGATAGCCAGTTGCTGTTGTCAGGGCAGCAGGGGCTGCTGTGGCTGGTGCAGCAGCTGCCGGACATGGCCTGGCTGAAGGATGCCGGCGGGCGTTACCTGGCCTGCAACCGCCGCTTCGAGGCCTTTGCCGGCGTCAGCCGCCAGGCCATCATCGGCCAGAGCGACACCATGGTGCTGGGGCCGCAGCAGGCGGCGGCACTGAGCCAGGCCGACCTCGCCGCGCTGGCGGCGGAAGAACCGTTGTCCAGCCAGCAGTGGCTGGTGTCGGCGGATGGGCAGCGCATCCTGCTGGAAATCGTGGCCACGCCGCTGCAGGCCGAGGACGGCGTGTTCGGCGTGCTCGGCACCGCGCGCGACATTACCCGCCAATACCTCAGCGACCTGGCCTTGCGTGCGAGCCAGGACCGTTTCCGCGCCATTTTCGAAAACACCGACGCACTGGCGATCCAGGGCTACGCGCCGGACGGCACCGTGCTGTACTGGAACCACGCCTCGGAGGCACTGTACGGCTACAGCGCGGCCGAGGCGCTGGGGCGCACCCTGTTCGAGCTGATCATTCCGCCGCCGGCCCGGGCGCATGTCGAGGCCGAGGTGGCGTGGATGTTCCGCGAGCGGCGCGGCGTGCCCGCCGCCCGTCTCGGCCTGCAGCACAAGGATGGCCATATCGTGCAGGTCTACTCCAGCCACGCGATGGTGGAGTCGCCGCAGAGCGGGCTGACCCTGTTCTGCCTCGATATCGACCTCTCCGCGCTGGTGCGCGCCGAGGCGGCGTGGCGCGACAGCGAGCGGCGCTACCGTGCGCTGTTCGATGCCTCCGGCGACGGCATCTTCGTGCTGCACGGGCAGATCGTCGTCGACTGCAACCAGGCGGCGGCGGAGATCTTCCACTGCAAGCAGGCCGACCTGACCGGACAGTCGCTGGAAGCGCTGTCGCCGTTGCGGCAGGATGGCGGCGTGTCGTCGCGGCAATTGCTGGGCAATTATCTGCAGCGTGACGGCGATAGCCCGGCTCACCGCTTCGAGTGGCGCCACCTGCGCCGCGACGGCAGCGAGTTCGATGCCGAGTGGATCGTGACCGCGGTGGAAATCGCCGCGGTGCCGCATTGCCTGGTGTCGTTCCGCGATATCACGGAAAAGAAGAAGTCGGCGCAGCTGATCTGGGAGCAGGCCAACTTCGACTCGCTAACCGGCTTGCCCAACCGTCACCGCTTCCTCGACCGCTTCGCGCTGGAATTGCGCAAGAGCGAGCGCAGCAACAGCCAGCTCGCGCTGCTGTTCATCGACCTGGACCACTTCAAGGAGGTCAACGACACCCTCGGCCATCGCGCCGGCGACCTGCTGCTGAAAGAGGCGGCATTGCGCCTGCAGGGCTGCCTGCGCGAGACCGACACCGTGGCCCGCCTCGGCGGCGACGAATTCACCATCGTGATCAGCGACATGGAGTCGGAGCAATCGCTGGAGCGGGTGACGCAGCAGGTGCTGCAAAGGTTGGCCGCACCGTTCTGCCTTGGCGACGAGCAGGTGTACGTGTCGGCCAGCATCGGCATCACGCTGTTCCCGCAGGACGGCGACAATATCGACGTGTTGCAGCGCAATGCCGACCAGGCGATGTACGCGGCCAAGAAGGCGGGGCGCAACGGCTACTGCTACTACGCGGCGATGCCCAGGGCCTCGCTGGCCTGATCCACGCCGAACGGATCTGAGCGCCGCACCATGGCAAAACGCCCGTCACGGAGGTGACGGGCGTTTTGCTGGCGGGTGCCGCGGCGGTCAGGTCAAATCCTGGCGCAGCGCCTCGGTAAAGCTGAGTCCGGCCAGCTCGCGCATGCCGCGCGAGATGTAGTACAGCACCGCCATCATCATCAGCAGCGACGGGATGGCGATCATCGGGTAGCTCAGCAGTGTCATGCGGCCCAGCTCCTCGTTGAAGGCTTCGGTGCCGGACGGGCTGGTGACGATCCACTTCGCCAGCACGTAGTTCATCACCGAGGAAAAGAAGAAGGTGGCGCTGAGCAGGTAGGTCGCCTTCAGCAGGCGCGCCTCGAACTGGCGGGTGTTGCCGCGCTGTTCCAGGTGTTGCTGCACCTTGGCGACGTCGATCACCGCCGGGGTGTAGAGCACGGTCTTGATCAGCGGGTAGCGGGTGCGGGTCGAGGCCAGCACCGCAATGCCGATCAGGCCGGGAATGGCGGCTTCCTTCACCGCCAGCCACTGCGCGTCCAGGTGCAGCAGGCCGATGCCGCCGGTGAGCAGGATGCTGACCAGGCCGAGGATGGCAATGAAGTTGGTCTTGCGGTTGCGCAGCAGGTCGTACAGCCCCCAGCCCAGCGGAAAGGCCAAGGCCAGCAGCAGCGCGTTGGCGGTGCCGAGATACTGTTCCGTGCTGAGCTTCATCAGGACCAGCGAGGGAATCACGATGTTGATGATCAGCTCGAGGAGCTGGTTGTTCTTCTTTGCTGCGGCCATGGTCGTCCTGTGGCAATGGGCAAGCCTGCAGCCATTCATCAGGGTGCAGGGGGCGTTTATTCGGTTACGAGGGGGTTAGAGTGCGCGCGGTGGCGATGGTTCGCGCGACCGCCGGGCACGATCGCGCAATTCTAGCGCTTGTTGCCGCGGCTGGGGATGGCGCGGGCCAAAAAAACAGGCCCTGCCAGCCACCGCTGACGGTGGCTGGCAGGGCCGCGAGACGTCGTGCGATCAGCTGGCTTGCGATTGCAGGTAGTTGTTGAGCCCCATGGACTTGATCAGGCCCAGCTGTTGCTCCAGCCAGTGCGCGTGGTCGACTTCGGTGTCGTCCAGCAGCTTGGTCAGGATGCTGCGGGTGACGAAGTCGTGTTCCTTCTCCGCCAGCACGATGGCCTTTTTCAGGGCGGCGGCGACTTCGTATTCCGTTTCCAGGTCGTTGGCCAGCATGGTCGGCACGTCCTTGCCGATGCGCAGCTTGCCGCGCGGGGCGATGTCCGGCACGCCGTCGAGGAACAGGATGCGCTCGATCAGCATCTTGGCGTGGCCCATTTCCTCGTCGCGCTCGTGGTGCAGGCGCTCGTACAGTTTGCCGTAGCCCCAGTTGCCGTACATTTCGCTGTGGATGAAGTACTGGTCAACCGAGGTCATTTCTGCCGTCAGCAGGGTATTCAGGGCGTCGATGATTTTCTTGCTGCCTTGCATGGTGCCGCTCCTCAGTCTTCCATTTGCGATTGCAGGTAGTTGGCGAGGCCAACGTCCTTGATCAGGGTTTGCTGGGTTTCCAGCCAGTCCACGTATTCCTCTTCCGCTTCCAGCAGCTCGGTCAGCTCTTCGCGGGTAACGTAGTCTTCCGCTTTTTCGCTGAGGGTGATGCTCTTGCGCAGCTCGCCGATGTGGCCGCTGACCAAGGCAATGTCACAGGCCAGCATTTCCTCGACATTCTCGCCGATCATCAGCTTGCCCAGCTGCTGCAGGTTGGGCAGGCCTTCCAGGAACAGGATGCGCTCGATCAGCTCGTCGGCGCGTTTCATCGCCTTGATCGACTGGTGGTAGAAGTGCTTGTTGAGGCCGTTCAGTCCCCAGTTCTTGCACATGCGGGCGTGCAGGAAAAACTGGTTGATGGCGGTCAGCTCGTTGCACAGCACGGTGTTGAGCGCCTTGATTACGGCTTTGTCGCCTTGCATGGGAGGTGCTCCTTCGTCATAAATCGTATTGATATATTTTAATTCAATATCGGGTAAGGGCAAGGTATTAATCAATTTTGAAAATGATGGATTATTCTCTGGCGAATATTTCTTTTAATAATCAAGCCTTGCCGGGGGCGTTTATTCTCGGGCGTCAATTAACCATTTTCGTAATGGGTGTAAATCAACTGAAAATCAGTTTTATCTGGCCATCGATGCGCTTGGGCATCGACCCGTCAGGCGTAGCAGCATGGCGGCGGATCATGACATGCAGTAGTCGCAATTTCATGACGCGGCGCCTATACCGGTAAAACCATGTCCAATTTCTTGCCGGGGAGTGAGCAGATGAGTCTCAATGTACTTGCCGTATGTGGCAGCTTGCGCCAGAAATCCACCAACAAGGGCCTGATGCGTTACGCGGTGGCCAATGCGCCGGGGGGCATGCAGATCGCGGTGGCCGATCTGTCGGAGGTGCCGTTCTACAATGCCGACATCACGGTCAAGCCGGCATCGGTGGTGACGCTGTTGCAGCAGTTTGCCGACGCCGACGCCTTGCTGCTGGTGTGTCCGGAGTACAACTACTCGATGGCGCCGGCGCTGAAAAACGCGCTGGACTGGGCGTCGCGCGAGCCGGGTAACGCGCTGCTCAGCGGCAAGCCGGCGGCGATCATGGGTGCGGCCGGCGGCATGGGCAGCTCGCGCGCGCAGCACCACCTGCGCCAGAGCGGCGTGTTCCTCAACCTGCACATCCTGAACCAGCCGGAAGTATTCGCCAACGCGTTCAGCACCTCCTTTGACGGCGACGGCAATCTGGTGGACACCGCAATCCAGGAGAAGATCCGCCTGCTGCTGGCGGCCTTGCAGGCCTGGCATCTGCAGCTGAAAGGCTGAGTCACGCGACGGCACAAAAGCAAAACACCCCGCCGCGGCGGGGTGTCGTCGTTGCGGCCAACGTTGGCCGCAGGGCCGGGCTTAGCGTCGCTAAAAAAACCTCGCAGAGCGCCTGAGCCAAGGCGCGCCGACGCAGACAGTACCAGTCGTACGGCAAGGAGGCGCAACGCAGGATCAGGGGTTTGTTAGTGGCTCTTACTGGATGATGCCGCCGCCCAGGCAGATGTCGCCGTCGTACAGCACCGCCGACTGGCCGGGGGTGACCGCCCACTGCTTGTCGCGGAAGGTGAGGGTGGCACGGCCGTCGACGATGGGCGACAGGCTGCACGGCGCGTCGGTCATGCGGTAGCGGTTCTTGGCGGCGTAGTCGCCGGCGGCCGGCGGCTGCGGCAGCGTCCACGACAGATCGTCCATTGCCAGTGTCGATTTCAGCAACAGCGGGTGGTCGTGACCCTGCACCACGATCAGCTTGTTGCCGGGAATGTCCTTGCCGGCGACGAACCACGGTTCGCCGTTGCCGTCCTTGTTGCCGCCGATATTCAGGCCCTTGCGCTGGCCCAGGGTGTAGAACATCAGCCCGACGTGCTCGCCCACCACCTTGCCGTCCGGGGTGATCATTTCGCCCGGCTTGGTCGGCAGGTAGCGCTGCAGGAACTCGCGGAACGGGCGCTCGCCGATGAAGCAGATGCCGGTGGAGTCCTTCTTGGCGGCAGTCGGCAGTCCGGCTTCCTCGGCCAGACGGCGCACCTCGGTCTTGTGGATGTCGCCCAGCGGGAACAGTGCCTTTGCCAGCTGGTGCTGTTGCAGGCGGTACAGGAAGTAGCTCTGGTCCTTGGTGTGGTCGACGCCCTTCATCAGGTAGTGCACGCCGTCCTGTTCCAGCTTGCGCGCGTAGTGGCCGGTGGCGATGAAGTCGGCACCCAGTTCCAGCGCGTAATCGAGGAAGGCCTTGAACTTGATCTCGGCGTTGCACAGCACGTCCGGGTTCGGGGTGCGGCCGGCGGAGTACTCCTTCAGGAAGTAGGAGAACACGCGGTCCTTGTACTCCTTGGCGAAGTTGACGATCTCCATGTCGATGCCGACGATGTCGGCCACGCTCATCGCGTCCAGCGCGTCCTGCTTGATGGAGCAGTATTCGTCGTCGTTGTCGTCTTCCCAGTTCTGCATGAACACGCCGATCACTTCGTGGCCCTGCTGCTTCAGCAGCCAGGCGGTGACCGACGAATCCACGCCGCCGGACATGCCGACGACAATACGTTTTTTACCCGTCACGGAGAAAATCCTTCCTTCCAAATAGCAAGAGGCACCACCACCGGCGGTGCCCCGAAATCCCGGAACCAGCTGTCGATCACCCAATCCTGGCCTGATGTCACGTCGCGCACGGCCACCGCCGCGTGATGGTCGAACAGCAGCGGTGCACGATGTACCTGGCCCAGCAGCTGGTGGTGGCGCAGCCAGCCCTTGTCGGCCAGCAATTGCAGCAGCACCAGCACATTATGGCTGTGATCGAGACAATCCATGCGGCCAACGTTGGTCGCATCCTCGTGATTGCCGCCGCGGTCGCTGGCGATCGGCGCCTCGCGCGCCGCGCGCTGGTAATACGACAACACGATGTCCTGCAGCGCTGCGCGCTCGGCGGTGGCGTCGACCGCATCATCCAGCCGCTGTCTAAACCATATCTGGGCAGTGTCGTCCACTTCAATGCGGCGGTTGCGATCGCAGCCGTAATGGTAACAGAGCGTCAGTTCCTCCGCACCGGCGGCCACGGCCGGCAGCGCCGCGAGCAGCGCAATCGACAGCCAGCGCACGAGGGGTCTCACCGCTCAGCCCGGCAAGTGGTGATGGATCAGGTCGAGGCTGGCGCGCTGGCCGGCAAGGTAGTCCTGCAGGCAGCGCCCCACCAGCGGGCTGCGCCATAGCGCCGCGCTGGCCATGATCTCGTCCGCGCTCAGCCATTCCGCGGCGAGGATGCCGTCGTCCAGCCGCTGCGCCGGGTCGTACGCGCCGGCGTCACCGCAGAAGGCGAAGCGCAGATAGGTGATGTCGCTGCCGGCCTTGTCCGCCAGATAGATGCCGACCAGCGCCCGCGGCGTGAAGGTGTGGGCGGTTTCCTCGCGCGCTTCGCGCACCACCGCCTGCAGCAGGGTTTCGCCGTACTCCAGATGGCCGGCCGGCTGGTTGAGGCGGACGCCGTCGTCGGTCTGCTCGCGCACCATCAGGAAGCGGCCGTCGCGCTCGATGATGGCGGCGACTGTGGTATTCGGTTTCCATTGCGGGCTGCTCATCGCGGATTTGCCTTTCCTCAATTGACAATCGTTATCATTGTCTTCTAGTATGGTAATCAAGATCAATTCTTATTCAGGATTCATGCCATGTACGTCTGCCTTTGCCACGGAGTAACCGATCGCGATATCCGCGCCGCCGTTTGCAATGGTGCCACGCGCATGAGCGATCTGGCGCGCGAACTGAAGGTCGCCACCGAGTGCGGCAGCTGTGCCTGCCAGGCCAACCAGATCCGCAAGCAGACGCTGCTGCAGATCAGCGAGCCGGAACTGGCCGCCGCCTGAGCCCGGCAATCTCCCGCAGTCGCCACAGCCCGTCAAGCACCTGACGGGCTTTTTGCTATCCTGAAAACAGCACGCCTGCTGCCAGCACCGGGGAACACGCGTACAATGCGCGCCAAACCTGACGGAGAACGAACATGACCGATTTCAATGAAACAGACCTGGCGCGTCTGGAAACGCTGCTGACCCCGCTGTCGCAGGCCGGCACCACCATGCGCCCGGACGAAGTGCAGGGCTTCTTCTGCGCGCTGGCGTGCGGCCCGGACAAGCTCACCATCGACGACTGGCTGGAAGACGTGCTCGGCGATGCGCCGGCCTTTGAAAGCGCCGACAGCGAAGCCGAAATCAAGGCGCTGCTGCAGAAGTACTACGACGCCGCCGCCGAGGCGCTGGCCGACGGCGACCTGCCGGAACTGACGCTGTATAGCGAGGAAGAGGGCGAGGCGCCGGACTTCCGCCCGTGGTGCAACGCCTTCATGTACGCGCTGGACGTGGTGCCGACCGACTGGTTCGAGGCCGCCGACGACGAGGGCTTCGAAGAGCTGCTGATGCCGGTGATGGCGCTGGGCGGCATGTTCGATGCCGACGGCGACGAGCCGGCGATGATGGAATTCACCGCCGCCGAGCTGGAAAGCTTCAAGAGCGAGCTGGACGAGGCGGTGCTGGCGGTGTACGCCTACTGGCGCGCCAAGGAGCAGGCGCCGGTGACCATGCGCCGTGAAGGCGACAAGGTTGGCCGCAACGATCCGTGCCCGTGCGGCAGCGGCAAGAAGTACAAGGCCTGCTGCGGCCAGAACTGATCGCGCCGGAACACGCCGCCTGACGGACTGCGCGCAGCCCGCAGGCGGTTTTTGTTTGCCGGCGGCGCCTCGTCCGCCCTTGCCATCCGGCGCATCGCGCGCTGTTTTTCCCCCCGACGGATACCCATGACCGAACCCACGATTGTCCCCGACACCGCGTCCGAAGACGCCATCGGCGCGCTGAACGCCTATCTGCAGCAGTACCACGCCACGCTGGTGACCACCGAGGGCAGCTACGCCGTCTCGGTACAGGGGCAGATCAAGGTCGGCAAGCGCACCGTGCCTTACCACCTGGTGCCGGACGCTGGCTTCCTCGGCAAAACCGGCAAGTGGCGCAAGCTCGACGCCGCCGAACGGCTGGCGCTGGTCCGGCTGCGCTGGAACGACGAGGCGCGCGAACGCCTCGAGGCGCAGCTGCTGCGCTGCGCCGGCCAGGTGATGACGCTGGCGAATGAGCACCGCGTCGATCCGCAAAGCGCGCTCAACGCGCTGCAGGCCAAGTACGAGCTGGCGCGGCTGCGCTGCGAGCTGGCGCTGGACCGCATCGCGGCACTGGTGGCGACCCGCGCCGCCGCCAGCCAGGCGGAGAAGACCCGCAACGCGATCAACCTGTCGCTGTACCCGGAGTCGTTCACCCTCGCCGCCGGCATGCAGCGCCACTTCATCGCGGTGCTGGGACCGACCAACTCCGGCAAGACCCACGCCGCGATGGAGCACCTGGCGCAGGCGAAAACCGGCGTCTACCTCGCGCCGCTGCGGCTGCTGGCGATGGAAAACTACCAGCGCCTGCTGGGTGCCAATGTCGCGGTCAGTCTGATCACCGGCGAGCAGCGCAAGCTGCACCCGTACGCCAGCCACGTGGCCAGCACCGTGGAAATGCTCAACCCCAACCGTGAGGTGGACGTGGCGGTGATCGACGAAATCCAGCTGCTGGACGACCCGGATCGCGGCGCGGCGTGGACGGCGGCGGTGTGCGGCGTGCCGGCGCAGACGGTGTACCTGCTCGGCGCGCTGGAAGCCAAGGAGGCGATCCAGTCGCTGGTCAAGCGCGTCGGCGGCACGCTGGAAATCCGCGAGCTGCAGCGCAAGTCGCCGTTGGAAATGGAAAAGGCGCCGCTGGGCAGCCTGAAAAACCTGCGCACCGGCGACGTGCTGATCGCCTTCTCGCGCCGCGAGGTGCTGAACTGGCGCGACCAGGCCATCGCGCAGGGCCTGAGCGTGTCGGCGATCTACGGCAACCTGTCGCCGGAAGTGCGCCAGGCGCAGGCCGAGCGCTTCATCGACGGCGAGACGCAGGTGGTGGTCGGCACCGACGCCATCGGTATGGGCCTGAACACCCCGGCGCGGCGCGTGATCTTCACCACCTCCAGCAAGTGGGACGGCTACGCCGAAGGCACCATCGCCGCCGCGCTGGCCAAGCAGATCGCCGGCCGCGCCGGCCGTTTCGGCCAGCACGAGACCGGCTACGTCGCCGGCTTCGACGGCAAGACGCACAAGGTGATCGCCGCCTTGCTGCAGCAAAAGCTGGAGCCGCTGCCGAGTACCGGTTTCTACGTGGCGCCCAACCTGTCCTACCTGCAGCAGATCGCCGAGGCCAGCGGCCAGGAGCGGCTGCAGGCGCTGCTGGAACTGTTCGCCAAGCACATCAACGTGCACGACGAGTTCTTCCTGCCGGCCAACCTCAGCGACCAGATCGAGAAGGCCAAGTGGCTGGACACGCTGCCCCTGCCGCTGGAAGACCGCTTCCTGTTCAGCCTGTGCCCGGTCTCGACCAAGATCGCGATGCTGGAACACGCGCTGCAGGACTGGGCCGAGTGCCGCGCCCGGGGCAAACAGGCGTCGCTGCTGCGCATGGAAGGCCGTGGCGGCCGCAACGAGCTGCAGTTCCTCGAGGACACCTGCAAGCTGTACTCCGCCTACGCCTGGCTCAGCTACCGCATGCCGGAAACCTTCCCGCACGGCGAACTGGCGCAAAGCCTGATGCAGTCGACGTCGGAGAAGATCGACGCCTTGCTGCAGGTGCAGAACACCCGTCACCGCCAGCAGCGCAAGCCGGCGCACAAGCCGACCCACATCACGCCGCCAAAACGCGGCGGCCCGCCCAAGGTTGGCCGCAAGCCGCGCACTTGATGCAGGTA
>NZ_BMYW01000006.1:0-119318 GCF_014652475.1 Vogesella alkaliphila | reverse complement strand
CGGAGCCGTAGGGCGCGCCCGGGCCCGGCTGTGACACATCGCCCAACGCCCGTCGGGGTCATCCGGTGGGCGTTTTGTCTTGTGGCAATGCTTGCGGCCAACCTTGGCCGGCTGCGCCATGTCCGGGCACGAAGCGTGAACAGGATGCCGGCGGTTGATCTACGTCATGGCGCATGGCGGACGGGCATCTAGCTTTAAGGAAGCACGGCGTATGGCCGGCTGCGGGCGGCGGCAGGCCTTATCTGCCGCCTTCATCGTCAATGATCTCAACGACACGGGTGTCAGGCGCGCGGCTTTGCTGATGGCAGCGTCAGCGCGAATGGTGACGGCTCCGGGCCGCTTGAAGGAAACCACATGAGAACCATGAATCCGAAGCCTGCCGCGTGGCTCATCGCCGGCCTGGCGGCCATGTCGTCCTTCGTCCAGGCGCAGACCCTGGACAAGATCCTTGAAACGAACAGGATCACCGTGTCCTATCGCGAGGCGGCCGTCCCGTTCAGCTACCGGCCCGGGCAGGGCAAGGCGGTGGGCTTTGCGGTGGATCTGACCGAGGCCATCGTCGGCGACGTGCGAACCAGGCTGAACAGGCCGGGTCTCGTGGTGGCCTATATGCCGGTCAGCGCCCAGGACCGCATTCCCTTGCTGGTGAACGGCAGCTATGACCTGGAGTGCGGCTCCACCACCAATAACGCCGCCCGCGGCAAGGTCGTCGCCTTCGCGGTCAGCCATTTCTATGCCGGCACCCGCTTGCTGGTGAAAACCGGCAGCAAGATCAGGATTTACGCCGATCTGGCCGGACAAACGGTGGCCACCACCGCGGGCAGTACCAACGAGAAAGTCCTGCGCAAGTACAGCGCCGACCACAATCTTGGCATGCAATTAGTGCTGGCCAAGGACTACGCCGAGTCGCTGGCCCTGCTGGAAAACAATCGCGCGGCCGCGCTGGCGCTCGACGATATCCTGCTGTTCGGCTTGCGCGCCAACGCCCGGGACCCGGCCGCGCTGAGCGTCGTCGGCGACACCCTGCAGGTCGAACCCTACGGCTGCATGCTGCGCAAGGATGATCCCGAGTTCAAGAAACTGGTGGACGGCAGCATCGCGCGGCTGATGCAGTCCGGCGAATTTGGCCGGCTGTACCACAAGTGGTTCGAGTCGCCGATTCCGCCCAATGGCGTGGTGCTGAACATGCCGATGAGCGATCGCCTCAAGGCCAACCTGAAGGCGCTCAGCGACCAGCCGGAGCCGTAGGGCGCGCCCGGGCCCGGCTGTGACACATCGCCCAACGCCCGTCGGGGTCATCCGGTGGGCGTTTTGTCTTGCGCGGTCTTGCGGCCAACCTTGGTGGCGCCGTTTCACCTGCGCCGGTGTTTACATCCGGGCATGCAATAGGCCAATTCATGCAAATGCGCTGTCTATAATGGCTCAACGCTCGTCCTCTTCATGAATCACGGCATGCGACGCGGCGTCTTCTGCTTCTTATCCTGCACGAGGAACACATCATGAAACGCTTTCAGCGCACGCTCGCCCTTGTTGTCTGCTGCTCCATGCTCAACCTCAGCCTGCTGCAGTCCGCCCACGCCGCCATGGTCAGCACCGAGGAGGTGGCCCGCCTGGCGGTCAGCAGCGCGCCTGACTCCGGTCACGCCCGGTTGGCCGCGGTACTGGCCCGCGACAATGTGCGCAGCGAAATGGAACGCCTGGGCATCGACCCAGCCAGCGCCCACGAGCGCGTCGCCGCGCTGACCGACGAGGAGGCCGCCAGCCTCGCCGACCAGATCGACAAGGCGCCGGCCGGCGGCATCATCGGCGCCATCCTGCTGGTGTTCTTCGTGCTGCTGGTCACCGACATCCTCGGCCTGACCAAGGTGTTCCCATTCACCCGCTCCGTGCGCTGAGCGGCGAGCCGATGCTGGCGACGCTGATCCGGCGGTTGCGGGCGCTGCGGCTGGCGCTGCCGGCCGCGCTGTGCGCGCTGCTGCTGGCCGCCTGCGCCAGCACGCCGCTGCAGCCGGTCGCGCTCGCGCCCGGTGCGCCGACCCGCGCCGAACTGGTCGATACCCCGTTCTTCCCCGACGACAGCCATTTCTGCGGCCCGGCGGCACTGGCGACCAGCCTGTCCGCCGTCGGGCTGGCGACCACGCCGGCGCAGCTGGTGGGGCAGGTGTTCCTGCCGGGACGGGAAGGCACGCTGCAGATCGAGATGCTGAGCGGTGCACGGCGGCAGGGGGCGGTGGCGATGGTCATCCCCGGCACGCTGGCGGCGCTGAAACAGGAGGTCGACGCCGGGCATCCGGTGGTGGTGCTGCAGAACCTGGGCCTGTCGTGGGCGCCGTCCTGGCACTACGCGGTGGTGGTCGGCTACGACCTTGAGCGGGAGCTGCTGCTGCTGCGCTCGGGGCCGATGCGGCGGCAGGAGATGACGCTGCGCACCTTCGGTCATACCTGGCAGCGCAGCCAGTTCTGGGCCTTCGTCGCGCTGCCGCCGGGGCGGCTGCCGGCGAGTGTCGCGGAGCCGGACGCGACACGGGCGCTGGTGGCCTTCGAGCGCAACGCCGCGCCGGCCGCGGCGGTCATCGCCTATCGCGCGGCGCTGCAACGTTGGCCGCACAACGCCACGCTGGCGATGGGGCTGGGCAATGCGCTGTACGCCAGTGGTGATTTGCCGGCGGCCGCACAGGTGTTCCGCAATGCTGCCGTCACGCACCGGCTGGCGGCCGCCTACAACAACCTGGCGCGCATCCTGCTGCAACAGGGCCGGGCCGCCGAGGCGAAACAGGCGGCGGAAGACGGCCTGGCGCTGGCCGGCCCGCTGCGTGCGACCCTGCTGGACACCTTGCGCGACATCGAGGCCACCAAGCTGCCCGGCGCCTGAGGCGCCGTTGTCGCCACCCGGCCGCCCCCGGTTGCGTGGCCGGATCGGCTGCGGCCAACCTTGTCCTTGCTGCCGATGCTCAGTCCTGCTGCCGGAACGGCAGATGTTCCGCCATCTCGTCCTGGTACTGCGCCACCGCCTGCTGTTCGCGCTGCAGGAAGTCGCCGATCATGCCGCGCAGGCGCGGGTCGGCGATGTGGAATGCCGACCACGTCGCTTGCGGCACAAAGCCGCGGCTGACCTTGTGTTCGCCCTGGGCGCCGGGCTCGAAGTGCTGCAGCCCTTCGCGGATGCAGTAGTCGATGCCCTCGTAGAAGCACAGCGCGAAGTGCAGGCTGTGGTAGTCCGCCGCCGCGCCCCAGTGGCGGCCGTACAGGGTGTCGTCGCTGCGGTAGCAGATGGCGGCGGCGACCACCGCGTCGCTGGCGTCGCGCGCCAGAAACACCACCAGCTGCCGCGCCAGCGTGCGGCCAACTTCGCGGAAGAAGTCGAGGCTGAACGCCGGGTGATTGCCGAAGCGGCGGAAGGTCGACACGTAGTGCGGGTAGATCTGTTGCCACAGCGCGGCATCGATGTCGTCGCCGTGGCGAATCTCGATGCGCAGGCCGGCCTCGGCGACGCGGCGCCGCTCGCGCTTCACCTTCTTGCGCCTGTCGGCACAGAAGGCAGCGAGGAAGTCGTCGAAGCTTGGGTAGCCGGCGTTGTGCCAGTGGAACTGGCAGCCGCGGCGCAGCAGGAAACCCTCGCTCGCCAGTGCCGCGCGCAGTTCGGCATCGTCGTCCAGATACAGATATTGCAGCGAGGATGCCTGTTCGCCGCCGGCCAGCTGCAGGCTGGCGTGCAGCAGTGCGCGGCTGACGCTGGCGCGGTCGGCGTTGGGGTGGATCAGCTGCCGCGCGCCGCTGGCCGGGGTGTAGGGGATGCCGCACACCAGCTTCGGATAGTAGCGCCAGCCGAGGCGCTGGTAGGCGTCGGCCCACGCCCAGTCGTGCGAGAAATCGCCGAACGAGTGTGTGCGCAGGTACAGCGGCTGCGCGCCGAGCAGGCTGCCGTCGTCGGCGTGCAGCGTCACGTGCGCCGGCTGCCAGCCCAGTGCCGGCGCCACCGCGCCGTGGCGCTCCGCCGCCGCCAGGAAGGCGTGGCTGAGGAAGGGCGAGCCGGTGACGTTGAGCGCGTCCCAAAGGTTGGCCGCAATGTCGTCGATGGCGGTGTGGAAGCGGCAGTGCATCGCGGGCCTCAGGGGCGGCGCCACACGCTGGCCAGCCACGGTTGCTGCTCGCGTGGCAGGCCCGGCGGGCGGTAGTAGTGTTCCAGCGGGGCAAAGCCGGCCCCCTGCAGCAGCGCCTGCCATTGCGGCCAACTGTGCCAGCAGCCGTAGCGCTCGCCCTGCCAGCCTTCCTCGCCGTTGCCGCGCGGATTGGAGCAGAACAGCACGCCGCCGGGCTTGAGGGTGGCGAACAGTTGCGCCAGCACCCGCGGCAGCTCGGCGCCGGGGATGTGGAACAGCGCGGCATTGGCGAACACGCCGTCGAAGTGCGCCGCCGGCAGTTGCAGCTGCAGGAAATCCTGCTGCCATACCTCGCAGCCGCTGTACTCGCGCGCCATCGCCACGAAGCGCGCCGCGCCGTCCAGCCCGATCGCCCGGTGGCCGAGCTCATGAAACGTCTTCAGGTCGCGGCCCGGGCCGCAGCCGAAGTCGAGGATGGTCAGCGGCGTGGGCGGCAGGTGGCGCAGCAGGCTGGCGATGTTCTGGCTGACGTCGTGGTCGCGGGTGCCTTGCCAGAAGTCGTCGGCGTGGTGCTGGTAGTACGCCAGCGTGCGCTGGCTGGTGCGGGGATCGGTAGGCATGGCGGGCTAACGGGGCGGAGGTGATGACCGATTGTAAGCGCTGCCGCGGCGGCGGTGGGCAGGCGTGGCGCGCCTGTTCTGCTAAACTAGCGCGATTTCCACCTTGCCGGACGTGATCGTCATGCATGTCAGCTTTCAACACCGCCGCCAGCGCCTGCTGGCGCAACTGGGCGACGCCATCGCCATCCTGCCCACCGCGCCGGAAGTGATCCGCAACGCCGATGCCCATTATCCCTACCGTGGCGACAGCCACTTCCTGTATCTGACCGGCTTTGCCGAGCCGGAAGCGGTGCTGGTGCTGGACGGCAAGGCGGGCAAGGCGCTGCTGTTCTGTCGCGACAAGAATCCGGACAGCGAGATCTGGGACGGCTTCCGCTACGGGCCTGCCGCGGCGGCGGAGGCGTTCGGCTTTGACGAGGCGTACAGCATCAGCGAGCTGGACCAGCGCCTGCCGCCGCTGCTGGCCGAGCACGCGGCGCTGTACTGGGCGGTGGGACGCGACAATGGCTGGGATGCGCGCATCGCCGGCTATCTGCAGCAGGCACGGCAGCAGGCGCGCGTCGGCAAGGACGCGCCGCAGCAGTACGGTGACCTGCTGGCGATGATCGACGAGATGCGCCTGATCAAAGACGAGCGCGAAATCGCCGTGTTACAACAGGCCGGCCGCATTTCTGCCGAGGGCCATGTCCGCGCGATGCAGGCCTGCCGCCCCGGCATGATGGAGTACCAGATCGAGGCCGAGCTGCTGTACCACTTCGTGCGCCACGGCGCGCGGCAGCCGGCGTACGAGAGCATCGTCGCCGGCGGTGCCAACGCCTGCACATTGCACTACGCGGCCAACAATGCCCGCCTCAACGACGGCGAGCTGCTGTTGATCGATGCCGGCTGCGAGTTCAACGGCTACGCTGGAGACATCACCCGCACCTTCCCGGTCAACGGCCGTTTCAGCGGCGCGCAGCGCGACGTGTACGAGGTGGTGCTGGCGGCGCAGCTGGCGGCGATTGCCGCGGTGCAGCCCGGCGCGCGGCTGGATGCTCCGGCCGACGCCGCGCTGCGGGTGCTGGTGCAGGGCATGCTGGACCTGAAACTGCTGGCCGGCAGCGTGGACGGGGCGATCGAATCCGGTGACTACCGCCGCTTCTACATGCACGGCATCGGCCACTTCATCGGCCTGGACGTGCACGATGTCGGCGCCCGCCGCCCGGGCGGGCAGTGGCGCAGTTTCCAGAGCGGCATGTGCACCACCATCGAGCCGGGGCTGTACATCCGCCCGGACGACCGCGTGCCGGTGGCGTTCCACAACATCGGCATCCGCATCGAAGACAACGTGCTGGTGACCGACGACGGCCACCAGGTGTATACCGACGACGTACCGAAGCGCATCGACGACATCGAAGCGCTGATGAAACAACATTGACTCCGAACGAGGCCGCCGCGACCGGCGGAACGAGCATGCAAGGCGTACCCGAACATAGTGAGATTGTCATCGTCGGCGGCGGACCGGTCGGCGCGCTGGCGGCATTGCGGCTGGCACAGGCCGGCCGTGACGTGACGCTGATCGAGGCGCGGGCCAAGGATGCGCCGCTGCGCGATGCGCGCGCGCTGGCGCTGTCGTGGTACAGCCGCCAGCAGCTGGCCGCCGCCGGCGCCTGGCCGGACGCGCTGCCGGCGACGGTGATCGACAGCGTGCACGTGTCGCAGCAGGGCGGTTTCGGCCGCACCGTGCTGACGCAGCAGGATCTGGGTCTGCCGCATCTGGGCGCGGTGGTGGACTACCCGGCGCTGACCGCGGCGCTGGCGACGGCGCTGGAGCAGGCCGGCGTGCGCGTGTTGTGGCAGGCGCGGGTGAGCAAGGTCGCGTCGCTGGCGCGCTACGCCAGCGTGACGCTGACGCTGAACGAACAACAGCATCTGCTGACCTGCCGGCTGCTGGTGCTGGCCGAGGGCGGCGCGCTGGCGGAATCGCTGCCCGGCATCCAGCGCCATGTGCACGATTATCAGCAAAGCGCGGTACTGGCGATGGTCGAGGCCAGCCAGCCGCACCGCAATGTCGCGTACGAGCGCTTCTCGGCGCAGGGGCCGTTCGCGCTGCTGCCGCACGGCGAGCAGATGATGCTGGTGTGGACGCGCAGCCATGAGGAAGCGGCACGACTGCACGCCGCCGACGGCAGCGTGCTGCTGGCCGAGCTGCAGCAGGCCTTCGGCGAGCGGCTGGGCCGCTTCGTCAGCGTCGGCGAACGCGCGGTGTTCCCGCTGGCGCTGCGCCAGCTCAACAGCGTGCACAGCGGCCGCGTGGTGATGATAGGCAACGCGGCGCAGACCATGCACCCGGTGGCGGCGCAGGGTTTCAACCTCGGCCTGCGCGACGCGGTGGGGCTGGCGGACGTGCTGCAAGGCGCGGCCGACCCGGGCGATGCCGCGCTGCTGCGCCGCTACGGCGCCGCGCGCCGCGTCGACAGCCACGCGGTGGTGGGGTTCACCCACGGCCTGGTGCGGCTGTTTGACGGCCAGGGCATCGCGGTGAAGGCGCTGCGCGGGCTGGGCATGAGCGCCATCGACGCGCTGCCACCGCTGCGCAAGGCATTCGCCGGTCATCTGGTATTCGGTGTCGGCGTCTGATGCGGCCAACGTTGGCCGCAAGCATCGGCCGCCGGACACAACTGAAAGAGAAACATGTCGGACAAGTTTGACGTAATCGTGGTCGGGGGCGGGCTGGTCGGTGCCGCGCTGGCGCTGGCGCTGGATAAACAGGGCAAGCGGGTGGCGCTGGTCGAAGGCCAGGCCGAACGCTTTGACGCGCTGGAAGAGGGCTGGGACGCGCGCATCTACGCGGTCAGCCCCGCCAACCGCGCCTTCCTGCAGCAGCTGGGCGCGTGGCCGGACGCCTCGCGCCTGGGCGTGATCGGCAGCATGGATGTCCGCGGCGACCAGGGCGGCCAGATCGCCTTTTCCGCCGCCGATGCCGGCGCCGAGGCGCTGGCGTGGATCGCGGAAAACCGCTGGCTGCTGGCTGCGATCTGGCAGCGGCTGCAGCAGGCCAGCGGCGTCGAATTGCTGAGCGGGGTGCGGCCGCAGGCCTTGCGCCACAGCGCGCGCGCGGCGGCCATCGTGCTCGACGACGGCCGCGAGCTGCAGGCACAGCTGATTGTCGGCGCCGACGGCGCCAACTCGTGGGTGCGGCAGCAGAGCGGCATCGCCGCCAGCATCAAGCCCTATGGTCACAGCGGCGTGGTGGCCAACTTCGCCTGCGAGCGGCCACACGGCAATATCGCGCGGCAGTGGTTCCTCGGCGACGGCATCCTCGCCTGGCTGCCGATGCCGGGCAACCGTATCTCGATGGTGTGGTCGACCAGCCAGCCGGAGCCGCTGCTGGCGCTGGATGGCGCACGGCTGGCGGCGGCGGTGGCCGCGGCCGGGGACCATGCGCTGGGCGAGCTGACGCTGCTATCGCCGGCGGCGGCCTTCCCGCTGCGCCTGATCACGCCGGACAACGTGATCGCGGAACGGGTGGCGCTGGTCGGCGATGCCGCCCATACCGTGCACCCGCTGGCCGGGCAGGGCGTCAACCTCGGCTTCCAGGACGCGGCAAGGTTGGCCGCAGTGCTGGCCGGCGCCCGCGATTGCGGCGAATGGCTGACGCTGCGCCGCTACGAACGAACGCGCAAGGAAGCGGTCAGAACCATGCAGCTGACCTGCGACGCGCTGTTCCAGCTGTTCCACGCCAAGCAGGCGCCCGGTCTTGCCTGGCTGCGCAACGCCGGCCTCAACCTGACCAACCGCCTGCCCCTGATCAAAAAACAACTGGCCCGCCACGCGGTGGGTTTTTAACCAGAAGAAAGCACAACCATGATTCTGCCTATGCGCCGTCTTGCCCTCGCCGCCCTGATGATGCCCTTGCTGGCCTGCTCCGCCTCCGCCGAGACGCCGGATCAGGTGCGCGCCGCCTTCAAGAGCAAGTTTCCGCAGCACGAGGTCAGCAGCGTGCAGCCGGCGCCGGTGGCGGGGCTGTTCGAGGTGGTGGTGAAGATGAAGCAGCAGGGGCGCGCGCAGTACAGCGTGGTGTATACCGACGCCAAGGTGGACCACCTGATCACCGGCGACCTGATCGACACCAAGACCCGCACCAGCGTGACCGAAGAACGGCTGGCAGAGCTGAACAAGGTGACCGTCGAGTGGGCCAAGCTGCCGCTGGACAAGGCGGTCAAGGAAGTGCGTGGCAAGGGTGAACGCAAGCTGGTGGTGTTCTCCGATCCGGACTGCCCGTTCTGCAAGAAACTGGAGCGCGAATCGCTGAGCCAGCTGGACAACGTGACGGTGTACACCTTCCTCTACCCGCTGGCACAGCTGCACCCGGATGCGCCGCGCAAATCGCGCCAGATCTGGTGCAGCGGTGACCGCACCGCAAGCTGGCTGGGCTTCATGCGCCAGGGCAAGGCGCTGAGCGGCAGCGACAAGTGCGCGACACCGCTGGCCGAAATCGCGGCGCTGGGCGAGCGCCTCGGCATCAGCGGCACCCCGGCGCTGGTATTCCCGAACGGCGAGCTGGTGGCCGGCGCCATTCCGCTGGCGGAGATCGAGCGTCATCTGGCGGCAAAGTAAAGCACGCCGCTAGAACGAAGACGGGAAAGCGTTTGCCGGCACGGTAATCGGCCGTGCGGCAAGGGCTTTCCCGTTTTGCTTGCGTGCCATTTATTTCAAGTGCATCAATCGTTGGGTGGCCGATTAATTCATCCCAGTTTATGCATATTAATTATCCGGATTGGTTTGTGGTTATTTGTAGCGCCAGCACCGCTGGTTTTAAATCATCGTTGACAATGGTGGCGGGACAACTAGGCTGAAAACAGCGGCGACAAGGGGCGAGGGTGCCCTTCGGGGCCACAGGCCCGTGAACGCGCTGCGGGAGAAGTGGTGCAGCGCAGGCCGGTTTTCGGTGGTAGCCGCGCATTTTTGCTGCTGTTTTGCGCTCAAGCTGGCAAAATTCATTACACTGCTGCCGTGAGCGCATTGTTTTTAAAGCTGTTTTATAGAATTTTCAATTGCTGCCATGGCCTCCCGTGGCGTGACGCTTGGCATTCAACCGGAATTGAACGCAATTTATGACGTTGATAAAAAAATCGATGGCGACAAGCAAAGGTTTTACCCTGATTGAATTGCTGCTGGTGGTGGCGGTCGTCGGCATCCTGGCGGCGATTGCGATGCCGGCCTATTCCGGCTACATCCAGAAAAGCCGGCGTACCGACGCCACGGTGGCGATTCGCGCGGTCCAGTTTGCGCAGGAGAAGTATCGCGGCAACAACACCAGCTACGGCACACTGGCCCAAATCGGCATGCCGGCGACGACCGAGAGCGGCTATTACACCATCGCCGTCAGCAGCGCCACCGCCACCGGTTATCTGGTGACGGCCACGGCGGTTTCCGGCAAATCGCAGGCCTCGGATACCGGCTGCACCGCGATCCAGCTGCAGCAGGCGGCCGGCAGCATCACCACCACGCCAAGCGCGTGCTGGAGCAAGTGACATGAAGCGTCCGGCTTGTACGGCTGCAGGTGTTGGCCGGGGCTTTACCCTGATCGAGCTGGTGGTGGCGCTGGCGATCACCGGCATCCTGCTGGTGATGGCGGTGCCGGTGCTGAATGAACAGATCGACAAGCGGCGCCTGGTGGCGGTGGCCGATGCCATCTATGGCGACATGCAATATGCGCGCTCGGAAGCCATCCGCAACAACCAGAACGTGCAGATCAGCTTCAGCGGTGGTGCCAGCTGGTGCTACGGCATGATTCTGGGCACGACGGCCTGCGACTGTTCGGTGGTGGCCAGTTCCAGCACCGGTTATTGCGCGCTGAAACGGGTGGATTACCTGGACTTCCAGAAGGTGTCGATCCCGGCGTCGGCGGGGATCAGTTTCAGCGGCAACAAGACCGGCTTCGACCCGGTGCGCGGTGTGGCGCTGGGCACCGGCCACGTGATCATGGAGTCGGCACTGGGCAAGCAGGCGCAGGTGAACCTGGCGCTGCTTGGCCGCATCAGCGTGTGCGCGCCGGCGGGCGTCGGGCTAACGGGGACCTATCCGGCATGTTGAAACCTGTTCGGCAGCACGGCTTTACCCTGATCGAGCTGATGGTGGCGCTGGTAATCGGCCTGGTGCTGATGCTGGGGCTGACCACCTTCCTGATCAACAATATCCGCAGCAATAGCGACACGCTGAAGGCGATCCGCCTGAACCAGGAAATGCGTGCCACCATGATGCTGATGAGTCGCGAGCTGCGGCGCGCCGGCTACTGGGCCAGCACCGCGTCCGCTACCAACCCGTTCCAGACCATGACCACCTCTACCGCCGGCTGCGTGCTGTACAGTTACGACCGCAACGCCACGGCATCGACCACGGTGCCCAGCGATGTGAAGTACGGCTTTTTGCGGGCCAGTGGCGCGGTCTACATGCGCAGCAGCGGCTCGAGCTACAGCTGCACCCCGGGGGCAAACAACGTCTGGGAGGCGGTGACCGATGACAACGTCACCAATATCAGCGCCTTGAGCTTTGTGCCCAGCAGCGCCTCCGGCACCATCGCCATCACCCTGGTGGGCGAGCTGAAGAATGCCAGCGAGGTGAAGCAGACGCTGACGGAAACGGTCAAGCTGGAAAATGGCCCGCTTACCTTCAACTGAGGGTTGCACGATGTGTAACACAATGATGACTCCTGCATCACCGCGGCAGCAAGGCATGGCCACGCTGACCATGTCCCTGGTGGTGCTGTTCCTTGCCAGCCTGATGGTGTTTTATACCAGTTCGGGCATGCTGTTCGAGATCAAGACCGGCAACAACCAGCTGTACCAGTCGAAGGCGATGGAAGCGGCCCGTGGTGGTGTGGAGCACTCGATGGCGTGGCTGGTGAACGGCAGCAATACCAGCAGTCTGGCGTGGACGACGGATGCCACAGGGCCTAGCGGCACCAACCAGAAAGCGACGGCGGCATCGTTCCCGTCCTCGGTGAGCAGCCAGACCATCGGCGCTTACACGGTGGCGGTATCGCTGTGGCGCAACTCCGCGACGCCGACGATACTGGAGGTGAGTGCGGCGGCGAGCGGTGATGCCAATGCCACCATCCGCCAGCGCATCCGCCTTGGCACCACTACGGTGACAACGAGCACGCCGAATACGCTGAATATTGCCAGTGTCGCGCCGATCGTGATCAGGGGACAATTGTTGGAAGTTACCGGTAATCCCGATGTTTATCCGAGTACGATTGGCGGTGTTGCCATTGCGACATCATCTACCAATTCCAGTGATATCCAGATTGGCCACTTGGATTTGAATGGTGGCACCATTAGTTATGGTGCGTTTACTGGAGATGCATGGGATTTTGTGTTTCCGAATACCACCAAGGCACAAATGAAGGCGGCGGCTGATTATCAAAAAATTTATTTTTATGATGGTACTGTCGCACCTCCTGATCCATGGCACCAGAGCTTGGGTACGGCAAGTGATCCGGTTATTTTGATTTTTGATACGGGTGCTGGCTGCCCTAAAATCAATGGGCAAGTAGTAATCTATGGGCTTGTTTATTTTGCCAATGCCTGTGTTGATAATGGCTGGGGTGGCGTCGAAATACATGGCAGCATGGTTGCGGATGGTACGATCAGAAAGTTAAATGCAAATGCGGAGTTTACCGGTTGGTCAGTTAGTAGTGGCTCGGGTGTGATTACCCTGCCGCCAACCACGACGACCAGTACTGCCCAAACCTTCGCCAAGTTGGCCGCATCATGGAGAGACTTCTGATGGCCTGTGTCGGTCAGCGGTGGCAGCCGAAGCAGGCAGGTTTCAGCCTGCTGGAGATGCTGATCACCATCATCGTGCTGGCCAGTGGCCTGCTGGCGATCGGCAGCATGTACGGCGCGATACTGAACGCCAATACCCTGTCCAAGCAGCGCAGCGAGGCGGTGGTGCTGGCGGAGAAAAAGCTGGAAGAATTAAGGGGGCAGAGTTACGCCAGCCTGGTGTCGGCAACGGATACGGTCACGGCTACCAGCTCCAGCGGCAGTAGTGCCAATTACCAGCGCAGCTGGTCGGTTACCGTCGCCAGCGGCGGGCTGGCCTATAAGGATGTCGGCGTGACGGTCACGTGGACGGACAGCAAGAACCAGTCGCAGAATATCGTGCTGTCGACCCGGATCAGCAATGTCAGTGCCACTCCGGTGACGATTCCCTAAACCGGAGACGATTCCCTGGAGTGGATATTGGTTTCTGTTTGTCGGGGAATGCGGCTTGCCGCGGGATATCCGGGATTATTGGTCATCATGAAAACAGGGCGTAACTTTGAGTTACGCCCTGTTTTTATTGCCAGCATCTTGCCGTGCTAATGCCCGGAGAAAATGCGGGCGGCGATCGGCTTGGTCGGCTTACGCCTTGACCACGTTGGCCGCAGGTTGCAGATACTTGCCGCGACTGTCCACGATCAGGTCGGCATGCTGGCTGATTAGCTGGTAGTCGAAGCGGTCGTGATCGGTGGCCAGCAGGATGCAGTCGTATGCGGCCAACGTTTCGGCGCTCAGCGGTACGCTGGACAGCTCGAAGTGGTGCTCGCGCATCTTCGGGAACACCGGTACGTGCGGGTCGCTGTAGCTGATCTCGGCGCCCAGGTCGCGCAGTTTTTCCATCAGGAATACCGACGGGCTTTCGCGCATGTCGTCGACGTTCTTCTTGTAGGCGATGCCCAGTACCAGGATCTTGCTGCCGTTGATCGCTTTCTTGCGCTGGTTCAGTGCCGCAGCGATCTTGCTGATCACGTAGTCCGGCATCGACGAGTTCACTTCGCCGGCCAGCTCGATGAAGCGGGTGTGCACGCCGTACTCGCGGGCCTTCCAGGTCAGGTAGAACGGATCGATCGGGATGCAGTGGCCGCCCAGGCCCGGGCCGGGGTAGTAGGGCACGAAGCCGAACGGCTTGGTGGCGGCGGCGCGGATCACTTCGTGGATGTCGATGCCCATCTTGTCGGCGACGATCTTCATCTCGTTGACCAGGCCGATGTTCACCGCGCGGTGGATGTTTTCCAGCAGCTTGGTCATTTCGGCGGCGCGGGTGGACGACACCGGCACCACCTTGTCGATCACCGCGCTGTACAGGGCGACACCGACTTCCTGGCAGGCCTCGGTCACGCCGCCGCACACCTTGGGAATGGTGCGGGTGGTGAAGTCGGGATTGCCCGGATCTTCACGCTCCGGCGAGAACACCAGGAAGGCATTCTCGCCAATCTTGAAACCGCGTGATTCGATGCGTGGCAGCAGTTCTTCGTCGGTGGTGCCCGGATAGGTGGTCGATTCCAGCGATACCAGATGGCCTTCGCGCAGGTAAGGCACCAGGCTGTCGATGGTGTTGAGGACGAAGGACAGGTCCGGCTCGCGGTACTTGTTCAGCGGGGTCGGCACGCACAGGATCAGCGCGTCGGCTTCCGGCGCGCGGCTGAAATCGGTGGTGGCCTCGAAACCGCGCTCGCGCGCCAGCCGGATGCTGTCGGCGCTGATGTGTTCGATGTAGCTTTTCCCTTGCTGCAGGCTGTCGACCTTGTTGTTGTCGATGTCAAAGCCGAGGACCTTGTAGCCGACTTCGGCAAAGCGCAGCATGAGCGGCAAGCCGACATAACCCAGTCCGACGATGCCGATTACGGCAGATTTGTCCTGAATGCGGGAGAGGAAGTTCTGTTTCACCAAGAGTCCAATACACAAAGCAGTACCCGTCACGGGCACTGTCTAAAGGCGGAAAAAGTTAGTGCCGAATTGTGCTACCAGCCCCTGAAAAGAACAAGCTTGGCAACGCTTTCGACGCGTATTTTCTGCGGCAGGGCGGGGTGTGGGGACGGCTTGTCCGGATTTGGCAGGTAAAACGGATTTGGACATCGGCATCATGCTGAAAAACAGGCAAGGCCGGTCACGTGTAGTCGTGACCGGCCTTGTCGGTGTTGGCCTGCTGCGGCCGCAATGCGTGGTGCGGCTCGCGCGGCGTCGATCAGGCCATCAGCGATTTAACGAGATTGATGTAGTTCTGCATCGCTTCCTCGGCGCTTTGGCCCTTCAGCTTTTCCCACGAGTCGTACTTGGCGCGGTTGATGAAATCCATCATGCCCGGGCGTTCGCCGGTGACATCACCGGCGGTGGCCTGCTTGAACAGGGAGTACAGCTGCAGCATGGTTTGGTTGTCCGGGCGTTCGGCCAGGGTGGTGACGTCTTTTTGTGCTTGTTCAAACTGGGTTTGCAGATCGGACATGTTGACTCCTTGCGAAAGTGAGCGGCATTCAGGATAGCCGGCTTGTTGATGTGTTGTTTGCCCTGCGCGGCAGCGACGTTGGGCGGCCAGGCGGCTGATAATTTACCATGAAACGATTGTTTTAAAATGGGCTGATTGCGGGTGTCGGCCTTGTTTTTCTTGCGGCCAAACAGAGTGCGAAGCAGTTTCATTCTTGTGTGGACGGGCAGGGCGTCTTTTTTTGTCGAATCTTTCCATTCATATGTAATTTTTTGTCTCAAAGTAAACAATTTGTGCTGCTTACCGGCTCAATCTCGGATTACTGTAAGTAAACGGCGCTATCGTAGCGTGGCATGATCATTGCCCGTTGCGGGGCGATCAAACACTCGTACTGTTTCTGCTAAGGGAAGATGAATGACGGATGGCTTAACGCCCCCCGCCGACCAGGTACAGCAGCTGCAAGCGCAACTGGCTGCGGCACTGGCTGAAGTTGCCCACCTCAAGGAAAAGCTGGATGCCGCGTTGGACGGCACCGGCATCTGTATCTGGCAGGGACACCCGCAAACGGGTGACCTGACCGTATTCAACTACCAGAATTTCGAGGTCGGCGACATGGCGCCGCACTTCAGTCTCTGGCTGGCCAAGCTGCATCCGCACGACAAGCAGGCGGTGCTGGACAACTACTACGCGCACCTGGCCGGCAAGACGCCGTGCTACGAGGCGGTGTACCGCACCTTTACCCCGGACGGCGGCGTGTGCTGGCTGTGGGACCGTGGCCGGGTGGTGGAGCGGGATGAGGCCGGCCGGCCACTGCGCATTCTGGGCGCCCACCGCGACATTACCCAGGAGAAGGAACACGAGGCGCAGTTGGCGATGCAGGCGCGGCTGGACCCGCTGACCGGACTGGCGAACCGTCGCGGCCTGCTCGATTTCCTGAAGAGCATTGATCGTCGCGGTGGCAGCTACGCGCTGGCGATGGTGGATGTCGATCACTTCAAGCAGTTCAACGATCTGCACGGCCACGATATCGGTGACCGGGTGCTGATCGCCATCGCGCGCAGCCTGGCGGCCCCCTTGTCCGACTACGACCTGTGCGGGCGCTGGGGCGGGGAGGAGTTCCTGCTGGTGCTCGGCAATGCCGACATGGCGGCGGCCAACGACGTCGTGGTGCAGTTGCACCAGGCAGTGCAACGCCTGACGGTCAATTCCGGCGAGCAGACGCTGTCGACCACGGTCAGCATCGGCCTGACCGTGCACCAGCCGGGTGAAAGCTTCGACGAGGTGTTGCTGCGGGCCGACCGGGCCTTGCTGAGCGCCAAGCGCAAGGGCCGCAATATGGTCTGCCGCCGCTAGCGGTGCGTGCCGGACTGGCGGCGATGAAACGGAAAACGCCCCGGTTGCGGTGACACCGTAACCGGGGCGTTGATGGCTGGATGACGCGGCTTAGTTCAGGCCTGGCATGGTGTAGCCTTCGATCTTGGCGGCGCTGACCAGCTTGGTCAGGTAATCGTGCATCGCTTGACGGCCGGCCATTTCGTTCAGGTATTGGCCCAGACGGTCCTTGATGTCTTCGAAGGCGATCTGGCCGCCTTCGTTGCGCGCGTTGACCTGGATGATGTGGTAGCCGAACTGGGTTTCCACCAGGTGCGGGGTGATCTGGCCGGCGTCGGTGCCGAATACCGCCTGTTCGAATTCCGGCACCATCTGGCCGCGGCCGAACTGGCCGAGATCGCCGCCCTGCTTGCCCGACGGGCAGGTGGAGTGCTCGCGTGCCAGATCGGCAAAGCGCGACGGGTTGGCCTGGACTTCGGCCAGCACGCCTTCCGCCTTGGCGCGGGCCAGGGTGGCGGACAGCTCGTCGCCGCTACCCAGCGGGAACAGGATGTGGCTGGCCTTGGCGCTGTCGCCTTGCTTGAACTGTTGCTGGTTGGCTTCGTAGTAGGCGATGCAGGCGGCTTCGTCGGCCGGAACGAATTGCAGTTCCTTGTCGAGCAGGGCGCCGATGGCCTGGCCTTCGTTGGCGGTGTCGAAACCGCTTTCCCGGGCCTGTTGCAGCAGCAGCTGGTGCAGTACCAGTTGCTGGATCGCGGCGTCGCGCGGGCTCGGGGTGTCGGCGTGATTTTCCAGCTCGGCTTGTACCATTGCGTCGGTAATTTCAACGCCGTTAACGATGATGGCCATGAGGTGTCCTGTCTGATGGTGGCACCGTGGTGCCGGTTTTGAAATGAGTGCAATGCAGGTGGGGCTGACGGGCGGAATCTCAATCCCGCCATGCCGATTTCCCTGCCTCCGCTTGCGGCCAACCTTGGGCCGGGTGCGTGGTGCCGGACGGCGGCCCCGTAAAAACTGCGCGCTATCTTAGCACGGCGGTGTTGTCTTGCCGTGATGCTCGCCGCGCAGGGCACGGTTTAACGCAGAGCACCTGGGCCAAGGCGCGCAGACAGTACACGTAGTATGGCAAGGAGGCGCAACACAGGATCAGGGGGGGCTCTTAGCGGTGGCCATGGCGACAGGCCAGTACCGCGCGCACGGTCTGGAGGTGGATGGCGACGGTGTCGCTGATCGGCACCGCGTAGCCGCCGGCCATCACCACCGCCAGCGGCCACTGCCGTGCCTCGCACAGGGCCAGCACCTGCGCGTCGCGTGCCTGTAGCCCGTCCATGCTGAGGCATAGCCGGCCGAGGCGGTCGCCCCGGTACGGGTCGGCGCCGGCAAGGTAGAACACGATGTCCGGCGCAAAGTTGGCCGCAAGCGCTGCCAGTGCCGGCGTCAGGGCCGCGAGATAGGCGTCGTCGCCGCAGTCGTCGGCCAGCTCGACGTCCAGCGTCGACGCACTGCGGCGGAACGGGAAGTTTTTGGCGCCGTGCAGCGACAGCGTGAACACCGAGGCGTCGCCGGCGAAGATGGCGGCGGTGCCGTTGCCCTGATGCACGTCGAGATCGATCACCGCCGCACGGCGGATGCGGCCTTCCTGTTGCAGCACGCGGATGGCGACCGCGACATCGTTGAACACGCAGAAGCCGCTGCCCTGCTGGCGGTTGGCGTGATGGGTGCCGCCGGCCAGATTGATGCCGTGGCCGTGCAGCAGCGCCGAGCGCGCCGCGGCGATGGTGGCACCGGTGGAGCGGGCGCTGCGTTCGACCAGTGCCGTGCTCCACGGCAGGCCGATCTCGCGCATGATCGCCGGGGCGACGCTGCCGTCGAACATGGCGTGGATGTAGCCGGCATCGTGGGCCAGCGCCAGCTCGGCCGGCGTCGCCGCCGGCGCGGTGGCCATGTGTCCGGCGGCGACGGCCTCGACCGCACGGGCCAGTAGCGCGTACTTCTCGGCCGGAAAGCGGTGGCCGGCGGGCAGCGGCAGCGGGAACTGGTCGGTGCGGTAGATCTGCATCAGTCGGCCTGCAGCAGGGCGAAGCGCGGCACGCTGCGGCCATCGACGGTGACCGTTTCGCAGAACATCACCAGTGGTCGTACCCACAGCCCGCCTGCGCCGTACAGCGGGCGGTACACCACCAGTTGCTCGCCGCTTTCGGAGTGGGTGGCGACGCCGATGACCTGGTACAGCTTGTCCTTGTAGTGGCGGTAGGTGCCGGGTACGACGGTGGTGGGCATGGTGGCTCCGGTGGCAAGTGGGTGACAAAGGGGGGCAAGGTTGGCCGCAAGGACTGTCGTTGCCACTTTAGTCCGGCAGGTGGCAGCTGCGCCCCTGCTCCAGGTGTTTGACCGCGCTGACGACCAGGTAGTCCCGGCCCTGGCGCGCATCGTACCTGGCAAACAGCGCGAGATAGGTCGGTCGCTGCGGGGCGAGTCCGGCGCCAAGCAAGGTGGGGATCACCGGCTGGCGGTTGTCTGCCGCATCGACCAGCAGGTAGCGGGTCTTGGCAGCGTCGCAGCGGGTGAGCACCAGTTGCGTGCCGTGGCGGGTGACGGTGCCGATGAACAGCTCGTTGCCCAGTGCCGGCAGGCTGCACAGCAGCAACAGGGTGGCAATACGCAGCATGGCATGCTCCTTGGTGACGGCGTGCGGCCAACGTTGGCCGCACGCGCCGTGCTTACCAGAGGACCTTGACGGTCTGTTCGCCCAGCCAGTCCTGCAGCGTCAGCAGCAGGCCGTCGTCGAGGCGCACGCCCCACTCCGGCGGCAGCATCAGGTCGCCGCGCGCCTGGCCGTTGTTGTAACTGATGCGTACCGGGCAGCCGGCGTCCTCGCTGCGGTACGGCGTCAGGATGTTGCGCAGGGTGGTGACGTCGTGGCGCTGGTCCATCTGCACCGCCAGGCTGCGCGCGTAGCGGCTGCGCGCCTCGCCCAGCTCGTACACGTTGTCGGCGATGATGCGCAGGCCGCCGGAGAACTTGTCCTCGCTGACCTTGCCCTCCACCACCAGCACCACGTCGTCCTTCAGCCGGGTGCGGTTGGCGTCCACCGCCTCGGCAAACAGGCTGACCTCGATCTTGGCGGTGCCGTCGTCCAGCTGCACGAAGGCCATCTTGCCGCGGTTGCCGACCTTGGTGCGGATGCCGGTGACGAAGCCGGCCAAGAGCTGTGGTTCGCGCTTGGGGCTGAGACGGTTCAGCGGCGTCTTGATGAAGCCGCGCACCTCTTTTTCGTAGGCGGTGAACGGGTGACCGGACAGGTAGTAGCCGATGGCGATCTTTTCTTCCGCCAGCTGCACCGCCGGCGTCCACGGCTTGCAGTCCACCATCTCCACCGGCGGGGCGATGTCGTCGTCGAACATGTCGAACAGCCCGCCCTGGTTGACGTTGGCCGCAGCCTGGTCGGCGGCGGTCATCGCCAGGCCGACGTTGGCGAACAGCCTGGCGCGGTTGGGGTCGATGCTATCGAAGGCGCCGGCGCGGATCAGCGACTCGATCACCCGCTTGTTGACCAGTTTCTTGTCGGTGCGCTGGCAGAAGTCGAACAGGCTGGTAAACGGCCCGCTGGCGTTGCGCACCGCGACGATGTGATCGACCGCCGATTCGCCGGTGCCCTTGACCGCGCCCAGCGCGTAGCGGATGTGCTTGCGGTCGACCGGTACGAAGCGGTAGAAGCTGTGGTTGACGTCGGGCGGCAGGAATTTGAGCCCGTTCTTGCCGTCGATACTGTCGTCGTAAAAGATCTTCAGCTGGTCGGTGTTGTCCAGTTCCGACGACATGGTGGCGGCCATGAAGGCGGCGGTGTGGTGCGCCTTCAGCCACGCGGTCTGGTACGACACCACCGCGTAGGCGGCGGTGTGCGACTTGTTGAAGCCGTACTCGGCGAACTTGGCCATCAGGTCGAACAGCATTTCCGCGAGCTTCGGATCGTAGCCCTTGAGCTTGGCACCCTCGGCGATCTTGCCGCGGTGTTCCGCCATCTCTTCCGGCTTCTTCTTGCCCATCGCGCGGCGCAGCATGTCGGCGCCACCCAGGGTGTAGCCGCCGATGATCTGCGAGATCTGCATCACCTGTTCCTGGTACACGATCACGCCGTAGGTCGGATCGAGACAGGCCTGCAGGTCGGGGTGGTAGTAGTCGACCTCCTGCTTGCCGGCCTTGCGCAGGATGAAGTCGTCCACCATGCCGGAGCCGAGCGGGCCGGGGCGGTACAGCGCCAGCACCGCAATGATGTCTTCGAAACGGTCGGGCTTCAGCTTTTCCAGCAGCCGCTTCATGCCGTCCGATTCCAGCTGGAACACGCCGGTGGTGTTGGCCTGTTGCAGCACCTTGTAGGCGGCCGGGTCGGTGAACTCCAGCAGGTTGATGTCGGTGGTGAAGCTCGGGTCCAGTGCCTTGATGTAGCGCACCGCCAGGTCGATGATCGTCAGGTTGCGCAGGCCGAGGAAGTCGAACTTCACCAGCCCGATCTGCTCCACGTCGTCCTTGTCGTACATCGACACCGGTACGGTGTCGTCGCCGGCCGCCTGGTACAGCGGGCAGAAGTCGGTCAGCTTGCCCGGCGCGATCAATACGCCGCCGGCGTGCATGCCGATGTTGCGGGTCATGCCTTCCAGCTTCTTCGCCAGTTCCCACAGCTCGCGCAGTTCTTCCTCGTTCTCCAGCCGCTGCTTCAGCACTGGCTCCATCTCCACCGCGTCGTCCAGCGAATACTGCTTGCCCGGCGCCGCCGGGATCAGCTTGGACACGCCGTCGCAGAACATGTAGGGCAGGTCCAGCACGCGGCCAACGTCGCGCACCACCGCCTTGGCCGCCATGGTGCCGAAGGTGGCGATCTGCGACACGGCCTCGGCGCCGTAGGCCTGGCGCACGTACTCGATCACGCGGTAGCGGTTGTCCTGGCAGAAGTCGATGTCGAAGTCGGGCATCGACACCCGTTCCGGGTTCAGGAAGCGCTCGAACAGCAGGGCGTAGGCCAGCGGGTCGATGTCGGTGATGCCGAGGCTGTAGGCGACCAGCGAGCCGGCACCGGAGCCGCGGCCCGGTCCCACCGGGCAGCCGTTGTTCTTGGCCCAGATGATGAAGTCGGCCACGATCAGGAAGTAGCCGGGGAAGCCCATGTCGATGATGGTCTTGCACTCGATTTCCAGGCGGGCGTCGTACTCCGGGCGCCGGGCGGCGCGGACTTCCGGATCGGGGAACAGTTTTTCCAGCCGTTTTTCCAGCCCTTCGCGCGACAGGTGTACCAGATAGTCGTCCAGCGTCATGCCTTCCGGCGTCGGGAAGTCCGGCAGGTAGTTCTTGCCCAGCTGTACGTTGATGTTGCAGCGGCGGGCGATCTCGACGCTGTTCGCCAGCGCCTCCGGAATGTCGGCAAAGCGTGCCAGCATCTCGTCGGTGGACAGGAAGTACTGGCACTCGGCAAAGCTCTTCGGCCGCCGCTTGTCGGACAGGGTGTAACCCTCGGCGATGCACACCCGCGCCTCGTGCGCCTTGAAGTCGTCCGGGTCCATGAACTGGATCGGATGGGTGGCGACCACCGGTAACCCGGTCTCGCCGGCCAGCCACAGCGTGGACTGCACGATGTTCTCGACCTGCTGGTTGTCCAGGCGCTGCAATTCAAGGTAGAAGCCGCCGGGGAACAGGCGCGCCCAGTACTCGGCGCGGGCGCGGGCCTCGTCGGGGTTGCCGTTGCTGAACGACACGCCGATGTCGCCCAGATGGGCGCCGGACAGGCACAGCAGGTTGCTGTTGTCGCCTTGCTCCAGCCATTCGCGCTTGATCTCGGCGCGACCGCGGTACTGGTTGCCGGTGTAGGCGGCGGCCAGCAGCTCGGACAGGCGGCCGTAGCCGGCGCGGTTTTTCACCATCAGCATCAAGCGGAACGGCTTGTCTCGATCGTCCTCGTTTTCCAGCCAGATGTCGCAGGATACGATGGGCTTGATGCCCTTGTTGCGGCAGGTCTTGTAAAACTTGACCATGCCGAAGATGTTCATCAGGTCCGACATGCCCAGTGCCGGCATGCCATCCTTGACGGCGCGTTTGACCGCGTCATCAAGGCGCACGATGCCGTCGCTGATGGAGAATTCGGAATGGAGGCGGAGGTGGACGAAGCGCGGTGAGTTCATCGCGCCATTGTAGCGGGGCAGGGCACGGGCGTCATGCCCTGATGCCGGCGCGTGGCGCACCGTTTTGCGTCATCCGGTACGGTGCGCCGAGTGGCGGTTCACGGCCGCAGCTGCGGCGGATCGTCGGGGTAGGCGTCGGGGTCCACCCGAGGTGGCTGGAAGCCGTTGATCTGGCGGGCGGATTTTTCCAGCAGCAGCACGATGCTGGTGTTGAGCGCACCAAAACCCCAGGCGATCAGGAAAAAGACCGAGTAGGCCGACAGCTTGTCGGCGAACAGCTGCGCGCCGTGCAGCGTCAGCTCCTGCGGGTCGAAGATAGAGAAGAACAGGGCGGTGGCGAGCGCGGCGATGATGAAGGACGGCCAGAACAGCAGGATGGCTTGACGCATGATGGTGTGACCCCGGTGGTTGCCTCATTTCAGCCTAGCGGCCGCCACCGCAAAAAGCAAAAACCGCGCATGACGCGCGGTTTTTGCGGTAGCTGGCGCCTTACTTGACGCGGTTGGCGTACATGAAGTTTTCCATCTTGCTTTCGGCAAGGTTGGACCAGCCGTGCTGCAGGGTGCGGAATTTCTTCCACTCGGTGTAGATCTTGCGGAAGTCCGGGTTCTTGGCGGCCTCCTGCTCGTACAGTTCGAAGGCGGCCTTTTGGGCGGCCTTCATCACGTCGGCCGGATACTGGTGC
This sequence comes from Vogesella alkaliphila, assembly GCF_014652475.1. Lineage (GTDB taxonomy): Bacteria > Pseudomonadota > Gammaproteobacteria > Burkholderiales > Chromobacteriaceae > Vogesella > Vogesella alkaliphila. The sequence goes on along the minus strand of NZ_BMYW01000006.1, from coordinate 96,178 downwards.
AGCTTGGTGCCTTTCTGCAGCAGGCTGACCAGTGCCACCGGGTTCTTGGCGTCATACTCGGCCTGCATGCTGAGGTTGGCTTCGGCCGCGGCTGCTTCGAAGGCGGCCTTGTACTCGGCCGGCAGCTTGTCCCATTCTTTCTTGGAAACGTAGAAGGAGATGTTGGGACCCGGTTCCCAGAAGCCCGGGTAGTAGTAGTGCTGGGCCACCTTGTAGAAGCCGAGCTTCTCGTCGTCGTAGGGGCCGACCCACTCGGTCGCGTCGATGGTGCCTTTTTCCAGCGCCGGGTAGATGTCGCCACCGGCCAGGGTCTGCGGTACCGCGCCCAGCTTGGCCATGATCTCGCCGCCGAAGCCCGGGATGCGCATCTTCAGGCCCTTGAGGTCGGCCAGCGACTTCACTTCCTTGCGGAACCAGCCGCCCATCTGGGTGCCGGTGTTGCCGCCCGGGAAGTTGACGATGTTGTACTTGGCGTAGAATTCGCGCAGCAACTTCAGGCCGCCGCCGTAGTACAGCCAGGCGTTCTGCTGGCGCGAGGTCAGGCCGAACGGCATGGTGGTGTCGAAGGCGAAGGTCTTGTTCTTGCCGACATAGTAGTAGCCGCAGGTGTGGCCGCATTCGACGGTGCCGTTCTGCACCGCATCCAGCACCTGGGTGCCGGGCACGATCTCGCCGCCCGGGAAGGCGCGGATCTGGAACTTGCCGCCGGTCAGCTCGGCCACGCGCTTGGACAGCTGCTCGGCGCCGCCGTAGATGGTATCCAGGCTTTTCGGGAAGCTGGATGCCAGGCGCCAGCGAATGGTCGGGCCTTCGGCGGCCAGTACCGGTGCCGATACGCCGGCGCCTACCAGGCCGGCCGCGCCGGCTTTCTTCAGAAACGAACGTCTTTCCACCGTGATCTCCTTTGTGTTGTGCTTGCTGTGTGTCCCGGGCGATACATGCCGCCAGAGGATGTTGTGTAGTGCGCTTACGGTTTGGCGAGCGAGACATATTGCCATCGGCATGATGCCTCGCTTGCCGCTTATTGGCCAGTCAGTTCCTTGAGCAGCGCATCCGATTGCTGGCTGTCGCCGTCGGCGGCGGAGGCGTCGCCGGCCGGGATCTCGATGCCCTGCGGCAGGTCGCTGCTCGGTGCTGCCTCCATCTGTTGCATGATCGACGCCGCATCGTCGGCGTTGGTCTTCACCTCGGCGTGCAGCGAGCCGGTGACCAGCCCCGGGAAGGCGATCAGGGTGCCGACCATGATCAGCTGCATCACCACGTAGGGCACCGCGCCCCAGTAGATCTGCGTGCTCTTCACTTCCTTCGGTGCCACGCTGCGCAGGTAGAACAGCGCGAAGCCAAACGGCGGGTGCATGAACGAGGTCTGCATGTTCACCGCCAGGATGACGCCAAACCACACCAGGTTGATGTCCAGGCTCTGAGCCACCGGCGCCAGCAACGGCACCAGGATGAAGGCGATCTCGAAGAAGTCGAGGAAGAAGGCCAGGAAGAACACCATGATGTTGACGGCAATCAGGAAGCCGGTGGCGCCGCCGGGCAGGCTGGTGAGCAGGTGCTCGACCCACTTGTCGCCGTCAACGCCGAGGAAGGCGATGCGGAACACGCGGGCGCCGATCAGGATGAACACCACGAAGGTGGACAGCTTGACGGTGGAGTCCATCGCCTGCTTCAGCAGCGACATGTCCAGACGGCGGTTCATCATCGCCAGGATGATGGCGCCGACCGCGCCCATGGCGCCGCCCTCGGTCGGGGTGGCAATGCCGAGGAAGATGGTGCCCAGCACCAGGAAAATCAGCAGCAGCGGCGGAATCATCACCAGCACCACGCGCTTGCCCAGTGCCGCGCCACGCAGGGTGCGGGCCTCCGGTGGCAGCGCCGGTACCCACTGCGGTTTCACCATCGACACCATGAAGATGAACACGGCGTAGAACGCGCACAGCAGCAGGCCGGGCAGCATGGCGCCGGCGTACATGTCGCCGACCGAGGTGCCCAGCTGGTCGGCCAGCACGATCAGCACCAGCGACGGCGGGATGATCTGCGCCAGCGTGCCGGAGGCGGCGATGACGCCGGTGGCGATGCGGGTGTCGTAGCCGTAGCGCAGCATGATCGGCAGCGAGATCAGCCCCATCGATATCACCGAGGCGGCCACCACGCCGGTGGTGGCGGCTAGTAGTGCGCCGACGAAGATCACCGCGTAGGCGATGCCGCCGCGCATGGTGCCGAACAGCTGGCCGATGGTGTCCAGCATGTCCTCCGCCAGGCCGGAGCGCTCTAGGATCAGCCCCATGAAGGTGAAGAACGGGATCGCCAGCAGCGTGTCGTTGCGCATGATGTCGTAGACCTGATTGGGCAGAGCCTGCAACAGCTCGGGGCGCAACAGATCGAAGTGGATGCCGATCCAGCTGAACAGCAGACCGACGGCGGACAGGGCAAAGGCAACCGGGTAGCCGATCAGCAGGAAGAAGATCAGCGATACGAACATGATCGGGGCCATCAGATCGAGACTCATACCGGCTCCTTGTGCGGATCGTTGGACTTGATGGCCGGATTCGGAATCAGGCCCTGCAGGAAGGCAACGCGCTTGATCAGCTCGGACAGACCCTGCGCCATCAGCAGCGCAAAACCGGTCGGGATCAGCAGGAAGACCGGCCAGCGCACCAGGCCGCCGGCGTCGGACGACATCTCGCCGCTATGCCAGGCGTCGAGGAACATCGGCCAGCCGAAGCTGATCAGCAGGTAGCAGACCGGCATCAGGAACAGCAGGGTGCCGACAATGTCGACGATGGCCTGTCCGCGCGCGGACAGCTTGCCGACCAGCAGGTCGATGCGGATGTGTTCGTTCTTTTGCAGGGTGTAGGCGGCTGCCAGCAGGAAGATGGCAGAAAACAGGTACCACTGGATTTCCAGCAAGCCGTTCGAACTGATGTTGAACAGTTTGCGCACCACAGCGTTACCCGCGCTGATAAGCACGACCACCAGGACAAGCCAAGACGCAGCCTGACCGATGCGTGCGTTGATCGCGTCGATAAGACGTGACAAGGCAAGCAGCAATTGCACTGTTATCTCCTAATGTGTTGTGAGGCTCTATGGCCTTGTTTTTTGCGACGCTCTCCAACGCCGCCACCGTCTAGCGGTGTGTGCCTATAAGAGCATAGTCATTTGCCCTTGCAAAGCGGCATGACATAGGGGATTACCCTTGCTTGTGCCAGCCCAGGGTCAGGCGCAGGTGGCCGGGCGGGGTGGTGATGGACTTCAGTTGCAGGTGGCGGGCGAGGGATTTGCCGGGGAATGACTGTTCCTGCCAGCGGGCAAACGGTGGCAGTTGGTCGAGATGGACAACGATGTGTTGCGGCTGGATGTCGAGGAAAGCCAGCTCTGCGGCCAACCTTTGCAGCAGAGGGCTGCCGAGGCCGGCGTCCAGCGCCGTCAGCAGCAGGGTGCCGAGCGCGCGCCGGATCAGGCCGCTGTCGTGCGGCGTGCCCTGCAGCCGGTAGTGGATCAGCAGGGTACGCTTGGGCCAGTCGAGCTCGCCGAAGTGGAAGAATAATTGCAGGCGGGCGCGCAGCGGCTGTTGTATATCCAGTTCCAGCACGCTTTCCTCCGGCTGCAACTGCAGGGCGACTACCCGCAGTTGTGGGCCGTCGAGCTGCCGTTGCAGGCTGCTCAACAGCAGTGCCGCCGGCAGCGAGGCGCCGTCGCGGTGCAGTTTCGGGCGCAGCGACTGCCACTGCTGCCAGCGTTGCCGCCAGGGCGCGGTGCTCATGAGGTTCAGCCGAACAGGGTGCGCGCACCCTCGAAGCGGCTGGCGAAGTAGCGGTTGTCCAGCCGGTCGACGCGGATCACGCTGTTGCTGCGCGGCGCGTGCACGAACTTGCCGTCGCCGATATAGAGCCCCATGTGCGAGAACGGCCGGTTCATGGTGTTGAAGAACACCAGGTCGCCGACCTGCAGCTGGTGGTTGGCGATCGGCCGCGCCAGCGCCGCGATCTGCGCCGCATTGTGCGGCAGCCTGATGCCGGCGGCGTGCTGGTAGATGTAGGCCACCATGCCGCTGCAGTCGAGGCCGGCCTCCGGGTTGCTGCCGCCGAACTGGTAGTCGATGTCGAGCAGGCTCAGGGTGTAGAGCAGGATTTCGCGACTGACGCCGTCGGCCTTGAGCGCCGACAGGTTGGCCGCTGCCGGCGGGCGCGGTTTGGGCTTGACCGCGGTTTTCGAGGGAGCGCTGGCGCAGCCCGCCAGCAGGACGAGTAGCAAGAGGGCGGGCCAGCGGCGGGTCATGACTGTTTGCTCTCCAGGGTTTCCCAGCGTTCGAGTTTTTCCAGCAGCAGCAGTTCGATCTCCTCAATGCGCGCCTGCCACTGGCGCGCGTCCTGCGGCGCGTCACGGTACACGTTCGGGTCCAGCAGCTTCTGGTTCAGCTCGGCCTGTTCGCCTTCCAGCGTCGCGATTTCCGCCGGCAGCCGTTCCAGCTCGCGCTTTTCATTAAAGCTCAGTTTTTGCGTGCGGTTGCTGCGGTCGCGCTCGCTCTTGGCGGCTTCGACGTTGGCCGCAGCCTCCTTGCGCGGTGCCTCCTGCTTCAGCGCCGCCATGCGCGCCTTGGTGTCGAGCCAGTCCTGGTAGCCGCCCGGATACTCTTCCAGCCTGCCGTTGCCCTCGAAGGCGATCACCTGCGTCACCACGTTGTCGAGGAAGGCGCGGTCGTGGCTGACCAGGAACACGGTACCGCTGTACTGTTCGATCAGTTCTTCCAGCAGCTCCAGCGTGTCGATGTCGAGGTCGTTGGTCGGTTCGTCCAGCACCAGCACGTTGGCCGGGCGGGTGAACAAGCGGGCCAGCAGCAGGCGGTTGCGCTCGCCGCCGGACAGCGACTTCACCGGGCTGCGCGCGCGCTGCGGCGAGAACAGGAAGTCTTCCAGATAGCTCATCACGTGCTTCTTCTGGCCACCGATTTCGACGAAGTCGTTGCCCTGGCTGATGATGTCGGCGACGCTGGTGTCCTCGTCCAGCTGGGTGCGGAACTGGTCGAAGTAGGCGACTTCCAGCTTGGTGCCGCGCTTGATGCTGCCGCTGTCGGCTTCCAGCTCGCCCAGGATCAGCTTCAGCAGGGTGGTCTTGCCGGCACCGTTGGGGCCGATCAGCCCGATCTTGTCGCCGCGCAGGATGCGGGTGGTGAAGTCCTTGATCAGTTGCTTGCCGTCAAAGCCCTTGCTGACGTGCTCCAGTTCGGCCACCAGCTTGCCGGAGCGTTCGCCGGCGTCGAGCTGGAAGTTGACCTGGCCGACGCGTTCGCGACGGGCGGCGCGTTCGCGGCGGATCTGTTCCAGACGGCGCACGCGGCCTTCGTTGCGGGTGCGGCGCGCCTCGATGCCCTTGCGGATCCACACCTCTTCCTGGGCGTGGAACTTGTCGAACAGGCGGTTCTGTTCTTCTTCGATCGCCAGTTCTTCCGCCTTGCGCACCTGGTAGGCGCTGAAGCTGCCGGGATAGCTGCGCAGGATGCCGCGATCCAGCTCGATGATGCGGGTGGCGACGTTGTCGAGGAAGCGGCGGTCGTGGGTGATCAAGAGCACGCTGCCGCTGAAGCTCTTCATCAGCCCTTCCAGCCACTCGATGGCGCTCATGTCCAGGTGGTTGGTCGGTTCGTCCAGCAGCAGCACGTCCGGGCGCGAGGCCAGCGCGCGCGCCAGCGCCACGCGTTTCTTCCAGCCACCGGACAGGTCGCTGACCAGCGTGTCCGGGTCGAGGCCGAGGTGTGACAGCGTGGTGCTGATCAGCGCGTCGAACTGCCAGCCGTCCCGCGCCTCCAGCTCCTGCTGGATGTGGGTCATGCGCGCCATCACCTGTTCATGGTTGGCCGCCGGGTCGGACAGCTGCTGGGTGATGTGGTGGTAGTCGGTGAGTAGCTGCTGCAGCTCGCCCAGCCCCTCGGCCACCGCCTCGAACACGGTGTGGCCCTCGCTGAACAGTGGCTCCTGCGGTACGTTGGCGACCTTGAGGTCACCCTGCTGGTTGATGCGGCCGTCGTCGAGCTTGATGCTGCCGGCAATCGCCTTCAGCAGCGACGACTTGCCGGCGCCGTTGCGGCCGATCAGGCCGACGACTTCGCCGGGTTCCAGCGAGAAATCCACTTTGTCGAGCAGGGCGTGGTGACCAAAGGCGAGGCAGGCTTTTTCTACGGTAATCAGGGCCATGATGGTATGCGGGAGGCTGTCTTCTTATTGCAATGGGGCGGATTGTAGCATGTGGCTGCATCGCCCTTCGCCTCGGGGGCGGTCGCTGTTACAATGCGCGCCAACCGAAGACCTGCGCTGCAGGTCAATGCGAAAGGATTTGCCATGTACTTTGTTGATCGCTCCGTCGCCGTTATCAAGCCCAAGGCCCCGTTTCTGGCGTGGCTGAATGCCGTACCGGACAACGACATGATCGAATTGTCGCTGGACGCGCTGCGTGCCGACTGCACGGTGATCCTTTTGCCCGAATTCGACGAGCCGGAAGAGGCGATCAGCCACATCGACGAGATGTTCGACAAGCTGTTCCGCATCGAGCTGTCGTCGTGGTACGAGGATGAGTCGCTGTGGCCGCAGGACCGCTCGCTGAAAACCTTCTGGGAGTGGTTCGACGTCGAGGTGCACTCCACGCTGCTGGACACCGTCGACGCCGACATCATGAATTCCCCGGTCGACGTCGACGAAGACTGACCGCCGCCGCGATGCACGCTAGCCGCGTCAGCCCCATTGCCGCCACGCTGGCGCCGTCACGCATCGCCGTCGTACTGGTGAGCGTGGCGCTGCTCATGCTGCTGGCGGCACTGTCCTTTCTGGAGCGCGACCTCGCGCTGCTGGTGTCGCTGGCGGCCGCGGGCTTTGCCTGGCAGGTGCTGCGCCAGAGCGGCATGTTGCGGCCAACCTTTGACGGCTTTGCCGTCGACATGCGCGGCGTGCTGCAGCTGCAGCAGGGCGGCCGGGCCTGTCGCGTCAGCCTGCTGCCGGCCAGTGTCGCGTTGCCGCTGCTGGTGGTGCTGTGCGTGAGCGACGACAACGGCCGCCGCCACAAACTGCTGGTCTGGCCGGACGCGGTGCCAACCGACACCCACCGCGCGTTGCGCGTCTATGTGCGCTGGTGCCGCGGTGCCGGCAACCCTGAAACCGAACGGATGTAATCAAGCATGGCAAGTTTTGACACCCTGAACGACTGGCTCTCCCACCTGGAATCGATCCATCCCGCCACCATCGACATGGGCCTGGCACGGGTCAGCGCGGTGCGCGACGCGATGGGCTTGCGGCCAACGTTCCCGGTGGTGCTGGTCGGCGGCACCAACGGCAAGGGCTCGGTCTGCGCCATGCTGTCCACCATACTGGAGCGCGCCGGCTTCAAGGTCGGCACCTACTCCTCGCCGCACATTCTGCGCTACAACGAGCGCGTCGCCATCAACATGCAGCCGGTCAGCGACGAGCGCATCGTGCAGAGCTTTGCCGCCATCGAGGCGGCGCGGGGCGACACCACGCTGACCTATTTCGAGTTCGGTACCCTGGCGGCGATGCACACCTTCATCGACGAGCAGGTCGATGTCGCGGTGCTGGAAGTCGGCCTCGGCGGCCGTCTCGACGCGGTCAACATCTTCGAACCGGAGGTGTCGGTGGTGGTCAGCGTCGATCTCGACCACCAGAGTTATCTTGGCGACACCCGCGAGCTGGTCGGCTTCGAGAAGGCGGGCATCTTCCGCCCCGGCAAGCTGGCGATCTGTGCCGACCCCAATCCGCCGCAAAGCCTGCTGCAGCATGCGGCCAACCTTGGCGCCGATCTCAAGCTGGTGGGCAAGGATTTCGGCATCACCCGTCTCGACCACCAGTGGTCGTTCCACATGGGCGAGGTGCACCGCCACGCCTTGCCGGTGCCGGCGCTGCGCGGCGAGTACCAGATGATCAACGCCGCGGCGGCACTGGCGGCGCTGGAAGGATTGCGTCCGCTGCTGCCGGTCGGCATCGGCGCCATCAAGCGCGGCCTGCTGGAGGTAGACTGGCCGGGTCGTTTCCAGGTGCTGCCAGGGCGGCCGCTGACCATACTCGACGTCGGCCACAATCCGCACGCCGCCCGCGCGCTGGCCGACAGCCTGAAACGCATGGCCTACGCGCAGAACCGCTTTGCCGTGTTCTCGATGCTGTCCGACAAGGACCTGCCGGCGGTGGTGGCGGCGCTGAAGGACGAGTTCGACGAGTGGTTCGTCGGTGGTCTGGATATGCCGCGTGGCCAAACTGCCGCGGCATTGACAAGCCAGCTGCATGCGCAGGGCGTGGCCAAGGTGAAACCGTTCGCCAGCGTCGCCGAGGCGTGGCACGCGGCTTTATCGGCGGCAGGGGAGAATGATAGAATCGTGGTCTTCGGATCCTTCCATACCGTCGCCGAAGTGATGGCCGCGAAATCCACTCACGCCTGAGGACGCCAGATGTCTCTTTCTGCACACGATGAACTGCTGATGCTGCGCAAACGGGCGCGTCGCCGCCTGGTCGGCGCCATCGTGCTGGTGCTGGTGGCCACTACCGTGTTGTGGAATGTGCTGGACGCGCTGCCGGAGCAGGAAATGAAGCCGGAACAGGTCGAGATCTCCGGCCTGCCGGCCTCGGCCCCGACGCAGGCCTCTGTCGCGCCGCCGCCCGTGGCGGCCTCGGCGCCGCAGGAAACCGACATCCTCGCCACGCTGCCGCCGGAAGACAGCGTGCTGGCACCGTTGCCCGCCGCCGAAGCCAGCCGCCCGCAGGTCGTGGCGCCAGTCGTAGCGCCTGCCGCTCAGGCTGCGGTGGCACCGCCTGTGGAGCCGAAACCGGTCGTGCCCAAGCCGGTCGAGCCGAAACCGACCGAGCCGAAACCGACCGACAAGAAGCCTGAGCCTGTCGTCGCACAGAAGAAGCCGGCACCGGATCCGGCCGCGATTCTGGAAGGGCGCGAGGCGGAAGCGCCGCGCGCAGCCGCTAGCTCGGCGACGGCCGAAAAATACCAGGTGCAGTTGGCCGCGCTGTCCGATGCGGACAAGATCAGCGCGCTGAAGCAGCGCCTGTCCGCCGTCGGCGTTGCCGCCCGTTTCAGCAAGGTGCAGACCAGCAAGGGCGAGGTGACACGGGTGCGTGTCGGTCCGTTCGGCAGCCGTGCCGAAGCCGATGCCGCGTTGCGTAAACTGGAGAGGGCCGGCGTGTCGGGGATTATCGTCACCAAATGATGCTGACGGCTCTTGACTGGCTGATTCTTGCCATCATCTTTGGTTCCATGGCTGTGGCGCTGTTCCGCGGCCTGGCCGCCGAACTGCTGTCGCTGTGTTCGTGGCTGCTGGCGTTCTGGGTGGCGCGCAGTTTCGCCCCCGATCTGGCCGGCTTCATGCCGGTAGGTGGCCAGGGCCTGCAGCTGATCGCCGCCTTCGTCGTGCTGTTGTTGCTGACGTGGCTGGCAACCGCGCTGTTTCGTGTCACCCTGACCGCGCTGATCGATGCGATCGGTCTGGGGGGCGTCAACCGTTTTCTTGGCGTCGTGTTCGGCCTGGCCCGTGGCCTGCTGCTGGTCACGGTGCTGGTGATGCTGGGAGGGATGAGTACCATGCCGCAACAGGGTTTTTGGCACGACGCCTTGCTGGTGCAGCCTTTCGAAGCGGTGGCGATGGCCGCCCGACCGTGGCTGCCGGATACGCTGGCGCAGGCGGTGCACTTTTTTTAGCAGTACCAAGAGGGGTGACGGCGCGATCCGCTGTCACCCCTTGTTTTTACTCGTGTAGTCTGGGGATGAGCTATGTGTGGAATTTTGGGGGTGGTGGGTCAGTCACCCGTAAACCAGCTGTTGTATGACGGTTTGCAATTGTTGCAGCACCGTGGTCAGGACGCAGCCGGGATTGTTACGGCCAATGGCAAGACCTTTCACATGCACAAGGGCAGCGGCCTGGTGCGGGACGTGTTCCGTACCCGCAACATGCGCTCGCTGTTCGGTAATGCAGGCATTGGTCATGTGCGCTACCCCACAGCCGGCTCGGCATCCAGCCTGGCCGAGGCGCAGCCGTTCTATGTCAACTCGCCGTTCGGTATCGTGCTGGCGCACAACGGCAACCTGACCAATACCGACGAGCTGAAGCAGGACATGTACCGCAATGACCTGCGCCATATCAACACCAACTCCGACTCGGAAGTGCTGCTCAACGTGTTCGCGCACGAGATCGCCGCCCGTGTCGAGAACGCCACGCTGACCGCGGATGCGGTGTTCGGCGCGGTGGAGGCGGTGCACCGCCGCGTGAAGGGCGCCTACGCCGTGGTGGCGATGATCGCCGGTTACGGTCTGGTGGCGTTCCGCGATCCGCACGGCATCCGCCCGATGGTGATGGGCGCGACCGAGGTCGACGGCAAGGCCGAGTACATGTTCGCCTCCGAGTCGGTGGCGCTGGATTGTTCCGGCTTCAAGGTGCTGCGCGACGTGCAGCCGGGCGAGTGCGTGTACGTCACCTTCGACGGCGACATGCAGGCGCGCGTCTGTGCCGAGAATACCCAGCTGGCACCGTGCCTGTTCGAGTACGTGTACTTTGCGCGGCCGGATTCGGTGATCGACGGCGTGTCGGTCTACCAGTCGCGTCTGGTGATGGGCGAGATGCTGGCCGAGAAGATCCGTCGCCAGTACGCCGACATCGACATCGACGTGGTGATCCCGATTCCGGATTCCAGCCGCCAGAGCGCGATGCAGCTGGCCAGCGCGCTGGGCCTGCCGTACCGCGAGGGCTTCATCAAGAACCGCTACATCGGCCGTACCTTCATCATGCCGGGTCAGGCGGTGCGCAAGAAGTCGGTACGCCAGAAGCTGAACCCGGTGCCGCTGGAGTTCGCCGGCCGCAACGTGCTGCTGGTGGACGATTCCATCGTGCGCGGCACCACCTCCAAGGAAATCGTGCAGATGGCGCGCGATTCAGGCGCCAAGAAGGTGTACTTCGCCTCGGCAGCGCCGGCGGTACGCTTCCCCAACGTGTACGGCATCGACATGCCGACCCGTGCCGAGCTGCTGGCTACCGGTCGCAACGACACGCAGATCGCCGACGAAATCGGCGCCGATGCGGTGATCTACCAGGAGCTGGAGGCGCTGGAGCACGCGGTGCAGAGCATCAACCGCGAGCTGAACGTGTTCGAGGCGTCCTGCTTCAGCGGCTGCTACATCACCGGCGACATCAACGAGGCCTATCTCGATGCCATCGAGGCGGCACGCAAGAAGGGCAAGGCGGCCAGCGAGCAGAAAGAGGAAGACAGCAGCAACCAGATGGTCGACCTCAACCTGAATGTTGCCGAACAAAACCTGATCTGAATTTCTATATAACGACAAGGGTTGGCTGTTGCGGCCAACCCTTGTTATTGTTGAAAGTCTTTCAGCCATACGCCGTACGAGAGCCCACCATGTCGCGCGAAGACACCTGTCCCCCCTTGCACCCCGAGACGCTGGCCATCCGCGCCGGCCGCGAAACCAGCGAATACCGCGAACACAGCCAGAGCCTGCACCTGACCTCCAGCTTTACCTTTGATACGGCCGCACAAGCCGCCGCCATGTTCATGGGCGAGATCGAAGGCTACACCTACTCCCGTTTTACCAATCCGACCGTCAGCGCTTTCCAGCAAAGGTTGGCCGCAATGGAAGGCGGCGCGCGCGCGATTGCCACCGCCAGCGGCATGGCCGCGATCCAGGCCACCATGCTGACCCTGCTCAAGGCCGGTGACCACGTGGTGTCGTCGCAGAGCCTGTTCGGCTCCACCATCAACCTGTTCAACGGCATTCTCGGCAAGTTCAATATCGAGACGAGCTACGTCGACGCCGCCGACCCGGTCGCGTGGCGGGCGGCGGTGAAGCCCAATACCAAGCTGTTCTTCCTGGAAACGCCGTCCAACCCGCTGACCGAGCTGGCCGACATCGCCGCCGTTGCCGACATCGCACACGAAGCCGGCGCCTTGCTGGTGGTCGACAACTGCTTCTGTTCGCCGGCGCTGCAGCAGCCGCTGCAACTGGGCGCCGACCTGGTGGTGCACTCCGCCACCAAGTATCTCGACGGCCACGGCCGGGTGCTGGGCGGGGCGGTGGTCGGCAACGACAAGCTGATCGAACAGATCTACCTGCACGTGCGTACCGCCGGTCCGACCCTGGCCGCATTCAATGCCTGGGTGCTGCTGTCCGGTCTGGAAACGCTGCACCTGCGCATGGAAAAGCACTCCGCCAACGCACTCGAACTGGCACGCTGGCTGGAGCAGCAGCCGTCGGTGGCGCGCGTGTTCTACCCGGGGCTGGAAAGCCATCCGCAATTCGCGCTGGCGCAAAAGCAGCAGCGCAGCGGCGGGGCGGTGGTGTCGTTCGAAGTCAAGGGCGGCCGCGAGGCTGCCTGGCGTGTGGTGGACGCGGTGCAGGTCATTTCGCGCACCGCCAACCTCGGCGACGTCAAGACCACGCTGACCCATCCAGCGTCGACCACCCACGCCCGCATCACGCCGGAGGCGCGCGCGCGCGCCGGCATCAGCGAGGGGCTGTTGCGGGTTGCCGTCGGCCTGGAGCACGTCGACGATCTGAAGGCGGATCTTGCTAGAGGCTTGTAATAAAAAACGTTTGTTTCAATCGAACGGCAGTCTAGACTAAGGACTGCCGTTTTACTTGTGTTTACCGCGGGAGGCTTCAGGAATGCATTTCTTGACAGGCATCAATTTAAAACGTAAGTTTCAAACGCTTGTTCTAAAATCATGATGGACAAGGCGACGCAATTACTCAATCCGATGAAAGTGCAAGACGACATGGAAGTGAACAAACCCGACACCGCAACTCGGATTCTCGATGTTGCCGAGCGGCTGTTTGTCGAGCACGGCTTCGAGGCCACCTCACTTCGCATGATCACACAGCAGGCCGAAGTCAACCTGGCCGCTGTGAACTACCACTTCGGTTCAAAGGATGCGCTGTTCGAATCGGTGTTCATGCGCAGGATCGGCCCGTTTGTGGCCGCCTGTCTGGCCGAACTCGACGCGCTGGAACAATCCGGACAAGCCCTGACCGCCGAGGCGCTGGTACTGACCTTCATCAAGCCCTGCCTGATGTTGTCCAAAGACCCGACCAAGGGCGGGGCGCTGTTTGTCCGCTTGATGTCGCGCACGCTGGTGGAAAACCACCGCCTGCTGCGCGAGGCACTGAACCAGCAGTACAGCGTGTTTGTACAGCGCTATAGCAGTGCCTTCCAGGCAGCTTTGCCGCAGTTTGAAACCGAAGACATTGCCTGGCGCATGCATTTTGCCTTTGGCGTGATGTTCAACGCCTTCGCCGGTAATGATGTGCTGAAGATCTTCGTCCGCAGTCAGGTGGTCTCCGCCCGTGACCCGGACATGGTCGTCAAGCACCTGGTGCCTTTCGTCGTAGCGGGGTTGACGGCGCCCGTCTGATTGACTCCACGAGGTCAACACGAGGGTAACCATAATGTCTTCTGCTATTGTTCTGATCCTGCTGCTCGGGGCGCTCGCGTATTTTCGCGCTCCCGTTCTGGCGTGGACTGTCGTGATCGCAGGCTGGCTTGCCAGCCTGCAGCCAGTCTGGGGCTGCCAGGTCCCGCTTGCGGTGTGGGTGCTGTTTGCCGTCATCGCGCTGGTGCTGAATCTGGTACCGCTGCGCCGCGCGGTGTTCACCGGCCCGGTGTTCTCCGTCTTCAAGAAAATCACCCCGGCGATGTCCCAGACCGAGCAGGAAGCGATCAACGCCGGTACCGTGTGGTGGGATCGCGACCTGTTTTCCGGCAAGCCGGACTGGAACCGCCTGCTGTCCTTCCCGGACCCGAAGCTGACTGCCGAAGAGCAGGCGTTTCTGGATGGCCCGACCGAACAGCTGTGCAAGCTGATCGACGACTGGAAGATCACCCACGAGCTGAAAGACCTGCCTGAGGATGTGTGGCAGTTCATCAAGGACAACGGCTTCCTGGGCATGATCGTCAAGAAGAAGTACGGCGGTCTGGAGTTCTCCAACTACGCGCACGCCAAGGTGGTCACCAAGATTGCCACCCGCGGCGGCACCGCCGCGGTATCGGTGATGGTGCCGAACTCTCTCGGCCCGGGCGAACTACTGCAGCACTACGGCACCGAGGCGCAGAAGGACTACTACCTGCCACGCCTGGCCAAGGGCGTGGAAGTGCCGTGCTTCGCGCTGACCAGTCCCTACGCCGGTTCCGATGCCGGAGCCATTCCCGACTACGGCATCGTCTGCCGCGGCAGCTACACCGATCCGCGCAGCGGCCAACGTTTTGACGACGTGCTCGGCCTGCGCGTGAGCTGGGAAAAGCGCTGGATCACGCTGGCACCTGTGGCCACCATTCTCGGCCTCGCATTCAAGATGTACGACCCGGATCACCTGCTGGGCGACAAGGAAGATATTGGCATCACTTGCGCACTGGTACCGACCGAGCACGAAGGCGTCTGCATCGGTCGCCGTCACTTCCCCGGAGGTGCCGCATTCATGAACGGCCCGACCTGGGGCAAGAACGTGTTCATTCCGCTGGAGTGGATCATCGGCGGTCGCGACTACGCCGGTCAGGGCTGGCGCATGCTGGTGGAATGCCTGTCGGTTGGGCGCTGCATCTCGCTGCCGGCGATGTCGGTCGCCTCCGGCAAGGTGGCGTCCTACACCACCGGCGCCTACGCCCGCATCCGTGACCAGTTCGGCCTGTCCATCGGCAAGTTCGAGGGCGTGGACGAGGCGATGGCGCGCATCGGCGGCTTTACCTACCAGATGGAAGCGTCCCAGGATCTGGCACTGACCGGCCTGGATATCGGCGAAAAGCCGTCGGTGCTGTCCGCAGTGCTGAAGTATCACAACACCGAGCGCATGCGCAAAACGCTGAACGACGCGATGGACATCCACGGCGGCAAGGCGGTGGTGCTGGGGCCGCGCAACTATCTGGCGCGTGCCTATCAGGCGATCCCGATCGCGATCACGGTGGAAGGCGCCAACATCCTGACCCGTTCGATGATCATCTACGGCCAGGGCGCCATCCGTTGCCATCCCTTCGTGCTGCGCGAGATGAAGGCGGCGATGAGCAACGACGCCGCCGAGTTCGACAAGGCCATCACCGGCCACATCAACTTCGTGATCAGCAACGTGTTCCGCTCGCTGTGGATGGGCCTGACCGGCGCCAGGCTGGTCGGCAGCCCGAAAGGTGGCGAAGTGGCCGCCTACTACAAGCAGCTGACGCGTTTCTCCAGCGCCTTTGCGCTGCTGTCCGACATGGCGATGTTCAGCCTGGGCGGCTCGCTGAAATTCCGCGAGAAGCTGTCGGCGCGCCTGGGTGACATGCTGTCCAACCTCTACATCGCCTCGGCCTGCCTGAAGCGCTTCGAGCGCGATGGTGCGCCGAAGGAAGACCTGCCGGTGCTGCAGTGGGCGGTGGAGAATGCGCTGTACGACCTGCAGCAGGCGATGGACGGCTTCCTCGCCAACCTGCCAAGCCGCACGTTGGCCGCAATCCTGCGCAAGGTGATCTTCCCGTGGGGGCTGACGCTGAAGCCGGCTAGCGACCACACCGGCACCAAGGTGGCGCGGCTGCTGATGGAACTGGGTCCGACGCGCGAGCGCCTGACCCGCGGCATCTTTGCACCGAGCGACGAATCCGATCCGGTCGGCGTGCTGGAGCCGGCGCTGAGGGCGATGCTGGAAACCGAACCGCTGGAGCAGAAGTTGCGCAAACTGGGGCGTGATGGCAAGTTCAAGACTGTCGCCGCGCGTGAGCGGCTGGCGGAAGCATTGCAGTCCGGCCAGATTACGCAGCAGGAATTCGACGCCGTGACGCGCGCACGCAAGCTGAAGCGCGACGTGATCATGGTCGATGATTTCGACATGAAACTTGAGCAGCATGATGACAAATTGCTGCAGCGGCTGATCTTCTGATCGGCTAAACAATAAGGAGTCGGGCGGCCACGCCCGTCTCTGTCGATGGCACTCTGTCGACAGAGCGCCATCGAGAGAGACAACATGACCCCATCCCCACAGCAACACCCCGAAGTCTGCCGCGAGCCGGTGCTGCGCCTGCGCGCCGAGCCACGCAGCACCAATGCCCACGGCCGCGTCCACGCTGGCTGGCTGATGTTCCAGATCGATACCGCCGGCGCCATCTGCGCCGAAAGGCTGGCCAAGGGGCCGGTGACGACGGTCGCGGTCAATGCCTTCCAGCTGACCAGTCCCATCCATGTCGGTGACGTGGTGTCACTGTATGCCGAGTGTTTCCGGCTCGGGCAGAAGTCGGTCACGCTGAAGGTGACGGTGGAGGCGGAACGCCTTGGCGGCGAAGTGGTGCCGATTACCGAGGTGATTGCCACCTACGTCGCCATCGATGCCGAAGGCAAATCCAGAATCATTTCCTGAGTGCATTTGCTGTGTTGTTTCATTGAAACGATTGTTTGGAACGAATGCTCGAAAAAGCTGGATAACAGCTTCGTCTCTAGGTAGTATCGGGCCAGATCGTCAATCAAACAGGCGTTCGGAACAGCATGAATAACAATGCACAGAGGGAATAACACATGAAACTGAAACACATCAGCTTGTCCGTCATGATGATGGGTGCAACCAGCCTTGCCATGGCTTCCGGTTACCACTTCGGTACCCAGTCGGTCAGCGCCCAATCCACCGCCAATGCCAGCGCCGCCGAAGCCGCCAACGCCTCGACCATCTTCTACAACGCTGCCGGCATGACCAAGCTGGAGGGGACCAATTTTTCCGGTGCATTGAACCTGGTGGCGCCGAGCGTTGAATACAGCGGGGCAACCGGTAACTACACCTCGCCAGCAGCCCCCGGTGCCGTGCGCCCGATCGCCGGCCCGATCGCAGGCCAAAGCAGCGGCAAGATCACCGATGACCTGATCGCCGTACCGCAGCTGTACCTGACCCACCAACTGAACGAAAAAGTCACCGTGGGCCTGGGCATCTACGTGCCGTTCGCCTCGGAAACCGAATACCAGCGTGACTCGGTGCTGCGTTACAACCTGAATGCCACCTCGCTCAAGACCATGGATATCAATCCGACCGTGGCGCTGAAACTGAACGAACAGCACTCGGTAGCGGTCGGTGTGGTTGCCCAGCACGCGGAAGCGACGCTGCGCCAGTATGCCAACCACGGCGCTGCAGTTCCTGGTGGCTTGGGTGGAGGTAACGGCACGTTTGACGGCTATGCGGAAGTTGATGGTGACGATTGGGGCTTTGGCTATAACCTGGCATGGCTGTGGGATGTCAATGACAGTACCCGCGTCGGTGTGAACTATCGTTCCAAAATCGAGCATGACCTCAAGGGCTCGGCCAAGTGGACTCGCTCTACCGATGCGCTCGCCGGTGGCCCGGGGAATGCGGTTGCGGTCTTGGTCAAGGGCCTGTTCCCCGATTCTGAGGATGCGAGTGTAAAGATTACGACGCCGGAGTCCTTGTCCCTGCACGCAATGCACAAGCTGGACCGCAAGGTCACCGTGTTTGGCGACCTGACCTGGACCAAGCACTCGCGCTTCGATACCGCGCAATTGAAATACGCGACGCCCAAAGTGTCTTTGCCTGCGGTGAATCAGGGCGACACCACCTATCTGAATCCACAGTGGAAAGACACCTACAAGATCTCGCTGGGGGGCGCGTACCAGTACTCCGAGCCGCTGCAGCTGCGTGCCGGTATTGCCTACGACAAGTCGCCGGTGCCGGATGACAACCACCGTCTGGCCACCATCCCGGACAACGACCGTTACTGGTTCTCGCTGGGTGGCAAGTACGACCTGAACAAGCAGTCGTCCATCGATTTTGCTTACAGCTACATCCATATCAAGGATGCCAAGGCCAATGTCGATAGTCGTTGCACTACGCTGGGTCAGACCACTTGCGTTTCCAGCCAGACTGTGGGCACTGCCAACTACAAATCCAGCGCCCAGATCCTGGGTGTGCAGTACAACCACCGTTTCTAAGCCGCGAGGCTTTGCGGCCAACGTTTGACGTTGGCTGCAACAGGCACGGCGACCCTGTTGCCGTGTTTTTTTCGGGAAGTGCTGAACCATTATTCAGATACTGTGATTCAGCCTATCTTTCCCGTTGGATGGCTTACCCGGAATCTATAATCCGTGAAGCCGCAACCATGTTTGTTCGTTAAGACAACCGAGGAAACCATGTCTCAGACCAAGTTTATCGTACGCAAGGTCGCCGTTCTCGGCGCCGGCGTGATGGGGGCGCAGATCGCCGCCCATCTGGTTAATGCCAAGGTGCCGACCGTGCTGTTCGACCTGCCGGCAAAAGACGGCAACAAGAACGGCATCGCACTGAAAGCCATCGACGGCCTGAAAAAGCTCAAGCCGTCGCCACTGTCCAACAAGGATGCGGTCAACTACATCCAGCCGGCCAACTACGAAGAGCACCTGCACCTGCTGAAGGGCTGCGATCTGGTGATCGAGGCTATCGCCGAGCGCATGGACTGGAAAACCGACCTCTACGCCAAGGTGGCGCCACATCTGGGCGAGCGCACCATCTTCGCGACCAACACCTCCGGGCTGTCGATCAACCAACTGGCCGCCGGCGTGCCGGCCGAGCTGGCGCCACGCTTCTGCGGCGTGCACTTCTTCAACCCGCCGCGCTACATGCACCTGGTCGAGATCATCCCGTGCACGGGCTCCGACGCCGGCATGCTGGACAACCTGGAGCGCTTCCTGGTGACCACGCTGGGCAAGGGCGTGATCCGGGCCAAGGACACCCCGAACTTCGTCGCCAACCGCATCGGCGTGTTCTCGATGCTGGCGACCATCGCCAATGCCGACAAATTCGGCATCCGCTTCGACGTGGTCGACGACCTGACCGGCCCGCGCCTCGGCCGTCCGAAGTCCGCCACCTTCCGCACCGCCGACGTGGTCGGCCTGGACACCTTCGCCCACGTGGTGAAAACCATGGACGACACGCTGCCGAACGACCCGTGGCACGCCTACTTCAAGTCGCCGCAGTGGCTGCAGCAGCTGATCGCCGACGGTAGCCTGGGTGCCAAGACCAAGCGCGGCATCTACAAGAAGGAAGGCAAGCAGATGTTTGTCTTCGACGTCGCCAAGGGCGAGTACGTGGGCGCCGGCGAGAAGGGCGACGACGCGGTCAAGGCCATCCTCAAGATCGAGAACCCGGCAGAGAAGTTCAAGCAGCTGCGCGCCAGCAGCCATCCGCAGGCACAGTTCCTGTGGGCCTGCTTCCGTGACGTGTTCCACTACATTTCCTACCACCTCGGCGACATCGCCAACTGCGCGCGCGATGTCGACTTCGCCATCCGCTGGGGCTTCGGTTGGTCGGTCGGCCCGTTCGAGACCTGGCAGGCTGCCGGCTGGCAGCAGGTCGCTGGCTGGATCGATGAAGACATCAAGGCCGGCAAAACGTTGGCCGCAGCCGCGCTGCCGGCCTGGGCGCTGGAAGCCGATCGTGCCGGCGTGCACTTTGCCGATGGCTCCTTCGACGCCACCGCCGGCAAACTGGTCGGCCGCTCCACGCTGGACGTGTACCAGCGCCAGCTGGCCCCGGCCAAGGTGCTGGGCGAAACCGCTGGCCTGCTGGGCGAGACCGTGTTCGAGAACGAGGGTGTGCGCGCCTTCACCACCGGTGACGACGTGCTGGTGGTGTCGTTCAAGTCCAAGGCCCACGCCATCGGCCCGGACGTGATCGACGGCGTCAACACCGCTATCGACATCGCCGAAGCCCGCTTCAAGGGCCTGGTGATCTGGCAGACCGAAGAGCCGTTCTCGGTTGGCGCCGACCTGCAGTCGATGCTGCCGGCATTCATGATGGGCGACTGGGACGCGATCGACACCATGGTGCGCCGCTTCCAGACCACCTCGATGCGCCTGCGCTACAGCCACATCCCGACCGTCGCCGCGACGCAGGGCTATGTGTTCGGTGGTGGCTGCGAGTTCGCGATGCACTGCGACAAGGTCGTCGCCGCGCTGGAATCCTACGTCGGTCTGGTCGAGGTCGGTGTCGGCCTGCTGCCGGGCGGCGGCGGTTGCAAGGAGTTCGCGCTGCGTGCGGCGCAGAACGCGCAGGGCGACGTGCTGGCGGCGCTGAAGGACTACTTCATGGCCATCGCCACCGCCAAGGTCGCCACCAGCGGCCACGAGGCACAGGAAATCGGCTTCTTCCGCCACAGCGACAGCGTGGTGTTCAACGCCTACGAGCTGCTGTACGTCGCCAAGCAGCAGGCGCTGGCGCTGTACGAGTCCGGCTACCGTCCGCCAATGGCGGGTGGCACGTTTGCCGTCGCCGGCCGTGCCGGTGCCGCCTCGATCAAGGGCCAGCTGGTCAACATGCTGGAAGGCCACTTCATCAGCCAGCACGACTTCACCATCGCCGCGCTGATCGCCGACGTGATGACCGGTGGCGACGTGGAGCAGGGCACGCTGGTCAACGAGCAGTGGATTCTGGATCTGGAACGCAAGGCGTTCATGACCCTGCTCAAGTCCAGCAAGACCCAGGACCGTATCGCCAACATGCTCACTACCGGCAAGCCGCTGCGTAACTGATACCGCCGAACAGCGGCCGGAGGGTGGCGTGTGCGCTGCCGCTCCGGCCTGAAGGAGATTGCAAAAAATGGTTAAACAAGTACAGGAAGCTTACATCGTCGCCGTGACCCGCACGCCGGTAGGCAAGGCGCCGCGCGGCATGATGCGCAACGTGCGTCCGGACGACATGCTGGCGCACGTGATCAGCGGCGCGCTGGCACAGGTGCCGACGCTGGACCCGAAACTGATTTCCGACTGCGTGGTCGGCTGCGCCTTCCCCGAGGCGGAGCAGGGTCTGAACATGGCGCGTATCGGCGTGCTGCTGGCCGGGCTGCCGAACACCGTCAGCGGCATCACCATCAACCGCTACTGCTCCTCCGGCATCAACGCGGTGCAGATGGCCGCCGACCGCATCCGCCTGGGCGAGGCCGACGTGGTGATTGCCGCCGGTTCCGAATCGATGTCCATGGTGCCGATGATGGGCAACAAGGTGTCGCTGAACCCGGCGATCTTCGCCAAGGACGAGAACTACGCCATCGCCTACGGCATGGGCCTGACCGCCGAGAAGGTGGCGCAGCAGTGGAATGTGTCGCGTGAAGACCAGGACGCGTTCGCGGTCGAATCGCACCGCCGCGCCATCGCCGCCATCGACGGCGGCAAGTTCAAGAGCGAGATCACGCCGCTGGAAGTGACCTACCGCACGCCGAACCTGGAAACCGGTGAAGTGGTCAGCACCACCCGCGTGCTGGACACCGACGAAGGCCCGCGCCGCGAGACCACGCTGGAAGGCCTCGCCAAGCTGAAGACGGTGTTCGATGCCAAGGGCAGCGTCACCGCCGGCAACTCGTCGCAGATGTCCGACGGCGCCGGTGCCGTGATCCTGGTGTCCGAGAAGATCCTGAAGCAGTTCAACCTGACGCCGCTGGCGCGCTACGTGACCTTCGCGGTGAAGGGCGTACCGCCGGAAATCATGGGTATCGGCCCGAAGGAAGCGATTCCGGAAGCCTGCCGCAACGCCGGCATCACCCAGGAGCAGCTGAAGTGGATCGAGCTGAACGAAGCCTTCGCCGCGCAGGGTCTGGCGGTGGCGCGTGACCTGGAGCTGGACCTGAACCTGGTCAACCCGCACGGCGGCGCCATCGCGCTGGGCCACCCGCTGGGTGCCACCGGCGCCATCCGTACCGCCACGCTGGTGCACGGCATGCGCAATGCCGGCATGCAGGGCTACGGCATGGTGACCATGTGCATCGGTACCGGCATGGGTGCCGCCGGCATCATCGAAGTGCTGTAAGCCGGTATTGCGGCCAACGTTGGCCGCAATACGCCGCGAATGCCCCGCTTTCAGGCGGGGCATTTTTCATGGTGCGCGCGGGTGGCTGTCGCCTACGTTGCCCCGGCCACCGCAACGGATGCTGACGACGCTGTAGCCGATTCGGTTTATAATCGACGACATTTTTCTGCATCGATAAAGACCGAATTCACACCATGACCACTGAACTTGCCAAAAGCTACGAGCCGGGCGACATCGAACGTCGCTGGTACGATCAATGGGAACAGTCCGGCTACTTCAAGCCGCACATGGACACCAGCAAACCCGCCTTCTGCATCCAGCTGCCGCCGCCCAACGTGACCGGCACCCTGCACATGGGCCACGCCTTCAACCAGACCATCATGGATGGCCTGACGCGCTACTACCGCATGAAGGGCGACAACACGGTGTGGATTCCGGGCACCGACCACGCCGGTATCGCCACCCAGATCGTGGTCGAGCGCCAGCTGGCCGAGCAGGGCATCAACCGCCACGACCTCGGCCGCGACGCGTTCACCAGCAAGGTGTGGGAGTGGAAAGAACAGTCCGGCGGCACCATCACCAGCCAGATGCGCCGCGTCGGCTGCTCGGTGGACTGGGACCGCGAATACTTCACCATGGACGACACCCGCGCGGGTGTGGTGACCGAGGTGTTCGTGCGCCTGTTCGAACAGGGCCTGATCTACCGCGGCAAGCGCCTGTCCAACTGGGACCCGAAACTGGGCACCGCCATCTCCGACCTCGAAGTGGTCTCCGAGGAAGAAGACGGCTTCATGTGGCACATCAAGTACCCGGTAGTCGGTAGCGACGAATTCGTGACCGTCGCCACCACCCGCCCGGAAACCCTGCTCGGCGACGTGGCCGTGGCCATCAACCCGACAGACGAGCGCTACCAGCACCTGCTGGGCAAGATGCTGGAGCTGCCGCTCACCGGCCGCCAGATCCCGGTGATCGCCGACGACTACGTCGATGCCGCCTTCGGCACCGGCTTCGTCAAGATCACCCCGGCGCACGACTTCAACGACTACCAGGTCGGCAAGCGCCACGACACCCAGCTGATCAACGTGATGTCGCTGCAGGCCACCATCCTCGCCAAGGCGCAGATCTTCGGCTTCGACGGCACTGCGCAGGGCACCATCGACCTGCCGGCCGCCTACGCCGGCCTGCCCACCGCCGACGCACGCAAGGCGATGCTGGCCGACCTCACCGCCCAGGGCCTGTTGCTGGAAGCCAAGCCGCACAAGCTGATGGTGCCGCGTGGCGACCGTACCGGCTCGGTGATCGAGCCGCTGCTCACCGACCAGTGGTTCGTGGCGATGAGCAAGGTCGGCGACGGAGATGCCACCGGCAAATCCATCGCCCAGAAAGCCATCGACGCCGTCGAATCCGGCGAAGTGCGCTTCATCCCGGAAAACTGGGTCAACACCTACAACCAGTGGATGAACAACATCCAGGACTGGTGCATCAGCCGCCAGCTGTGGTGGGGCCACCAGATCCCGGCCTGGTACGACGAAGACGGCAACATCTACGTTGGCCGCACCGAAGCCGAGGCGCAGGCCAAGGCACCGGGCAAGACGCTGCGTCGCGAGCAGGACGTGCTCGACACCTGGTTCAGCTCCGCGCTGGTGCCGTTCTCCACCATGGGCTGGCCGGAAGACACCCCGGAACTGCGCGCCTTCGTCCCGTCGCAGGTACTGGTCACCGGTTACGAGATCATCTTCTTCTGGGTGGCGCGCATGATCATGATGACCACCCACTTCACCGGCAAGGTGCCGTTCAAGGACGTGTACATCCACGGCATGGTGCGTGACCACGAAGGCAAGAAGATGTCGAAGTCGGAAGGCAACGTCATCGACCCGGTGGACCTGATCGACGGCATCGCGCTGGCGCCGCTGGTCGACAAGCGCACCACCGGCCTGCGCCGCCCGGAAAAGGCACCGCAGATCGCCAAGGCCACCGAGAAGCTGTTCCCGGACGGCATCCCGGCCTACGGTACCGATGCGCTGCGCTTCACCATGGCCAGCTACGCCACGCTGGGCCGCTCGGTCAACTTCGACTTCAAGCGCGCCGAAGGCTACCGCAACTTCTGCAACAAGCTGTGGAACGCCACCCGCTTCGTGATGATGAACGTGGAAGGCAAGGACTGCGGCCAGGATGAAAGCCTGCCGCTGGAATTCAGCTTCGTCGACAAGTGGATCATCGGCCGCCTGCAACAGGCCGAGCTGGACGTCACCGAAGCGCTGGAAACCTACCGCTTCGACCTCGCCGCGCAGACCGTGTACGAGTTCATCTGGAACGAATACTGCGACTGGTACGTCGAGCTGGCCAAGGTGCAGCTGCAGACCGGCAACGAGGCGCAGCAACGCGCCACCCGCCGCACCATCGTGCGCGTGCTGGAAGTCGCCCTGCGTCTGACCCATCCGCTGATGCCGTTCATCACCGAAGAGCTGTGGCAGACCGTCGCCCCGCTGGCTAACGCCAAGCACACCGACTCCATCATGGTCGCCGCCTGGCCGGTGGCCGTGCCAGAGAAGATCGATGCCGCCGCCAACGCGCGCATGGACGCGTTCAAGGACCTGGTCAACGCGGTGCGCAACCTGCGCGGTGAAATGGGCATCGGCCCGGCGGTGAAGGCCCCGCTGTTCATCGAAACCGCCGACGCCTCCATCGTCGAGTTCATCCCCTACCTGAAGCTGCTGGCCCGCCTGACCGAAGGCAGCATCGTGGCCAAGCTGCCGGAAGACGACTCCCCGGTGGCCATCAGCGGCGACGCCCGCCTGATGCTGAAGGTGGAAGTGGACAAGGCGGCGGAAACCGCGCGCCTGAGCAAGGAGATGGGCAAGGTCGAGGCGGAGCTGGCCAAGCTGACCGCCAAGCTGGAGAAGCCGGGTTATACCGACAAGGCGCCGGCGCATCTGGTGGAGCGGGATCGCGCTCAGCTGGCTGAGCTGAATGACAAGCTGGAGAAGGTGAAGGGGCAGTTGGCCAAATTGGCTTGATAGTCCTTTGTCATTCTTGATAAAACCCCCGTCATCGAAAGGTGGCGGGGGTTTTAATTTATTGCTGCAATGAAATGAAGTTTATTATTTCATCCCAAAATAATTGGTTGTTTTCGTTGAATATGTCGATGAGTCCAGATTGAATGTATATTGATGATGTGAAGTCCAGTTTTTTACTCAGTTCGCTAAATATAATGTGATGATCGCATGAGGAATTCTGTATGCTCTCAATTGCGGATAGTATTCTTTGTTCGCTGAATTTGGAGAGTAGGCAGCGCTGTTTTATTAGTGAAATGAGCTCAATTCTATTTTCGTAAATGTAGTTAAAAACAATAGATTCTGGATAGCCATCACCAATGAACTTTGCGTGTTTCGGAAGGGGGGTGTCTGTAGCTGGGTCATAAATGTCGCCATCAACTAGTGCGACGGACGGAATTTTTAACAAGGGATTGTCATTGTGAAATTGACTAACCTTGAGTAAGTTTGGATATCCGCCTGCTGGAAATACTTTAGTTGTTTCGGCTAGCCCATTGCCATATCGACCCAAAGCATTTTCTACCCATTCTTTGACAAATTCATCTTCTACATAGATTGCTCGATTTGCTTCAACAGTTCCAGTGATTGCTCGTAGACTCTCTATGTTTAGTTTGCCATTCCAAGTTTTTTTGTTAATTGTTGCCCATACTGCTTCTGCTGGCAATTCGTTTACTGCATCTTGGGAGTGTGTGGTAAATATTATTTGTAGTCGCTTTCTTTTTGCAGCATTTTGAAGGTATTGGACAAAGAGTCTGACTGCAACCGGATGCAGGCCATTTTCTAGTTCTTCAATTAAAATGAGTGCATTGTCGGGCGATGATTCAATTCTATCAATTGTTTCAATTATTGAAGCTTCTCCAGCCCCAAAATGGAATTGAGAATAGCCAATTTGATTGTGAGTGCTTCCGAGGTACATTTTAATATTGGGGTTGTCTTTTCTGCGGACAACACGATAATGTTTAATGTCTTTGTCTAAAACTGCAGTAGAATATTTTGTTGTGTTTGAATTTAGGCCAATTATTTCGTAGTCATCGCTATTTCCGGCCAAGAAATTTTTGAATCTGGCAATTTCGCCAGCAGGTACTGTTCTCTGGATTTCAATGTATTCAACGTGTCTTGATCTGAATTGGTCGCGTCGCCATTGTGATTGGGCGAATCTTGCTGTTCTTGTAAAGGTTTTATCGGTGTAAATAGACTTGTCTACAAGTTCTATTTCTATACTCCATTCACTCATGCTTTCATCGCCAAGAAATGCTTTTGGAAAAAATTGGCGGGGTTTTACGTTTTTATATGAGAGGGCTGCTGACCCTAGAATTGTAGATTTGCCACCACCATTCGTGCCAATTAAGGCAGTTACCGGTGTTTTGAATTCAATTTTCTCGTCATTAAATCCCCGGACATTTCTTAGATGAATTTTTTTGATAAATTGGTTGTAATTGTTTTGCCTAACTTTGTTAATTTCTTGTTGGATTTCGCTTGGTGAAAGTTTCATTATGTTTAATCCATGCTGGTTGATAATTTTTAATTATACGGCATTTATGTCAAAGTGTTATGATTTTTTGATGGGTCCGATAGGTTGGGTCGAGTGCAATGAAGCACAACGTTTACTGCGCAAGACCAAGGTTGGCCGCAAGCAGTAAAGCTTTGCGGCCAACCTTGTTTTGGTCTGGGGTATCCGCTGCGCGGATGTTGTTATCTGCCGCTTTCCGCGCGGCGGCGGCTTACTTTCTTTTGCTTCGCCAAAAAGAAAGTAAGCAAAGAAAAGGCGACCCGAAGGGGCAAGAATTCCCGTGCAAACTGCCGCCATCCCGGCGCCGCCCATACGCTGCGCTCAAAAGAGGGCGGCTTGTTTCCGGGCTGGCGGCAGTTTGCACGGCTTGCCCCAACGGGATGGGCGCGACGGTTCGGTTTTGGCTGACGGTTGACGGTGCCGATGGTTGTAACGCGTAGCCCGGATAAGCCGCAGGCGCATCCGGGGTTGGAGCTCGGGTAAAGGTGCTGGCAATGGTGGAGGCGGGTTCCCGGATGCGGCTTCGCCTTATCCGGGCTACGGTGTTGGGTCGCCTACCATGCCGTTGATGCTCAAACGTTGGCCGCAAGCCGTTTCCGGTTTGCGGCCAACGTTGTTTTGCGATTGATCACATCGCTATGCTCAGGCCAGCAGGCGGCAGTGCCATTGTTGCAGGTCGGCGGGGATGCCGAGGTCGCGCGGGTTGCCGAAGGGGGGCCACGGGCTGTGGCCTTCGGCCAGGGCCTTGGCGGCTTCTTCCGGGGTCGGGTAGGCGGCGAGCGCCTCGCCCTCGTGCATGATGTGGTAGCGGCCATCGAGCGGCACGATCTCGAACGGGCCGTAGCGGGTGTCGTAGGTCCAGCATTTCATGATGATGCCCTCCTTGCTTTTAATGGTAGTCGACGGGGCCTGGCTGTTTGCCGCCAAATGCCGCGCGGCCGACACGAATCAGGGCTGGGCAAAAAGCTTGGCCGCAAGCTTGCCTCGCTTGCGGCCAAGCTTTTCACTCCCGCGCCGCATCTCACGCCGGCGGTGCCTTGCCGCCGCGCAGCGCCTGCAGGATGTCCATCGGGAACACGATGGTGGAGCTCTTGTCGCCGGCGATCTGCGTCAGCGTCTGCATGTAGCGCAGCTGCATCGCTTCCGGCTGCTGCGCCAGCATGCGCGCGGCTTCCAGCAGTTTTTCCGAGGCCTGCAGCTCGCCTTCGGCGTGGATGATCTTGGCGCGCCGTTCGCGTTCGGCCTCGGCCTGGCGGGCGATGGCGCGGATCATCGATTCGTTGAGGTCGACGTGCTTGATCTCGACATTGGACACCTTGATGCCCCAGCCGTCGGTCTGCGCGTCGAGCGCCTTCTGGATGTCCAGGTTCAGCCGTTCGCGCTCGGCCAGCATCTCGTCCAGCTCGTGCTTGCCCAGCACCGAGCGCAGCGTGGTCTGCGCCAGCTGGCTGGTGGCCTCCAGAAAGTTGGCGACCTGGATGATGGCGCGTTCCGGATCGACCACGCGGAAGTAGAGCACCGCGTTGACCTTCACCGACACGTTGTCGTGCGAGATCACGTCCTGCGTCGGCACGTCCATCACCACGGTACGCAGGTCGACGCGCACCATCTGCTGCACGCCGGGGATGACCAGGATCAGCCCCGGCCCCTTCACCCGCCAGAAGCGGCCGAGCATGAACACCACGCCGCGCTGGTATTCGCGCAGGATACGGAACGACGACGCCACCAGCAGCAGTGCCAGCAGCAACAGCCCACTACCCATTCCCAAGATCATGGTGATCCTCCTTTGTCGGTGTCGTCGCTTGGCGCCACCTCCAGCAGCAGCCCTTGCCGCGCGGTGACCCGCACCGGCTGGCCGCGTTTCAGCGGCGTCGCGCTATGCACGCGCCAGCATTCGCCGCGGATGCTGGCCCAGCCTTCGCCGTCCAGATCGTCCAGCATCTCGCCGCGGCTGCCGATCAGCGCCACCTCGCCGCCGACCTGCGGCCGGCGCCGGGCCTTGAGCGCCATGCCGCTGACCAGGAACACGAACAGGCCGGAGGTGGCGGCCAGTGCCAGGATCAGCCCCAGCGGCACGCCGAGGCCAGGCTGTTCGGTATCGACCAGCATCACCCCGCCGATGACGAAGGCGACGATGCCGCCCAGCCCCAGCGTGCCGAAGCTGGGCAGGAAGGCCTCGGCGATCATGCAGCCCAGCCCCAGCAGCATCAGCGCCAGCCCGGCGTAGTTGACCGGCAGCATCTGCAGCGCGTACAGCCCCAGCAGCAGGCAGGTGGCGCCGACCACGCCGGGCAGCACGAAGCCGGGGTTGGAGAATTCGAACAGCAGGCCGTAGATGCCCAGGAGCATCAGGATCATCGCCACGCTGGGGTCGGCGATCACGCCGAGGAAGCGGCTGCGCCAGTCCGGCGACAGGGTGATGACCGCGGCGCCGGCGGTGTGCAGCACCCGGGCGCCGCCGGCCATCGGCACGCTGCGGCCGTCCAGCCGCTGCAGCAGGTCGGGGATGTCGCGCGCGGTCAGGTCCACCACCCGCAGCGCCAGCGCGTCGCCGGCCGACAGGCTGACGGCCTCGCGTACCGCGCGCTCGGCCCAGGCCTCGTTGCGGCCGCGCAGCTGCGCCAGGCCACGGATGTAGGCGGCGGCGTCGTTCACCTGCTTGCGGCTCAGCGCGTCCTGGTTGCTGGTGGCCGGGGCGCTGCTGTCGGGCTTGCCGGCCTTGTCCGGCGGGCCGGTCATGCCGATCTGCACCGGGGTGGCGGCGCCGAGGTTGGTGCCGGGGGCCATCGCGGCGATGTGGCTGGCGTACAGGATGTAGGTGCCGGCGCTGGCGGCGCGGGCGCCGCTGGGGGCGACGAAGCTGGCGACCGGCACCGGCGAGGCGAGGATGGCCTTGATGATCTGCCGCATCGAGGTGTCCAGCCCGCCGGGGGTGTCCATCTGCAGCACGGCCAGCTGTGCGCCCTCGCGCTGCGCGTGCGCCAGGCTGCGGCCAACGTGGTCGGCGCTGGCCGGGCCGATGGCACCGCTGAGCGGGATGACGACGACCGGTGCCGGCGTGGCCGCCGCCGTCAGGCTCGGCAGCAGGACTAGCCAGATCACGGCGATGAACTGCCACAGCTTGCTCATTGCGAAACTCCGCGCCATCAGGGCGCTGCTTTCAGTCTAGACCATGATGTCGTGCGCCATGCGCGGGCGCGCCTGTGGTCGGGTGGGTGCCGGAGCTGGGTGGCGGTTTGGCGGCTGCGCCAGTCTGCTGTCGGCGAGGAGCCGGTATTGATGACGGGGTGGGGTGTGCGTCTTGCCTGCGGCTGCCTGGCGCGGTGATCGTGACCAGGCAGCGTAAGGGCGCGTTACTGGTGGACGGGGTAGAAGCGGGCAGGGTTCAGTGCGGGGGTAGCAGAGGAGGCTGGTCGCCAGCGTGTTTCTTCAGCTGCTTGGCGGCGCGTTTCTCCTTCGGCGTGTGCTGTGCCTGCTTTTTCGCTTCCTTGGTGCTGTGTCGGATCTTGCCCATGATGCTGCTCCTTGGCGAAGTCGCGGCGGGAGGTCGCGACTCATATCGCAGTATAGTCGCTGATCGCCGGCTGGCCATGTGCCGATGCGGCTCGGTGGTGTACCGGATCGATCGCTAACGGGCTGTTCTGTAACGGTTTATTTCGGGTGTCTTTGTGGGCTACTGCCGGTGCTGCGGGGGGGCTCGTCTCTGCGGCCAACGTTGGCCGCAACAAGCAAAACCGCCGTCACTGCAGCGTGACGGCGGTGGGGTGGCCAGGCGCACTGCGCGCCCGGCCGTCGCGTGAGGGCGCGGGGGCTTACTTGACGGCGCCACTGCCGATGACGCCGCCGACGGCCGCGCCGCCGATGGTGCCGAGGGTGTCGCCGCCGGTCAGCACCGAGCCGGCCACGCCGCCGATGGCGGCACCGATGGCGGCGTTTTTCTGGTTGTGGGTCATGCCGGCGCAGCCGGTCAGTGCCGCGATGGCGGCCAGCAGGGTCAGCGAACGGGTCAGGGTGGATTTCATTATGTGCTCCTTGGATGGGCTGGTGGGTGATGGACCAGCTGATGCTGTTCACCGGCTTTAGAAGGGCAGACCGGCGGGCAAGTTCCGCGCCGCTGGCGAATGGCGGCGCAGTGCGCTGCTGCCGGCTGCCTGTGCGTGCTGGCCAGCGTGGCGGAACGCTCCGGCGCAGGGGCGGTCCTAGCGAGTTCCTTATCATCTGCTTTCCGTTCCGGAACAAGGAGTCAGCGTTGCCGAAATCCCTCCTCATGCGCGGCCTGCTGCTGTTGCTGCCGTTCACGCCGCTGCCGGCGCTGGCGCAGTCGCTGCCCGACTATCCGGCCACCTATCGCGGCGAGCTGCCGTGTGCCGACTGCGCCGGCGTCAGCTGGCAGCTGGATCTGTGGGACGAGCGCCATTACACCCTGCGCCAGGTTTATCACGGCAAGCCGCAGCCGCTGCAGCACGACCAGATGGGCATCTGGCGCATGGAGGACGGCCGGCTGCATCTCAGCGCCGCCAACGAGGCGCCGCTGCTGTTTGCGGTGCGCAACAAGCGGCTGACCAAGCTCGACAACGACGGCCGCCTGATCGTGTCGCGCCTCAACTACTCGCTGCGCCGCGCGCGCCAGTTTGCGCCGATCGAGCCGCGGCTGCAGCTGAGCGGCCTGTACCAGTACATGGCCGATGCCGGCACCATCGATCTGTGCGAGCTGGGCATGCGCCTGCCGGTGGCGGCGGAGGGCGACAACGCCGCGCTGGAGCGCGCCTATCTGGCCGCGCGGCAGCGGCCGGGCGAGCGCTTGCTGGTGCGGATGGAGGCGACGCTGGCGCCACGCCACGACGAGGGCGGTTACCGGCTGAGCGTGATTCCGCAGCGCTTTGACAGCATCAGCCAGCGCCAGCGCTGCGATGGCGCCACCGTGCCGGACACCACCCTGCAACGGCTGCAGCAGGAGCGCTGGTACTTGCGCACGCTGGCGGGCAAGCCGATCGCCCCCAATGTGGCGCGGCCGTATTTCGAGCTGGATGCCGCCACGCAGCGGGTGAGCGGCGTGGCCGGCTGCAACCGCTTCGGCGGCAGCTACCGCCTGTCGCCGGCCAAGCTGCGCTTCCGCCAGCTGGCCAGCACGCGGCAGGCCTGCCAGCCGCAACGCGAGATCGAGCCGGCCTTTCTTGCGGCACTGGCGTCGGCGCGGCGCTGGCAATGGCAGGGCGGCGACTTGCTGTTGCTGGACGAGCACGGCCAGCAGCTGGCGAGCCTGATGCCGCTGCTGCGCTAGCCGCCCTGCCTGTTCGTGCCGCGCCGGGCAATCCATGCTGGGGTCGGCAAGGTTGGCCGCAGCGTTGCGGCCAAGCTCGGGCAGCCGCAAGAAAAACGCGCCATCCCCGGATGGCGCGTTGTCGTTGGTGGATGCTGCGTCGCGGGGGATCGGCCCGGCTCAGTTGCCCTTGCCCTTGCCGCCACCGTTGCCGCCGCCACCGCCGTTGCCGTGGCCACCGCGCTGGCTGTTGCCGCTCTTGCCCTGGCTGGCGCCCTTGCTGGCGAGGTCAACGGTGCTGTTCTTGCTGGCCGGGATGGCCGCCCGCACGCCGGGGATGGCTGGGGCGGTGCCGGAACGGGTGGTGACCGGCTCGCCGTTGATGGTCAGCGACGCACGCACGCGGTTGAGGTCGCCCTGGGTGATGCCCTTGATTGCCAGTAGGTCACGGCTGCTGGTGAAGGTGGTGGTCAGCTGCGCGTCGACGATGCGCTGGGCATCGGCGGTGCTGAAGCCGGCGGCGACCAGCTCGTCGTAGCTGGCCACGTTGACTTCCAGCGCCATGGCCGGCGTGGCCAGCAGGCCAAGAAGGATGATCAGTTGCTTCATGGTGCCCTCCTGAATAAGCGACAGTGCAGTATAGTCCGCGCCGCCGCGGGCGCCGGCCTTGTTGCGCCGCGTGTCCGGCATGAAAAAACGCGCCATCGGCGATGGCGCGTTGGCGGGGCGGCTGGCGGCGGCGCTTACTGTGCCTTGGCCTGTGCCTTGGCTACCTGGCGCCAGGCGTGCAGCAGCGGCTCGGTGTAGCCGGACGGCTGCGCGCAGCCCTTGAACACCAGGTCGCAGGCGGCCTTGAAGGCAACCGACTTGTCGAAATTACCGGCCATGTTCTGGTACAGCGGGTCGCCGGCATTCTGCTGGTCCACGACTGCGGCCATGCGCTTGAGTGTTTCCATCACTTGCGCTTCGCTGGTAATGCCGTGGCGCAGCCAGTTGGCGATGTGCTGGCTGGAGATGCGCAGCGTGGCGCGGTCTTCCATCAGGCCGACGTTGTGGATGTCCGGCACCTTGGAGCAGCCGACGCCCTGGTCGATCCAGCGCACCACGTAGCCGAGGATGCCCTGCGCGTTGTTGTCCAGCTCTTGCTGAATCTCGGCGGCGGTCCACTGCGGGTTGGCCGCCACCGGGATGGTCAGCAGGTCGTCCAGCACGTCGATTTCCTGGCCTTCCAGACCCTTCTGCACGTCCTGCACGTTGACCTGGTGGTAGTGCAGCGCGTGCAGCACGGCGGCGGTCGGCGACGGCACCCAGGCGGTGTTGGCGCCGGCTTTCGGGTGGCCGATCTTCTGCTTCAGCATCTCGGCCATCAGGTCCGGCATCGCCCACATGCCCTTGCCGATCTGCGCGTGGCCGCGCAGGCCGCAAGCGAGGCCGACCTGCACGTTGCTGCGCTCGTAGGCGGCGATCCACTTGCTGGTCTTCATGTCGCCCTTGCGGATCATCGGGCCGGCTTCCATCGCGGTGTGCATCTCGTCACCGGTACGGTCGAGGAAGCCGGTGTTGATGAAGGCGACGCGGTGGCGGGCGGCGGCGATGCAGGCTTTCAGGTTGATGCTAGTGCGGCGTTCCTCGTCCATGATGCCCAGCTTCACGGTGTACTGCGGCAGGCCGAGCAGGCTTTCCACCGCGCCGAACAGCTCGTTGGCGAACGCCACCTCGTCCGGGCCGTGCATCTTCGGTTTCACGATGTAGATGGAGCCGGCGCGCGAGTTGCCGCGGCGCTGACGGTCATGCAGCGCGATCAGGGTGGTGATCACCGCGTCCATGATGCCTTCCGGAATCTCGCGGCCGTCGCCGTCGAGGATGGCCGGGTTGCTCATCAGGTGGCCGACGTTGCGGATGAACATCAGGCTGCGGCCGTGCAGCGACAGCGCGCTGCCGTCGGCGGCGGTGTACTGGCGGTCGGGGTTCATGCGGCGGGTGAAGGTGCTGCCGCCCTTGCTGACTTCCTCGACCAGGTCGCCCTTCATCAGGCCCAGCCAGTTGCGGTACACCAGCACCTTGTCGTCGGCATCGACGGCGGCGACGGAATCCTCGCAGTCCATGATGGTGCTGATCGCCGCCTCCATCACGATGTCCTTCACGCCGGCAGCGTCCTGCGCGCCGATGGCGCTCTGCTTGTCGATCTGGATCTCGAAGTGCAGGCCGTTCTGCTTCAGCAGGATGGCGCTCGGCGCGGCGGCGTCGCCGTTGAAGCCGATGAACTGCGCCGGCTGCTTCAGGCCGCTGACGCTGCCGTTGTCCAGTGTGACCTGCAGCTGGCCGGCCACCACGGTGTAGGCGGTGGCAGCGTGGTGCGAGCCGTTCTCCAGCGCGGCCGCCTGGTCGAGGAAGTCGCGACCGAAGGCGATCACCTTGCCGCCGCGCACCGCGTTGTAGCCGCCGGCACGGCTGGCGCCGCCGTCTTCGCTGATGGCGTCGGTGCCGTACAGCGCGTCGTACAGGCTGCCCCAGCGAGCGTTGGCCGCGTTCAGCGCGTAGCGCGCGTTCATCACCGGCACCACCAGCTGCGGGCCGGCCTGTTCCGCGATCTCGCTGTCGATGTTGCTGGTGCTGATCTGTGCGTCGGCCGGAACCGGTTTCAGGTAGCCGATGCCGGCGAGGAAGGCCTTGTAGGCGGCCATGTCGGCGATCGGGCCGGGGTGGGCGCGGTGCCAGGCGTCGATCTCGCTCTGCAGGCGGTCGCGCTCGGCCAGCAGCGCGCGGTTCTTCGGCGCCAGCGTGCGCACCAGCGCATCGAACCCCTGCCAGAAGGCGGCGGCATCGACGCCGGTGCCGGGCAGCGCTTCCTGCTCGATGAAGTGGTAAAGGTTGGCCGCAACTTGCAGGCGGTGGCTCTGGATGCGCGTAGTCATGAAGTTTCTCTCTTTGTCGTCGTGCGTCGGTGGAAGACGCTTTGTTTTGGCGGATGAGTCGAGTGTACTGATGTCACGATGAGGGTAAAAGCGCCAATAATCGATAACATCTTTTACTTTTAGTTGCATAATGCTACAGCCAGCCGGCGCGCCGGAAGCGGCGCCACAGCAGCACATCCAGCAGCACCATGCTCAGCAGTGACAACGGGTAGCCCAGCGGCGCGCGCAGCTCCGGCATGTGGTCGAAGTTCATGCCGTAGATGCCGGCGATCATGGTCGGCACCGCGAACAGCGCGGCGTAGGCGGCCAGCTTCTTGCTGATGCTGCTTTCGTCCAGCGAGATCATCGCGATGTTGACCTGGATGGCGGTGGCCAGCAGGTCGCGCTGCGATTCCACGGTGTGCAGGATGCGCGACAGGTGGTCGTCCACGTCACGGAAATACTCCGGCAGCTGGTGGCAGGGTGGCGGCACGCGCCCGCCGTACAGGCGCGCGGTGGCCTCGTGCAGCGGCGCGGCGGCGTGGTGGACGCTGATCAGCTTGCGCTTGAGCGCGTACAGCGCCGCGATATTGCGCCGCGCCGAGCTGCCCTTGAGGAACAGCCGGCCTTCGATGCGGTCCAGCTCGTCTTCCAGCCGGTGGATCACGCTCAGGTAGCGGTCGACCACCGCGTCCATCAGCGCGTACAGCACGAAACCGCTGCCGTGCGCCAGCAGGTGCGGCTCGCGCTCGCAGCGCGCACGCACGTCCTGGAAGCCCTTGCGCGTCTGGTTGCGGATAGACAGCAGGAAGTTGCGGCCAACGAACAGGTCGACCTCGCCGACGTGGATGCCGTCCTCGCCGTCCGGCTCCAGTGTCTTCATCACCAGGAACAGGGTGTCGCCGTACTCCTCCAGCTTCGGGCGCTGGTGACCGTGCAGCGCGTCCTCCACCGCCAGCGGGTGCAGCGCGAACAGGTGGCCGAAATGGCTGATTTCGTCCGGGGTCGGGTCTTGCAGCGCGACCCACACCAGGCAGTCCGGCTTGGCCAGGTGTTCGGGAATGGCGTCTATCGCGATGTCGCCGAGTTTTTGGCCTTGATGGTAGGCAACGCAGTTGATCAGCATGACGGGCCTTGTGGTGACCGGTGCCGCAGGCAGGGCCGGCGGCGCCGGGTGGGAATGGCAATTGCGGTGCGGCTCTTGAAAAAAGCGTACCGTTGCGGCACTTGTTACGCATCGTATGCTAATTGTGGAGTGCTGCCGTGGCTAGCCCGGGTTTATTGCAACGTCTTACCCCGCTGTCCGGCCTGTGGCCGTTCCTGCGGCCGTATCGGGCCCGCGCGCTGCTGGCCGCGCTGGCGCTGCTGGTGGCCGCCGGTGCCACGCTGCTGCTGCCGGTGGCGTTCCGCTACCTGATCGACCACGCCTTCGTGCAGCGCGAGGCGGTCGACGGCTACTTTCTGGCGCTGTTGGCGCTGGCGCTGGTCCTGGCGCTGTTCACCGCGCTGCGTTTCTATCTGGTGTCGTGGCTGGGCGAGCGCGTCACCGCTGACGTGCGCAGCGCGGTGTACCGCCACGTGATCCGCATGAGCCCGGAATACTTCGAGACGCTGCAGACCGGCGAGGTGCTGTCGCGGCTGACCACCGACACCACGCTGGTGCAGACCGTGATCGGCACCAGCCTGTCGATGGGCTTGCGCAACCTGCTGCTGATGCTTGGCGGGCTGGTGATGCTGGCGGTGACCAGCCCCAGCCTGACCGGCTACATCCTGGTGACGCTGCTGCTGGTGATCCTGCCCATCCTGGTCTTTGGCCGCCGCGTGCGCACGCTGTCGCGCGCCAGCCAGGACCGCATCGCCGATTCCAGCGCCATGGCCGGCGAGACGCTGAACGCGGTGCAGACGGTGCAGGCCTTCGCGCAGGAGGCGCGCGAAACCGTGCGCTTCGACGGCTCGGTGGCGCTCGGCTTCGACACCGCGCTGGCGCGCATCCGCGCCCGCTCGCAGCTGACGGCGGTGGTGATCATGCTGGTGTTCGGCGCGGTGGTGTTCGTGCTGTGGCTGGGCGCGCGCGCGGTGCTGGCCGGCGAGATGTCCAGCGGCCTGCTGGCGCAGTTCATCCTCTACGCGGTGGTAACCGCCGGCGCCATCGGCGCGGTGGCCGAGGTGTGGGGCGACCTGCAGCGCGCCGCCGGCGCCACCGAGCGGCTGATGGCGCTGCTGGCACTGCGCTCACCGGTCCAGCCGCCGGCGCAGCCGCTGCCCTTGCCGGCCAGCGGCGACGGCCTGCAACTGCACGAGGTCGGCTTTGCCTACCCGTCGCGACTCGGACAGCCGTCGCTGTCCGGCATCAGCCTCGCCATCCGCCCCGGCGAACAGCTGGCGCTGGTCGGGCCGTCCGGCGCCGGCAAGACCACGCTGTTCCAGCTGCTGCTGCGCTTTTACGATCCGCAAGTTGGCCGCATCACGCTCAACGGCGTCGATGTCGCGCGGCTGGACCCGCAGGCGCTGCGCCGTCACATCGGCATCGTGCTGCAGGACACGGTGATTTTCGGCGCCAGCGCGCTGGAGAATATCCGCTACGGACGGCCGGAGGCGACGGACGAGGAAGTGTTCGCCGCCGCCCGCGCCGCCGCCGCGCACGAATTCATCGAGCGCCTGCCGGAGGGCTATCACAGCTATCTGGGCGAGCGTGGCGTGCGCCTGTCCGGCGGCCAGCGCCAGCGCATCGCCATCGCGCGCGCCATCCTGAAAAACCCGCCCATCCTGCTGCTGGACGAGGCCACCAGCGCGCTGGACGCCGAATCGGAACAGCTGGTGCAGCAGGCGCTGGAACGTGCCGCCGCCGGGCGTACCACCATCGTCATAGCCCACCGCCTGGCCACGGTGAAGCAGGCCGACCGCATCGTGGTGCTGGAGCAGGGCCGCATCGTGGCGGAGGGCAAGCACGCCGAGCTGCTGCAGCGCTCGCCGCTGTACGCCAGGCTGGCCGCATTGCAGTTCGGGCTGGCCGAGGTGGCTGCCTGAGCTGCGGCCAACCTTGTTGCGACGGGCAAGGGCGGCGATAATCGCGCCTTGATTGAATGAGGACAGATCCGAGCATGCTGATTAGCGAATCCAGGGTAGAGCGTTTGGTGGTACACCGTGTCGGCAATCCGGCGCGCGGCGAGCCGTTGCAGCTGTCGCACAAGGCCATCGGCGTGGACGAGGCGGTGTCGGCGCTGATTCTGGACGGCTACCTGAAGGGCATCGTCTCCGACAAGAAGAAGTACCAGTTCTTCCACGAGACCGATCTCAACCTCAACGAGCTGTACCACTACACGCGGCAGTTTTTCCGCGGCGACGCCGATCTGCTGGAGGTGTCGCAGCGCATCGCCAAGCACCTGTTCGCGCGCTCACAGCACCCGAACATCGCCGCCGGCGACCTGCTGGTGATCCTGTTCTCCGGCCTGGGTGAGGCGGACAGCCCGCAGCGCGCGCTGGGCGTGTTCAAGGCGGAAATCCAGGAAGATTTCCTCACCATCGTCGAAAGCGGCGAGGTGTTCGACATCAGCCACGCCAGCGGCATCAACCCGCGCCTGATCGACAAGGGCGCGCTGATCCTGGAAAACGGCCCGCTGCTGTACGCGGTCGACCGCCAGGGCCACGAGGCCAAGTTCTGGCTCGACGACTTCCTGCAGGCGATGCGGGTGCCGGATACCAGCAGCAGCAGCAAGCTGGTGGCCGAGGTGATGGAGCAGATTTCGGAAGAGATCGAAGACCCGCTGGCGCAGGTGCGCTTCAAGGACGAGGTGATGACGCTGTGCAAGACGGTGCCGGAGGTGTCGCCGCGGCAGATGGGCAGCATGGCGGAGCGCTACGTCGAGCCGGAGCAGATCGGGCGCCTGTTCGACAGCGCCGCCGAGAACTACGGTTTTGCGCTGGAGAGCGACGTGCGGCTGCCGGCGCAAGGCATGGCGCGGCGGCTGGAAAAGACCTGGAGCAAGGTCGGCGTCGGCCACGGCATCAGCCTGCTGCTGCCGTCCGACCTCAGCCTGCAGAATGTGCAGACGGTGAAGGGCGACGACGGCGAGCTGCAGATTACGCTGTGCCTGCTGCAAAAACAGTAAGGCGCTGGCCCGCACGGGCCGCAGCGATGCGGCCAACCTTTTGCGTTTGACGGGCGCCTATTTCAGCGTCTGCAGGTATTTGTACACCGTGGCGCGGCCGAGGCCGAGCACGTTGGCGATGTAGTGAGTGGCGCTTTTGCCGTTGAAGGCGCCCTCGGCGTACAGCGCTTCGACCAGTTCCTTGCGGTGCTGGCGCGACAGGGTGTTCAGCGCCAGCTGCCGCTCCTGCAGCCAGCGGTGCATGAAGGTGTTGATGCGCTCCTGCCAGTCGTCGCGGAACAGCTCCGCCGGCTGTTCCACCAGGCCGGCGCCCTTCAGCAGCATGCCCAGCATGCCGTGCATGTCCTCGAACACCGCGATGTTGAAGTTGATGCACATCACCCCCAGCGCCACGCCTGCGTCGTCAAACAGCACCGAGCTGACGCAGCGCATCTTGCGGCCGTCCCAGTTCACCTTTTCGTACGGTCCGACGTAGCGTTCGGCGATGGTGCGCTCGATTTCCTCCAGCGCCGATTCGTCGCCGATCTCGCGCCGCGACAGGTTGTTGGCGAGGTAGAGCACGCGCTGGCTGTCCAGGTCGTGGATCACCACCTCCGCATAGGGGAAGAACAGCTTGGCGATGCTGTCGGCGAGGTGGCTGTAGCGCGACAGCAGCAGTTGCTGCGGCGTGGGGCTGGGCGTGGGCGTCATGGTCGGGTCGGGCGCAACGGCAGGGACAGCGATAGTGCCTGATGCGGCGGGCAGGGCACAAGCGTTGCGCCCGCCCGCCGTCAGGTTGCCGCTGGTGAGCGGCGGGTGCGCGCTCATTGCGCGGCCTGCGCCTGTTGCAGCAGCGCGCAGGCGATGGCGATGTCCTGCAGGCCCATGCCGATGGAGCGGAAGAACACCGGGCGCCGGTAGTCCGGCAGCGTGCAGCGCTGGCTGACCAGGTCGGCCAGGTCGCCGACGATGCGCTCGCGCTGCCAGCTGCCCGCCTGGCTGGCGAGCACCATCTCGCCGGCGCTGTCCGGCGTGCTGTGCTTGTGGTCGCAGTACACGTCCATGGCGGCGAGGCTGGCCGGCGGCACCTCGTGCGCGTTGACGGCGTTGGTGCTGATCGAGGTGATCAGCGCCGGTTTGCTGAGCGTGGCCGGGTCCAGCACCGGGCTGGCCGAGGAGGTGCACAGCATGATCACGTCGGCGTTGTCGCAGGCGGCGGCTACGCTGCCGCTGATCTCGATGCGCGGGTCCAGTGCCTGCAGCTGTTGCTGCAGTTCCGGCTTGCCGGCGAGGTCCGGTGCGTACACGCGGATGTGCTGCCAGTCGCGCAGCGACAGCACGTGGCGCAGGTGCGCCTGGCCGAGCGCGCCGCAGCCGATCAGCGTCAGCAGGCGGCTGTCCTGCCGCGCCAGCAGGTCGATGGCCAGCGCGCTGGTGCCGGCGGTGCGCTCCGCCGTCAGCAGGCCGGAATCGCAGAACAGCAGCGGCTGGCCGGTTTGCATCGACATCAGGCTGGTCCAGGCGCTGATCACCGGACGGCCGTCGGTGACGATGTAGGGCGACAGCTTGGCGCCGAACACGCCGGCATCGGCCAGCACTCCCTGATAGGTGATGACGTCGCCAGCGCCCTGGGGAAACAGGGTCAGCGTCTGCGCCGGCTGTACCGCGCGTTCCTGCGCCAGCGCCTGGAACAGCGCGCTCAGCGCGGCGCGCACCGGCAGCGCCGGCAGGTAGTCGCGCACCTGTTGCTGGGTGAGAAGCAGGGGGGCGGCGTGGTGGTCGATGTGGTTCATGCTGGGCTCTCGTGATCGTTGTGGTCGGGCGCGGCCGGGCTGCGGCTGGCGGCTGGGTTGTCGTATTTAATTCCATTGTGGAAAAAAAGTCTACAACTTGTGCGGCGGCCATTTTTTCAGGGTTTTGCTTGCGTTCCGCTTGATGCGTTTTTGGCAAGTTATTGTTATTGAAGAGCTAAGTTTCGATTCTCGACATGATTTTGTCATGGTGTGACCGGCTTTCGCCACCGTGCGCGGCGGCTGACCGCCGGATTTTTTATAAATTAATTGTCTCAAATGGAAATATTGTCTATCTTGTGGCCGAAGCCCAAGCAAGACGTGAACGCAGCCAGCCGGCTGCCAAACCACGCAGGCACCATGGCCTGGCCATGCACAACGGGACGGGACGTTACCCGCTACGGAACAAAGGAGACATTTCATGATCAGCAAACGCGTTCGCACTGCCGTTTTTCCTCTGCTGGCCTGCCTCGCCGGTACCGTCATGGCGCAGGGTGCGCCGCTGCGCATGGGGCTGGAGCCGTTCTACCCGCCATTCGAGAGCAAGCAGGCCGATGGCCAGCTGGTCGGCTTCGACATCGATGTCGGCAAGGCCGTCTGCGAGCGCATGGCCGCCAGGTGCAGCTGGGTGGAAACCTCGTTCGAGGGCCTGATCCCCGGCCTGAAGGCGAAGAAATTCGACGCCATCAACTCGGCGATGAACATCACCGCCAAGCGCCGCGAGTCGATCGACTTCACCGTCCCGATCTACATCGTGCCGATCCAGATGGTGGCGCGCCGCGACAGCAAGCTGACGCCGACCGTGGCCAGCCTGAAGGGCAAGACCGTCGGCGTGCTGCAGGGCGCCACCCAGGAAGACTTCGTGCGCAAGCACTGGGAAAAGCACGGCGTGAAGGTGGTCGCCTACCGCGACCAGTCGCAGATCTTCCTCGATCTGGCCTCCGGTCGTCTGGATGCCGGCGTGCAGGAAGCGCAGACGGCGATGGAAGGCTTCCTCAGCAAGCCGCAGGGCAAGGACTTCGACTTTGCCGGCGGCGTGATCAGCGACTTCGCCACCCTGGGCGAGGGCACCGGCATGGGCGTGCGCAAGGGCGACCCGCGCAAGGCTGAGCTGGACAAGGCGATTGCCAGCCTGAAGCAGGACGGTACCCTGAGCCGCATTTCGATGAAATACTTCAACCGCGACATCATCGCCAAGTAAGCGGCGTGCAAGGTTGGCCGCAGGCTGCGGCCAACCTTGCAGATTCCGTTGCCATGGTCGTTGCCCGCAGCGCCCATGGCAACTGCATCTGAAAGAAGCAAAACATGGATTTCGACATCATCGTCCTCGGCGCCGGCATGATCGGCGTCTCCAGCGCCATCGCCCTGCAACAGCGCGGCCTGCGCGTGGCGCTGCTGGACCGCCGCGCCCCCGGCGAGGAAACCAGCCACGGCAACGCCGGGCTGCTGGAACGCGCCGCCGTGGTGCCGTACGGCTTCCCGCGAAACCTCGCCAACGTGCTGCGCATCGGCCGCAACCGCAGCGCCGACGTGCGCTACCAGCCGTCCAGCCTGCTGCAGAGCACGCCGTGGCTGTGGCGCTACTTCCGCGCCTCTGCGCCGCACCGGCTGGCCGCCGCCGCGCACGACATGCTGCCCTTGATCAGCCGCAGCCTGGACGAACACGCGACGCTGCTCGCCGCGGCCAACATGAGGGAGCTGTGCAGCAACGACGGCCTGTACGAGGCCTATCGCACCGAGGCCGGCTTTGCCACCGAGGCCGCCAACGCGCGCCGTATCGCCGCCGAAAACGGCCTGCAGCTGCAGATCCTGGACGCGGCGCAGCTGCGCGCCGCCGAGCCGGGGCTGGGGGAGGGCTTCGCCGGTGCCGTGCACTGGCGCGACCCGCAGCGCATCAGCGATCCGGGCGCGCTCACCCGCGGCTATGCGCGTTATTTCGAAAGCCTGGGCGGCACACTGCTGCAACTGGCCGCCACCGCGCTGACGCCGGACGGCAGCGGCTGGCAGGTGGTCACCAGCGGCGGCATGCTGCGCGCCGCGCAGGTGGTAGTGGCGATGGGGCCGTGGTCGGACGACATCTTCCGGCCGCTGGGCTACCGCATCCCGCTGCAGACCAAGCGCGGCTACCACATGCACTACCAGCCGCTGGGGCCGGGGCTGAACTACACCGTGGCCGATGTGGAAGGCGGCTTCGTGGTGTCACCGATGCAGCGCGGCCTGCGCATCGCCACCGGCGTGGAGCTGGCGCGGCGCGACGCCGCCCCCAACTACGCGCAGCTGCAGCAGGCGGAGGCGCTGGCGCGCGGGCTGTTCCCGCTGGGCGAGCGGCTGGACGCCACGCCGTGGATGGGCAGCCGCCCGTGCCTGCCGGACATGCGCCCGGCGCTGGGCGCCGCGCCGCGCCACAAGGGGCTGTGGTTCAACTTCGGCCACGCCCACCACGGCCTGACGCTGGGGCCGGTGTGCGGCCAACTGCTCGCGCAGGTGATCTGCGGCGAGACACCGTTCACCAACCCGGCACCGTACGCGCCGGCGCGCTTCCTGTAACGCCGGACACGCGAATGCAAAAAGCCCGCCTATCATGGCGGGCTTCGTCGTTGCGGCCAACGTGCAAGGTTGGCCGCAACGGATGCGAAAGGCTGGCTCAGCACTCGACGATGTTGACCGGCACCTCGATCACGTTGATCGCCAGGCCGCCGCGCGCGGTTTCCTTGTACTTGGTGCTCATGTCGCGGCCGGTGTCGCGCATGGTCTTGATCACGCGGTCCAGCGACACGAAGTGCTGGCCGTCGCCGCGCAGCGACATGCGTGCCGCGTTGATGGCCTTGATCGACGCCATCGCGTTGCGCTCGATGCACGGCACCTGCACCAGGCCGCCGACCGGGTCGCAGGTCAGGCCCAGATTGTGTTCCATGCCGATCTCGGCGGCGTTTTCCACCTGTTCCGGCGTGCCGCCCAGCACTTCGGCCAGGCCGCCGGCCGCCATCGAACAGGCGGAGCCGACTTCGCCCTGGCAGCCGACTTCGGCGCCGGAGATGGAGGCGTTGAGCTTGAACAGGATGCCGATTGCACCGGCGGTGAGCAGGAAGCGCACGATGCCGTCGTCGCTGGCGCCGGGGATGAAGCGCGCGTAGTAGTGCAGTACCGCCGGGATGATGCCGGCGGCGCCGTTGGTCGGCGCGGTCACCACGCGGCCGCCGGCGGCGTTTTCCTCGTTCACCGCCAGTGCGTACAGGTTGACCCAGTCCAGCACCGTCAGCGGATCGCGCAGTGCCGCTTCCGGCGACGACAGCAGCTTGCGGTGCATGTCGGCAGCGCGACGCTTGACCTTCATGCCGCCGGGCAGGACGCCCTCGCGCTCGCAGCCGCGCTTCACGCAGCCCTGCATCACGTGCCAGATATTGAGCAGGCCGGCGCGCACTTCTTCCTCGCTGCGCCAGGCCAGCTCGTTCTCCAGCATGATCTGGCTGATGCTCTTGCCGTGGCGCTGGCACAGCGCCAAGAGTTCGGCACCGCTCTTGAACGGGTGCTTCAGCTCGGTGACGCCGGGCGGCACGAAGCCGGCGTCGATCGCCGCCTCGTCGACCACGAAGCCGCCGCCGACCGAGTAGTAGGCGCGCTTGGACAGGCTGCTGCCGTCGGCGGCAAACGCCTCGAAAATCATGCCGTTAGGGTGGTAGGGCAGCGCCTTGCGCTTGTGCAGGATCAGGTGTTCGGACTCGATGAAATCGATCTCGTGCGTACCCAA
Organism: Vogesella alkaliphila; assembly: GCF_014652475.1. Taxonomy (GTDB): domain Bacteria; phylum Pseudomonadota; class Gammaproteobacteria; order Burkholderiales; family Chromobacteriaceae; genus Vogesella; species Vogesella alkaliphila. The sequence goes on along the minus strand of NZ_BMYW01000006.1, from coordinate 52,040 downwards.
GAGCGCGATGCGCTTGTTGTTGCGGATCGCGGCCAGCATGCCGTCGACGGCATCGGTATCGACCAGGTCCGGGTGTTCGCCCTGCAGCCCGAGCAACACCGCCACATCGCTGCCGTGGCCTTTGCCGGTGGCGCCGAGAGAACCGAACATTTCGGATTTGACGCTGGTGGTCTGCGTCAGCAGGCCGTCCTTTTCCAGCCGGGCGACGAATTGCCGTGCCGCGCGCATCGGGCCGACGGTGTGGGAGCTGGAGGGGCCGATGCCGATCTTGAACAAATCAAAAACACTGATTGCCATGTTGCTTCTCTTGAGGTGGTGCCTGCGGCGCAGGGCTAGTTTTCATTATAGTCGGGCGCCACCCGCTGGATGGCGCCCGCTGCTGCTTGAACCTGTGCACGATCTGCTGCGCTTCGGCGATACCGCGTTGAAAACGCCTTCGGAATGCTCATTGACCCCATGTCAACTCCGCTTCCTCAGTCGTTTTCGCCTTGTCTCGCTCTAGCTCGCGAGATCGTGTGCCCGTTCTTAGCGGTAAACCGGGAAGGCGGCGCACAGCTCCGCCACCTGGCGTTTCACGCGGGCGGCGACATCGGCGTTATCGATGTCGTCGAGGATGTCGCACACCCAGTGCGCCACCTGGCCGGCTTCCGCTTCCTTGAAGCCGCGGCTGGTGATGGCCGGGCTGCCGATGCGGATGCCGCTGGTGACGAACGGGCTTTGCGGGTCGTTCGGGACCGCGTTCTTGTTGACGGTGATGCAGGCGGCGCCGAGTGCGGCGTCGGCGGCCTTGCCGGTGAGGCCCTTGTCGATCAGCGACAACAGGAACAGGTGGTCATCGGTCTTGCCGGACACCACCGTGTAGCCGCGCTGCTGGAACACCGCCACCATGGCACGGGCGTTGGCCAGCACCTGTTTCTGGTAGTCGACGAATTCCGGCTGCAGCGCTTCGAGGAAGGCTACCGCCTTGGCCGCGATCACGTGCATCAGCGGGCCGCCCTGGATGCCGGGGAACACCAGCGACTGCAGCTTCTTTTCCAGTTCCGGGTTGGATGCAGCCAGGATCAGGCCGCCGCGCGGGCCGCGCAGCGTCTTGTGGGTGGTGGTTGTCACCACGTGCGCGTGCGGCACCGGGTTCGGGTACAGCCCGGCTGCCACCAGGCCGGCGACGTGCGCCATGTCGACAAAGAAATACGCGCCGACGCTGTCGGCGATCTGGCGCATGCGCGCCCAGTCCACCACCAGCGAGTAGGCGGAGAAGCCGGCGACCAGCATCTTCGGCCGGTGTTCGGTGGCCAGGCGTTGCACTTCGTCGTAGTCGATCTCGCCGGTTTCCACGTTGATGCCGTACTGCACCGCGTTGTAGATCTTGCCGGAGAAGTTGACCTTGGCGCCGTGGGTGAGGTGGCCGCCGTGGGCGAGGCTCATGCCCAGCACAGTGTCGCCCGGCTGAAGCAGCGCCATGTACACCGCGGCGTTGGCCTGGCTGCCGGAGTGCGGCTGCACGTTGGCGTAGTCGGCGCCGAACAATTGCTTGGCGCGGTCGATGGCCAGCTGCTCGGCGACATCGACGTGCTCGCAGCCGCCGTAGTAGCGCTTGCCGGGGTAGCCCTCGGCGTACTTGTTGGTGAGCTGGCTGCCCTGCGCCTGCATCACGCGCGGGCTGGTGTAGTTCTCGGAGGCGATCAGCTCGATGTGGTCTTCCTGGCGTTGCGCCTCGGCCTGCATCGCGGCCCACAGTGCGTCGTCGAAACCGGCAATCTCCATCTCTTTGGTAAACATCGTGCATTCCTTTTTCTTGGCGCGAACGGCAAAGGTTGGCCGCAACCGCGCTGGTGATGGCGGCAGGGTCGGGCAGGGCGTTGACGCATGGATGTGCGGCGTAAAGGACAATGGCGCCCGCCCGGCGTCTGCCGGACGATGCCCCCTCTGTCCCTTTGCCTGAGAGATTGCGGCGCACGGTGTACCCACCGGGCCATGCTTCCTTCGGCGAGATCCGGCCTTGCGGCTGATCTACTCTCCAGAGTGCCAGACGTCGCTGCAGTTCTTTTGCCTGAGAGTTTCCGGGGCGATTCCCCTTCGGCGCTGTCAGCGAATGACAGTCTCTCCTGCAGCGGCTTGATTGGCTGGTCGCAATCTAGTGAAGCGGCGCGCGGCTGTCAACGCATCGACGACAGTATTCAATGTGCTGTTGCAGCAAAAAACCCTGCCGCAAACGCGCCGATCCAGTCGGGTCGGGCGTACGGCAGGGTTTGCACTGCAAAACCGCACACCTATATAAGGTGCGCGGTCGAGGGGGGTGAATCAGACGCTGGCGACGGTAAAGCGCTGGCGATGGTGTTGCGGCTGCAGCGCCTCGTCCACCACCGCCACGGCGAGGTCGGCGTCGCTGATGCCGGCCGGCGCCTCGCCCGCCATCAGCAACTCGTTGCCGCCGAGACGGTACTGGCCGCTGCGCGCGCCCGGCGCCAGCAGCGCCGGCGGCGACACGAACACCCAGTCCAGCTGCGTTTCCTGTTGCAGCAGGTTCAGCGCCTGGCGCGCGCCCTCGGCGCCTTCCTTGTATTCCGCCGGGAAGTGCGGGGTGTCGATCAGCTGCACGCCGGGAGCGACGAACAGGCTGCCGGCGCCGCCGATCTCGATGAAGCGCGGCACGCCGGCGGCCTTGACCCCGGCGACGATGGCCTGGTGGCCGGCGAGGAACAGTTCGCGGATGTCGGCCTTGTCCCAGCCGGGATTGAAGGCGCTGATCACCACGTCGTGGCCGGCGACGGCACGGGCCACCGCGTCGGCGTCGTAGGCATCGGCAGCCACCACCTCAAGGTTGGCCGCAGCAGCGATGCGCTCGGGACGGCTGGCGATGGCGGTGACGGCGGCATGGCGCGACAGCAGTTCTTTCAGGATGGCCGAGCCGACAAAGCCGCTGGCGCCGATCAGTGCGATTTTCATGGATGCTCCTTGCTGCCCGCTGACGGGCGGTGATTGACGAGGGCAGTGTAATTGCCGGTTTGCATTCCGATAATCCGTCGTAAAATTGATTGATTGTTAATTTGAAATAATGAATATGGACGAATTGCGCAGCATGGCGGTGTTTGCCCGGGTGATCGAGAAAGGCTCGATGAACGCAGCGGCACAGAGCCTGGGCATCACGCCGTCGGCGGTCAGCCAGCATCTGCGGCGGCTGGAACAGCGCCACGGCGTCACCCTGCTACAGCGCACCACGCGCAAGTTGACGCTGACCGAGGCTGGGCAGCTGTTCTACCAGGGTTGCGCCGCGATGCTGGCGGCGGCGCGGCAGGCGGAGCAGCAGCTGTCGGCGCTGCGCGACGCGCCGGTGGGCGAGCTGCGTATCTCCGCGCCCAGCGGTCTGGCCGGCGGCGTGCTCAGCAGCGCACTGGCGCCCTTGCTGGAGGCCAACCCTGGCCTCAGCCTGCGGCTGTTCTTTCACGACGAGATGGTGGACCTGCTGGAGTTGCAGATTGACCTCGCGATCCGGGCCGGCAAGCTGAAGGATTCGTCGCTGGTGGCGCGCCATCTGGCCGACTGGCACTTTGTCATTTGCGCGTCGCCGGTCTATGTTGCAAAGCATGGCCTGCCGCAAGCCCCGGCCGAGCTGCTGCAGCACGACTGGGTCGGGGTGGCGTCGCACGAAGGATTGAGCCGGCTGCAGTTGACGCGCGGCGCGGAAACGGTGACTTTATCGGTGCCGCCGCGCATCAGCAGCAACAATATCCTGTCTGCGCGCGCCTTCGTGCTGGAAGGCCTGGGGCTGTCCTTGCAGCCGGAGCCGGAGGTGCGCAGGGAGTTGGCCTCCGGTCTGCTGCAGCCGGTGCTGGCCGAGTGGAGCCTGCCGGAGTTGCCGTTGTGGATGGTGACGCCGCGACGCGAGGGGCAACCTGCGAAAGTGCGACATGCCATGACGATATTGCAGACGGCTTTGGGTGGCGAACGCCATCTTTGACATTGGCAAGAGTGGTTTGTTGCCGAATTATTTCGATATTCTTATATAAAAATGCCAACTAATGAGGATTGTACGCAGAATACAAAATTTAACTGTTAACGGAATGCCATGAAATGGCTTTGTGAATATAAACAAATAACCACAGGTGGGCTTAGTAGTACTATGCCGCACCATAACTAACAAAATTCAGTGGGGAATACACATCATGATGTCATTGCGTACTCGCCTGATGGCCTTCGTGCTGCTGGTACTGACGGTACTGGCTGTCATGTTCTGTGCCGTCGCGTACTGGAAAATGAGCGACGCCCTGTCCAGTGCGATCCGTAACGAAATCAATCAGGCCGCCAACAGCAAGGCGAGCTTTGTCGCCGAGTGGGTGTCCACCCGCCAGAAGATCGTCGCCTCGGCGTTGCCGCGCTTCGGTACCGGAGAGTTGCAGCCGGTGCTGGACCAAGCGCGTGACGCCGGCGGTTTTGACGACATGTACATCGGTCAGCCGGACAAGACCATGACCCAGTTCACCGGTGCGCCGAAAGTGCCGGAAGGCTACGACCCGACCGGGCGCCCGTGGTATCTGGCCGCCAAGGATGCCGACGGCCCGATCGCGTCGCCGCCTTATATCGATGCCGCCACCAAGCGTCCTATCATCACCTTCGCGCAGGCGCGCAAGGATGGTGGCCAGCTGGTGGCCGTGGCCGGTGGTGACGTGACACTGCAGCGCGTGGTGGACGAAGTGGTCGCCGCCAAGCTGCCGGGTGACGGCTACGCCTTCCTGGTGACCGGCGACGGTACCGTGATTGCGCACCCGGAAAAAGAATCCGGCCTGAAGAAGATCGGCGAGGTGGTGGCTGGCTACGACATGAACGCGGTGAGCAAGGACGGCCAGATCGTGGAGGTGTCGATCAACGGTGCCGCTACCCTGACCGCGCTGTATCCGGTAGGCAAGACCGGCTGGTTCCTCGGCGTGATGGTGCCGGTGGCCGCCGCAATGGCACCGGTGACGCAGTTGCTGATGGTGATGGTGGGTCTGCTGGTGGTGGCACTGGTGGTGTCCGGTATCTTCGCCTACGTTGGCGTGGCGCGCATGCTGTCCGGTCTGTCGGTGCTGCGCAATGCGATGCGTGAAGTGGCCAGCGGCCACGGCGACCTGACCAAGACGCTGCCGGTGGGCAACCGTGACGAAGTCGGCCAGATTGCCGAAGCCTTCAACCAGTTCGTGGCCAAGCTGCGCGAGATGTTCCTCACCGTGCGCGACGAATCCGATTCGCTGGCGCGCGACGCCGCCGACCTGAACCGCGTGGCGGAGCAGATCGCCCAGGATTCGCGCGTGCAGTCGTCGGAGCTGTCGTCGACCGCCGCCACCATCGAACAGATCACCGTCAGCATCAACCACATTGCCGACCACGTTGGCGAAACCGAGGTGCTGGTGTCGCGTTCGCGTGACAACTCGCTGGATTCGCACCGTGCGATGGCGGAAGTGGCGCGCGAGGTGGAATCCATCGTCGGTGCGGTGTCGTCGCTGCAGGGCGTGATGTCCAATCTGTCCGGCCAGTCCGAGCAGATCAAGGGCATCGTCGGCGTGATCCGCGACATCGCCGACCAGACCAATATGCTGGCGCTGAATGCGGCGATCGAGGCGGCGCGTGCCGGCGAGCAGGGCCGTGGCTTTGCCGTGGTGGCCGATGAAGTGCGCAAGCTGGCCGAGCGTACCGCCAGCGCCACGGTGCAGATCGCCGAGCTGATCGATACCGTGATCCAGAAAACCGGCGAGGCGATCAACCATGCCGACGCCACCAACGCGAAAGTGGAGACCGGTGTCACCCTGTCGCGCGAAGCGGCCAGCAAGGTGGAGCTGATCAAGGGCAACGCCGAAGAGATCTCGACCCGCATGGGCGAAATCACTTCCTCCACCGCCGAGCAGGGCATCGCCACCAACGAGATGGCGCGCAGCGCCGAGCGTGTCAACTCGATGGCGCAGCAGACCGACAGCAGCCTGCAGGAAGCGCTGGCGACGATCCAGGTACTGGCCAGCCGTGGCGACCAGCTGAAGGCACTGGTGTCGCAATTCCGTCTGTGATACATCTTGCATGCAGCAAGCCCCGGCCTGTGCCGGGGTTTTTCTTTTTGTGGAGCCTGTTCTATGTTTGCCAATCCTTTTGCCCGTTTTCAGGATGCCCCGGTCGTGCTGGACGGCGCGATGGCGTCCGAGCTGGAACGTCGCGGTTGTGACCTGAATGACGCGCTGTGGTCGGCGCGGGTGCTGATCGAGCAGCCGGAGCTGATCCGCCAGGTGCATTTCGACTACTTCGCCGCCGGTGCCGACGTCGCCACCACCGCCAGCTACCAGGCGTCGTTCAGCGGTTTTGCCAAGCGCGGCCTGGACGAAGCCGCGGCCGCGGAGCTGATGCAGCGCTCGGTGCAGCTGGCGCAGCAGGCACGCGACGAGTTCTGGGCCGATGCGGCCAACCATGCCGGTCGCCAGCAGCCACTGGTGGCGGCCTCGGTGGGGCCGTACGGCGCGATGCTGGCCGACGGTTCCGAATACCGTGGCGATTACGGCCGCAGCGAAACCGAGCTGATGGATTTCCATCGCCCGCGCATTGCCGCCTTGCTGGCCGCCGCGCCGGATCTGCTGGCGTGCGAGACCATTCCCTGCGCGGTGGAAGCGCGCGCCATCGCCCGCGTGCTGCAGCAGGACTTTCCGCAGGCGGCGGCGTGGATCAGCTTCTCCTGCCGCGATGACGCCAACCTGAGCGACGGCACGCCCTTGCTGGCGGCGGTGGCCGAGCTGGAAGCCTATCCGCAGATCGTGGCGGTGGGCGTCAACTGCACCGCGCCGCGGCATATCGTACCGCTGCTGCAAACGTTGGCCGCAAGCACCGGCAAGCGGCTGCTGACCTATCCCAACTCCGGCGAAGCCTACGACGCGGTGACCAAGACCTGGCACGGCAGCAGCGATCCGCTGGCCTTCGCCGAGGCGGCGCGGCAGTGGCGTCTGGCCGGCGCCAGCTGCATTGGTGGCTGCTGCCGCACGTCGCCGGACGATATCCGCGCGCTGGCCGGCTGGCTGCGCGGCTAAATCGGCACGGCGGCATCATCCACGGCGACCTTTGGGTCGCCTTTTTTCATGGCGGCTATTGCAGCAGCGGGCCGGCGGCGAGCAGGCTGCCCAGCGCCATCAGCAGCAGGCCGATGCCGCGGTTGAGCCATAGCTGCACGCCGAGCAGGCGCTGGCGCAGACCGTCCCGGGACAGCAGCACCGCCACCAGCGCAAACCACAGCACGTGCGCCAGCGACATGAACAGGCCGTAACCGAGCAGCACCGACAGCGGCGTGCTGGCGGCAACGACCTGGGTGTAGGTGCTGATCACGAACAGCATGGTCTTGGGATTGAGCACGTTGGTGAGGAAGCCGTTGCGCAGCGCGCGGCCGTGGTTGTCCGCCGCCGCCTCGTTGACGGCGCCGCTGCGGAAGGTGCTCCAGCCGACATACACCAGATAGCCGGCGCCCAGCACGCGCAGCAGCTGCAGCAACAACGGCGTCTGTTGCAGCAGGCTGGCGCCGAGCAGGGTGTACATCACGTGCACCTGCACCCCCAGGCCGATGCCGAGCGCGGCGGCGAGGCCGGCGCGTTTGCCGTACAGCAGGCTGTTGCGGCTGATCATGGCGAAGTCGGCGCCGGGGCTGATCACGGCGAGCAGGGTAATGGTCATCACGGCAAACAGTTCGGTCATTGCGTATACTTTCGGTGAGTTTGGTGCGGGGTAAAAGGATGACGATCATTGTCACGCTTTTTCCCGGCAATGAATAACGATGGTTTCTGCCTTGTTTACGTGAGAAAAACTGACCGATGAGCTTTGCCGCCCTGCCGTCGCTGAACGCCTTGCGCGTGTTCGAGGCCGCTGCCCGCCACGGCAGCTTCGTGCGTGCGGCCGACGAGCTGTGCGTGACGCACGGCGCGGTCAGCCGCCAGGTCCGCTTGCTGGAGGAGCAGCTCGGCGTGGCGCTGTTCGAGCGCCGCAACCGCGCGGTCTTCCTCAGCGCCGCCGGCACCCGGCTGTTTACCGCCTGCGGCGAGGCGCTGCACACCCTGCAGCAGGCGGTGACGCAGCTGCAGCCGGCCGCCACGCCGCCGCTGGCGGTGTCGTGCGAGCCAACGCTGGCGATGCGCTGGTTGATTCCGCGCCTGCCGCAGTTCCATGCGCTGCATCCGGATATCGAGGTCCACCTCAGCGCCGCCGGCGGCGCGGTGCGGCTGGAAAGCGGCCATGTCGAGCTGGCGATCCGGCGCGATGACTTTGCCTGGCCGGCACACTATTGCGTGCAAAGGTTGGCCGCAGAGCACGTCGGGCCGGTCTGTCGCGAGCGGGCGGCCGCGGTGCGGCTGCACACCCGTTCGCGGCCGCAGGCGTGGGGGGAGTGGCAGCGCCTGCAGCCGGCGGCCGCGATGGCGCTGGCCGGCAGCCGCGAGTTCGAGCACTTCTACCTCAGCCTGCAGGCGGCGCTGGCCGGGCTGGGGGTGGCGATGGCGTCGCTGTACATGGTGGCCGACGATCTGGCGGCGCAGACGCTGCAGGCGCCGGCCGGTTTTGTCGCCGACGGCAGCCACTACGTGTTGCTGTCGCTACAAGCGCTGGAGCAGGACGCGCGGCAGCAGGCGTTCGCCGCATGGTTGATGGCAAGCATGCAGCAGACGCTGGCTCTGTATGCAAACAGGATAATTTTGGCGTAACGGCTAGGGTTGTATATTGCGCAGATTTGCTTGATATTTGGTGATGCGTGCTAAATTTTGCCGATCAAGGGTTTTTTGATCTGGATTTATTGTCTTTCGCGCATGACTGGCTACAATCCGCAGCTGACATATTGCATTGCGGAATAATTCGAGATGACGAGCGCCGGCCACACCCTGTTGGATTCCGACACCAACGACGTTTCCCATACCCTGCTGGAAGACATTCTGGCGATCCTGGTCGGCACGCTGCTGGTGGCCTTCGGCGTGGCGATGTTCAAGCAGGCCGGCCTGCTCACCGGCAGCACCGCCGGCATCGCCTTCCTGATCCACTACCAGAGCGGCGTCCCGTTCGGGGTGGTGTTCTCGCTGATCAATGTGCCGTTCTACTGGCTGGCGGTAAAGCGCATGGGCTGGGCGTTCACCCTCAAGACCTTTATCGCGGTCAGCCTGCTGTCGCTGTTTTCCGGGCTGCACGCGCAGTTTGCCCATTTCGGGCCGCTGGACCCGTTCTACAGCGGCGTGGTCGGCGGCCTGATGATGGGCATGGGCTTTATCGCGCTGTTCCGCCACAAGGCGAGCCTGGGCGGCATCAACATCCTGGCGCTGTACCTGCAGGATCGCCACGGCATCCGCGCCGGCAAGCTGCAGCTGGGCGTCGACCTGCTGATCCTGCTGGCGTCGCTGTTCATGGTCAGCGTGCCGGCCTTGTTCGGCTCCATCCTCGGCGCGCTGGCGCTGAACATGGTGATCGGTTTCAATCATCGTCCCGACCGCTACATCGCGATGTAAGCCTCAGGCACCGGGCAGCGGCGGCAGCCGGCGCAGGTGCAGCGCGATGGCCAGCGCCGCCAGCAGCAACAGGCCGAGGCAGGCGGCTACGCCCGGCCAGCGGTGCGACTCCCACAGCACGCCGGACAGCGTGCCCATCACGCTGGAGCCGGCGTAGTAGGCGGTCAGGTAGCACGCCGACGCCAGCGCCCGTGCCTGCAGCGCGCGGCGCCCGACCCAGCTGCTGGCTACCGAGTGCGCGCCGAAGAAGCCGAAGGTGAACAGCGCGACGCCGCCGACCACCAGCCACAGCTGCTGCGGCAGCGTCAGCAGCAGGCCGGCCGCCATCACCATTATCATCAGCCACAGCACATTGCGCCGCCCGAGGCGGTCGGCGAGGGTGCCGGCCCACGCTGACGACCAGATCCCCACCACGTACAGCAGGAACACCAGGCCGATCTGGCTCTGGCTGAGGCCGAATGGCGCCTGCAGCAGCCGGTAGCCGAGGTAGTTGTACAGGCTGACGAAGCAGCCCATCAGCAGGAAGGCGGACAGGAACAGCCAGGGCAGGCCGGCATCGGCAAAATGACGGCGGCCGTTGTGCCACAGCTGCGCCAGATTGCCGCGAGAGGGCTGGAAGTGACGCGACGCCGGCAGCTGCCTCCATACCAGCGCCGCCGCCAGCAGGCCTAGGCCGCCCAGCACCGCCAGCGCCAGCCGCCAGCCGGCGACATCGGCCAGCAGCGCCGCCAGATAGCGGCCACTCATGCCGCCCAGCGCATTGCCGGCGATATACAGCCCCAGCGCCTTGCCCAGCGAGCCGGCTTCCACCTCCTCGCTCAGATAGGCCATCGCCACCGCCGGCAAGCCGGCCAACACCATGCCGAAGGCCGCGCGCGACCAGACCAGCGCGCCAAAGCCCTGCGTCAGCGTTGCGGCCAAGGTCAGCAGCGCCCCGACCAGCAAGGCGGCCACCATCAGCGGCTTGCGCCCGAGGCGGTCGGCCAGCAGGCTGGCCGGGATCAGCATCAGCGCCATCGACAGCGTGCCGGCGGAGAGCACGGTACTGGCACGGGCGGCGCCGGTGCCGAATTCGGCCGAGAACAGCGGCAGCAGCGGCTGCACGCCATAGAGCATGGCGAAGGTGGCAAAGCCGGCGCAGAACAGCGCCCAGCCGGTGCGGCGGTAGGCGGCGGAGCCGGCGACCAGCTTGCCGCTGACGGGCGTGGCCGGCGGGGCGGGGCAAGGGGACGACAGGGGAGCGCAATAGCTGGTCATGGCAAGGCACCGCGTAGAAGACAAGCCGATGCTAGGCTTGGCCGTTTAGATGGTCCAATATATATTTCAGTGGTAATTCATATCTGAAAGCGATTAATGGAGCTGCGTCACCTGCGTTATTTCGTCACCGTGGCCGAAGAGCTGCACTTCACCCGCGCCGCGGAACGGCTGCACATCGGCCAGCCGCCGCTCAGCCAGCAAATCCAGGCGCTGGAGGCGGAGCTGGGGGTGCAGCTGTTCCAGCGCAGCAAGCGGCGGGTGCTGCTGACCACTGCCGGCGAACGCCTGCTGCTGCGGGCGCGGCGCCTGCTGGCCGATGCCGAGGCCGCCGTCGAGGAGGCGCGCCGTGCCGGCCGCGGCGAGGTCGGCGAGCTGCGCATCGCGTTCACCTCATCGATGCCGCTGGCCGGCGTGCTGCCGGACAGCCTGCGCCACTACCGCGAACGCTATCCGGCGGTCAGCCTCAAGCTGGCGGAAATGTTCACCGGCGACCAGTACCTCGCTTTGCAGCAGCAGCGGCTGGATGTCGGCTTCGTGCGTTACAACGGCGACGAGGTGGTGCCCGGCGTTTCCCGTCGCGAGCTGCGCCGTGACCGGCTGTGCGTGGTGCTCCGCCGCGACCATCCGCTGGCGGCGCGCGCCCGGCTGGCGTTTGCCGAGTTGCGCGACGAGGGCTTCATCGTCTATCCGCCGGGGGTATCGACCGGGCTGCCGGCGCTGATCCGGCAGCTGGCGCAGGCGGCCGGCTTCCAGCCGCGCATCGCGCAGACCTCGGGCGAGGCGATGACGCAGATTGCGCTGGTCGCCGCCGGGCTGGGCATTGCCATCCTGCCGTCGCCGCTGTCTTGCGTGCAGCTGGACGGGGTGTGTTACATTCCACTTACAGATGAGCGCGCTTATTTGTCACTGGCCGTAGCAACTCGCGCCGACGAGATCTCGCCGCTGGTGGCCGCCTTCAGCAGCATCCTGTCAGGGTTGGCCGCAGTATCGTGAGCCCGCTCCGGGAGGCCGCTCATAAGGCGCCCGATCATGGTCGCTTGTCTGTCCGTGCCGCTGGCGGGCCGCAGCAAGAATGGGCCCCGGCCTGAAAAACCGGGTTCTTGTTGCGGTTCGAGCTGGTTGGCCGTGGTGTTCGCGACTATGGTGGTAAAGAAGTCTTGCTGTGATGTCAGCTGGGTGTCGCGGCCGCGGAGACCGCGGCCAGCCCTGCAATCGCCGGCCAATAAGAAAAATGAGGAGAGCGTGTGAACACGTTCGATGAAAGCACCACGGTGCTGATTATTGAGGATTCGCATACCGTGCGGCAGTCGCTGCGCGCGATGCTGGCCCAGGTCGGCATCACCCGCTCCGAGGCGGCGGTCAATGCCGCAGACGGCTTGCAGCGGATACGGCGCAAGCAGTTCGACGTCGTGCTGTGCGACTACAACCTGGGCGAGGGCATGAGCGGGCAGGAGCTGCTCGAACTGCTGCGTCGCAGCAATGCCTATCCGCTGACCTCGGTGTGGATCATGATCACCGGCGAGCGCAAGTACGAGCGCGTGGTCGCCGCCGCCGAGGTGGCGCCGGACGACTACATCCTGAAGCCGTTTTCCAGTCAGACCCTGTTCGACCGCCTGCGTCTTGCTCTGCAGCGCAAGCTGTTCCTGCGCCCGGCCCACCTCAAGCTGCTGGCCGGCGAGGTGCCGCAGGCGCTGCTGATCCTGCGCCAGCTGGAGAGCATCGCCGAAAACAATGTGCAGGTGATGGACGTGCTGCGGCTGATGGCGGAGACCTACATGCTCAACGACCAGTTCAGCGAGGCGCGGCAGGTCTACGAGAAGATCCTGGCGATGAAGGCGATCCCGTGGGCGAAGATGGGCATGGTGCGCATTCTGAAGGAACAGGACGACATCGAGCAGAGCACGGCCATCCTCAACGAGATCATCGCCGAGGCCCCCAACTACACCGACGCCTACGACGCGCTGGCGCAGAACCTGACTCACGGCGGCCAGTTCCAGGAGGCGCTGTCCATCCTGGAAAAGGCGGTGCTGCTGTCGCCGCGCAACTTCCAGCGCCTGTGCGCCTGTGGCGAGACGGCGCTGAACGTCGGCGACCCGCTGAAAGCGGCCACCTATCTGGAAAAGGCGGTGCTGATCGGGCGCAACAACAGCGCCTTCGGCCCCGGCGTGATGGTCGACCTGCTGCAGGCCTACAGCGAGGGAGAGCAGCTGGAGAAGATGGACCGCCTGTCGCAGGAGCTGGGCGGCCTGCTCAAGGGCGAGGCCGACCAGTTCCTGCTGCTGGTCTGTCGCGCGCTGTCGGCCCTGGGGCGCAAGCGCTACACCGACGCCATGGCGCTGCTGCGGCAGGCGGCGGCCTTTCTGCTGCAGCCGCAAACCGGCTGGCGCGACGCCACCCGCTTCATCGAGGCGGTGGCCCGGCTGCCGCAGGACACCGAGGGCTACTGTGCCGGCGAGTGGCTGCAGCAGCTGGCGCTGCGCTTCGTGAAGAACCACCAAGACGTCACGCTGATGACCGCGCTGTCACGCGACAACCAGGTGATGATCGCGGCAATCGAGGCGGCGCATACCACGCTTCAGGCGGCCAACGATCAGGCGGTGGCGATGGCGAAGAACGGCCAGAAACAGCAGGCGGCACTGATGCTGTACGGCGTGGCGACGCAGACCCGCAACGACCGTCTCGGCATGAACGCCTGTTCGCTGCTGTTGCAGGACAGCGCGCCGGAGAGCCTGGACAAGGTGCTGCAGCTGATGAAATGGCTGCCGCAGGACCACGAACGGGTGCAGGGCTTCAACGCCATCCTGTCCAAGCGCGAGATCCTGTCCGAAGGCTGAGTCGGCGACAGGTCACGCAAAAGCCCGGATCGGTGATCCGGGCTTTTGCATGCGGTGAGTCGCGTTTTAGCTGACGAAGCGCATCTTGTAGCTCTTGGCCTTGATCTTGCCGGCCGACAGCCGCTCCATCGCCTGCTGCGCGATGCCGCGTTCCAGCGCGACGAAGGTGCAGAACTCGAACACCATGATCTTGCCGACCTGGCTGCCGGCCACGCCGCCTTCGCCGGTCAGCGCGCCGAGAATGTCGCCCGGGCGCAGCTTGTCGCGCTTGCCGCCGCCGATTTCCAGCGTCAGCATCGGCGGCAGCAGCGGGCCGCCGGGTGCCGGTTTCAGCTCGCCGACTTCGCCCCAGATCAGCGGCGACTTCTGATATTCCTCGACGGCCGAGGCGCGGCGCGCGTCGCTGGGGCTGACCAGGGTCAGCGCCAGGCCGTGCTTGTCGCCACGGCCGGTACGGCCGATGCGGTGGATGTGGACTTCCGGATCGTGCGCCACATCGACGTTGATCACCAGGTCCAGGTCCTTGATGTCCAGGCCGCGCGCGGCGACGTCGGTGGCCACCAGCACCGTGGTGCTCTTGTTGGCAAAGCGCGCCAGGATCTGGTCGCGCTCGCGCTGCTCCAGTTCGCCGTACAGCGCCAGCGCGGAGAAGCCGGCCTGTTCCAGCTCGGCCACCAGCTCCTTGCAGCGCAGCTTGGTGTTGCAGAACGCCAGCGCCGACGTTGGCCGCACGCTTTGCAGCGCGCGCGCGACCACGTCCAGACGCTGGTCGGGGTCGATCTCGTAAAACCACTGCTCGATCTTGCTATCGTCGTGCAGCGATTCCACCTTCACCTGCAGCGGATTCTTCATGAACTGCTCGGCCAGCTTGCGGATATTGTCCGGGTAGGTGGCGGAGAACATCATGGTCTGGCGCTGGCGCGGGCAGGCGCGCACGATGCCGACGATTTCCTCGATGAAGCCCATGTCCACCATGCGGTCGGCTTCGTCCAGCACCAGCGTCTGCACGCCGCTGAGGTTCAGCGATTCGCGGAACAGGTGGTCCTGCAGGCGGCCGGGGGTGCCGACCACGATGTGGGCGCCGTGCTCCAGCGACGCGCGTTGCGGCGCCATCGGCGTGCCGCCGCACAGGGTGATGACCTTGATGTTGTCGATGGCGCGCGCCAGGCGGCGGATTTCCTGCGCCACCTGGTCGGCCAGCTCGCGCGTCGGGCACAGTACCAGTGCCTGTACGCCGAACCAGCGCGGATTCAGGCTGTTGATCAGGCCCAGTGCGAACGCCGCCGTCTTGCCGCTGCCGGTCTTGGCTTGCGCGATCACGTCACGGCCATCGAGGATGGCGGGCAGGCTTTCGGCCTGGATCGGCGTCATGCTGTGGTAGCCGAGGCTGTCCAGATTGGAGAGCAGGTTTTGCGGTAGGGGGAGCGAGGAGAATTTGGCTTTGTTCACAATGACTTGGCGTTGATTAATCAGCAAGGGGCGGAGTGTAGCAGCAAGGGCGGCTGCGGCCAACCTTTAGGCGGTGGCGGGTGGCAAATCGGTGCCCGGGAGCAGGGTCGGCCTGCTGCGGCGCCTGGAGTGGGTGCCGTCGGCGCCGAAAGCAAACCACCCCGCCGCAGCGGGGTGGGTCACGAGGGCGACAAGCCTGGCTGCAGGCGTCAGTTCAGGCGCAGCGGCACGTACAGCGTGCTGTCCTGGCGGCGCACCAGCAGCGCGATATTGCCCTTGGCGTTTTGCAGCGCGCGCTCGAAGCTGCGGATGTTGCCGATCTCCGTCTGGTTCAGGCCGATGATCACGTCGCCATTCTGCAGGCCGGCCTGCGCCGACACGCCCTGAGCCTGCTGGATCACCAGCCCGCCGCGCACGCCCAGTGCCTCCTTGTCTTCCGCGCTCAGCTCGGACAGGGTCAGCCCCAGCTGGTCGAAGCGGTAGCTCTGCGGCAGCGCCGGGCTGTTGTTGCCCTGCGGCGTTGCCAGCTGTTCGCCCGGCAGCTCGATCAGGGTGGCGTCGATATTGCGCTCGCTGCCCTTGCGCCACACGCCCAGCTTGATGGTGGCGCCCGGCGGCTGGTCGCCGACCATGCGCGGCAGGTCGCGCGAGTTTTCCACCAGCTGGCCGTTGAGGCGCAGGATGATGTCGCCCACCAGCAGGCCGGCCTTGCTGGCCGGGCCTTGCGGTTCGACGCGAACCACCAGCGCGCCGCGCGGACGGTCAAGGCCGAAGGACTGCGCCAGCTCTTTCGATACTTCCTGGATGTGCACGCCCAGCTGGCCACGGCTGACCTTGCCGCTGGTCTTCAGCTGGTCGGCCACCTTCATCGCCAGGTCGATCGGGATCGCGAACGAGATGCCCATGAAACCGCCGGAGCGGCTGTAGATCTGCGAGTTGATGCCGACCACTTCGCCCTTCAGGTTGAACAGCGGGCCGCCGGAGTTGCCGGGGTTGATCGCCACGTCGGTCTGGATGAAGGGCACGTAGCTCTCGTCCGGCAGGCTGCGGCCCTTGGCCGACACGATGCCGGCGGTGACGGTGTTCTCGAAGCCGAACGGCGCACCGATGGCGGCTACCCATTCACCGACCTTGAGCGAGTCCGGGGTGCCGATCTTGACGGTCGGCAGGTTGGCCGCGTCGATCTTCAGCACGGCCACGTCGGTACGCTTGTCGAGGCCGATCAGGCGGGCGCGCAGTTCACGCTTGTCGGTGAGCATCACCTTGATCTGGCTGCTGCCGCTGACCACGTGGGCGTTGGTGAGGATGTAGCCGTCCTGGCTGAACACGAAGCCGGAGCCGAAGGACACGCTGTCCTGCGCCGGCGCCGGATCCTGCTGCGCGTTCGGCGGCATGAAGCGGCGGAAGAATTCGTACAGCGGATCGTCTTCCGGCACCGGAATCGGCAGCTCGCTCTGGCGTGGGGTGCTTTCGGCGCGGCTGGCCTGGATGTTGACCACGGACGGGCCTTCGCGCTCCACCAGCAGGGTGAAGTCGGGCAGCAGCATGGCGACCTGGCCGTTTGCCTGCGCCGGAATGGCGACGGTGGAAACCGGCTTTTCGTCTTTGAACAGGCCTTCGATCTTGCCGCAGCCACCCAGGGCAACGGCGATGGCGGCCACGATGAGCAGCCTCGGGTACGGATTCACCTCGGTATTCCTTCTATATGGTGTACTTTGCAGATGAGGTTTTGTCGCAAAACTTCAACTGGCAGGGAACTATCATAGCGGTTTTGCCGGATATTCGCAGAGATCCGCGATGATGCAGCGCCAGCACTCCGGCTTGCGCGCCTTGCACACGTAGCGGCCGTGCAGGATCAGCCAGTGGTGGGCGTCGAGCCGGTATTCGGTCGGAATCAGCCGCACCAGCTTGTCCTCCACCTCGCGCACGTCCTTGCCCGGGGCGAGGCGGGTGCGGTTGGCGACGCGGAAGATGTGGGTGTCGACGGCGATGGTCGGCTGGCCGAAGGCGGTGTTGAGCACCACGTTGGCGGTCTTGCGGCCAACCCCGGGCAGCGCCTCCAGCGCCTCGCGCTGCTGCGGCACCTCGCCGCCGTGCTGTTCCAGCAGGATGCGGCAGGTGGCGATGGTGTTCTTGGCCTTGGTGCGGTACAGGCCGATGGTCTTGATGTACTCCTCCAGCCCGTCCACGCCCAGCGCCAGCATCTTGTCCGGCGTCGGCGCCACCGGGAACAGCAGCCGGGTGGCCTTGTTGACGCCGACGTCGGTGGCCTGCGCCGACAGCAGCACGGCGATCAGGAGCTGGAACGGCGTGTCGTACTCCAGCTCGGTGGTGGGGTGCGGGTTCTGCGCCTGCAGGCGGGCAAAGATCTCGGCGCGGATGGCTTTGTTCATTCGGTACTCGCTACGCTTGAAGTCGGGGGTGCGGCGTGGCTGGCGCGCCGGTCGGCGCTGCGGCGGGCGCGTTCGTCCAGCCAGTTCTTGGCGGCGATCAGCAGCGCGAGGCCGATGAAGCCGCCCGGCGGCAGCATCGCCAGCATGAACTGGTAGTTGGCCCCTGCCGGCACCAGGTGCAGCACCAGCGCGTGGCCGGCGTCGCCCAGCAGCAGGTGCGCGCCGTCAAACAGCGTGCCCTTGCCCAGTATTTCGCGCAATGCGCCCAGCAGCAGCAGCACCAGCGTCAACCCCAGCCCCATCATCAGGCCGTCCAGCGCCGCCGCGCGCACGCTGTTGCGCGAGGCAAACGCCTCGGCCCGTGCCAGCACGATGCAGTTGGTGGTGATCAGCGGAATGAAAATGCCGAGCACCAGGTACAGGCCGTGCAGCCAGGCGTTCATCGCCAGATCGACGCAGGTCACCAGCGTGGCGATGATGATGATGAACACCGGGTTGCGGATGTCGTTGGGGATCCACTGCCGCGCGGCGGCCACCGCGCTGCCGGAGAGGGTGGTCACCAGCGTGGTGGCCAGCCCCAGCGCCAGCGCGTTGACGGCGGTGTTGCTGATCGCCAGCACCGGGCACAGTCCCAGCAGCTGCACGAGGCCAGGGTTCTGTTTCCACAGCGCGTTGTGGCAGAGGTCGCGCCAGCGGCTGGCGCTTGCGGGTGTGGTCATGGCGTGTCCCGGGGGAGCAAGGTGGCGCGGTAGCGGTGGAAGGCGGCCACGGTGCGGCCAACCGCGGCGGTGACGGCGCGGGCGGAAACGGTGGCGCCGCTGACGTAGTCGAATTCGCCGCCGTCCTTGCGCACTCGCCACGAGGAAAGGTTGGCCGCACCCTTGCCGCCGAACTGGTGCGCCCAGTCGCTGCGCGCGATGTCGATGTAATCGCCAAGGCCGGGGGTTTCCTGGTGCTTGACCACCCGTACCGCGTGCACGCTGCCATCCGGCAGCAGGCCGATCAGCAGGCGGATGCGGCCGCTGTAGCCGTCCGGCGCCACGTTTTCAAATACCAGACCACTGACGCGGCCCTGGCGGCGCGCGGTGTAGAACGCCAGTGTCTCGCGGCTGCCGAAGGCCTGCTGGATGACAGTCGGCAGCGGCTGACGGCTGGCGGGCAGCACGTTGTCGAAGCTGTTCGCGGGCAGCGTCTGCGCCAGCAGCGCACTCTGCGCCGCCATCTCGTTGGCGGCGACGGTGCGGTGGGTGGCCAGCCAGGTGCCGCCCAGCAGCAGCGTGGCGGTGGCGGCGAAGCCGGCCAGGATCAGCGCGCTGCGTTGCGCCTGTTGCCACGGGCGGCGCATCAGGAACGCCCCTTGCGATGGCCGAACACGGCGGGCCGGGTGTACTGGTCCAGCAGCGGCACCGTCATGTTCATCAGCAGCACGGCGAAGGCGATGCCGTCCGGGAAATTGCCGAACACGCGAATGACGTAAGTCAGCAGCCCGACGCCAAAGCCGAAGATCAGCCGCCCCCTGGGCGTGCTGGCGCCGGATACCGGATCGGTGACGATGAAGGCCGCCGCCAGCAGGGTGCCGCCTTGCAGCAGGTGCAGCAGCGGCGACGCGTACTGTGCCGGCTGCCACAGCCACAGCGGCAGCGCCAGTGCCAGCAGCCCGGCCAGCATCGCCAGCGGTGTCTGCCACGGGATCAGCTTCTGCTGCCACAGCCACAGGCCGCCGGCCAGCCAGCCCAGCGCGATCAGCCCCTGCGCCGACGATTGCGGCAGCAGTCCGGCTAGCGCCTGGCCTTGGCGTAGCCCGGTCTTGAGCACGTCCAGCGGCGTGGCGCTGCTGATCGCGTCCGGCACGCTGCCGGCAGGCAGCGTGTGCAGGAAGATCCACTGCCACTGCGCGGCGGCGTCCAGCGGCAGCTGCGGGCTGCCCCACTGCGCCATCTGCGCCGGGAACGACACCACCATCAGCGCAAAGCCGGCCATCGCCGGGTTGAACGGGTTGTTGCCGAGGCCGCCGTACAGCTGCTTGGCGACGATGATGGCGAACAGGGTGGCGACCACGATCATCCACCAGCCGCCCAGCGGCGGCAGCGACAGCGCCAGCAGCCAGGCGGTGACGATGGCGGACAGGTCCTTCAGCGCCGGCAGCACCGCCACGCCGCGCAGGCGCAGCATGGCGGCCTCGGCCGCCAGCGCGGTGAGGCTGGCCAGCAGCAACTGCAGCAGCACGCCGACGCCGTGGCAGTAGACGGACAGGGCGATGCCGGGCAGCAGCGCGGCGAGGACTTTCAGCATCACCGTGGATACGGTGGCCGGCTTGGCGATATGGGTCGAGTGGATGGCGGTCATGGGTCGGGTTGCTGGTTGGCCCTGGCTTGGTCGGCGGCGGCCTTGCGCGCGGCGGCACGCGCCATCGCCGCGGCAATCGCCGCCTGCTTGGCGTCGTCGAGTCCGCTGCTGCTTGGTGGCGGGGCGGGTGGCTGGCCGCTGGCGGCTTTGGCCTCGTCGGCGGCGGCCTTGCGCGCGGCGGCACGCGCCATCGCTGCGGCAATCGCCGCCTGCTTGGCGTCATTCAGGCCGCTGCTGTGCTGCTCCGGCAGCGGTGCCGCTTCGCGCTGCGCGGCGGCCCGCGCCATGGCGGCGGCGATGGCGGCCTGTTTCGGGTCGCTGGCGGGCGCAACGTTGGCCGCAGCGCTGTGGCTGGCTGCCTGTCGTGCGGCGGCCTGGGCCGCCTTGTCGGCGAGGCGTTGCGCCTTTTCCGCCTTGTCGCGCTGCAGGCGGAACTGGCGGAACTCGTGGCGCTGGCGCGCCAGGTTGGCCGCGTTCTTGTCGCGCTCGGCGGCCCAGATCTCGCTCTTGGCGAAACGGTAGTAGTCGACCAGCGGAATCTGGCTGGGGCAGACGTAGCTGCAGGCGCCGCATTCGATGCAGTCGAACAGCTGCCACTGCTGTGCCTTGTCGAAGTTTTTGGCCTTGGCGAACCAGAACAGGTCCATCGGCTGCAGCGACACCGGGCAGGCGCTGGCGCAGTCGCCGCAGCGGATGCAGGCCTGCGCCGGCGGCCGCGGCGGGAACAGCGCCGGCGACTTGACGAGCAGGCAGTTGCCGGCCTTGGTCAGCCCGGCGGCAAGGTCGGGCAGGGTGAAACCCATCAGCGGCCCGCCCATCACCACTTCGTGGCTGTCGCGGTGTGGCCGCACCAGCGCCAGCAGCTGGTCCAGCGGGGTGCCGATCAGCGCCTCGACGTTGGCCGCAGCCTCCACCGCGCCGGTCAGGGTGACGATGCGGCTGATCAGCGGCTCGCCGTGCAGCACCGCACGGCCGATGGCGTAGACGGTGGCGACGTTGAAGCACTGCACGCCGTGTTCGGTGGCGCGCACGCCGTGCGGGATGGCCTTGCCGGTCAGGATGCGGATCAGCTGCTTGGCGCCGCCGCTGGGGTATTTGGTCGGCACCGCCACCACGCCGAAACCGTGCGCGGCGGCGGCGGCTTGCATCGCAGCGATGGCCTGCGGCTTGTTGTCCTCGATGCCGATCAGCACCTGGCGCGCCTGCAGCGCGTGGCGGGTGACGGCGATGCCGTCGCAGATGGCGTCGGCGCGCTCGCGCATCAGGCGGTCGTCGCAGCTGATATAGGGTTCGCACTCGGCGCCGTTGATGACCAGCGTCTCCAGCGGGCTGACGCCGAGCTTGAGGCCGAGCTTGAGATGGCTGGGGAACACCGCGCCGCCGAGGCCGACGATGCCCATCTGCGCCAGGAAGTCGCGGATCTTGGCGCCGCTACGCTGCTGCCAGTCATGCAGCGGCTGGCGCTCGATCCAGCGCTCCTCACCGTCGCTGTCGAGGGTGATTGCCAGCTCCGGCAGGCCGGACGGGTGGGCAAACGGCTGCGGCGCGATGGCGCTGACCACGCCGGAAGTCGGCGCGTGCACCGCGGCCGACAGGCGGCCGTCGGCGCTGGCGATCAGCTGGCCCTTGGCGACGCGGTCGCCGATCGCGACGCAGGGGCGCGCGGCATTGCCCATGCTCTGGCGCAGCGCGACGTGCAGCTGCGGCGGCAGCGGTGCCTGGCGGATCGGCGTGGCGCTGGACTGCGCCTTGTTTTCCGGCGGGTGGATGCCGCCGGGGAAGTCGAACAGCGGCATCATCGCGTGGCCCCGCTGCTGACGTTCCTGATCGGGATGGTGGGGTAGCGCCACTTCCAGTTGGTCAGCTCGCTGCCCGGCGGGATCATGCGGATGCAGTCGACCGGGCAGGGCGCCAGGCACAGCTCGCAGCCGGTGCACTCGCTGGCGATCACGGTGTGCATCTGTTTGGCGGCGCCGAGGATGGCGTCCACCGGGCAGGCCTGGATGCACAGGGTGCAGCCGATACAGGTGGCCTCGTCGATCAGCGCCACCGCCTTCGCTTTCGGCTGCGGTGCGTCCGCGCCGAACGGCTTGAACTCGACGCCGAGCAGCTCGGCCAGCTTGCGGATGCCGTCCTCGCCGCCGGGCGGGCACTTGTTGATGTCGTCGCTGCCGGCGGCCAGCGCCTCGGCGTAGGGGCGACAGCCGGGATGGCTGCACTGGCCGCACTGCGTCTGCGGCAGGATGGCGTCGATCTTGTCCACCAGCGGGTCGGCCTTGACGCGGAAGCGCACCGAGGCATAGCCGAGAATGGCGCCCAGCAGCAGCGCCAGCAGCAGCATCAGCGCCACCGCGATCAGCAATTGGCTCATTGCACCAGCCCCCCGAAACCCATGAACGCGAGGCTCATCAGCCCGGCGGTCACCAGCGCGATCGCGGTGCCGCGAAACGGCAGCGGCACGTCGGCGCCTTCCAGCCGTTCGCGCATGGCGCCGAACAGGATCAGGATCAGCGAGAAGCCGAGTGCGGAGCCGAGGCCGAACACCAGTGCCTCGGCAAAGCTGTGCTGCGCCTGCACGTTGAGCAGCGGCACGCCCAGCACCGCGCAGTTGGTGGTGATCAGCGGCAGGTAGATGCCCAGCGACTGGTACAGCACCGGGCTGGTCTTGTGGATCACCATTTCGGTGAACTGCACGATGGCGGCGATCACCACGATGAAGGACAGGGTGCGCAGGTATTCAAGGCCCGCCGCGACCAGCAGCAGGTTGATCAGGTGGCTGCTGCCGGAGGCCAGCGTCAGCACGAAAGCGGTGGCGGCACCCATGCCGATGGCGGCTTCCAGCTTTCTGGATACCCCCATGAACGGGCACAGCCCGAGCATGCGCACCAGTACCACGTTGTTGACGAGCACGGTGCTGACCAGCAGCAAAAAGTAGTGTTGCAAATCCATTCCGGGGTCCGGTAAGCGTTATCCGCGGATTATCCGTGTTCGCCGGTGCCGCTTCAACCTTGATCTGGGTAAAGCGGTGGCCGGTTTCGCCGCGGTGGAGCAGATCTTGCTTGTCCGCGCCGGCACGACTGTGTCATTGTGTGCTTGTATACAGTTGCCAAAGTGACCGCCTGCCACACGGGCGGCCGTTTTCCGCCGGCGTGGTGCTACCCCGCCGTCGGCGTGACGGTGAAATACCGGAATAAAAAACGATAAGGAAGCAAGGATGAAGCGTGCGATCAGCATCGGCACCCGTCTGGTCTGGGCCCAGGTGGCCCTGATGTCACTGTTGGTGGTCGCCCTGATGGTGCCGGCCTATCTGTTTTCGCAAAAACTGCTGGTCGAACGCACCCAGGCGGTGCAGCAGCAGCTGATCCACCAGTCGGCCAATATGGCGGCCGGCTTCGACGACGCGCTGAAAATTTCCGCGCAGCAGTTCGAGCGCATGTTCATCGCCAGCTTCAGCGGCGCCTTTGCCGTGGCGCCCGAGGAAAAGGTCGATACCGGTGGCCAGCTGCTGCCGGCGCTGAAGGTAGGCGGGGCGCTGCTCAACAACAATCACGATCTGGCCGGCGAGTTCGCGGTGCGTAGCGGCAATCCGGCCTCGGTGCTGGTCAAGGACGGCGACGACTTCTACCGGGTGTCGACCTCGCTGCTGACCGCCGACGGCCGCCGCGCGGTCGGCAGCAAGCTGGAGCGCAACAGCCCGGTGTACGAGCGCCTGAGCCGCGGCATGCCGTTCCAGGGCAAGGTGGTGATGTTCGACAAGGAGTACGTGGTCAGCTACAGCCCGCTGAAGGATGAGCACGAGCAGGTGATCGGCGCCACCTCGGTGGCGCTCAGCGCCAGCGAGGGTGTCGGCGGCCTGCTGGCGCGCCTGTCCAAGGTCAAGCTGGGCCAGTCCGGCCACATCGTCATCATCGGCGCCGACAAGAACAGCAGCGAATTCGGCCGCTTCGTGCTGCACCCGAAACTGACCGGCCGCACCATCGACAAGGATGTCGATGCCGGCGGCCAGGCTTATCTGACCGGGGTGCTGAGCCAGGCCAGCGGCAGCCGCACCGTGCGCAAGCTGGACGAAAACGGCAAGCCCGCCGAGCACATGCTGACCTGGCAGCGCTTTGACGCCTGGGGCTGGGTGATCGTCAGCGACGAACTGACCGCTGAGCTGCAACACGACAACAACATCCTGCTGCAGGGTCTGATCGGTGGCTGCCTGTTGCTGGTGGTGTTGCTGTCGCTGTCGCTGTGGCTGCTCACCGGCCGGCTGGTGGCCCGTCCGGTGCGGTTGCTGGTCAAGGCCGTCGGCGAGGTGCGCGACAGCAGCGACCTGACCCGCCGTCTCGACATCCCGCGCCGCGACGAGATCGGCGAGGTGGCCGGCGCGCTCAACAACCTGCTGGAGAGCTTCCGCCAGTCGCTGAACCGCACCCGCGCCCACGCGGAAGAACTGGAGGCCGCCGCGCACGAGCTGGCCGGCAAGGCGGAAACCGCCGCCGTGGCCGCCGGCGAACAGCGCGACAGCGCCGGCGTGATGGACAGCCACGCCCGCCAGCTCAATGACGGCGTGCACCGCATCGAACACGTCGCCGGCGAGGCCAGCCGCGCGGCGCGCGCGTCCAGCGATGCCGCCAGCCAGGGCAGCCAGAGCCTGGTGGCGGCGGTGGACGAGGTCAACCGCATCGCCAACACCCTCGGCGCCGCCGAGGGCAGCCTGCACAGCCTGGAAGGCAGCGCCAGCCAGATCACCAGCATCATCGCGGTGATCCGCGAGATCGCCGACCAGACCAACCTGCTGGCGCTGAATGCCGCGATCGAGGCGGCGCGCGCCGGCGAATCCGGGCGCGGCTTCGCCGTGGTCGCCGACGAGGTGCGCAAGCTGGCGGAGCGCACCAGCCAGTCGACACAGGAAATCGGCGGTATGATCGGCGCCATGCAGCAGGCGACGCTGGCGGCGGTGGACGCGATGCGGCAGTCGGTGACGCTGGCCGCCAACGGCGCGGCGATCACCGGCGAGGCCCGCCACGCCATCGACAGCATTCTCGACGCCTCGCGCGAAACGATGGCGGTGGTGTCGCGCATCCACGAGCAGCTCGGCGAGCAGCGCCAGAGCGTGGAGGAGATCGCGGCACAGGTGGCGACGGTGGCGTCGCAGGCGCAGGTCGGCAGCGAGGCGGCGCAGCGCTCGTCCGAGACGGCGCAGCACATGACCGGCCTGGCCGATGCGCTGCGCGACGAGGTCAGCGTGTTCCGCACCTGATACCGGATCGCTTGCGGCCAACGTTGGCCGCAACGAACCCGGCCCGTGTCCTGCCGTCCGGCGGGCACGGGCCTCTTGCTTTTTGCCTGCTGGCGCCGCCGTATGGGCTATGGTGGTACAAGCTGGCCGGCATTGCGACGTGGTTTGATCGCGGACAAAAACGCTGCGGATGCCGCTTGAAAAGCCATGCGTGATGCCCAAGTTTGTCATCATCAAACTGCAAGCAAGGAGCCTGTGATGCGTTTCGACAAACTCACCACCAAATTCCAGCAGGCGCTGGGCGATTCCCAGAGCCTGGCACTGGCGAGCGACAATGCCTATATCGAGCCGCAGCACCTGCTGCTGGCGATGCTGGACGACGCCGACAGCGGCATCGTCAGCCTGCTGGCGCGAGCCGGCGTCAATGTGACTGCACTGAAAGGCAGCCTGCGAGACGCGGTGGCGCGCCTGCCGAAAGTCAGCGGCACCGGCGGCGAGGTCACCGTGTCGCGCGACCTGACCAACCTGCTGAACCTCACCGACAAGGCAGCAATGAAGCGCGGCGACCAGTTCATCGCCAGCGAGCTGTTTCTGCTGGTGTTGGCCGAAGACAAGGGCGAGACCGGCCGCCTGCTGAAGCAGCACGGCGGCAACAGCGCGGCGATCCACGCCGCGGTGGAGGCGGTGCGCGGCGGCGACGCGGTCAACAGTGCCGACGCCGAAGAGCAGCGCGAAGCGCTGAAGAAGTACACGCTGGACCTGACCGAGCGCGCGCGGCAGGGCAAGCTGGACCCGGTGATCGGCCGCGACGACGAGATCCGCCGCGCCATCCAGGTGCTGCAGCGCCGCACCAAGAACAACCCGGTGCTGATCGGCGAACCGGGCGTGGGCAAGACCGCCATCGTCGAGGGCCTCGCGCAGCGCATCGTCAACGGCGAGGTGCCGGAGAGCCTGAAACACAAGAAATTGCTGGTGCTGGACATGGCCGGGCTGATCGCCGGTGCCAAGTTCCGCGGCGAGTTCGAGGAGCGGCTGAAGGCGGTGCTGAACGACATCGCCAAGGACGAGGGCAGCATCATCCTGTTCATCGACGAGATCCACACCATGGTCGGCGCCGGCAAGGCCGAGGGGGCGATGGACGCCGGCAACATGCTGAAACCGGCGCTGGCCCGCGGCGAGCTGCACTGCCTGGGCGCCACCACGCTCGATGAATACCGGAAGTATATCGAGAAGGACGCCGCGCTGGAGCGCCGCTTCCAGAAGGTGCTGGTGGACGAGCCGACGGTGGAAGACACCATCGCCATCCTGCGCGGCCTGCAGGAAAAGTACGAGATTCACCACGGCGTGGATATCACCGACCCGGCCATCGTCGCCGCCGCCGAGCTGAGTCACCGCTACATCACCGACCGCTTCCTGCCGGACAAGGCCATCGACCTGATCGACGAGGCCGCGTCCAAGATCAAGATGGAGCTGGACTCCAAGCCGGAGGAGATGGACAAGCTCGACCGCCGCCTGATCCAGCTGAAGATTGAGCGCGAGGCGGTGAAGCGCGAGACCGACGAAGCGTCGAAGAAGCGCCTGCAGCTGATCGAGGAAGAGATCGGCGAGCTGTCGCGCGAGTACGCCGACCTGGAGGAAATCTGGAAGGCCGAGAAAGCCAGCCAGCAGGGCAGCCAGTCGATCAAGGAAGAGATCGAGCGCCTGAAGGTGGAAATGGACGAACTCAAGCGCAAGGGCGACTGGCAGAAACTGGCCGAGCTGCAGTACGGCAAGCTGCCGCAGCTGGAAGGCCGGCTGAAGGATGCCGAGGCCGCCGCCAGCGGCGACAACAAGCCGAACCGCCTGCTGCGCACCCAGGTCGGCGCCGAGGAAATCGCCGAGGTGATCTCGCGCATGACCGGCATCCCGGTGTCCAAGATGCTCACCGGTGAGCGCGAGAAGCTGCTGCACATGGAAGAGGTGCTGCACCAGCGCGTGGTGGGGCAGGACGAGGCGGTCACCGTGGTCGCCGACGCCATCCGCCGCTCGCGTTCCGGCCTGGCCGACCCCAACCGCCCGTACGGCTCCTTCCTGTTCCTCGGGCCGACCGGCGTCGGCAAGACCGAGCTGTGCAAGGCGCTGGCCGGTTTCCTGTTCGACAGCGAGGAACACCTGATCCGCGTCGACATGTCGGAGTACATGGAGAAGCACTCCGTCGCCCGCCTGATCGGCGCGCCACCGGGTTACGTCGGTTACGAGGAGGGCGGCATGCTCACCGAGCAGGTGCGTCGCAAGCCGTACAGCGTGATCCTGCTCGACGAAGTGGAAAAGGCGCACCCGGACGTGTTCAACGTGCTGCTGCAGGTGCTGGACGACGGCCGCCTGACCGACGGCCAGGGCCGCACCGTGGACTTCAAGAACACGGTGATCGTGATGACCTCCAATATGGGCAGCCAGCACATCCAGGCCATGGCCAGCGACGACTACCAGGTAGTGAAGCTGGCGGTGCTGGCGGAGGTGAAGTCGCACTTCCGTCCGGAATTCGTCAACCGTATCGACGAGATGGTCGTGTTCCATGCGCTGGCGGAGGCGCAGATCAAGTCCATCGCCCGCATCCAGCTGAAGCGACTGGAACAGCGTTTGGCCAAGCTGGAGCTGAGCCTGCAGGTGAGCGAGGACGCGCTGAGCCTGATCGCGGACGCCGGCTTCGACCCGGTGTACGGCGCGCGGCCGCTGAAGCGGGCGATCCAGAGCGAGATCGAGAACCCGCTGGCGAAGGCGATCCTGGCCGGGCACTACCTGCCGAAGGCGACGGTGCTGGTGGATGCGCGCGGCGGGCAGCTGGTGTTCGACTAAGCCGGTTGGCTGTTGACGCGTCGTTGACCAAGGTTGGCCGCAAGCCGTAACGGGNNNNCGGCCAACCTTTTGTGGCTTAGCGGCGGATCACGCTGTCGCCCGGTTCGAACTGGCTGCTGCGGATCGGGCTTTGCGCGGTGATGTAGGCCTTTAGCATGTCGGCGTCGACAAAGCCGGTGTCGACAAAGCCGGGCTTGCCGGCGAGGCGCGGGTAGCCGTCGCCGCCAGCGGCCATGAAGCTGTTGATCGCCATGCGGTAGGTCCTGGTCGGGTCGATGGCCTGGCCGCCGATGCGGGCCTGCTTCACTTCACCGTTCTCGATCAGCAGTTGCACGCCGGCAAACTGGGCGAAGGCACCGGCGCCGGCGCTCATTTTCGCGGCGGCAGCGAGGTAGTCCAGCGCGTCCTTGCCGCTGAAGTCGATGAAGGTGAGGGTACTGCCGAACGGGAACACCTTCAGCACGTCCTTGTAGCTGATCCGGCCGGCCGGCAGCGAGTCACGGATGCCGCCGGAGTTGACCACCGCAAAGTCGGCGCGGGCCTTGTCCATCATCGCCATCGCGGTGAACACGCCGAGGCTGGTCGGCTGTTTGCGCACCTCGCTGCGGTCGCCATTGAGCTTGCCGTCGCTGCTGCCCACTTCCACGCTCAGCGCCGCCTGGCCCTTGTCCTGGTAGGGCTTGAGGAAGCCCAGCATGTCCGGGTTCTCGGCGATCTCGGCAGTGTACGGCACTTTCTGGCTGCCGCCGTCCGCGCGCTTGACCGTCTGTTTCAGGTTGACCGGCAGCAGCTGGTACTTGAGCAGCCTGAGTTCGCCGTTGCGGTACTCGAAATCGGCGCGGCCAACATATTTGCCCCATTCGTGCGCCTGCACGATCCAGGCGCCGTTCTGGCGGTCCGGGGCGCAGGGCTGGCCAGGGACGTAGGCGTCGTTGCGCACGTTCTCGGCCTGCATGCACACCGGGTTCTGGCTGTGGCCGCCGACGATGAGGTCGAAACCTTTCACCGCGCGCGCCATCTCCACGTCGCCCGCGGCATTCACGCCGTGTGCGCCGTCGGGATAGTGCCCCATGTGGGTGGCGGCGATGACGATGTTGGCGCGTGCCTTCAGCTCCGGCATCAGCGCGGCGGCCTCGGTCGCCGGCTTGCGGAATTCCACACCCTTCACGTTGTCGGGGCTGACCAGCTTCCAGGTGTCGTCGGTGGTCAGGCCCATCACCGCCACCTTGACGCCGCCGAGATTGAAGACCTGGTAGGGCTGGAACAGGCGCCGGCCGTCCTTGTAAACGTTGGCCGCAAGCATCGGGAAGTCGATCCAGCGCTGCTGTTTCTGCAGCACCGTCAGCGGCTTGTCGAACTCGTGGTTGCCGACCGCCATCGCGTCGTAGCCCAGCCGGTTCATGCCCTTGAAGTCCGGCTCGGCGTCCTGCAGGTCGGATTCCGGCACCCCGGTGTTCACGTCGCCGCCGTCCAGCAGCAGGCTGTAGCCGCCCTGGGCCTTGACCTCGGCGCGGATGCCGTCGATCAGCGTCTTGCGCGCGGCCATGCCGTATTCGCCGTCGTTGTTCTTCCAGAAGCGGCCGTGGTGGTCGTTGGTGTGCAGGATGGTGATGCGGTAGGTCTTGTCCGGCTGGTAGCCGCCCAGGCTGCTGCAGCCGCCGATGCCCAGTGCCAGCAGCGACAGGCCGATGGTGGTGATGCGTGCCTTCATCTCGTGAACCCCTCAGTAAACGCGCGATGACGAAAAAATGGCAGGACATCGAGTCCTGCCATGCTTTGCTTCATTAACTTAGCGCATCTGCGGGGATCACGCTATCCCGAATGCTTATTTCGCCCAGCTGTCTTTCAGGCCGACGGTGCGGTTGAACACGATCTTGCAGCCCGGCTGGTGCTCAAGGCGGTCGGTGACGAAGTAGCCGATGCGCTCGAACTGGTAGCGTGTTTCCGGCGCCGCGTCGCGCACCACCGGTTCCACGTAGCCGGTGATGGTCTGCAGCGAATCCGGGTTCAGGAACTGCATGAAGTCGACGTATTCGCCGTCCTCGCCGCGCACCGCGTCCGGACGCGGCTCGTTGAACAGGCGGTCGTACAGGCGCACTTCGGCTTCCACCGAGTGGCTGGCGGAAATCCAGTGGATCACGCCCTTCACCTTGCGGCCAACCGGGTTCTGGCCCAGCGTGTCGTGGTCGATGGAGCACTTCAGCTCGATCACCTTGCCGTCGGCGTCCTTGATCACCTCGTCGCACTTGATCACGTAGCTGTAGCGCAGGCGCACTTCGCCGCCGGCGGTCAGGCGCTGCCACTTCGGCGGCGGCACTTCGGCGAAGTCGTCGCGTTCGATGTAGATCTCGCGCGCGATCGGCACGTCGCGCTCGCCGAACTCCGGATGGTGCGGATGGTACGGTGCGCTGCGGCTGGCGGTAACGCCGTCCTGGAAGTTGGTGAGGGTGACCTTGATCGGGTCCAGCACCGCCATCACGCGCGGGGCTTCGCTTTCCAGCGTCTCGCGTACCGCGCCTTCGAGGATGGCGAGGTCGATGATGTTTTCACCGCGCGACACGCCGATGCGCTGCGAGAACAGGCGGATGCCGGCCGGGCTGTAGCCGCGGCGGCGCATGCCTTCGATGGTCGGCATGCGCGGGTCGTCCCAGCCGCTGACCTTGCCTTCGGTGACCAGCGCGTTCAGCTTGCGCTTGGAAGTCAGCGCGTACAGCAGTTCCAGGCGCGAGAATTCGTACTGGCGCGGGTGGCAGCCGATGCTGATGTTGTCCAGCACCCAGTCGTACAGCGGGCGGTGGTCTTCGAACTCCAGCGTGCACAGCGAGTGGGTGATGCCCTCGATCGCGTCCGAGATGCAGTGGGTGTAGTCGTACATCGGGTAGATGCACCACGCGTCGCCGGTGCGGTGGTGATGGGCGCGGCGGATGCGGTAGATCACCGGGTCGCGCAGGTTCACGTTGCCGGAGCTCATGTCGATCTTCAGGCGCAGGGTCTTGCTGCCGTCGGCGAACTCGCCGTTCTTCATGCGCGTGAACAGGTCGAGGTTTTCCTCGACGCTGCGCTCGCGGTACGGGCTGTTCTTGCCCGGTTCGGTCAGGCTGCCGCGGTATTCGCGCATCTGCTCGGCGTTGAGGTCGCAGACGAAGGCGTGGCCGGTCTTGATCAGCTCGATCGCGTAGTCGTACAGCTGCTGGAAGTAGTCGGACGCGTAGCGCACCTCGCCATCCCACTGGAAGCCGAGCCAGGCCACGCTGTCCTTGATGGACTGCACGTACTCGTCGGATTCCTTCTCCGGGTTGGTGTCGTCCATGCGCAGGTTGCACTTGCCCTGGTAGTCCTCGGCCAAGCCGAAGTTCAGGCAGATCGACTTGGCGTGGCCGATGTGCAGGTAGCCGTTGGGTTCCGGCGGAAAGCGGGTAACGATGCTGCTGTGTTTGCCGGAGGCAAGGTCTTCATCGATGATGGCGCGGATGAAGTTGCTGATGACGGGCGCGTTGTTTTCTACGGACATGGTGATGAATTCGGTCGGCAATAATCTGATCCTGCGATTGTACCCGATTCGCCTGTTGCCGCGCAGTGCCGCTGCAGTGCTGCGCCATTTGATCCGCATCAACTGCGCGCCAGCCAGTTCATGACGTTGACAATAGCGGGGCGTAGCATGTTTCTGTTACCCCACCGTGAAGAGTCGCACCATGAATGACGAAAACAGCAAGGAACAAGTGTTGAACAACGAAACCGGCGAAACTGGCAGCGTGGCCGCCGAGCCGCAACAGCCGGCCCCGGCACGGCGCCGCAGCGCGGTGGCCAAGGCGCGCGAGGCGGCGGCGCGCGAAATCGAGGCCATCAGCCATGCGCCGGTGGCGCTGCAGGTGGCGCACGCGCCGCACGGCAGCCTTGAAGACAGCACCAGCGCGCCGTTGCCGGCGGACTTCCCGTACCGCAGCCGCATCAAGCGCGACGACTACGAGCGGCAGAAGGCCGCGCTGCAGGTCGAGCTGCTGAAGGTGCAGAACTGGGTCAAGGAAACGGGGCAGAAGATCGTGGTGCTGTTCGAAGGGCGCGATGCCGCCGGCAAGGGCGGCACCATCAAGCGCTTCATGGAGCACCTCAATCCGCGCGGTGCGCGGGTGGTGGCGCTGGAAAAGCCGACCGAACAGGAACGCGGCCAGTGGTACTTCCAGCGTTACATCCAGCACCTGCCCACCGCCGGCGAGATGGTGCTGTTCGACCGCAGCTGGTACAACCGCGCCGGCGTGGAGCGGGTGATGGGCTTCTGCACGCCGCAGGAATACCTGGAATTCATGCGCCAGACACCGCAGCTGGAGCGCATGCTGGTCAACAGCGGCATCCACCTGTTCAAGTTCTGGTTCTCGGTCAGCCGCGAGGAGCAGCTGCGCCGCTTCATCTCGCGCCGTGACGATCCGCTGAAGCACTGGAAGCTGTCGCCGATCGACATCCAGTCGCTGGACAAGTGGAACGACTACACCGAGGCGAAGAAGGCGATGTTCTTCCACACCGATACCGGCGACGCGCCGTGGGCGGTGATCAAGTCCGACGACAAGAAGCGCGCCCGTCTCAACTGCCTGCGCCACTTCCTGTGGCAGTTGCCGTACCCGGACAAGAACCTGGCCATCATCCGTCCCGACGACAAGATCGTCGGCGCCGCCGGCAGTGTGTTCGAGGCGTCGGAGAAGGAGCTGGACCGCTTCTGACCGGTCGCGGCGGCGCGCGGGGCAGCGCGCCGTTGTCGCCGTGAAAATGACAAAGGTTGGCCGCAAGCGGGTTGCGGCCAACCTTTTGTCGCTTTCGGCCCTGCGTGACGGCCGGCGCCGGTTCAGTGCTTCAATTGTTCCACAGCTTCAGCAGGAAGGCCGGGCGCACGCCGGCCTCCTGCGGCGACACCGGCTGGCTGATGGCGTAGTCGGCAAGGCCGGTGTTGCGCGGCATCGGTTCGCCGTACACCTCGCCGTTGGCGGCGCGCACGCTGGCGACGCGCGGCTGGGTGTTGTTGCCGTCGGCGGCGCGGTGGGTGACGATGGCGATTTCCTGGTTGGCCAGGCGCACGAAGCTGCCCGGCGGGTAGATGCCCAGTTCCTTGATCAGCAGCGCGACAAAGCGCGCATCGAACTCGCTGAATTCGCCCTTGTACAGCCGCGCCAGCGCGATGGACGGCAGCCGCCCGGCGCGGTGCGCCTGGCTGATCAGCAGCGAGGTCAGCACGTCGGTGAGGCGGATCAGGTGCGAGCCGGGGTCGATCTCTTCCTTCTTCAGACCGTAGGGATAGCCGGCGCCGTTCCACTCCTCGTGGTGCTGCTGCACCAGCAGGTGCCAGCGCTCGTTCTCCACGCCCAGATCGCGCAGCAACGCGGAGGACAGCAGCGGGTGGCCGTACATCTGCTGTTGCTGCTCGTTGCTGAGCCGAGACTGCTGCTTGGTCAGCTCGCTGTGCAGCCCGGTGGCGGAGATGTTCATGGTCAGCGCCGCGCACAGCAGCACCTGCATCTCGTCGGCCGGCAACTTCAGGCGGCGGCCGAGCACTGCGAGGATGGCGGCGGTGTGCAGGCTGTGGGTGCTGCCGTAGTCCTGGAAGGGCACCAGCAGGCAGGAGGCGATCAGCCCGTCCGGCTGCTGCTCGGCCAGTGTGGCCAGCCGCTGCGCCACCTGCGTCACTTGCGCCTCGAACTCGCTGACGTGGAAGTAGTGGTTGAGCAGGCCGCGCATCTTGTGCGCCAGGCTGTCCATCTCCACCAGCGGATTGCGGCCGCGGCTTTCGCGCTCCTTGCGCTGCTGTTCCTGCTGCTTTTCGCGGCGTTCGCGCAGCTCGCGCTCGGCGGCGGCCATCTTGGCGTCCTTGCTGATTTCGCCGTTGGCCAGCAGCCGCTGTTTCTGTTCCTCGGTCAGCACGTAGTGGCCGCGCTTGACCAGCAGCACGCCGCTCTTGTGGTACACGTCCATCTGCAATTCCTTGCCGACGATGACGTGGCTGGCACTCAATTTGGTAGTTGTTGTTTCACTCATAAGCTGCGAGCCCGGCCCTTGTGATGACGCATCAGTGTGTGGGTGCGAATGGTCTTGTTATGGTGGTGTCCGGCGCGGGAGCCGCTGCGACGCTGACGCCAGCGTGCGGCGGCCGCCCGCGGAGGGGTCAGCGCAGGTTTTTCGGCAGTTCGTCCCACAGTTTCAGCAGCCGCTTCACCGATACCGGATACGGCGTCTTTAGCTCCTGGGCGAACAGGCCGACGCGCAACTCCTCAATATGCCAGCGAAACTGTTGCAACGCCAAGCTGGCGCCGCCGCGCTCGTTTTCTTCCGCCATGCGCGCTTCCCATTTCTGCCACAGGTCGCGGATTTCGGCACCGCGCTGGCCGTCGCGCTGCGCGTTGGCCGGCTGCTTGTCCATGCGCAGGCTCATCGCCTTCATGTAGCGCGGCAGATGCGGCAGTTGCTGCCACGGCGTGGCGGTGAGGAAGCCCTTGTACACCAGGCGGCCCAGCTGTTGCGTCAGCTCGTGGCCGAGGCGGTGCTTCTGCAGCTTGGGCAGCAGCGCCTGGTATTCGGCGGCGATCTGGTTCAGGTAGCTGGTCACCGCCTGCGTCACCGCCGGCAGCCGGGTACGGGCGCGCGCCTTCTGCTCGTTGAACGCCTTCTCGCTGCGCGGCACCTCGTCGTCGCCGATGAAGGCGCGGTCGCAGATGGCGGAGATGGCGTCCTGCAGCAGCTCGTCGACATTGCACACGTTGCGAAGCTGCAGGCCGAGCTGGGTCATGCCCGGCAGGCCCTTGTTCAGCTGCTTCATGTGCTCCTTCAGCTGGTACTGCAGCAGGCGCACCACGCCGCGGCGATGCTCGAGGTTGGCCGCCGTCTCGGTGTCGAACAGGCGGATCGCCACCCGCTCACCCTTGGCGTCGGTCTCGATGGTCAGCGCCGGGAAGCCGGTCAGCTGCTGGCGGCCGCGCGCGAACTGGATCGCCTGCGGCAGCTCGCCGAAGTCCCAGGCCTCGACCTTGTCGCGCTCGAATTCGGCGCTGGTGTCGCGGAAGGTCAGCTGCGCCGCCTGGCCGAACTGCTTCTGCAGCTCGATCAGGTCGCGGCCCATGCCGATTTCCTGCTTGCCGTCGTCGACGATGCGGAAGTTGAACAGCAGGTGAGGCGGCAGCTCGGCCTGGCTGAACGCCAGCGGATCCACCTTCAACCCGCCGGTATGGCGCAGGATGAAGTGCGCCAGCTGCGGCGCGATCGGCTGCTGGGTGTCCGGGTTGCTCAGCAGGAACTGGGTCACGAAATCCGGCACCGGTACGCAGCAGCGGCGAATCTGCTTGGGCAGCGCCTTGATCATCGCCTGCAGCTTTTCGCGGATCATGCCCGGCACCAGCCATTCGAATTCCGCCGGTTGCAGGGTGTTGAGCACCGCCAGCGGCAGGTCGATGGTGACGCCGTCCAGCGGGTGGTTCGGCTCGAAACGGTAGCGCAGGCGGCAGCGGCTCTCGGCCAGCTCGCGCCACTCGGGGAACTGGTTTTCCGACACGTGCTCGGCGGCGTGGCGCATCAGCTCGTCGCGGGTCAGGAACAGGACTTTCGGGTTCTGCTGTTCCGCTTCCTTGCGCCACGCCTCGAAGCTGGCGGCGTCGACGACGTCTGACCCGATGCGCTCGGCGTAGAACGCGTACAGCGCGTCCTCGTCCACCAGCACGTCCTGGCGCCGCGCCTTGTGCTCCAGCTGTTCCACCTCGCGGATCAGCTGCTGGTTGCGCTGGAAGAACGGTGCATTGCTGACGTACTCCATCGCCACCAGCGCACCGCGGATGAACAGCTCGCGCGCCTCCTGCGGCGCGATGCGGCCGTAGCTGACCGGGCGGCGCGGGATCAGCGTCAGGCCGAACAGCGTGACGCGCTCGCTGGCCACCACCTCGCCGCGCGACTTTTCCCAGTGCGGCTCGAAGTGGTGCAGCTTGACCAGGTGCGGCGCCACCGCCTCCACCCATTCCGGCTCGATGCGCGCCACGCAGCGGCCGTACAGCTTGGTGGTTTCCACCAGCTCGGCGGTGACGATCCATTTCGGGCGCACCTTCTTCAGGCCGGTGCCGGGGAACACCAAGAAGCTGCCGCCGCGCGCGCCGGTGTAGTCGTCGCTCTCCTGCGACTTCATGCCGATATTGCCGATCAGGCCGGTGAGCAGCGCCTTGTGCAGCTTCTCGTAGGCGACCAGGTCGGCCTGCGCGCGTTTCTTCGGCGTGGTCTCAAGCTTGGCCGCAGCCGCCGGCGCGTGCGCCTTGTCCTTGTCGATCAGGTTCAGCTCGCTGGCGATGTCGGCCAGCTGCGCGTGCAGCTCGCGCCACTCGCGCAGGCGCAGGTGCGACAGGAAGTGCTCGTGGCACAGGTTCAGCAGCTGGCGGTTGCTCTGCTTGTTGGCCAGCGCGGCGCTGAAGAAGTCCCACAGATGCAGGTAGGACAGGAAGTCGGACTTTTCGTCGTTGAAGCGGGCCTGCGCGCGGTCGGCGGCCTCGCGCGCCTCGAACGGCCGCTCGCGCGGGTCCTGGATCGACAGCCCGGCGGCGATGATCAGCACCTCGCGCACGCAGTGGTGTTCGCGCCCGGCCAGCAGCATGCGGCCAACCTTGGGGTCGACCGGGATGCGCGCCAGCTCGGTACCGACGGCGGTGAGCTGCAGCTGCTCGTCCACCGCGCCCAGCTCCTGCAGTACCTGGTAGCCGTCGGCGATCAGTCGGCTGGACGGCGGTTCGATGAACGGGAATTCGTCGACCTTGCCCAGGCGCAGGGCGGCCATGCGCAGGATCACCGCGGCCAGGCTGGAGCGCACGATTTCCGGATCGGTAAACGCCGGGCGGGCGTTGAAATCGTCCTCGGCGTACAGGCGCACGCAGACGCCGGCCTCGACACGGCCGCAACGGCCGGCACGCTGGCGCGCGGCGGCCTGCGAGATTTTCTCCACCTGCAGCTGCTCGACCTTGGCGCGCGGGCTGTAGCGCTTGATGCGGGCAAGGCCGGTGTCGATCACGTACTTGATGCCCGGCACCGTCAGCGAGGTCTCGGCCACGTTGGTGGCCAGCACGATGCGGCGGCCGCCGGACGGCTTGAAAATCTTCTGCTGGTCTTCGTTACTGAGGCGCGCGAACAGCGGCAGGATCTCGTAGTGACGGATGCCGCTGCGGCGCAGCTTGTCGGCGGTGTCGCGAATCTCGCGCTCGCCGGGCAGGAACACCAGGATGTCGCCGGCGCCGTGACGCGAGATTTCGTCGACGGCGTCGACGATGGCGTCTTCCATCTCCACCTCGCGCTCGTCCTCGTCGCGCTGCTTCAGCGGCCGGTAGCGCACCTCCACCGGGTAGGTGCGGCCGGACACTTCCAGCACCGGCGCGCCGTCGAAGTGGCGGGCGAAGCGGTCGGCGTCGATGGTGGCCGAGGTGATGATGACCTTGAGATCCGGCCGGCGCGGCAGCAGCTGCTTGAGGTAGCCGAGCAGGAAGTCGATGTTGAGGCTGCGTTCGTGCGCCTCGTCGATGATGATGGTGTCGTAGGCTTCCAGGTAGCGGTCGGTCTGGGTTTCCGCCAGCAGGATGCCATCGGTCATCAGCTTGATCACGTTGCGCTCGGACTGCTTGTCGTTGAAGCGCACCTTGAAGCCGACGTGGGTGCCCAGCTCCGAACCCAGCTCCTGTGCGATGCGGGTCGCCACCGAGCGTGCCGCCAGCCGGCGCGGCTGGGTGTGGCCGATCAGACCGTACACGCCGCGGCCCAGCTCCAGGCAGATCTTGGGCAGCTGCGTGGTCTTGCCGGAGCCGGTCTCGCCGCAGATGATCACCACCTGGTTGGCCGCAATCGCCGCCTTGATGTCGTCCAGCTTCTGGTTGACCGGCAGCGCGTCGTCAAACGTTGGCCGCGGCCGGTGTTCGGCGCGGGCGGCGGCGCGGCCGGCGGAACGGGCGATCTGCGCGGCGATGTCGGCCATCAGCTTGTCCGACGGCTGGTTCTTGCGCAGGCGCTGCTCGGCGTCCTGCAGCTTGCGTTTCAGCGGCTGGCGGTCGCGCAGCAGGCAGGTGGACAGGGCGGCTTTCAGGGCGGCGGGTGTGGCGGTGGTGGTCATGCGTGGCTTCTAAAGAGCGGGCTGCGGAAGGGCGACAGTATAGCAGAGTGGCATGGGGGTGAGACGGGCGGGCGGTGCCGGCCCGCCGTGCGGGTCAGGCGGCGAAGTGCTGTTCCAGATAGCCGCGGATGGCTTTCGATTCGTACAGCCACTGCACCTTGCCGTCCTGTTCGATGCGCAGGCACGGCACCTGGATCTTGCCGCCGCCTTGCAGCAGCTCGTCGCGGTGGGCGGCGTTGTTTTTCGCGTCACGCAGCGCCACCGGCACGTTGAGGCGGTGCAGCACGCGGCGGGTCTTGACACAGAACGGACAGGCGCGGAACTGGTACAGCGCCAGTTTGGCCGCGGCGGCGTCGACGCGCTGCTGGCTGGCGGCATCGCGGCGCAGCTTGCGCGGGCGGGTGAGGTAGTCGGCGGCAACGATGGTGTTGCCGAGCACGAGGCGCAGGGCTTTGATCAGCATGGCGGAATCCGGTCGGAAAAATGGCCGCCAGTGTAGCGGCTGCGCCCGCCGGCGGCCAGCGTTGCCGGGGCTGAAAACTAATCGGCGATCAGCAGCGGCACGCCGCTGTGCTGCAGGCTGGCCAGCTTGTGCGGCTCGGCGTCGGCCTCGATCACCAGCCGGCCGATGTCGCGCATGCCGGCCACCGCGAACGGCGAGGCGGTGCCGAGCTTCTCGTTGGTGACGGCGAGCACGATCTGGTTGCACTGGCCGACCAGCACACGCTTGAACGCCGCTTCCTCGGCGAGGGTGGTGCCGACGCCCAGTTCGATGTCCACCGAGCAGGTGCCGAGAAAGCACAGGTCGGGACGCATGTCCTGCACCGCCTGCGTCGGGATACTGCCCAGCGTGCCGCCGACGCGGTGGTCCATGCGTCCGCCGATGACCAGCACCTCGAACTGGCTGCGGCCGAACAGCACCGCGGCGATGGGGATCGAGTTGGTGGCCACCGTCAGCGGCATGTCCGGCAGCGCGCGCGCGATTTCCAGATTGGTGGTGCCGGCGTCGAGGAACACGAACTGCCCCGGTTGCAGCAGGCGCACCGCCGCTGCGGCCAACCTTGCCTTGCGCGCCACGTTCTCGTGACTGCGCTCGATGAAGCTGCCGGTGTTGGGCGTCATCGCGATGGCACCGCCGTACACGCGCTGGCAGATGCCGGTGGCGGCCAGCTCGCGCAGGTCGCGGCGGATGGAGTCCTCGGACACGCCCAGCGTCTGCGCGAGTTCAGCGGCCAGCACGCGGCCTTCCTGCTGCAGGCGCTGGCGGATGTACTGGTGGCGGTCGCTGGGCAGGGCGATCGCCGGCGGGCGTTCTTTGCGTGCTTCGCTGTTCATGAGGGCGGCCTGGCTGAAAACAGGCAACATCGTGCAGTAGTGTGCAGCCGTGGTCAAATCCGGCGCGGTTCCTGGCACTGTTTCTGCCGGTTTGTGCACGATTGTTTGCGTGTTTGTTCGCGAAGGTGCACAATCATGCCTGTTGTTGCCATTTTTTCTCTGGGGGAGATTGCCATGTTCCGCGCCATTGCCACCGATCTTGACGGCACCTTGCTGGATGCCGAATCCCGCATCACCCCGCGCAGCGTCGCCGCCCTGCAGCGCGCCCACGCCGCCGGCTGCCGGCTGATCATCGCCACCGGCCGCCACTACCGCGACGTGCAGTTCCTGCTGGATGGCATCGAGCTGCCGATCAGCGTGATCAGCGCCAACGGCGCGCGGGTGCACGCGGTAGACGGCACGCCGCTGGCTGCGGCCAACCTGGCGCCGGCGCTGGTGCAAAAGCTGGTGCAGCCGGCGCTGGTGCGCGACGCGGAGCTGGCGCTGTACCTGGATGACCGCAAGCTGGCCTGCCGCTACACCGGCTCGCTCAACGGCTATCTCGATCGCGCCGAGGTGCACGCCAGCCTGGCCGACTACCACGGCCGCGACGTGGCCAAGATCATCTATTGCGGCGAGCCGGAACAGCTGCGGCTGGTGGAGCAGGATATCCGCTACCGCTTCGACGGCCAGCTGGCGCTGACCTATTCGCAGGACTGCTATCTGGAGGTGATGGCGCCGGGGGTGAGCAAGGGCCAGGCGCTGCGGCAGCTGCTGGCCGGCATGGACATCGCGGCAGAGGATTGCGCGGCGTTTGGCGACGCGATGAACGACGTCGAGATGCTGCAGCTGGTCGGCCACCCGCACCTGATGGCCAATGCCAGCCAGCATCTGCGGCAACAGGTGCCGCACGGGCGGCACATCGGCCACCACGCCGAGTCGGCGGTGGCGGCCTTGCTGGAGAGCCGCTTCGCCGCGTACGGCGTCTGAGCGATTGCTGGCCCCCGAATGAAAAAGCCGCCCGGTGCTGTCGGGCGGCTTTTGCTTTGGTGTCGTGCTGTCAGGCAGCCATGCCGCGGAACTGGCGCACGCTGTCGCCCAGCTCCGCCATCAGCTGATCCAGTCGCACCGTGGCGTGGGCGATGGTGTCGGTTTCGCCGGACAGGCTGCGGGTGGCGTCGCCGACGGCGCTGATGTCGCCGGCGAACTGGGCAAAGCCGTCGTTCTGGCTCTGCTCCGCCTGCGACACCTGGCGCAGCAGGCCGACCAGCGCGTGGGTGTCGCCGATGATGCCGGTCAGCCGCTGTTGCGCGTCGACGGTGTTCTCGCGGCCGCTGCGCATCTGCGCGTTGCCTTCGCGGATCGCCTCGATCGCCTGGTTGGTGCCGTTCACGATCAGCTGGATCTTCTGCTCGATGTCCAGCGTCGCGCCCTGGGTGCGCTCGGCCAGCTTGCGCACCTCGTCGGCGACCACGGCGAAGCCGCGGCCCAGCTCGCCGGCGCGGGCGGCCTCGATCGCCGCGTTCAGCGCCAGCAGATTGGTCTGGTCGGCAATGTCACGGATCAGCTGCACGATGCCGCCCACCTCGGTGCTGCGCTGGCCGAGGTCTTCCATGCGTTCCGCGGCGCGGGCGATGACCGTGCCGGCCTGGTTCAGCTGCTGCACCGCGGCGTCCATCGCGGCACCGCCGGCGCTGGCGGCCTGGCCGGCGGTGTCGGCCATACTGGTGGCGCTGAGCGACTGCTCGGTGTTCTGGCTGGTGGTGACCGCCATCTGCTGCGCGATGGCGACCATGGCGTCGGCACGGTGGCGCTGCTCGCTCATGGTGCGCGCCATCAGCTGGGTGCTGCTGGCGATGTCGCGGCTCTCGTTCTCGGCGGCGTCGAGCAGGCGGGTGACCTGCGCCATCATCTGCTTCATCGCCGCGGTGGCGCGTTCCGCCTCCTCGCGTGCCGATTCCAGCTTTTCGAAGGAGCGCGACTTGGCGCGCTCGTAGGACAGCCCCAGCGCCAGGATCACCAGAGTCAGGCCGATCAGCGACTTGGCCTGCAGCGCCGGCAGCTCGCTGTGCGGGATTGGCGACGTCGGGATCTCGCCGGCGGCGCTGAGCGCGAACATCAGGCCGATCATGGCAAAGCTGAGCAGCGTCCACACGATGCCGGCGCGGCGGCCGCTGACGAAGATGGCGGCAAACGGGATGATGGCGAACCACATGATGCTGGTGGAGAGGATGCCGCCGTTGACGTACACCATCCAGCTGACCATGCCGAACATCGACAGCACGATGCACTCGGCGACCAGGCGCAAGGCGCCGCTGAGCTTGAGCAGCAGCGGCCCCAGCAGCAGCGCCAGGCCGCCGACGAGGATGCCACTGCCCATCAGCGGGTGGTGCAGCTTGAAGTAGGAGAGGGCAAACAGCGGGGCGATGGTGCCGGCCAGCAGGCCGACGCTTATGACGGTACGGGCCCGGATCAGGGTGTCCGGGGATTGCCGGACGCTGTCCGGAATGAACCACTCGGTGATGCTGTTCAAAGACATCTGTGTTTCCTCGCGTTGTGTCGTGCGCTGTGGCCTGATGGCGCGGGCACGTTTTATCGTTATGTTTTTATAAAAGCGGGATCGATACTAAAACAGTTGTTTGAAACCATCAAGCGAGTGCCGGAAGCGTGCTTTCTTTTGTTGCGTCAGGGGTTTGCAAGCGTGGCCGCAATGAAAAAGCCCGGTCATGCATGCATGACCGGGCGGGGTGGGCGGGTGTCGCGGCGGGCGTTCAGCGGCTGAACTGGTCGGCCTGGATCGCGGTCAGCGCGATGGTGTAGACGATGTCGTCCACCAGCGCGCCGCGCGACAGGTCGTTCACCGGCTTGCGCAGGCCCTGCAGCATCGGCCCGACCGACACCACGCCGGCGGAACGCTGCACCGCCTTGTAGGTGGTGTTGCCGGTGTTGAGGTCCGGGAACACGAACACGGTGGCGCGTCCGGCCACCGGGCTGTCCGGCGCCTTCTGGCGGCCGACCGACTCTACCGACGCCGCGTCGTACTGCATCGGGCCGTCGATCAGCAGGTCCGGGCGCTTCTCGCGTGCGATGCGGGTGGCCTCGCGCACCTTCTCCACGTCGTCGCCGCTGCCGGAGGAGCCGGTGGAGTAGGAGATCATCGCCACCCGTGGCGGAATGCCGAAGGCGGC
The DNA here is from genome assembly GCF_014652475.1 of Vogesella alkaliphila. Taxonomy (GTDB): domain Bacteria; phylum Pseudomonadota; class Gammaproteobacteria; order Burkholderiales; family Chromobacteriaceae; genus Vogesella; species Vogesella alkaliphila. Next base: position 9,616 of record NZ_BMYW01000006.1, on the reverse strand, counting down.
GGCGGAGTCTGCGCTCTGGATGGCGATGTCGGCCAGCTCTTCCGCGCTCGGGTCCGGGTTCACCGCGCAGTCGCCGTACACGTAGACCTGGTCCGGCATCAGCATGAAGAATACGCTGGAGACCAGCTTGGCCTCCGGTGCGGTCTTGATCAGCTGCAGCGCCGGGCGGATGGTGTTGGCGGTGGTGTGCACCGCGCCGGACACCAGGCCGTCGACCTCGTTCAGCGCCAGCATCATGGTGCCCATCACCACATTGTCTTCCAGCTGCTGCTCGGCCATCGGCGCGTTCAGGCCCTTGCTCTTGCGCAGTTCCACCATCGGCGGCACGTAGCGGGCGCGCACCTCGTTGGGGTCGACGATCTCGATGTCGGCCGGCAGGGTGATGCCCTGCGCCTCGGCTACCTGCAGGATCTCCTGGTGCTCGCCCAGCAGCACGCAGCGGGCGATGCCCTTCTCGTGGCAGATGGCGGCGGCGCGTACCGTGCGCGGCTCGTTGCCTTCCGGCAGCACGATGCGCTTGGCGGCGCGGCGCGCCTTTTCCATCAGCTGGTAGCGGAAGGCCGGCGGCGACAGGCGTTTCTCGTGGTGTTCGCCGATGCGCTGGCGCAACTGGCCGGTGCTGATGCGCTCGGCGACGAAATCGACCACCCGTTCCATGCGCTCCATGTCGTCGGCCGGCACCTGCCGGCTCATGGTCGAGATCAGGGTCGCGGTTTCCAGGGTGTTGGTGTCGATGGACAGCACCGGCAGGCCGCTGGTGAACGCCTTGTGGCACAGCTGCGCCACGCGCGGGTCCGGCTCGGCGTCGCAGGTCAGCAGCAGGCCGGCCAGCGGCACGCCGTTCATGGTCGCCATCGCGGTGGCGAGCACGATGTCCTCGCGGTCGCCGGGGGTGATGATCAGCGCGCCGGGCTTGAGCAGCTCGACGATGTGCGGCACCGAGCGTGCCATCACCGAGATGCTGCGCACGCGGCGGCGCGTCAGCTGGCCGGCGTGCAGCAGCTTGGCTTTCAGGTAGTTGGCCACGTCCAGCGTGCGCGGGGCCAGCAGTTCCGGTTCGAACGGGATGCCGCCGAGGCAGGCGATGCGCCGGCTCTGGATCAGGCGGCTGGACTCGGTGATCTCTGCGGCCAACGTGGCCGGGTTCTGCCCGGGGCGCAGGCGGTTGAGGATGTAGCCGGCCACCTGTCGCGGCTGGCCGCCGAAGGCCTGGATGGTGATCTCCAGCTGTTCCGCCAGCGTGTGGCTGGGCAGCTGGTCGGCGGCGCCGACCAGGATCACTTCCGCCTGCAGCGTGCGCGCGATCTTGCTGTTGATATAGGTGGTGAACACCCGTTGCTGGTCCTGAACCAGGCCTTCGACGATGACCACGTCGACGCCGGCGGAGGCGCGCTGGAACAGGTGTACCACCTCTTCCATCAACTGGTCGAGCTGGCCCTGGCTGAGCAGGTGCTCGGCGTGGTCCATCGGCAGCGGCTCCGGCGCGTTGAGGCGGCACAGCTCGCGGGCGAAGTGGGTGGAGCGTTCCGGCTCGCTGGTGTCGCTGCCCTGAGCGATCGGCTTCACGAAGCCGACCTTGAGGCCGTCCTGCTCCAGCGCGCGGATCAGGCCCAGCGAGACCGAGGTCAGACCGGCGTCAACGCCGATCGGGGCAATCAGAAAAGTATGCATCGCATCCTCCTCAGGCCGCCGGCTCGCACAGTGCGGCGGTGTCCAGCGCGATCATCAGCTCTTCGTTGGTATTGATGACCAGCGCCGGGGTGCTGCCGTCGCGGGTGATGCGGCCGGCCTTGCCGCGGAAGGCGGCATCGTTGGCCGCAGGGTCGAGCGCGAGGCCGAGGAAGCCGAGCAGCTTGATCACCTTGGCGCGCAGCAGCGGCGAGTTCTCGCCGATGCCGCCGGTGAACAGCAGCGCATCCAGCCGGCCCAGCGCCACCGTCATCGCGGCGATCTGCTTGGCGAGGCGGTAGGCGAACACCTCCAGCGCGATCTGCGCGCCGGCATGGCCGGCGGCGGCGGCGTCTTCCAGCTCGCGGCAGTCGCTGGACAGCTCGGACAGGCCCAGCAGGCCGGACTGCTTGTTCAGGATGTCGGACACGCCCTGGACGTCGGTGTTCAGCTCGGCGGCCAGGTAGCCGAAGATGCCCGGGTCGATGTCGCCGGAGCGGGTGCCCATCACCAGGCCTTCCAGCGGGGTCAGGCCCATGCTGGTGTCGACGCTCTTGCCGTTCAGTACCGCGGCCACCGAGGCGCCGTTGCCCAGGTGGGCGCAGACGAAGGCGGACTCGGCCAGCGGCTTGCCCAGCATCGCCGCCGCTTCGGCGGTGACGTAGCGGTGGCTGGTGCCGTGGAAGCCGTAGCGGCGCACGCCGTGCTCGCGGTACAGCGCCATCGGCACTGCGTACAGGTAGGCCTGCTCGGGCATGCTCTGGTGGAAGGCGGTGTCGAACACGGCCACTTGCGGCAGGCCGGGGAAGCATTCCATGGCGGTGCGGATGCCCAGCAGGTGTGCCGGGTTGTGCAGCGGCGCCAGGCGGGCGCAGTCCTCGATGGCGGCGATCACGCTGTCGTCGATCAGGGTGGACTGTTTGAAGGTCTCGCCGCCGTGCACCACGCGGTGGCCGATGGCGATCACGCTGCCGGTCAGGCCGCGCTCGTCAAAGTAGGACAGGATCGCTTTCATGGCGCCGGCGTGATCGCCTTGCGCCAGGGTCAGTTCAACTTTCTTGCCGTCCTGCTTGAAGCTGATGCAGGCGTCGGCGAGGCCGAGTTTTTCGGCGATACCGGTCACGGTCGTTTGCTGGCTGGCAGCGTCGATCAGCGCAAATTTCAGCGAAGAGCTGCCGCAGTTGATGACAAGTGTGTGATGGGTCATGTCGGGTCCGTTAGCATGAAGACGTCTGATGGAAGCCTCTGCCGGTGTTGCGTTCTTTTTATTGAAGCTGATGCCGCGTCATCTCCGCTCGCGATTGGTAGGCCGGAGCGGACGCTGGTGGGCAACAGGTAATTATCCGCTATTTTGGTGCGGCGCACCATCAGGGATTTCCTGAGTCCGGATCATGCCGCTTGCGTGCTGATTGTGCGCGTTCTGTTTGACAAGACAATGAATAGAAAAGGGTTTTGCCGCGTAATTTGATCAGATGTCGGCTAGGGCGGTTTCTTTTGCAAAAAGCCTGATCCAGCGCAATTGTGCGGCTAAAAAGTGCTTGCCCCGGGGGGGGATTTAGCCGACAATCCCGCCCCTGACCGCTTGGGTGGATCACGGAAGTCCGTGTTCTGGCAAGTGTTTTTTTATAGCACTCCGTAAACTCGTTAAGAGCGAGATTCGGCTGGTCTTATATCTTCTTCCACGGAGGTGTGGGAATAATGTCTGATCTGGCTTCGTCCCAGTTGCTGAAAGCTTCTGCTGCGCAGTTGCCTGTCTTTACCTATTTCGATCCGGCCTACTACGCGCTGGAACAACATGTCCTGTTCGCCAATGCCCCGCAGTATTACGGCCACGAGCTGATGGTGCCCAACGCCGGCGACTATCACACGCTGGACTGGCTCGGCCACGGCAAGATGCTGAAGAATGTCGACGGCGACATCAAGCTGATCTCCAACGTCTGCCGCCACCGCCAGGCGCTGATCTACAAGGGGCGCGGCACCGGCAACCACATGGTGTGCAACCTGCACGGCTGGACCTACGACAACGGCGGCCAGCTGATCGGCGCGCCGCACTTCCCGGAAACGCCGTGCCTGAACCTGAACCAGACCGAGCTGACCCGCTGGCAGGGCCTGCTGTTCGACGCCAAGCGCAACGTTGGCCGCGACCTGGAAAAGCTTGGCGTCGCCAAGCACATGACTTTCGAGAACTACGGTTATCACAAGTCGCTGACCACCGAGTACGACTTCAACTGGAAGACCTTCATCGAAGTCTACTCCGAGGACTACCACGTCGATCCGTTCCATCCGGGCCTCGGCAACTTCGTCGATTGCGCCGACCTGAAGTGGGAGTGGGGCGACCACTACCACGTGCAGACCGTGGGCGTGAAGAACAAGCTGGCGCGCTCCGGCAGCAAGGTGTACGGCAAGTGGCACGAAGAAGTCATCAAGCGCTACGCCGACCAGCAGCCGGAATTCGGCGCCATCTGGCTGACCTACTACCCGAACATCATGGTGGAGTGGTATCCGCACGTGCTGGTGATCAGCGTGGTGATTCCGCGCGGCCCGGAAAAGTGCACGGTGATCACCGAGTTCTACTACCCGGAAGACATCCTGTGGTTCGAACCGGAGTTCATCGAGGCGGAGCAGGCGGCCTATATGGAAACCGCAGTCGAGGACGACGAGATCTGCCTGCGCATGCACGAGGGTCGCAAGGCGCTGTGGCTGCGCGGCGAGAGCGAAGTCGGGCCGTACCAGTCGCCGACCGAGGACGGCATGCAGCACTTCCACGAGTTCTACCGTCTCCAGATGGGTGAACATCTGGCTGGCTAAGACCGTGTTTTGTGCGGCACAATAAAAGGGCGCGGATTTCCGCGCCTTTTTTTGTCTGTCGGGCCATCATGCCATTTGTATTGAGCGTACTGTTTTCCGTGTTGTTCTCCGGGTTGGCCACGGCGGCGACCTATCGCAATCCCTACCTGGGTGTCACCATCAACGTGCCGGCGGCGTGGCAGGTGCGGCCGCATAGCGACGAGATGCTGCGCATCGTGCCGCCGCGGCAGGAAGACCGCGAGCGCGGCGGCGTGCAGGTGCAGGTCAGCCGCCAGCAGTTGCGCGGCAAGGAGCCGCTGAGCCGTCTGGCGGCACGCTATCGCCGCGCCGACGACACGCGCGAGCCGGCGCAGGTGGTGCGCCTCGACCGTCAGCGCGGCCGGCTGGTGCTGTCCTATCGCGAGGGCCTGTACGTGCAGAGCGGGCTGTGGATCGTCAGCCAGCAGCTGGTGGTGTGGCAGCAGCAGGGCGATGGCCGCTACATCAAGGCGCACTGCAGTGCCAATGCGGCGGAATATGCGCGCTACCGGCGCGTGTTCGCCGATATCTGCCTGGGGCTTGCGGTGGCGCGGAAGGCGGAGGCGGGCGCATGAGTCGTCTCGGTTCCGGCTGGATGGTGGTGGCGGCGCTGTGCTTCGCGCTGATGAGCCTGTTCGCGGCGCAGGGGTCGAGCACGCTGCCGGCGTTCGAGGTGCTGTTCTATCGCACCTTCATCGGCCTGCTGGTGCTGCTGCCGCTGATGTGGCGGCGCGGCGAATCGATGCGCAGCCCGCACTGGGGCGCCCATGCGCGGCGCAGCCTGATCGGCTACCTGTCGATGGCGATGCTGTTCTACGCGCTGAGCCGGCTGCCGCTGGCGGCGGCGGTGACCCTCAATTACACCTCTTCCTTGTCCTTTGCCCTGTGCTGCGTGCTGTTGCGCCGCGAGCGGCTGCCGCCGGCGGTGTGGTTTGCGCTGTCGCTGGGCTTCGTCGGCATCGCCTGCATGTTGCGGCCAACCTTTGACGCCGGGCAGTGGTTCGCCGGGCTGATGGGGCTGGGCTCCGGCCTTGGCGCCGGGCTGGCGCTGTTCCATGTGCGCGAGCTGGGCGAGCTGGGCGAGCGGCCGTCGGTCACCGTGTTCTGGCTGTTCTTCCTGTCGTCGCTGTTCGGCCTGCTGGTGGTGCTGTTCAATGGCGGCTTCCATGCGTTGAACGGGGTGCAGCTGGCGCAGATGCTCGCCGTCGGGCTGATGGGCCTGGCCGGCCAACTGGCGATGACGCGCGCCTACAAGGAAGGGCGCAAGTTCGTGGTGTCTAGCCTGGCCTACCTGACGGTGGCGTTCTCGGCACTGATGGGGCTGGTCTTGCATCAGCAATTGTTGCCGATGCTGTCCTGGCTGGGCATGGCGCTGATCATCGGCAGCGGCATCCTGGCGGCGAGGCGCTGATGGCCGGCGCCTTGTGGATGGTGCTGGCCGCGGTCAGCTTTGGCCTGATGGGGGTGTTCGTCAAGCTCGGCGCACAGACGCTGGACACGGTGGCGCTGGTGTTCTGGCGCACGCTGTTTGCGGTGCTGCTGCTGGGCGGCGTGGCGCTGCTGCGGCGGCAGCGCTTCGCCACGCCGCAGCTGGGGCGCCACCTGAAGCGCGGCCTGATCGGCTACACCTCGCTGCTGGCCTACTTCTACGCCATCAGCCACCTGCCGCTGTCGACGGCGGTGACGCTCAACTACACCTCGCCGATGTTCCTGGCCTTGCTGTCGGTGCTGCTGCTGAAAGAAAGACTGTCGCGGCCTGCGCTGCTGGCGCTGCTGCTCGGCTTTGTCGGGGTGACGCTGCTGCTGCGGCCAACCTTTGACGGTGCCGCGTGGCAGGCCGGGCTGCTGGGGCTGGGCTCCGGCCTGCTCGCCGGCTGGTCCTACCTGCACGTGCGCGAACTGGGGCAGGCGGGCGAGGCGGAGTGGCGCACGGTGTTCTACTTCGCGCTGATCTCGACGCTCGGCGGCGGCCTGTTGCTGCTGGGGCGGCCGTGGCAGCCGCTGACCGCGGACAACCTGCCGTGGGTGCTGGGCCTCGGCGCCACCGCCACCGTGGCGCAGCTGGCGATGACGCGGGCCTACAAGGTTGGCCGCAAGCTGCTGGTCGCCAACCTGTCCTACCTGACGGTGGTGTTTTCCGCGCTGTTCGGGGCGCTGGTGTGGCAGCAGCGCCTGGGTGCCGGCGAGCTGCTGGCGATGGCCTTGATTATTGTCAGCGGCATTCTGGCCGGCAGGCGCTAATATTCGGAATGCCAGTCCCTTCAATCCACTCTCACCCAGGAGCCGCACCATGATTTCCATCCGCGAACAAGATTACGGTCTGGACGTTGCCCTCTACAACGAATTCACGCTCGGCGATTTCAAGCTGTTCGAGGAGGCGCTGCTCAAGCGCAGCGGCGAGCACGGCAAGCCGGATGTGCTGCTGGATCTGTCCGGCATCAAGGACTTCACGCTGGACATGGCGATGGAGGAGGTCCGCTTCATGCGCGCCCACGAGAACGAATTCGGCCGTTTTGCCGTGGTGGCCGACGACACCTGGATTCGCCTGGCGGCACACCTGTCCGGCCTGCTCACCCGCGTTCCCGCCGAGTACTTCAATACGGTGGAAGAGGCGCAGGCCTGGCTGAACAATCCGGTCACCGCTTGATTTTCCGGCGTATGCCGTTACAGTAGCGGCTTCCGTTTTCCGACAAGAACAACGCCGCATGTTGAAAAGTATCGCCAGCCGCCTCGCGACGGAACTCGCCGTCCGCGAGGCGCAAGTCACCGCCACCATCAACCTCATCGACGAAGGCGCCACCGTGCCCTTCATCGCCCGTTACCGCAAGGAAGTCACCGGCGGCCTGGACGACACCCAGCTGCGCCAGCTGGCCGAGCGCCTCACCTACCTGCGCGAGCTGGACGACCGCCGCGTCGCCATCCTGAAAAGCATCGCCGAGCAGGAAAAACTCACCCCGCAGCTGGAGGCCGCGCTGTACGCCGCCGACAACAAGACCCTGCTGGAAGACCTGTACCTGCCGTACAAGCCGAAGCGCCGCACCAAGGCGCAGATCGCGCGCGAAGCCGGGCTGGAGCCGCTGGCCGACAGCCTGCTCGCCGACCCGACGCAGCAGCCGGAAACGTTGGCCGCGGGCTATGTCGACGCCGACCAGGGCGTGGTCGATGCCAAGGCGGCGCTGGACGGCGCGCGCGCCATTCTGATCGAACGCTTTGCCGAAGACGCCGCGCTGCTGGGTCGCCTGCGCGAGAAGCTGTGGAACGAGGGCGAGCTGGCGGCGGCGGTGATCGCCGGCAAGGAGCAGGAGGGCGCCAAGTTCGCCGATTACTTCGCGCATCGCGAGCCGCTGAAAACCACGCCTTCGCACCGCGCGCTGGCGCTCTTGCGCGGCCGCAACGAGGGCATCCTGTCTGTGGCGCTGAAATACCAGCCGGACGAGACGCCGATCACGCAGCGCTCGGCCTACGAGGAACTGATCGCCGCACAGTTCGGCATCAAGGACGCCGGCCGCGCCGCCGACAAGTGGCTGCTGGACGGCGTACGTCTGTGCTGGCGCGCCAAGATCTTCCTGTCGCTGGAGCTGGAGCTGGTGTCGAAGCTGAAGGACGCCGCCGACGCCGAGGCGATCAGGGTGTTTGCGGCCAACCTGCACGACCTGCTGCTGGCGGCGCCGGCCGGCCCGCGCGCCACCATCGGCCTCGACCCCGGCCTGCGTACCGGCGTGAAGGTGGCGGTGGTGGACAACACCGGCAAGCTGCTCGATACCGCCACCATCTATCCGCACGAGCCGCGCCGCGACTGGGAGCGCTCGGTCGCCATTCTCGGCGCGCTGGCGCACAAGCACCGGGTCGAGCTGGTCGCCATCGGCAACGGCACCGCCAGCCGTGAAACCGACAAGCTGGCGCAGGACGTGATCAAGGCCTTCCCGCAACTGAACCTGACCAAGATCGTGGTCAGCGAGGCCGGCGCCTCGGTGTACTCCGCCTCCGAGCTGGCGGCCAAGGAGTTCCCGGAGCTGGATGTGTCCCTGCGCGGCGCGGTGTCGATCGCCCGCCGCCTGCAGGACCCGCTGGCCGAGCTGGTGAAGATCGATCCGAAGTCCATCGGTGTCGGCCAGTACCAGCACGACGTGAACCAGAGCCAGCTGGCGAAGAGTCTGGACGCGGTGGTGGAAGACTGCGTGAACGCGGTCGGGGTCGACGTCAACATGGCGTCGGTGCCGCTGCTGACGCGCATCTCCGGTCTCAATAGTACGCTGGCGGCCAACATCGTCGCGCATCGCGACGCCAACGGCGCATTCAAGTCGCGCAAGGAGCTGCTCAAGGTCAGTCGTCTCGGCGAGAAAACCTTCGAGCAGGCCGCCGGCTTCCTGCGGATCAGCAATGGCGACAACCCGCTGGACGCCTCCTCGGTGCATCCGGAAGCCTATCCGGTGGTGGAGCAGATCGTCAGCAAGACTGGCCGCGCGGTGAAGCAGATCGTCGGCGACTCGGTCTTCATCAAGAGTCTGCGTGCCAGTGACTACACCGACGAACGCTTCGGCCTGCCAACGGTAATGGACATCCTGAAGGAACTGGACAAGCCGGGGCGCGATCCGCGTCCGGAATTCAAGACCGCCACCTTCCAGGACGGCGTGGAGGACATCAAGGACCTGCAGCCTGGCATGGTGCTGGAAGGCGTGGTGACCAACGTCGCCAACTTCGGCGCCTTCGTCGACGTCGGTGTGCACCAGGACGGCTTGGTGCACATCTCGGCGCTGTCCACCAAGTTCGTGGACGACCCGCGCACGGTGGTCAAGGCCGGCGACGTGGTCAAGGTCAAGGTGCTGGAAGTGGACGTGCCGCGCAAGCGCATCGCGCTGACCATGCGCCTGGATGACGAGGTCGGCACCGCGGTGCGTAGCGGTGCCGGGCGTAGCGACAATGGCCGTCGCCAGGGTGCGAAACCGGCGGCGCAGGACAATACCGGTGGTGCGATGGCGGCCGCGTTTGCCAAATTGCGTGGAAAATAAGCCGGATTAAGCCCTTGTCCGGAAGTGCCCAAGGTTGGCCGCAAGCGTTGCAGCCAACCTTTTTCATTTTTGTTGCTGGCGGGATGCTTGTGAAATCAACGACTTGTAGATTC
>NZ_BMYW01000005.1:70691-290141 GCF_014652475.1 Vogesella alkaliphila | reverse complement strand
CAAGTCGTTGATTTCACAAGTACCCCACCAGCAACAAAAATGAAAAAGGTTGGCCGCAACGATTCTTTGGCGTGACGCAGCACGCGGCTGGCGATTCTGCTAATCTTGCTTTTTTGTTTCAGCGCGTGCTTTCACCACGGTTTCCGAGCGATTCGACAATGACAACACTGAAGTTTGATGTCCTGATTATTGGTAGCGGCCTGGCCGGCATGACCCTGGCGCTGCATCTGGCAGAGCATTACGAGGTCGGCCTGATCACCAAGCGGGATTTGCTGGAGGGCAGTTCTTCTTATGCGCAGGGCGGCATTGCCGCGGTGCTGGACACCGGCGACTCGGTCGCCAAGCATATAGACGACACGCTGATCGCCGGTGCCGGGCTGTGCAACGAAGAAACCACCCGCTTCATCGTCGAGAACTCGAAGGATGCCATTGACTGGCTGGTGGACCTCGGTGTGCCGTTCACCCGGGATGCCAGCCACCAGACCGGCTTTCACCTGACCCGCGAGGGCGGGCACAGCCATCGCCGCATCATCCACGCCGCCGATGCCACCGGCGCAGCGGTAACGTCCACGCTGGGCCAGAAGATCAAGGCTCACCCGCGCATCCGTGTGCTGGAAAACCATATCGCGGTCGACCTGATCACCGGCAAGAAGCTGGGCCGCGCGGAAAACCGCTGCTATGGCGCCTATGCGCTGGACAAGGAGCAGGACGAGGTGGTGACCATTGCGGCCAACCATACCATCCTCGCCTCCGGCGGCGCCGGCAAGGTCTACCTCTACACCACCAACCCGGATACCGCCACCGGCGACGGCATCGCCATGGGCTGGCGTGCCGGCTGCCGGGTCGGCAATATGGAGTTCATCCAGTTCCACCCGACCTGCCTGTATCACCCGCACACCAAGTCGTTCCTGGTCTCGGAAGCGGTACGCGGCGAAGGCGGCATCCTGCGCCTGCCGGACGGTACCCGCTTCATGCCACAACACGACGAACGCGCCGAACTGGCACCGCGCGACGTGGTGGCGCGCGCTATCGATTTCGAGATGAAGAAGCACGGCCTCGACTGCGTGTATCTGGACATCTCCTACAAGCCGGCCAGCTTCATCCAGGAGCACTTCCCCAATATCTACGCCCACTGCCTGGAACTGGGCATCGACATCACCCAGCAGCCGATTCCGGTGGTGCCGGCGGCGCACTATACCTGCGGCGGTCTGGTCACCGACCTGGAAGGGCGCACCGATGTCGACGGCCTGTACGCAGTCGGCGAAGTCGCCTGCACCGGCCTGCATGGCGCCAACCGTCTGGCCAGCAACTCGCTGCTGGAGTGCATGGTGATCGGCAAGGCGGCGGCGGCCAACATCGTGGCGTCGAAGACGGTGCCGCTGCCGGCGATTCCGGACTGGGACGACAGCCGCGTCACCGATCCGGACGAAGAGGTGGTGATCTCCCACAACTGGGACGAGCTGCGCCGTGCGATGTGGGACTACGTCGGCATCGTGCGCACCAACAAGCGGCTGGAGCGGGCGCTGCACCGCATCAACCTGCTGTCGGAAGAGATCAACGAGTACTACAGCCACTTCCACGTCAGCAACGACCTGATCGAGCTGCGCAACCTGGTGCAGACCGCCGAACTGATCGTGCGCTCGGCCCTGCTGCGCAAGGAGAGCCGCGGCCTGCACTTCAGCCGCGACTACCCGCAGACCGACGCCACCTGCCACGATACCGTGCTGACGCCGGCAGGCTGAGGCACAAGGTTGGCCGCAGCCGTTGCGGCCAACCTTTGCCGGCGTCCGGCTACTGCGCGCCGTTGTGGCCGGACAGCGGCAGGGTGAACCAGAACACGCAGCCGCCGGCCAGCGTGTCGCTGACGCCGAATTCGCCGTGGTGGAACTCGACGATGGAGCGGCAGATATTGAGGCCGATGCCCATCCCGTCCGGCTTGGTGGAATAGAACGGCGTAAACAGGTTGTCCTTCACCTCCTGCGCCAGCCCCGGCCCGCTGTCGCTGACCTCCACCCGCCAGAAGCGCTCGCCCGCCTCGGTGCGGATCGCCACCAGCGGCCGCCGCACGTCGGCCTCGCGCATCGCCTCCACCGCATTCTTGATCAGATTGAGCAGCACCTGCTCGATCAGCACCGGGTCCATCTGCACCGTCACCGGCTTGCCGCCCGGCTCCCACAGCAGCTGGGCGCCGTACTTCTCCGCCAGCGGCAGCGCCAGCGCGTGGGCGCGCGACACCGCCAGATCGGGATCCGCATTCTCCAGCTGCGGCGCGTGCTTCTTGACGAAGGCGCGGATGCTGTTGACGATCTGCCCGGCCCGGCGCGCCTGCTGCACGATGGCCTGGATCGCCTCCTGCACGCCGTGCTGCTGCTGCACCGCCTCCGGCAGCCGCCGCGACACGCCGGCGGCGTAGGTGGAAATGGCGGTCAGCGGCTGGTTCAGCTCGTGCGCGAGGCTGGACGCCATCTCGCCCATCGCGATCAGGCGCGAGGTGGTCTGGAAGCGCTCGTCCTGCGTGCGCGCCCGTTCGTCGCGCTGGCGCTGCTCGGTGACGTCGACCAGCATTGCCAGCCACGCCTCTTCATCGTTGACCCAGCTGATCTTGCGGTACTGCAGCTGGAACCAGTGTTCGTCGTGGTCCGGCGAGAACTCCAGCGACACCCGGTCCGCCTGTGCCGCGCCGGCCAGCCCCGGCAGCATCGGACAGTACAGCCCCGCCGGTTCGAACTGCGCCCACATCTCGGCGAAGGCCGGGTTGGCGTACAGCAGCTGCGAGCTGGCGCCGTCGGTCACGCACAGGCCGACGTCGAGGCCGTTGAGCACCGACAGGAAGCGCTGGTGCGAGTAGTTGAGCGCCAGCCGCTTTTTCTTCAGCTCGGTGATGTCGTACAGCGACGCCACCCAGCCGGTGTGGCGGCCGTCGTTGCCGCGCAGCGGCGTGGCGTAGAAGCGCACCTCGAAACGTTCGCCGTCGCGATGGCAGAACGGCAACTCGAAGCCGTGCTCCGGCAATTCGCCGTTAAGCACCGCCTGCATCGCCGCCTGCAGCAACGGCGCCTCGTCCTGCGGCCAGAAGGAATACGGCGGCGACTGGCCGACCAGCTCGGTGCTGTCCAGCCCGGTCAGCTCGCAGAAGGCGCGGTTGACGTGCACGATCTGGCCGCGCAGGTCCAGCGCCAGCAGCCCGCTTTTCATGCTGTTCTCGATCGCCTGGCGCAGGATCATCTCGTGCTGCAGCGCCTTTTCCGCCTGCGCCCGCTCGCGCACATGGCCGCGGATGCGCCACAGCGAATACAGCAGCGCCAGCGTCAGCAGGCCGATGAAGCTGGACAGCACCGGCAGCGCCAGCCCGACACCGGCACGGTAGCTGACCGCGCGCAGGCTGAGGCCGTAGCCGGGCGGATCGAAACTGATCTGGTGGAACAGCGTGTTCTGCGGCGGCGTCTGCTCGAACTTGCTGGCCAGCGCCTTACCCTCCAGATCGACCACGCTGATGTGGTACTGCGAGGCGATCCACCACGGCACCTGGTGGTGCAGCAGCGCCGCCAGGTCGTAGACGATGCGCACCCCGCCCTGGTAGCGGCCGTGCACCAGCACCGGCACCGCCAGGTCGAAACGGTACTTGCCGTCCGCGGCGCGATACGGCGCGCCGAACACCGGCCGCTTCAGGCGCTCGGCGCGCCACAGCGCGTCGTAGCTGCCGCCTTCGAGCTGCTGGCCACCGTTGCTCACGCCGCTGCCGTCGAGCAGCACGCGGCCACGGCCGTCCACCCACTGCACTTCGGCGATCTCGCGGCTCTCGCGCCGCAGCAGGCTGGCGGCGGCGACAAAGCGCTGCTGCCCGGCGGCGCCGCCCTGCAGCTCCGGCGCCATGTTCTCCACCGTCTGCTGGTGCCCTTCCAGATGCAGGCGCAGGCTCTGTTCCAGCCACAGCAGCTCCTGCACCAGGCTGTCGCGCTGCTCGTCGACCCAGTCGCGATAGACCACGGAATAGAGGCCGGCCAGCGCCGCCAGCAAGGCGGCCAGGGTCAGGATCACCCCCAGCCACAGCAGGCGGGGCGACGATTTCAACGGGGGGGTAGCTATCAATTGCATACGGGCAACCTGGGCAAACAGCATCAATCACTAGGGAAAACCCCAATGCGGAAGTCCCCAATGGTCAGCCCCCATTGCGGGAACTACTGTTGATGTGGCGGACAGTCCGTTTGTCTGACACGGACGATAACACGCACAACACGACAAATAACAGGAGAGTACCGAGATGAAACTGAAATATGCAGCCCTCGTAATCGGGGCCACCTTCGGCTTCGCTGGCGCAGCCCACGCCGCTGATTTCGTCATCAAATTCAGCCACGTCGTGGCGCAGGATACCCCGAAGGGCAAGGCCGCCGAATACTTCAAGAAGCTGGCCGAAACCCGCACCAAGGGCCGCGTACAGGTGCAGGTGTTCCCGAACAGCCAGCTGTACAAGGACAAGGAAGAACTGGAAGCGCTGCAGCTGGGCGCGGTACAGATGCTGGCACCGAGCCTGGCCAAGTTCGGCCCGCTGGGCGCCAAGGAATTCGAGGTCTTCGACCTGCCCTACATCTTCGACAGCTACGACGAGCTGCACAAGGTGACCCAGGGCCCGATCGGCATGCAGCTGCTGGCCAAGCTCGAAAACAAGGGCATCAAGGGTCTGGCCTACTGGGACAACGGCTTCAAGATCTTCTCCGCCAACAAGCCGCTGAAATCGCCAGCCGACTTCAAGGGCCTGAAGATGCGCATTCAGTCGTCCAAGGTACTGGAAGAAGAAATGCGCGCGCTAGGCGCCATGCCGCAGGTGATGGCCTTCTCCGAGACCTACCAGGCGCTGCAGACCGGCGTGGTGGACGGCACCGAGAACCCACCGTCCAACATGCTGACGCAGAAGATGCACGAAGTGCAGAAGCACGCCACGGTAACCAACCACGGCTACCTGGGCTACGCCGTGATCGTCAACAAGAAGTTCTGGGACGGCCTGCCGGCTGACATCCGCACCACGCTGGATGGCGCGATGAAGGAAGCCACCGTCTACGCCAACAAGATTGCACAGCAGGAAAACGAAAGCGATCTGGCCAAGATCAAGGCCTCCGGCAAGACCCAGATCTACATCCCGACGGCGGCAGAACGCGCCGCCTTCAAGAAAGCCCTGACTCCGGTTCACGCCAAGATGGACGACCGCATCGGCGAAGGCCTGGTACAGCTGATCTACAAGCAGACCGGCTACACCCCGAACTGAACCGTACCTGACTGACAAAAGGTTGGCCGCATCCCGCCGCATGGCATGCGGCCAACCTTTGTCTTAACCGGAGTCACTATCATGAAATTCCTCGACCACCTCGAGGAGTGGCTGATCGCCACCCTGATGGCCGCCGCGACGCTGATCACCTTCTTCGCCGTCGTGCACCGTTACGGGAGCGGCATCGAGCTGCTTCAACCCCTGCTTGCCGATATCCATACCAGCTGGGCGCAGGAACTGACCATCTACCTGTTCGTGTGGATGGCCAAGTTCGGCGCCGCCTACGGCGTGCGCACCGGCATCCACGTCGGCGTCGACGTGCTGATCAACAAGCTGTCCGACAACAATCGTGCCAAGTTCATCGTCATCGGCCTGCTCGCCGGCGCGCTGTTCACCGGCATCATCGGTACCCTGGGCGCCACCTTCGTCTGGGAAATCGGCCATACCGAGCAGACCTCGGCCGACCTGGAAGTACCGATGTGGCTGGTCTACCTCGCGGTGCCCTGCGGCTCTTACCTGATGTGCTTCCGCTTCCTGCAGGTAATGGTCAACTTCCTCAAGACCGGCGAGCTGCCCAAGCATGACCACAGCCACGTCGAAGGCATGGACGACGTCGCCGAAGACATCAATTGGTACGCCATGGACGACAACCTGCATCCGCACGACACCAGCCACAAAGGAGGCAAGCAATGAGCGCCCTCATCATTTTCAGCCTGCTGCTGGTGCTGATGCTGACCGGCATGCCGATCTCCATCTCGCTCGGCCTCACCGTGCTGACCTTCCTGTTCACCATGACCGACGTACCGATCGAGGCGGTGGCGCTGAAGCTGTTCACCGGCATCGAGAAGTTCGAGATCATGGCCATCCCGTTCTTCATCCTCGCCGGCAACTTCCTCACCCACGGCGGGGTGGCGCGGCGCATGATCAACTTCGCCTCGTCCATGGTCGGCCACTGGCACGGCGGCCTCGGCCTCGCCGGCGTGATGGCCTGCGCGCTGTTTGCCGCGGTATCGGGTTCCAGCCCGGCCACCGTGGTGGCCATCGGCTCCATCCTGCTGCCGGCCATGGTGAAGCAGGGCTTCCCCAACAGCTTCGGCGCGGGCGTGATCACCACCTCCGGCGCGCTGGGCATCCTGATCCCGCCGTCCATCGTGATGGTGATGTACTCGGTCGCCACCAACACCTCGGTCGGCCAGCTGTTCATGGCCGGCGTGATCCCGGGGCTGATGCTGGCCACCTTCCTCGGTCTGACCACCTGGTACCGCGCGCGCAAGTTCAACTACCCGCGCCTGCCGAAGGCCTCGTTCAAGCAACGCGTCAAGGCGCTGCGCGAGTCGATGTGGGGCCTGTTCCTGATCGTGGTGGTGATCGGCGGTATCTATACCGGCATCTTCACCCCGACCGAAGCCGCCGCGATGTCGGCCGTGTACGCCTTCGTCGTCGCCGTGTTCATCTACAAGGACCTGACGCTGAAGCAGGTGCCCAAGGTGCTGCTCGATTCGGCCAGCATGTCGGCGATGCTGCTGTACATCATCACCAACGCGGTGCTGTTCTCCTTCCTGATGACCAGCGAAGGCATCCCGCAGGCGATGGCCGGCTGGCTGATCGACGCCGGCCTCGGCCCGATCGCCTTCCTGCTGGTGGTCAACATCCTGCTGCTGGTCGCCGGCAACGTGATGGAGCCGTCGTCCATCGTGCTGATCTTCGCGCCCATTCTGTTCCCGGTGGCGATGCAGCTGGGCATCGACCCGGTGCACTTCGGCATCCTGATCGTGGTGAACATGGAAGTCGGCATGTGCCACCCGCCGGTGGGCCTCAACCTGTACGTCGCCTCCGGCATCACCAAGATGGGCATCACCGAGCTGACGGTGGCGGTGTGGCCGTGGCTGCTGACCATGCTGGCCTTCCTCGGCCTGGTCACCTACGTACCGATGATCTCGCTGTGGCTGCCCAAGACCCTGGGCATGATGTAACGAGCACGTTGGCCGCAAAACGCGACGGGATTTTCCCGTCGCGTTTTTTGTCGGACACGGCATAGCCCCCAACTAAGGGTTGGCCCTATAATGTCAACCCTCTCCACACCCTCATGAAATAATAATCAGGAGCCAACAGAATGGACGAGCAACTGCGTCAAGCCGCACTCGATTTCCACCAGTTCCCACAGCCGGGCAAGATCCAGGTCGCCCCTACCAAGCCGCTGGCCACCCAGCGCGACCTGGCCCTTGCCTACTCGCCAGGTGTGGCAGCACCTTGCGACGCGATCGTTGAAGACCCGCTGAACGCCTACAAGTACACCGCCCGTGGCAACCTGGTTGCCGTGGTCACCAACGGTACCGCCGTGCTGGGTCTGGGCAATATCGGCCCGCTGGCCGGCAAGCCGGTGATGGAGGGCAAGGGCGTACTGTTCAAGAAGTTCGCCGGCGTCGACGTGTTCGACATCGAGCTGAACGAGAACGACCCGGACAAGCTGGTCGACATCATCTGCGCGATGGAGCCGACCTTCGGCGGTATCAACCTGGAAGACATCAAGGCGCCGGAATGCTTCTACATCGAGAAGAAGTGCCGTGAACGCATGAACATCCCGGTGTTCCACGATGACCAGCACGGCACCGCCATCGTGGCCGCCGCCGCGGTACTGAACTCGCTGCGCCTGGTGAACAAGGACATCGGCAGCGTGCGCGTGGTGGCCTCCGGCGCCGGCGCCGCCGCCATCGCCTGCCTGGAGCTGCTGGTCGCCCTGGGCGTGAAGCGCGAGAACATCACCGTCTGCGACTCCAAGGGGGTGATCTACCAGGACCGCGACGACAAGATGGACGAGTCGAAGAAGCGCTTCGCCATCCCGGACAACGGTCAGCGCAAGCTGGCCGACGCCATGGTCGGCGCCGACATCTTCATGGGCCTGTCCGGTCCGAAACTGGTTTCCCAGGACATGGTGAAGTCCATGGCCGCCAACCCGGTGATCCTGGCCATGGCCAACCCGGAACCGGAAATCCTGCCGCCGCTGGTCAAGGAAGTGCGTCCGGATGCCATCATCGGCACCGGCCGCTCCGACTTCCCGAACCAGGTGAACAACGTACTGTGCTTCCCGTTCATCTTCCGCGGTGCGCTGGACGTGGGCGCCACCACCATCAACGAAGAGATGAAGCTGGCCACCGTGCGCGCCATCGCCGACCTGGCCATGGCCGAGCAGAACGACGTGGTGGCCACCGCCTACGGTGACCAGGAGCTGTCCTTCGGCCCGGAATACGTGATTCCGAAGCCGTTCGACCCGCGCCTGATCGTGAAGATCGCCCCGGCCGTGGCCCAGGCCGCGATGGACTCCGGCGTCGCCACCCGCCCGATCGCCGACATGGACGCCTACGCCGACCAGCTGGCGCAGTTCGTGTACAAGACCAACCTGTTCATGAAGCCGGTGTTCTCGCAGGCCAAGAAAGCGCTGAAACGCGTGGTGATGGCCGAGGGTGAAGACGAGCGCGTGCTGCACGCCACCCAGGAAATCGCCGCCCAGGGTCTGGCGTTCCCGATCCTGATCGGCCGCCCGACCGTGATCGAGAAGCGCATCAAGAAGCTGGGCCTGAAGCTGGAAATCGGCAAGGACTTCGAGCTGGTCAACAACGAATCCGACCCGCGCTACGCCGAGTACTGGAAGGACTACTACCAGCTGATGAAGCGCAAGGGCGTGAGCCAGGAGCAGGCGCGTCGCCGCGTGATCGGCAACACCACCCTGATCGGTGCGCTGATGGTGCGCCGCGGTGAAGCCGACGCGCTGATCTGCGGTACCTACGGCCCGTATCGCCAGCATTTCGACATCATCGAGAACGTGATCGGCTACGCCCGCAAGGACAAGGTGGCCGCCGCGATGAACGCGCTGATCCTGCCGACCGGCAACATCTTCATCGCCGACACCTACGTGAACCCGAACCCGGACGCCGAGCAGCTGGCCGCCATCACCGAGATGGCAGCGCAGTCGGTACGCCGCTTCGGCATCAATCCGAAGGTGGCACTGCTGTCCAACTCCAGCTTCGGCACCTGGAACTCGGAAGGCGCCTGCAAGATGCGCGACGCGCTGGCCCTGGTGCAGGAAGCCCATCCGGAACTGGAAATCGACGGCGAGATGCAGGGCGACGCGGCGCTGGTGGAAAGCATCCGCCAGCAGGCGATGCCGGAAAGCACGCTGAAAGGCGCGGCCAACCTGCTGGTGATGCCGAACGTGGAAGCCGCCAACATCAGCTACAACCTGCTGCGCGTATCGGCGTCCGACGGCGTGACCATCGGCCCGATCCTGATGGGCATGGCCAAGCCGGTACACATCCTGACCCCGATCTCCTCCGTACGCCGCATCATCAACATGGTGGCGCTGGCATCGGTAGATGTACAGGCAAATGGCTAAGCGCCGATAGTGGTTATACTGAACGGGTGAACGTCATGTTCACCCGTTTTTTTTATGTTGCGGCCAACCTTGTGGAGGTTACGATGAGTGCCGATTTCAATCCTGCCGATCCGTTCGCCCTGTTCCGCCAGATGATGCAAAGCGCGACCCCGCCGGGCGCGCAGCCCTTCCTGCCGCCGATGAGCGAAGAGGAAATCGACCGCCGCATGGCCGAGCTGCGCGTGGTGGAAACTTGGCTCACCATGAACCTGGGCGCGCTGTCGATGCAGATCCGTACCCTGGAAATGCAAAAGGCCGCCCTCGCCGCCCTGCGCCCGAAAAGCGAATAAAAAAACGTTGGCCGCAACATTGCGGCCAACGTTTGGTTCACGACGCGACGGGTTCAGCCCGCCAGTGCCGCGATGTCGAAACGGCAGGGATTGAGCGGCGTTTCCCCGTGCGGAATGCGGCTGGCGCTGCGCTCGTACCGCAGCCATAGCTGGCGCCGCGCCGGGGTGTCGAACATCCGCGCGTGCAGCTGGTCGAGGAAGTGCAACATGGTCTGCGCATCCACCCTGGCCTTGCCCAGCGTAGGCTCACCCAGCACGCAGGACATCGCGTAGCGTACCTGCGTCACCTCCGGCCCCAGCCTGGCCGGATCGGTCTGCCGCACCGCGCGCTGCCACGCCCGCGCCAGCTGGCTGCTGGCGGCAAACGCCGCCGCATTGCCGGCAAAACGCGCGGCGATCATGTCGCCGACGTCGTCGCGCAGCAGGTCGCCATTGCGATCCGGCGGAAACACGGACTCCGCCACCGGCAGGCGCTCCGGCGCCAGCAGCAACCACAACCCCAGTACGCCACCGCAGGCAGCGGCACTGATCAGCAATCGCCCGCTCATCCTCGTCTCCCGTTTCTGCTCGTCCTGTTCCTGCTTGTTCTATAGCAGAGACCGCCGGTACGGCAGCCCCTCCCGACTTACAGCAGCCCCAGCCCCTTCAGCATCACCAGCAGGATCAGCAGCGGGGTCACGTATTTCAGCAGCGCGTACAGCAGCTGCACCACGACACGGTTGTGCAGTACCCCCTCGTTCGACAGCGCCATCATCATCTTGTCCTTGCCCCACACCCAGGACACGAACAGGCAGATGAAGATGCCGCCTATCGGCAACAGGATGGACGACGACACGAAATCGAACAAGTCGAAGAAGGTCATGCCGAACAACTTGACGTCGGCCAGCACGCTGTTGGACAGCGCGCAGCTGGCGCCGATCACGCCCAGCAGCAGCAGGTTGATCAGCGTCGCCCTGGCACGGCTGATGTTGAAACGGCCGACCATTACCGACACCGGCACCTCCAGCAGCGACAGCATCGCCCCGGTGGCCGCCACCGCCGACAGCACGAAGAACAGCACCATGAACAGGTGTCCCATCGGCATGCTGGCGAATACCGCCGGAATGGTGATGAACAGCAACGACGGCCCGGCTTCCGGCTTGAAGCCGAAGGTGAACACCGCCGGGAACACCACGATACCGGCCAGCATCGACACGAACAGGTCGGCGCTCATCACCCGCACCGTGGTGGACGGAATATTCTGGTCGTCACGGAAATAGCTGCCGTAGGTCATCATGGTGCCCATGCCGATCGACAGCTTGAAGAACGCCAGCCCCATCGCGATCAGCGCCACTTCGGCGGTAATCTTGGCAAAATCCGGAGCGAACAAAAAGGCCAGCCCCTGCGCCGCACCCGGCAGCATCAGGCTGCGCACGCCCAGCACCAGCAGCAGGATGAACAGCACCGGCATCAGCTTCTTGGTGACCGCCTCGATGCCCTTGGCCACGCCCAGCAACAGGATGCCGCCGATGAACAGCAGCACGCCCCACTGCCACAGCAGCGACTGCAGCGGATCGGACACCAGCGCGCCGAACGCGGCCGAGGTCTGCGTCGGGTCCTTGCTCAGGATGTCGCCGCCGATGGCCTTGAACACGTAGGCGAACACCCAGCCCGCCACTTCGGAATAGAACGACAGGATCAGGAACGCCGCCAGCACGCCGGAGGCACCGATCAGCCACCAGTACTGCCCGGCCGGTGCCAGCACCCGCAGGGTGGTGACCGCGTCGGCCTTGGCTTTGCGGCCGAGCATGATCTCGGCAATCATCACCGGCAGGCCGACCAGCAGCGTGGCCAGCAGGTACACCAGCAGGAAACCGGCGCCGCCGTTGGCGCCGGTGACATAAGGAAACTTCCAGATATTGCCCAGCCCGACCGCGGAGCCGAGCGTCGCCGCCAGCACGCCGAAGCTGCTGGTAAAGGCATCACGCGCCTGACCCGCGGGTGTCGCGGGTTGCGTAGTTTGTTTCATGGTTTATCCCACCTTGAAATGACAACAAGCCCGCCGCCGTGGGTAACGGCGCGGGCATCACACTCCATTGCAATGGAGGGTCGGGATTTTGAAGGGGGAACGAAAGACAGTAAAGGAGATTCTTAGAGCGTGCTCATGATCCGCACGCTCACGCGAGACAAGGCGAAAACGGCTAAGGAAGCGGAGTTGGCATGGGGTCAATGAGCATTCCGAAGGCGTTTTCAACGCGGTATCGCCGAAGCGCAGCAGATCGTGAACAGGCTCTTACAGCCCGGCCGGGCGGGAAAGACGTGTAGTCAGCCGCAACAGCCAGTCGCGGCACAGCGCCAGCTGGCCAAGCTCGACAAACTCGTCGGGACGGTGCGCCTGCTCGATCGAGCCGGGGCCGCACACCACCGCGGCAATGCCGGCCTCGGCAAAGCGGCCGGCCTCGGTGGTGTAGGCCACCGCCTCGCCGCGGCAACCGTGGCACAGCGCGTCGACATGCTGGCGCACGCTGCTGCCGGCGTCCGACTCGAACGGCGGGCAATTGACCAGCGGCTCGAAGCTGATCGCCGCCTCCGGCGCCACCTGCTGCATCTCCGCGCTCAGCAGCGCCGCGTATTCGCGCACCGAGTCGACGAAACGCTGGTGATCGTCGCCCGGCAGCCAGCGGCACTCGAACACGAACTCGCAATCCTTGGGCACGATGTTGGCCGCGGTGCCGCCGTGGATGACACCGGTCTGCAAGGTGGTGAACGGCACGTCGTACAGCGCCTGGCGCATGCCGAAGCTCTGCTCGGCATCGGCCAGCTTGCGGATGTGCACGATCAGCCTGGCGGCATACTCGATGGCGTTGACGCCCCTGGGCGTCAGCGAGGAGTGCGCGGCGCGGCCGAGCACGCGGCAACGGTAGTGGGCGATGCCCTTGTGTGCGATCACCGGCCGCATCATGGTCGGCTCGCCGATGATGCAGCCCTCGACCGGCAGCTGCCGCCGCTGCAGGTCGGCAATCAGGCGCCCGACGCCCAGACAGCCGACCTCTTCGTCGTAAGACAGCGCGATGCCGATGGCGCGTTGCAGCTGGCCGGCTGCGGCCAACCTCGTCCACTCTTCGACCAGGGACAGCACGCAGGCGATGAAGCCCTTCATGTCGCAGCTGCCGCGGCCGTAGAGACGGCCGTTGCGCTCGCTCATGACAAAGGGGTCGCTTTGCCAGCTCTGGCCGTCGACCGGCACCACGTCGGTGTGCCCGGACAGCACCACGATCGGCAGCGCCGCGTCCCCGATCACCGCGAACAGGTTGGCCTTGTCGCCGGCATCGGAAAAGGTCAGCGTGCTGTCCACGCCAAACTGCGCCAGATAGTCCTGCACCCACCGGATCAGGGCCAGGTTGGACTCACGACTGGTGGTGTCAAAGGCAATCAGCTGGGCGAGGATGGCTTGCATGGCGCGATCAGAGGTAGTTGAACAGGGACAGGCTCTTCACCTGGGAAAAGGTTTTCTGCGTCACTTCCAGCGCGGTCCTCGCCATCTCGAAGTCGGACACCGCCTTGGCCAGATCCAGGTCTTCCAGATTGCTGATCTGCGACGCGTATTGCACGCTCAGCGCGTCACCCATCTCGATCAGCGAGTCGGTCTCCTGCATGCGCGAGCCCAGCGAGGCGCGGCTGGCCAGCACCTGCGACAGGCCATCATCCAGCCCCTGGATAGCCGTCGCAATATTGGTGGCGTAGTTGGGGTCCACCGAGCCGGCCGTCAGTGCCTCGTCGAATACCGACAGCGCCTGCCACAGCTCGTTGCCGGCGGCAGCCGGCCCTGCCGGTGCGGGGCCTGCCGGCGCCGAGGTGCGACCGAAGACCTGCGAGCCGGGCTCGGTCACCGCGATCTCGCGGCTGGACGAGATCGCCATGTACTGGCGCTGGTCGTTGCCCTGGTAGTTGATGTCCAGCTGCGGCACGGTCGCCTGTATGGTCAGGGTAAACGGCGGCTTGCTCTTGTCGGTCCCCCCGAAGATATAGTTCGACGCGCCGTCGGTGCTGTTGGCCAGCGAAACCAGCTCCTTCACCTTCTCGCGCATCTCGTTCTGGATCGCCTGCCGGTCCTCGTTGGTCAGCACGGTATTGCCCGCCTGCACTGCTAGGGTCTTGATCGAGATGATGGTATTCGACACGTTGCCGAGGATGGTATCGGTCACCGCCAGCTGCGACGCGGCCGCCTTGGCATTGCTGGATTGCTGCGTGTTCATCGACTTGGACTGGTTGATGTCGACCAGCGAGGCCGCCGCCACCGGATCATCCGATGCCCGGTTGATGCGTTTCAGCGTCGACAGCTGCTCGTTGAGGCGGTTGAGCTGGGAACCCTTGCTCTGCAGGTTGTAGGTACCCATGATGTACTGGGTGTTGCTGCTGACTCTCATTGCCTTATCCTCTGAAAACTATCAGCGCAGGTCCAGCAGCGACTGGAAAATTTCCTGCGCCACCTGAATGACCTTGCTCGATGCCTGATAGGCCTGCTGATAGCGTATAAGATTCGCCGCTTCCTCGTCGAGATTGACGCCGGAGAGCGATTCTCTCTTCAATTTGACTTCCTGCAGCGCCGCCTCCTGTGCCGTCAGGCTCACCTGGACCACGTTGGTACGGCTACCGACATAGCTGACGGTCTGGCCATAGAACGA
This sequence comes from Vogesella alkaliphila, assembly GCF_014652475.1. Classification (GTDB taxonomy): domain Bacteria; phylum Pseudomonadota; class Gammaproteobacteria; order Burkholderiales; family Chromobacteriaceae; genus Vogesella; species Vogesella alkaliphila. The sequence continues at coordinate 275,498 of NZ_BMYW01000005.1, read as the reverse complement.
TTGCAAGCTACCGGTACGCGCGGCCCCAACGGCTGGCATGAAGGTCGAGGTGGAATTAGGCGTCGCCGCCATCAGTGGCCGTGTCTGCAAACGGGCCATCTCCAACAGGTTGGCGTTATCCAGCTGTGCCGACTCGCTGGCCGCGCCGGTACGTGGCGTCACCGGAATGGTCTGGGCGGTTGCCGCCTGCCCTTCAAACTTGAAGGCGATATGTTCGCCGCTGGCGAGGGTGAATTCGTAAACGCCGGACTGGGTAGCCGACTGGGTCACCGGCACGATGGTGCCACCGTAGTCCGCCTCGAACGGCGGGGTGTTACCCGGAATATAGTTCAATGCCAGCGCCGGAGCCGCCCCCAACAGCGGGTTGGCCGCCGGCGACAGATTGGACACCTGCCAGATTGCCGTAATGGCCGGCTTGCCACCCGGCACCTCGGTCGGGTCGACCGGTACGGCAGCACCGGCCTGGATGCCCGAGGCGACCGCCAGCTGGGCCGGGTCCTGCACCGCCACGGCAAAGCGACGCAAGGCATCTCGCATCGCCTTGGCCTCACCGGCCGGTGTGGTCGCATTCTCGGCATTGGTCCGGAACGCAGTCAGATCGGCAAACATCGGCGCCGTAGCAGGCTGGCCATTCAAGTCGACACCCAGTGCCTGCTGCCGGTTCATCGCGTCGGAAAACTCGACCGCCATGCGACCGAGGTCGGTCTGCACACGGGCGACATCGTATTGCAGCGTGGTCATGGCACCGGCGATGCTGCCACCACCGATCAGCTGGGAATTGAGCACCACCGTGTTGTTGGTACCTGGCAGCTTGATGGCCAATGACGGCGCTTCCGGGTCTTCCGGCTGCGCCGGTGCGCCGCGCGTCATGGTCATTTCGTAACTGGTCTCGCCGATCACCAGCGGGTGGCCCTGGCCGATGTAGACGCTGTACATGCCGTCGGACTGCTCCACTACGTCGGTCTTGATCAGCTTGTTCAGGTCGCGCACCAGCGTATCGCGCTGGTCCAGCAGGTCGTTGGGCACGCGGCCCTCGCCCTGGTTCAGGGAAAGAATCTGCTCGTTGAGGGCGGCAATCTGCCTGGCGTAGGAATTGACTCCATCCACCGAGGTATTGATCTGGTTGATCAGGCCGTTACGCACCTCTTCCATGCGCGTATTCATCGACTGGAAACGGCCGGACAACGACTCGGCCTGGCTGATCACCGACTGCCGCGCGGCGATGGAAGCTGGTTGCTGGCTGAGGGTCTGCAAACTGGCGTAGAAACCCTGCATCTGGTTGGAGAGACCGGCATTAGCATCGGTGATCAGGTTGTCGATATCGGAAAGTGCCGTAGCTTGGGCCTGGAAACCACTACTGGACGCAGTGACATTCTGCAGCTGCTCGTCCATGAAACTGTCGTACAGCCGCGATACCGCATACAGGTCGACACCACGGCCGGCGTAGCCGTAGCCGACAAACTGCGGCGTCGCCGCACTCTGGGAAAGACGCTGGCGGTTGTAGCCATCGGTATTCACATTGCTGATGTTGTGGCTGGTCACGTCCAGTGCCGCGCGCGCCGCATTGAGACCACTGATACCGATACTGAAAATACCACTCATGATTCACTCTCCCGTTGTTCTTTATCGGCAGTCAGGTGCCCGAACTTTAGCGTGCCAGCAGAGACTGGGCGACGCCGGCCAGTTTGCGCGCATACGCCGGATCGGTGGCGTAGCCGCCCTGCTGCAGCGCCACGGCAAAGCCCTGCGCGTTATCGCCCTGGTTCAGCGCGCGCTGGTAGCGGCTGCTGCCTTCCAGCAACTTGGCGTAATCGTCGAACGCCGCCTGCAGGCTCGGATAGGAGCGGAACGATTCCACCTGCTTGCGCGGCTTGCCGTCGACGTACTCGGTGGTCAGCGTCGCCACCGACTCGCCGCGCCACGAGCCGCCGGCCTTGATACCGAACAGGTTGTAGCTCTCGCGGCCGTCCGGGTGGCGGATGCTGCGACTGCCCCAGCCGCTTTCCAGCGCCGCATGGCCGACCAGCAACTCCGGCGCCACGCCGAGGCGCTCGGCCGCCTGGCCGGCATGCGGCAACAGGGTGCTGACAAATGCCTGCCGTTCGCTCGGAATCGCCACCGGTGCCGGTGCCGTCGTGGCGGTGCCGGCGGCTTCCGTGTACTGGCGGATGGCCTTCGCGGTCGCGGCGGGCAGCGCCGGCAGGGGCAGCATGCCGCCGCTGGCGGCCGGCGTCGCCGCCCGGTCTATCCGCGCCACGCCCTCGATCTGGCGGGCCAGCATCTCGGCCAACCCGGTCCCGCCGCCCTGCACCATCGCGTTGACCATCTGCTGGTCGAGCATGCCGCGATAGGTGCCTAGCTCCGAAGAATCCTCTTCGCCGTCGAAACCGTTGCTGCGCATCGACGCCATCATCTGGTTCAGCAGGATGGCCTCGAACTGACTGGCGACCTGCCGAATCGCTTCCTTCGGATTGCTGCGCGCAAGGGAAGACAAACGCTCGGTCGCATTGGGATCGATCGCTAACTGATTGCTGGCATCGCGGGAAACTTGCATGGCGGGAACGCTAAACAGACACAGACGCCGGGTTTACAGCAAGAATCAGGCCAGAAAAAAAGGCGATGCCCGTCGGGACATCGCCTTGCCTGCTGCTTGCGGCCAACCTTGCCGCTCAGATGATCTGCAGTTCCGCCTTCAGCGAGCCGGAAGCCTTCATCGCCTGCAGGATGGAGATCAGGTCCTGCGGCGTGGCGCCGACCGAATTCAGGGCGCCCACCACCTCCGACAGCGAGGCCCCGCCGGGAATGTTGACCACCTTGCTGCCGTCGGCGCTGACGCTGACGTCGGCCTTGCGGGTGACGGCGGTCTGGCCGCCGCTCAGCGGTGGCGGCTGGCTCACCGTCGAGGTGCTGTTGACCGTCACCGACAGGTTGCCGTGGGCAATCGCGCACGGGTCGATGCGCACCGCCTTGTTCATCACGATGGAGCCGGTGCGGGCGTTGATGATCACCACGGGGGAAACTTCTGCCGCCTCGACGGCAATATTTTCCAGCCGCGACAGAAACTGGATCCGTGCATTGCTGTCCTGTGGCGCCCGCACCTCGATCTGGCGGCCGTCCAGCGCACGCGCCGTCTGGCCGCCCAGCTCGCGATTGATCGCCTGCACCACGCGGTTGGCGGTGGTGAAGTCCGACTCCAGCAGCTGCAGCGCCACCATGTCGCCCATGCCCAGCGAGGCCGGCAGCTCGCGCTCGACCGTCGCCCCCGCCGGAATGCGGCCAACGCTGAGGTGGTTGATCTGCGTCTTGCTGCCCCCGGCGGCGGCACCGGCACCGCCGACCACCACATTACCCTGTGCCAGCGCGTAGATCTGGCCGTCGATACCCTTCAGCGGCGACAGCAGCAAGGTGCCGCCGCGCAGGCTCTTGGCGTCGCCGAGCGACGACACCGTGATGTCCAGCGCCTGGCCGCGCCGCGCAAACGGCGGCAGGGTCGCGGTCAGGCTCACCGCGGCCACGTTCTTCGGGTCGACCTTCATCCCCTGCGGGATCTGCACCCCGAGCTGGTTCAGCATATTGCCCAGCGACTGGCCGGTGAACGGCGAGGCACTGGCCTTGTCGCCACTGCCGTCGAGGCCGACCACCAGGCCGTAACCGATCAGCGGGTTGGAGCGCACCCCGGCCACGCTGGCCAGCTCCTTGATCTTCTGGGCGGCAAACAGCGGGCTGGCCAATAGCGCCAGACAGACCGCCAGTACAAAACGCGACATCGCTTATCCTTTAAAACGGCAGCAGTGACAGGAAGATTTTCTGCAGCCAGCCGGTGTCATTATAAGCGCGGCTGCGGCCCTGGTTGATCTGCTCGATGCGGGCATCGGCCATGCGCGTCGATTCGACGTTGTTGCCCTGCTTGATGTCTCGCGGATTGATCACCCCGGACAGGCGGATGAACTCGTGCTCGCCGTTGATCTTCATCTGCTTCTCGCCGCTGACCAGCAGGTTGCCGTTCGGGTAGACGTCGATCACGGTCACGGTGATGGAGGCGTTGAAGGAACTGCTGTTGGTGTTGCTGCTGGAGCCGCTCTCGCTGGCGCTGCCACTGCCGTTCAGACTGGCACCGCCCAGCTTCTTCTCGATGGCACCGGGGAAGAACGGCAGCGACACGCCGGCATTGATGCCGCCGTTGATGGACGAGTCGCGCTCGCCCTCGGTTTCTTCCTTGCTGCTGGAGCGGTTGTTCTCGCGGATGGTGACGGTGAGGATGTCGCCGACGCGCACCGGCACCTTGTCCTCGAACAGCGGCTGGTAGCTGGCGGCCTGGAAGATGGAGCCGTCGGCCGGCAGCTGCGCCGGCTGCGGCTGCGGCCGCACCGCCATCGGCTGGTGCGTGATCGGCGCCGTCTGCACCGCGCAGGCGGCCAGCAGCAGCGCCGAGCACAGCGGCAACACGAGATTCGGCAGGCGCTTCATGGGCTACTCCTTAGACTTAGAGCTGGGTCAGTTTCTGCAGCATTTCGTCGGCGGTCTTGATCGCGCGCGAGTTGATCTCGTAGGCGCGCTGCGCGGTGATCATGTTGATCAGCTCTTCGGTCACGTTGACGTTGGAACCCTCGACATAACCCTGCGAAATGGTGCCGCGGCCATCGAGGCCGGGCTGGCCTTCGATCGGGTCGCCGGACGCGCCGGTCGCCAGATACAGGTTGCCGCCTATGCTCTCCAGCCCTTGCGGGTTGATGAAGGTGGCGGTGTTGATCTGGAACGAACCGGTGGCGGTCGTCGCCCCAGCGTCGAAATACTCCAGCAGACCTTCCGGCGACAGCGTGATCTTGGTGGCGGTCGCCGGAATGGTGATCGCCGGGTCCAGCGCGAGGCCGGCGGCGTTGACCACCAGGCCTTCGTTGTTGCGCTTGAACTCGCCGTTGCGGGTGTAGGCGATGGTGCCGTCGGTCTGCTGGATGCGGAAGAAACCGTCGCCGGCAATCGCCATGTCCAGCGACTGCTCGGTGCGGATCATCTCGCCCTGGGTGTGCACCCGCGCGGTGGCCACCGGTGCGGCACCGGTGCCGGCGTGCAGGCCGGTTGGCAGCACGTTGCCGTTCGACAGCTGGGCGCCGGGCTGGCGCAGGGTCTGGTAGTACAGGTCTTCAAAAATGGCGTTGGAGCGCTTGAAGCCCTTGGTATTCACGTTGGCGAGGTTGTTGGACACCACGTCCAGCTTGAACTGGCTGGCGTCCATACCGGTCTTGGCCACATACAAGGCACGAATCATCTTGTTATCCTGTTATTGCTTCGTTAGCCGGTAATCGACAGCAATTCTGTCGCCTGGCGGGCATTCTGCTCCGCCGTCTGCATCAGCTTGATGTTGAGGTCGTAATGGCGGGAGTGGCTGATCATCTGCACCAGGCTCTCGACCGCATTGACGTTGCTGGCTTCCAGAAAGCCGCTCTTCAGCTGCACGTTGGCCGCAGCCGGCGCGTCCTGGCCGTCGTGCTGGCGAAACAGGCCGTCATCGCCCTTGTACACCGCCCGCTCCGCCGGATTGACCAGCTTGATGCGACCCAGCACCTGCACGGTACGGTCGGCGCCGACACTGGCCGAGGCCGACACCGTGCCGTCGATGCCGAGGGTGATCCGCGAGCCCGGCGGCACCACGATCTGGCCGCCCTCGCCCTGGATCGCCAGGCCGGAACGGGTGCGCATCACGCCCTCGGTGTCGATGACGTAGCCGCCGTCACGGGTATAGGCCTCGCCACCACCCGGCGCCTGCACCGCGAAAAAACCCGGCGTCGCCAGCGCGAAGTCGCTTTCGTTGCCGGTCTGCTGCAGCGAACCCTGGCTCATGTCGTGACCGACGGTATTGTCGACCTGATAGGTGCGCGTCGGCGCACCGTCGCCAACCACGCGCAGCGCCCGGAAAGACGCCAGATCGGCCTTGAAGCCGTTGGTATGGACGTTGGCAAGGTTGTTGGACGTGGTCGCCTGTTGCCATGCGACGTGCTTCGCCCCGTTCATTGCCAGATACAGCACCTTATCCATGAATCCGTCTCTCCGCGCTCAGCGTGTCAACCCGCATTAACGCAGGTTGAGCAGGGTCTGCATGATGGTGTCTTGGGTCTTGATCGTCTGCGCATTGGCCTGGTAGTAGCGCTGCGCGATGATCATGTTCACCAGCTCGGCGGTGGTATCGACGTTGGACTCCTCCAGCGCCGACGGCTTGATGTAGCCCATGCCGCCGGAGTTGGGGTCGGCCATGCTGCGGGCGCCGGCGTCGCTGGTGTACAACCAGCGGTTGTTGCCGTTCGGCACCAGGCCCTGGATGTTGGAGAAGTTGTACAGCGTGATCTGCCCGATCGGCTCGGTCACGCCGTTGGTGTAGTTGGCGTAGATCACGCCGGCAGAGTCGGCGCCGATCCCGGTGAACTTGCCGGCCGGATAACCGCCGGCCACCTGGCGCGTGACGCTGTAATCGCCGCTGAACTGGGTGGTGTTACTGATATCGATATCGAACGCCGGGTGCGCCGAAGCGGCCGAGACATCGGCGGCGATGGTGATCGGCGTACCCGTCGAAATCAGCTGGCCGTTCTGGTCGAACTGCACCTGCGCCACGGCGGCAGGGTCGGCCGGGTAGGTACCGCCGGCCGGGTTGGTCACGATCACGCCGTCTACCGCGTGGTAGAGATCCCAGTTGTTGATTTCCGGCGGGCCGGCGACCGGATCACGGCGGGCAAAGTACACCGATACGGTGTGCACGTTGCCGTAGTTGTCGTAGAACTTGGCGCCGCTGGTGTAGGAGTAGGTGGACGCGTCCAGCGGGTCGAAGACGTTGGTCACCGGATCGATCACCGCGGCGCCGCCGTTCAGGTTGAAGCTCCAGTCGATGCCGCGCTCGCCGGTGGCGCCGGTCGCCTTGGCGATACCGCTGTTGATGGTGGACACCTGCAGCGGTTGCTCGGCACCGGTCTTGACGCCGTTGACCATGCGGTAGCCGTTCAGGTAGTAGCCGTTGTTGACGATGTAGCCTTCCTTGTCCAGCTTGAATTCGCCGTTGCGGGAAAACGCCTCGATCCCGCCGTTACCGGTGTTTTCACTGGTCAGCCGGTAAAAGCCGTTGCCGGAAATCGCCATGTCCAGCGGGTTGTTGGTGGTGGTGATGTTGCCCTGCTGGAACTGCTGCGACACTGCCAGCACCTGCACCCCGACGCCGGCCTGGGTGTTGGTGCCCGCCTGGGTCGAGGCCGAGGCCAGCGAGCGCGCGTACAGATCGCCAAACTCGACGCGCGAGCCCTTGAAACCGATGGTGCTGCCGTTGGCAATATTGTTGCCGATCACGTCCAACTGTTTGGACGCTGCGCTCAGACCACTCAAACCTTGCTGGAAACCCATGTTCTATCCCCCGAATGCTTAACCGGAATGTCTTAGATAAGTTGCGTCACGTCGCTCATCGACATCCGCTTGCCGTTTTCCAGCACCAATGAAGAAACACCCTTGTCGATCGCCACACTGCTGATCTTGACCGGGTTCAGGATCTTGGCATCCACCGCCACCGAGCCGTTCACCGCCTTGATCGAGATCGAATACTGGCCGTCCGGCTGCTGCACGCCGGCCGCGTTCTTGCCGTCCCAGCCGACCGTCAACTGGCCGGCGGTCTGCGCGCCCAGCTTGATCTCGCTGACCACCACGCCGGCGGCGTTCTTGATGGTGACCACCGCGTCGCTGGCCGACTGCGGGAAATCCACCACCGCCTTGGCTGCGCCGCCGCTGAGGCTGACTTCGTTGCCCGGGATCAGCGCGTAGCGGCCGATCATCAGCGTCGCCAGCAGCGACTGGCTGGCGGACTGGTTGTCCGACAGCGCCTTGATCGACTGGTTGACGCTTTCCAGACCGCTGACGGTGCTGATCTGCGCCATCTGGCTGGTCATCTGCGCGTTGTCCATCGGGTTCGACGGGTCCTGGGTTTTCAGCTGCGTGGTCAGCAGCTTCAGGAAGCGGTTCTGGATGTCTTCGGCGTTACTGGCCGCCTTGTTGCTGGCGACGTTGAACGACTCGTAGTCGATGCCGGTGGCGCTGTTTACGGTTGCCATGCGAGACCTCTAACGGTTACTGGCCTAGCTGCAAGGTTTTTTGCAGCAGGGTCTTTGCGGTATTCATTACTTCGACGCTGGTCTGGTAGGAGCGCGAAGCGGAAATCATGTCGGCCATTTCTTCCACCGGGTTGACGTTGGGCATCTTGATGTAGCCGCGTTCGTCGGCCAGCGGATGGCCCGGTTCGTACTTGAGGCGGAACGGTGAGGTGTCCTCGACGATGGAGGTCACCCGCACGCCGGCCACCTGCGGCAGGTCGGCGCTCACCGGCGTGGCGGTGAACACCGCGTGGCGGCCGCGGAACGGCTCGCCGGTGGAGCTGGTGGCGCTCTCCGCGTTGGCGATATTGCTGGCCACCAGGTTCAGGCGCATCGACTGCGCCGTCAGCGCCGAGCCGGCGATATTGAAGACATTAGACAGCGACATGCTTATTGCCCACCCTTGATTGCGTCCATCAGCCCGCTGATGCGCCGGTTAAGGAAAGTCAGCGTGGACTGGTATTTCATCGCGTTGTCGGTAAACGCGGCGCGCTCGACGTCCATGTCGACGGTGTTGCCGTCGAGGCTGGGCTGGACCGCGCTGCGATACTGCAGGCCGCCATCGCCAGCGCTGGCGTGACCCTGGGCCGCCAGATGGCGCTCGTTGCTGGTGGTCAGCGCCAGCCCGCTTTGCGATGCGCGCAGCTGGCCTTGCAGCGCCTTGCCGAAATCGAAATCCACCGCCTTGTAGCCTGGCGTATCCGCGTTGGCGATATTGCTGGCGATCACTTCCACCTTCTTGGCACGCAGGCCAAGCGATTGCTGGAAGAAGTTGAGGTGGTCGGAAATCTTGTCGAGCATGATCGGTCGTCCGTTAAGTTGGCATCCTTAAAGCATGAACCGTGCCAATCAAGAACAGCCGACGAAATGCTCAAGTTCCGCCCTCGGCGGCCGAAAAACCCTGCCCGACAACGCATCCGGCAGCGGCAAGGCGGCAAGATTTGCCGCCGCGCGCCGCAAACGGCAACGCCACCGGCAAGGGTGGCGTTGTGAGCGGCAATGGCGGCCAAGGTTGGCCGCAAGGCGACGGGCTCAGTCGTCGCTGCGGATCTCGAAGTCGTGCGTGATGTCCGCGGTCTTGCCGAGCATGATCGAGGCCGAGCAGTACTTCTCCGCCGACAGCTTGATGGCGCGCTCCACCACGTCCGCCTTCAGCTCGCGCCCCACCACCACGAAGTGGAAGTGGATCTTGGTAAACACCTTCGGATCGCTGTCGGCGCGCTCGGCGTCCATCTCCACCCAGCAGTCGCGCACGTCCTGGCGCGACTTCTTCAGGATGTTGATCACGTCGTAGCTGGTGCAGCCGGCGGCGCCCAGCAGCAGCAGTTCCATCGGTCGCGGGCCGAGGTTGCGGCCGCCGCCCTCCGGCGCGCCGTCCATCACCACCGCGTGGCCGCTGCCGGTTTCGCCCATGAAACACACGCCGTCCACCCACTTCAGTCTTGCTTTCATCTTGCTTCCCCCAGGATTCGGACCGCAAGCGTATCACTGCCGATTTGGGCGAACAAAGAATCACCGGTAAAATGGAAAGATTGTTTAGTTTTGAAGCCACTCACATGCTCGTATTGGGAATTGAATCGTCTTGCGACGAAACCGGCGTCGCGCTGTACGACACCGAACGCGGCCTGATCGCCGACCAGCTGCACTCGCAGATGGCGATGCACGCCGAATACGGCGGCGTGGTGCCGGAGCTGGCCAGCCGCGACCACATCCGCCGCGTCACGCCGCTGACCCGCGCCTGTCTCGCCGAAGCCGGCAAGACGCTGCAGGACATCGACGCCATCGCCTACACCGAAGGCCCGGGCCTCGGCGGCGCGCTGCTGGTCGGCGCGAGCTTCGCCAATGCGCTGGCGGTGGGGCTCAACATCCCGGTGATCGGCGTGCACCACCTCGAAGGCCACCTGCTGTCGCCGCTGCTGGCCGAGCCGCGGCCGGAATTCCCGTTCCTCGCGCTGCTCGTCTCCGGCGGCCACACCCAGATCATGGCGGTGCGCGGCGTCGGCGATTACGAGATCCTCGGCGAGACCGTGGACGACGCCGCCGGCGAGGCCTTCGACAAGACCGCCAAGCTGCTCGGCCTGCCCTATCCCGGCGGCCCGCTGCTGTCGAAACTGGCGGAAGAAGGCGACCCGGAACGCTTCACCCTGCCGCGCCCGATGCTGCACAGCGACAACCTGGACATGAGCTTCTCCGGCCTGAAAACGGCGGTGCTGATGCTGAAAAAGCAGGTCGAGGCCGAATACGGCAGCATCGACGAACAAACCCGCAAGGACATCTGCCGCGCCTTCCAGGAGGCCATCGTCGACGTGCTGGTCAGCAAGTGCGTGAAGGCGCTGAAACAGCACGGCCTGCAGCGCATCGTGGTCGCCGGCGGCGTCGGCGCCAACAAGCAGCTGCGCGCGGCACTGGATGCCGCCGCAGCCAAGCGCCGTTTCGGCGTGTTCTACCCGCCGCTGAAGCTGTGCACCGACAACGGCGCGATGATCGCCTTCGCCGGCGCCATGCGCCTGCAGTACGCGCGCCCCGCCGGCAGTTTTACCGTGAAGCCGCGCTGGGACCTGTCCACCCTGCCCAAGGCCTGACCCTCACCCGCCGGCCGCCACGCGGCGGCCGCCCTACCGAATCGACATGATCCAGCTAAAAAACCTGTCCCTGCGCCGCGGCCTGAAAGAACTGCTTGTTGCGGCCAACCTCACCATCAACCCCGGCAACAAGGTCGGCATGACCGGCGCCAACGGCGCCGGCAAGTCCAGCGTGTTCGCGCTGCTGAAGGGCGAACTGCACGCCGAAAGCGGCGAGGTGCTGCTGCCGCCGCACTGGACCATGGCGCACGTGGCGCAGGAAACCCCGGCGCTGCCGCAGTCGGCACTCGATTTCGTGCTCGACGGCGACGCCGAGCTGCGCAGCCTGCAGCAAAGGTTGGCCGCAGCCGAAGCCAGCGGCGACGGCAACGCCATCGGCAGCCTGCACGCCGAGCTGGACCGCATCGACGGCTACTCCGCCGCCGCCCGCGCCGGCAAGCTGCTGGCCGGCCTCGGCTTCCCCGTCGAACACCAGGGCCGCGCGGTGTCCACCTTCTCCGGCGGCTGGCGCATGCGCCTGAACCTCGCGCAGGCGCTGATGTGCCGCTCCGACCTGCTGCTGCTGGACGAACCGACCAACCACCTGGACCTGGAAACGGTGCTGTGGCTGGAAGACTGGCTGAAGGCCTACGAGGGTACGCTGATCGTGATCTCGCACGACCGCGACTTCCTCGACAGCGTGGTCACGCACATCGTCGACGTGTCGCAGCAGAAGCTCACCCTCTACACCGGCAACTACAGCCAGTTCGAGGTGATGCGCGCGGAAAAGCTGGCGCAGCAGCAGGGCAACTACGAGAAGCAGCAGCGCCAGGTCGCACACCTGGAGTCGTTCATCACCCGCTTCAAGGCCAAGGCCAGCAAGGCACGCCAGGCGCAGAGCCGCATCAAGGCGCTGGAGAAGCTGGAACGCATCGCGCCGGCGCACGTCGATTCGCCGTTCGACTTCCACTTCGACACCCCGGACAACCTGCCCAACCCGCTGCTGAAGCTGGAACGCGCCGACGTCGGCTACGGCGACACCCCCATCCTGCGCCAGCTGTCGCTGTCGGTGGAATCCGGCAGCCGCATCGGCCTGCTCGGCGTCAACGGCGCCGGCAAGTCGACGCTGGTGAAGCTGCTGGCCGGCGAGCTCAAGCCGCTGGCCGGCGAGGTGATCGGCGCCAAGATGCTGCGCATCGGCTACTTCACCCAGCACCAGCTCGACACCCTGCGCGCCGACGAGACGCCGCTGTGGCACATGCAGAAGCTGGCGCCGCAGGCACGCGAGCTGGAGCTGCGCAGCTTCCTCGGCGGCTTCAACTTCCGCGGCGACACCGTCAACAACCTGGTCGGGCCGATGTCCGGCGGCGAGAAGGCGCGCCTGGCGCTGGCGCTGCTGGTGTGGCAGAAACCCAACCTGCTACTGCTGGACGAACCGACCAACCACCTCGACCTCGACATGCGCCACGCGCTGATGCTGGCGCTGCAGGACTTCGGCGGCGCGCTGATCGTGGTGTCGCACGACCGCTCGCTACTGGAATCCACCACCGACGCCTTCTGGCTGGTGGCCGGCGGCAAGGTACAGCCGTTTGACGGCGACCTGGAAGACTACCGCCAGTGGCGCCTGCAGCAGCAGGCCGACAACGGCAAGGCGCCGGGCAGCACCGCCAGCGACGGCGTCAACCGCAAGGAACAGAAGCGACTGGAGGCCGATGCCCGCAACAGGCTGGCGGCGCAGCGCAAGCCGCTGCAGACCAAGCAGAACAAGCTGGACAAGGACATGGCGACGCTTAACGCCGAAAAGGCCGAGCTGGACGCCTTCCTGCTGCTGGAAGAGGCCTACCAGGAGCACAACAAGGCACGACTGGCCGCCGCGCTGAAGCGCCAGGGCGAGCTCACCGCCCAACTGGACGAGATGGAAATGGCGTGGCTGGAACTACAGGAGGCGATGGAAGCACTGGAGGGCTGAGCCGGCGACACACCCGGCTGCCACCATGCGACAAGGGCTTGCTGTCGGCAAGCCCTCATCAATGCCAGCCGGCCTCTCCCGCCACCAGAATCAGAGCCTGGTCACGTCAGCCACCAGCAGCACGCTGCCGCCCGCCCGTGCGACAGCGTACGCAGCCGCACCTAGCGACTCGCTGGACTGGCGAGAAGCCCCCCCCTACACCCTACCCCCTACCGGCGACAGGCGACACACCACATCCTGCAACAGCAACTGGCACCCGAGGCTGGCCGTAAGCAGTCAGTATCGGCATCGCCAGCCATTGATGCAGTCGCGATGCCGTCAGCCCACCACAGCACGCCGACGAGGACATGCACCAGGGCACGCTGAGAGCCGTGCCGTACCGTACTGCATCCGCAACACGATCCCGCCTACCCACCCTAAATGATGGCGACCAACCCCCCCCCTGAGTTGGCCACCCACTCCCCCGCCTCTCCAGGATCCGCCCTCACCCCATCGTCGTATTTTCGCCACAGATAAATCGGACATATTGTCGTAATTCTTTTCAAAACATCAACAATTTAGACAATAAGTCAAAAATAAACACGGGTTTACACCAGTAAAACGAGCAAGCCAGGCTTATCACAGCAATAATTCGGACAAAATGTTAATTTAAGGACAATACACCTGACCGAAGGAACTGCCATGCTCGCCAACCCCGCCCGCAAATACACCGCCTTCCGACCGCTGCCACTGCCAGAACGACAATGGCCGCAACGCCAGCTGCGGCACGCCCCGCAATGGCTCAGCACTGACCTGCGCGACGGCAACCAGGCCCTCCCCCGCCCCATGGACAGCGCCACCAAGCTGCGCTATTTCCACATGCTGCTAGCGTGCGGCTTCAGGCAGATCGAAGTCGCCTTTCCTGCCGCATCACAGACCGACTTCGATTTCGTCCGCACGCTGATCCGTGACGGCCACGTACCGGACGACGTCACGCTTCAGGTCATCACCCAGTCACGTCCGGACCTGATTGCCCGCACTTTCGAATCGCTGCAGGGTGCGCCGCGCGCCATCGTGCACCTGTACAACGCCATAGCGCCGGCATGGCGCGAGCAGGTATTCGGCATGGGTCGTGACGGTGTACGGCAGCTGGCCGAGCGCGGAGCAACGCAAATCAGGGACATGGCACAGGCACAACCGGACACGGCATGGCAGTTCCAGTACTCACCGGAAACGTTCTCGGCAGCGGAGCCGGAGTTTGCGCTGGAAGTCTGCGACGCCGTCAGCGCCATCTGGCAGCCGACACCGGATGCCCGGATGATCATCAACCTGCCGGCCACGGTCGAAATGTCCACACCGAACACTTACGCCGACCAGATCGAATGGATGCATACCCGGCTGACACGGCGCGACAGCCTGATTCTGAGCGTGCATCCGCATAACGACCGGGGCTGCGCGGTCGCCGCCGCCGAACTGGCGCTACTGGCCGGGGCGGAACGGGTGGAGGGCTGCCTGTTCGGGCATGGCGAGCGCACCGGCAATGTGGACTTGCTGACCCTGGCGCTCAACCTCTACAGCCAGGGCATCGCTCCCGGGCTGGATTTTTCCGACATCGATGCCGTACGCCAGCACGTGGAAGACAGCATCGGCCTGCCCGTGCACCCACGGCATCCGTATGCTGGCGATCTGGTTTACACCGCCTTTTCCGGCTCGCATCAGGACGCCATCCGCAAGGGCATGGCACTGCGCCAGCCGGACGCACCGTGGAATGTGCCTTACCTGCCCCTGGATCCGGCCGACGTTGGCCGCAACTACGAAGCCGTCATCCGCGTCAACAGCCAGTCCGGCAAGGGCGGCATCAGCTGGCTGCTGGAACAGGTGCACGGCCTGCACCTGCCGCGCGGACTGCAACAGGCATTCAGCCACCAGGTCCAGCACTACACCGACCGCAGCGGCCAGGAAGCGGATGCCGCCACGCTGTGGCAGCTGTTCCGGCAACACTACCTGCATGGGCAGGGGCGCTGGCAATACCGCAGCCACCAGCAACAGCAACACGGCACGCAGACCATGCTGCAGCTGGTACTGGAACGGGACGGCCAGGCGCACGTTTGCAGCGGCAGCGGCGAGAGCCCGCTGGCAGCGATGCTACAGGCACTGGCCGTGCCACTGGAGATCACCGAGCATGCCGGGCATCCCCTTGGCCAGGGCGGCAGCACCGGCTCCATCTGCTATGTGCAACTGACACACCATGACGGCCGCCAGGCCTACGGTGTCGCCGAAGACAGCGACACCCAGCGGGCGGCACTGAAGGCCGTTCTGGCCGGTGTCAACATGCTGGCCAACTGAACAGGCACAGGGTTGGCCGCAAGGCGTACGGCAGCCGGCTCAGCGCTGGCTGAACAGCGCCTTGCTGATGAAGTGGCGCGACACCCGCGTGCGCGGCACCTTCATGTCGAACCACTCGCGCACGTCCGCCTCCAGCCCGATGCCGTGCATGTAGTTGTACAGCGCCTTGTTCAGCGCGCGGCCCATCGCGTCGTGGTCGGTGCCGGTCGGGTCGATGAAGCCGATGTCGTTCTTGGCGAAGGTCACCTCCGGCAGCGGAATCAGCTTGACGCCGTACTCCTCCGGGTTCTGCCCCACCGGCGAGTGCACGGTGCAGGCGAAGCGGTGGAAGAAGCCGCTCTGGATGCAACCGTTCTCGAACAGCTGGCGCACATACTCCAGCGCGTCCACCGTGTCCTGCACCGTCTGCGTCGGGAAGCCGTACATCAGGTAGGCGTGCACCAGCACGCCGGCCTCGGTAAAGCCCTGCGTCACCCGCGCCACCTGGTCCACCGACACGCCCTTCTTCATCAGCTTCAGCAGGCGGTCGGAGGCCACCTCCAGCCCGCCGGAGATGGCGATGCAGCCGGATTCGGCCAGCAGCTGGCACAGCTCGGGGGTAAACGACTTCTCGAAGCGGATATTGCCCCACCACGAGATGCTGACATTGCGGCGCAGCAGCTCCTCGGCCAGCGCGCGCAGCATCTTCGGCGGTGCCGCCTCGTCCACGAAGTGGAAGCCGGTCTGGCCGGTCTCGGCGATGATGGCATCGATGCGGTCGACCAGCGTGGCGGCGGACGCCGTCTCGTAGCGCGAGATGTAGTCCAGCGTCACGTCGCAGAAGCTGCACTTCTTCCAGTAGCAGCCGTGCGCCACGGTCAGCTTGTTCCAGCGCCCGTCGCTCCACAGCCGGTGCATCGGGTTGAGCATGTCCAGCAACGACAGATACTTGTCGATCGGCAGCCCGTCCCAGGTCGGCGCGCCGACGTCCTCGAAGGCGATGTCGCCTTCCATCATGTTCACATAGCGCACGGCATCGCCGTCTCGCACATAGGTACGCACCAGCCGGCTGATGCCACGCTGCCCCTGCAGGTGCTCCAGCAGCGCCAGGATGGGCTTTTCGCCGTCGTCCAGCGTCACGAAGTCGAAGTAGTCGAACACGCGCGGCTCGCGCAGTTCGCGCAGCTCGGTATTGACGAAGCCGCCGCCCAGCGCGGTGCGGATATGCGGCCAACGTTGCTTGATGGTCTGCGCGATGCGGAACGCCGCGTACACCGAACCGGGGAACGGCACCGACAGCAGCACCAGATCCGGCTGGTGCTGCTCGATGGCGGCCAGGGTCAGCGCCTGCAAGGTGTCGTCCACCAGTGTCGGCGGCGCCGAAAGTGCCTGCGCCAGCGGCTCGAAGGTGGGCTGACTCATCGCCAGCGATTCGGCGTAGCGCACGAACTCGAAGCGCTCGTCCACCGCGTCGCGCAGCACGTCGGACAGGTCGTTCAGGTACAGCGTGGCCAGGTGCCGCGCCCGGTCCTGCGCGCCCAGCGCGCCGAACGCCCACGCCAGCGGATCGCCGCCGTCCGGATCGTCCGGGTCGACGTAGTTGTCCAGCGCGGCAAAGCGCGCCCCCTCCGGCAGAAAGCCGCGGCTGCAGATGCGGTGACTGACGGTGGAGTCGCCCCCCTGCAGGAAGCGGATCACCGGGCCGATGGTGGCGAGATAGCGCTCGAAGAATTCGACGAAGTGGCGCACCTGATGGCTGCGCTTCTTCGGTGCGATGGCGTCGATGCGCTCGCGCACCGCCTTCAGACCGGCCACCGAGAACAGCCGCAACACCAGCGCCAGCGCCAGGTCCTCCTGCACCGCGTCGATCCCGCGCGAGCGCAGGAAGCCGGTGATGTAGGCGGTGGACGGGTAAGGCGTGTTCAGCTGCGTCATCGGCGGGATGATGGACAGCACGCGGGGTGAAGCGTGGTGGGGCATGGCAAGGTTCCGGCTGCAAAACAAGGCGGGCAGCTGCAAGCTGCCCGTGACGCCGGGGATTTTCTCATGAAACGGCGGGCGTGGGCAGCACTGCGGCCAACCTTGCGGCTAGCGCACGACCAGCTCCACGCTCTGGCTATGGCTCAGGCTGCCGCTGCTGCCGGTGACCAGCAGGCTGCGGCTGCCGACCGGTGTCGTCTTGGCGGTCTTGACCGTCAGCGTCGACGAGCCGGCGCCGGCCACCGGATTGGGGCTGAAGCCGAAGGTGGCGCCGGCCGGCAGGTTGGACACGCTGAGCGTGACGGCGCCGCTAAAGCCGTTCAGCGGACTGATGGTAGCGGTATAGCTGGCGCGGCCGCCGCGCTTCACCGTGCGACTGGAGGGCGACACCGCCAGCGCGAAGTCGGCGCTCGGCGCCGTCACCACCAGTGTGGCCGTGCTGCTGCGGCTCAGCCCGCCGCCTATGCCGCTGATCAGCAGCGGGTAGCTGCCGGCGGCGGTATTGCCGGCGGTTGACACGCTGAGGGTGGCCGACCCGCTCCCGCCGCTGAGCGGATCGGGGCTGAAGCTGCCGCTGGCACCAAGCGGCAGGCCGCTGACGCTGAGATCGACACTGCTGCCGAAGCCGCCCGTGGCGGTGACGGTGGTGGTGTAGCTGGTGCTGCCGCCGCTGACCACGCTGCGGCTGGCCGGGGTCGTGCTCAGCGAGAAGTCCGGGCTCGCCACCGCGGCGACCAGCGGGCCGCGCGACAGGTCGAGCGCGAAGCTGCCGCCCTTGCCGTTGTTGACGTCATCGACGGCGCCCTTCACCTCGATGCGGTAGGTGCCGGCCACGGTCGGCATCGCGTGCAATGTTTCCTGGCGGCCGAGCGCCACCAGCGGCGCGCGCGGCGCGGCGCAGTCCGTGCCCTCGCCCATGCAGCCGCTGGCCGACAGCAGCGTACCGTCCGGCGCCAGCAGCCGGGCGTCGAGATCCGGGTCCCACTGGTAGGCAAAGCAGAAACCGCCAAACTGCAGCACGCACAGCGGCTGGCCGACGATGGTCACCGTGGCCGCCAGCGGCTGGCCGAGATCACTCTCCGCGAGGTTGAAGCTGTGGCTCCACACCTGGTTGTTGCCGACACTGGCGTCCAGATGCACGGCGGTGGGCAGCGCGGTGCTGACGCTGGCGGCGGCATTCTGCGCGCGGGCGACAAAGGCGTAGCCGTCGAGCAGGCCGGCACCCCATTCATTGTCCTTGCCGCTGGCGCCGCGATCCTGCGCGCTCCCCTCCAGCAGGCTGCGCACCTGCGCCGGATTGCCCTTCAGCGCCGGGTTGGCCTCCAGCGCCAGCGCCACGGCGCCGGCGACAAACGGCGTCGCCATCGAGGTGCCGCTATAGACCACGTAGTCAGCGACGCTGCCGGACTTGGCCGCGGCAATGCGGTGCCCCGGGGCGCAGACATCGGGCTTGATGTAGCTGGTGCTGGCGTTCACCGTGATCGGGCCGCGGCTGGAAAACGCCGTCAGGTACACGCCGTCGGAATGGTTGGCCGCAGCCGGCGCTGCCGACCACTCGGCACAGGCGCCGACGGTGATCGCTCCCGCCGCCGCACCGGGCGAACCGACAGTACCGGGTTCGTCGCCGTCATTGCCGGCGGCCACCACCAGCACCTTGCCCGCCGCCACCGCGGCGTCCACCGCCTGGCTCATCGCGTCCTTGCCGTCGGCCGGCGGCAGAGCGGCCAGGCTCATGGAAATGACGTGCACCCCGGCCTGCGCGGCGCACCACTGGATGCCGGCGACCACATTGCTTTCCGCCCCGCTCCCCTGCGCGTCGAGCACCTTGGCGGCGTACAGCGCGGCGTCGCTGGCGACACCCCGGAACGCCGCGGCGGCCGATCCGCCGCTGCCGTCACCGGCGGCGATGGCGGCAACGTGGGTGCCGTGGCCGTTATCGTCGTAAGCCACGCTGCGGCCGGCGACATAGTCGATGAAGGCCGCCACCTTGCCGTTGTCCAGCTGTTCGTGCAGCGGGTCGACGCCGGTGTCGACGATGCAGACGCCGACATTGCGCCCGCTCAGGCCGCCGGCGGCCAGACCGCGCGCCGCCTCGATGCCGAAGTCGGCGCGCGCGGCGTCGAGCTGGGTGCGCACCGTGGCGTCTTCCTCGATGCGCAGCAGGCCCGGCGCGTGCATCAGCCCGCGGATCTGCGCCGCGCTGAGGCGGCCGGCAAAACCGGGGATCAGCTTGAATTCATGACGCGGCACGAAGTTGCCCAGCGTCTGGCGTGCGGCCGCCGCCTGCGCCGGCTGCCGGAAGGTGACCACCACGTCGAAGCGCGCGTCCGGCGCCGCCGTGGCCAGCCGCTGCTGCAGGCTGTCGCCGAGACCGTCGCCGTCGCGATCCGCAAGTACCGCCGGAGGCGCCAGCAGCGGTGCCGCCGCGGTCGGCGCAAGCTTGGCCGCAGTGGCGAAACACGGAAACAGCAAGGCCAGACAGCAAAGCAGGATGGAACGATGCATGGCATTCACCTTCGCGCCGGATCACAGCCAGACCGCAACGGCCGCCGCTCACCACGCCCAGTGCCGGTCACGCCGCGGCCAGCGCCCCCCATGCGGTGGCGGCACGCCGGCGCGGCGACCGGTTTTATTGCAACGGCGCGGCCGCTTGCCGCGCGCCAAGCCGACCCTGCGGCGGCAACCCGGCCGGAAAGGTCATCTCACCGTTATAGAAGGCTGCCGGCGAAAAGCCCACACCCGCCGGCAGCGATGCTCCTGGTGCAGTACGGCAGCGGCAGGCGCTTTGCGTGCGGGAGGACTGAACGGGGCACGTGACGGTGAGCGGACGGCAAGAGACAGCCGGCGCGGCAGGCCGCCACGCGGGGGAAAGGCGGGACAAGGCATGGCGCAGACGAGTGCACGACGACCGGGCCGCGCCGGCACGCTGCGGCAACCCTCACGCCTCGTCGTCACCGCGCCGGAAGCGTCGCAGCAAGGCCTGCCACTGCGCGTCGCTGCCGCCTTCCGGCTGCTCCAGACGCAGCAACTGCAGGTGCAGCAGCAGGTTTTCCAGCACCAGCCGCGCGGTGGACAGCAGGTAGATCAGCTGGCACTCCTCGGCCGAGGCGCTGGCCTGCAGTTGCTCGTCGCGCTGCAGCAGGTCGCTCAGCACTAGCCGTCGCAGCTGGTCCTCGTCCATCGGCAGGTCGGCAAAATCCAGCGGGTCGCCCTGCTCCACTTCCTGCAGCAGCTGCAGCATTTCCTCCAGCCCCAGCTTCATCGCTCGTCCTCCCGGCTCCCTGACTTTGAGTGTAGCCAGTAAACGGCGGCGGTGCGGCGGCCGGGGCTTGCGGCCAACCTTGGCCGGCACACGGGCCAGGACCGCGCCGGCTCAGGCCAGGTCGAACAGCAGCGCCTGCAGCGGCTCGCTGCCGGTGTTGCGCAGGGTGTAGGCCGGCAACTCGCTGACGCGGGCGCCATCGCCCGGCGCCAGCTGCACGTCCGCCAGTTGCAGGCTGCCGCGGATCAGGTGCACGTAGCTGCGGCGGCCGCTGGCCTGCGCGAAATCCAGCGCCGCACCCGGTGCCAGCAGCAGCTGGTATAGGCGCGCGTCCTGGCGGATGGCGAGGCTGCCGTCGGCGCCGTCCGGCGAGGCCACCAGCGTCAGCCCCGGCTGCAGGCCGAAGTCCTTCTGCCGGTAGGCCGGCGCGCCACCGGTCTCGCGCGGCTCGATCCAGATCTGCAGGAAGTGCAGCGGCGCCTCGTTGCTGGCGTTGAACTCGCTGTGCAGGATGCCGCGACCGGCGCTCATCACCTGGAATTCGCCGGCGCGCAGCACCGCCTCGTTGCCGGCGGAATCGCGGTGGCGGATGGCGCCGTCGAGCACGTAGCTGATGATTTCCATGTCGCGGTGGCCGTGGGTATCGAAGCCGGCGCGCGGCGCGACGCGGTCGTCGTTGATCACGCGCAGGTCGGAAAAGCCCATGTGCGCCGGGTCGTAGTAGCGGCCGAAGGAAAAGCTGTGGAGGCTCTGCAACCAGCCAAAATCGGCCTTGCCGCGGGCGTGGGCGGGACGGATAGCAATCATGTTCTGGCTCCTTGGGTGTTCTGACTGGCGGTGGCCAATCCCGATGCCGGCACTGTAGCGCCCGCGCCGCGCGCACCATAGCGGAAAAAACCGACGGCCCGTTCAGGAAAACCGAACAAGGGACAGAACACCATCCGCCAGCAAACAGGGCCAGCCGGCGCCGGGCACCCCGCTTCGCGATACAGCGGCTATAAAGCACTACGGGGTGCGGCAGCGAGGCACCCGCAACCGATACGGAGGCAGAGACCATGGGTGACAAGATCAATGAACTGGTGGCCAGCTGGTGCAGCGGGACCGCCAGTGCCTATAGCTGCGACCTGCGCAGCTCCTCGGTGCGCAATGTGTCCGGCCCGGTGCCGGCGGCGCTGGTGCGCGAGCTGGAAGCGCTGGCCCACCTGCGGCAGCGCGATCCGGCGTGCATGGTCGGCGACCTGCTCGCCGCCGCCATCAGCGATGCGCTGGCCGCGCTGCCGGACACGGTGCGCGCCCAGCTGAAGGAAGAGCGCATCGCCACCGCCCGCGCCGCGGCGGAAGAACAGCGCGAGGTGCTGAGCTGGCACGTGGGGGGGACCTAGGCGCTGGCGGTCGCCGGCCGCCTGCCGGTGAGCGCTTGGCCGCAGCTACCGCCGCAGGCCAACTCGCCACCGGCAGCAGCGTTTGCCGTCGACGCCAGGGCGCGCCGGACACGAACCAACACTCGCCACCGCGCCACACCCCGGCTGGCAACGGGGGAGCGCGGCCGGCCGGTAGCCTTGCGGCCAACGTTGGCCGCAAAAAAACAACCGTGGCGGTGGTGACACCGCGCACGGTTGCTGTTGACGGGGTAAAGCGCAGGGCGCCGGCGCGTCAGGCGGTCCTGGCTTCGTCCAGCCCCAGCTTGTCCTTCATCTGCTGCCGCATCATGAACTTCTGGATCTTGCCGGTGATGGTCATCGGGAAGGCGTCGACGAACTCGATGTAGCGCGGGATCTTGTAGTGCGCGATCTGGCCGTCGCAGAAGGCGCGGATCTCTTCCACGGTGCAGCTTTCGCCGTCGCGCAGCCGTATCCACGCGCACAGCTCCTCGCCGTACTTGGCGTCCGGCACGCCCACCACCTGCACGTCCTGCACCTTGGGGTGGCGGTAGAGGAATTCCTCGATCTCGCGCGGGTAGATGTTCTCGCCGCCGCGGATCACCATGTCCTTCACGCGGCCGACGATGTTGCAGTAGCCGTCATCGTCCAGCACCGCCAGGTCGCCGGTGTGCATCCAGCCGGCGGCGTCGATCGCCTCGCGCGTCTTCTCCTCGTCGCCCCAGTAACCCAGCATCACCGAGTAGCCGCGGGTCAGCAGCTCGCCGGTCTCGCCGCGCGGCACGATGCGGCCCTCGACGTCGACGATCTTGACCTCCACATGCGGGTGGATGCGGCCCACGGTGGACACCTTCTTTGCCACCGGGGTGTCGGTGTAGCTCTGGAAGCTGACCGGGCTGGTCTCGGTCATGCCGTAGGCGATGGTCACCTCGGCCATGTGCATCTGCGCCACCACCCGCTCCATCACCGAGATCGGGCACGGGCTGCCGGCCATGATGCCGGTGCGCAGCGTGGACAGGTCGAACTCGGCGAAGCGCGGGTGATCCAGCACCGCGATGAACATGGTCGGCACGCCGTGCAGCGCGGTGCATTTTTCTTCCGCCACCGTCTGCAGCACCGCCAGCGGCTCGAAGGCCTCCGACGGGAACACCATCGCCGCGCCGTGGGTGAGGCAGGCCAGCACGCCCAGCACCATGCCGAAACAGTGGTACAGCGGCACCGGGATACACAGCCGGTCGTGCTCGGTGAGGCGCATCGCCTCGCCGACGAAAAAGCCGTTGTTGAGGATGTTGTGATGGGTGAGCGTGGCGCCCTTGGGGCTGCCGGTGGTGCCGGAGGTGAACTGGATGTTGATGGCGTCGTCGAACTGCAGCGTGGCGCCGACTGCAGCCAACGCGGCGCGCTCGTCCGCCGTCGGCTCGGTCAGCAGCGCCGGGAAGTTGAGCATGCCCGCCGTCGCCTCTTCGCCGAGGCGGATCACCCAGCGCAGCGCCGGCAGCTTGGCCGCCTGCAATTCGCCCGGTCGGCTACTCGCCAGCTCCGGCGCCAGGTCGGTCACCATCGCCAGGTAATCGCTGCTCTTGAAGCTCGGCGCCAACACCAGCGCGCGGCACTCGACCTTGTTCAGCGCGTATTCCAACTCGCTGCGACGATAGGCTGGATTGATGTTGACCAGCACCAGCCCGGCCTTGGCAGTGGCGAACTGCATCAGCAGCCATTCGCTGTTGTTCTGCGACCAGATGCCGATGCGCTCGCCCGTCTGCAGCCCCAGTCGGCGCAGCCCGCAGGCGAGGCGCGTCACCTGCTCCTGCAGCTCGGCATAATTCCAGCGCACGCCCTGGTGACGCACGATCAGCGCGTCGCGCCCGGCAAAGCGGCGGCAGGCGTCGTCAAAAAACTGGCCGATGGTCTGGCCGATCAGCGGCTTGTCACCGGTGCCGTGCACATAACTGGGTAGAGCGGACATCGACGTCATGGTGTGTTCTCCGTTGCATTGTGCTGTTATCGCTTTGCCGCTAACTTACTATTACGTTAACGTAATCTCAAGCCTTGTCGCGGCAAGGCCGGCAAAAAACGCTACAATCGCGCCAGACCAACAGGAACCATCATGAGCGAAGAACGCCTTTTCACCATTTCCGACCTGGCGCGGGATTTCGACATCACCCTGCGCACCATCCGCTTCTACGAGGAACAGGGCCTGATCGAGCCGCAGCGCGAAGGCCGCCAGCGCCTGTTCACCCACCGCGACCGGGCGCGGCTGAAACTGATCCTGCGCGGCAAGCGCATCGGCCTCGCACTGTCGGAGATCCGCGAGATCCTGGACCTGTACGAGCTGGCGCGTGACGAGGCCAGCCAGTCGCTGAAGCTGCTGCAGCTGTTGTCCGAGCGCAAGAAGCAGCTGGAAGAACAACGCAACGACATCGACGCGGTGCTGTCCGAGATCGTGGTGCTGGAAGGCCACTGCCGCCAGGTGATCGACACCATGACCGGCAAGGACGCCACAAACTGAGGCTTTCACGCCATCCCGGTGGATGGTTTCGTCATTTCGTATTGACGTTAACGTAAGCGTAATTCAAGATTAAGCCATGCATCAGCGCAGATGGCGCAATCGCCGCCATCCGCTACAACACAGAGATAGCCGCCACGAGATGCCACCGGCACCGGGCAGTTCGCATAAAGGAGAGACACATGTACAGCAGCTTGCGCTTTGCCCACGGTGACACCTACGACATGCTGCGCGAAACGGTGCGCGACTTCGCCCAGAGCGAGATCGCGCCGCGCGCCGCCGACATCGACCGCGACAACCTGTTCCCGGCCGACCTGTGGAAGAAGTTCGGCGACCTGGGCCTGTTGGGCATCACCGTCAGCGAGGAATACGGCGGCGCCAACATGGGCTACCTCGCGCACATGATCGCGATGGAGGAAATCTCCCGCGCCAGCGCCTCGGTGGCCCTCTCCTACGGCGCGCACTCCAACCTGTGCGTGAACCAGATCTACAAGAACGGCAACGAAGAGCAGAAGCGGAAATACCTGCCCAAGCTGATCTCCGGCGAACACGTCGGCGCGCTGGCGATGTCCGAGCCGAACGCCGGCTCCGACGTGGTGAGCATGAAGCTGCGCGCCGACAAGGTCGACGGCGGCTACAAGCTCAACGGCAGCAAGATGTGGATCACCAACGGCGGCGACGCCGACACCTTGGTGGTGTACGCCAAGACCGATGTCAACGCCGGGCCGAAAGGCATCACCGCCTTCATCATCGAGAAGGGGTTTGCCGGCTTCAGCCACGGCAGCAAGCTGGACAAGCTGGGCATGCGCGGCTCCAACACCTACCCGATCTTCTTTGATGACTGCTTCGTGCCGGATGAGAACGTGCTGGGCGGCGAAGGCAATGGCGTGAAGGTGCTGATGAGCGGCCTCGACTTCGAGCGCGCGGTGCTGTCCGCCGGCCCGCTGGGCATCATGCAGGCCTGCATGGACGTGGTGGTGCCGTACCTGAACGACCGCAAGCAGTTCGGTCAGGCCATCGGCGACTTCCAGCTGATGCAGGGCAAGCTGGCCGACATGTACGTGAAGCTGTCCGCCAGCCGCGCCTACGTGTACGCGGTGGGCCAGGCACTGGACCGCGGCGAATCCGGGCGCCAGACGCGCAAGGACGCCGCCGGCGCCATCCTCTACGCCGCCGAGAGCGCTACCCAGATGGCGCTGGACGCCATCCAGTGCCTGGGCGGCAACGGCTACATCAACGAGTACCCGACCGGCCGCCTGCTGCGCGACGCCAAGCTGTACGAGATCGGCGCCGGCACCAGCGAGATCCGCCGCTGGCTGATCGGCCGCGAACTGATGGCGGAAACCCGCTAAATCTCTTTTCGCCACAGAACCCACGGAAAACACAGACTAAACCAGCCGTTCAAACCGCTGCTTTCTTGCTGTTCTTTTCCATGGTTTCTGTGGATTCTGTGGCAAAAATAAAAGGTCTTCCAGATCATGCCCATCATCGAATCCAAGCTCTCCCCCCGCGCCGCCGATTTCCAGGCCAACGCCGCCAAGATGCACGCCATCGTGGCCGATCTGAAAGACAAGGTCGCCCGCGCCGCGCTGGGTGGCGGCGACAAGGCGCGTGCCAAGCACGTGGCCCGCGGCAAGCTGCTGCCGCGCGAACGCATCGACCTGCTGCTGGATGCCGGCTCGCCGTTCCTGGAGCTGTCGCAGTTGGCCGCCTACGGCATGTACGGCGACGACGCGCCGGGCGCCAGCGTCATCACAGGGATTGGCCGCATCGGCGGCATCGAATGCCTGATCATCGCCAACGACGCCACCGTCAAGGGCGGCACCTACTACCCGATGACGGTGAAGAAACACCTGCGCGCGCAGGAGATCGCCCGCGAAAACCGCCTGCCCTGTGTCTACCTGGTGGATTCCGGCGGCGCCTTCCTGCCGCTGCAGGACGAGGTCTTCCCGGACCGCGACCACTTCGGCCGCATCTTCTACAACCAGGCCAACCTGTCCGCCGCCGGCATTCCGCAGATCGCGGTGGTGATGGGCAGCTGCACCGCCGGCGGCGCCTACGTGCCGGCGATGAGCGACGAGACGGTGATCGTCAAGGAACAGGGCACCATCTTCCTGGGCGGCCCGCCGCTGGTGAAGGCCGCCACCGGTGAAGTGGTGTCGGCGGAAGAACTGGGCGGCGGCGACGTGCACACCCGCGTGTCCGGCGTGGCCGACCACCTGGCGCAGAACGATGCCCATGCGCTGGCCATCGCCCGCCGCATCGTGTCCGACCTCAACTGGAAGAAACAGGGCGAGCTGGACCGCGCCGAGCCGAAGCCACCGCGCTACGCCGCGGAGGAAATCTACGGCGTGATTCCGGCCGATGCGAAAAAGCCGTTCGACGTGCGCGAGATCATCGCCCGCCTGGTGGACGACTCGGACTTCGACGAATTCAAGCAGAACTACGGAACAACTCTCGTTACCGGCTTTGCCCGCCTGAACGGCTACCGCGTCGGCATCATCGCCAACAACGGCATCCTGTTCAGCGAATCCGCGCTCAAGGGCGCGCACTTTGTCGAGCTGTGCTGCCAGCGCGGCATCCCGCTGATCTTCCTGCAGAACATCACCGGCTTCATGGTGGGCAAGAAATACGAAAACGGCGGCATCGCCAAGGACGGCGCCAAGCTGGTGACCGCCGTGGCCTGCGCCAGCGTGCCCAAGTTCACCGTGCTGATCGGCGGCAGCTTTGGCGCCGGCAACTACGGCATGTGCGGCCGCGCCTACTCGCCGCGCTTCCTGTGGATGTGGCCGAACAGCCGCATCTCGGTAATGGGCGGCGAACAGGCCGCCGGCGTGCTGGCGCAGGTGAAGAAGGAACAACTGGGCGACGCCTTCACGCCGGAGCAGGAAGAAGCGCTGAAAGCGCCGGTGCGCGAGCAGTACGAGCATCAGGGCCACCCCTACTACGCCAGCGCGCGGCTGTGGGACGACGGCGTGATCGACCCGGCGCAAACGCGCGAGGTACTGAGCCTGGCGCTGGAAGCCAGCCTCTCGGCACCGGTGGAAAAAACACGCTTTGGCGTGTTCCGCATGTAATTTTCTTTAGCCACGGAATCCACAGAAAACACGGACAACGGCGCCCGCATGGATGGCCGCCACAGCGTAGAAACATCCAGGCTGGCGTGACTTCGGTGTTCTTCCGTGGCTTCTGTGGCAAATAAAAAGAAAGGGTTTTCCAATGACTTACAGCACCTTGGAAATCGAACGCGCCGGCCAGGTCGCCACCGTGTGGATGAACCGCCCGGAGCTGCACAACGCGATGAACGAGCACCTGATCGCCGATCTCACCGCCGCCTTCCGCACTCTGAACGAGGATGCCGGTGTGCGCGTGATCGTGCTGGCCGGACGCGGCAAGAGCTTTTCCGCCGGTGCCGATCTGGACTGGATGCGTCGCGCCGCCGGCTACAGCGAGGCGCAGAACCTCGACGACGCGCGCAAGCTGGCGGCGATGCTCAAAGGCATCTACCGCAGCAAGAAGCCGGTGATCGCGCGCATCCACGGTGCGGCGATGGCCGGCGGCACCGGCCTGACCGCGGTATGCGACATCGCCATCGCCACCGACGCCGCCAAGTTCGCGCTGACCGAAGTACGGCTGGGGCTGATCCCGGCCACCATCGGCCCCTACGTGGCGGATGCCATCGGCTGGCGCCAGGCGCGACGCTACTTCCTCACCGCCGAACGCATCGACGCCGCCACCGCCGAACGCATCGGCCTGGTGCACGAGGTGGTGCCCGTCGAGGCCTTGGATGCGCGCGTGACCGAGGTGGCCGCCGAACTGGTCCGTGGCGGGCCGCACGCGCTGACCGCCGCCAAGGAGCTGCTGGGCGACCTGCGCCAGGACTCGCCGCTGGACGACACGCTGCTGGACGATACCGCGCACGCCATCGCCGCCATCCGTGTCACCGACGAGGCACGCGAAGGCCTGGCCGCCTTCTTCGACAAGCGTCCACCCAGCTGGATTTGATCCCCCTTTAGCCACAGAAACCACAGAACAACACCGACATGAACCCGGTACCCAGCGAAGGCTTCCGTGTCTTTCGTGGGTTCTGTAGCAAAAAGTTGAAGAGATGCCATGCACGCCTACCCTACTCCTTGCGCCAGCCGCGCTGCGGCCAACCTTGAGCAGACCACTAGCCAGGTAACCAGCCCCATGTTCACCAAGATCCTCATCGCCAACCGTGGCGACCAGCAGCCGCAAGGCTGCGCAGCTGCGCAGCAAAATCGCCTGGCGGCACGCATGTGCCGCGGCGGGTTCGCCACGGGAGACCACCATGTTCACTAAGATCCTCATCGCCAACCGTGGCGAAATCGCCTGCCGCGTGATCAAGACCGCCCGCGCCATGGGCATCCGTACCGTGGCGGTGTACTCCGATGCCGACGCGGGTGCCCGCTTCGTGAAGCTGGCGGATGAAGCCTACCGCCTGGGACCGGCACCGGCGGCCGAGTCCTACCTCAAGGCCGACCTGATCCTCGACATTGCCAAGCAAAGCGGCGCGCAGGCGGTGCACCCGGGCTACGGCTTCCTGTCGGAGAACGAAGACTTCGCCGCCGCCTGCGAGGCTGCCGGCATCGCCTTCATCGGCCCGCCGGCTTCCGCCATCGCCGCCATGGGCAGCAAGTCCGCGGCCAAGGCGCTGATGGAAACAGCCAACGTGCCGCTGGTGCCGGGCTACCACGGCGACAATCAGGATGAACAGTTCCTGAAGACGCAAGCCGACAACATGGGCTACCCGGTGCTGATCAAGGCCAGCGCCGGCGGTGGCGGCAAGGGCATGCGCATCGTGGAGCGCAGCGACGACTTTATCGCCGCGCTGGCCAGCTGCCAGCGCGAGGCGCGCGCCAGCTTCGGCGACGACAAAGTGCTGGTCGAGAAATACCTGACCCGCCCGCGCCATGTAGAGATTCAAGTGTTCGCCGACAGCCTGGGCGGCTGCGTCTACTTGTTCGAGCGCGACTGCTCGGTGCAGCGCCGCCACCAGAAAGTGCTGGAAGAAGCCCCGGCGCCGCACCTGCCGGCGGCAACCCGCCAGGCGATGGGCGAAGCAGCAGTGGCCGCCGCCCGCGCCGTGGGTTACGTGGGCGCCGGCACCGTGGAATTCATCATGGACGTGGAGTCGGGGCAGTTCTACTTCATGGAAATGAACACCCGCCTGCAGGTGGAGCATCCGGTCACCGAGATGATCACCGGCCAGGACCTGGTGGCCTGGCAGCTGAAGGTGGCCAGCGGCCAGCCGCTGCCGTTGCAGCAGCATGAGCTTGCTATCCACGGCCACAGCATCGAGGCGCGCATCTACGCCGAAGACCCGGACAAGGGCTTCCTGCCGGCCACCGGCACGCTGCTGCACCTGGTACCGCCAGTGGAAAATGCCCACGTGCGCGTCGACACCGGCGTGCTGCAGGGCGATACCATTTCGCCGTTCTACGACCCGATGATCGCCAAGCTGATCGTGTGGGGCGAAACGCGCGAGGCGGCGCTGCAGCAGCTGGACGCCGCGCTGGCCGCCTACCAGGTGGTGGGCGTCACCACCAATATCCGCTTCCTGCGCCGCATTGCGGCCAACCCGGCGTTTGCCAGCGGCGACGTCGACACCGGCCTGATCGCCCGCTACCACGACAGTCTGCTGCCCGCGCCGGTAGCACCGTCCAGCGAGCAGCTGGCGCTGCTGGCGGTGGGCGAAACGTTGGCCGCCGCCAGCAGCGACGACCACGCCTTCGGCGCGCTGCAGGGCTGGCGCCTAAACGGGGAGCTTACGCGCCGCATCGGCTTTACCCACGGCGAGCAGCGCTGCGACGTGCTGCTGCGTTACGACGGCAAGGGCTTCGTGCTCACCATCGGCGATGACACCTTCCACGCCAGCGCCAGCCTGCACGGCAAGCGGCTTGCGGCCAACCTTGGCGGCAAGCAGTTGCAGGCCACGCTGGTGCGCCACGGCTTGCAGCGCGTGCTGTTTACCGGCGGCGAACGCATTGCCGTGGACTACCTCGATCCTTACGCCTATGAAGAAGCAGGCGTGCACGGCGAAACCCACATGAAGGCGCCGATGCCAGGCCGCGTGGTGGCACTGCTGGCCGAAGCCGGCGCCCGCGTGGCCAAGGGCGAGCCGCTGCTGATCCTGGAAGCGATGAAAATGGAACACACCATTACCGCGCCGGCCGACGGCAAGGTGCTGGCCTTCTACTTTGCCGCCGGCGAACAGGTGAACGACGGCGACGAGCTGGTGGATTTCGAAGCCGACTGAGCCGGCAAAGGACATAGCCATGACACATGTAAAGATCGTCGAAGTCGGCCCGCGCGACGGGCTGCAGAACGAAAAGCACAGCATCAGCCTGGCCACCAAGCTGGAGCTGATCGAAAGGTTGGCCGCGGCCGGCTTGCGTACCATCGAGGCCGGCGCCTTCGTGTCGCCCAAGTGGGTGCCGCAGATGGCGGACAGCCTGCAGGTACTGCAGGCGCTGGACCTGAACGCCGGCATCGACTACCCGGTACTGGTGCCCAACGACAAGGGCCTGGACGCGGCGCTGGAGGCCGGCGTGCGCGAAATCGCGGTGTTCGGCGCCGCCAGCGAGGCGTTCAGCCAGAAGAACATCAACGCCAGCATCGCCGAGAGCCTGCAGCGCTTCGAGTCGGTGATGAAGCGCGCGCTGGCCGAAGGCATCAAGGTGCGCGGCTACGTGTCCTGCGTGCTGGGCTGCCCGTACGAGGGCGACATCGCCCCGTACAAGGTGGCCGAGGTGGCGCGGGCGCTGTACAACATGGGCTGCTACGAAATCTCGCTGGGCGATACCATCGGCGTGGGCACCCCCAACAAGGTGACGGCGATGCTGGACGCGGTGAGCGAGGCGGTGCCGGTGGCCAAGCTGGCCGGTCACTTCCACGACACCTACGGCATGGCCATCGCCAACATCCACACCGCGCTGCAGGCCGGGGTGCGCACCTTCGACAGCTCGGTGTCCGGCCTGGGCGGCTGCCCGTACGCCAAGGGCGCCTCCGGCAACGTGGCCACCGAGGACGTGGTCTACCTGCTGCATGGCCTGGGCTACCACACCGGGGTGGACCTGGACAAACTGGCCGATACCGCCTGGTTCATCGCCGAGGCGCTGGTGCGCGAGCCGGGTTCGCGCTACGCCAAGGCGCGCGGCCTGCGCAGCTGAGTCCTTGCCGTCCACGCGGCCAGCCGGCGACCAAGATCGCCGGCTGGCCGTTGTCTTTGCCGCTGCCGGCGGCTCGTGTTACGTCGCCAAGGCCAGTACAATCCGGCATGATTCAGTCTCGTGGCGGTGCGCCGCCGCACTGCGACCTTCCCGACCGACTTCCGCAAGCAAAGAGCAACATGACCATTCTGGTAACCGGTGGTGCCGGCTTCATCGGCGGCAATTTCGTGCTGGACTGGCTGGCCGGCAGTGACGAGCCGGTCGTCAACCTGGACAAGCTGAGCTATGCCGGCAATCTGCAGACGCTGGCCAGCCTGCATGGCGATGACCGTCACCGCTTCGTGCATGGCGATATCGGTGACAGTGACCTGCTGGATCGCCTGCTGGCCGAACACCAGCCGCGCGCGGTGATCCACTTTGCCGCCGAGAGCCACGTCGACCGCTCGCTGCACGGCCCAGGCGACTTCATCGATACCAACATCGTCGGCACCTTCAAGCTGCTGGAAGCGGTGCGCGGCTACTGGAGCGGGCTGCCCGCCAGCGACAAGGCCGCCTTCCGCCTGCTGCACGTGTCCACCGACGAGGTCTACGGCACCTTGGCCGCAGACGACGCCCCGTTTACCGAAGCGCACCGCTACCAGCCGAACAGCCCCTACTCCGCCAGCAAGGCCGCCGCCGACCACCTGGTGCGCGCCTGGCACCACAGCTACGGCCTGCCGGTACTGACCACCCACTGCAGCAACAACTACGGCCCGTACCACTTCCCGGAGAAGCTGATCCCGCTGGTCATCCTCAACGCGCTGGCCGGCAAGCCGCTGCCGGTTTACGGCGACGGCCAGCAGGTCCGCGACTGGCTGTATGTGACGGACCACTGTGCCGCCCTCCGCCGCGTGCTGGACGCCGGCACGCCGGGCGAGACCTACAACGTCGGCGGCGGCAACGAAAAAACCAACCTCGACGTGGTGCGCACCATCTGCCGCCTGCTGGACGAATTGCGCCCGCGCGCCGACGGCAAGGGCTACGCCGAACAGATCAGCCATGTGCAGGACCGCCCCGGCCACGACCGCCGCTACGCCATCGACGCGCGCAAGCTGGCACGCGAGCTGGGCTGGCAACCGGCGGAAACCTTCGACTCCGGCATCCGCAAGACCGTGCGCTGGTATCTGGACAACCAGGACTGGGCCGCGGGCGTCAGCAGCGGCCGTTACCGCGACTGGCTAACACAACAATACGGAGACCAGCCATGAACTACCCGGCAAGAATCCTGATCACCGGCGGCAGCGGCCAAGTCGGCTTCGAGCTCCGGCGCGCGCTGGCGCTGCACGGGGTGCTGAGCTGCCCCGACCGCCGGCAATTCGACCTGGCGGCCCCGCACACCCTCAGCGCGACGCTGGACGCCCTGCAGCCCGACATCATCGTCAATGCCGCGGCCTATACCGCGGTCGATCAGGCCGAGGACGAGATCGCGCTGGCCCATGCCGTCAACGCCGCGGCGCCGGCACTGCTGGCCCAGTGGGCCGCGGCCAACAAGGCGCTGCTGGTGCACTACTCCAGCGACTACGTGTTCGATGGCAGCAAGTTCGGCGCCTGGCAGGAAGACGACGCCGCCAATCCGCAATCGGTGTACGGCCGCAGCAAATGGCTGGGCGAACAGGCGATCCGCGACAGCGGCTGCCGCCACTACATCCTGCGCAGTTCGTGGGTGGCCGGCGTCTACGGCCAGAACTTCCTGAAGGCCATGCTCAGGTTGGCCGCAACGCGCGACCGCCTCACCGTGGTCGACGACCAGTTCGGCGCCCCGACCCCGGCCAGCCTGCTGGCGGACGTGTGCGCGCTGTTGCTGCCGCACTACGCCAACTACCCCGACAGCACCAGCTACGGCACCTACCACCTTGCCGCCAGCGGCCGCACCAGCTGGCACGACTACGCCGCCCACGTCATCGCGCTGGCCCGCGACGCCGGCTGGGCGCTGATGCTGCCACCGGATGGCCTGCACGCGGTCAGCAGCGACGAGTACCCGCAACGGGCCACGCGGCCGGCCAATTCCGTGCTCGACTGCAGCAAGCTACGGCAGACCTTCGGCCTGCAGCTGCCGTCGTGGCAGGAAGGCGTGACGCAGGTGTTCCAGACCCTCGATAACGCAAGAAAACCATGAACCGCAAAGGCATCATTCTCGCCGGTGGCGCCAATAGCCGCCTGTATCCGGCCACCCTGGCGGTCAGCAAGCAGTTGCTGCCGGTCTACGACAAGCCGCTGATCTACTACCCGCTGACCACGCTGTTGCTGGCCGGCATCCGCGACATCCTGATCATTTCCACGCCGCAGGACACGCCGCGCTTCCGGCAGTTGCTGGGCGACGGCAGCCAGTGGGGCATCCGGCTGCAATACACGGTACAGCCAAGCCCGGACGGCCTGGCGCAGGCCTTCATCCTCGGCGAGTCCTTCCTCGCCGGCGCCCCGTCCGCACTGGTGCTGGGCGACAACATCTTCTACGGCGCCGAGCTGGCCAGCCAGCTGCAGCGCACCGCGGCGCAGACACAGGGCGCCACCGTGTTCGCCTATCGCGTCAACGATCCGGAGCGCTACGGCGTGGTCGAGTTCGATGGCGCAGGCCAGGCCATCAGCATCGAAGAGAAACCGGCGCGACCCAAGTCCCACTACGCCGTCACCGGCCTGTACTTCTACGACGCGCAGGTGGTCGACATCGCCAAGTCGATCAAGCCGTCGCCGCGTGGCGAGCTGGAGATCACCGACGTCAACGCCGCCTACCTCGCGCGCGGCGCGCTCACGGTCGAGACCATGGGCCGCGGCTACGCCTGGCTGGATACCGGCACCCACGACTCGCTGCTGGAGGCCAGCCAGTTCATCGCCACCCTCGAAAAACGCCAGGGCCTGAAGGTGGCCTGTCCGGAAGAGGTGGCGTGGCGCATGGGCTATATCGACGACAGCCAGCTGCAAAGCCTGGCCGCACCGCTGGCCAAGACCGGCTACGGCCGCTACCTGCTGCAATTGCTGCAAGAAGGGCGCTGAATGAGCCAGTTCCGCGAAACCGGTCTGTCCGGCCTGTGGCTGATCGAACCCCGCATCCACGGCGACGAGCGCGGCTTCTTCTACGAGAGCTTCCACCAGCAGCAATTCGATGCCGCCATCGGCCACCATGTCGAATTCGTGCAGGACAACCACTCCCGCTCCAGCCGCGGCGTGCTGCGCGGCCTGCACTACCAGCTGCCGCCACAGGCGCAGGGCAAGCTGGTGCGCTGCGTGGCCGGCGAGGTGTTCGATGTCGCCGTCGACCTGCGTCGTGGCTCCGCCACCTTTGGCCGGCATTTCGGCATCGTCCTGTCCGCGGCCAACCATCGCCAGCTGTGGATTCCGGAAGGCTTCGCCCACGGTTTTGTCACGCTCAGCGAACACGCCGAACTGCTGTACAAGACCACCGCCTACTGGAGCCCGCAGCACGAGCGCGCGCTGCGCTGGGACGACCCGCAGCTGGCGATCGCCTGGCCGCTGCGCGACGGCCTGCAGCTGTCGGCCAAGGATCTCGCCGCGCCCTTGCTAGCCGACGCCGAATACTGAACGCCGAATACCGAACCCTGGCGCCGCCGCGCCTGCGCTTATCTTGCCTCAAGGAAAGCGGCGCGACGGGTGCGTAAGCTGGGCACCGTTACAGACAGGAGTCCATCCATGCACACCCACACCTCTGATTTGTCGGTTTTCCCTTTTGATGCGCGCGGCGTGGCCAAGCGTTTCCGTCATGCCGCCATTTTTGGCGCGCTGGAATCGCTGAACCACGGCGAGCGCATGCGCTTCGTCAACGACCACGACCCGCTGCCGCTGCTCGGCCAGATCGAGCAGCGCTACGGTGGTCAGGTGCTGATCAACTACGTGGAGCGCTCGCCGCAACAGGTCGTCATCGACTTCACCATCCATGTCGCCGACAGCGAGCCGGCACCGGCCCAGGCGCCGGCGCAACAGCAAAGCGGTTGTGGCGGCGGCGGCGGTTGCGGCTGCTCCGGCGGCTAAGCAAGACGGCAACGGGCTGGCATCTGCCAGCCCGTTTTGCTTTCCGTGAGCCGCACCTGCGGCGCCGCGACTCAGCCGCGATAGCCGATCTGCGCGGAGATGTCGGCCGCCGTGCTGCGCAGCCGCTGCGCGATCGTCCCGTTCCAGTCCGAGGAAAATGTCGCCGCCGGCCCCAGCGTGGTCATCACCAGCGCCAGCTGGCCGGCGTGATCGAACACCGGCACGCTGAAGGCATTGATGCCGGGCAAGGGATAGCCCACCGCCCGCGCCATGCCGCGCTCGCGCACCCGCTGCAGCGCCGACTGGAACGCGGCCTGCTCCTCGATACCGGCCTGCCGCGCCGCCATCTCGCTGGCGATCATCTCTTCGGTCAGCCGCGGCGGCAGGTAGGCGGCAAACACCTTGCCGGTTGCCGAATCCAGCAGCGACATCACCGTGCCGGTACGCATATTGATGTGCACCACGCGA
Organism: Vogesella alkaliphila; assembly: GCF_014652475.1. Lineage (GTDB taxonomy): Bacteria > Pseudomonadota > Gammaproteobacteria > Burkholderiales > Chromobacteriaceae > Vogesella > Vogesella alkaliphila. The sequence goes on along the minus strand of NZ_BMYW01000005.1, from coordinate 239,736 downwards.
TTGCACTCCTGGATCCGCACCACGGTCGGGCCGTGGTTGCCCCACACCGCCAGCGCCACGTTCTGCTGGATGTCCAGCGACAGAGCCGCCGCCCGCTCGGTGGCGATCTTGACCGCGTCCAGCTCGTGCAGCGCCACCAGCCCCATCTGCAGTGCAAACGGCCCCAGCTTGTACAGGCCGCTGCCCGCATCCTGCTCGATCAGCCCCAGCTTGCCGAAACTCACCAGATAGGGATGCGCCTTCGCCGCCGGCATGCCGGCCTCGCCGGCCAGGTCCTTCAGCATCATCGGCGCCCCGTGGCGCACCAGCGTCTGCAGCAGGCTGCCACCCACCTCGATTGATTGGATTCCGCGCCGGTCTTTTTCCATCTTTACCCCGTCTTGCCCGCTGGCATGGTCTGTGTTGTCGAAACGGCGGCAATTCTAGCATTTCCACCACGCCGGTCACGGCGATAATATTCGTTATTATCGAACAAATTGACCAATAACGAATTATTGGCTAACTTGCCAGCATCGCCACTGGCCGCCACCGCGATCAGTGCCAGACTGAAATCAGCGCCGCACCCCGGCCACCGCTCACGGAGACAACCATCATGCTGATCAAGAAAATCCACCACGTCGCCTATCGCTGCAAGGACGCCAAGGAAACGGTGGAGTGGTACGTGAAACACCTCGACATGAAGTTCGTGCTGGCGATCGCCGAGAACGAAGTGCCGTCCACCAAGGCGCCGGACCCGTACATGCACGTGTTCCTCGACGCCGGCCAGGGCAACATCCTCGCCTTCTTCGAGCTGCCGACGCGGCCGCCGATGGACCGCGACCCGAACACACCCAACTGGGTGCAGCATCTGGCGATGGAAGTGGACTCGCTGGACACCCTACTCGCCACCAAGGCACGACTGCAGGCGGCCGGCATCGACGTGATCGGCCCCACCGACCACACCATCTTCCAGTCGATCTACTTCTTCGACCCCAACGGCCACCGCCTGGAGCTGGCCTGCAACACCGGCACGCCGAAGATGATGCAGATGCTGGACGAGGTGAAATGGGACATGCTCAACGAATGGGCGGAAACACGGAAGGCGCCGCAGCACGCGCGCTGGATGCACGACGGCAGCTACTCGGAAGACTGAGCCGCCGCGCCTGCGGCCAACCCTGTCCAAGGTTGGCCGCAACACCCCCGCCGGTAGCGGCAGCGATCACGCGGTCGGCGACCTATACCGCAGGCATGGCTGTGCAGTAAACTTGCCGGCAAACAGCTTTCATAATAACGAACGACACCCTTGAGCGACCCCACACGCTTCCTGAGGAGAGACTTGATATGCACGCAGCAGACCATCCGATCTGGCAGCCGTCGCCGGCCCGCCTGAGCGCGACCCACCTGACCGCCTTTACCCGGCTGGCGGAAACGCTGGACAACCAGCGCTACCCCGACTACGCCAGCCTGTGGCACGCCAGCATAGCGCGCCCGGAGCGCTTCTGGAGCCAGCTGTGGGACTACGCCGGCGTGATCGGTGACAAGGGCAGCGTGGCGCTGGAAGACAAGGACGGCATGCGCGCCGCGCGCTTCTTCCCGCAGGCCGCGCTGAACTACGCGGAAAACCTGTTGCGCCGCCGCGATGACACGCTGGCGATGGTGTTCTGGGGCGAGGACAAGGTCAAACGCGAGCTGACCTGGTGGGAGTTGTCCGATCTGGTGTCGCGCCTGCAGCAGGCGATGCTGGCACACGGCATTGCCGAAGGCGACCGCGTCGCCGGCTACATGCCCAACATGCCGGAAACGGTGGCCGCGATGCTGGCCGCCAGCAGCATCGGCGCGGTGTGGACCAGCTGTTCGCCGGACTTCGGCACCGACGGCGCACTGGACCGCTTCGGCCAGACCGCGCCGCGCCTGCTGTTCTGCCCGGACGGCTACTGGTACAACGGCAAGCAGGTCGACATCGCCGAAAAGATGCAGATCATCGCCAGCGGCCTACCGTCGGTGGAAAAAGTGATCGTGGTGCCCTACCTGGAACGCGCCGACGCCTTCGCGGAAACGGTGCCCAAGGCCGTCACCCTGGAGCGCTTCGTCGGCAGCTTCGTCGCCAGCGAGCTGCTGTTCCGCCGCGTCGGCTTCAACCATCCGCTGTTCATCCTCTATTCCAGCGGCACCACCGGCAAGCCGAAGTGCATCGTGCACGGCCACGGCGGTACCCTGCTGCAGCACCTGAAGGAACACCAGCTGCACGCCGACGTGCACGCCGGCGACCGCCTGTTCTACTTCACCACCTGCGGCTGGATGATGTGGAACTGGCTGGTGTCCGGCCTCGCCAGCGGCGCCACGCTGATGCTGTTCGACGGCTCGCCGTTCGCCAAGGGCGGCCGCATCCTGTGGGACTATGCCGAAACCTACCGCTGCACCCATTTCGGCACCTCGGCCAAGTACATCGACGGCCTGCGCAAGATCGACCTGCAGCCCAAGCGCGACTACGACCTGACCTGCCTGCGCGCGGTGTTCTCCACCGGCTCGCCGCTGGTGGCGGAAAGCTTCGACTGGGTGTACGACGCGATCAAGGACGACATTAACCTCGCCTCCATCTCCGGCGGCACCGACATCGTGTCCTGCTTCGCGCTGGGCTGCGCCAGCCTGCCGGTATACCGTGGCGAGCTGCAGTGCCGTGGCCTGGGCATGGCGGTGGAGATCTGGAACGACGCCGGCCAGCCGGTGGTCGGCGAAAAGGGCGAGCTGGTGTGCACCAAACCGTTCCCGTCGATGCCGGTCGGTTTCTGGGGCGACGCGGACGGCGAGAAGTACCGCAAGGCCTACTTCGAGCGTTTCGACAACGTGTGGTGCCACGGCGACTACGCCGAGCTGACCGCCCACGACGGCATGATCATCTACGGCCGCTCCGACGCGGTGCTCAACCCGGGCGGCGTGCGCATCGGCACCGCCGAGATCTACCGCCAGGTGGAAACCTTCGACGCGGTGCTGGACAGCATCGTCGTCGGCCAGCGCTGGCAGGATGACGAGCGCGTGGTGCTGTTCGTCAAGCTGTGCGACGGCTGCGAGCTGGACAAGACGCTGCAGGCCGCCATCCGCGACAAGATCAAGAACGGCGCCAGCCCGCGCCACGTGCCGGCCAAGATCATCGCCGTCGCCGACATCCCGAAGACCATCAGCGGCAAGATCGTGGAGCTGGCGGTGAAGAACGTGATCCACGGCCTGCCGGTGACCAACCTCACCGCGCTGGCCAATCCGGAGGCGCTGCAGCTGTTTGTCGACCTGCCCGAGCTGCAGGACTGAGTGTTGCGGCCAACGTTGGCCGCAACGGCATGAAAAACGCCACCGTCAACGGTGGCGTTTTTCATTGGCGGCGGGTGCTTACGGCAGGCGCTGCCACAACACGAACAGCTCGCGCTTGTCGCGGGCGCGGTTGCCGCGCCAGCGCTCCTGCCAGCCCGGCAACGGCGTTTCGGCGCGGCGGTCGCGCACCATCAGCAACAGCTTGCAGGCCGGTGCGGCGCCGTCGGCCACTGGCTGCAGGCGCAGGCCGGCGTAGTAGGCCCAGCTGATGCGCGCCAGCTGCTGGCTGACCGACACCGACACGCAGTGCTCGCCGGCCGGCATCGCCCGCATCATGCCCTGCACTACCGGCTGGTAGCTCTTGGCGGCATCGAGGAAGGGCAGCCACAGCGTCATCAGCAGCCCCCACAGCAGCGCGAGACCAGCGGCCCAGTTGGTCACCGCCTGGCGGCCACGCAGATGGCGCCGCGTCACCGCCCAGCCCCACAGCGCGGTGGCGACCAGCGCCAGCAGCAGCGCCAGCCACGACACCTGCGGCTCGTAGTAGGGGCTGAAGTAGCGGGCGCGCTCCGCCAGTTTGACCGGCCAGCCGAAGTTCATCGCCGCCCAGCCCAGCCACACCAGCAGCGAGAACAGGCCGAAGGCCATCAGGCCGAACCAGTTGAGGAAGGCGGCCGCGCCACGGCGCAGGCTGTCCAGCTCCACCGCCGCCAGCACCGCCAGCGGCAGCAGCAGCGGCATCGCGTCCTCGGTATGGCTGCGGTTGGAGAAGGTCAGCAGCAGCAGGATCACCGCGAAGAACAGCAGCGGCAACTGCAGCATCGGCAGCTCGTAGCGGCGGTTTTTCCACAGCGTCCACGCCGCCAGCGGCCACGCCGGCCAGCCGTACCACAGCACCAGCTTCGGGTAGTAGCCGAACTCGTGGAACAGGCCCAGGCCGCCGAAGCCGTCCAGCGGTCCCAGCGCGTGGAACTGCCACCAGGCATGGAATACCTCGGGCGCGCCGCGATACAGCGCCAGCGGCCACAGTGCCGCCAGCGGCAACGCGAACAGCAGCGCCATCATGAGCGTGATGGCATAACCCTTGTTGCGCCAGCTGGCGAAGGCCGGCAGCATCAGCGCCACGCTCCACACCAGCAGCACCGGCAACAGGCTGGTGGCAAGGAACAGCACCACCGTCGCCGCGCCGAGGATGGCGCCGGAGAGCGCCGGCGCCCGCCGCGTCAGCACCAGCGCGTACAGCGCCGCGGCATAACCGGCAAAGCCGGCCACCACCGGGTTCATCTCGTGCCCGGTGACGATCAGCCCCAGGCAGCCGATCAGGATCAGCACCACGCTGCGGCCATGCCGTCCCCCGATCAGCTCGCGGCCAACCCCGCCGGCGAAGGCGAGGCCGATGGCCATGAACAGCGGCGTCGCCAGCCGCGCGGCGTCGTGCAGCGACAGCAGCCACGGCGACAGCAGCCGCGCGAACAGCGTGGCCACCCAGTAGTACAGCGGCGCGCTGTCGAGATAGGCCTGGCCGTCGATCGCCGGCAGCCACCACGGCCCGCCGGCCAGCATGTGCTGCACCACGGCGGTGACGTAGGGCTCGTCCGGCTTCCACGGCGTGTGGCCCAGGATGCCCGGCCACAGCCAGGCAAAGGTCAGCAATAACAACAGCCACGGCTTTTCGGTGGCGGCAGGCAGGCGGGACTGGGAGGAGTCGCTATAGGTCAGCATGGGACAGCCGTACTCGGACAATGGGCTTCAGGATAAACCGGAACAACAAAAAAGGCAGCCGTGGCTGCCTTTTTGCGGACTGCTGCAAGCGTAATTAGCGCTTGAAGAAGCTGCCGAACTTCTGGTTGAAGCGGTCAACACGGCCGGCGGTGTCAACGATCTTCTGCTTGCCAGTGTAGAACGGGTGGCACTCGGAGCACACTTCGATGTGGAAGGCGTCTTTAGCCATGGTGGACTTGGTCACGAAAGTGTTGCCGCAGGAGCAAGTCACGTTCACTTCTTTGTAGTTAGGCTGGATGTCAGCTTGCATGGTCTTTTCCTTTTCTATCGGGCGCAGGGGTTTTGCCTGCGCTTCATCTAAAACGCAGCATTATCCGCACTTGACAATGGTTTGGCAAGCAAAAGCTGGCCGCTGGCCAGCCCTGCCCTTCTTGCTCAGACACGGCGCCAGGTGGTGGTGCCGGCGCTGTCTTCCAGCACGATGCCGGCGGCGGTCAACTCGTCGCGGATGCGGTCGGACTCGGCCCAGTTCTTGGCGGCGCGTGCGTCCTTGCGCGCCTGGATCAGCGCCTCGATCTGCGCTGCCGAAAGGCCGTCGCCGGCCTCGCCCTGCAGGAAGGCTTCCGGATCGCGCTGCAACAGGCCCAGCACGCCGCCCAGGTCCTTCAGCAGGCGCGCCTGCTGCACGTCGCGGCTCTTGTTGACTTCGCCGGCCAGCTCAAACAGCACGGAAATCGCCTCGGAAGTACCGAAGTCGTCGTCCATCGCCGCCTTGAAGCGTGCCGCGTAAGGGTTGTTCCAGTCGATGCCGCCGGAGGCCGGCAGATCCAGGCCGCGCAGCGCGGTATAGAGACGGGTCAGGCCCTGCTTGGCGTCGTTCAGGATGCCGTCGGTGAAGTTGACCGGGCTGCGGTAGTGGCTGCGCACGATGAAGAAGCGGATCACCTCGCCGTCGAAATGGCCGAGCACGTCGCGGATGGTGAAGAAGTTGCCCAGACTCTTGGACATCTTCTCGCCGTCGACGTTGATGAAGCCGTTGTGCATCCAGTAGTTCACGTACTGCTGGCCGTGCGCGCCTTCGCTCTGCGCGATCTCGTTCTCGTGGTGCGGGAACTGCAGGTCCTCGCCGCCGCCATGGATGTCGAAATGCTCGCCCAGGTGGTGGCAGCTCATCGCCGAGCACTCGATATGCCAGCCCGGACGGCCAGCGCCCCACGGGCTCTGCCACTGCGGCTCGCCCGGCTTGGCGGCTTTCCACAGCACGAAGTCGTGCGCGTCGCGCTTGTTCGGGTCCACCTCGACGCGCTCGCCGGCGCGCAGGCTGTCCAGCGTCTTGCCGGACAGCTTGCCGTAGCCGTCGAACTCGCGCACCGCGTAGTACACGTCGCCGTTGGCCGCCGGGTAGGCCTTCCCGCGGGAGATCAGCTTGCTGATGATGTCCTGCATGCCGCCGATGTGGGCGGTGGCGCGCGGCTCGAAGGTTGGCCGCAGCAGGCCCAGCGCCTCGGTGTCGGCGTGCATGTCGGCGATGGTTTCCTCCACCAGCGCCTCGGCGCTGATGCCGCGCTCGGCGGCGCGCTTGATGATCTTGTCGTCGATGTCGGTGATGTTGCGCACGTAGGTGACGTCATAACCGGAGGCGGCAAACCAGCGGTAGATCACGTCGAACGCGGTCAGCATCCGCGCGTGGCCGATGTGGCACAGGTCGTAGACGGTCATGCCACACACGTACATCTTTACCTTGCCGGGTTCGATCGGGTTGAATGCTTCTTTCTGGCGGGTCAGTGTGTTGTAAAGATTGAGCATGACTGGATGAGCCTGTGCAGTTGGTTATTGGTGAACCGCTATTGTAGCAAAGCTGTCAATCCCCCCGCAGCGGAGTTTGCCGCTGCCCCGCCCGCACAAAAAACGCTATGCTGGCGGCCATATCTAACCGGGATTTGCATTACCGCACCATAAGGAGAACCGATGAACTGGAGTCAGGAACTGCTGCAAAGCGCCATCTGGCTGGGCGAGGCCACCGCCATCACGCTGGTGGCATCACTGTTGCTGGGGGTCGCGCTGGCGCGCACCACGGTATGGGGACGCCAGTTCTGGCGGCTGGCGGCACCGTTTTTCACCCCGCGCGTCAGCGGCTGGAGGCCGCTGCTGAGCCTGGGCGCCATCCTGCTGATCACGCTGGCCGGGGTGCGCGTCAACGTGCTGTTCTCGCGCTGGTACAACGACATGTACAGCGCGCTGCAACAGCTGAACGTGAAGCTGTTCTGGGCCTCGATGTTGATTTTCGGGGTGCTGGCGGCGGTGCACGTCGGCCGCTCACTGCTGGAGTACTACCTGCGCCAGGTGTTTGCCATTCACTGGCGGGAGTCGCTCAACGAGTACTTTCTCGGCAAGTGGCTGGACAAGCAGGGCTACTACCGCAGCCAGCACCTGGCCAAGCCAGCGGATAACCCCGACCAGCGTATCCAGCAGGACATCAGCAGCTTCGTCGGCTCCTCGCTGTCGCTGGCGATGGGGGTGATCGACGCGCTGGTGTCCACCTTCGAGTTCACGCTGATCCTGTGGGGGCTGTCCGGCATGTTCGCGCTGTTCGGCGTCGAGATCCCGCGCGGGCTGGTGTTCATGGTCTACATCTACGTGATCGTCGCCACCGTGCTCGCGTTCCGCATCGGCAAGCCGCTGATCCGGCTCAACTTCCTCAACGAGAAATTCGGCGCCGACTACCGCTACGCGCTGGTACGGCTGCGCGAGTACGGCGAGAACATCGCCTTCTACCGCGGCGAGAAGGTCGAGGGCACCACCCTGCGCCATCGCTTCCGCCAGGTGATCGGCAACGCCTGGGATATCGTGCACCGGACGCTGAAGCTGTCCGGCTTCAACCTGATCGTCAGCCAGACCGGGGTGATTTTCCCGTTCATCCTGCAGGCGCCGCGCTTCTTCTCCAAGCAGATCACGCTCGGCGACATGGTGCAGACCTCGCAGGCCTTCGGCCAGCTGCAAAGCAACCTGTCCTTCTTCCGCAGCGCCTACGACGAATTCGCCGGCTTCAAGGCGGTGCTGGATCGTCTGACCGGCTTCATCGACGCCATCCACAGCGCCGACCAGCTGCCGACGCCGGAGCTGACGCCGCAGAACGAGGGCCTCAGCGTGCGGCAGCTGACGATCCGCACTCCCGACGGCCAGACGCTGCTGGCGCAGCTCGGCTTCAGCCTCGGCGCCGGCCAGGCGCTGCTGATCCGCGGCCCGTCCGGCAGCGGCAAGACCACGCTGCTGCGCGCCATCGCCGGGCTGTGGCCGCACTGCGACGGCCATATCCAGCGCCCGCCGCAGAGCGAGGTGCTGTTCCTGTCGCAACGCCCCTACCTGCCGCTGGGTAGCCTGCGCGCGGCGCTGCACTACCCGCATCCGGCCACGGCCAAGAACGAGCACGCGGCGGAAGTGCTGCGCTCGGTGCAGCTGGGCCACCTGGTCGACAAGCTGGACGAGGGGGCCGACTGGGGCCGCATCCTGTCGCTGGGCGAGCAGCAGCGGCTGGCCTTCGGTCGCCTGCTGTTGGCGGCGCCGAAGGTGGTCTTCCTCGACGAGGCGACCTCGGCGATGGACGAAGGGCTGGAAGAAGCGCTGTACCGCCTACTGCGCAGCCGCCTGCCACACGCCACGCTGGTCAGCGTCGGCCACCGCAGCACGCTGCTGATCCACCACCAGTTCGCGCTGACGCTGCGCAGCGGCGGCGAGTGGAAGCTGGAGTCGCTGAGCGAATAAGCCGCACCAAGGTTGGCCGCAACGCCTTGCGGCCAACCTTGCCTTGTTCTGGCCTCGCGCCCCTGCGCGGAGACCGGACAAGGCCGGCTGACAGCATGCAAAAGGCCGCCGGCACCTATCGGTGCGGCGGCCTTTTTGCGCGGCGATCGGACTGCCGGCGCCGTGCCTGTCTTAGCGGCTGGCGACGATGCGGATCTCGATCTTCCAGTCCGGATGGGCCAGTTTCGCCTGCACCGTGCAGCGCACCGGCGCATTGCCTTCCGCCACCCAGGCGTCCCACGCCTCGTTCATGGCGTCGAAATCGGCGAGGTCGGTCAGGAAGATGGTGGCTTCCACGATCTTGCTCTTGTCACTGTCCAGCTCGGCCAGCACGGTGTCGATCAGGCCCAGGGTCTCCGCGGTCTGCGCGCGGGCATCACCCTGACCGCTTTCCGGCACCTGCACGGTGTAGATCAGGCCGTTGACGACCACGGCTTCCGACATGCGCTTGCCCGGTTTGTGACGATACAGACTCATTGCGACTCCCGAATAAATGGATGATGGGTACTGGTACTGCGCGGCAGCACCAAACAAAACGCCGGAGGGTCGCTCCGGCGTTGGGTCAGACAACAGGGTTCTCAGGCCACCGAGGCACGACGCAGACTCTGCGAGAAACGCTGCAGCGATTCGATACCACTGGTCTCGGCGCGGGCGCACCAGTCCTGCAGTTCCTTCAGCAGTTCGTCACGGGTCAGCGACGAACGCTCCCACAGGCGCGACAGCTCCTGACGCATCGAGTACACGGTATGCAGCACCTGGCTCTTTTCCAGCACCACCGCCAGCTGCTCGCGTTCCTGCGCCGGGGTGTCCTTGGCGTCCTGCTTCAGCCAGACCTTCATCTTGCGCACCAGCTGCGGTGCCTTCAGCTCCGGCAGGTGCAGCTTTTCCACCTCGACGCGGTACACGTCCTTCAGCTCGCGGGCATAGCGCGCCGCCACCGCGTAACGGTTGGCGATGATCGCCTGCAGGTGTTCCAGATCCAGCTGCTGGGCACGCTGCTCCTCCACCAGGCGCGGCGCCACCTTGCGTACCTTGGCCAGGCCGCAGATTTCCAGGATGCGGATGTACATCCAGCCGATGTCGAACTCGAACCACTTGTACGACAGCTTGGCCGAGGTACCGAAGGTGTGGTGGTTGTTGTGCAGCTCTTCCCCACCGATCAGGATGCCCCACGGCAGCACGTTGGTGGACGCGTCTTCGTTCTCGAAGTTGCGATAGCCCCAGAAGTGGCCGATGCCGTTGATCACGCCGGCGGCGAAGAACGGAATCCATGCCATCTGCACCGCCCAGATCGACAGGCCGGCGGCACCGAACAGCACCACGTCGATGGCCAGCATCAGCAGGATGCCCTTGCCGGTGTGCTTGGTGTAGACATTGTGTTCCAGCCAGTCGTCGGGTGTGCCGTGGCCGAATTTTTCCATGATGCTGCGGTCCTTGCAGGCGGCGCGGTACAGTTCGGCGCCTTCCCACATGACTTTCTTGATGCCCAGCACTTGCGGGCTGTGCGGGTCTTCCGCCGTTTCGCAGCGGGCGTGGTGCTTGCGGTGAATCGCCGCCCATTCCTTGGTCACCTGGCCGGTGGTCAGCCACAGCCAGAAACGGAAAAAGTGGCTCGGGATCGGGTGCAGGTCCAGGGCGCGGTGCGCTTGATGGCGATGCAGGAAGATGGTTACCGACGCGATGGTGATGTGGGTCAGGACCAATGCCACCACGATATAACCCCACCAGGGCAGGTCGATCAGACCGTTAAGCCATTCCATTCGTAGTCAAACCTCATTGTTTTAACAGAGATAACGCACCATTTTACACAATTCGCCGGCGTAAACGGCAAAAGAATCGACAGTCTCCAGCGTAGCGATTCGTCACGCCGGCGCGGCTACTGTAAGATACGCAGTCATTTCGTCACTCAGGCCGGATCGTGAACGTCAACAAGCACGCTATCAAACTCACCGCCGCCGCTGTCGCCGGCACTTTTGCTTTCTATGGCGCCTTTTCCTACTGGGCCGGCATCAAGGCCGAGGAAACGCTGACAGAGCAACACCAGATGATTGCGGCGATGTCAGTGTTCAAGGTCAAGTCGCACCAGTACCAGCGCGGCTGGTTCTCGTCGCAGGAAACCACCGAGCTGGAGTTCAACCAGGAACTGCTCGGCCCCTACATCGGCCTGCTGCCGGAAAACGTGCGCCCGCTGTTCCAGGGCACCATCCGCTACCACCACGACGTGGCCCACGGCCCGCTGCCAGGCCTGCTCAGCGGCCACTTCAGCCCCGGCCGCGCCCGCGTCGAAACCACCTTCGACATGAGCGAGAGCACGCGCAAGACGCTGCAGCGCTTCTTTGGCGACGCCGAACCGATCACCGTGGTCAACCACTTGGGCCTCGCCGGCGGCGGCGAGCTGAACGTGGCGGTGCCGAAATTCGACTACGAGGAAACCCTCGCCGGCGTGAAGATGACCTGGCGCGGCTTCGACCTGCGCCTGAACTACGCCGACGGCTACAAGGAATACCAGGCCGAGTCGGTGTCGCCCGGCTTCGCGCTGGAGGCCGGTCCCAAGGGCCGCTTCAGCTTCGACAACATCCGCTACCTGTCCGATGTGCGCCCCGGCAACACCGGCGTCAAGCTCGGCACCGGCGAGCTGTCGGTGGCCAATGTCAGCCTGAAGTGGAACGAGAGCATTCCGTACAGCATCAAGCTCAACGAACTGATCCACCTGGTCAGCCGCGTGCGCGTCGGCGAGTTCATCAACCCGAGCGGCGAGTTCCGTCCGTCGAATGTCGAGCTGAAAAACCTGAAGTACCAGATCGTCACCAGCGAGCAGGAAGAATTCATCAACACCCGCGGCAAGCTGGATTTCGACACCTTCAGCTACAACGACAGCGTGTACGGCCCGCTGAAGCTGGACATCTCCGCCAACCACCTGCACGGCCCGACGCTGGTGAAGCTGGACCAGGCCTTCACCCGCATCCCGTTCGAGGAGAAGGACCCGACGCAGCTGCGCAAGCGCTACATCGAGGCGATCACCAAGCAAGGCCTGCCGCTGCTGATCAACGATCCGAAGATCATGATCAACACCTTCTCGCTGCGCATGCCGACCGGCGAGGCCAGGCTTGACGGCCAGATCGCGCTGCAGGGGCTGCAGGAAAGCGACCTGAAGACACCGCTGGAATTCATCAAGCGCTTCATCGCGCTGCTCAACATCGAGCTGCCGCGCCAGACGCTGGAAAACATGGTGGTGGCGCAGGCGCGCAACCTGTTCACCGTCGACGCCAGCGCCGAAGAGCAGCCGGATCTCGGCGAAATCGACAACCTGGCCAAGAGCCTGCTCGACGCCCAGCTCAGCGAATGGGAAAACCAGAAGCTGATCACGCAGCAGAACGGCCAGCTGGCCACCAAGATCGACTTCAAGAACGGCACGCTGCTGGTCAACAGCACCCGCGTCGCCTTGCCGTGGGAAGAAGAGGAAGATCCGGCGCCGCCGGCCGCCTCGGCCGCCCAGTAAGAGCCTGTTCAAAGTCTCGCGAGCTAGAGCGAGACAAGGCGAAAGCGCCTGAGGAAGCGGAGTTTACAAGTCGTAAATGAGCATTCCGAAGGCGCTTTTAACGCGGTATCGCCGAAGCGCAGCAGACATTGAACAGGTTCTAAGGCCAGCGGCCCCGTATCACGACACGGGGCCTTTTTCTTGCCCCCTGCCCCGCCATGCCAGGCCATTAAAGCGGCAGCGACCCCGCAATGAATCCAGCCGGCTGCCACCCTTGGACTAGGCTGAAAGCAGAGACCCACCGGAAGACCCACCATGAGCATGCCCCTGAATGTCGCCCTGATCGGCTACGGCTACGCCGGCCGTACCATCCACGCCCCGCTGCTGCACGCCTGCCCGGCGCTGTGCCTGCACACCATCGTCAGCAGCAAGGGCGAACAGCTGCTGCACGAACACCCCGGCAGCCGCGTGCTCAGCGACGTGGCGCTGGCGCTGGCCGATCCTGACATCGACCTGGTGGTGATCGCCAGCCCCAACGACAGCCACTTCCCGCTGGCCGCCGCGGCGCTGGCCGCCGGCAAGCACGTGGTGGTCGACAAGCCGTTCACGCTGACCGCGGCCGAGGCGCAGGAGCTGCAGGTGCTGGCCGGCGTGCACCGCTGCCTGCTGTCGGCCTTTCACAACCGGCGCTGGGATGCCGACTTCCTCACCGTGCGCCAGCTGCTGCAGGACGGCACGCTGGGCGACATCGCGCTGTTCGAGTCGCGCTTCGAGCGCTACCGGCCGCAGGTGCAGGCGCGCTGGCGCGAATCCGCGACGGCCGGCGGCGGGCTGTGGTTCGATCTCGGCCCGCACCTGCTGGACCAGACGCTGCAGCTATTCGGCCGGCCGCGCACCATCCACGCCGACTTCGCCGCGCAGCGCTGCGGCGCCGTCGCCACCGACTACTTCCACGTGCAGCTGCACTACGGCCGGCTGCGGGTGCGGCTGTCGGCCAGCAGCCTGATCAGCGGCGGCGTGCCGCGCTTCGCGGTGCACGGCACGCTGGGCAGCTACGTGAAATACGGGCTGGACACCCAGGAAGCGGCGCTGAAACGCGGCGAGGCACCGGGCTGCGCCGGCTGGGGCGAGGACCCGCTGCACGGCCTGCACTACTGGCAGCAGGATGGCGAGGAGCACGGCGACGTGGTGCCGACGCTGAACGGCGACTACCGCCACTACTACGCCGCGGTGGCGGCGGCGATCCGCGGCGAAGGCGCCAACCCGGTGCCGGCGGACGACGCGATCGCGGTGATGCAGCTGATCGAGCTGGGGCTGGACAGCGCCCGCAGCGGCTGCGAATTGCCGGTGTAAGGGCAAATGTCAAAATACTGCGGCCAACCTTGATTCAAGGTTGGCCGCAAGCGTTTTCCCCTGGCGCGAACGCGCTATTCCCACACCACGCTGCTGACGAACAGGTAGCCGGCGCCGTACACGGTCTTGATCAGGCGCGGATTGTAGGAGTCGTCCTCCAGCTTGCGCCGCAGCCGCGAGATGCGCACGTCGATGCTGCGGTCGAACGGCGAGATGTCGTGCTGCCCCAGCAGCTGCTCGCGCGGCAGCACGCGGTTGGGGCGCTCCAGGAAGCGCAACAGCATCAGCCCCTCGCCAGCGCTGAGCGGGCGCTCGCCGCCGTCCGGCGCGTACAGCGACAGCCGCGCCACGTCGAAGCGCCAGCCGGAGAAATGCGCCACCCGCTGCCGCGCCGCGTCGCCGGTCTCGCCCGGCGCCTCGCAGCGGCGCAGGATGCTGCGCACCCGCGCCACCAGCTCGCGCGGCTCGAACGGCTTCATGATGTAGTCGTCGGCGCCGCTTTCCAGCCCCATCACGCGGTCGCCGACATGGCCGCGGCCGGTGAGGATGATCACGCCGCAGCGATGGCGTTCGCGGATCTGCCGCAGCAGCGCCATGCCGTCCATGTCCGGCAGGCCGAGGTCGACGATGCACAGGTCCGGCGTCTGCTGCCGCAGCCGCTGCAGGAAGGCCTGGCCGGTGCGGAACGACTCGTGACGGAACTGGTACTCCGCCAGCACGCCGCTGATCAGCCGCGCCACCGCCAGGTCGTCTTCCACCACGTAGATCAGTTTTTCGGGCGGCACCGCCACCGTCAGTTCGTTCTGGGACACAACATCACCTCGTCGAGCATCCGGCCCAGCTGGGCCTCGGTAAAGGGTTTCGCCAGCAGCGGAATGTCGCGGGTGCGGTCATCCGCCACCTCCGCCGGCGCGGCGTAGCCGCTCATCAGCAGGATGCGGATCTCCGGCCGCTGCTGACGCGCCAGCGCCGCCAGCTGGCGGCCGCCGAGCCGGCCCGGCATCACGATGTCGCTCAGCAGCAGGCCGATGTCGGCGATGCTGGCCAGCAGCGTCGCCGCCTCGTCGCCGTTTTCCGCCTCCACCACCGGATAGCCGAGCGCGCTCAACTGGCGCTGCACCACGCGCCGCACCTCCGGGTCGTCCTCCACCAGCAGCACCAGCGGCCGCTCGCGGCCTCCGGCCCGGCCGCTGAAATCGAGCCGGCCCTGCGGCTGCGCCGTCGGCGTGGTGCGCGGCAGGCGCAGGCTGAACACGCTGCCGCCCCCCGGCTGGCTGCTGACGCTGACCTGGCCGCCGGACTGGCGCGCGAAGCCGTACACCATCGCAAGGCCCAGGCCGCTGCCGCTGCCGAACTGCTTGGTGGTGAAGAACGGCTCGAACACGCGCAGCTGCACCTCCGGCGTCATGCCGCAGCCATTGTCTGTCACGTCGATGCGGATATAGTCGCCGGCGGCCAGTTGCCACTCGGCGGCGGCGCGCGCATCCAGCGTCTCGACCTTGGCCGCAATCTGCAGCCTGCCGCCGTCCGGCATCGCGTCGCGCGCGTTCAGCACCAGGTTGAGGATGGCGCTTTCCAGCTGGTTGGCGTCGGCCATCACGTAGTCGTGCTCCGCCACCAGCTGGCAATCCAGCACGATGTTTTCCGGCAGCGAACGCTGCAGCAGCTGCATCATGCCGGGGATCAGCCAGCCGATGCGCACCGGCTGCGCCAAGAGCGGCTGCTGGCGGGCAAAGCCCAGCAGGCGCCGCACCAGCTCCACGCCGCGCCCGGCGGCGTGGAGCGCCGGGTCGAGATAGTCCAGCAGCGCCGGCTGCGGCGGCAGGCGGCGGCGCAATTCGCCGAGGTTGCCCAGCACCACGGTCAGCATATTGTTGAAGTCGTGCGCCATGCCGCCGGACAGCTGGCCGATGGCCTCCATCTTCTGCGCCTGCACCAGCGCCGCCTGGGTCTGTTTCTGCTCGGTGATGTCGAAGGACAGCACGAAGCAGCCCAGCACCTCGCCGTCGGCGGCGATCTCCGGCACCAGCGTGCTGCGCGCGAAGATGGTGCTGCCGTCGTCCTTTTCCATCGAGTACTCGTAGCTGAGCTGCTTGCCGGTCAGCGCCTCCTCGACGTAGCGCTGCACCGCGGCGTAGAACTTGCTGCCCAGCGCCTGCGAGATGTGGCGCCCGCTCATCTGCGCACTGTCGCGGCCGAACCAGTCGGCGTAGCCCTTGTTGGCGTAGCGGTAGATCTGGCCGTGATCGAAATAGGCGATCAGCGCCGGAATGGTGTCGGTGATCAGCCGCAGCCGCTGTTCGCTGCGCTGCAAGGCGGCAGCAAGCTGCTCGTTGGCCAGCTGCGCGACCCCCAGCCGCTGCCGCGCCTGCTCCAGCGCCTGCCCCGCCGGATCGGGCGCCGGTGCCTGCCGATGGCACGCGGCTGCCTGCCCTGCGCCCGGGGCGCTGTACAGCGTGATGAAACCGCCCTGCGGCAAGGGTGCGCCGCGCACGCGCAGCAGCGTACCGTCCGGGCGCCTGCGTTCGAACTCGTGGCGCTCGAAGCGCTGCGCGCGCACCACCCGCTCCGCCACCTGCAGTTCCGCGTCGCCGGGGCCGTACTCGCCGCGGCAGGCGTTATAACGGATGAAGGCCTCGAACGGCGTGCCGACCGCCGCCAGCTGTGGAGGGAAATCCAGCAGCGTCAGGAAGCACCGGTTGCAGGCCACCAGCCTCAGCCCGGCATCGAACACGCTGACGCCCTGCTCCAGCAGGTCCAGCCCGGACAGCAGCGTGGTGCCGAGTGCGGCGTCTGGCGACGGGTGTTGCATCATCACGACGTTCCTTGGCCAGAAAACACTGGCATAGCGGGTAAAAGCCCCATTTTAGAGCAGCGGCACCACAAAATGCCCTGTGGCAACGATTCGTTACATTTGACACAAAGTTGCGCAAGGTTTTATCGCAACCATCGACCGGATAACAGTTGCCGCCACCCTGCCCCGGGCCGGACGGCACCACACAAAGCAGCAACACAGGAGAGCCGGATGTCACAAGCAAGCAAGCCCTACCAGACCGGTCTGGCCAAGACCGCCGCCAATTTTACCGCGCTGTCGCCGCTGGGCTTCATCGAGCGCGCCGCCAGCGTCTACCCGGAACACATCGCCGTCATCCACGGCAGCCTGCAGCGCAACTGGCGCGACACCTACGCCCGCAGCCGGCGCCTGGCCTCGGCGCTGCAACGCCACGGCGTCACCGCCGGCGACACCGTGGCGGTGATGCTGCCCAACATCCCGGCGATGGTGGAATGCCACTTCGGCGTGCCGATGTCCGGCGCGGTGCTGAACACCCTCAACACCCGGCTGGACCCGGAAGCGATCGCCTTCATGCTGCAGCACGGCGAGGCGCGGGTGCTGATCACCGACCGCGAGTTCAGCTTCACCATCAAGCCGGCGCTGGCGCTGCTGGCGGCGCCGCCGCTGGTGATCGATGTCGACGACGCGGAATACGACGGCCCCGGCGAGCGTCTGGGGCAGATGGAGTACGAGGAATTCATCGCCGGCGGCGACCCGGAGTTCGCCTGGCAGCTGCCGGCCGACGAGTGGGACGCCATCGCACTGAACTACACCTCCGGCACCACCGGCAACCCGAAGGGCGTGGTCTACCACCATCGCGGCGCCTACCTCAACGCCATCAGCAACATCGTCGACTGGGGCATGCCGCACCACGCCATCTACCTGTGGACGCTGCCGATGTTCCACTGCAACGGCTGGTGCTTCCCGTGGACGGTTGCGGCCAACGTCGGCACCAACGTCTGCCTGCGCCGCGTCGACCCGCGGCTGATTTTCGAGCTGATCAAGCGGCACAAGGTCAGCCACTACTGCGGCGCGCCCATCGTGCACACCATGCTGATCAACGCGCCGGCGGAGTGCAAACAGGGCATAGCGCATACCGTCAACTGCCTGGTGGCCGGCGCCGCGCCGCCGTCGGCGGTGATCGAGGGCATGGAGAAGCTCGGCTTCAACATCACCCACGTCTACGGCCTCACCGAAACCTACGGCCCGGCCGCGGTCTGCGCCAAGCAGCCGGCGTGGCAGGCGCTGGACCTGTCCAGCCGCACCGAGCGCAACGGCCGCCAGGGCGTGCGCTACACCATGCAGCACGGCATGACGGTGCTGGATCCGGAGACGATGCAGGAAGTGCCGCACGACGGCGAGACCATGGGCGAGATCATGTTCCGCGGCAACCTGGTGATGAAGGGCTACCTGAAGAACGAGGCCGCCACCGCCGAGGCGCTGGCCGGCGACTGGTTCCACACCGGCGATCTGGCGGTGATCCAGCCCGACGGCTACGTCAAGATCAAGGACCGCTCCAAGGACGTGATCATCTCCGGCGGCGAGAACATCTCCTCGCTGGAAGTGGAGGACGTGCTGTGCCGCTTCCCGGACGTGATCGCGGCGGCGGTGGTGGCGCTGCCGGATCCGAAATGGGGCGAGGTGCCGTGCGCCTTCATCGAGCTGCGCGAAGGCGTCAGCGGCGACGAGGCGGCGGTGATCGAACACTGCCGCGCCCACCTCGCCCGCTTCAAGGTGCCCAAGCGCATCATCTTCGGCCCGATCGCGCGTACCTCCACCGGCAAGATCCAGAAATTCCTGCTGCGGCAGCAGACCAACGCCATCGCCGCCATCGAGTAAGGCGCAAGCTTGGCCGCCACGCCGCGGCCAACCTTGTCGGCGGCGCCCTGTTGTCCCGGTGCCGCCGCTAGCGCGCCTTGCGGAAGGTGAGATTGATGCGCTGCGCCCCCAGCAGCGGATGGCTGCCCGGCTGCAGCGGCAGCACGCCGTGGTAGCGCAGCCGTGCCGGCCCGCCCCACACCACCACGTCGCCGTGCGCCAGCGGCACCCGTTGCGCACGCTCGCTGCGCTGCATGCCGCCGAACAGGAACACCACCGGCAGACCCAGCGACACCGACACGATGGGCTGGCCGAAATCGCGCTCATCGCGGTCCTGGTGCAGCGCCATGCGCGCGCCCGGCTGGTAGCGGTTGATCAGGCAGGCATCCGGCTCAAAGCCGGCAAAACCTGCCGCCGCCGCCGCGCTGGCGGCCAAGCGCAACCAGTCCGCCGGCAGCGGCGGCCACGGCAGCCCGCTGGCCGGGTCCTGCGCCTCATAACGGTAGCCGCGGCGGTCGCTGACCCAGCCGTAGACACCGCAGCTGCTCATCGCCACCGACATCGGCTGGCCGCCGGGGGTGAGCATGTGGCGCAACGGCGCCTGCGCCAGCAGCGACGGCAGAGCCTGCAGCAGCGCCGCCGCGTACGGCAGCGCAAAGCCGCGCAGCACCCGCGCGCCGTCGCCGAGCGATTCCTGCCACTGTGGCGGCTGGTCGGCAAACAGGTCGGCCGTCATCGCCCGCATGCCTGTTTGCAAGCGCCGGCGCTCACGGCTTGGCCTCGCGCGCCAGCAGCGCCTGCTTGCGCGCCACGCCCCAGCGGTAGCCGGACAGGCTGCCGTCGGTGCGCACCACGCGGTGGCAGGGAATCGCCACCGCCAGCACGTTGGCCGCACAGGCGCCGGCCACCGCGCGCACCGCCTGCGGCGCGCCGATGCGCCGGGCGATGTCGCGGTAGCTGGCGGTCTCGCCGGGCGGAATCTCGCGCAATGCCTGCCACACCCGCTGCTGGAAGGCGGTGCCGCGCACGTCCAGCGGCAGGTCCAGCCCCAGCGCCGGCGCCTCGACGAAACCGACTACCGTCGCCACCAGGCGCTCGAAGTCGGCGTCGCCGCCGATCAGCTCGGCGCGCGGAAAGCGGTCCTGCAGCTCGTGCAGCAGCGGCTCGGCGTCGTCGCCCAGCGAGATGGCGCACACGCCGCGTTCGCTCTGCGCGACCAGGATCGCACCCAGCGTGCACTGGCCGATGGCGAAGCGGATCACCGTGCGCGCGCCGCCGGCGCGATAGTCGCCGGGCGTCATGCCCAGCACCGCGTCGGCCTGCGCGTAGAAGCGGCTGTTGGCGTTGAAACCGGCGTCGAAAATCGCCGCCGTCACCGTGTCGTGCTGCTGCAGGCCGTTGCGCACCCGCTCGGCGCGGCGCGCGGCGGCGTAGGCCTTCGGCGTCAGCCCGGTGCGCTGCTTGAACAGGCGGTGGAAGTGATAGCGGCTGAGGCCGACCGCTGCGGCCAACGTTGCCAGGTCCGGCAGCGAGTCCGCGCTGTCGATCAGGCGGCAGGCGGCGGCGACCTTCTGCGCGTGCTGCTGCGCCAGCGGCGGCTGGTCCGGCTTGCAGCGCCGGCACGGGCGATAGCCGGCGCGTTCGGCGTCGGCGCAGCTGGCGTGAAAGCGCACGTTCTCCGGCCGCGCCTGCCGCGCCGCGCACGACGGCCGGCAGTAGACGCCGGTGCTCTGCACCGAGTAGTAGAAACGGCCGTCGGCGCGCGCGTCGCGTGCCAGCACCGCCGCCCAGCGCGGGTCGCTTTCCGTTGCCGCCGCCAGGGCGCGGCGTTTCGCTGTCGCGGTCATCTCGTTTCCTTTCCCACACTCGTCAGCCACCGTATGAGCCTACTGTAGCCAACGCGCTATCGTGGCGCATCCCGCCGCTTGCTGCCGAATTCGCCTATTTTGCGACAGCGGTCGCGATTGCAACAGACCGCCGCAAGAAACAGGATGCGACCGGCGCGGCGCGGGGTTAGCGTGTGCTGTCTGCCATTCTCCATCCTGCCAGCCATGTCTACCCTGCCGCAAGCCCCCTACCATGACCCCTACCATGACCCCTACCATGACCCCTACCACGCCGCCAGCCGGCACCTGGCCGCCATCGACGCCGACTGGGCACGACTGGTGGCCGGGGTCGGCCACTGCCGGCTGCAACCCAAGCCGGCGCGCGAGCCGTACGAGGCGCTGGTACGCGCCGTCGCCTACCAGCAACTGCACGTGCGCGCTGGCGATGCCATGCTGGCCCGGCTGCTGGCCTGCCAGCCGCAACCGGTGTTCCCGACGCCGGAACAACTGCTGGCGCTGGACGCTGGGCAATTACGCGGCTGCGGCTTTTCCGGGCGCAAGGTCGCCACCATCCACGCCATCGCCGCCGCCACGCTGGACGGCCGCGTGCCGTCGCGGCAGCAGGCGGCGCAGCTATCCGACACCGAACTGATCGAGCGGCTGGTGCCCCTGCCGGGCATCGGCCGCTGGACGGTGGAAATGCTGCTGCTCTACACCCTGGCACGGCCGGACATCCTGCCGGTCGATGACTTCGGCGTGCGCGAGGGCTACCGTTTTTTGAAAGCGCTGCCGGCGCTGCCCGGCCGCCGCGAATTGCTGGCCGCCACCGCCGCCTGCAGTCCCTACCGCAGCGTCGCGACCTGGTATCTGTGGCAGGTGCCGGGCCTCGCCGACTACCGGCCGCGACCGGGCAAGCGCCGCGCGGCGGCGACCGGCACCGGCTGACCGCAAAGGTTGGCCGCAATAAAAAACCGCCTGCCCGGCGAGCCGGACAGGCGGTTTGTTCATGCGCTAGCGTACGGGCTTAGGCGCCGGTTTTCAGGCCGAAAGCCGCGTCGCCGCTGGCCGGAGCCGCTGCCGGATTGTCCAGCAGTGCCTTGATCGACAGACGCACGCGACCGCGGTCGTCCATCTCGATCGCTTTCACTTTCACGATCTGGCCTTCCTGCAGGTAGTCGGCCACGTTCTTGATGCGCTCGTGGGCGATCTGGGAGATGTGTACCAGACCGTCCTTGCCCGGCATGATGGACACGATGGCGCCGACGTTGTTGTCGAGGATCTTCACCACCGGGCCTTCGTACACCTTGCCCACTTCCACTTCGGCAGTGATCTCTTCGATACGCTGCTTGGCGGCTTCCGCGCTCTCGGTGGAAACCGAAGCGATGGTGATGGTGCCGTCTTCACCGATGTTGATCTCGCAACCGGTGTCCTTGGTGATGGCGCGGATGGTTTCGCCGCCCTTGCCGATCACTTCGCGGATTTTCTCCGGGTTGATCTTCATCACGTACAGGCGTGGCGCGTGGTTCGACAGCTCTTGCGGGCCTTCGATCGCCTCTTTCATGTGACCGAGGATGTGAACGCGGCCTTCCTTGGCCTGTTCCAGCGCGATCTGCATGATTTCCTTGGTGATGCCCTGGATCTTGATGTCCATCTGCAGCGCGGTGATGCCTGCGGCAGTACCGGCCACCTTGAAGTCCATGTCGCCCAGGTGATCTTCGTCACCCAGGATGTCGGTCAGCACCGCGAAGCGGTTGCCTTCCAGGATCAGGCCCATGGCGATACCGGCCACGTGCGCCTTCAGCGGCACACCGGCGGACAGCAGCGACAGGCAGCCGCCGCACACGGAAGCCATCGACGAGGAGCCGTTGGATTCGGTGATTTCCGACACGATACGCATGGTGTAGCCGAAATCGGCTTCCGATGGCAGAACCTGTGCCAGCGCGCGCTTGGCCAGACGGCCGTGGCCGATTTCGCGGCGCTTCGGCGGGCCCATGCGGCCGGCTTCGCCGGTGGAGTACGGCGGGAAGTTGTAGTGCAGCATGAAGCGGTCGGTGTATTCACCGGCCAGCGCGTCGATGATCTGCTCGTCACGCTTGGTGCCCAGCGTGGTGGTCACGATGGCCTGGGTTTCGCCACGGGTGAACAGCGCGGAGCCGTGTACGCGCGGCAGCACGCCGGTGCGGATGGCGATCGGACGCACGGTGCGGGTGTCGCGACCGTCGATACGCGGTTCGCCGGCCAGGATCTGGCCACGCACGATCTCGGCTTCCAGCGACTTGAAGATGCCCTTGATCTCGTTGGCCACCAGGGTGTCGGTGTCTTCGGTGATCAGCGCGCTCTTCACTGCGGTCCAGGCCGCGCCCAGCGCTTCGGAGCGGGCGCCCTTCTGGCGGATGCGGAAGGCGTTGGCGATCATTTCGCCGGCGATGTCGCGGATCTTGGCGATCAGCTCTTCGTTCTGTGCCGGCGCAGCCCAGTCCCACATTACCGGATTCACTTCGTCGGCGAATTCGTTGATGGCGTTGATCGCGGCCTGCATCTGCTCGTGGCCGAACACCACGCCGCCCAGCATCACGGCTTCGGACAGCTCTTTGGCTTCGGATTCAACCATCAGCACGGCACGCTGGGTACCGGCGACCACCAGGTCCATTTCCGAGGTTTCCAGCTCGGTCTTGGTCGGGTTCAGGATGTATTCGCCGTTGGCGTAGCCGACACGGGCAGCGCCGATCGGGCCGTTGAACGGCAGGCCGGAGATGGCCAGCGCGGCGGAGGCGCCGATCATGGCCGGAATATCGGAATCCACTTCCGGGTTCAGCGACATCACGGTGGCCACGATCTGCACGTCGTGGTAGAAGCCTTCCGGGAACAGCGGACGGATAGGACGGTCGATCAGGCGGCTGGTCAGGATTTCCTTCTCGGACTGCTTGCCTTCGCGCTTGAAGAAGCCGCCCGGGATCTTGCCGGCCGCGTAGGTACGCTCCAGGTAGTCCACGGTCAGCGGGAAGAAATCCTGGCCTGGCTTGACGTTCTTGGAGCCGACAACCGATACCAGTACCACGGTATCTTCAACGGTAACGACCACGGCGCCGGAGGCCTGACGGGCCACTTCGCCGGTTTCCAGGGTCACGGTGTGGCGACCGTACTGGAACGATTTGCTAACTTTATTAAACACGTGAGGTTTCCTTTGATTTAAGGAATAGAACTTGCAACGGGAACCCCTAGCAATCAACACCGTAACCGATACCGATTCCTAGAGGCTCCCCCCGTTGACTCAATAAGATACTGCAGAAACGAAAAAGTCGCAGACAGGCTGCGACTTTTCCGAATTTAAACCGATTACTTACGCAGACCCAGACGAGCGATCAGAGCGCGGTAGCCAGCGACGTCGGTGCGCTTGAGGTAGTCAAGCAGGCGACGACGGGAGCTAACCAGTTTCAGCAGGCCGCGACGGCTGTGATGATCCTTGGTGTTCGCTTTGAAGTGCGGGGTCAGATCGTTGATACGAGCGGTCAGCAGGGCTACCTGAACTTCGGTAGAACCGGTGTCGCCTTCCTGGCGCTGGAAATCTTTAACGATCTGTGCTTTTTGAGCGGCGGTCATTGCCATAATAATAAACTCCGATATCGGTTTAGGGTGTTGCCACCCGACAAGTGTAGCGAGCCGAAACCCATCCACACTTCACTATTCGGTTGCCGGAGCAACCATCACCCGCACCGGTTGAAGCAAACCGTCTTCCGTTGCCTCCGCCAGTCCGAGAAACTCGCGTGTTTGCGCGTGGTAAACACGAAAGCGCTGCATTGTCGCACAGTTTTCGGCACCGCGCACGGCCTGGCCGTGACAAAAGCGGCGCGCGTCTTCTGCGGCCAACGTTTGCTCGGGGAAATGCGACACCAGGATATCGACCGGCAGCAGCAGGCCGTCGCGCGCCTCGCGCGGCAAGGCTTCGATCGCCTCCAGTGTATGCGCCTCCTCCAGCCGGAAGCCGCCGGTGGTGGTGCGGCGCAAGCCGGTGAGGTGCGCGCCGCAACCGAGACGCTCGCCCACGTCCTGTGCCAGGGTGCGGATATAGGTACCCTTGCTGCACAGCACCTCGATCACCGCGGTATCGACGCCGTCAAACGACAGCAACTTGATCTCATGGATGGTGACCTCGCGCCCGGCACGCTCGATCTCGATGCCCTCGCGCGCATACTCGTACAGCGGCCGCCCCTGGAATTTCAGCGCCGAATACATCGGCGGCACCTGGGTGATCACGCCGCAGAATGCGGCCAACGTTTGCTCCAGCGTCGCGCGGTCAAACGCCACCGGCCGCTCGATAACCACCTCGCCCTCGATGTCACCGGTGGTGGTGACCTGGCCGAACTTGACGGTGGCGCGGTAGCCCTTGTCGGCATCCAGCAGATAGGACGAGAACTTGGTCGCCTCGCCGAAGCACACCGGCAGCAGGCCGGTCGCCAGCGGATCGAGCACGCCGGTATGCCCGGCCTTGGCCGCGCTGTACAGCCAGCGCGCCTTCTGCAGGGCACCGTTGGAGCTGACGTCGTAAGGCTTGTCCAGCAGCAGCACGCCGTTGATCGGCAGTTTCACCCGACGTGGTGCGCTCATGCCTTGTCGCCAGCCTCGTCGTCCGCGCCGTCAACCGGCTCGTCGTCCTCGGCTTCGTCCGCGTCGCTGCCGGCATCCTGGGCCACCGTCACCGCCGTGCCGTTGACCTCATCGATCAGGCGGCTCATGTACACGCCGCGCTCGATGGAGTCGTCATAAATGAAGTGCAGCTGCGGCGTGGTGAAAATCTGCAGCACCTTGCCGATGCCGTTGCGCAGGTAGCCGGCAGCGCTTTCCAGCGCTTCCTGGGTGATCTCGCGCTTACCCTCTTCCATCACCGTGTAGAACACCTTGGCGTGGGAGTAGTCGCGGGTCACTTCCACCGCGGTGATGGTAACCCAACCGACGCGCGGATCCTTCAGCCCCTTGCGGATCAGCTCGGCCAGCTCGCGCTGGATTTGCTCGGCGATGCGGTCCGAGCGGGAGAAACCTTTTTTGGCTTTGGCCATGATTGCAAACACCTATTGGGCCACGAATACCACGAAAGGACACGAAGCCGTTGCGCCCTTGCGGACAAGCCACGGCAAGCTGTTCGTGTTTTTTCGTGGGTTTCGTGGCAGATAAAACTCAAAAAGGCGGGGCAAGGCCGGCCTTGCGGCCAACCTTGCTCCCGCCCCTAACCACCGTCTTACAGTGTACGCGCCACTTCGACGATTTCGAATACTTCCAGCTGATCGCCTTCCTGGATGTCGTTGAAGTTCTTCAGCATCAGGCCACATTCGTAACCCTGGCGCACTTCCTTAACGTCGTCCTTGAAGCGCTTGAGCGAGTCGAGTTCGCCGGTATGCACCACCACGTTGTGACGAATCAGACGGACGTGAGCAGAGCGCTTGATGATGCCGTCGGTCACCATACAACCGGCGATGTTGCCTACCTTGGACACCGAGATAACCTGACGGATCTCGACTGTACCCAGGATCTGCTCCTTCTTCTCCGGAGCCAGCATGCCGGACATGGCCGCCTTCACGTCGTCCACCACATCGTAAATGATGTTGTAGTAACGGATTTCGACGCCTTCGCTCTCCGCCAGCTTGCGCGCGGCAGCATCGGCGCGGGCGTTGAAGCCCACCACGATGGCCTTGGACGCAATCGCCAGGTTGATGTCGGATTCGGAAATGCCGCCCACGCCGGAGTGCAGGATGTTGACGCGCACTTCGTCGGTCGACAGTTTCTGCAGGCTGTGCGCCAGCGCTTCGTAGGAACCCTGCACGTCGGCCTTGATGATCAGCGACATGCTCTGCACTTCGCCTTCCGCCATCTGGGCAAACATGTTTTCCAGCTTGGCAGCTTGCTGCTTGGCCAAGCGTACGTCACGGTACTTGCCGGCACGGAACAACGCAATTTCACGCGCCTTGCGTTCGTCGGTCAGCACCATCGCGTCTTCACCAGCGGAGGGCACGTCGGACAGACCCAGGATCTCCACCGGAATCGATGGACCGGCTTCGTCGATCTGCTTGCCATTCTCGTCGATCATGGCGCGAACGCGACCGAAGGCGGTACCGGCCAGAATCACGTCGCCCTTCTTCAGGGTACCGGACTGCACCAGCAGCGTGGACACCGGGCCGCGGCCCTTGTCCAGACGCGCTTCGACGATCACACCCTTGGCCGGCGCATTGACCGGCGAGGTCAATTCCAGCACTTCGGCCTGCAGCAGGATGCTTTCCAGCAGCGAGTCGATGCCCTGACCGGTTTTTGCCGACACTTCGACAAACATGGTGTCGCCACCCCAGTCTTCCGGCACCACTTCGTGGGCAACCAGTTCCTGGCGCAGCCGCTCGACGTTGGCCTCAGGCTTGTCGATCTTGTTCACGGCCACCACGATCGGCACACCGGCCGCTTTGGCATGGTGGATCGCTTCAATCGTTTGCGGCATCACGCCGTCGTCGGCAGCCACCACCAGAATCACGATGTCGGTCGCCTTGGCACCACGGGCACGCATCGCGGTAAACGCTTCGTGACCCGGGGTATCGAGGAAGGTCACCACGCCGCGCGGAGTTTCCACGTGGTAGGCACCGATGTGCTGGGTAATGCCACCGGCTTCGCCGGACGCCACCTTGGCGCGACGGATGTAGTCGAGCAAGGAGGTCTTACCGTGGTCGACGTGACCCATCACGGTCACTACCGGCGGACGCGGCAGCGCCTCGGCGGCTTCGGCCACTTCATCCTTGTCCAGGTACGCTTCCGGATCGTCCGCCTGGGCGGCCTTGCCGACGTGGCCCATTTCTTCCACGATGATCAGCGCGGTTTCCTGGTCCAGCACCTGGTTGATGGTCACCATCATGCCCATCTTCATCAGCACCTTGATCACTTCGGCAGCCTTGACTGCCATCTTGTGAGCGAGGTCCCCAACGGTGATGGTTTCCGGCACCAGCACTTCGTGCACGATAGGCTCGGTCGGCGCCTGGAAAGCATGGGCGTTGTTGCCATTCTTGTGCTTGCCACCCTTGCGGCTCTTCCAGTCATTGCTGGCATCGCCACCGCGGGTCTTCAGGCCTTTGCCTTTTTTGCCGTCGTTCCAGTCACGACCACCGGCACCACCTTTTTTCGCCGGACCGCGACGGGCATCGCCTGCCGGCGCCGGAGCGGCGGCGGGTGCGCCAGCCGGAGCCGGACGCGAAGGGGCTGCACCGGCTGCCGGACGGGCACCCGCGCCGGCAGGACGACCTGCACCACCCTGGCCCGGACGCTGACCGGTCGCACCGGCAGGACGCTGGCCGCCTTGCGGACGGGCACCGTCGGTACGGGCGCCGTCACGACCGCCGGCAGCAGCAGGCTGCATGCGTGGCTGGGTCGGCTTGGCCGAACGCGGCATGTCTTCGGTACGCGCAGCAGGCTTGGCTTCCACCGGTGCCGGCTTAGCGGCCGGCGCTGCGGCTTCCAGGCGGGCAGCGGTACGACGGGCTTCACGTTCCTGCTTTTCACGCATCAACGCTTGCTGGCGAGCACGGAATTCGGCCTGGCGAGCCTCTTCCGCGGCGCGGGAGGCCAGCTCGGCGTCGGACAGGATCGAGGCCGGACGGCTGAGTGTCGGTTGTTTCACCGGTGCGGCCGGAGTTTCCACAGCGGCAGGCTTGGCCTCCACCTTGGTTTCCGGTGCCTTCTCGGCAGATTTTTCCGCCTTGGCTGCAGCAGGCTTGGCTTCCACCGGCTTAGCGGCTTCCACCTTGGCTGGCTCGGCAACGACGACAGGCTCGGGCTTGGCTTCCGTTACCGGAGCGGCAACCACTGCCGGCTCTGCCGCAACTGGTGCAGCGACAGTCTTCGGCGCTTCGTCTTCCGGACGCACGAACACGCGCTTCTTGCGGGTTTCCACCTTCACCGTACTGCCCGTTGCGCTCTGCACCTCGGAAGTCTGCTTGCGGGTCAGGGTCACCTGGTTCGCGTCGCGGGCACCGTGCGACGTTTTCAGGAAGTCCAGCAAACGCTTCTTGTCGCCTTCGGTCAGGGTTTCTTCCAGACCGCGCTTGGCGACACCGGCCTTGTTCAACTGCTCAACGAGCCTTTCGGGAGAAAGGCCAAGCTCACTGGCAAACTGCTTAATATTTGTCAAAACCATGCGTATTCCTAATTCCTCTAGCAATCGTTCCGGGCCTTACTGGTCAAACCAGTGCTCACGAGCCTTCATAATCAAGGCGCGGGCAGCCTCGGACTCCATGCCGGTCATGTCGACCAGATCGTCAACGGCGAGATCGGCCAGGTCGTCACGGTTAGTCACGCCGTTTTCGGCCAGCTTGCGCAAGAGCTCGGCATCCATACCTTCCAGATCCTTGAGCTCGTCGGCCACTTCTTCCACTTTTTCTTCCGAGGCAATGGCCAGGGTCAGGATGGCATCGCGGGCCCGGCTGCGCAGCTCGTTCACCAGCGCATCGTCGAAACCTTCGATTTCCAGCATTTCCGCCACTGGCACATACGCCACTTCTTCCAGCGTAGCAAAGCCTTCCTGCACCAGCAGGTTGGCCATGTCTTCATCGACACCGAGGTGCTGAATGAAGTGTTCACGCAACTTGGCATCTTCTTCCAGATGCTTTTCTTCCGCTTCGGCCACGGTCAGGATGTTCAGACCCCAGCCGGTCAGTTCGGCAGCCAGCTTCACGTTCTGACCGCTACGACCGATGGCCAGCGCCAGCTGTTCTTCCTCGACCACCACGTCCATATTGTGGTTGTCTTCGTCGATCATGATGCGATTGACTTCGGCAGGCGACAGCGCGTTGATGACGAACTGGGCCGGGTCCGGCGACCACAGCACGATGTCGATGCGCTCGCCCGCCAGTTCCTGGGTCACCGCCTGCACGCGCGAACCGCGCATGCCGATGCAGGTACCCTGCGGGTCAAGACGCGCATCGTTGGATTTCACCGCCATCTTGGCGCGCAGGCCCGGGTCCCGTGCGGCTTCCTTGATCTCCAGCGTGCCTTCCTCGATTTCCGGTACTTCCAGCTCGAACAGCTGAACCAGGAATTCGCGAGCGGTACGCGACAGGATCAGCTGCGGGCCACGACCCTGGCGGTCAACACGCATCAGGTAGGCCTTGACGCGGTCACCGACACGCAGGTTTTCCTTCGGGATCATCTGGTCACGCGGCAGCACCGCTTCCAGACGACCGCACTCGACGATGGCATTGCCGCGCTCGATACGCTTGATGGTACCGACCACGATGCTCTCGCGGCGCTGCAGGAACTCGTTCAGCAGCTGCTCGCGCTCGGCGTCACGGATTTTCTGCAGGATGACCTGCTTGGCGGCCTGGGCGCCGATACGGCCGAATTCGACCGCTTCCATCGGCTCTTCGATCACGCCGTGCAGCTCGGCGGCGGGATCACGCTCGCGCGCCTCTTCCAGGCTCAGTTCGCGGTCTTCGAATTCCAGCGCCTCGGCATCGACCACGGTCCAGCGACGGAAAGTATGGTACTGACCGGTGTGGCGATCGATCTCGACACGGATATCCAGCTCATCTTCATTGAACTTCTTCTTGGTCGCCGAGGCCAGGGCCAGTTCCAGCGCACCGAATACCACTTCACGGCTGACGTTCTTTTCACTTGCCAGTGCATCCACCAGCAACAAGATTTCACGACTCATCCAACCCTCCGAATTTCTTCTTTACCTTATATACGCGGCCAACATCCTGCCCGATCAGAACTCAGGCTCCAGCCTGGCTTTGTCGATATTGGACAGGGGAATGGCCACAGTGCGACCATCTTCGAGCTGAAGCTGCAAGACGCTGTCCTGGATGCCCGCGATACGACCCATGAAACGCTTCTGCTGCTCGACCGGCAAACGGGTTCTTACCTTGGCCAGGCTCCCCTGGAAGCGCACATAATCCGCCTCCTTCTTCAAGGGGCGATCAAGGCCCGGCGAGGACACTTCCAGTCGGTCATAGTCGATGTTTTCAACCATGAACAGGCGCGTCAGGTGGTTACTGGTGCTGACACAATCCTCGACCGTAATGCCGCCCGGCTTGTCGATGAACACGCGGAAACCACCACCGGGGGTCAATTCAAAATCAACCAGTTCATACCCCAGACCGGGCAGCGTATTCTCAAGCAGCAAACGTACATCCATGGGCATTCGATTCCAGAAATGAAAAATGGGCGAACCGCCCATCCCTTAAAATGGCGCGATTATACCTGATTTCACGACAGATGAAAACCAATGCACCAAGTGCCCGCCGGAGCCCGCGCTTTGCACTGGCGGTGACATCCTGTACATTTGCAATGATTCCGAACGGTCGTTTGGAATGCAGCTTTGGATAATGCTAAAAAAGATAGATACAACACACCGCACCGAGGGGCTCGGCAGCGGCATCGCATAAACAGCACGATGGAGAAGCCACACGTTATGGAAAAAATCTGGCTAAAAAACTACCAAGCCGGTGTAGCCCACGAGATCGACATCAACGAATTCCAGTCGGTCGTCGAGGTTTTTGAGCGCAGCGTCAACAAATTCCGCGACCGCCCGGCCATGGCGTGCATGGACAAGATCTTGAGCTACGGCGAACTGGACACCCTGTCGGCCAATTTTGCCTCCTACCTGCAAAACACCTTGCAGCTGGCCAAGGGTGCCCGCGTCGCCATCATGATGCCCAACCTGCTGCAGTATCCGGTGGCGGTGTTTGGCATCCTGCGCGCCGGCTGCACCGTGGTCAACGTCAACCCGTTGTACACCCCGCGCGAACTGGAACACCAGCTCAAGGATGCCGGCGTCGATACCATCGTCATTCTGGAGAATTTCGCCGGCGTACTGGAGGACGTGATTGCGCGCACGCCGGTCAATAACGTGGTGGTGGCAGCCATCGGCGACATGCTCGGTTTCCCCAAGTCGCTGATCGTCAATTTCGTAGTACGCAAGATCAAGAAGATGGTGCCGCCGTGGCACTTGCCGGGCCACACCCGCTTCAACGACACGCTGACACTGGGCAGCAAGCAGCCGCTGCGCAAGGTCACCCTCGGCCACGACGACATCGCCTTCCTGCAGTACACCGGCGGCACCACCGGCGTCGCCAAGGGCGCGATGCTGCTGCACAAGAACATCGTCGCCAACATGCTGCAGGCCGGCGAATGGGTGAAACCGGTTGTCCGCGAGGGCCAGGAAATCATCATCACCGCCCTGCCGCTGTATCACATCTTCTCGCTGACCGCGAACCTGATGGTATTCACCGAGCTGGGCGCCCTCAACGTGCTGATCACCAACCCGCGCGACATCCCCGGCTTCATCAAGGAGCTGAAGAAGTACAAGGTCACCGCGATGACGGGGGTCAACACCCTGTTCAACGCGCTGCTGAACCACCCGGAGTTCAAGAGCGTCGACTTCTCCACCTGGCGCCTGGCGCTGGGCGGCGGCATGGCAGTGCAGAAGGCGGTGGCGGAAAAGTGGAAACAGGTCACCGGCACGCCGCTGATCGAAGCCTACGGCCTGACCGAGACCAGCCCCGCCGCCTGCATCAACCCGCTGGACCTGAAGGAATACAACGGCACCATCGGCGTGCCGGTGCCGTCCACCGAGATCGAGCTGCGTGACAACGACGGCAAGCCGGTGGCGCGCGGCGAGGCCGGCGAGCTGTGCATCCGCGGCCCGCAGGTGATGAAAGGCTACTGGAACCGCCCGGACGAGACCGCCAAGGTCATCGACAGCCAGGGCTATCTCGCCACCGGTGACGTCGCCGTGATCACCGACGACGGCTTCGTGAAGCTGGTCGACCGCAAGAAGGACATGATTCTGGTGTCCGGCTTCAACGTGTATCCGAACGAGATCGAGGACGTGGTGGCCATGCACCCGGGAGTGCTGGAAGTGGCCTGCGTCGGCGTCCCCGACGACAAGTCCGGCGAGGTGGTCAAGGTCTTCGTGGTGCGCAAGGACATGAGCCTGAACGAGAAGGACATCATCGAGCACTGCAAGACCAACCTGACCGGCTACAAGGTGCCCAAGGCGGTCGAGTTCCGCAACGAGCTGCCGAAAACCAACGTCGGCAAGATCCTGCGCCGCGCGCTGCGCGCCTGACGCCTTCGCGCCCACAACCACCAACCCGTCGCCAGGCGGGTTTTTTCATGGCCGGACTCTCTACAGCCGGCTACCATTCGGGCTAGACTAGCGCCACCCGAGGCGACCAACAAGGCAACCCGCAACCATGCTCATGCTCCCGTTCCTGAAGCTGATGGCCGACAAGAAGGCCAGCGACCTGTTTTTCAGCTGCGGCGCCCCACCGCAAATCAAGATCGACGGCCACACCCTGCCGGTCAACGACAAGCCGCTGAGCGCGGAAAACGTGCAACGCCTCGCCCACAGCCTGATGAGTCCGGAACAGATCGAGGAGTTCGAACGCGAGCTGGAGATGAACTTCGGCACCGCGGTGGACGAGCTGGGCAACTACCGCGTCAACATCTTCCGTCAGCGCGGCAGCATCGGCATCGTCATCCGTTACATCGCGCCCAAGATTCCGTCGCTGGGCCAACTCAACCTGCCGGAAACGCTGAAGGAGCTGACCTCGCTCAAGCGCGGCCTGATCTTTGTCGTCGGCGCCACCGGCTCCGGCAAGAGTTCGACGGTGGCGGCGATGATCGAACAGCGTAACCAGACACAGACCGGCCACATCCTGACGGTGGAAGACCCGATCGAATTCATCTTCGAGCACAAGCGCTCGCTGGTGAACCAGCGCGAAATCGGCGTCGATACCCACAGCTACCAGAACGCACTGAAAAGCGCGATGCGCGAGGCGCCGGACGTGCTGATGATCGGCGAGATCCGCGACGCCGAAACGCTGACCCACGCCATCAACTACGCACAATCGGGCCACCTGTGCATCTCTACCCTGCACGGCAACAACAGCTACCACGCGCTGAACCGCATCATCAGCTTCTTCCCGCTGGAAAACCGCAGCGCGCTGCTGATGGACCTGTCGGCCGCGTTGAAGGCGGTGATCTCGCAACGCCTGATCCCCGCCACTGACGGCAAGCGCCGCCCGGCGCTGGAGGTGCTGATCAACACCTCGCACATCGCCGACCTGATCCGCAACGGCGAGATCGACAAGATCAAGGAGGCGATCGAGGCCAGCATGACCGAGGGCGCGCAGACCTTCGAACAGTCGCTGTTCCGCCTGTACAAGGACGGCCTGATCTCGCTGGAGGAAGCGTTGCACAACGCCGACTCGCCGACCAACCTGTACTGGCTGATCAACCACGACAACAGCAAGCCGGAAGACAGCAAGCCGGACGACGGCGAAAGCTTTGCCGGCTTTACCCTATCCCACTGAACCACAGCCGACGATTACAACCACCATGATTACCCTTTACGGCATTCCCAACTGCGACACCGTCAAAAAAGCCCGCCAATGGCTCGCCGCGCAGGGCATCGACTACGCCTTCCACGACTTCAAGAAACAGGGCATCGCCGCCGACAAGCTGGCGCAATGGATAGACAGCCTCGGCCTCGAACAGGTGATCAACCGCAAGGGCACCACCTGGCGCGCGCTCAGCGACGCCGAAAAGGCACTGGCGACCATCCCGGCCAGCGCCATCGACCTGCTGATCTGCAAGCCGTCTCTGATCAAGCGTCCGGTGCTGGAGCATGACGGCAAGCTGCACCTCGGCTTCAAGGAAGCCGACTATCAGGAGGCATTCGGCAAATGAGCGCAACCCTGGAACTGACCCGCACCCTGATCGCCCTGGACTCGATCACCCCGCGCGACGAAGGCTGCCAGGAGCTGATGATCGCGCGCCTGGAAGACCTCGGCTTTACCATCGAGCGCATGCCGTTCGGCGACGTCAGCAACTTCTGGGCCCATCGCGGCCACGGCGCGCCGCTGCTGTGCTTTGCCGGCCACACCGACGTGGTGCCCACCGGCCCGGTCGACCAGTGGGACAGCCATCCGTTCCAGCCGGTGATCCGCAACGGTCACCTGTTCGGGCGCGGCGCGGCCGACATGAAGGCGTCGCTGGCCGCCTTCATCACCGCCAGCGAGCGCTTTGTCGCGGCCAAGCCGCAGCACAAGGGCACCCTTGCCTTCCTGATCACCTCCGACGAGGAAGGCATCGCCACCGACGGCACCGTGCGCGTGGTCGATGCGCTGGAAGCACGCGGCGACGTGATCGACTATTGCATCGTCGGCGAGCCGACCTCGTCGCAGCGCTTCGGCGACACCATCAAGAACGGCCGCCGCGGCTCGCTGTCCGGCCACCTGATCGTGCACGGCATCCAGGGCCATATCGCCTACCCGCAGCTGGCCAGGAACCCGGTGCACCTGGCGGCACCGGCCCTGGCGGCACTGGCCGCCGAGGTGTGGGATCACGGCAACGAGTACTTCCCGCCGACCAGCTGGCAGATTTCCAACATCCACGCCGGCACCGGTGCCACCAACATCATCCCCGGCAGCTGCGACATCAAGTTCAACTTCCGCTTCTCCACCGAACACACCGCGGAAACACTGAAGGACCGCGTGCACCAGATCCTCGACCAGCACGGCCTGGCCTACGAGTTGCACTGGCTGCTGTCCGGCAACCCGTTCCTGACCGCACCGGGCGCGCTGACCGACGCCATCAGCGGCGCGATCCACGAGGTTGCCGGGGTGGAGCCGGAGCTGAACACCACCGGCGGCACCTCCGACGGCCGCTTCATCAAGCGCATCGCGCGCGAGCTGGTGGAGTTCGGCCCCATCAACGCCAGCATCCACAAGCTGAACGAGTGCGTCAGCGTCGACGACATCGAGCCGCTGTCGCAGGTATACGAGAAGACCCTGCACAAGCTGCTGGGCTGAGCCCAAGCTTGACCCAAGGTTGGCCGCAAAAAAGCCGCCCGGACCGGGCGGCTTTTTCATGGCCGGCAAGCATTCAGCTCAGCGTGCGCCGCTCGTACATCGCCTGCGCCAGCGTGCCCGGATCGACGTACTCCAGCTCGCCGCCGACCGGCATGCCGCGCGCGATGCGCGTCACCTTCAGCCCCTGCGCCTTCAGCATTTCCGCGATCAGGTGCGCGGTGACCTCGCCTTCGGCGGTGAAGTTGGTGGCCACGATCACCTCGGCCACCACGCCGTCACAGGCGCGCGCGATCAGCCGCTCCAGATCGATGTCCTTGGGGCCGACCCCGTCCATTGGCGACAGCCGCCCCATCAGCACGAAGTAGAGGCCGTCGTAGCAGCGGGTCTGCTCCAGCATCAGCAGGTCGGCCGGCATCTCCACCACGCACAGCACCTCCTGGCGACGCTGGTCGTCGGCACAGACATTGCACAGCGGCGTCTCGCTGAAGGTATGGCAACGCTCGCAGTGGCGCAGATTGAGCAGCGCCCGGTCCAGCGCCCGCGCCAGCTTGTCGGCGCCGGCCTTGTCGCGCTGCAGCAGGTGGAAGGCCATGCGCTGCGCCGACTTGGGGCCGACGCCGGGCAGCACCTTCAGTGCGGCGATCAGTTGATCGAGGGACGGAGGATTTTTCATGACAGGACCTGTGGATCACAAAAAAGGTTGGCCGCAAGCACGCACGGCTTGCGGCCAACCTTTGTCGGGGCATGACTCAGAACGGCAGCTTCATCCCGGCCGGCAGGTTCATGCCGGCGGTGAAGCCGGACATGCGCTCCTGCGACAGCGCGTCGGCCTTGCGGCTGGCGTCGTTGAACGCGGCGGCGATCAGGTCTTCCAGCATTTCCTTGTCTTCCTTGGCGTCGTCCAGCAGGCTGTCGTCGATGCTGACGCGCTTCACGTCGTGGCTGCAGGTCATCACCACCTTGACCAGACCGGCGCCGGACTGGCCCTCGATCTCGATCTTGGCCAGTTCTTCCTGCGCCTTTTTCATGTTTTCCTGCATTTGCTGGGCCTGTTTCATCAGACCCGCGATTCCGGCTTTACCAAACATCGTCTTACTCCTGAACGGGTTGTATCGTCTCGGCCAGCAAGGTCGCGCCCATTTCCTGCACGAGTTGCTGTACCACCTTATCGTTTTGCATGATCAGCCTGGCCTCGGCCAGCTGCTCGCGCTTGAAGCGGGCGTCCCGCATCGCCGGGGTTTCCACATCCAGCGTCTCGATCGACACGCTGATCTGTACCGCACGGCCCAGGTGCTCGCCCAGCACCGTGCGCAGTTTGTCCTGAAAATCGCGGCCCGCCATATTGCGGAACGCTTCCGGCACCGCAAGGTGGAACACCTCGCCGTCCCACCGTTTCAGCGCCGCATTCTGCGCCAGCATGCGCGCGGCGCCCATCCTGGCCCCCAGCTGGCCGATCAGCGCCGACCAGTCGCCATCGAAGGCGACAACCGCCGGCTGTGCCGGCGCGGCGTCGGCCTCCGCCTGCAGCAGCGCATACTCGGCCAGTTCGCCGTCGGCGTCGCCGGCGGCCGGCAACTCGACTATCTCGTCGTCGACCGTATCGGCCGCGTCAACCTCGTCAGAGTCCGGCATGGGTCCGGCCGCCTCACCCGCTGCCGCAGGCGCTGCCACCGGAGCCTCGTGCCACGGCGCGAGATCGACCGGTGGCGGTGGCGTGACGTCAGCCGCTGGCGGCGTGACGGCCGCCGCCGCGGGGGCGGGCTCGGGTTCCGTTTCTGCCGCCGGCAGCGGCTCGGCGGCGGCGGCAGGCGTCACCGCCGACTTGCCGCCGATATTGGCCAGCAGCGCGCGCGCGGGCGACACCGCCGCCGTTGCCGGCGCAAGGTTGGCCGCAGGCTGTGGCGCGCCCGGTGCCGGGCGGTTCTGCACGGCGGCACGCGGCGCCACCTCGGCGCCCCCCTGTGCCGGATGGAAGGCCAGCATGCGCAGCATGGTCATGCTGAAGCCGGCGTGTTCGTCCGGCGCCAGCGCCAGATCGCGGCGGCCATGCAGCGCGATCTGGTAGTAAAGCTGTACGTCCTCGGCACCCAGGCGCTGCGCGAGGGCGAACAGCGCGTCGCGCTCCGGCTCGTCGGCGGCGATGGCGTCCGGCACCGTCTGTGCCAGCGCCAGCTGGTGCAGCAGCATCGCCAGTTCGGCCAGCGCGCTGTCGAAACCGATACCGCGCGCCACCAGCGCCTCCACTTCCTGCATCAGGCGCGCGCCGTCGGCATCGGCCAGCGCCTCCAGCAGGGCAAACAGGTAGCGCTGGTCGACCGCACCCAGCATCGCGCGCACGCCGTCTTCGCGCACGTCGCCGACACCGTAGGCGATGGCCTGGTCCAGCAGCGACAGCGCATCGCGCATCGAGCCGGCGGCGGCGCGGCCGAGCAGCGCCAGCGCCGGTGCCTCGAAGCTCACGCCCTCGGTGTCCAGCACGTGCGCCAGATGCCCTGCCACCTGCTGCGGCGTCATGTTGCGCAGGCTGAACTGCAGGCAGCGCGACAGCACCGTGACCGGCACTTTTTGCGGGTCGGTGGTGGCGAGGATGAACTTGACGTGCGCCGGCGGCTCTTCCAGCGTCTTCAGCATCGCGTTGAAGGCACTCTTGGACAGCATATGCACTTCGTCGATGATGTAGACCTTGAAGCGGCCCATGGTCGGCGTGTACTGCGCGTTTTCCAGCACTTCGCGGATGTTGTCGATGCCGGTATTGGACGCAGCGTCGATTTCCAGCAGGTCGACAAAGCGACCGGCGTCAATCTGGGTGCAGGCCTGGCACACACCGCACGGCTCGGCGGTGGTGCCGGTCTCGCAGTTCAGGCTCT
This sequence comes from Vogesella alkaliphila, assembly GCF_014652475.1. Taxonomy (GTDB): domain Bacteria; phylum Pseudomonadota; class Gammaproteobacteria; order Burkholderiales; family Chromobacteriaceae; genus Vogesella; species Vogesella alkaliphila. The sequence continues at coordinate 201,913 of NZ_BMYW01000005.1, read as the reverse complement.
TGGCCAGGATGCGGGCTATGGTGGTCTTGCCCACGCCGCGGGTACCGGTCAGCAGGTAGGCGTGGTGCAGGCGCGATTCTTTCAGCGCATTGCTGAGCGCGCGCACCACGTGCTCCTGGCCGACCAGATCGGCGAAGCGTTTGGGGCGCCATTTGCGGGCGAGAACTTGATAGGTCATGGCGGGCGATTCTAGCAGTTTGCGCCCGGTTCAGGGAGCAGGCGTCACGGCAAAACGCGCCGCCAGGTAGCGGTTGCGGATTTCCTGCGCCAGTTCGTGCGCCACCATCGCGTACAGCGTGCTCTTGTTGTAGCGGGTGATGGTGTAGAAGTTGTTCAGCCCCAGCCAGTAGCGCGTCTCGCCCGGCGCCACTTCCAGCGCGAACAGCACCGCCTTGGCGTCGTCACGCACCGGCGCCAGCGGCGACACCCCCATCGCGCGCAGCTCGGCCACGCTGTAGTGCAGGTTGAATTTGTCCGCCAGCAGCTTGTCCAGTGCCTCGCCCGGCGTCACCTCGGCCGGCACCACCACGTCGTCGCCACCCAGCCAGCCGTGCAGCCGGAAGTAGTTGCCGACGCTGCCGATGGCGTCAACGCGGTTGTTCCAGATGTCGCGATGGCCGTCGCCGTCGAAATCCACCGCCCACTTGCGGAAGCTGGACGGCATGAACTGCGGCAAGCCCATCGCCCCGGCGTAGCTGCCCTTCAGTGACAAGGCGTTGACGTTCTCGCTGCGCGCCAGCAGCAGCAGCTCGGTCAGCTCGTCGCGGAAGAACGCGGCGCGGCGCGGGTAGTCGAAGGCCAGCGTGGACAGCGCGTCGGCCAGGCGGAAGCTGCCGGTGTTGCCGCCGTAGCGGGTCTCGATGCCGATGATGGCGACGATCATTTCCGGCGCGACATGGTATTGCTGCTCGGCGCGGCGCAGCGCGTCCTCGTTGGCCTGCCAGAACGCCACGCCCTCGCCCATCAGCCGCTCACTGTAGAAATTGGGACGGAACTGGTACCACGGCCGCGCGGTGGACGGCCGGTCCATGATGCTGATGATGTTCGGTTTGAGTTCGACATTGGCGAACACCGCCTCCAGCTCCGGCCGCGTCAGCACGCCGGCGGCAACCTGTTCGTCGATGTAGCGCTGCACGTCCGGCCGCGCCAGAAAGGCGGCATCGGCACGGGCCAGCGCGGCGCACAGCGCCAGCAGGGACAACAGCATCTTGGGCAGAAAAGACATGGCGGATCCGTCAAAAGGTTGGCCGCAAGGCGGCCGGTGAGTGAATTCTAGTCGTTGAGATTGAGCGCGCTGGAAACCAGCCGCGCGGTGATGTCGACGATGGGGATCACCCGCTCGTAGGCCATGCGCGTCGGGCCGACCACGCCGAGGGTGCCGACCACCTGGCCGCCCATCCGGTACGGCGCGATCACCACGCTGCAGTCGTCCAGCGTCACCACGCCGGACTCGTCGCCGATGAACAGGTTCACGCCCGGCGCCTGCCGGCTCTGCTCCAGCAGCTGCAGCAGCTCGGTCTTGCGCTGGAAGGTATCGAACAGCTCGCGCAGGCGCTGCAGGTCGCCGCCGAAGTCGTTGGCACACAGCAGCTTGCCCTCGCCGGACACCATCACCTCGTCGCCGCTGAGGCTCTCGCGGCCGAAATGGATCGCCGCCGTCATCAGCCCGGAGATGTCGCCCTGCAGGCAGGTCAGCTCCCGTTCCATGCGCTCGACCACCCCGGCCAGCGCCTGGCCGGCGTAGTGCTGGTTGAGGAAATTGGCGGCCTCGATCAGCTCGCTGCCGCTGTAGTCGCGCGGAGTATTGAACAGGTGGTTGCGCACATCGCCTTCCAGCGTCACCAGGATCATCAGCACCCGCCGTTCGGACAGGCGCAAGAACTCGATCTGGCGGAAGGCGCCGTCCGGGCGCTGCGGCGTCATCACCACGCCGGCAAACTGGGTCAGCTCCGACAGCATCTGCGACGCCGACTGCAGCACGCGCTGCGGGCTGTCCGGCTGCAGGTTGTGGCGCAGCTCCTGCACCATCGGCGCCGCCAGCGGCTGGATGGTGATCAGGCGGTCAACGAACAGGCGGTAGCCGCGCTGCGTCGGCACCCGTCCGGCCGAGGTGTGCGGCGACGCAATCAGACCCATCGCCTCCAGGTCCGCCAGCATGTTGCGGATGGAGGCCGGCGACAGCTCCAGTCCGGAGACCGCGGCCAAGGTTTTCGAGGCGACCGGCTGGCCGTCGGCGATATAGCGCTCGACCAGCACCTTGAGCAGGCGTTGCGTACGTTCATTCAACATGCGGCCATTCTGGCACAGCTTGGCTTGTCGCCAAAAGCATTACTTGCACCGCCGCTTATGCCATAAGCAAGCTTGGCCCCCGGGGGTTTTGTGCGATAATCCTGCGCTTGAATATCCCGCGCGCCCCTGCCCTTGTGGCGCGCACGCATCGTTGCCTGTCGCTTTTATTTGGCACGCCAGATGAAAACGTACATAATCAAACCCAATCCCTTACACCACACCGTTGAATGAATGGAGCAAGCATGGCGGAGCGTTCCGAAGACAAGAGCAAGGCCCTGAGCGCAGCACTGGCCCAGATCGAAAAGCAGTTCGGCAAAGGCTCGATCATGCGCATGAGCGACAACCAGGTGCACGAAAACCTGCAGGTAATCAGCACCGGTTCGCTCGGCCTTGACCTCGCCTTGGGCGTTGGCGGCCTGCCGCGCGGCCGCGTGGTGGAAATCTACGGCCCGGAATCGTCCGGCAAGACCACGCTGTGCCTGCAGGTGGTCGCCGAGGCGCAGAAGCTGGGCGGCACCTGCGCCTACATCGACGCGGAAAACGCGCTCGACCCGTCCTACGCGCAAAAGCTGGGCGTCAAGGTCGACGAGATGCTGATCTCGCAGCCGGACACCGGTGAACAAGCGCTGGAAATCTGCGACATGCTGGTGCGCTCCGGCGGCGTCGACGTCATCGTGGTCGACTCGGTGGCGGCACTGGTACCGAAGGCCGAGATCGAAGGCGAAATGGGCGACAGCCATGTCGGCCTGCAGGCGCGCCTGATGTCGCAGGCCCTGCGCAAGCTGACCGGCAACATCAAGCGCACCAACACGCTGGTGATCTTCATCAACCAGATCCGCATGAAGATCGGCGTGATGTTCGGTAGCCCGGAAACCACCACCGGCGGCAACGCGCTGAAATTCTACGCCTCGGTGCGCATGGACATCCGCCGCATCGGCGGCATCAAGAAGGGCGAAGAGGTCATTGGCAACGAAACCCGCGTCAAGGTGGTCAAGAACAAGGTGTCGCCACCATTCAAGCAGGCGGTGTTCGATATCTTCTACGGCGAAGGCATCTCGCGCGAAGGCGAAATCATCGACATGGGCGTCGAGCACGACTTCATCAGCAAGTCCGGCGCCTGGTATGCCTACAACGGCCAGAAGATCGGCCAGGGCAAGGACAACACCCGGCAGTGGCTGAAGGACAATCCGGAAGTCGCTCAGGAAATCGAGCGCAAGATCCGCGACACCGTCGGTGTGCAGATCGTGGCCAACAAGGATGACGCCGCCGACGAAGAAGAGCTGCTCGACGATACCTTCGATGTCTGATGGCCGGCACTGAAAAAAGCCTGAAGGCGCGAGCCGTCGATCTTCTGTCCCGCCGCGAATACTCGCGGCTGGAACTGAAGCGGCGGCTCGCGCCGTTTGCCGACAGCGAAGCAGAAATCGACGCGCTGCTGGACGAACTGGCCGCCAAGCACTGGCAATCGGACAGCCGCTTTGCCGAGCAGTTTGCCAGCAGCCGCGGCCACAAGTACGGCAGCCGCCGCCTGGCGCAGGAAATGCGCGAACGCGGCATCGACCGCGACACCATCCAGTCTGCGCTGGCACAGCAGGACGATCTGGCCACCGCGCGCGCCGTCTGGCAGCGCAAGTTCGGCCGTCCGCCGGCCGACCAGCAGGAGCGGCTGAAGCAGATGCGCTTTCTCGCCAGCCGCGGCTTCGGCATGGACATCATCCAGCGCGTCCTGCGCGGCGAACCCGACGACGAATAAACCGCGCTGCACTTGCCAGCACCGGCCACGCTTGCCACAATCGGGCATCGCTTTCTGCACCGCGCCACCGCAAGGTTGGCCGCAACCCGAATTCACTGAAGATACTGACCGAATCCCCATGAAAACAGCTGAAATCCGCCAGAAGTTCCTCGACTTCTTTGCCTCGAAAAACCATCAGGTGGTTGCCTCCAGCAGCCTGATCCCCGGCAACGACCCGACCCTGATGTTCACCGTGGCCGGCATGGTGCAGTTCAAGGACGTGTTCCTCGGCTTCGAAAAGCGCGACTACACCCGCGCCACCACCAGCCAGAAGTGCCTGCGTGCCGGCGGCAAACACAACGACCTGGAAAACGTCGGCTACACCGCGCGCCACCACACCTTCTTCGAAATGCTGGGCAATTTCAGCTTCGGCGACTACTTCAAGCAGGATGCCATCACCTACGCCTGGGAATTCCTGACTGGCGAGCAATGGCTGAACCTGCCGAAAGACAAGCTGATGGTGACCGTCTACGCCAGCGACGACGAAGCCTACGACATCTGGCACAAGACCGTCGGCCTGCCGGCAGAGAAGATCGTACGCATCGGCGACAACAAGGGCGCACCGTACGCGTCCGACAACTTCTGGACCATGGGCGACACCGGCCCGTGCGGCCCGTGTACCGAGATCTTCTATGACCACGGCGAAGAAGTCGCCGGCGGCCCGCCAGGCAGCCCGGACGAAGACGGCGACCGCTTCATGGAAATCTGGAACAACGTGTTCATGCAGTTCAACCGCGACGAGACCGGCACCCTGCACCCGCTGCCGAAACCGTCGGTGGACACCGGCATGGGCCTGGAGCGCCTGTCCACCGTGCTGCAGCACGTGAAATCCAACTACGAAACCGACGCCCTCGCCTGCCTGGTGCGCGCCGCCGCCCGCGAAACCGGCGTCGAGTACAGCCAGAACGTGCCGTCGCTGAAGGTGATCGCCGACCACATCCGTGCCTGCTCGTTCATGATCGCCGACGGCATCCTGCCGTCCAGCGACGGTCGCGGCTACGTGCTGCGCCGCATCGCGCGCCGCGCCATCCGCCACGGCTACAAGCTGGGCCAGAAAGGCCTGTTCTTCCACAAGATCGTGGCCGATCTGGTGGGCGAGATGGGTGACGCCTACCCCGAGCTGCGCCAGAAGCAGGCGGTGATCGAGGACGCGCTGCGCCAGGAAGAAATCAAGTTCGCCGAAACGCTGGAAACCGGCATGGCACTGGTCGACGCCGCACTGGCCGGCGGCAAGACCGCGATGGACGGCGACACCGTATTCAAGCTGTATGACACCTTCGGCTTCCCGGTCGACCTGACCGCCGACATCTGCCGCGAACGCCATATCGAGGTCGACATGGCCGGTTTCGAACGTGCGATGGAAGAACAGCGCAGCCGCGCCCGTGCCGCGTCCGCGTTCAAGGTTGCCGGCAACGTCAGCTACGACGGCGCCGATACCAGTTTCCACGGCTACAACCAGCACAGCGTCGATGCCAAGGTGATCGCGCTGTACAAGGGCACCGAGCCGGTACAAACGTTGGCCGCAGGCGATGAAGGCATCGTGGTGCTGGACAACACCGCGTTCTACGCCGAAGGCGGTGGCCAGGTCGGCGACGTCGGCGAGATCTCCGTCGCCGGCGGCGTGGGCGCCCTGTTCGACGTCAACGACACGCAGAAGATCAAGTCGGCGGTATTCGGCCACACCGGCCGCCTCGCCAAGGGCAGCCTCACCATCGGCGATACCGTGCAGGCCACCATCGACCTGCACAAGCGTCTCGCCACCGCGCGCAACCACTCGGCCACGCACCTGCTGCACGCCGCGCTGCGCAAGGTGTTGGGCAACCACGTCGCGCAGAAAGGCTCGCTGGTCAACGCCGAGCGCACCCGCTTCGACTTTGCCCACGGCCAGCCGGTCAGCGCCGAAGAAATCGCCGAGATCGAACGCGTGGTCAACCACGTGGTCGCGGCCAACCACGAGGTCAAGGCCAGCCTGATGGGCTACGACGACGCGATCCGTGCCGGCGCCATGGCGCTGTTCGGCGAGAAGTACGGCGACGAAGTGCGCGTGCTGCAGATGGGCGACTTCTCCGCCGAACTGTGCGGCGGCACCCACGTTGGCCGCACCGGCGACATCGGCTTCTTCAAGATCGTGGCCGAAGGCGGCGTTGCCGCCGGCGTGCGCCGCATCGAGGCGGTGACCGGCGAAGGCGCGGTCGCCTACGTACAGGCCCAGGACAGCCTACTGAAGGCCACTGCGGCCAGCCTCAAGGCGCAGACCAGCGACGAGGTGCTCAGCAAGATCGGCGCGCTGCAAAGCGAACTGAAGGCGCTGGAGAAGGAACTGGCCGCCGCCAAGGGCAAGCTGGCCGCCTCCGCCGGCGACAGCCTGGCGGAACAGGCCATCGAGGTGAACGGCGTCAAGCTGCTGGCCGCCGAGCTGGACGGTGCCGACAGCGCCGCGCTGCGCGACCTGCTCGACAAGCTGAAGGACAAGCTCGGCTCCGCCGTGATTGCGCTGGGCAGCAAGTCCGACGGCAAGGTGGCGCTGATCGCCGGCGTCACCAAGGACCTGACCGGCCGTTTCAAAGCCGGCGAGCTGGTCAACCATCTGGCACAGCAGGTCGGCGGCAAGGGCGGTGGTCGTCCGGACATGGCCCAGGCCGGCGGCACACAGCCGGAAAACCTGAGCGCGGCCATTGCCAGCGCCAGGGACTGGCTGGCAGCCAAGTAAGCCACGCCAGCGGCAACAAAAAGCCCACCTTCCAAGGTGGGCTTTTTCATTCGCTATCGCCGCCAGCATGGCACGGGTCAGAGCCGATCACGCTGACCAACTGGCTAATTGTCAGCGCAATGCAGACACCCTAGCCCAGCCAGCGCGCGGTGGCGAAGCCGGCAATCGTCAGCAGCAGCGAACCGAACAGGTGCAACGACACCGCCAACAGCGCGGTGCCGTAGCGCTGCAGCTGCAGCAAGGACACCACCTCCAGCGAGAAGGTGGAAAACGTGGTTAGCGCGCCAAGAAAGCCGGTAAGGATGAACAGCCGCCACTCCGGCAGCCAGTGCGGATTGGCCACAAACAGACCCGCGATCAAGCCCACCAGATACGCGCCCAGCCAGTTGGCGACCACCGTACCCGGCGGAATGGCCGGAAACAGGCGGTTGAGTTGCGCCGCAAAACTCCAGCGCAGCAAGGCGCCCAGCACCGCCCCACTGGCAATCGCCACTACCGACTTGATCATGCCCCCTCCTCCATTTGCTGCCACATGCTAAACAAAAAACCCGCCGGAAGGCGGGTTTTTGATTTGGCTGGCTCCCCGACCTGGACTCGAACCAGGGACCTGCGGATTAACAGTCCGTCGCTCTACCGACTGAGCTATCAGGGAACATCAAACTGGTTACTGCTAACATCAAACCAGCATCACATTGGCTGGCTTGCTGCACTGGGTGTTGGTGGCTCCCCGACCTGGACTCGAACCAGGGACCTGCGGATTAACAGTCCGTCGCTCTACCGACTGAGCTATCAGGGAACATCAAACTGGCTACTGCTGACATCAAGCCAGCTATCACATCGACTGGCTTGCTGTACTGGGTGTTGGTGGCTCCCCGACCTGGACTCGAACCAGGGACCTGCGGATTAACAGTCCGTCGCTCTACCGACTGAGCTATCAGGGAACATCAAACTGGCTACTGCTGACATCAAGCCAGTTATCACATCGACTGGCCTGCTGCACTGGGTTGTTGGTGGCTCCCCGACCTGGACTCGAACCAGGGACCTGCGGATTAACAGTCCGTCGCTCTACCGACTGAGCTATCAGGGAACATTCAAGCTTATTACTGCTGACATCAAGCCAGTTATCACATCGACTGGCTTGCTGCACTGGGTGTTGGTGGCTCCCCGACCTGGACTCGAACCAGGGACCTGCGGATTAACAGTCCGTCGCTCTACCGACTGAGCTATCAGGGAATTGCCTAAAGAGGTGCGCAGTTTAGACAGCGATCGCCGATTCGTCAAGCCCGAAAAATGAATTTTCCGGGCTTGACGCCTGCATCAACTTAGGCGTCCGGGCTAGCCGGGGCTTGAGTCTGCACCTGCACCAGCTCGACAGGTGCCTCGCCATCTTCAGCCTGGCGCACCACCTCGCGGCGACGCTTGCCCTTCTGCACCGGCTCTGGCTGCACCACCTCCGGCAACTCGCTGGCGGCACGGGTAGTCACCATCACCAGCCCGGCTGACGCAACAACCTCAGCCGCCACTACCGGCGTTGGCTCGACCACGGCTTCTGCTACCGCCGCCAGTACTTCCTCGACCGCAGCGACTTCGGCAGCGATCTCGACAGGTACTTCAGCCACCGGTTCGGATAGCACTTCCGCCACTTCTGCAACGTTGGCCGCAGGCTCTGGCTGGATCTCGGTCACAGCCACCACCTCAACCGCTGCGTCAGGCGCAGGCTCTGCCGCCTCCGCAACAAGCTCCGGCGCGGCCGGCTCGACGGCTTCCACCGCAACGGCTTCGGCAAGCTCGGCTTTCGCCACCTCCGCCGCAACCACCGGCTGTGCCGCTTCCTCGGCCGCCACTGGCACCACCTCGGCCACGACTACGGCATCGGCCACCACCTCGGTCGCCTGCTGTTCGGCAGTCACGTCGGCACCGGCCTCAGCGCCTACGGCCGCGTCATCACGACGGTCACGACGGCTGCGACGACGACGACGCTCGCGTGGCTCGCGCGCTTCGCGCTCGCCCTGCTCCGGCGCAACCGCGGCCTCTGTCACCACCGCATCGCCAGCCACGGCATCCGCCGCTGGCTGTTCGGTTTCCAGCTCCGGCGCCTGCACCACTTGCTGTTCCTTGGCGACACGCTGTTGCTCGCGTTCACGGCGACGCTCATTGCGCTGATTGTCACGCTGCTCTTTTACCGCACCATCGGCTGCGGCATCGCTGCGCGCCACCATTGCATTCGCGTTATCGCGTGGCTCACGCGGTTCGCGTTCACGGCGCGGCGCACGCTCGGCACGAGTCGGCACCTGACCTTCTTCGCGCACCTCGTTGCGACGATTGTCGTTGCGTGGCTGGCGTTCCTGGCGTTCGGCACGGCCTTCGCCCGGTGCACGTTCTTCCCGTTCGCGGCGACCGTTGCTGCGGCGCTCGCCGTTGCGCTGGCGCGGATTGCGCGCTTCGCGCTGCGGACGCTTCTCTTCGACCACCGGCTTGGCTTCGACCACCTGCGGCTCCGGCGACAGTACCGACTTGAACCAGCCGACCACACGGGCCAGCAGACCCTGCTCGGCAACCACTATCGGGGCGGCGGCGACCGGCGCTACCGGTTCGGCGGCCTGCGGTGCCGGCTGGGCCGGGGTCACACCCTTGACCGCAGCTTCCTGACGCTCCAGCTTCGGCTTTTCCTGGCCGAACGGGTGCGAGGCGTCTTCCTCCGGCATTTCGACGCGCTGATAGCTCGGCGCATCGCCCACTTCCGCCAGATCGTCGTGGCGTACGCGCACGATCTTGTAGTGCGGGGTTTCCAGATGCAGGTTAGGAATCAGCACCACCGCCACGTCCAGACGCGCTTCGATGGAGTAGATCTCGGCACGCTTCTCGTTGAGCAGGAAGGTGGCCACGTCGACCGGCACCTGCGCGTGTACCGCGCCAGTGTTTTCCTTCATCGCCTCTTCCTGGATGATGCGCAGGATGTGCAGCGCGGAGGATTCGATGCCGCGAATGAAGCCGATGCCGTGGCAACGCGGGCAGGCTTCGTGACTGGTTTCACCCAGGCTAGGCTGCAGGCGCTGACGCGACAGTTCCAGCAGGCCGAAACGCGACAACTTGCCCATCTGCACGCGGGCACGGTCGTGCTTCAGCACGTCGCGCAGGCGGTTTTCCACGTCACGCTGGTTCTTCTGGCTTTCCATGTCGATGAAATCGATCACGATCAGGCCACCCAGATCGCGCAGGCGCAGCTGGCGGGCGATTTCTTCCGCCGCTTCCAGGTTGGTGCGGAACGCGGTGTCCTCGATGTCGGAACCCTTGGTGGCACGTGCCGAGTTCACATCGACCGACACCAGCGCCTCGGTATGGTCGATCACGATGGCACCACCGGACGGCAGGGTGACGGCGCGCGAGAACGCGGTTTCGATCTGGTGTTCGATCTGGAAACGGGAGAACAGCGGCACCGGGTCCTTGTACAGCTTCACGCGGCCAACGTTGTTGGGCATCACGTGACTCATGAACTGGCGGGCCTGTTCGTAGATTTCTTCGGTATCGATCAGGATTTCGCCGATGTCGGGCTGGTAGTAGTCGCGGATGGCGCGAATCACCAGGCTGCCTTCCTGCAGGATCAGGAACGGCGCAGCCTGGGCGCCGGCGGCGCTGTCGACCGCACGCCACAGTTGCAGCAGGTAGTTGAGGTCCCACTGCAGCTCTTCCAGCGAACGGCCGATACCGGCGGTGCGCGCGATCAGGCTCATGCCTGCCGGCACCTCCAGCTGCGACAGCAGGTCTTTCAGCTCCTGACGCTCCTCACCCTCGATGCGGCGCGACACGCCACCGCCACGCGGATTATTAGGCATCAGCACCACGTAGCGGCCAGCCAGGCTGACGTAGGTGGTCAGTGCGGCGCCCTTGTTGCCGCGCTCGTCCTTCTCGACTTGCACGACAACCTGCATGCCTTCACGCAGTACGTCCTGGATACGCGGACGGCCGCCTTCATGCTGCTGAAAATAGCTGCGGGAAACTTCCTTGAACGGCAGGAAACCGTGACGGTCGGTGCCGTAGTCGACAAAACACGCCTCCAGCGACGGCTCGATCCGGGTGATGGTGCCCTTGTAGATGTTGCCCTTGCGCTGTTCTTTACCGACGGTTTCGATATCGAGGTCGATGAGCTTTTGCCCGTCGACGATGGCGACACGCAGTTCTTCTGCCTGTGTCGCATTAAAAAGCATGCGTTTCATGAATCATGTCCCTACGCGTGCACTCACGCTAGGGGTACAGCAAGTATTTGACGGCTCAATGAGTGTAATGAGCGCATGCCGTTAAGAAGTGTCGGAGTAAAGAGCAACTGAACTGCGATCGGGTTAAGCCAACTTCTTGTTCTACACGCGGCCCCTGCTGCGCCAGCTTCGGCGCTTACCAAACCCACCCTGCCTTGGCGGCAGGATAGGCAAAATCGGGTGGCCACGTCGGGTCAAATTTTGCTGCGAAGCTTCGGTGCGGGCCTTATCGCCCCGAAACGGGAAACTGGCGTGAGTGCGTCATGCATCCAAATGCATTAACATCGCTACTTCGGGGTGAGCGAGATAACCATGGCTGCGCCCGGTACAACCGGCGTCAGGTCAGGACCAATGTCCTGCCGGCCGGTTTTTGTTGCGCAGCAGCGCCGCAGGCAGTATTGTCTGCGACCCATTTCCGGTGTGCTACACATCGCACTATTTCAGGCGAAGGAGCCAACGGAGTATAAGCAATATGACTGACATTCGCAAAGATTCCGTTACATTCATCACCGTCGACGAAAACGGTGCCGATCAGCGCCTGGACAACTACCTGACCCGCCTGCTCAAGGGCGTGCCGAAAAGCCATATTTACCGCATCATCCGCTCCGGCGAGATCCGCGTGAACAAGGGCCGTGCCGACGCGATGCAGCGCCTGCAGCAAGGCGACGAACTGCGCATCCCGCCTATCCGCCTCGCCGCCAAGGCGAGCGACGGCCAGGTGGTGCCCGGCGCCAATTTCCCGATCGTGTACGAGGATGACGCACTGTTGGTGATCAACAAGCCGGCCGGCGTCGCCGTGCACGGCGGCAGCGGCGTGTCCTTCGGTGTCATCGAGCAATTGCGCAAGGCGCGCCCGGACGCGCGCTATCTGGAGCTGGTGCACCGCCTCGACCGCGAGACCTCCGGCCTGCTGATGATCGCCAAGAAGCGCTCGGCGCTGGTCAAGCTGCACGAGATGATCCGCAACGACGTACCGCAGAAGCGCTACTTCGCGCTGGCGCTGGGACAGTGGCCGGACAAGGTCCGCCACGTGAAGCTGCCGCTGCACCGCTTCCACACCCCGAGCGGCGAGCGCATGGTGCGGGTCGACGAAGCGCTAGGTATCTACGCGCACACCATCTTCACGGTGCAGCAACGCTATCGCGATTTCACGCTGCTGGAGGCGCTGCTGCGCACCGGCCGCACCCACCAGATCCGTGTGCACATGCAGGCTAACGGCTGCCCGATTGCCGGCGACGAGAAGTACGGTGACTTTGCCGCCAACCGCGAGCTGCAGCGCCACGGCCTGAAACGCATGTTCCTGCATGCGGCCAACCTGGTGCTGCCGCACCCGCTCACCGGCGAGGAGCTGCAACTGCAGGCACCGCTGCCGCCCGAACTGACCCGCTTTCTGGATACCCTGCCCCAATCATGACTAGCCGTTTCGATCTGATCGTGTTCGACTGGGACGGAACCCTGATGGATTCCACCGCCCACATCACCAGCTCCATCCAGGCCGCCTGCCAGGACCTCGGCCTGCCGATCCCGCCGCGCGAGCGCGCCAGCCACGTGATTGGCCTCGGCCTGGTCGACGCCATGCGCGTGGTGTGCCCGGGCCTGCCCGAGCCGCGCTACCAGGACATGGTGCAGGCCTACCGCCATCACTATCTGGCCGGCGACGAGACCATCGAGCTGTTCGATGGCGTGGCCGAAGGGTTGGCCGCACTGGAAGCCGCCGGCTACCTGCTGGCGGTGGCCACCGGCAAGAGCCGCGTCGGTCTGGACCGCGCTCTGAACGTGACCGGCCTGACGCCCCACTTCCTCGCCACCCGCACCGTCGACGAGTGCCACTCCAAACCGCACCCGCAGATGCTGCTGGACATCACCGCACAGCTGGGGGTGGCACCGGAGCGCACGCTGATGGTCGGCGACACCACCCACGACCTGCAGATGGCGCTCAACGCCGCCACCCTCAGCGTCGGGGTCAGCTACGGCGCGCATCCGGTCGAGGACCTGCTCGACTGCGAACCGCTGGCGATTTTCGATGTCTTTGACGACCTGCAACAATGGTTGATCCAGCAGCGCAGCTGATCTGCGACGCCGACGCCCTACAGGACGGCGGCAACGGCGTGCGCTTCGAGATCCGGCAACACGGCGAGACGGCGGCCGCATTTGTCATTCGTCATGGCGGCGTGGTATACGGCTATCTCAACCGTTGCCGCCATGTGCCGGTGGAGCTGGACTGGCAGGAAGGCCGCTTCTTCGATGGCGATGGCGACTACCTGGTCTGCAGCATGCACGGCGCGCTGTATCTACCGGACAACGGCTACTGCGTCGCCGGTCCCTGCCGCGGATTATCGTTGCAGTCGCTCGCAGTCACCGAGCACGAGGGTCGGATATACTATTTGCCGCACGCCGACGGCGCCTGAGGCGCCTTGCGGCCAACGTTGCGGAAGATCGAGGCAAGCATGGAGCAAGAACCCAAATGGGAGCGCCAGCTGATTGAAAAGCTGGCTGGCGCGGCACTACTGGAACAGAAGCGCACCCGCCAGTGGAAGACCTTCTTCCGGCTGGCGTGGCTGTTGCTGATCGGCACGCTGCTGGCGATGTTTTTCTGGCAGGACGAACAGGACAGCGGCACGCTGGGCGGCAAGCACACCGCGGTGATCTCGCTGGACGGCGTCATCGACAGCGAAAGCAACGTCAGCGGCCGGCTGCTGGAAGGCCTGGAGAACGCCTACAACGATCGCAACACCAAGGGCATCATCATCCGTGCCAACAGCCCCGGCGGCAGCCCGGTGCTGTCCGGCATCGCCAATGACGAGATCCGGCGCCTGAAAAAACTACACCCTGCCATTCCGCTGCACATGGTGGTAGAGGAAGTATGCGCCTCCGGCTGCTACTACATCGCCGCCGCAGCCGACAAGATACACGTCGACAAGGCCAGCATCATCGGCTCCATCGGCGTGGTGTCGGACGGTTTCGGCTTCGACAAGGCGATCGAGAAGCTCGGCATCGAGCGCCGGCTGACCACCGCCGGCAGCAACAAGGCGATGAACGACCCGTTCTCGCCGCGCGACCCGCAGCAGCAGGCCATCCACCAGTCGCTGCTCGACGAAATCCACCAGCAGTTCATCGCGGTGGTGAAGCAGGGACGCGGCAGCCGGCTGAAGGCCGACGCCGAGGTCTTCAGCGGCCGGGTATGGCTGGGCAGCGGCAGCATCGCGCTGGGGCTGGCCGACGGCCTGGGTTCGGTCAGCTCGGTAGCCCGCGAGCAGATCCAAGCCGAAGAGCTGGTCGACTTCACCCCCAGCGACGACTTCGGCAACTTTTTTGCCAAGCGCATCGGCGTCAGCTTTGCCGGCGGCATCCGTGCGCTGTTCGATACCCGCCTTTTCTGACCGCTGACACGGAGCATTCATGGCACGACGCCGCAAACAGGAAGAAGTCCACGAGAACCACGAACGCTGGCTGGTTTCCTACGCCGACTTCATCACCCTGCTGTTTGCCTTCTTCGTCGTGATGTACGCCATTTCCCAGGTCAACGAGGGCAAGTACCGGGTGTTGTCGACGTCGATGATCGACGCTTTCCGCAGCGGCAACCTGGCGATCCAGGCCACGCCGCCGTCCGGCAGCGCCAACACCATGATCGAGATTCCCAATACCAAGCCGATCGCCACCGCGGTCGAGGGCCAGCAGCGCTTGCAGGAACGCGCGCGCCTGAAACAGCTGGCCGACGACATCGGCAAGAGCCTGGCGCCGCTGATGCAGGGCGGCCAGGTCAGCATGCGCCAGGACGACGAAGGCATCCATATCGAGATCAAGGATACCGCGCTGTTCCCGGTCGGCCAGGCGCTGCCGACCGGCAACTCGCCGCAGATCCTGTCGGCGGTAGCGCAGCAGCTGGCGCAGGTGCCGAACGAGGTGCGGGTGGAAGGCTTTACCGACAACATCCCGATCCGCAACGCCTTCTTCCCGTCCAACTGGGAACTGTCCGCCGCCCGCGCCGGCAGCATCGTGCGCCTGTTCATGGAAAACGGCATCGCGCCGGAACGGCTGGTGGCCATCGGCCGCGCCGAGACCATGCCGGTGGCCAACAACGCCTCCGCCGACGGCCGCGCCCGCAACCGCCGCGTGGCGATCACCATCATTGCCAAGACCAGCGGCAAGAGCGAGGACATCGCCGCCGCGACCGCCGCACAGCCGGGCAACCTGCTGCCGACCTCGGTCACCGCCCCCTGAAACACCGCCAAGTAGAGAGACCATCCGCATGAGCACACCTGTCAGCCACGCCGCACTGGAACAACTGTTCCTCAACGCCCGTACTCACAGCCACTGGCAAGACCGCCCGGTCAGCAAGGACACCCTGCACCAGCTGTTCGAGCTGATGAAAATGGCGCCGACCAGCGCCAACTGCTCGCCGGCACGCCTGGTATTCGTCGAGTCGCCGGAGGCCAAGGCCAAGCTCAAGCCCTGCCTGTCGGAAGGCAACCGGGACAAGACCATGGCGGCGCCGGTCACCGTGATCGTCGCCATGGACCTGCAGTTCTACGAACAGCTGCCGCGCCTGTTCCCGCACACCGATGCCCGCAGCTGGTTTGCCGGCAACGACGCCGTGATCCAGTCCACCGCCATGCGCAACAGCTCGCTGCAGGGCGCCTACCTGATCATGGCCGCGCGCGCGCTGGGATTGGACTGCGGTCCGATGTCCGGCTTCGACAACGCCGCCGTGGACGCCGCCTTCTTCCCGCAAGGCAACATCAAGAGCAACTTCCTGATCAATCTCGGCTACGGCGACGCCAGCAAGCTGTTCCCGCGCGCGCCGCGCCTCGGCTTTGACGACGCCTGCCAGATCCTTTAACCCTGTTGTGGCGCGCGCCGCGCCCGCGCCTTACGGAGACACCCATGCTTTACCCGCTGTTACGCCCCTTGCTGTTCCGCACCGATGCCGAATCCGCGCACGAAACCACCCTGTCGCTGCTGGATACCGCGTATCGCCTGCAATTGACCGGCTTGCTTAGCCGCAAGGTTGGCCGCAATCCGGTAAAAGCCATGGGCCTGACCTTCCCCAATCCGGTCGGCCTCGCCGCCGGTCTGGACAAGAACGGCGACCACATCGACGCCCTCGCCGCGCTGGGCTTCGGCTTCATCGAGATCGGCACCGTGACGCCGCGCCCGCAGGACGGCAACCCCAAGCCGCGCCTGTTCCGCGTACCGGAGTACGAAGGCATCATCAACCGCATGGGCTTCAACAACAAGGGCGTCGACGCGCTGCTGCAGAACGTGCGCAACAGCCACTTCCAGGGCATTCTCGGCATCAATATCGGCAAGAACGCCAGCACGCCGATCGAGAACGCCAAGGACGACTACCTGACCTGCCTCGACAAGGTGTACGAGTGTGCCAGCTACGTCACCGTCAACATCTCGTCGCCCAACACCAAGAACTTGCGCCAGCTGCAGCAGTCCGATGAGCTGGGCGAGCTGCTCGCCGCGCTGAAGAACCGCCAGTCGCGGCTGGCCGACCAGCACGGCCGCTACGTGCCGCTGGCGGTGAAGATCGCGCCGGATCTGGACGCGGAACAGACGCAGGAGATCGCCCGCCTGCTGACCGAGCACCAGCTGGACGCGGTGATCGCCACCAACACCACGCTGTCGCGCAGCGAGATCGCAGGTCATCCGCTGCAGAACGAGGCCGGCGGCCTGTCCGGCGCGCCGGTGCGCGAGCGCTCGACGCAGCTGATCCGCAACCTAGCGCGGGCACTGGACGGCGCACTGCCCATCATCGGTGTCGGCGGCATCCTGTCCGGCACCGACGCCCAGGAGAAGATCGACGCCGGCGCCACGCTGGTGCAGCTGTACTCCGGCCTGATCTACCGCGGCCCAGGCCTGATCAACGAATGCGCCGAAGCGCTGCGCAGCAAGCGCCACGGCTGACACCCTGCCCACGAAAGGGGACATCATGAAGCGCAGACTACTGCAACTGGGCGGCATCGCCCTGCTGGCCGCCGGCCTTGCCACCGGCTGCGCCAACACCTCCGACTCCGGCCAGGTCTACAGCAAGGACCAGATGCGCCAGGCGCACGTGGTCGAATTCGGCCAGGTGATCGCCGTCAAGAACGTGCTGATGGAAGGCAACCGCAACGAGCTGCTGACCATGGGCGGCACCGCGCTGGGCGGTCTGGCCGGCAGCCATGTCGGCAAGGGTAGCGGCGCCGTCGCCGGGGCCATCGTCGGTGCCATCGCCGGCGGGATGGCGGCACAATCGGCGCAGCAGTCGCTGAACACCAAGCCGGCGCTGGAAATCACGGTAAAACTGGATAACGGCGGCAAGATGCTGTCCATCGTGCAGGAAGCCGACGTGCCGTTCAGCCAGGGCCAGCGCGTGCGGGTACTGAGCGGCGGCGGCACCACCCGCGTCAGCCCGCTGTAAACGGGCGGCTCTCGCAAAAAAAAACAGGCACCCGCGGGTGCCTGTTTTTTTTACCCTGTTTTCGTTGCAAGGTTGGCCGCAATCAGGGCTCGAACGCGTGCCAGCGGCCATCGTCCAGCCGCTCCAGCGGCCGGTAGCGCGTCTTGTACGCCATCTTCGGCGACTCGGCGATCCAGTAGCCGAGGTAGAGATAGGACAGCTGCAGCCGGCGCGCGAGATCCACCTGCCACAGCACGTTGTAAACGCCGTAGGCGGTGCGCGGCTGGTCCGGATCGAAGAAGGTGTACACCGCCGACAGGCCGTCATCCAGCCGGTCGATCAGGCTGACCATGCGCAGCACGCCCTGTTCGCGAAACTCCACCAGCCAGCTCTCGACCCGGCTCTTCAGGATGAACTCCGCGTACTGGCCCGGATCATCCTCCGACATGCCGCCACCGTCGTGGCGCGCCTGCTGGTAGCGGCGGTACAGCTGGAAATGCTCGTCGACAAAGCTGAGCGGCAGGATCTGCGCACTCAGCTCGCCATGGCGGCGCAGCGTGCGACGCTGGCTGCGGTCCGGCACGAAGCGCGCCACCGGGATGCGTACCGGCACACAGGCGCGACAACCGTCGCAATACGGGCGGTAGGTGAAGTGGCCGCTGCGACGGAAGCCCAGCCCCACCAGCTGGCTGTAGACCGTGCTGTCGATCGCCTCCGCCGGCACCGCAACCTGGGAGCGGGCCTGGCGGTCATCCAGATAGCTACAGGCATACGGGGCCGTGGCGTAGAAATGAATGATGGCAATGGCGTCGTTATCGCGATGGCTCATGATCGTAGACGTAATCCCACACGGTATCCGGCAATGGACAACGCAGCAGCTGCTGCACCCGGGCGACAAACAGCTCCCGCCCGATCAGGTGCGCACCGAGGCTGGCAAGGTGCGCGGTCGGCATCTGGCAGTCGATCAGCCCGACACCGTGAGCGAACAGGTGCTGCGCCATGTGGATGAAGGCGATCTTGGAGGCGTCGCGCCGGCAGTGGAACATCGACTCGCCGTAGAACATGCCGCCGATGGCGACGCCGTACAGCCCGCCGGCCAGCTCGTCATCCATCCACACTTCAAAGGAATGGGCATAGCCCTGCCGATGCAATTCAGTATAGGCGGCGATCATCTCCGCGGTGATCCAGGTGCCGCCCTGCTCGTCGCGCTGCACGGCGCACGCCTGCATCACGGCGCCGAAGGCGCGGTCGGTGGTCACGCGGTAGCGACGGTTGCGCAGCACCTTGGCCATCGAACGCGAGACTTTCAGTGCGCCCGGCTCCACCACCATGCGCTGCGACGGCGACCACCACAGGATGGGATCGTCCGGAGAGAACCAAGGAAAAATGCCGTGCGAATAGCCGGCAAGCAGACGGGCAACGGACAGGTCGCCGCCGGCGGCCAGCAGGCCGTCCGGCTCGGCCAATGCCTGCGACACGGGCGGGAATTGCAGCCCCCGCCCCAGCCAGGGAATCATCGACGGAAAGGCTTGCGCTCGCTCTTGCTGCAGTCTGCGCATTCACCGTACAGATAGAGCGAGTGGTCCTGGATGCTGAAACCGTGCTGCGCGGCGATCTGGTTTTGCAGCTCCTCGATCTTCGGATCGAAGAACTCGGTCACCTTGCCGCAGCGGTAGCACACCATGTGGTCGTGATGGCCGCCTTCGTTCAGTTCGTAGACCGCCTTGCCGGACTCGAAGTGGTGACGGATCAGGATACCGGCCTGTTCGAACTGGGTCAGCACGCGATAGATGGTGGCCAGACCGATATCGGCATCTTCGGCGATCAGCTTCTTGTACACGTCCTCGGCCGACAGATGGCGATCCTTGCTGTTCTCGAACAGCTCCATGATACGCAGGCGCGGGCCGGTTGCTTTCAGGCCGATGTCTTTGAGATGGCTGGCTTTGTTCATCATGGGGGGTGGGTATCTTTGAAGAGTAGTCTTACAGTATGATAAAACCTTTTCCTGGATTCCCCAACCCGTACGGTGGTGTGGTCACGATGTTCAAGACAATTTCTACGCTTTTCATCAGCAGCCTGCTGTTGTCCGCCTGCTCCTCAGTCAATCCGATGACCTGGTTCACCCCTCACCGCATGGTGATCCAGCAAGGCAATTACGTGACAGAAGACGCGGTCGCCCGCGTCAAACCGGGCATGACCCGCTCGCAAGTACGCTTCCTGCTGGGCACCCCGCTGCTGAACGACCTCTTCCACGCCGACCGCTGGGACTACCCGTACCGCATCGAGCGCCAGGGCCAGCCCGCAGAAGAAAAACGCCTGACCGTGTTCTTTGACAAGGACACCGTCACCCGCGTGGAAGGCAACGCCTTCCCCGCCACCCGCCCCGCTATCGACAACCCACCACCTGCCGGACAGAATTGATGAGCCTGAATATTGTCATCGTCGGCGCCGCTGGCCGCATGGGCCGCACGCTGATCGAATCCGTACTCGACACCCCTGAGGCCCGCCTGCACGCGGCGCTGGAGCGCGAGGGATCGCCGTTCGTCGGCCAGGATGCCGGCCTGTTCATGGGCCGCGACACCGGCGTCAAGATCAGCACCGACTTCAACGCGGCGCTGGACGGCGCGCACGTGGTGATCGACTTCACCCGCCCGGAAGGCACGCTCACACACCTGGCCGCCTGCGTCGAGAAGAAGGTGCAGATGATCATCGGCACCACCGGTTTTGACGACGCCGGCAAGGCAGCCATCGCCGCCGCCGGCGAGCAGATCGGCATCGTGTTTGCGGCCAACTTCAGCGTGGGGGTGAACCTCACCTTCAAGCTGCTGGACATGGCGGCCCGCGTGCTGAACGAAGGCTACGATATCGAGATCACCGAGGCGCACCACCGCTTCAAGGTCGACGCCCCGTCCGGCACCGCGCTGCGCATGGGCGAAGTGGTGGCCAATGCGCTGGGCCGCGACCTGAAACAGTGCGCGGTCTACGGCCGCGAAGGCGTCACCGGCGAGCGCGACCCGGGCACCATCGGCTTTGCCACCGTGCGCGCCGGCGACGTGGTCGGCGACCACACCGTGCTGTTCGCCGCGCTGGGCGAGCGCGTGGAGATCACCCACAAGGCTTCCAGCCGCGCCACCTTCGCCAACGGCGCGGTGCGCGCCGCCAAGTGGCTGGCCGCCAAGCCGCACGGCGTCTTCGACATGCAGGATGTGCTGGGCCTGCATTGATGCCTGCTTCACACTGACATGTCGGCACGCACGCTGCTGATCCTGCTGGCCAGCCTCACCGGGCTGGCCTTCTTCATTTCCCTGCTCGCCGGCGAACACGCCGGCGCCAGGTTGGCCGCACTGCTGGCGCTGCCCGGCCACGACGCGCTGGAGCGCGAGCTGTTGCTGGCGTTGCGCCTGCCGCGCGTGCTCAGCGCCGCTGCCGCCGGCGCGCTGCTGGCCACCGCCGGCCTCGCCATCCAGGCCCGTTTTCACAATGACCTGGCCGAACCGGGCCTGATCGGCATCTCCGGCGGCGCGGCACTGGCCGCCGCGCTGGCGCTGGCCGCCAGCTGGCCGATGCTGGCGGTCTCCGTCGCCGCCTTTGGCGGCGCGCTGGCGGCGCTGTTGCTGGTCAGCCATCTAGCCCGCGGCCGCGCCACCGCCACGCTGATTCTGGCCGGCGTCGCCGTCAACGCGCTGTGCGGCAGCCTGCTGACGCTGCTGATCAGCACCCTGCCCGATGGCGCGCTGCGCAGCGTCACCTTCTGGCTGATGGGCAGCTTTGCCGGCAGCGACGGCCGCCAGGCGTGGCTGCTGGCGCCGCTGGCCGTCGCCGTCACCGTGGCGCTGCAGCGCCAGGGACGCTTCCTGCAGGCGCTGCAACTGGGCGACCGTGCCGCGTTCTACAGCGGCTTCAACGTTGGCCGCAACGGTGCCGTCACCATCGCGCTGGCGGCACTGGCCGCCGGCGTGGTGGTGTCGCAGTGCGGCATGGTCGGCTTTGTCGGACTGATGGCGCCGCACATCCTGCGCCGCCTGACCGGGCTGCACCTGCCGACGCTGCTGAAACTGGCGCCGCTGGCCGGCGCCCTGCTCACGCTGCTGGCCGACCTCGCCGCGCGCGAGCTGCTGTACCCGGCCGAGCTGCCGGTGGGGGTGATCACCAGCCTCGCCGGTGCGCCGTTCTTCCTGTACCTGCTGACCCGTAAACGGCCAAGCCATGCTTGAGATCCGCCGGCTGTCGCTGCGCCACCCCGCCCCGCTGCACGACATCAGCCTTGCCTGCGCCGCGGGCGAGCTCACCGTCATCCTCGGCCCCAACGGCGCCGGCAAGAGCACGCTGCTGCACGCCATCGGCGGCTACTACCCGGCCGCGGCGGGCGAGATCCTGCTCGCCGGCGAACACCTTGCCGACCTCGACGCCGGCCGCCTCGCCAGCTGCCGCGCGTTGGTCGAACAGCACCCGGCACGGCCGGCAGGCATGCGGGTGGCCGATCTGCTGTGCATCGGCGTGGCGCAGCCGGACCCCGCGATACTGGTGCAGGTGTTGGCCCTGAGCGACTGCCAGACGCTGCTGGCGCGCGACTGCGCCAGCCTGTCCGGCGGCGAGCTGCAGCGCGTGCACCTGGCGCGGGCGCTGCACCAGTTGCTGGCCAGCAAGGCCCCACAACGCTACCTGCTGCTGGACGAACCGACCGCCGCGCTGGATATCGGTGCCGCCAACCAGCAGCTGGCCACCCTGCGGCAACTGGCGCAGCGCTGGCAGCTGGGCATGATCGCGGTACTGCACGACGTCAACCTGGCGCTGCGCCACGCCGACAAGGTGCTGCTGCTCAAGGACGGTGTGCAAATCGCCCACGGTGACACGGCGCAGGTGATGACCCAGGCGCGGCTGGAGCAGGTCTACGACACCCGCCTCGCCGAGCTGAGCGATCATCACGGCCAGCGCGCCTTCATCGCCTGCTGAGCGGCGCGCGACGCCGACCGTAGCGGCTACACAATAAAAGCCTATCGAAGCCCGATGGCATTGCGAACGCCGCGCTAAAGATGTCATAAAGTGCTGCCGGCGTGCGGCAACGACAGGCTACAATCGGCAAACCACCAGCGTTGCCGGCAACACCAGTGCGCCGCAGCGTTCAGCCTTTACCGCGTCGCCCGCTTCGAGTCACCGCATGAAAGACAATTTCTCCGCCACGCCCAGCCGGCCGGCCATGATCCTGGCCGGGGTGCTGATGCTGCTGATGACGGCCGCGGCCGTGTTATTGCTGCCCTACGCCACACAGCCCATCGCCGGCAGCAATCTGCGGCCAGTACTGATCACCGCACTGGCGGTCAACAACAGCATCATCGCCTACCTGATCCTGCTGCACTTCTACGTCAAGCGCCGCCCCGCCACCGGTCTGCTCGGCACCGCCTTCGCCTACTCGGCGCTGATGGCCAGCTACCAGCTGCTGATGCTGCCCGAACTGTTTCCCGGGCAGCACGGTCTGCAGCCCGGCTCGCACCTGAGCATCTGGCTGTGGTTCGCCCGCCTAGCCGGCTTTGCCATGCTGATCATGCTGGCGATGTTGTGCCTGGCCTGGCAGCCGAAGCCGCCGCTTTCACCACACCTGAGCAGCGGCTTCCTGCTCGGCTGTCTGCTGCTGGCGGTGTCGCTGATCTGGCTGGTGACGCAGTGGTTGCCACCTTATCTGCCCGACCTGGGACGGCTGGTCAGCCAGCAAGGCGATTATCGGGCACTGCGTGATAGCGGGCTGGTGATTGCCCTGCTGCTGTGCTGGGGCGGCGCGCTGCTCAGCGTGCTGCTGGTGACGCGGCTGCGCAGTGCCTTCCACTGCTGGCTTGCACTGTGCTGCTATGGCTACCTGCTGTATCTGGTGCTGCTGTTTTCCTCCAGCCAGCGGCTGACGGTCGGCTGGTACGCCTCGCGCTTTTTCGAACAGTTCGCCGCCACCATCATGCTGGGGGCACTGCTGTTCGAGGTGTTCCGCCTGCAGAAGCGGCTGCAAAGCTCCTACAGCCAGGCCTACGAGACCTCGATCCGCGACAGCCTGACCGGCCTGTTTTCGCGCCGTCACTTCGACGGCGTGCTGGACGCCATCCGCCATCGCCCACCGGAGCTGGTGCGCCCGTTTACCGTGCTGATGGCCGACATCGACCACTTCAAGCGCTACAACGACAGCTTCGGCCACGTGCAGGGCGACGACTGCCTGCGCCAGATTGCCCTCTGCATGGCGCAACAGCTGCGCGATGGCGACACCCTGGCCCGCTACGGCGGCGAGGAATTCATCGCGATTCTGGATGGCTGCGATGAGCTGCATGCGGCGCAGATTGCCGAGCGCATCCGCGGCGCGGTGGAGCAGCTGGCCATTCCGGCAGCCAGCGACAGCCCGGCGCAGCGCGCGGTGGTGACCGTCAGCATCGGCTTGTATTGCCAGCCGGCAAGCGCGCTGGCGGAGGCGGAACACCAGCTGGTCGAACAGGCCGACAAGGCGCTGTACCTCGCCAAGCATCAGGGCCGCAACCAGGTCTGTCGCCTGCCGGGCGCCGCCTTGCCGGCGGGCTGACGGCAGCCGTTCGTCTTGGCGGCAGGCCGAGGCCTGTCGCCGATGCGTGCCCCATGTGGTCGCGCCCCTCGGTCCGGCAGGCAACGCCAGCGCGGCCCGCACCTCGCCATCAGCGCATCTCGCCCCCCGAGCGACGCGGGCAAAAACGACTTGCGGCCAACGTTGGCCGCAAGTTTTTCGCATCGACAGACGCCGGTACCTTACAGGCTGGCTACTGCCGCCTCCGGATGGCAGTCGAAACGCTGCTGCACCGTGCCGTCGCTGTCGACACTTTCCAGCTTGACGCCGAAGCCCCACAGCCGGGCGACATGCTTCAGCACCTCCTGTGCGCTGGCCTCGTCCAGCGGCTTGCGGTTGTGACGGGTATGGCGCAGCGTCAGGCCACGGTCGCCCCGCACGTTCACCGACCACACCTGGATGTTCGGCTCGCGCGAGCCGAGGTTGTACTGCTCCGACAAGGTAGCGCGAATCGCCTGGTAGCCCTGCTCGTCGTGAATGGCGGACACCTCCAGCTTGTCGTCGCGGTCGTCGTCGCGGATGGCAAAGAAACGGAAATCGCGGATCAGCTTGGGCGACAGATACTGCGAGATGAAGCTCTCGTCCTTGAAGTTCTTCATCGCGAATTCCAGCACCGGCCGCCACGGCGTGCCGGCGATGTCCGGGAACCACTCGCGGTCCTCGTCGGTGGGGGCCTCGCAGATGCGCTTGATGTCCTGGTACATGGAGAAACCCAGCGCGTACGGGTTGATGCCGTTGTACCAGCGCGCGGTCACCGGCGGCTGGTACACCACGTTGGTGTGGCTCTGCAGGAATTCCATCATCGCGCCATCGGTCAGCATCTCCTTGTCGTACAACCGGTTCATCAGCGTGTAGTGCCAGAAGGTGGCCCAGCCCTCGTTCATCACCTGGGTCTGGCGTTGCGGATAGAAATACTGCGCCACCTTGCGCACGATGCGCACGATCTCGCGCTGCCACGGTTCCAGCAGCGGCGCCGATTTCTCGATGAAATAGAGGATGTTTTCCTGCGGCTCCGACGGGAAGCGCGGCGCCGCCCGGCTGGCACCGTCCTTTTCCCGGCGCGGAATGGTGCGCCACAGGTCGTTGACCTGCAGCTGCAGGTAGTTCTCTCGCTCGACCTGCCGCGCCTGCTCCTCGGCCAGCGACAGTTTCTGCGGCCGCTTGTAGCGGTCGACACCGTAGTTCATCAGCGCGTGGCAGGAATCCAGCAGCTCTTCCACCGCGTCGATGCCGTAGCGCTCCTCGCAGCGGCTGATGTACTGCTTGGCGAACACCAGGTAGTCGATGATGGCCGAGGCGTCGGTCCAGGTGCGGAACAGGTAGTTGCCCTTGAAGAAGCTGTTGTGACCATAGGCGGCATGGGCGATCACCAGCGCCTGCATGGTCATGGTGTTCTCTTCCATCAGGTAGGCAATGCAGGGGTTAGAGTTGATCACGATTTCATAGGCCAGCCCCATCTGGCCGCGCTTGTAGCCCTTCTCGGTCTGCACGAAGTGCTTGCCGAAGCTCCAGTGCTGGTAGTTCACCGGCATGCCGACCGAGGAATAGGCGTCCATCATCTGCTCGGCGGTGATGATCTCCAGCTGCACCGGGTAGGTGTCGAGGTGAAACTCGCCGTGCGCGATCTCGCGGATGGCGGCGTCGTAACGTTCAATCAGGTCAAAGGTCCATTCGGAGCCGGTAGAGATCGGTTTCATGATGCCTCGCTCTCCATATTGTGTGCGCCGGGGGCTAGCTGCGGGTGGCAGGCTGGCGCTTGAACAGCTCGCGGAACACCGGATAGATGTCTGCCGGCGAGCCGATCTTCTGCATCGCGAAGTGCTTGTAGTGCTCCGCCACTTTCAGGTACTCGTACCACAGGTTTTGCGGCTCGCCCTGGGTGATCTCGATGTAGGCGAAGTACTGGCACCACGGCAGCAGGCTTTCCTGCATGATGCGGCCGCAGTTGGCCGAGTCGCTGTCCCAGTTGTCGCCGTCGGAAGCCTGCGCCGCGTAGATGTTCCAGTCGCGGTTGGCGTAGCGCTTCTGCACGATGTCGTGCATCAGGTTCAGTGCCGACGACACCACGGTGCCGCCGGATTCGCGCGAATGGAAAAAGTCCTGCTCGCTGACCTCGACCGCACTGGTGTGGTGGCGGATGAACACCACCTCGATCTTTTCGTAATTGCGCTGCAAAAACAGGTACAGCAGGATGAAAAAGCGCTTGGCCATGTCCTTTTTCGACTCATCCATCGAGCCGGACACGTCCATGATGCAGAACATCACCGCCTGGCTGGTCGGCTTGGGCTGCTTGATGCGGTTGTTGTAGCGCAGGTCGTAGGGGTCGATGAACGGGATGCGGTTGACCTTCTCGCGCAGCGCGTGGATGCGCTTGCGCCGCTCGCGCACTTCCGGGCCGTTGTCGGCGTCGGACTCCAGCAGCGTGTCGAGGTCTTCTTCCGCCTCGCGCAGCTGGCGCAGCGTCGGCGCCGCCATCGCCACCCGCCGTGCCAGCGCCCCGCGCAGCGAACGCACGATGCTGATGTTGGCCGGGGTGCCGTCATTGGTGTAGCCGGCGCGCACCGACTTCATTTCCTCGATGCCCATCAGCTGGGTCTTGATCAGGTTGGGAAGTGCCAGGTCCTCGAAAAACACGTTCATGAATTCTTCGCGCGACAGCTGGAAGGCAAAGTCGTCCTCGCCCTCACCCTCGTTGCTGGCCTTGCCGCCCCCTCCCCCGGCACCACCGCCCTGCGGACGGTTGATGCGGTCGCCGCGGATGAACTCTTCGTTGCCGGGGTGAACCTGGTCGCTGCGGCCACCGCGTCCATGGTGAAAACTCGGCTCGGAGATGTCCTTTACCGGGATGGACACGCTCTCGCCGCTGTCGATATCGGTGATGCTGCGCCCCTTGATGGCCTTGCCGACGGCCTCCTTGATCTGGGCCTTGAAGCGCCGCAAAAAACGCTCGCGGTTAACCGCCGACTTGTTCTTGCCGTTGAGTCTTCTGTCGATGATATTCGACATGATTGTCTCCTAGCCTTGTGTGCGGTACGCACGTTGGCCGCAGGCCCCGCGGCCAACGTTGGCGCCGCTATTGCTCAGGACGACTTGCGCACCCGCAGATACCATTCGCACAGCAAGCGGACCTGTTTCGGGGTGTAGCCTTTGGTCACCATGCGGTTGACGAAGTCTTCGTGCTTCTTGGCCTCGTCGGCGCTGGCCTTGGCATTGAAGCTGATCACCGGCAACAGCTCCTCGGTGTTGGAGAACATTTTCTTCTCGATGACCGTGCGCAGTTTCTCGTAACTGGTCCAGGTCGGGTTCTTGCCGGCATTGTTGGCCCGCGCCCGCAGCACGAAGTTGACGATCTCGTTGCGGAAGTCTTTCGGGTTGGAGATGCCGGCCGGCTTCTCGATCTTTTCCAGTTCGGCGTTGAGCGCATTGCGGTCGAAGCTTTCGCCGGTGTCCTGGTCGCGATACTCCTGATCCTGAATCCAGTAGTCGGCAAAGGTCACGTAACGGTCAAAGATGTTCTGGCCGTACTCCGAGTAGCTTTCCAGATAGGCGGTCTGGATTTCCTTGCCGATAAATTCGACATACTTCGGCGCCAGAAACTCCTTGATGAAGGTGAGATATTTCTGCTCCAGCTCCGGTGGAAACTGCTCGCGCTCGACCTGCTGCTCCAGCACGTAGAGCAGGTGTACCGGGTTGGCCGCCACCTCGGTGTGGTCGAAGTTGAACACCTTGGACAGGATCTTGTAGGCGAAACGGGTCGACAAGCCGCTCATGCCCTCGTCGACGCCGGCGAAATCGCGGTACTCCTGCTGCGACTTCGCCTTCGGATCGGTGTCCTTCAGGTTTTCGCCGTCGTAGACCTGCATCTTGCTGAACAGGCTGGAGTTTTCCGGATCCTTCAGCCGCGACAGCACCGAGAACTGCGCCATCATCTTCAGGGTGCCCGGTGCGCACGGCGCGCCGCCCAGCGACGAGTTGCGGATCAGCTTGTCGTAGATGCGGGTTTCGTCGGTAACGCGCAGGCAGTACGGCACCTTGACGATGTAGATACGGTCGAGGAAGGCCTCGTTGTTCTTGTTGTTGCGGAACTGCTTCCATTCGCTCTCGTTGGAGTGGGCAAGGATGATGCCGTCGAACGGAATGGCGCCAAAACCTTCGGTGCCCTTGAAGTTGCCTTCCTGGGTGGCGGTCAGCAGCGGGTGCAGCACCTTGATCGGCGCCTTGAACATTTCCACGAACTCCAGCAGCCCCTGGTTGGCCAGGCACAGGCCGCCGGAGTAGCTGTAGGCATCCGGGTCATCCTGGGCGTAGCTTTCCAGCTTGCGGATGTCGACCTTGCCCACCAGCGAGCTGATGTCCTGATTGTTTTCGTCGCCCGGCTCGGTCTTGGCCACCGCGATCTGTTTCAGCACCGAGGGATAGCGCCGTACCACGCGGAACTGGCTGATGTCGCCGTTGAACTCGTGCAGGCGCTTCACCGCCCACGGGCTGGGGATACCGCGCAGGTAGCGGCGCGGAATGCCGTACTGCTCTTCCAGGATCGGGCCGTCCTCGTCGTAGTTGAACAGCCCCAGCGGCGACTCGTTGACCGGGCTGCCCTTGACGGCATAGAACGGCACCCGCTCCATCAGCTCTTTCAGCTTCTCGGCAATGGAGGACTTGCCGCCGCCGACCGGCCCCAGCAGATAGAGAATCTGTTTCTTCTCTTCCAGCCCCTGCGCGGCATGGCGGAAATAGGACACCACCTGTTCCACCACTTCTTCCATGCCGTAAAAGTCACGGAATGCCGGGTAAACACGGATGATCTTGTTGCTGAAAATGCGCGACAGGCGGGGATCATGGCGGGTATCGACCACTTCCGGCTCGCCCACCGCCATCAGCATGCGCTCGGCGGCAGACGCATAGGCGGTGCGGTCCTGCTTGCACAGTTCCAGATACTCCTGAATGGTCAATTCTTCTTCGCGAGTGCGATCGAAACGGGAAGCGAAACTGCTGAAGATGTCGGGGCTCATGGCTTAACCCTCCTGCTGGAGGCAAGCGGAGCGGGAACGGTGCCGATCGCACCGCTCTTCCCCCTTGCCAAGTTATCAGTGGACTAACAAGCTGCATCTGTTTTTTTGGGTATAGCACAGTAGCGCTGCTGCAAATAAAAAAAGCCGCCATTCCAGCGACTTTTTTAGGACAAGCAATTCATGCAAATGAATTAACTAGCGTTTGATAATTTTTGCGCCGATTTCATACAGCTTACCGCGCTCCACCTCGTTGCAGCGCCGCACTTCCACCACCACCTCGAACGGCTTGCTGTACACCTCGCCGACCGGTGGCACGATGATGGTGACCTCCAGGATTTCGCCGAATTGCGGCACGAACGCGGAGCGGATGGCGAGCCCGTCCACCGACAGATCCACGCATTCGCCATAGTGGGTTTCGCCGGTATGGCGCGATTTCATCTTGGCACGGCAGCCCATGCGCAGGCGTTTGCCGCCCCGACGCTCGTGATGCGCGTCAAAGGGCTTCACAGCGCAGCTCCCCGCGTTGCCATGCGGCCAACCAGTGCAGGCCGACGAGGCTCTTGCTGTCGCAGATGCGGCCATCCAGTGTCATCGTCATTACCTCGGCCAGTGGCACAGTCAGCACTTCCAGGAATTCGCCCTCGTCCAGCTGCCGCTCGCCGGCGGTCAGCGCGGTCGCCAGATAATAGTGAATCACCTCATCAGAATAGCCGATGCACGGATAGGCCTTGCCCAGATAAAACCAGTTGGCCGCCCGATAGCCGGTTTCTTCCAGCAGTTCGCGCCTGGCGGTATCCAGCGGCGCCTCCTGCGGATCGATCTTGCCGGCCGGAATCTCCAGAAAAGTGCGCGCCAGCGGATAGCGGAACTGGCACTCCAGCAGCAGCTTGCCGTCGTCGGACAGCGCCAGCACCGCCACCGCGCCGGGGTGACGGATGTACTCGCGCCACGCGGGGCTGCCGTCCGGCAGCGCCACGCTATCGCGCTGCACCTTGATGAAGCCGCCGCTGAACACCTGCTCGCCGGCCAGTTTCTTTTCAGTCAGATCCACGAACTTCCTTTCGCTTGCGCCACTGCCGCAACACGGCGCATTGCCATAACAGCATCACGATAACATATCCGGTGAGGCCGAAGGTCAGCCCCAGCGCCGGCACGCCCACCACCAGCGGCCACCCCATGTGCAGGGTCCACCCCACAACCGCGTGCTGCCATTGCCACAGGTGTTCGCCGTCAAATGCCGGGAACGGCGGCATCACCAGTTCGCCGTTGATGCCCAGCAACTGCTTGCCCAGTTCGAAGGCCAGGTAGTACAGCGGCAGATAGGTCAGCGGGTTGGTATACAGGGTGCAGGCCAGCGCCACCGGCAGATTGATGCGAAAAAGCAACGCGAGCAACGCCGCCGTCAGCATCTGCGTCGGCCCCGGCATCAGCCCGGAAAACAGGCCGACCGCCACCGCCAGCGCCACCTTGCGCCGCTGCAGGCTCCACAGCGCGGCATGACCCAGATACGGGGCCAGCGGCCGCAGCAGGGCCGAATTGGCCAGCCACACTCCCGGGTGCGGCATATGTCGCAATAACCAGCGTTTGACACTCATAGGCTACCTGCGCCCTTTCCGTGGCCGGCTGCGCCGCGCCGACCAAAAAAATAAAACAAGCGTTTGACTTAAACATGTATCGCTGTGCACACTACGTCCCAGCACACGGTTTTGTGCCGCCACCCCAATACGACACGAGAGACGACCCGTTGCATCCGGGCCGTGCATTAATACGGAGACCATCATGCCCGCTTATCAAGCACCGCTGCGCGATTTCGACTTTGTCCTGAACGAGCTGATCAAAGTTCAGGATACCCTGCCCTCGCTGCCGGGTTATGAAGAAGCCACGCAGGACATTTTCTCGTCTTATCTGGAGGCGGCGGCACAATTCTGCGAAAACGAGCTGGCACCGCTGAACCGCCCGGCCGACGAGGAAGGCTGCACCTTCGACGCCGCCACCAAGTCGGTCACCACCCCGGTCGGCTTCAAGGAAGCGTACCAGCAGTTCTGCGAACTGGGCTTCACCGCGCTGGACTGCGACCCGGCCTACGGCGGCCAGGGCATGCCCAAGACGCTGTCCTTCCCGATCATCGAGATGCAGTGCTCCGCCAACGTCGCCTGGTCGATGTACCCCGGCCTGAGCCACGGCGCCTACTCCGCCATCCACGCCCACGGCAGCGACGAGCAGAAAGCCACCTACCTGCCGCATCTGGTCGATGGCAGCTGGACCGGCACCATGTGCCTGACCGAGCCGCACTGCGGTACCGACCTCGGCCTGCTGAAAACCAAGGCCGAACCGAACGGCGACGGCAGCTACAGCATCAGCGGCACCAAGATCTTCATCTCCGCCGGCGAGCACGACCTGTCCGACAACATCATCCACCTGGTGCTGGCGCGCCTGCCGGACGCGCCGAAGGACGTGAAGGGCATCTCGCTGTTCATCGTGCCGAAATTCCACGCCGACGGCAGCCGCAACAGCGTGTACTGCGGCAGCCTGGAACACAAGATGGGCATCAAGGCCAACGCCACCGCCGTCATCAACCTCGACGGTGCCCGCGGCTACCTGATCGGCGAGGCCAACAAGGGCCTGGCCTGCATGTTCACCATGATGAACGCCGCGCGTCTGGGCTGCGGCATGCAGGGCCTGGGCCTGGGTGAGGCCGCCTTCCAGGGCGCGCTGAGCTATGCCCGCGACCGGCTGCAGATGCGCGCGATGGCCGGCGCCAAGTTCCCGGAAAAGGCCGCCGACCCGATCATCGTGCACCCGGACGTGCGCCGCATGCTGCTGACGCAGAAGGCCTACACCGAAGCCGGCCGTGCGCTGGCCGCGCTGCTGGCGCTGCAGCTGGACATCGAAGAAAAGCATCCGGACGCCGACGCGCGCGCCGATGCCGCCGACCTGGTGGCGCTGCTGACCCCGGTGGCCAAGGCCTTCATGACCGACAACGGCTACACTGCGGCCAACCTTGGCATGCAGGTGTTCGGCGGCCACGGCTTTATCCGCGAGTGGGGCATGGAACAGCTGGTGCGCGACTGCCGCATCTCGCAGATCTACGAAGGCACCAACGGCATCCAGGCCATCGACCTGCTCGGCCGCAAGGTGCTGCTGGATCAGGGCCAGAAGCTGCGCAAGTTCACCAAGCAGATCCACAAGTTCTGCCAGGCCAACGAAGGCAACGCGCAGCTGGCCGAGTTCGTGGCCCCGCTGGCCAAGCTGCTGAAGGACGTCGGCGACATCACCATGGGCATCGGCATGGCGTCGATGAAGGACCGCGACGAAGCCGGTGCCGCCGCCAGCGACTACCTGCGCCTGCTCGGTCACCTGACCTACGGCTGGCTGTGGGCGCGCATGGCGGAAGTGGCCTACGCCAAGCTGGAAACCGGCGGCGACGACTTCTACAAGGCCAAGATCGCCACCGCCCGCTTCTACTTCGCCAAGCTGCTGCCGGAAGTGGAAGCGCTGAAAGCCACCATCAAGGGCGGCGCCAAGCCGCTGATGACGCTGGCGGACGAGCACTTCGCCTTCTGATCGCGCGCTGCCGACGGTCACGACACGAGCACGACACGAGGCAGCCTGCGGGCTGCCTTTTTTTGCGCCCCGCTCACGACAAACGGCGGCAGCCGCGCGAGAAAGCACTATAACGTCAAGGAGATAGCCACGCCCAGCCAACCTGCGGGAGTTTGCCATGTCCTTGTTTCCCACCTCGGGGATGTCGTCGCTGACACCCGTCGCCCACAATAGCCAGGCCAGCAGCGCGCCCGGCCGCCTCAACAAGCCGTCGGCGCTGGAGCGCAGTGCGCGCGACGAGATGAACGCCCAGGTGATCGACAGCCTCAACGTCTCGATCGGCGCCGGCAACAAGTCGCAGCAACTGCTGTACCGCAGCGCCATCGACAAGATCAACGAGCTGCTGGCGCCGGATTTCGGCCCCGATGCGTTGCAGACGGCGGCCGACAAGCAGGACAACAGCGCGGCGGCTACCGCCGAGCGCATCCTGTCGCTGTCGCTCGGCTTTTACGACGCCTACGCGCAGCAGCATCCGGAAATGAGCGAGGAAGAGCGGGCCACCAGTTTCGTCGCGCTGGTACGCGGCGGCTTCGAGCAGGGTTTCAACGAGGCCAGGGACATTCTGGACGGACTGAAGGTGCTGGGCGGCGACATCGCCAGCGGCATCCAGCAGACCTTCGAGCTGGTGCAGAAGGGCTACGACGATTTCCTTGCGAGCAAACTGCCGCCCAAGAGCGACAGCAGCAGCGCCTGATCTGCCACCCCAGCCCAAAGCATTGCGGCCAACCTTGCAAGGTTGGCCGCAATGCTTTTAACGCACTGGAAAGCGGTCGCCCTCACACGCCGTGGCGGCGGAACCACTGCAGCATGCGGCGCCAGCCATCCTCGGCCGACGGCGCGTGGTAGCTGGGGCGATAGTCGGCATGGAAGGCGTGGCCGGCATCGGGGTAGACCACGAACTCGCTGCCGCTGCCGCCCTGCTGCAGCGCCGCCTTCATCGTCGCCACGCTGTCCAGCGGGATGCCACCATCCTTGCCGCCATACAGCCCCAGTACCGGCACGGTCAGCTGCGGCGCCACCGCCACCGGATGGCGCGGCGTCAGCGCCGTCTCCTGCCCCAGCAGCCGGCCATACCAGGCGGCACCGGCCTTGAGCCGCGGGTTGTGGGCGGCGTAGAGCCAGGTGATGCGCCCGCCCCAGCAGAAGCCGGTGATCGCCGCACGCGCGCTGTTACCGCCCAGCACCCGCGCGTACTCCAAGGTCGCGTCCAGATCGGCCAGTACCTGCGCGTCCGGCACCTTGCTGACCACGCCTGCGATCAGCGTGGCGGTGTCGGGGTAGCCGCGGACATCGCCCTGGCGCAGGAACAGCTCCGGCGCGAGGGCGAGATAGCCCTGCTTGGCCAGGCGGCGGCAGACGTCCTGGATGTGTTCGTGCACGCCGAAGATTTCCTGCACCACCAGCACCACCGGCCACTGGCTGCCCTGCGCCGGGCGCGCGGCGTACAGCAGCAGGTCGGGGCCGGCCTTGTGCCAGCCGGCAACCAGGCCGTCGCTGTCGGTGTGGATGGTGGCGGCGGTCACCGGCTGCACCGCGAGGGCGAAGCCGCCGGCCAGCACGGCGGAAATCAGCAGGCGGCGCTGCGGATCGACATCATCCGGCAGCGGCAAGGGATCGGCTTGAGGCAGGGACATGGGCGGCTCCTTCGGTTCGGTGGCGGCAATGCCAGCGCATCGCCGTCTGCTTCAGAGCCAAGCATAGCGGGTAAAGTTCGGTGTTGCTGCCGGAAGTGCGGCCGCGTCAGGCGCCACCTTTTTGCTGGCGGTAGGCGACCACGGTCTGCACCAGATCGGCGATCGAGCGCACCCCCATCTTGTCCATCATCTTGCCGCGGTGCGCCTCGACGGTCTTGATGCTGATGCCGAGGTCGTCGGCGATCACCTTGTTCATCTTGCCCTCGATCACCCGCTCCAGCACCTCGCGCTCACGCGTGGTCAGCGTCTGCAGCCGCGCCTCGCACTGCTGCGCCAGCGTGCTGCTCTGCTGCAGGCTGGCCGCCGCCTCCAGCGCGCTGTTCACCGCCAGCAGCAACGCCTCCTGGTTGAACGGTTTTTCCAGGAAGTCATAGGCGCCGCGCTTCACCGCCTGCACCGCCATCGGCACATCGCCGTGGCCGGTAATGAAGATCACCGGCCAGCGATTGCCGCGCGCCTGCAGCTCTTCGTACAGCTCCAGCCCGCTCATGCCCGGCATGCGGATGTCGAGGATCAGGCAGCCGACGCTCGACTCCGGGCGGAAGCCGGCGAGAAAGGCCTCGGCATGGTCGTGGCAGATCACACGGTAGTCGTGGCTTTCCAGCAGCCAGACCAGCGAGTCGCGGAACGCCTCGTCGTCGTCAACGATATGGATGGTGATGGATTTGCTCGCAGTCATGGCTCGTATACCGGCAAAGTGAATCGGAAAATGGTACCACCCAGCGGATGGTCTTCCACCGAGAGT
Organism: Vogesella alkaliphila; assembly: GCF_014652475.1. Classification (GTDB taxonomy): domain Bacteria; phylum Pseudomonadota; class Gammaproteobacteria; order Burkholderiales; family Chromobacteriaceae; genus Vogesella; species Vogesella alkaliphila. The sequence goes on along the minus strand of NZ_BMYW01000005.1, from coordinate 166,859 downwards.
TGACCCTGATGGAACTCGACGATCGAGCGGCAGATGTTCAGCCCCATGCCCATGCCTTCGCTCTTGGTGGTGAAGAAGGCGTCGAACAGCTGCGACTTGATGTCGTCCGGCACGCCGTGGCCGCAATCGACGATCGCCACCTCCACCCGCTTGCTGCTGCTGCGCTGCACGCTGACCTGCAGCTCGCGCTGCGCCGGCGGCAGCTGCTGCATCGCCTCCATGCCGTTCTTGATCAGGTTGAGCAGCACCTGCTCGATCAGGATCGGGTCGACGTTGACGGCGGGAAGGTTGGCCGCAAGGTGCACGTTGATCACCGAGCCGAGGCGGCGCGCCTCGATCTCGGCGATCGCCAGCGCGGCGTCGATGATGTCGGACGGCTGGCACGGCTTGCACACCGGCTCGCTCTGCTTCACGAATTCGCGCACCCGGCGCACGATCTTGCCGGCACGCTCCGCCTGCGCGGTGATCTTTTCCATCACCGGAATCAGCGATTCCGGCGTGGCGCGGCCCTGGCGCAGGCGCTCGACGCAGCCGGCCTGGTAGTTGGCGATCGCCGACAGCGGCTGGTTCAGCTCGTGCGCCAGCGTCGACGCCATCTCGCCCATGGTGATCAGGCGCGAGGTGGCCTGCAGCTTGGCCATCTGCTCCTGGTAGCGCTGCTCGGCGTCGTGCTGCTCGGTGATGTCGGTGAGGATCAGCATCTGCGCCATCTCGCTGTCGACCCAGCGCACCGGGCGCGAGCGCAGCAGGAACCAGCGCTGCAGATCGTCCAGCCAGATCTCCTGGTCGGCGCTGGCCTGCTGCAGCAGGCGGTACAGGCGCAGGTCGCAGCATTCCGAACTGTCCTCCGTGGCCGGTGCGGCCAACCATTCGCGGTAGCGATGGTTGCAGAACAGCAGCTGCTGGCTTTCGCCGCGCACCACCGCCACCGCCGCGTCCAGCCCCTCGATCACCGCGATGAAGCGCTCGTTGGCCGCCTCCAGCATCTGCTGCGCGTGGCGCTTCTCGGTCATGTCGGTCAGTGCCGCCATCCAGCCGGTCTGGTGGCCGTCGGCGTCGATCAGCGGCGAAATCAGCAACTGCGCGTAGAAACGCTCGCCGTTCTTGCGCTGCATCACCGACTCGAACAGCTGCTGCGACTGCTCGCCGGACAGCGTCTGGCGCAGGGCGTCGTAGTTGTGGTGGGCGATATCCGGCGACCAGTACGGGTACGGCGGCAACAGCCCGATCAGCTCCGCCTCGTCATAGCCGGTGATGCGGCAGAACGCCGGGTTGACGTAGGTGATGCGGCCATCCAGCGCGATGGCGCGGATGCCGACCACCAGCGAATCCTCCATCGCCTTGCGGAACATGTACTCGTGGCGCAGCGCCTGCTCCGCCTGTTTCTCGGCGGTGATGTCGCGGCCGGACAGGTACACCACGCCGGCGTCCGGCAGCGGGCTCATCGCCCAGGCGATGGCGCGCACCTCCTGCGCGCGGTTGATCACCCTCGTCTCGACGTAGCGGTCGACACTGCCGGCCTCGATCACCTGCCGCAACAGCTGCTGCGTCGATTCGCGCTCGTCCGGGTGCAGGTAGTTGAGGATGGAGGTGCCCAGCAGCTGCTCCGCCGGATAGCCGAGGCCGCCGACAAAGGCCGGGTTGACGTGCAGCAGGTAACCGTCCTCGCGCATCACGCCCAGCCATTCGCGCGACAGGCCGTAGACGCGGTCGCGCTCGCGCTCGGCGTCGACGCGGCGGCGGATGTGGCGCGACAGGCTCATCAGGCTGAGCAGGGTCAGCAGCGACAGGCCGACGATCAGCCCGAGCTGGATCACGCGCCCCTTGTTGTTGTCGCCGCGCACCGGCCGCGCCACCAGCTGCAGCGGCGTGCCGCCCAGCACGATGCTCTGCGACAGGCGCGAGGACGGCGCGCCGTGGCTGTTGCGCACCAGCGACTGCTCGCCGTTGTTCAGCTCCAGATAGTATTTCTCGGCAAACCAGCTCGGCGGCACGCGGCGGATGAAGACACTGGCCTTGTAGATGCCGATCACCATGCCGCGGAACTGGGTGTCGCGGAACACCGGCACCATCAGGTCGAAGCGCCACTCGCCGGAATCCAGCTGGTAGGGCTGGCTCATCACCGAGCGGCCGTCGGTGCGCGCCTGCAGGTAGGCCGAGGCGGACACGCCGCTGAGGCCGGAGCCGACGGTGAGCCGGCTTTCCTCGTACGGCGCGATCCAGCGCAGGGTAAAGCTGTTGTCGGCCCACACCACCGCCGCCATCTCCGGGGTGTTGGCGAGGAACTCCGAGGCCTGCACCAGGAACTGGTCCTCGTCGATGGCCTCGCGGCCGATGTCGCGCGCCAGCCGCGACAGCTCGTCCTTGTGCTCGTCCAGGCGCAGGCGCAGCGTCTGCTCCGCCCACAGCGTGTCCTTGGCCAGATCGAGGCGCAGCTGTTCGGTCTCGCGCGCGTCCAGCGTCCACAGCATCACCGCCATGGTCAGGAAGAACAGCACGATGGTGCTGTTGGGCATCAGCCGGTAGAAACGGCTGCGTTTGAGGGACTGGTAGAAACGCTGGGTTCGCATGGCGGCTACGGGCAAAGGTTGGCCGCAAGCGGGGCCAAAGTGTGATAATAGCGGGGATTGTCACCGCCTAGCCATCAGGAATCCCCCGTGTATCGCACCCTCCGCCTGCTGTTGCTGTGCCTGCCGCTTGCCGCCACCGCGGCCGAAGCGCTGCGTATCGGCGTCTCCGGCCCGTTCACCGGCGGCTCGGCGCCGATGGGCATCAGCATGCGCAACGGCATCCGCCTGGCGGCGGCGGAGATCAACCGCCAGGGCGGCATCCGCGGCCGGCCGCTGCTGCTGGTCGAGCGCGACGACATGGGCCGCCCCGAGATCGGCATCCGCATCGCCCGCGAGCTGACGCTGCACCAGCCCGTGATCGCCAGCGTCGGTTTCGTCAACAGCGGCGTGGCGCTGGCCTCGCAGGGGCACTACCAGCAGGCCGGCATCCCGGCGATCACCGCGGTCGCCACCGCGCCGCAGGTCACCTCACAGTTCGCTCCACCCAGGCACCCGCTCAACTACGTGTTCCGCGTGTCGGCCTCCGACGCGCAGCAGGCGCCGCTGATCGTGCGCGAGGCGAAACGCAGCGGCCTGAGCCGGCTGGCGATTTTTCACGACAAGACCAATTACGGCCGCACCGGCAAGGACGAGCTGCTCAGGGCGCTGCGCGAACAGGGAATGAGCCCGGTCTACACCGGCCAGTTCCGCCTCGGCGAGCGCGACATGATCGCGCAACTGAGCCGGGCGCGCGATCTCGGGGCGCAGGCGATCCTGACCTACGCCATCGGCCCGGAGCTGGCGCAGATCGCCAACTCGCTGGCGCAGATGGACTGGCGGCCGCAGCTGATCGGCAGCTGGACGCTGTCGATGTCCAACTTCATCGACGACGCCGGCCCCAATGCCGAAGGCGCACGCATGGTGCAGACCTTCATCAGCGACAGCGCCGACCCGTTGCGACAGGACTTTGTCGCGCGCTACCTGCGCACCTTCGGCGGGCGGCGCATTCCGTCGGCGGTATCGGCGGCGCAGGGCTACGACAGCATGCTGCTGCTGGCGGCGGCATTGCGCCACAGCGCCAGCACCGACGGCAAGGCCATCGTCCGTGCGCTGGAAACCCTGCCCACCCCGGTCAAGGGCGTGATCACTACCTACCATAAACCGTTCTCCGCCACCGACCACGACGCCATCGACCTGGCGGTACCGGTGATCGGCAAACTGCAGCGCGGCGAAGTCGTCCACGCCTACAGCAGCGAGCGCACGCAAAAACGCCGTCCCTAGCGCAGACCAGGAACGGCGTTTTGTATACAAAAATGACGGTTAACGACGCTCGGCGGAGTTCATGTACGCCTCCAGCGCGTGGCCGGCAGACTGGATGTGGAAGCGGATGAACTCCGCCGCCTCGTCCGCCTTGCCCTCGCGGCACAGCTGCAACAGCTTGCTGTGCTCCTGGTGCGCCAGCTCCATGGTGCGGGTGAACAGGATCTGCATCCGGGTGTAGCGGTCTGTCTTGTTGTGCAGCTGCTCGATCAGCGCCAGCGTGTTCGGGCGCTTGGCGGCACGATACAGCGCCAGGTGGAAGCGCGCGTTCAGCTCGCCCCAGTGGCGGATGTCGTTGCTGACCAGCGCCTGTTCGAATTCCTTCAGCGTGGCCTCGGCGGCGGCGTGATCCGCCTCGTTCTGACAGGGAATGGCCGCCCGCAGCAGCTCGCTCTCCAGCGTGGCGCGGATGTCCAGCAGCTCCAGCACGTCATCCAGCGACAGCTTGGATACCAGCGCCCCCTTGTGGTCGATGATCTGGATCAGCCCCTCGGCCTCCAGCTGGCGCAGGGCCTCGCGCACCGGCACGCGGCTGACGCCGTATTCGTTGGAAAGGGCCTCCTGGCGCAGCTGCTGCCCGTCGGCAAATTCGCCGGACAGGATGCGCTGGCGCAAGGATTCTGTAACCGCACTGGTCAGGGTCTGGCGTTTGATCGGCTGCAAGGTGGTCATGGTCACGCTCTGGCTATCGGATACATGCAAATGTATTCGATTATACGGTGAATTTCACCGGCCACAAGCGGAAAACAGGGAAGAAATGGAAAAACCCGGCACAAAGCCGGGTTTTTAACTGGGGTGGATGATGGGGCTCGAACCCACGACAACAGGAATCACAATCCTGGACTCTACCAACTGAGCTACATCCACCGCTGAGCGGTGCGCTTTGCCGCATTGCTGCGACAAGGCTAAAAGAGGTGGGGTGGATGATGGGGCTCGAACCCACGACAACAGGAATCACAATCCTGGACTCTACCAACTGAGCTACATCCACCACAGATAAAACTAAAACATGCTTGGCGCACCCGACAGGGTTCGAACCTGTAACCCCCAACTTAGAAGGTTGGTGCTCTATCCAATTGAGCTACGGGCACGTTATGCCGGGTTGTCTGTGGTCGGGGCGGTGGGATTCGAACTCACGACCCTCTGCTCCCAAAGCAGATGCGCTACCAGACTGCGCTACGCCCCGACGACAGGAGGCGAACTATACGTGGCGGAAATCCGCCTGTCAACACCCGCGGTGCAATAAAATCGAAATGGATGATCCGCACCGGCCGGCACTGCCGCGCGCCTGTCGCGGCCACGGATGCCGCACCGCACAAAAAAAGCGCCACCGACGCGCTAAAAGATTGAGCACCACCCCGGAAAAATGAGAAAATCCGGCTTTCGTTTACATCAGACCTTAACGGTGGATAGCAGCATGGCGGCACAACTTATCGACGGCAAAGCCGTCGCCGAAACCCTGATCAACCGCGTACGCGAAGGCGTGGACGCCCGCGTGGCCGCAGGCAAGCGCGCTCCGGCGCTGGCCGTGATTCTGGTGGGCGACGATCCGGCCTCCGGCATCTACGTCAAGAACAAGAAGCGTTCCTGCGAAAAGGCCGGCGTGCGCTCCGTCGCCTACGACCTGCCCGGCAGCACCTCGCAGGAAGAGCTGCTGTCCATCATCGACCAGCTCAATGCCGACGACAGCGTGGACGGCATCCTGGTGCAGCTGCCGCTGCCCAAGCAGATCGACCCGCAGCTGGTGATCGAGCGCATCGACCCAAAGAAGGACGTCGACGGCTTCCACCCGTACAACGTCGGCCGCCTGGCCACCAAGATGCCGCTGCTGCGTCCGTGCACCCCGCGCGGCGTGATGACGCTGCTGCAGGAATACGGCATCGATCCGAAAGGCAAGAACGTGGTGATCGTCGGCGCCTCCAACATCGTCGGCCGCCCGCAGGCGCTGGAAATGCTGCTGGCGCGCGCCACAGTGACGGTATGCCATAGCGCCACCGCCGATCTCGCCGCCGAGGTTGGCCGCGCCGACATCGTGGTCGCCGGCGTCGGCATCCCGAAATTCGTGAAGGGCGAATGGCTGAAGCCGGGCGCGGTGGTGATCGACGTCGGCATCAACCGCCTCGACGACGGCAGCATCTGCGGCGACGTCGACTTCGCCGTGGCGCGCGAAGTGGCCAGCTTCATCACCCCGGTGCCGGGCGGCGTCGGCCCGATGACCGTGGCCACGCTGTTGCAAAACACGCTGGATGCGGCCAACCTCAACGCCTGATCGCAGACCGCGCCCCGTCCGACGCCACAGTCCACCTGCCGACTGTGGCGTTTGTTTTCCGCAAACCAATAACAAAGAGCGAACCATGAGCAACAAGCACTCGGCCACCCTGCTGGTCAGCTGCCCCGACAGCCAAGGGCTGGTGGCGGCCATCGCCAATTTCCTGCTGACCTACAACGCCAACATCCTGCACGCCGACCAGCACCAGGACGCGGTGGAGAACCTGTTCCTGATGCGGATCCAGTGGGACCTGCACGGCTTCAGCCTGCCGATGGAAAGCTTCGCCGCCGCCTTCGCCCCGATCGCGGAAAAGCACAACATGAGCTGGGAAGTGTCGCTGTCCTCGCGCAAGCCGCGGATGGCGATCTTCGTGTCGAAGTACGAGCACTGCCTGGTCGACCTGCTGCACCGCTGGCGCATCGGCGAGCTGGACTGCGACATCCCGCTGATCGTGTCCAACCACGAGGACTGCCGCGGTCTGGCCGAATTCCACGGCATCCCCTACCACGTGATCAGCGTGAACAAGGACAACAAGGAGCAGGCCGAAGCCGCGCAGTGGGCGCTGCTGGAAGCCGCCGAGGTGGACCTGATCGTGCTCGCGCGCTACATGCAGGTGCTGTCGCACAAGTTCGTCGAGCGCTATCCGCACCGCGTGATCAACATCCACCACAGCTTCCTGCCGGCCTTTGACGGCGCCAAGCCCTACCACCGCGCCTTCGCCCGTGGCGTGAAGCTGATCGGCGCCACCAGCCACTACGTGACCGAGATCCTCGACGACGGCCCGATCATCGAGCAGGAAGTGATGCGCATCTCGCACCGCGACGATGTCGACGACCTGATCCAGAAGGGTCGCGACCTGGAGCGGGTGGTGCTGTCGCGCGCGGTGCGCTGGCATCTGGAAAACCGCATCCTGGCCTACAACAACAAGACCGTCATTTTTGACTGAACCATGAACCAGCCCCTCATCAACGACGCGCTGGCCATGCTGCGCCTGCAGTTCCAGCCGCTGGCGCACTACCAGTACCCGACCCGGCACCTGGCCCTGTCCTTGCTGCTGCTGGGCGTGGTGGCCGCCGCCGGCGCGCCGGCCGGCATGGGCGAGCCGCTGAACGTGATCCTGTTCTTCACCGCCTACGTCACGCTAGAGACCCTGCTCTACGGCCGCTTCATGCAGTGGTGGCTGCGCCGCGCCACCGGCGCCGGCGTGCCGTCGCTGACCGGCACCATCGTCGCCGCCAGCGCCATCCAGCTGCTGGACCCGCTCAGCAGCTGGCTGCCGGACGACGTCGCCAGGGTGGCCAGCATGACCATCGGCATGATCGGCCTGTGGCTGCTGGTGTCGGCGCTGGCGTTCGGCAGCGGCCTCACCAAGCTGCGCATCCTGCTGGGCACCCTGCTGTTCGCACCGGTGGCACTGGCCCTGTCCGTCGTGCTGATGAACGGCGCCACCGGCCTCGGCCTGGTGACGATGCCGGAAGAGCTGCAGCGCGCGCTGCAGCAGGCGGAACAGCAGGCGGAACAGCAGGCCGACAGCAGGCCGGCCGCCGCCGGCAACGTGCAGGCGCCATAAAATGCTAGCGGGTCTGGCTCACGGCTCTTCCTCGGCCGGGGCCAGTAGCGCGGCCGCCAGTGCCGCCTGCACCGCCTTCGCCTGGAATGGTGCGGCGAAGCGGCAGTGGAATTCACCGTGCCGGTACAGCACGAAATCCGGCAACTGGAACAGCTCGAAACGGTTGGCCAGCGCCTGCGCGCGGGCGACATCGACATAGAACAGCCGCACCGCACCATCACCCAGCCATTGCGGCAGTTGCCGGTACCAGCCGCGACAGGCGCCGCACGCGGGCTGGCCAAACATCACCAGCGCCGTGCCGGCCGTGTCCGCCAGCGCGTGATCGAAGCCGAACTCGTCCAGCGCCTGCCAGCCCGTCATCACTCCACCTTGGCGATGTAGCGCGCCAGCTTGAGCATGGCGCGCACCGCCTCGCTCTTGGCGCCCTCCTCGCCGCGCAGCTTGGCGTAGCGGCGCAGGATGGCGCGCGACTCGATGTGGATGTCCATGTCGGCATCCGGCGACGTCACCAGCGTCAGCCGGCTACCGCCCTCCTGTAGCCGCGGCTGGCCCTGCGCGATCACCAGGTACACCTTGTGCGCGTTGTGCTGGGTGATGTGGTCGAACAGGTAGAGCATGGAATTGATGCGCAAGCCGGTCTGGTCGCGGATCTGGCGGATCAGCGCCTGCGAGCGCAGCTCGCCGCGTTGCGACACGCCGCCGGGCAGGCAAAAACGGCTGTTGACCGAGGCCGTCATCAGCACGCCATCGGGCAACTCGATGATGGCGGTGGCGCGGCGCGGCAAGCTGGGGCACAAGCGGGTGTCGCGTGCATGGCGTTCCGAAACAATCTGCATATTATGGGGATTCAATTCTCGAAAATTCGACAAAACAATTAAAAATCAATACTTTCGCCGGCGTGGCGAGCAATCGGCAATTTTAAACAGCCACTTGGAATATCTGCAAACGCCGTATGCATGAAATGACGAGAAAGACCGCACCGGCCGGCACCCTCCGCTGAAACGCGGCTGCTGCTGGTGCCGCCATTTCGGTACAATGCCGCTCTTTCCTTGCGGCCAACCCTTGCACACGTTCCGACCATGCCCGATTCCTCCCCTACCCGCCCGCGCGTTGCCATCATCGGCGGTGGCCCGGCCGGCCTGATCGCCGCCGAGACCCTGCTCGCGCACGGCGCCGCTGTCGAGCTGTTCGACGCCATGCCCTCGGTCGGGCGCAAGTTCCTGCTCGCCGGCGTCGGCGGCATGAACATCACCCACAGCGAGCCGCGCACACCGTTCCTGGCGCGCTACGGCCGGCGCGAGGCCGAGCTGACCCCGATCATCGACGCCTTTGACGCCGCCGCGCTGCGCGACTGGGTGCACAGTCTCGGCATCGACACCTTCGTCGGCAGCTCCGGCAAGGTGTTCCCCACCGGGATGAAGGCGGCGCCGCTGCTGCGCGCGTGGCTGACGCGGCTGCGCGACGCCGGCCTGCACATTCACGTACGCCACCGCTGGCTGGGCTGGGATGCCGACGGCGGGCTGCGCTTCGCCACCCCGGACGGCGAGGTCGTGCGGCACGCCGACGCGGTGCTGCTGGCGCTGGGCGGCGGCAGCTGGGCCAAGCTGGGTTCGGACGGCAAGTGGCTGCCGCTGCTGCAGGACAAGAGTGTGGCGGTGGCTGAGCTACAGCCGTCCAACTGCGGCTTCGACGCGCAGTGGAGCGCCCATTTCCGGGAAAAATTTGCCGGCAGCGCGCTGAAGAATGTCGCCCTCACCTTCCGCGACGCCTGCGGCCAGCCGCTGACCCGCCGCGGCGAGTGCGTGGTGTCCGCCCACGGCATCGAGGGCAATCTGGTGTACGCGTTCAGCGCCGCCATCCGCGACGAGATCAACGCCCACGGCAGCGCCACCATCCTGCTCGACCTGGCGCCGGACCGCGACCTGCCTCGCCTGCGCGCCGAGCTGGAACGCGGCCGCGGTGCGGCGTCGCTGGCCAACCACCTGCGCAAGCAGTGCGGCATCGACGGTGTGCGCGCCGGCCTGCTGCGCGAGCTGCTGGACAAGGACGGCTTTACCGACATGGCGCGCCTCGCCGCCGCGATCAAGGCGCTGCCACTAACGCTGCACGCGGCGCGGCCGCTGGACGAGGCGATCAGCAGCGCCGGCGGCGTGCGCTTCGACGCCGTCGACAGCCGGCTGATGCTGCGCGCGCTGCCCGGCGTGTTTGTCGCCGGCGAGATGCTGGACTGGGAGGCGCCGACCGGCGGCTACCTGCTCACCGCCTGCTTCGCCAGCGGCCGCGCCGCCGCACAGGGCATGCTGCAGTGGCTGAGCGCCCGCGGCTGATTACCGCGCCCCCGTAAAACATTGCGGCCAACCTTGGAGACAAGGTTGGCCGCAACCATTTTCGCCCGCCTCAGCAGGCCAAATCAATCACCCGGCTCAGCACGCCGCCTGCAGCGCCTGCCGGATGTCGGCAAGGATGTCGTCGACGTGCTCGATGCCGATCGACAGCCGGATCATCTCCGGGCGCACGCCGGCCTTGAGCTGCTCGTCCGGCGACAGCTGGCGGTGGGTGGTGGAGGCCGGGTGGCAGGCCAGCGACTTGGCGTCGCCGATGTTCACCAGCCGCGTCACCAGCTGCAGCGCGTCGATGAAACGGCCGCCGGCCTCGACCCCGCCCTTGATGCCGAAGGACAGGATGCCGGAGGCGCGGCCGCCCATGTACTTGTCCACCAGCGGCTTCTGCGGATGCTCGGCGCGGCCGGCGTACTCCACCCACGCCACCGCCGGATGCGCGGCCAGCGCGTTCGCCACCGCCAGCGTGTTGTCGCAGATGCGGTCCATGCGCAGCGCCAGCGTCTCGATGCCGAGCAGGATCTGGTGCGCGTTGAACGGCGAGATGGCGGCGCCCATATTGCGCAGCGGCACCACGCGGGCACGGGCGATGTAGGCGGCGGCGCCCAGCGCCGCCACGTAGTTGACGCCGTGGTAGCTGACGTCCGGCGTGTTCAGGCGCACGAAGCGCTCGGCGTGCTCGCCCCACGGGAACTTGCCGGAGTCGACGATGATGCCGCCGATGCTGCCGCCGTGGCCGCCGAGGTATTTGGTCAGGCTGTGCACCACGATGTCGGCGCCGTGCTCGAACGGGCGGCACAGATAGGGCGAGGGCACGGTGTTGTCGACGATCAGCGGCAGGCCGTGACGGTGCGCCTCGGCGGCAAAGGCGCCGAAGTCCACCACGTTGCCCAGCGGGTTGCCGATCGACTCGCAGAACACCGCCTTGGTACGCGCGTCAACGTTGGCCGCGATGTCCTGCGGCCGGGCCGGGTCGATGAAGCGCACGGTGATGCCCAGCTGCGGGAAGGTGTGGGCGAACAGGTTGTAGGTGCCGCCGTACAGGGTGCTGGTGGCGATGATGTTGTCGCCGGCCTCGGCAATGGTCTGGATCGCGTAGCTGATCGCCGCCATGCCGGAGGCCACCGCCAGCGCGCCGATGCCGCCTTCCAGCGCCGCGACGCGCTTTTCCAGCACGTCGGTGGTCGGGTTCATGATGCGGGTGTAGATATTGCCCTGCACCTTGAGATCGAACAGGTCGGCGCCGTGCTGGGTGCTGTCGAAGGCGTAGCTGGTGGTCTGGTACAGCGGCACCGCCACCGCCTTGGTGGTCGGGTCCGGGCTGTAGCCGGCGTGTACGGCGAGGGTTTCCAGTTTCATTGCTCTCTATCCTGTATTTATGGTTGCAAAACCGTTTAACTTTATCGTCATTTTTTGACGGCGCAAAGCAGGATTACCGATAAGCAATGCCGCAAAAAAAACCCCGCACCGGGCGGGGTTGTTGGCGACAGTTCACGCGTCCGGCGTGACTTCCGGCGGCGGCGCCGTCACCAGCAGCTTGTCGACACGGGTGCGATCCATGTCCACCACCTCGAAGGTGAAACCGCCCCACTCCACGCGGTCGGCGGTGGCCGGCACGCGGCCGAGCATGAAGATGACGAAACCGGCCACGGTCTGGAAATCGCCGGTTTCCTCGCCCTCGATCATGTCGAGGTCGAAGTGCTCCTTGAAATCGTCCAGCGACATCATGCCGTCCACCAGCCAGCTGCCGTCGTCGCGCAGCACGATCTCCTCATCGCTGTCGGTGGCCTCGGTCGGCAGGTCGCCGACAATCGCCTCCATCACGTCGTTGATGCTGACCAGGCCCTCGATCTCGCCGTATTCGTCCACCACCAGCGCGGTGTGGTTGCGGGTGCGCTTGAACTGCTCCAGCAGCTGCATCGGGCTGATCGCCTCCGGCACGTACAGCGGCGGGCGCACCAGGCCTTCCAGCGTCACCGACTTGTCGTCCAGCAGGCGGTGCAGCAGGTCCTTGGCCTGGATCATGCCCAGCACGTTCTCGAAGCCGCCCTTGCACACCGGATAGCGGGTGAACACGCTCTCCTTGATGATGCGCAGGTTGTCCTCCAACGGGTCGTCGATGTCCAGCGCCACGATGTCCTTGCGCTGGGTCATGATCGAGACCACCTTCTTCTCGTCGAGGCTGAAGATGTTTTCCACCAGCTCCTGCTCGGCGCGTTCGAAGATGCCCTCTTCCGCGCCCTGCTCCATCAGCACCTTGATTTCTTCTTCGGTGATCGACGGCTCTTTCGGCTTCTTGACGCCCAGCACGCGCAGCACCGTCTCGGTGGACAGGCTGAGGAAACGCACCAGCGGTCGCGTCGCCCGCGCCAGCAGCAGCATCGGCGGCGCCAGCACCGTGGCCAGCACTTCCGGGTTCTGCATGCCGATGCGCTTGGGCACCAGCTCGCCGATGATCAGCGAGAAATAGGTAATCAGCAGCACGGTGATGCCCAGCGCCAGCGGGCGGGCAAAATCGGCCAGCAGCGGCACGCTGGCGAAATAGGGAATCAGGCGGTCGGCGATGGCGGCCTCGCCGAAGGCACCGGACAGGATGCCGATCAGGGTGATGCCAATCTGGATGGTGGACAGGAAACGGGTCGGCTCGTCGGCCAGCTTGAGCGCGGCGATGGCACCGCGGTGTCCTTCTTCGGCCCACTGCTGCAGGCGGACTTTGCGCGAGGAGACGATGGCGATTTCCGCCATCGCGAAGATGCCGTTCAGGAAGAACAGCACGAAAATTATGAAAATGTCCATCGGACTGTGGGGTCACCCCGGTAATAAGGAAGCCCCGATTCTACATCAGGGCGCACCGGATTCAACTTTTTCGCGACCGGCCGGGCGTGGCGACAAGCGCCCCGCCCCCCGGCCGCGATGGCCGCTCAGCCGCGCACCAGGCGCCAGCCGCGCTGCCCCGCCGTCACCAGCAACAGCACCAGCGCCCCGGCGACGATGCCCAGCAGCGCGTCCAGCACCGTCGGCGTCAGCAGCGCCAGCGTGCGCCCCACCAGCGGCAGGTTGCCGGCGATGGCGGTGGTCTGCTCGATCGCGTGGTGCAGGAAGGACAGGCCGTGGCTGAGAATGCCGCCGCCGACCATGAACATCGCGGCGGTGCCGACGATGGCCAGCGTCTTCATCAGGTAGGGCGCGGCATTGAGCATCAGCGCGCCCAGCCATTGCAGCGCGGTGTTGTCCTTGCCGCTGAGGTACAGGCCGCCGTCGTCCAGCTTGACGATGCCGGCCACCAGGCCGTAGACGCCGACGGTCATGATCAGCGCGATGCCGGACAGCACCGTCAGCTGCGACAGGAAGGGCGCCGCCGCCACCGTGCCCAGCGTGATGGCGATGATCTCCGCCGACAGGATGAAATCGGTGCGGATCGCGCCCTTGATCTTGTCGCGCTCGAAGGCCAGCATGTCGGTGGCCGGGTCGCTCAGCGCCGCCGTCAGCGCCTGGTGGTGCGCCTCGTCCTCCGCCGCGCTGTGCAAGAGCGGGTGCGCCAGTTTCTCGAAGCCCTCGAAGCAGAGGTAGGCGCCGCCCAGCATCAGCAGCGGCGTGATCAGCCACGGTGCCACCAGGCTGATCAGCAGCGCCGCCGGCACCAGGATCAGCTTGTTGCGCAGCGAGCCCATCGCCACCGCCCATACCACCGGCAGCTCGCGGTCGGCGTGGACGCCGGCCACCTGTTGCGCGTTGAGCGCCAGATCGTCGCCCAGCACGCCGGCGGTCTTCTTGGCGGCGACCTTGGTCATCACCGCCACGTCGTCCAGCACGGTGGCGATATCGTCAATCAGGGTTAACAGGCTTGCTCCTGCCATCATCGGCTCCTGCCGCCTCGCGCGGGCGGGCGGTCGTCAGTAAGTGGGAAAATCGGCTGGCATGGTAGCAGCTTTCCGTGACCGGCCCCATCACCAATCTGCGTGCCGGCACGCGCGACGTGACCAAACCCGGTGCCAGCCCTACACTGGCGGCTGTCTCTCAACGGAATCCGATCATGTACTTGCGTTCCCTGCTACTGGCCGCCCTGCTGCCGGCCCTCACCGGCTGTGCCGTGATTACCGTCGCCGATGCCGCCGTCACCGTGGTGGCCACCACCGTCAAGGTCGGCGCCACCGTGGTCGGCGCCGCGGTCGATGTCACCGCCGCCGGCGTGCGCGCCGCCACCCGCGACGACGAGCCGGAACAGGCCAAGCAGGCAAGCGAGGCCGCCTGCCCGCCGGCAGGGCCCTGCCCGTAAGCCGTCGCCACCGCGCGCCGCGGCCATGAAAAAACCCCGCCGTTTCCGGCGGGGTTTTGCTTGCGTAGCGCCCAGGGTTGGCCGCAGGCGCGCTGACTCGTACGCTGCTTACTCGTACGCTGCTTACTCGTACGCTGCTTACTCGTACTCTTCGACCGACGGGCAGCTGCACACCAGGTTGCGGTCGCCGTACACGTCGTCGATGCGGTTCACGCTCGGCCAGAACTTGTTGTCCAGCACGTACGGCAGCGGGAAGAACGCCTCTTCGCGGCTGTAGGCACGCGCCCACTCGCCGGCGATATCGGCCTTGCTGTGCGGCGCGTTGACCAGCGGGTTGTCGTTCAGCGGCCAGACGCCGTTCTGCACCTTGTCGATCTCCTGACGGATGGCGACCATGGCGGCGATGAAGCGGTCCAGCTCGGCCTTGGACTCCGACTCGGTCGGCTCGATCATCAGCGTGCCCGCTACCGGGAAGCTCATGGTCGGCGCGTGGAAGCCGTAGTCCATCAGGCGCTTGGCCACGTCCACCTCGGTGATACCGGAGGCGGCCTTCAGCGGACGCAGGTCGATGATGCACTCGTGCGCGACACGGCCGTTGGCACCGGTGTACAGCACCGGGTAGTGCGCCGACAGCTGCTGCATCAGGTAGTTGGCGTTCAGCAGCGCCATTTCGGTGGCGTGCTTCATGCCTTCCGCGCCCATCATGCGGATGTACATGTAGGAGATCGGCAGGATGGAGGCGGAGCCGAACGGCGCGGCGGAAACCGCGCTCTGGCCGGCCACCGCGCCCGGAACCTCGGACACCACGTGGTTGGCCATGAACGGCGCCAAGTGCGACTTCATGCCGATCGGGCCCATGCCCGGACCGCCGCCGCCGTGCGGGATGCAGAAGGTCTTGTGCAGGTTCATGTGCAGCACGTCGGCGCCGATGTCGGCCGGACGGGTCAGGCCCACCTGCGCGTTCATGTTGGCACCGTCCATGTACACCTGGCCGCCGGCCGCGTGCACCATCTCGCAGATTTCCTTGATGCCCTGCTCGAACACGCCGTGGGTAGACGGATAGGTGATCATCAGCGCGCCAAGGTTGGCCGCATGCTGCTCGACGCGGGCCTTGAGGTCGGCCATGTCCACGTTGCCGTTGTCGTCGGTCTTCACCACCACCACCTGCATGCCCAGCATCTGCGCGGTAGCCGGATTGGTGCCGTGCGCCGATTGCGGGATCAGGCACACGCTGCGGTGCGCTTCGCCACGGCTGGCGTGGTAGCGGCGGATCGCCAGCAGGCCGGCGTATTCACCCTGCGCGCCGGAGTTCGGCTGCATCGAAATGGCGTCGAAACCGGTGATCGCCAGCAGCTGCTGTTGCAGGCCTTCGATCATTTCCAGGTAGCCAACGGCCTGGTCGCGCGGCGCGAACGGGTGCATGTTGGCGAATTCCGGCCAGGTCACCGGGATCATCTCGCTGGTGGCGTTCAGCTTCATGGTGCAGCTGCCCAGCGAAATCATCGAGTGATTCATCGCCAGGTCGCGGTTTTCCAGCTTCTTCAGGTAGCGCAGCATCTCGTGCTCGCTGTGGTGCTCGTTGAACACCGGGTGCGTGAGGATCGCCGATTCGCGCTTCAGCGCGGCCGGGATGGCGTCGGCAGCGGCCGCGTCCAGCGCGGCGATGTCGGCGGCCTTGCCGGTGAAGATCTCGATCAGCTGCGCGAGGTCCGCTTCGGTGGCGGCTTCGTGGAAGGCCACGCCCAGCACGCCGTTGCCGGCATCGCGCACGTTGATGCCGGCAGCCAGCGCCGCGGCGTAAACGTTGGCCGCACGATCACCCAGCTCAACCTGTACCGTGTCGTAGAAGCGGTCGAACACCAGCTTGCCGCCGGCGGCCTTCACCGCGTGGGCGAAGATCGCCGCCAGACGGTGGATGCGGGTGGCGATGCGCTTCACGCCTTCCGGACCGTGGTACACCGCGTACATGCCGGCCATGTTGGCCAGCAAAACCTGACTGGTGCAGATGTTGGAGTTGGCTTTTTCGCGGCGGATGTGCTGCTCGCGGGTCTGCAGCGCCATGCGCAGCGCGGTCTTGCCCTTGGCATCAATGGAGACGCCGATGATACGGCCGGCCGCGGAACGCTTCATGTCGTCGCGGAAGGCGAAGTAGGCAGCGTGCGGGCCGCCGAAGCCCATCGGCACGCCAAAGCGCTGGGTGTTGCCCACCGCCACGTCGGCGCCCATTTCGGCCGGCGACTTCAGTGCCACCAGTGCCATCACGTCGGCGGCAACGATGGCCACCGCGCCACGGGCTTTGGCCGCGGCGATGTACGGGGTCAGGTCCAGCAGCTCGCCGGATTCGCCCGGGTACTGGAACAGCGCACCGAAGTAGTCGCCGTTGCCGGCTTCTTCCGGATGGCCCAGCACCAGCTCGAAGCCGAAGTACTCGGCGCGAGTCTTCAGCACGTCCAGGGTCTGCGGCAGCACGCGGCTGTCGACGAAGAACTGCTCGGACTTCACCTTCGACACGCGGCGCGCCAGCGTCATCGCCTCGGCGGCGGCGGTGGCTTCGTCCAGCAGCGAGGCGTTGGCCAGCTCCAGGCCGGTGAGGTCGATCACCATCTGCTGGAAGTTCAGCAGCGCTTCCAGGCGGCCCTGGGCGATTTCGGCCTGGTACGGGGTGTAGGCGGTGTACCAGCCCGGGTTTTCCAGCACGTTGCGCAGGATCACGCCCGGCACCTGTACCGGGTAGTAGCCCAGACCGATGAAGGACTTGTTGACGATGTTCTTGCTGGCGACGGTTTTCAGCGCGGCCAAGGCGTCGGCTTCACGCATCGCCGGCGGCAGGTCCAGCGCGCGGTTGAAGCGGATGCCGGCCGGCACGGTCTGCGCGACCAGGTCTTCCAGCGAGCTGGCGCCGACGGCGGCCAGCATCGCGGCTTTTTCGGATTCACACGGGCCGATGTGGCGTTCGATGAATTCTTGATGATTGAAGAGTTGCGAGAGCGACATGTCTTCGATTCCGTTTGTATATTTGCCGAGGCAAAAAAACAAAAAGCCCCACTGTCAGGCGACAGCAGGGCCGTTCGATCAGGCGCCGATTTCGGCTGCGTAGGCAGCGGCGTCGAGCAGCTTGTCCAGATCCGCGGCGTTGGCCGGCTTGATCTTGAAGAACCAGCCCGCGGCGTACGGCTCGCTGTTGGCCAGCTCAGGGTTGGCTTCCAGCTCGGCGTTCACGGCCAGGACTTCGCCGGCGATCGGTGCGTACACGTCGGACGCAGCCTTCACCGATTCCACCACACCGGCCTGCTCGTCGGCGGCCAGGTCGGCACCAACGGCAGGCAGCTCGACGAATACGATGTCACCCAGCAGCTCTTGCGCATGCTCGGTGATGCCCACGGTCACGGAGCCGTCGGCTTCCAGGCGCAGCCACTCGTGGCTGGATACGTATTTCAGTTCGGCAGGAATGTTGCTCATGGTTTCTCTCCAGAAAAATGTGTCGTGATGGTGTCTCGGGACAAGCCCGCGCTCGCCCCGTCGTTATACACCAGCTTATTCAAAAACCTTCTTGCCGTTGCGCACGAACGGCATTTTCACCACACGCACCTCGGTCAGCGTGCCGCGCAGGTCGACCTGGGCGGTAGCGCCGGTGGACGCCGGGACGCGGGCGATGGCGATGGAGTGTTTCAGGGTCGGCGAGAAGGTGCCGCTGGTGATGATGCCTTCGGCACCGTCGACCACGACCTTCTGGCCTTCGCGCAGCACGCCGCGGCCTTCCAGCACCAGGCCGACCTGCTTCATCGGCACGCCGGCGGCTTTTTGCGCTTCCAGCGCCTTGCGGCCGATGAAGTCGCGCTCTTCCGGGTTCCAGGCGATGGTCCAGCCCATGCCGGCCTGCAGCGGCGACACGGTTTCGTCCATGTCGTGGCCGTACAGGTTCATGCCGGCTTCCAGGCGCAGGGTGTCGCGCGCACCCAAGCCGATCGGCGCCACGCCGGCGGCCTTCAGCTCGTTGAAGAAGGGGATGGCCTGGTCGGCCGGGATCATGATTTCCAGGCCGTCTTCACCGGTGTAGCCGGTGCGGGCGTAGAACCAGTCGCCGGACGGCAGACCCTGGAAGACTTTCAGTGCCTGGATGGATTCGGCCAGGGCTGGCTTGACGGAGCAGACCTTCTCGATGGCTTTCGGGCCTTGCACCGCCAGCATCGCCAGGTCGCGGCGCACCTGCAGCTGCACGTCGAAGCCGGCGGACTGCTTGTCCATCCACGCCAGGTCCTTGTCGGTGGTGCCGGCGTTGATCACCATGCGGTAGCCGGTGGCGGTCAGGTACACGATCAGGTCGTCGACCACGCCGCCGTCGTCGTTGAGCATGCCGGAGTACAGCGCCTTGCCTTCGAAGCCGAGCTTGGCCACGTCGTTGGCGATCAGCTTCTGCAGCCAGACCTTGGCGTCGCTGCCGCTGATGTCGACCACGGTCATGTGCGACACGTCGAACATGCCGGCGTCGCTACGCACGATCTCGTGCTCTTTCAGCTGCGAGCCGTAGTGGATCGGCATTTCCCAGCCGGCGAAATCAACCATCTTCGCGCCGGAAGCGACGTGGGCATCAAATAAAGGGGTACGTTTCGGGGCCGTCATTGCAAGTCCTTAGGAGTGAGATTTTCCCTGCCTCACACCCCTCTGTCCCTGCACCTGAGATTTTCCGGCATTGCGCCGTTAGCCCCTTCGGTGGGCGCTGTACGCGCCGCTCTCCAGATTCTGCGGGCCGCTGACGGCCCGATTCTTGCAGTCCTTTTGCCTGAGCGATTGCGGGTGCACTTGCGCCTTCGGCGGCGGCGTCCGGTTTGGCCCGGCGCGGCTCTCTCCTGCGGAATGGGCGCATTATCAGCGCAGCCATGGCGCTTGGCAAGTCGGCTTTTGCAACAGGATCAGGCACTTGGCGCAAAAAAGCTTGGCCGCAATGGCAGAAGGGCTTTGCGGCCAACCTTTTAGCGGCGTTTTATGCCTTCACGATATTTTCACGCAACTGCCACAAATACACCGGCAGCCCGGCCAAGAGCAGCAATACCCCCCACATCACCACCTCGGCACCGGAGCCGAAAATGGTCCACAGCGCGAACACGAAGCCGCCACCGGAGAACGCCAGCGGCGCCAGCCAGTCGCGGGGACGGAACTGGCGGTGGCGCTGCAGCATCACCGCCAGCAGCGCCATGGCGCAGAATGCGTACGGCAGCAAGGTGGTGGCGGTGGCGAGCAGGATCACGAATTCGAAGATCTGCACACCGCTGTCGCCGCCGGTGTACTTGCACGCCAGCAGGATGGTGACCAGCAGCGTGGACAGCAGCAGGCCGACGATGGGCACCCCGGCCGCGTTCTCGCGCTTGAAGAAGGCCGGAAACAGCTTGTCGCGCGCGGCGGCAGCCGGGATGTGGCCCTGCATCAGGCACCAGCCGTTGAGCGCACCGAAGCAGGAGATCACCGCGCCAAAGCCGACGGCGTAATATGCCCACTCGCCCCACAGGCTGCGCGCGGCATCGGCAAACGGTGCCGCCGATGCGGCCAACGTCGCCGCCGGCATCAGCCCCTGCAACGCGATGGTGCTGGCAATGTACAGCGCGGCGGCAATCAGTGTACCCAGCACCGTGGCGCGCGGAATAGTGCGTTCCGGCTGCTCGACATCACCGGCCGGCACCGACGCCGACTCCAGTCCGAGGAAGGCCCACAGCGTTAGCGCCATGGTGGCCGGAATCGCCTCGGCCAGCGGCTTGTGCTGCGGGTTGAATACGACGAAATCAGGATTAAGGTACAACAGGCCGGCGATGGTGACCCCGGCCAGTGGCAGCAGCTTGATCAGGGTAGTGACGATCGCCACCCGGCCGGAGCTTTGTGCGCCGCGGCTGTTGATCCAGGTCACCAGCCAGATCAGGCCGATGGCGGTGGCGCCGGCGGCAAGATTACTGTCGTTGAGCTGCGGGAAGAACACCCCCAGATAGCTGACGCCGGCCACGGTCAGCGCGGCATTGCCGGCCCACAGCGCGATCCAGTAGCCCCAGGCAATGAGGAAGCCGGCGAAATCGCCAAAGCCTTCATGGATATAGGCATAGGGGCCGCCGGCCTTGTGCGGCAGCAGCGAGGCCAGGCGCGCGAACACCAGCGCCAGACAGATCGCGCCCAGCGAGGTAATGCCCCAGCCGATCAGCGAGGCCGCGCCGTACTGCGCCAGCGACGCCGGCAGCAGGAACACGCCGGAGCCGATCATGTTGCCCACCACCAGCGCGGTGCACATCCAGATGCCAAGCTTGCCCTTGGCGGCTTGCGGAGCATGACTCATGCGACCCTCCCGGCGGAAGGTCGCTGCGGTAAACGGAGAAACGGACACGGCACGGCGGCCGTGCAAGAGATGAAAGCCTGCATGTGGTTCGAGGGTCCTGAATGGGCGGCGCGGCCGCTTTGCTCTGTCTGCGTGCCGCCGCCGGGCAGCGGCACCCCGGCAACCTGTTCCGGTTGCTCTGCCATGACAAACGGGCCTCGAAAGAGGCCCGTTTGGCGAAAGGGTGGCGATTGTATACCAAGTTCACTATGCAATGACGATAGGTCCCGGTGGCACCCGCGCCAGTTGCCAGTTATCCCGTGCCCACTGCCACAGCTCGGCCACGTCGCCCGCCTCCGTCGGCGGCGCATGCCCCAGCCGCGTCAGCGCCTGCCGCAGCTCGATGGCGGCGGCGCGGGCGTCGATCGCCGGCGCCAGCGTCTGTTTCGACAGCTTTTCGCCGGCGGCATTGACCATCAACGGCAGATGACAGTGCGTCACCGCCGGCCCGCCCAGCTTCTGCCGCAGCCACAGCTGGCGCGGCGTGGACACCAGCAGATCGGCGCCGCGCACGATGTCGGTCATGCCCTGCGCGATGTCGTCCACCACCACCGCCAGCTGGTAGGCCCAGAAACCATCGGCGCGCAGCAGCACGAAATCGCCGATCTCGCTTTGCAGGTGTTGGCCGTATTCGCCCTGCAGGCGGTCGTGAAACGCGGTCAGGCTGTCGTCGACCCGCAGCCGCCACGCCCGCGCGCTGCGCCCCGGCGCCACGCCGTGACGGCAGGTGCCGGGATAGACCATGCCGTCGGCACCGTGCTGGCCGGCGGCGGCGATTTCCTTGCGCGTGCAGGCGCAACCGTAGGCGTCGCCCTGTGCCACCAGCTGCGCCAACGCCGCGCGATACCGCTCGTGTCGGTCATGCTGGTACACCAGCTCGCCATCCCACTCGAAACCGAACGCCTGCAGCGTGCGCAGGATGGCGTCAGCAGCACCAGGCATCTCGCGCGGCGGATCGAGGTCTTCCATGCGCAGCCACCACTCGCCGCCATGGCGCTTGGCCTCCAGGTAGCTGCCAACCGCAGTGGTCAGCGAGCCGGCATGCAACAGGCCGGTGGGGCTGGGCGCAAAACGGCCACGATAGGGCAACACGGGAACGGGGGCAGTGACGGACATGGCGGGAGCAGCGAAAATAGGAAAATACGACTAAAATGTTGAGTAAATAACTCAACCATTACCCCGGACACCCACCATTCAAGGAGCGCGCCCAGATGACGCACGTTGTAACCGAAGCCTGTATCAAATGTAAATACACCGACTGCGTCGATGTCTGTCCGGTGGACTGCTTCCACGCCGGCCCCAATTTCCTGGTGATCGACCCCGACGAGTGCATCGACTGCACGCTGTGCGTGGCCGAGTGCCCGGCCGAGGCGATCTACGCCGAGGAAGACCTGCCGGCCGATCAGCAGGACTTCATCGCCATCAACGCCGAGCTGACGCCACTGTGGCCGGTGCTGTCCGCCAAGATCGACCCGCCCGCCGACCACGCCGACTGGCTGCCGGTGAAGGACAAGCGCCACCTGCTGGAGCGCTGAGCCGCCTCACAAGCACCGATCTGCCGCGGCGGCCAACGTTGGCCGCCGCCGGTCGCGCCATGCGACAATAACCGGCCATTCCGTTACCGCACACCACCATGTCTGATCATCCTGCTGCCATCCTGTTGATGGGCCCCACCGCCTCCGGCAAGACCGGCCTCGCCCTGGCGCTGGCCGAACGCTTTCCGGTCGAAATCATCAGCGTCGACTCCGCGCTGGTCTACCGTGACATGGATATCGGCAGCGCCAAGCCGACGGCGGCCGAGATGGCGCAATGCCCGCACCACCTGATCGACATCATCGACCCCACGGATGCCTACTCCGCGGCACAGTTCCATGCCGATGCCAACCGCCTGATCGCGGCCATCCACGCCCGCGGCAAGCTGCCGCTGCTGGTTGGCGGCACCATGCTCTACTTCAAGGCGCTGACCGACGGCCTGTCCGACCTGCCGCAGGCCGATCCGGCGCTGCGCCAGCAACTGGAGGCCGATGCCGCCCGCCTCGGCTGGCCGGCCATGCACGCCCACCTTGCCACCCTCGATGCGGTGACCGCCGCCCGCCTCGCCCCCAACGACTCGCAACGCATCCAGCGCGCGCTGGAAATCTGCCTGCTCAGCGGCGACACCATGTCGGCGCTGCTGGCACGCGGCCGCGACGACGCCGCGCGCGGCAACCTGCTGCGGCTGGCACTGAATCCGGACGAGCGTAGCTGGTTGCATCAGCGCATCGCGCAGCGTTTCCACATCATGCTGGAACAGGGTTTCCTCGACGAAGTCAGCCGCATCCGCGCACGTTGGCCGCAGCTGTCGCTGGAGCTGCCATCGATGCGCTGCGTCGGCTACCGCCAGGCGTGGGAATACCAGGACGGCCTGTACAGCCATGCCGAATTCGTCGAGCGCGGCATCGCCGCCACCCGCCAGCTGGCCAAGCGCCAGATCACCTGGCTGCGCAGCATGGCGCCGGACAACCTGAACCTGCCCGCCGACCACGGCGACATCCTGAGCCCGGCCTGCCGCGCCATCGAACACTGGCTGGCAGCGCAGCGGCACGCCTGAGCGGCGACGGCGGCCGCTACTCCGCCGCCAGCAAGGCCAGCGCCTGTCCGGTAGTCAGCACCCGCGCATACTCGCCATCCAGATTCGCCAATGCCATCGCGTGCACCTCGTCCGCACTGCGCGGCGTGCCATGGTAGTCGGCCTTGGCGAAGGCGAAGCAGGCATCGCTGACCACCAGCGTGTCGAAGCCGAGATTGCCGGCGCTGCGCGCGGTGGCTTCCACCGAGTTGTTGGTGCTGACACCGACCAGCAGCAGGCGGCGGATGCCGCGCACGTGCAGCCAGCGCTCCAGCGCACTGTGGGTGAAGGCATCGGGCACGTTCTTCTCGAATACCGTCTCGCTATCCAGCGGCTGGAATGCCGGCTGAAACTCGGCCCCGCTCTGGCCGGGCCAGAACAGCGAGCCCGGCGTGCGCGACATGTGGCGCACGTGGACAACCGTCTGCCCTGCCGCGCGCCACGCCGCCAGCAGGTGCGCGATATTGGCCTCCGCCTGCGGATTGTTGCGCGCCCCGGCCTGTGGCATGGCCATCGCCTGCTGCATGTCGATGATCAGCAGTGCCGGTAGTGGCTGTGTCATGCGGTATTCCCCTTGCTGTCAAAGCGTTGCGGCCAACCTTGGCCGCACGCTGTTGCCTTTAATCATTGTGTGACGCGCGCCGGTCGGGGTCGCCCCGCTCCCGCCTACTCCGGCGCCTTGCTGTCCAGCCAGATGGTCACCGGGCCGTCGTTGACCAGCGCCACCTGCATGTCGGCGCCGAACACCCCGGTCGGCACCGGTTTGCCCAGCGCCGCGCCCATCAGCTCGACGAATTCGTCGAACATCGGCGACGACTGTTCCGGCCGCGCCGCGCGACTGTAGCCGGGGCGGTTGCCCTTTTTGGTGGTGGCGAACAGGGTGAACTGGCTGACAGCCAGCACCTCGCCGCCGCAGTCGAGCAGCGAGCGGTTCATCACGCCGTCGTCGTCGTTGAAAATGCGCAGCTGGCTGATCTTCTTCACCAGCCACTCGCTGTCGGCGCGGCTGTCCGGCGCCTCGATGCCGACCAGCAGCAGCAAGCCCGCCCCGATCGCCCCCGTAACCTCGCCGTCGACGCTGACCGACGCCTCGCGCACCCTTTGTACCAATACTCGCATCATCCCTCCTGAAAAGCGTTTCGCCTCTGCGTTACAATCCCTGCCATTGCGCGCGACAAGGACCCGCTATGTTAATGGTTATTTCTCCGGCGAAAACGCTGGATTTCGACACCCCGCCGCGGACGGTGCCGTACACGCAGCCGGCTTTCCTCGATCACAGCATGGCGCTGATCCGCGTGCTGCGCGACAAGTCGCCGGCCGACATCGGCCAGCTGATGGGCATCAGCGACGCGCTGGCGCAGCTCAACGTCGGCCGCTACCACGACTGGCAGCCGGATTTCACACCCGACAATGCCAAGCAGGCGGTGCTGGCGTTCATGGGCGACGTGTACGAGGGGCTGGATGCGGCGTCGTTGAGCGCGGCCGAACACGACTACCTGCAGCAGCACCTGCGCATCCTGTCCGGGCTGTACGGCCTGCTGCGGCCGCTGGACCTGATGCAGCCGTACCGGCTGGAGATGGGCACCCGCCTTGCCAACCCGCGCGGCAAGAACCTGTACGAGTTCTGGGGCTCGATCATCACCGAAGCGCTGAATCGCGAGCTGGCGACGGAGGCGGCGCCGGTGCTGGTCAACCTCGCCTCCGACGAGTACTTCAAGTCGGTGAAGCCGAAGCAACTGCAGGCCCGCATCATCACCCCGGTGTTCCAGGACCTGAAGAACGGCCAGTACAAGATCATCAGCTTCTACGCCAAACGCGCGCGCGGGCTGATGGCACGCTGGGCGACGCAGCACCAAGTGTCGGACGCCGAGCAGCTGAAGGCGTTCGACAGCGAGGGCTACGCCTTCGTGCCGGAGCTGTCCGACGCCCAGACCTGGCTGTTCCGCCGCGATCCGGCGGCGCAGTAAACCCTACCGCATGCGGCCAACGTTGGCCGCAACACGAAAGGAACCCCCGATGCAAGGCAGCTGCCTGTGCGGCACCGTCCGCTATGAAATCGACCGGCTCGACGCGCCGATCACGCATTGCCACTGCCTGACCTGCCAGAAGGCGCATGCGGCGGCGTTTGCCAGCACCGCCGGCGTGCTGCGCCAGCACTTCCGCTGGCTGGCGGGGCAGCAGGTGCTGGGCAGCTACGAGTCGTCGCCCGGCAAGCTGCGCCACTTCTGTACCCGCTGCGGCAGCCAGCTGGTGGCGGAGCGCACCGCCCAGCCGCACGTCATCGTGCGCGTGGCGACGCTGGACGACGATCCCGGCGTCAGTCCGCAACAGCACATCTGGTGCAGTCACGACCGGCCGTGGCTGGCCAGCGACGGTCAGCCGCACTACGCGGCGTGGCAACCGGGCCGCGAATGAAGCTTGCGGCCAACGTTGGCCGCAGGCGCGGCCGGCGTCAGCCGTGCACCGCGTTGTCCAGCACCGCGCCGCGGGCGAAGGCCTGCACATTGCCCAGCGTAGTGCGGGCGATATTGTCCAGCGCCTCGCGGGTGAGAAAGCCCTGGTGCGAGGTGACCAGCACGTTGGGGAAGGTCAGCAGCCGCGCCAGCTGGTCGTCCTGCAGCCCGGCCTCGGACAGGTTTTCAAAGAACACGCCCTCCTCCATCTCGTAGACATCCAGCCCCACCCCGCCGAGACGGCCATCCTTCAGCGCCTCGATCAGCGCCGGGGTATCGATCAGGCCGCCGCGACTGGTGTTGATCAGCAGCGCGCCGCGTTTCATCTGCGCCAGGGTGTCGGCGTCGATCAGGTGCCGCGTCGCCGGCAGCAGCGGCAGGTGCAGGCTGACGACGTCGGATTCGGCCAGCAGCGTGGCGCGATCGACATAGCTGAAGCCGAGCTGCTTGGCCAGCAACCGGTCCTGTGCCACGTCGTGGGCCAGCACGCGCATGCCGAAGCCGCGGGCGATGCCGATCGCCGCCTCGCCGATGCGGCCGGTGCCGATCACGCCGAAGGTCTTGCCGTGCAGGTCGAAGCCGACCAGCCCGTCCAGCGAAAAGTCCATCTCGCGCACCCGCACGTAGGCCTTGTGGATGCGGCGGTTGACCGCCAGCAGCAGCGCGAACGCGTGCTCGGCCACCGCGTGCGGGGAATAGGCCGGCACCCGCACCACGCGGAGGCCGTGCCGGCTACAGGCCGCCAGGTCGACGCCGTTGAAACCGGCGCAGCGCAGCGCCACCAGCCGCGTGCCGCCGGCGGCCAGGCTGGCCACCACCGCCGCGTCCAGCCTGTCGTTCACGAACGGGCATACCACCTCGAAGCCGGCGGCCAGCGCCACGGTGTCGCCGTTGAGGCGCGGCTCGAAAAAGCTCAGCGCAAAACCGTAATCATGATTTGCCAGGGTCAGCGCCTGACGATCGTATTGCTTGCTATCGAAAACGGCGATTTTCATGTGCGGTCTCTCCGTGCTGTATCGGATTCGATACAAATCCGCCGTGCCGAACGGCGATATTCATTAAAAACAGCTGCAACAAACCGAATGATTTTAAACAGGAAAATCGGAGTCGCGCGACCTTGATCCAGATCAAGCGGATAAATGGCGCGCCCCATGACGTGGTTATAACATGCGTGCCTTGCAGCGTTATCCACCTCCACGATTGCCTAGCCGTCTCAGTGTCCCGATCATGAAAAAGAACCTGCCAGTCCATGATATTGAAGTGCCGTTCACCAGCGGCCTCATTGTTACCCAAACCGACCTCAAGGGCAGCATTACCTACGCCAACGACAGCTTCGTCGAGCTGTCCGGCTTCAGCCGCGAGGAGTTGCTCGGCCAGAACCATAACATCGTGCGCCATCCGGACATGCCACCGGTACTGTTCGAGGATCTGTGGCAGACGGTGAAGCGCGGCGACTGCTGGCGCGGCCTGGTCAAGAACCGCTGCAAGAACGGCCACTACTACTGGGTCGACGCCTTCGTGGTGCCGGTGAAGGAACGCGGCACCATCCGCGGCTACATGTCGGTGCGCAGCCCGGCACGGCCGGAGGCGGTGCGCGAGGCGAAACTGCTGTACCCACAGCTGATGCAGGGCAAGCCGCTGCCCAGGGCCAAAACGCCCGGCCGCACGCTGGCCTGGTTCCGCCGCGCCCATGTGGTGCTGAACACGGCGCTGCTGCTCGGCGCCGGCGTGCTGACCGGCGGCGTCGCCGGCGGCGCGATCATCGGCGTCGGCGCGCTGTCGACGCTGGGCTGGCTACTGGCAGAAAAACACCGCCGCGAACACCAGCAGCACCTGCTGGACAGCTGCATGAACATCTCCGAAGGCCGCCTCACCAACGAGCTGGCCATCAACCGCGCCGGCGAACAGGGCAAGCTGGAAGCCGCGCTCGCCTACATGCAGGTGCACCTCAAGGTGATGCTGGACGAGCTGCAGATGACCGCGCGCGCGCAGGCCGAAGAAACCATGCACATGCAGCAGCGCATCGCCGAGCTGTTCAACCGCATGGCCGCCGGCAACGAAAGCGTCAGCCAGATCAGCAGCGCGGTGGAGGAGCTGTCCGCCTCCATCGAGCAGGTGGCCAGCCACGCCGAGGAAACCGCCCGCCTCAGCATCGACACCAGCAGCAGCGTGGCGCAGAGCAGTGCCGACATGAACACCTCGCAGCAGCGCACGCTGGCGGCCAGCCAGTCGGTGGAACAGGCGCAGCACATCATCACCGATCTCGCCAGCGCCATCGACAGCATCACCCAGGTGACGCAGACCATCCACGACATCGCCGACCAGACCAACCTGCTGGCGCTGAATGCGGCGATCGAGGCGGCGCGCGCCGGCGAATCCGGCCGCGGCTTCGCCGTGGTCGCCGACGAGGTGCGCAAGCTGGCGGAACGCACCAGCCTCAGCACCGACCAGATCAAGCAGCTGATCCACAATGTGCGCCAGGCCGCCAACAGCACGGTCAGCGCCATCGCCACCATCACCGAGCAGACCCGCGCCGGTGCCGAGGCGCAGCTGCGTACCACCGCCAAGCTGCAGGGGGTGCAGGACAGCTCGCACAGCGTCAACCAGATGATGCAGGCCATCGCCGGCACCAACGCGCAGCAGTCCGCCGCCGCCGCCCACCTCGCCGAACGCATGGCCCACATCGCCGAGCAGTTTGCCGAGTCGCACCAGCACATCCGCTCCGCCAATCACGGCATCGAGAAGCTGGCCGACCAGGCGGCGCGGGTGTCGGCGCTGGCCGCTCACTTCGAGGTGGAGGCGGACGCCCAGCCTGCCTGAGCCAGGCCCCGGCTTGCACACCCGCTCCCGCGACGGCGGCAGCGGGTGTTTTTGCGTGCAAAAAGCCGTTGCCCTTGCCTTTGCCACTGTCGGATACTAGCTTGTCATTGATATCCGACATCAAACGAAGGGAAAAACATGTCCGTACTGAAAGAATTTCGCGAATTTGCCATGCGTGGCAACGTCATCGATCTGGCCGTTGGCGTCGTCATCGGCGGTGCTTTTGGTACCATCGTCAAGTCGCTGGTTGACGACGTCATCATGCCGCCGATCGGCCTGCTGATCGGCAACGTCGACTTTGCCAACCTGTTCTTCGTGCTGAAGGAAGGCGCCAAGGCGGCGCCGTACGCCTCGGTGGCGGCGGCGAAGGAAGCCGGCGCGGTGACGCTGAACATCGGCCTGTTCATCAACGCGCTGGTCAGCTTCACCATCATCGCCTTTGCCATCTTCATGCTGATCAAGACGCTGAACAAGCTGCAACGCCCGGCACCGGCCGCACCGGCAGAAGTCACCACCAAGGAGTGCGGCTACTGCCTGTCCAGCATTCCGCTGAAGGCGACGCGCTGCCCGCACTGCACCTCGCAGCTGAACTGATCCGGCCCAGGGTTGGCCGCAACGCTTGCGGCCAACCTTGAAGCTCGCACCGCCATCGCGTACAATCCGCCCGTCCTGAGGGAGTAGCCGCTCTGCATTACTGACAGAGGCTTGCGTCAACACACTTGGTTCGCCGGGCAATCCGGCCGCACCATGGCGCAAACAGCCGCAAGGCCTGGCAAGACTCATGATTTTCCGGTGCGTAGCGGGGGCTGCGGCAGCGGAGAATCATGTTGTCCGCGCAGCCCCCCGGATCATTTCATGGAAGCCTTCCTGCTCTCTACCGGCATCGTCGCCCTGGCCGAAATCGGCGACAAGACCCAGCTGCTCGCGCTGCTGCTCGCCGCCCGTTTCAAGAAACCGCTGCCCATCATCGCCGGCATTTTCGTGGCCACCGTGCTCAACCATTTTGCCGCGGCCTGGATAGGCCAGATCGCGTCGGCCTACATCACCGACAACATCCTGCGCTGGGTGCTGGGCATCTCCTTCATCGCCATGGCGTTGTGGATGCTGATTCCGGACAAGCTGGACGACGACATGCCGCTGCTGGACCGCGTCGGCGTGTTCGGCGCCACCGTGATCGCCTTCTTCATGGCCGAGATGGGCGACAAGACGCAGATCGCCACCGTGGCGCTGTCGGCACGCTTCGACGCGCTGCCGGCGGTGGTGATGGGCACCACGCTGGGCATGATGATCGCCAACGTGCCGGCGGTGCTGCTGGGCGAAGTGGCGGCGCGCAAGCTGCCGGTCGCCACCGTGCACCGCATCGCCGCCTGTATCTTCGCGGTGCTGGGGGTGGTCACCCTGGTCGGCTTCTAAGCCGTCATGTAAGCCGTCATGCCGTCATGAGAAAAGCCGGATCGCGATGTGATCCGGCTTTTTTGTGTCCGCGTCAGCGCTGGCGTCCCTCGCGGATGCCGGCACGCAGCGTTGCCATCTGCTGCCGGAAATGGCGGCAGTTGCGGCACAGCAGCAGGTGGAAGCGGAGGCTGAGCTGCTCATGGCGGCTGAGCTTGCGATCCATGGCGTCGGATATCAGCCGGCTGGCCTCGCGGCAACTGAGCATCATGCGCTTTCCCCCTGCAGCCAGCGCAGCTGCAAACATTCGCGCAGGCTCATCCGTGCGCGATAGAGCATCACCGAACAGTTGGTCGCGCTGATCTCCAGATTCTGACAGATCTCGCCGATGTCCATGTCCAGCACCTCGCGCATGGCGAACACCAGCGCGGTGCGCCGCGGCATCGCCTCGGCACAGCGCGCGTACACCTGCCAGAACTCTCTGGCCAGCAGCGACTGCTCCGGCGCACCCCAGGCGCTGACCCTTTCCTGCCAGTGGCCGCTGGCGCTGAACAGGCCGTCCAGGTCGCTGTCGTCCAGGTCCTCGGACAGGTCGGTGGCCAGCTCGCGGTGCTGCTTGCGCACGATGTCGATCAGCTTGAAGCGCAGGATGGACGTCAGCCAGGTGCGCAGGCTGGCCTTGCCGGCAAAACGCTCGCGCGCCTCCAGCGCCGCCAGCAGCGCGTCCTGTACCGCGTCCTCGGCCGCGGCCGCATCGCGCAATTGCGCCAGCGCAAAGCGCAGCAGGTAGGGCCGTTCGGCCTCGATCTGTTCAACACTGGGCGGCATGGTGGCTCCCGCGGTCAGCGACGGGCACAGTATTCCACGGCTTCGGACAAGCGCTCCACCCCGATCACCTCCAGCCCGTCGATGGCCTGGCGCGGCTTGTTGGCCGCCGGCACGATGGCGCGCTCGAAACCGAGCTTGGCCGCCTCTTTCAGTCGCTCCTGGCCGCGCGTCACCGGTCGCACTTCGCCGGACAGGCCGACCTCGCCGAACACCACCAGCTTCTCCGGCAGCGACTTGTTGCGCAGCGAGGACACCATCGCCAGGATCACCGCGAGGTCGGCGGCCGGCTCGTTGATCTTCACGCCGCCCACCGCATTCAGGAACACGTCCTGGTCGAAGCAGGCGATGCCGGCGTGGCGGTTGAGCACCGCCATCAGCATCGCCAGCCGGTTCTGCTCCAGGCCGACGGTCAGGCGCTTGGGCTGGAAGCCGTGGGCGTCGTCGACCAGCGCCTGGACCTCCACCAGCAACGGGCGGCTGCCCTCCTGCGTCACCAGCACGCAGGAGCCGGACACGTCGTCGCGGTAGCTGGACAGGAAGATCGCCGACGGGTTGGACACGCCCTTCAGGCCGCGGTCGGTCATCGCGAACACGCCCAGCTCGTTGGCCGCGCCGAAACGGTTCTTGATGGCGCGGATCATGCGGTAGCTGGAGTGGCTGTCGCCCTCGAAATAGAGCACGGTATCGACGATGTGCTCCAGCACGCGCGGGCCAGCCAGCGAGCCTTCCTTGGTGACATGGCCGACCAGGATGATGGTGATGCCGCTCTGCTTCGCCATCCGCGTCAGCTGCGCCGCACACTCGCGCACCTGCGACACCGAGCCCGGCGCCGACGTCACCTGGTCGGAATAAAGCGTCTGGATCGAGTCGATCACCGCCACTTCCGGCATCTCGGTCTGCAACGTGGCAAGGATGGATTCGAGACGGATTTCCGACAGCAGCCGCACCCGCGCCGCGTCCACCGCCAGCCGCGAGGCGCGCAGCGCGATCTGTTGCGGCGACTCCTCGCCGGACACGTACAGCACCTTGCGCGTCGAGCCGATGGCGGACAGCGCCTGCAGCAGCAGCGTGGACTTGCCGATGCCGGGGTCGCCGCCCAGCAGCACCACTGCGCCCTTGACGATGCCGCCACCGAGCACGCGGTCCAGCTCCTCGATGCCGGACGGCTCGCGCGGCACTTCCGCCGCCTGCACCTGCGACAGCTGCTGCACCGGCTGCGTCTGCGCCGTCCAGCTCTGGTAGCGAGCGTTGGCCGCCGGGGCCGGTGCGGCCACGGTCTCGGTCAGCGTGTTCCATTCGCCGCAGTGCGGACACTGGCCCTGCCACTTGGGCGAGCTGCCGCCGCATTGCGTGCACTGATAGAGGGTCTTGTTGAATTTGGCCATAAGGGTCTTCAGAAAATGACAAAACCCGTTAGTGCCGGCACTAGCGGGTTGCAACAGGGAGCGCGGGGCGCGTGATTATTTCTTGACCATGGCGGCCGGCTTGCCGAAGGAATCCTCCTGCCCCACGGCCGCCGGTGGCGCGCTCTGCTCGTTGATCAGGCTGAGCAGACGCTGCTCCGCAGGCGACGGGCCGCTGTCTTTGGGCTTGATGTCGTCCCGGCCATTCTTGCGGATGGCGGACAGAACGGCCTCGACCTGCGGGTCGTTGCGCGCCAGTTCGTCGGCTTCGGCACTGGTCAGCGAATGCGGCTTCGCCAGCGGGGCGAGCGAGGCTAGGGCTGGCTCATTTTTTTTTTGAGCCGCGTGTTCCGCCGCTTTTGCACTGCTGCTGTCGACCGCGGCCAGCGGTGCGGACAAGTCCGGCGCAGGCTCCGGCGGCGGATCCATGGTCTCCAGCTTGTTCTTGGCCATGTATTCGTGCATCTCGCGCCAGCCGGCGTAGATCTGCGCCTTGTCCGCGTCCGGATTGCGGGTGTAGCACGCCTCCAGCGAACGGCCGGTCTGGCGGCAGGCGGCGCCGATGGCCTTGTTGGCCTCGGCGGCCAGGCCGCTGACATTCATCACCCAGTTACAGCCGCTCAGCAGCGCCAACGCTGGTAATAACAGATAGGCACGCATACTTGTCCTTGTGGTTTACGACGGACGCAGATCCAGCTCGATGATCTCGCCGCTGCGCCCGGCACTGGCCTGTCCCAGCCAGTACAGCATGTGCGGCATCAGCGCCGCCAGTTCGCCGCGCTCGCTCTTGGCTTCGCCCGGATGGGTACGGGTGCGCTGCGGCGAGTTGACCGGCCCCGGTACCAGCAGGTTGACGCGCAGCTGCGGCCACACGTCCCACTCGTTGGCGGCGACCTTGACCAGATAACCCAGGCCGGCCTTGGAGGCGCCGAAAGCTCCCCAGAACGGCCCCGGATGCTGGCCGTGGGTCTCGCCGACGAACACCACGCTGGCGTCGGCCGCCTGCTTCAAGAGCGGCAGGCAGGCGCGGGTCAGCGCGAACGGCGCCACGGTGTTGATGCGGTACTGGTTCATCCACTCGTCGATGCGCTGGTCCACCAGCGGCGACAGCGCATAGAAGTGCGCGGCGCAGTGCACGATGCCGTCCAGCCGCCCCACCGCCTGCTTGATCTGGAACGCCAGGGTATTGAATTCGTCGTCGCTGGCCTTGAGCAGGTCCAGCGGAATCGCCAGCGGCTCCGGCAGGCCGGCCGCCACGATCTCGTCGTACACCTTTTCCAGACCCTTCACGCTGCGCGCCAGCAGCACCACGGTGGCGCCATGGCCCGCGGCGGCCAGCGCCGTCTCGCGGCCGATGCCTTGCGTGGCGCCGGTCACCAGCAGCACGCGGCCGGCGAGATAGTCTTTGTCAAACGTTTGCATCATGTTCTTTTTTCCAGTCCTGCATGAGGGCATGGGCGCTGGCGATGCCGCTGCGGACGGCGCCTTCGAGCGTCGCCGGATAGTCGGCACACAACCAGTCACCCGCGAGATAGCCGGATTTTACGCCAAGTCGCGGCGCCGGGCGCGCGAGGCCAACGTTGGCCGCAAAGGTCGCGCGTTGTTCGGTGATCTGCCAGCTGGCCGCCAAGGGCGGCAAGTTCGGCACGTGCTGCTGCAATTCGGCCAGCACCCGCGCCGTCAGCGCCGCGCGCGACAGCGTGTCGTGCTCGCCGGCGGCGCTGATCACCACCGACACCAGCCCGGCCTCGCCGGTCAGCGCCTCGCGGTCGAACCACCACTGGCCGAGGCCGCGCTGCAAGCCGGTCATCGCCTGCGGCAGGCGCACCCTGCCCTCGAAACGCAGGTATAGGGTCGTTATCGGCTGGTATTGCCACGCCTTGAGCAAGTCGCCCAGCTTTTCGTCGGCAGCGAGGCTGGCGGCGTGATACGGCGCGGTGGCTATCAGCACCGCATCGAAGGCCTCGCCGTCCACCAGCGGCCGCTTTGCCTGCCAGTCGATGTGCCGCACCCGCTGCCCGAGGCGCAGCTGCGCACCGGCACCGGCCAGCCACTGCAGCGCCGGCTCGGCGAACAGCGCGCCCAGGTCGGTGCGCGGCAGCAGCAGGCGGCTGGCGTTGGCTTGCGCGGCGCCCAGGCTGTCGCGCAGCACATTGGCCAGCAACTGCATCGAGGCCTGCGCCGGCGGCGTATTCAGCGTCGCCAGGATCAGCGGCGTCCAGAAGCCGTCCAGCACGGCGCCGGACTGGCCGCGCTGGCGCAGCCAGTCCAGCGCCGCGACATCCTGCCCGATCCGCCAGCGCCGCACCCTGAGCTGGGTCAACACTCGCGCCAGTGCCAGCTTGTCGCGCCAGCCCAGGCCGCGCGCCGTCATCAGCCCGGCCAGCATATGCCAGGGCGCCGGCAGCGCCGGGCACTGCAGCTGCACGCCGTCCACCTGGTGCCAGCACAGCGGCGCCGATGCCAGCGCCCGCGCCGGATCGACGCCCACCTGCCGCATCAGGCGCAGCGATTCGCGATAGGCGCCGATCAGGATGTGCTGGCCGTTGTCCAGCGCCATGCCGTCCAGCATGACCCGGCGGGCACGGCCGCCGGCCACCTTGCCAGCCTCGAACAGCACAAGGTTGGCCGCAGGCGCCAGCGTGATGGCGGCGGCGAGGCCGGCCCAGCCGGCGCCGATGACGGCGACGCGCGGTGTCACGGCTTGTAGCCGAAGGTCCAGGTTTTCCACGCCAGCCAGATCTTGCGCCCCGGCGACAGCGACAGCCGCTGATTGAGCACCTTGCCCGGGCCGTCCAGCGCGATCTCGTCCAGCGTGGCGCGGTAGATCGCCGCCATCACCAGGCCGATGCGCTGCGCCTTGCGGTCGGCCGCCGGCAGCAAGTCCCACGCCCGGCGGTAGTGCTCGCGCGCGCGCTCGATCTGGAAGCGCATCAGCGCCTCGAACTGCGGCGATTCACGGTAGGCCAGCACCTCGGACGCCGGCACGCCGAAGCGCTGCAGGTCTTCCACCGGCAGGTACAGGCGGCCGCGGCGCGCGTCCTCGCCCACGTCGCGGATGATGTTGGTGAGCTGGAACGCGAGCCCCAGCTCGTGCGCATACTTCAGCGTGGCGCGGTCGGTATAGCCGAAAATCTGCGCCGACAGCTGGCCGACCACGCCGGCGACGCGGTGGCAGTACAGCTGCAGGTCGGCAAAACGGTTGTAGCGCGGCACGTCGAGGTCCATCTGCATGCCGTCGATGATCTCCGCCAGCCAAGCCTGCGGCAGCTCGAAGCGCGCCACGTGCGGCTTAAGCGCCAGCATCACCGGATGGCTGGGCGTGCCGTGGTACAGCGCCGCCAGCTCGCTGCGCCACCAGGCCAGCGTGGTACGCGCCACGTTGTCGTCGTGGATCTCGTCGACCACGTCGTCCACCTCGCGGCAGAACGCGTACAGCGCCACCATCGCGTCACGCTGCGCCGGCGGCAGGTAGCGGAAGCTGGCGTAAAAGCTGGAGCCGCTCTTGGCGGCCTTGTCTTCACAGTATTGCTGCGGGGTCACGCCCGTCTCCTCTTGTTTTTGCCGGAACGCGCGCTCAGCGCCTTCCAGATGATCGCCAGCCAGTCGCGGCCGGTCAGCACCGGCCGCTGCGTGAATACGTCACCGCGCGCGTCGTGTATCTTTTTCAGGATGCGCTCGCCGCCGAGCACGATCAGGCGCAGCTCCCAGCCCAGCCGCCCCTTCAGCTTCAGCGCCAGCGGCGAGCCGGCCTCCAGCATGGCGAGCGCGCGCTTCACTTCCTTGTCCATCAGCATCGGCCACACCCCGCCGGCGTCGCCACGCGCGATCTGATCTTCGCTGACGCGGAATTTCGCCAGATCGTCCTGCGGGATGTAGACGCGGCCCTTCTGCCAGTCCACGGCCACGTCCTGCCAGAAGTTGATCAGCTGCAGCGCGGTGCAGATGCCGTCCGACATCGCCAGGCTGCGCGGATCACGCTCGCCGTACAGCGCCAGCATCAGGCGCCCGACCGGGTTGGCCGAGCGACGGCAGTAGTCGACCAGCTCGGCAAAATCCTGATAGCGGGTCTTCTCCACGTCCTGGCTGAACGCGGACAGCAAGTCGTAGAACGGCGCCAGCGGCAATTGATAGGCGGCGATCACCCGCGCCAGATCCTGCATCAGCGGCAGCTGCGGCGCGGTGCCGGCCTCGATGCGCGCCAGCTCGTCGCGCAGCGCCTGCAATGCGGCCAACCTTTGCGCCGGCTGGGCGTCGCCCTCGTCGGCAATATCGTCGGCATGACGGGCAAAGTGATAGATCACGTGCACCGCGCGGCGCATGCGCCGCGGCAGCAGGAGGGAACCGACCGGGAAATTCTCGTAATGACCAACCGACATCGCCTGCGCACCGCCCGTCAACAAAAGCGGCATTATAAAGCAAGCCGGCGGCGGGCTTGCTTTGATTGCGCGGCGGCCGCGCGCCGGCGCTGGCGCCCCACAAAGCCTGCGCTGGCGTGCCATCCCGCCGGTTGCAGGCCGGACGCATCCGCGTCACGCAGCCGGCGCATAGCCCCGCAAAAACACCGATACCGCATCCCGGACGGATTGCAAAACCTGTTCTGCCGTGGGTGGCTCACTGGCGGCGCCAAGCAGGTGCTGCTGGTATTCCGACTCCAGCATGCCCAGCAGATGGGCGGCTGCGGTGTCGGGCCTGGCCTGGCGCAGCCGGCCGGCGTCCATTTCTGTCGCCAGGAAAGCCGCCAGTTTTGCGATCTCCTGGGCCAGCCCCTTGTCGAACAGCATGGCCCCGATGCCCGAACGCCGCCCCTCCGTCATGATGATGCCGCGCAAGGTGATCAGGTCGGGCTGCAGCATATTGGCAAGAAAGTGCTCGCCGAAATTCAGCAGGGTCTGCCCCAAGTCCTTGCCCGGCTCCAGGCGCTCGAAGGAAGCCGCCAGCAGCTCGGTCGCCACTTTTTTCATCACCTGCAGGAAGAGGTCTTCCTTCGACGGGAAATACCCATAAAGCGTGGGCTTGGTCACGCCCACCTGCGCAGCGATTTGCGCCATCGACGTGGCATCGAAGCCCTGCTCCAGAAACACCTTGGCCGCCCCGGCAACAATGGCCTGGCGCCTGTCTTCCGTTTTTACACGCATGCCGCCTCAACTATTCCGCCCGGTGTTCATCCTTCCCCACCGATGGCACTGTCATTTAACCAAACGGTTTAGTTATAACACGAACCGCCGCCTTCGTTCACCTACGGGCACGCCGCACCTCACCCGGTCCCGGCCACAGGCCTGCCTTCCTCACACATCGGCCGCACACGGGAGCGGCGCCGGACTGTAGCCATGCAAGTACATCCGGACCGCCTCCCGCGCCGACTCCACGATCTGCTCGGCAGCGGGCTTCTGCTCGAATCCGGTCATGAAGAATTCGAGGAAGTCGGCTTCCAGCAGATTGATCAGATGCAGGGCCGCCCGCCAGGGTTTGGCGGGGCGCAGTCGCCCGGCCGCCATTTCACCTTCGAGAAACTGCGCCAGCTGCCCCCACCCTTGCGCCGGGCCGCTGTCAAAGAACACCCGCCCCATGCCTGAGCGCGGCCCCTCGCCCATCACGATGCTGCGCATGATGAGCAGCTCCGGGAGCAGGATCGCGTTCAGATAGTGCTCTCCGAATTTCTGCAAGGTCGCGGCGAGATCACCGCCCGGCGACAGACGGCCAAACGCCTCCACCATGTACTCCTCGGCCTGTTGCTTCATCACCACCAGGAACAGCGCTTCCTTGGACGAAAAGTAGCTGTACAGCGTGGCTTTCGATCCACCGGATCGCTCGGCGATTTCCGCCATGGAGGCGATCTCGTAACCACGCTCCAGGAACACTTCGGCCGCTGCGGCGACAATCGCTTGTCGCCGGCGCTCGCTCTTCACCCGCATCTCTCTCTCCTCATAAGTTTACTGTACGGTTAAGTTAAGTATTGACAGTCATTGTAGCTTGTTGCTATAACTTTACCAATAAGTTTACTTATAGGAGAGCGCAATGACCAATAAACCGCACAATCCAGCACGCAAATTTGCATTGAACGGCCTTGCGCTAGCACTTGCTGCCGCCCTGGCCGGCTGCGCCAGCGTGCCGGATCTCGGCCCGCAGCCGCAGTTGCACACCGAGACAACCCTGCAAAGCAGCCAGAGCCTGGCCGGCACCAACAACAGCTGGGCCGAGCAACCGTGGTGGCAACACTACGGCGATTCCCAGCTCGACAAGCTGATGGCGGAAGCGCTGGCCAACGCCCCGGACCTGGCCACCGCCCAGGCGCGCATCCTCAAGGCCGAGGGCTATGCCCAGCAGGCCGGCGCCAGCCGCCTCCCCGGCGTGGACCTGAATTCCAGCGTGACGCGCCAGAAGCAGAGCTACAACAACGGCACGCCCCGCGCCGCCATGCCGCAGGGCTTCAATACCTCGGCCCGCGCGGCGCTGGACTTCAGCTATGAGCTGGACTTCTGGGGCAAGAACCGCGCCGCCGTCGCCGCCGCGACGTCTGAGCTGGCCGCCGCCCGGGCCGAAGCCGCACAGACCCGGCTGATGCTGACCAGCGCCATCGCCGCCGCCTACGCCGAACTGGCACGACTGCATGCCGATCGCGATGCCGCCGCCCAGGCGGAGGAAGTCCGCCGCCACAGCGAGGCGCTGCTGAATGATCGCCAGCGGAACGGGCTGGAAACCATCGGCAGCGTGCACCAGGCCGAATCGCGCCGCGCCGCCGCGGAGGCCGACCTGATCGCGGTGGACGAGGCGATCGCCTTGCAGCGCCACGCCCTGGCCGCCCTGATCGGCGCCGGCCCGGACCGCGGGCTGGCGATTGCGCGCCCGAGCGTGGACCTCAGCCGCGCCCAGGGCCTGCCGTCCGCGGTACAGGCCGAGCTGATCGGCCGCAGGCCGGATCTGGTGGTGGCGCGCCTGCGCGCCGAAGCCGCCGCCAGGCGCATCGACGTCGCCCACGCCGGCTTCTACCCCAACGTCAACCTGGCCGCCTATGTCGGCGTCCAGTCACTCGGGATCGACATGCTGACCAAGGGCGGCGCCGGCATCGCCGGTATCGGCCCGGCGATCAACCTGCCGATCTTCCGTGGCGGCCAGCTGGAAGGCGGCTACCGGGTGGCACGCGCCGAATACGACAGCGCGGTCGCCAGCTACAACCAGACGCTGACCCAGGCGCTGCGCGAAGTCGCCGATGCGGCCACCCGGCAGCGCATGCTGGATCCGCAGTTGAAGCTGCGCGAAGCGGCCTTGCAGGCCGCGCAACAGGCCTACCGTGAGGCCCGGGAACGCTACCAGGGCGGGCTGGGCAACTACCTGACCGTGCTGAACGCAGAAGACAGCGTGATCGGCACGCGGCGCACGCTGGCCGATCTGCAGAGCCAGCAATTCACCCAGGACGTCGCCCTGATCAAGGCGCTGGGTGGCGGCTACCAGAGCGACCGGACCTGACACCCGAACACAAACACCATCACACTTTTCGAGGAACCCGACATGACCAGCCCAACCCAGACCCTTCCCGCTAACGAGATGCCGGCCGGCGAATTGCCAGCCCGCCGCAAGAAACTGTTCATGCTGCTGGGCGGCGCCATCGCCGCCGCGGCCATCGGCTACGGCACGTACTGGACACTCGTCGCCTCGCACTACGTCAGCACCGACAACGCCTACGTGGCCGCCGAAATAGCCCAGGTCACCCCGGAGGTGGCCGGCACCGTGCGCGCGGTGCAGGTGATGGACACCCAGCACGTCAAGAAAGGCGACACCCTGGTGCTGCTGAACGACAGCGATGCCAGGCTGGCGCTGGCCCAGGCCCAGGCCGAGCTGGAGCGCGCGGAACGCCGCGTGCGCGGCTTCTTCGCCAACGATGCCGGGCTGACGGCACAAATGCAGGCGCGCAGCGCCGAAAAGACACGGGCCGCGGCACAACTGGAATCGGCCCGCTCGGACCTGGAGCGCGCGCAGCTCGACTACAAGCGGCGCGAGGCGCTGGTGAAGGGCGGCTCCGTGTCGGCCGAAGAGTTGAGCAACGCCAAGAACGCGCTGTCCGTCGCCGAGGCCCGGCACCGCGACGCGGAAGCGGCCGCGACACAGAACGAGGCCAACTATCGCGCGGCGATCGAGGCGCTCAAGAGCAACCAGACCCTGACCGAGGGCAGCACGCTGGACAGCAACCCGGAAGTGGTGCTGGCGCGCGCCAGACGCGACCAGGCCCGCCTGGACCTGGCGCGCACCGTCATCCGCGCGCCGATCGACGGCGTGGTGGCCAAGCGCCAGGTGCAGGTCGGCCAGCGCGTGCAGGCCGGCGTCAACCTGCTGTCGGTGGTGCCGCTGCAACAGGCGCACGTCGATGCCAACTTCAAGGAGGTGCAGCTTGAAAAGGTCCGTCTCGGCCAGCCGGTCAAGCTGACCTCCGACCTGTATGGCAGCAAGGCGGTCTACCACGGCAAGGTCGTGGGCCTGTCCGGCGGCTCCGGCTCGGCATTCGCCATGATTCCGGCACAAAACGCCACCGGCAACTGGATCAAGGTGGTACAGCGCCTGCCGGTACGCATTGCGCTGGACCCCGCCGAGCTCAAGGCCCATCCGCTGTCCGTGGGCCTGTCCATGACCGCCACCATCGACACCCGCGACCACTGAGGAGGCCACGATGTCAGCAACGACCACACACGCCACGCCCGCGCCGCTAAGCGGCGCCCAGCTATGGTTGGCCGCAGGCGCGCTGGCGGCGGGCAACTTCATCGCGGTGCTCGACACCACCATCGCCAATGTCTCGGTACCCAATATCGCCGGCGGCCTTGGCGTGGCCGCCAACCAGGGCACCTGGGTCATCACCTCCTATGCGGTCGCGGAAGCCATCACCGTGCCGCTGACCGGCTGGCTTGCGGCCCGCTTCGGCACCGTGCGCCTGTTCGTGACCTCGATGATCCTGTTCGGCCTGTTCTCCATGCTGTGCGGCCTGTCGAGCTCGCTGGAGATACTGCTGTTATGCCGCGTGCTGCAGGGCCTGGCCGGCGGCCCGCTGATGCCGCTGTCGCAGACCCTGCTGCAACAGATCTTCCCGAAAGAGAAGCAAAGTACGGCCATCGGCCTGTGGAGCATGACCACGCTGGTGGCGCCGGTGCTGGGGCCGGTACTGGGTGGCGTGCTGTGCGACCAGGTGAGCTGGCCGTGGATTTTCCACATCAACGTGCCGATCGCGCTGATCTGCAGCTACATCGCCTGGCAAATGCTGAAGCCCTACGAAAGCGCCATCCAGCGCTCGCGCATCGACGGCATCGGGCTGGCACTGCTGGTGATCTGGGTCGCGGCGCTGCAGCTGATGCTGGACGAGGGCAAGAACCACGACTGGTTTGCCTCGAATGAAATCGTGACGCTGGCCATCGTCGCGGTGATCGGCTTCGCCTGCTTCCTGATCTGGGAACTCACCGAACGCAACCCGGTGGTCAACCTGCGGGTGTTCCGTCACCGCGGCTACTGGGTCAGCGTGCTGACCATTTCCCTCGCCTTCGGCTCGTTCTTTGGCTCCACCGTGCTCACCCCGCAGTGGCTGCAAAGCTATATGGGCTACACCGCGACGGATGCCGGCATCGCGCAGGCCATCAGCGGCATCCTGTCCGTGTTGGCCGCACCGCTGGTCGCGCAGCTGACCACGCGCATGGACCCGCGGCCGCTGGTGTTCATGGGCGTGATGTGGCTGGGCGCGGTCACGCTGTTCCGCAGCTTTGCCACCACCGACATCAGCTTCGTGCAAGTCGCCGTGCCGCTGTTCTTCCAGGGTCTCGGCATGCCGTTCTTCTTCGTGCCGCTGATCGGCCTGGCCATGTCCAGCGTGGAAGAACACGAGATGGCGGCCGCCGCCGGCCTGATGAACTTCCTGCGCACCATGTCGGGCGCGATTGCCACCTCGCTGGTGACCACGGCCTGGGAGGACAAGGCCAAGTACTACCACGACGTCCTGACCGGCCTGACCGACGCCGGCGGCGAGGCGGTACGTTCGATGGGGACGGTCTTCGGCACGGAGCCGGCACGCAACCTGCTCAATTACCTGGTGGACAGTCAAAGCATCATGCTGTCCACCAATGAGGTGTTCTGGATCAGCGGACTGTCGTTCGTGGTGGCGGCCTGTGTGGTCTGGCTGGCGCCAAGGCCCACCCGTGTCGCCGATACCAGCAACGTGCACTGAGACCGACGCCAATGGACCACGCCATGAACCATCCCGCCAAGCCCGGGCGGCGCACCGTCCGGGCGGCCGAGGCGCTGCTCGCCCGCAGCCAGCCCGGCCTGCCGCACGAACCATCGCAAGGCATGCTGCTCGTGCAGCAGGTCGGCCAGCTGTGGAAACAGATGCTGGCGGACAGTCACGACCTGCTGCGCGAAGCACGCCTGACCCCGGTGACCTACGCCACCTTGCTGGTGCTGTACCACGCGCAAGATGGCGTGATGACGCCTTCCGCGCTGGCGGCCTGCACCGGGGAGCAGCCGACCAACGTCTCCCGTATCTGCAACGAGCTGGAAGCCCTGCAGCTGATCCGGCGCAGCCGAAGTGAAAACGACCGGCGCAACGTCGAGTTGAGCCTGACGGCACGGGGCCTGGCGCAAATGGACGCCTTGCTGCCGCGCCTGCAGGAGCGGGCCGAGCGGACATTCTCCATCCTGAGCCTGTCCGAGAAAAACCTGCTGGAACGGTTACAGAAAAAGATCCTGGCACACGCCGGACAGCCTGCCGGATGACGGCAGGCGATCCACTCCGCCCATAACCCGATACGAAAGCGCCACATGCGAAACAATCAACCGGTGACCGATCAGGAGTACCCGCTGCCATCCCGTCGCCCGCTGGTCAGCATGACCGACCGCAAGGGCGTGATCCTGCACGCCAACCAGGCCTTCATCAGTGCCAGCGGATTCGACCGGGAAGAGCTGATCGGCCAGCCGCACAACATCATCCGCCATCCGGACATGCCATCCGAGGCATTCGAGGACATGTGGCGCACGCTGGAGGCCGATCATCCCTGGCACGGCGTCGTGAAAAACCGGCGCAAAAACGGCGACTACTACTGGGTGGACGCCTACGTGACACCGGTGTTCGAGCGTGGACAGAAAACCGGCTACATGTCGGTCCGCAGCCAGCCGGAACCACAACAAGTCGCCGACGCCGCGTCGCTCTACCTTGCCGTCAGGCAGCGCCGCGCGAGCCTGCCCGCCACCCGTTACCCGCATGACGTGCCCTTGCTGGTACGCCTGCTGTTGCTGGCCTTGCTGCCGGTATCCAGCTTTGGCGTGGCACTGTGGCTAGGGGAGAGCCAGGGCTGGATTGCCGCGCTGGCCGGGGCCATGCTGGCCATCGGCCTGGGGCTGTGGACATGGTCCGGCATCCTGTCCCCGCTGTCGCGGATCGGAGACGCCTTGGGCCGGATTGCCGCCGGCGACCTGCGCTTCGAACTGAAAACCCGGGCGGCGGGCGAGTTTGCCCGGCTGCTGCTCGGCATGCAGTCGATGAAGGTCAATCTGCGCGCCATGTTTGCCGACATGCTGGGCATCGCCGGCGATATCGAAACGCAATCCCTGGCGCTCGGCAACCAGGTCGGCACCGCCACGCAGCGCATACAGCAGGGTGCCAACAGCATCGGCACCATGACCGCGGCCATCGAGCAGATGTCGGCATCGGTCAGCGAAATCTCCCTCGCCACCCGCCATAGTGCCGAGCACGCCAAGCTCACCGCCGAACAGGTTGATCGTGGCGTCCAGCAGATTGTGGCGACCCAGGCGGCGTCGCAGGGCGTGGTGGCGCGCATGAACAACGCGCAGCAGCAGATCGCGGAACTGGGCGCCGAAGTCGCGTCGATCCGGCAGCTGGCGGACACCATCAAGGAAATCGCCGACCAGACCAACCTGCTGGCCCTCAACGCGGCCATCGAGGCGGCCCGCGCCGGCGAATCGGGACGCGGCTTCGCGGTGGTGGCCGACGAGGTGCGCAAGCTGGCGGAGCGCACCAGCGGCAGCACCGTAGAAATTGCCGCCACCGTGGCGCGTATCGGCACCTGTACGGCCAACACGCTGTCGGCCATGACCACCGCGGCCAGCGAAGTAGAACTGAGCAACACCATGCTGAACGAATGCCGGCAGACCTATGAGACCATCCAGGACTCGGCCGACGACATTCAGATATCGTCCCGCAACATCGCGGCCATGCTGCAGCAACAGGAACGCGCGGCAAGCGAGGTGGCGGGCCATATCGAGCGGATCGGCCAGCTGGTGGCGCAAAACAGCAGCAGCGTGGAGGCCATCAGCAAGTCGGCAAGCACGCTGGGCGATACCGCGCACCAGCTGCACTACATGACCAGCCGCTTCGAGCGCTCGCTGTAGCGCCCGGGGGCGACGCCTGGCCATAGCGGCCCGCGGACCGCCGCCACGCGCCAGGCTTGGCCAAGGTTGGCCGCAGCCTTCGTCAGTTGGCGTCGCCGTCGCCCGCCGGCGCGTCGAACGGCTGCACCGTCTCGCCGTCCTCGCCGGCCGCCTCGTCCTGC
Organism: Vogesella alkaliphila; assembly: GCF_014652475.1. GTDB lineage: Bacteria > Pseudomonadota > Gammaproteobacteria > Burkholderiales > Chromobacteriaceae > Vogesella > Vogesella alkaliphila. The sequence goes on along the minus strand of NZ_BMYW01000005.1, from coordinate 122,141 downwards.
GGCGCGGCGCCGCCGACGACCTGGTAGCTGAACTGCCAGCGCGCGTAGCTGCGCGCGTTCTTGAACGCGGCGTCGCGCTGCTCGAACTGGTCGACCTTGAACGGCACGCCGCCGCCCAGGCTGTAGACGCCGGCGATGCCGCCGTCGGGCGCGCGCAGCAGCCCCCACTGCGGCTTGCCGGTCATCGGATCGGGATAGAGCTTGCGCAGATAGCGCTGGACGTTGGGGTAGCGCTTGTCCAGCAGCAGGTCGGCCAGCGTCGCCGGGTAGCGCTTGGCCGCGGCCGGCGAGCGCTCGTAGTACTGGCGGATCGCCTCGCGGTACTGGTTGCCGACGAACAGCAGCTCCTGCTCGCGCTGGCGCTGCTGCACCGTGGACCACACCTCGCCGGTGGCGGCCAGAGTCCAGCCCATCACCGCGATCAGCACCAGCAGCCCGAGGTAGGTGAAACCGCGCTGGCGCGCCGGCAGCGGCCGGGCGCGACGGCTCGCGCTACCACTCCTGATAGCGGCTGCCATCCTGTGCCTCGCCTTCGGCGCCGCTCTTGACGTCGAACACCCCGCCCTTGGCCGGGTCGTCCGGCGGCACCACCACCCAGGTCGTGCTGCTCTCGGTAAACGGGTCCTGCGGCAGGCTGCGCAGGTACTTGTCGGTCACCAGCTGCTCCAGTGCGTCCGGATAGCGGGCGCGGTCGCCGTAGTACTTGTCGATGGCCTCGCGCATGATGAACAGGTCGCTCTGCAACACGGCCTCCTTGGAGCGCTCGACACTGCTGAGATAGCGCGGCACGGCGATGGTCAGCAACAGGGCGATGATGCTCATCACCACCATCAGCTCGATCAGCGTAAAGCCACGCGCTTGTTGCGTTTTCATAGCCCGATCTTCCCTGCCGCACGCGGCCTGCCGCGGCGGCTGCATGGTCACCATTGCCGGTACGGGATGCCGTTCAGCCCGTTGCCATCCGCCTTGGAGTAGACATCAAACACGTCGTCGCCCTCTTCCGGGGCGTCGGCCTCGCTGTCGTAGCTGCGCAGCCCCCAGGTTTCGGCGGCATCCAGCTGCGGATCGGCCGCCAGCGGATCGCGCGGCAAGCGGCGCAGGAAGTAGATCTTCCTCAGCTTGTCCGGGTCCTTGGGATCGACCACGCCCTCCACCAGCACCGCCAGCGTCTTCGGGTAGCCGCTTTCGTCGGCCGCCTTCAGGATGCGGCCGTCGTCGACCGCCTTCTTGTAGGCGTCGATGCCGTCGCGGATCTGGCGCAGCGCCACGCGCAGCTCCTGCTCCTTGCCGCGCTGCACCGTCAGCTCCGCCAGCGGCAGCGCGATGCTGGCCAGCAGCGCCACGATCGCCACGGTCACCACCAGCTCGATGAGGGTGAAGCCGCGCGTGCGGTGGCCGCCGGTGTGCGCTGGCGCCTTCATTTTTCCTCCCGCCCGGCTACTGCGCCGGGGCCGGTGCGGCCGGCGGTGGCACCGGGGCCGGCGCCGTGATCGGGGCCGGTGCCGGCTGGAACGGCACGATGCCCGGCAAGGGAATCATGCCCGGCACGGCTGCTGGCGCCGGCGCGCTGCCGCGGCTGCTCGGCGCCGAGGACGGGATGGGCGACGGTGCGCCGCCGACCGCGCCCAGGCCGCCGATGCTGCCCTCGGTGCCGGCGCGGAATTCGGAAATATTGCGCGCCGGCAGCGCCAGGTTGTGCACGATGTGCGGCGTGATCAGCAGCACGATTTCCGACTTGGACCGGTTGTCGTTATTGGTGGAGAACAGGCGGCCCAGCAGCGGCAGGTCGCCCAGCCCCGGGATCTTGGTCACCGAGCTGCGGTCCTCGTCCTGGATCAGGCCGGCCAGTACCTGGGTTTCGCCGTTGCGCAGGCGCAGCATGGTGTCCACCGCGCGCGAGCCGATCTGGTAGGCGATGCTGTCGCCGAAGTTCACCTGCTTGACGATGCTGCTGACCTCCAGCCCGACGTCGATGGTGACGTCCTCGTCCAGGCCGATGGTGGGCTGAACCTCCAGCTTGACGCCGACATCGAGGTAGGACACCGACTGTGCGATGCCGGCATTGACCACCGCGGTGCTGGTGAACACCGGCACCTTGTCGCCGATGTGGATCTTCGCCTTCTCATGGTTCTTCACGCGGATGCGCGGGTTGGCCAGCACGTTGGCGTTGGTGTCCTGCGCACGCAGGTTGACCAGCAGCGCCGGGTTGGCGATGAAGGTGGTCAGCCGGCTGGGGTTGGCGCGCAGGTCGATCACGCCCGGCGCCACGGTATTGCCCGGGGTGGTGACCTCGGAGATGGTGTTGCCGCCGGTGCCCAGCACCGCGGTGGTAGTGCCGCCCTGCAGCAGGCCGTAGCCGACCTGGCCCGGCCACTCGATGCCCAGGTTCTGCAGCCGGGCGCGGTTGACCTCCAGCACTTCCACTTCCAGGATCGCCTCAGGCTCGGCCAGGTCCTGCGACGCGATCAGTTTCTCCGCCAGCCGCACCGCGTCGGGGGTGTCGCGCATCACCACCAGGTTGCGCTTGTCGTCGACATAGATGTCGCGCGTTTTCAGCAGGGTGCGGATCAGGTTGGCCGCATCCTTGGCCTCGGCATTGGCCAGGTAGAAGCTTTTCACCACCAGCTCCTGGTAGTCCTTCTGCTTGGCCGGGTTGTTGGGGTAGATCATGATGGTGCGGTCGTTGAGCACGCGGCGGTCGAGCTGGTTGGACACCAGCAGCAGCTGCACCGCCTCCTCGATGGTGGTGTTGCGCACGAAGATGGTGGCCTTCAGGTCGGCGCGCACGTCCTTGTCGTAGACGAAGTTGACGCCGGCGGTGCGCGAGATGATCTCGAACACCGCTTTCAGCGACGCGTCGCGAAACTCCAGCGTGATCGGGCGCGCCAGCGCCGATTTCAGCTGCGGGCTGACGATGCCGTCGTTGCCGCCCTGCTCCTCCAGCCGTCGCAGCATGATCCTGGCGTCGCGGTGGCGCGGGTTGTCGGCCAGCACCTGCCGTACCGTGGCCAGCGCCGGCGCCAGCTCGCCTTTTTGCTGCTGCGCCTGCGCCTCGTCCAGCAGCAGCCGGTGGCGCCGGTCCTGCACCAGGCTATCCAGCCCGGCCTGCGCGCGCTGGTTCTGCGGATCGAGATTCAGCACGCGGCGGTACAGCAGCTCCGCCTCGTCGAACTGGCTGTTGAGCTGCACGCTGTTGGCCTGCGCCAGCCACTGGTTGATGAAACGCCCGCGCTGGTTGTACAGGTAGCTCTTGTATTCGACATTGTCCGGAGACTGCTTGACGACCTCTTCCAGGCGGGCAAAGCCCTCTTCCGCCCGGCCGTCCAGCAGCAGCTGTTTGCCTTCCATGAAAGCCTTGTTGCTGGCACATCCCGCGAACACGGACAGGATGAGCAGCCGAAAGAGTAAGCGTTTCAATTTGCCACTCCGATCTCTAAGGTCTGTTGCATTTGCAGCGGCAAGTAGGTGAACGTCATCACCGGCGGCAGGATGCTGTCTGCCCGGTACACCCCGTCGATGACATCGCCCGTTTTCACCACCAGATTACGATCCCCTTGCGCCACGAACACGCTCACCATCCCGTCGTCGATCGCCTTGCCCAGATAGGTAAACGGCAAGGGCGGCGGCTTGGGCGGTGCCGGTTTCGGCGGCGGGGGCGGCACATACCAGCTCTGCACCGGGAACAGGTCGCGCACTTTGCCCGCGCCCAGCTCGCGCGGCAGGCTGGCCAGGCTGCCGATCTGCAGCTCGGCCGGCGGCGCGGCGCGGCTGCCGCGCGGACGCGCCGTCACCGGCTCGACCACCGCCGCCTCGTTCCCGCTCTCCGGCTGTCCGATGCCGGCCGCCAGCAGCAGGGTCAGCAGCAGTGCGCCCCCCAGCAGCAGCCAGCGTTGTCGTTGTGCAAGCATGGTCAGCTCTCCCTCAGCAGCAGCACCAGGTGGATGGCGGCATCCAGCTGCGGCTGGCCGATGCTGTCACGCTTGAAGCGCAGGTTGGCCAGCAACAGCGTCGGGTTCTCGGCCAGCAGCTGCGCCACGAAGGCGCGCAGTTGCGGGTAGCTGCCGCGCACCGGCAGCTGCACCTCGTAGCGCAGCAGCTGCCCGCTGCGGTCCGGCAGCACCTTGTAGTCGCCGCGCGGCAGCGCCAGCTGCTGCGCCTCGGCGGCGGCGTAGATCTTCTCCAGCCACAGCGGCGCGGTCGACTGGTGCGGGAAGGCGCGATAGAAGTGCTGCAGCCGCAGTTGCGGGCTGGGCAGCGGGTGGCTGCGCTGGTAGCGCAGGCGCACGATGTCGCGCTGCTGTTGCTGCGCCTGCTGTTGCAGCTGCGCCAGCTGGCCCTGCAACGGCCGCGTCAGCATGGTGTGGAACAGCAGCATGCCGACCGCCAGCGACACCAGCAGCAGCAAGGGCCAGCCCGCGCGCTGGCGCAGGTAGCGCAACCGGGGCCAGAGCGTGTTCATGATCCGGCCCTCCACTGTGCCGACAGCGAAAAGCGGATAGGCAGCTCCTTGTCCTGCTGGTTGACGTGGTGCTCCAGCAGGGTGATGTCGCCGAGCGCCGGCTGCTGGCCGAGGCGCTCGATATAGGCCAGCATCGCCGCGCGCCGCTTCACTTCCGCGGTGATGCGCACCGTCCGCCGCAGGCTGTCCGGCTCCACCTCCAGCAGGGCGACCTCGTTGTTCCTCGCGGCCTCCAGCGCGTCGAACAGCTGCGGCCACGACTGGTTCAGCCGCGCCCACACCTCGTTGGCGCGGGCGATCTCGCGCTGCAGCGCCGGCGCCTGCGCGGGGGCGGCCTGCGGTTGCAGCCGCTGCAACGCCGTCTCGTTGCGCGCCACCGCCTGCTGCTGGCTGGCGACCTCCTGCTGCAGGCTCGCGTAGTAGCCGCCCTGCAGCAGCAAGGCCGCCAGCGCGAGCAGCAACAGCAGGCCGCGGCCGTAGTGGTGGCGGGTCTTGACGTAGTCGAGATCGATCGCGCGCATGGTCAGTCTCCCAGCAGCGCCATGCTGCAGGCGGCCCGGTCCGGCATGGACAGGGCCGCCAGCGCCGACGGCAGCGCCAGCGGGCGCAGGCGCAGCGTCTGCGGCTCGGGCCACACCAGCGCGCTGCCGTCGCCGGCAAAGGCGTACACGTCCAGCGGCAGGGGGCTGCGCTGCAGGCGCAACAGCATGCGCGGCAATACCGCCGGCAAGGCGGTGGCGATGTCGCCGTCCAGCGGCTCGAACACCAGGTCGCTCCAGCCCTGCTCGTCAAAGCAGGCCAGCCCCGCCCGCCCCGGCTCCGCCAGCAGGAAGGCGCCGCGGCCAACCTTGACCTCGCCGCGCCAGTGGTTGCAGGCCGCCATCAGGTAGGGCTGCACCGACACAAGCCGCAGGCCGGCCTCCTGCGCCAGCGCGGCGGCTTCCTGCAGCAGTTCTCTGTCGATGGCGCTGGCCAGCAGCGGCCCGCCGTAGCCGCTGCCGCTCCAGCGGTACAGCCACTGCGCGGCGGCGTCGCCATAGACCTGCTGGAAGGCGTGCTGCACCAGCGCCTGCCACTCTTCCGGGGTGTCCAGTCCCTCGCGCCACGGGATCAGCTGATAGCGCACGAAATGGTTGGACAGCACCAGCGTGGCTGCGCGCGGCGGCAGCGGCTTCTCCTGCAGCAGGCCGCGCAGGGCGGCCAGCGCCGGGCGCCACGCCGGCCCCTGCTCCGCCGGCGGGCAGGTGGCCACCGCACGCTCGACCAGCCGTGGCCGCAGGCCGCGCGACAGCCGCAGGCAGACCGCGCGTTCCGGCGCCAGCGACAAGCCGATTCGCTCATGCAACGAAAGTGACACGATTGATTTCCTGTAGTGTGGTTTCACCGCGCTTGACCATGTCGATCGCGGCCTCGCGCAGAAAACGGGTGCCGTTGCGGCGCGCGGCTTCCTTGATGTGGCGGATCGGTTCGCGCGCCACGATCAGCTCGCGGATCTCGTCGGTCAGGCGCAGCATCTCGCCGATCGCCTTGCGTCCCTTGTAGCCGGTGCCGCGGCAGTGGCCGCAACCGCGCCCGCTGCGAAAGCCGTCGTGCGTGGCCAGCTCGGCCGGCAGGCCGGCGGCCTGCAGTTGCGCCGCGCTCAGCCGCTCCGGCTGCGAGCAGAATGGGCAGTTCAGCCGCACCAGGCGCTGCGCGAAGATGCAGTTCAGCGCCGAGACGAAGCTGTACGGCTCAATGTCCATGTGGATGAAACGGCCGATGACGTCGAACACGTTGTTGGCGTGCACGGTGGTGAATACCAGGTGCCCGGTCAGCGCCGCCTGCACCGCGATCTGCGCCGTCTCGGGGTCGCGGATTTCGCCGACCAGGATCTTGTCCGGGTCGTGGCGCAGGATGGAGCGCAGGCCGCGCACGAAGGTCAGCCCCTTCTTCTCGTTGACCTGGATCTGCAGCACCCCCGGCAGCTGGTACTCGACCGGGTCCTCGATGGTGATGATCTTGTCGCTGCCGGAGTTGATCTCGGTCACCGCCGCGTACAGGGTGGTGGTCTTGCCGCTGCCGGTGGGGCCGGTGACCAGCACCATGCCGTACGGCTCGCTGATGTAGCGGCGGATCTCGCCGATCAGCTGGTGGTCGAAGCCCAGGCTGTCCAGGCGCAGCGCCTGCTGGCTGTCGGTCAGCGTGCGCCGGTCGAGGATGCGCAGCACCGCGTCCTCGCCGAGGATGTTGGGCATGATGGAGACGCGGAAATCGACCTCGCGCCCCTGCATCGCGATCTTGAAGCGCCCGTCCTGCGGGATGCGCCGCTCGGCGATGTCCAGCTCCGACATCACCTTCACCCGCGACACCATCTGCTCGGCCAGATCGGCGCCGTTGAGGCTGCCCACGCTCAGCAGCACGCCGTCGATGCGGTACTTCATCACCAGCCCGTTGCCCACCGACTCCAGGTGGATGTCGCTGGCGCCCATCTTCAGCGCGTCGTAGATCACCGAGTGCACCAGCTTCACCACCTGGCTGGTGTCCTCGCTGATCGACTTGTAGGAAATGTCTTCCACCGCCTGCGCGGTTTCCACAGGGTTCGCCGCAGTGCCCAGCAGCACGTCGATGGCGCGCCAGGATTCCTCGTAGCGGGCGAGAAAGGCGGCCAGGTCGCCGCGGTGTACCAGATACCAGCTGGCGGCCGGCTGCACCGCGCAGTGCACCCAGTCCTGCAGCGCCGCATCGAACGGGTTGCTGAACAGGATGCGCAGCGCGCCGTCGGCGTCGCGGCAGGCCATGCACTCCTGCCGCACCGCGTCGGGATAGGCGATCACGTCGAAGGCCGGTTGCAGCTGCTCGATGTCGGCCATCGCCAGCGCCGGGTAGTGCGCGGTGGCGGCCAGGCTGCGCACGAAGGCGTCCGGCGCCAGGCCGCTGCCCTCTTCCAGTACCGCCAGCAGCGGCCGCTGGTAGCGCTGCGCGTCGTCGCGCGCCTGCTGCAGTTGCCGGGCGCTGAACGCCGCCGGCTCGGGGAGGGAAAGGTCGCGGCTCATTGGATGCTCCCGGCCAGCTCGAAGATGGGGAGGTACATCAGCACCACCACGATGCCGATGACCAGCCCGATGAACACCATCAGCACCGGCTCGAACGTGCGCATGAAGCGCTCCACCGCCAGGGCCATCTCTTCCTCGTAAAAGCCGGCGATGCGGCCCATCATGCTGCCCATCTGCCCGCTGCGTTCCCCGACGCGCAGCATGCGCAGCGCCACCGGCGTGGTCAGCCCGTGGCTGTGCAGCGCACCGGAAATCGGCTTGCCGTCGCTGATGTCGCGCGCCGCCTGCTGCAGCCGCAGCCGCAGCGAGGCCTGCAGCACGCCGGACACCATCGCCAGCGCCGGCACCACCGGCGTGCCGCCGACCAGCAGCATGCCCAGCATCCGGTACAGCCGCGCCAGCTGGTACAGGCGCATGCGCTCGCCCAGCGACGGGATCTTCCACAGCCATTCGCCCAGCCGGCGGATGACCTCGGGGCGGGTCAGCAGGTAGCCGGCCGCGACCAGCAGCAGCAACAGCGCCGGCAGCAGGAACACGGCATGGGCCTGCAACAGGTTGCCCCAGGCCAGCAGCAGCCGCGAGAACAGCGGCAGGTCGCTGCCCATCGTTTCGTAGACCTGGGCGAAGCGCGGCACCACGTAGCCGATCAGGAACAGCAGCACCGCGCCGCCGGCCAGGATCAGGAGCGCCGGATAGATGGAGGCGCTGATCACCTTCTTGCGCACCGCGTCGACCTGGGTCTGGTAGGCGAGGTAGCGGCCGAGCGCATTCTGCAGGTCGCCGGTTTTCTCGCTGGCGCGCACGGTGGCGACATACAGCGAGGGGAAGGTCTGCGGGAACTGCTGCAGCGCCGCCGACAGCGACAGCCCCTCGTGCAGACGCAGGATGATCTGGCCCAGGATGCGCCGCGACTCCGGGCGCGTTTCCTTCTCGTTCAGCGCCTCGATGGCCTCCACCAGCGCCAGTCCGGCCTCCAGCAGTGCGAGCAGTTCCTGGGTGAACAGCGCCAGCTGGAAACGGGAACGCGACCATGTCCACGAGAGGCTGCGCGGCTTGACCGCCAGCACGGCGTAGCCCTGGTCCTGCGCCTGGCTGACGGCTTCGCCATCGCTGACGGCTTCCAGCACCAGGACCGCTACCTCGCCATCGGGGTTGATGGCCTTGATCTCGAAATACATGATGTTCCTGACCTAGCTGCCGATATCGGCATCCTCGCCCGAGCCACCGGACTGCCCGTCCTTGCCGTAGCTGTACAAGTCGTACTCGCCGCGCTCCCCCGGCTGGCGATACTGGTAGGGCCGTCCCCACGGGTCTGGCGGCGGCGCCTTTTTCAGGTACGGCCCCTGCCACTTCGGCTCGTCGGCCGGGCGCGTGTACAGTGCGGCCAACCCTTGTTCGGTGGTGGGATAGCGGCCGGTATCCAGCCGGTACTGGTCGAGCGACTTTTCCAGCGCGTCCACCTGCGCCTGCGCCGTCTTCACCTCGGCCTTGCCGACCTGCGCGAAGTAGCGCGGCGCCACGTAGCCGGCCAGCAGGCCGATGATCACCAGCACCACCAGCAATTCCAGCAAGGTGAACCCCGCCGCGACGCATCGCTTCCGAGAAAGGCTATACATAGATTTCACGCCTCGATCCGCCAGCCAGCCCCGCCCCGACGCGGCCTGCCACGCAGTAAGCTACTTGACCCAGTTGTTAATCATGCTTACAACAGAATTCAGACAAATACTTTTATAGAAGGCCAAGCCGGCTTTCGCCATCCATTCTTCAGTGCTAGACGCAATGCAAAGACAACGCATATGGCTTTTGCTAGCAAAAACGGATGGGATACCGGCAGCGGTAGGCCGGGAGCGCCGGGGTGAGGCCAGAAAGGCAGGGCGTGAGCGATAGCAGCACCACCGGCAGCTGTAACAGGAAGCGCCGAGGCGGCGGCGGTGCCGTTTAAGAAAAGGGCGGCGGCAAACGCCGGACGCCAAACTATACTTTTTTTCAACCGTACTGAATCGGATAGCACACCACAGCAGGTCGCGCCATGTACACCAGTCACTATGGCCTTGCCGACTCTCCGTTCTCGATCGCGCCCGATCCGCGCTATCTGTTCATGAGCCAGCAGCACCGCGAAGCGCTAGCCCACCTGATGTACAGCATCAGGGGCGAAGGCGGTTTCGTGCTGCTGACCGGAGAGGTCGGCGCCGGCAAGACCACGCTGTGCCGCTGCTTCCTGGAACAACTGCCCGCACACTGCGATGTCGCCTTCGTCATCAACCCCAAGCTCACGGTGCCGGAGCTGCTGGCCACCCTGTGCGAGGAGTTGCATATCGCCCTGCCCGCCGAGCACGGCAACAAGACCTATGTCGACCTCATCAACAAGCACCTGCTGGCCGCCCACGCGCAGGGACGCACCACGCTGCTGATCATCGACGAAGCGCAGAACCTGAGCGACGAGGTGCTGGAGCAGGTGCGGCTGCTGACCAATCTGGAAACGCGCGAGTGCAAGCTGCTGCACATCATCCTGCTGGGGCAGCCGGAACTGCGCGACAAGCTGGCACGGCCGGAATTGCGGCAGCTGTCGCAGCGCATCGTCGCCCGCTACCACCTCGGCCCCTTGCAGCGCGACGAAATCGCCCCCTACATCCAGCACCGGCTGAGCGTGGCCGGCAGCCATCTCGATCTGTTCCCGCCGGCGGTGATGCGGCTGCTGTTCAGCTGCAGCGGCGGCGTGCCGCGCAAGCTGAACGTGCTGTGCGACCGCGCCCTGCTCGGCTGCTACGCGCAGGGCAAGGCGCGCGTCGACCGCGCCACGGTGCGGCAGGCGGCGCGGGAGGTGTTCAACAGCAGCCCGGTCCGCCCGTGGCACAAGCTGGCCCTCGCCAGCGGCGCCCTGCTCAGCACCGTCGCGGTCGCCGCCGTGCTGTTCTATGGCGCGCAGCCGGCCGGTCAGCGAGCGCCTGCGCCGGCCGCCACCACGGCAACCCTTACCACGGCACCGGCCCGGCTGGCCGCCACCGCCCCCCGCCCCGCCGCGCTGGCACGCCTGCCGGCGCCGCTGCCGGCCGCCGAAATCGCGCAGGCTCAGGCCTACCGCACACTGCTTAGGCAATGGCGGATTCCGGCGCCGGTCAGCGACGAGGCCGGCGCCTGCCAGCAGGCCGAACTGTTCGGCGCCCGCTGCCTGAGCGGCAGCGGCGACCTCGACGCCCTGCGCCGCCTCAACCTGCCGGCGGTATTGCAGCTGCAGCAGCCCGACGGCCAGCTGCAGCACCTGACCCTGCTGGCCCTGGAAGGCGAACAGGCGCGGGTGCTCATCGGCCAGCAACCGCACCTGCTGACGCGACAGGCGCTGGCACAGGCCTGGAACGGGCGCTACACCGCGCTGTGGATGCCGCCGCCGCACTACCAGCAACCGCTGGCACCCGGCAGCCGCAGCCTGGCGGTCGCCTGGCTACGGCAACAGCTGGGCCAACCACCGGATGCCGGCGGCAAAACGTTGGCCGCAAGCTACGATGCCGGGCTCTCGACACTGGTACGCCAATTCCAGCTGCAACACGACCTGCCCGGCGACGGCATCGCCGGGCCGCTGACCCTGATACGGCTAACCCAGGCCGGCGACCCCGACTCGCCACGCCTGAGCGCCACCACGTCCGCCACCATCCGGAAGGAGTGATCATGTCCTACATACTCGACGCCTTGCTCAAGGCCGATCAGGAACGGCAACGCCACAGCACGCCGACCGTGCACTCCATCCACGCCGCGCAGAGCATCCAGGCGACGCCGGGCAAGCCGCGCTGGCGCTACCTGTTGCCGGTACTGTTGCCGGTTCTGCTGCTTGGCAGCGGCCTCGCCGCGGCCGGCATGCTGTTCGGCTGGCAGGCACTGGAGACGATCCGGCCGGCCGCGCCCGGTCCGGCCGACAGCAGCGTTGCCCTCGACAGCAGGACACCGCCGGTCGAAACGAAGGTGGTTTACCTGCCGCCGGCGATCGGTCCGCTGCCGGCCGCGCCAGGTAGCGAGATCCAGCAGGCACCGGCGCAGCCGGCACCCGCCGCCCCGGTGCCCGGCCGCAAGGAAAGCCGTATCGCGGCGGCAGGCAAGCCGGCCGCGCAAACGACAGCGACCCCGGCGCCGGCAACCGAAGCGGCGCCCGTCAGCCGCATCGACAACCGCGTGTTCAGCCTGCACGAACTGCCGGCGGCACTGCAAAAAGAGATTGGTGACACGGTCGTGATCTCCGGCTTCTCCTCCTCCGCCGAAGATTCGGAACGACTGGTGATCATCAACGACCGGGTACGGCGCGCCGGTGACGACGTCGTGGCCGGCATGACACTGGAAAGCATCCAGGCCGATGGCGTGATCTTGAACTACAAGGGCTATCGCTTCCGTAGCGGAAGTTACTGACGTTTGACCCACCAGAGGAAACCATCATGGCAATCCTTACCTGCCTGCCCCGTGCCGGGCCGGCTCGCGGCCGGCAAAGACCGGCGCTGCTGACCGTCTTGCTGCTGCTCCTGGCGCCGGTCGTCGACGCCAACATCTACGCCTTTACCGACGCCGACGGCACCACGCACTTCAGCAACGTGCCGCAGGACAAGCGTTACCGGCTGGCCCTGAGCACGCCGCGCGACAACGCTGAAATCACGGCCGGCAAGCGCAAGACCGGCACAGCGTACCGTGCCAGCCAGCGCGCACGCTGGAGCCAGCTGATCGACAGCACCGCGCAGACCCTAAACCTGGACGCTGCCCTGCTGCACGCGGTCATCGCCACCGAATCCGGTTACAACTGGCGCGCGGTGTCGCCCAAGGGCGCGATTGGCTTGATGCAGTTGATGCCGGCCACCGCCGGACGTTACGGCGTGACCGACCTGTACGACCCGGGACAGAACGTCCGCGCCGGCGCGCAATACCTGCGCGAGCTGATGGGCCGCTTCGACAACGACCTCAGGCTGGTGCTGGCGGCCTACAACGCCGGCGAACAGGCGGTGGCGCGTTACGGCAACCGCGTGCCGCCCTACCAGGAGACCATGCAGTATGTACCGCGCGTGCTGGGCAACTACGCACGCAATCAACAACGGCCACTAGCCGTTCCCGAGTACCGATAAAGCCCCAGAAATGCTGATGGCGGCAGGAATCTCTTGCCATTTTGCTGCTGCCATATTTTAAATATTTCGTTGAATCTATTGTCACAGTGTTCTACGATACAGCGTACCAGCCGCCCAAGACAGGAAGGAGGCGAACCACGTTTAGCGCGTTCTGTAATCGCATCGGCCACTCACGGCAGACATTGCCGGAGGAGGCCGCATCCGGCTTGCAGGCTGAAGCCACAGCTACAAACAAAAGCGGCAGAACAGTACTGGCGGTATTTTTCATTTGATTGAATGCAGGAGGGGAATCTCGCGCGATTCCTAGGCAAGGAACCGCCTTTGATAGCTTCAAAGGAGGTGTAACATGAGTCCCAACGGCCTCGGGAAGCCGCTCCAGGCTTCCGCAATACGCACACCCGCCACCTGTAGTACGGCGGGCTTCAAACAACCCCTATTCAGGTTTTTCGCCCTGCTGTTCAGCACGCTGTTCCTGCTGCTCAGCCCGACACCGGCCTCGGCCGTCGCGCCGGATCACGTCTCCACCACCCTGGAAGGCTGCCGCAATGACGGTTCCATCACCCTGCCCAATGGCAGCGGCCAGTTTGTCTGCCCCGATGCGGTCTACACCAGCGGCAACCTCGGCAAGGGCTGGAACGAGCTGGACCTGGTGCCCTACCGGCTGACGGTCGATGCCGGCAACTCCGCACCGGCAAGCCAGCAATACACCATCGCGGTGGTCGTCGATCATGAAGATGCCGGCAAACCCGGCTACGACGTGCTGTCGACACTGACCAAGAATGCAGCCCTCTCCAGCGGCACCTGCTCGATTCAAAGCGTTGGCGCCCAGACAGTACTCAGCCCCGGCATCGGTGGTACCGACAAGTCGATCTACCGGCTGGTCACCATCAACCAGAACAAGAACAGCACCTGCGTGTTTGACTACTACGCGCGGCTGGCACTGGGTTCGCACCTGTACCCGGGATCGTCGCTGCACGCCAACCTGGCCAACGAGACCTTCGGCACCGCCGGCATCGGCGCGCGTGACGTGTCCATTCCGGTGAAAGAAATCCTGCCGCAGGAACTGCGCAAGGACATGACCGCCACCCAGGACACCGACTACACCTGGAACATCACCAAGCAGGCCAACCCGACCAGTGTTTCCTTCGGCAATGTCTGCGCCAGGGATTTCGATGACCAGCTACCGGTGGAAATCACCATCGAGTGGACCCGCTCGGCAGCCATCAACGGCAAGATCACCGTCACTACCAACGTCTACGCCAAGAACCCGGCATCGCGCACCATCACCGTCAGTGTCTCCGACAAGATCTACAAGGGCCTGACCCAGTCCACCCAGGTCGGCAGTACCGCGACATCGGGTGAGGTTGATGTGGCCGCCAAGACCGAAGTCAAAGTGCTGACCAATACGCAGATTCTGGATGCGGCAGATGGTAGCGAAGGCGCCTTCAACGACGTGGCCACCGCGACCTACATCGACAAGGCCACCGGTATAGCGGTACCGGGTAACACCACCGCCACCGCCAGTGCCGCCATCAGCACCGGCACCACCACCAACGCCACCGCGGTCATCACCGACACCGAGTCGATCACTGGCAACTTCCTGCAGTTCTCGGTCGATAGCCTGGGCGGCAGCGTCGCCGGCAGCTTCAATCCGGCTTATGTACTTGGCACCAAGACCGTCGGTCCGGTTAACTGGACATCCGGCGAACAAAGCGGCAGTGGTTCGGTCGTGTTCCTGAAGACCATTCACCTGAATGGCCAGAAAATCACTTCCGGCACCCTGACCGACACTGCGACACTGACACCGAAAGATGGCAGCCCGCAGGTTTCCGGTCCGGTCAACGTCGCCATCGTGTCGAGTTCGGCCGCTGAGCTGAAGATCGACAAGAGCATCGACGCGGAATCGATGTCGTTCCTGGCAGCGGGTGAGAAATACGTAATCCGCTTCACCATTACCCGCCTGGGTGATGCGACCTACCAGGACAGCAAAGAGCTGACCTTCAACTTCGGCGATAGTGGCGCCACCAAGTCGGTCTCCCTGACCGGGCTGGTGCCGGATACCTATCAAGTGGTTGAGGAAACCGTGTTCGTCAATGCGGCCAACGTTGAAACAACCGGGATACTGGCCGATGCGACCAGCAACTCGCGCAGTGTCGACCTGACTGTCACCGACAGCACACCGATCTGTCTGGGCACTGCCGTGTTCGCCAACAAGCGGGCATTTGGTCCGGCCACTGCAGAAGTGCAGAAAGTCACCGATCCGGTGCTGCAGTCTGGTGATCCCGACTTCAAGTGGAGCTTTACCCTGACTGGCCCTGGCGCAGGCATTGGTGTAGTTGCCGAAGCTGATGCCGGTGGTGGTGCAGTTGCGTTCGAAGCCGGCGGCCAACCGTTCGCGCTTTCCGAAGGTGTCTACACCGTGACCGAAACGCTGAAGAATGGCTGGGACCTGAACAGTGTCAACGCTGACCCTCAGGCCACCACCTGCTCCTTTACCGTCAATTACCCAGCCGATGCCGGCAAAGTGTTCTCCTGCCTGTTCAAGAACACCAAGCGGGCCGAGGTGCAGGTAATCAAGACCTTCAAGGGCGCACCCATCACTGGTAGTGAAGTGTTCACCTTCAGCCTGCGTACCGGTGCATCGGCCGCAGCGGACGGCACCATCCTGCAGACCCTGCAGGCCAATGCCGGCAACGGTGGCACCATCACCTTTGACAAGGTGGTTCCCGGCGATTACCAGCTGTGCGAACAGGGTATTCTGGCTGGCTGGACAACTTCCCTGTCCTCCATGCCCGGCGCCTTCTCGCCACCCAATGGCGGTGACAACAGCACTACTTGCGTCGGCTTTAGCGCCGCTGCCGGTCAGTCTGTGAGCTTCACCATCGACAACGTACCACCGCCGGAAGGCCAGGCCCGCACCATCGGTTTCTGGAAAAACTGGGCTTCCTGCAAACAGAGTGGCGGCAAGCAAGCGCCTGTTCTCGACCGTACCATGGCCCTGGCTGAACCTACCGGTATCCAGGTAAACAGCTTCTACCTGCACGGTAGCGTGGCCAACCCTGACGTGGCACCGGATTGCAGCAAGGCAGTCAGCTTGCTCAACAAGTCCACCTTTGGCGGTACCAAGAAAGCCAGCGATCCGCTGTTCAACATGGCGGCGCAACTGGTAGCGGCTGAACTGAACTACGCAGCAGGGGCAGGTACCTGCGCCAAAGTCACTGAGGCCATCGCGGCAGCCAATGCGCTGCTGACCAAGTACCAGTTCACTGGTAACGGCTACACCGGCAAGGTCAGCGCTACTGACGCCAGCCTGGCCCGCAGCCTGGCCACCAGACTGGACAACTACAACAACAACCTGCCGAGCGCCTGCCTGTAAGCCAGACCGGCGTATCGAAAAAAGCCCGGCGCAAGCCGGGCTTTTTGTTGCTGACGATACTGCGCAGCCTTATCTGCTCACCTGCACCGACACCACCGCGCTGGCCGTTGCGGCCCCGTCGCTGATGCTGTAGCTGAAGCTGTCGCTGCCCTTGAACTTGCCGTTCGGGGTATAGGTGACGCTGCCGTCGCTATTGAGCACCGCCTTGCCACGCGCCGGCACGCCCACGGTCTTCACCTGTAGCGGCTTGCCTTCCGGATCGTAGTCATTGCCCAGCACCACCACCTTCACGGCGGTGCCGATCTTGGTCGCCGCGCCGTCATTGACCGCCACCGGCGGCTTGTTGCTGGTGCTGGTCGTGCCGCTGGCCACCACATAGGTTGCCGCGGCCGTGGCGCGGTAGGTCGTGCTGCCAACGTTGGCCGCAACGACGCTCAAGCCGTAGGAGCCGGCAGCCGCGGTCGTTGCCGACGTCACGCTCAGCGTGGTACTGGTGCTGGCACCCGGTGCCAGGGTCAGCGTCGACAGCGGCAGGCTGCTCCAGCCGGCCGGCAGCGTGGCCGCCAGGCTGAACTGCGAGCTGCTGCAGGCGCTGGAGTCGGTATTGGTCACGCTCAGGCTGAAGTTCACCGCCGTGCCGGCCGCCACCGACGGGCTTTGCCCCGGCGTCAGCGCCACACTCGGGTTGCCGCGGGTGCACACCGGCTGCGCCGGCGGTTGCCCGCCGGTCGCCACGCTCACCGTGGCGCCGCTGCTGCTTGCCGACAGCAGCGAAATGCTCACGCCACTGCCGCTATCGGTGAAGGTCTTGCCCACCGCCAGCGGCGAATCGCTGATGTCGTCGGTGGCCGAGCTGTTCGGCGTCAGGTCCAGCAGGTCGCTGGTGTCGCCGCTGTTGTCGGTACCGGTACGCACCAGCACGCCATTGACCGCCCACGGGAAACGCGAGATATCGCTGTCGAAGCCCAGCGGCTGACGGAACTCGACGTAGTACCAGCTCTTCTGCCCAGTTGTCGCATCCACGCCCTTCAGTACCTTCAGCGCCTTGGTGCCGCTGCCGGCCGCTGCGTACGGCGCCAAGGTGACGGTGGTACTGCCGCTTTCCACGGTGGCAATAGCCGGGGAAGTGTTGTAATTCAGCCAGCCCAGGCGCTCCTTCTGGAACGCGTTGTAGTGCACGCCGCCATTACCCATGGTGTCGAAGGCATCGCCGTACTCGCTGCGGTTGCAGCTGCTGCCCAGCGTAGTCGCACCGCAATCCAGCGAATGCGAGTGCCACAGGCCCAGGTTGTGCCCCATCTCGTGCGTCACCACCCCGCGATACAGCGAGCCGTTCAGCCACGACGACGACGGCGCACCGCCGACGGTGCCCATGCCGGACCAGGTGCAGGCACTGTTTTTCGGCATCACGTAGATGCGGCGCGGATACTGCGTCAGGTCGATGCCGGCGTTCTTGGCGGCCTGGTTGGCGTAGGCGGCCACGTTGTCCGGGCTGCAAGTCTGGTTGATCGGCAGGGTCAGCCAGCCGTAGACATTGCCGCTCAGCCAGGTCTGCTGCGACGAGTTTTCCTTGATGAAATCGCTGCTGCTGCCGAACACGGTGGTGTTGGCCTGGCTCACGGTATACGGCTGCGTCTGGTTGTCCTGGAAGTTGACCAGCAGCACCGCGGTTTTCTGGTCGCCGAAGGTATTCGACGTTGCCAGCGCCAGCACCTGGTAGCTGGTGGTGCTATCCAGCGCCAGCACATTATTGCTGAGCGAACCCTTCACCCGCACCCTGGTGCCGCTAGGCTGGCGCGGGCCCTTGCCCTTGAACTTCAGCTCGACGCGGCCCTCTTCCGTCTTCAGGTAGTAGCGGTTGCCGGTGCTCTTGTCGAAGTAGTGGACGTGGATCACCTCCAGCTCACCCTCGCGCTCCACTGCAGCCGCTGCCGTCGCGGTGCCCTGGTTCTGCGGCAGGGCCTTGCTGCTCTGGGCCATGCCGGGGGCGGCAAACAGGGTCAAGACAAGTGACAACATGGTGCCGCCGCGCGCCATCAGGCGCGGCCAGGCTGGCGCTGCTGCAATAGACATACGTTCCTTTCGTGTAACCCGGGCGGCCGGCAGGTGGCGCCCAGCGCCCTGCCCGATCCGGCCATCCCCTTTTCCTGCGTGGCGGCGGCAGCCGGAAGCGGCACCGCATCGTGCCCGCTCCCGGCCGCAGGCAACACGCCACAACCAAGTCTTGCTTCGTCTGTTCCGATAGCCCCGCCGTGCTGCCTCGATGGCCCAGCCACCCGCCCGACAGGAACGCGCCCCCTTTTTGGCATCCCGTCGGCAGGCGCCGGCGCCGGCCACTTATCTTGCTGACACTTGTTGTTTTACTTGCAACAGCTACTTTTAAAATCAATAGCCGAAAGATGTCAGTTACAAACAGTCAAGTCAGTTCACATAGTCTGGCCACAAGGCCGACGCCGTGATTCCACGTCGGGACCTATCGGATGACGCCGCTACTATACATAGTTGCTGAGGAGTTTCCGCCCCGTTTTCCGGCTGATTCAAAAAATAGCACGCAAGATATATGTCTTTGTTTTAATTAGACAAACATCATTTCATCAATCAGATAAATGACAGCTTTACCGACAACATCTTTGGAAATTTTGCAACGGGTCATTCCGCTCATCTTTATCCCGTTCGAACTGCCGACGGCACTGAAAACCGGACGCAAATGTCCCGCCAACACGGTGCCAAGGCACGCGGCAAAACGCCGCGTCGGTCGCCACGCAAGCAGACAGACCAGGGGAGAAAACGGAGAACCCAAAGAAGGCAGCGGGCGCGCGGCAGGGGCACCGCGCGCGGCGAGTCACAAACGGCCGGAGCCGCACCAGGGCAGCCAGTGCAGGAGGGGTGGCACAGAAACATCGATGCCGGCGGCAAAGTGGCCGCAATTTAACGATCCGCCATGTTTTGCACGCTTTCGCCGCCGGCAGCCGCGCGCAAAGCCCTATGGCGCGATCATCGCCAAGCGGCCGACCGCCATGCAAAAAGCAATAACCGCATTAAAATCAATAACCTGTCATTTGAAACATGTCAAAAGCGCATAATTTTTTAAAAACAGGCTTGACTTGGTAAAAACCAGACGTTAAAGTGCACGCCAATTCGTAACGCAACACAGCGATACGAAGCCAGTGGGGGTATAGCTCAGCTGGGAGAGCGCTTGCATGGCATGCAAGAGGTCAGCGGTTCGATCCCGCTTATCTCCACCACTTCAGTCCCTATAGTTTAGCGGTTAGAACACTGCCCTTTCACGGCGGCGGCCGGGGTTCGATTCCCCGTGGGGACGCCAGACACGAACAAAAGAAGGCACCGACTCGGTGCCTCTTTTTGTTTTCAGCACTGTTTGCGCCAGCCCTTCATAACTACCGCTCATCACCGCCTCGCCTGCCGCTGTAATACGGATATCCCGCAGCAGCACCTTGAGATACTGCTTGGCAAACACCTTGTCCATCTGTAGCCGGTCGCGCAACACCTGACAGAACACCCCAATCTGCTGTGGTGTGATGTCCTTCTCCGGCACTGCCTGAACTCGCTTGATACCTGCCAACTCCACCAGCTGCGCCTCGCGTTCCGCCTTTAGCCTGTCCAGCCGCGAGCGAATCGACAGGTCGGCCACTGGCAGCGCCCCTGACTCGATTGCATCCAGCAATCGCGCCTGCCGTGCTTCGATATCGGCCAGCGTGCGCTGCACTTGGGCATAACGATCCTGCTGCCCTGACTTGCGCAGGCTCAGCTGCTGCCGCCACTCGGTCAGCAGGCCACCAACACGCTCCGGCACCAGCCATTGTTCAGCGAAGAACCGCAACACGGCATCATCCAGCCGCTCCATTGGAATGTTCTTGCTGTCGCAAATGTCATTCTGCTTGTTCTGCCGGTTGGTGCACTTGTAATAGCGGTAACGCCCGCCCTTGCCGGTAGCCAGCGTCATTGCCGCCCCGCAATGCCCACATTTCAGCAACCCTGTCAGCAAGGTGTCACTACTAACCATGCGGGGAGCCACCTTCGACGGCGCGCGAGCGCTTCGTAGCGCTCGCACGTCGTCAAAGGTAGCGCGATCAATAATCGCATCAACTTCCTGTTTGACCCATTGCTCAGGCGGGTTACGCCGCCGCGTTTTGGCTTGGGTGACGTTGAAATAGCGCACGCCGACATACAGCTCCTTCGATAGCACGCCATACACCATTTGCATACGCCACGGCTTGCCGCGCATCAGCAGCCCACGCTTCGTCAGATGGCCGGCAATTTCCTTCATCCCCATGGGACGCCCTTGATAGCCATGCAGGTACAGCGCATAAATCTGCCGAACCACGGTAGCCTCCGGCTCGTATACCGCCAGCCGCTTTTTGTGACGGCCACGGGAAGTTGTCGCCTCCGCTTCTACCGTGCAATAGCCATACGGCGGCTGTGAGCCGTTATTGAATCCTTGTCGCGCGTTCTCCTTCATGGCTCGGGAGGTGTGCTTGCCGTTTTCCTTGCTCTGGTACTCGTCAAACACACTGAAAATCTTGCGTGCCATTTCACCGGCTGGGTCGTCGCCGGTCATCTGGGTGATGGAAATGAGCTTCACCCCGAACTTGGCCAACTTGCGCTCGTACAGCCCCATGCTCACCGAGTCGCGGAAGAAACGCGACAGGCTATGCACCACGATGGCCTCAAACGGTGACGGCGAGCGCAGCGCCTCTTGCATCATGTCTTGCAGCACGGGGCGGCGATCATCGGTCGCCGACGCACCCGGCTCGACATATTCATGACCAATGACATACCCCTGCCGCTCGCACCACTCACGCATCTGGCGCAACTGGTCGGGTATGGATAAATCGTTGTCTGCCTGACGGACAGTGGAAACACGGGCATACAGGGCAACAGCCATGGCAACCTCACGAAGCGGAATCGCCGCCTGTAGGCCTTGCCGCCGGCCCACGCGGCGCAAGCGCTCGCGTTGGTCCGCCGGCAAGGCTAGGCGGCTTGGTTTAGTCCTTGTCGATGCTTTGCAGCAGGGATGGCAGCAAGTCCGGCAGATACAGCGTCCATTGCCTTAGCTCGGCCTGACGCAACTCCGAAGTAGCTTCATACCCATAGAAAGCCAACTCGTACGGCAACTGATTTTGGCGAGGGTTTTTCATAAGCCTAGCCTCATTTCGGTAACGCGCTTGTCCACGTCCTGCTGCCAGGTGGCGGCATCATGCACCCGATGCAGCAAGCGATCGATCCTGAGCAACGTATCATCCAGCGACAGGAAGGCATGGCCACCACGCAAGCACTCAATCGCCGCCACGCGCTTGGCGTAGCCGTACAGGCTGATGCCGATACGCATCAAGCGCTCATCCAGCACCATTTGCGGATCAATCTCCCGATACACCCCCTGCCCGTTCAGCTGCTCGATACGGCTGTGCAGATCGACCCAGAGTGGATGCAGCGGCCAACGTGAGCAGTTACTGTCTGCCGTTGGTATGCGCAGGCTGTCATGCTCGTTCGCCAGATAGCGCAAGCAATCCGCCTGCCGCTCGAACAGGTCATCCATGGTGCGGATGCCAAAGCGTTTCAGGATCGTTTTGCGCACTTGCCACTCAATGCGCCACACCCCCTGCTCGACACCCCACAACGGAAAGAACCACACCTTGTCGCTCTGTTGCGCAATCTCGGCAATCTTGTCGTAGACCCGCAGCATCACGTCGCCCTTACCGAAGGCAAAGGTCTGCTCTTGCCCGTTTTCACGGTACTGGCTGTCCTTGCCGGCCAAGGTGACAAAGCTGTTCAAATCGAAGTCCCGCGACGGCAGAAAGTAATCGAAGGTGAAATCGACACGGGACAGTGACGGCGGCTTCGCACTGACCAGCCCGACTGCATCAACCCATTGCATGAAACGCTCATGCAATACGCGCGCACCGAACTGCCATAGCGCCTGGCTGCGGTAGGTCACAAAGAAGGAAGGACTGTTGAACTCGCCAAACTCCACCTTGAATTCGGCATTCTCCATCACCAGCGGATAGCCTGAACCGCTGCCATAGGGTTTCAACGACCAGTCGATCCCGCCAAGCGTCAGGATGCAAGCATCCCTGAGCTTGGCTTGGCGCAGGCGCTCCCTTTCGAGAAGTAGCGACGAGAAGTCCAGCGAGCAAAATGCGCTGCGGTGCAGGTAGTAAGCGCACTGCAGCGTGTCATGGCCGGCAAGCAGGAAGCTTGGTTTGCAAGCATCCGGTTGCGGCTCGCAATGAGTAGTCAGAGACATGAAGGCTCCATTCATTTGCGGAATGGAGCCGAGTGCCTAGCGACAGGCTACACAACTCCACTCCCTTGGTTTTAAAGGGGAAGTTGTCATGTCGGCTTGCGGAATGGAGGTGTAAGACGCAAAGGTATGGAAACCGGAGGGCGTTGACTTCAGGCTTCTCTGCCTGCCCTCTCTGCAAAATGTCGTGCGTCGCCTGTAGGCCAAGGAAGTAGTTGCCGTTGACATTGGTTAACATAGCAGCCACCATCAACAAGAACAAGGGCATTTTTCATGATGTAGCCGTAGCCCCCCGTGTTACAGACCACGGGGGGCGCGACACTCTCTGTCCCATGCGACAAACTACAGCGCAGAATAAAATATGTAGTCGACTGATCCTATTAAATTTTTAACTCCAATCTCTTCCTAAAATTTATTCTCCATAAAAAAATTTCCCAGCTCTGCAAATACAGAATTTTTTTATTAACAAAAAGAGAAAATCCATGCAAAACGTGATCGAATATTTTGACATAGAAAAACTTCACGGCCACAAAAACGTGAGAATAACCTTTGATTCACCATACAAAATTCTTTTATCAGAAAACGGACAAGGCAAAACAACAATATTAAAAATAATGGATGCCATATTTTCTAAAAACTTTAAAAAACTGCGATCAATTAATTTTGAATCTGCAACAATAAAACTAACGGGAAGGCCTCCAATTTCAATAAAAAAAGATAACATTGCATACGACTACGATTCGAAAGCACTCAATTATTTATCAAGAAAACTGCCGCCCGATGTATTAACAAAAATAATTGATGTTGCTACAAAACCAATACCCACCACAATAGCAAGGAGAGAAATAAATAAAATCATTGAAACAACCGGTATAACCATTAGCTTAATGGCAGTCAGAGAATTAATAGAAGACAGAGACGTCATTGCAATAAACAAAGAATGCAGCGATCTAATCAAGGAAATAGATGATGGATTCCCACTGGAAAGTTTGTACTTGCCAACTTATCGTCGAATTGAAGATGACGGCCTGTCTATTGGCATTTCACAAGAACTAGGCGGTAAGGAGCTAATACAGTTCGGATTGACTGATGTCGAGAAAAAACTTGAGGGCATGAGAAACAACGTCTTAGAGTCCTCAAAAGAGTCGATGGCTAGGATTAATAGTGAAATTCTCACTCGACTTGTGAACGGCTTGAAAGTTAACGCGGATGACCTAGCCATAATTAATGAAAACAAAGACAAAATAAGTATTGCTCTAAGTCGAGTGGCAACCACCTTATCGACAACAGATAAAAAGAAAATTATTACGCTAGTAGAATCAGGAGAAATATTTCAATCCAAAACTGATCCATCGCTGGTATATTTTTTATCAAAAATGGTTATGGCATTTCTAGATCAAAGAAATAGCGACCAAGCTTTGGAGAAATTTTCAGAGTTATGTTCAAAATATTTCGTTAACAAAGTAATGATTTATGACCAAATAAGCTTAAAAACAGAAATTATTTGCAAAGAAACTGGAAATGAAATCAAGTTTGGAGAACTCTCCTCCGGTGAAAAGCAAGTTGTTTCATTATTCTCTAAATTATTACTTGAACCAGAAAAAAAGTTCGCACTTCTTTTCGACGAGCCAGAATTATCCCTATCTGTCGAATGGCAACAGAAAATCTTGCATGACGTAATATCATGCAACAGTTGTGCTTTTCTGATTGCCATGACTCATAGCCCATTCATTTTTACCGATCTTAGTCAATACACATCCGACCTGCAATATTATATTAACCGTTCCACAGAAAACCAATCTACGAATTTCTACACTTATGAATTCAATGGATTTGACACAATGGGAGAGGAATTCTAACCATGTCAAATCGTGTAGCATTTTTAACTGAACAGAAAAAATCAACAGAAGTTCATTTTCAAAAATACATCGAAATAAGAAGAAAAACAAATTACAGAAATCCAGTTTTTATTATCGAAGGAAAAGATGATCCAAAATATTACACATCTAGATTTAGCAGCGCATTTTCGGACCACTGGGAGGCGATGTCCGTTCAAGGAAAGAGCAATGTATTAAAATTACGAGATAAAATTAGAGAAAATAACATATACAAAAATGATTTCACTGCATTTTTTGTTGATAGAGATTTCGACGATCAAATAATATTAACCGATCTTTACACCACACCAACATACTCAATAGAAAACCTTTACTGCACAGCCACTGCATTTAAGAGAACTCTTGAAGCACAATGCGGCCTTAGCGGCACAGAAATAAATGGAGTAGAAACCGCAAAAATCAAACAGGAGCTACTTGATGAATTCATAAGCAAAAGCAATGAATACTGTAACAACCTGAGACTAACACTAACAAACCTTGCTTTTTTTTACACACGGCATGAAGCGCGAGATACAAAGACAGCTCTCGATGACATTGTAAAAATAAAAACCACACTAGATAAAAACCTAGACGTCAGGATAATAAAGCGAAAGAAATACTTTGACACCATCAAATCACGAGGGAAAATTAAAAAATTTGGCAGCTGCAATCAAGAATGGGCATCAATAAAAAGCCAAGCCCATAATAGATTTAGAGGAAAGCAGCAAATATTATTCATGATTACTGCCATTGAGGGCTTAGCACAAAATGGTTACTTTTCAAAAATAATTAAAGAAAAATACGGAGTAAACTTACGATTAGAAAACCCAGCCTTTAGTCAACACTTACTATCAAACATGGCGGCGTACGCCTCTACCCCCCCATGCCTAATTGATTTTATGCGTAATTTCATTTCGCACCATCAGAAACCAAAAGAAACCGCATCATATTAAACTGCGAAGCCAATATATTCGCGAAAAACCCCATTCCTCAGTGATCAGTCCCATCCTCGTTGATACGCCAGACATATAAAAAGCCACCGCAAGGTGGCTTTTTTCATATCTTCGAAAATGCCTTTAGAAAATGCTTTGGGTGTTGATGAAATCGAACATTGGAAGGATGATCTAAACGGCGCCTTGCCTCTGAAAACGCCGGCGCTATATAACCCCACTCAGCGGTTCTGGAAAAGTAGACGACAAAATCAATATTCACCCCCTTCCACTTGTTCTCGACATAACAAGACTCATCATTTGACTCGATGCTTTTTACCTGAATTCGGTAATAGTGATCGTCATCAGCAATAACGAGATCTGTTTTTTTGCCATGATCGATTGCGGGAATAAGCACTTCCCAACCAGCACTGGAAAGCCAGGCGGCAAGCAATTGTTCGTAAGAAAGCTGCTTATGGACAGCCAAGGAGGCGGGTTTGATATTGCTATTGAGCACAGGCATTGCATGACCTTTAACTTCAAGGTTATGCCGTATGACAGCCAGAGGTGGCCTCCTGTATACGGACCGAAGTAGCGTCGCGCTAACTTCCCAAGTGCCAGCAAACCAGAATAGCTCTGGTGAAAGCATCCAAGACTGCCAGTCTCGCTCGACGAGTCATCTCTTGAGGCGTTAAGGATGCTTAGGCTTATCACAAGCCGCTAGCATTCGATTTGTGCTGTCAGCATAGTCCAGCACTCACGCCTTCGTCCAGCTAGTTGTTTGTGAAGCAATGAATAGTGTTGTTTGCCAGTGCCCATGTTCATCATCGTTGGCACGCCAGAACAGGAAAAGCCCGTTACCTCGGTAACGGGCTTTTTGCATGGCGGCCAACGTTGGCCGCAAGCGACCGCGATGCGGCGGAAAGCGCCTCCGCGACGGCGACGGTTTGCCCGCCATTTTGCCGGCAGCGTACAATAGCCGTTTTTCCGCATTCGCTGGCCATCCAAACATGATCCGCACTCGCTTTGCCCCCAGCCCGACCGGCTTCCTGCACATCGGCGGTGTCCGCACCGCGCTGTTCTCCTGGGCGTTTGCCCGCAAACACGGCGGCACCTTCGTGCTGCGCATCGAAGACACCGACCTGGAGCGCTCGACCCCGGAATCGGTCAAGGCCATCCTCGACGGCATGCACTGGGTCGGCCTCGACTACGACGAAGGCCCGTTCTACCAGACGCAGCGCTTTGACCGCTACAAGGAAGTGATCCAGCAGCTGCTGGCATCCGGCCACGCCTACCCGTGCTACTGCAGCAAGGAAGAGCTGGAAGCGCTGCGCGCCGAGCAGGAAGCCAAGGGCGAGAAGCCGCGCTACGACCGCCGCTGGCGCCCGGAGGCCGGCAAGACCCTGCCGCCGCCACCGGCCGGCGTGCAGCCGGTGATCCGCTTCAAGAACCCGCTGGACGGCGTGGTGGCGTGGGACGACGCGGTCAAGGGCCGCATCGAGTTCGCCAACACCGAGCTGGACGACCTGATCATCGCGCGCCCGGACGGCAGCCCGACCTACAACTTCTGTGTGGTGGTGGACGACTGGGACATGAACATCACCCACGTGATCCGCGGCGACGACCACGTCAACAACACCCCGCGCCAGATCAACATCCTGAAGGCGCTGAACGCGCCGCTGCCGGTGTACGGCCACCTGCCGATGATCCTCAACGAGGACGGCCAGAAGATGTCCAAGCGCCGCGACGCGGTGAGCGTGGTGGACTACGCCGACAAGGGCATCCTGCCGGAAGCGCTGCTGAACTACCTGGCGCGCCTGGGCTGGGGCCACGGCGACGACGAGCTGTTCGACATGAAGCAGTTCGTGGAGTGGTTCACGCTGGAAGCGGTCAGCGGCTCGCCCAGCCGCTTCAACCACGAGAAATTCCTGTGGCTGAACGCGCAGTACATCAAGGCCGCCGACAACGCTCGCCTGGCCGGACTGATCGCCGGCCGCCTGGCTGCGGCCAACGTTGACACCAGCGCCGGCCCGGCGCTGTCGGACGTGGTCGCGCTGGTGAAGGAGCGCGTGCAGGACCTCAACGCGCTGGCACAGGAAGTGGACTACTTCTACGCCAAGCGCGAGCCGGCCGCCGCCGACGTGGAAAAACACCTGTCCGCCGACAGCCACGCGCGCATGCTGCGCTTTGCCGAGCGCCTGGCCGCACTGGACAGCTGGACCGCCGAGAGCATCCACGAGCTGTTCAAGCCGTTCTGCGCCGACGAAGGCATCAAGATGGGCCAGCTGGGCATGCCGCTGCGCGTGCTGGTCTGCGGCACCGCGCAGACGCCGTCGGTGGACGCGGTGCTGGCGCTGATCGGCAAGGAAGAGGTGCTGCGCCGCA
This sequence comes from Vogesella alkaliphila, assembly GCF_014652475.1. Taxonomy (GTDB): domain Bacteria; phylum Pseudomonadota; class Gammaproteobacteria; order Burkholderiales; family Chromobacteriaceae; genus Vogesella; species Vogesella alkaliphila. The sequence continues at coordinate 94,728 of NZ_BMYW01000005.1, read as the reverse complement.
TGCGCGGCTAAGCCACCCGCCTGCTGCCACCCGGCGCCATCACACGACAAAGCCCCGCCAGTGCGGGGCTTTTTTACGGCTGCGGCCAAGGTTGGCCGCAACAAGTTTAGGGTGCCTCGAAAAGCCCTGGTTTCCAAGCGAGACAAGGCGCGAGCGCAAAATTCCGACGCTGTATAGGGTTGATAGGCAAGGAGGAATTTTTCGCGAGTAACGCCGTATCGCAACGAAAGCAGGGGTTTTTCGAGGTGCCCTTTATTCATCCACGGTGACCACCGCGTCGTGATTCATGCGCGTCAGCATCGCCCGCGCCGCCGCCAGCTCGCCGGCGCCGACGTGCGACACGTCCAGCACGTATTCCTTGTGGCTGCTGAGCAGCACCACGCTGGTACTGCCCCACACCACCGACAGCAGACGCTCGTTGGGATCGTCGTCATCGCTGGTCATCACGATGCCGCGCTCGTCCGCCGGCAGGGCGTCGTCGTCGTGGCGCGACAGCAGCAGGCGGTTGCTGGCATACAGGCCGAGGGCAAAATCGAGACTGAGGCCGTCGCCGTCATCGGCGGCAATGGAAGAAACAAACTGGCTCATGGCGGGACCTCGCGGGCGTTGACGATGACAGGCATCATAACGCGGGCCGCGCGGCACTGCAGCAGCACGACCTGCGGCCAACCCTGGCCCCCGTCACTGAGACATAGCCAAAAAAAAAATGGCGGATCGCAGGATCCGCCGAGCAGCCTTGAATGCCAGGAGTGTTTCAAGGAAAACCGCCGCGCCGCTGCCATCAGCAATCAGCAATCAGCGCGGATAAAACGTTTACTTCCAGTTGGCCGGGAACTTGTAGCCGGCAAACTTCTGCTTCGCCCAGGCGCGGAACGCCGGCGAGTTGTAGGCGGCGATCACGTCCTTGGCCCACGGCTTGTTCACGTCAGCCGCGCGCACCACGCCCCAGTTCACGTAGGCGTAGCTCTTTTCCTGGTACACGGCTTCGGTCAGCTTGATGCCGGAGCTGACGGCGTAGTTGCCGTTCACCACCGCGAAGTCAACATCGGCGCGCGAGCGCGGCAGTTGCGCGGCTTCCAGCGGCACGATCTTGATCTTCTTGACGTTGACTTCGATGTCCTTTTCCGACGCGGTCAGCGGGTTGATGCCCTTCTTCAGCTTGACCCAGCCCAGATCGTTCAGCATCACCAGCGCGCGGGCGAAGTTGGACGGATCGTTCGGTGCCGCCAGGGTGCTGCCGACTTTCACGTCCTTCAGCGACTTCAGCTTGCCGGCGTAGATGCCCAGCGGCGCGGTCGGCACCTGGAACACTTCCTTCAGCTGCAGCTTGTTTTCACGGGCGAAGTTGTCGAGGTAAGGCTTGTGCTGGAACACGTTGACGTCCAGCGAGCCTTCCTGCAGCGCCAGGTTCGGGCGCACGTAGTCGGTGAATTCCACCAGTTTCACGCTGTAGCCCTGCTTTTCCAGCAGCGGCTTGATCTGCAGTTTCACCTGGTCGCCGAAGTCGCCAACGGTGGTGCCGATGGTGATTTCCTTTTTCGCCGGGTCGGCAGCGTAAACGTTGGCCGCAGCGGTCAGGCCGATGGCGGCAACAGCGATGGATTTCAGTACGAGTCTGCGCATGGTGTTCTCCTTGTGAGAGGCTTTGTCCAATGGCGTGGCGTCTGCGTGAACGCCCGCCGCTTTAAATTGAGTGCTTAACGCTTGTCGAGGCGAGCCGCGAGGCGGTTGCCGGCAAACTGGATGATCTGCACGATCACCACCAGCAGCAGCACCATCGCCACCATCACCTCGGTCTGGAAGCGGTAGTAGCCGTAACGGATGGCCAGGTCACCGATGCCGCCGCCGCCGACCACGCCGGCCACCGCCGAATAGCTGAGGAAGCTGATGGTGAGGATGGTCAGGCTGGAGATCAGGCCGGCGCGGGCCTCGCCCAGCAACACCTTCCAGATGATCTGCGCCGGGCTGGCGCCCATCGCCTCGGCCGCCTCGATCACGCCGCGCGGGATCTCGCGCAGCGTCTGCTCCACCAGCCGCGCAAAGTACGGGATGGCGGCGAACGACAGCGGCACCGCGGCGGCGACCGGGCCGATGGTGGAGCCGACCAGCAGCCGCGTCAGCGGCACCAGCGACACCATCAGGATGATGAACGGGAAGGAGCGCACCAGGTTGACGAACCAGCCGACCACGCCGTTGACGGCGCGGTTGGCGAACAGCTGTCCCGGCTGCGTCAGGTACAGCAGGATGCCCAGCGGGCCGCCGACCACGATGGCCACGGAGAGGCCGATGGCCAGCATCAGCCCGGTTTCCACGCTGGCCTGCCAGATTTCCGGCGCGAGATCCGACAGGTTGGTCAGCGCCTGGGCAAGCGTCAGTTGTTCGTCCATTTATGCGGCCTCCAGCAGCGATTTGGCCAGCGCCGAGCGCGCCGCGACCTGTTTGTCGGTGACGTCCAGCAGCTCGACCACTTCGCCGGCGTCGAGCAAGGCGGCGCGGTGGCAGATGGAGCGGATGACGTGCATTTCGTGGGTGACGATCACCACGGTGACGCCGAAACGGGCGTTGATGTCCTGCAGGCAGTCGAGGATGGACTGCGTGGTTTTCGGGTCCAGCGCCGAGGTCGGCTCATCGGCGAGGATCACGTGCGGCCGCGGCGCCAGTGCGCGGGCGATGCCGACGCGCTGCTTCTGGCCGCCGGACAGCTGTGCCGGATAGTGGCCGGCGCGGTCGGCGAGGCCGACGATGTCCAGGCACTCCGCCACGCGTTGATCAATATCCGCGCGGCTCCAGCCGGCGATCTCCAGCGGAAAGGCGATGTTGGCCGCCACCGTGCGGTTGGCCATCAGGTTGAACTGCTGGAACACCATGCCGATATTCTGGCGCGCGCGGCGCAGCTCGGCGGCGGACAGGCCGGTCAGATCGCGGCCGTCGACATTGACGCTGCCGTGGTCGGGACGTTCCAGCAGGTTGATCAGTCGCAGCAGCGTGGATTTGCCGGCGCCGGAAAACCCGATCAGGCCGAAAATCTCGCCCGCCTTGATGTGGAGGGTGGTGTCGCGCACGGCGTCAAACCAGCCGCCTTCGGGGCGACGGAAGCGCTTGTGTACGTTTTTGAGGTGAATCATCCTGGACTCCGAAGCAATAAAGCCCGCCGGGTTTGCGCTGGCGGGCTTTATCACGTGGAATCTTCGGTATCGAAAATTGGGAGAATCGTTTGGTAAAACAATCCCCACGCTTTAGCTGTTTTACGCCCGCAAGCTGTGTTCAAATCGGCGTTAATCAAGTTGTTGTACACAATTGAACAATATACATTCGTTTGTGTCAATCGCTGCGATGCACCATCCTACCCTTATGTCGCAAAATTGCAAACATTTGTTTTTATATAACTTATAGCAATTTAAATATTGTATCCAGTGCCAGGCGCTGACAGCGGCCGCCAACCGGCGATCGCGCTACCATCGGCGGTTATCGCGCGCTAAAACAGGCGCTTAGCTGGCCCAGCTCGCCGTAGCGCAGGCTCGCCTCGCACTCCGGCGCCAGCGTCAGCACACCAGCATAGGAGCCGGTGATCACCACCTGTCCCGGCAGAATCGCCTCGCCACGCGCGGCGAGGAAGCCCTGCAGCCAGTACAGCGGCGCCAGCGGATCGCCGGCCGGGTGTACGCCGGCCAGTGTTTCCTCGCGCTCGCCCTGATTCAGCGTCAGCGCCAATACCTTGGCCGCAAAGGCGGCGTCACGATCGACCTGCGGCCCCAGCAGCAGGCCCTGGTTGACCAGGCCGTCGGCGAGCGACTGCAGGAACGGCGGCTTCGGCAGCGGCAGGTAGCGGCTGTCGATCAGCTCCAGCGCCAGATGCACACGGGTGATGGCGGCACGGATCTCGGCCTCGGAATAAGGCTCGGCGCGCAGCGGCAGGCCGCCGTCGAAGACGAAGGCCAGCTCCGGCTCGACGCGCACCGCGCCGTCGCGCAGCCACACCGGGCACGGCGCGGCAGTATGAATAGTGGTCGCGTAGATCGGCGCGGCGACGGTCTTGTCGCCGTCCGGCAGGCCGCACTTCCAGCCGCCGATGGCGTCGTTGAGCAGGCCGGAGACGGCCTGCTGGATCGCCAGCGCGTCGGCCGGCGTCTGCGGCGCCTGGGCGTCGGCCAGCAGCGGGCCCTGGCTACCGCTGAGGCGGCGCGCCGCGAGGGTGATGGCGGCGGCGCGGATATCGGATGGGGTCATGAGGGAATGAAAACGGGTGGCAAAGCGCCGTTGTACCCGTCCGCGCGCGCGGCGGCAAGCTCACTGCAGCTCAGCCGCGATAGCGCACGCAGTTGCGGCCGGCCGCCTTGGCCTGGTACAGCGCGGCGTCGGCCTCGCGCAGCAGCGTCTCCTCGTCGCTGCCGTGGGCCGGATAGCTGGCGATGCCGGCGGAGAAACGCAATCCCTGCAGCTCGCCGTTATCACCGGCCACGCGGCAGTCGGCGTAGGCCTGCTGCAGCTCGGCGACGCAGGCGGCGGCGCCGGCGATGTCGCAGCCGGGCAGCACCAGGCAGAACTCCTCGCCGCCGTAGCGCACCGCGAAATCGGCGGCGCGCAGGCGGCCGGCAAACAGCGTCGCCAGCACCTTCAGCACCGCGTCGCCCATCGCGTGGCCGTACCGGTCGTTGACCGCCTTGAAGTGATCGAGGTCGATCAGCACCAGGCACAGCGACTGCCCGAGATGGTTGGCGTGCTGCAGCTCGACCGGCAGCCGTTCGTGTAGGTAGCGGCGGTTGTAGAGCCGGGTCAGCGGATCGCGCCGCGCCTGATCCTGCAGCTGTTGCTGCAGCTGCTCCACCTCGGCCATGCGCACCGCCAGCTCGCGGTTCAGCGTCTGCAGCGCCTGGTGCGCGTGTTCCGCCTCCTGCTGCCGCTGCAGCGCCCAGTCGCGCTCGAAGGCCACGCTCTGCGCTGCCTGCTGCAGCTGCAGCGTGCGCTGGCGGAAGAAGCGGTAGCCGAGGAACACCAGCGCCAGCATCAGCACCGACAGCACCCAGTACACCGCCATCGCCGAGTCGCGATACAGCATCGCGCGCTGCTGCCACGCCTGCGCGCTGTCGCCGACCTGCGCCGCCACGCTGCGGTCCGCCAGCCAGAACGACAGCCACAGGAAGCCCAGCACGCCGCACAGCGCGAACACCGCCACCAGCCCCACCCAGCGTTGCGCCGGCGCCGTCGCGGCGCGCTGCGGCCAACGTTGCTCGCGCCAGCGCCGCACCGCGGGCGTACCCAGCAGCAGCAGCGGGCCGCAGGTCAGCACCGTCTGCAGGAAATTGCCCGACCACCAGCCCTGCCACACCGCGAAGGCGCCCATCGCCGACAGCTTGTTGCTGTAGCTCCAGATGAAGGAGCCGGTGGCGCTGGACACCGCGGAGATGAAGCAGATGGTGACGAAGAACAGCGCGGCCGGCAGCGACGACGGCACATAGCGCACCCCGACGTGGCGGTACACCAGCGACATCACCAGCAAGCCCAGCGGATTGGAACAGGCAAACAGCAAGGCCCAGCCCGGCGACAACCCGGACAGGTAGGCGACCAGCAAGGTGGAGAGATAGGCGAGGCTGGCGCCCCAGGCGTAGCCGAACCACAACACCCACAGGGTGGCGATGGTCAGCGGTGGGTAGATGCTGATCACGAAATCCAGCTCGCCAAAGTGCACGCTGTAGCCGTACCAGCCGGCATACAGCTCGACCACGCCCAGCCACAGGCATAGCGCCAGCGACAGCAGCCAGGCCAGCAGCAGCTGCCAGCGCGCCGGCGAGCGCTGCAGCAGCACGCCAAGCGGCAAGGCATGGTCGCTGGCGGCCAGCGGATCGGCCGACGCGGCAAGGTTGGCCGCAACAGGGGAAGCGTGCATGGCATGGCCGCTATCTGGATAAAGTAAACAGCAGCATAAGAGTATGCCTGCCACGTTTCAAGCACTGCTGCCACGGCGCTGCGCGGCACGCGAACGGGGCATGCCGCACCAGCATGACACATGATTTTCGGCACCGCCGATGCCTGCATTATTTCGGTGCGCGCCGCCGCTGCGCCATGGGCATTTCGATAGGCCGGACACTGGCACGCGGCTTGCTGAACGGCTCATGACGATGAACAGCAGGAGACCGCGCCATGCATGCCCTGACCTTGCCCGAAGCGCACCACTACGACGAAATGCTGCTCGCCAGCGGCGGTATCCGCCCGCACTACCGCGACTTTGCCCACTGGCTGCACTCGCAGTCGCCGCAGACCCTGGCACGCAAGCGTGCCGAAGCCGATCTGATGTTCCACCGCGTCGGCATCACCTTCGCCGTGTACGGCGACGATTCCGGCGCCGAACGGCTGATTCCCTTCGACAGCGTGCCGCGCATCATTCCCGCCAGCGACTGGCGCACGCTGGAGGCCGGCATGCGCCAGCGCGTCACCGCGCTGAACGCCTTCCTGCACGACATCTACCACGAGCAGCACATCGTGAAGGCCGGCATCATCCCGGCCGAGCAGGTGTTCTCCAACAGCCAGTACCAGCCGGCGATGCAGGGGCTGGACCTGCCGCACCGCATCTATGCGCACATCACCGGCGTGGATGTGATCCGCCACAACGACGGCAACTTCTACGTGCTGGAAGACAATCTGCGCGTGCCCTCCGGCGTGTCCTACATGCTGGAAAACCGCAAGATGATGATGCGGCTGTTCCCGGAACTGTTCGCCAGCCACGCGGTGGCGCCGGTACAGCATTACCCCACCCTGCTGCTGAACACCCTGCGCCACGCCAGCCTGGCGGAAAACCCCACCGTGGTGGTGCTCACCCCCGGCCACCACAACAGTGCCTATTTCGAGCACGCCTTCCTGGCGCAGCAGATGGGCGTGGAGCTGGTGGAAGGCCAGGACCTGTTTGTGAAGCACAACCGCGTGTACATGCGCACCACCGCCGGCCACAAGCAGGTGGACGTGATCTACCGCCGCATCGATGACGCCTTCCTCGACCCGCTGGCCTTCCGCGCCGACAGCATGCTGGGCGTGCCGGGGCTGCTGTCGGTGTACCGCAGCGGCGGCGTGATCCTGGCCAATGCCATCGGCACCGGCGTGGCGGACGACAAGTCCATCTACCCCTATGTGCCGGACATGATCCGCTTCTATCTGAGCGAGGAGCCGCTGCTGCAGAACGTGCCCACCTGGATGTGCCGCCGCCCGGCGGAGCTGGACCACGTACTGAACAACCTGGCCGAGCTGGTGGTGAAGGAAGTCCACGGCGCCGGCGGCTACGGCATGCTGATCGGCCCGGCCGCCAGCAACGCAGAGATTGAGGACTTCCGCCAGCGCATCCTCGCCGACCCGAGCAACTACATTGCGCAGCCGACGCTGTGCCTGTCGTCCTGCCCCACCTTCGTAGAGGCCGGCATCGCGCCGCGCCACATCGACCTGCGCCCCTTCGTGCTGTCCGGCCGCGAGATCAGCATGGTGGCCGGCGGGCTGACGCGGGTGGCACTCAAGGAAGGCTCGCTGGTGGTGAATTCGTCGCAGGGCGGCGGCACCAAGGACACCTGGATTCTGGAGGACTGATCATGATGCTCTCGCGCACCGCTTCCCAGCTGTACTGGATGAGCCGCTACATGGAGCGCGCCGAAAACCTGGCGCGCCTGCTAGACGTGACCCACAGCCTGTCGCTGCTGCCGCAATCCCGCGGCGGCGCCGACATTGCCGCCGCGCTGGCCACCACCGGCGCACTGGACGCCTGCCGCGCCCGCCACCCGCAGCTTGCCGCTGCCGACGTGCTGCACTTCATGACCTTCGATGCGGCCAACCCGGCCAGCATCATCAGCTGCCTGAAATACGCCCGCGAAAACGCCCACGCCGTGCGCGGCAAGATCACCGGCGAGATGTGGGAGAACATCAACGCCAGCTGGCTGGAAGCGCGGCAGATGGCGGCCGAAGGCCGACCGCTGGCCGGATTCTTCGACTGGGTGAAGGAGCGCTCGCACCTGTTCCGCGGCACCACCTACGGCACCATCCAGCGCAACGACGCGTTTTCCTTCATCCGCCTTGGCACCTTCCTGGAACGCGCCGACAACACCGCGCGGCTGATCGATGTGAAGTCGCACCTGGTGGGCCATGAGCTGGACGACAGCGCGGCGGATTTCTACCTGTGGGGCGCGCTGCTGCGCTCGCTGGGCGCCTTCGAGGCCTACCACGAGCTGTACCGCGACAGCCTCAGCGCGCGGCGCGTGGCCGAGCTGCTGATCCTGCGCCCGGACGTGCCGCGCTCGCTGCGCGCCTGCGTGGACGAGATCGCCGAGCTGTTGCCGCGCATCCAGGGCGACACCGGCCACCGCGCCAAAAGGTTGGCCGCAACCCTGCATGCCGAGCTGTGCTACGACCAGATCGACAGCATTCTCGCCGGCGGGCTGCATGCCTACCTGGCGCAGTTTCTCAGCCAGATCCACGCACTGGGGGCCGAGGTGCACGGCGCCTACCTGGAGGCCGCATGAGCGAGCTGATCATCCGCGAGGCAACCCCGGCCGACGCCGCCGCCATCTGCGACATCTACAACCCCTACATCGAGTACACCACCATCTCGTTCGAGGAACAGCCGGTGAGCGTGGCGGACATGGCCGAGCGCATCGCCGCCACCCAGGCACAGGGCCTGCCGTGGCTGGTGGCCGAAGCCGAGGACGGCGAGCTGTTCGGCTACGCCTACGCCAGCCGCTGGCGCGTGCGCCCGGCCTACCGCCACAGCGTGGAAGCCAGCATCTACCTGCGCCAGGCCACCGTGGGCCAGGGCCTGGGCAAGCTGCTGTACCGCGAGCTGCTGCAACGGCTCACCGCGCTGGGGCTGCGCACGGTGATCGGCGGCGTGGCGCAGCCCAACCCGGCCAGCGATGCGCTGCACCGCGCGCTGGGCTTCAAGCAGGTGGCACTGTTCGAACAGGTTGGCCGCAAGTTCGGCCGCTGGCTGGACGTGGCCTACTGGCAACTTTCTCTGACCGCTAGCTAGCAGGGGGCAATATGCAACTCACCATCGATCACGAAACCGTGTACCGCTACGACGCCACGGTCAGCCACAGTACCCAGTACCTGCGATTGACCCCGCCGCAAAGCAGCCACCAGCGCATCATCAGCTGGCAGCTGGAGCTGCCGGTGGCGGCCAGCGAAAGCACCGATGCCTACGGCAACATCCTGCACGTGCTCACCCTGGACACCCCGCATAGCGAGATCCGCCTGCGCGCCCACGGCGTGGTGGAAACCAGCGACGACTGGGCGGCGGAAGCCGAGATGCTGCCGCCGCCGGTATTCCTGCGCGGCAGCACGCTGACCGAACCGGACGATGCCATTCGCGCGCTGGCGGCCAGTCACGCCGCCGCCATTGCCGCCGACGCGGAGGCCGGCCTGGCCGCGCTGATGCAGGCGGTGGCCGACGCCATGCCCTACACCAGCGGTGTTACCGCAGCGGAAACCACCGCGGCGCAGGCCCTGGCGCTGGGCGCCGGCGTGTGCCAGGACCACAGCCACGTGTTCATCGCCGCCTGTCGCAGCCTGGGGCTGCCGGCACGCTATGTCAGCGGCTACCTGCTGAGCGACCGCGACACCCACGTGGCCAGCCACGCCTGGGCCGAAGTGCATGCCAACGGCCGCTGGCTGGGCTTCGACATCAGCAACCGCATGCGCCCGGACCGCCACCACCTGAAGCTGGCGGTGGGGCTGGACTACACCGATGCCAGCCCGGTACGCGGCGTGCGCCGTGGCGGCGGCAGCGAGGCGCTGCAGGCACATGCGCGGGTGACGGAGGCGGATCAGCAATGACTTACTGCGTAGGCATGGTGCTGGACGAGGGGCTGATCTTCGCCTCGGATTCGCGCACCAACGCGGGGGTGGACCATGTGGCCACCTTCCGCAAGATGAACGTGATCGCAGTGCCGGGCGAGCGGCAGATCGTGCTGCTGAACGCCGGCAACCTGGCCACCACCCAGAGCGTGGTGAGCCTGCTGAAAAGCCGGCTCAGCCACGATGCGGCCAACCTGCACACGGTAAGCAGCCTGTACCAGGCGGCGGAGCTGGTGGGCAAGACGGTGCGCGAGGTGATCGCGCGCGACGGCGACGGCCAGACCCAGAGCCAGGGCGTGGACTACAGCTGCAGCTTCCTGCTGGGCGGGCAGATCAAGGGCGAGCCGCCACGGCTGTTCCAGGTCTACCCGCAGGGCAATTTCATCGAGGCCACGCCGGACACGCCCTATTTGCAGATCGGCGAAGCCAAATACGGCAAGCCCATCCTCGACCGGGTGATCCGCCACGACACGCCGCTGGCGCAGGCGATCAAGTGCACGCTGATTTCCTTCGATTCCACCATCCGCTCCAACCTGTCGGTGGGGCTGCCCATTGATCTGTTGTGGCAGCAGCGCGATAACTTCGACTTTGCGCCGCGCCACCGCGTGACCGAGGACGACCCGTACTTTCTGGCGCTGCGTCAGGGCTGGGGCGAGGGGCTGCGCAGCGTGTTCGGCCAGTTGCCGGATGCGCTGTGGTTCAGGGACGGCGGCGAGGCGTAGGACCGTGCCGCCGGCTCAGGACGCCAGCGACAGGCTGGCAAACAGCGGCAGGTGGTCGGACAGGTGCGACCAGGGTTGGCCGCGACACACCGCCACCTGGTGGACGCGCAGGCCGCGCACGTAGATGCGGTCCAGCGGCAGCAGCGGCAGCCGCGCCGGGAAGCTGCGCGCGTGCTGGCCCTGCTGCTGCACGAACACCTCCTGCAGGCCGCAGCCGCGGCCCAGCCAGCTGTCGGCCTCGCCACGCCAGTCGTTGAAATCGCCGGCCAGGATCAGCGGCATGCTGGCCGGAATGTGCTGCTGGATGTAGTGCTGCAGCGTCAGGTACTGGCGGCGGCGGTCGCGCGCCAGCAGGTTGAGATGGGCGCAGAGGCAGGCCACCGCTTGCGGCCAACCTTGTGGCTGGATCACGGTGTGCAGGATGCCGCGCCGCTCCAGACGGTTGACCGAGATGTCCTGGTTGGCGGCCAGCCGCTGCGGAAAGCGTGACAACACCGCATTGCCGTGATGGCCGTGGTCGTAGCGCGCATTCATGCCGTAGCTGGCGGAATGGGTCAGTGCCGCGGCCAGGAAGTCGTGCTGCGGCCAGCCGGCATGGTGCTGCTCGCGCCCGGCATGACGGCCCTGCACCTCCTGCAGGAACAGCACGTCGGCGGACAGCTGCTGCAGCGCGCTGGCGATTTCCTGCATGTGGGAACGGCGGTTGAACGGCGACATCCCCTTGTGCAGGTTGAAGGTCACCACGCTCAGGCGCTTGCTTGGCACGAGGCCTGCTCCTCCAGCCAGGCGGTCACCGCCGCCTGCGCTGTATTGAATTGCTGCCATAGGGCCGGGATTGCCGACAGCTCGACGGCGCGTCCCGCTTTTTCCAGTGCTTCTGCCGCATCGCCCAGCGCCATGGCACCGACCATGCGGCTGGCGCCCTTGATCCGGTGCGCCGACCAGGCGATCTGCGCGGCGTCTCCGGCGGCCACCGCCCGCGCCAGGGCGGCGACGTCCTCGTCGTTGCCCTGCATGAACTCGTCCAGGATCGCCTGCTCCACCGACCAGTCTCCGCCGCTGTATATCGCCAGCGCCTGGCGGTCGACCGCCGCCGGCGTGGCCGCCGCCACCGCCGTTGCCAGCGGCGCAGCCGGCAGGGCAAGGTCGCCCAGCCACTTGTGCAGCATGTCCTTCAGCGCCGCCAGCCCCAGCGGCTTGCTGAGGAAGTCGTCCATGCCGGCGGCACGGGTCTTGTCCAGCTCTTCCTTCGCCACGTTGGCGGTGCAGGCGATGATCGGCACCGGCGCACGGCCCTGGGCCGCCTCCTGGCTGCGTATCGCCTGCGCCAGCGCGTAACCGTCCATCTGCGGCATGTGGCAGTCGGTCAGCACCAGCGAGAAGGTCTGCTGCTGCCACAGGCTCAGCGCCATCAGCCCGTCCACGGCGGTCACCACCGGGTAGCCGAGCAGCTCGAACTGCTTGACGGTCAGCTTGCGGTTGATTGAATTGTCTTCCACAAACAGCACCGGCGCCATGTCGCGCATCAAACCCGCGCTCGTGGCCACGATGGCGGCATGATCCAGCTCGCTCGCCTGCGGCAGCTCGGCGGCGTCGCACAAGGGGAAGCGGATCTCCAGCGAGGCGACGGTGCCGCGGCCCGGCTCGCTGTCCATCGCCACCGTCCCGCCCATCAGCCCGGACAGGCGCCGGCAGATGGTCAGCCCGAGGCCGGTGCCGCCGAAGCGGCGCGCGGTGCTGCTCTCCGCCTGGGTGAACGGCTCGAACAACCGGGCCAGCTGCTGGCGGTCGATGCCGATGCCGGTGTCGGCCACCTCGAAACGCAGCCACTGCTCGCTGGCGGTCGTTTCCAGGCAGCGCACGCGCAGCGTCACCTGCCCCTGCTGCGTGAACTTCAGCGCATTGCTGCAGAAGTTCTGCAGGATCTGGCGCAGGCGCAACGGGTCGAAACGCAACGCCGGCGCCACCTGCTCGTCGATGTCGAGCAGGAACCACAGCTGCTTGCGCTGCGCCAGCTCCGTGTACAGGTGGTGCACGCGCTGCATCAGCACGCGCACCGACGCCGGCTCGGGGATGATCTCCAGCTTGCCGGCCTCGATCTTGGAAAAGTCCAGAATGTCGTCGATCAGGCGCAGCAGGGTGTGCGCCGACTCCTGCACCGTGTCCACCGCGTCGCGCTGCGCCTCGTCCAGCGCCGTCAGCGACAGCAGCTCCAGCATGCCCAGCACGCCGTTCATCGGGGTGCGGATCTCGTGGCTCATCGCGGCGAGGAAGGCGCTCTTGGCGCGGCTGGCGGCGTTGGCCGCATCGCGCGCCAGCAGCAGGTCGGCCTGCTGCTGCTTCAGCGCGCTGATGTCGGTCAGCACGCACACCGCGCCGCCGTCTGGCACTCGCCGCGACGCCTGCTGCAGCCAGCGCTCGTTCCAGCGCAGCTCGAACGACGACGCCTCGCGACCGTAGCGTGCCAGCCGCTCGACGAACCAGCTGTGCTCCTCGTAGCCCGGCTCCGGCTGCTCGCCGGCGATCAGGCTGGCGCGCAGCACGTTGGCGAAGGGTTGCCCCTTCAGCGTTTCCGGCGTGTTGCCGGCGCCGGCCAGGCGGGCAAAGTGGCTGTTGCAGCGCACCAGCCGGTCGCCGGCGTCGAACAGCGCGAAGGCGTCATCCAGCGAGTCGATCGCCAGCTCCAGCTGCTGGCGCGCCTCGGCGGCGGCATCGCGCGCGCGCAGCACGCCCTCCTCCGCCTCGCGCCGGCCGGTGATGTCGAAGCAGGCGAGGATCACGCCGTCCTCGGCCATGCCCGGGAACAGCAGCTGGCCGGCGAACAGCACCCAGATCGGCTTGCCGCTGGCCTGCACGCATTCGATTTCGAGATTGAGGTGGCTGTCGTCGCGGCGCACCTGTTCCAGCCCGTCGTGCAGCTGACGCCACGCCTCGTCGCTGCCGAGCAGTTCGCGCAGCGGCACGCCCTGCAGCCCGTCCTCGCGGGTGCCGAACAGCGCCTCGCCCGCGCGGTTGACGCGCACGATGTGGTCGTTGTTGTCCAGCCGCATCAGCCCGACCGGCGACGCGCTGTAGATCGCCTCTTCCAGCTGCAGCACTTCGCGCAGGTTGCGCTCGCTGGCACGACGGCGGTCTTCCTCGGCGTAAAAGCTGACGATGCTGCCGCAGGCGCCGAGCAGCGGCTGCAACGCCTGGTAGTGCGCGTCGGCAATCGAGTCGATGGCGATGCCGGCCACCATCACCGTGCGGCTGTCGATCTGGATGGGCAGGAAGGTCCAGCCATCCTCGGAGATGGTTTGCTGCAACTGCCCCTGCTGCAGCGCTTCCGCCAGCGGCAGCTCGCGGAAGCGCGCCACCCACGACGGCTCCTTGCCGTTGCCCAGCCGCGCCTGGATGCGGAATGACGCCGACTTGTCGTGCGACGCCTCCAGCGACAGCACCAGGCCCTCGGCGACGCCGAAGTAGTCCAGCAGGATGCGCAGCACCTCGCGGAATACCGTCTGCCGCGGGCTGCGGGCGAACAGCAGGCTCTCCACGCGCTGGATCGCCGATAGCAGCTGCATGCTGCGCGCCAGCGACTGCTCGGCGATGGTGCGCTGGTGTTCGTCGCGGATGATCAGCAGCCGGCGGCTGTGGCGGCCGTCGCGCCCGTCCACCAGCGGGCTGACGGTAATCGCGGCAAAGAAACGGCTGCCGTCGTGCCGGCGGCCGCTGCCGGCGCGCGACACGTCGAAGCGGCCCTCGTCATCCAGCCAGTCGGCGTCGGCACCGTCGACGCTGAGGATCTCGTCCAGCGCCAGCCCCTGCAGCGCCGCCAGTGGCAGGCCGAACATCTTCGCGGCGCCGTAGTTGGCGACCTCGATGCGGTGGCTGGCGTTGACGGTCAGGATCGCGTCCGCCGCCGCGTCCAGCACCCGCTGCATGCGCTGCAGCGGGCGCAGGATGCGGTAGCGCATGCGCAGCAGCAGGTAGGCGTACAGCAACAGCGCCAGCAGGGCGAAGGAGATGTTCAGCGCCAGGCTTTGCGCGTAGCGCTGCTGCTGCTCGTCGACACGGTCGGCCGCGGCGCGGGTCAGCTCGGCAAAGAAGGCGCCCAGATTGCGATCGACCTGCTGCACGGCCGTCCTGTACTCGTGCGCCGTGGCCGGCATGGCACCGCCCTGCTCCAGCGCCAGCAGCTGCCGGTCGGCGCGCTGGTGCAGCTGCCAGGTCTGGGTCGCCAGCATCGCCAGTTGCCGGCGCAGCACGGCATCGCCGAGATAGCCGGTGTTGTAGCGCAAGGACTCCAGCAGCAGCAAGGCGCGCTCGCGGCTGCGCACCAGCTCGTACTCGTCGGTGGAATTGAGCTTGCGCGCCAGCTGCGCGCGGATGATCAGCGCATTGCCTTCCTGCTCCAGCGAGCGGCTCAGCTGCCACAGCTGGTACTTGGTTTCTGCCAGCCGGTTGAGGCGGTCGTCGGCACCGTCGGACAGCAGGAAGGCGTCCAGGCGCAGCACCTTGTCGATCGCGTCCTGCCAGGTGCCCACCGACAGCTTCCAGCCGAAGATCGCATTCTCGTCGAACCGCACCGGTCGCCGCGCCAGCACCTTGTCCATCTCCTGTCGCCGCTGGCGCAGGTGCGGCAGTCGTTCCTGCAATTGCAGCAGCGCGGCATTGCTGTCCTCGGCCAACGGTTGCGCCAGCCGCCGCAGCGCGATGTGCAGGCGCTGGTCGGTGGCACTGCGCGCCTGCTGCAGCTCGGCGTTTTCGCGCCGGCTGGCCGGGCGTGTCAGCGCCAGCAGGCCAAGCTGGAGCTGGTTTTCGCGGTTGATGGCCGAGGCCAGCAGGAAGATGTCAAGGTTGGCCGCATTGAGCGTGGCGTGCTGGCTGGCCTGCCGGTAGTTGAACACGCCGGAGCGGATCAGCAGGCCGGAGGCCACCAGCTGCAGCGAGCCGAGTATCACCACGATCAGGATCACCGCCTGGCCGATGCCGGCGGTTTGCTGCTGCTGGCCGTGCTTGCTCATGGCGGACCTCGCGTGGCTCAGGCGGTCGGGGGGGGGGGCGGGATGTCGCTGTCCGGCTCGCAGCTGATCTCGATCGCGTCGACGCCGAAGCGTTCCGGAAACTGCCGCAGCACGCGCAGCTGCGTCCTGGTGATCTCGCTGCCGCGCAGCAACAGCAGCTGCCCCGTCTTGTTGTATAGATCACGCGCCAGCCGGCTTCCCGGTTTCACCGCGCCCAGACCGAGGCGCTGTACCGGCTTGTCGTCCTCGTCCAGCAGCAGCGACGCCTGTGTCACCAGTTCGCCGAACACGTGGCGGTCAAAGGCGGTGCCGGTGGCTACCTTGTAGTAGGAGAACGGGTCGATGTCCGGGCGCTGCCGCGTCAGCGCCAGGCGCAGGGTCTTTTCCATGTCGGCCGGCTTGGGCGGCTTGATGATGAAACCGTCGGCGTGCAGCTGCGCGGCGATGACGATATTGTTCTTTTCCGGATGGCCGGACAGGAACACGAACGGCAGGTTGGGCGGATTGTTGGTGCGGCCGCAGCGCAGGTCTTTCAGCACGTCGAGGCCGTTCATCGGCTCCATCTGCACGTCGCACAGCACGATGTCGATCGGCTTGGCTTCCAGCGTGCGCTTGGCGAAGGAGCCGTCCACCGCCTGCGACAGGTTTTCCGGCGCAAAGCCCATGGTGCGCAGCGCCTGCGCCACCAGCGAGCGCACCAGCATCTGGTCGTCGACGATCAGCGCCCGCAGTCGGGAGAAGTCAATTGTCATGACTCGGCCCTGCCTTTATCTCGAATGGGTACACTTCATGATGGCGAGTGCCGGCAAGCCCGGCAAGACTTTAATGCAAAAAACTTGAAAATGGCACAATCACTTTCAGCATTTGCCAGTAGTCGCCAACCTTTGTCCCAGCGCGCGGATCGCCGCGGCATTGGACGGAGAGAACACCTTGTCGGCCGCCTGCGGCCACGGCAGCCAGCACCAGGCCAGATGCTCGGCGGCGGCCAGCCGCACCTCGCACGGTGCCGGCAGCTGCAGGCTGAACACGTGCTCGGTGTTGTGCGTCACCCCCGGCGCGTAACGGTGGCGCCAGTGCGGGTAGATCTCGTACACGTTCTGCTGCTGCCAGTCGTTCAGCGCAAGCTTGGCCGCATCGATGCCGGTTTCCTCGAACACCTCGCGCCGCGCGGTGTCGCACAGGTGCTCGTCGCCTTCGCGGCTGCCGGTCACCGACTGCCAGAAGCCGGGGCGGTCGGCGCGTTCGATCAGCAACACCTGACCGTCGGCGCTGTGAATCACCACCAGCACCGATACCGGCTGCTTCGCTGGCTTGCTCATGGCTTGCCCGCCGTGCCGGCGAGGCTGGCGATCAGGCCGGCCAGCTCCACCGCCGACTTGACGCCCATCTTGTCGAACACCCGCGCGCGGTGCACTTCCACCGTCTTCATGCTGATGTGTAGCGCCTCGGCGATCTGCTTGTTGAGCAGGCCGGCCAGCACCAGCTGCATCACTTCCTTTTCACGCTCGGTCAGCGTCGCCAGCGTCTGGTGCAGCCGCGATGTGCGCTGGTGCTGCTCGCGCGCGACGCGGTCCTGCTGTAGGCAGTGCTCGACCTGCGCCAGCAGGCGCTGGTCGTCGAACGGTTTTTCCAGGAAGTCGACCACGCCCAGCTTGAACGCCGCCACCGCGTGCGGCACGTCGCCGTGGCCGGTCAGCATCACCACCGGCGGGCAGTACGCCCATGCGGCCAACGTTTGCAGCAGCACGATGCCGCTCATGCCGGACAGGCGCAGGTCGACGATCAGGCAGTTGAAGGCGGTATTGTCCGGTGCGGCGAGGAAGGCCTCGGCGCTGTCGAAACCGGTGACGCGCAGGGTGTCGCTTTCCAGCAGCCACAGCAGCGATTGCCGTACCGCGGCGTCGTCGTCAATGACGGCAAGTGTCTGGCAGCTCATGCACTGGCCTCGACCGGTGGCACGGCCACCGCCTGGTTGACCACCCGCAGTTCGCGCTGCGGGTACGGGATCTGGATATGGTGCTGCTTGAACAGCTGCCAGATGCGCAGGTTGATGTCGGAACGCAGGCCGGCGATGCCGTTTTCCGGGTCCTTCACCCACAGCCCGATTTCCATATTGACGCCGGACTCGGCAAAGGCGGTGACAAAGGCGTTCGGCGCCGGATCGGTCATCACCCGCGGGTGCTCGGCGGCCTCGCGCAGCAGGCGTTGCGCCAGTTCCAGATCGGTGTCGTAGGCGACCTGGATCGGCATGCTGATCCAGATCTGCTTGTCGGTATAGGACTGGTTGATCACGGTGTTGGCGATCAGCGCCTCGTTCGGCACCAGCACCTCGCTGCCGTCCAGCCCCTTCAGCACCACGTAGCGCGCGGTGATCTTGCTGACGTAGCCGACGCGGCCGTCGACCATCAGCCGGTCGCCGATGCGGATGGAGCGGTCGAGCAGGATGATGAAGCCGGACACGTAGTTGCTGGCGATCTTCTGCAAGCCGAAGCCGAGGCCGACACCCAGCGCGCCACCGAACACCGACAGCACGGTGAGGTCGATACCGACGATGGGCAGCGCCACCATCACCGCGCCGATGATCAGCAGCGTGCGCGCCAGCTTGCTGATCACGAAGCGCAGGTTCATGTCGATGTCGCCGAGCTTCATCACCCGCTTCTCGATCAGCTTGCTGACCCACAGCGCGCCGACCAGGATCACCGACACCCACAGCAGCGCCGACAGGATCATCAGCAGGTTCAGCTCGTTCTTGCCGACGCGGAAGCGCACCGACTCCAGCCAGCTCAGCACCAGATTGTCGATGCCGGTCACCCACGCGGCGAAGGCCAGCCACAGCAGCATCGCCAGCAGGTGTTCCGAGTGGCGCTCCACTTTGCCCTCCGGCAGCGCGTGGCGCACGATGGCGGTCAGTACCCGGATCAGCGACAGCCAGAACAGCAGCGTCGCCGACAGCATCAGGATCACCGACGACTGCCCCTGCAGCAGCTGCCAGCCCAGCGCCAGCGCCTGGGTCAGCAGCTGCGCCGACAGCGGATACACCAGCCGGTACAGCAGGTATTTGCCGAACGGCCACTCCTGCACCTGTGTAGCCTGGAAATAGCGGCGGTACAGCTGCCGCGCCCACAGCCAGGCGCACAGCAAGGCGGCGACGCCGACCAGCAGTTCCTGCCAGCCGGTTTCGCCCTGGATCACCTGGCCCAGCCGGTGCAGGGTGACCCCCGGCGTCCAGCCGTCCAGCATGTCGTTCACGGTATTGATCATGTTTCGTGCTCAAGGTTGGCCGCAACGCTCAGGCCTTGCGGCGTCAGGGTCAGCACCTTGCCGACGCGGTGTGCCAGTTCGTGGTCATGGGTGACGATGATCAGGCTGGTGCCCAGCGTGCGGTTCAGTTCCAGCATCAGCTCGAACACCGCCTCGGCATTGGCGCGGTCAAGGTTGCCGGTCGGCTCGTCGGCCAGCAGGCAGGCCGGATTGGTCACCAGCGCGCGCGCCATCGCCGCACGCTGCCGCTCGCCGCCGGACAGCTCGCCCGGTTTGTGCTGCAACCGCGCGCCGAGTCCGACGCGCTCCAGCATCGCCTGCGCCGCCAGCGCCGCTTCGTGACGCGGCGTGCGCCGGATCAAGAGCGGCATCATCACGTTTTCCAGCGCGCTGAATTCCGGCAGCAGGTGGTGGAACTGGTAGACAAAGCCGAGACTGCGGTTGCGCAGCTCGCCCAGCTTCTGCTCGGACAGGCCGCCGATCGCCTGCCCCATCAGCAGCACCTCGCCGCTGCTGGGCCGGTCCAGCCCGCCCAGCAGGTGCAGCAGGGTGCTCTTGCCGGAGCCGGAGGCGCCGACGATGGCCAGGCGCTCGCCTTGCTGCACCGACAGGTTGATACCGGCGAGCACGCGGACGTCGAGCTCGCCCTCGCGGTAGACGCGCCCCAGATCGCGGCAGGACAGGACTTCACTCATAACGCAGAGCCTCCGCCGGGCGGGTACGCGCCGCGCGCCAGCTTGGATACAGCGTTGCCAGCAGCGACAACACCAGGGAAATGACGGCGATGGTGACCACGTCCGACGACTGCACCTCGGACGGCAGGTAGTCGATCAGGTACACCTCGCTGGACAGCAGGCGCATGCCGAGCACGCGTTCGATCGCCGGCAGGATCACGTCCAGGTTGAAGGCCAGCAGCAGGCCGCCGGCGACCCCGCTGACGGTGCCGAGCACGCCGGCCACCGAGCCCTGGATCATGAAGATCTGCATGATGCTGGCCGGGCTGGCGCCCAGGGTGCGCAGGATGGCGATGTCGGCCTGCTTGTCGGTGACCACCATCACCAGCGTCGACACCAGATTGAACGCCGCCACCGCCACGATCAGCGTCAGGATGATGAACATCATCCGTTTCTCGATCTGCACCGCGCGGAAGTAGTTGCTGTTCATGTCGGTCCAGTCGCTGGCCACCTGGTTGGCCGCCAGCCGGCCGTTCAGCGCCGCCTTGACCTGCGGCGCCTGCAGCGGATCGTCCAGCTTCAGGCGCACGCCGGACACGTCCTGTCCCATGCGGAACAGTACCTGCGCGTCGCGCAGGTGGATCATCGCCAGCGACGCGTCGTACTCGAACATGCCGATCTTGAACACGCCGGTGACGGTGAACTGCTTCAGGCGCGGCATCATGCCGGCCGGGGTGACATTGCCCTGCGGCGTGATCAGCGTCACCTTGTCGCCCACCTCTACCCCCAGCGCCCGCGCCAGCTCGTAACCGAGCAGGATGCCGAACTGGCCCGGCTGCAGGTCGGTCAGCTTACCGCGCTGCATCTGCTGGCCGAGGTCGATGACCTTGTCTTCCTGCTGCGGCACGATGCCGCGCACCATGGCGCCGCGTACCGCGCCGCCGCTGGACAGCAGGCCCTGGGCGTTGACGTAGGGCGCGGCGGCCAGCACGTGCGGCTGCCGCGTCAGGCTTGCGGCCAACGTTGGCCAGCCGGCGACGCGGCCATCGTAGCTGCCGACCTCGACGTGCGACACCACCGACAGCATGCGGCCGCGGATCTCCTGCTGGAAACCGTTCATCACCGACAGCACCACGATCAGCGCGGCCACGCCCAGCGCGATGCCCAGCACCGACATCAGCGAGATGAAGGAAATAAAGCCGTTACGACGCCGCGCGCGCAGGTAGCGCAGCCCGACAAATATCTCGAAAGGAAAAGACATCGATACCTTGCTCAGGATTGGGGGCTCAGGATTGGTAGGGGTTTTCCAGGCGCTGCATCATGTCCACCAGGAACGCGCGCACCTGCTGCTCATCGCAGCCCATCAGGATGGCGTCCTCGAACGCGTCCTGCGCCATCTGGCCCAGTTCCTGCAGATTTTCCGTCATCACCTTGATCTTCTCGGTGCAGGACACCACGCTGCCGTCCGGGGCATACCAGGTGGGAAGTTGCAAACTCATGACTGTTTTACCTTGCTGAAAAAGCCAGCAGCCCGCAATCCGGGCTGCAAGCTAGAAAGGGGATGGATAGTCGCCATCCCGAAATGTTCCATCCGTTCAGTCCGGTTTTTTCTTTTTGCGCGTGGTCTGCTCGCTTTTCTTGCGGCTGGCGCCCTTGCGTTCTGTTTCCTGCTCGCGCGCCGCCTTGCGCCGCTCGGCACGGGAGCTGGACTTGCCCGGCCTCTCCGCCGCTTTTTTCTCGGCCACTTTTTTCTCTGCCAACCTTTTCTCCGCTGGCGGCCTGTCGTTCGTCACACGCGCCGTCGCCGGCTCTTTCCACTCGCTACCGCCACGGTTTACCCGCCTGGCGCCATTGAAACGCTGCACCCAGTAGCTGTTGGCCATGTTGACCACCTCCACCGACTTGCCGGTGCGCGGCGAATGGATGAACTTGTTGCCGCCCAGATAGAGGCCGACGTGGGAATACTGGAAACCGCGCGTGTTGTAGAACACCAGATCACCCGGCGCCAGCTCGTCGCGTTCGATCACCCGACCGGCACGCGCCATCTCGGCCGAGGTGCGCGGCAGGTTGACGCGCAGGGACTTGCGGAATACGTACTGGATGAAGCCGGAGCAGTCGAGGCCGGTTTCCGGACTACTGCCGCCAAAGCGATAGGCCACGCCCAGCAGGCTCATTGCCTGCAGCAGCAGGTCACCCACGGCTTCTTCGCCTGGCGCGGCAAACTGGGCAATCGGATCGGCGAAAATACCCAGATTCGGCTTGTTGCCGACGCCCGACTCCGGTTCGGCATGGGCAAACGACATAAATCCGGCCAAAATGATGGCAAACAGGTGAAGATGCAATTTCATAGGCTTGCACTGTAACGAAGCGATGCGGCACTGTAAAGCCGCCATAAGGGGTCATAAAAAATGCTCAGAGAAACATTGATCGCCATGCGCGACTTGCCCCGCCTGCGCGAAATCAGCGCGGTGCTGTTCAAGCACGGACTGGGTGAATTCGTGCAGCGGCTGCGACTGCCGGCGGCGGTGGAAAAGGCCGGCGAGTGGTTCAACCTGCGCCTGCCGGACAGCGCCGACGCCATCCCCGCCCCCATCCGTGTCCGCCTCGCCTTCGAGGAGCTGGGCCCCACCTTTATCAAGCTGGGCCAGATCCTGTCCACGCGCGTCGACCTGTTCGCGCCGGAATGGATCAATGAATTCGAAAAGCTGCAAAATACCGTGCCGCCGATAGCGGAAGCCCAGCTGGCGCCCTACCTGCAACAGGTGCTGGGCGAGGCGCCGGAGACGCTGTTCGCCCGCTTCGACATGACACCGATCGGCTCGGCCTCCATCGCGCAGGTACACCGCGCCACGCTGCACGACGGCAGCGAGGTGGTGGTCAAGCTTCGCCGCCCCGGCATCGTGCCGAAAGTCGACGCCGACTTGCGCATCCTGGAGCATCTGGCCCACCTGATCGAGCTGGAGTTCCCCGACGCCCGCCGTTTCGTGCCGTCCGACATCGTCGCGCAGTTTGCCCGCTCACTGAAGCGCGAGCTGGATCTGGCCGCCGAAGCCCGCAATATGGAGCGCTTTGCCCGCGATTTTGCCGAGGATCCTTACATCCGCATCCCCAAGGTGTACTGGGAGTACACCCGTGCCGACGTCAACGTGCAGGACTTCATCGACGGTTTCAGCGCCTCGCCGGTCAGCGCGCTGCCAGCGGCGGGGCTGAGTCCGCCACTGCTGGCGCGGCGCGGGGCCGACGCGGTGCTGAAAATGATCCTGCTCAACGGCTACTTCCACGCCGACCCGCACCCCGGCAACGTTATCTTCCTGCCGGAAGACCGCATCGCCTTCATCGACTTCGGCATGGTTGGCCGCCTGTCGCACCGTCGCCGCGACGAGATCGTCGACCTGCTGGCGGCGATGGCGCAGCGCGACGAGCATGCGATGATGGGGGTACTGATAGGCTGGACCGGCAGCGTGCCGGTGGACGAGGAGCAGTTTGCCGAGGACATCGGCGAGATCTTCTTCCAGTACGACCACGTGATGCTGAAAGACCTCAACATGTCGCAGCTGATCAACGACCTGATGGCGCTGATCCGCAACCACGGCATCCTGCTGCCGGCGGACATGGCGATGCTGTTCAAGGCGCTGATCACGCTGGAGGGGCTGGGACGGCAGCTGGAGCCGCAATTCCAGCTGGTGGAACACCTCACCCCGTTCGTGCGCAAGCTGATCATCGAGCGCTACCGTCCGGAGGCGCTGCTCAAGCGCGGCCGCGAAACGCTGAGCGACGGCTTCGCCATGCTGGCCAGCCTGCCGCGCGACATCATCCGCATCGGCCGCGACATCAAGCACGGCAAGTTCCGCATCAATCTCGACCTGAAACGGCTGGAACAGTTCGGCCACCAGCTGGACAAGAGCGTCAACCGGCTGACGATGGGCATCGTCACCGGTTGCCTGATCATCGGCTCCTCGATCGTGATGACGGTGGATGGCGGCCCGACGCTGTTCGGCCTGCCACTGTTCGGCTTTCTCGGCTTCATGGTGGCCTTCTTCAACAGCATGTGGCTGATCTGGTCGATCTGGCTGGCCGGCAAGCAGCTCTAGGTCACCGCTTTGGCATAAATGCAACGCCGGTGCCGGCCATGCAACTTTGAGTTGCATTTGCAAATGAGAATAAATATCATTATTAAAAATACAGTGAAAGGTCTCATCATGAATGCAATGCTGGTCGGCGCCGATACACTGGGCAATATTCCTGGCGTACTGGACAACTTCGGTATCTCCATCAACAAGCACCTCAGCGGGCGCAACAGCTCGCACCAGCGCAAGGTGGACCGCCTGCCGGCAGGCACCGACCTGCTGATCCTGTTCACCGACTTCCTCGGTCACAACGTGATGAAGCATTTCCGCCAGCTGGCCAACGAGGAGAACATCCGTTTCATCGCCTGCCGCCGCTCGGTGTGCTCGCTGAAACAATCGCTGGAGTGTGTCGGCCTGTCCGAGCGCTGCGCCAGCTGTCCCAATGCCTGCCACCGCAAGCACTGAACCCGGCGACACCACCA
>NZ_BMYW01000005.1:23750-70672 GCF_014652475.1 Vogesella alkaliphila | reverse complement strand
ACGATCCGGGCGTTTTGTCATGGGCAGCGTATCAGTCCGCCTTCAGCAGGGCCGACGGGTCGAAACCGACCCGGATCGCCCCCCAGTGCCGGCCGGCCAGGCGGATCGGCAGGGCGATCTCCGACAGGATCTCGCCGGTGTCGCGCATATAGGTCTGCAGCAGGAAGGGCTGGGTGTTCTTCGCCGACTTGATGCCGGTCGGATCGTTGAAGATACGCTTGTCGCGGCTGCCGACCAGATCCTGCTGCAGGTCGCCGGTCGGCGGCTTGGAATAGAAGCTGTTGTGGGTCGGCGCGTAGCCGTTGGTATCGACCAGCAGGCAGAAACGGCCGCCATTGGTCTTTTGCACCACCAGGTCGTAGACTTTCTGCAGTGCCGGTGCCAGCTTGTCGTCGTAGGCGGTATGGAATTTCGCCGGATTGGAGCCAGGAATCGGCTGGTAGCGCTGGTCAAACACGTTGAGACCCTCGCCCTGCGCCCGCTCCAGCATGTTCGCCAGTTCGTCGCGGGCGTGGCGGGCCACGCCGATCACCGCGTCCAGCTCGCCCTCGCCGATCACGAAGCGCGACACCAGCTCCTGCACCTGCTCCGCCGCCACCGACAGCTTGACCGACACGTCTTCCGACTGCGCCAAGTGCGTGGACACCACCGTGCTCAGGCCGTGGATTTCCGAGACGTTACGGTTGACCTGCAGATTGGTGCCGGCAAACAGCTCCATGGTGCCCGCGATTTCGGTCAGGCCGCTGGCCATGTTTTCAAAATCGCTCATCATGCGACCGAAGTGCTGCGAGGAACGATTCACCACGTCCAGCGCCTGCGAGGTATCGGTATTGATGCGCGCGGTCGCCTCCTGGGTGTGCGACACCAGGTTGAGCATGCCGTCGATGTTGCCGGAGATTTCGTCGGTCGCCACCCGCACCCGCTCCGCCAGCTTGCGCACTTCGTCGGCCACCACCGCGAAACCGCGACCGGATTCGCCGGCGCGCGCCGCCTCGATCGCCGCATTCAGCGCCAGCAGGTTGGTCTGTTCCGAGATGTCCTTGATCAGGTCGACGATGGTCTTGATGCTGGCCGAGCGGTTGTTCAGCTCCACCACGGTATTGTTGAAGGCGCCGACACGGCCGCTGATCTCGCCTATCCGCGTCGCGGCGTCCTGCAGCTCGGCGTAGGACTCGCGCGCCATCGCCAGGTTGCCCACCGTGGTGGCGGAAATCGACTGCGTTTCAGCCGACACCTGGCTGATGCCGGCGGTGGTCTGATCGCTGGAATCGCGCACCTGGCTGGCCAGCTCCGCCTGCTGCTTGGCGCTGTTCAGCGACTCGCCGATGTTCTTGCGCGTGCGGGTGGAGTCCATGGCGATGCGGATGGTCATGATGCGCACATTGCTGATGATCTCGCGCATCTTCTTCAGGAATTCGTTATAGGACAGCGACAGGTCGCGGATCTCGTCGTAGGTGATGGTCGGGATCTCGCGCGACAGGTCGCCCTCGCCGGCGCCGATCTCGCGGAAGATGCCGATGATCATCTGCAAGGGCCGCACGATCAGGAAGCGCAGGTACCAGACCATGAAGGCGATGAACACCAGCGACACGCACCAGATGGCAAACGACCAGATCATGGTCTTGTCCAGCAGCGAGAAGATCTGCTGACGGATCGGTTCGGTCAGTTCCTGGCCACCGACCAGTTGGCGGATATCGTCCAGCGCCAGGTAAACGTAGGCGATCAGGATCAACTGGAACAGGCTGATGAAGAAAAAGCTGCACAATTTCTTGGTCAGCGAATTCCAGAACGATTTTTCCATCAGGTAATAAGTCCGCCAGAACCAATTCATCCTTCGTCTCTCCTGTTGCTAGCTGCGTGCTTGTCTGCACTTATTGTCGGTCGTTTTTACACTGTTTCCGTGAAAAAAAATAGCGGTTATCTTAAATCAAATGACCGGCATCAACTTTTCTGATCGCTGCCAGCAAAGCCAGTATTCGTCCGGCGCGAACACCGGCAAGGAGCCGCTCACCGGGGTTTGCTGCTGCAGGCTGAACCAAGGCTGGAACAGCGCCTGCAGCCGGGTCAGCTCGGCGCCGAAGGGCGGGCCTTTCAAGGTTGGCCGCAAGAAGAAGTAGCCGGCGAGATAGCCGCCTGGCTTCACCAGGTGCGCCATTTTCTCGGCGTAGGCCGGCCAGCGCGACGGCGGCAACGCACACAGGAAGGCACGCTCGTACACCCAGTCCCAGCTGCCGTCGACCTCGTCACTGAAAAAATCGGCCTGCCGCACCAGCTCCGACAGCGGGCCGAGCTGCTGGCGCGCCTGCGCCACCGCCGCGGCGCTGAAGTCGATCGCGGCCACCTGCAAGCCCTGGCGCTGCAGGTAGGCGACCTCGTAGCCGCTGCCGCAACCGGGCAGCAACACCGAATGCGCCAGTGGCAGCAGCGGCTGCACCAGCGCGGCGAACCCGGCCGGCAGTTGGCCGCTCTCCCACGGCGTGACCTGCTGCTGGTAACGGCTGTCCCAGAATGAACTCAAGCTGCTGTCCTGCGCCATGCGACATCCCCCTGCTCCCGATTGAGCCGCTATCTTGCCGCCGACAGGCAGGCGAAGACAAGGCACGCTCAGTTCTGCGGCGCGCAGTCGGCATCGAACAGGCAGTCCCAGAACAGGCGCAGCCAGTCGTCGCGGTGCACCGGCAGCAGGTAGCGGCGGCCGTCGTGGGTCAAGAACGGCACGTAGCCTCGGCCCTGCCGCTGCTGCGGCCAACCCAGGGTGACCAGCAGCGACGGCGTCAGCGCCAGCGTGGCCTGCCGCTCAGCCGGCTGGATCGTCAGCAGGCGGCCGCCGGTCTGCATCGCCATCTGCAGCCAGACCTTGCGTCGCGACAGCTGCGCCTGCACGGCCGCGCGCTGGCCGTCGTCAAGCGCCAGCCAGTCGGAGACCTCGGCAAAACTGCGGCCGCAGCCGAAGCAGACCTCGTCGCCGACGGCGGTGGAGCAGACTCCGATACACGGCGTGGCGATCATGTTGGCGGCTCCCGGCAGCTGATACCCAGAAGAAAGTGGATACGGACAAATGATAAAGGCCACCTGCAAGCAAGTGGCCTTCGAATGATTGTTGGTCGGAGTGAAAGGATTCGAACCTTCGACCCCTTGCACCCCATGCAAGTGCGCTACCGGGCTGCGCCACACTCCGACTCAAGGCAAAAATTATAAACAGTTATTCAGTCTTTGCCAAGGCTCAGATCCAGCCAGTCGAGGATGGCCTGCAACTCCTTGCGCACTTCGCCGGCGGTGGCCGGTGCCGGCTGGTCGCCTTCCAGACGCTGGCGGGCGCCATGCAGCGTGAAACCGTCGTCGTAGAGCAGGGAACGGATGCGACGCACCAGCAAGACCTCGCGGTGCTGGTAGTAGCGACGGTTGCCGCGGCGCTTGACGTTGCGCAGCTCGGAGAACTCCTGCTCCCAATAGCGCAGTACATGCTGCTTGACGCCGGTCAGCTCGCTGACTTCACCGATGGTGAAATAGCGTTTGGCCGGAATGGCAGGAAGCTCAGCCTTGGGTGTTTGCATGATGTTGTTCAACCATTCCCTTGAGTTTCTGACTTGCATGGAAAGTTACCACGCGTCGGGCGGTGATGGGAATCTCTTCGCCGGTTTTCGGGTTGCGCCCCGGGCGCTGCGGCTTGTCGCGCAGCTGGAAATTGCCGAAACCGGACAGTTTGACGCTGGTGCCCGTTTCCAGGGTGGAGCGGATTTCTTCAAAAAACGACTCCACCATGTCCTTGGCTTCGCGCTTGTTCAGGCCCACCTTGTCGAACAACAGATCGGCCAACTCGGCTTTGGTCAAAGTCATGATATTCCTCACTACAACATCGGATAAAACGCCACCCGCCCGGCGGGTGGCCAACAGGATGGATCAGGCGCGCAGTACGGCACCGGCCGCTTCGGCGGCCGCCAGCATCGCGGCCACCGCCTGCTCGACCTCGTCGTCGACCAGGGTGCGGTCGGCCGCCTGCAGCACGATGCGGAACGCCAGGCTCTTCTTGCCCTCGTCCACACCCTTGCCGCGGTAGAGGTCGAACAGCGCCAGCTCGCGCACGAATTCCGGCGCCACCGCCAGCATCGCCTGCTGCAGCGTGGCGACGCTCACCTCTTCCGCCACCACCAGCGCGAGGTCGCGGCGGACCGGCTGGAACTTGCTGACCGGCGCCAGCTTGACGCGGCCAACCTGCTCGGCCGCCTCGACCGCCAGTTCGAACAGCACCGGCGCGTTGGTCAGGCCGTAGGCCTGTACCCACTGCGGGTGCAGCTCGCCCAGCACGCCGACCACGGCGCCGTCCAGCAGCACCTCGGCGCAGCGGCCAGGGTGGAAGGCCGGATGGGCGGCCTTGCGGTATTCGGCGACGCGTGGGTACAGCAGCGCCTCGACGTCGGCCTTGATGTCGTAGAAATCGACGCGCTCGGCCTTGCTGCCCCACTGCTCGTCGACACGGCTGCCGTGCGCCAGACCGGCGATGACTTCCGGCTGTTGCACGCTGCCGTCGGCCTGCTTGTGGAACACGCGGGCGATCTCGAACACGCGCACACGGCTGTGCTTGCGGTTAAGGTTGGCCGCAAGGGTGTCCACCAGACCGCCGATCAGGCTGGAGCGCATCACGCTCATCTGGCTGGCGATCGGGTTGATCAGGCGTACCGGATTATGATTACCGGCGAAATCGCGCTCCCACTTTTCTTCCACGAAGGCGTAGCTGACGATTTCCTGGAAATCGCGACCGGCCAGCAGGCGGCGTACCTCGCTGCGCACGCGCAGGCCTTCCGGCTGCGACAGCATGGTTTGCGCGGCGACCGGGGCGTTGGCCGGAATATTGTCGTAGCCGTAGACGCGGGCGATTTCCTCGATCAGGTCTTCCTCGATCGCGATATCGAAGCGGAAGCTCGGCGCGGAAACCACGAAACCGTCGGCGTTCTGCTCGAACGGCAGGCCGAGGCGGGTGAAAATGGCAGCGATCTCGTCTGCGGCCAACATGACACCCAGCACCCGGGCGACACGGGCGGTACGCACCGCCACGCTGGCGCGTGCCGGCAGCGCCGACACGGTTTCGGTCAGCGGGCCCGGCTCGCCGCCGCAGATTTCCAGCACCAGCGCGGTGGCGCGCTCGATGGCCTCGGTCTGCAGCGCGAAATCCACGCCGCGCTCGTAGCGGTAGCTGGAATCGGAGCCGAAGCCCAGCGCGCGTGCCTTGCCGGCGATGGCCTCCGGCAGGAAGAAGGCGCTCTCCAGGAAAATGTCGCGACTGGCGCTAGTCACGCCGCTGTCCAGGCCGCCCATGATGCCGGCGATGGCCAGCGGCTTGGCGGCATCGGCGATCACCATCAGGTCCGGCGTCAGCTCGATTTCTTTCTCGTTGAGGCACACCAGCTTCTCGCCGGCCTCAGCCATGCGCACGGTGATGCCGCCGTCGATCTTGTTCAGATCAAACGCGTGCATCGGCTGGCCCTGCTCCAGCAGGATATAGTTGGTGATGTCGACGATGGCGGAGATGGAACGCAGGCCGGAACGCTCCAGGCGGCGCTTCATCCAGTCCGGTGTCGGCGCGGCGGCGTTGACGTTCTTTACAACGCGGCCAACGTAGCGGCCACACGGCGCGCCATCGGCGATACCGACCGCCAGCTTGCTGTCGCTTTGCGGTGCCACGGCGGCGATGTCCCAGGCCGCCAGCGGGCTACCGGTCAGGGCCGCCACTTCGCGGGCGATGCCACGGATGGACAGGCAGTCGGCGCGGTTAGGCGTGATCTTCAGCGTGAACAGGCTGTCGTCCAGGCCCAGGTAGTCGCGGATGTTCTGGCCGACCGGCGCGTCGGCCGGCAGCAGCATCAGGCCGTCGACCTCGTCCGGCACGCCCAGCTCCTTGCCGGAGCACAGCATGCCGCCGGATTCGACGCCGCGCATCTTGGTCGGCTTGATCCGGAAGTCGCCCGGCAGGATGGCGCCCGGCAGCGCGCACGGCACCTTCACGCCCACGGCCACGTTCGGTGCGCCGCACACGATCTGCACCAGCTCGCCGGTGCCGACGTCGACCTTGGTCACGCGCAGGCGGTCGGCGTTCTCGTGCTTTTCACACTCTTTCACTTCGCCGATCACCACACCGCTGAAGGCGGGGGCGGCGGCGTTGACTTCTTCCACTTCCAGACCGGCCATGGTCAGCAGGTAGGACAGCTGGTCGGTGCTCAGCGACGGGTTGACGCGGCTGCGCAGCCATTGTTCGGAAAATTGCATGAGGAGTCTCCGTCGCGATCAGTTGAATTGTTTCAGGAAGGTCAGATCGTTCTCGAAGAACAGGCGCAGGTCGTTCACGCCGTAACGCAGCATGGCAAAGCGGTCGAGGCCGATACCGAAGGCAAAGCCGGTGTATTTTTCCGGGTCGATGCCGACGTTGCGCAGCACGTTCGGGTGCACCATGCCGCTACCGCCCACTTCCAGCCAGCGGCCCTGCTCGTCCAGCACGTCGATCTCGGCCGAGGTCTCGGTGAACGGGAAGAAGGACGGGCGGAAGCGCACCTGCATGTCGTCGCGCTCGAAGAAACGGCGCAGGAACTCGGTGATGGTGGCTTTCAGGTCGGCGAAGCTCACGTTCTGGTCGATCCACAGACCTTCCATCTGGTGGAACATCGGCGAGTGGGTGGCGTCGGAGTCCACGCGGTAGACGCGGCCCGGGGCCACGATCTTGATCGGCGGCTGGTTGTCCAGCATGTAACGCACCTGGATCGGGCTGGTATGGGTACGCAGCACGTCGCCACCTTCCACGTAGAAGGTGTCCTGCATGGCGCGCGCCGGGTGGTTTTCCGGAATGTTCAGCGCCTGGAAGTTGTGGAAATCGCTCTCGATTTCCGGGCCGTCGGCCACTTCGAAGCCCATGGTGGCGAACAGACCGGTGATGCGCTCCAGCGTCAGCGTCACCGGGTGCAGACCGGCAGGCAGGATGCCACGACCCGGCAGGGTCACGTCCAGAGACTCTGCGGCCAACTGTGCGGCCAACTTGGCGGCGTTGAAACCGTCGCGCACCTCGTTGTGACGGGTCTCGAACGCCTGCTTGGCGGCGTTGATGGTGGCGCCGGCAGTCTTGCGCTCTTCGGGCGAAAGTTTGCCCAGCTGTTTCAGCAGCTCGGTCAGTGCACCGCTTTTACCAAGATAGCGGGCCTTGACCTGTTCCAGTTCAACGAGATCGGCAGCAGCATCGAGTGCCGCCAGACCTTCCTTGAGAATCACGTCAACATTGCTCATGGGTCGCACCAGTATGCGTAAGAAAACTGACCGGAACGGGGCGCGCTCGAGTCAGCCATCTTGGGGAAAATCGAAAAAAAAGGGAGGCATCAGCCTCCCTTTTTAGTATCCAGCGCTTAAGCGAGGGCGGCTTTTGCTTGTGCAACGATTTGAGCAAATGCCGGCTTATCGAACACGGCCAGATCGGCCAGGACCTTACGGTCGATTTCGATCAGCGCTTTCTTCAGGCCGTTCATGAACTTGCTGTATGGCAGGCCGTTTTCACGCGAAGCGGCGTTGATACGAGCAATCCACAGTTGACGGAACTGACGCTTTTTCTGACGACGGTCGCGGTAGGCGTACTGACCGGCTTTCATCACCGCCTGTTTGGCGATGCGATAGACGTTCTTCCGGCGGCCGCGATAGCCTTTCGCCAGAGCTAAGATTTTCTTGTGACGAGCACGTGCGGTTACACCGCGTTTTACGCGTGGCATGAATTATCTCCTTAAGCGTAGGGCATCATTTTGCGAACGGAAGCCATGTTGGTGCTATCTACCATGGCAGTACCGCGCAATTGACGTTTGGTTTTGGTGGTTTTCTTGGTCAGGATATGACGCTTGAACGCCATAGAGCGCTTGACACCACCGTTGCCCAATACTTTGAGACGCTTCTTCGCGCTCGACTTGGTTTTCATTTTCGGCATGGAATGCTCCTGCTGAATTTTCGTTAGATTAGACCCAGGGTGGCCCGAAGGCACTTGAAACCGCTGCGTCACGCTTTTGCTGCAGGCCGTTGCCGGCCCACAAAATCAACACGGCAGGCGAGCCTGCCGTGAAGAAGTCGATGATTATACCCGATTATTTCTTTTTCGGGGCAATCATCATGACCATTTGGCGGCCTTCCAGTCGCGGGAACTGCTCGACCGTACCCACTTCCGCCAAATCGGCTTCGACGCGCTTGAGCAGCGCGAGACCGATATCCTGGTGAGCCATCTCACGACCACGGAAACGCAGGGTTACCTTGGCTTTGTCACCTTCGGTGAGGAAGCGGATCAGGTTACGCAGCTTGACGTTGTAGTCGCCATCGTCGGTACCCGGACGGAACTTGATTTCCTTGATCTGGATCTGCTTCTGCTTCTGCTTCGCTTCGTGGCGCTTCTTGGACTGCTCGTACTTGTACTTGCCGTAGTCCATCAGCTTGACCACCGGCGGCTGGGCCGTCGGCGAAATTTCCACCAGATCAACGTCGCGTTCTTCCGCCAGCGCCAGACCTTCACGCAGGCTGACGATACCGAGCTGCTCGCCTTCTTCTCCTACCAGACGGATCTCGCGGGCGGTGATTTCGCCATTGATCCGTGGTTCGCGTTCCTGAGCTATAGCCAATACTCCTGTAGTTTAGTGATCGTACCCGTAGGCACTCAGACCTGCGCCATCGCGGCTTGCAGGTGTTCGGCAAAGGCTTGCAGGGTCATCTGACCCAGATCCTCGCCACGAGCGCGTACGGCCACCAGCCCGCCCTCTTTTTCCTTGTCGCCGATGACGACCTGGTAAGGAAGTTTCTGCAGGCTGTGCTCGCGGATTTTATAGCCGATCTTTTCGTTTCTCAAGTCAAGATCGACTTTGTAACCCAGTTTACGCAAACTGGTTGCCACATCCGCAGCATAATCGGCCTGTGCGCTGGTGATATTCATCACCACCATCTGCACCGGCGCCAGCCACAGCGGGAACACGCCGGCGTGGTTTTCGATCAGGATGCCGATGAAGCGCTCCAGCGAGCCCAGAATCGCGCGGTGCAGCATCACCGGCCGGGCACGGCCATTGTCCTCGGTGACATACTCGGCGCCCAGACGCTCCGGCAGCACGTAGTCCAGCTGCAGGGTGCCGCACTGCCAGGAACGGCCCAGCGCATCCTTGATGTGGTACTCGATCTTCGGACCGTAGAACGCGCCCTCGCCCGGCAGCTCTTCCCACTCCACGCCGCAGGCGCGCAGCGCCTCGCGCAGGCCTTCTTCGGCACGATCCCAGGTTTCCAGCGTGCCGGCGTACTTTTCCGGACGCAGCGACAGTTTGATCGCCACCTTGTCGAAGCCGAAGCGCTTGTACACCGCCATGGTCAGCTCGTTGAAGGCCTTGGCCTCGGCGATGATCTGCTCATCGGTACAGAAGATGTGGGCATCGTCCTGTACGAAGCCGCGCACGCGCATGATGCCGTGCAGCGCGCCGGACGGCTCGTTGCGGTGGCAGGCACCGAACTCGGCCAGGCGCATCGGCAGGTCACGGTAGGAGCGCAGCCCCTGGTTGAACACCTGCACGTGACCCGGGCAGTTCATCGGTTTCACCGCGTAGTCGCGCTTTTCCGACTCGGTGGTGAACATGCCCTCACGGTAGTTTTCCCAGTGACCGGATTTCTCCCACAGCACGCGGTCCATCACCATCGGGGTACGGATTTCCTGGTAGCCGGCCTCGGTCAGCGTCTTGCGCATGTACTGCTCGATGCTCTGCCACAGCGCCCAGCCCTTCGGATGCCAGAACACCATGCCCGGCGCCTCGTCCTGCAGGTGGAACAGGTCCAGCTGACGGCCCAGCTTGCGATGGTCGCGCTTTTCCGCCTCTTCCAGCATGAACAGGTACTGCTCCAGATCTTCCTTCTTCTGCCAGGCGGTACCGTAGATACGCTGCAGCATCTCGTTGTTGCTGTCGCCGCGCCAGTAGGCACCGGCCACCTTCATCAGCTTGAACACCTTCAGCTTGCCGGTGGACGGCACGTGCGGGCCGCGGCACAGGTCGGTGAAGCCGCCCTCGCGGTACAGGCTCAGCACCTCGCCCTGTGGAATGGACTCGATGATCTCGGCCTTGTACGCCTCGCCGATGCTCTTGAAGTAGGCAATCGCCTCGTCGCGCGGCAGCTCGTAGCGCTCGACCGGGATGTCCTTCTTCGCCAGCTCGGTCATCTTCTTCTCGATCGCCACCAGGTCTTCCGGCGTGAACGGACGCTTGTAGGCGAAATCGTAGTAGAAGCCGTTTTCGATTTCCGGGCCGATGGTGACCTGCGCTTCCGGGAACAGCTCCTTCACCGCGTAGGCCAGCAGGTGGGCGGTGGAGTGACGGATGATGGACAGGCCGTCCGCGTCTTTCTCGGTGATGATGGCCAGGTCGACGTTGGCCGCAATCAGATAGGACGTATCAACCAGTTGGCCGTCCACGCGACCAGCCAGCGCCGCGCGCGCAAGACCGGTACCGATGGACGCAGCCACTTCGTACACCGTTACCGGCTTGTCGAAGGAACGGATGGAACCGTCGGGCAGGCGAATGTCAGGCATAGCAACTCCAGCTTTAAGTGAAGGTGGACGACAAAAAACCAAAAAAAAAGTGCGGCTTGAGCCGCACTTTTTGGTTTGCTTGGAGTATTCCTTTAGCTTTAAAGGCACCCCGTATGGCTCGGTTTTATCGCGAGATACGGGTGGTGGTAGTTCGCTTGAACATTTAAT
Organism: Vogesella alkaliphila; assembly: GCF_014652475.1. Lineage (GTDB taxonomy): Bacteria > Pseudomonadota > Gammaproteobacteria > Burkholderiales > Chromobacteriaceae > Vogesella > Vogesella alkaliphila. The sequence continues at coordinate 59,940 of NZ_BMYW01000005.1, read as the reverse complement.
ACTCCAAACTGAATTTGGTAGGCACGATCGGATTCGAACCAACGACCCCCACCATGTCAAGGTGGTGCTCTAACCAACTGAGCTACGTGCCTGCAATCAAGGCTGCCGATATTACCAACCGGCGCCGGCAAATGCAAGCCGTTTGCGTGCAAAGCTCACACGCCGGGCGGGCTCGGGGTGTATACTGCGCGGCTAAATTTCCGATTCCAGCCATTATTATCAAGCACATGCTGAAGTTTACCCTGCACAAGACATCGGGTGGCGCCCGCCGCGGCACCCTGGAACTGAACCACGGCAAGGTCGAGACCCCGGTGTTCCAGCCGGTGGGCACCTACGGCTCGGTGAAGGCGATGAGCCCGCACGAGCTGCACGACATCAAGGCCCAGATCATCCTGGGCAACACCTTCCATCTGTGGCTGCGCCCGGGCCTCGACATCATCGAGAAGTTCGGCGGCCTGCACCAGTTCATCGGCTGGGACAAGCCCATCCTCACCGACTCCGGCGGCTTTCAGGTGTTCAGCCTCGGCGCGCTGAACAAGATCACCGAGGAAGGCGTGACCTTCCAGAGCCCGGTCAACGGCGATAAGCTGTTCCTGTCGCCGGAGAAATCGATGGAAATCCAGAAGGTGCTCAACTCCGACATCGTGATGATCTTCGACGAGTGCACCCCAGGCCAAGTCGACCACGCCACCGCCGCCAAGTCCATGCGCATGAGCCTGCGCTGGGCCGAGCGCTCGCGCCGCGCCTTCGACGAGCTGAAGAACCCCAACGCGCTGTTCGGCATCGTGCAGGGCAACCTGTACACTGACCTGCGCCGCGAATCGCTGGACGGCCTGATGCAGATCGGTTTCGACGGCATCGCCATCGGCGGGCTGTCGGTCGGCGAGCCAAAGCCAGAGATGTATCGCATGCTGACCGAACTGAAGGACATGCTGCCGGCCGACAAGCCGCACTACCTGATGGGCGTCGGCACGCCGGAAGACCTGGTGCATGGCGTCGCCAACGGCATCGACATGTTCGACTGCGTGATGCCGACCCGCAACGCGCGCAACGGCTGGCTGTTCACGCAGTGGGGCGACCTGAAGATCAAGAACGCGCGCTACAAGGACGACAAGAAGCCGCTGGACGAGCAGTGCGAGTGCTACGCCTGCCGCCACTTCAGCCGTGCCTACCTGCACCACCTGCACCGCACCGGCGAGATCCTCGGCGCCCGCCTCAATACCATCCACAACCTGCACTACTACCAGGTACTGATGCAGGAGATGCGCGACGCCATCGACGCCGACCGCTTCGAGGACTGGAAAGCCGGTTTCCACGAACGCCGCGCCCGCGGCGTGAACTGACGCGGCCAGCCGCTGTCAGTGTGATGTCGTGCCACGCACCGAGATGCCGCTTGCAAAAGCGGCATCTCGGCACAATGGTTGGAAATCAGCCGCAGCGTGGCTACAATCGGCCACTTGCACACGTAATACCCGCATTCAACTTATAAACAGGGAGTCTCACTCGATGTTCATCCCCCCAGCATTTGCCAACACTTCCGCCACCGGCGGCTTCGACCTGATGGGCTTCCTGCCCATGATCGTGATTTTCGTTTTGTTCTGGTTCCTGCTGATCCGTCCGCAACAGAAGAAAATGAAAGAACACCAGAAGATGCTGTCCGAAATCAACAAGGGTGACGAAGTGGCAACTCAAGGTGGCATCGTTGGCCGCGTGACTAAGGCCGGTGACCAGTACCTGGCGATCGAGATCGCCAACGGCGTGGAAATCAATGTCCAGCGTGGCGCCATCGCCGCCAAGCTGGAAAAAGGCACCATCAAGTCCCTGTAATCCCAATGGGCCGCCCTGGCGGCCCTTTTTCCTGTTACCGCCTCCATGAACCGCTTCCCGATCTGGAAATACCTCGTCATTGCGGTAGTGCTGATTGTCTCGACAATCTATACCCTGCCCAATTTCTTTGGCGAAACCCCTGCCGTGCAAATCTCCAGCACCCGCCAATCGGCCACCGTCGATACGGCACTGATGGCGCGGGTGGAGACCGTACTGCAGCAACAGGGCATCAAGCCTGCCGGCCTGTTCCTTGACGGCAACAGCCTGAAAGTGCGCTTCAACGATCCCGACACGCAGATCAAGGCGCGCGACATCATCCAGCAAGCGCTGGGCGACACCTACATCATCGCGTTGAACCTGCTGGCGGCTTCGCCGGAATGGCTGAGCAAGCTGCACGCCAACCCGATGTTCCTCGGCCTCGACCTGCGCGGTGGCGTGCACTTCCTGCTGGAAGTCGACATGCAGGCCGCCGTGGACAAGACCATGGAACGCTACGCCGGCGACATCCGCCGCGAGCTGAAAACCGCCAAGATCCGCTACGGCGCCATCAAGCGCACCGGCAACACCGCGCTGGAAGTGCAGCTGCGTGACCAGGAGACGCTGAATGCCGCCGCTGACAAGCTGGCGCGCAGCCTGCCGTCGCTGACCTTCAGCAGCGACGACCAGCTGTTCCGCCTCAGCCTCGCGCTGAAGCCGGAAGAGATCACCCGCATCCAGAGCGATGCCGTGTCGCAGAACATCACCACCCTGCACAACCGTGTCAACGAGCTGGGCGTCGCCGAACCGGTGATCCAGCAAGCCGGCCCGAGCCGCATCGTGGTGCAGCTGCCGGGGGTGCAGGACACCGCCAAGGCCAAGGACATCCTCGGCCGCACCGCCACGCTGCAGGTGCGCATGGTGGAAGACGACCCGTCGCGCGTGGCCGAAGCGATGGCCGGCAACGTGCCGGTCGGCTACGAGCTGCTGGATGAAGCCAGCCCGCAGGGCATCCAGAAGATCCTGCTGAAGAAGGATGTCGAGCTGACCGGCGACAACATCAACTCGGCGCAGCCCGGCTTCGACCAGAATGGCGGCGCCTCGGTGGACATCGGCCTGGACAGCACCGGCGCCGAGATTTTCCGCAGCCTGACCGCGGAAAACATCGGCAAGCGCATGGCGATGGTGCTGGTCGAGAAGAACAAGAGCGAAGTGGTGACCGCGCCGGTGATCCGCAGTGAAATCGGCGGCGGCCGCGTGCAGATCTCCGGCAGCATGAACCCGGCCGAAGCCAACGACGTGGCCCTGCTGCTGCGCGCCGGCTCGCTGGCCGCGCCGATGAACATCATCGAGGAACGCACCATCGGCCCGAGCCTGGGCAAGGAAAACATCGAGAAGGGCTTCAGCGCCACACTGTGGGGCTTTGCCGCCATCGCCGTGTTCATGGTGCTGTACTACCGCGTGTTCGGCCTGATCTCGGTGGCCTCGCTCGGCGTCAACCTGTTCATGCTGATCGCGCTGCTGTCCATGCTGCAGGCGACCCTGACGCTGCCGGGCATCGCCGCGATCGCGCTGACCCTGGGCATGGCCATCGACGCCAACGTGCTGATCAACGAGCGCATCCGCGAGGAGCTGCGCAACGGCGTGCCGCCGCAGTCGGCGATTCAGGCCGGTTACGCCCACGCCTGGGCGACGATCCTGGACTCGAACGTGACCACGCTGATCGCCGGTATCGCGCTGCTGGTATTCGGCTCCGGCCCGGTGCGCGGCTTTGCCGTGGTGCACTGCCTCGGCATCCTGACCTCGATGTTCTCCGCAGTCCTGGTATCGCGCGGCATCGTCAACCTGTGGTACGGCCGTCGCCGCCGCCTGACTGCCGTGTCCATCGGCCAGGTGTGGAAGCCGGAAACCAAGTAAGGATCAAGAAACATGGAGTTTTTCCGCATCAAACGGGACATCCCGTTCATGAGCTACGGCAAGCTCACCACCGCGATCTCGCTGGTGACCTTCATCCTGGCGGTGTTCTTCCTGGCCACCAAGGGCCTGAACCTGTCGGTGGAGTTCACCGGCGGCACGGTGATGGAGGTGCAGTACCAGCAAGCGGCCAACCTCGCCGACATCCGCCACCGCGTGGAAACGCTGAAAGTGGGCGAGGTGCAGGTGCAGAGCCTGGGCACCAGCCGCGACGTGCTGATCCGCCTGCCGAACAAGGAAGGCACCAGCTCGGCCAAGCTGTCGGAACTGGTGATGGGCCTGCTCAAGGCCGGTGACGCCGGCGTGCAGCTGCGCAAGGTCGAGTTCGTCGGCCCGAGCGTGGGCGAGGAACTGGTCACCCACGGCCTCACCGCGATCCTGCTGGTCTGCCTGGGCATCGTGATCTACCTCGCACTGCGCTTCGAGTGGCGGCTGGCGGTATCGGCAATCATCGCCAACATGCACGACGTGGTGATCATCATCGGCTGCTTCGCGCTGTTCCAGTGGGAATTCAGCCTGACGGTGCTGGCCGGCGTGCTGGCGGTGCTGGGCTACTCGGTGAACGAGTCGGTGGTGGTGTTCGACCGTATCCGCGAGAACTTCCGCAAGCCGGGCATGCGCGGCCGCAGCACCGCGGAAGTGATCGACAACGCGATCACCTCCACCATCAGCCGCACCATGATCACCCACGGCTCCACCGAGACGGTGGTGCTGGCGATGCTGGTCTTCGGCGGCCCGGCGCTGCACGGCTTTGCCATGGCGCTGACCATCGGCATCGTGTTCGGCATCTACTCCTCGGTACTGGTCGCCAGCCCGCTGGCGCTGGCGCTGGGCGTCAAGCGCGAGCACATGATCAAGATCGTGAAGCCGAAAGAAGAAGCGGTGGTCTGACGCCCCGTGCCGCAGACCCGAGCAAGGTTGGCCGCAGGCAATGCGGCCAACCTTTTTTGACTTTTACCCACCCCGAGTCGCCATGGAACTGATCGCTTTTCTGCTTGATTTCATCCTGCACATCGACGTGCACCTGACCCAGCTGGTCGCCAGCTACGGGCCGTGGATCTACCTGATCCTGTTCCTGATCGTGTTCTGCGAAACCGGGCTGGTGGTGACGCCGTTCCTGCCCGGCGACTCGCTGCTGTTCGTCGCCGGCGCCCTCGCCGCGATGGGCGAGATGAACGTGCAGCTGCTGGTCGGCCTGCTGATCGTGGCCGCCATCCTCGGCGACGGCGTCAACTACGCCATCGGCAAACATGTCGGCATGCGCCTGTTTGCCCGCTTTCCGCGGCTGCTGAAACCGCAGTACCTGGACAAGACCCACGCCTTCTACGAGCGTCACGGCGGCAAGACCATCATCTTCGCCCGCTTCGTGCCCATCGTGCGCACCTTCGCCCCCTTCGTCGCCGGCGTCGGGCGCATGGACTACCGCCACTTCCTCAGCTACAACGTGGTCGGCGCCGTGCTGTGGGTGGCCGGCTTCTGCTACGCCGGCTACTTCTTCGGCAACCTGCCCTTCGTGCGCAAGAACCTGGAATACCTGATCTTCGGCATCATCATCGTGTCGATGCTGCCGGGCATCATCGAGGTGCTCCGCCACCGCCGGGCGGCAAACAAGGCCTGAGCCCGCCATGCACACCATGAAACGCATCCAGAAACTGCCCGACCACCTCGTCAACCAGATCGCCGCCGGCGAGGTGGTGGAGCGGCCGGCGTCGGCGCTGAAGGAAATCCTGGAAAACAGCCTCGACGCCGGCGCCGACCGCATCAGCGTCGACCTGGCGCAGGGCGGCATCAAGCTGATCCGCGTCACCGACAACGGGGGCGGCATCGCCGCCGCCGACCTGCCGCTGGCGCTGGACCGCCACGCCACCAGCAAGATCGGCAGCCTCGACGACCTGGAAAACGTCGCCACCCTCGGCTTTCGCGGCGAGGGGCTGGCCAGCGTCGCCTCGGTGTCGCGGCTGACGCTGACCAGCCGCCCGCACGACGCCGAGCACGCGCACCAGATCGTCGCCATCGACGGCACGCTGCACCCGGTGGAGCCGGCCGCGCACGCGCCAGGCACCAGCGTCGAGATCGTCGACCTCTATTTCAACACCCCGGCACGGCGCAAGTTCCTGAAGAGCGAGAACACCGAGTACGCGCACTGTGAGGCCACCTTCGAGCGCATCGCGCTGGCGCATCCGCAGGTCGAGTTCATCCTGCGCCACAACGGCAAGGTGGTGTGGCGCCTGCCGCAGCAGAGCCTGGCCGAGCGCGTCGGCGCGCTGTTGGGCCGCGATTTCGTCGAGGCCTCGCTGCCGGTCGACACCGGCGCCGCCGGGCTGACGCTCTCCGGCTTTGTCGCCAGCCCGACCTACTCCAAGGCCAGCCGCGACGCGCAGTACTTCTACGTCAACGGCCGCTTCGTGCGCGACAAGATCGCGCAGCACGCGCTGCGCCAGGCCTACCGAGACGTGCTGCACCACGACCGCCACCCGGCCTACGCGCTGTTCTTCACGCTGGATCCGGCCAACGTCGACGTCAACGTGCACCCGACCAAGATCGAGGTGCGCTTCCGCGAGAGCCAGGGCATCCACCAGTTCCTGTTCCACAGCGTGCACAAGGCGCTGGCCAGCACCACCGCCGGCGCCAGCCCGGCGGTGACGCTGGACGACGGCCAGCCGGCAGGCAATGACACGGCCGTTGCGGCCAACGTTGGCCGCAACGAGGACGCGCTCGCCGCCTTCGGCACGGCCGCCGCGGCCGCGCGCGCCGCAGACAGCCCGCCGCGGATGCCGTTCCAGCAGCCACGCTACGAACAGCAGGCGATGCCGCTGCACGTGGCGCGCGAGGCGATCGGCGGCTACCAGCGCCAGTTCGCCGGGCTGCGCGAGGAAGAACGCGGCCAGACGCCGCCGGTCAGCAGCGCGACGGCCGCCAGCCCCCTGCCCTCGCCGCTGGCTGCGGCCGAGCTTGCCGCCCTGCCCGACGCCAGCGACGGCATCCCGCCGCTCGGTTTCGCGCTGGCGCAGCTGCACGGGGTGTACATCCTCAGCCAGTGCGAGGACGGGCTGATCGTGGTCGACATGCACGCCGCGCACGAGCGCATCGTCTACGAACGGCTGAAAAATGCACTAGAAGAAGACACGATCCCGATGCAGCCCCTGCTGCTGCCGGTGTCGTTCGCCGCCGACCGCTTCGAGGTCGCCACCGCGCACGAACACGGCGAGGCGATGCAGCGCCTCGGCATCGAGCTGGCGCCGCTGTCGCCGACGCAGATCGCGGTGCGCGGCGTGCCGGTGTGGCTGCAGGACGGCAACCCGGTGGAGCTGGCGCGCGCGGTACTGAAGGACGTGCGCGAGATCGGCCTCAGCCAGGTGCTGACCGAGCGCCGCAACGAGCTGTTGGCCACCATGGCCTGCCACGGTGCGGTGCGCGCCAACCGCCAGCTGACACTGACCGAGATGAACGCGCTGCTGCGCGACATGGAAGCCACCGAACGCTCCGGGCAGTGCAATCACGGCCGGCCGACGTGGTCGCGGCTGTCGATGCGCGACCTGGACAATCTTTTCATGCGCGGCCGCTAAGGCGCGCCTTCACGGAGTCTCCATGCTGCAACGTCGCGATCTGCCCGCCCTCAGCGCCGGCTTTGTCACCGTCCTCGTCGGCTACACCAGCTCGGCGGCGATCATCTTCGAGGCGGCGCTCAGCGCCGGCGCCAGCCAGGCGATGATCGCCTCGTGGCTGATGGCGCTGGGCATCGCGATGGGCATCACCTGCATCGGGCTGTCGCTGCGCTACCGGGTGCCGGTGGTGACCGCGTGGTCGACGCCGGGTGCGGCGCTCTTGATCACCTCGCTCTCCGGCGTCAGCATGGCGGAGGCCATCGGCGCCTTCGTGTTCTCGGCGGCGCTGATCGTGCTCGCCGGGGTGACGGGCTGGTTCGAGAAGGCGCTCAACCGCATTCCGCTGCCGATGGCGGCGGCGATGCTGGCCGGCATCCTGGTCAAGTTCGGCATCAATGTGTTCACCGCGATGCAGGGCGAGCTTGCGCTGGTGCTGGCGATGTTCGTCGCCTACCTGCTGGCCAGACGCCTGCTGCCGCGCTACGCCATCGTGCTGGTGCTGCTGCTCGGCTGCGTCATTGCGACCAAGCTTGGCCTGCTGCAGCTGGGCGAGGTCACCCTGACGCTGGCCACGCCGGTATGGACCACGCCGCAGTTCAACCCCGGCGTGCTGCTGGGCGTCGGCCTGCCGCTGTTCATGGTCACCATGGCGTCGCAGAACATCCCCGGCGTCGCCACCCTGCACGCCAACGGCTACCGGCCGCCGATCTCGGCGCTGATGACCGGCACCGGCGTGGTCAACCTGCTGCTGGCGCCGTTCGGCTGCTTCGCGGTCAATCTGGCGGCGATCACCGCCGCGCTGTGCATGGGCAAGGACGCGCACGAAGACCCGGCGCGACGCTATCTGGCCAGCGTGGCGGCGGGCGCGTTCTACCTGCTGCTGGGGCTGTTCGGCGCCACCGTCGGCGCGCTGTTCGCGGCCTTTCCCAAGGCGCTGGTGCTGGCCATCGCCGGGCTGGCGCTGTTCGGCACCATCGCCGGCGGCCTCGCCACCGCGATGAAGGACGACGTGATGCGCGAGCCGGCGCTGATCACCTTCCTGATTACCGCTTCCGGCGTGTCGCTGGCCGGCATCGGCTCCGCGTTCTGGGGGCTGGCGGGCGGCGTGCTGGCGCTGCTGATCCTCAACGCGCGGCGCAAGGCCTGAGCCGCGCTCAGGCCTCGACCTGCAACAGCCACGCCGCCGCGGCCTGCGCGTGCAGCGCGGTGGTGTCGAACAGCGGCAGGCCGGCCTCGCAGCCGTCCAGCAGCAGCGCGATCTCGGTGCAGCCGAGTATCACCGCCTCCGCCCCCGCCGCCTGCAGCGCGGCGATGATGTCGAGATAGCGCGCCCGCGACGCCGGCAGCACCTGGCCCTGGCACAGCTCGTCGAAGATCACGCGATGGATATCGTCGCGCTCGGCCGCCGTTGGCAGCAGCACCTGCAGCCCGGCCGCCTGCAGCCGCTCGCGGTAGAACGCCTGCTCCATGGTGAAGCGGGTGCCGAGCAGGCCGACGCGGCCAACCTTGGCCGCACGCAGCGCGGCGATGGTGGGGTCGGCGATGTGCAGCAGCGGAATGCCGGCCCGCTCCGCCACCGGCGCCGCCACCTTGTGCATGGTGTTGCTGCAGATCAGCAGCGCACCGGCACCGGCCTGCGCGAGCTTGCGGCCGGCCTCGCCCAGCAGCACGGCGGCCTGCGCCCAGTCCCCCTGGCGCTGCAGCTCGGCCAGCGGCGCGAAGTCGACGCTGTGCAACAGCAGCGGCGCCGAGTGCAGCCCGCCGCGGGCGTCGCGCACCCGGCGATTGATCTGCGCGTAGTAGTGCGCGGTCGATTCCCAGCTCATGCCGCCCAACAGTCCCAGTAGCCTTCCCGTCATGTCATAGCACCCCGGCCAGTTGCAATTCGTCGTACAGCAGGTATAGCGCGGTCAGCGCCATCAACAAGGCCATGATGCCATTGAACCAGCGCCGTGCCGCCGCCTGCGACAGATGGCGGCGCAAGGCCTCGCCCAGCCCGGCCCAGACGCAGATGCAGGGAAAGTTGATCAGCGCACAAGCCAGCGCCAGCAGCAGCGCGTGCGACAGCTGCGCCTGCAGCGGCAGGAACAGCAAGGCGGTGTTGATCACCATCACCCACGCCTTGGGGTTCACCCACTGGAAGGCGGCGGCGGCGACAAAGCCCATCGGCCGCACCAGCTGCTTCGCCTGCGGCTCGCCCGCCAGCCACACCTGCCACGACAGCCACAACAGGTAACTGCAACCGGCCAGCGTCAGCAGCAGGCGCCAGTCGTCCAGCCACGCCATCACCCAGCCCAGCAGCAGCGACACCAGCAACACCTGCACGCCGTGGCCGATGCTGATGCCCAGCAGGTGCGGCACGCTGCGGCGAAAGCCGAAATTGACCCCCGATGCGGCCAACATCAGGTTGTTCGGCCCCGGCGTGATCGACATCAGCGACACGTAACTCAATAAAGGCAGACCCAGCATCACACGCTCCCGCAACAAGTAGTAGACCGCTTCATCGTAGCCAACGGCAGTTGCCGGATACAGTGCCAAGAATTTATTATTGTCATGGTGACAGTTGCAGCCTATCGGCAACTGTCACCCCCCGTTCTCCCGCCCACTGTCATGCCCGCGTCACGGAAAGCCGCCATGGATAGCACCACCCTGTACCAGCAACTCGCCGACGACCTGTCCGGCGCCATCAACCTGGGTACCCTGCCGCCCGGCTCGCGCCTGCCCTCGGTGCGCAAGACCGCGCACAGCCGCCAGCTGTCGCTCAATACCGTGGTCGCCGCCTACCGCGTGCTGGAAGACCGCGGCCTGGTCGAGGCGCGGCCGCAGTCCGGCTACTACGTGCGCTCGCGGCTGCCGTCGCCGGCGCGCAGCAGCAGCCAGGCCGCCGGCCCGGCGCAGGGCACCGACGGCGCGGTGCTGGACCTGATCGGCGCCGCACTGAAGGCGCAGCAGACGCCGGGCTATGTCGACATGGCGCTGGCCTGCCCGCGTGGCGGCGACTTCTACCCCGCCGCCAAGCTGGCGCGGCTGATGGGCCAGGTGCTGCGCAAAAACCCGGGCCTGGTCAGCAACTACGCGCTGCCGCCGGGCTCGGAACGGCTGCGCACCCAGATCGCACGGCGCGGGCTGGAGCTGGGCATGGCGTTGCAGGCCGACAACATCATCCTCACCCACGGCGCGATGGAGGCGCTGAACCTGGCGCTGCGCGCGGTGTGCCGCCCCGGCGACACCGTGGGCATCGAATCGCCGACCTACTTCAACCTGCTGCCGCTGTTCGCCAGCCTGGGGCTGAAGGCGCTGGAGATCCCCACCGATCCGCAAACCGGGCTGTCGCTGGAGGCGCTGGAGATGCTGCTGGTGGAAAAGCGCCTCAACGCCATCATCGCGATGCCCAACGTGCACAATCCGCTGGGCTGCAGCATGCCCACCGACAACAAGAAAAGGTTGGCCGCACTGGTGAACCGCTACCAGGTGCCGCTGATCGAGGACGCGCTGTACGCCGAACTGCAGTTCGGCGACGCGCTGCAACCGGCGGTGAAGGCCTACGACAGCGATGGCTGGGTCATCGTCTGCGCCAGCTACACCAAGACGCTGGCGCCGGACTTCCGCGTCGGCTGGATGGAAGGCGGCCGCTTCACCGAGGAATTGCGCAAGCTGAAGTTCGCCACCTCCATCGCCGAGCCGCTGGTGCTGTGCGAGACGCTGGGCGCGTTCCTGGAGTCCGGCGGCTACGACCACCACCTGCGCGCGCTGAAGCGGCGCTACACGCTGCACATCGACAAGGTGCGCGCGCTGATCGCCGACCACTTCCCGGCCGGCACCCGCGCCACCCACCCCGGCGGCGGCTTCCTGATCTGGGTGGAGCTGCCCGAGGGCTACGACACGGTGAAGCTGTTCGACCTGGCGATCCAGCAGCGCATCAGCATCTCGCCGGGGCCGCTGTACTCGCCGAGCGGCCGCTACCGCAACGCGCTGCGGCTGTCCTGCTGCCAGCCGCTGGACGAGCGCTTCGTCAGCGCGCTGGCGCGGGTCGGCGAGCTGGCCGCCAGCTGCGGCACGACATGACAAAGAAAACACATAAAGCATAAATGACATTAAAATACGGGATTGGCCACCCACCCTGACCAGGCAAATCCCATGCTTTATCACGGCACCATCAGCCGCTGGCACGACGACAAAGGCTTCGGCTTCATCACCCAGGATCACACCGGGGAAGAACTGTTCTTCGACCTGTCCGATTGCCCGCCGGACGGCGTGCGGCCGCAGGTCGGCTTTGTCGTCTACTTCCGGCGCCAGCAGGGTGCCAACGGCAAGGTGTCGGCCCGCCAGGTGCAGGGCAAGGTGTTCACCGAGCCGCCCGCCCTCAGCCCGCCGCTCGACTACGTGCTGGCGCCGGCCGCGCCGCGTCGGCACAACCGCCGCGTGCACGGCATCGTGCTGCTGTTGCTGCTCACCGCCGGCGTCGCCGGCTACGCCAGCCTTGCCCCCCGCAGCGGCGCGGCACCGGCCAGCAGCGCGGTCGGCACCGCCCGGCCCGCCGCGACGCCGGCTGCGGCCACCGCCGGCTTCCGCTGCGACGGTCGCCAGCCCTGCCCGCAGATGAACTCGCTGCAGGAGGCCGCCCACTTCCTGCGCCACTGCTAGGACACCCGGATGGACGGCGACGGGCAAGCGTGCGAAACGCAATTCGCCAACTGAGCCGGCACTGCGCCAAAAACACTGCGGCCAACCTTGTCACCAAGGTTGGCCGCAGTCACGTCCGGCGTGTGCCGGCGCTTACAGGTAGCGCGCCTGCAGGTGGGCGCGGAAGTGCGCCGGGTTCAGCGCCTCGCCGGTGGCGCGGCGCACCAGCTCGCCGGTTTCCCAGCGGCTGGCCTGCGACCAGATGTTGGCGTCCAGCCAGTCGAACACCGGCGCCAGGTCGCCGGCGGCGATGCGGGCGTCCAGGTCCGGCACGTTGCAGCGGAGGGTGGCGAAGTACTGCGCCGCGTACATCGCGCCCAGGGTGTAGCTGGGGAAGTAGCCGAAGCTGCCGTCGGTCCAGTGGATGTCCTGCATGCAGCCGTCGCGGTAGTTGCCGCGGGTGTCGACGCCGAGGTAGGCCTGCATCTTTTCGTCCCACAGCGCCGGGATGTCCTCCGCCTCGATCTCGCCCTCGATCAGCGCGCGCTCGATCTCGTAGCGCAGGATCACGTGCGCCGGGTAGGTCAGCTCGTCGGCGTCGACGCGGATGAAGCCGGGGCGCACGCGGCTGTACATGCGCGCCAGGTTGGCCGCATCGAAGGCGCTCTGCTCGCCCAGGTGTTTCTTCACCAGCGGCGCGATCAGCGACAGGAAGGCCGGGCTGCGGCCCAGCTGCATCTCGAACGACAGGCTCTGGCTTTCGTGGATACCCATCGAGCGTGCCTGGCCCACCGGCAGGTGCACTAGATCGCGCGGCAGGCGCTGTTCGTAACGGGCGTGGCCGGTCTCGTGCACGATGCCCATCATGCTCTGCATGAAGTCGTCGTCGCGGTAGCGGGTGGTGATGCGCACGTCCTCGGCCACGCCGCCGCAGAACGGGTGCACCGATACGTCCAGGCGGCCGGCGTCGAAATCGAAGCCCAGGAGGCCCATGATCTCCACCCCCAGCGCGCGCTGCTTGTCCACCGCGAACGGCCCCTGCGCCGCGAGCAGCGTCTCGCCGGCCTGCTTGTCCATCACCTGGCGGATCAGCCCCGGCAGCCAGCTTTTCACGTCGCCGAAGATGCGCTCCAGCTCGGCGCTGCTCATGCCCGGCTCGTACTTGTCCAGCAGCGCGTCGTAGCGCGACTTGCCGCTGGCGTCGGCCAGCAGCTGCGCCTCTTCGCGTGCCAGCTGCACCACCTCGCGGAAATTGCCCAGGAAACCCTGCCAGTCGCCCGCCTTGCGCTGCTCGCGCCACGCGTGTTCGCAGCGGCTGCCGGCCAGCGCCTTGGCCTCCACCAGCCGCGCCGGCAGCAGGTTGGCGTGCTGCCAGCTGCGGCGCATTTCGCGCAGCGAGGCCTGCTCGGCGTCGGACAGGCTCTCCTGCGCCGCCGCCTGCAGCGCCTGTTGCAGCGCCGGCGCGGTCAGCAGGCCGTGCATCAGCAGCTGCAGCTCGGCCATCGCCGCGCCGCGCGCCGCGTTGCCGCCGGGCGGCATCATCGCCGCCTGGTCCCAGCCGGCGATGGCGGCCAGGTGCTGGTAACGGTACAGGCGGGTGAAGGCGGCAACGGCGGCCTGGTAGGCTGGATGGGTCATTTCGTGGCTTTCTTGGAATATTCTGCCCGATGATGCCAGCACAATCGGCAGCAATCAATCTTTACAACATGGAAAAGCAAACAAAAAACCCGTCGCACTCAGGCGAGCGAGGCCTTCTTGTGGCGCACGCCGGCGTCGGGAAAGGTCATCCAGTAGTAGAAGAATTCGCGGGAGATGGTGAGGAAGCTGTCGCGCGCGTAGTTGTCGGTGAGGTGGATCAGCATCGCGTCGACCGCGGTGCGGAAGCTGTCCGGGTGGTGCGCCTGGCCGTGCAGCAGGTAGAGCAGCGGCTTGATCAGCCCGGCGCGTTCGGCCAGCACCTCGTCGTCGGCGCCCAGCTCGTACAGCTTGCCCAGGTAGATGTCCAGCGAGGGCGGGAAGCTGGCGAAGTTTTCCTCGCTCATGCGCTGCTGCAACTCGGCGAACGAGGCCAGCACCGGCAGGCGCACGTGATGGGTGGTGAAGCCGGAGCGGGCATTCATCTGCGCCAGCTGCTGCAGGTCGCCGAGCCAGAAGTAGTAGTACTCGCGCGCCGCCGTCATCGCCGCCGGGCGGTCACCGGGCGGACAGATCGACAGCAGCGCATTGATCGCGCTGCGATAGACATCGCGGTTGCGCGGCTGGCCGCGCAGGATCTGCACCAGCCGGCGCAGGATGTTGCGGCGGAACAGCACCACCTCCACCGCCGCGCCTTTTTGTTCGAGCAGGTTCAGGTACGCGTCCAGCGCCCTGACAGCAATATCACCCACAATGACAACCTCATTTATGACAACGACAGCGCCGGATACAACTCTGGCCTTGTTACCGATGCGGGCAACAAGGCCAGACGCGCCAAGCATAACGTGTTTTCAGCCTGCGTTACTGATCGGCATCAACGCCCCCCGGCACGCCGGGCCGCCGCCCACTCATTATCGGCAATTTCCATCCCTGCGGCCAAGGTTTGCGCCTCGCCCGCTCAGCGCGGCGGGAAGGCGAGGCTAAGCCGGATATCGCGCCCGACCAGGCGCAGGTCGCGCACCGCCAGCGGCACCTTGTCGTCGAGCGATGCCAGCGCCGGCCAGGCAAACAGGCCGCGCGCGGCGTCGCCGGCCAGATACGGCGCCAGGTACAGCACCGCCTCGTCCACCAGCCCAGAGGCGACCAGCGCACCGTTCAGGCCGGCACCGGCTTCCACCATCAGCTCGTTGACACCGTCGGCAGCCAGCATTTGCAGCAGCCGCGCCAGGTCGACGCGGCCGTCGGCCGACGCGCACGGCAGCAGCCTGACGCCGCGCGCGAGATAGGACGCGTGCCGGGCCGCATCGCTCACCGCGGTCGCCAGCCAGGTCGGCGCCACGGCGGTGTCGTAGATCGCGGCGCCCGGCGGCGTCTGCAGCGCACCGTCCACCACCACCCGCAGCGGCTGGCGCGCACACGCCACCTCGCGCACCGTCAGCTGCGGGTTGTCGGCCAGCACCGTGCCGCTGCCGGTGAGGATGGCGCAGTTGTCCGCCCGCAGGCGATGCACGTCGCGGCGCGCGTCGGCGCCGGTAATCCACTGGCTGACGCCGTTGAGCAGCGCGGTCTTGCCGTCCAGCGTCGCCGCGCCCTTCAGCGTGACGAACGGGCGCTGCCGCGTCACCCGCGACAAAAAGCCGCGATGCACGCGCTCGGCCTCGGCCTGCAGGCAGCCGGCGGCGGCCTCGATACCGGCGGCGTTGAGCATGGCGATGCCGCGACCGGCGACCTCGCGGTAGGGGTCGACCATCGCCGCCACCACGCGGCCAACCTTTTCCGCGATCAGCCGCCCGGCGCACGGAGGCGTGCGGCCGTGGTGGCTGCACGGCTCCAGCGTGACGTAGGCGGTGGCGCCCTCAGGGCTCAGGCCGCGCGCATAGCAGTCCTTGATCGCCTGGATCTCGGCGTGGTCCGATCCCACCGCCAGCGTGGCGCCCTCGCCGATGACCTGCCCGTCGCGCACCAGCACGCAGCCGACACCGGGGTTCGGCGCCGCGCGGCGGGTGGCGGCGGCGGCCAGGCGCAGCGCCTGCTGCATGTAGTGGTGATCGTCGGCAGTAAATATGCTCATCGGCAATTCCATCGCAATGGGAGCTGGCGACGACACTCAGTCGCGCTTCTGGATTTCCTTGATCGCGTCGCTGAACTCGGCGATGTCCTGGAAGCTCTTGTACACCGAGGCAAAGCGCACGTAGGCGACCTTGTCCAGCCGGGCCAGCTCGTTCATCACCATCTCGCCGATCTGGCGGCTGGACACCTCGCGCTCGCCCAGCTGCAGCAGGCGCTGGCAGAGCCGGTCGATGGCGTCGTCGACCAGCGGCGTCGGCACCGGCCGCTTGTGCAGCGCGCGCAGGAAGCTGGTACGCACCCGCTCGACGTCGAATTCGGCGCGGTGGCCGCCGGATTTCACCACCTGCGGCATGCGCACGTCGGCGGTTTCGAAGGTGGTAAAGCGCTTTTCACAGCCCATGCAGCGGCGGCGGCGGCGGATGCTGTTGCCGTCGTCACTGACACGCGAATCGACCACCTGGGTATCGGCACAGCCGCAGAACGGGCATTTCATGGCTTTACAATCCTGCTGGTTTCAATAGCCTGATGTTATCAGCAATCGGCGCTGCCGCGCAGCCCGTGCCGCAGCGCAATAGGCGCAGGCCGCGTGCGGCCAACGTTGGCCGCATGAAAAAAGCGGCCCGCAGGCCGCTTTGTCGTCTACCGCTAGGAGCAGTGACTTACTTCTTGCCGTACACCGGGAAACGGTGGCACAGCTCGGTGGCCTCCTTGGCCACGCGCGCCAGTACCGCTTCGTCGGTCGGGTTGTCCAGCACGTCGGCGACCAGGTTGGCGACGATGCGGGCTTCTTCTTCCTTGAAGCCGCGGGTGGTGATCGCCGGCGAGCCGATACGGATGCCGGAGGTCACGAACGGGCTTTCCGGGTCGTTCGGGATCGAGTTCTTGTTGACGGTGATGTGCGCCTTGGTCAGCGCGGCGTCGGCCGCCTTGCCGGTCAGGCCTTTCGGACGCAGGTCAACCAGGAACACGTGGCTCTCGGTACGGCCGGACACGATGCGCAGGCCGCGCTCGGCCAGGGTCTTGGCCATCGCGTCGGCGTTCTTCAGTACCTGTTGCTGATAGGCCTTGAATTCCGGGGTCAGCGCTTCCTTGAACGCGATGGCCTTGCCGGCGATCACGTGCATCAGCGGGCCGCCCTGCAGGGTCGGGAACACGTTGCTGTTCAGCGACTTCTCGAACTCGGCCTTGGCCAGGATCAGGCCGCCACGCGGACCGCGCAGGGTCTTGTGGGTGGTGGAGGTCACGAAGTCGGCGTGCGGCACCGGGTTCGGGTACACACCGGCGGCGATCAGGCCAGCGTAGTGCGCCATGTCGACCATGAAGTAGGCGCCGCATTTCTTGGCGATCTGGCCCATGCGCTCGAAGTCGAAACGCAGCGCGAAGGCGGAAGCGCCGCCGATGATCAGCTTCGGCTTGGTTTCCATCGCTACGCGCTCCATGTCGTCGTAGTCGATTTCTTCGTTCTCGTTCAGGCCGTAGGCCACGATGTTGAACAGCTTGCCGGACAGGTTGGCCGGGCTGCCGTGGGTCAGGTGACCGCCGTGGCCTAGGTTCATGCCCATCACGGTGTCGCCCGGCTTCAGGATGGAGAAGTACACCGCCTGGTTGGCTTGCGAGCCGGAGTGCGGCTGCACGTTGGCGTATTCGGCGCCGAACAGCTGCTTCACGCGGTCGATCGCCAGTTGCTCGACGATGTCAACGTGCTCGCAACCGCCGTAGAAGCGCTTGCCCGGGTAGCCTTCGGCGTACTTGTTGGTCAGCTGGGAGCCCTGGGCTTCCATCACTGCCGGGCTGGTGTAGTTCTCGGACGCGATCAGCTCGATATGGTCTTCCTGGCGCTGGACTTCCGCATCGATCGCAGCTGCGAGTTCCGGGTCAAACTGGGCAATTTTCAGATCAGCAAACATCGTTGACTCTTCCATCTGGAGGGTTTGAACTAAAAGGCAGTGTTGACGTTTAGCCTGTCGCGCGGCGGCGGCAGGGCAAACGTCAACACTGCAAGGCGGCTATTTTACCTCATCCGGCGCGGCGCCGTGATGAACAAATGGCAGGTTCGGCATGAAAGCGTTTCATGCCGGCCCTGCCATTTCAATGACTTACTGCAGCGTCACCGGCTGCGGCGGCCAGTCGTCGGCGGTGAAGAACAGCGGAATGCCGTCGCGGCTTTCCGGCTGCACCCCGTCCACCACGCGCACGTCGCCGACCTGGCACTCCGCCATCAGCAGGCGGAAGTTGGTCTCGATCTGCGCCACGTCGTCCTGCGCCGCCAGCGGCCACACGAAGCCGCCCCAGTCCTTCTCATTGCCGGTAGCCGACACGGTGATGTGCAGCTCGCCGTTGTCGTGCGCCGACATGATCGCCACCGGCTCCTGGCCCAGGTCGCGCAGCTGGCGGATCTGGGTGCTGGCAAATACCTGCAGCGCCACTTCCAGGCGCGCAAAGTTGGCCGCAACGATGGCCTGCATCAGCGGCATCGGCGGACGCGGGATCGGGAACAGGGTCACGCCCTCGGTCTTCAGCTGTTCGCCGATGAACTTCATCACCGGCACGCCCCAGGCGCCGACATTGCCGCCCAGTTTCACCGGCGGCTCGGCCCCCTCTTCACGGATCGCCACGCCGACCAGGTAGCGCAGGAACACGCCCTCGTCCTTGGCCACGATCGGCGCCGCCGGCAATTCCAGCGGCAGGCCGCGCGCGGCGTCCACCAGCTGGCGGGTGTAGCGGTAGATCTGGGCGGAGTGGATGCCGACCACGCTGTCCGGGTGCAGCAGCTTGCCGGACAGGAACACCTCGGTGCCGTCGGCGAACAGGCCGTGCTGGCGGAACAGCGCATTGAGGGTATCGACGTCGGCGATGCGCTCCGGCAGCGTGGCCTTGCCCTTGCTGCCGATCACCAGCACCAGCGGCACCGCGAAGATCACCGCGTGGCGGCCGCTGTCCGGACGCTCGGCGGCATCGCGCAGCGCGTCCCACAGCTCGCGGTAGATCTGCTGCGAGGTCACCATCGCCAGCGCGACGGACAGGGACAACAGTTCTTCGCGTTCCAGCATCTCGGTCAGCGCGGCGCGCAGCGAGGCACGCCACATGGCACGGTCGTCCTCGCTACGCGCGTTCACGATCGACTGCGTGTAGTGGATCAACATATTGGAAGGGGAAGATTCGGGGTACTGACGCGGATCGGGCAACTGCAGGGAAATATCGCTCATCACTGGCAACCGGACATAGCTGGCAAAGACGATATTGTGGCACAGCTTGGCGTGATGCGCCGCATCAAGCGCAACGAGCAAGCGCTAGATTTTCGCTTTCCAACACGCAGCGTGTTCAAAGCGCGACAAAATGTTATATTTTTTGCGTTATTGCGGATTGTATACATTGACAGTGGCAGGGACGATCCGGATAATCCGTACTCGTTGGGATGCAGCAATTGCTTCTTGATAGTTTCTCCTCTATTTCTCCTTTGTAGACTTGGCGCGGGCGTAAAACCCCGCGCAATTTTTTTGCCCGCTTCCCTCCCCCAGCAAAATCAAACACTTGTTCCGCCTGCCGGTCACCTGTCGCCGTCGTCCTTGCACGCCCGGCAGAAACGTCAATGGCATGGACGTGACGCCACGCCGCTTCGCCACCCGCATTCGGCTTGTCACACGGTCGTAATCAAAAACGAACATGACAGGTTCGGTTTCACTGAAAACTGAACAAAAAAAACCGCGCCAGCTCGCGCGGCGCGGTACAAGTCAATGCGAAACAATCAGAGGAGAAAACGTCAGGACGACGCTTGCTACGGCTTGGTCACGCCTGCCCGCGAAAAGTTCAGCCGGATATCGATTTATTTGAATTTGCCGGAGCGCTCGCACCGCCACCATCGCACCCCGCCTCCGCCGCAAAGTGCCGGCACAGGAAATCGACAAACCGCCGCACCCGCGCCGACAGCGCCAGCGCCGGCGGGTACAGCGCATAGATGTCCGCCGGCGTGCCCTGCCACTGCAGCAGCACCGACCATCTCCCGGGGTATGGCGCTGGCGCAGCGCTTGCCGGAGGCGCGGCTGAAGCCGAGTTTTGCCGCGATGCTGCTGCTGACCGCGCTGTTGCTGTGGCGCAGCAGCGTGGCGTGAGCCGCGGCCAGCTTATTCATTTACCGAATAACTAATCTCTTAAAACATCTAAGCAGTTATAAACCCTTCGGTTAGCATGGCCGCCTGATCACGATTTTGGCGAAGGCAGACGGCATGGATCCGGGTTACATCATTGCAGGCTTGGCAGTAGGCTTCATCGTCGGCCTGACCGGCGTCGGCGGCGGCTCGCTGATGACACCGATCCTGCTGTGGTTCGGCATCAATCCGGCCACCGCGGTCGGCACCGACCTGCTGTACGCCTGCATCACCAAGATGGGCGGCGTGTGGGTGCACCACAAGCACAAGCACATCGACTGGCGCATCACCAGGCTGCTGGCCTACGGCAGCGTGCCGGCGTCGCTGCTGACCGTGATCGTGCTGCACTACCTGCAGCTGGACACCCAGGCCGCCAACCGCCTGATCAAGGTGATGCTCGGCTTCGCGCTGATCCTGACCGCGCTGGCCATCCTGTTCAAGCCGTGGATCCTGCGCCAGATTGCCCGCTTCATGCCGGCACGGCCGGAAGGCTACATCCCGACCAAGGCCACCGTGTTCACCGGCGTGGTGCTGGGCGTGATCGTCACCCTCAGCTCCATCGGTGCCGGCGCGCTGGGCACGCTGGCCATTTTCGCGCTGTACCCGCTGCTGCCGACCGCGCGCCTGGTCGGCACCGAGATCGCCCACGCGGTGCCGCTGACGCTGGTCGCCGGCCTGGGTCACGCCAGCATGGGCAATATGGACTACGGCCTGCTGGTGCAGCTGCTGATCGGCTCGCTGCCCGGCATCTGGCTCGGCAGCCACCTGACCCGCCGCGTCGCCGAGCGCTGGCTGCGTCCGGCACTGGCGCTGATGATGGCGCTGATCGGAGCCAAGCTGGTGCTGTAAACGCCCCGCTCCCGCTGCCTGACCTTGCGGCCAACCTTGAACCCAAGGTTGGCCGCAAGGCCGTTGTGGCGCCGCCGGCGCGCATTGCCGGCTTGGGAGATCGCCGTTATCTGCCTATCATCAAGGGTGTCGCGGCCGCCGCGCCCCCGTCGCCACCAGCCCAGGACTCCCCGATGCCCGCCTCCCGCCTTGCCACCGCCGTCTTGCTGTTGCTGTGCAGCCTGAGCCAGGCGCGCGAGGTGCTGCGCTTCGCCATCGACGCGCACAACCCGCCGTTCATGTATGTCGACGACCAGGGCGTGGCGCAGGGGCTGTACGCACAGACGCTGCGCGAGCTGGGGCAGCGCGCGGGGCTGACGCTGCGCATCGAGGCGATACCGTGGAAGCGGGCGCTGGCCTATCTGGAACGCGGCAGCCATGGCGTGGCCGGCCTCTACCGCAACGAGGAGCGGCAACGCAGATACCTGTACTCCAGGCCGATCTACCGCGAGGAACTGGTGGTGTATGCGCGCAAGGGCCACGCGATGGCACCGTACAGCGGCATCGCCTCGCTGTACGGCAAGCGCGTCGGTGTGCTGTCCGGCTGGTTCTACAGCGACGACTTCAGCCGCGCCCGCGACCAGCAGCGGCTACTGGCCGACGAGGCGGCGCGCGACGCGCAGAATGTCGACAAGCTGCGGCTGGGGCGGCTGGACTACCTGATCGGCATCCGCGAAAGCATCGCCGCGCTCAATCACGGCGAGCTGGAAGAAGCCGGCATCCTCGCCAGCAACCTGACCTATATCGCGCTGCCCCACGGCCCGCGCTCGCAGGCGCTGCTGCAGCAACTCAACGCCCACATCCCGGATCTGCCGGACAAGGCGCGCACGCCGTAGACGCCCACGCGCTCACACCCCGGCGCCGGCCAGCTGCGGGCGGCGCGCCGCCTGGCGGATCAGCCGGTTCAGGCGCACCACCGCCAGCACGCACATCACCGCGCCCAGCGCCAGCGTCAGCCGCGTGTCCAGCAGCGTCAGCAGGCCGCCGATCACCGCGATCAGCACATTGCTGATGCAGAAGATGGTCGACAGCAGCCCCATCACGCTGCCCTGGCCGTGGTGCTCGAAACGCTCCGCGCACCAGCTGGGCAGCACCGCGTTGTAGATCGCCAGCGGCAGCCCCAGCAACACCACCAGCACCACACCGGGGCCGTCCGGCAACAGCGACAGCAGCAACAGCCCCAGCGCGAAGACCACCGCCGACTTGCGCGCCTGGCGCAGCGGATCGTGGTGCAGGCCGCGCTTGCCGGACACGGTACTGGCCAGCGACATCATCAGGCACAGCCCGGCGGTGACCCAGGCAATGCCGCTGCTGCCGAGGCCGGCGAACTCCACCAGCCACAGCGGATAGAACTCGTAAAAGGCATTCACTCCCAGCGCGAACAGCAGCTGCATCCAGAACAGCCCGGCCAGCAGCGCATCCTGCCGCAACAGCCGGAACGCCTGCTGCTGCCGCACCGTCTGCCACAGCGACACCCCCTGCAGGCCGGCGGCGCGGCCGGTTTCCGGCAGCACCCACAACAGAATCGCCAGACACGGCAGCAGCGTCAGCGCGCCGATCAGGAACGGCACCGGTTCGCCCAGCGGCAGGGTGAAGCCGCCTATCATCGGCCCCACCAGCCAGCCCATGTACAGCACCGCGTTGAGGATGGCGAAGCTGCGGGTGCGGTCCAGCTGCGGGTGCAGGTCGGCGACGATGGCGCGCGCCACCGCGACATTGCCCTCGGTCAGGCCGGTGAGGAAACGCGCGAACACGAACAGCGGGTACCAGCGCAAATCCAGCGCCCACGCCGTCAGCAGGTAGCCGAGCAGGGTCAGCGACAGCGTGCTGAGCAGCACGCGGCGCCGGCCGAGGCGATCGGACAGCGCGCCGATGAAGGTGCTGCCGATCAGGATGCCCAGCGGGTTGGCGGCCAGCGCCATGCCCAGCAGCAGCTTGGGCGGCAGGCCGGCAAAGTGGTTGAAACCGTCGGCGGCGGCATCGACGAAGATCGGCGCCAGAATCGGGTACGGCATCGCCACCCCGGCGGTACTCATCAACGCCACCAGGCAGATGGCCAGCAAGATCAGGCGCGGATGCGCCACGCCAGAGGGCGTCACGGGAAGAGCCATGCTTGTTTATCCAGGAAACGGCCCTCCCGCCGCGGCAGCGCGCCGCCGGCATCAGGCCAAACGCATAGCATATCGCCGGTACGGCCATATCCAAACCGCTTTGTTGCATGCGCAGCGCGGGCGGCTTGCGGCCAACCTTGTGCCGGTCCCGCCCGGTGGCGGCGCGGCGCGACATTCCGTCAGGAAAAAATGAAAAGGTTGGCCGCAACACTGCGGCCAACCTTGTTCTCCCCCTCGTGCCGGTCAGCGCCCGGCGGCAAAGCCCCCTCTCGCGCAGAGGGCCATGACAACAACCCAGCCTTACTCAGACATCGACCACCAGCTTGTTGCTGCTCAGCAGATTGCTGATGATGGCCTGATCGTCGGCGCCGGCCAGCTGGATACCCTCCAGCACGATGGACTGCGTCACCGCCGTGCCGGCCCCGGCGGAGTGAACCGCGATGGTGGTATTGCCACTGGCGTAACTGAAATCCAGATACGCATCCAGCGATCCCGCATTGGCATGCTCGCCCTGTAGCAGGTCGCGCAGGTCCAGCTTGTCCGCGGTCCCGCCGGCACCCCAATCCTTGACGGTATCGGTGTAAGGCCCGCCGGCAATGTCGGCCAGCGACCAGACGAAGGTGTCGCTGCCCGTGCCGCCGGTCAGCTCATCGTTGCCGCTACCACCGCGCAGCATGTCGCTGTCACCATTGCCGAACAGCTTGTCGTTGCCGGCACCGCCAAACAGCTGGTCGGCCTTCTCGGCACCGGTGCCGGTATCGCCTGTCAGCGTGTCATCGCCGCCATCGCCGAAGACCACATCCGCCTGCCCGCCACCGATCAGGCTCTCGCCCCCGCTACCGCCATCCAGATAGTCTGTCTGATTGCCGCCGGTCAGCCCGGTAGTCACGTTCTTGACCTCGACATACAGGGTGGTGGTCACCGGCGCCGCAATCCCGTCGCTGACCGCCACCTCCAGCGCATAGCCCCGGGCACCGCCACCACCCGGAATCAGCGCCGCCGACTCGTAATCGAGCAGCGACAGATCCTTGACCGATACGGCCCCGCCGGCCGAAATCTGGAACGCCCCGCCGGACGCATCCGACAGCAGGCTATAGCTCAAGGCATTGCCATCGGCATCACTGGCCAGGACACTGCCCAGCAGGGCGGCAGCAAAACCGGTCGGGCTCGTCGCCGCATTCAGCAAATGCTCGAACATACTGACCAGCACGCCACTACTGAGGAATTGCGGTGCCGAATTATCGGTCGCGCCCTGGATCGAGACCGTGATGGTCTGCTGCGCCGTGCCATCGTAGGACTTCACCAGCAGCGTGTCGTAGACCGTGGTACCGCTATTCAGCGCCTGGGTGGCCGCCCTGTTGTTGTCCAGCTGATATCCCCACACCCCGGTGCCGGTATCCAGCGTGAAACTGCCGTACACCCCGTCCAGGCTGTCCGGTTGCTGGAACACCGCCTCGCCGTCATCGACGTCGCTGAGCAGCAGCACACCGCCGGTAGTCGGCACGCCGGCAGAGGCGGCGGTGGCCTCTTGCACGCTGCCACTGGCAGTCCCCGTGATGCCCGCCAGATCGTTGGTACCGGTGACGGTGATGGTCAGCGTCTGCACGTTGGAGTCGGCGCTGCCGTCGTTGGCCGTGAAGTGCACCACCACGTCCTGGCTGGCGCCGGCTTTCAGGTGGTCGTAGGCGCCGACCGTCGGGTCGAAGCTGTAGCTGCCATCGGGGTTGAAGGTCAGCCCCGCCGGCAGCGGGTCGGTCAGGCTGTAGCTCAGCACGGCATCGTCGTCGACGTCGGTGGCGCTCACGCTGCCGTTGATCGTCGCCCCGCCCTCGGTGGCGGCATCGAGCCTGGCTTCCGCGACCGGCGCGTCGTTGGTCCCGGTGACGGTGATGGTCAGCGTCTGCACGTTGGAGTCGGCCGTGCCGTCGTTGGCCGTGAAGTGCACCACCACGTCCTGGCTGGCGCCGGCTTTCAGGTGGCCGTAGGCGCCGACCGTCGGGTCGAAGCTGTAGCTGCCATCGGGGTTGAAGGTCAGCCCCGCCGGCAGCGGGTCGGTCAGGCTGTAGCTCAGCACGGCATCGTCGTCGACGTCGGTGGCGCTCACGCTGCCGTTGATCGTCGCCCCGCCCTCGGTGGCGGCATCGAGCCTGGCTTCGGCGACCGGCGCGTCGTTGGTCCCGGTGACGGTGATGGTCAGCGTCTGCACATTGGAGTCGGCCGTGCCGTCGTTGGCCGTGAAGTGCACCACCACGTCCTGGCTGGCGCCGGCTTTCAGGTGGTCGTAGGCGCCGGCGCTCGGGTCGAAGCTGTAGCTGCCATCGGGGTTGAAGGTCAGCCCCGCCGGCAGCGGGTCGGTCAGGCTGTAGCTCAGCACGGCGTCGTCGTCGACGTCGGTGGCGCTCACGCTGCCGTTGATCGTCGCCCCGCCCTCGGTGGCGGCATCGAGCCTGGCTTCGGCAACCGGCGCGTCGTTGGTACCGGTGACGGTGATGGTCGCGGTCTGTGCCACGCTGGCGCCGTGCTCGTCCACCACGACATAGCTGACGGTGATGACTTCGGTCGCGCCGGCTTTCAGGTGGTCAAAAGCGCTGCCGTCGGCGTCGACCAGCAGCTTGTTGCCGACCAGCGTCAAGCCGGCAGGCAGCGTGCCCGAAGGCGCGCCGCCGTTGACGCTGAAGCTCAGTCCGCTGGCCTGCAGGGTGGCGGTTTCGCCATTGTCGATGTCGCTGGCGCCCTGCAGCAGATCGACCTCGAAGTCGGCGCCGCCCTCGATGCCGCCTGCGGCGACGGCAGCACTGACGCGCGGGCCGTCGTTGCTGCCGACCACCGTTACGCTCACCGTGGCGTAGCTGATGGTGCCGTTGCCCAGCTGGATGGCGTACTTGAATGAATCCTGCCTGGCCTGGCCCTGCACCAGCGAGTCGAGCGATTCGACAAACTTGAACTCGATCTTGCCGGCGTTGATGCGGATCCAGTTGCCGCCCTGCGTGGTTTCCCAGCCGGTGGTGACATTACTTGTCAACAGGTCCGTCAGCGCTCCGCTACCGTCGTCGATCGAGTACAGCTTCTTCGCGTTGCCGCCCAGATCATTGCTCATCACATTCAGGGTCAGGACGTTGCTGCCGCTGTCGTAGTTACTGGCAGCCAGCAGTTCATCCTCGGTGTACCAGTAGTAATCGTCGCCGGCTTGCGGTGTCTTGGTATAGGAAACGGTGCTGACAGCCATGATGTTCTCCCTGAATGATCTGCGCCGGCCGGGCGACAAGGGGGCAGCTTGTGCGTGCGGGCCGGTGCGGCGGAATCGATGGCATGAGCGGCGGCGGGCTTGCGGCCAACCTTGCCCGGCTGGGCAGGCAGAATGCGCCTGGCGCATCAGGCTGGCGGCATGACGCCGAGGCGCCGGAACCGGTCATGACATAAGAAGTGTAGTAAGCGAGACTTTTTAATCTACGGGAGAAACATCCCGTTATTGGCAGGAGCAAGCTCCGGAATGGCCAGGAGAGAGCTCCCGCAAGGCGACACCAGCGGCTCAGGCGGGCAGCAGCAGGCCGTGCTGCAACACGTAGCCGAGCAGGCCGTGGCGATTGCTCACCCCGAACTTCTTGTAAATCACCGTCAGATGGTTACGAAGGGTGCTCTCGCTGATGTGCAGCTTGCCGGCGATCAGCTTGGCCGGTTCGCCGCTGTTGGCCATCAGGATGGCGACGATCTTCTTTTCCTGCTCGCTCAGTGGCGGCGGCACGACGCTGGCCGCGTCCGGCAGCGGCATGCCGCCTTGGCGCGACAGCGCACCGAAGATGCGCCCGGTGGCGTCGCGGTCCAGCCACAGCTGGCCGTGGTGGACCTTCTCGATGGCGGTGAGCAGCTGCGCGGTATCCGAGTCCCGCGTCAGCAGGCCGCGGGCGCCGAGCATGATGGCGCGGTCCTGCAGCGCCCGTTCCTGCTGCCGCGTCAGCAACAGCACCTTGCCGCCGCGCGCGGCCAGCGCCCGGATCAGCGCTAGGGTCGGTTCGGCATCGCCATCCAGGTCCAGCAGCACGACGTCGCTGTCGGCGGCGGCCAGTGCGGCCAGCGGCGATGGCGTGGCCGCGGCGATGCCGGCCAGCGCCAGCCGTGGCGTCTGCGCCGCCAGCAGGGTGGCCAGCGCCGCCAGCAGCAGCGGGAAATCGCTGATCGCGAATACCCGCAGCGGGGTATCCGCACCGTCTGCCGCCAGGCCCTGCTGTGTCTGCATCGTCATCGTCGCCCCCGTTCGCTGTCACGCCGTGAGGCGCGCCTGCTTCAGCTTATGCCAAAACGGCAGCGCCTCCAGCACAAAGCGTTGCCGCGCGGCCTTGCGCTACAGGACAGCAGCGTCGCGCCAGCGGCGTCGCGCCAGCGGCGTCACACAAGCTGTACACAATTAATATTTGTTAGCAAATGCCGGCTATCTGATGGCAATGGCTTCGATTATGCTGAAACCAGATTGACTGCCGCGGTGGCCGCGACGCTTTGGCACCGCTGCCATGACGGCGCAACCGGAGGAGACATCATGAAACTGCTGATGCTCGTACTACTGGCCAGCGTGCTGAGCGGCTGCGTGATACGGCCGCTGTACCCCCATCGCCACCATGACTACTACGGCCACGACCGCTATTCGCACGGTGACGACTGGCGTGGCGGGGACTGGCGCGATGGCGATCGTCGTGGCCACCGGCGTCGCTAAACCGATGCGCCATGCCCTCATGGCGTGCAACACTCTGGACAGCAGGGCCGGCCGATGCCGGCCCTGTCCGCAAGCAATTCCCGGAGTCGCCCCGCACGGCGACCCCTTACCGCCATAGCGAGAACCACCATGAAAACCATCCTGTTCGCCCTGATCGCCGCCAGCAGCCTGTCGGCCTGTGTGGTGCAACCCGCGCGCGTCAAGCTGCGCTCCCCCATCGTGCTGGAACCGGTCGTGGTCGAGCCGGTCTACGATGACCACTACCATCGCGGTGGCGGCTTCTGCCCGCCGGGCCAGGCGAAGAAAGGCCGCTGCTAAAGGTTGGCCGCAAACAGCAACAAGCCGCCCGATGGGGCGGCTTTTTTATCGCCAGCAAACGGTATCAGCCGCAGGCGCCCACGTGGCCGCAGGCGGTGCAGAACTCGCAGCCGTCCTTCTTGATCAGCGCGCGGTTGCCGCACTCCGGGCAGGCCTTGCCGGCCATCTGTGCCGGCGCCACGCTTACCACCGCGCTTTCGAACAGGTCGCCCTGCTCCGGCACCATCACCCCCATTTCCTCCACCGGCACGCCATCCTCGCTGAGAATACCCAGCATCGCGTAGCGGTGGATCACCAGCCGCGCGAGATATGCCTCGGTGGACGGCCAGCTCTGCGACTTGTCGCTGCCCGGGGTGCGGGCGAAGAAGTCGGCCTGCGGCTCGGCGTAGCTCAGCAGCTTGCGCAGCTTCATGCCGATCCACGCCGGGTCGATCACCCGCATGTCGAGGCTCAGCATCTTGCACAGCCCGTCCAGCTCGCGCGGGTAGTGGCCGGCCAGCCACATCGAGTACGGCCGGCGCTGGCCGTTGGGCAGCACCAGCTCCTTCACGAACAACACGAAGTCGTCGCCGGTCTGCGGATTGTTCACGTCCACCGACCAGCTGATGGTGCCGTCGGTGCCGGATTTCGGCTCCTTGCGCGCGAACAGCGCGTCCATCACCGGCGTGGCGTCGGCTGCGGCCAAGGTCAGCGCACCCAGCTGCTCGACGCGGTATTTCACCACCCGGCCCAGCGCGGCGGCGGCGGCGCTGCTGCCCACCGGGCCATCGCCCAGCTCGGCGCGGTAGTGGCGGTCGCCGCGGGTGGCGGCCAGCGCGTCCAGCTTGGCGCCCAGCCAGGCGCGGTCGCGGCAGCGCATGTCCATCGACAGCGTCTTGGCAATCGCCCCCAGGCCGCGCGGCACGTCGCCGTTGACCCAGCATTCGAACGGCAGCGGCGCCTCGCCCGGCTGCTGGCCTTCGATATGGCCGACCATCACCGCGAAGTCGCCCTCCTCGCCTTCCACCATGAAGGTCCACGACGGGTTGCCGTGCTTGAGCTTGGGGCGATGCGGCCACTTCAGGCTGGCCAGCGCCGGGCTGGGCGCGGTGTTCAGCGTGATGCGGCGGTCCGGGTCGTTCTGGTTGCCCAGATCCTGCGGCAGCTGCTGGCTGCCCGTGCTGCCAGACGCAGGGTTGGCTGCAGGCGTCGGCTCAATCGACAGCACCGAACCCAGCACGCTGTTGGGGCGATAGGTGGTGATGCCCTTCAGCCCGGCGCGCCAGGCTTCCAGGTACAGGCTTTCGAAGTCGGCAAACGGGTAGTCCGCCGGCACGTTCACGGTCTTGGAGATGGCGGTATCCACGTACGGCGCCACCGCCGCCACCATGCGCATGTGGTCCAGCGCGCTCATCTGCAGCGCGCTGACGAAGTACTCCGGCAGCGCATTGGTATCGCCGCCTTGCATGCGGTACACGCGGTAGGCGTGATCTTCCACCAGGTATTCCTGCTGCGTGCCGTCGGCCATGCGCTTCTTGCGGGTGTAGTACCAGCTGAACGGCGGCTCGATGCCGTTGGAGGCGTTGTCGGCAAACGCCAGCGAGATGGTGCCGGTCGGCGCGATGGACAGCAGGTGCGAGTTGCGGATGCCGTGCTTGCGGATGCGCGCCTTGATCTTGTCCGGCAGGCGGCTGGCGCAGTGCGGCGCCGCCAGATACTTGTCGGCGTCGAACAGCGGGAAGGCGCCCTTCTCGATGGCCAGGTCCACCGAGGCGTCGTAGGCGGCGTCGCGCATGTGCTCGGAGATGCTGGCGGCCAACCTGCGGCCTTCCTCGCTGTCGTAGCGCACCTTGAGCATGATCAGCGCATCGCCCAGACCGGTGAAGCCCAGGCCGACACGGCGCTTGTTCTGCGCCTCGCGCAGCTGTTCCTGCAGCGGCCACACGGTGAGGTCCAGCACGTTGTCCAGCATGCGGATCGAGGTGCGCACCACCTTCTCGAACGCCTTGTAGTCGAAGCTCGGCGCCTCGCCGAACGGCTGGCGCACGAACTTGCACAGGTTGATGGAGCCCAGGTCGCAGCAGCCGTAATCCGGCAGCGGCTGCTCGCCGCAGGGGTTGGTGGACTCGATCACCTCGCAGTACGACAGGTTGTTGTCGGCGTTGATCTTGCTCATGAACAGCACGCCCGGCTCGGCGTGGTCATAGGTAGAGTGCATGATCTGCTGCCACAGCTCGTGGGCGCGCACCTTGCGATATACCCACAAGCCATCGGCGCGCTGGTAGCTGCCGGGGAAGGCGTCGGACGCCGGCGCCACCGCGTGGGTCAGCTCCCAGTCGCCGTCGGCGTCCACCGCCTGCATGAAGGCGTCGGACACGCCTACCGAGATATTGAAGTTGGCCAGATCACCCTGGTCCTTGGCGTGGATGAAGGCTTCGATGTCCGGGTGGCTCACGTCCAGCACCCCCATCTGCGCGCCGCGACGCGCGCCGGCGGATTCCACTGTCTCGCAGCTGCGGTCGAACACACGCATGTAGGATACCGGGCCGGAGGCGCGGCTATTGGTGCCCTTCACCCGCGCGCCCTTGGGGCGGATGCGGCTGAAGTTGTAACCGACGCCGCCACCGCGACGCATGGTCTCGGCCGACTGCAGCAACGCCTCGTAGATGCCGACCTTGCCGTTCTCTGACTCGGACACCGCGTCGCCCACCGGCTGCACGAAGCAGTTGATCAGCGTGGCCTTGAGGTCGGTGCCGGCGGCGGAGTTGATGCGGCCACCGGGGATGAAGCCGCCATCCAGCGCCTCGAAGAACAGCGGGGCAAAGCGTTGCGGATCCTGCTCCTGCTCGGCCAGTGCCTGCGCCACGCGCTGGCGCACTTCGCTGACCGACTGTTCGCCGTTCTTCGCGTATTTTTCCAGCAATACCTCGCGCGAAATATCCTGCTCCGCAAACGCTACGCTGTTGTCCCGGTTCATGCCGCCCCCGCTAGATGTGGTGTCAAAAGATTTTCAGTCTAACTAGATATAGCGATTATTGACCTTGATAGCCATCAAAACCGCGCCGCAACGCTTCAGTCTGCCGCCAGTGCGGCTGGCTTGCAACAGCTGTTTTCCAGCCCGGCAAACGCTTGCGGCCAACCTTGTCCCAAGGTTGGCCGCAAGCGGAAAAGCAGGCGCTTATTTCAGTTTCAGCAGCAGCGGCACGCCGTCCTTGCCGGCCTTCACCTTGTCGGCGTCCAGCACACTGATGCGCTCCGCCAGCTCCGGTTTCGCCGCCAGCAGCAGCTGCCGCGCCGCGTTGCCGCGCGCGGTGGCCAGCGCCCGCAAGGCCGCGTCGTCGATCTTCTGCGCCGCCAGCAATTCGGCGCGCATCGCCTGCGCCCGCTCGGCGGTGTCCTTCTCGCTGGCCACGCGCTTGAGCCAGGCGAAACGGCCGAACTGCTGCGCGTAGCCATCGCCCACCGCCTTGCGGATCGCCGGATCACCCATGTCCGGCAGCGGCAGCGGCTCGTCCGCCTGCAGCTGGTAGGCGGCGCGCTTCAGGATGTCGCTGTCGACGCGGTAGCGCGCGAGCTCCTTGCTGTCCTGCTCGGCGTCATAGCCGCCGCCGATGGCCAGCGCCAGCTTCGGCCGCTTGGCCAGCAAGTCGGCCAGCTTGCCCAGCTTCTCGCGCTCCGGCGGCGGAATGCGGTCGTCGCCGGCGTCGGCGTAGATCTCGTCGAAACCCTCGCCGCCGAACAGCGCGCGGAACGGCGCCGTCACCACCTTCACCAGGATGTTGCGCAACGCCTGCCACACCAGGTGGCCGTAGGAGAAGTCCGGCGCATCGAGGCTGCCGGCCACCGGCAGCGCGAGGTCGATGCGGCCATCGCTGTCTTCCAGCAGCGCCACCGCGAGGCGCAGCGGCAGGCGGGTGCCGTCGTAGTCGGCGACCTCCTCGCCCAGCCGGATGTGGTCGATCACCACGCGGTTGTCGCCCTGCAGCTGGCGCTCTTTCAGCAGGTAGCGCAGCTCGGTGGTGAGCCGGCCGTCGATGATCTGCCAGCCGGCGAAGGTCATCGAGTACGGGTTGAGGCTGCCCAGCGGGATGTTGCGGAAGTTCAGCGTCATGTCCAGGTCGCGCGTTACCTCGAACGGCGACAGCGCGCCACGGATGCGCACGTCGCCGAACTGGTCGACGCGGCCGTCCAGCGTCACCGTGCCGCGCCGGCCGGGCCGGCTGGAGAGGCCCAGCACGGTACCGGACAGCGAATGGATGCGGGTGGCGAAGCTGGGCTGCAACCCCAGGTCGGCAAAGTCCATGCGCGCGTTGCGCACGCGGATGGCGCGCACCTCGACCACCGGCGCGGCACTGCTCTTGCCCGCAGCCGCCGGCCTGGCAGGCTGCGCGCTCGCCGGCTGCGGCTTCATCAGGTGGGCGAAGTTGGGCACCCGCTTTTCATCGAGGATGAAACGCAGCTGCGGCGACACCAGCCGCACGTCGGCAAGGCTCACCCGCTCCGGCTGCGCCTTGATGCCGGACACCGCCAGCTGCTGCCAGCCCAGCAGCACCTCGCGCCGGCCCGGCTCGAACAGCGCCAGCCTGTCCAGCTGTGCCTTGCCGTCAGCCTGCCAGCGGCTGCCGCTCAGCGCAAAGCCCAGATCGGCCGACAGCTCGCCGCCGCCAAAACGCAGCACCGTCTGCTCCAGCGCGTACGGTGCCACCTCGCGCAGCGGCAGGCGGCGGGCCTGCAACTGGCCCTTGATGTCCTGCAGGTTGGCCGCAAGCGTGGCATCCAGCTGCAGCTTGCCCGGCCCCATCGCCGCCGCCAGCTGCACGGCAAAGCCCTGTTGCGGATCGCCGCTGACGCTGGCGCCGACATCCTGCAGCGTCACGCTCACCGGCTGGCTGAGGCCGGTATCGCGCCAGCTGACGCTGCCGCCCGCCAGCGTCAGCTGCGGGTAGCGGATCTGCCACGCAGGGGAATCCGGCGGGGCGGTCCTGGGTGCGGGGGCCGCCTTGGCGGCGGATTCGTGCCGGCGCAGCGCCTCGGCGATATCCAGCTTGCCGTCCTTGCCGCGGTTCAGCGCCAGCTGCAGGCCCTGCAGCGTGACGTCGCCCGGCGTGACGCGGTGCTTGCCCAGATCCAGCTCGCTGCTGGCCAGCTGCAGGCCGGCCAGGGTGGCGAACGGCGGCCGCTCGCCACTGGTGGCGATGAGCTGCGACAGCGCCAGCGTGGCGCCCTGCACCGTCAGCCCGCCCTTGGCGTCAAGATGGATGCCGGCTTGCAGGCTGTCCAGCTTCAGGCTGGCGGACAGCGGCGTGACGAAGCCCTGGTGTGTGGCGCGCAGCTGCCAGTTGTCGACGCGGATGGCCGGCAGGCTCACCGTCCAGCCCGGCTCCGGCCTGGCCGGAGCTGGCTTGGTAATCGCGGCGGTGCTCACGCCGGCCGGTGCGGGTGGCAAGGCCGCCAGCCAGTCCGGCTGCCCCTGGCGGTCGAGCACGGTGTCCAGCTCGCCGCCGGCGAGGCTGAGCCGGCCCACACTCAGCCGGCGGTTGACAAGGTCGAACTCGCCACCGCCCAGCGCCAGCTGGCCGAGCCGGAAGCGGCTGCCGCTGCCCGGCGCGCTCACCACCAGCCCCGCAAGGTTGGCCGCAACGCCCCTGGCCGACAGCCGCACCGTCTTGCCGGCCAGATCGAAGTGGTAGGGCAGGCTGACGCTCAGCTTGCCCTGCGGCGGCGCCAGCCTGAGATGCGGCTGCACGTACGGCCACACGCCGGCCAGCGTCAGGCCGGCCACGTTCAGCACCCCGTCCGACTGCAGCGGTTGCAGCAGCAGGCTGCCCTGCCAGTCCAGCCGGGTACCGTCGTCCAGCTCGGCGGCGAGGCGGTAGCGGCCCTGGTTATTGGGCAGCGTGGACAGGTTTTTCAGCTGGAAGTCCAGCGGCAGCACCTGGCGCTGCACGTCGCCGGCCAGCCGGTCGTGCAGCAGCAGCTGGCCCTTGTTCAGTGCCAGCTGCGTCAGCAGCAGCTTGGGCGGCTCGCTGGCCTCCTCGTCCGGCGCGGAGTCCGGGCCGGCGGCGTCGCGCAGCAGGCGCGTCCAGTTCCACTCGCCCTGCGCATTGCGCACCGCCCACAGTCGCGGCGTGTCCAGGGTCAGCTCCGCCAGCTCGATGCGGCCGATCAGCAGCGGCAGTGCCTCGGCGTCGACATTCAGGCGCGCGGCGGAAAACAGCGGCGTGCCGTCGCGGTCGTTCAGGCGCACATCGTGCACGGTCAGCCGCCACGCCCACGGCGCGAATTCCACCTCGCCCAGCGTCAGGCTGCGGCCGATGCCCTTGCCCCACTCTCCTGCGGCGTAGTGCACGGCACGCGGCACCCCCGCCCACAGCCCACCCAGCAGCACGGCCACGGCGGCGGCGCTCCACAACAGACGACGGGGCCAGCGCGCGGGCGTGGCGGCGGGTTTGGCAGCGGTTTCACTCATCATTAAACAGTCCGGCAAAAATGGGCAGCCTTCGTCCGCAGCTCGCGCGGCGGTGGCTGTGGGCTTTAGAGCCGCTAACAAAACCTCGCAGAGCACCTGAGCCAAGGCGCGCCGACGCAGACAGTACAAGTAGTACGGCAAGGAGGCGCAACGCAGGATCAGGGGTCTTGTTAGTGGCGCTTATTCCACAACCGCCCGCCGGCAAGGCGGACGAAGGTTGCAGTCGCGCCGCGCCGCTCATAGCATGGCGAAGCGTGACCATAATTTTAAACACCGCAGCCCCAGGCTGCGGCTTTCATTAAGCATTCTATACCCTGGAGAGGAACGCATTTTGATTGATCTCGCCTGGCCGTGCCATGCACGCCAGCCGCTGCTGCGGCAACCCTGCGACCTGCGCCTCGACGCCGCGCAGGCCTTCCTGACGCTGGCGCGCCGCCGCGACGCGCTGCTCAACCACGAACGCCGCAGCACCAGCTCCGGCGCCCACACCTGATCGCCACAGGACTACCCGATGAACGACGCACAGACAATCCAGCAATGGCTGGACGACCACCACATCACCGAAGTGGAATGCCTGATCCCGGACATGACCGGGCTGGCGCGCGGCAAGATCGTGCCGCGCCACAAGTACAACCCCGCCGAGGGCCTGCGCCTGCCGGAAGCCGTGCTCAGCATGACCGTGACCGGCGACTACCCGGAGCAGGACTTCACCTCCGTCGCCGACCCCGACATGCGCCTGATCCCGGACGCCAGCACCGTGAGACCGGTGCCGTGGGCGAAGGAACCCACCGCGCAGATCATCCACGACTGCGTCAATTTCGACGGCAGCGACGCCGACCTCGCGCCGCGCAACGTGCTCAAGCGCATCCTGAAGCTGTACGAGCAGGAAGGCCTGTCCGCCATCGTCGCCCCGGAAATGGAGTTCTACCTGGTGCAGGTGGAACCCGACGAAGACATCCCGCTGAAACCGCCGGTTGGCCGCACCCGCCGCACCGAGGCCGGGATGCAGAGTTTCAGCATCGACGCGGTCAACGAGTACGACGACATCTTCGACGTGATGTACGACTGGTGCGAGGCGCAGGGCCTGGCGCTGGACACGCTGATCCACGAGATGGGCACCGCGCAGATGGAGATCAACCTCGACCACGGCGAGCCGCTGGCGCTGGCCGACCAGGTATTCCTGTTCAAGCGCACCGTGCGCGAGGTGGCAATCCGCAACAATATGTACGCCACCTTCATGGCCAAGCCGATGCAGGGCCAGCCGGGCAGCGCGATGCACATCCACCAGAGCGTGGTGGACGCCGACGGCCGCAACATCTTCAGCCAGGCCGACGGCAGCCCGTCCGACGCCTTCCTGCACTTCATCGGCGGCCTGCAGACCTACCTGCCGGCGGCGATGCCGTTCTTTGCGCCCTACGTGAACAGCTACCGCCGCTTGTCGCGCTTCACCTCGGCGCCGATCAACCTCAGCTGGGGCTTTGACAACCGCACCTGCGGCCTGCGCGTGCCGCACTCCGGCCCCGAGGCGCGGCGGGTGGAAAACCGCCTCGCCGGGGTGGACGTCAACCCCTATCTGGCGATCGCCGCCAGCCTGGCCTGCGGCTACCTGGGCATGCAACAGCGCATCCAGCCGGGCGCGCCGCTCACCGGCAGCGCCTACGAGCAGCCACACCAGCTGCCGCGCCACCTCGACGACGCGATCGACACCCTGCTCAAGTGCCAGCCGCTGGCGGAGCTGTTCGGCGAGCACTTCATCCGGACCTACAGCGCGATCAAGGAAGCCGAGTACCGCGAGTACTTCGACGTGATCAGCCCGTGGGAGCGGCGCTTCCTGCTGTTGCACGTGTAAGCGACAGCACCGTTGC
>NZ_BMYW01000005.1:0-23734 GCF_014652475.1 Vogesella alkaliphila | reverse complement strand
TTTGTCGCCGGCGCCGGCTGCGCTATGCTGCGCAGCCATTCAATGGAGAGCACAGCATGGCGCAACGCTGGGACATTTTCTGCACCGTGATCGACAACTACGGCGACATCGGCGTCACCTGGCGCCTGGCGCGGCAGCTGGCGCACGAGTACGGCTTCGCGGTGCGCCTGTGGGTGGACGATCTGGCCAGCTTTGCCCGCATCGCCCCCGGCCTGCAGCCGGCGCTGGCGCAGCAGGCGCTGGACGGCGTCGACATCCGGCACTGGCCGGCGCAGGACTTTCCGGCCACCGACGCCGCCGACGTGGTGATCGAGGCCTTCGGCTGCCCGCTGCCGGAGCGCTACCTGGCCGCCATGGTCGGCCGGACGCGCAAGCCGGTGTGGATCAATCTGGAATACCTGTCGGCGGAAGACTGGGTCGCCGGCTGCCACGGCCTGGCCTCGCCGCACCCGCAGCTGCCGCTGACCAAGCACTTCTTCTTTCCCGGTTTTGGCGAGGCGACCGGCGGCCTGCTGTGCGAACGGGCGCTGCCGGCGCAGCGCGACGCGTGGCAGGCCAACGCGGCAGGGCTGGACGCCTACTGGCAAAGCCTGGGCGTGCCGCCACGCCGCCCCGGCGAGCTGCGCGTCAGCCTGTTCTGCTACGAATCCGCCGCCGCACGGCAGTGGCTGGCCGCTTGCGCGGCCGGCAGCCAGCCGCTGCGGCTGCTGGTGCCGCAGGGCAAGGTGTTGCCGGATGTCGCCGCCGCGCTGGGGCTCGCGCAGCTGCCGCAGGCCGGCGACGTGCTGCAGCGCGGTGCGCTGACGCTGCACATGCTGCCGCTGACCGACCAGCACGGCTACGACCGGCTGCTGTGGTCGTGCGATCTCAACATCGTGCGCGGCGAGGACAGCTTCGTGCGTGCGCAGTGGGCGGCGCGGCCGTTCCTGTGGCACATCTACCGCCAGGACGAGGACGCGCATCTGGTCAAGCTGGAGGCTTTTTTGCAACGCTACCTGGCACCGCTGCCGGCGGCACTGCAACAGGTGGTGGGCGAGCTGTGGCGCGGCTGGAACCGCGAGCAGGACGTCAGCGCCAGCTGGTGGCAAGCGCTGGCCATGCTGCCGGCGTGGCAGGCGCACGCCCGCGCCTGGCCACAAATGCAACTGGCGCACGGCGACCTTGCCACACGACTGGTGCAGTTCACCGAAAAGCAGCTACAATAACCGGTTTCCAAGGGGATCGGTTTCCGATTCCGATTCAAGACTTTAGGACTTAAACGCATGAAAACCGCTCAGGAACTCCGCGCAGGTAACGTATTCATGGTCGGCGGCGAGCCGATGGTTGTACAAAAAGCTGAATTCAGCAAATCCGGCCGCAATGCATCGGTCGTGAAAATGAAGATGAAGAACCTGCTGTCCGGCGCCGGTTCCGAAGCCGTGTATCGTGCCGACGACAAGTTCGATGTGGTGGTGCTGGATCGCAAGGACTGCCAGTACTCCTACTTCGCCGATCCGATGTACGTGTTCATGGACGCCGAGTTCAACCAGTACGAAGTCGAAGCCGACAACCTGGGCGAGACCATCAACTACATCGTTGACGGCATGGAAGACGTTTGCCAGGTGACCTTCTACGACGGCAAGGCCATCTCCGTGGAACTGCCGACCACCGTGGTTCGCGAAGTGGAATACACCGAGCCGGCCGTCCGTGGCGACACTTCCGGCAAGGTACTGAAGCCGGCACGCCTGGTAGGCACCACCTTTGAAGTGCAGGTTCCGGCTTTCGTCAACACCGGCGAAAAGATCGAAATCGATACCCGCACCAACGAGTTCAAGAAGCGCGCCTGATTTCCCGGCCCGCAGCAAGCAAGAGACCACCGCACGCGGTGGTCTTTTCTTTTGCCGGCAACGCTCAGAACTGCAGCTGCTGGCAGCGCGGACAGCGCATCATCATGCCGGCGATGGTGCGCACCTCGATCAGGCCCCGTCCGGAACAGCGCGAACAGACCCGGTCGCGGCCGGGGGTGTCGATCAACTCCGGCTGACGGATCCCCCAGCTCTTCGGGGTGATCAGGCGGCGACTGGTGGTGGTTTTGCTGGCCATGGCATTCCAATCCGCATAAGTTGAAATTGAAACCTATCGCAAAGTCATGGCACTTTCAAGCACTTACCGCATTCAGGCCGGGCGCAGCTCCAGCAACATGCCGACACGGCGCCACTGGCCGACCTCCTGGCCGAAGGCGCTGGTGGTCAGCGGATTGGCCTCCAGCCAGTCGCCATCGATGGTGATCGCGTAGCCGTTCATGGTCTGCTGCACGTTCTGCACCGCCCTGCCATCGATATCGTTGCGGCTGCGGCAGAACAGCGCGGCCAACCTCAGCGCCAGCACCGCGTGCCACAGTTCCGGATCGGCGATCTCGCGCGTCATCTTGCCCATGTCGCCACGATGGCCGAGCACGATGGTGGCCAGCTCACTCTGCTCGCGCCGCGAGAAGCCCGGCATGTCGGCGTTCTGCAGGATGTAGGCGGAATGCTTGTGGTAGGCGGTGTGCGCGATCGACAACCCGATCTCGTGCACCTTGGCCGCCCAGTTCAGGCATTTGAGCAGCGGGCCGTCCGGCGCCACCATGCCGTAAAACTGCTCGGCCAGGCGCAGCACCCGTTCCGCCTGCGCGGTATCGACGTGGTAACGGCGCTTGAACTGGGCAATGGTGGAGTCGCGCATGTCCTTCTCCCGCTGTCGACCCAGCAGGTCGTAGAGCACGCCGTCGCGCAGCG
Source organism: Vogesella alkaliphila (assembly GCF_014652475.1). Lineage (GTDB taxonomy): Bacteria > Pseudomonadota > Gammaproteobacteria > Burkholderiales > Chromobacteriaceae > Vogesella > Vogesella alkaliphila. Next base: position 20,978 of record NZ_BMYW01000005.1, on the reverse strand, counting down.
CGCCGTCGGTGACGATCATGCGCTCGATGTGCAGGGTCTGGAATACCGCGATCATCACCGCGAGGCCGCCGCAGATCACCGGCGCCCGGTCCGGCTTGAGGCCGTTCAGGTCGATGCTCTTGAACGAGCCGAAGCGCAGCAGCTCCTCGCGCAGGCGCAGCATGCCGCCGAGGGTGATCTCGCCGCTGGTCCAGTCGTTGATTTCCAGGATGTCGCGCAGCGAACGCGCGGTGCCGGAGGTGCCGACCGCCAGCTGCCACTCGCTTGGCGGATAGGCGTGGGTGATGCGCTGGATCTCGCTGGCGGCGGCCAGCTCGGCGTCGCGGAACGCGGCCTTGCTGATCTTGCCGCCGGGGAAATGGCGCAGGCTGTAGGTGACGCAACCCAGCGGCAGGCTCTCGGTCACGTGCGCCTTGTACTGGCTGCCGATGATGAATTCGGTGGAACCGCCACCGATGTCGACCACCAGGCGGCGCTCCCTGGTGGCCGGCAGGCTGTGCGCGGCGCCCAGGTAGATCAGGCGCGCTTCTTCGCGCCCGGCAATGATCTCGATCGGGAAGCCCAGCAACCGTTCGGCTTCGCTGATGAAGGCCGGCGCATTTTTGGCCACGCGCAGGGTGTTGGTGCCGACGATGCGCACCTGGCGCGGCTCGAAGCCGCGCAGCCGCTCGCCGAAGCGCGCCATGCAGGCCAGCGCGCGGTCGATGGTGTCCTGCTCCAGCAGTTTGTCTTCGGTGAGGCCACCGCCCAGACGGACGGTTTCCTTCAGTACGTCCAGCGGATACAGCTGGTCATCCACCACGCGCGACACTTGCAGCCGGAAGCTGTTGGAACCTAGGTCGACGGTGGCCAATACATCGTAGGGGGGCGTGGTACTGTTCAAGAATCACCCCTTCTTGGAAACGGGTTGGTAAACGAAAAAACGGCGGTAACCGATGTTACCGCCGCCTTTGGACTACTGCACGCGAAATCAGGCCGGATCTTGCGACTGGGTCTCGCGCTTCTTGTCTTCCAGCGAGGTATGACGGATGTCCTTGCCCTTCACCAGATACACCACGTACTCGGAGATGTTCTTGGCGTGGTCGCCGATGCGCTCGATCGCCTTGCAGATGAACAGGGTGTCGATCGACAGCGTGATGGTGCGCGGGTCTTCCATCATGTAGGTGATCTGCGAGCGCAGCTCGGACGCGTAGTCCTCGTCCAGCATCATGTCTTCTTCGGCCAGCTCCACCGCGGCGGTGGTATCGAGGCGGGCAAACGCGTCCAGCGCGCGGTGCAGCATCGCCAGCGCCGACTTGGCCATCTTGTCGGCCTCGCGGAAGCGCGGTGTAGGATAGCGCGACGACTGGTACATCGAGCGGCCGACGCGGGCGACCTTCTGCGCCTCGTCGCCGATACGCTCCAGGTCGGTGATGGTCTTGATCACCGTGATCACCATGCGCAGGTCGCTGGCGGCCGGCTGGCGGCGGGCGATGATGTGCTGGCAGTCCTCGTCGATCGCCACCTCGAAGGCGTTGACCTTGGCGTCGTCGGCGATCACGCGGTCGAGACGATCGACATCCCCGTCCTGCAACGCCTCCATCGCGGCGCGGATTTGCTGCTCGACCAGTCCCCCCATCTGCAGTACGCGGGTGCGGATATTTTCGAGCTCCATATCAAACTGCTTGGAAATGTGATCAGGCATGAGCGACCTCGTTGGTTTTCGGCTTCAAGCGCGCCATGATAGACGCGCAACATGACAGTTCTGTTGCAGCAAGATGGACGGTAACGCAGCGCTTGCGGCCAACGTTGGCCGCAAGCGTGGCCGGACTTAGCTCAGTTCCTTCACGCCAGCAGCCGTCCCCAGCAGCAGCACGTCGGCCCGGCGCTGCGCGAACAGGCCGTTGGTGACCACGCCGACGATCTGGTTGATCTGCTGTTCCAGCTTCACCGGCTCGGCGATCTGCAGGCCGTGCACGTCGAGGATGATGTTGCCGTTGTCGGTGGTGACGCCCATGCGCCACTCCGGATGGCCGCCGAGCTTGACGATCTCGCGCGCCACGTGGCTGCGCGCCATCGGGATCACCTCCACCGGCAGCGGGAAGGCGCCCAGCACCGGCACGTACTTGCTCTCGTCGGCGATGCAGATGAACTGCTGCGCCACCGCGGCGATGATCTTCTCGCGCGTCAGCGCGGCGCCGCCGCCCTTGATCATGTGCAGGTGGTGGTTGACCTCGTCGGCGCCGTCGATATACACCGGCAGCTCGTCCGGGCCCACCGTGTTCAGGTCGTACACCGGAATGCCGATCTCCTTCAACCGCTTGGTCGACGCTTCGGAGCTGGACACCGCCCCCTTGATGCGGCCCTTGATCTTGGCCAGCTCGTCGATGAAGAAGTTGACGGTGCTGCCGGTGCCGACGCCGACGATGCAGTCATCCGGCACGAATTTGATGGCCTGTTGTGCCACCAGCTGTTTCAGTTGATTCTGGTCCATGAGTGTTCTCCGGAATGAGGAATTATTGCGGCACCAGCAGGCACACCGCCTGCGTTTCGATCGCTTCCGCCCGGCCGAGGTAGCCGAGCTTTTCATTGGTCTTGCCCTTGACGTTGACGCAGGCCACGTCGATGTCCAGCAGCGCGGCGATGCGGGCGCGGATGGTGTCGATGTGCGGCGCCAGCTTCGGCGCCTGCGCGATGATGGTGCTGTCCACGTTCACCAGCTGCCAGCCGGCGGCGCGCACGCGGCGCATCGCCTCCTGCAGCAGCACGCCGCTGTCGGCGCCCTTGAACGCGGCGTCGGTATCCGGGAAGTGCCGGCCGATGTCGCCCAGCGCCGCCGCGCCCAGCACCGCGTCGGTGATGGCGTGCAGCAAGGCGTCGGCGTCGGAGTGGCCGAGCAGGCCCTTGTCGTGCGGGATGTGTACCCCGCCCAGCATCAGCGGGCGGCCTTCGACCAGACGGTGCACGTCGTAGCCCTGGCCGATACGGAATGGCGTCATCTGCTTATCCTTTGTGCGCCGCGAGGATGGCGCCGGCCAGCGCCAGATCCTGCGGCCACGTCACTTTGAAGTTCTGTGCCTCGCCTTCCACCAGCCGCGGTGCGTGGCCGAGCAGCTCGATGGCGGAGGCTTCGTCGGTAATCGCAGGGTTGGCCGCATCGTGCAATGCCTCGGCCAAGAGGCCGGCGCGGAACATCTGCGGCGTCTGCGCCAGCCACAGGCCGTCGCGCGGCACGGTGGCGGCCACGCGGCCCTGCGGGCTGGCCCGCTTGACGGTATCGGCCACCGGCTGTGCCAGCAGGCCGCCGACCGCGTCGTCCTGCAGGCCGTCGATCAGGCGCTGCAACGCGTTGTCGCTGAGACAGCAGCGCGCGGCGTCGTGCACCAGCACCCAGTCGTCGGCGTCGGCCGCCAGCGCGGCCAGGCCGCCGGCCACGCTCTCGGCGCGGCTGGGGCCGCCGACGCGCAGCACTTCCAGCTTGGGCTGCGGCCAGTCGAAGCTGTCAAACCACTCGTCGCCGGGCGAGATCACCACCGCCACACGGCTGATCGCCGCGTTGCGGCACAGCACGTCCAGCGTGTGCGCCAAGAGCGGCCGCCCGGCCAGCGGCAGGTACTGTTTCGGGGTGGCGGCGCCAAAGCGGCTGCCGTGACCGGCGGCCGGCACCAGGGCGATGCAGGCGCTCATGACGGCACCGGCGCCGGGTTCTCGATGCTGCGCCACAGGCAGCTGCCCTTCACCGTCTTGTCCAGCAGGTCGAGGTACTCCTGATGCGCGGCCAGTTCCTCGGCCGTCGGCGCCAGCACCGTCAGCGGCTTGCGCTCGAACGCGAGGTTGAGACCGGTGCCGCCCTCCCCCTCACCCGGACCGGCGTCCATCATCAGGCTTTCCTGGCCACGGGTCATCCACAGGTAGACCTCGGCCAGCAGTTCGCAGTCGATCAGCGCGCCGTGCAGGGTACGGTTGCTGCGGTCGATCTCGAAGCGGTCGCACAAGGCGTCCAGGCTGTTGCGCTTGCCGGGGAAGGTGTCGCGCGCCATGCGCAGGGTGTCGGTGACCACGGCGCACAGCTTGTCCACCGGCGCGATGCCGAGGCGGCTGAATTCGGCATTGAGGAAGCCGACGTCAAACGGCGCGTTGTGGATGATCAGCTCGGCACCGCTGATGAAGTCCACCAGTTCGTCGGCGACGGCGTGGAACTTCGGCTTGTCGGCGAGAAAATCCAGCGAGATGCCGTGCACGCGCTCGGCGTCGGGGTCGATCTCGCGCTCGGGATGCATGTACAGGTGCAGGTGGCGACCGGTCAGCTTGCGGTCCACCATTTCCAGGCCGGCAAACTCGATGATGCGGTGGCCCTGGCTCGGCTCCAGGCCGGTGGTCTCGGTATCAAGAATGATTTGGCGCATAATGGTATCGGATGGGGTTCAAGGTTGGCCGCAAGCGGGCAGCTGGCTAGCGGCGCAGGCTGTCGACGCCGGCATTGGCCAGCTGGTCAGCGCGCTCGTTGAATTCATGGCCGGCGTGGCCCTTGACCCAGCGCCACTCCACCTGGTGGTTGTTGCGCAGCGCATCCAGCTGCTGCCACAGGTCGGCGTTCTTCACCGGCTCCTTGCTGGCGGTCTTCCAGCCGCGCGTCTTCCAGCCGTGGATCCACTCGGAGATGCCTTTTTGCACGTACTGCGAGTCGGTGTACACCACGATGCGGCAGCTGCGCTTCAGCGTTTCCAGGCCGCGGATCACCGCCAGCAGTTCCATGCGGTTGTTGGTGGTGCCGGCTTCGCCGCCGAACATTTCCTTTTCCTGCCCCTTGTAGCGCAGCAGCACGCCCCAGCCACCGGGACCGGGGTTGCCCTTGCAGGCGCCATCAGGGTAAATCTCGACGATTTCGTCAGTCATGCAATGTCTCGTTATCAGAGCTACGGGTAAGCGGGTTGCGGTCGTTGCCGCCGGCGACCAGCATCGCCCGGGCCGGCTTGGCCGGCGCCCAGCGCGGCGTGATCAGGCGCATGCCGCGCTGACGTTTGACGGCGACGACGCCATAGACGCCGGCGGCCAGCGGCCAGCAGCGCGCGCCGGTGCTTTCCATGAACTGCCAGCGCGCCAGCCAGTCCTTGCGCGCCAAAGGCGGCGAGTATGCCATGAATGAGGTGGCCTCGTGCTCCAGCTCCAGCAATTTCAGCCAGTCGCGGATGCGCGGCAGCGACACGAAGTTGCCGCGCCACGGGTTGTCTTCCCGCCCCTGCAGCAGGCGGCGCACGCCCCACAGCGACGCCGGATTGAAACCGCTGATGATCAGCCGCCCTTCCGGCACCAGCACCCGCTCCGCCTCGCGCAGCACCTGGTGCGGCAGGCTGGTAAAATCCAGCCCGTGCGGCAAAATGACCAGATCCAGGCTCTTGCTGTCGAAGGGCAGGAAGGCCGGATCGCAGACCACGCCCGGCTCGCCGCAGGCGGCCGCCAGCCCCTTCCACGGGATGCGGTTCATGGCGAGGAAATCGTGCTGGCACAGGCCGATCTGCAGCGCGCGAAAACCGAACACGTCGGCTACCGCGCTGTCGAAGAAAGCCTGTTCCTGCGCCAGCAGGTATTGTCCCAGTTCGGCGCTGGCCAGCCAGTCAGCGAACTCTTCCATCATTGCGGGATCACTCATGGCCGACATTGTACGCATTACCCCACTCAAGGCGTTCTCTGATAATTATATCTGGGTTTTGCACGACGACCGCGCCGCGATCGTGGTCGACCCGGGCGACGCCGCCCCGGTGCAGCAGTTTCTGGCGCAGGCGCAGCTGAGTCTGCACGCGATCTGGATCACCCACCACCACCACGACCACATCGGCGGCCTGCCGGCGCTGCACGCGCAGTGGCCGGACTGTCCGGTGTACGGCCCGGCCGGTGTCAGCGGCGTCAGCGTGCCGGTGAAGGAAGGCAGCCGACTGCCGGCACTGGGCCTGGACTGCCAGGTCTACGAAGTGCCCGGCCACACCGCCAACCATCTGGCATTTCATTGCGGCCAGCACCTGTTTTGCGGCGACACCCTGTTTGCCGCCGGTTGTGGACGCGTATTTGACGGCAGCATCGACAGTCTGCACGCCTCGCTGCAAAGGTTGGCCGCACTGCCGCCGCAAACACTGTGCTATCCGGCTCACGAATACACGCTGGCTAATCTACAATTTGCATTGGCGCTGGAGCCGGACAATCCGGCGCTGCAGCAGCGCTGGCAACGCGACAGTGCCCGGCGCGAACAGGACTTGCCGACGCTGCCCTGCCTGCTGGCGGAGGAGCTGCAGCACAACCCGTTCCTGCGCTGCGGCGAGGCCGGCATCCGCCGCGCCGCGCGCCACCACCAGCCGGGCGGCGGCAACGACGCGCTGGGCGTGTTCGCCACCCTGCGGCAATGGAAAAATGACTTCCGCGTCAGTTAAATGGCAGGACACCCGCCAGGCAAATAGTTTTGTCGTGAAAGACACAAAAATTAAGAAATTAAATGAACAACATAGCGCTTCATAATTGACGTCGCAGGCGGGCGTGGTAGCATCGCCCGATATGCTCCGACAGGCCGTTGCCATGAAAAAATTTACCCCGCTCGCCCTCGCCGTACTCCTTGCCCTGCCCGCCGCCCACGCGACCAATAGCGTGACGATACCGGGCTGGAGCACGCCCGGCGTCGACGACGGCCTGGCCGCCGGTCTGGACATGATGCTGATCAACACCAGCCTGCTGCGCAACGGCGACAACGTGTGGCAACGCGCGCGCGAAGGCTTCCAGCTGCCGGAGGTCAATCCCGAGCTGGTACGCCGCCACGAGAAGTACTACACCGCGCGCCCGGAATACCTGCGCCGCACCCTGGACCGCAGCCGCAAATACCTGTTCCACATCATGAACGAAGTGGAAAAGCGCGGCATGCCGACCGAACTGGCCTTCCTGCCGGTGGTGGAAAGCTCCTTCGTGCCGACGGCCAGCTCGCCGGTCGGCGCCGCCGGCCTGTGGCAGTTCATGCCGGCCACCGGCCGCGAGTACGAACTGGAACAAACCTGGTGGTACGACGGCCGCCGCGACGTGGTGGAATCCACCCGCGCCGCGCTGGACTACCTGCAGGTGCTGTACAACCGCTTCGGCGACTGGAACCTGGCGCTGGCCGCCTACAACTGGGGCCAGGGCAACCTGAGCAAGGCGATCAGCCGCGTGCGCGCCCGCGGCGAAACCGAAACCTACGAAAACATCGCGATGCCGGCCGAGACGCGCAACTACGCGCCGAAACTGCTCGCCATCCGCAACATCATGGCGCAACCGGAGAACTTCGGCCTGCGCATCGACGTGCTGCCCAACAAGCCGGCCTTTGTCGCCGTCAGCACCGGCAAGCACATGAACATCGACATTGCGGCCAAGCTGGCGGAAATGCCGGTCTCCGAGTTCAAGGAACTCAACCCCGCGTTCAACCTGCCGGTGTACGCGCACAAGAGCGGCCGCCAGATGCTGCTGCCGGCAACCAAGCTGCACCGCTTCGAGACCAACCTGGCCAAATGGGACAAGCCGCTGCTGACCTGGCAGGTACACGTGCCGGAGAGCGATCTCAGCGTCAGCGAACTGGCCCAGCAGTTCGACATGAACCCGAACGAATTGCTGGTCGCCAACAGCCTGCAGGGCAACCGCACCGTCAACGCCGGCCGGCCAGTGCTGGTTGCCGCCCGCACCCAGGACGCCCCGGCGACACTGGAAGCCAGCGACGTCACCCCGGCCACCGCCCCGGTGCTGCTCGCCAGCAATGAACAGCCGATGGTGCGCGTCGCGAGCGTCAGCGTGGCCACCACCACTCCGGTAACTCCTGTCGTCACCAGCGTCGCGACCGCCCCCGTCGCCAGCACACCGGCAAGCAGCCCGGCGACTGCCGCACCAGCCGTCACCCTGGCTGCCAATAGCGCCCCAACCGCCGCCGTAGCGCTTGCAACACCTGCCGTCGCGGCTGTCGCCAACGCCGCCGCTGTCGTACCGCCGGCCCCAGCCACTCCGGTGAACACCGTGGCCAACAGCAACGTCCCTGCTGCCGCCACCGTCGCACCGAGCCAGCCGGTCAGCAAACCACAAGCCGCGCCGACTCCGCGCGCCAAACCGGCAGTGACCGCCGTGGCCAGCGCCAGCGACGCCCCCGAGCTGCCGCTGCGCCCGGCCACCCGCGTGGAAAACCATGTCGTGGCCAACGGTGACACGCTGTACAACATCTCGCGCCGCTACAACATGAGCGTGGCGGAACTGAAAAGCCTGAACATGCTGAACAGCGACGCGGTCAAGCTGGGGCAGAACCTGCGCGTGCTGGGTGCTCCGCTGGGCAACGTCACCGCCAGCGTGACCTCGCCACTGCGCACCGTTGCCTACCAGCAGCCAGCGCGCAAATCGGCCGAGTATGTGGTGCAGGCCGGCGACACCGTGTTCAGCATCGCCCGCAAGTTCGGCATCCATCACAGCGACATCCAGCGCTGGAACACCCAGCTGGTTGCCAACCAGATCCAGCCAGGCCAGGTGCTGCGCGTCGAGGACGGCGGACTGTAAGCCGTCTCCGGCAAACCATGAAAAACGCCTTGCACCGGCCGGTGCAAGGCGTTTTTCATGATGGTCACGCCAGCCAAGGCGCCCAGCCGCCAACGGCGGCAGGCACCGGCCACAAGATCAATCCCAGGGCATGTCGACCGTGCCAGGCGCCGCAGCGTCGGCAGGCGACGCCGATGCGGCCGGTACAGCGGCCGCAGGCGCAAGGTTGGCCGCATCCTGCAAGCCGCCCAGCGCCTGCACCAGATCGTCGATCAGCTCGCCCAACTCCTCGCTCATCAGCAGGAAGGTCGCCTCAAACAGGCTGGCGGCGTCGTCCCCCGCCTGGCTGGCCTCTTCCTGCAGCACGTCGAGAAACTGCAGCTTTTTCAGCTGCAGGGTATCGGTCAGCGTGAAGCGGATGCGCTCGCGCCAGATCAGGCCGAGGCGGGTCACCTGCTTGCCGGTGGCGATGTGCTGACGGATCTCGTCCGCGGTCAGGTCCATGCGGGTGCAACGCACGACCGCGCCGTTTTCCGAGCTGTCCTTCAGCTCGCAGTCGGAATCCAGCACGAAATCGCCGCTGGCCTCTCCCGCCGCCAGCCAGTCGGTCATCAGCGTGTGCGGCGACAGCGCCGTGCGCGGCAGCGTGGCCGGCAGCGGCGGCATCGCCTCGCGCAGATTGCTCAGCAGCGCCTCGGCCTTGCTGGCGGAGCCGCTGTCCACCACCAGCCAGCCGCGCGCCAGATCGAAATAGGCGGCCGTGCGGCTGGTGCGGGTGAAGGCGCGCGGCAGCAGGTCGTCGGTGATCTGCTCCTTCATCGCCAGTTTTTCCTTGCGGCCAACCTTGCGCAGCTCCTGCTGCTCGATGTCGCGCAGCTTGGCGTCCAGGAAATCGCGGATCACGCCGGCCGGCAACACCTTGTCCTCGCGGCGTAGCGACAGCAGCAAGCGCTCGCGCTGCACATACAGCGGCTCGTCGAGATGCGGCGCGGGGGCGACCCAGCCCTCGCTGAACCAGTCGAGACCGGAACAACGCTGGAACTGGCGGGCTGCCAGCGCATCGGCCAGCTTGCTGGCCACGATCTGCTCCGGGGCAGGCAGATGGTAGAAACTGAGTTGTCGGAACCACATGATATTGACTTGAATTATCCAGTAGAAGGTGACGGTCGCGGCGCCGGATCAGGCCTTGTTGGCCAGCGCACGGCGGATAGCCAGCAGATCCTGCCACGCCTTGGCTTTTTCGCCAGGGCTGCGCAGCAGATACGCCGGATGAAAAGTAACGAACAAGGGGATGCCCTGGTACTGGTGCGTCTCGCGCCGCAGGACGCCGATGGCGGCATCGCTCTGCAGCAGCGCGTGGGCGGCGAAGCGGCCCAGCGTCACCAGCACGTCCGGTTGGACATGGGCAATCTGCCAGCGCAGATAGTCGGCACAGGCGGCGATTTCGTCGGCCGCCGGATTGCGGTTGCCCGGCGGGCGGCACTTCAGCACATTGGCGATAAAGACATCGTCCTGGCCCAGGCCGATGGCGGCCAGCATATTGTCCAGCAGCTGTCCGGCCTTGCCGACGAACGGCAGGCCCAGCTTGTCCTCTTCCGCACCCGGCGCCTCGCCGACCAGCATCAGGCGCGCCCGCGGATTGCCCTTGCCGAACACCGTCTGGGTACGGGTCTGGCACAGGCCGCAGGCGGTACAGCTCGCCACCTGCCGCTGCAAGTCCGCCCAGTCCGGCAACGCGGTCGTGGTCGGCTCGATAACGGCAGGTGTCGGCACCGCCTCCATCTCCGCAACGGACACTGGTGTGGCGCCTACGGGCGGCTCAGAGGTGGCAGCGGGCACAAGGTTGGCCGCAACTGGCGCCAAGGCCGGCGTCGATACGGGCTCCGGCGCCGCGCCGTGGCGCAAACGCCAACGCGGTGCCAGCCCCAGCTCGCGAAGAAGCAGATGCTGGCGACTCATGGTAGCGGGCACTCCATCAGCAAGGCGTCCTCGCGACCGTGCTCATGCCGGTAGTAGCCCTTGCGCAGGCCGCAGTCGACAAAACCGAGGGCACGGTACAGGCCGATGGCCGCGGCATTGCCGGCGCGCACCTCCAGCAGGCAACGGCTGGCACCGGCCGCCTTCGCCTCGGTCAGGGCCGCCTGCAGCAGGGCGCGGGCATGGCCACGGCGCTGAGCGGCCAGCGGCACGAAAAGATTGTGGATGTGCAGCTCGTCCAGGATCTGCTCGGACACCAGCACCGCCAGCCATTGCTCGGCCTGCTGCAACACCTGCACCCGCTCGCTTTCGGAAGCCAGCGTCTGCGCGTAGACCACCACGGCCCACGGATGCGCGCACACCGCCGACTCCAGCCGGTGCAGGGCTTCGGCCAGGGCAGGATCGGACAGGCGGCGCAGCTCAGCCATGCTTGCGTGCCTGCTGTTCGGCTGCGGTCAGCGCCACCTTGTCGCGGATATACAGCAGCCCCGCCGCTTCCGGTGCCACCGCGGCATAGCCGCCACGGCGTACCAGCCGGATGTAGCTGGCCGCATCCGGACGCAGCTCGCACATGGTCTTGCCCGGATAGTTCAGCTCCTGTGCGCAATCCCCTGCCAGCAACGGGATATCGGCCGGCACGGACAACGCGGCGCGCGACTGCAAGGTGATCGGGGTTTGCGCCACACCGTCGCGATAGCTCGCGGTGTAGACCTCGTTCATGCGCGCATCCATCACCACCTGCACCACCGGTGCGCCAGACTGGAAGGCAATCACGTCCAGCGTCGGTACCGGGATCAGCGGCAAGTCATGCGCCAGCGCCAGCCCCTGCGCGATGCCGCAGCCGATGCGCAAACCGGTGAAGGCACCCGGCCCCTGGCCGTAGATGATGCCATCCAGTTCGGCGAGGCCGATGCCGCTATCGGCCAGCAGGCGCTGAATCAGCGGCAGGGTTTCTTCGGAGTGCCCGTTCACCACCGACAGGGTTGCCGAGAAAAAACGCTCGTCCACAGCGACAGCAATCGAAACATGCGTGTTCGACGTATCGATAGCCAGATACTTCATGATTTGAGTCAACCGAGAGAAACAGAGGGGTGATTATAGACTAAGCTCTTCCACCCAAGAGAGTGCACTGGTGTGCAACAGGTTCAAGGCCTCGGCCTCGATGTTCAGGCGCTGCGCCAGTTGCGGCAGATTGTCGGTGCCCGCCTCCATCGCCAGCACCAGTTCCAGGCACAGGCCATAACGGCCGGCATGCACCCTCAGTGCCTCGCAAATCTCTTCCGGCAGGTTGAGATGCTCCAGCGCCAGCGCGATCGGCATGTCGAAAATCACGTCCAGCAAGGAGAACATGCCGGTGATGAAGAAGCTGTCGGCGACATCGGCAGACAGGCCGGACTCCAGCGCGATCAGTTCCATCATGCGCGCGCGCGACACCGCGGTTTTCTGCAGTGCGGCCGGCATCAGTCCGTTTTCCGAGCTGGTCACCAGCAGCAGTGTCAGCCAGCGGTACAGCCGCTTGTAGCCCAGCACCGTCAGCGCGTGCGAGAACGAGCTGATGGTGGTATTCAGCCCGGCCGCGGCCGAGTTGACGTAGCGCAGCAACTTGAAGGACAGCGCGACGTCGGTTTTCAGCACCGCCTCCACCTCCTTCAGCGCCGCATCCTGGCGCAGCAGGTTCAGCAGCTTGAGGGTATTGGCAAAGCTGGGGTGGATCACCTTGGCGGACAGGGTTTCCGGCTTGGCAAAGTAGTAGCCCTGGTAGCCGTCCAGCCCCAGATCGCGGGCCAGATGGTAGTGCTCATAGGTCTCGACGCGCTCGGCGATGCGGATCACCGGATAGCTGCGCAGGCGCACCGCCAGCGTCTGGAAGGCCTGCGCATCCATCGACTGCACGTCCAGCTTGACGTAGTTGGCCAGGTCGAGGAAGGCCGCCGCCGGCGACTCGAACGAGAAACCGTCCAGCGCCACCCCGAAGCCGAGGGAGCGCAGGTGACGGACACGGGATAGCAGTTCGTTGGAGGGCGTCAGCTTGCCGGAGAGCTCCAGCACCACCCGCCGTGGCGGCAGCAACTCCAGAAAATCACTGCCGATCATCGACTCGCCGACGTTGATGAAAGCCAGCTTGTTGCCGATCAGCCAGCTGGTACCCATGTGGTTCAGGGTATTGACCAGTACTTCGGTATCGGCATCCAGCTCGGCATGCCGTCCGATCTCGGTCGAGGTTTCACTTTCTCGGAACAGCAGCTCATAGCCTATGAGCTGCTGATTACGATTCAGAACAGGCTGTCTTCCCAAAAAAGCCGATACGGACATTGCAAGCAGACTCAGTAAGAATAGTTGTCAGCGTTGCGAAGCATCATCGCGCCACCACTCTGTGCATCCGCCTGCCCCGTCAACAAGTCTTCCATGTCCAGTACCAGCACCACAGAGCCATCACCGGACAGGGTCGCACCGGCGACCCCCTTCGGACGGATGTTCTGCAGCGGCTTGATCACCACATCGTCACGACCAACAAAAGAGTCGACGGCAAGAATGAAGGACTTCTCGGCAGACTGCATCAGCACGCCGAATTGCGGCTTCTGTGTCGGCGCCCAGTTCAGCAGGTTGGCCAGCGTCTTCAACGGCAGGATCTCGTCGCGCACCACGATGGTTGGCCGCCCCGATACTTCCTGGATCGCAGAGACATCGATCGGAATGATTTCGCGAACCATGGCCAGCGGCACCGCAAATGGCTGGTTGCAGGCACGCACCACCAGCACCGGCAGGATGGCCAGCGTCAGCGGCAGCGAAATGCTGATCCGGGTACCGACACCCTGTTCGGAGTTGATGTCGATACGGCCATTCAGCTTCTGGATATTGGTCCGCACCACATCCATGCCGACGCCGCGGCCGGACACGTTCGAAATCTGGTCCTTGGTGGAGAAGCCCGGCAGGAAAATCAGCTGCAAGCACTGTTTCTCGTCGAGACCGTTGGCCGTCTCCGCGTCGATGAGGCCTTTCTCGATGGCCTTGCGGCGCAGCGCCTCGGGGTTCATCCCCTTACCGTCATCGGTGATCTCGATGACGATATGATCGCCGACCTGCTCGGCCGACAGCTGCACCAGCGACTGCGGCTTCTTGCCGACGCTGATGCGCTCTTCGGAGGACTCGACCCCGTGATCGACCGCATTGCGCACCAGGTGCACCAGCGGGTCGTTCAGGTCTTCGATCATGGTCTTGTCGAGTTCGGTTTCCTCGCCGGTAATGACCAGCTCGACTTCCTTGCCCAATTGCCGCGCCAGGTCCCGCGCCAGGCGTGGGTACTTCTGGAACAGACGCCCGATCGGCTGCATGCGGGTTTTCATCACCGCATTCTGCAAATCGCTGACCAGCAGGTCGAGCTGGCTGATCGCCTCGTCGAGGGAGCGCAGGGTATTCGTCTCCATATTGCCCTGCAGGATCTCGGTACGCAGCGTGGTCAGGCGGTTCTTGGTCAGGCCGATTTCACCGGACAGGTTGAGCACCTGGTCCAGGCGGACGGTATCGATACGGATGGTGTTTTCCGGCGGCGCACTGGCCATGCCTTGTTGGGGCGCCATCTTTGCCGGTACCGGCTTGGCGGCGGCCACCGGCATCGCCGGCGCCTCGACCACGGCCTCGACAACCGGTGCTGCAACCACGGCAACCGCAGCCGGTGCTGCAGCGGGGGTCTCAGTCTTGGCCACTGCCGCGTGCAACACATTCCAGTCCGGCGTATTGGCCGCCGCAGCCGGGGTCGCAGCCGGCGCGGCCACAGGAGCGGCAGGAGACGCTAGGTTGCCAGCCAGCGCACTATCCAATGCCGCAAGCAGGCCGGCATCCGGCGCGGCCGGCGACAACCCCTGCGACAAGGTGGTGAACATGCCACGCACCACGCCGGTCGCATCCAGGATCACATCCATCAGCTCCGACGACAGCGGCAATTCGCCGTTGCGCAGCTTGTCAAAAAGGTTCTCGGTACGGTGACAGATGGTCACCATTGCCGACACATTCAGAAAGCCGGCTCCGCCCTTGATGGTATGGAACCCCCGGAAGATATCATTCAGTAACGCCTTGTCATTAGGCCGCTTCTCAAGCTCGCACAGTTTGTTGTCGACATCGGACAACAGCTCCGTGGACTCAAGCAGAAAATCCTGCATCAGATCTTCCATACCTGCAAAGTCGCTCATTTTGACTTCCTTTTCATTATCGGCCCGCAGTAGACGGCCTAGACGATCGCGCGTCTTAGAAACCCAAGCTTTCCAGCAAGTCATCCACTTGCTGCTGATTGGTTACCACGTCGGAACGGCCATCAGGGTTCACGACCGGACCTTGCAGCAGATCGGTGCCCAGTTCCACCTTCTTCTCGGCCGGCAGGTACTCGATCAACACGGTCAGCAGCTCGCTTTCCAGCGTCTTGACCATGTCCATGACCTTCTTGATCACCTGTCCGGTCAGGTCCTGGAAATCCTGAGCCATCACGATTTCCAGCAACTGGGCATTGGTTGCCGCCGTCTGCTGTGGCGCCTGGGCCAGGAAGCGACGGGTATCCGCGGCCAGCAGTTTGAAGTCGTCAACCGACAGCTGGTTGGCAAACAACTGGTCCCAACGCCCCGACAAGGATGCGGACTGGGACTGCAGTTCGTCCTGGATCGGACGGGCAATATCAGTGGCGTTGAGCACACGCTCCGCGGCATTGGCCGTCAGCGTCGCGATGTAACCCAAGCGATCCTTGGCGTCAGGAAGGGCATCAGCCACCTTTTCCAAGGATTTGTCGTAACCAAGCTCACGCAGCGCATCGTGCAGCTTGCGGGTCATTTGGCCGACCTGGGCATAAATGGCCAATGCAGCCTGGGGATTCGCACCATCAACCTCTGCCGAGGGTGCCTCTTGCTGAGAGGCCTGCTGTTTGGCAATGCTTTCAAATAGAGCTTCCAGCTCTGGCGAGTCGCCACTTTCAAGAAGATGATCCGGCACGACAATTTCTCCTGGCAAACAGTACTGGCTGCTTTATTTGTTTAGGCTCTGGAAGATCTTGCCCATCTTTTCTTCCAGTGTCGCGGCAGTAAACGGCTTCACGATGTAGCCACTGGCTCCTGCCGTTGCCGCCTCGATGATGTTTTCGCGCTTCGCTTCGGCAGTGATCATCAGGAACGGCAGCGTCTTCAGTTGCGGATCGGCCCGCACTGCACGCAGCAACTCGATGCCAGTCATGTTTGGCATGTTCCAGTCGGATACGATGAAATCGAAATGCTGCGTCTTCAGCTTGTGCAAAGCAACCTGGCCATCCTCGGCCTCGTCGACATTGGTAATTCCCAATTCCTTCAATAGGTTGCGCACAATCCTTCTCATTGTTGAGAAATCGTCAACAACCAGAAATCTCATATTCTTATCTATCATTGGCTTTTTCCTGAGCTGATATCAATTCCCAGCTTATTTTGTTCCTAGCGCTGAAGGAAAGGAATGATTGTATCCGCAAGCACCGCAGGGTCGAACTTGGCGACATAGGCATCGACACCGACACTGGCCCCCATGGCCCGGTTGGCATTCGACGACAGGGATGAGTGCATCACGATCGGAATGCCGGAGAAGCGGGCATCCGACTTGATCAACTTGGTCAGGACGTAACCGTCCATTTCCGGCATTTCCGCATCGACCAGGATCAGTTTCAGGTTGTCGTGCAGGCTTTCGGAGTCGGACCAGGTTCTGTTCGCCAGCACCTGCAACTTGTCCCACGCCTCTTTACCGTTGTTTGCCTGATGATACTTGATGGACATCTTGTCCATCACGTTGGAGATCTCTTTGCGCGCCACCACCGAGTCATCGACGAAGAACACGTACTGGTCATCTTCCAGTGCTGCCTGAGGAATATCCGGCAAACGGGTCTCACCGACGACGCTGGACAGTATCTGCTCAACGTCCAGAATGGAAACCAGCTTGCCATCATCCAGTTCGGTCACCGCCGTAATCAGCGTCTGCTGGGTGGTATTCATCACGTTCTCTGGCGCGCGGACCTTGTCCCAGTCGACGCGGATGATGCGATCCACCGAGTCCACCAGGAATGCCTGGGTGCTCTTGTTGAACTCGGTGACGATCATGGTGTTGTAGCCGCCTTCCGCCAACTCACAGCCGATGAACTTGGCCAGCGAAATCACGGGAATGATGTTGCCACGCAGGGACAACACCCCTTCGACACCGAATGGCATATTGGGGGTCTTGGTGACAAAAGGTGTCTGCGACACTTCGCGCACCTTGAACACGTTGATCCCGAATGTTTCGCGGGTACCCAACGAAAACAGCAGGATTTCCATCTTGTTCGACCCCGCCAGTTTGGTACGGGCGTCGATATTGGCAAGCAAAGAGGCATCAGATGCGGACATGGCCACTCCTTAAATAAAGCGCAAATCAGCTCAAATCTTCAGCATCTCGCGGATTTTCATCGAGAGCTTTTGTGGCTCGAACTTGGATACGTAGGCATCGACACCAACCGACTCGCCCAGCTTCTGGTTGGATTGTCCCGACAGCGAGGAGTGCATCAGCACAGGAATACCGTGGAAACGCGGGTCGGACTTGATCAGCTTGGTCAGCATGTAACCGTCCATCTCCGGCATCTCGACGTCGGTCAGCACCAGGTTCACGACATCGCTCAACTTGCGCCCGGCCAGTTCGGCCTGCGACGCCATGCGCTGCAGGTCATCCCATGCCCGCATGCCGTTGATGGCTGACGCATACTTGATGTTCATAACCTCAAATGTCTGCTGGATTTGCTTGCGAGCAACCGCCGAGTCATCGGCAAAGTACACCATGCGCGGCTCTTTGATCGGATCGATGCCGATAAACTGGTGTTCATCACCGTACATGGCCGTTTCCGCCAGCACCTTCTCAACGTCCATCATCATCACCAACGTACCGCCGTCCAGCTCGGTGACCGCCGTGACCAAGCCGCCCATCCGGTTGGTGATCATCTCTGGCGGCACCCGCATCGCCGCCCAATCCAGACGCAGGATGGTATCGACGGCTTCGACCAGAAAGCCCTGGGTATGGCCGTTGTACTCGGTCACGATCATGATTTCCGGACGTTTCTCGCTGACGATGCCAGCGTAGCGCGCCAGATCGATCACCGGTACCAGGCTGCCACGCAGGCTAACCATACCCTCGACGGAAGAAGGCATTTCCGGCGCCGAAGTAATTTCCGGCGTCCGCATCACCTCACGTACTTTGAAAACATTGATACCGAAGGTCTCCTTGCGCCCTGTTCTTTGGTCTACCCCGAGAGAGAACAAGAGAATTTCCAGTTTGTTCGTTCCTGCCAGCTTGGTGCGGGCATCGATTTTTTTAAGAAGCTCAGACACGGAAACCTCCGAGGAAAAATTCATTTCTTACGACAAAGACATTCATGCCAGCCGGCGTCAAGCTTTACATTCCAGAATGGCAACACTGCGAGTAGTATCGCCTGTGCTCTATAAGGAGTCCAGCACCATCACACCCCACGCTCAGGGGTAGGATTATCATACGGTTTAACTAGCCTTTACAAATGGCACCTGCTTAATGTCGAATAATCTATCAACAAATACCACCCCGGAAACGTTGGCCGCAACATTTGCCCACTTTAACGCGGTAACCGATGAGTTGATCAAAGCATACCAACAGCTTGAGATCAAAGTTGAAGAGTTGAACACTCAATTGACCCAAGCCAATGACGAGCTGCTGCAAAAGTCACAAGCCAACGCTCAGCTGGCACAACGACTGGCCACCCTCGTCGATGAATTACCTGCCGGTGTCATCGAAACCGACGCGCAGAAGCAGATCATTTCCCTGAACAACGCCGCAAGAATGATGCTTCCCGGGCTACAGAGTGGCACGCACTGGAGCGAGACAGAATTGCTGCACCAGATGGATGCCGATGGAGTGATTCATCTTGCCGACCCGCACAGCGGCCGGACACGCTACCTGACGCTGCAAACTTGCCCGCTGGACGACCTGTCGACAATTTTTCTCCTCCATGACGTGGGGACCCTGCGCCACCTGCATGAGCAACTGGCGCAGCAAAACAAGCTGGCGTCCATGGGACAAATGGCGGCATCGCTCGCCCATCAGCTGCGCACCCCACTCGCCACCGCCCTGCTCTACGCCAAGAACCTGGAGCGACCAACACTTTCGCCCGAGGAGCGACTGAAATTCTCGCGCAAAATTGTCGACCGCCTGCAAGCGCTGGAGGGACTGACTCAGGAAATGCTGGGATTTGTCCGTCAGAACACCTCCAGTGAGCAAATCACCCGCTACCCGCTATCCGAGCTGATACACGAACTGGAACAGTCGTTCGCAGCACAGTGCGAGGGTCATGGCGTGCACTTCCAGATCCATACCACAGACCTAGGACAAGCATCACTGAACTGCCGCCCCAAAGAGCTGGTGGCGGCCATGATCGGCTTGCTGGAAAATGCTCTGCAACATGCGCCGATTGACGGCAAGGTGACGCTGGAGGTGCTGAACGACGAAAACTGTCTTACATTCAGAGTAAGGGACAATGGTCCCGGCATTGCGCCGGAACTGGTACCCCGCATATTTGAACCTTTTTTCACAACCCGGGCGAATGGAACCGGTCTTGGCTTGGCCATCACCAAACGGGTAATTGACGCACTGGGTGGCGAGCTAAGCTATCATCGCGAAGATGACAGCACCGTGTTCTCGGTTGCCCTCCCACAGACTGGTGAACCATGAATGGCAATGACCCAATGATGAAACCTATCGTTAAACTGCGCGGCCATGTTGGCAGCATATTTCTTGTTGGCCAATTCGATTTCAATGCTCACAAGGCATTCCGCCAAGCAAGCCAGGAAGTACTCGACAACAACGACATCACCGAAATCGAGGTCGACTTCGACCAGGTTCCCTATCTGGACAGTTCGGCACTTGGCATGCTGCTATTGCTGAAAGAACGTGCCAGCAGCGCCGGCAAGGGGCTGACTCTGGTCAACTGTCGCGAGACCGTACGCCAGGTGCTGGAAATCGCCTGTTTTACCAAGCTCTTCAATATTTCTTGATGTGTTCCAGTAGCCGCATCACCGGCATGGGCGGTAAAATCCGCAGCTAATTCAAGCGCCTTGGAAAACAACAAGATGAGCATCAAATCCGACAAGTGGATCCGTCGCATGGCAGAGGAACAGGCCATGATCGAGCCATTCGTATACGAGCAGGTAAAGCAGATAAACGGCGAGAAAGTCATTTCGTACGGCACATCGAGCTACGGCTACGATATCCGCTGCGCCGATGAATTCAAGGTTTTCACCAATATCAACAGCACCATCGTTGACCCGAAAAATTTCGACCCACAGTCGTTTGTCGAGGTGTCCGGCAAGGGCTATTGCATCATCCCGCCCAACTCCTTCGCCCTCGCCCGCACCGTCGAATACTTCAAGATTCCGCGCTCGGTACTGACCGTGTGCCTGGGGAAGTCCACCTATGCCCGTTGCGGCATCATCGTCAATGTCACCCCGTTTGAACCGGAATGGGAGGGCTATGTGACGCTGGAATTCTCCAACACCACGCCGCTGCCAGCAAAAATCTACGCCAACGAGGGCGTAGCCCAAGTACTGTTCTTCGAGTCTGACGAAGTCTGTGACGTTTCCTACAAGGATCGCGCCGGCAAGTACATGGGGCAGGTCGGCGTTACCCTGCCGCGCACCTGAGGCACTGGCCTAGCAAGCGCAATTCCTTCTCGCAATTCAGGTCATCTGGTCTAGGATGAAGAACACGGCGGGCAATACTGTTGCTGACGTGTTTCTTCCTGAGCGTTGTGGTTCCCCCTTGCCGCAACGCTCTTTTTTTGTCCGATTTTCAAGCAAGATGAACATGGCCATTTCTGATTTCAGCCTCAACACCATCAACGGCCAAACCATCCCTCTCTCAGAACTTTCCGGTCGCGTGCTATTACTGTGCAATACCGCGAGTGAATGCGGTTTCACCAAACAATATGCAGCACTGGAACGCTTGCACCAACGCTACCAGGGAGAGGGTCTGAGCGTGATCGGCTTTCCCTGCAACCAGTTTGGACAACAGGAGCCGGGGCAGCCAGTAGACATCCAGCAGTTTTGCCAAACCCGATATGGAGTCAGCTTCCTGCTCAGCGAGAAAATCGACGTCAACGGTCATAACGCCCACCCGCTGTGGCACTACCTCACGGAGCACAAGCCGGGCATCCTCGGAAGCAAA
Source organism: Vogesella alkaliphila (assembly GCF_014652475.1). GTDB lineage: Bacteria > Pseudomonadota > Gammaproteobacteria > Burkholderiales > Chromobacteriaceae > Vogesella > Vogesella alkaliphila. The sequence goes on along the minus strand of NZ_BMYW01000005.1, from coordinate 290 downwards.
GCCATCAAGTGGAACTTCACCAAGTTCCTGATCAGTCGCGAGGGAGTAATTATTGGCCGTTACGGACCATTGACATCGCCGGAAGCACTACAAGGCAGGATAGAAAAATTACTACAGGAAAAAAGCAGCTGAACACAGGGAAAGACCACCTCACCACGAGTGCGTCCGAGATTTTGTGTAACTAGGGTTGGGGTTAGCTGAGGGGAGCAGATCACACGACGTCCCCCCGGTATTGAGTAGCACGTGACTTTAGAGTCCAACCCACCATGACAAGGAGTTTGGACATGAAG
>NZ_BMYW01000004.1:229726-302188 GCF_014652475.1 Vogesella alkaliphila | reverse complement strand
CGAATACGGAACATGGAAAGCCCGGCCTGACGGCCGGGCTTGGCTTTTGGATGGGCTGGAGATGCGGCCAAGCTTGTGGCTCGCTGAGGGTTTGCTGAGCGCGCTCCAGTGCTAGTTTAGTCGTGGTGCTTGTCGTCATCGTCAAACAATTGCAAGGTGCCGACCGAGATCACCTCGGTGTTGCTGTCGCTGTCATTGCGGATGGCGTGTCTCTGCTGCGGGTCGAAGTGCAGCGAGTCGCCGGCGGCCAGCACGTAGTCGCGGCCGTTGACCTGATAGGTGACGCTACCGCTCAGCACATAGACAAACTCGTCGCCGCTGTGGGCGACCACTTCCGAGCGATAGCCGGGTGGCAGCGTCAGCTTGACGGCGTTCAGCACGCTGCCGCTGTAGGTGGTGGTCAGCCGTTCGTAGCGCTGCGGCATGTTGGCGACGGTGTAGCTCTGGCGCTGGCCTGCGTGCGAGTCGGGGGCGTCCTGGCGCGGGGATTCGAACAGCTCGCTCACGGCCACGCCGACGGCTTGGGCGATGTTGGCCAGCGAGGACAGCGACAGGCCGGTGATGTCGCGCTCTGCCTGCGACAGGAAACCGGCCGACAAGCCGGATTCCTTGGCGACCTGGACCAGGGTCTTGCCGCTGGCGCGCCGGTAACGGCGCAGGCGCTGGCCGAGAGTTTCCTCTGACATGGGGTGGATTCCGGATGAAGAGAGCCGATTGTACGTGAGAATCATTGTCTTGTTGAATGGCAAAATTTTAGTGTGACTAAAAAATACTTGACCCTGTGGTACTGCAGTCATAGATTGCTGCTTTGGTATGGGCTGGCAACAGGCCGGCAGTGATGAACCGGAGCGGGAGCAGACGATGACGATAGGCGTGGGTGGGGTGAGCAAGGAGCAGGCACTGTCTAGCCTGCAGGACATGACGCAGGGTGCGCAGCCGATCGGGCTGGACGAGTATCGCGTACGGCTGGCCAAGGCGCAGGCGTACATGCAGGCCAATGGCATCGCCGCGCTGTACCTGAATGCTGGCACCAGCCTCAACTACTTTACCGGCCTGAAATGGTACGCCAGCGAGCGCATGGTGGGGGCGATCCTGCCGGCGCACGGCGCGCTGGAATTCATCGCCCCCTGGTTCGAGGTCGGCACGCTGCACGACTACATGCAGCTGCAGGGCGAGGTGAACGCCTGGCACGAGCATGAGAGCCCGTACGCGCTGTTTGTGGCGACGCTGGCGCGGCTGGGCATTGCGGCCAACCTTGAGCAACCTCCGCGCATCGCCATTGACGAAAGCGCGGCGTTCTTCATCGCCGACGGCATCCGCCAGTGCGCCGACGGCTATCAGCTGGTCAATGGCCGCGAGGTGACCGCACATTGCCGCATGCGCAAGTCGGCACAGGAAGTCGCTCTGATGCAGCGTGCCAAGGACATGACGCTGGCGGTGCAGAGGGCCACGGCCAGCATGCTGCATGAGGGCATCACCACCACCGAGGTCGAGGCCTTCATCGCCGAGGCGCATCGCCGTGTCGGTGCCGCCGGCTCCTATTTCTGCATCGTGCTGTTCGGCGAGGCGACCGCCTATCCGCATGGGGTCAAGAATCCGCAAGTCCTGAAGCAGGGCGACATGGTGTTGATCGATACCGGCTGCACCCTGCACGGCTATATTTCCGACATCACCCGTACCTATGTGTTTGGCGAGCCGGATGCGCGCCAGCGCCAGGTGTGGCAGGCGGAAAAGGCGGCGCAGGCGGCGGCCTTCGCGGCGGCGCAACTGGGCACGCCGTGTGGCGAGGTCGATCTGGCCGCGCGCCGGCAATTGCAGGCCGACGGCTTCGGTCCCGGCTACGCGCTGCCGGGGTTGCCGCATCGTACCGGCCACGGTATCGGCATGGACATCCACGAATGGCCGTACCTGGTGTCCAGCGACCGCACACCACTGGAGGTCGGCATGTGCTTCAGCAACGAGCCGATGATCTGCATCCCCGGGGAGTTCGGGGTGCGGCTGGAGGACCATTTCTACATGACGGAGCAGGGGCCGCGCTGGTTTACCCAACCCAGCCACAGCATCGACGACCCGTTCGGTCTGGCGGTCGCATGCTGATCGCGGACACCGAGCGGCTGCAGCTGCGCGAGCTGACGCTGGAGGATGCCGCCTTCGTGCTGGCGGCGCTGAATGACCCCGACTTCGTGCGCAAGGTGATCGATCGCGGCGTGCGCACACTGGACGACGCCCGTCGCTATCTGCAGGAAGGGCCGCTGGCGGCCTACGCGCAGCATGGCCATGCGCTGTGGTGCGTGGTGCGCAAGTCCGATGGTGCGCTGATGGGCTTGTGCGGCATCATCCGCCGCGAGGGCCTGCCGGATCCGGATGTCGGCTACACCTTTCTGCCGCAGTATCGTGGCCAGGGCTATGCGCGCGAAGCGGCGCAGGCCAGTCTCGACTACGGGCGAAACGTACTGCACCTGCCGCGCATTACCGCCATTGTCGATGCGGCCAACCTGGGCTCGATCCGGGTGCTGGAGGCGATCGGCCTGCGTCACGAGGGCGAGCTGTTCTTCGGCGAGGCGCAGGCGATCAAGTTGCTGTATGCCTGAGTGGGTGGATGGCTAGTCTTTCTGAGGAGAGGCAGCCCGGATGGACGCCGAAAGGTTGGCCGCAGCGTTGCGGCCAACCTTTTTGTCATTCGAGGGTGGTGTCGGCCAGCCACGTCTCGATGCGTTGCGCGCACTGCTCCCAGCGATTGTCCAGCATCATCATGTGGCCGATGTGCGGCAGGATTTCCGGGGTGCTGCCGAAGCGCGCCGCGGTCTCGGTGACGTCCTGTGGCGAGATCAGCTGGTCCGCCGCCGCGCCCAGCACCAGGTTGGGCAGCGGGGCGATGCGACGCTGCAGGAAGGGCGGCACCAGGGTCATATCCATGATCGCGCGCTGGCTTTCGGTCTGGCTATGGTGGGCCACCCAGTCCACCGCGGCGAGGTCGGCGTCGTCGGAAAACAGCATGTGTCGCAGTTCGTTCAGTTCCGGCTGGTAATTGCCCTGCTGGAACAGGTTCAGCTGCATGAACAGTTCCGGCGCCTGGGTCATCAGCCGCATGCTGGAGCCGGCGAGGCCGCTGGGCGGTACCGAGGCCAGCAGCACGGCGCCGGGCAGGTCGTGGCGGGTCAGGTATTGCTGCAGCACAAAGCCGCCCATGGAGTGGGCGATCACAATCGGTGGCCGCGGCAGTTGCCGGATCGCCTGCCGCAGGTTGCCGACGTAGTCGTCGATGCTGATGGCGGCCAGGTAGGCGTGGCCGTCGCTGTCGCCGTGTCCCTCGAAGCTCAGCGCCCAGCAGTCGTAGCCGCGTGCACTGAACCAGGGCATGAAATGTTGCTGCCAGCAGCTGGCGCTGCTGAAGGCGCCGTGAACAAAAAGCAGGGGGGGCATCGACGATGCCGCCCCTGCTGCCGGGGTGTGGATCAGTTCAAGTTTGATGGTCAAAGGACTTCCGCTGCGTGGTCTGCCAGGCGCGAGCGTTCGCCGCGCTGCAAGGTAATGTGGCCGGAGTGTTCCCAGCCTTTGAAACGATCAACGACGTAGCTGATGCCGGAGCTGCCTTCGGTCAGGTACGGGGTGTCGATCTGACTGATGTTGCCGAGGCAGACCACCTTGGTGCCGGGACCGGCACGGGTGATCAGCGTTTTCATCTGTTTCGGCGTCAGGTTCTGCGCCTCGTCGATGATCAGGTATTTGTTGAGGAAGGTGCGGCCGCGCATGAAGTTGAGCGACTTGACCTTGATGCGCGAACGGATCAGATCGCGGGTGGCGGCACGCCCCCAGTCGCCGCCGTCGTCCTCGCTCTTGTTGAGCACGTCGAGGTTGTCTTCCAGTGCACCCATCCACGGCAGCATCTTTTCCTCTTCGGTGCCGGGCAGGAAGCCGATGTCCTCGCCGACCGGTACGGTGACGCGGGTCATGATGATCTCGCTGTACAGCTTCTGCTCCAGCGTCAGCGCGAGGCCTGCGGCCAACGTTAGCAGGGTCTTGCCGGTGCCGGCCTGGCCGAGCAGGGTGACGAAGTCGATGTCCGGATTCATCAGCAGGTTCAGCGCGAAGTTCTGCTCGCGGTTGCGCGCGACGATGCCCCATACATTGTTCTTCTGGTGACTGTAGTCCTTCAGCGTCTCCAGCACTGCTTCCTTGCCGTCGATGCGCAGCACCCGTGCCTGCATCGGCTGCTCGCCTTCCTGCCACAGCAGCTGGTTCAGGAGCAGCTTGGGCGCGTCCGGGCCCTTGATCTGGTAGTAGGTGCGGCCGCCTTCCTGCCACGATTTCAGGTCCCGACCGTTGCGATCCCAGAAGTCGCCGTCAATCTCGCGGGTGCCGCCGTACAGCAGGTCGGTGTCTTCCAGCACCTTGTCGTTGAAGTAGTCCTCGGCGTCTAGCCCCAGTGCGCGCGCCTTGATGCGCATGTTGATGTCTTTGGATACCAGGATGGCAGGGCGCTGGCCGTCGGCCTGCTTCAGTGCCATCACGATGCCGAGGATCTGGTTGTCGGCCTTGCCGACCGGCAGCGAGGAGGGGAGCGCCGCGTGCAGTGCTTCGGTCTGCAGGTAGAGCTTGCCGCTTGCGGCGTCGCGGCTGGGGCCTTTCAGCGAAATGCCGTCTTCGATGTCGTCGGCGCTGCTGCTGACGATCTCGTCGAGAAAACGGCTGGCTTGCCGGGCGTTGCGCGCCACTTCCGACATGCCCTTCTTGTGGGTGTCCAGCTCTTCGAGGGTGATGATGGGGATGAACACGTCGTGCTCTTCGAAGCGGAACAGGCAGGTCGGGTCATGCAGCAGGACGTTGGTGTCGAGGACGAACAGTTTGCAGACGTTGCTCTTGCTGTGGCTTGCCATGAGAAAGACCCCCTTGTTGAAGCGGGGTCCGGCAGGGTGCCGGACCTGGCGCTTAAAGCGACTTGACGAACGTCAGCACTTCTTCGGCGTGTCCGGGGACTTTCAGTCCGCGCCATTCGCGCAGGATGTTGCCATCGCTATTGATGACAAAAGTGCTGCGTTCTATCCCTCTCACCTGTTTGCCGTACATGTTTTTCAGTTTCATGACACCGAACAGGTTACATACAGTTTCGTCCGGATCGCTGATCAATTCAAATGGCAATTCGTGCTTGGCTTTGAAATTCTCGTGCGATTTCAGGCTGTCGCGCGATACGCCGAGGATGCGGGCGCCGGCGGCCAGGAATTGCGGATGCAGGTCACGGAAGGCCATCGCCTCGTTGGTGCAGCCGGGGGTGTTGTCCTTCGGGTAGAAGTACAGCACGGTCAGCCCTTGCGGCAGGGTGGCACTCTCGCCGCTGGTGGTGGCGGCGGTGAAGGGGGTGATGCGGGTGGTGTCCATGGTGGGTTCCTCGGGTTTAGCCGTGCGGGCGGCGCAGCAGGGCCAGTACCGCGCCGCTGCCGCCTTGTTCGATGCAGGTCTCGCAGAAAGCCAGTACATCCGGGTGGTGAGTCAGCCAGGCTCTGACCATTTTCGGCAGCACCGGTTCGCCCGGCGAACTGAGCCCCTTGCCGTGTATCACCCGCACGCACTGGCCCAGGTGACGGGCGCGATGCAGGAACACGGTCAGCTGTTCGTGTGCGGCAAAGCGGTCCAGTCCGTGCAGGTCCAGCTCGGCGCAGACCGGCCAGTGCCCAGCGCGCAGTTTCTTCAGGGTGTTGCTCGGCGTGCCGGGGCTGCGGTGCTGGCTGTCGATCTGTGCCGGCTCGAACCAGCCTATCATCCGGGCGAACAGCGCCTGTTCCGCCTGCGGCGTCAGGGGTGTCTGGCTGGCGCGATGCTGCGGCAGCGGGCGCGGCTTGGGTGGTGGCGGGGTGTGGCAGATGCGGCCGTCCGGCCTGAGCGGGCGCACGTCCCCCATCAGCTGGCGGAAGTCCGGCTCGGGCTCGGGGTTGGCCGCAACGGCAACAGGCAAGACCCTCGCGGGTCTTGCCTGTGCTTTGACGGGCTTGAGCTGCTCCTTGAGCGACTTCAATGCCGCCGGGCTCAGTGATCCAGGAAGCGCTCGGCGTCCAGTGCCGCCTGGCAGCCGGAGGCGGCGCTGGTGATCGCCTGGCGGTAGATGTGGTCCTGCACGTCGCCGGCGGCGAACACGCCCGGGATGCTGGTGGCGGTGGCATTGCCGTCGCGGCCGCCGCGGGTCACGATGTAGCCGGTTTCGTCCAGCTCCAGCTGGCCCTTGAAGATGTCGGTGTTCGGCTTGTGGCCGATGGCGATGAACACGCCCATCACCTGGATGTCTTCGCTGCTGCCGTCGTTGAACTTCAGGCGGGCGCCGGTGACGCCGCTGTCGTCACCCAGCACTTCGTCCAAGTTGGCGTTCAGCTTCAGGCTGATCTTGCCCTCGGCCACGCGGGCGTTCAGCTTGTCGACCATGATCTTTTCGGCGCGGAAGGTGTCGCGGCGGTGGATCAGGGTCACGTGCTTGGCGATGTTGGCCAGGTACAGGGCTTCTTCCACGGCGGTGTCACCACCGCCAACCACGGCCACGTCCTGGTTGCGGTAGAAGAAACCGTCACAGGTGGCGCAGGCGGAGACGCCCTTGCCGGAGAAGGTCTGTTCCGATGGCAGGCCGAGGTACTTGGCCGAGGCGCCGGTGGAGATGATCAGCGCGTCGCAGGTGTATTCGCCGGAGTCGCCGATCAGGCGGAACGGTCTTTCATCCAGCTTGGCGGTGTGGATGTGATCGAAGAGCATCTCGGTGCCGAAACGCTCGGCGTGCTGCTGGAAGCGCTGCATCAGCTCCGGGCCTTGCACGCCGGCCACATCGGCCGGCCAGTTGTCGACGTCGGTGGTGGTCATCAGTTGACCGCCCTGAGCCATGCCGGTGATCAGCACCGGTTTCAGGTTGGCGCGGGCGGCATAGACGGCGGCGGTGTAGCCGGCAGGGCCGGAACCGAGGATAAGCAGAGGGCAGTGACGGGTTTGGCTCATGTTTGTCTTTTTCCTGTCTGGCAGAGACGATGATGCGTATTCTATCAGGAATGGATGACAATTCTGATTGAGTGTTTCAACGCGGTGGATAGTTTGCGGTAATCGGCGCTCGGGGGATGGCAATGGCGGCAGTTTCGGCGGTGGCAGACAATCAGGTGGCGCAAGTGGCGCAAATCCTGATGCTGAAGAAAACGATGGAAGTCAGCGAGAGTGCGGCGCTGGCCTTGCTGGCGACGGCAACGGATGTCGCCGCGGTACAGGGCAACAATCCGCCGCATCTGGGTAGTCGTATCGATGTGCGGGCCTGAGGCTACCGCTGGTTGCGCAAAAAGAAACGGGAGCCTTGGCTCCCGTTTCTTTTGTGTGGCGGCTTGGTTCAGGCCTCGGTGCGGATGCGGGTGCTGCTGCTGGCGTCCTGCAGCAAGGACTGGCTGACCTGGTATTGGGTGATGGCCTGTTGCGAGGCGTTGACCGGAACGCGGGCTTCTGCCGGAACCGTGCGCTCGGTACTGGCGGCTGGTGCGGACTGCTCCGCGGTGTCGCGGCGCGCTTGCGATTCGTTCAGCCGGTTGACCGGGCTGCGTTCGCTGGCGGCGAGGGTGGCGTTCGGCTCCGGCTGGTTGACGCGGCGCGAGTCGATGAGCTGGGCCTGGAGGGCCTGTTCGGTATTGCTGACGGCCGGGCTTGGGCGGGCGACCGGCAGTGTGCTGGCGGCAACGGCTTCGGCGGCTGGCGCGGGCGAGCGCTGGTTTTCCTGTTGCTGCTCCTGCTGCAGGCGGCGCTGTTCCGCGGCCTCGCGCAGTAGGCTCGCGCTGCTGCTGGCTGATGCGGCGGAATTGATGGCATCCATGCGGGTTCTCCGTCACGACAAGGGACTATGATTTGCCGTCAAGCATAGCACAACATGCTGATGTTGCTGGAATTGTCGGCAGCCGCCACATCCACAGGCTGAGCGCCGCCCACACTGTTATCAGCAGGGCGGTGAGCCAGGGTTGCTGTAGCGTGGCGTAGATGCTGAAGCTGAACGACAGGGCGATGGTGCTTAGCGCGACCGCCTTGGTTCTGGCGGTCATGCCGCGGTAACGTTGCCACTGCAGCAGCGGTGGACCCAGGCGCGGATGCTGGTGCAGCCAGTGCAGCAGCGCCGGACTGCTGCGGCCGAAGCAGGCGGCGGCCATCAGGATAAAGACGGTGGTCGGCATCACCGGCAGCAGCGCGCCGACCAGCGCCAGCAGCAGGCAAAGCCAGCCGGCTGCCAGCCACAGCATTCTTTGCAAGCGCAGTTTCATGTGGCGATCCCGAAGAGTCCTGCTTTGATTCAATGCCATTCGCGCACCATTTGCAAGTGTGCGGCGGCCGCGTTTTCAGGCGATGACGGTCAGCTCCAGCATGCGGTCGGCCAGTTCGGAGACGGAGAGCTCACCGTTGCCGTGATACCACTGTACCGTCCAGTGCAGGCTGCCCAGCAGGGTGCGACGCAGCAGGCGGGTGTCCGGCTTGACCAGTCCGGCGGCGGCGGCTTCATCCAGCGTTTCCTGCCACAGCGCTTCGTAGCGGTCGCGCAGCACGATCAGGCCTGGCTTGGCGGTGGCGGACACGCTGCGCCACTCGTACAGCATCACTTCCAGCGCGGCCTGGTTGTCGCCCAGCAGCGAGTGGAGGTGGACGTGGAACAGCGCGGTCAGCTTGTCGCGCGGCGTCTTGGCGCGGGACAGTGCTGCGGCCAACTGTTCGGTGGTGGCGGTGATGCCCAGTGCCATGACTGCGACCAGAATCTCTTCCTTGGTGCGGAAATGGTAGAACAGGCTGCCGGATTGCAGGCCGACGGCATTGCCCAGGTCGCGCACGGTGGTGCGCTCGTAACCCTGGTCGCGGAACAGGCGGGCGGCGGCGCGCACCAGTTCCATGCGGCGGCTGTTGTCTTCGGTGGCGTTTTCTTTGCTCATTTATGGTGTCGCCGTTTCTTGTGATGGGCAGGATGGCCGGATGTCCAGCTGCTTCAGGCAGGCCTGCAGTACCCGTTCCGGCAGCATGTCTTCCAGGCAGCGCATGTGCTGGTACGGACAGGTGCGCTCGAAGCAGGGGCTGCAATCCAGGTTGAGGTTGACGATTTCGGCGCGGTCGCTGAGCGGCGGCGTGAAGTCCGGGCTGGACGAGCCGTACAGTGCCACCAGCGGAATGTGCAGCGCGGCGGCGACGTGCATCAGGCCGGAGTCGTTGCACACCGCCAGCCTGGCCAGCCCCATCAGGTCGATGGCTTCGTCCAGGCCGGTCCTGCCGCACAGGTTGAGTGCCTTGCCCTGTGCCAGGCGGCTGATTTCCTCGCCGATCTCCTGATCCTTGGCTGAGCCGAACAGCCACACTTGGTAGCCGTGGCTGTCCAGTGCCGCCGCCAGTGCGGCAAAGTGGCGCGGCGGCCAACGTTTGGCCGGGCCGTATTCGGCGCCGGGGCACATCGCGATTACCGGTTTGTCCAGCGACAGGTCCAGGCGCGCGGCGACGGCCTGCTGGGCGGCCGGCTGCGAGCTGAGGCTGGGGTGGGGGATCGGGCGGTGCAGCGCGTGGCGCGGTTCCTCTGCCAGGATGCAGAAGCGCTCGACCATGGTCGGCAGCTCGTGCTCGTCCAGCTCGCGGGTGTCGTTGAGCAGGCCGTAGCGCAGTTCTCCGGTGAAGCCGGTGCGCAGCGGAATGCCGGCCAGGAACGGGATCAGCGCCGCCTTGAGCGAATTGGGCAGCACCACCACCTGGTCGAAACCTTCGCGGTGCAGGGCACGCGCCACGCGCCAGCGCTCGCGCAGGCGCAACTGGCCGTGCCCGAACGGGTTGAGGTGCGCCTTGGCCACCTCCGGCATCCGCGCCAGCAGCGGCAGGGTCCAGGCGGGGGCGAAGACGTGCAGTTCCAGGCCGGGGTGGCGTTCGTGCAGGCGACGGTACAGCGGCTGCGCCATCACGCCGTCACCCACCCAGGAAGGGCCGATTACCAGTAGCTTTTTGATCATGTATCAAGCAAAAAAGGTGCAGCGCAAGCCGCACCTTTGTCCATTGGGCAAGAAGGCTTAGTGATGGCCGCTAACCGGGCCGGTCAGCTTGTAGTGGGTGCCGCAGTACGGGCACAGGGCCTCGCCGCCGTTCTTCACGATGGGCAGGAATACGCGCGGGTGCGAGTTCCACTTCAGCATGTCCGGTGTCGGGCAGTGCAGCGGCAGGTCTTTTGCCGTGACTTCGATAAAGCGAGCGGTGTTTTCTTTCAGTTCTGCCATGTTTCGGTACTTTCTTGTATGCCCCGTGTCGGGGCGGCTAGCCAATGGGTTAGTCGAGGTAGGTGAGCCAGTGCTGCTTGCCGGCGTCCAGACCCTTGACGCAATCGAAGTAGCGCTTCTGGATCTCGGTGGTGATCGGGCCGCGCTTGCCTTCGCCGATGCTGCGGCGGTCCAGCTCGCGGATCGGGGTCACTTCGGCGGCGGTGCCGGTGAAGAAGGCCTCGTCGGCGGTATAGACTTCGTCGCGGGTGATGCGTTTCTCGATGATCTGCAGCCCCATCTCCTGCGCCAGCTGCACCACGGTGTCGCGGGTGATGCCTTCCAGCGCGGAGGTCAGGTCCGGGGTGTACAGCTTGCCCTTGCGGACGATGAAGATGTTTTCGCCGGAGCCTTCGGCCACGAAGCCGTCCACGTCGAGTAGCAGCGCCTCGTCGTAGCCGTCTGCCGTCGCCTCGTTGTTGGCGAGGATGGAGTTCATGTAGTTGCCGTTCGCCTTCGCCTTGCACATGGTGATGTTGACGTGGTGGCGGGTGAACGAGCTGGTCTTGACGCGGATGCCTTGCTCCAGGCCTTCTTCGCCCAGGTAAGCGCCCCATGGCCAGGCGGCGACGATGACCTGCACGTCGTCCTTTTTCGGCGCGATGCCGAGCTTGCCGGAGCCGTAGAACGCCATCGGGCGGAAGTAGCAGGACTTGAGCTGGTTGGCGCGCACCACGTCGATGTGCGCCTGGTTGATCTGCTCCTTGCTGAAGGGCAGGTCCATGCCGAGGATCTTGGCGGAGCGGAACAGGCGGTCGGTATGATCCTGCAGACGGAAGATGGCCGGGCCCTTCGGTGTCTCGTAGGCGCGCACGCCTTCGAACACGCCCATGCCGTAGTGCAGGGTGTGGGTCAGCACGTGGGTGGTGGCGTTGCGCCAGTCAACCAGTTGTCCGTCGTACCAGATAAAACCGTCGCGATCAGCCATCGACATGGTGGGTTCTCCGCTGTAGTCCTGATTTTTAATGTGGCGCAATTATAGCGCCGAGTGTTGCGCTTGTGTTTTCAAGCTTCATCCTGCATCACGCAGTGCCACAGCGCGCGCACGTGGCGGTAGTCTTCCTGCGGGATGTCGTCGGTGGTCTGGCTGTCGTTGAGCCGCGCCGCGTGCTGCAGTCGCCGGTAGTGGCGATAGGCGCTCTGTCCCTGGCTGGCCAGCTCGGCCGGAATCAGGCCAGCGTTGGCCGCCGCGCCGAGCAGGGCGATGTTGCCGCTGTTACGGGTCAGCTCCGGGTGCTGGCTGGCGTGCGCCAGGATCAGGAACTGGGTGATGAACTCGACATCGACGATGCCGCCGCGCGCATGCTTGACGTCGCCGTCGCGGGCCGGGTGGCTTTCCAGCATCTTGTCGCGCATCGCCAGCACCTCGTCGCGCAGCGGGCCGATGTCGCGCGGCTGGGTCAGCACCTGGTGGCGGATGGCCTCGAATTGCTGGCCGATCGTCGCGTCGCCGCAGACAAAGCGGGCGCGGGTCAGCGCCTGGTGCTCCCACAGCCAGGCATCCTTCTGCTGGTACTGGCGGAAGGCGTCCACGCTGCTGACCAGGAGGCCGCTGGTGCCGTTGGGGCGCAGGCGCAGGTCGATGTCGTACAGCGAGCCGGCGGCGGTGACGCTGGTCAGCCAGGTGGTCAGCTTGCGTGCCAGCCGCGAGTACAGCTCGGCGGCGTCCGGGTGGTCGTCGTCGTAGAGGAAGATCACGTCGAGGTCCGAGGCGTAGCCCAGTTCCTTGCCGCCCAGCTTGCCGTAACCGATGATGCTGAAGCGCGGCACCTCGCAGTGGCGCTTGGGCAGGTCCAGCCAGGCGTGGCGCAGCGTGGCGTCCAGCACCATGTCGGCCAGCGCCGACAGCTCGTCGGACAGTGCTTCCAGCGTCCACATCCCGGCCAGATCCTGCGCCACCAGACGGAAGGTCTGCGCGTGCTGGAAGTGGCGCAGGGTGTCCATCTGCGCCTCGACGTCGCCCTGGCAGTCGGCCAGTTGCTGTTCCAGCTGCGCCGCCAGCTGCGGCCAGTCCGGTGTGGCGTACAGCACGCGCGCGTCCAGCAGTTCGTCCAGCAGGATCGGGTGGCGGTTGAGGTAGGCCGACACCCAGGCGCTGGCCGAGTACAGCGACGCCAGTCGCTGCAGCGTCTGTGGATACTCCTGCAGCAGCGACAGGTAGGAGGCGCGACGGCTGATGCTTTCCAGCAGGGTCAGGATGCGCGACAGCGTCAGGTCCGGATTGTCGAAGCCGGCGGCGACCTCGATCAGCGGCGGGATCAGCGCGTCCAGCTTCTTGCGGCTGCTGTCCGGCATCTGCTGGTAGCGCTGGCTGGCGGCGAGGCTGCGCAGCTGGCGCTGCACGTCGGCGGCGTCGTGGTAGCCGAGCTGCTGCAGCGTGGCGCTGATGTCGTTGTCGGCTAGCTCCTGCCACAGCGCCTGCAGCGGATGGGCGGCGGCACCTTCGGTCGGCAGGAAGAACACCTGCTCGAAGTGGCGGGTGACGCGGCGGCGGTGCTGATTGAGCGCGTCGAGGAAGCCGTGCCAGTCGGCAAAGCCCATGCTGGCGGCGATGCGCTGCCGGTTTTCATCGCTGCTAGGCAGGTTTTGCGTCTGCTGGTCGTCGAGGTACTGCAGCCGGTGTTCCAGGTTGCGTAAAAAGGTGTAGGCTTCCAGCAGCTCGCCGACCGTTTCCGGCTCCAGCAGGCGCAATTCGGCCAGCACGGCGTAGGTGTCGCGCGTGCTGCGCAGCTGCAGGCGGCGCTCGCGGCCGCCGCGGATCAGCTGGAACACCTGGGCGATGAATTCCACCTCGCGGATGCCGCCCGGCCCCAGCTTGATGTTTTCCGCCATGTCGCGGCGCGCCACCTCGCGGCGGATCTGCGCGTGCAGCTCGCGCATGGCGCCGTAGGCACCGTAATCCATGTACTTGCGGTACACGAAGGGGCGCACCAGCTGTGACAGGTAGCTGTCGTCGCCGCTCATCACCCGCGCCTTGATCCAGGCGTAGCGTTCCCACTCGCGGCCCTGGGTCAGCAGGTAGTTCTCCAGCGCTGGCAGACTCATCACCAGCGGGCCGGAGTCGCCGTACGGGCGCAGGCGCATGTCGACGCGGAACACCTGGCCGTCGTAGGTGAGGTCGTTGATGGCGCGGATCAGCTCCTTGCCGAGGCGGGTGAAGTACTCGTGGTTGGAGGTCTTGCGCCGGCCATTGGTGTCGCCGTCTTCCGGATAGATGAAGATCAGGTCGATGTCGGAGGATACGTTCAGCTCGAAGCCGCCGAGCTTGCCCATGCCGATCACGATCAGCTGCTGCACCTCGCCGCTTTCCTCGCCGATCGGGTCGCCGAACGGTGCCAGGCTGCGCCGCGCCACCGGCAGCACCTGCTGCACGGCAAAGTCGGCCAGTGCGCTGATGGTGGTGACGACTTCGTGCAGATCGGCCAGGCCGGCGTGGTCGCGGGTGATCAGCCGCGCCATCACCGCGGCGCGCAGCTGGCGCAGCGCCGGCATCAGCGCGTCGATGCTGTCGAAAGCCGGCCAGTCGGCGAACGCCGTCATCTCCGCCAAGTCAAAACAGTGATCCAGCCTTGCGGCCAACCTTTCGAATTGTTCGGGACGGGCGCCAAGCAGGCGGTCGAGGTAATAACTGAATGCGCGCGCAGAGGCGATGGCGGCGGTATTTGCTGGCATAATGCGCTTTCAACGCTATGACGAAATCGTGACTGATCATTCTACCCCCACTTCCCCGTCCGATGTAACGCCGCCTGACCGCAGCTGGCGCATCCTGCGGGTTGCCCGTCGCATCCTGCGTGCCGCTGCCTGGTTACTGGCCGCGGCACTGCTGTTGCTGGCCGTTTCCTTCCTGAGTTTCCGCTTCCTCCTGCTGCCGAATCTGGACCGCTTGCGCCCCTACCTTGAACAGTCGCTGGGCGACGCCAGCGGCATGGCGATCAAGGTTGGCCGCATCGACGGCGAATGGCTGTGGTGGGCACCGGTGCTGACCCTGCACGACGTGCAGGTGCGGCCGGTGTCGCGCGTCAGCGCCATCCGCCTGTCGCGGGTGGAGTTGATTCCGGCGTGGAAGAGTTGGCTCCATCTCGAACCGCGGCTGGCCAGCCTGCAGCTGGACGACTTGCAGCTGGCGCTGCAGCGCGACCGCCACGGGAAGCTGAGCCTGAACGGCATCGCGCTGTCCGGCGGCAAGGGCGACAACCGCTTGCTGGACTGGCTGCTGCGCCAGGACAGCATCACGCTGAGCCTGAAACAGCTGAGCTGGCACGACCAGTTGCTGGCCTTGCCGGTGCTGCGGCTGGAGGGGCTGACCCTGCGGCTGCAGGACAACTGGCGCGGCCATCGCCTGCAACTGCACGGTCGTCCGGACAGCCCGCTGCTGCCGGGCCTGCTGCTGGATGCCGGCTGGCAGGGCGGTGCCGTCGCCGACTGGCGGCAGTGGCAGGGCGAACTGACGCTGGCCGCCGGCAGCGGCGAGCTGTCGCTGCTCAAGCGCTACTGGCCGACGGCGCCGTTTGCCGGCCAGGGGCGCGCCAGTTCGCGGCTGACGGCGGCGTTCGCCGAGGGCCGCATCACTGCGCTGCAGGGGCGCTGGCAGGTGGATGACGTGTCGCTGGCGCTGCAGCGGCGCGATCTGCCCTTGCCGCGGCTGGCGGGCGAGGTGGACTACCGCAGTGCGGCGGCGGGCGAGCACCAGCTGCAGGCCAGCCATCTGACCTTGTCCGGCGAATTCGGCCCGCTGCTGCGCGACGCGACGGTGGACGCCAACTGGCACGAGCAGCGCGGCGGACGCGTGCAGTTGTCCGGGGTGTCGCTGGCGGGGCTGTGGCCCGTGCTGCAGCAACGCGTCAGCGTGCTGCGCGAGCTGCCGCTGACCGCGCTGGACGGCGAACTTGGCAAGACCAGCTGGCAGTGGCAGGGGCCGTGGCGGGCGCCGCGCGACTACCGGCTGAGCACGGCCTTCCGCCAGCTGCGGCCAACCTTGAGCGCCAGCCCGGCGTTGCGGGGCGGCGTCAACGGCGAATTGAAGCTGGCGCGCGACGGCGGTGAGCTGTCGCTGTCCGGACAGGGGCTGACGCTGGCGTGGCCGCAGCAGCTGGCCGAACCGCTGGCCTTGCAGCAGCTGGCCGGCCAGCTGCGCTGGCAGCGGCAGGGCCAGGGCTGGCAGTTCACGCTGCCGGCGCTGCGCCTGCAAACCCCCGATCTGAACGCGGAACTGAGCGGCCAGGGGCTGCTGCCGGCGCAGGGCGCGCTGCAGGGTCGGCTGGACATCCGCGTGCCGCAGGTGGCGGTCGCCCGCGTCAGCCGCTACCTGCCGGCGGTGATCGGCCGCAGCACGCTGGACTGGCTGGACATGGCGCTGGTCGGCGGCACGGCGCGCAATGTGACCGCGCGCGTGGAGGGTGACTTCAGCCGCTTCCCGTTCGGCAACGATGCCGGCGGCCGTTTCGATGTCGATGCCGAGGTGGCCGGCGGCGTGTTGCGTTTCGACCGCGCCTGGCCGGACCTCACCGCCATCGACGGCAAGTTCGCGATGCGCAACGACCACGTGCTGGTCGACGCCGCCACGGCACGCACCGCCGGCGTGGCGCTGCAGGCTGTCAAGGTGCGGCTGCCGGACCTGATGACGCAGCCGGCGCACCTGCTGATCGACGGCCAGGCGCGCGGCGCGCTGCCGCAGATGCTGGCCTACACCCGCAGCAGCCCGGTGGACGGCTGGCTGGGCGGTTTCCTGTCGACCATCGACAGTCAGGGCGAGGCCGCGCTGAAACTGGGGCTGGACATTCCGCTGTCGGCACTGCTGCAGAGCAAGGTGCGCGGCGAGGTGAGCCTGCCCGGCAACCGGCTGCAGTTCCGCCAGCTGCCGCTGCCGCCGTTGCAGGCAGTGCAGGGCGTGCTGCACTTCAACGAGCGCGGTGTC
Organism: Vogesella alkaliphila; assembly: GCF_014652475.1. Taxonomy (GTDB): domain Bacteria; phylum Pseudomonadota; class Gammaproteobacteria; order Burkholderiales; family Chromobacteriaceae; genus Vogesella; species Vogesella alkaliphila. The sequence goes on along the minus strand of NZ_BMYW01000004.1, from coordinate 286,006 downwards.
AGTTCGCCTGGCATCGGCTTTGCTGCCTTTGGCGGGCAGGGGCGGCTGACCGCGACGCAGCGCCGCGATGACGTGATGCAGTTTGCGGTGCAGGGCGACGCCGCCATCACCCCGGTGCTGCAGCAGTACGTGCCGCTGCTGTCGCCGCTGGTGTCCGGTCGCACGCCGTACCAGGCCAATTTCGACATCAGCAATAATCTTGATGACCTGCAGCTGCTGCTGAGCCTGCGCGGCGTTGCCATCCAGGCGCCGGCGCCGCTGACCAAGCCGGCCGACGCCGAATGGCCGCTGCTGCTGCGCCTGCGGCCAACCTTGCAGGGCTGGCAGCTGGCCTGGCAGCAGCAGGAACGGGCGCAGGGCACGGTGACGCTGGATGCGCACGGCAATCTGCGTGGCGTCGGGGTCGGTGTCGGCACCGAGGTGCCGGCCAGCCCGCAGCAGATCGGCATCGCCATCCGTCAGCCGCAGCTGGACCTGCTGCCGTGGCTGGGCGTGGTACGGCAGCTTGCCGGCACGACCGGCACGACGGAAGGCGCCGGCCTGCCGCTGCACTTGCAGCTGGCGACGCCGCTATTGCAGCTGGCCAATTACCGGCTGCACGACGTGGACGGGCGTCTCGATTGGCCAGGCGGTGAGGCGCCGCTGCAGCTGCAGCTGGACAGCCGCGAGGCCGCCGGCCAGCTGCGCTACAGCGCGGCCGGCGACGGGCGGGTAGAGGCACAGCTGTCGCGGCTGACCCTGCCGTTGCCGGAAGAGACACCGACGGCCGGCGACGCCGGTACCGGGTCGCTGCTGGCGGATGTCAGCGTGCCGGCGCTGGAGGTGGCGGTGGCGCAGCTGTTCTGGGAGCGCTACCAGCTCGGCCAGCTGACGCTGCTGGCGCAGCCGCGCGGCGAGCAGTGGCAGTTGGACAAGGTCACGCTGCAGATGCCGGAAGGGCGCCTGCAGCTCAATGGCGTGGCGCCGCGCGAGGGCAGCCGCCAGCCGCTGACACGGGTCGATGTCGCCTTCGATACCGAGGACGCCGGCGGGCTGCTGACGCGCTTCGGCATCGCGGATGCGCTGTACGGTGGCCGCGGCCGGCTGGACGGCCAGCTGGCGTGGCCGGGCCGCCTGCACGACTTCGAGCTGGCGCGCCTCGGCGGCCAGCTGCGGCTGGACGTGCGCGACGGCCGCTTCGCCCAGGTCAACCCTGGCGTCGCGCGCCTGCTGGGCATCCTCAGCCTGCAGTCGCTGTCGCGCCGCATCCGGCTGGATTTCACCGACGTGTTCAGCAGCGGTTTTGCCTTTGACGCGATCACCGGCAGCGCCGCCGTACGCGACGGGGTGTTTGCCTCCGACGATGTGCGCATGACCGGGCCGGCGGCGCAGGTCACCCTGCGCGGCGAGGCCGACCTGCCGCGCAACCAGCAGAACGTGCGCGCCCGCATCACGCCGCACATTTCCGAGAGCGTGTCGCTGCTGGCCGGCGCCACCTTGGTCAACCCGGTGCTGGGTGCGGCGACGCTGCTGACGCAAAAAATATTGCAAGACCCGATTAATCAGGTATTTTCCTTTGAATACCAGATCAGCGGCAGCCTGACCGATCCGCAGGTCAGCAAGGTGGGGGAAAATGCCAGCCCCGTGCCGCCGCCCAAGACACCTGAGGACAACAGATGAAGACAGCTTTCAAGGTCGCCGCCATCCAGATGGTGTCCACCACCCGCCTGCAGCAGAACCTCGACACCGCCGCCCGCCTGGTGGCGCAGGCAGCCCGTGACGGCGCACAACTGGTGGTGCTGCCGGAGTATTTCTGCCTGATGGGGCGCGAGGAAGGCGACAAGGTGCGCATCCGCGAGCCGTTCGGCGACGGGCCGATCCAGCAGCAGCTGGCGGCGATGGCGCGCGACAACAAGGTGTGGCTAGCGGGCGGCACGCTGCCGCTGGCCTGCGACGACGACAACAAGGTGCTCAACAGCCTGCTGCTGTACGCGCCGGACGGCAGCGTGCACAGCCGCTACGACAAGATCCACCTGTTCGGCTTTACCGGCAACGGCGAGCGCTACTGCGAATCGGACAGCATCGTCGCCGGCAGCCAGCCGCTGCGTGCGGAAACCCCGCTGGCCGACATCGCCTTCGGCATCTGCTACGACCTGCGCTTCCCCGAGCTGTTCCGCCGGATGACACCGTTCGACCTGCTGGTGTTGCCGGCGGCGTTCACCGCGCAGACCGGCGAGGCGCACTGGGAGGTGCTGCTGCGCGCCCGCGCCATCGAGAACCAGTGCTACGTGCTGGCCTCGGCGCAGGGCGGCAGTCACGAAAACGGTCGCAAGACGCACGGCCAGAGCCTCATCATCGATCCGTGGGGGCGCATCGTCGCCCAGCTGGACAAGGGCGAGGGCGTGGTGATCGCCGAGATCGACCCCGAAATCATCCACTCGGTGCGCAGCCGGCTGCCGGCGCTGGCGCATCGCGTTTTTTCCTGAAAGCAAAAGTCATGAGCAACGCCATTTCCATCGCAGACAGCCTGCTGCTGGCGCCGTACGGCGTCAACGAACAGGTGATCGAGGCCACCCTCGGCCGCATGCTGCAGCATCAGGTCGATTACGCCGACCTGTATTTCCAGTACACGCGCAGCGAGGGCTGGAGCCTGGAAGAGGGCATCGTCAAGGCCGGCAGCTTCAGCATCGACCAGGGGGTCGGCGTGCGCGCGGTGTCCGGTGACAAGACCGCGTTCGCCTACTCCGACGACATCAGTGCCTTCGCGCTGGGCGAGGCCGCCGACGCGGTGCGCGCCATCGGCGCCGTCGGCGGCCACGGCAATGCCGGCGCGGTGGCGCTGCGTCGCGGCAGCGGCCTGTATCCGGCGATCGACCCGGTCGGCAGCCTGCCGGCCGAGGCCAAGGTGTCGATCCTGGAGCGCATCGAGCGGCTGGCGCGCGCCATCGACCCGCGCGTGATCCAGGTGATGGCAGGGTTGGCCGCAGAGTACGACGTGGTCTATGTCGCGCGTCATGACGGCGTACGCGCCGCCGACGTGCGGCCGCTGGTGCGCATCTCGGTGACGGTGATCGCCGAGCAGGATGGCCGCCGCGAGATGGGCAGTAGTGGCGGTGGTGGCCGTTACGACCTGACGCAGTTTACCGACGCGGTGATCGAGCACCACGCGCAGAAGGCGGTGCAGCAGGCGCTGGTCAATCTGGAGGCGCGGCCGGCACCGGCCGGGCAGATGACGGTGGTGCTCGGCTCCGGCTGGCCGGGCGTGCTGCTGCACGAAGCCATCGGCCACGGCCTGGAGGGCGACTTCAACCGCAAGGGCACCTCGGCCTTCTCCGGCATGATCGGCCAGCGCGTGGCCGCCGCCGGCGTCACCGTGGTCGATGACGGCACGCTGTCGGCGCGCCGCGGTTCGCTGTCGATCGACGACGAAGGCAACGCCACCAACCGTACCGTGCTGATCGAAGACGGCATCCTGAAGGGCTATATGCAGGACGCGATGAACTCGCGCCTGATGGGCGTGGCGCCGACCGGCAATGGCCGCCGCGAGTCCTACGCCCACATCCCGATGCCGCGCATGACCAACACCTACATGCTCGGCGGCGACAAGGCGCCGGAAGAGATCATCGCCTCGGTCAAGGACGGCATCTACGCGGCCAACTTCGGCGGCGGCCAAGTCGACATCACCAGCGGCAAGTTCGTGTTCTCCGCCTCCGAGGCGTGGCGCATCGAGAACGGCAAGCTGACCTACCCGGTGAAGGGCGCCACCCTGATCGGCAACGGCCCGGACGTGCTGAACTACGTGTCGATGATCGGCAACGACCTGGCGCTGGACGAGGGCGTCGGCGTCTGCGGCAAGGAAGGCCAGAGCGTGCCGGTCGGCGTCGGCCAGCCGACGCTGCGCATCGACGGCGGCCTCACCGTCGGCGGCACCGCCTGACAAGGTTGGCCACAAGCTTTCTGCCCGATACGCCGTCGCGCTGCGATGGCGTTTTTCATTCCAGGCCCGCTACGCTGCCGGCGGTGGCAGGCCACGGCGGTAGATCAGGTGGTAGACCAGCGCCACCAGCACGCTGCCGCCGAGGATGTTGCCGGCGATCACCGCCGCCAGATTGCGAAGCAGGCCGGCCACGCCCAGCGCTGGCGATACCAGCGCAGCCGGCACGCTGTCCTGCAGCAGCATCGCCAGCGGGATCAGGTACATATTGGCGATGCTGTGCTCGAAGCCGGCGGCGACAAAGGCCGAAATTGGGAACACGACGGCCACGAACTTGTCGGTGACGCTGCGCCCGGCCATCGCCATCCACACCGCCAGGCACACCAGGATATTGCACAGCACCCCCTTCCAGAACAGCGCGGCCAACGGTGCCGCGCACTTGGCGCCGGCCAGCGTGACCACCAGCGCCGCCACGCGGCCGTCGTTCATCGCCGGGTGGCCGGACAGCCACACCAGCAGCGCCATGCCGGCGGCGCCGGCAAAGTTGGCCGCACACACCACCACCCAGTTGCGCAGCAGCGCGTAGCTGCTGATGCGACCGTCGGCCCAGGCCATCATCAGCAGGTTGTTGCCGGTGAACAGTTCGGCACCGGCCACTACCACCAGCAACAGCCCCAAGGAAAACACCACACCGCCCAGCACGCGGCTGGCGGCGAAGCCCAGCGTGGCATCGCTCACGACCAGCACGAAGTACAGCGCGCCCAGCGAGATGAAGGCGCCGGCCAGCATGCCCAGCAGCACCATCTGCAGCAGCGGCAGCCGCGCCTTGCTGACGCCGACCTGCTCGATCTTCTCGGCGATCTGTGCCGGCGAGAAGGCGTCAAAACCGTATAGCGCCATGGCGTTTCCCCCTGTCGGTTAATCCGTCGCCTTTTCCACCCGCACCGCGGTCAGCTTGTACTCCGGGGCGTGCACCAGCCGGTCGCGCACGCTAGAGGTCAGCCGGTTCAGCAGCAGGTCCGGGCGGTGGAAGCTGGCAAACAGCTGCCCCGCTTGCTGTGCGTCGCTGATGTTCAGCGGCAGCACCGCGCTGCCGTAGCGGCTGTGGAGGCGCACGCGCTCGCCCTGTTGCAGCCCCAGCCGCGCGGCGTCCGCCGGCGCCATGTCCAGCGTGTCCGACGGCCGCAGCAGCGCGTTGCGGCCGCGATAGCTCATGGTGCCGGCGTTGAAGTGGACCAGCGCGCGGCCGGTGACCAGCAGTAGCGGGTAGTCGTCATCCGGCTGCTCGCTGCTGGGCAGGAAGGGGATGCAGGCCAGCGTGGCGGTCTGGCTACTGGCAAAGCGCGTGCCGTGCAGCACCGGCGTGCCGGGGTGCTGTTCGTCCGGGCAGGGCCAGTGCAGGCTTTCCTGTGCCAGCCGCGCGTAGCTCAGGCCGGCCCCGGCCGGCCACAGCGCGCGGATCTCGTCCCAGACGGCTTGCGGCTCGGCAAAGTCGAAGCCCGCCGGCTGGCCCATGGCGGCGGCCAGGCGGCAGATGATCTGCCAGTCGGGCAAGGCGTCGCCGGGCGGCGGTACCACCTGGCGGATGCGCTGCACGCGGCGGTCGGCATTCATGAAGGTGCCGTCCTTCTCCAGGAAGGAGGCTGCCGGCAGGAACACGTGGCCGAAGCGGCGCGCGGTCTCGTTGAGGAACAGGTCCTGCACGATGACCAGCTCCAGCTGCGCCAACGAGGCCGCGGTGGCGGCCTCGTTGGCCAGCGTCAGGTAGATGTCGTAGCCCATCGCCCATAGCGCCTTGAGCCGGCCGTCGCGGGCCGCGTCCATCATCTGCAGCAGGTCCAGACCGCGGTTCTGTGGCAGTGGCGTGCCCCAGTGCGCGGCGAAGCGCTCGCCGGCGTCGGCGAACGACTGCGCGCCGGTCAGGGTGGCCGGGTCGCAGCCCATGTGCGCGGCGCCCTGCACGTTGTTCTGCCCGCGCAAGGGGTTGATGCCGCTGCCGGGCTTGCCCAGGTTGCCGCTGAGCAGGGCCAGGTTGATCAGGCACATCACGCCTTCGGTGCCCTGCAGGTGCTCGGTGACGCCCAGGCCGTGCAGACACATCGCCGGGCCTTGCGTCGCGTACAGGCGCGCCGCGGCGCGGATGTCGGCCGCCGCCACGCCGCAGCCGGCGGCGACCCGTTCCGGGGTGTAGTCGCGCAGGAAGTCGGCCAGCTCGGCGTAACCCGTCACCCGCGCGGCGATGAAGTCGTGGTTCAGCAGGCCTTCCGCTATCAGCGTGGCGGCCATCGCATTGAGCAGCGGCACGTTGTGGCCGGGGCGCACCGGCAGGTGGACGTCGGCCATCGCGGCCAGCTCGGTGCGGCGGGGGTCGATCACCAGCAGCCGGGCGCCGCGGCGCGCCGCCTGCTTGATGCGGGCGCCGACGACCGGGTGGTTCTCGGTGGGGTTGCAGCCGCACAGCAGGATGGTGGCGGCCTGCTCGATGTCGTCGAAGTGGTTGGTGGCCGCGCCGGTGCCGAGCATGGTTTTCAGCGCCTTGGCGCTGGGGGTGTGGCAGACGCGGGCGCAGCAGTCGACGTTGTTGCTGCCGACGACCACGCGGGCAAACTTCTGCGCCAGGTAGTTTTCCTCGTTGCTGGCGCGCGCCGAGCCCAGCACGCCGATGGCGTCCGGCCCGTGTTGGCCGCGGATGGCCAGCAGGCGGTTGGCGACAAAGCCCAGCGCCTCGTCCCAGCCTACCGGCTGCCACTCGCCGTGCTGTTTGATCATCGGCTGGGTGACGCGGTCGGCGGCGTGGTTGAATTCGAAGCCGTAGCGGCCTTTCAGGCACAGGTGGCCACGGTTCACCGGGTGCTGCGCCGGGCGCACCGCCACCACGCGGCCATCGGCGCTGCCGGCGTCCATCTGGCAGCCAACGCCGCAGTAGCCGCAGGTGGTGCGCGTCCATTGCTGCGCGGCGGTTACCGGCTTGTCGAACAGCGCACCGCTGGGGCAGCTGTCGACGCAGGCACCGCAGCTGACGCAGCCATCGGCCAGCATGCTGTTGCCGTGCGCGGTGGCGATGCGGGTCTGCTCGCCGCGCCCCCACGCCGCCCACACGAGCTGGCCCTGCACCTCGTCGCAGATGCGCACGCAGCGCTGGCAGTGGATGCAGCGATCCATGTCCACGCCGATGTAGGGATGACTGTCGTCACGGAAGCCGTTGCCGGTCGCCTTGCCACCGGGCTGGATGTGGTACTGGCGCAGCAGGGCATGGAAGGGCAGTTCCGGGTGCGCTGCCATCGCGTCGGCCGGGTAGCGCTCGGCCAGCAGTTGCAGATTGCTGTGGCGCAGCGCTTCCAGCGCCGGGGTGTGGCTGTGCACCACCATGCCGTCTTCGGCGCGGGTGGCGCAGGCGGGCTGGGGCAGCGGCTGGCCGTCGATGGCGACCAGGCACAGCCGGCAACCACCGCTGGGTGCCAACCGCGCGTCGTGGCACAGATGGGCTACCTGGCTGCCGGCAGCGGCGAGTGCGTCCAGCAGCAGCGTGCCGGCCGGCACGTCATGGGCTTGGCCGTTGAGTATCAGGCGAGGCATGCGCGCAGCTCCTCCGGGTAGTGGCGTTGCAGGGCGTGGGCGAACTCGGCCAGACCACGGCCGTGGCCGCACAGGCTGGCCTGCGCCAGATTGTCCAGCAGCGCCCGGCAGCGGGCGCCGTCGATGGCCTGGCCGTCGGCGGCGGCGGCAAACTGCCGCGCCAGCTCGGCGGCGCCGTAGTGACAGGGCGTGCACTTGCCGCAGGACTCGCGCGCACCAAAGCGGAACACCTCGGCCATGATGGCCAGCAGCGGGGTGTCGTCGGCAAAGGCGATCACGCCGCCGTGGCCGACGGCGCAGCCGATGGCGTGCAGCGCCTCGTAGTCCAGCGGCGTGTCCAGCAGCGCCGGCGGCACCAGGCCTGCCAGCGGTCCGCCTACCATCAGCCCGCGCAGGCTGCCGTGGCGCAGCCCCAGGCCCAGCTCGGTCACGATGGCGTGCAGCGGCAGGCCGAACGGCACCTCGTACAGGCCGGGGCGGTTGAAGCTCGCGTTCAGCGACAGCAGCTTGCTGCCACGACTGCGGCCAACCCCCAGTGCGGCGTAGGCCGCCGCGCCGTGGCGGATCAGCCACGGTACCGCGCACAGGGTTTCCACGTTGTGCAGCAGCGTGGGCTGGCCGTGCAGTCCGTGCGTGGTGATTTGTGGCGGGCGCAGCCGTGCCTCCGGACGCCGGCCTTCCAGCGCATTGAGCAGCGCGGTTTCCTCGCCGCACAGGTAGCTGCCGTCGCCGATGTGCAGCGTCAGCTCGAAATCCGTCCCCAGCCAGTCGGCGTCGCGTGCCTGTTGCAGCGCGACCTGTAGCACGCGGGCGGCGTGCGGGTATTCCTTGCGCAGGTAGATGACGCCGTGGCGGGCGCCGATCGCTTGCGCCGCGATCAGGCAGCCTTCGATCAGGCAATACGGGTCGTCTTCCAGCAGGTAGCGGTCGGAAAAGCTGCCGGGGTCGCCCTCGTCGGCGTTCACCACCAGGTATTTGCGGCTGCCGCCGGCCGCCGCCGCGGCGCGCCACTTGCGTCCGGCCGGGAAGCCCGCACCGCCGCGACCGCGCAGGCCGCTGTCGTCCAGTGCCTGCAGCAGCGCCACCTGGCTCATGCGGCGCGCCTGCTGCAGTGCCACGCCGCCGCCGCGCGCGAGGTAGGCGCCGAAGTCGTGGATGCCGCCGGCCAGCACATTGTCCAGCAGCACGCTATGCGGCAGCAGGCTGGCGATGTGCGGGCGCACCGGCGCCGCTCCGGGAGGCTGGTGGCACTGGCCGTGGCAGTACAGCCCGCGGTCCTGCCGCTGCGCCGCGTGCCACGCCGCCGGTGCCTGCGCGCGTGCGGCAAAGCAGGCCAGCCCCTGGCAGGGCAGCGCGGCCGGGTCCTCGCCGTGCAGGTGATAGAAACTGTCGACCGCATCCTGACTACCGGCTGGCAACATGGGGCGCTCCTTGTGGCGGGAAACGGGGTGGCAGTTCTTTATAGTGCCAAGGCCGGCGCCACAGAAAGGCGAGACTGCGGCGCGCTCAGGAAAAGGCGGGCGGAGAGGTCAAGGTTGGCCGCAAGGCGGCCAGAAAAAACGCCAGCGCCGGGCGCTGGCGTTTTTGCCGGGGGAGTGTGGTGTTGCCGCTCAGGCGTAGAAGCACTTGGCGCATACCGCGTGGTAGCGGGCCTCGTCGCCGATCTCCACCTGCGGTCCTTCCTTGATGCGCCGGCCGTCGCCGTCGCGGCGGATGTGCATGGTGGCCTTGCGGCCGCAGTGGCAGATGGTCTTGATCTCCTCGATGTCTTCCGCCAGTGCCAGCAGCCAGGCGGCGCCGGGAAAGGGCTCGCCGCGAAAATCGCTGCGCAGGCCGAAGCAGATCACCGGCACGTGTCGGGTATGCGCCAGCCGGTGCAGCTGTTGTACCTGCTGCGGACTCAGGAACTGCGCTTCGTCGATCAGCACGCAGGCGATGCCGGCGTAGTCCTCGGCCAGAAAATCGAGACGGTCGTCGTAGGTCAGCGCGTCGCGCTGGATATTGAGGCGCGAGGTGATCTTGCCGACGCCGAAGCGGTCGTCGATGGCGGCGGTATACAGCCGCACCGTCTTGGCCATCGATTCGTAGTTGTTGGCGATCTGCAGCAGTTGCGTGCTTTTGCCGCTGTTCATAGCGGCGTAGCGGAAGAAGAGTTTGGCCATGATGAGCTGAAGGCAGGTAAGCCCACCATTTTAGCGCAAGCTGAACACTGTGTTGCGCGGCAGCGTGCTGACGTTAACGTCAGGAGCGCGCTATGATCGCATGCTGCAATGCAACCAGACACCGGAGCCCACGATGGAAAAAATCCTGCCACTGCTCGACACCCGCCGCATCAGCATGCGCTGGGGCGATATGGACGCGGTCGGCCATCTCAACAACACCTGCTACTTCCGCTACATGGAGCAGATCCGCGTCGAGTGGCTGGACGACATCGGCTACCCGATCGACCCGCAGGGCATCGGCCCGGTGCTGGGGAGCACCAGCTGTGTCTACAAGCGCGAGATGACCTATCCGGCGACGGTGCTGATCAGCATCGAGGTGGAAAAGGTTGGCCGCAGCAGCCTGAAGCTGCGCCACCATTTCAGGGTCGAGGGCGATGCCGATACCGTGTACGCGGTGGGCGAGGCGACGCTGGTGTGGGTCGACTACCAGGCCGGCAAGACGGTGTCGATTCCGGAGGCGATCCGCGAGCGGCTGCGCGCCGTCGGCGCCGACGCCTGAACGGCGGGCAGGCTCAGCCGGCGACCAGGTTGAGCCACAGGCCGATGGCCAGCCCCAGCAGCATCACCACGAAGGTGGGCAGGCAGCGCAGCGCCAGCAGGCGGCCGCCGAAGCTGGAGATCAGCCCGAACTTGAACAGGGTGTTGCTGACGATGGCGATGCTGATCGCCAGCAGGGTCGGCATCATCGCCAGTTGCTGCTTGCCCAGCATCTCCAGCGCGGTCAGGGTGATGGCGTCGACGTCGTTGAGACCGGAGATCAGTGCGATCACGTACACGCCGCGCTGGCCGAACAGGTCGTTCAGCCACGCGCTGCAGACCAGCACGATGGCGAACACCAGCGCGAAGCTGAGCGCCAGTTTCATCTCGGCCGGGTTGCTCAGCTGCAGCGCCGGCGTCTCGTGCTGGCCATTGGCGGCATGGCGCGGGCGCAGCATCACCGTCAACAGGCCGAGCAGCAGCGGCGGGGCCATCAGCAGGATGGCGCCTTCCAGTGCCTCTGGTGTCACCGCGACAGTGATCAGTGCCAGCCGCACGAACAGCACCAGGTTGGCGAGCAGGATCACCCGTGCCGACAGCGCCACCGAGGCCGGGTTGTCGCGCGCGGCGCGGGCATAGACCAGGCTGGTGGCGGTGGTGGACACCAGGCCGCCGAGGATGCCCAGCACCGGGGTGCCGACGCGTTCGCCGAGCATGCGCACCGCGAAGTAGCCGGCGAGGCCGACGCCGACGATCAGCACCACCATCAGCCAGACCCGGTACGGGTTGAAGGCGGCGTAGGGGCCGAAGCCCTGGTTCGGCAGCACCGGCAGCACGATGAAGGTGAGGGCGGCGAACTGCAGCAGCGCCAGCAGGTCGCGGCGGTCCAGGCGCTGGCTGATGCCGCTCAGCTCCGGCTTCAGGTACAGCAGGCCGGTGACGATGATGGCAACGGCGACGGCCAGCTCTTCCAGCCCGTTGGCCGAGAGCAGGCCCAGGCCGTAGGCCACCACCAGTGCCACCACGGTGGTGGTGCGCGGCTCGTTTTCCTCCGACTCGCGGCCCAGCGGCAGGAAGCCGAGGCTGGCGATCACCAGCAGGCCCAGCGCCGGCAGCAGCCAGTTCGGGCTGCCGTGCTGCGACAGCACCGCCAGCAGGCAGCCGAACACCGCGGTCATCGGGAAGGTGCGGATGCCGGCCAGCGTGCGCTTCTTGCGCTCGCGCTCCACCCCCATCAGCAGGCCGATGCCGAGGCTGGTCACGATGGCCGGCAGCGCGGCATACGGCGAATCGGCCAGTGACAGCCAGCTGCCCAGATCCCAGTTGCTCATGCGCGCGCCCTCCGGCGATGCGGGTTAGCGCCCCTGACGGGCGGCGATGGCGGCTTCGATGCCGGCGGCGTCGAGGCCGCAGCCGGCCAGCAGCACGGCAGGGTCGCCGTGCTCGACGTAGTCGTCCGGCAAACCCAGGTGCAGCAGCGGCACCTGCACGTTGGCCGCAGCCAGCACTTCGCCGCAGGCACTGCCGGCGCCCCCCATGATCGCGTTCTCCTCGACGGTGACGATCAGCTCGTGGCTGGCGGCCAGCTGCAGCACCAGTTCGGCGTCCAGCGGCTTGACGAAGCGCATGTCGGCGACGGTGGCGTCGAAGACCTCGGCCGCCTGCAGCGCCGGCGTCACCATGCTGCCGAAGGCGAGAATGGCCACCTTGCCGGCGCCCTGGCGGCGGATGTGGCCCTTGCCGATCGGCATCGCTGACATTTCCGGCACGATGGCGGCGCCGGGGCCGGTGCCGCGCGGGTAGCGCACCGCGCTCGGGCCGTCCAGCGTGAACGCGGTGTACAGCATCTGGCGGCACTCGTTCTCGTCCGACGGTGCCATCACCGTCATGTTGGGGATGCAGCGCAGGAAGGACAGGTCGAAGGAGCCGGCGTGGGTTGGGCCGTCGGCGCCGACCAGACCGGCGCGGTCGATGGCGAACACCACCGGCAGGTTCTGCAGCGCCACGTCGTGGATCAGCTGGTCGTAGCCGCGCTGCAGGAAGGTGGAGTAGATCGCCACCACCGGCTTCAGGCCGTCACAGGCGAGGCCGGCGGCAAAGGTGACCGCGTGCTGTTCGGCAATCGCCACGTCGAAGTAGCGCTGCGGGTACTCCTGCTCGAAGCGCACCAGGCCGGAGCCTTCGCGCATCGCCGGGGTGATGCCGACCAGGCGCGAATCCAGCTTGGCCATGTCGCAGATCCAGTCGCCGAACACCTGCGTGTACTGCGGCTTACCGCCGCTCTTGCTGCCGGACAGGCCGTTGGCCGGGTCGAACTTGGTCACGCCGTGGTATTTCACCGGGTCGTTCTCGGCCAGCTTGTAGCCCTGGCCCTTCTTGGTGACGATGTGCAGGAACTGCGGGCCTTTCAGGCTCTTGATGTTGTGGAGGGTGTCGGTCAGCACGTCGACATCGTGACCGTCGATCGGGCCGATGTAGTTGAAGCCGAACTCCTCGAACAGCGTGCCCGGGGTGAAAAAGCCCTTCACGTGCTCTTCCACCTTGCTGGCGATATCGCGCAGCGGCGGGGCGATGCCGCCCAGCACCTTGTTGCTGCCCTGTTTCATGGCCGCGTAGAAGCGGCCGGACATCAGCTTGGCCAGGTAGTTGTTGAGCGCGCCGACATTGGGCGAGATTGACATGTCATTGTCGTTGAGGATCACCAGCAGGTTGGTGTCCATCGCGCCGGCGTTGTTCAGTGCCTCGAAGGCCTGGCCGGCGGTCATCGAACCATCGCCGATGATGGCGACGCAGTGGCGCTCGATGCCCTGCAGCTGTGCCGCGACCGCCATGCCCAGCGCGGCGCCGATGGAGGTGGACGAGTGGCCGACGCCGAAGGTGTCGTACTCGGACTCGTCACGCTTCGGGAAGCCGGCGAGGCCGCCCTGCTGGCGCATGGTGTGCATGCGCTCGCGCCGGCCGGTGAGGATCTTGTGCGGGTAGGTCTGGTGGCCGACATCCCACACCAGACGGTCGTCCGGGGTGTTGAACACGTAGTGCAGGGCGACGGTCAGCTCCACGCTGCCGAGGTTGGAGGCGAAATGGCCGCCGGTCTTGCTCACCGATTCGACGATGAATTCGCGCAGCTCGCGCGCAAGCTGCGGCAGGTCGCTGCGTTTCAGCTGGCGCAGGTCCGCCGGGCTGTGGATGGTGTCGAGCAGTGTGGTCATATTGTTGTTGTGTTGTGTTGTCGTTCAGAACGAGCGGGCGACGATGTAGTCGGCCAGCTGTTTCAGGCGCGCGGCCCGGTCACCAAACGGTGCCAGCGCGGCCAGCGCGTCGTTGTAGAGTTCGCGGGCAAACTGCTTGGCTTGCTGCAGGCCCATCAGGCTGACGTAGGTCGGCTTGTCGTTGGCCTCGTCCTTGCCGGCGGTCTTGCCGAGGGTGGCGGTGTCGGCCTCTACGTCCAGCACGTCGTCGACCACCTGGAACGCCAGTCCCATGCGCTTGGCGAAATGGTCGAGGCTGTCGCTCTGTTCGGCGCTCAAGGGTTGGCCGCACATGGCGCCGAGCAGCACCGCGGCGCGGATCAGCGCGCCGGTTTTCATCAGGTGCATGAACTCCAGCTCGGTCTGGTTCAGGTTGCGGCCAACGCTGGCGAGGTCGATGGCCTGGCCGCCGGCCATGCCGGCGTGGCCGGAGGCCTGTGCCAGCAGCTTCACCATGGCCAGCTGCTGCGCTGCGTCCACGCCCGGCAGCGGGGTGGCGATCAGCTCGAAGGCCAGCGTCTGCAAGGCGTCACCGACCAAGAGCGCGGTGGCCTCGTCGTAGGCGACGTGACAGGTCGGCTTGCCGCGACGCAGCACGTCGTCGTCCATGCACGGCATGTCGTCGTGTACCAGCGAGTAGGCGTGGATCATCTCCACGGCACAGGCAACGCGGCCAAGGTTGGCCGCATCGGCGGCGACCAGCTCGCCGGCGGCGAAGGCCAGCAGCGGGCGCACGCGCTTGCCGCCCTGCAGCGTGCTGTAGCGCATCGCCTGGTGCAGTTGCTGCGGCGCGCGCTGTTCGTCCGGCAGCGCCGCTTCCAGCGCGTTTTCGACGTATTGCTGGGTGGCGGTCATCCAGCCGACAAGGTTTTCATTGCTCATGGCTGATGTCCAGTGGCTTGAGTTCGCCGTTTTCCAGCACTCTCAGTTGTTGTTCGGCATCGGCCAGCTTGGCCTGGCAGAACTTCATCAGTTCGATGCCCTGCTTGTAGGAGGCGAGTGCCGCATCCAGCGGCATGTCGCCGCTTTCCATTGCCTGGATGATGTCTTCCAGTTGTGCCAGCGAGCTTTCGAAGCTTGCCGGCGCCTTGGCGGATTTGGCCATTACCTTATTCCTCGTGCATTGTTCGGTTTACCGGTCGCCATTGTAGGTGTTTTCTGCGCCCGCACAAAGTGGCGCCGGTGTTTGCCCGCCGCGCCGCACGGCAACAGGCGGCTTGCGTTTGACCCCCAGCGGGTGGCTGTTTATCGTGGCGGCCTCAACGATTGACGAAAGGATGGCAGCGTGGCGGCCAAAAGCATCTTGATTACCGGTTGTTCGTCCGGCATCGGCCTGGTGGTGGCGCAAGGGTTGGCCGCAAAGGGTTGGCGCGTGTTTGCCAGTGCGCGCAAGGCGGAGGATGTCAGCCGCCTGCAGCAGTTGGGGCTGGAAGCGCTGCTGCTCGACGTGGACGACAGCGCCAGCATCCACGCCGCGGTGGCGGAGGTGCTGCATCGCACCGGCGGCACGCTGGACGCGCTGTTCAACAACGCCGGTTACGGCCAGCCCGGCGCCGCCGAGGACGTGCCGCGCCACGCGATGCGGGCGCAGTTCGAGACCAACCTGTTCGGCGCCTGGGAGCTGATGAATGCGGTGTTGCCGGTGATGCGGCGCCAGGGCCATGGCCGCGTGCTGTTCAACAGCTCGGTGCTGGGATTTGCCGCGATGAAGTATCGCGGCGCCTACAACGCCAGCAAGTACGCGATGGAAGGGCTGTGTGACACCCTGCGGCTGGAGCTGGCCGGCAGCGGCATCCATGTCAGCCTGATCGAGCCGGGGCCGATCGAGAGCCGTTTCCGTCCCAATGCGCTGGCCAGGTTTCTGGCCAACATCGACATCGCGCATAGCGCGCATCGGGTCTCTTACGAAAAGCAGCTGCAGCGGCTGAAGAAGGAGGGCCACGCCGCGCCGTTCACCCTGCCGGCGACGGCGGTGCTGGCCAAGGTGGAGCGGGCCTTGCTGGCCGTGCGGCCGGCAGCGCGCTACCGCGTCACCTTCCCGACGCACCTGTTCTGGTGGCTGAAGCGGCTGCTGCCGACGCGCTGGCTGGACGCGGTGCTGGGGCGTGCGGCGTGAACGCCAGACGCAAATGGCGGTCGCCACTGGCGACCGCCTTTTTTGTCGCCGGGCGAAGGCCGGCTCAGTCGCTGAGCCGTTCCAGGGTCTCGAATTCGACCTGGTGGCAGTCCTCGAACTGGGTGATCACGCTGCTGATGCGGATCTGGTAGGACTTGCCGTTGGCGAGGAAATTGAGCAGCTTGCCCGGCTTGGCGAAGGACTTGGGCACGAGGAAGACGCGCTTGCCTTTCTGGGCGTTGGTCTGCGTGATGTACAGGCCGTTGTGGTTGGAGATGGCTTCCCGCTCGTTTTCGCTGAGGATCACCGGCAGGGGCAGGCTGCCGAGCAGCTCGACGCCGATGCGGGTGCCGCCTTCCGGCAGACGTTGCACGCGGCGGATGATGCCGAGCTGGTTGGGGCGGTCTTTTTGCGATACCCAGATGCTGCGGCCGATGATCAGGCTTTCCACCGCGCGGCCGATGTAGATCAGCCCCATGCCGACTTCGCTGGTGTCGTTGACTCGCCATTCCGGCACCAGGTTGTCGTCGCCCTGTGGCAGGGTGCGGTTGACTTTCAGGTGGTGGGCGATGCGCTCGAAACCGACTTCCACCCGCGCCTGCCCGGTCGACGACAGCCGTTCGCAACGGCGCATCGACTTGCCGCCGTCCTGCGACCAGCGCGTCGACAGCTTCTGCAGCATGTCGCGCCACAGTTCCAGGCTCATTTCCGGCAGTGCGCGGGCAAAGGCGTCCGGGATGCCCTGGTCGAAATCGAGGATCAGGTCGGCGAGGCGGTTGACGACGTGGTCGCCGGACCAGTAGCGGCAGCCCTTGCCCAGCACGCCGCGGCGCAGCAGTTGTGGCGCGGCCGGCATGTCGAGATTGATCACGTACTGGAATTCGCTTTGCGTGGACTGCAGCTCCAGGTGCACGCCTTCCACCAGCCTTTCCAGCAGCAGGTGGATGGCCTCGATTTCCTGCGGCAGCAGGTTGTCGGTCTGCGCCAGGTGCAGCATTGCCGCTTGGATCAGCAGTTCCTCCGGGGAGATGCTGCTGTTCAGCCGGTCGTACAGCGCAATGCGTTTGGTGTGGAAATGCTCCTGCTCTGCAAACAGGTACAGGTGGTAGGCTTGCTGCCAGGTGTTGCCCTCGGCTGCGATGTAGCGCAGCGCGCTCCATTTCACCAGACTCAGCTGGTGGTGCAGCGCGCGAGCGACGGCCAGCTCGATATTGTCGTCGACGACAAAGTTCTTGGCGCTGTGCATCTGGCGCAGGCACAGCTGGTAGCCGTTGGAAAGCTCGGTCCAGTAGGACAGGATGCTGGGCAGGAAGGATTTTGAACGCGGCGAGCCGCGCAGGAATTCGCTGCACAGCTTGCTGTGCATGCCTGCGGACTGGCTGTCGACGTAGAGCAGGGTGCTGATGCGGTCCTTCAGGGTGACCGTGGCATCCTTGTTGATCTTGCTGACCGCCTTGATGACCTCGATCAGCGCCGTGTAGTACTCGTCACTCGGCAGGTTTTTCACCAGCAGGGTGGCGGAGACGGTGCTGTCGCTGGGTTTGTGTTTCCCGATCAGGGATCCCAGTATGGTTTTGATGTTGTCGATCATTACGTGAAGACGGCTCGGCGAGGTTGAAGGCCAGGGTACGGTGATTATCCCGCTATATTATCGTATCTCGGACCAATAACAGAAAGTGTCGTTGCTACCCATGCTTTTTTCCGGATACTGGCGCCGGCGCCTGGCCGTCGTCTTGCTGCTGTTGCCGCTGCTGGCGCACGCCAGTGCCACCCCGCCACGGCTGGGGGTGGTGCTGGGCGGCGGTGGCGCGCGCGGTTTTGCCCACTTGGGCGTGCTGCAGGAGCTGGAGCGCCTGCGGGTGCCGGTGGCCTGCATCGCGGGCACCAGTGCCGGCGCCCTGATCGGCGGCGCCTACGCCAGCGGCCGTTCGCTGGACGAGATGGCCGGGCTGTTTCGCCGGGCCGACTGGGATGTGCTGCTGTCGGGCAAGCCGGCGCGGCAGGACGTGCCCTACCTGCGCAAGCAGGGCGATCTGGTCAACTACTTCGATCTGTCCTTCGGCGTGCGCGACGGCGAGCTGCGCATTCCGCGCGGCGCGATCAATTCACAGGCCATCGACCTGTTCATCCGCGAGCTGACCCGCGCCCGCGACGAGCCCGGCTTCGACCGCTTGTCGATCCCGTTTCGCGCGGTGGCCACCGACCTGGAAAGCGGCGATGCGGTGGTGTTTGACCGTGGCGACCTGAGCCTGGCGATGCGCGCCAGCATGGCGGTGCCGGGGCTGTTCGATGTGGTGGAGCATGAGGGCCGGCTGCTGGTGGACGGTGGCCTGGCGCGGCAGCTGCCGGTGGAAGAGCTGCTTGGTGGCTGTGCCGACGTGCTGCTGGTGATCGATGTCGGCACCCCGCCGCTGAAGGCGGAGCAGCTGCGCAGCTTCATCAATGTGCTGGACCAGACCAGCTATCTGATGGTGGCGCGCAACAGCAAGGAGCAGCTGGCGAAGATGCGGCCGCAGGACCTGCTGTTGCGGCCAACCCTGGACGGCTTTTCTCCCGCCGACTTTGCGCGCAACGCCGACATTGTCGAGGCCGGCCGGCGCGCGGCGCAGGGCATCGCCACCCAACTGGCGCCGTTCGCGCTGCCGCCGGAGCGCTATGCCGCCTGGCAGGCGACGCAGCGGGCACCGCAGACGGCGCGCATCGACCGCGTCGAGGTGGCCGGCAATTTCGACTTTGTCGACCCGCAGGCGCTGCAGCAGCGGCTGTCGGCCGCCTCCACCGCGCTGCCGCTGGAGATCTTTCACCGTCGCCTGACCGAGGTGTTTGCCGATGGTGACCTGGAGCGCCTGTCCTACCGCGCCGCGTTCGAGCAGGGGCAGAATGTGGCGCGAGTGACGGCGGAAGAACGCTTTGTCGGCCCCAATTACCTGCGTGCCGGCCTGAGCCTGAGCAGCGCCACCAACGGCCGCGCCAGCTTCGCGCTGCTGGGCGAGCACAAGCGCAGCTGGCTGAATGCAGCGGGCGGCATGTGGCTCAACGAGTTGCGGCTGGGCGAGGAGCCGATGCTGCGCAGCGAGTGGTACCAGCCGCTGGCGGCCGACAGTCCGCTGTTCGCCAGCCTGTCGGCACGCTACGAGGACCGGCTGTATTCGCTGTACTCGCCCGGTCACCGGCGCGAGGCGGATTTCATCTTCGGCACCACGCAGGCCAATGCCGATCTGGGGTGGGATTTCCGCCGGTTCGGCGAATTGCGGCTGGGGGTGTACCAGAGCCGCACCGCGCTGCGACTGAAGACCGGGGCGGCGGTCTACGACGAGGCCCGCTACGGGCAGAGTGCGCGCGGTGTGCGGGTGCTGTTCAACTACGACCAGCTGGACAATCCACGTTGGCCGCGACAGGGCATGGCGGCGCAGTTCTCGCTGTCGGCGCCGTACACCATGGCGCTGGATGAGCGCTATCACAGTGTCGGCATCCGCCTTGACGCGGCGCAGCTGCTGCCGCGCGACGTCACGCTGCGCACCACCGCGCGCTTTGACGGCTCCTTCGGCCGCGGCGACGGCATGGTCTACGCGCTGGGCGGCTTCAACAACCTGTCCGGCTACCAGCCGGGCGAGCTGCTGGCCAGTCGCACCGCCTTGTTGCGCAGCATGCTGTACTGGCGTGCTGCCGGCTTGCCGTCGGTGCTCGGCTCCGGGCTGTATGCCGGGGTGTCGTTCGAGGCCGGCAAGGCGTGGCGCACGGTGTGGGATCAGCGCAATAGCAGCTGGTTGCCGGGCATGACGCTATTCCTGGGCGCCGACACCGTGCTGGGGCCGTGGTCGGTCGGTGTCGGCAATGCCAAGGGCGGGCAGTGGACCGGCTATTTCAGCCTCGGTGCGCAGTATTGAGCGTGCGCGTTACGAGTTGTCCGGTGTCTTCTTGGCGCGCGGGTGGGCGCCGTCGTAGACCCTGGCCAGATGCTGGAAGTCGAGGCTGGTGTAGATCTGGGTGGTGGCCAGGTTGGCGTGGCCCAGCATTTCCTGTACCGCGCGCAGGTCGCCGGACGACTGCAGGATGTGGCTGGCAAACGAGTGGCGCAGCATGTGCGGGTGCACGTGCTGTTCGCAGTCGCTTTGCAGTCGCCATTTTTCCAGCCGCCGCGCCAGCTGCCGCGACGACAGCCGCGTCCCCTGCTCCGACACGAACAGCGCGTCATCCTGAGCGCTGCCGCGCACTTCCAGCCAGCGCTGCAGCGCGTCGACGGCGCTGCGGCCAACCGGCAGCAGCCGTTCGCGCTTGCCCTTGCCGCTGACCTTGACCAACTGTTGCGACAGGTCGAGGTCGGCGACATTGAGCGCGGTGGTTTCGCTCAGGCGCAGGCCGGAGGAGTACATCAATTCAAACATGGCGTGGTCGCGCCACTGCAGCCGCCCCTCGCTGGGCTGGTCCAGCAGCTGCATGGTGGCGTCGACGCTGAGCGCCTTGGGCAGGCGTTGCGGTGCCCGTGGCGGTCGCAGGCCGGCGCAAGGGTTGGCCGCAATGTGCTCCTGCCGGATCATCCAGTGAAACAGGTTGCGCCAGCTGGACAGGATGCGCGCCAGCGAGCGCGGCGACAGCCCCTGCTGGCGCAACTGCGCCAGCGCCCGCTGCACGGCGAGGGTGTTGACCTGTTCCGGCTGCTCCAGCCGGGTCAGGCTGGCGAGATAGGCGATATCGCGCGCGTAGGCCTCGCGCGTGTGCTCGCTCCTTGCGGCCAACTGCAATTGCTGGTCGAACTGCTGCAGCTTGGCGGTCCAGGCTTCATTCATGATCCGTTGCGGCGCGCGCGGGTGGCGTTGAGGATGCGCTCCAGCAGCGACATGTCCTGCTCGTTCTTCAGCAGGGCACCGGCAAACGGCGGCACGCCGCCATTCTGGATCGCGCTGTCCGGTGTGCCGTCGGCCTCAAGCAGGCGCAGCCAGTCCAGCAGCTCCGAGGTTGACGGTTTCTTCTTGATGCCGGGCAGCTCGCGGATGGCGAGGAAGCTCTCCAGCGCATTGCGCAGCAGGCTGTCACGCAGGGTCGGGAAGTGCGCGTTGACGATGCGCTGCAGGGTGTCCTGATCCGGAAAACGGATGTAGTGGAAGAAACAGCGGCGCAGGAAGGCGTCGGGCAGCTCTTTCTCGTTGTTGGAGGTGATGACGATGATGGGACGCTGGTGGGCCTTGATCTGCTCCTGCGTCTCGTGCACGAAGAATTCCATCTGGTCCAGCTCGCGCAGCAGATCGTTGGGGAACTCGATGTCGGCCTTGTCGATCTCGTCGATCAGCAGCACCGGCGCCTCGCTGGCCTCGAACGCCTGCCACAGCTTGCCTTTGACGATGTAGTTGCCGATGTGGTGCACGCGCTCGTTGCCCAGCTGCGAGTCGCGCAGGCGCGATACGGCATCGTACTCGTACAGGCCGTGCTGTGCCTTGGTGGTGGATTTGACCGGCCACACGATCAGCTGCTTGCCCAGCGCCTTCGCCAGTTGTTCGGCGAGCATGGTCTTGCCGGTGCCGGGCTCGCCCTTGATCAGCAGCGGGCGTTCCAAGGTAATGGCGGCATTGACCGCGGTCATCAGGTCGGGGGTGGCAATGTACTGCTCGCTGCCGGTGAATGTCTGCTTCATGTGATGGGCTCGCGTTGGATGGTGGTTGCCGAACGAAAGCGGCCACTCAGGGTGGCCGTTGCGGTGCAGCAGTGCCTGCGCTGATTATGGTTCAGCTACAGGGTACGCCAGGGTGTTACTGGCGGATGAATTCGTTTTCCAGGTCTTCCAGCGATAGCTGCCAGTGCTGCATCATGTGGCGCAGCAGCAGCATTTCCGGGTCGCTGATCGCGCTGTCGGCCTTGCAGATGTCCAGCGCGATGGCGCAGCACAGCAGGCGCTTGCTGCGATCGGTGATCACGTCCAGCACTTCGTTGACGCGCTGCGGTGACAGCAGGTGGATGGTGCCGTCGTTTTCGGCTTCGTCGGAGATGTCGTCGCAGTACTTGGCCAGCACCTCGATGAAGCGCTTGCGCGACAGGCCGATGATTTCATAGACGTTCAGGCTTTCCAGGGATTCGATCTCGCGCGCGGCCATTTCGCCATCGGTAATCATGAACATGGCAAGGATGCGGGCAAGGGCTTCCGGACTGTTCGTGGGGTAGTTCTTCATGTCGCGACTCCTTCTTGTTTCAGTCTGAATTGCGCGGCAAAGGCGGCTGGTACAGCGGTTGCTTTCCGCTGCTGGTAGTCGAAAAAGACAATGCCGGTCTTGATATGCAGTATTGCGGCATTGTCGCTCAAGCGTCGGGCCTGGTAAATGAAATCGCAGCCACAGCGGCTAAAGTCGGTGATGCCGAGGCTGAATGCCAACGTGTCGCCATGGAAGGCTTCGTTGCGGTAGATCACCGCCGCGTCGCTCATGATGATGCCGGCACCGTAAACATCCATCTCGGTGCAGTCAAGACTTTGTAGGAAGCGCAGCCGGACCTCGTGGGCGAAGCGCAGCGCGGCATCGTTGCCCAGGTGGCCGCCGTAGTTGATATCGCTGATGCGGATGTCGAGCCGGCAGTCGAACACCGGATTGTCGATCTCCGGCAAGGTGAGGCGTGCCATGTATTAACCTGTCGCGAGGATTTTTGTCATACTGCGCCCGCCGTTAATCTTTATCAATACTTTCCTCGGTGCCGGTAATCTAGTATGAATACAGCAATTCAATCGTGTGTCGAGACGGGAGGTTACCATGTATCAGCGTATTTTTGTGCCGGTTGACGATAGCGCAACATCGGCATTGGCCCTGGCTGAAGCGTGCAAGCTGGCCAAGGAGGTTGGTGCTGCCGTGAGGATGGTGCACGTGGTGGATCTGGCACAGTTTGGCTGGGGTGGCGCCGAGTTTCTGGATGCCGCGGAATTGCAGGGTTCGATTCGCGAGGCGGGCGAGCAGGTGCTGTCGCAGGCGCGTACGCGCGCCGAGGCGCTGGGCGTGGTGCCGGAGACGGCCATAATCGAAAGCTGGGGCGATCGCATCGCCAGTGTCATCATGGACGACGCCAGCAAGTGGGGGGCGGACCTGCTGGTGATGGGGACTCACGGCATCGGCGGGCTGATGCACCTGCTGCTGGGGAGTGTCGCCGAAGGGGTGCTGAAGATCGCCGATGTGCCGGTGCTGCTGGTGCGCAATGCCGGGGACTGATGGTGCTGTGCCGCCGGTATTGCCGGCCCGTCGTTCAGACAACGAAAAACGCCCCGGTGGACCGGGGCGTTTTTTTATGGTTGCATCAACCGCTTGCTCAGGCTTCGGCAACGGTGCCTTCTGCTTCGCCCTGGGTGTCAAGGCGGGCGCGAACCGCTTTACGCAGGCTCTTGTACAGGTCCGGGTGGGTTTCCTTGAGATACTCGACGATCTCGAAGTCTTCACGACGGACTTTCGCCAAGTCGATCTGCTCGACATGCACCAGGCGGAGCAATTCGCGCACTGGCTTTGGCATGTTGCGACCGCTTTCGTAGCGCGAACCACCGGACTGGGTAACGCCGATGCGGCTCCAGAATTCCTGTTGGTTCAAGCCAAGCTTGCGGCGGATTTCGCGCGGATTGGGGATTTTATCAAACAATTTCATGGCGTTCCTCGCATATGAGTTCTGTAATCATGGACGGGGTAGTGTCCGCGTGACTTTTGCAAAAAATAAAACATACGGCCGAGTCTTTGCCCAGCCTTATTTGACTTGCATCGGTATGATAGCAGGATTGCGAGAAAAAGGACAGCGTAATTTATGCGAAACGCCCGTTGCCGATAGAGGTTTATCGGCAACGGGGTAAATTGGGGTGGCGAGCCCGACCCCCGGCACTTGCGCTAAACGGCTGTGGCTGCTTCCTTCCGGACCTGACCAGGTTGACCATCGCACAATGCGGGGAGACCCGCCATTGAGGAAAGGCATTCTACAGATAAAGCCTCGCAATGACAAGGAGAGTTTGTCGTTAGCGCTTGGCTTGGCGCGGGTTTGCCGACCGACTGTTATTGCGGCGAGGCGTGTTGACCTGCCAGCTTGTGCCCAGGCTGGCTGCTCAGGTGGCCGAGCACGATCACCCGCGCCAGTCCAAGGTTGGCCGCCTGCCAAGCGTCGGATTTGGCCAGTGCCGGTTGGCGGTGCAGGATCTCCAGCGCCAGCCGCAGACAGCCTACCGCCTGCTGGCAATCCTGTTGCGCCTGTGCCGACAGCAGGTTCTTGCGCTGACGGCTGCCCTGGCGTCGGTCGTGGCCGGCAGGAGGTGGGGTTTGGGGCGTGGCGCCGGTCGCCGGTTTGCCGGCCTCGCCCTGGCGGCGGTAAAGGCGATAGGGTAGCGGCCAGTCGTCCACCGCCAGCATCTCGCGCCCGGTCAGCTCGCCGATAACCTGTTCCAGCTCCTGCACCAGTGCCGCGGTTTCCTCGGTCACCGCCCGAGACAGGCTGCCGCCGAGCATGACTTTTTCGCGCAGCAGCAGGCTGCGGCGCAGCACGAAGGCCAGCTTGCCTTCCGCCAGTGCCCAGGCATCGGCCTCGTTGCCCTGGCTCGCGCGCTTGTGCAGCGCATCCAGCCAATGCGCCCACGCCAGATACTCCGCCCCCAGCTGTGGCCGGCTGAGGGCGACAGAGGGCGGCGCGCTGGTGAGCGGCGGCGTGACGTGCGGCCACGACGAACCGCTGCCGAAACTGACGAACTGTTTGCGCCGAACCGGCTTCATGCCTGTCTCCGTTGCGGGCTGGATAGTTGATTTATAGGCGCTTTGACGCGGTGCGCTGTTGTGGCGGCAGGGGCGGGCAGTGTCCGCCATGGCGCGCTGTGCTACAGGAGGGGTGAACAAGGTTGGCCGCAGGCGAGGTGCGGCGCCGTGATGGCTGGCGCGATGTCGGCCTGCTGCGGAGGCTCTCGCACTCGTCGTCCACGGGTGGTGGGGGGCTGCTTACCGTGCGGCAACCGTGGGCTTTGCAGTTTGTTTGAAATCGTACATAATCAAAATTCGATTATGGAGAGTCAGCATGCAGCTTTATCTACCGGTCGTGGCACCGTTGCCGCAGAGCGTGCCGCTGTTCGGTGTCAGCGTGCCGGCCGGTTTTCCGTCGCCGGCCGACGACTACAAGGACAGCCCGCTGGATCTCAATCGTTACCTGATCCGTGACGCGGCGTCCTCGTTCATGGTGCGGGTGAGCGGTGATTCCATGGCCGATGCCGGCATCCATCACGGCGATCTGCTGGTGGTCGATCGCGGCCTGCCTCCGCTGCACGGGCACATCGTCCTGGCCGCCATCGATGGCGCGTTCACCGTCAAGCGCCTGCACCGCCGCGATGGCCGCGTGGCGCTGTTGGCGGAGAATGCGGCCTATGCGCCGCTGGAGCTGGGCGGCGAGCAGGAACTGTGCATCTGGGGCGTGGTCACCGCCTGCGTCAAGCGCTTCACATGAGCACCTTTGCACTGGTCGACGGCAACAGCTTCTACACCTCGTGCGAGCGGGTGTTCCGTCCCGATCTGGCCGGCAAGCCCATCATCGTGCTCAGCAATAACGACGGCTGTGTCGTCGCGCGCTCGGCCGAAGCCAAGGCGCTCGGCATCGACGCCTTCCTGCCGTACTACCAGATCGCGGCGCAGTGCCGCCGTCACGGCGTGGCGGTGTTTTCCAGCAATTACGCGCTGTATGGCGACATGTCGCAACGGATGATGCAGGTCGTGGCGCGCTGGGGCATCGAGCAGGAAATCTACTCTATCGACGAGAGCTTCATCACCCTCGACGGCATCCCCGAGCTGCGCCTCCACGCGGCCCGCCTGCGCGCCGACGTGTTGCAGCGCGTCGGCATCCCTAACTGTGTCGGCATCGGCAGCAGCAAGACGCTGGCCAAGCTGGCCAACAGCGTGGCCAAGACCCATCCGCGCTGCAATGGCGTGTTCGCCTGGGACTGGCTTGCGCGCGACTGGCAGGAAAAACTGCTGGCAAGGTTGGCCGCAAGCCGGGTCTGGGGTGTAGGCCGGCGCAGCGCAGAAAAGCTCGCCCGCCTCGGCATCCACAGTGCGCTGGACTTGCAGCGTGCCGCGCCGCAGTTGATCCAGCGCCATTTCGGCATCGTGCTGGAACGTACCGTGGCCGAGCTGAACGGGGTGTCCTGTCTCGAACTGGACGACATCGCCGCGCCACGGCAGCAGCTGATCTCGTCGCGCTCGTTTGCGCGCGCGGTGAGCGAGCTGCCCACGCTGGCGGCGGCGGTCACCCATCACGCCACCCGCGTCGGCGAGAAGCTGCGCCAGCAGCACAGCGTGGCGCAGCTGGTCGGCGTCAGTATCCGTGGCAACCCGTTTGGCGACGCGCCACCGCAGCGCGGCTGGACGGTGGTGCCGCTGCTTGGCCCCGCCGCCGACACCTTTGTGCTGGTCAAGGCGGCACTGGCCGGGCTGGAGGCGATCTACCAGCCCGGCCACGGCTACAAGAAGGCGGGCGTGGTGCTGCTGGGCATCAGCGCCGCCCAGGCGCGGCAGCCGGACCTGTTTGCCGTCAGCACCGACCCACGGCGCGCTGCCTTGCTGCGAACGCTGGATCAGGTAAACCGCCACTATGGCAGCGGTACGCTGCGACTGGCGTCGGAGGCGGTCAGCGCGGACTGGCGGATGCGGCAGGAGCAACGCTCGCCGCGCTGGACCACCTGCTGGGACGAGCTGCCGGTGGTCAGTTAGCGCAGGCCGCGTCGCGGCATAACAGGCATCACGCTAGCGCTGCAGCCGGCACGGCGGCGACTTGCTAGAATCGGCCGATGAGCTATTCCAATCTCTTCGGGCTGCCATGCATGGCGCCCGTTCCGGCGGAGCGCCGGTCATGAACGGCTGGGGCGACGCGGTGCAGTACCGCCCGCTGACTACCGCAGCCGGTGAGCAGTTCTCCGTGCCGGAGTACATCCTGCGGCTAGAGGGCGCCGGGGCGGGCGGCTGGCAGTTGCGTTACGGCGAATGGACCGACTACGCCGATATCGCCGGCGATGCGGCGGGTGCGGCCAAGGCACTGGCGCTGGCGATCGAGGAAATGACCGCACGCATCGAGTATCGCGGCAAGTAGCCGGCCAATGACCGGGCGGCCGCGATGGGCGGTGGCGAACAGACCCCACCGGCCTTTCTGGTGCGTATCTTTGCACTACGCCATGCCGTACTGGTGCCGAAGCACGGTCCGCTGACACGGTCCGCTTGGGCGGCAAGGCGGTGGGTAGATAAAACATGTCGGGGTACGACTGCATCCTCCCCTCCGTGATTTTCTTTGGCGTCGCCAAATTGCCATTGCTGAAGTGGCGGTGTCGGACGGCGAAGCCTGCGCGCGCCAAGTGGCCTCTCTCCGCGCGCGTGGATCTAGTGGCGATTGACTGCCCGTCTCGCATTCGGGCAACGGACGGGGCCATTTGTGAGTACTATGCTCGGTTAGCCATCAAGTTGAAGCCATCTGCCCATGCAAACAGAAGTCAAAGAGAAGCCCCGCTACGCCCTGGTGGCATCGGTCCAGTTGCCGGATGTCAGTGATATCGAGTTCGAGGCGTCGCTCGCCGAACTGAGCGAATTGGCCAAGACGCTGGGTTTCCAGGTGGTGCAGACCTTTGTGCAAAAGCGCAGCAGCTTCGACCGCACCGCCTATCTGGGCGTGGGCAAGCTGGAAGAAGTCAGCACGTTCGTCAATCGCGGCGTCCGCAACGACGAGCTGGAAACCGGCTCACCAGCGCTGGAGTCCGATACTGTCGAGTTCGACGTGTTGCTGGTGGATCACGAAATCTCGCCGTCGCAGGCGCGCAATCTGGAGCTGGCCGTGGGTTGCCCGGTGATGGACCGCACCATGGTCATTCTGGAGATTTTCCATCGCAATGCCCGCTCGCGCGCGGCACGTGCGCAGGTGGAAATCGCCCGCCTCGGCTACATGGCCCCGCGCCTGCGCGAAGCGGCCAAGCTGGCCGGTCCGCAAGGCCGGCAGCGTAGCGGCATGGGTGGGCGTGGTGCCGGTGAGTCGCATACCGAGCTGGACCGTCGCAAGGTGCGTGACCGCATCGCCGAGCTGCAACGCGAAATCATCGCCATGGAGCTGGAGCGCAAGACCCAGCGCGCGCGCCGGCTGGAACGTCAGGGCCAGGGGTTGGGCGGGGTGTCGCTGGTGGGCTATACCAATGCCGGCAAGTCCACACTGATGCGGGCGCTGACCGGCAGCGAGGTGCTGGTGGCCAACAAGCTGTTCGCCACGCTGGATACCACGGTGCGTGCCCTCTACCCGGAAAGCGTGCCGCGCGTGCTGGTCAGCGATACCGTCGGCTTCATCAAGAACCTGCCTCACGGACTGGTGGCCTCATTCAAGTCGACGCTGGAAGAGGCGCTGGATGCGGCGCTGTTGCTGCACGTGATCGACGCCAGTGATCCCGGTTTCCTGCGCCAGCTGGAGGTGACCGACGAGGTGCTGCAGGAAATCGGCGCCGACGAAGTGCAGCGCATTCGCGTGTTCAACAAGATCGACCATGTCGGAGATGAAGCCGAGCAGGCGGCCTGGACGGCCGAACTGCAGCAGCGCTATCCGGGCTGCGTGGTGATGAGTGCGCGCCGTCCGGAGGAAGTGGCCAGCCTGCATGCGACCATCGTCTCCTTCTTCCAGCAGGATCTGGTGGAAGACGAGCTGCTGCTGCCGTGGTCGGCGCAACAGCTGCGCGGTGACATTTACAGCCACTGCCAGGTGCTGGAAGAGCGTACCGAGGAAGAGGGCAGCTGGTTCCGCGTGCGTGGCGAGCCGGAAAAACTGCGCAGTCTGCGCGAGCAGCTCAATCCGGGCATGCAGGGCAGGGAAAAGGAATACTGGGAAGTCTGAGGTACAGGCCGGGCCAGATCGGCCACGGTCTTGATCTGCGGGCTGCCGCCCGACGCGGGGCAATGAAGCGTGCGCCCGTTGGGCATTTCATTGTTTCCGCGCCAAGCTTTCACTACCCCGGCATTGCTACAGCTCGCCCTGCTCGTTGGCGACGAAGTACAGCGCCACGGAATTGATGCAGAAGCGCTCGCCGCTCGGTGGCGGGCCGTCATCGAAGACATGACCGAGGTGGGCGTCGCAGCGGTTGCAGCGCACCTCGGTGCGGATCATGCCGTGGCTGGTGTCGCGGATGCGGCGGATGCTGCCCTTGACGGCTTCTTCCCAGAAGCTGGGCCAGCCGCAGCCGGCGTCGAACTTGGTGGTAGATTCGAACAGCAGCGCGTCGCAGCACACGCAGTGGTAATTGCCGACCTGGCTGTGCAGGTAGTAGTCACCGCTGAACGGGCGCTCGGTGCCGGCCTCGCGGGTGACGTAGTATTGCTCCGGCGTGAGAATGGCGCGCCACTCAGCCGGGGTCTTGAAAAGCTTGTCGGGCATGATGCATCTCCTTTGCGGCCAACCTTGGGCGCTGGCAGATAGTCGCGCCGGAAGTGGTTTTCTTACAGCTCGTCCAGGGTTTGTGCCAGATGACGCTGGTCGGCCCACTCGATGATAGACCATTGCGCGGCATCGACGCCCAGCCAGTTGAGCGCGGCATTGGGGATCGGCACCGCGCGCTGCGCCGTCAGCGGCTGGCCGCTGGCCAAGCGGTAGGCCATGTCCAGCACCCCGCCGTGGGAGACCAGCAGGATGCTCTGGCCGAGGTGCTCCACCGCCAGTCGCGCCAGTGCGTGGCGCACGCGCGCCGAGAACGCCAGCAGGCTTTCGCCGCCGCCCAGGTCGTGTGCCGGCTCGCGCTGGCTGTAGCCGTGCCAGGCATGCGGCTGCTGTTGCGGACCATCGGCAAGGGTCACGCCCTGCAAGGCGCCGAAGTGGCGCTCGCGCAGCGCCGGCAGGGCGGTGACCGCCAGTCCCAGCTGCTGTGCGATCGGCGCCGCGGTGCTGGCGGCGCGTTGCAGGTCGCTGCTGTACAGCGCGGCAAACGGGTGGGCCGCCCGCTTGAGGGCGGCGGCGAGACGGTCTGCCTGCTGCCTGCCGTTGCCGTTGAGCGGGATATCCAGCTGGCCTTGCAGGCGCCGCTCGGCGTTCCAGTCGGTTTCGCCGTGACGAACCAGGCAGATGCGGGTAACGGTCATGTCGGTGGCACTCTAGCGCAAGGCAAAGGCCAAGCCTAACGGTACAAACAGCAGGCTGGCAAGGTTGCCGATCAGTACGATGGACGCCATGCGCTCCGGCTCCTGCTTGTACAGCTCGGCCATCAGGAAATTCAGCACCGCCGGTGGCAGCGCGCCGAACAGCACCACCAGCGCGGTCTGCTCCGGCGCCAGCTGCAGCAGCGGCATCGCCAGCGCGGCACCGGCCAGGCCGGTCAACGGGCACAGCACGGCGCCGAGCAGGCCGACGCGCCAGCCGGCAAGGCTGACGTCCACCATGCGCACGCCCAGCGCGAACAGCATCAGCGGAATGGTCATCTCGCCCAGCATCCTGATGCCGGCCATCAGCCACTCTGGCAGGGTGATGCCGCTCAGGCCAAAGACAAGACCGAGCAGGGTGGCGATCACGATCGGGTTGCGGCGCAGCCCGGCCAGGCTGGTGTGGTGGCTGAAAATGAAGGCGCCGAGGGTGAAGTGCAGCAGGTTGGAGACGATGAACAGCACCACGAAGGCCTGGAAGCCCTGCTGACCGAAGGCCAGCAGCGCCAGCGGCAGGCCCATGTTGCCGCAGTTGTTGAACATCATCGCCGGCAGCAGGGTGCGCGGGTCGATGCGGCATAGCCGCGCCACCGGCCAGCTCAGCACGCCGGACAGCAGCACGATCAGCGCCGCGGCCGGCACCAGCTTCCAGTGCGCCAGCAGATCGAAATCCTTGGCCGCCAGCGCGGAAAACACCAAGAGCGGCACACAGACATCCATGTTCAGCTTGTTGGCGGCGCGCATGTCCGGACGCGCGCGGCGCGCGTACACGCCGCCGATCAGCACGATGACCAGTACCGGCAGGATGATGGTAAGGATGCGTTCGAACATGGGTGGGCTCGCGAGGGTGGGGCAAACATTGTGGCGCAGCGCCCGGTCGCCGTGTGCGAGGGTAAACCCTTGCGCGGGGCGGTGCCGGCAGAACAGCGTGTTCTGCCGGCACGGGCGGGATTACAGGATGCCGACGCCGGAGATCTCGCGGGCAAGGTTGGCCGCATAGTTGTCGGTCATGGCACCGACGTAGTCCAGCACCTGCATGTAGGCGTGGTACAGGCCCTGTTCCGGGTGCAACGGGGCGGGGAGCAGGTTCAGCGCCAGCTGGTGGCGGGCGCTGAGCGCGTCTTCACCCGCGGTCAGCCGGGTGTGGATCGCCGGCACCAGCACGTCCAGCACGGTGCCGATGCAGGGGTAGGACGCCAGTTCGGTGACCAGCTTGGTGCGGTGGCGGTACACCTTGTGGCTGGCAAGTAGCTTGGCGGCGAGCAGGGTTTCCTTGATCTGCGGCGCGCAGACGTCGATCAGGTCCTTGCCGGGGAAGCTGCCGCGCAGCAGCGTGTCCTGGTGCACCATGAACTTCTCGGCGACTTCGGCGACACAGCGGCCGATGGCGATACCGCGCAGCATCGCGCACTTCTGGCGCGGATCGTCGGTGTGCCACAGGCGCTCGGTTTCGCCGAAGTGGCTGAACAGCGCCTCGAATTCGCGCACGTCGAGAATGCCGATTTCCACCGCGTCTTCCAGGTCGAGAATGGCGTAGCAGATGTCGTCGGCGGCCTCCATCAGGTAGGACAGCGGGTGGCGCGCCCACTCGTGCGCGCCCTTGCGGATCAGCCCCAGCTCGGCGGCGACATGCTCGAAGTAGGCCAGCTCGGTGCGGTAGATGTTGAACTTGCCACGCGCCTGCGCCCGCGGTGCGTCCGAGGTCCACGGATACTTGATCAGCGCGCCGAGCGCGGCACAGGTCAGCCGCATGCCGCCTTCGCTGCCGTACATCTCCAGGCTGGCGACCATGCGCAGGCCATGGGCATTGCCCTCGTAGGTCCGGATGTCGGCCTGTTCCGCCGCGGACAGGCCGTGCAGCAGGTGGGCGTGACGCGGGTCGCGGAACCATTCGCGCAGCGCGTCTTCGCCGGTATGACCGAACGGCGGGTTGCCGATGTCGTGGGCCAGGCAGGCGACCTGCACCACGCTGCCGATGTCGAACGGGGTGTAGCCGGCCGGCAGCAGCTCGGCGTGCTGCATCATGGCGCCGACGCGGTTGCCGAGGCTGCGGCCAACGCTGGCGACTTCCACGCTGTGGGTGAGGCGGTTGTGGGTGTGGTCGTGGCTGGCCAGCGGGTGCACCTGGGTCTTGCGCCCGAGGCGGCGGAAGGCGCTGGAGAATACCAGCCGGTCGTGGTCGATGTGAAAGTCGCTGCGCAGGCCCGCCGTGGCCTCCAGCGTGGCAGGGGGCGTTGATGCCAGCACCTTGCCGGCCTGCAGTTTGAAACGGCGGGTGGAAAGCAGCGCTTCCCAGTTCATTACATGATCAGTCACGGCGGCATGGTCCTTGAGGTCGACAGGCACGGCAAACGTGCGCTTGCCATGCCCTGATCATGCCAGAAACGCGGAGGGCGCGCAGGCGGGGCGGCCTCAGACGGCCAGCAGGCTACGGCCGGCGCGGGCCGGCTTCTTGGCCAGCGGGATGTCGTAGCCGATCATGAACAGTGCGGCCTCGACGCGGCGCAGGCCGGCGTCACCCTTGCACCAGTCGCTGCGGGCGGCGTCACAGGCGGCGCCCAGCAGCCAGCCGGCGCGGATTTTCCACTCGGCGTGGAAACGGCTGCGGTTGGCCAGCTGCTTGAAGTGCAGCAGCTCGGTGCTGGGGTTGCGGTTCATGGTGGACGCGCCTGGCGCCCACGGGAAGCACAGGTTCGGGTCCAGCAGCAGGCGGTTTTTCTCGCAGAACTGGCGCACCAGATAACCCAGGGCGGCGCCGGTGCGGCCGTCGTAGGCCAGCAATCGCGGCGCGGCCAGGGTGTACACTTTGGTGAAGCCGGCGTTCATGCGCAGCTCGCCGTCGAAGGCGCTGCAATCCGGTGTGTCGCTGGCGAAGATGGCGAGGCTGCGCTGCAGCTTGGTGGCAAGGTTGGCCGCATGGCTGCGGGCCCAGTCGCGGTTCAGGGTGTAGAGCTTGATCACCTTGCCGCCGGAGGCCCACAGCAGCGTGTCGTCGATGATGTCGACCAGTGCGTCGTGCTGCTGGCTCAGCGCCAGGGTCAGCCGTTCGCGCAAGGACTGCTGGATCGCCAGATGCTGGTCGTAGTGGCGGCCATTCCAGTAAAAACGCTGGAAGGCCTGCTGCAGGGTGTCGGCACGGAAGGCGCGGTCGTAGCCGTCCGGCAGGATCTTGTCGCGGATGTAGAACTGGTGTTCGCCAAACGCCTCGCCATCCAGCCAGTCGGCCAGCTGGGTCACGAACTGGCTGACGCTGGCATTGCCGAGGTACGACGCTTTTTGTAGTGGTGCAATCATGGGAAGAAGCGAACCCGAGTCTCGATGTTGGTGTGGGGTTGATCTTCTGTACCGTATGGCCGGCCGCTGTGCTTGCCGGCCGCTTGGCGGCGCCACGGCATGGCCTTATGGGCATGCTCTGTTATGGCATAGCGTATGCAATTAGAGCATGTCTTAATCTTTGATTAATGGCGTTATCGTTGTTGCTTAATAATGTGTGATTAATGGCTTTAAGCTGCGGTGTTGTTTGATTAAAAAATGCTGTGAGTGCCGGCTTTTTGTGTTGCAAAATTGCAACCAAGCTACAATAACCGGCATCGGAACATCACCGGCGAAACCGCCACTGTGAGGATTGTTGTCATGCAGTTTGAACATTTGATTCGCATCTCTCCCGCCGATAGCAGCCAGGCGCCGATGCTGACCCGGCAGCAGCTGTGGCAGGGGCTGGTGCTGCGCGCCGAGTTGCCGATGCAGTTCGACGAAAACATCACCAGTGCGCGCATCGTGTCGCGCGAGGGTAGCGTCTGGCAGCGTGAAATCGCCTTCGGCACCCTGATCGTGCACGAGCGTATCGAGCTGGAGGCGGAGCAGGAGGTGCGCTACCACGCCCAGGCCTCGGAGCTGCATCCGGGCGGCTCGCGCATCATGCGCATCGAGGAGCCGGAGCCGGGTGTGCTGTTCGTGCGCTTCATCTACGACATGTCGGCACTGGTCGCGAATGCCAGCGAGGCGGAACTGGCGCGGCTGCTGCCCTACGTCAAGTCGGCGTACCAGCAGGCGGACATGGACACCGCCGAGCGCATCATCAAGCTGATCGTGACCGGACAGCTGCCGCCGCATTAAGCCCGCGCTGCGGCACATGGTGTACACTCTCGCCCTCTTTGCGCCGGCCACCCTGGTGGCCGGCAAGCTGATCGGATTGCGCTAGCCCCTGCGGTTATCGCCTTTGGGGCGTTGCATGCACTACACCATTTTCGATACGCCGGTCGTGCGTACCCTTTGTCGCTGGTTTTCCGTTGCCACGCTGCGTCTGCTCGGCTGGCGGCTGGACGGCGATTTCCCCCGCCTGCAGAAGTACGTGCTGATCGGTGCGCCGCACACCAGCAACTGGGATTTTCCGCTCACCCTGATGTTCTGCTTTGCCGCCCGTGCCCGTATCTACTGGATGGGCAAGCACACCCTGTTCAGCGGGCCGTTCGGGCCGCTGATGCGCTGGCTGGGTGGCGTCGCGGTTGACCGTCGCCAGAACAACTCGCTGGTGGAGCAGATGGTGGCCGAGTTCCGCCAGCGTGACGCGCTGGTGCTGGCGGTGCCGCCGGAGGGCACCCGTGGCCGGGTGACGGAGTGGAAGAGCGGTTTCTATTACATCGCACAGGGCGCCGGCGTGCCGATTGCGCTGGCGTATCTCGATTATCCCCGCAAGCGTGGCGGTATCCTGGCGCTGTATCAGCCCAGCGGCGATATCGCGGCGGACATGCCGCAGATCCGCGCCTTTTACCGCGACATCACCGGCAGGCACCCGCACAAGCAGTAAGCGGCGCCACGGCCAGCCGGTAATGAAAAACATCACGCCAGGCGTGATGTTTTTTTATCGCTTGTTGCGTTCCGGGCCGACATCCAGCGCCGCCCAGCCGGCGTGACCCAGCTCTTCCAGCACCTCGATATTGCGCTCGAAGATCGCCTCCGCCTCCGGAAAGGCCTCGACTGCGCGCGCGATGCTGCTTTCGCGGATCAGGTGCAGGGTCGGGTAGGGCGAGCGGTTGGTGAAGTTGCCGATATCGTTGACGGTGGTGTCGGCAAACTGGAATTTCGGGTGGAAGCTGGCCACCTGGATTTCGCCTTCCAGCCCCATGTCGGCCACCGCGGCATCGACAATTTCGAGGAAATCGTTGAAATCGAGGAAGCGCTGCAGCGTGTACGGGTGCACCAGCAGGGTGGTGTCGGTTTCCTGCGGATCGGTTTCCTGCAGCAGGCGCAACTCCAGCATCAGCTGTTCCAGCAGGGTGGCCGGATCGCGTGCTTCGCTGACGATGATGCGCACCTGGTTCTTGACGTAGACCGACTTGGCAAACGGGCACAGGTTCAGCCCGATGACGGCGTTTTCCAGCCAACGGCGGGTTGCATCGAGAATGGCGTCTTGGTCGGTGGTGTTCATGGCGGTGCCTTGCACGGGGTAACAAAACAAAAAACCCGGACATGATCCGGGTTTTTTTAGGCTTTCGTACAGCCAGCGGCAGAATTACTCTGGCTGGATGTTGGAAGCTTGCTTGCCCTTAGGGCCGTCAACGATGTCGAAGCTTACGCGCTGGTTTTCAGCCAGGGTGCGGAAGCCTTTGGAGTTGATCTGGGAGAAGTGAGCGAAAACGTCGTCGCCGCCGTTGTCAGGAGTGATGAAGCCGAAGCCCTTGGAGTCGTTAAACCATTTAACGGTACCGGTTGCCATGTTCTGTTCCCTTTGGAGAATAGGTAAATTGAGAAAAGCGCATGTCAATCAAGAGAAATGACAAACTGTGGTACGGGCAGGGCCACTACAACAACTGACAGATCACATCTTGAAAAACTGCAGAACGCAGTCTGCCTGTTGGTGTCGTCCTCGGCAAGTGTTTTTTGGCGTGCGGGGAGAAAATTGTCGGAAATCCTGGGCGGAAGGCGGCAATCATTGCGTCTGGTCAAGCTTTGGCGGCGCGTTGCCGCCGGCTGTGGCACATTGCGTTGTCATTGGCTATACAGCATCGATAAGACAGACTAGACCCGACATTCTCCGGAGACGTGGCGTGGCCAATTTACCTGCGTATTACCGCATCGAAGACGAAGAAAGCTTTACCGATTTCCAGAATGCGCTGGAAGACTATGCGCCGCGGATCGCCCATCTGCTGAGCGCGCTGCGGCAAAAGCCAGGCGACAGTGCGCTGCTGGGCGAACTGATGCGCCTGCTGCACACCATCAAGGGCGACGCCGGGCTGTGCCGGCTGGGCTTCGTGGCGCCCCTGCTGCACGGCATGGAGGAAGTGCTGGTACGGGTGCGCAGCGGCGAGCTGCTGTTCAGCTACAACATCGAGCAGGTGCTGTTCCTGGCGCTGGACCGGCTGGAGTTGCTGATGCAGACGCTGGAGCTGCACAGCGAGGCGATGCTGGCCGACTTCCACCTGCTGTGTCACGAGCTGGCGCAGGTCGCGCAAACGCCTCCGGCGGCGCTGGACGGCGCCATCGCGCATCTGATCGAGACGGTGACCGGTTACAAGCCGGTGGTGCCGTATCAGGCCGACGCCGAGGCCGCCGCGCTCAGCGCCAGCCAGCGCGACGACCTGCGCCTGTTCCACCAGCTGGCGATGCAGTTCGAGCAGCGTTCGCTGCTGTTCCAGGGGCGTACCGAGCGCAACCTGCTATTGGCGCGCGCCTGCAACGAGGCGGCGGGTTTCGCGGTCAACCCGCTGCAGCTGGAGGCGGCGATCTACCTCCACGATCTGGGCATGATGTTCCTGCCGGAAGCGCTATGGCTGAAGCAGGGGCGGCTGAGCGAGGAGGAGCGGGCGCAGCTGGTGCATCACCCGCAGTGGGGCGCCGAGCTGCTGGCGCGGATGGCGGGCTGGGAGGAGGCGGCGCTGATGGTGCGCCAGCATCACGAACGGCTGGACGGCAAGGGCTATCCGGCCGGACTGGGCGGCGACAGCATTTGCGACGGCGCGCGGCTGATCGCGATCGTCGACGCGTTCGAGGCGGTGATCCTGAAGCACAGCCAGCGCCAGCAGGCCCGATCGCTGCTGCGCGCGGTGGCGGAGCTGAACGCCTGCGAGTCGCAGTTCGACCGGCGCTGGATCGGCCACTTCAATGCCGTGGTGCACCAGCGCATCGCCAGCGGCGAGGGGCTGCCGCACATCCGCTAATCGCGAAGGGCTGACGAACGGACAAAAGGTTGGCCGCAACGCTGCGCGGCGTTGCGGCCAACCTTTTGCCATAGCGGGTTTACAGCGCTAGTGCTGCATGAAGCGGCGCAGCGGCGTGCTGTCCCAGTCGACGCTGTCGAGCAGGTTTTTCACGATCAGCCCCAGCTCGGTGTCGCCCTCGATGCGCAGCCGGCGCGAGAAGAACAGCGTGTCCGGGTCTTCCTCGCGCAGCATCAGCCGCAGGAAGTCGGCCAGATTGGCGGCCAGCCGCAGGTCGGGCGCGTCGCCGCTGCTGCCGGTGTGGAAGCGCTCGTCATCGGCACGGAAGGTCAGCGTCAGGCCGGCGTCGCAGATCTCCACGGCGAAGGTCTTGCCGCTGAGCAGGCTCATGTCGGCGGCCAGCACCTGCCGCTTCTGCAGCTGGTTGAGGCTGTGCACCAGCAGCCACGCCGGCGGCGTCGCCGGCAGGCGTTGCAGCCAGCGGCGGCCGAAGGGTGGCAGGGTAAATTCAGGAACAGGCATGGTGGTCTCCCTGGTAGGCAATGCCGGCTTCGCCGCGCCAGTAGCCGTCGGCCAGCGGCATCGCGGACAGCGACTGCAGCCGGGTTGCGGCAGCAGCCGCGGTGGCCGGCTGGGTCAGCACGTCACGGAACTGCTGCACGATGGCGGCCATGTTGTCGGCCTGCGGGCTGAGGCGCAGGATGTCGACGCCGCTGTGCTGCAGCGCCGGGTAGTGCGCCAGCAGCGATTGCCGCGCCGCGGACTGGGTCTGGATACCGTTGATGGCGAGGAAGGGCTGGCCGTCCTGGGTGTGCATGGTCATG
Organism: Vogesella alkaliphila; assembly: GCF_014652475.1. GTDB lineage: Bacteria > Pseudomonadota > Gammaproteobacteria > Burkholderiales > Chromobacteriaceae > Vogesella > Vogesella alkaliphila. The sequence continues at coordinate 248,350 of NZ_BMYW01000004.1, read as the reverse complement.
CCTTCCGGATGCTCCAGGCACTTGAACTGGCAGTCGTCCTTGTTCAGCCGGTAGTGGCGGGCGGTAAAGCAGCGCGCGGAGTAGGCCAGCGGCAGCCGGCCCCAGGCAAACAGCTCGGTCTGTGGCAGGTCTTCCTCGTCGCCGAGGATGTCGCGCAGCAGGCTGGCGCTGCACTCCAGCGGGCACACCCAGCGGTAGGCGCCCAGTCGCTGGAACAGGCGCAGGGTGTCGCGGTTGTAGATGTTGAGGTGCGGGCCGGCGACGAAGGGCAGCTGGCGCTCGTGCAGCAGGCGCACCGCGCCCAGATCGTTGGCCTCCAGCCGCACGGCACCGTGTTCGATCAGCTGGCGCAGGCGCTTGAGGTCGCTTTCGCTCTCCAGCAGGACCTGGCTGGACAGGATGATCTCCTTGCCGCTGGCGGCAAGATCGTCGGCGAGGGCGATCCAGTCGCGGGTGCGCAATTGTTGGCGCCGCGAACAGACCACTTCGCCCAGATAGATGATGTCCAGCGGCCAGCCGGCGGCTTCGGCGTAAAACTCCATGACCTGGTCGCGATACCAGAAGTACTGCAGCGGCCCGAGCGAGAGCCTCATGGCGGGATGTGACATGACTGAAGCGTCTCCTTGTTATTTCCACGGGCGGTCGTAGGCGCCGAGCGTGACCTGCTGGCCTTCCGACACCTTGGCCAGCGCCTGTTGCCAGGCCGGCTTGACGCTGAAGCGCTGTGCGCTCTGGCCGGCCTGGTCCAGTGCCTCGCGCAGCGCGCGGGTGACCTGCGCGACATAGGCCGGGCTGCGCTGGCGGCCTTCGACCTTGATCGCGGCGACGCCGGCGTCCAGCAGCTGCGGCAGCATCGCCAGCACGTTGAGGCTGGACGGCTGTTCCAGCACGTAGTCGGTGTGGCCCTCCACCTCGAAGCGGCCCTTGCACAGCGTCGGGTAGCCGGCGGTTTCGCTGGCGCCGTAGCGGTCGATCAGGATGTGGTTGAGGCGGGCGTCCATGCCCTGGCCGTTGTCCTCCCAGCGCACGAAGCGCGCCGGCGAACAGACGCCGTGGCTGTTCGGCGATTCGCCGGTGGCGTAGCTGGACAGCAGGCAGCGGCCTTCCACCATCACGCACAGGCTGCCGAAGCCGAACACCTCGATCTCGACGCTGGTATTCGCGATCACGTGGCGCACCTGGTCCAGCGTCAGCACCCGCGGCAACACCGCGCGCTGCACGCCGAACAGCGATTGCGCCAGATTGATGGCTTCGTAGTTGGTGGCCGAGCCCTGTACCGACAGGTGCAGGCGCAGCGCCGGGTAGCGTTCGTGCGCGTAGGCGAGGAGGCCCAGGTCGGCGAGGATCACCGCGTCGACGCCCAGCGCGGCGGCCTCGTCGATGGCGGTGCGCCAGCGCAGGCTGTCGCCGCCGCGGGCGTAGGTGTTGATCGCCATCAGCACCTTGCGCTGGCGGTCGCGGGCGTAGCGGATGCCCTCGCTGGCACTGCGGTGGTCGAAGTTCAGCCCGGCAAAATTGCGGGCGTTGGTGTCGTTCTTGAGGCCGAGATAGACCGCGTCCGCGCCATTGTCGATGGCGGCCTTCAGCGCGGGCAGGCTGCCCGCCGGGCAGATCAGTTCGGGAAGACGTTGCATGCTGTGTTTCCGTCAGTCGGGACCGGCGCACAGTAGCAAGCGGCAAGGCGGGCGGCCTTGTTCTGGGTCAAGGCCGACCATCCGGCGGAAGCGGCTGCCACCAATGGCGTAGTCGGGCTTGGCCGCAATGAAAACGGGGCCACCGAAGTGGCCCCGCTGGTCGTGCCGGCGTACGGCTCAGCCGAAGTGGCAGACGTAGTGCACGGTGTCGCTGACCTCGATCTGGAACGAGCTTTCGCCCGGCACCTTGAACGAGTCGCCGGCCTTGTAGCTGCTGGCGCTGGTTTCGCCGGCGAGGGTGACCTTGCACTCGCCGGCCAGGATTTCCATGATTTCCGGCGCGCCGGTGCTGAACAGCAGCTTGGCCGGCAGGATCACGCCGACGGACTTGCGGCTGCCGTCCGGCATGATGATGCCGTGGCTGACGCACTTGCCGTCAAAATAAACATTGGCTTCTTTTACGACGCTGACGTTGTCGAACTGACTCATGGTTTCTCCGCTTCCTTTGTCTGCAGCGCGGGTGGATCCCGCTTATTTGTGCTCTGGCATCATGCCCGCTGCCGTGGTGCAACGTCAATAAGCTTGCCGCATCGTGGCGGCGGCCGGAAGGCGAAACAAGGTTGGCCGCAAGCTTGCGGCCAACCTTGTGCTGTGCGGCGGGCGGGGCTGGCTCAATCCAGCGGAATCTGCAGCCCGGCCTGGCTGGCGGGTGCGCGCAGGTCCATCAGCACCAGCTTGCCCTTCTCGCTGGCGTATTTCACGGTGTCGAGGCGGTTGGTTTCCAGCAGCAGGTACATGATGTCGTTCTCGCTGATGCCGCTGCCCTTGGCCTGGGCGATGGCCTCGGTCAGGCTGGCGGCCAGCACCGTGCGGGCGCGGGCGAGGCCCTCGGCGCGCAGCTGCTGCGATTCGGCCTCGGCGCGGGCTTCGCCGACGATCAGGATGCGCTTGGCCTCCGCCTCCTGCACCGCCGCCTCGCGCTTGCGCTCGGAGGCGATCACGCTGTTGAACGCGTGCTGCACCTCTTCCGACACCGTCGGCTGGTCGATCAGCACGCTGACGATCTCGTAGCCGTAGGTGCCCATGCGCTCGGCGAGGCTGGCCTGCATCTGCTGCGCCAGCTCGTCGCGGTCCTCGTACATGTTCATCAGCGTCATCGCCGCGGTGGACGAGCGCAGGGTATTGAGCACCCAGGTCTTGACCTGCTCCTGCGGCGACGCCAGCTGGTAGAAGGCATCGGCGGCGCGTTCCGGAATCACCCGCACCATGATCGCCACCGGCAGGGTGACGAACATGTTGTCGCGGGTCTTGACCTCGACCTGCGCCGACAGCTCCTGCACGCGCAGGTCCATCAGGCAGGCGATGCGCTGCACGCCGGGGATGATCCAGTTCAGGCCCGGGGTGAGCACGCGCGCGAACTTGCCGAAGGTCTCGACGATGGCCAGCGTCTGCTGGTCGATGACGCGCAGGCCGGCGATGACGATGAGGGTGACGAGGCCGAACAGGATAAGGATGGCCATGGTGGCTCCTGGTGCAGGTGGAAAGCCGCAGTATGCCAGCATGCGATGACAAAGAGCTAACGGGCACTATTGCGGCCAACCTTGGCCAAGGTTGGCCGCAACGCTCAGTGCTGGCTCGGCAGGAACAGGCTGCCCTGCAGCAGCGGCCGCGCGGTGCGCGTCATCACCACCTCGTCGATGTGCCAGCCTGCCGGCGAGGGCGACAGCCGCGCCTCCAGCTGCTGCTGGCCGCTGGCGTGGGCAAAGCGCAGCGCCTCGCCGCGCACCACGCCGCCGCAGGCTTCGGCCACCAGCGTGCCGTCGATCGCGGCGGCAGCCGCCAGCGCGATGGCGCCGGTGCCGGTGTAGGCGTGGTGCAGCCGCCCCATGGACAGGATGCGCGCGGTCAGCGCCGCGCCGGGTTCCGTGGCGGGCGACACAAAGCTCACCTTGGGCGTCGCCGGGCGTTCGCGGCTGGCGGTGTCGATGTCGGTGCAGAGGCCCATCGCCACCGCGCCGGCGGCACGAGCCCACTCCAGCCGCCGGTTGACCGCGGCATCGGCGATGTCGCCGCGCTCGTCACCGGCGAGGCCGACATCGGCGGCGCGTACGAACACGGTCGGGTTGCCGGCGTCGATCAGCGTGGCGGCGAGGGTGCTGCCGTCCGGCAGGTTCAGCGTGTCGCAGACGCGGCCGGTGGGAAACAGCCGGCCGCTGGCGCCGCCGGCGGGGTCGAGGAAGCGCAGCGTCAGCGGCGCGCCGGGGAAGGCGACGCCGTCGATGCGGTAGTCGCCTTCCCACACCGGCCGGCCGTCGCGCATGGCCAGTTCGGCGATGATGGTCTTGCCGATATTGGCCTGCCAGATGCGCACGCTGACGGCGCCGTCGCGCGGCGCGTGCGCCACCATGCCCTGCAGTAGCGCGAACAGTGGCACCGCGGCGCTGAGGTTGCCGCAGTTGCCGGACCAGTCGATCAGCGGCGCGGCGATCGACACGTGGCCGAACAGGTAGTCGATGTCGTGGTCGTCACGCTGCGACGGCCGCAGCAGCACCACCTTGCTGGTGGTGGAGATGCCGGTGCCGAGGCCGTCGATCTGCTTGCCGTAGGGGTCGGGGCTGCCCAGCACGCGCAGCAGCAGCGCATCGCGCGCCGCGCCGGCCGGCGGCAGGTCGTCGTGGCGGAAAAACAGGCCCTTGCTGGTGCCGCCGCGCAGCAGCGTGACATCGAGCGCGCTCACGACTGGCTTTCGGCGGGGAACAGCTGGCGGCGGCAGGCGGCGATGGCGGCGACGCGGGCGCGGTCTACCGCCTGCGGGATGTCGCGCTTGTCGGCGCAGTCGCGGGCGACGGCGCCGGCGTCGACCGACTGCGCCGCGGCCAGCAGCTGGCGCAGCCACCCGGCCTGCGGGTAGTCGCAGCGCTCGAAGTGCAGCCGGCCGCGGGCGTCGGCGACGCACACCTCCAGCAGCTGCAGGAAGCGTTCCGGCCGCCGCAACGCGTCGCAGTCGCGCAGCAGGCGCAGCACGGTGTCGGCGCGCAGTTCGGCGGCGCGGTGGATCTTGGTGTGGTAGAGCGTGGCCAGGCGCGCCAGATCGCGGCAGTCGGCCGGCACCCGCAGCCGCTCGCACAGCGCCAGCAGCGGCGCCTCGCCGCGCGCCTCGTGGCCGAGGTGGCGCGGCAGGATGTCGGCCGGGGTGCGCGCCTTGCCCAGGTCGTGCATCAGCGCGGCAAAGCGCACGCTCAAGGGTTGGCCGCAGGCGGCGGTGTAGTCCAGCACCCGCATCACGTGGTCACCGGTGTCGATTTCCGGGTGGTAGTCGGCGCGTTGCGGCACGCCGAACAGCGCGTCCAGCTCCGGCAGCAGCCGCGCCAGCGCGCCGCAGTTGCGCAGCACGGTGAACATGCGCGACGGTTTGGCCGTCATCAGGCCCTTGGCCAGCTCCTGCCATACCCGTTCCGCCACCAGCGCGTCGGCCTCGCCGGCGGCCACCATGTCACGCATCAGCTGCATGGTCTCCTCGGCGACGGCGAAGTCGAAACGCGCGGCAAAGCGCGCCAGGCGCAGGATGCGCACCGGGTCTTCGGCGAAGGCCGGGCTGACGTGGCGCAGCAGCCGCGCCTGCAGGTCGGCCTGGCCGCCGTAGGGGTCGGTCAGCTGGCCGTGTTCGTCCTCGGCGATGGCGTTGATGGTGAGGTCGCGGCGGATCAGGTCTTCCTCCAGCGTCACCTCGGGCGAGGTGTGGAACACGAAGCCGTGGTAGCCGCGCCCGCTCTTGCGCTCGGTGCGCGCCAGCGCGTACTCCTCCTGCGTTTGCGGGTGCAGGAAGACCGGGAAGTCCTTGCCCACCGGGCGGAAACCGCGCGCCTGCATCATCTCCGGCGTGGCGCCGACCACCACCCAGTCGCGGTCAGCCACCGGCAGCCCCAGCAGGCGGTCGCGCACGGCGCCGCCGACGATGTAGCACTTCATCGGCGGGCCGCCTGCGCGCGGTAACGGTCGAGCTGGCGGTTGAACTCGCGCTCGCCCAGATAAAGCGGCGCCACCGCCTCCAGTGCCGCCGGGCTGAAGCCGAGCAGGGCCGGGAACGGCTGCTGGCTGACGTTATCGACCCGCAGCGAGCGCACGTTGTCGCGGCTCAGCGGCGGCGTGCCCGGCAGCAGTTCCATCAGCGTCGCCTGCAGCATGGCGAGGCCCTCCGGCAGCGCGATCAGCGTGCGCGGATGGCCGGCAAGGTTGGCCGCATAGGCCACCAGCTGGCGCAGGGTGTAGGTGTTGGGGCCGGTCAGCTCCAGCGTCTGGCCGATGCTGGTGTCCTGCTCCAGGCACACGCGCACCGCGCGGGCGACGTCTTCCACCCACACCGGCGCGAAGCGGGTGTCGGCGCCGGCCAGCGGGATGAAGGGCGCGACGGCGGCCAGGTGGGCAAACAGGGTCAGGAAGCTGTCGCCGGCGCCGAAAATCACCGACGGGCGCAGGATGGTGACGTCCAGGCCGCTATCGCGCAGCAGGCGCTCGGCCTTGCCCTTGGTCTGCTGGTAGTCGCTGGGGGCGGTCTCGCCGGCGCCCAGCGCGCTGATGTGGACGACGCGGCGGATGCCCAGCTTCTGGCAGGCGGCGATGATCTTGCCAACCAGCTGCACGTGCGCCTTCTCGAAGTCGCTGCGCGAGCCGTGCAGGATGCCGACCATGCTGACCACCGCGTCGTGGCCGGTGAGGAATTGCTCCAGCTGTGCGGCGTCGTGGACGTTGGTCTCGATCAGGTCCGCGCCCGGCAGGTGCAGCAGCAGGCCCTTGTGCCGCTCGCGGCGGCGGGTGGCGATGCTCAGCTGCGCACCGTAGCGGGTCAGCTCTTCGGCCACGTAGCTGCCGACAAAGCCGGTGCCGCCGATCACGGCGATTCTGTTGAATTGGTGCATGTTCTTGTCCTTTCGGAGCCTTGGTCAGCGTGCCGGGATGGTGCCCAGCCGCGATTTCAGCGTGTTGCCGGGCTGGCGGAACGCGCCGGCGTAATAGACCGCATTGGCCATCACCTTCTGAACATAGTCGCGGGTCTCGCTAAACGGAATGGTTTCCGCGTAAATGGCGCCTTCCAGCGGCATCGCCGCCTGCCAGCCGCGGGCGCGGCCTGGGCCGGCGTTGTAGGCGGCGGTGGCCAGTACCGGGTGGCTGGACAGGTTGTCCAGCACGTGACGCAGGTACCAGGTGCCGAGGCGGATGTTGGTGTCCACGTCGTTGACCTGGTAGCTGCCCATGCCCATCTTGCCGGCCACCCATTTCGCGGTCGACGGCATCAGCTGCATCAGGCCGCTGGCGCCGACGCCGGAGCGGGCGACGTTGAGGAAGCGGCTCTCCTGGCGGATCAGACCGTAGACCCAGGCCTCGTCGATTTCCAGCTGGCTGGCGTAGCGGCGGGTGGTGTCGCGGTACGGGGTCAGGAAGCGCAGGCTGAAGTCGTGGGTGCGCACGGTGCGCTCGGCGGCGTAGATCGCCATGTCGTAGAGGTGGCGATCCAGCGCGATCTCGGCGGCGGCCAGCAGTTGCTCGTCGTTGCGGCCGCGCAGCGCCCAGCGCCATACGCGGCGGCCGTCTTCACGCCACTCCGGCTTGTTGCTGCGCAGCGACAGCTCGAACAGCGCCAGCGCGTGCTGGATGTCGGGGTCGGCCAGCAGCTGGCGCTGCAGGGCCGGCGGGGTCGGGCTGCGGCTGAGCGGCGCTTCCAGCGTGGTACCCAGTTCTTCCTTGGCTAGCAGGCCGTAGTAGTTGTGCTCGAAGCTGATCCTGATCAACAGCGGCGTGGCCTCGTTGCCGCGGCCCAGCGCCTGCAGGCTGCGCGCGCGCCAGTACTGCCAGGCGCCCTTGGCGGCCAGCGTTTCCGGCAGGCGGCGGCTCAGCTGCTCCAGCCGCGCCCAGTCCTGCTGGCGCAGTGCGGCGCGCAGCCACCATTCCCATTGCTCTTCGGTCAGCTGTTGCGGGTCGGCGCGCTCGAAGGCGTCCAGCGCCTGCGGCATGTTCAGCCGCTGCGCGCTGCGCAGCGCCAGCTGGCCATACAGGAAGCCGCTCTGCGCCTTGCTGAACATCGCCTCGCTGGCGGCGGCCCGCTCCAGCGCCGCCACCGGGTTGTTCTTGCCGAGAGTCAGCAGCTGCTGCACCTGCTGTTCGGCACCGCCGGGGGTGAAGAAGCGCTCGCCAAGGTTGGCCGCAGCCGCCAGTCGCCGCGCCACGGTCAGATAGTTGCCGGCCAGGAGCAGGCGCATGCGCGCCTCGGTCTGCGCCGGGGCCAGGATGCCGCGGGCGGCCTGTTCTTCCAGCAGCCGCGCGCAGCCGTCGGACAGGCGCACGTTCTGCCACAGGTCCGGCGCGCTGGCCACGGTCTGGCGGCGGTTGAGGGTGGCGACGTCCAGCCAGCAGCCGCTGTCGGCGTCGCGCGCCTCGCTGGCCAGTGCCGGCGCCACGCGCAGGATGCCGTCCCAGTCGCCGCGCTTGCCCAGCGACTGTACCCAGTCGTTGAGCAGCCGCTCGCGCAGGAAGGCGTTGCCGCCGTTGCTGATGAAGGCGCGGCTCGGGTTGTCGTCGCCGTTGTCGAGCGCCAGTCGCGCCTGCCAGTAGCCGGGCCACGCGGCGAGCGGGTCGCGATCGCCGCTGCCGTCGCCGAGGCTGGCCAGCTGGGCGCTGTCGTTGTTGCGGAAGGCTTCGCGTGCGGCCAGTAGCGTGCTGTCGCTGACGGCGTGGGCAAAGCAGGGTAGCAGGGCGAAAGCCAGCAGGGTCAGGGGGTGTCGCATGGTCATTTTCGCCAGAAGGTTGGGGTAAACAGGATCAGGATGGTGAAGATCTCCAGACGGCCCAGCAACATGGCAAAGCTGCAGACCCAGGTCTGAAAATCACTTAGACCGGAATAATTGCTGGCAGGTCCCACCTGTCCCAGGCCGGGGCCGGCGTTGTTGATACAGGCCACGATGGCGGTGAAGGACGAGATGAAATCCAGGCCGCTGGCAATCAGGGTAAAGGTCAGCAGCACCACGCTGATGAAGTACACGAAGATGAAGCCGAGCACGGAAAAGGCGACGCTGTCGGGAATGGTCCGTCCGCCCAGCATCAGCGGCAGCACCGCGCGCGGGTGCAGCAGGGTACTCATCTCGCGATAGCCCTGCCGGGTCAGGATCAGGGTGCGGATCATCTTGATGCCGCCGCCGGTGGAACCGGAGCTGGCGGTCAGGCAGGACAGGAACAGCATCCACAGCGGCACCAGGATCGGCCACTGCGCGTAGTCGGTGCTGGCAAAGCCGGAATCGGTGGCGATGGAAATCAGGTTGAAGGAAACATGGCGCAGCGCGGCCGGCAGGCTGTAGATGCCCAGCCACCACAGCCACAGGCTGAGCACCAGGATGCTGCCGGCCAGCAGGGCGACGATATGGCGGGCCTCGGTATCGTGCAGATAGCTCTTCAGGCTGCGGCTACGCCAGGCCAGGAAGTGGGTGGCAAAGTTCAGCGCCGCCAGCACCATGAAGCCGGACAGGATGACCTCGATCGCCACCGAGTTGAAATAGCCGACGCTGGCATCATGGGTGGAGAAGCCGCCCAGCGACAAGGCCGCAAACGCATGGCAGACGGCGTCCAGCCCGTTCATGCCGGCCAGCCACAGGCTCAGTGCGCAGGCGGCGGTCAGCCCGGCGTACACGTACCACAGGTTGGCCGCAGTCTGGGCGATGCGCGGCGCCAGCTTGCTGTCCTTCATCGGGCCGGGTGTTTCCGCCTTGTACAGCTGCATGCCGCCGATGCCCAGCATCGGCAGGATGGCCACCGCCAGCACGATGATACCCATGCCGCCGACCCAGTTCAGGAAGTGGCGCCAGAAATTGATGGCCGGCGGCAGCCGGTCCAGGCCGGGAATCAGCGTGGCGCCGGTGGTGGTCAGCCCGGACATGGCCTCGAAAAAGGCATTGGTGAAGCTCATGCCCGGGATGTAGAGCAGCAGCGGCACGGCGGACATGGTGGCAAAGGTCAGCCACAGCAGGGTGACCAGGGTGAAGCCGTCGCGTGGCTTCAGCTCGCGCTCGAAGCGACGGGTGAGCAGCCACAGCACGCTGCCGAAGGCGCCGCCGGCCAGTGCCGAGTAGGCAAAGTCGATGGCGGTGCCGTCGTCATACAGCCAGGACACCGCACAGGGGATGGCGAACAGCAGCGAGTACAACAGCATCAGCTTGGACAGCACGTGCAGGATGGGCAGCAGCTTGCTCATTTAGTCCACCTGCTCGTAAAGCTCAATCGGCAAGCCGTCCGGATCGGCCAGAAAGGTAAAGCGCTGGCCGGTGTATTCGTCCACCCGCACCGCTTCGCACTCGACGCCGGCCGCCTGCAGGCGGGCGATTTCCTCGTCCAGGTTGTCCACGCGCAGGGCCAGGTGGCGCAGGCCGCAGGCCTCCGGCCGGCTTGGCCGCGGCGGCGGGGCGGGAAAGCTGAACAGCTCGATCTGGCTGCCGTCGGGCAGCGCCAGGTTGAGCTTCCACGACTCGCGCGCCTGGCGGTAGTGCTCGGACAGCACGGCAAAGCCCAGCGTGGCGGTATAGAAGGCACGGGCGCGCGGGTAGTCCGCGGTGATGATGGCAAGGTGGTGGATGCCGCGAATGGCCATCAGAAGAACCCCAGTTTCACTTGCGTGAGTTTTTCGATCTGCCGCACCTTGTGGCGGCCGTGCACAAAGAAGATCACGTGGTCTTCCGCCTGCAGTTGCAGGTCGTGATGCGCCATCAGCACCTGCTGGCCGCGGATGACCGCGCTGATGCTGCAACCGTCCGGCAAATCGATGGCGTCCAGCCGGCAGCCAACCAAGCTGGAGGTTTTTTCGTCGCCGTGGATGACCACCTCCATCACTTCCGCCGCGCCGCGGCGTACCGGTTGTGCGGCCACCACGTCGCCGCGGCGCAGGTGGGCGAGGATGGAGCCGATGGTGGACAGGTAGGGCGAAATCACGATGTCGATGCGATTGCCTTCCAGCAGGTCGACATAGCTGGAGCGGTTCACCAGCGCGATTACCCGTCGCGCGCCCATGCGCTTGGCCAGCAGCGTGGACATCAGGTTGTCCTCGTCGTCGTTGGTCAGCGCGCAGAACACGTCCATCTCGTCGATGTTTTCGCTTTCCAGCAGACCCTCGTCGGTGGCTTCACCGTGCAGCACCAGGGCCTTGGGCAGGTTTTCCGCCAGCCAGCGTGCGCGCTGGCTGCCGTGCTCGATCAGCTTGACCTCGTACTTGGCGGACAGCATGCGGGCCAGCCGGTAGCCGATATTGCCGCCGCCGGCGATCATCACCCGGCGCACCGGCTTCTCGCTGGCGCGCAGTTCGTTGAGCATGGCGGCCACGTCCGGGCGGGCGGCGATGAAGAACACCTCGTCGTCCGCCTCGATCACGGTGTCGCCGTCGGGGCGCACCAGCTTGTCCTTGCGGTAGATGGCGCAGATGCGGCAATCGGCTTCCGGCATGTCCTCGCGCAGCTGGCGCAGCGGCTTGCCCAGCAGCTTGCCGCCGGCCACCGCGCGCGCCACCACCAGCTGCACCTTGCCGCCGGCAAAGTCCAGCACCTGCAGCGCGCGCGGATAGGCCAGCACGCGCAGCAGGTTGTCGGTGACGATCTGCTCCGGGCAGATGGCGTGCTCGACGCCAAACTGCCGCATCACCGGCGTGTCGCCGTCCACGTAGTCGGCGGCGCGCAGGCGGGCGATGCGGGTGGGCACGTTGTAGCGTTGCTCCGCCAGTGCGCAGGCCACCAGATTGGTTTCGTCGTTGCGGGTCAGCGCCAGCAGCATTTCGGCTTCGCCGATGCCGGCTTCTTGCAGGATGGCGGGCTGGGCGGCGTTGCCCTGCACGGTGCGAATGTCCAGCTTGTCCTGCAGCAGCTTCAGCAGGGCGCTGTCCTGGTCGACGATGGTGACGTCGTTGCCTTCGCTGACCAGATTCTCCGCCACGCTGGCGCCAACTTGTCCTCCTCCCAGAATCAGGATTCTCATCTGTGTCGTGTCCTAAGTTGGCCGCGATCGCGGCGGCGCTGTGTTGGTGGGGATCGCGGGTGACGCCATTGGCATCATCGCGCCGGGCCGGCCATTTTAGCGGCTGCCCGCCGCCTTGTGACGCGGCAGGGTGATTGAAAAACATAATCACCAGTTTGGCGACAATTAATTGGCCGGCTGATGCGCCGCTGCGGACAATGGCGGCCAGCCGATGGTCGCCGTGACACGGTGGCGGTCGGGCTGTGGCCGTGCCGGCTGCGTGCCCTGCAGCGGTTCGGTTTTCGAGGGGGAGCTTGCTCCCCCGTTTTTTTGCCACGCCGCGTGGCGGCATGACGGAAAAGCGCGACGCCACGCCGAAGTCTCGACGTGGCGTCAGGGGTGGGGCGGTGCTCAGCGTGCGGCGGGCGGGGTGCCGTCGTCGCTGGTGTCGTCGTCGTCCATCAGGATGCGGTGCGCCGGGCCTTCCAGATCGTCGAACTGGCCGGAGCGGGTCGACCACCAGAACAGCACGCCGATGAAAAACACCAGCACGATGCTCATCGGTATCAGCAAATAAAGGCTTTCCATCATTTATCTCGTTTGATCAGACGCAGGGCGTTGCCCACCACCAGCAAGGAGCTGAGCGCCATGCCGAGGCTGGCCAGCCACGGCGTGACCCAGCCGGCGATGGCCAGCGGCAGCGCCAGCAGATTATACAGCGCCGCCCACCACAGGTTCTGGCGGATGATGTGCATGGTGCGCTGCGCCAGCGCCAGCGTCGCCGGCAGGCGGCCCAACTCGTCGTGGATCAGGATCAGGTCGCCGCTGGCGCGGGCGACGTCGGTGCCGCCGCCCATCGCCAGCGATACGTCGGCGCGCGCCAGCACCGGCGCGTCGTTGACGCCGTCGCCTATCATCAGCACGCGGCGGCCCTGTTGCTGCAGCCGGCTGACGTAGGCCAGCTTGTCTTCCGGCGTGGCCGCGGCGCGCGCGTGATCCAGGTCAAGGTTGGCCGCAAGGTGTTCGACCGCAGGCGCGGCGTCGCCGGACAGCAGGTGCAGGGTCAGGCCGCGGCGCTGCAGCTGCTGCACCACGGCGGCGGCCTCGGCGCGCGGCTGGTCGCCGATGGCGAACAGGGCGACGATCTCGTCGTCGTGGCCCAGCGCGATGCAGGTCGCCGCCGCCGGCCAGTTATCCGGTGTGGCTGGCGCGCGGCTACTGACGAACTCCGGCCGCCCCAGGCGCCAGACGGTGTCCTGCAGGCGGGCGCTGATGCCCTGGCCGGGAGTGTTGACCACGTCGCCCAGCGCCGGCAGCGGTGCCGCGTTAGCGGCCAGCAGCGCCCGCGCGATCGGGTGTTCGGAGCCGGACTCCATCGCCGCCGCCAGCGCCAGCGCCGCGCCCTCGTCGAGCGTGCCGAAGGTCCGGGTGTGCAGCAGCTGCATGCGGCCGTGGGTGAGGGTGCCGGTCTTGTCGAACACCACGTCGCTGATCTTGCTCAGCGTCTCCAGCGCATGGCCGCGGGCGGTGAGCACGCCCAGCTGCGCCAGGTGGCCGGTGGCGGCGGTGAGTGCCGCCGGTGTCGCCAGCGACAGCGCGCAGGGGCAGGAGATCACAAGTACCGCGACGGTGATCCACAGCGCGCGCGCCGGCTCAAACCAGTACCAGCCGGCGAAGGTGGCCAGCGCCACCAGCAGCAGCGCGGCGACAAACACGCTGGCGAAGCGGTCGGCGAGCAGCGCCAGGCGCGGTTTTTCCGCCAGCGCCTGGTCTAGTAGCCGCACGATGCCGGCCAGGCGGGTGCCCTGGCCGATGCGGTTGACCTCGATCACCAGCGGGCTGGCGCTGTTGACGCTGCCGGCGACCACTTCCTCGCCGCTGCGGCGTGCGACCGGCAGGCTCTCGCCGCTGAGCAGCGATTCGTCGATGCTGGACTGGCCGTCGCGGATGATGCCGTCGGCGGGAATGGTTTCGCCGGGCTTGACCAGTAGCAGGTCACCCAGCGCAAGGTTGGCCGCAGCCACCTCGCTGCTGTCGCGCGAGGCCGGCCAGTTGCTCAGGCGGTGGGCGAAGGCCGGCAGCAGTTTGACCAGCCGTTCGGTGGCCTCGCCGGTCTTGCGTCGCGCCATGCCTTCCAGGTAGCGCCCGCCCAGCAGCAGGAACACGAACATCGACACCGAGTCGAAGTAGATACCGTGTTCGATGCGGTTGATCAGTGCCCAGAAGCTGGCGAAGAAGGCGGTGAGGATGCCGATGGTGACCGGGGTGTCCATGCCGGCGCGGCGTGTCTTCAGGTCGCGCCAGGTGGCGCGGTAGAACGGAATGGCGGAGTAGATCACCACCGGCACGGTCAGCACGAAGCTGGCCCAGTGCAGCAGCCATAGGTATTGCGCCTCGATCTCGCCGTCCGGCGCCATGTACACCGGCACCGCGTACATCATCACCTGCATCATCGACAGCCCGGCGACCCATAGCCGGTTCAGCGCCTGCTTGCGTTCCTTCTGGTGCAGTGCTTCCTGGCGCGAGGCGTCGTAGGGGTGGGCGCGGTAGCCGATGGCGGCGATGGCCTCCAGGATGGCGGACAGCTGCAGCCGGTCGTTGTCCCAGCGCACGCGGGCGCGGTGGGTGGCGTAGTTGATGTCCACCGTCAGCACGCCGGGCAGGCGGCGCAGTTGCTGCTCGTTGAGCCAGACGCAGGCGGCGCAGGTAATGCCCTCCAGCATCAGCGCCGCTTCGCGGACCTGTTCGCTTTCGAGGTGGACGAAGCTTTTCTGCAGTTCGTCGTTATCGTACAGCTGCATCTGTTGCAGCAGCTCGGCCGGCAGCGCCTCGGCCTGGCGGCCGCCTTCGGTGCGGTGCTGGTAGTAGTCGTCCAGTCCGGCGTCGATGATGGTCTGCGCCACGGCCTGGCAGCCGGCGCAGCAGGTTTGCTGGTGGAGTTGGCGGTAACGGACGGGGTAGTCGGCATCGGCGGGAACGGGAAGCCCGCAGTGGAAACAGGGTGCGCTCATGGCGTGCTATTGTAATGCAAGTGCACATGCTTAGCTTGCGGAGGGTCAATGATGTCTATGCAGGCCGTGATTCAACAGGCCCCGGGCGGGGTGGAGACGCTGGAACTGGCGTTGATCGAGAAACCGCAGCCGCAGCCGGGCCAGCTGCGGGTCAGGGTGTTGGCCGCCGGGGTGAACCGCGCGGATCTGGTGCAGCGCGAGGGACACTACCCACCGCCGCCGGGTGCGTCGCCGCTGCTGGGGCTGGAGGTGGCCGGCATCGTCGATGAGGTGAACGGCCCGTCGCGCTTCCAGCAGGGCGATGCCGTGTTCGGGCTGGTGGCGGGCGGCGGCTATGCCGAGTACGCACTGCTGGACAGCGCGGTGGCGATCCCGAAGCCGGACTGGCTGAGCTGGGTCGAGGCCGCCAGCCTGCCGGAGGCGTGGATGACGGCGTGGCTGAACCTGGTCGAACTGGCCGAGCTGCAGGAGGGCGAACGGGCGCTGATCCACGCCGGCGCCAGCGGGGTCGGCGCGGCGGCGATCCAGCTGGCCGGCCTGCTCGGCGCCGAGGTGGTGGCCAGCGCCGGCAGCGAGGAGAAGCGCTGCTACTGCCAGTCGCTGGGTGCGACGCTGACCATCGACAGCCGGCAGCCGGGCTTTGCGGCCAACCTTAAAGCCGCCGGCGGCGTCGACGTGATCCTCGACCCGGTGGGCGCCGCGCTGTTTGCCGACAATCTGGCCAGTCTGCGTGCCGACGGCCGCCTGCTGCTGATCGGGGTGATGGGCGGCAGCAAGGGCGAGATCAATCTGGCGCAGCTGCTGATGAAGCGCCTGCGGGTGCAGGGCTCGACCCTGCGCACCCAGCCGCTGGCGCGGCGCGCGCAGCTGGCGCAGGCGCTGGAAACGCAGGTACTGCCGGCGCTGCAGTCCGGCCGTGCGCGGGTGACGCTGGACAGCAGCTATCCGCTGGTGGCGGTGGCCGAGGCACACCGGTATCTGGCCGACAACCGCAATCTCGGCAAGGTGGTGCTGACGCTGTTCCCTGTCACGGCGGCGTAATCTGGCGCCGCTATGATGCAGTGCATCAGCAAACGGTGTTCACTTTCTGCTGAATGGATAGGGGTAGGGGCAATCTTTGGACGGATTGCCCCGTTTTTTTTGCTCAGTCCTGCGCCGGCGCCAGCGCCTCGATCAGCGCCACTTCCTGGGTGTAGCTCAGCTGTTGCAGCTGGCGCAGCAGCGCGGCGCCATCGACGCCGTGCTTGCGGTCCAGCTCGTCCTGCAGCAGCCGGTTTTCCACCGCCAGCCACAGGCCGCGGCAGGATTCGGCGGATTCGAAGGTCACGCCGCGCAACACCTCGGCGATCAGCATCAGCTCCTCGTCGCTGAACTGGCGCGACAGCAGCGCCTGTTCGCGGCGGACGATCTCGGCGTAGCGCTCGCACATCTGCTGGATGCGCGCGTCCAGCGGCGGCTCGGCCGCGTGCTGCTCCAGCGCTTCGGCGTTGAACCAGGCGGCGGCGTCGAGGGTGACGGCTTCGGCGGCTTCCTGCCAGCTGTCGCGCAGTGCGGCGGCGAAGCGGGCGTCGTCGGCGAAGCTCAGCTCGGGCCAGTCCATCGCCGGCGGCTGCTCGTGTTGCAGCGGGGTGTCGTTGGCCAGCAGCTCGCCGTCCTCGTTGCAGCGAACCTCGGCGCGCCAGCTGCTGGCTTCGCCGGTGGCGAGGTTGTCGACCAGCACTTCCAGATAGGGCAGGGCCAGCGGCTGGCCCTCGTCCGCGGTGACCAGGCGGATGGCAATGTCGAACAGGACGCGTTTTTCCAGGCGCAGCAGCTGCAGGCCCTGGTCGTGGCGCAGCAGGCTGTAGTGGTCGCCGTGGTCATAGACGGCGATGTCGTGCGGGTTGCGCGCGGCGCGATGCAGCGTGGCGCCCAGTTCCGGGGCCAGCTGGTTGATGTCCAGCGTCTCGCTCGCAAAACGCTGCTGTTTGCCGGCATGAGTGTGCCAAAGCGCATTCCAGTCGTACATTGTGTTGTTCTCCTGATGAAACGCCGCCAGTGTACCGAAATAAAGCCACCCCAGGCGGTGAACTGTAACCCTGTTTGTGCTATGATTCGCGCGACTTTCTAAAACTACGTGTTCCCATGACCCGACAAATTCGTAACATCGCCATTATCGCCCACGTTGACCACGGCAAAACCACACTGGTTGACCAGCTGCTGCGTCAATCCGGTACTTTCCGTGAAAACCAGCAAGTTGACGAACGTGTAATGGACTCCAACGATCTTGAAAAAGAGCGTGGCATTACCATTCTGTCCAAAAACACCGCCGTCGAGTACGAAGGTGTGCACATCAACATCGTTGACACCCCTGGTCACGCCGACTTCGGTGGCGAAGTAGAGCGCGTTCTGGGCATGGTGGACGGCGTACTGCTGCTGGTGGATGCCGTTGAAGGCCCGATGCCGCAAACCCGTTTCGTGACCAAGAAGGCACTGGCCCTGGGCCTGCGTCCTATCGTGGTGATCAACAAGGTAGACCGTCCGGGCGCACGTCCGGACTGGGTGGTAGACCAGACTTTCGACCTGTTCGACAAGCTGGGCGCCAACGACGAACAGATGGACTTCCCGGTGATCTACGCTTCCGGCCTGAACGGCTTTGCCAAGCTGGAACTGGAAGAAGTCTCTGACAACATGCGTCCGCTGTTCGAGACCGTGCTCAAGCACGTGCCGACTCCGGCCGGCGATGCCGACGCCCCGCTGCAGTTCCAGATCTCCGCGCTGGACTACTCGACCTACACCGGTCGCATGGGCATCGGCCGCGTGCTGAACGGCCGCATCAAGCCGGGCCAGCAAGTCGTGGTCATGAACCACGAAGAGCAGGTTGCCGCCGGTCGTATCAACCAGGTGCTGGGCTACCGTGGTCTGGAGCGCGTGCCGGTTGACAGCGCCGAAGCCGGCGACATCATCATCATCTCCGGTATCGAGGACATCGGTATCGGCGTGACCATCTGCGACAAGGACCAGCCGATCGGCCTGCCGGTGCTGGGCGTGGACGAGCCGACCCTGACCATGGACTTCATGGTGAACTCCTCGCCGCTGGCCGGTACCGAAGGCAAGTTCGTGACCTCGCGCCAGATCCGCGACCGCCTGACCAAGGAATTGCTGACCAACGTGGCGCTGCGTGTCGAAGACACCGAAGACTCCGACGTGTTCCGCGTGTCCGGTCGTGGCGAACTGCACCTGACCATCCTGCTGGAAACCATGCGTCGCGAAGGCTTTGAAATCGCTGTGGCCAAGCCGCGCGTGGTGTACAAGGAGATCAACGGCGAGAAGTGCGAGCCGTACGAGAACCTGACCATCGACCTGGAAGACAACCACCAGGGTGGCGTGATGGAAGAAATCGGTCGTCGCCGCGGCGAGCTGACCAATATGGAATCCGACGGCATGGGTCGTACCCGTCTGGAATACCACATTCCGGCACGTGGCCTGATCGGCTTCCAGTCTGACTTCATGACCATGACCCGCGGCACCGGCCTGATGAGCCACGTGTTCGACGACTACGCACCGGTGAAAGCCGACATGCCGGGCCGTCACAATGGCGTGCTGATCTCGCAGGAAAACGGCGAAGCCGTGGCCTACGCACTGTGGAAGCTGGAAGACCGCGGCCGCATGTTCGTGTCCCCGGGCGACAAGCTGTATGAAGGCATGATCATCGGCATCCACAGCCGCGATAACGACCTGGTGGTAAACCCGGTCAAGGGCAAGCAGCTGACCAACGTGCGTGCCTCCGGTACCGACGAAGCCGTGCGCCTGACCACCCCGATCAAGATGACACTGGAATCGGCCGTGGAATTCATCGACGACGACGAACTGGTGGAAATCACGCCGAAGTCGATCCGTATTCGCAAGCGTTTCCTGAACGAATCCGATCGTCGCCGCATGAACAAGGCTGCCGCCAACTAATCGGCAGGCCGGAACCGGCAACGGTTCCCGGCTGCCAGCAAAACCGCCCGACAGGCCTG
>NZ_BMYW01000004.1:224175-229716 GCF_014652475.1 Vogesella alkaliphila | reverse complement strand
AGGCGGTTTTTTCATGGTGGCGGGCGCAAGGTTGGCCGCAAGCGTTGCGGCCAACCTTGCCCTGCGCCGCGATCCGGCTCAGCGGTTGTGGAACACGATGTCGCAGGCGAGACCGGTTTTCTGCAGCGCCTTCTGCGTTGCCAGATTGATGATCAGCGGGTTGCGGACATTGGCACGCAGCTGCGACAGCGCCGGGTTGGCCTCGTCGTCCGGCAGCTCGCGGTAGATGGTCAGCAGGATGGCGGCGTCTTCCTGGCGGCTCAGCGCCAGCGCCGCGACCTCGTCCTGGTTCAGTTCGATCTCGTAGCGGATGCCGAGTTTCTGCGGGTCGGTCACGCTGAACAGCACGTCGGGGTTGTCCAGCGACTGCATCCAGAACACGCTGGGGTTGTTGCTGTCGGCTTCGTGGAACAGCTTGAAGCGGGTGCAGTTCTCGAAGGCGGGCAGGCCGGCCTCGAAGGTGATGATGGTGTTTTCATCGACTTCGACCTGGCCGAGCAGGCTGGAATTGAACAGCATGGTGCGTCTCCTCATGACATCGTGAACCGGCATTATGCAATAGCCGCGGGCGTTGTTGGCTGACAAATGTCAGCCGGCAACGGGTAAAATGCCGCGCCATGACTTCCTCTCTCTATCCTGCCGTCTATCGGGCGCTGTGCAGCAGCGATATCGACGCCAAACCGCGGCTCGCTAGCCAGTGTCATCAGCAGTGGCTGGACGGGCGGCTGCCGCGCGAGACGGATGCGCTGCCCTTGCCGCATCCGCTGCCGGCACCGGGGCGTCCGGTGCGGCCGCAGCTGGTGTCGCCGTTCGAGGTGCCGCGTCAGGGGCTGGGCAGCGTCGCCGGCCGCGCCGGCCTGATCCACGCCATCGCCCATATCGAGTTCAATGCCATCAATCTGGCGCTGGACGCGGTCTGGCGCTTTCGCGACATGCCGGACGCCTTTGTCGAGGACTGGCTGCGGGTGGCGGCGGAAGAGGCGACCCACTTCAACATGCTGCGCGAGCGGCTGCAGCAGTTGGGTTTTGACTACGGCGATTTTGTCGGCCACAACAGCCTGTGGCAGATGGCGGTGGACACCGACCACGACGTGATGGTGCGCATGGCGCTGGTGCCGCGGGTGCTGGAGGCGCGCGGCCTCGACGCGGTGCCGCCGATCCGGAAAAAGCTGGCGGCGCTGGGCGACGCCGAGACGGTGGCGATTCTCGACCGGATCTTCGAGGACGAGATCGGCCACGTGCAGATCGGCAACTACTGGTTCACCACGCTGTGCGACGCGCGCGGCATCGAGCCGCTGGCCTGCTTCCGCCAGTTGCTGATCGACTACGAAGTCGATACCCTGCGCGGTGCTTACAATTGGGAGGCGCGCCGGGCGGCGGGCTTCAGTGAATTCGAACTGGCGATGCTGGAAGACTTTGCCGTCACCCGGCGGCGCCTTTCAGCCGGAGCGTAATACCATGCTGCAACAACTGTTTCGTTACCTGTGCGCACGCCGGCCGCTGGCCATCGGCTGCATGATCATCGGCAGCCTGCTGTTCGTGCTGGCTTCTGCACTGCAACAGGCGGCGGCCGGCAGCGTACCGATGCTGCTGCTGTCCATCGTGCTGATGGTGCTGGGCGTGGCCGGCCAGATGCTGGGCCTTCTGGCGTTCATGCGCGGTGGAAAACGCTAAAAATGCTACAAAAACAGTAACTTGATGTCGCTGTTGTGCGTTGTGGCCGGCTTGACGCTGTGCAGGGCGGCGCGCATAATCGCAGCGCAACAAAAATTCTTCAAAAGGCTCCGTCGCGGGGCCTTTTGCTTTGGCTTGATCCGGGACAATCAGACATGGATGCACAGGCGTTTCTGCTGCAGCTGGAAAGCAATACCCTGCCAGCGGCCGAGTTCAATCATCGCGCGCACCTGCTGGCGGCGTGGTCGTACCGCCAGTTTTATCCGGCGCGCGAGGCGGCGGCCCGCTGCGCGCGCGCCTTGTCGCGCTACGCGATGGCCCAGGGGGCGGCGGAGAAGTACCACCACACGCTGACCATGGCCAGCCTGACCTTGGTGTACGACCGTCTCGACGCCATGCCGGAGTGCCTGGACAACTGGCCGGATTTTGTTGCGGCCAACCCCGACCTCGTCGACGGCCTGCCGGCGCTGCTGCGGCAGCACTATTCCGAACACAAACTCAACGACGACATCGCGCGCCGGGCTTTTGTCGAGCCCGACCTCGCGCCGCTGCCGATGTCCTGTCTGTTGCACTGAACCACTGAAGAAGCCTCCCCGATGAAAGCTCCCGAGCTGCTACTGCCTGCCGGCACGCTGGACAAGATGCGTGCCGCCTACGATTTTGGTGCCGATGCGGTGTACGCCGGCCAGCCGCGCTACTCGCTGCGCGCGCGCAACAACGACTTCAAGCTGGAAGAACTGCGCATCGGCATCGAAGAAGCGCACGCGCGCGGCAAGAAGCTGTTCGTGGCCAGCAACATCCTGCCGCACAACAGCAAGATCAAGACCTACATGGCCGACATGGAACCGGTGATCGAGATGAAGCCGGACGCGCTGATCATGGCCGACCCCGGCCTGATCATGATGGTGCGCGAACGTTGGCCGCACGTGCCCATCCACCTGTCGGTGCAGGCCAATACCACCAACTACATGGGGGTGAAGTTCTGGCAGAAGATGGGCGTGGAGCGCATCATCCTGTCGCGCGAGCTGAGCCTGGACGAGATCGCCGAGATCCGCCAGCAATGCCCGGACATGGAGCTGGAGGTGTTCGTGCACGGAGCGCTGTGCATTGCCTACTCCGGCCGCTGCCTGCTGTCCGGCTACTTCAACCACCGCGACCCGAACCAGGGCACCTGTACCAACGCCTGCCGCTGGGACTACAAGGTGCACGACACCCAGGGCGACGACGCCGGCGACGTGAAACCGCAGAAGATCGACTTCGACTTCGGCAAGGCGCTGGAAGAAGCCAACCAGAGCTTTTCCTCCTGTGGTAGCCAGCAACGCCACCCGCTGGCCGACAAGACCTATCTGATCGAGGAAGCCAACCGCCCGGGCGAGATGATGCCCATCATCGAGGACGAGCACGGTACCTACATCATGAACTCCAAGGACCTGCGCGCCGTCGAGCAGGTGGAGAAGCTGGTCAAGATCGGCGTCGACTCGCTGAAGATCGAAGGCCGCACCAAGAGCCTGTACTACGTGGCGCGCACCGCGCAGACCTACCGCCGCGCCATCGACGACGCGGTCGCCGGCCGTCCGTTCGACTACAGCCTGCTGGCCGAGCTGGAAGGCCTGGCCAACCGCGGCTACACCCCGGGCTTCCTGGAGCGTCACCAGACGCAGGAACACCAGAACTACCTGTCCGGCCATTCCATCGCCAAGCAGAGCCAGTACGTCGGCGACGTGACGGAAGTGGACGCCGACGGTTGGGCGACCATCGACGTGAAAAACCGCTTCGCCGTCGGCGACCGCGTGGAAATCATCCATCCGAGCGGCAACCGCACCGTGGAGCTGACCGCGATGACGCGCAACGGCGAAGCCGCCAGCGTGGCACCGGGCAACGGCGTGAAGGTGAAGATCCCCGGCATGGCCGGCATGGAGAAGGCGCTGCTGGCGCGCCTGTTCTGAGCCGTGCCCCCGCCGCTGCGGCCAACCTTTGTGGTGCAAAGGTTGGCCGCAGCCACGGTTAGCCCGTACAATTTGTGCATTGCATCCCAGCCGGGCGCCCCTTGCGTCCGGCCTTTGATTTTTCAGGACCGATATGACCATTCAGCAACTGATCAATGACCGTGTAGTGGCCGCGCTGGCCGCCGTCGGCGTCGAGGGCGCCAATGCTGCCATCCAGACCGCTTCCAAGCCGGAATTCGGCGACTATCAGGCCAACGGCGTGATGGGCGCGGCCAAGGCGCTGAAGACCAACCCGCGCGCGCTGGCGGAGCAGGTGGTGGCCAAGCTGGACCTGGCCGGTATCGCCAGCAAGATCGAGATCGCCGGCCCCGGCTTCATCAACATCCACCTCGACCCGGCCTTCGTCGCCGCGCGCCTGCAGACGGCGCTGCACGACGACGCGCTGGGCATCGCCAAGGCGGCGCCGCAAAAGGTGATGGTCGAGTACTCGTCGGTCAACCTGGCCAAGGAAATGCACATCGGCCACCTGCGCGGCGGCATCATCGGCGACGCGCTGGTGCGGGTGAACAGCTTCATCGGCCATGACGTCATCCGCCAGAACCACGTCGGCGACTGGGGCACCCAGTTCGGCATGCTGGTGGCGCACATGGTGGAATCGCGCGCCGCGGGCGAGGCGGAGCTGGAGCTGAAAGACCTGGACGTGTTCTACAAGCACTCCAAGAAACGTTTCGACGAGGACCCGGCCTTCGCCGACCTGGCGCGCGACTACGTGGTGCGCCTGCAGTCGGGCGACGCCGAGGTGCTGGCGCTGTGGCAGCAGTTCGTCAAGCTGTCGCTGGCGCACTGCAACGCCATCTACCGCAAGCTGGGCCTGCTGCTGACCGACGACGACGTGCGCGGCGAGAGCTTCTACAACGACGACCTGCCGGTGCTGGTGGAAGAGCTGCGCCAGCAGGGCCTGCTGACCGAGAGCCAGGGCGCGCAGGTGGTGTTCCTCGACGAGTTCAAGAACAAGGAAGGCGAGCCGGCAGCCTACATCGTGCAGAAGCAGGGCGGCGGCTACCTGTACGCCACCACCGACCTGGGCGCGATCCGCTTCCGTACCCGCGTACTGGGGCTGGACCGCTGCCTGTACGTGGTCGATTCGCGCCAGAGCCTGCACTTCCAGCAGCTGTTCACCACCGCGCGCAAGGCCGGCTTCCTGAGCGCCGACGCGCAGTTCGAGCATATCGGCCACGGCACCATCATGGGCCCGGACGGCAAGCCGCTGAAAACCCGCTCCGGCGACAGTGTGAAGCTGGTCGACCTGCTCAACGAGGCGGTCGAGCGCGCCTACGCGCTGGTGTCGGACAAGAGCCCGGAGATGGCGGAGGGCGAACGCCGCCAGATCGCCGAGGCGGTGGGCATCGGCGCCCTGAAGTACGCCGACCTGTCCAAGAGCCGCAACACCGACTACATCTTCGACTGGGACGCGATGCTCAGCTTCGAGGGCAACACCGCGCCCTACCTGCAGTACGCCTACACCCGCGTGCAGAGCGTGCTGCGCAAGGCCGAGGACTACAATCCGGCGGCCGCCATCGTCATCGGCGAAGCGGCGGAGAAGCAGCTGGCGGTGGCGCTGACCCAGTTCGAGGACGTGCTGTTCACCGTGGCCGACGGCAGCCAGCCGCACCACCTGTGCAGCTACCTGTACAGCGTGGCGACGCTGTTCTCGCGCTTCTACGAAGCCTGCCCGATCCTGAAGAGCGAGGGCGAGGTGCGCCACAGCCGCCTGCAACTGGCGGCGCTGACCGGCAAGACGCTGAAAACCGGCCTCGGCCTGCTTGGCATCACGGTGCTGGAAGCGATGTAAGGCGCGCCGTGTCGACCAAGGTTGGCCGCAAGGCCGGCCTTGTGCCAGGCCAGCCCATGAAAAAACCCG
>NZ_BMYW01000004.1:107128-224114 GCF_014652475.1 Vogesella alkaliphila | reverse complement strand
TGCCAGGCCAGCCCATGAAAAAACCCGCCAGCAGGCGGGTTTTTTCATGGCGGCCGGCGGGATTGGGCGCGTGGATGCCCGTTGCGGCCAACCTTGAGGCGTGATACGGGCAACCGCACACGAGTTGCACGCAGCAGGACGGGCTCAGCCCCGGTAGCGCATCGCCTCGACGAAGGCGAGGAAGGCGGGGGAGGTTTGCCGCCGGTTGGGGTAGTACAGGTGGTAGCCCTGGAAGGACGGGCACCATTCGGGGAGCACCTCCTCCAGCCGCCCGTCCGCGATGTAGGGCGCGACCAGTTGCGCCGGGATATAGCCCAGCCCCAGGCCGTCCAGCGCACCGTTGAGCACGTGCATGATGCTGTTGAAAACCAGTTGTCCCTCCCCCTTGACGGTGAAGGCCTTGCCGTCCTTCTCGAATTCCCAGGCATAGATGGCGCCCGAGGGGCGGTGCCGGATATTGATGCAGGCGTGCCCGGTCAGCTCGTGGGGCGTTTCCGGGCGGGAGCGTGTCTCGAAATAGGCCGGTGAGCCAACGACGGCGAGGCGCCAGTCCGGTCCGATGCGCACGGCAATCATGTCCTTGCTGACGGACTCGCCCATGCGTATGCCCGCGTCGAAACGCTCTTCGACGATGTTGCGGAAGCCGTAGTCGACAAAGAGCTCCAGCGTGATGTCCGGATACTGGCTCAGGAACGCGGAAAACTTCGGTCGCAAACATAACTCGATCTGGTCGTCGGTACAGGTGAGACGGATGGTGCCCGCCGGTTTGTCCCGCAGCTCTCCCAGGGCCTCGACCTCGGCTGCGATCTGCTCGAACAGCGGGGCCAGCGACCTCAGCAAACGCTCGCCGGCTTCGGTCGGGGAGACGTTGCGGGTCGTGCGCGCCAGCAGGCGGATGCCCAGCCGTTCCTCAAGCGTCCTGATCGTGTGACTCAGTGCCGAGGGCGTCAGGTCGAGCCTTGCCGCCGCCTTCGAGAAGCTCTGCTCGCGGGCGACGGCGACGAAGGCCTGCAGGTCGTTTACCTTGGTTGGTTTCATTGCTGAAAAATTTTCATAAGTACATGAAGACTATACCGGCTAATAGTCTTGGCGTCGATGCGTCACTATCTGCCTGCACCGCGATGACGGTGCTGGCGGGCAGCCTGCACGCCAATTCAGATACCACAAGGAGTACTCAAATGGACGCCGCAATCTCCAGGAAAAACTTCATCAAGGGCGCGCTGCTGACCGGCGCCGCCATGCTGATGGGTGCGCAGCCGGTGTTGGCCAGCGCATCGCGACCCGCAACAGGAAATACCATGCAACTGACCCAGAAGTGGGACAAGACCTTCCCCCTGAGCGACAAGGTCGATCACCAGAAGGTGACGTTCAAGAACCGCTACGGCATTACGCTGGCGGCGGACCTGTACCTGCCGAAAAACCGGGGTAGCAAGCGCCTGGCGGCGCTCGCGATCAGTGGCGCGTTTGGCGCGGTCAAGGAGCAGTCTTCCGGTTTGTACGCGCAGACCATGGCCGAGCGCGGTTACGCGACGGTTGCGTTTGACCCCTCGTACACCGGCGAAAGCGGCGGCGAGCCACGCAATCTGGCCTCTCCGGAGATCAATACCGAAGACTTCAGCGCCGCGGTCGACTACCTCGGCCAGCAGTCCTTCGTCGACCGCGAGCGGATCGGCATCATCGGCATCTGCGGCTTCGCCGGCATGGGCCTGAATGCGGCAGCGGTGGACAAGCGCATCAAGGCCGTTGCCACCACCAGCATGTATGACATGTCGCGCGTGATGGCGAAGGGTTACAACGACAGCCTGGGCGAGGCGCAGCGCGGGCAAATGCTGGAGACGATGAGCCGGCAACGCTGGGCCGACGCCTCCGCCATCGGTCCGCGCATTCTGCCCGAGACGCTGGATGGCGTGACCAACCCAGTGGTGCGGATGTACTTCGACTACTACCGCACGCCGCGTGGTTTCCACGAACGCTCGCTGAATTCCAATGGCGGCTGGACGGCATCGATGCCCATGTCCTTCATGAACATGCCGCTGCTCACCTACATCAACGAGATCTCGCCGCGGCCCATCCTGCTGATCGCGGGAGAAAAGGCCCATTCACGCTACTTCAGCGAAGACGCCTACAAGGCCGCGGCGGAGCCCAAGGAGCTGCTGATCATCAAGGACGCCATCCACACCGACCTGTACGACCGGGTCAACATCATTCCCTGGGACAAGCTGGACGCGTTCTTTGGCAAGCATCTGGCGAAGTGAGCGATGACGAATCAGCTTGTTGACGCGCCGATAAGCCGCGCCGAGGACCGGGAAGCAAGCGGTGACCGGCGCGCCTGCTGGAGCGGTGTCTTCGCGATGACGCTTTGCGTCTTCGTGCTGATCGCTTCGGAATTCATGCCGGTGAGCCTGCTGACCCCGATGGCGGCCGAACTGCAGGTCAGCGAAGGGCTGGCGGGCTACGGGCTCGCCATCTCCGGCGTGTTCGCGGTGGCAAGCAGCCTGTCGATCGCGTCGCTGGCCGGCGCGATGAACCGCAAGACGCTGCTGCTGTGGCTGACCGGACTCATGGGCGTGTCGGGGCTGGTGGTCGCGATGGCCCCCGACTACCCGACCTACATGGCAGGTCGCGCGCTGATCGGCGTGGTGGTCGGCGGGTTCTGGTCGATGTCGGCTGCCGTCGCGATGCGGCTGGTGCCCGCCCCGCAGGTGCCGAAGGCCCTGGCCGTCTTCAATGGCGGCAATGCGCTGGCCACCGTGGTGGCGGCGCCGCTGGGCAGTTATCTAGGCGGCGTCATCGGCTGGCGCGGGGCCTTCTTCTGTCTGCTGCCGGTGGCCTTGATCGCGCTGCTGTGGCAGTGGCGCAGTCTGCCCGCCATGAAGGTGGTCGCCCGCCCGGCGAATGCGGGCGGTATCTTCAGGCTGTTGCAGCGGCCGCAGATCGTGCTGGGCATGCTGGGGGTGGGCACGTTCTTCATGGGGCAGTTCGTGCTGTTTACCTACGTGCGCCCCTTCCTGGAAAACGTCACCCAGGTGACCGTGTCGACACTGTCGATAATCCTGCTACTGATCGGTATCGCGGGTTTCGTCGGTAGCACGCTGATCGGCCGCTTCCTGAGGGCAGGTCTCTACCGCACGCTGGTGTGCATTCCGGTGCTCATGGCCGTGATTGGGCTGTGCCTGGTCACCTTCGGCAGCTCTTTGGCCGCGGTCTGCCTGCTGCTGGGGCTGTGGGGCCTGGTGGCCACGGCCGCGCCGGTGGGCTGGTGGACGTGGCTTGCGCGCTCGTTGCCGAAAGACGCCGAGGCGGGCGGCGGCCTGATGGTGGCCGTGATCCAGCTGTGCATCGCGCTGGGCTCCGTCATCGGCGGTCTGTTGTTCGATGGCAGCGGCTATCGCGCTACTTTCATGGCCAGCGCGGCATTGCTGCTACTGGCCGCGGCATGGGCTTATCTGACTTCGCGCACGCAAGCGCCGGATGCCTGAATCGGGCTCCACCGCCGGGGCGCTGCATGACGCGGCAACAAGTCATGCGCCGCGCCAAACCATGAAAAAACCCGCCTCATCGGCGGGTTTTTTCATGGCGCCCGTTGCTGACGGGTGCTGCCGGGGTCAGGCTGGCGCGGGATGGCTTGCGGCCAACCCTGGAGGATGCTGCGCTGCTGTGCCGGTGAGATGGGCCGGCGGGCGCTGGCTGCATGACCGATCGGGTCGGCAGCCGTTGCGGGTGGCCGGGTGGGGCCTGCCGCACTACTGGCGTGCTCAGTTTCTGCTCTGCTCAGGCGACCTTGAACTGCTGCATCAGCGCGGCCAGGCGCTGGCTGGCGGCGGCGGTCTGTTCGGCGCTGTGCTCGCTTTGCAGCAGCACGCTGCTGATGTTCTGCGTGGCGCTGTCGACGTGCTGCACCTTGTCACCATAACCGCGGCTGGCGCTGGCGATGCCGTCGATGGCGGTGATCAGGGTGGCGATCAGCTGCTGCGCGTCGCCGTTGTCGTGGGCGGCGTCCTCGGCCAGTTTCAGGCCGTCCTCCATCTTGCTCATGCCGCTGCCCATGCTGCTGACGGCGCCGGCCGCCTGCTGCTGGATGCCGCTGATCATGCCGCCGATCTGCAGCGTGGCGCTGGCGGTGCGGTCGGCCAGCTTGCGCACCTCGTCGGCGACCACGGCGAAGCCGCGGCCGGATTCGCCGGCGCGCGCGGCCTCGATCGCCGCGTTCAGCGCCAGCAGGTTGGTCTGGTCGGCGATGTCGCGGATCACCGCCACGATCTTGCCGATCTCGCTGGCGCTGGCCTGCAGCTGCTGCAGGGTCTGCGACGAGCCGAGCACCGACTCGCGGATGCCCTGCGAGCGCTCGCGGATCAGCGCCACCTGCTGCGTGCTGCCCTGCGCCAGCGCCTCCATGCGCTGCAGGATGCTGGCGGCGCTGTCGCTGGCGTGGTCGATCTGCTGCTGTTGCTGGCCCAGCAGCGGGCGCATCTCTGCCATGCGCTCGACCACGCCCATCACGCTGTCGCGGGTGTCGTGGCGGCTGCCCTGCAGCTGCTGGTTGGCGATGCCGATCTCGTGCGAGGCGTGCACCACCTGGCGGATGGTGCCTTCCAGCTTGTCGATGAAGCTGTTGAACCAGCTGGCCAGCGTCGACAGCTCGTCCGGCTTGCGGCTGTCCGGCTCCAGGCGCTGGCGCAGGTCGCCGCCGCCCTCGGCGATGTTGCGGATGGCGCGGATCAGCGAGGTGACGCGCCCGGTCAGCTGCTTGGCGCCCAGGTGGTAGAACGCCAGCACCCCCAGCGCCTGCATGATCCAGAACACCGGCAGCGACAGCGCCGCCGGCAGCCCGGCAAAGTGGTCGATGGCCCAGCCGGCGAGGCCGGCGGGAATGGCGGTCAGCAGGTACAGCCGCGTCAGGCGGTAGCCCAGCGGCCGGCTGCGGTACACCTCTTCCAGGTCGGCCTCGCACATCATGCCCCAGGTATCGTCGCTGCCGGGCAGCTGGAAGGTGACGCCGCGGCCGACCACCGGGATGTAGCGGTAGTCGGCGTAGCCGGGGTAGCCGACGAAGGTGTTTTCGCCGCAGCGTATGGTTTCGCGCACGCCGGGGTGCAGCTGGCCGCTGGACGGGTCGTTGAAGCGCAGCTCCAGCTCGGTGTGCTTCTGCACCCGCACGCTGCCGAACGGGGTGGCGACGCCGTCCTTCAGGTTGTCGCCGAGGCTGAAGGTCTTGTCCTCGAAGCGCGAGCGCGACAGCGCGGTGCCCGGCACCACGCCGGGATCGAACACCGGCCTGGCCATGAACAGGTAGTTGTCGCCGGAGTCGCGGAAGATGTGTCCGGCCTCGCGCTGGATCAGGTCGCCGATCACGTCGTTGGGCACCCGCCCGCACAGGCAGCGGCTGCCGCCGTCCAGCGGCAGGTAGAACATCAGCGTCACTTCGTCGTGAAAGCGCGAGGTGGAAGGCCCCAGCTGCTCGGTGACGGGGTCGTTGTAGGGACCGTGCAGAAAACGCTGGCGCAGGCCGCGTTGCAGCGCCGCGCCCTGGGACAAACGTTGGCCGCAACGCTGCGCGGCGGTGGAGGCCAGCACCACGCCGCCGGCGTCGACGATGAACAGTTCGGAGAAGTCCGGCGCCAGCTGCTTGCGCCGCGCCAGCAGCGCCTGCGGCTGTTCGCTGTTGCGGCACTGTTGCGCCAGCGTCTCCAGCTGCGCCCATTGCCCGGCGGCCCAGCGCTGCAGGATGTCGACGCGGTTGGCGGCCAGGCTGCCGAAAATCTGCACCATCGCGTCGTGGCGGTGCCGGTTGAGCAGGTAGCTCCAGCGCATGGCCAGCTTGCCGGTGGCGCCTAACCACGGCAGCCAGTGTTGCTCGTTGCGACTCAGGGACATGGTGGGACGGGGTGCGGTCATGGCGATCCTGTCGGCGGAAGGGAATGCCGTGCCGCAGCAAGAATCAGGCCACCATTTCGATAAATAAAACGGTGCCGGGCGCGTCGCCATGGTGCAGCGCAGCGCTCAGGCGCGTGCCGCTGCGCCGAACTGGTGCACAGGCCGCGCTGGCGGCCAACGTTGGCCGCAAGCGTCCGGCCGGTACGCCGCTTACGCGCCGGGCTTCCGGTGTTGCGGGTGCTGCGGGCAATTGCAGAGATGGTCGTTGACCACGCCGGTGGCCTGCAGGAAGGCGTAGATCACCGTGCTGCCGACAAAATTCATGCCTTCCTTTTTCAGCGCCTTGCTGATGCGGTCGGACAGTTCGGTGCTGGCCGGGCACTCGCCCAGGCTGGTCCAGCGGTTCTGCAGCGGCTGGCCGTCGACGTGGTCCCACAGCCAGCGCGCGAAGCTGCCGTGTTTCTGCTGCATGGCAAGGAACACGCGCGCATTGCGGATCACGCTGTTGATCTTCAGCCGGTTGCGCACGATGCCAGCATCCTGCAGCAGCCGCTCGACGTCGGCCTCGTCCATCGCCGCCACCCGTTGCGGGTCGAAACCATGGAAGGCGCGGCGGTAGTTGTCGCGCTTCTTCAGGATGGTGATCCACGACAGCCCGGCCTGGGCACCTTCCAGCACCAGCATCTCGAACAGCTTGCGGTCGTCGTGTACCGGCTGTCCCCATTCGTGGTCGTGGTAGGCGATGTACAGCGGGTCGTCGCTGCACCAGCCGCAGCGTTGCAGGGTGGTCATGGTGGCGGATTCCTGTGTTTGCCGTTGATGACGGCATTGTAATGGCGATCTGCCGCCGGCGTGCTGTCAGTACATGGCATGGCAATTGCTGCAGCCTGCTGTAAGGGTTGGCTGCAATAAGCAATTAAAAGGGGGACACAAGGTGCTGACAGTCATGCTGGTGAAGGACGGCTCCGGCAAGGCCGCGTCGTTGCGGACGCTGCTGGAGCAGGCTGGCGTGCGCGTGGTGGCCGAGGTGGAGGCGAACCTGCATCTGGCCGACGTGCTGGCGGCGGCGCGTCCGGACGTGGTGCTGATCGACAGCGATGCACCATCGCGCGACATGCTGGAGCAGGTGTGCGTGATGGGTGCGCAGAGCGAGCGGCCGGTGGTGATGTTCACCGACGACGGCAGCCGCGACACCATCCGTGCCGCCCTCAGCGCCGGTGTCGCCGCCTATGTGGTCGGTGAGGTGGAAAGCAGCCGCATCCAGCCGCTGCTGGAGGTGGCGATCGAGCGCCACCAGATCGATGTGTCGCGTCGCGCCGAGCTGGCCGACGCGCAGCGGCAGCTGGCCGACCGCAAGGTGGTGGAAAAGGCCAAGGGCCTGCTGATGGAGATGAAGGGCCTGGACGAGGCCACCGCCTACAAGCAGCTGCGTGAGCGGGCGATGAAACAGCAGAAGAAGCTGGCCGAGGTGGCGCAGGAGGTCATCAGCCTGGCGGAGTGGCTGAAAAGCTGAAGTGCCCGCCGCTGTCGGACAAGGTTGGCCGCAACAGGCACGCTGTTGCGGCCTTTTGCTTTCCGGGGCGCCGCTGATGGTGCAGCGCCGGTATCGGGTTGGTGCCGCGCGGTGCTGTTGCAGTGCAAAAAAACTACTGTCAAATAAAAAATCCATTAAAAACAATGCATTGATGGCTGGCACGACCCTTGCTAAATGATTGGCGAGACGCGAACACGCGTCACACCAGCAGGAAGGTGCCAACGGCGGCGCAGGCCTGGTAACACGGACAACGGCGTCCGTTGCCCTTTCTGATGAAGGGGTGACGGGCGCTTTTTCTTTTGCACTTGCAGTCCACTCACTCAGGGAGCAGCACATGGAAAAGCGTCACGAACTCGATCTCCACCCGCATGCGGCGGGCAACGACCGCCGCGACTTCCTCAAGGGAGCCTTGTCACTGATGGCCTCAACCGCCTTGCCTGCCGGCTTTGCCACCTCCGCCTTTGCCGCGGCCACCGGCAAACCCGAAAAGACCGAAGTCAAAGTCGGTTTCATCCCGCTGACCGACTGCGCCTCGGTGATCGTGGCGTCGAAGCTGGGCTTCGACAAGAAGTACGGCATCACCATCGTGCCGTCGAAGGAAGCCAGCTGGGCCGCGGTGCGCGACAAGCTGGTCAACGGCGAGCTGGACGCCTCGCACGCGCTGTACGGCATGATCTACGGCGTGCACCTGGGCATCGGCGGCCCGAAGAAGGACATGGCGGTGCTGATGACGCTGAACCAGAACGGGCAGGGCATCACGCTCTCCAACCAGCTGAAGGAGAAGGGCGCCACCACCGGCCCGCTGCTTGCCAAGCTGATCAAGGCCGAGCCGCGCGAGTACACCTTCGCGCAGACCTTCCCCACCGGCACCCACGCGATGTGGCTGTACTACTGGCTGGCGGCGCACGGTGTCAATCCGCTGTCGGATGTGAAGACCATCGTGGTGCCGCCGCCGCAGATGGTGGCCAATATGCGGGTCGACAATATGGACGGCTACTGTGTCGGCGAGCCGTGGAACGCGCGCGCCATCGCCGACGGCATCGGCTTCTCGGTGGCCACCACGCAGCAGATCTGGCCGGATCATCCGGAAAAGGTGCTCGGCACCACTGGCGAGTGGGTGAAGAAGTACCCCAATACCGCGCGCGCACTGGTGGCGGCGCTGCTGGACGCCTCGCGCTACATTGACGAGGTGAAGAACCGCGCCAGCGTCGCCAAGCTGATTGCCGAAAAAGCCTACGTCAACGCGCCGGAAGCGGTGATCGCCGGCCGCTTTGCCGGCGCCTACGAGGACGGCCTGGGCAAGAAGTGGCAGGACCCGAAACTGATGAAGTTCTTCGACGGCGGCAAGGTCAACTTCCCCTACCTGTCCGACGGCATGTGGTTCCTGACCCAGCACAAGCGCTGGGGCCTGCTGAAGACCGACCCCGACTACCTGGCGGTGGCCAGGCAGATCAACCAGATCGCCCTCTACAAGGACGCGGCGGCGATGGCCAAGGTGGCGCTGCCGGCCAGCGACATGCGTGCCAGCAAGCTGATTGACGGCGTGGTGTGGGACGGCAAGAACCCGGCCGCCTACGCCGCCAGCTTCAAGATCAAGGCCTGAGGAGCGACATCATGAGCACTGCAGAAACTTTCTCGCCAACGTTGGCCGCAGGTCCGGTCGCCACCGCTGCGCGCAGCGCCCGCCCGCGCAAGCGCAAGACCCTGCTCGCCGCGGCGCCGCCGTCGCTGCAACCGCTGGTGCGCTTCATCCGCTGGCTGGTGCCGCCGCTGCTGGGGTTGATCGCCTTCGTGCTGCTGTGGTCGCTGGTGTCGCAGGTCAGCCGCGGCAGCCTGCCGGGGCCGGTCAGCACCTGGGCGTCGGCCACCGAGCTGTTCGCCGATCCGTTCTACCAGAATGGCCCCAACGACCAGGGCATAGGCTGGAACATCCTGATGTCGCTGGGCCGCGTCGGCGTCGGCTTCGGCCTTGCCGCCGTGGTCGGCATTCCGCTGGGCTTCATGATCGGCCGCTTCGATTTCCTGTCGCGGATGACGGCGCCGGTGATCAGCCTGCTGCGCCCGGTGTCGCCGCTGGCGTGGCTGCCGATCGGCCTGCTGGTGTTCAAGGCCGCCAGTCCGGCGTCGATCTGGGTGATCTTCATCTCCAGCATCTGGCCGATGATCCTCAACACCGCCGCCGGCGTGCGCGCGGTGCCGCAGGACTACCTCAACGTGGCACGCGTGCTGCGGCTGTCGGAGTGGAAGGTGTTCAGCGTCATCCTGCTGCCGGCGGTGCTGCCGCACATGCTCACCGGCGTGCGCCTCGCGATCGGCACCGCCTGGCTGGTGATCGTGGCGGCGGAGATGCTTACCGGCGGCGTGGGGCTGGGCTTCTGGGTGTGGGACGAATGGAACAACCTGAACGTCGAGCACATCCTGATCGCCATCTTCGTGGTCGGTCTGGTGGGGTTGGCGCTGGAACAGGCACTGGTATGGCTGGCGAAGAAGGCCAGCTTCGGACAGGGAGAGTGACATGGAACGCTTCGTCGAGCTGGAAAACGTGCAAAAGCACTTCGAGACCAAGAAAGGCCGCTTCGTCGCGCTGCAGGACATCAACCTCACCATCCGCCAGGGCGAGGTGGTGTCGCTGATCGGCCACTCCGGCTGCGGCAAGTCCACGGTGCTCAACATCATCGCCGGCTTGCTGGAGCCGTCCGACGGCATCGCGCTGTGCAACGGTCGCGAGATCGACGGCCCCGGCCCCGAGCGCGCGGTGGTGTTCCAGAACCACAGCCTGCTGCCGTGGCTGAGCTGCTACGGCAACATCCTGCTGGCGGTGGAGCGCGTGTTCGGCGCGAAGGAGGGTAAGGCACAGCTGGCCGCGCGCACCGACGCCGCGCTGGCGCTGGTCGGGCTGAGCCACGCCCGCGACAAGCACCCGCACGAGATCTCTGGCGGCATGAAGCAGCGGGTGGGCATCGCCCGCGCGCTGGCGATGGAGCCCAAGGTGCTGCTGATGGATGAGCCGTTCGGCGCGCTGGACGCGCTGACCCGCGCCAACCTGCAGGACGAGATGGTGAAGATCGTCGATGCCACCGGCAGTACCGTGGTGATGGTGACCCACGACGTGGACGAGGCGGTGCTGCTGTCCGACCGCATCGTGATGATGACCAACGGCCCGGCGGCCACCGTCGGCGAGATCCTGGAGGTGCAGCTGCCACGGCCGCGCAACCGGCTGGCGCTGGCGGGCGACGCCGACTACCACCGCTATCGCGGCGCGGTGCTGGATTTCCTGTACCAGAAACACCGCAAAGAGGCGGCCTGAGCGGCAACGCCCAGTTTCATCCCCTGACGTGGCGACACGTCGTTGACACCGGGCCGCTGGCCCGGTTTTTTCATGGGGCCTGCGATCAGCCGCCTGCTTTTGGTGCTGCTGTGCACCATCGGCAGGCGCCGGCGGCGGCAACCCCGGCATTCTGGCGGCCAAATTGCGCTATCTGGCTGGCACGGCACTTGCTGTGATAACACTGCAGATGATTGTCCCGGTTGCCAATGGCGGCGATGCGGGCTTGGACAAAGAGGTCCGTTGCGCGTGGTGCGATACCGCGGGCAACGGGCCTCTTTGCTTTTTTGCGGCACGATGCGCCGCGGCGCCCCCGGCGCGCCGCCTGATCGATCACGGACATCTTTCAAGGAACAAGACAATGAGCAAGGACTTCTGGAAGGCAGGCCATACCCCGACACTGCTGGTGTCGTTCCTCTATTTCGACCTCAGCTTCATGGTGTGGTACATCCTCGGGCCGCTGGCGATCCAGATCGCCGAGGCCTTGCAGCTGTCGGCGCAGCAGCGCGGGCTGATGGTGGCGACGCCGATCCTGGCCGGTGCCATCCTGCGCTTCGGCATGGGCCTGCTGGTGGACCGCTTCTCGCCGAAATTCGCCGGCATCCTCGGCCAGGTGGTGGTGATGCTGGCGCTGGGCTTCGCCTGGCTGCACGGCATCCAGTCGCTGGCGCAGGCGCTGCTGCTGGGGGTGTTCCTCGGCGTCGCCGGGGCCGCCTTCGCGGTGTCGCTGCCGCTGGCGTCGCAGTGGTATCCGCCCGAGCATCAGGGCAAGGCGATGGGCATCGCCGGCGCCGGCAACTCCGGCACCGTGTTTGCCGCGCTCTTGGCGCCAACGTTGGCCGCACTCTATGGTTGGGAAAACGTGTTCGGCCTCGCGGTGCTGCCGCTGGGGGTGGTGTTCGTGCTGTTCTGCCTGTTCGCCCAGAACGCGCCGCAGCGCCCCAAGCCCAAGGCCATGGCCGACTATATGCGCGTGCTGGGCGACAAGGACAGCTGGTGGTTCATGTTCTTCTACTGCGTGACCTTCGGCGGCTTTGCCGGCCTCGCCAGCGCGCTGCCGGGCTACTTCCATGACCAGTACGGCCTGAATGCCGTCACCGCCGGCTACTACACCGCCGCCTGCGTGTTCGCCGGTTCGCTGATGCGGCCGCTGGGCGGGGCGCTGGCCGACCGCATCGGCGGCATCCGCACCCTGCTGGTGATGTACACCGTGGCGGCGCTGCTGATCGCGGTGGTCGGCTTCAACCTGCCGCAGGTCAACGTGGCGCTGGCGCTGTTTGTCGGCGCCATGCTGGCTCTGGGTAGCGGCAACGGCGCGGTATTCCAGCTGGTGCCGCAGCGCTTCCGCAAGGAAATCGGGGTGATGACCGGCCTGATCGGCATGGCCGGCGGCATCGGCGGTTTCCTGCTCGCCGCCGGCCTCGGCCTCGTCAAGCAGCACACCGGCAACTACCAGCTCGGGCTGTGGCTGTTCGCCAGCCTCGGCGTGGTGGCCTGGATCGGCCTGCACGGCGTGAAGCTGCGCTGGCGCACGACCTGGGGCGCCAGCAACGTGACCGCGGCGCGGGTATAAACAGTAACCACTAGCCAGCAGCGGGGCGGGATCACGGATCCCGCCCCGTTACGCCGTGTTGGTGCACGGCATCATCTTTAAACGGAATGACACAATGAGCTTGCAACTTGCCGTCGGCCACGCCAGCGACGCCGGTCGCCGTGAACGCAACGAGGACGCGCTGGGCTGGAGCGTGCCGCAGGACGGACTGCTGACCAGCAAGGGCGCGCTGTTCGCGCTGGCCGACGGCGTGTCCGGCTGTGCCGACGGCCGCCTGGCGGCGCAGTCCACCGTCCGTGCGGTGTGCGCCGACTACTACGCCACGCCGGAAACGTGGGCGGTGTCGTCGGCGCTGGACCGGCTGCTGGCGGCGCACAACCGCTGGCTGCGTTCGCAGGGCAGGCCGCTGGTGGCGACGCTGTCGGCGCTGGTGCTGCGCGGCCACCGCTACACCGTCGCCCACGTCGGCGACTGTCGCGTTTATCACCTGCGAGGCGGCCGGCTGACGCAGCTGACCGTCGATCACGTGTGGGAGGAGGCGTCGCTGTCGCACGTGCTCAAGCGCGGCATGGGGCTGGACGAACACGTGATGCCGGATTTCTGCGACGGCGACCTGCACGCTGGCGACGTGTTCGCGCTGCTGTGCGACGGCGTGTGGCAGGCGCTGGGCGACAAGCGCATCGACGAGATCCTGCACCTGCACCTGGACGTGCAGCGCGCCGCCAGCGTGCTGTGCGAGACGGCGCTGGCCGCCGGCGCGCAGGACAACCTGTCGGCGCTGGTGCTGCGGGTGGAAGCGCTGCCGGCGGGCGCGCTGGGCGACGAGCTGGCGCGCGCGAACAGCCTGCCGCTGCCGCCGAAACTGCGCGACGGCCAGCCGTTCGAGGGGCTGACGGTGGTGGCCAGCCTGCACGCCTCGCCCGGCGGGCTGGCCTATCGCGTCGCCGACGCCGCCGGCCGGCACTGGGTGCTGAAGACGCTGCCGCCGCTGCTGGCCGGCGACCAGGGCGCGGAGCAGGCGCTGCTGGTGGAGGAGTGGCTGCAGAAACGCATCAGCTCGCCGTACTTCGCCGAGGTCGCTACCGGCACCCCTCGCCAGCACCTGTACTACCTGCAGCGCTGGCACGACGGCGAAACGTTGGCCGCAAGGCTGGCGCAGCAGCGTTTCGGCATCAGCGAGGTGGTCGCCATCGGCCTCGCGCTGTGCCGCGCGATGTCGGCGCTGCACCGTCTCGGCATCGTGCACCGCGACATCAAGCCGGAGAACGTGCACCTCGGCCGCGACGGCCAGCTGCGCCTGCTCGACCTCGGTGTCGCCTACTGCGCCGGGCTGACGCCGGAGCACGACGGCCCCGGCCCCGGCACCGCCAGCTACATGGCGCCGGAGCGCTTCGCCGGCGGCAAGGCGAGCAGCAGCAGCGACCTGTACGCCGCCGGCGTCACCCTGTACCAGCTGCTGACCGGCCGCTATCCCTACGGCGAGATCGAGGCGTTCCAGAACCCGCATTTCGACGCGACGCAGCCGGCGTCGCGCCAGCGCCCGGACGTGCCGCTGTGGCTGGACAACCTGCTGCTGAAGGCGGTGGCGCGCGAGCCGGGGCAGCGCTTCGAGACCGCCGAGGAAATGCAGCTGGCGCTGGAGCGCGGCGACAGCGTGCCGCAGCGCCGCCTGCAGCGCGTGCCGTGGGCGGAGCGGGCGCCGCTGCGGCTGTGGCGCACGCTGGCGCTGGTTTCGCTGTTGCTGAACCTGCTGTTGCTGTACGCGCTGCTGCTGCATTGACGGGGCGGCTGCCTGATTTTGGTGCTGCCGTGCACCATAGGCAGGCAAGCAAGGGCATGACAGGCCAGGGTTGGCCGAAAAAACAAGGGTTTACGGGCTGGCACGGCCCTTGCATTAAGATCGGCACAATCAGATTGTCCGGGTCGCCAATGGCGGTGACCGGGACAGGGACAATGAGGTCCGTTCGGCGTGGCGCAAGTCACACCGGCGGACCTTTTTTCGTTTCGGCACCGCTACGGCAATGACGACGGGCGGCGCAGGCAGGACACCGCGCAATGCGTCGCAAATCAGACAAAGGAAACACCATGAAGAAGCTCAAATTGGTAATGGTCGGCAACGGCATGGCCGGGGTGCGCACGCTGGAAGAGCTGCTCAAGCTGACCCCGGAGCTGTACGACATCACCGTGTTCGGTGCCGAACCGTACGCCAACTACAACCGCATCCTGCTGTCGCCGGTGCTGACCGGCGAGCAGACGCTGCCGGAGATCATGCTCAACGACGTCGACTGGTACGCCGAGCACGGCATCACCCTGCACCTGGGCAAGGAAGTGGTGGAGATCGACCGCGGCCGCCGCATCGTGCGCGCCGCCGACGGCACCACCGCCGAGTACGACCGCCTGCTGCTGGCCACCGGCTCCAACCCGTTCATCCTGCCGGTGCCGGGCAAGGAGCTGGACGGCGTGGTCACCTTCCGTGACATCCACGACGTCAACACCATGATCGACGCTGCCGCCAAGCATCGTCACGCGGTGGTGATCGGCGGCGGCCTCCTGGGGCTGGAAGCCGCCAACGGTCTGGCCGCGCGTGGCATGAAGGTGACCGTGGTGCACCTGGGCGAATGGCTGCTCGACCGCCAGCTGGACCGCACCGCCGCCGCCATGCTGCAGGACACGCTGCAGGAGCGCGGCCTCTCCTTCCTGCTGCAGAAGCAGACCGCCGAGCTGGTGGCCGGCAGCAGCGGCCGCGTCGCCAGCGTGCGCTTCAAGGACGGCGAGGAAGTGCCGGCCGATCTGGTGGTGATGGCGGTCGGCATCCGCCCCAACTTCAGCCTGGCGGAGCAGAGCGGCATCTACTGCGACCGCGGCATCGTGGTCAACGACTTCATGCAGACCTTCGACCCGCGCGTGTACGCGGTGGGCGAGTGCGTCAGCCACCGCGGCGTCAGCTACGGCCTGGTGGCGCCGCTGTTCGACATGGCGAAGGTGGTGGCCAACCACCTGGCCAACTTCGGCATCGCCCGCTACGTGCCGGCCGCGACCAGTACCAAGCTGAAGGTGACCGGGGTGGACCTGTTCTCCGCCGGCAACTTCATGGGCGGCGACGGGCACGAGGAAATCACGCTGTCCGATCCGGTCGGCGGCATCTACAAGAAGCTGATCGTCAAGGACGACAAGCTGGTCGGCGCCTGCCTGTACGGCGACACCGCCGACGGTGGCTGGTACTTCCGCCTGATCCGCGAAGGCCACGCCATCCACGAAATGCGCGAACAGCTGATGCTGGGCGAGGGCGCCATCGGCGACGTCGGCCACGCCGGCCAGAACCGTGCGATGGGCATGAGCGACGACGCCGAGGTGTGCGGCTGCAACGGCGTGTGCAAGGGCAGCATCGTCAAGGCGATCCAGGAAAAGGGCCTGTTCACCGTCGATGAAGTGAAGAAGCACACCAAGGCGGCCAGCTCCTGCGGCTCCTGCACCGGCCTCGTGGAGCAGATCCTGATCAACTGCGTCGGCGGCGCCGCCGACGTGAAGCCGAAATCGGAAAAGGCGATCTGCGGCTGTACCGACCTCAACCACGGCCAGGTCCGGCAGGCGATCCGCGAGCAGCACCTGACCTCGCTGGCGGATACCTTCGCCGCGCTGGACTGGCGCTCGGTGGACGGCTGCAGCAGCTGCCGTCCGGCCATCAACTACTACCTGATCTCCAGCTGGCCGGGCGAGGCGAAGGACGATCCGCAGTCGCGCTTCATCAACGAACGCGTGCACGCCAACATCCAGAAGGACGGCACCTACTCGGTGATCCCGCGCATGTGGGGCGGCGTCACCAACCCGTCCGAGCTGCGCCGCATCGCCGACGTCGCCGACAAGTACGACATCCCGATGGTGAAGGTCACCGGCGGCCAGCGTATCGACCTGTTGGGGGTGAAGAAGGAAGACCTGCCCAAGGTCTGGGCCGACCTCGACATGCCGTCCGGCCACGCCTACGGCAAGAGCCTGCGCACGGTGAAGACCTGTGTCGGCAGCGAATTCTGCCGCTTTGGCACCCAGGATTCGACGCAGATGGGCATCGACCTGGAGCACGACCTGTTCGGCATGTGGAGCCCGGCCAAGGTCAAGCTGGCGGTGTCCGGCTGCCCGCGCAACTGCTCCGAGGCCGGCATCAAGGACGTGGGCATCATCGGCGTCGACTCCGGCTGGGAGCTGTACATCGGCGGCAACGGCGGCATCAAGACCGAGGTGGCCGAGTTCCTGTGCAAGGTGAAAACCCACGACGAGGTGATGGTGTACAGCGGCGCCTTCCTGCAGCTGTACCGCGAGGAGGCGTTCTACCTGGAGCGCACCGTGCACTACCTGCACCGCGTCGGCATGGAGTACATCAAGCAGCGGGTGCTGGCCGACGAGGCTGGCCGCAACGAGCTGTACGCACGGCTGAAGTTCGCGCTGTCCTTCGAGCAGGACCCGTGGGCGGAGCGCACCAAGGGTGGCGTGGCCCGCCACGAGTTCGAGGCGCTGAGCATCGAAACGGTCACCGCCTGAACCGGCGACTTGTCCATCGGCCACGGCAGCAGCGCGCCGCCGTGGCCACCATCAAAAGGATCACATCATGAGCCGCAACTGGAAAACCATCTGCCAGCTGAACGACATCCCGGCGCAGGGCGCCCGCGTGCTGAAGCGTGACGACGGCGACGATATCGCCATCTTCCGCACCATCGACGACCAGGTGTTCGCGCTGGTCGACAAGTGCCCGCACAAGGGCGGGCCGCTGTCGCAGGGCATCGTCTCCGGCCGCACCGTGACCTGCCCGCTGCACAACTGGAACATCGATCTGGCCACCGGCGAGGCTTGCGCGCCGGACGAGGGCTGCAGCGGCCACATTCCGGTGAAGCTGGAAGCGGGCGCCATCTTTCTGGCGCTGGACTGAGCATTGCATCAACAAGGTTGGCCGCAAGGAGACTGAACATGACTGAAACAACGGGACACCACCACACCGTCTCCTCCATCTGCTGCTATTGCGGCACCGGCTGCGGCGTCGAGATCACCACCGACGGCAGCCGCGTGCTGGCGGTGACCGGCGACGGCGCCCACCCGGCCAACTTCGGCCGCCTGTGCAGCAAGGGCCGCACGCTGGGCGACACCACC
Organism: Vogesella alkaliphila; assembly: GCF_014652475.1. Classification (GTDB taxonomy): domain Bacteria; phylum Pseudomonadota; class Gammaproteobacteria; order Burkholderiales; family Chromobacteriaceae; genus Vogesella; species Vogesella alkaliphila. The sequence continues at coordinate 206,693 of NZ_BMYW01000004.1, read as the reverse complement.
GGCCGGCCATCGGCACGGCTGTTGCGGCCAACCTTGCGCCTTGCCAAGGACGAGCCGGCGCAGGAAGTCAGCTGGGATAGCGCGCTGGACGCGGTCAGCGGCAAGCTGGCCGACGCCATCCGTGAGCATGGCCCGGATTCGGTCGGCTTCTACCTGTCCGGCCAGCTGCTGACCGAGGACTACTATCTGTTCAACAAGCTGGCGCGCGGCCTGGTCGGCACCAACAACGTCGATACCAACTCGCGGCTGTGCATGTCCAGCGCCGTCACCGGCTACAAGCTGACGCTGGGCGCCGACGCGCCGCCGGCCTGCTACGACGACTTCGATCACGCCGAGTGCGTGCTGATCGCCGGCTCCAATATGGCGTTCGCCCACCCGGTGCTGTTCCGCCGCCTGGAGGACGCCAAGGCCGCCAATCCGGCAATGAAGATCATCGTCGTCGATCCGCGCCGTACCGACACCGCCAGCATCGCCGACCTGTACCTGCCGGTGCTGCCGGGCACCGACGTGGCGCTGTTTCACGGCATGCTCAACGTGATGATCTGGGAAGAGCTGATCGACCGCGACTACATCGCGCAGCACACCGAAGGCTTTGCCGTGCTCAAGCAGCGGCTGCAGGAATTCACACCGCGCGCCGCCGCCGAGCTGTGTGGCATCAGCGAACAGGATCTGGTCACCGCCGCGCGCTGGTTCGCCCAAAGCGCGGCCACGCTGTCCTGCTACACCATGGGCCTGAACCAGTACAGCAACGGCAGCGACAAGAACGCGGCGCTGATCCACCTGCACCTGGCCACCGGCCACATCGGCCGCCCCGGCTGCGGCCCGTTTTCGCTGACCGGCCAGCCCAACGCCATGGGCGGGCGCGAAGTCGGCGGCCTCGCCACCGCCTTGCCCGGCCACCGCGAGCCGGGCAATGCCGAGCACCGCGCCGAAGTGGCCGCGCTGTGGGGCGTGCCGGCGCTGCCGGCCACGCCGGGGCTGGCAGCGGTGGAGCTGTTCGAGGCCGCCGCCGAGGGCAAGATCAAGGTGCTGTGGATCGTGTGCACCAACCCGGCGCAGTCGATGCCGGAGCAGGCGCTGGTGCGCGCCGCGCTGGAACAGGTGGACTGCGTGATCGTGCAGGAAGCGTTCAACAGCAGCGAGACGCTGGCCTACGCCGACATCGTGCTGCCGGCCGCAACCTGGCCGGAGAAGGACGGCACCGTCACCAATAGCGAGCGCCGCATCAGCCGCGTGCGTGCCGCGTTGCCGGCACCGGGGCAGGCGCGCGAAGACTGGCGCATCGCCGACGACGTGGCGCAAAGGTTGGCTGCAACTATCGCGCCGGAGCGGCTGCCGGCGTTCGGTTTTGTCGATGCCGCCGCGGTGTTTGCCGAGCACGCGACCACCACCGCCGGCCGCGATCTGGACTACAGCGCGCTCAGCTACGAGGTGCTGGAGGCACGCGGGCCGCAGCAGTGGCCGTTCCGCGACGGCCACGGCACCGCCCGGCTGTACGGCGACGGCGTGTTCGCCACCGCCAGCGGCCGCGCACAGTTTGTCGATGTCGCCTGGCGCACGGTCAGCGACAAGGTGTCGGCGCACTTTCCGCTGCGTCTGACCACTGGCCGTCTGCGCGACCACTGGCACACCATGAGCCGCACCGCGCTGGTGCCGACGCTGACCCGCCACGTGGAGGAGCCGCAGCTGGCGATGCACCCGCGCGACCTGCAACGGCAGCGCCTCAGCAGTGGCGACCTGGTCAAGGTGCGCAACAAGCGCGGCACGATCTACCTGCCGGTGGTGGCCGACGACACGCTGCGCCCTGGCGTGGCCTTCATCGCTATGCACTGGGGCGGCGCGGCGCTTGGCGGGCAGGGCATCAACGCGCTGACCACCCGCGTAGGCGATCCGCTGTCGCGACAGCCGGAGCTGAAGCACGCCGCGGTGGCGGTGGAAGCGGCCAGGCTGCCGTGGCGCACCACGCTGCTCTTGAAGGGCGACGCGCAGGCGGCGCGGGCGCGGCTGGACGCGTTGCGTGCGCTGTTCCCGTACGCGGTGGCGGTGCCGGTGATGCTCGGTGGCGTGGAAGCGCTGCGCCTGCGGCTGGCCGCCAGCGAGGCGCCGGACGCCGCCGTGCTGCAGCAGCTGGCCAGCGTGCTGGAGCCGGCTGGCAGCCTGTCGGCGGCGCTGGACGATCCGGCGCGCGGCATCCTGCGCCGGGTGTGGCTGCAGGCGAAACAGCCGCTGGGCTTCGTGCTGGCCGGCGACGTGCGCGCCGACGAGGCACTGAGCGGCTGGCTGGACGGCGGTGCGGCACCGGACAGCCTGTCGGCGCTGCTGACCGGGCAGGCGCGCGGCACGGCGCGTTCGCGCGTGGTGTGCTCCTGTGAGGGGGTGCGCGAGGACGCGATCTGCGCCGGCATCGCCAGGGGGCTGGACGTGGACGGGCTGAAGCGCGAGCTGCGCTGCGGCACCGGCTGCGGCTCCTGCGTGCCGGAGCTGGTGCGCATGGTGGCGGTGTAGCGGCAGCCCAAGGCACGTCATTTGCTTATAAAGCATCGGTCTAAAACGGTTTTTTGTTTCGGGTATGGTTCAGGGCTAACAGGCCGCACACGCAAAGGAAACATCATGAATGGCAAGGTATGGTTGATCGGCGCAGGTCCCGGCGATGCGGAATTGCTGACCCTGAAGGCGCTGCGCGTGCTGCAGTCCTGTGACACCTGGCTGGTGGACGATCTGGTCGGGCGCGACATTCTCGACTTCGCCCGCCCCGGCACCCGCATCGTGCACGTCGGCAAACGTGGCGGCTGCAAGTCGACACCGCAGGCCTTCATCCTGAGGCTGATGGCGCGTTACGCGCGCCAGGGCAAGACCGTGGCGCGGGTGAAGGGCGGCGACCCGTTCATCTTCGGCCGCGGCGGCGAGGAGTGGGCGTGGCTGGCGGAACGCGGCGTGGACGTGGAGGCCGTCGGCGGCATCACTGCCGGTCTCGCCGTCGGCCCGGCGCTGGGCCTGCCGCTGACGCACCGCAGCGTCGCCCGCGGCGTGGCGCTGGTCACCGCGCACACCGTGGACGGCTCGCGTCCGGATTGGCAGGCGCTGGCGGCCTCGCAGCTGACCGTGGTCTGCTACATGGGCATGAGCGATGTCGAGGCGCTGGCCGGCGAGCTGATGGCCGCCGGTTTTGCGGCCAACCTGCCGGTGGCGGTGGTGCATCGCGCCGGTTGTGCGGAGCAGCGCCACATCGTCACCCGATTGCAAACCTTGGCCGCCGATGTGGCACGCAGCGGCCTGGCCAGCCCGGCGGTGATCGTGCTGGGCGAGGTGGCGGCACTGGCCGCGGTGGTGCCGGAGCCGGCTGCCGGGCGGGAGGTCGCCGCTTGAGCCCCTGCCCGGACAAGGGTGTGGCGTAGCGACGCGTGACGAATGGCAGGGAGACGGCGGGCCGGTTTGGTCCGCCGTTTTTGTTTGTGGCTAGCCGCCCAGCGCGTGTTCCAGGGCGGCGGTGTCTTCGTAGAAGTGGTAGTAGCTAATGCGGCCGTGATGGACTTTGCAGATCAGTGCCCAGTCGCTGATGAACGGGCGGCCGGTCTGCAGGCTTTGATGGTGCAGCTGGCCGTAGAGGACGGCGTGTTCGCCCTGGTCGATGCTGGCATGGATGTCGAACTTTTGCGGCTGCAGGATGCTGGCGAAGGTGGTGAAGACCCGTGCCGCGCCATCGGGGCCGTGCTGCGTGCCGTAGAGGGGAACGCGATCGCTGGGCTCGGGGCGGCTGGGGATGAAGACGGCGTCGGGGGAGACCAGCTCGAGCGCCTGCGGCATGCGGCCCTGGAAGATGTGGTCGAGGAAGGTCTGGACGGTCTGGAGACTGGTCATGGTTGGGTCCTTGTCAAGAAACGGTGAGGGTGAGTTTGCCGATGGCATCGCCGCGCAGCAGGCGCTGGTGGGCGTTGCGCAGGGTGTCCGGGGTGAGGGCACCCAGGTGTTCGTTGCGGGTGCTGCGGATCTGCCCGGATTCGGCCAGCGCGGTGAGCTGTTGCAGCGCCTTGCCTTGCTTGGCCATGTCGCGGGTCTGGAACAGGGGGCGGGTGAACATATAGGTCCAGCTGTAACGGATGCTTTTGCGCATCAGCAGGTTGAGGTCAGGGGGCCGGTCGAAGGGCACGATATTCACGATGTGGCCGTGGGGCGCGATCAGCTCGGCTACCGGCTGCCAGTAGTGGTCGGGCCGGTTGAGCAGCAGGACGCCATGAATGTCGGGCAGGCCCGCCTGTTCGAGTTGCGGCGCGAGTGGCCGGCCGTGGTCGATGACGTGATGGGCACCCATCTGGCGGCACCACACCGCCGAGGCTTGGCGCGAGGCGGTGGCGACGACGGTGAGGCCGGGCACGAGCCGGGCGAGCTGGATGGCGATGGAGCCGACGCCGCCCGCACCACCGATGACGAGCAGGGTTTGCGCCTGTTCCAGCGCGCGGTGCGGGGTGTAAGCCATCTGCTCGAAGAGGGCTTCCCAGGCGGTGAGGCCGGTCAGCGGCAGCGCTGCAGCGGCCTCGGCGGACCAACCGGCGGGGCGGTGGGCCGCCAGGCGCCAATCGACGAGCTGCCGGGCGCTGTTGCCGCCGGGGCGGGTAATGTCTCCCGCATAGTAGACGGTGTCGCCGGGCCGGAAGTGGCGAGCGGCGGCGCTGCCGCAGGCCAGAACGGTGCCGGCGGCATCCCAGCCGAGAATGTCCAGGCGGCCGTCGTCTTGCTTGCGCTGGTGGACGCGATAGTCGGCGGGGTTGACGCTGATGGCTTCCACTTTGACCAGCAGATCGTGCTCGCCGGGCGTCGGGACGGGCAGCATGACGGCGTGGAAGTCGTCGGCGTTCAGCACGCCGACGGCGGGCATAAGCGGGGTGTCCATGGTCTGGCTCCTCATTTCAGGTTGAGGGCAGTTTATTCCGGTGACAAATGCACGGTAATTGGTAAAAATCGACAGCTTCTGTGCATTGATGATCGGATTGCGGATGCAGTGGGACGATGTGCGGTTTTTCCTGCAGCTGGCGCGGCAGGGCAGCCTGTCGGGGACGGCGCGAGCCATGGGGGTGGAGCACAGTACGGTGGCGCGCCGTATCGGGCAGCTGGAGGCCAGCCTGGATGTGCGTTTGTTCGATCGCCTGTCGCGTGGCTGGCAGTTGACGCAGGAGGGGCAGAATCTCTTGCCGCAGGCCCTGGCCGTGGAGGCGGGGGTGCAGGCCTTGCAACGCACGGCCGCGACGCAGCAGGCGGTCAGCGGGCAGGTGCGGTTGTCCGCCCCGCCGCAGTTGCTGAGCGAGGTGTTGCTGCCGGAGTTGGCCGCGTTTCGGCAGCAGTTTCCGGAGATCGATCTGGTGTTGCTGGGGGAGCGGCGCAATGCCAGCCTGGAGCAGGGAGAGGCCGAGCTGGCGCTCCGCCTGGGCGAGCCGCAAACACCGGACCTGATCGCCAGGCCGGTTGCCGCGGTGGGGTACGGCCTGTACGGCACGGTGGCGTGGCAGGAGCAGGCCCGGGAGCAGCGGGTGTTCGTCGGCTTTGACGACAGCATGCCGGGGCTGTGGCTGAAGGATTGGTTTGACGCCCATCTGGCCGGCCGCCGCCAGGTGTTGCGCAGCAACGATCTGGCCACGCAGCTGCGGGCGGCGCGTGAGGGCTGGGGAATTGCCCTGTTGCCGCATTTCCTGGGGCGGCAGGCGCCGGAACTGGTGTGCCTGGAGGCGGAGGCGCCACCGGCCCGGACCTTGCACTTGCTGATGCACCCCGATGTGCGCAAGGCGCAGCGGGTCAGGGTGCTGGCGGATTTTCTGGTGGCCTTGTTCCAGCGGCTGGATTTGTCACAGTGACACGGGGCACGGCCGGCAGGGTTTGCCGCGCTGGCGCGGCACTCAACGGCGCAACAACAGCCACATCCCACTCGAACAGAGCAGCATGCCGCCAAGCCGCGCCAGTGTCGGTTGCTCCCGGTACAGCAGATAGCCAAGCGGCAGCAGCATCAGGGTGGTCAGCACATTGGCGCTCAGGGCGGTGTAACCCACGCTCCAGCCGGCGCGGTAGGCAAGCAGGAAGCCCACCTCGATGCCGATGACGCCAAGGGCGGCGCCCAGCAGGCTCCAGTTGAGCTGGCCCAGGCTGCGGCTGCCGGTGGGGTAGAGCGCCATGCCCGCCAGGCTGATCAACAGGGCAAGGCTGTAGATCACCGCAAGCGAGAAGAACGGGTTGAGCGTGTCGGGCAGGCGCTTGAGCGACAGGTGATATGTAACCGAGCCTGCCACCGCGACCAGGAGTGTCGTGAAATACATGATGGTGTCCTGAATAAGGGGTAGGCCATTGTGGCTCAGCGCCTAAGTTATAGGTAGACTGTGTTTTATTGGGCTAGCTATAAGTGATTATTATGACCATGGACCTCGACACCGGTTTGCTGCGCGCTTTCGTGGCGGTGCTGCGCGCCGGCAGTATCAACCGGGCAGCCAGCCTGCTGGCCCGCACGCAGCCGGCGCTGAGCCAGCAGATCCGCAAACTGGAGGAGCATGTCGGCCAGACGCTGCTGCTGCGTTCGCCGCGCGGCATCGTGCCGACCATGGCCGGGGCGGCGTTGCTGCCATACGCCGAACGTATTCTGGCGCTGACCGACGAGCTGGTGCCCGGTTGCGGCGCGGGGGAACAGGACGAGGAAGTGCGCTACCGCATCGGCTTGATCGAGGATATTGTCGGCGCGCGGCTGGTGACGGTGCTGAGCGATTTCGTCGCGGCGCATCCCCGCTGGCAGCTGAGCGTGACGGTGGCGCCCACCACCCGGCTGGGCGAACTGCTCGCGGCCGGCGAGCTCGACCTGATCGTGGCGGACCCGGCCTGGCCGCTCGGTCTGACGCCCCGCTGGCAGGTGTCCTGCCCCCTGGTGTGGGCCGGCCTGGCTACCCTGGACCTGACGGCCACGCCGTTGCCGCTGGTGCTGTTCGCGGCGCCCTGCCTGTGGCGCGATATCTCGCTTGCCAGTCTGCAGCAGGCCGGACTGGCCTGGCGTTGCGGATTCGAAAGCTCCAATCTGCAGGCGGTGCAGGTGGCGCTGCAGGCGGGGTTGGGGGTGAGTGTGTTGCTGCCGGGCACCTTGCCGGCCGGGGTGCAGGTTCTGGGCGATGAGCGCCTGCCGCCATTGCCGCTGGTACAGCTGGCGCTCTATGTTCGCGACGGTTCCGGGCCGGGGGCGGAGCAGCTGAGCCGACTGTTCTACCGGGAGATCAGCGGCTTGTCGCTGCAGCTGACGTAGACCGGGGATGATGCGTGCCGATCTGATTTGTGAGTGCAAAATGCCATCTGTTTGGTTTGGTTGAATGCTATGTTGCGCATTTTGTGAAATTGACGCGCAACTCTGATCTGGTGGCGAGTTTGTGGTAGTTTTATCCGGCTTGAATCCCTGTGCTGCGGTGTTGGCCGCAGTGATCGCTACCGAGAGAGAAACCACAAGATTATGTTTGCTCATGTCGAAGCCTACGCCGGCGACCCGATCCTGACCCTGGTTGAAACCTTCAACAAGGACACCCGCAATCCGAAAGTCAACCTCGGCATCGGCCTGTACTACGACGAGGAAGGCCGTATTCCGCTGCTGCCGTCGGTACAGAAGGCCGAAGCCGCGCGCGTGGCCGAAGCCGGCCCGCGCAGCTACCAGCCGATGGAAGGTGCGGCCAACTATCGTGCCGCCGTGCAGGCACTGCTGTGGGGTGCCGGCCACGAGGCGGTGACCGCCGGCCGCATCGCCACCATCCAGACCATCGGCGGCTCCGGCGCGCTGAAGATCGGCGGCGACCTGCTCAAGCGCTACTTCCCGCAGAGTGAAGTGTGGGTCAGCGCCCCGACCTGGGACAACCACCGCGCCATGTTCGAAGGTGCCGGCTTTACCGTGCACGATTACCCGTACTACGACGCCACCACCGGCGGGGTGAAGTTCGACGAGATGATCGCCTGCTTCAAGGCACTGCCGGCCAAGACCATCGTGCTGCTGCACCCGTGCTGCCACAACCCGACCGGTGTCGACCTGAGCCATGCGCAGTGGGAGCAGGTGATCGAGGTGGTGAAGCAGCGTGACCTGCTGCCGTTCATGGACATCGCCTACCAGGGCTTCGGCGACAGCCTGGAAGACGACGCCTTCGCCATCCGCGCGATGACCGCCGCCGGCGTCAGCTTCTTCGTAAGCAACTCGTTCTCCAAGAACCTGTCGTTCTACGGCGAGCGTTGCGGTGGCCTGTCGGTAGTGTGCCACGACGCCGAGGAAGCCGGCCGCGTGCTGGGCCAGATGAAGGCCACCGTGCGCCGCAACTACTCCAGCCCGCCGACCCACGGTGGCCAGGTGACCGCCATGGTGATGACCGAACCGGCGCTGCGCGCAGAGTGGGAAGGCGAAGTGACCGAGATGCGCGAGCGCATCAAGGCGATGCGGCAGAAGCTGTACGCGGTGCTGTCGGCCAAGGTGCCGGGCCGCGATTTCAGCTACTTCATCAAGCAGCGTGGCATGTTCAGCTACACCGGGCTGACGCCGGAACAGGTGGATCGCCTGCGCGAGGAGTTCGCGGTGTACCTGGTGCGTTCCGGCCGCATGTGCGTGGCCGGCCTCAACAGCCGCAACGTGGAATACGTGGCCGATGCGATGGCGGAAGTGCTGAAAGCCTGATTGCGGCCAACCCTGGCCTGCCGAAACGCCCCGTGTCGTTACGGGGCGTTTTTCATGGGGTGCTGGTTCTGGCTTGGTACTGGTGTGCCGGCTCTGTTAAGCTGTTTGGCATGTGCTGCCGCCGGGTGGCGGTGCGCAGAGCGGTAGTCGCCGCTAGTCCTGGGGTGTTTGTCAACGTCACTACAAGGAGTCGTCACATGGCAGGCTGGTTCGAATTGAGCAAAAGCAGCGACGGGCAGTTCCGTTTCGTGCTGAAGGCGGGCAATGCGGAAACCATACTCGGCAGCGAGCTGTACCACACCCGCGCCGCCGCGGAAAACGGCATCGCCTCGGTGCAGGCCAACAGCCCGCTGGAGGAGCGCTACGAGCGCAAGACCGCAGCCAACGGCAAGGCGTTTTTCAATCTGAAGGCCGGCAATCACCAGATCATCGGCAGCAGCCAGATGTACGGCACCGAGGCGGCGCGCGATAACGGTATCGAGAGCGTCAAGACCAATGGCGCCTCGACCACGATCAAGGACCTGACCGGCTAGGTACGGTTTTCCGGTGCTTGATGGCGCCGCTGGGCCGAAGCCGACTTGGCAACAAAAAACGCCGTTCCCGCTACAGCGGGAACGGCGTTGTTGCGTGATGGTCAGGCTTACTGCGCGGCGGAGGCGTCGCCTGCCGGCTTCGCCACGCCAGCCCACTTGCCGCCTTCCAGGCGGTACAGGGTCACGGTGCCGTTCTTGATGTCGCCGTTGCTTTCAAAGGCGATCGGGCCGGTTACGCCCTGCAGCGAGGTCTTGCCGACTTCGGCCAGGTATTTCTTCGGATCGGCGGAGTTGGCGCGTTTCATCGCGTCGATCACCACGCGGGTCGCGTCGTAGGTGTACGGTGCGTAGGCCTGGATTTCACCGTTGAAGCGCGCCTTGTACTTGGTGTTGAACGCGGCGTAGCCCGGCATCAGCTCTTTCGAGGCGCCGGCGCTGGATGCGTAGGCGCCTTCACCGTCCTTGCCCGCCAGCTTGGCGAACTCGGCGGTGTTGACCCCGTCGGCGCCCATGAACACCGCCTGAATGCCCAGCTTGCGCATCTGTTTCACCAGCGGGCCGGCCTGTGCGTCCATGCCGCCGTAGAAGATCAGTTCCGGCTTCTCGGCCTTGATCGAGGTCAGGATCGCCATGAAGTCGGTGGCGCTGTTGGTGGTGTACTCGCGCTTGACGATGGTACCGCCGGCCGCTTCGGTCGCCTTGGCAAAGTCGTCGGCCAGACCCTGGCCGTAGGTGGTGCGGTCGTCGATGACGGCGATGCGCTTCGATTTCAGCTCGGTCACGGCGTACTTGGCCAGTGCCTGACCCTGTTGCAGGTCGTTGGCGATGATGCGGAAGGTGTTGTTGTAGCCTTGCTCGGTGAATTTCGGGCTGGTTACCGAACCGGCGATCATGGTGATGCCGGCGTCGTTGTACAGACGCGAGGCCGGGATGGCGGCGCCGGAGGTCAGGTGACCGATCACGGCGGCAACGCCGGCGTCGACAAAGCGCTGGGCGACCTGGGTGGCGACTTTCGGGTCGGCCTGGTCGTCTTCGGAGATCACTTCGAAGCGGACCGGCTTGCCGTCCAGGGTCAGCTTTTCCGCGTTGGCCTCTTCGGCGGCCAGCTGCACGCCGTTGTCGGCGTCACGGCCCCAGTGGGCGAACGGGCCGGTCAGCGGGTTGGCGGAACCGATCTTGACCACGTGTTCCTGCGCGGCTGCGGGGGCGCTGGCGGCGTCTTGCTGTGGTTCGGCATTGTTGCAGGCGGCCAGCGTCAGTGCGGCCGCGGCGATAGCGGTGATGCGATATGGATTCATGGTGAAAACGGGTCCCTGTTCCTCATGGCGGGAACATTCTGTTTGTAAAATGCAGGTGGTTTTATGGTCAGCCGAACCGGGCCCGGTCCGGGCGCCTGTTGTCGTGACATTGTGTCCGGACCGCGCGGGGTGGTGGCAGTCGTGGAGACAAAGGGGAGCGGCGACTGGATACAATCGACGCGTGCTGCAACGATCTTAAATGGTGCACTGCGATATGGCAAGCATAAAAAATGGCGCCCCGCAGGGCGCCATTCTCACAGGCAAAAGCCTTGTCAGATCAGCTTACTTGGCCGGGCCGCCGACAGTGGAAACCACTTCCCACTTGCCGCCTTTAACCTGGTAAACGGTCACTGCGCCGTCCTTGATGTCGCCTTTTTCGTCAAAGGCGATGTTGCCGGTCACGCCGGTCATCTGGGTCTTGCCCACTTCCGGCAGGTAGGCCTTAGGATCGGTCGAACCGGCACGCTTCATGGAGTCAACCAGTACTTTCACGGCGTCGTACTCGTACGGTGCGTAGATTTGTACTTCGGTGTTGAACTTGGCCTTGAAGCGATCGTTGAACGCCGCGAAACCTGGCATCTTGTCGCGTGGCACGCCGCAGCTGGAAGAGTACTGACCTTCGGATGCTTCGCCGGCCAGCTTGATGAATTCCGGAGTCTGCCAGCCGTCGCCGCCCATCAGTTTGGCCTTGATGCCCAGACGCTGCATCTGCTTGGCCAGTGGTGCCGCCTGTGCGTCCATGCCGCCGTAGAAGATCACGTCCGGTTGTGCCGACTTGATCGAGGTCAGAATGGCGTTGAAGTCGGTGGCGGTGTTGGTGGTGAATTCGCGCTTGGCGATTTCGCCGCCCTTGGCCTTGATGGCTTTTTCGAATTCGTCAGCCAGACCCTGGCCGTAAGCGGTGCGGTCGTCGATGATGGCGACTTTTTTCGCTTTCAGGGTGTCCACGGCAAACTCACCCAGTGCCTTGCCTTGCTGCACGTCGTTGGCGATCACGCGGAAGGTGGTCTTGTAGCCTTGCTTGGTGTAGTCAGGGTTGGTTGCAGATGGAGAGATCTGCGGGATGCCGGCATCGGAGTAGATCTTGGAGGCAGGGATGGTGGTACCGGAGTTCAGGTGACCGACAACACCGACGACACCGGCATCAACCAGACGCTGTGCAACCTGGGTGCCGATTTTCGGGTCGCCCTGGTCGTCTTCGGAAACCAGTTCAAACTTGACTTTCTTGCCACCGATCTCGACGCCTTCGGCGTTCAGGTCTTCAATGGCCAGACGCGCGCCAAATTCGTTGTCTTTGCCCAGGTGAGCAATCGGACCGGTCATTGGCGATACTTGACCAATTTTGACTACCACATCACCGCCGGCATCGGCAGCGGCAGCGGAAGCATCAGCAGCTGGTTGTTCTTCTTTGTTGCCGCAGGCAGTCAGTGCGATGGCGGCTGCTGCAAAGAGGCTAAGGCGTGCGAATTTATTCATCTTGTGTTTCCCCTGATCTTAGTCATGTGACTTGTAAGATCTGCCCGGTTCTTTTGGAAAGAGCAGATGCGGACTGATTATGCGTAGCACCCTATGCAGTGTCAACGAAGTTTGATTTCACCAATTTGGAGATTGTCTGACACGTCAAAGGCTATGACATATTTGCTGCACTGCATTGGCCAGATTGCCAGAGGGATAAAGTATAAAATGAACAATGGCGCACCATGTTGGTGCGCCATTGGGGTGAAAAAATCGATTTTGCTAGCCGTTTGCGCCTGAATCTTGCGCGCGCTGAAAACGCTGCACCGGATCATCCGGTGTTGTTATCCAGCCACCAAGATGCTGCTGTACCAGTGCTGTCAGCGCATCCAGCCAGTTTGGATCTTCATTGAGGCAGGGAATGTAGCGGTATTCGCCACCGCCATTGGTCAGGAAAATCTCCTTGCCTTCCATCGCGATTTCTTCCAGCGTTTCCAGGCAGTCACCGACAAAGCCGGGGCACATCACGTCCAGTTTTTGCGTGCCGGCCTTGGCCAGTGCCGTCAGGGTGTCGACGGTGTAGGGCTTGATCCACTCCGCCTTGCCGAAGCGGCTCTGGAACGCTACCTCGTACTGTTCCCTGTCCAGTTGCAGCCGCTCCGCCAGCAGGCGACCGGTTTTCAGGCATTCGCAGTGGTAGGGATCGCCCTTGTCCAGCGTGAAACGCGGCACTCCGTGGAAGGACATCAGCAGCTTGTCGCCACGGCCGTTTGCCTGCCAGTGCGCCTCCACCTGTCGCGCCAGCGCTTCAATATAAGGAGGGAAGTCGTGGAAATGACGCACGGTGCGGATTTCCGGCATGTTGCGCATGCGCAGCAGGCTGCGGAATACCTCGTCCAGCGCGGTCGCCACCGATGAACCGGCATATTGCGGATACAGCGGCACCACCAACAGGCGCTCGACACCCTGTTCGCGCATGCCGCGCAGCACGCTGTCGACCGACGGGTTGCCGTAGCGCATCGCGAAATCGACCACCAGGTTTTCCAGCCCGGCGGCGGCCAGCTTGTCAGCCAGCAGCTGGCTCTGCTTGCGGGTGTGGACCAGCAATGGCGAGCCTTCGCTGCTCCAGATGCTGGCGTACTTCTCGGCGCTCTTGCGTGGGCGCAGGTTGAGGATGATGCCGTTGAGAATCAGCCACCACAGCGCCTTCGGGATCTCGATCACGCGCTGGTCGGACAGGAACTGCTTGAGGTAAGGGCGCAGGGCCTTGGCGGTCGGTGCGTCGGGGGTGCCGAGGTTGATCAGCAGCACGCCGGTCTTGGGGGTGTAGCTGTGGCGGAAAGCCGGTTCTGCGAGCGGTACGGCCATGTTTTTTCCAGTGCGAATAAATAAGGGTGAAGCTTGCCTTGCAGCCTTGAAAGACAATGGCCGCATCGCTGCGGCCAACCTTGTTCCACGGATGGCGCGGCTTATTCCTCGCGCGCCGGCACCAGCACGCTGCGGTTGCCATTGGTTTCCATCGCCGAGACGATGCCGCTGGCTTCCATCTGTTCGATCAGGCGTGCGGCACGGTTGTAGCCGATGCGCAGGTGGCGCTGCACGGACGAGATCGACGCCTTGCGCGTTTTCAGCACGATGGCGACGGCGTCGTCGTACAGCGGATCGGCTTCGCTATCGCCGCCGCCGGAAAGGCCGTCGCCGCCGTCTCCTGTCTCTGTTTCGGTGCCGCCGGTGAGGATGCCCTCGATGTAGTCCGGCTCGCCGGTGGTCTTGAGGAATTCCACCACCTGGTGCACTTCGTCGTCGGCGACAAAGGCGCCGTGCACGCGCAGCGGGTAGCCGGTGCCCGGCGGCAGGTACAGCATGTCGCCCTGGCCGAGCAGCGTCTCGGCGCCCATCTGGTCGAGGATGGTACGGCTGTCGATCTTGCTGGATACCTGGAACGCGATGCGCGTCGGGATGTTGGCCTTGATCAGGCCGGTGATCACGTCCACCGACGGCCGCTGCGTGGCGAGAATCAAATGGATGCCGGCGGCACGCGCCTTCTGTGCCAGGCGGGCAATCAGTTCCTCGATCTTCTTGCCGGCCACCATCATCAGGTCGGCCAGCTCGTCGATCACCACCACGATCAGCGGCAGCGTGTCCAGCGGCTCCGGGCTTTCCGGGGTCAGGCTGAACGGGTTCGGGATTTTTTCGCCGGCTTTTTCCGCATCGCGGATCTTCTGGTTGTAGCCGGCGAGGTTGCGCACGCCGAGCTTGGACATCAGGCGGTAGCGTTTTTCCATCTCGCCGACACACCAGTTCAGCGCGTTGGCGGCCTGTTTCATGTCGGTGACCACCGGTGCCAGCAGGTGCGGAATGCCTTCGTACACCGACAGCTCCAGCATCTTCGGATCGACCATGATCAGGCGGGCCTCCTTGGGCGTCGCCTTGTACAGCACCGACAGGATCATCGCATTGATGGCCACCGATTTGCCGGAGCCGGTGGTGCCGGCGACCAGCACGTGCGGCATCTTGGCGAGGTCGGCGGACACCGGCTGGCCGGCGATGTCCTTGCCCAGCGCCATCGCCAGTCGCGACCCCATGTTCTGGTAGCTGTCGGAGCCGACGATCTCGGACAGACGCACGATCTGGCGCTTCGGGTTGGGCAGTTCCAGGCCCATATAGGTCTTGCCGGGGATGGTTTCCACTACGCGGATCGACACCAGGGAGAGCGCGCGCGCCAGGTCACGCATCAGGTTGACGATCTGTGCGCCCTTGACGCCGATGGCCGGCTCGATCTCGTAACGGGTGATCACCGGGCCGGGGTAGGCGGCGACCACTTTCACGTCGACGCCAAAATCGGCCAGCTTGCGTTCGATCAGGCGCGAGGTGTACTCCACCGTCTCGGCGGAGACCGGCTCGCCCTGTTCCTTGGGGGCGGCCAACAGCGGCAGGCCGGGTAGGGTGTCGTCGCCCGGCGCGGCAAACAGCGACTGCTGGACCGGCTTGGTCACCTTGGGTGACAGCGGGATGTCCAGCACCGGTGTTTCGATGCGCACCGGTGGCTTGTCCTCGATCTTCTTCTTCTCGGTGACGACTTTTTCTTCGCGCTGCTGGGCGACTTCGCGGCCGATCTCTCGGTCCTGGCGTGCCTGCCACGCCTGCCACGCCTTCAGCGCACCGTCCTCGATGGTGGCGCCGATGCGTTCCATCAGGTTCAGCCACGACAGGCCGGTAAACAGCGAGAAACCGATGGCGCCGCTCACCAGCAACAGCAGGCCGCCGCCGGTCAGGCCGAACACGCGTGCGGCGACGTCGCCGAGGAACTGGCCGAACAGCCCGCCGGCGACCAGCGGCAGGTTCAGCGTTTCGCCACGCCAGATCAGCGCTTCGAGGCTGGCGGAGCACAGAATGAACAGCAGGAAACCGAACGAGGCCGCCCACGCCATCGGCCCCGGGCGACGGATGCCTTCGCCCAGCTGGCGGTAGCCCCAGGCGATGGCAGCGAGGCAGAACGCCACGCTCAGCCACGCCGAGTAGCCGAACAGGTAGAGCAGGATGTCGGACAGCCAGGCGCCAAAGGCGCCGCCATAGTTGCGCACCTGCGCATCGGCCGAGCTGTGCGACCAGGAGGAGTCGGCAGGAGAGAAAGACGCCAGCGTCAGGACGAGGTAGACGGCGGTCACGGCCATCAGCAACCACCACGCTTCGCGCAGCAGGCTGGACAGCCGTGGCGGCAGCGGGTCGGTGTTGCGGACGACGGCTTTACGCTTGAAGAGGCGCATTGAATATTCTGTTTGATTAAGGTGGTGGCTGATTATATCGGCAAACCGCACAAAAACCGCGCGCCGGCGCGTGAATTTGTCAGGCCGGATACAGCGCCCCCAGCACGCGCCGGCCGCTGGCGCCGGTCACCGCCGGCAGGTTGGCGCCCTGGCGCCGGCTGAAGCAATAGCCCAGCCAGGCAAAGGCGGTGGCTTCCACCTGGTGCAGCGGCAGCCCCAGCTCGTCGGTCAGGTGCCAGCCGACCTGCGGCCAACGTTGCTGCAGCCGCTGGCGCAGGTCGCGGTTGCGCGCGCCGCCGCCGCACAGGTAGACCGCGCTGACGGCGGGCAGGAAGCGCTGCGCGGCGTTGACGATGCTGTGCGCGACCAGCTCGGCCAGGGTGGCCTGCACGTCGGCCGGGCGCAGCGGCTCGCCCAGCGCGTGCAGCTGGGCCTGCAGCCAGGCGAGATCGAACAGGTCGCGGCCGGTGCTCTTGGGCGGCGGCGCGTCAAAGTAGGCGGTGGCCAGCAGCTGTTGCAGCAGGCGCGGATGCACGCTGCCGGATGCCGACCACGCGCCGTCGGCGTCATAAGGTTGGCCGCAGTGCAGCTTGATCCAGGCGTCGAGCAGCATGTTGCCGGGGCCGCTGTCGAAGCCGGAGACCGCACCGTCGCGGCCGAGATAGGTCAGGTTGGCGATGCCGCCGATGTTGACGATCAGGCGGTTCACGTTGACGTCATGAAAGGCGTGGGCGTGGAAGGCGGGCACCAGCGGTGCACCCTGGCCGCCGGCGGCGACATCGCGGCTGCGCAGGTCGCCGATCACGTCGATGCCGGTCAGCTCGGCCAGCAGCGCGAGGTTGCCCAGCTGCAGCGTGTAGCCGCGCTCCGGCGCGTGGCGGATGGTCTGGCCGTGGCAGGCGATGGCGCTGATGGCGCTGGCGTCGAGCCGGCAACTGGTCAGCAGCAGCCGTACCACTTGCGCGTAGTGCTGCGCCAGCTGGTTGGCCAACCGGGCGCTGCGGTCCAGCTCGTTGTGCGCCGGCGTCTGCAGCGC
This sequence comes from Vogesella alkaliphila, assembly GCF_014652475.1. Lineage (GTDB taxonomy): Bacteria > Pseudomonadota > Gammaproteobacteria > Burkholderiales > Chromobacteriaceae > Vogesella > Vogesella alkaliphila. The sequence goes on along the minus strand of NZ_BMYW01000004.1, from coordinate 189,942 downwards.
AAGGATGTCCTCGCGCAGCGCCGCCGGATAGTCGACGAAGGCCTCGCCGCAGACGCGGAAGCGCGGGCCGGAAAAATCCACCAGTACCGCATCCACGCCGTCGAGGCTGGTGCCGGACATCAAACCGATAAAGTACGCAGACATGAAAAAACCCTGACAGTGGTGCTGTCAGGGTTGGTCGATGGTGCGGGGCGTTTACTCCAGCTGGGCAACGCTGACCGGAATCTCCCTGAGCAGCTTCAAATTAGCCGCCAGCTTAACGCTCTGCTGGCGGAAGGCCAAGCGTTGCTGCGTGCTCAGACCCGGCACCGGCAGCGCGGTGGTCGACGGGTCGACCGCCTGGCCGTTGACGTGCACCTCCATGTGCAGGTGCGGGCCGGTGGAGCGGCCGGTGCTGCCGACGTAGCCGATCACCTGGCCGGCGGACACCTTGCTGCCGCGTTTCAGCTTCGGCTCGAAGCGGCTCATGTGCGCGTACAGCGTCGACAGCTTGGCGTTGTGCTTCAGGATCACCACGTTGCCGTAGCCGCTCTGGGTGGCGATGGTGTCGACCACGCCGTCGGAGGGGGCCACGATCGGCGTGCCGCTGCTGGCGGCGTAGTCGATGCCCTCGTGCATGCGCAGGCTGCGCAGCACCGGGTGGAAGCGCATGCCGAAGCCGGAGCTGATGCGGGCATTGCTGACCGGCTGGTTGCTGAAACCCTTGCGCAGCGACTGGCCGGCGGCGTCGTAGTAGGCGCCGGATTCGCTGTCGTGGGCGAAGTAGAACGCCTGCCAGGTCTTGCCGCCGGACTGGATCTCGGCGGCCAGCACGTTGCCGTTGGCAATCGGCGAGCCCTTGTACAGCAGCGTCTCGTAGACCAGGTTGACGCGGTCGCCTGCTTGCAGGCGGGTGGTGTCCAGCTGGTCGGAGAAGATCTCGCCCAGCTGGGTGCGGACTTCGACCGGCACGCCGGCCTGGGCCAGCGCGCCGCTGAGGCTGGTGCGGATCTCGACGGAGCGTACCGCCTGGATCACCTCGGTGCGCGGCGGCTCGGCGCTGGCCTGCCACTGCTCGCCCTGTTTCTCGATCACGACCAGCACTTTTTCGCCGTTTTCGTCATCGTTGAGGAAGCGCAGGCCGAACAGCTCGCCTTGGTCGTTGATCTGTACCGACAGCGTGGCGCCGGCGCGCAGTTTCAGCACGTCGCGCGAAACCGGTGCGGTGTGGATGAAGCGGTTGGCTTCGTCGCTGCCGACGCCGAGGCGGTTAAGCAGGCGGGCAATGGTGTCGCCGCGCTGGATGGGTTCTTCGCGCCAGTAGCGCGAGCCGTCGGACTGGCCGGCCGGCAGAGCCGGCAGCGCCAGCGACTGGCTGACTTCGCGCACTTCAAGCGGCGCCTGTTGTGCCGCGCCCGGGGCGACGGCAACGGCGGTCAGGACGCCGAGAAAGGGCAGGGTGGCGGCGCCGATCAGCCAGCTGAAGCGATGTTTCATCAGGCGCTGGAGGCCTTGGAGACGGGATGGCAGCAGTGTCTGGTAGCTCATGGATCTCTTCGTCTTGTATGACCCGGATGGTGTCCGGGACAAGCACATTTATCGAACAGGCTGCTTAATCAACAGCCATTGATAAAAATACAAAGGAGGCAGGTTAGCAAAAAAATGTACACAGGCAAACAAATAATGTTTAAAAATCAACATATTAGTACCATGTCATCGCCGGATTTACGACAGATCCCGCCTTTGCTGCGCGCAGAAAAAGCGGGGCCGCCTGCAAAGACTGTTTTGTCCCTAAATAAGTTCAAGCCCCGCGGCAATTGGTCAGCGTCGACTGCAAACCGCTACAATGCCGGCCTGTCATCGCCTGTCACCCACCCGACGCTACACCCGCCATGAAATACACCCTGTTTGTTCCCGGCCTGACCTGGCTGGACAGTGACGCCGGCCCCGAGCTGTGCAAGGACCTGTCGCTGCCGGCGCTGTCGACGCTGCTGGGCCGCGGCCAGTGGCGCAGCGAGCCGCTGAGCGCCAGCGAGATGCTGTGCCGCACCTTCGGCCTGTCGCAGCCGGCGCTTGCGGCCAACCTTGCCCGTGCCGCCGGCCTGCCACCGGCGGCCAGCTGGCTGATTGCCGATCCGGTCAACCTGCGCGTCGATCGCGACCGCGCACTGCTGGGCGACATCGGCATCATGAATCTGTCGCAGGACGAGGCCGCGACGCTCGTGGCCAGCCTGAACGCCTTCTTCGCCGAGGACGGCCTGATGTTCCACGCGCCGACCCCGGCGCGCTGGTTCGTCGCCTTGCCGGAGGCGAGCGGCGCCGAGTTCTCGGCGTTGCCGGACGTGATCGGCGAAGACATCAACCATCACCTGCCTAAGGGCAGGCAGGGCATGCGCTGGAGCCGCTTCCTCAACGAGCTGCAGATGCTGCTGTACACCCACCTGGTCAACGAGGCGCGCGAGGCGCGCGGCGAACCGACGGTGAACAGTCTGTGGTTCTGGGGCGAGGCCAGCCAGGCGCAGCCGCTGGCCAGCGCCTATCCGGCGGTGCACAGCCACGACCCGCTGTGGCAGCAGCTGGCGCAGCAGGCCGGTGTCGCCGGCGACAGCCCGGGCTACGCCTTCACGCTGGCAGAGGGCGGCGACGTGCTGATCCACCTCGACGCCGCCGAGGGCGCCGCGCAGTTCCGCGACGTGTGGGGTTGGCGCGAGGGCCTGCTGCGACTGGAGCGCGACTGGTTCGCGCCAACGTTGGCCGCACTGCAACAGGGCAAGCTCAGCGAAGTGCAGCTGTGCTGTCACGGCAGCGCCGGCCTGCTCAGCCGCACCACACGGCTGGATCTCTGGAAACTGTGGCGCCGTCCGCTGCCACTCAGCAAACTGTATCCGCAATGACCCGTATCGTTACCCGCCAAGTCCCGGCCGATCCTGCCCGGCAACTGCACCAGCAGGGCATCGCGCCGTTGATGGCGCGCCTGTACGCCGCGCGCGGCATCGCCGACGCCGCCGAAGTGGATTACGGCCTCAAGGGACTGCTGCCGTATCACAGCCTGAAAAACATCCAGCCGATGGCGGCGCGCCTGGCCGACGCCATCGCCGCCCGGCAGCGGCTGCTGGTGGTCGCCGACTACGACGCCGACGGCGCCACCGCCTGCACGGTGGCGGTGAAGGGGCTGGCGGCGCTGGGCGCGGTGATCGATTTCATCGTGCCCAACCGCTTCGAGTACGGCTACGGCCTGACGCCGGAGATCGTCGAGCTGGCCGCGCAGAGCCGGCCGGACATCATTGTCACCGTCGATAACGGCATCGCCAGCGTCGCCGGTGTCGAGGCGGCCAACGCGCGCGGTATCGAGGTGCTGGTTACCGATCACCACCTGCCCGGCGACACGCTGCCCGCAGCGCTGATCGTCAACCCGAACCAGCCCGGCTGCGAGTTCCCGTCCAAGAATCTGGCCGGCGTCGGCGTGATGTTTTACGTGCTGATGGCGCTGCGCGCCGAGCTGCGCGATCGTGGCGCGTTCCGGCAGCAACCGGAGCCGAACCTGGGCGAGCTGCTGGACCTGGTGGCGCTGGGCACGGTGGCCGACGTGGTGAAGCTGGATCGCAACAACCGCATCCTGGTCGACAACGGCCTGCGCCGCATGCGTGCCGGGCGCATGGCGCCGGGCATCGCCGCGCTGTTTCGCGTCGCCGGCCGCGCCGCGCACAAGGCCAACGCCTTCGACCTCGGCTTCACCGTCGGACCGAGGCTGAACGCCGCCGGTCGGCTGGACGACATGAGCCTTGGTATCGCCTGCCTGCTGGCTGGCGACGAAACGCAGGCGCTGACGCTGGCGCAGGAGCTGGACAGGCTCAACCGCGAGCGGCGCAGCATCGAGCACGGCATGCAGGACGAGGCGTTGGCGGTGCTGTCCGGCATCGACGCCGAGCAGCGCTATACCTTGTCACTGTATCGCGACGACTGGCACCAGGGCGTGGTCGGCATCGTCGCCTCGCGGCTGAAGGAAAAGTACCACCGCCCGGCCATCGTGTTTGCACCGGGCGACGAGGGCGAGATCAAGGGCTCCGGCCGCTCCATTCCCGGCTTCCACCTGCGCGACGCGCTGGACCTGGTGTACAAGCGCCACCCGCAGCTGATCCTCAAGTTCGGCGGCCACGCGATGGCGGCGGGGCTGACCATTGCCGAAGCCCGCTTCGACGAGTTCGCCGCCGCCTTCGAGAGTGTGGCGCGCCAGCTGCTGGACAGCAACACGCTGACCCGCACGCTGGAAACCGATGGTCCGCTCAGCGGCCGCGAGCTGTCGCTGGCGGTGGCGGAAACCTTGGCCGCAGAGGTGTGGGGGCAGGGCTTTGCCGCGCCGACCTTCCACGACGACTTCCACATCGTCAGCCAGCGCGTGGTCGGCGACAAGCACCTGAAACTGCGCCTGGAAAAGGACGGCGTGCAGTGCGACGGCATGCTGTTCAACCAGGTGGAGTGGCTGCCGCAGACCATCAACGCGGTATACCAGCTGGCGGCCAACGAGTGGCAGGGGCGCAAGGAATTGCAGATCTATATCCAGCACTGGCGCCAGCCCGGCTGAACGCAAGCTTGGCCGCAATCCGGAGGACTCCATGATCGAACTACTGATGACGCTGCTGACCGGCGCCGGCGCGGGCATCGCCGCCACCTGGCTGGTCGGCAAGCACCGTGCCGAGGCCGGCTACCAGCGCGGGCTGGGGGAGACCGCGGCGCAACTGGCCGCGGCGCAGGCGCGGGGCGAAGCCTTGCAGTGGCAACTCGACGACAGCCAGGCGCGCACCGCCGCACTGCAGCAGCAGCTGGACAGCCTGCGCCAGCTGCTGTCCGAGGCGCAGCAAAAGCTGGCGGTACTCGCCAATCGCGCACAGCGCCTGCCGGAGCTGGAGGGGCAGCTGCAGCAGCAACAGCTGCAGCTGCGCGAGCAGGGCGAAAGGTTGGCCGCACGCGAAGAGCAGGGCCGGCAGCTACCGTCATTGCAGCAGGAGCTGCAGCAGTTGCGCGCCGCGTGGCAGACGCAGCAGAACGACCTGGCCCGGTTGGGCGCACGCGAACAGGAGCTGCTGACCCTGCTGCAACAGGAGCAGCGCCAGTCGGCGGAGAAGCTGCAGCTGTTGCAGGAGGCGCGCGAGGCGCTGTCCAACCAGTTCAAGGCACTGGCCACCGACATCCTGGAAGAAAAGGCTAAGCGCTTCACCGAGCAGAACCGCGAAAACCTCGGCCTGTTGCTGGGGCCGCTGGGTGAGCGCATCCAGCACTTCGGCAAGCTGGTGCAGGACACCTACGACAAGGATTCCAAGGAGCGGCTGACGCTGGAGCAGGAGCTGCGCCGGCTGCAGGAGCTGAATACGCGCCTCAATCATGACGCCGTGGCGCTGACCCAGGCGCTGACCGGCAGCAACAACAAGACGCAGGGCAACTGGGGCGAGATGATTCTGGAGCGGGTGCTGGAAACTTCCGGCCTGACCCGCGACCGTGAATACCGCGTGCAGGTGTCGGATACGGTGGAGACGGGCGAGGGCGGTCAGAAGCGCTATCAGCCGGACGTGGTGATCGACCTGCCGGAAGGCAAGCAGCTGGTGGTCGACTCCAAGGTGTCGCTGAACGCCTACGTGCGTTACAGCGCCAGCAGCGACGAAGCAGTACGCGACAGTGAGCTGAAGGCGCATATCGCCGCCTTGCGGGCGCACATCCGCAGCCTGTCCGAGAAGCGCTACCAGGATCTGTACAAGCTCAACACGCTCGACTTCGTATTCATGTTCGTGCCGGTGGATCCAGCCTATTTGCTGGCGGTGCAGCACGACATGGGCCTGTTCAACGAGGCCTTCGAACGCCGCATCATGATCGTCGGTCCGAGCACCTTGCTGGCGACACTGCGCACCGTGGCCAGCATCTGGCGCTACGAGCACCAGAACCAGAACGCACAGGAAATCGCACGGCAATCCGGCGCCATGTTCGACAAGCTGGCCGGACTGGTGGACACGCTGGAGAAGCTGGGCAAGCAGATCGGCACCGTGCAGGATAGCTACGGCACCGCGATGAAGCAGCTCAGCACCGGCAGTGGCAACCTGCTGGGGCGCGCCGAAAAACTGCGCAAGCTGGGCGCCAAGACCAGCAAATCCCTGCCTTCACACCTGTTGCTAGATCCAGATATCACGGAAGAGACAGAATAATTTCTTGGCGATTACCGGGGGGTGGACTATAAAAAAGTCAGACACTGGGAAGGAGGAGGGCTAGATGGTATCGCTGATAACCTTGTTGATGTATGTGATGTTTGCACTGATCTTTGTTAAAGCGTTTTCCTCCAACCGTAAACGTGATGTTGTACGCGTTAAAGCTCCGGCATCGTGCCGGCAACGCTCTCACCTTCGTTAGTGTCTGGTGCAGTGAAAGGTAGTTATGTTGTAGTAGTAAAGCGACGTTGTACCATTCAACCACCCCCAGAAGCCGGCAGAAATGTCGGCTTCTTTCATTTTGCCGTGCCGTCGGTGGCATAGCACGTGATGTCATTTCAAGACGGCCAGCATACTGGGACAGGGCGCAACAGTGGCGAGCCCCGATTGCAGAAAGCTGCTGCCAACTTGCCACGGGGACAAGGCAAAACGGAATGGCTGATTGACTACGAAATTTGCAAAGCCCCAAAGCTGTTAATCGGCGGCGGCGGTTGCGGTGCCCAGGTTGAATCTGGTTTGTTGGTGGCCGTTGTCGCGGTAGACGTCGCGCTTGATTATCCGGCGCTCTACCAGATTGGTTTGTATGGCGCGAAGGTGGGGCAGATGACGATAGCCGGCTGGTCGTTGGGTTTCTGCGTACTTGATACGGACTTCGTATCTAGCCGACATGATCAAGTTCTTTCGCCAGCACGTTCTCGGGCTCGGGTAACCCGAAATGAAAAAGCCCGACCAGGGGATCCAGTGTGATGTGACGTTGGATGGTCTTGGTTGAACGCGAAAGAGGGGTTTGGATTGTCAAATTTCCGTGCATTATTTGACATAATAAACATTATGCGACACGAACGGCTAAACCCCTTGGGGGGCTTTTCCACCATTAACTGGGCTCGCCAGCGTCGTCAGAATCACAAGACCGGCCACGGCCAATTGGCCGATCTTTTTGCGAAAATCCGCCCAAAAGTCCCGTCTGGCTTGGGTTTTCTCGCGCTCCATGTTCGCCGCAGCAAGCAGTTGAGTTGGATTTGCCAGTGCAGTTGCTTGCCAAGATCAAAAAACCGTCAATTTGAGTCCCGTACTACATCTGGATCTGGTACTAGAGTTATCTGGCTGTGGTTCATCACTCCGGTTTGCAATCACGAGCCAGGATACCCAAACGCCAGACAAAAAAAGAACCTCCAGCATCAGTCACCGATGGCAGGAGGTTTTGGAAGCACGGATTTGCTCTCCGTTACGCTTCAGATGAGGAACGCCATTCCATATCAGAAAGCATGATTAATGATAAGGCTACCATCGGTGTAATGGCTATTCGTAAAAATACCTAGTGTTCAACGGGCGGCGTTGAGCCTGGTTCTTAGCTGTTCTGGCTCGCGTATTGACCTGATTTCATTGAAGAAATCGCCGGCTTCGATATAGGTTCGTTTCAGCTGGTTGAGCCATTGCTTGACCCTGCTGACCGCGTAGCTGCTGTCGCCGGCACGCAGCTGACATTGCATGAACAGGTTGTCGACATGTGCCAGAACATCTGCCCATGGCTCTGGCGGCAGCTGGCTGCCCGTTTGCTGCAGGTGCTTGATGCGTTTGGCAAAATCGGGAGCGGCAATCAGGCCGCGGCCGATCATGATGGTTTCGCACTGGCTGGTTTCGCGGATATTGCAGTAGTCTTCCAGGGTCCAGACTTCGCCATTGGCAATCAGCGGAATGTCGATCACTTCCTTGATCCTGGCAAACCATTCCCAGTGTGCCGGCGGTTTGTAGCCTTCTACCTTTGTGCGAGCATGGACGGTCAGTTCCGCCGCGCCGGCGGCGTTGATGGCGCGGGCGCAGTCCAGCGTCAGGCTGGTATCCTCATAGCCCAGCCGCATCTTGGCGGTGACCGGGATGTCGGCGGGTACCGCCGCGCGGACCGTGGTGATGATCTCGTAGAGGGTTTGCGGTTCTTTCAGCAACACCGCACCGCCGCGATGACGGTTGACGGTCGGTGCCGGGCAGCCAAAATTCAGGTCGATGACCGGGGCGCCCAGTTCTGCCGCCCTGGCCGCGTTGTCGGCCAGGCAGGCCGGGTCGGAGCCTAGCAATTGCAGGCGTACGGGTGTGCCGGCGCGGGTCTTTGACTGTTGCAGCAGCTCAGGGGCCAGACGGTGGAATGTCTTTACCGGCAGCAAGGAGTTGGTGACGCGAATGAACTCGGTAACACACCAGTCGATGCCGCCAATCTCGGTCAGCACATCCCGCATCACGTCATCTACAAGCCCTTCCATCGGGGCCAATACGATTTTCATGCTATTTCACCAAAACTGAGAAGGCCCCGCCTTGCGGCCAACTATTGACTTTTAAACGGGGCGTGGTAAACCTTGGCGCCTTTGCATCAAAGGCAAGCCATTCATCATGAGCAAGACCGCGATAATTATTGATACCGATCCTGGCCAGGATGATGCGGTCGCTATTTTGACAGCTTTAGGCTCGGCCCAGCTCGAAGTTGTCGGAATTTCGGTGGTGGCGGGCAATGTGCCACTGGAATTGACGGCAAAAAATGCCCGTATCATCTGCGAATGGGCGGGGCGACCGGAGGTGCCGGTCCATGCCGGCTGTGAGCGCCCTCTTCTGCGCACGCTGGTCACCGCCGAACACGTGCACGGCAGGACCGGGCTGGACGGCGTGCCGCTGCATGAGCCGGCCATGCCGCTGCAGCCGGAGCACGCCGTCGATTTCATCATCCGTACCCTGCGCGAGCGCGAGGCCGGCACGGTCACGCTGTGCATGCTGGGGCCCTTGACCAACCTGGCGATGGCGATCGTGCGTGCGCCGGACATCGTTGGCCGCATCCGCGAAATCGTGCTGATGGGCGGCGCCTACTTTGAAGGTGGCAACATCACGCCGTCGGCGGAGTTCAACATCTATGTCGATCCGGACGCGGCGGCCACGGTACTGGCTTGCGGTGCCGCCATCACCATGCTGCCGCTGGATGTTACCCACAAGGCGACCGCGTCGCCAGCGCGCATCGGGCTGCTGCGCGCCCTGCCCAACCGCGCCGGCAATCTGGCGGCCGACATCATGACCACACTCGAGCGTTTCGACGTGCAGCGTTATGGTGTCGATGGCGCGCCGCTGCACGATCCGACCGTGATCGCCTACGTGCTGCAGCCGGGGCTGTTTTCCGGGCGCAAGGTGCACGTGGCGGTGGAGCAAAACAGCGAGCTGACGTTGGGTGCGACGCCGGTGGACTGGTGGGGCGTTACCGGGAAACCCGCAAATGTGAACTATCTTACAACTGTTGATAGTGATGGCTTTTTCCGCTTGCTGGCAGATAATTTATCTACACTTCCCTGAAACGACAACACGGGTCATGCCGGAACGAGGGCTATATCATGTTGAACAAGGCAACATTCGCCGGCGGCTGCTTCTGGTGTACCGAGGCGGTTTTCCGCCAGGTGCCGGGCGTCAAGTCGGTGACGCCCGGCTATACCGGCGGCGTGGTCGCCAATCCGGGCTACGAGCAGGTGTGCAGCGGTCGCACCGGCCATGCCGAGGCGGTCGAGATCGAGTTTGACGACGAGGTCGTCAGCTACGAAAACCTGCTGCGGCTTTTTTTCGCCACCCACGACCCGACCACGCCTAACCGGCAAGGTCACGATGTCGGCACGCAATACCGCTCGGCGGTGTTCTGGCACTTCCCGGAGCAGGAAGCCGTGCTGGCGCGCGTCATGGACGAGTTGCGGCCAACCTTGCCGCCAGGTGCGCAAATCGTGACGCAGTCGCAGCCGGCCGGTACCTTTTACCCTGCCGAAACCGAACATCAACGTTATTATGAGCTGAACCCTTATGCGCCCTATTGCCGAGCGGTCATCGCAGGCAAGGTCATGAAAGGCGAACAGGTGCTGGCCATGCTACAACAGCGCGGTCTGGCCGATTAGCCATTGAAAGTCCGGACTTGATCACAACAAAAAAGGTTTTGCAGGCGGTACGACAACACGGGGGGGCGAAGTGGCTGTTCTGGGCGCTTTGCCTGCTGCTGGGCTACGCACTGGCGACGCAGCTGGCCCGTGATCGCCAGCAAACATTCGATCAAGCCGTGCAACTGAACCAGACACTGCTGGGCCGGCAGCTGGATTACACCACCCTGTTGCTGCAGCAGCTGACGCTGGCGAACACCGCCGCCCCCCAGAGCATCAATACGGACTGGCCTGCCTTTGTGGTGGCCGCCGGCTTCCAGCACAAGGTCGACATCGGCAATCGCGACGCTTTCGAGGTACAGCAGAGCCATCGTCGTCGTGCCCTGTTCCTGATTCGCGAGTATCGCGACCCGGCCAGTGCCACCTGGATGGAAAGCAGTGCCTGGTTCCCTGCCCCGGCGCGCAGCCACTACCTCCCGCTGGCCAGTCTCTCTCCAGACCGCCCCGGTGGTCGCCTTGGACACCTGCTGGGGCTGGATCTGGCCGCCGACCGCTTTTTCGCAAGTGCGATCAAGACCGCCATCAGCAGCGGCGAAATGCAGGCCAGCAAGCCGTTTACCTATCGCGACGGCACACCGGGACTCGCCTTCGTCCGGGCCGCCTACGCTGGCGGTGTGCTGCCTGGCGCCACGGCGGAGCGGCTGAGTCAGGTGAGCGGCGTGGCGGTGGCTTTTGTCGACATCAGCCAGTTGCTGCCGCCGCTGCCGGGCAACAGTCCGCTGCAGCTGTCGATCAGCTCCGCGCCGGGAACGACGCAACCGGCCAGTGTCCCGGCGGCGGCAGTGCCGTTCTCGGCACTGCAAACGCTGCGGCAAACACTGATCATGCCGGATACGATGCTGCCCTACGCGTTGCAGCTGAGCCTGCCGGCTGCGGGCTGGCTACCATGGCTGCTGTTTGCCGGCGCCCTGCTGGGGGCCGGCATGCTGTCCCGCCGGCTGTTCCGCCCTGCCCCCCCGATGCCTGAACCCGCCCTGCCGCCGGTTGTCGCCCCGCCGCCGCTGGCCGCGCTGGAGCATGTCGCGCTGCAGACGATGGACGAGGCCGTGCTGCTGCTGTCGGTGCGCAACCAGGTGCTGTACGCCAATGCCCGCGCCATGGTGCTGACCGGCGACAGCGGTTTGCAGGGCAAGCTGCTGGACAGCGCCGATTTCGGCATCTGCTACCCGCGCAACCAGCGCCGTGTCCACGTGCTGCCGCGCCTGATCGAGAAAAAAGTGCGGGCGATGCTGCCGCCGGGCAGCATCCTGATCGACGCTCACGGCCAGGAGTGCGAGATCGAGGGCGAGTTCATCCCGCTGAACGATGCGGCCAACGTTGCGGTGCGCTACCTGCTCTGTTTCCGCCATGTCGGCAAGCTGCGCCAGGACATGGTCGCCGCGCTGAAGGCCAGCGAAATGCAGCTGAAAAAGCATCAGGACGAACTGGCGCGCGTCGCCCGCATCAATACGCTGGGCGAAATGTCGTCCGGTGTGGCGCACGAAATCAACCAGCCGCTGTCGGCAATCATGAGTTACAACGAAGCCTGTCTCGCGATGATGGACGACGCCAACCCGGACCCGGTACTGCTGCGCATTTCGCTGGTTTCCTCGGTGCGGCAGGCCAATCGTGCCGGCCAGATCATCCGCCGCCTGCGCGAGCTGGCCAGCCGAAAGCAGCCGGAAGTGGCGCCGCTGAACATCAACGACGCGCTACGCAGCGCGCTGGACCTGACCAAGAACGAACTGGCGGCGCGCGAGGTGATCGTCACCACCGATCTGGCCGAAGACTTGCCACAGGTGATGGCGGACAGCATCCAGCTGGAACAGGTGATCATCAACCTGATCAAGAACGCCGTGGATGCCATGGCCGAGAAAAACCGCAGCGACGAACCGATGCGGATCTTCGCCTACAGCGAGCGCCGCGGCCGCCACATCCGGCTGGGAATCCGTGACAACGGCACCGGCATACCGGAAAATATCCTGCCGCACGTGTTTGACCCGTTTTACAGTTCAAAGAGCGAGGGCATGGGCCTGGGGCTGACCATCAGCCAGACCATCATCGAAAGCATCGGTGGCCGCCTTGCCGCCCGCAACCTGGAGACCGGTGGCGCGGAGTTTTCGCTGACCGTGCCGGTAATCAAAAACAGCCATCCCGACAAAAAAGAGGAGCAGCAATAATGGCATCGATGACACCGTCCGTGTATGTGGTGGACGACGACCCGGGGGTGCGCGACGCGCTCGCCATCCTCATCGGCACCCAGGGCCTGCATGTACTGACCTTCGACAGTGCCACTTCCTTCCTGCAGGCCTACGCACCGGGCGACATCGGCTGCCTGGTGCTGGATATCCGCATGCCGGACATCAACGGCCTGGCGCTGCAGGACATCCTCAGCATCAAGGAAAACAAGCTGCCGATCATCTTCATTACCGGCCACGGCGACCTGGAACAATGCACCCGCGCCTTCCGCGGTGGTGCCGTCGACTTCATCACCAAGCCGATCGACCGCAACCGGCTGCTGGAAAGCCTGCGCAAGGCGATCCGCAACAGCATCCAGCTGCAGCAGCACGAGGCGGAGACCGCCGAGGTCAAGCAGCAGCTGGAAAAGGTCACCGAGCGCGAGATGGTGATCCTGCGGCTGGTGGCCGACGGCCTGTCCAGCAAGGAGATTGCCAGGGAGCTGGACGTGTCGCCGCGCACCATCGAGGCGCACCGCGCCAACCTGTTCAACAAGCTGGGCGTCAATTCGCTGGCGGAATTGATCCGCTTCTACCTGAAAGCCTTGCCGATTACCGGCAACGAAAGCATCACGCACTCATCATGACCAAGAACCTGTTCAGTGTGATCGGCCTGGTTGCCCGACACAGCAAACCGCACATTATCGAATCGCTGCTGACCTTGGCCGCACACCTGACCCAGCGCGGCGTGCGCGTGCTGATCGACGCGGAAAGCATGCCGCCGGCAAACGGCGACGCGCCGTCCTACCCCGCCGTCGAGCGCGACGATCTGGGCAAGCTCGCCGATCTGGTGATCGTGCTCGGCGGTGACGGCACCATGCTGTCGATCGCCCGCGTGCTGGCCGCCTACCGCGTGCCGCTGGTCGGCATCAACCAGGGCCGGCTCGGCTTCATGACCGACATTCCGCTGCACGAAATGCTGGGCGCCATCGACCAGATCCTGGAAGGCCAGTTCGTACCGGAAGAACGCATCCTGCTGCAGGCGTCGGTGATCCGTGAAGAAGCGGAGATCACCAGCGCGCTGGCGCTCAACGACGTGGTGATCAGCCGTGGCGCACTCGGCTCGATGATCGAGTTTGAAGTGTTCGTCGACAACCAGTTTGTCTACAGCCAGCGCTCCGACGGCCTGATCATCAGCACCCCGACCGGCTCCACCGCCTACTCGCTGGCCTCCGGCGGGCCGATCCTGCACCCGACCCTGCGCGCGATGGCGCTGGTGCCGATCTGCCCGCAGTCGCTCAGCAACCGGCCGATTGCGGTCAGCGACAACTGCGAGGTGGCCTTCATGCTCACGCGCGGGCTGGACACGCGCGTGCACTTCGACGGCCAGTCGCACTGCGACCTGATGGAAATGGACCGGGTCATCGTGCGCAGCTACCGCAACACGCTGAAAATCCTGCACCCGATTGGCTACAACTACTACGACATGCTGCGCCACAAGCTTCACTGGGGCGAGCGCCTGCTCTGAGAAATCACAAGACCATGCTGCTGTCACTGAACGTTCGCGACTTTGTCATCGTCGATCAGCTCGATCTCGACTTTCACGCCGGCTTTACCGTGCTCACCGGTGAAACCGGCGCCGGTAAATCCATCATCCTCGATGCGCTGGGCCTGCTGCTGGGTGACCGCGCCGATGCTGGGCAGATCCGCGACGGTGCTGAGCGCGCCGAGATCTCTGCGCAGTTCTCCATCCACAACAGCCCGGACCTGCGCGCCTGGCTGCAGGACAACGAGCTGAGCGGCGACGAGGACGACCTGCTGATCCGCCGCCTGGTGGACCGCAACGGCCGCTCGCGCAGCTTCATCAACGGCCAGCAGGCAACCCAAAGCCAGCTCAAGGCCATCGGCGAGTACCTGGTCGACATCCACGGACAGCACGCACACCAGTCGCTGATGCGCGCCGACACCCAGCGTGCGCTGCTCGATGCCTACGCCGGCAGCACGCAGCTGGCGCGCGACGTGCGCGAGGCGTGGCAGGACTGGCAGCAGGCGCGACGCCAGCGCGAGGACGCCGAACGGCTGTCGCGCGAATCGGAAGTCGAGCGCGAGCGCCTGACCTGGCAGATCAACGAACTGGGCGAGCTGAACCTGCAGGCCGACGAGTGGCCGCAGCTCAACCAGCAGCATTCGCGACTGGCCAATGCCGCCGAACTGGCGCAAACCGCGCAGCTGGCGGTGGACGTGCTGTCCGACATGGACGGCAACTGCCTGTCGCTGCTGTCGCAGGTACAGAGCCGCCTCGGGCGGCTGTCGGGGCTGGATACGCGGCTGGCGGAGTCGCTGGCGCTGCTGGATTCGGTCGATGCCGAATTGCGCGAGGTGGTGTACAGCCTGCGCAGCTACGGCAGCGATTTCGACGACGACCCCAAGCAGCTGCTGGATGTCGAGGCACGCCTCGACGTGTTGATGCGCATCGCCCGCAAGTACCGCTGCACGCCGGAAGAACTGCCGAAAAAACTGGCCGACTGGCAGCAACAGTTGGCCGCACTGGAGGCGTCGACCGACCAGGAGGCGCTGGCCGTCGCCGAATCGGCGGCGCTGGCACGCTACCGTGCCCACGCCGAGGCGCTGTCCGGCAAGCGCCGCCAGGCCGCCAACGAGCTGTCGTCCCGCATCAGCACCGAGATGCAGCGGCTGGCGATGGAGGGCGCGCGCTTTGCCATCGAGCTGTCCGCCGCGGCGGAGCCGACCGCCAACGGGCTGGAGGCCGTCGAGTATCTGGTTGCGGCCAACCAGGGCAGCACCCTGCGGCCGCTGGCCAAGGTGGCATCCGGTGGCGAGCTGTCGCGCATCAGCCTGGCGATGCAGGTGGTGATCAGCCAGGTCGCCAGCGTGCCGACGCTGATTTTCGACGAAGTGGACGTCGGCATCGGCGGCCGCGTCGCCGAGGTGGTCGGCAAGCTGTTGCGGCAACTGGGCGAACGCTACCAGGTGCTGTGCGTCACGCACCTGCCGCAGGTGGCTTCCTGCGCCAGCCAGCACTGGCAGGTCAGCAAGTCCGGCGTCGACGGTCGCACTGTCAGCCGTATCCAGCCGCTGGACCAGGTGCAGCGCATCGACGAACTGGCACGGATGCTGGGCGGCGAGGATATCACCAGCACCACGCGGCAGCACGCCAGCGAGATGTTGCTGGCGAACGCGGAATAAGGTTGGCCGCAAGACAAAGCCCTGATCGATTCGATCAGGGCTTTTTTGTTGAAGCGCTTGTTGTCGTGCCTGTAGCCTAAGAGCCGCGAACAAAACCTCGCAGCGCACCTGAGCCAAGGCGCGCCGACGCAGACAGTACCAGTCGTCCGGCAAGGAGGCGCAACGCAGGATCAGGGGTTTTGTTAGTGGTTCTAAAGCACAGGCATGGCCTCGACTGTGCCGGGCGCACTGGCCAGTGCGGCATGGCGTTGCATCACCTGCGCCAGTGTCCATTGCCCCCACAGGAAGTGGTGCCGGTTGCTGTTGTGCTGCCGGTAGTCGGCAACAGTTTTCGCAATGAACGCGCCATTCAGTCCGGTGGCGGCGCCGGAGTCGCCCAGCTGTAGCGTATCGTCGCGCAGCCACCTGGCAATCGGCACCGCAAAGCCCTGCTTCGGCCGGTGCAGGATGTCCCGCGGCAGGACCTGTGCCAGCGCCTGTTTCAGGATGTACTTCGTTTCGCCACGGCGCAGCTTGTATTCCGAAGGTATTTTTCTTGCCAAATCAACGACATTGATGTCCAGGAAGGGGGAGCGCACTTCCAGCGAGTGCATCATGCTGGCGCGATCGACCTTGGCGAGAATGTCGTCCTGCAGGTAGATGTCGGTGAAGAACTGCAGGCTGCGATCGACCAGATCGGGTTGGCTGCAGCGCTCCCACGCCGCGATGGCCTCCGAGAACAGCTCTTCCGGATCGACCGGTTCCATGAAGCACTCGGCGAGCGCGGCATCGTCCAGCGGGCACATCCAGCTCGGGTGCCACAGCCGTGGCGGATGGCTAAGGCCCTGCAGTATCCGCTTGAGCTTGAAGTCCAGGCTCATGTAGCCATCGCCGACCGGCAGGCGATTGGCCAGCAGGCGGATAGCCGTGTGCAGCGGGCCGGGTACCAGTTTCTGGTAATAACTGGCCCAGCGCAGCGCCCGGAACGGTGCGTAACCGGCAAACAGCTCGTCGGCGCCGTCACCGCCCAAGGCAACCGTGACATAGCGCCGCGCGTGCTGGCACAGCAGGCTGGTGGGCAGCAGCGAGCTGTCCGCCATCGGCTCGTCCAGCTTGCCGGTGATGGCGGGTAACAGGCTGCGCGCGACGTCCAGCGACAGCATGGCCTCGTGATGGCGGGTGTCCAGCAAGGCGGCGACGCGCCGCGCGTGCGCGGACTCGTCAAAGCCGGCGACGTCAAAGCCGATATTGAAGGTTTGCAGTTGCCCTGCCCCGCATTGCCGCGCCGCCAGCGCGGCGACGGCGGAAGAATCGATACCGCCACTGAGAAACACGCCGATCGGGACGTCGGCGACCAGTCTGCAGGCTACGGCTTTATCAAGTTTTTCTAATAGCTCCTCTTGCCATTGCTTTTCAATGCCGGCCGGGCGTGAGTCCACCGGCTCCAGCACGAAAGACCAGTAACGGGACAGGTGCAAGCTGCCGCTATCGAGGGCAAAGACCAGCGAGCAGCCGGCCGGCAGCTTGTGGATGGCGTGGTATGGCGTATTGGGGGCCGGCAGGTAGCCGTAGGCAATGTATTTGCGAATCGCCGGGCGGGAAACGGTGGCCGTCACCGACGGGTGGCGCAGCAAGGCAGTCAGTTCGGAGGCAAAGACGAAGCTGCCCTGCTGCAGCGTGTAGTAGAACGGTTTTTTGCCGAAGCGGTCACGGCTGCAGAATAGCCGCGCCCGGCGGCGGTCATACAGCGCGAACGCCCACATGCCGTTCAGCCGCCCGGTCAGCGCCTCGCCCCACTCGCGGTAGCCGTGCAACAGTACTTCCGTGTCCGAGTGGTCGCTCACGAATACATGGCCAGCCTGCTCCAGCTCGGTGCGCAGCTCGCGGTAGTTGTAGATTTCGCCGTTGAACACCACGCCCAGTGCGCCATCGGCGGTCCACATCGGCTGCTGGCCACCGGCCAGATCGAGAATCGCCAGCCGGCGGTGCCCCAGATAGACCCCCTTCTCCGGCTCGGTCCAATAGCCGACACCGTCCGGCCCGCGGTGGATGATTTCGTTGCTCATCCGCTCCAGGTCTTGTCGCGTACCGGCGCCTACAAATCCGACGATTCCACACATCTGGCCGCCCTCGTTGCGCATCGCGTCTTGATATTGAGCGTCTTGCCAACCAGATACACGCTCTTGCCCTGCGCCTCGTAATAGGTGCGGATCAGCAATTCCGCCAGCAGCCCCATCAGGATGCACATGAAGCCGGTTACCCCGGTCATCACCACCAGCAGCGGCAGCGGGGTCGAGATGAAGGACACCCCTTCCACCAATTTCAGGTACACCGCCCAGCCGCCGGTGAGCACGCTGATCAGCAGAATGAACAGGCCGGCGGCACCGAAAAGATACATCGGTTTGCCGGCGTATTTGGACAGGAAGTTCACCACCATCAGGTCGAGGATGACCTTGACGATGCGGCCCAGCCCGTATTTTGAAACGCCGTTCTGCCTGGGGTGGTGCAGCACCGGGATCTCTGCGATGCGGGCGCCAAACCAGCTGGCGTAGATCGGAATAAAGCGGTGCATCTCGCCGTACAGGCGCACGCCCTTGATCACGTCTTTGCGGTACGCCTTCAGAGAGCAGCCATAGTCATGAAGGTGCACGCCCGAAATCGACGAAATCATGCGGTTGGCGACGCGGCTGACAAAGTTGCGCTTGATCGGGCTGTCCTTGCGGTCTTGCCGCCAGCCGGACACCACGTCAAACCCCTGCTCCAGCTTGGCAAGCAGCCGAGGGATGTCCTCCGGGTCGTTCTGCATGTCGCCATCCATCGGGATGATGATGTGCCCTTCCGCGTAATCGACCCCCGCCATCATCGCCGCGGTCTGGCCAAAATTACGGCAGAACTTGATGACCTTCACACACTGGTCTCTTTCGGCCAGCTCTTCCAGCCGCTCCTGGCTGCCGTCCGTGCTGCCATCATTGATGAAGATCAGCTCCCACGGTTGCTCCAGCTTTTGCAGTACCACCACCGCCTGCTCGTACAGCGCGACCAGATTGTCGGCCTCGTTATACACCGGCACGATAACGGAAATCATGAGCACCTCCTCGTTTCAGGATGGCACAAGCAATCAAGCACAGAATGGCCGCTCAGAAACTGGATTTTCCGACCAGCAATATTCCGCAGAAAATCAGAAAAATGCCCAATGCCCTGGTGGCATCAATTGGCTCGCCCAAGAAAAAGTGCGCCGCCATGATTACGGCAACAAACTGGATGGCGGCAAAAGATTGCGCGACATTCAGCGGCAGTCTGGTCAACACCAGAATATAAAAGCACGCGGCCAGTCCGAAAAAGATAAAGCCGAACAGTATCCTGATATTGAATAGTTCGATCAGGCTGTTGCCGGATTTTTCGGCCCCGGACTTGAGCAAAAGGTTGGCCGCAACCGTCATGCCAACCATGATTATGTAATAAACGAATAGCCGCATTTTTGCCGTGCTCATCCTGGTTTCTCAGCCATGCCGATAACGATCAGGCCGTAGCGCCGGAACGGCTTCAGGCTGGTGATGGTGTGATCCAGCCTTGCGGCCAACCTTGTGACCAGACGTATGCCGGGAATGTGGCGGAATGCCCTATTGAAAACCAGCACATCACTATTCATCAGCAGGCAATAGCCGAAAAAGCCGTAGGTTTGCCAGGTCCTGAGTACAAAGCCGGCGTTTTCAAGCGGTGGCACCGTTTCCCGGTACAGCAGCGGCCGCTCGGTTTTATCGTCCAGCGATGGCGACAGCCGGTAAATCAGCGCGCGCAGCCAGCGCCAGAGGAAAAAATCACTGACCGGCTCGCGCCAGTAAAAACGCCCGCCCGGCTTCAGTATCCGGAATACCTCTTGAAACAGCCGCTGCCGGTCGTTGACGTGGTGAATGCCGCCGATAATGAAAACACTGTCAAACAGGCTGTCAGCCAGCGGCAGACCAGTGGCGTCGCCTTGTACAAAGCAATACTGATCGGCATCTCGCAGACTGGTCTTGGCCGCCTCCAGCATCGACAGCGAGATGTCGATGCCCAGCCCGGTGACAACCTTGTTGCCCAACAGTCGGAACGCCTCGCCACTGCCGCAACAGATCTCGGCGGTACTGCCCAGCTTTGCGTCGGCGGCAATGTCGAGAAAGGCACGGTCGAGGTAGGCCGCGTACTCCTGCGTATGCGGGTAGGCAAGATTGTCGATGTAGATACCGGCAATTTTTTCGAAATGGGCCTGCTGGCGTTTGGCGTCGTCCGTGCAGAAGTGTTCCGCAAACAGCGGCACGCCGGACGGGCTGATCCGGTACTGCAGGCTGCCGTCGCGGCTGGCCAGCCCGTGGTCGCACGGCTGTAATGGCTCCCCCGAAAGCGGGCAACGCAGCATGCTCATGAACTTTTCGGCGATCTGCATCGCTATGCCTCCTTGCGCTTGCCGCCAAACTTCCAGGAGTTGCCATTCCTCATGATGATGTAGGTGCTGTGCTGGTCGATGTCGGCATGGCCCGCCAGCCAGGACTCGATCGTCGCCTTATTGATATAGACCGTTTGTGGGGTGACCAGCTGGTCAAAGGCGACATGCCTGAAAAAGCGGAAGTCTCGATTGCTGATCCAGCAGCAGTACTGGTACAGCGGCAGCTTCTCCACCCCGCTGATGCCCGCCAAGGCGGCGACGGTTTTGGCATAGAGGAAAAAAGGCACCGCCAGCGGGGTCGCCACGCCGTACTTGGTCAGCCACCACGGCAGGTGTGAGGTGATCTTGCGTAGCGGATCGACCAGTTTGATGATCACGCCGTTGCCTTCCTCCGCGTAGACCCAGCAATGAAAGCGACCACCGGGCTTTACATTGCGGATCACCGCATCGAAGCCATCCTTGGGGCAGTCCAGGTGATGCAACACCCCGATGGAGTAGACCAGGTCATGACCCGGTCCGCAAAAGGTGGTCATGTCACTCTTCGTGATTTTCCAGTTCTCATCCGCCCTGCCCGCCAGATTCTTGCAGGCGGAAAGAATGGCATCGCCCAGATCCACCCCCTCGACAAAAGCCGGTTTCCAGTCCAGCAGATGCAGCATCTGGCTACCGTTGCCGCATCCCAGCTCCAGCACCTGGCGCCCGGCGACATCGGCGGCGGTGAGCGGGCTCATCCAGTCAGTAAACTGGTCGCGGGTGTAAACGGAGCCGGCTGGCAGGTTGTTCCAGGAGTTGGCAAAGGCATCGGCGGTTCTCTGATCGGTCAACATGAATCACCCCTCGCTTTCATTGAGCTATGAAAGTGCAATGCTTCCCATGTCATGTGTGCTGCTGTTGCAACTTTGGAGCGTACTGTTTGATCAATGACTGATACTTGGCGGTGTCTTTCAGCAGTACCGAGTGCTTGCCATCATCAAAAACCAGTTTGAAATCACCGTTGTTCAGCAACAGCTGCCGCAGCGGCGACAG
Organism: Vogesella alkaliphila; assembly: GCF_014652475.1. GTDB lineage: Bacteria > Pseudomonadota > Gammaproteobacteria > Burkholderiales > Chromobacteriaceae > Vogesella > Vogesella alkaliphila. The sequence goes on along the minus strand of NZ_BMYW01000004.1, from coordinate 169,034 downwards.
GTTTTCACACAGCACGTAATCGATATTGTGCTTGTAGAAATACTGCTTCCAGTTACCGCCGCCACGGTACATCTCCCGGTATTCGGTGATGAACGGCTTCGGGTAGATATCCGTTCTGCCGTAGATGAAAACCCGCTGGCGGGGATAGAGCCGGTAGATCAGGTAGCCACCGTAATGATAGGTGTTGAACATGTTGCCGCTGATGTTGTGCTTGATGACAAAGTCAGTTGCGGCAACGGGCAGGGTGCGCGACACCGCCATGCTGTTGTGCTCTTTTCTGCTTGGGTAAAGCAGCAGAATCGAAAACAGTGAAGCAATCAGCAGTAGCCAGTTTGCCAGCGGTGCACTACCGCCTACCTGCCGGTTGCCGGCGGCCATAAGATGGTGGGCAATGGCCGAGAGGCCGGATTTGGGCTTGTAATCCGGTCTCTTAAATATCCTGGCGAGTGACAGCTCCTGGCAGAAGACGGAGAAAAACGGCGCCAAAACCAGCGCGGCCAGCGGAATATTACGAACAGAAAAGAATGCCCCGCCGATAAAGACCAGAGAAACACCAAGCTCGGTGACATCCGGTTTTCTTTTGGCGTAAATCATGTTCATAAAGAACAAGAATATGACCACCAAGAAATACTGAAAGAACAACTTGTGAAAGTTGGGCGACTGCCACTCGCTGATGAACTGCGTGTCGCCCGAAGAGACGATGGCCTGATAGGGGTAAAGCCAGTACTCCCAACCATGCGGGTTGATGGCGGTGGCCAGAAAACCTGCGATGGCAATAAGACTTAATCTCTTTAAGCGCTTGGTTTCAATGCGGCCAACGTTGTCTACCAATAAATGATGGCTCCACTCCGCGATAAGGAAAACTGCAAGCAAGACCAGGCCGATAAAAAAACCGCCATGCGCATTGGCCCAGATTGCCATTATCAGCGGAATGAAAATCAAACCACGATCCACTGATCTGTATTTGAACATGAAAAGTTGGTGCAGCAGTATCGAGAAGAACAGGAAGGTGAAAATGTGTGGCCGTGGTGCGATGGCCCCCATCGTGGCGCAAAACACCATCACCACAATTATGGCCTTACCTTCATCTTGAAGTAGTGCTTGGCAGGTTTTGTAGGTAATAAACCAGCACAAGACATAAACCAGCGCGGTAATGGCAGCAACACCAGTCAGCCCAGCCTGCTGATACAGCAAATAGAAGATGGCCTGGCTCAGCCATTCTGAAAGCACCCAAGGGTTGCCGGAGTTGGTATAGGTGAAAACGTCATGCCATGGCAGCTGCCCGGTGGTGACAATCAGCTCGCCAGTCTTTAGGTGCCAGTAAAAATCGGGGTCTTCAAACTTGGGGAATAGCAGCATTATTGTAAACACAATAATGAAAATGGCAGTAGAAGGCGTTAGTCCCATTCTTGTGTAGGCCATGATTTAAATTCCCCCTAGTGGCTTTACGCAAAGGCTAACAAATGATTTTTCTCTACCCCGGAATGCACTATAGGTGATGCCATACAATTTGCAATTGTTTGACTTCATGTTGCGGGTGATCTAAGACCGTGTGTATGGCCTTGCTTATCGAATGAATTCCTGTAACCGCTGTTCAGCCAGGAGCTGATCATGAACAAGTATCGTTGTCACTTGATCCAGTTTTTGCTTGATGAGGATGGCGTGACCGCCATGGAATATGCCCTGCTGGGGGCACTTATCGCTATTGTCATTGTAGGTGCTGTTACTGGAGTCGGATTAAATGTCCAAGCATTGTTCCTGAACGTGGCCGACCAGGTTGAAGCAGTGGTTGCTGACGTCATGTGAAGTGAAAACCAAACCAGTATTATCCGCCTGACATTCTATTTTTTATTAAAAAATGCATTTTGCAATTAATTGATGGTCATTGTGAATTGATGCTGTGCAGGAAAGTTGAAAACTTAACTTGCTCACTGCCTATGGTGTACTAGCATAATGTTTAAGCTGTCAGTGATTGTGATTTAAGGTGCAGCCCAGTATTTGTTTTGAGTGTTCTGGCAGCAGGCCAGTCAAGCCTGGTTTGTTTGGATGCTTGAACAAAACATGCGTCGGGTCTCGACGGCGCAAAACGGACGGCAGCGGTTGCTGCCATTAGGTTCAATTTCCATGGAGGTTTTGGAAATGGATAAGCTCGCATTGACATTCAAACGTTTTATCCAGGACGAAGATGGTGTGACAGCCATTGAATATGGCCTGATTGCTGCGCTGATTGCCGTCGTGATCATTGCTTCGGTTGGCGCTGTGGGTGATAACCTGGAGCTGGTATTCAATAATATTGCAGCAGAACTGGCGGCAGCCTTGGCCTGACGTTGTTGTTCGTTTCAAGGGGAAGTAATTGACAACGATTTTCACCTGGCTAGCTGCCATTGGAATCAGTCTGCTATTCGGGGCGAGGTTGGGTCTGCTTGCTGGATTCCTCCTCGCTGCCGTTTTTACCGATATGGCGAGCAGAAAAATTCCAAATAAACTGGTCCTTGCCGGCATGGTTGTCGGGCTGCTGGTACAGGCCTTCTTGCCGGGTGGTGACGGGTTTTTGTCTGCGCTCAAGGGTTTGTTGTTCGGGTTCGGTTTATTCCTGCCGCTTTATCTATTACGCGTCATGGGAGCGGGGGATGTCAAATTGATGGCCATGGTCGGATGTTTTACCGGCTCGCCAGCTATCTTTGGTGTGGTGCTGTGTACATTGTTGGCTGGCGGCGTGTTGTCCTTGGCTTTCTCGTTGAAAATGAAGGCTGTCCGCCAAATGCTGAGAAACAGCATCTTCATGCTGATGCCAGGCGCTATCAGGCTAACCAGTGACAAACTGCCGGCTGATTCTGTGATGGTGAATTCGGTGGGAACCCTGCCTTATGCCATGGCGATTGCCATTGGCACGGCGGGCTATCTTGTTTGGCAAGGGATCTGATTTTGGTGGTTTGTGATTCTTGAGAGGCATTTTCATTAAAAACTCAATGCGCCAGTTAACACTTGCGCAGTTTTATTGTGTGCATTTTTTGTTAATTGGTGGTCAAAAAATTATTCTTGGTTAATGGTTTCTGCTGAGCTATATCTCATTGCATAAATACCCGGTTCGGTTTTTATGTTGGAGAGGAGGATGGAAATGTTCAATCCCGATGGCTTGGAATTACAGGGCGGCACTCCTCCTCGCGACCTTTTGCCCCGTGCTCCGCAGACTGTAAAAGAAACCGGGCTGGATTTCCTGTTTCTGGTGGAGCTGCTCTGCAAGACCCTCTTCTTTCACGGCCAGACCCGGTTGGTTGATCTGGTCAACCACACCAAGCTCCCCATCGGCGTGCTGGAGCCGTTGTTGGCCTTCATGCGCAGCGAACAGCTGTGTGAGGTGTCCGGCCGTAACGAGACAGAAGCCACCATCGCCTACACGCTGACCGACGTTGGCCGCAACCGTACCCAGACCTTCCTGCAAAAAAGCCATTACGCCGGCCCTGTTCCGGTAACGCTGCAGGCCTATAACGACGCAGTGCATCGCCAGTCGGTGGCGAACATGAAGGTCACCAAAGAGCTGGTGGCCGAAGGCTTCAAAGGGTTCGTCCTGCGCCAGAGCACCATGAATCAGCTTGGCGCCGCGATGAACTCCGGCCGGGCAATCCTGGTATACGGACCTCCCGGCAGCGGTAAGACCTATGTTTCCGAGCACCTGGCCACCCTGCTGACCGGCAACTGCACCATTCCTTATGCCGTACTGGTGGATAGCGAAGTGATCCAGCTGTTCGATCCGCTGGTACACCAGCCAGTAGTCAGCAGTCACAGTGGCAGTTCGCTGGACAAAGGGCCGCTGCATGATGCGCGCTGGGTGGAGTGCAAGCGCCCGGTGGTGATCACCGGGGGCGAATTGACACTGTCGATGCTGGATCTGGACTTTGACGAGAGCACCCGCTTTTACCAGGCACCACCACAGGTCAAGGCCAACAATGGCTTGCTGATCATCGATGACCTGGGGCGGCAGCTGGTTTCGCCGCAAATGCTGATGAATCGCTGGATTGTGCCGCTGGATCGTCGGGTGGACTATCTGGCGCTGCACACCGGTACCAAGTTCATGGTGCCATTCGACGTGATCGTGATTTTCTCCAGCAACATTCCACCAAGCACACTGGCCGACGAGGCATTCCTGCGCCGGCTTGGTTACAAGATTTACATCGGCAAGCTTGAGGAAGAGGACTACCGCGCGATTTTCGAACAGAACTGCACCCGTTTGGGCATTCCTTTTACCGAACAGGGGTTGCGGTTTGTGATTGATGAATTGCACGGCAAGCACGACAAACCCCTCCTCGCCTGTATTCCACGCGATTTGCTGGAACAGATCCGCGACTTCACCTTTTACCAGGGTATCAAGCCGGAGCTGAGCGAGGAGTTGCTGACGTGGGCATGGGAAAACTACTACACCAAGGGATAGGTTGCGGTTGCGACCTGGCTTGAGCTGTTAATCAAGTGTGGGGAGAAGGCAGTGAAAAACCCAAGAGCGATAGCAATGATCGTGGTGTCCATCATCGTCGGCCTGGTGGCCGTGGTGATGGCATCGCAATGGATCAACAAGCAGACCAGTGTTTCCGCCCAGAAAGTGGTCATCGCGGCGGTGGATGTCGATCTTGGCTCCAAGCTGACGCCGGAGATGTTGCGGCTGGTTGACTGGCCAAGCGGCAGCATTCCCGATGGCGCGATTGTCGATCCGCAGGCGCTGGACGGCCGGGTGCTGAAAACCAGCGTGCTACGCGGCGAGGCCATTCTGGAATCGAAACTGGCACCGGTAGGCACCAAGGGCGGTCTGTCTGCAGTGGTGATGGAAGGCAAGCGTGCGATGACGGTGCGGGTTAACGACGTGATCGGCGTAGCGGGCTTTGCCTTGCCTGGCAACTATGTCGATATCCTCGTCAATACCACAGATGATGCCAAAGCCAATACCAAGGAAAAGGTCGATCTGAGTATTTCCAAGATCGTGCTGGAGCACATCCTGGTGCTGGCGGTGGCGCAGGAAGCCAGCCGTGACGATACCAAACCCAAGGTGGTCAATGCCGTGACACTGGAAGTCACCCCGGAACAGGCAGAGAAGCTGGATCTGGCGCGCAGTGTCGGCACCTTGTCCCTAGTATTGCGCAATCAGGTTGACCCCAAACCGGTAGAAACCTCTGGCATTACCAAGCAGATTCTCCTGCGAGGCGAGGAAGAACCGGCTCCGGTCGCCAAGCCGGTGGTGGCCAGCAAACCGGTGGCCAAGCGGGTGGTGAAAAAGGTTGCCGTGAAACGGCCTGCACCAGCCAAGTCAACCTCGGCTGCAGCAACCCCGAACTGTGTAGAAATCGTCAGCGGCACGTCTCGACATACCGAGTGTTTCTAACTGTCAGACATCCAGCCCAATTCGTTAGGGAGTAAAGTCATAATGAAAAAGAAACCTGTCGAAGCACGCTTGCCCCGCCTGAATCTTGGTGCGATGGCAATCGCCACCTGCTGCATGATGATGTGGGCCGCACAGGCCCAGGCAGCCACGGTTTCGCCGAAAGCGGCAACCATTACACCGAAACCGGCGGCCACGACACCGTGCAATACCATCGAGTCGGCACCGATGGTCAACGTCACCGTCGGCAAGTCCTTCCGCCTGAAGACGACCTCACCGGTTAGTCGCATCCTGCTGGGTAACCCGGCGGGCACACAAGCGGCACAGCCCAAGGAAGGTGCGGATGGCGACGACAAGAAGGCTCCGGAAGGCAAGGCCAACGCGGGGGTGGCCGGGCTGGATGTGATCTTGCTGAGTCCGAGCGAAATCTACCTACTGGGCAAGAGTGTCGGCTCGACCAATATCATCCTGCTGAGCCGTACCGGGCAGTGCATGCTGGTCGATGTCACCGTCGGGGTGGATACCGCCTCGCTGCAAAGCTCGCTCAACGACATGCTGGCTGGCGAGGGTAGCCGCATCAAGGTCAGCGCCGCCTCCGATTCTCTGGTGCTGACCGGTAGCGTGGCGGACTCGACCCGCGTCGACAAGGCCATGACGTTGGCCGCAGCCTATGCCGGTCAATCCAAGGTCATCAACATGCTGTCGGTGGATGCGCCGCAGCAGGTGATGCTGGAAGTCAAAGTGGCGGAAATCTCGAAAAAGCTGCTGGACCAGGTCGGCATCAACCTGGCCGGGGTGCTGAACCACGGCGGCTGGAGCTTTAACTGGGACACCAACTTCCTGTCCGGCAACGCGTCCAACGCTATCGGGCTGTTGTTGGGCGGCTCCAATAGCAGTACCTCCAACCCGCGCAGCTTCAAGATCGATGGCCAGCACGATGATGGCCTGGTCAAGGTACTGGCCGAGCCGACCGTGATGGCGATCAGTGGCCAGGAAGGGAGCTTCCTCGCCGGTGGCAAGATATTCATCCCGGTGGCGCAGAACAGTGGCACCGGTGGCCAGACCATTACCCTGGAAGAAAAAGAGTTCGGCGTGGCCCTGCGCTTTACCCCGACCGTGCTGGATGGCGGCAGGATCAACTTGAAGGTCGCGCCGGAGGTGTCCGAGCTGAATGCCAGCGGCGTTAATATCACCGGTCTCAACGGCACCGCCATTTTGCCGTCGTTCACCACCCGCCGCGCCGCGACCACCGTGCAACTGCGCGATGGCCAGAGCTTCGCCATCGGCGGCCTGATCAAGAACAACGTCACCACCAATATCAGCGCCTTCCCACTGCTGGGTGAAATCCCGATCCTGGGTGCCCTGTTCCGCAGCAGCAGCTTCCAGACCGACAAGACCGAGCTGATCTTCGTGGTCACCCCGCGGCTGGTGAAACCGCTGCCACCAAACTACGCCTTGCCGACCGACAACTACACCCCGCCAAACCGGGCTGAGTTCTTCCTCGGCGGCAAGATGGAGGGCAAGCCGCCCGCCGCCGCAGGCAGCAGTTCCGGCGAAAGCGCTACGCCGGCAGCCCCGCCACAAGCTCCTCAAGCGCCATCCGGCTTTGAAGTGAAATAAGGAGGCCAAGTCATGCAAACTTACAAACTGGTGATGATTACCCGCACCGTATTGCTGGCCTCCCTGCTGACGGCCTGTTCGTCGACACCGTATCTGGATAGCCGCTTCGGCGAAGCCGTCAACATGGCCAAGGCGCAGCAGACCATCAATCCGGATGCGTCCCAGAATATGGACCCGGTTACCGGTATCGACGGTGTGGCGGCCAAAGACAGCGTGGATCGCTACCACGAGTCGTTCCAGAAGCCGCCTTCCACAGCCGGCATTCTCACCATTGACGTGTTGGGTGGCGGAGGCAAATAGCCCCGCCTTGTTTCCCCATTTGGTTTCAGGATCAGATGCATGAGGTGGCGTTATGAAACGCACAGGCAAGCTACCGGGCCGGCGATATCAGAAGGGCGCGGTAGCCATCATCGTCGGGCTATGTATTGTTGTGCTGGTCGGCTTTCTGGGGCTGGTCGCTGACCTCGGGCGGCTGTTCATCACCAAGACCGAACTGAGCAACGCAGCAGATGCTTGTGCGCTGGCGGCGGCGGCGGAGCTGAAAGGCGATGCCGAGTCGCTCAACCGGGCGGAAAGTGCCGGCATCACCGTCGGGCAGCGTAATAATGTCGACTTCCAGGGCGATGCAGTTTCAATCCTGGTCAATAGTGACGTCACTTTCAGTGAAACGCTGACCGGCACCTATTTCACCAAAAATGCGGTGGCGGCAGCCAGCATTCCGAACATGAAGTATGCCAAGTGCACCCTGCCACAGACCGGCATCATGCCTTGGTTCATGCAGGTCATGGGGGCTGGCGCGCAAACGGTGACTGCCCATGCGGTGGCCGCCCTGTCGCCATCGCAGACCAATTGCGCCATTCCGGTGGGGCTGTGTTCACAAACCCCGCCTTATTTGCCATCCACACCTACTACTTGCCCTGATGGCACGACGCCTGACAGTCATGGCTTTTGTGTCGGCAAGTGGTATGGCAGCCGTTTCACTGCCGGAGGCGGCTTTACCGGCAGCTTCAATCTCATTGATTTTTCGCCACCTAATGGCGGTGCCGTTGAACTGTCCAACCTGTTGACCGGATCGGGGCAGTGCGACCTGACCGTCAGCAATCCGGTAGGCCAGACTGGTATGCAGCAATCCATTGCCAAGGCCTGGAATACCCGCTTCGGCTTGTACCAGGGCAGCGATAACGTTGGCAATGCGCCGCCAGATTTCACTGGCTTTGCCTACACCGCGACATCCTGGACCAGTCAGTTCAACGCCTACAACGGCACATCCGGTACAACGTCCAATTTTCTGGCGGCAAGGGTTGCCAATACCATTTACCAAGGCGATGTTGCTGCGGGCCTTGATTTGACTGGTAACCCAAGCAGCGCTACCTCGGCGCAGCTGGATAGCAATGGTGCCGACCGGCGCTTGGCACTGATGCCGATTGTCAACTGTGATGGCTGGAGCAGCTCACAAACTGTCCCCATCCAGAAGTTTGCCTGCGTGCTGATGTTGCAGCCGATGGAAGGGCCTGGGGAAGAGACCTTTGTCGAATACCGTGGTCAGGCTGACGTGCCGGGCAACCCGTGCGCCACGCTGGGCCTGCCGGGGGCCGGTGGTGGTATTGGTCCCAAAGTGCCGGCGTTGGCGCGATAGGAGACGACCATGCAAACGCGTTCCCGCCAACAGGGTGTTGCTGCCGTCGAAATGGCGTTCCTGCTGATGCCGCTGATCTTCATCGTTTTCGGCATCACCGAGTTCGGGCGGGCGTTTTACCAGTACAACACGGTGATCAAGGCCACCCGCGACGCAGCCCGTTACCTGTCGGCACAGCAGCCCGGCACGAAAGATACCGAGGCCACCTGTCTGGTGCGCTATGGCAATACGACCTGTGCGGGTCAGTTGCTGGCTCCGTATCTGGGGAGTGCCACGGTGACGATATGTGACTGGCAGCGTTGTGCGGATCACCTTGCCCAAGGCACGGCACCGGTTGTCAATCTGGTGTCGGTCACGGTCAGTGATTACCAGTTTGTCTCGCTGGTACCGTTTGTTACCGCGGATCTGTCCACCATTACCTTTGACCCGATCCGCACTGTGATGAAGGCAAACCTATGAAAACCTCATTCCGGCAGCGGCGGCTCTCCCGCAGGCAGGCGCAGCGTGGCGTGGCGGCAGTGGAGTTTGCCCTGGTCGCCGTGATTCTGTTTTCCCTGTTGCTTGGCATCATGGAGTTCGGGCGACTGATGTTTGCCTGGAATTCGGCAGTGGAGGCGACGCGACGCGGTGCCCGCTTGGCGGTGGTGTGTGACATGAATGTCGCCACGATCAAGACCTCGATGCAAAAGTTTCTGCCGATTACCAACGTCAACGACATCGTGGTCAGTTACGCACCGAGCGGCTGTACCGGCGCGGCGAATTGCCAGAGCGTGACCGTGTCCATTTCGCCCAATGCGCCGGCTTTTCATTACGTCTTCCCGTTTATCAATGAGTCGTGGCGGATACCGACATTCAGCACCACCCTGACGCGGGAAAGTCTTGCCACCGGCACCGGCGCGGATGCCAACCCGGACTGTTCGCCCTGATGGTTGGACAACCTTTTTCAACCAACGCTTGCGGGCGCAACCATTTTTAGTTGAGGCGCAATCATGAGAATCTCGATTATTTCGCACAACACCAAGAACCTGGACGAACTGCGCCGCTTCGTCGAAACGGACAACAGCCGGGATGTGAAGGTGTTCACTGGTGGAGCGGAGATGCTGGCACCGGTTGCCGATCAGTTGCGACCGGACATCATCATTCTGGAGTGCGCAACCGACGACGCATTGGCGGACTTCTCTCCACTGGCGCAGCTAAACCTGCGTCACCCGGACATCACGCTGATTCTGTTATCCAGCAACCAGACGCCGGAAGTGCTGTTGCGGGCGATGCGTGCCGGTGTGCGCGAAGTGCTGCCCTCCCCGGTTGGCCGCGATGCGCTGCATGTGGCGCTGGTGCGCGTCGAAGAAAAGCGCAATCTGCAGAATACCTCGCGGCAGAAAGGCAAGGTGTTTGCCTTTATCCCGTGCAAGGGCGGCAGCGGCTCGACCTTCCTGTCGACCAACCTGGCCTACAACCTCGCGTCGCAGGAAGGCAAGAACGTGATCCTGATTGACGTCAACCTGCAGTTTGGCGATGCCTCGCTGTTCATTTCAGACCACAAGCCGTCGACCAACCTGGCCGAGGTGGCACGACAGATCATGCGTATGGACGCCTCGTTCCTTGCGTCCAGCCTGCTGGGGGTGCTGCCCAATCTGGGCATCCTGTCGGCGCCGGAAGACCCGGTGCAGGCGATGGAGGTCAGCCCCAGCCATATCGATACCCTGATCAACCTGGCTCGCAATCACTATGACGTGATTATCCTGGACGTTGGCCGCGCGCTGGACCCGGTCAGCATCAAGGCGCTGGATCACGCCGACGTGGTGTTCCCGGTGCTGCAGATCACGCTGCCGTTCATTCGCGATGCCCGCCGGCTGCTGGACGTGCTGCGCTCGCTGGGTTACTCGCAAGAGAAGATCAAGCTCTTGGTCAACCGTTATGAAAAAGGTGGCGACATCCGGCTGGAAGATGTCGAACGCACGCTGGGGATGACGGTGTACAAGACTATCCCCAACAGTTTCAAGGCGGTGGCGACATCGGTGAATCAGGGGATTCCGATCAGCAAGCTGTCGCCCAACAACCCGGTGGCGCGCACGCTGCAAGAGCTGGGGCGGGAGCTGGTGCAAGGCGGCAATGGCGAAACCTCGTGGTGGGGCAACCTGCTGCAACACATTCAGGGCGGGGTGCAGCCTGCTCGCACCGGCGGTGTACTGGGCGGAGCCTCGGCGCCGCAAACGCCGGATTAACGCTTGGTCCGTGCAACTGAATGGAATGCTTGTTAACGATAAATCTCTCGGCAATTAACGCATCAGCCTGATAACCCGCCACTTCGGGGCCCGAGCAGACTGATCATCGGCAAAGGGGTAGCTATCATGTCATTGCGCGATCGGCTCGAATCCATCCAGCCCAGCTCAGAAACCTTGCAGGCCATCGTCAAGTCGGCCACGTCGGCCAATTACGAGTCCTACCACGACCTGAAATCCCGTATTCACCAGAAGCTGCTGGAGCGGGTCGATCTGGGGGTGATGGAAAGCCTTGCCCCCGAGCGTTTGAAAGACGAACTCAAGATCCTGGTGGAGCGGCTGCTGGCCGAAGAAAACGCGGCCCTCAACGACAACGAGCGGCGCAGCCTGGTCAAGGACATCCAGCACGAAATGCTGGGCCTCGGTCCGCTGGAGCCGCTATTGGCAGACCCGACCATCTCTGACATCCTGGTCAATACTTTCCAGCAGGTCTACGTCGAACGCCGAGGCAAGCTGGAGCAGACCGATGTGCGCTTTACCGACGACGCACACCTGATGAAGATCATCGACAAGATCGTGTCGCGCGTCGGGCGGCGTGTCGATGAATCCAGCCCGATGGTCGATGCCCGTCTGCCGGATGGTTCCCGCGTCAATGCCATCATCCCGCCGTTGGCGATTGACGGGCCGATGCTGTCGATCCGCCGTTTCGCCGCCACCCCGCTACGCCTGAGCGATATCATCGAGCTGAAAAGCCTGACGCCGGACATGGGCACCGTGATCAAGGGCCTGGCCAAGGCCAAGGTCAATATGCTGATTTCCGGGGGGACCGGCAGCGGTAAGACCACCCTGCTCAATATCCTGTCCGGTTTCATTCCCGACACGGAACGCATCATCACCATTGAAGATGCGGCCGAACTGCAGCTGCAACAGCCGCACGTCATCCGGCTGGAAACCCGGCCGCCGAATATCGAGGGCCGTGGCGAAGTGCCGCAAAGGGCACTGGTGCGCAACAGCCTGCGGATGCGACCGGATCGCATCATCCTTGGCGAGGTGCGCGGTGCCGAGGCCGTCGACATGTTGCAGGCAATGAACACCGGTCACGAAGGCTCGATGGCCACCATCCACGCCAACACCCCGCGCGACGCCATCACCCGCATGGAAAACATGGTAGGCATGGCCGGGATGAACCTGCCGCCCAAGGTGATCCGCCAGCAGATCAGCTCCGCACTGAGCGTGGTGATCCAGGTGGCGCGTCTTACCGATGGCAAGCGCAAAGTCACCAGCATCATGGAAATCACCGGTACCGAAGGCGACGTGATCACCATGCAGGAGATCTTCCAGTTTGTGCAAACCGGTATCGGTGTGGACGGCGCGGTACTGGGTTACTTCTGTGCCACCGGTGTGCGGCCGAAGTTCATCGAGCGCCTGAAGACCCATGGCGTGGAGATTTCGGACGCGCTGTTTGACCCCAGCAAACGATTCGAGTAGGTGCCATCATGGACACGACCTTTGCCATTCTCATCCTGCTGATCTTTGTCGCGGTGGTCTTTTTGCTGGAAGGCGCGTTCCTGACCTGGAACTCGTACAAAGGTCCGGAGGCCAGCCGCATCGAACGCCGCTTGCAGGCGATGTCTGCCGGCGCGCATCACGGCGAAGCCATGCAGCTGATGAAAGAGCGCCTGCTCAGCGAAACCCGGGTGGTGCAGCGCTTGCTGCTGGCGTTTCCGCGCGTGCACAAGCTGGACCGTATCCTGCTGCAGTCAGGCTTGAAGCTGAATGTCGGCGCGTTTCTCGGCTTCAGCCTGGTGCTAGGGTTGGCCGCATTCATTGCCAGCCGCTTTTTCCCGCTGCCGTTGCTGCTGTCGCTGCTGATCGGGGCTGCGGGCGCCTGCATCCCGTGGCTGCTCGTCATGAATGCCCGCCACAAGCGACTGGTGCTGTTCGAGGCGCAATTGCCGGATGCGCTAGACCTGATGTGCCGGGCCTTGCGCTCTGGCCATGCCTTGCCGCAATCGCTGAAGATGATCGGCGATGAAATGCAGGACCCGATCGCCGGTGAATTCCGCATTGCCTTCGACGAGGTCAACTACGGCTTCTCGATGCAGGAAGCGCTGATGAACCTGGCGACGCGCATCCCCAGTACCGACCTGCGCTATATGGTGATCGCGGTGCTGATCCAGCGCGAAACCGGCGGCAACCTGGCCGAGCTGCTTGGCAATATCAGTGCACTGATCCGGGCGCGGCTGAAGCTGTACGGCACCATCCGGGTGCTGTCGGCCGAGGGCAAACTGTCGGCGTGGATCCTGACCCTGCTGCCGTTTGCGGTGGGTGGGGTGATCCAGCTGATCAATCCGGGCTTCATGAAGGTGTTATGGGAAGACCCCAGCGGCTTCATCATGGTTGCGCTGATCGGCTGCATGATGGTTGTCGGGGTTTTCTGGATGCGGCAGATCATCAAGATCAAGGTCTGACGGCCCCCTACTTGTCATGGCGAGGAAACAGTCATGAATACCTCACAATGGATCTATCTGGCGATTATCTTCCTGGTGGTGTTTGGCGTTGCGCTGACCATCTCGATGCAAGTCGCCCCCAACCGGGTAAAGGCCCGTCTGGAAAAGGTGGTGCAGGCGGATACGCCACTGGACACCGACAACGCCTCGGCCTGGGTGGCCAAGGCCATCAAGATCGCCACGCCGCTGGCCAAGCTGTCGGTGCCTGGCGACGGCTGGGAAAGCTCGCCGATCCGCATCCGCTTCATGAATGCGGGCTACCGCGGCACCTCGGCAATACCGCTGTACTTCGGCGCCAAGACCCTGCTGGCGCTGGTGTTTCCCGGCGTGCTGTTTCTGTATGTCGGCCTGACCGGTGGACGCATGGAAGGCAACAACTTCCTGATCTCGATGCTGTTTGCCGCCGCGGTAGGCTACTACCTGCCCAACATCATCCTGGCGCGGCGCATCGAACAACGGCAGCAGGAAATCTTCAACAACTTTCCCGATGCCATCGACCTGCTGCTGGTCTGCGTCGAGGCCGGCCTGGGGCTGGACGCTGCGCTGCTGAAAGTCGGCGAGGAAATCCGCATCAAGAGCCCCATCCTGGCCGACGAACTGCATCTGGTGAACCTGGAGCTGCGCGCCGGCAGCAGCAAGGACCGTGCGCTGCGCAACCTGGCGATGCGTACCGGGGTGCAGGAGGTAGATACCCTGGTGGCGATGCTGATTCAGGCGGATCGCTTCGGTACCAGCATCGGCGAATCGCTGCGCGTGCATGCCGATGACCTGCGTACCAAGCGCCGCCTGCGTGCAGAAGAAGCCGCCGCCAAGATCCCGCTGAAGCTGCTGTTTCCACTGATTTTCTGCATCTTCCCTGCCCTGTTGCTGGTGTTGCTGGGGCCGGCCTTCATCCAGATCTACCGCGTGCTGCTGCCATCGTTCGGCGGTGGTGGTTAGCCGGGTTTGCTTGGCGCAGGTTGTTATCGAGCATGTCATGGGAGAAAACGCCATGAAGAATACTCCGCTGCTGTTGTCGCTGCTGTGCTGTCTACCCCTCTTGCAAAGCTGCGAGTCGGTGCCTCCGTCAAAACAGGCGTGGGGTTTCCAGCCGCTGCTGAAGGTGCGCCATGCCAATGAGAGCCCGGCGGCGTTCTATCAGCTGGGGCGCTACTACCAGGGCCAGAACCGGAGCGACCTCGCCATTCCGGCATTCCAGCGTGCGCTGGCGCTGGACAAGCACTACGCCGAAGCCCACAACGCGCTCGGCAGCCTCTACGCCGGCCAGCGCCAGTTCGAACTGGCGATTACGGAATTCCAGCTGGCACTGGCCGCCGCACCGGATACCGCGCACTTCTACAACAACTTGGGTTATGCCTACTACCTGCAAGGCCGCCCTGTCGAGGCTGCCGCCGCACTGGAGAAGGCGGCGAGCCTGAAGCCGGGCGACGCCAAGATCACGACCAACCTCAACCTGGCGCTGGCCCAGAAAACACAAGCGGAACTGGAGCAGCAGGCTTTCGCCCCGGCCACGGCCAGCCCGCCGGCAACTGCCGCCGGCAATGTCGCCGCGCCGCCGGTGCCCCAGCCAATAGCAGAAACCACGCTGGCAGCGCCTGCCCTGGCGCCGGCCAGCCAACCGGCTGTAGTCGACGCGGCCACTCCGCCGGCCCAGCCGGCCGCCCCGCCTTTGGTGGCGGAACCGGCCCCCGTTGTCGTCCCGCCGCAGCCGGCTCCAGCCGAGCCGCAGGTAGTCGAGCCGGTAGCCCCCACCATGTTGGCCGCAGCCCCGCCGGTGCTACCGAAAGAGGAATCGTCGCGCCCTGCCCGCTACGAAGTGTCCAATGGCAACGGCATTACCGGCATGGCCAAGCGCGTAAATCGGGGCTTGCTTGCCCAAGGCTACCCGTCGGCACGGCTTACCAATAGCAAGCCCTTCCGTCAGCCGGTAACCGTGGTTGAATACCGTCCCGGTTATGCCGGCGTGGCCGCCAGGCTGAGTGCCAGCCTGCCCTTGAAACCAGCCATCACGGAAAAGGCCGGGCTGCGCCAGAGCACCGATGTCCGCTTGGTGCTCGGCCGCGACGTGATGACTCGCTTTGCACTCGTCACGCCAAGGTCGCACGAAACCCAGCTGGCGCTTGGCACGCCGCAGCAGTTGGTGAAGCCTTGAGAGAGGGTTGCCGTGGCGCTTGTTTGCCAATGGGCAGCGCCGAGCGGCATCCGGATGCGCACTAGAAAATCTTGGCAAAACGCATCGGCATCAATATAATCGCGGCCTGTTATTGCCTTGCGCAATACGAAGGAAGCGTGGCCGAGTGGTTTAAGGCAGCGGTCTTGAAAACCGCCGAAGGTGTGAGCCTTCCGTGAGTTCGAATCTCACCGCTTCCGCCAGCATTCTGTAAAAAAAAAGCCCTGAATATTCAGGGCTTTTTTTGTTGCGCAGTTGAAAAACTGTTTCTCATTGTTCTGTCTCCCTCAACTGCGAAGTGCCACCGGCGATGCCGCAGCCGAGTAACCGACGTTAGCTGAGCTTCATTTGCCGATCATCCAGCGCAGCAGCAGATTGATGGTGTTGCCATACGGTGGCGCGGTCAGCCAGGTGCCGCTCAGGCGTGACTGGTACAGCACCGGTTTCAGCTTGGAGAAGGTCAGGAAGCCTTCGTGACCATGGTAGTGGCCCATGCCGGAGGCGCCGACGCCACCGAACGGCAGCGCGTCCTGGGCCACGTGCAGCAGGGTGTCGTTGACGGTGACGCCCCCGGCAATGGTGTCGCGCAACAGTCGCTCGACGCGCGCCTTGTCGTGGTCGAACAAATACATTGCCAGCGGCCGTGGCTGCTGCCGCAGCAGCGCGACGGCCTGCTCCAGCGAGTCGTAGCCGATGACGGGCAGCAGTGGGCCGAAGATTTCCTCCTGCATCACGGCGCAGTCCGGCGGCGCCTGCTCGATCAGGGTCAGCGGCAGCTTGCGTGCGGCGGCGAGTTCGTCCGGCGTTTCGTCAGCGGGATTGATGGTGGTGAGCACCGCCCCGCCCGCCTGTGCCTGAATGGCGAGCGTTTGCAGGCGCTGGTAGTGCGGCGCGCTGATGATGGCGCTGTAGTCGGCGTTACCGGCCAGGGTCGGGTAGGCGCGCGTCACCGCGGCGCGCAGTGCCGCAACCAGCGCGACCTGTTGCGCGCGCGGCACCAGCACATAGTCCGGCGCGACGCAGGTCTGTCCCGCGTTCAGCAACTTGCCGGCCACGATGCGGCGGGCAGCGTGCTGCAGGTCGGCGCCGGGGGCGATCAGCACCGGCGACTTGCCGCCCAGCTCCAGTGTCACCGGGACCAGGTTGGCCGCCGCGGCCTGCATGACCTCGCGGCCAACCCTGGTCGAGCCGGTGAACAGCAGATGGTCGAAGGGCAGGCTGGCAAAGGCGCGCGCCACGCTGGCATCGCCACCCACGACACGGACCACGTCGTCGCCAAGATAGCGGCTCAGCAGCGTGGCCAGCAGCGCGCCGGTGCGCGGCGTCAGCTCCGACATCTTCAGCAGCGCCCGGTTGCCGGCCGCCAGTGCCGCCAACAGCGGCCCCAGCGCCAGGAACAGCGGGTAATTCCACGGCACGATGATGCCGACCACGCCCAGCGGCTGTGGCAGCAACCTTGCCCGTGCCGGCTGGAACCACAGCGCGACCGGCCGCCGCTGCGGACGCAGCCATGCGGCCAGCTGCCGGCGCGCGTGGCGGATGCCGGCCAGCGTCGGAAACACCTCCGCCAGCCGGGTTTCCACCACGCTACGATGGCCGAAATCGGCGCTGATGGCGGCGGCCAGCTCGTGCTGGTGCTGCTGCAACAGGCGGGCCAGGGCATCCAGCCACTGCCGGCGTTGTGCCAGCGACGGGTACGGCAAAAGGTTGGCCGCATCGCGCAGCTGGCTCAGGTGATTGGTGAGGGTGACGGCGGTGTGTGCGGCAAGCTGCATGTGATAAGCTCCCTTCTGGTTGCCGTCAAACAATTGTTTAGATTCTGCACTCTATGCAGTTGTGTCCCATTTGTCACGAGCGAATTGTCATGCTGCTTCCCTTCTTCAATGCCCTGCGTGCCGCCGGGCTACCGGTGTCGCTAAAAGAGCACCTCACCCTGCTGGAGGCGCTGTCGCGACAGCTGGCGTTTGGCAGTGTCGACGAGTTCTACTATCTGGCGCGCACCATCCTGATCAAGGACGAAAAGTACTACGACCGCTTCGATCAGGTGTTCGGCCACTGCTTCAATGGCCTGGCGCTGGAGCTGGAAGACCTGCAGACCGCGATCCCAGAGGACTGGCTGCGCAAGCAGGTGGAGAAATTCCTGTCCGACGAGGAAAAGCGGCAGCTACAGGCGCTGGGCTGGGACAGGCTGATGCAGACGCTGCGCGAGCGCCTTGCCGAGCAGAAGGAACGGCATCAGGGCGGTAACAAGTGGATCGGCACCGGCGGCACCAGCCCGTTCGGTGCCCATGGCTACCACCCGGAAGGTGTCCGCATCGGGCAGCAGGCATCACGCCACCGGCGCGCGGTCAAGGTGTGGGACCAGCGGGAATTCCGTAATTTTGACGATCAGGTCGAGCTGGGCACGCGCAACATCAAGGTGGTCTTGCGCCGCCTGCGCCAGTTCGCGCGCGAAGGCGCCGCCGAGATGCTGGATCTGGATGCCACCATCGCCGCGACCGCGCGCAACGCTGGTTTTCTCGACCTGCAGATGGTGCCGGAACTGCGCAATACGGTGAAGCTGCTGGTGCTGTTCGATGTCGGCGGCTCGATGGACGACCACATCCGCGCCTGCGAGGAACTGTTCTCGGCGGTGCGCAGCGAGTTTAAGCATCTGGAGTATTACTACTTCCACAACTGCGTCTACGAAGGGGTGTGGAAAGACAATGCCCGCCGCCACGGCCAGAAGCTGTCGACCTGGGAGCTGATCCACACCTTCGGCAGCGACTACAAGCTGGTCTTTGTCGGCGACGCCAGCATGAGCCCGTACGAGATCGTCTACCCCGGCGGCAGTGTCGAGCACATGAACGAAGAGTCCGGCGAGGTGTGGCTGCGCCGCCTGCTGGCACAGTTCCGGCACGCAGTGTGGCTGAACCCGGTGCCGCCGGCGCACTGGGGCCACACCCAGTCCATCGGCCTGATCCGGCAGCTGCTGCAGGAGCGCATGTATCCGCTGACGGTGGAAGGCATAGACAGCGCTATGCGCCAGCTGCGCCACAGCGTCAGCTAGCGTCGTCGCTTGCGGCCAACGTTTTCTCGATGCGCCGCGCAAACACCGTCATTTCCTTCGCGGCCTGCTTGTCGCCGCGCTGTTCGGCTACCGCGATGCCGTCACGGTAGGCCTGCAGCGCCTGTTGCGGCTCGCCGCCGGCCAGCAAGACCTTGCCCAGCAGTTTCCACGCCGCGGAATAGTCGTGCTGGAAGGCCAGTGCCGCCCTCGCCTCGCGTATCGCCTGTGGCCACTGTTCCAAGCGGGCATATTCATTGGCCAGGCCGAAGCGCAGCAGCGCACCGTCGCGCGGGCCGTCGACCAGTTTTTGCAGGCGTTGCAGGGCGTCGTCGTTCATGCTGGGGACTCCGGGTGAGGGTTGCTGGCGTGCGGCTTCGCGTCGGCCATGGTTTCATGTTATAAGCTGGCGCCAGTATTGGCTGCTGCCATTTGCAATCGCAACCTATTGCTACGCGCTGGCGCCTGCCTCTAGACTGCGGAAACGTCATATTACTGAAAGGAAAGTTATTCATGTTGCAAGGTTTCCTTTCGTCATGCCCGCCGCGTCGCTGGCCGGTCCTGTTGCTGGGTGTATTGCTGGGTCTGCCGCCAGCTGCCCATGCGGCGTGCACACGACTGGTGGCTTCCGGCAATCCCGAGTACCCGCCCTTTCTGTGGCAAGACCCGAAAAACGACAGCAAGCTGATCGGCGCCAATGCCGAGCTGATGCAACTGGTGGCCCGCGAGATCGGCATCCCGATCGAGGTGCGCTATGCCGGGCCGTGGGGCCGGGTGCAGGAGAGCGCGCGCAACGGTCGCATCGACCTGATCGCCGGCGCCTTCCTGACGCAGCCGCGGCTGACCTATCTGCGTTACCTGCAACCGGCGATCCGCGATACGCAAACCCTGATCTGGACGCGGCAGCAGCACCCACTGCAATACCAGCGCTGGGAAGACCTGCTGGGCCAGGAGGGCATCACCGTGGTCAACAACAGCTTCGGCCAGGCTTTCGACCAGTTCGCCGCGATCAGCCTCAAGCTGCAGCAGGTCGGCAGCGTCAAGAACGCGCTGCGGATGCTGAGCCTGGGCCGTGCCGACTACCTGATCTACGAGGATGCACCGGGCCTTGCCTATGCCACCAGCCTCAACATCAAGGGCCTGCGCGCGTCCACGGTGCCGGTCAGCCGCGAAAAGCTGTACCTGACCGTGGCGCTGGCCTCTGCCTGCAATAACGAGCAACTGGCGGAGCGTCTGTCGCGGGCGATGAAGAAATTCAGCGACGACCGGGTGATGGACGCGCTGGTGGAGAAGTACCTGCGCGTATGGCAGGCGCAAAACAGTGCCGCGCGCCGGCCCGGCTGAGCCGGTGCTGTTGCGGCCAACCTTTGCGCTGACCTGTCGTCCGTGCAAAAAAGAAGCCCCGCAATCGCGGGGCTTCTTGCTGCGGGCAAGGCGGCGGTGGCCGCTGCTGCCTTAGGCTTTTACGGTGTCCGCCACATCCTGGTAGTCCTGGATCTGGTTGAAGTTGAGGTACTGGTACACCTCGGCGCCGCTCTCGTTGATGATGCCGATGTTGGCCTTGTACTCTTCCAGGGTCGGGATCTTGCCCAGCTTGGAGCAGATCGCGGCCAGTTCGGCCGAGCCAAGATACACGTTGGTGTTCTTGCCCAGACGGTTCGGGAAGTTACGGGTCGAGGTCGACATCACGGTCGCGCCCTCGCGCACCTGTGCCTGGTTACCCATGCACAGCGAGCAGCCTGGCATTTCGGTGCGGGCACCGGCCATGCCGAACACGCCGTAGTGACCTTCCTTGGTCAGTTGTTGCGCGTCCATCTTGGTCGGCGGGGCAACCCACAGCTTGACCGGCAGGTCGCGCTTGCCTTCCAGCAGCTTGGAAGCGGCACGGAAGTGACCGATGTTGGTCATGCAGGAGCCGATGAACACTTCGTCGATCGGGGTGCCGGCAACTTCGGACATGAACTTCACGTCGTCCGGATCGTTCGGGCAGGCCACGATCGGCTCTTTCACGTCGGCCAGATCGATCTCGATCACGGCGGCGTATTCGGCGTCGGCGTCGGCCTTCAGCAGTTCACCGCCCACGATCCACTCTTCCATCTTCTTGATGCGGCGCTCCAGGGTGTGGGCGTCCTGATAGCCTTCGGCGATCATGTACTTCATCAGGGTGATGTTGGACTGCATGTACTCGACGATCGGCGCCTTGTTCAGGTGCACGGTGCAACCGGCGGCGGAGCGTTCGGCGGAGGCGTCGGACAGCTCGAAAGCCTGTTCCACTTTTAGGTCGGGCAGACCTTCGATCTCCAGGATCTTGCCGGAGAAGATGTTCTTCTTACCAGCCTTGGCCACGGTCAGCAGGCCCTGCTTGATCGCGTACAGCGGAATGGCGTTCACCAAGTCGCGCAGGGTCACGCCCGGCTGCAGTTCGCCCTTGAAGCGCACCAGTACCGATTCCGGCATGTCCAGAGGCATCACGCCGGTGGCGGCGGCAAAGGCGACCAGGCCGGAGCCGGCCGGGAAGGAAATGCCGATCGGGAAGCGGGTGTGCGAGTCGCCACCGGTGCCGACGGTATCCGGCAGCAGCAGACGGTTGAGCCAGCTGTGGATCACGCCATCGCCCGGGCGCAGCGATACGCCGCCACGAGTGGAGATGAAGGACGGCAGCTCCTTGTGCATCTTCACGTCCACCGGCTTCGGATAGGCGGCAGTGTGGCAGAAAGACTGCATCACCAGGTCGGCGGAGAAGCCCAGGCAGGCCAGGTCTTTCAGCTCGTCACGGGTCATCGGGCCGGTGGTGTCCTGGGAGCCGACGGTGGTCATCTTCGGTTCGCAGTAAGTGCCCGGGCGCACGCCCTGGCCTTCCGGCAGGCCACAGGCGCGGCCAACCATTTTCTGTGCCAGCGAGAAGCCCTTGCCGGAATTGGCCGGGTCTTTCGGCAGGCGGAATTCGGTGGAGGCTGGCAGGCCCAGTGCCTCGCGTGCCTTGGCGGTCAGGCCACGGCCGATGATCAGGTTGATACGGCCGCCGGCGCGTACCTCGTCCAGCAGCACGTCGGATTTCAGGCTGAATTTTTCGACCAGCTGGCCGTCTTTCTCGATCTTGCCTTCGTACGGGTAGATGTCGATCACGTCGCCCATTTCCAGCTTGGACACGTCAACTTCGATCGGCAGCGAGCCGGAGTCTTCCTGGGTGTTGAAGAAGATCGGGGCGATCTTGCCGCCGAGGGTCACGCCGCCGAAGCGCTTGTTCGGTACGAACGGGATGTCCTGGCCGGTAGCCCACACCACCGAGTTGGTGGCGGATTTACGCGAGGAGCCGGTGCCGACCACGTCGCCGACGTAGGCCACCAGGTTGCCTTTTTTCTTCAGATCTTCGATGAACTGCATCGGGCCGCGCTTGCCGTCTTCTTCCGGCTTGAACGCTGCGTCCGGGCGGGTGTTCTTCAGCATCGCCAGGTAGTGCATCGGGATGTCCGGGCGGGACCAGGCGTCCGGTGCCGGCGACAGGTCGTCGGTGTTGGTTTCACCCGGCACCTTGAACACGGTCACGGTGATTTTCTGTGCCACTTCCGGACGGCTGGTGAACCATTCGGCGTCGGCCCAGCTTTGCAGTACGGCCTTGGCATTGGCGTTGCCGCCTTCGGCCAGCACTTGCACGTCGTGGAAGAAGTCGAATACCAGCAGGGTTTTCTTCAGGCCTTCGGCGGCGATGGCGCCAACCTGGGCGTCGCCCAGCAGGTCGATCAGCGGCTTGACGTTGTAACCGCCCAGCATGGTGCCCAGCAGTTGGGTGGCGGTTTCGCGCGAAACCAGCGGCGACTTCACGCTGCCTTCGGCGACGGCGGCCAGGAACGAAGCTTTAACCTTGGCGGCATCGTCGACACCCGGCGGCACGCGGTGAGTGATCAGCTCGACCAGTGTCTCTTCTTCGCCGGCTGGCGGGTTCTTCAGCAGTTCAACCAGTTCTTCGACTTGTTTGGCGGTCAGCGGCAGTGGTGGAATGCCCAGTGCGGCGCGTTCTGCGACATGTTGGCGGTAAGCTTCTAGCATGGCTTGGGACCTTTTTGCTGGGGTTATGTGCAAGTTAGTCTGTCGACAGCGGGTGAATGTCTGCCGGCAACCACCCGGCCGTAATCGTGACGATGGCAGCCGGTCGGGATGGTGAAAGATTACGCCGTTCCTCGGGTGAGCACAAACGAGTAATCGCAACATTGCCTGTGAGATATAATCACACCATGAATGCCTACCCTCCCCTTAACGGATTGCGTATTTTCGAGACGGCAGCAAGGCTGGAAAGCTTTTCTGCCGCGGCCAACGAGCTGCATGTGACCCACGGTGCTGTGAGCAAGCAGATCAAGCAGCTGGAGGACTGGCTGGGGGTGCAGCTGTTCGAGCGCACCGGCGGCCGCGTCAAGCTGACCGATACCGGCTGGCGCTATCTGGTGCAGGTGCAGGACGGCCTGGACCTGATCGCCAACGCCACCTCGCAGCTGCTGCAACCGGATCGCCAGCGCCGCCTGTCGATCAACTCGACGCCGACCTTCGCCATGTACTGGCTACTGCCGCGGTTGGCCGATTTCCGCGCCCGCCATCCTGACATCGATCTGCACATCGTCACCTCCGATCGTGACATCAGCCGGCTGGACGCGCCGTTCGACATCGCGATCCGTCGTGGCCCCGGCGACTGGCCCGGTCATCTCGCCAAGCCCTTCCTGGAAGAGTGGGAGCTGCCGCTGTGCCATCCCGCACTGCTGAAAAAGATACCGCTCACCAGCCCGGCCGACCTCGCGCTGCACACCCTGCTGTACGCCGATACGCGGCCAACCGCGTGGCAGCGCTGGCTGACCCTGGCGGCGGTGCCGGAGCTGAAGCCGGCCAGCCGCTTGCACTTCGACCGCTTTTCACTGGCGCTGCAGGCAGCGCTGGACGGGCTGGGCGTGGTGCTGGGGCCGCTGCCGATGGCGCAGCGCGAGATCGACGCCGGCCGGCTGGTGGCACCGCTGTCACTGCCGATTGTGCCGGTGCGGGATTACTGCTGGATTGCACCGCGTGCCGCGATCGACGATACCGCCATCAACGCCTTCTGCCAGTGGCTGGAGCAGCAGGCTGTCATGCATCAATAATGTGCGGATTACCAATTGACAGCCACCGGCGGCGGTCGTCTATGCTGGGGCACACTGTGTAACGGGTACCGACTATGCTTTTCGACATGTGTCACCTGACGGTCTGTCTGGTGGAGCCTTCACGGGCACAGGGACAGATCATCCAGCATCATCTGCAGGAACTGGGCATCGAGCGGGTCGATCGCGTCGAGAGCGGCGCCGAGGCGCTGGCGCGCATCCATCTGCCGCCATTGCCGGACATCGTGATCAGCGCGATGTACCTGCCGGACATGACCGGCGCGGAGCTGGTGATGGCGATGCGCGGCGACGAGCGGGTGCGCGAGATGCCGTTCGTGCTGGTTTCCAGCGAAACGCGGCCGCAGCAGCTGGATGCGATCCGCCAGGCCGGCGCGATGGCGATCCTGCCCAAGCCGTTCACCCCGGCGCAACTGGACAAGGCGATCAGCAGTTCGCTCGATTACCTCAATGTCGAAGACACCCGCAGCGAACTGGAGTCGCTGGATTTGTACGCGAAGAAGATCCTGCTGGTCGACGACAGCACCGTGTCGCGCGGCTTCATGCGCAGTGTGCTGGAACGCTTCGGTTTTTGCGAGATCGCCGAAGCCGACAACGGCCGCAGCGCGGTCGGCCTGCTGGCAGCCGGCAATTATTTCGACCTGATCATCACCGACTACAACATGCCGGAGATGGACGGCCGCGAGCTGATCGAGCATGTCCGCACCAGCAGCCAGCTGGTTTCGGTGCCGATCCTGATGGTGTCCGGCGAGCAGGACGAGCAAAGGTTGGCCGCAGTCGAAGAGGCCGGCGTGTCCGCCATCTGCGACAAGCCGTTCGACATCGGCACCCTGAAAAGCCTGATCAGCCAGTTTCTGTAATGCTCAGGGTCGCGCCCAGCGCTGCCGGTGTCAGCGGGGCGGCACCCACACCAGGCGTTCTGCGCCGCCGGCCGCTTGGCGGCGCCAATAGCCTTCCTTGCCGTACGCTTCGGACTGCGCCAGTTCTCCCTGCCACGACAACAGGCGTGCCGGCAGTTCGCCGCGGCGCAAGGCTGTGGTCTGCTCCGCCGGGCTGATGGCGGCAGCCAGCTGGCAGCGTGGCTGCGTCAGCAGCGCCAGATGGTTGAACAGGCTCAGCAGTGCCGCGCGCCATGGCTGCACTGCCGGGATGTCCGGCAACTGCAGGCTGTCGCCGCCGCGCAGGGTCAGCGCCAGCACCTCGGCGTTCTGCTGCCACCAGGCACTGTTTCCCTGTGCAAAACCGGCGGCCAGCATCAGCACCTGCCAGGCACCCTCCTCGTCACGACGCACATAGGCGCCGCAACCATCCGGCAGCGCGATGAAGCACGCCGCCAGCGGTAGGGTCGGCGCCGGTGGCAATGCCTTGGGCGGGTGCGTCGCCGCCAGCGCGGCATCCAGTGCCGCATCGCACAGCAGCAACTGGCGACCGTGACGCACGAAGTGGCCATAGGCCTGGGCCAGCAGCCCTTCGGCCTCCTGACGGACCGTATCCTGCCCTGCGCCACCGGGTGCCGCCTGCAGCGTGCGACGCAGCAAGGCGTCGCAGTCGGCGACGGCGGTCTTGCCGCCATGTTCAAACAGGTGCGCCACCCGCTTGGCCCATGGCCGGCTGGCAGCATAACGAACGGGATGGAACGGAACAGACACGGGATGGCTCCGGAAAAAAGGCGCGATTGTAGCGGAAAGCCGCGCCGCCACGAACCTGGATTGTGATGTCATCTGAAAGCGGGTAAGCTCGATGTCGCGCTGAAAGTTGCTTGCAATGCTAGGCGCGGACGCCTGCGCACTGGCTGTGCAGGCATCCTTCCCTTGTTTTACCAAGTGCTTTGTGGCCGGCCTCGTGCCGGCTTTTTTTTCGTGCGGCGGATGCCGGATTCGGGGAGCGAACGATGGCAGCGCTGGGTTTTGTCGGACTGGGGTTGATGGGGGTGCCGATGTGCCGGCGCCTGCTGGCGGCCGGGTATCCGCTGATGGTGTGGAACCGCTCCGCGGTCAAGGCCGACAGCCTGCGCGCCGCGGGGGGCAGCGTTGCGGCCAACCTTGGCGAACTGGTGCGCGGTAGTGACATCGTCATGCTGTGCCTGGCCAATGACGAGGCGGTACAGGCGGTGTGGCAGGCGGAGGACGGCATCCGTGCGCAGCTGCGCCCCGGCCAGTTGCTGGTCGATTTTTCCAGCACCTCGCCGGCGCTGACCCGGCAGCTGGCGCAGCAGGCAGCCGAACACGGCGCGGGCTGGGTCGATGCGCCGGTGTCCGGTGGCGTGCGCGGCGCGGAAAATGGCACGCTGGTGATCATGGCCGGCGGCGAGGCACGGGACATCGCCCGCCTGCAGCCCGTTGCCGCCTGTCTGTCGCAGCGGCTGAGCCACATCGGCGGCCACGGTGCCGGGCAGGTCGCCAAGGTCTGCAACCAGCTGATCGTGGCCAGCAATGCGATGCTGATCGCCGAAACGGTGCAGCTGGCGGAGGCGGCCGGCATCGACGCCAGCCTGCTGCCGGCGGCGCTGGCCGGTGGCTTCGCCGATTCGCTGCCGTTCCAGATCCTGGCGCCGCGCATGGCGCAGCGCCAATTCCAGCCGCTGCAATGGAAGGTGTCCACCCTGCTCAAGGACCTCGGCCATGCCCGCCAGCTGGCGGCCGAACACGGCGCCACCCTGCCCCTGGCCAGCCTCGCGGCCGGGCTGATGGCCGTCCATGCCGATGCCGGCTACGCCGAGCAGGACCTGAGCACGGTGATTGCCTGTTATCTGCCCGACAACAAGGAGCGCTGAGATGCCGCGTTTTGCCGCCAACCTGTCGCTGCTGTTTACCGAGCTGCCGTTGCCGGCGCGTTTCGCCGCCGCCGCTGCCGCCGGTTTTGACGCGGTCGAGATCCAGTTCCCGTACGACTACCCGGCGCCGCTGCTGCGCGATGCCGCCGCAGCCGCTGCGGTCGACATCATCCTGATCAACCTGCCGGCCGGCGACCTGATGAGCGGCGGCTGCGGGCTGGCCAGCCACCCGGCGCGCGCCGCCTCATTCCAGGCGGCGCTGGCCGAGGGCGAGCACTACGCGCGGGTGCTGGGGGTGCGCATGGTCAATGTGCTGGCGGGCCGCTTCGATCCGCGGCAGGACGAGACGCTGACGCGGCAAACGCTTGCGGCCAACCTTGTGCTGGCGGGCGAGCGGTTGGCGGCGCACGGCATTCGCGTCACCTGCGAGGCGATCAACACGTTCGATATGCCCGGCTTTGTGGTGAGCACACCGGCCGAGCTGGCCGAGGTGCTGGCCGAGGCGGCGCACCCCAATGTCGGCATGCAGCTGGACCTCTACCACCTGGCGCGGATGCAACTGGACCTTGCCGCCACGCTGGTGCAGTACCTGTCGCAGACCGGCCATGTCCAGTTTGCCGATTGCCCCGGTCGCCACGAGCCCGGCACGGGCGAGCTGCCGCTGGCACAAGTCTTTGCCTTGCTGGACGAGCTTGGCTATACCGGATGGTGCGCCGCCGAGTACAAACCGGCCACCAGTACGGCGGACAGCCTGCACTGGCTTGCTTCCCGGCGCTGATTTTTTCTGTTGCTGCGTCGCAGCATAATTAAAAATCAGCTACTTGCCGCTGTTGTTCGCAGAAAACGCTTGCCAAGCGTAATTAATTTCCATAGAATGCGCCCTTTCCTGATTTGCTGAGCGGAAACACCCGCGCCGCCAGCTTCCACGATTTCATCGTATCTGACCGTTTTTGGCTTCGTTTCTCGCCTCGTCCTTTCCGTTCGGACTGCAGTTCGCCGCTTTGTCAGGTTGGTTCGATGACCTGTAACCCTTAGCGGGCTAACGCACCGGCCATAAGCCGGACTGAAAGGATCACCATGCATTTCTCCGATCTCGGACTCCCAGAACCTATCGTTCAAGCACTGACCAAATCCGGCTACGAAAGCCCGACCGACGTTCAGGCTGAAGCCATTCCTGCCGCCCTGCTGGGCAAGGACCTGCTGGTATCGGCACAAACCGGTAGCGGTAAGACCGCCGCCTTCCTGCTGCCTGCGCTGACCAAAATGGGTGAGCGCTCCAAAGGCTCCGGCAATGGCCCGCGCGTTCTGGTACTGACTCCGACCCGCGAACTGGCATCCCAGGTAGAAAAGAACGCCCAGGTTTACGGCGAGCACCTGCGCTGGTTGCGCACCGTGACTCTGGTCGGCGGCGCTTCGTTCGGCTTCCAGACCCGCGCGCTGTCGCGTCCGGTCGACATCATCGTCGCCACCCCGGGCCGCCTGATGGACCACATGCGCTCCGGTCGCATCGACTTCTCCCGCCTGGAAATGCTGATTCTGGATGAAGCCGACCGCATGCTGGACATGGGCTTCATCGAAGACATCGAGACCATCGTTGCGGCCACCCCGGCCGAGCGCCAGACCCTGCTGTTCTCCGCCACGCTGGACGGCATCGTTGGCCGCATGGCCGAGAAAATGACCCGTTCGCCACAGCGCATCGAGATCGCACGCAAGGAAGACGGCGGCAGCATCGAAGAACACCTGCTCTACGCCGACGACAATTCCCACAAGGCCCGTCTGCTGGACGCCATCCTGAAAGAAGCCGACTTCGAACAGGCGGTCGTGTTCAGCGCCACCAAGATCGGCTCCGAAGAAATCGCCGACAAGCTGTCGGACATGGGCTACTCCGCCGCCTGCCTGCACGGCGACATGCCGCAGAACTGGCGTAACCGTACCCTGAACGACCTGCGTCGCGGTCGCATCAAGATCCTGGTTGCCACCGACGTGGCCGCCCGCGGTATCGACGTGCCGGCCATCGGCCTGGTGGTGAACTACGACCTGCCGAAACAGGCGGAAGACTACGTACACCGTATCGGTCGTACCGGTCGTGCCGGCCGTAGCGGCGTGGCGATCACCATCGCCGAATCGCGCGAATTCCACCGCGTGCGTCGTATCGAGCAGTACATCAAGCGCTCGCTGACCGAAGCCGTGATTCCTGGCCTGGAGCCGACCCGTCGCCCACCGAAAGGCCGTCCGGCCGGCGCCCGCAACAACGGCCCGCGTCGCGGTAACGGCGGCGGCTACGGCGATCGCAAGCCGGGTAGCGGCGGCGGTTACGCCGGTCGCAGCGGCAGCGGTCCACGCCGCAGCGGCAGTGGCGGCAGCTACAGCGGTAGCCGTGCCCCACGCGCCGAGTAAGGCGACATGAAAAATCCCCGATGCCTGCATCGGGGATTTTTTTGTTTGCGGCCAACCTTGGCTACCGCCGGATTGGCGGCACGACCTCAGTGACGCGCGCGATGGCCGACTTGTCGGAGTACATCTTGCGGTCGGCGGCACGCAGCAGCAGCTCCGGCTCGTCGCCATCCTCCGGATACAGGGCCACGCCGATGCTGGCGGAAACACGATACAGCGCGGTCTCGTCGCGCACCGGCCGGTCGATGGCCATCTCGACCTTGCGCGCCAGCGTCGCCAGGGTCAGTTCGTCGCCGACCTGCGGGATCAGCAGCACGAACTCGTCACCACCGACCCGCGCCACGGTGTCGGAGCGGCGCAGCAGCGCCATCAGGCGGTCGGCCACGGTCTGCAGCACCTTGTCGCCGGCGGCGTGGCCGTAGCGGTCATTGACCTGCTTGAAGCGATCCAGGTCGACGAACATCACCGCGAAGCGCTGGCGTAGCCGTTCGGCGCGGCGGATCTCCTGCCCCAGCCGGTCGAACAGCAGGGTGCGGTTGATGCAGCCGGTCAGCGCGTCGTGCGAGGCCTGGTACTGGATCAGCTGCTGCGACTCCTTGGCGTCGGTGACATCCATCAGCACGCCAAACAGCAGCGGCTCGCCGTCGCGCTCCACCACCTGCGCGCGCAAGGCCAGCCAGCCGTAACCACTGTCGCCGTGGCGCAGGCGTACTTCCAGTGCCAGCGGCGTGCGCTGCTGCAGGCTGTGCTGGAGTGCATCGCGCCAGCGCTGGCGATCCTGCACCAGCATCCGGCGCTCCACCTCCACCAGCGGTAACAGCGAGCGCAGCGCGACGGCCAGTAGGCGGCAGGCCTCTTGCGACAGCGACACCTGCCCGTCCTGCGGCGCGTAGCTCCAGTGCCCCAGCTGGGCCACCTGCCCCGCCAGCCGCAGCCAGCCCAACTGCTCTTCCATCGCCTGCTGGGTCTGCATTGCCTCGTCGGCGGCCAGTTTGCGCTCCACCACGACCGCCGCCCAGCGCGCCAGATGCTGCACGAACTCGGTGTCGGCGCTGGAGAACGGCGCGCGCGGTGCGCTGGCACAGAAGGCGAGCGTGCCAAAGATCTGCCCCTGCACCAGCAGCGGCACGCCGATATAGGCACGAAAGCGGAATTCGCGGTAGCAGGCGCTGTCGGCCAGCGCCGTTTCCAGCACGTCCGGCAGGCACAGCAGCTGGCCGTTCTGCAGCGTGCGTTCGCAATAGGTTAGGTCCAGCGGCAGGGATTTGCCGCGGCTCAGGTCGTCGCCGGCGTGACAGGCAATGATCTCCAGCTGCGCGCCCTTGCGCTGGGCGACAAAGGCGATCTCCATGCCCAGTGCCGCGGCGCCGGCAGCCAGGGCGATGTCCAGCCGGTGCAGGCGATCCTTTTCGCCGGAGGCGGCCAGATCGGAGAGGATTTGCAGGTAGTGTTCGCGCTGGCGGCGCTTCTGCTCCTGCTCGTGCCAGTCTTGCAGAGGCACGAGGCGGTAGGCGGTCAGCGTGTTCGCCTGCGGGCCGGGTAGCAGGCCGAACAGGCGCGAATCCAGCAGGCAAGGCAGCATGTCCGCCGGCAGTGGCGCGCCCCGCCACTCGCCCGGCGGGATAATCGGCAGCGTCATGCCGACGGGTGCGGCCTCGCCCAGCAATTGCCCGGCCGCAGGATTGCAGGCGCGCAGCCGCTGTTGCGCATCGAGTACCAGCCAGGGCGCTGTCGCGCCGTGCAGCAGCGTCAGCAGGCCATCATCAAGCACGTTCTGCATGTCCGTAACCCGGGAAAAAGTCCGGGCATATTACGGATATGTCATGGAGATAACAAGACTTCTATAGCAGTGGCTGCAGCAGTCGTAACAATAGTGTTGCAAACAGGGCGGCGACAGCGTCGTCCAGCATCACGCCGAAGCCGCCGTGCACGTGGCGGTCCAGCCAGCGTATCGGCCACGGCTTGACGATATCGAACAGGCGGAAGGCGGCAAAAGCCAGCGCCCACCACAGCGGCGTGGCCGGCACCAGGGCCAGCACCAGCAGCATCGCCACGATCTCGTCCCACACGATGTGGCCGGAATCGGCCACCCCCAGCGCGCGGCCGGTGACGTCGCACAGCCAGACGCCAAGCAGGAACAGCGGCAGCGTCAGCAGTGCCAGCGCCCCGCCGCTGACCCCTAGCCACAGCAAGAGCGCGGCCAGCGGCAAGGCCGCCAGCGTGCCCCAGGTGCCGGGCGCCGGCGTGATCAGGCCGCTGCCAAAGCCCAGCGCCAGAAAGTGCGCCGGCCGCGCCAGCAAAAAGGCGCGATCCGGTTTACGCGAAGTGGTCATAGCCCAGCCTTTCCAGCGTCACGACCGTGCCGTGACCATCCAGTAGCCGCAAACCCGGCTCGGCCACGATGCGGCCAACCTTGGTCACCGCCACGCCGGCCTGACGTGCCGCCACCTCAACCTCGGCGGTCCGGGCCGGGCTGACGGTGAAGCACAGCTCGTAGTCGTCGCCACCGGCGGCGATACAGGACAGCAGCTGCGCGCGGACACCGTGCAGCGCCGGATGGGTCGGCAAAGCGTCCAGCCAGACCTCGGCGCCGCAGGCGGAGCGGTCGAGAATGTGGTGCAGGTCGGCGGCAAAGCCGTCGGAAATATCCAGCGCCGCATGGGCGATGCCGAGCAAGGCCCGGCCCAGTGCCACCCGTGGCTGCGGCCACTCCAGCTGCCGGCGGCATTCGGGCGGCAGGTCCAGGCTCAGGCGGCCGAGGCGTTGTTGCAGCGCGGCTGCGGCCAGCCCCAGCTCGCCGGACACCCAGATGTCGTCGCCGGCTTGCGCCGCGTCGCGGCGCAGCGCCTGGCCGTGCGGCGTTTCGCCGAAGATGGTCACCGACAGCGTCAGCGGGCCGCGCGTGGTGTCGCCGCCGATGACGCTGACGCCATGCTGCGCCGCCAGCCCGAAAAAGCCGCGCGCGAAGGCTTCCACCCAGGCATCATCCAGTTCCGGCAGCGCCAGCGACAGCAGTGCCCAGCGCGGCGTGGCGCCCATTGCCGCCATGTCCGACAGGTTGACCGCCAGCGTCTTGTGGCCCAGCGCCTCGGGGTCGACATCGGGGAAAAAGTGGCGCCCGGCCACCAGCATGTCTACCGACACGTGCAGGTCGTGGCCGGGGCTGGGGCGCACGATGGCGGCGTCGTCACCGACGCCGAGCACGGCGTCCGGTGCCGTCTGAGTGAAGTGGCGGCGGATCAGTTCGAATTCATTCATGGCGTGACAAATAAAAACACCCGCCGTGGCGGGTGTGATACGGAAGCAAACCGCGCTCAGGCGCCCTGACGGCGGCTGCGGATGGTCTGCACTTCGTCGGCGCGCACGTCGGCGGCAAACTTGTCCAGCACTCCGTTGACGAACTTGTGGCCGTCGGTGCCGCCGAAGGTCTTGGCGATCTCGATCGCCTCGTTGATGATTACCGGGTACGGCGTCTGCGGGTGCGAGCACAGCTCGAAGGCGGCCATCAGCATGATGGCGCGCTCGACCGGGCTGACTTCCTGCTCGTCGCGGTCGTAGTACGGCTGCAGGCGTTTGGACAGCTCGGTCACGTCGCGCAGTACGCCGAACAGGATTTCACGGAACAGGGCTTCGTCGGCCTTGACGAAGTAGTCGTTCTCGCGCAGGTGCTTTTCGATCAGCGACGCGGGACGGTCAGCATTCAGCTGCCACTCGTAGATGCCCTGGACTGCGTATTCGCGGGCACGGCGGCGTGCGGTTTTCATGTACGGCTTCCTTTATTTAAAGAACAGGCGCGGCTCAGCCACGCAGGGTCTTGTGCAGATTGACCATCTCGATCGCCACCTGCGCGGCTTCGCGCCCCTTCACCGACATGCGCACCTCGGCTTGCTCGTCGGTTTCGGTGGTCAGAATGGCATTGGCGATCGGGATGTCGAAATCGAGGCCGACACGGGTGACGCCCGCGCCGGATTCGTTGGATACCAGCTCGAAGTGATAGGTCTCGCCGCGGATCACCGCGCCCAGCGCGATCAGCGCGTCAAAGCGGCCGGATTTGGCCATGGTTTGCAGTACCAGCGGCGCTTCCAGCGCGCCCGGCACCGTGGCCAGGGTGATGTCGGCCGGGTTCACGCCCAGCGCCACCAGCTCGGACAAGCACGCATCGCGCAGACCGTGGCACACCACCTCGTTGAAGCGGCCCATGACGACGCCGATTTTCAGGCCGTTGGCAGACAGGTCGGGGGCAATACGGTTTACTTGGTCCAGCATCCGGTTCTCCTTGCGGCGAAAGCCAATCACGAAAAGGGGCGTATTTTAATCCAAATCGACGTGCACGTGTTCAGGTTGGGCAAAGCCGGTGACTTCCAGCCCGAAACCGGTCATCGACGGCAGGTTGATCGGCGAGGCCATCAGCTTCATCTTGCCCACGCCCAGCGCGCGCAGCATCTGCGCGCCGATACCGAAGGTCTTGCTGTCCCAGCGCTGGCGGACGGTGCTTTCCGCCTGTTCCGGCAGCGCACGCGCCAGGATGTCGGCACCGGATTCCGGACGGTGCAGCAGGATCACCACGCCGCAGCCCTTCTCCGCGATTTCCTCCAGCGCGTTGGGGATGGTCCAGCTGTGCTTGCCGCCCATCGGGTCGAGCAGGTCCATCACCGACAGCGGTTCGTGCACGCGCACCAGCGTTTCGGTATCGGCAGAAGGTTGGCCGCAAACCAGCGCCAGGTGCGTGGCGCGGGTCAATACGTCCTGGAACACGTGCAGCTGGAAGGCGCCGAACGGCGTTTCCGCCAGCCGCTGGCCGACTTCCTCGACAAAGCACTCGGTGCGGCTGCGGTAGTGGATCAGGTCGGCGATGGTGCCGACCTTGAGGCCGTGCTCCTTGGCGAACTCCAGCAGCTCCGGCAGACGGGCCATGGTGCCGTCGTCGTTCATGATCTCGCAGATCACCGACGCCGGCTCAAGGCCAGCCAGACGCGACAGGTCGCAGCCGGCTTCGGTGTGGCCGGCGCGCACCAGCACGCCGCCCTTTTGCGCCTTCAGCGGGAACACGTGGCCGGGCTGCACGATGTCGGTCGGCCGAGCGTCGCGTGCCACCGCCACCAAGGTAGTGTGGGCGCGGTCGGCGGCGGAAATGCCGGTGGTCACGCCCTCGGCGGCCTCGATCGACACGGTGAAGTTGGTGCCGAAGCTGGTGCCGTTGTTGGTGGCCATCATCGGCAGGTTCAGCTGCTTGCAGCGCTCTTCGGTCAGCGTCAGGCAGATCAGGCCACGGCCGAACTTGGCCATGAAGTTGATCGCTTCCGGCGTCACGTGTTCGGCGGCCATCACCAGGTCGCCTTCGTTCTCGCGGTCTTCGGCGTCCATCAGGACCACCATCTTGCCGGCCTTGATGTCGGCGATGATTTCTTGGATCGGGGAAATGCTCATGCTGTGTTCTCCCGCACGCGGTGCGTGCCAGACTTGCTGCGTAACATTCATGCGCGGGCGGGGTGCGCCCGCGCGCCTGTAATCTGTTGTTGCGGCCAACCTTGGCCGCAGCGCGTCATGCGCGCGCCGCCAGTACCCGCTCCACGGTGTCGACGATGGCCTGGGTTTGCGGGTCGATCTCGATGTTGACGATGTCGCCGGCCTGGCGCACGCCCATCAGCGTGCGCTGCAGCGTTTCCGGGATCAGGTGCACGCAGAAGGTGTCACCCTGTACGTCGCCGATGGTCAGGCTGCAGCCATCAATACCGATATAGCCCTTCTTCAGCACGTATTTGCTCAGTGCCGCCGGCAGGCGGAACCACACGGTGCGGTTGTCCGGGCTGCTGATGACATCGGTCACGGTGGCGGTGGCCATGATGTGGCCGGACATCGCGTGGCCGCCGATGTCGTCGCCGAACTTCGCCGCGCGCTCGACGTTGACCAAGTCGCCGACCTTAAGCGCGCCGAGATTGGTCAGGCGCAGGGTCTCGGCCATCAGGTCGAAGCTGACCTCCTCGCCGTCGATGCGGGTTACCGTCAGGCAGCAGCCGTTGTGCGCCACCGAGGCGCCGATCTGCAGGCCGGGCAGCAGCTCGGCCGGCAGCGCCAGCCGGTGGCTGCGGAATGCGGTTTTTTCTTCGATGGCGACGATGCGCGCCATGCCTTGCACAATGCCGGTGAACATGGTTTTGCCTTCATTTCAGGACAAACGATCGCCGATTGTACCGCGTTGCAGCGCAAAATCCGACCTCGCTGCCGGCAAGGTTGGCCGAAAGCCGGTATGCCGGCGCGCAAAAGCCGGCCGAAATCCAGTACAATCGCCTGTTTTTCCGAATCTTTGCCCTACTGGAAGCCATGTCCGCCGAACTGATCCGTATTGCCGATGAAGTTGCCCGTCGCCGCACCTTCGCCATCATCTCCCACCCCGACGCCGGTAAAACCACGCTGACCGAAAAATTGCTGCTGTTCTCCGGCGCGATCCAGATGGCCGGTACCGTCAAGGGCAAGAAAGGCGGCAAGTTCGCCACCTCCGACTGGATGGAAATCGAGAAGCAGCGCGGCATCTCGGTCGCGTCGTCGGTGATGCAGTTCGACTACCGCGACCACACCGTGAACCTGCTGGACACCCCGGGCCACCAGGACTTCTCCGAGGATACCTACCGCGTCCTGACCGCGGTGGACAGCGCGCTGATGGTGATCGACGCCGCCAAGGGCGTGGAAGAGCAGACCATCAAGCTGCTGAACGTCTGCCGCCTGCGCAACACCCCCATCGTCACCTTCATGAACAAGTACGACCGTGAAGTGCGCGATTCGCTGGAGCTGCTGGACGAAGTCGAGAACGTGCTGAAGATCCGCTGCGCGCCGATCACCTGGCCGATCGGCATGGGTAAGGCCTTCCGCGGCGTATACAGCCTGCTGTCCGATGAAGTGATCCTGTTCGAGGCCGGCAGCGAGAAGCTGATCACCGACATCGAGGTGATCAAGGGCATCGACAACCCGCGCCTGGACGAACTGTTCCCGCTGGAAATGGAGCAGCTGCGCATGGAGATCGAACTGGTCAAGGGCGCGTCCAACGAGTGGAATCTGGACGAGTTCCTGGCCGGCGAGCTGACGCCGGTGTTCTTCGGCTCGGCGATCAACAACTTCGGCGTGCGCGAGATCCTGGACGCGCTGATCAACTGGGCGCCGGCGCCGCAGCACCGCGACGCCACCGTGCGCGACGTGGCGCCGACCGAGGGCAAGTTCTCCGGCTTCGTGTTCAAGATCCAGGCCAATATGGATCCGAAACACCGCGACCGCATCGCCTTCCTGC
This sequence comes from Vogesella alkaliphila, assembly GCF_014652475.1. Lineage (GTDB taxonomy): Bacteria > Pseudomonadota > Gammaproteobacteria > Burkholderiales > Chromobacteriaceae > Vogesella > Vogesella alkaliphila. Next base: position 132,884 of record NZ_BMYW01000004.1, on the reverse strand, counting down.
GCGTGTGCTCGGGCAAGTTCGAGCGCGGCATGAAGATGAAGCACCTGCGCCTGAACCGCGAAATCTCGGCCAGCTCGGTGGTGACCTTCATGTCGCACGACCGCGAGATCGTGGAAGAGGCGTTCGCCGGCGACATCATCGGCATCCCCAACCACGGCAACATCCAGATCGGCGACAGCTTCTCCTCCGGCGAAGAGCTGACCTTTACCGGCATCCCGTTCTTTGCGCCGGAAATGTTCCGCAGCGTGCGCATCAAGAACCCGCTGAAGCTGAAGCAGCTGCAGAAAGGCCTGCAACAGCTGGGCGAGGAAGGCGCGGTGCAGGTGTTCAAGCCGCACAGCGGCGGCGACCTGATCCTGGGCGCGGTCGGCGTGCTGCAGTTCGAAGTGGTGGCCTCCAGGTTGGCCGCAGAGTACGGCGTGGACGCCGTGTTCGAGTCGTCCAATATCTGGTCGGCGCGCTGGTTCAGCTGCGACAACCGCAAGAAGCTGGACGAATTCAGCGACGCGCTGGCGATGAACATCGCCACCGACGCCGGCGGCAACCTCGCCTACCTGGCGCCCAACCGCGTCAACCTGGCGCTGACGCAGGAGCGCTGGCCGGACATCGTGTTCCACGAGACGCGTGAACACGCGGTGAAGCTGAACGATTGATGACGGGGGATGCGCTGATGCCCGCCTGGCTTGTCTCGTTGTTTCACAGCTACGGTTCGGACTTCTTCCGCTCCGCGGTGCTGGTCGTGGTGCTGCTGCTGGTTTACGGCAGCATCGTGCGCACCATTGCGGCCAACCCGCGGGTGCCGGTGGATACCCGTCGCCGCTGGATGATCAACATCCGCAACGCGATGATCATCATCGGACTGGCCGGCTTCGTCACCATCTGGGCGCGCGAGTTGCAGACCATCGCGCTGTCCATGGTGGCGTTCACCGCGGCGCTGGTGGTGGCGACCAAGGAGCTGCTGATGTGCCTGGGTGGCGGGCTGGTGCGCTCGATGTCGGGCAGCTACGAACTGGGCGACATCATCGAGATCGGCAGCATCCGCGGCCGGGTGATGGACATCACCATGCTCAGCACCACCGTGATCGAGATCGGTCCGCGTCACGACGCGCACCAGATCACCGGCCGCGCGCTGAGCTTCCCCAACAGCCTGCTGCTGAGCCAGCCGGTGGCGCGCGAGAACTTCACCGGCGACTACGTGATGCACATCATCACCATCCCGCTACCCTACAGCGTGCGCCCTGCCCGTGCCGAGCGCCTGCTGCAGGAGATCGCCGACGAGGCCTGTGCGCCGTATCTGGACGGTGCCCGCCGGCACATGGCGATGCTGGAAAGCAAGCTGCTGATGGACACGCCGTCGGTGGCGCCGCGCATCTCGCTGCAGCCGGCGAGCGAGAAGGAGTACCGCCTGATCGCCCGCATCGCGCTGCCACCGCGCGACCGGCAGCGCGTCGAGCAGGCCATCCTGCATCGCTTCATGTTCGAGTGCTTCCCGGAAACCGAACCGCACACGGCGGCGCCTGCCGCGGACTGACCATGCAAAAAACCCGCCTCAAGACCTACGACCGCATCGTGCAGGAGAGCCTGACCCTGTTCAACGAGCACGGCGAGCGCAACATCACCACCAACCACATCGCCGCCCACCTCGGCATCAGCCCCGGCAACCTCTACTACCACTTCCGCAACAAGGAAGAGATCGTCTACCAGATCTTCCTGCGCTATCGCGGCTTCATCACCGAGCGACTGGCCGTGCCGCAGCATCAGTCGATGGACATTGCCGATCTGGTCAACTACCTCGATACCGCGTTCGAGGCGATGTGGCGCTTCCGCTTCATGTTCTACGACCTGCCCGGGCTGATGGCGCGCAATCCGCAGCTGCAGCGCGACTACCACCAGTTCGTGCACAACGAGATGAAGGCGATCCTGGAGGGCCACTTCCGCGAGTTCATCCGCCTGGGTCTGCTGCAGATGGCGCTGGAGGACATCGAGGCGGTGTCGGTCAATGTCTGGCTGGTGGTGAAGTTCTGGTTCGCCTTCGAGCAGACCGCGCGCCCCAACGAGCCGATCAACGAGGCGTCCGGCCATCGCGGCGTGCGCCAGGTGCTGGCGCTGCTGAAGCCCTACGCCAGCCCCGAGTTCCAGCCCGCCTTCCAGCAGCTGCTGGCCCGCCAGCTGCGCGACTGAGCGGCGCGACAGCCTGAAACCACTGCGGCCAACCTTGTACAAGGTTGGCCGCAATGGTTTTGATGCGCCGGAATCGCTTAGCGCCTGTTCAAAGTCTCGCGCGCTCACGCGAGACAAGGCGAAAATGACTGAGGAAGCGGAGTTTACGTGGGGTAAATGAGTATTCCGAAGGCATTTTCAACGCCGTTTCGCCGAAGCGCAGCAGACATTGAACAAGCGCTTACAGCGTCAGGCTGCTGCCGCGCACCACCAGCTTGCCCTGCAGCACCACGATGCGCTGGCTGCGCTCCGGCTCGTCCAGCCGCTCCAGCAGCATCGCCATCGCGGTGCGGCCGATCTCGTTCACCGGCTGCTCCACCACGGTCAGGCCGTCGCCGAGCAGATCGGTCCACACCTCGTTGTCGAAGCCGACCAGCGCCACATCCTGCGGCCAGTGCAGGCCGGCGGACTTGAGTGCGCGCACCGCCCCCAAGAGCAGCACGCCGTTGCTGACCAGCAGCGCCTGCGGTCGCGCCGGCTCGGCCAGCCACTGCAGCACCGCCTGCTCCGCCGCCTCAACGCTTGGCGCCACGAAACGCGCCGGCGCGGCCAAACCGGCCTGCTGCAACGCCTCGCTGAAGCCGGCGTGGCGTTCCATGCCGGTGTTGCTGGTATTGCCGAACAGGCCGCCGATGTCGCGGTAGCCCTGCTGCAGCAGGTGGCCGACCAGCTGCGCGGCGGCGCGGCGGTTGTCCAGCACCACCGCGTCGGTGGCGGCGTCGGCGCTGACGCGGTCTATCATCACCACCGGAAAGCCCAGCGCCTGCGGATCGATGCTGGCCACCATCTGCCGCGTCGGCGCAAAGATCACGCCGGTGACGCGCTCTTCCTGCATCAGGCGCAGGTACATCGCCTCCTTGTCCGGGTTCTCGTCGGTGTTGCACAGGATCACGCGCATGCCGTTGCGGTAGGCCTCGTCCTCCACCGCGCGGCTGACCGCGGTAAAGAACGGGTTGCGGATATCCGACACGATCAATCCTATAGTGTCGGTGTGCTGCGAGCGCAGCCGGCGCGCCGCCAGATTGGGCCGGTAGTCCAGCCTGGCCATCGCCGCCTCGACGCGCTTGCGCACCTTGTCGCTGACCGGGCCGTTGCACAGCACCCTGGAGACGGTTGACGGGGACACGCCCGCCGCTGCTGCCACATCCTTGATCTTTGCCACTCGCCTGCTCCGGAATCGATTTCATCAGGCCGTGCTTGGCCCGTCTGACAATTTTGTCGAAATGTTAACACCAATCGTGCAACAAATATTGACACAAAAAGTGGTATCGATTTCAATTGCAGCCAGCGATACAGAAAAACACACCGGAGACAGGATGCCATGACCACCCAGATTATCCGCAACGAGCTGATCCAGCTTGGCGCCAGCGTTAGCGAAAAAACCATTGCAATCAAGGCTGCAGGCGAATTGCTGGCCAAGGCCGGCCGCATCGCCCCAGCCTACGTCGACAGCCTGCTGCGACGCGAAACCGTTGCCAATACTTTTCTGGGTCATGGCGTCGCCATTCCGCACGGCATGATCGAGGACCGCCACCTGATCAACGAAACCGGCATCGCCATCCTGCAGGTGCCGGAAGGCGTGGAGTGGAACCCGGGCCAGCGCGTGCACCTGGTGATCGCCATCGCCGCGCAATCCGACGAGCACATCGCGCTGCTGCGCCGCCTCACCCGCCTGCTGCAGGACGAGGCACGGCTGGGCGAGCTGTTCACCACCGCCGATCCGTACGCGCTGATCAGCGCGCTGGACGACAGCGCGGTGGCGCCGGCCGCGCCGCAAACCGCCGCCAGCGACCTGAGCCTGAGCCTCAGCTGGCAAATGAACTACCCCAACGGCCTGCACGCGCGACCGGCACGGGTGTGGACCGAGCAGGCGCGCCGCTTTGCCGCCACGCTGCAGATCCGCAACGGCAACGAGGTGGCCGACGCCAAGAACCTGATCGGCCTGCTGCAGATCGGCGCCGAGTTCGGCCACGAGCTGCACTTCTCCGCCGATGGCCCCGACGCCGCCGCGGCGCTGGATGCGCTGCTGGCGACCGCCAACCAGCTGACCGCGCAGGAGGTGGCCGACGCCGAAGCGGCACGCAAGGCCGCCGCCAACGCCAAGCGCCAGCACTGGCAGGCGCCGGGCAAGGTGCTGGCGCTGCGCGGCATCAGCGCCAGCCCGGGGCTGGTGATCGGCCAGGCGCGGGTGATGAAGCCGCAGGCGATCCAGGTGCCGGACATCCCGGCCACGCTGGGCTACGACGGCGACCTGCTGGAGGGCGCGCTGCAGGCCACCCGCGAAGAGCTGCAAACGTTGGCCGCAGACACCACCCGCCGCCTCGGCAAGACCGAGGGCAGCATCTTCCTGGCGCAGGCCGAACTGCTGTCCGACACCGACCTGATCACCCTCACCTGCCAGCTGATGGTGGAAGGCCACGGCGTGGCCTGGGCGTGGCACGAGGCGGTGCAACGCCTCGCCGACCGCCTGGCTGCGCTGGGCAACCCGCTCTTGGCCGCCCGCGCCACCGATCTGCGTGACGTCGGCCGCCGCGTGCTGGCACGACTGGCGCCGGACCTGAACCTGCTCGACAACAGCAAGACCCAGGGCCATAACGAGATCCTGATCGCCAACGACCTGGCCCCGTCCGACACCGCCACCCTCAATCCGAAACAGACGCTGGCGCTGGTCACCGCCCAGGGCGGCCCGACCTCGCACACCGCCATCCTGGCACGCACGCTGGACCTGCCGGCGGTGGTCGCCGCCGGTGCCGCGGTGTTGGACATCCAGGACGGCGCCACGCTGATCGTCGATGGCGACAGCGGCACCATCTACCTCAACGCCAGCGACGAAGACCTCGCCAGCGCGCAGCAGTGGCAGCAGGCGCAGCGCGACAAGCAGCAGCAGGCCGCCAGCGCCGCGCAGCAGCCGGCCGTCACCGCCGACGGCGCACGCCGGATCGAGGTTGCAGCCAACGTCAACCGTCCGGAGCAGGTCGCCGCCGCGCTGCAGGCCGGGGCCGAGGGCGTCGGCCTGATGCGGACCGAGTTCCTGTTCCTGGAGCGCGACGACGCGCCGGACGAGGAAGAGCAGTACCAGACCTATCGCGGCATGCTCGCTGCGCTGGACGGCAAGCCGCTGGTGATCCGCACGCTGGACATCGGTGGTGACAAGCAGGTGCCCTACCTCAACCTGCCACACGAGGAGAACCCCTTCCTCGGCGTGCGCGGCGTGCGCCTGCTGTTGCGCCGCCCGGACCTGCTGCTGCCGCAACTGCGCGCGCTGTACCGCGCCGCCAGCCACGGCCCGCTGTCCATCATGTTCCCGATGGTCAGCACCCTGGCCGAGGTGAAGGCGCTGCGCGCGCAGTGCGAACAGGTGCGCGCGGCCCTGAATGCGCCGGCGGTACCGCTGGGCATCATGGTGGAAGTGCCGGCCGCCGCCACCATGGCCGACCGCCTCGCCGAGCACGTCGACTTCTTCTCGGTCGGCACCAACGACCTGACGCAGTACGTGCTGGCCATCGACCGCCAGCATCCGGAACTGGCGGCGGAAGCCGACAGCCTGCACCCGGCGGTACTGCGCCTGATCGCGCAGACCGTGGCCGGCGCCGATGCCCACGGCCGCTGGGTCGGCGTCTGCGGCGGCATGGCCGGCGATCCGCTGGGCGCGGCCATCCTCACCGGCCTCGGCGTGACCGAGCTGTCGATGAGCCCGCGCGACATCCCGGGCGCCAAGGCCAGCATCCGTGCGGCCAACCTTGCCGAGCTGCAGCAGCTGGCACGGCGCGCCCTCGATTGCGACAGCGCCGCCGAAGTGCGCACGCTGACCGGAGCCACAGCATGAGCGCAACGGTCATCACCGTGACACTGAACCCGGCCATCGACCAGACCGTCACGCTGGACGCGCTGCACCCCGGCGCGGTCAACCTCGCCGGCGCGGTGCACGCCAACGCCGGCGGCAAGGGCGTCAATGTCGCCAGCTGCCTCGCCGACTGGGGGGTGCCGGTGATCGCCAGCGGCCTGCTCGGCCGCGACAACGCCGCGCCGTTCGAGAACCTGTTCGCCGACAAGGGCATCCGCGACGCCTTCATCCGCGTCGCCGGCAGCACCCGCACCAACATCAAGCTGGTCGACCGCAGTACGCTGGACACCACCGACATCAACCTGCCGGGCATGACGGCCAACGAGGAGGCGCTCGACCGCCTGCAATTGCTGCTGGACGAGCAGGCCGACGCCGACCGCTACGTGGTGCTGGCCGGCAGCCTGCCCGCCGGCATCGGCGACGACAGCTGGGCGCAATTCTGCCGCCAGCTGCGCAGCCTCGGCGCCCGCGTGCTGCTCGACAGCAGCGGTGCCGCGCTGCAACGGGCACTGGCGCTGCCGCCGGACGAGCTGCCGTGGCTGATCAAGCCCAACCAGCACGAGCTGGAACAATACCTTGGCCGCAAGCTGGCCAGCCGCGACGAGCTGGTCGCCGCCGCCCGCGAGCTGCAACAGCGCGGCATCGCGGTGGTGGTGGTGTCGCTGGGCAGCGACGGCGCCCTGCTCTGCTGCGGCGACGGCTGCTGGTTCGCCGAGCCGCTGACGCTCAGCGACATCCACAGCAGCGTCGGCGCCGGCGACGCGCTGGTTGCCGGGCTGGTGGCGGCGCTGAACGCGCAGCTGGCGTGGCCGGAGGTGCTGCGCCTGGGCATGGCCTTTGCCGCCGCCAAGCTGGGACAGTTCGGACCCAATCTGCCGTCACGCCAGGAGGTCCGCCAGCTGGCGGAGCGCATCCAGGTCAACCGCATCACCGAGTAAGCAGCGCGTACGTCACATAAGCCGATCCGGCACACACAAAGAGGAGATTCACCATGTCCACCATTCTGGCCATCATCGCCTGCCCGCAGCGGGTAGCGCAGGGCCAACTCGCCGCCGAGGCGCTACGCAAGGCCGCCACCCAGGCCGGCCACCAGATCAGCATCGAAATCCGCAATGCGCAGGGCGTGCAGGGCCTGCTGGACGGCAACCGCATCGCCGGCGCCGACGCGGCAATCGTAATTGCCGAAGGTGACGCCGACCTGGCCCGCCTGGGTGGCAAGGCTGCGCACAACTCGTCGCTGGAAGCGGTGCTGGCCGATGCCGCCGCGGTGATCGGCAAGGCGCTGGGTGCGCATGCGCCGGCGACCACGCTGCGCATCGTCGCCATCACCTCGTGCCCGACCGGCATCGCGCACACCTTCATGGCCGCCGAAGGCCTGACCCAGGGCGCGCAGCAGCTGGGCCACCAGATCAAGGTCGAGACCCAGGGCTCGGTCGGTTCGCAAAACGCGCTCACCGCCGACGACATCGCCGCGGCCGACCTGGTGGTCATCGCCGCCGACACCCAGGTCGACCTGTCGCGTTTCGACGGCAAGCGCGTGTTCAGCAGCGGCACCAAGGCCGCCATCAATGACGGTCAGGCGCTGATCAAGCGCGCGCAGGTCGAGGCCCGCGCACACGCCGCCAACGGCAAGGCCGCCGCCAGCGCTGCGGCCAACGTTGCCACCGCGTCGGAACGCAGCGGCGCCTACAAGCATCTGATGACCGGCGTATCCTTCATGCTGCCCTTCGTGGTCACCGGCGGCCTGCTGATCGCGCTGGGCTTCGCGCTGGGCGGCATCTACGTTTACGAGGACGCGTTCAAGGGCACCCTGGGCTGGACCCTGTTCACCATCGGCGCCAAGGCTTCGTTTGCGCTGATGGTGCCGATCCTGGCCGGCTACATCGCCTACTCCATCGCCGACCGTCCCGGTATCGCGCCGGGCATGGCCGGCGGCATGATCGCCAGCGCCATCGGCTCTGGCTTCCTTGGCGGCATCGTCGCCGGTTTCATCGCCGGTTACGCGGTGAAATACCTGAACGAGAAGATCCAGCTCGGCCGCAACTTCGACGGCCTGAAGCCGGTGCTGATCCTGCCGCTCTTGGGCACCACCATCGTCGGCCTGCTGATGTACTACGTGCTGGGCCAGCCGGTGGCGGTGGCGCTGGGCGTGGTCACCGACTGGCTGAAGGGCTTGCAGGGTTCCAGCGCGCTGGCGCTGGGCATGATCCTCGGCGGCATGATGGCGTTCGACATGGGCGGCCCGATCAACAAGGCGGCCTACACCTTCTCTACCGGCCTGCTCGCCAGCCAGGTGTACGCGCCGATGGCGGCGGTGATGGCCGCCGGCATGACGCCGCCGCTGGGCATCGCGCTGGCCGCGCTGCTGTTCAAGAACCGCTTCTCCGCCGACGAGCGTGAAGGCGCCAAGGCCGCCGGCGTGCTGGGCATCTCCTTCATCACCGAAGGCGCGATTCCGTTTGCCGCCAAGGACCCGCTGCGCGTGATTCCGGCGCTGGTGGCCGGCTCGGCGCTGGCCGGCGCGATCTCGATGGCTGCCGGTTGCGAACTGCGCGTGCCGCACGGCGGTGTGTTCGTGCTGCCGATCCCGAACGCGGTGACCAACCTCGGCATGTACCTGGTAGCACTGGCGGCCGGTACCGCGCTGACCGCCGTGCTGCTGGGCGTGCTGAAGAAGGCGCGCGCCGACTGAGCCCCCTGTAACGATTACTCTCCCTTGCTTGCGTGTTGCAGCCGGGCTGACCGCCAAACGCGGTCAGCCCGTTATTTTATTGGCTATGCTCCAGACAGGGGCGGCGCACCGGCACGACCTGTGCAACAGAAAACTATGACCCGCCTGTTTAAGAACGCATAATTGGCACCATATGGCATGGATTGCCATCTCAGATCCGGCTGCCGGCCGCTCCGTTCGTGCCTGCAGCAGCCACCCACCACTGGTGCGCACTACCCCGCGTGCCGTAGCCACGCCACAGGAGATCCTGCGTGAGTAACGACAGCCAAAAAAACGATGCCGTAACCCAGTACAAAACGCCGGCATCGACCCGCATCCGCGAGCGTATCCGCCAGTCGCGGCAGCGTTTCCACGCCAATGACAATATCGCCGCCTTCATCGAGCCGGGCGAGATGGAAGAGCTGCTGGACGAGGTGCAGGACAAGATGAAAGCGGTGCTGGAAAGCCTGGTCATCGACACCGAGAGCGATCACAACACCCAGGACACCGCGCGCCGCGTCGCCAAGATGTACCTCAACGAGGTGTTCAAGGGCCGCTACATCGCTGAGCCGCCGGTCACCGAGTTTCCCAACGCCGAGCACCTCAACGAGCTGATGATCGTCGGCCCGATCACCGTGCGCAGCGCCTGCTCGCACCACTTCTGTCCGATTCTCGGCAAGCTGTGGATCGGCGTGATGCCGAACGAACACTCCAACCTGATCGGCCTGTCCAAGTACGCGCGCCTGGCGGAGTGGACCATGAGCCGCCCGCAGATCCAGGAGGAAGCCGTTATCCAGCTGGCCGATCTGCTACAAAACAAGATGAACCCCGATGGCCTCGCCATCGTGATGGAAGCCGACCACTTCTGCATGAACTGGCGCGGGGTGAAGGACATGGAATCGAAGATGATCAACAGCGTGATGCGCGGCTCGTTCCTGAAGAACCCGGACCTGCGCCGCGAGTTCCTGGCGCTGCTGCCCAACAAGAAAGCCTGAGGAAACCGTCATGCTCGTTCGCCTGCTCTACGCCAGCCGCGCCGCCCAGCCCTACAGCGCGGAAGTGCTCGACAGCATCCTGGCCCAGTCCCACAAGCACAACCCGGAGCGCGGCCTGACCGGCATCCTGTGCTATAGCGGCGACATCTTCATCCAGGTGCTCGAAGGCGGCCGCGCCGAGGTGTCCTCGCTGTACAACAGTATCGTGCGCGACCCGCGCCACCAGAATGTCGAGCTGCTGCACTTCGAGGAAATCCGCGAACGCCGTTTCGCCAACTGGACCATGGGCCAGGTCAATCTGGCCAAGGTCAATCCCTCGCTGTTGCTGCGTTTTTCCGAAAAGCCGCAGCTCGATCCGTTCAGTGTGCGCGGCTCCGCATCGATGGCGCTGCTGGAGGAGCTGATCGCCACCGCCGCCATTGTCGGACGCTGTCACTGAATCGCCAGGCCTGCCCCATGGAGCAGGCCTTTTTTGTGCGCACCGGCAACAGTGCGGTGCAGCACCAATTGCCAAAATTCTGTCAAACGTGTAATACAGTAGCAATGTGCAGCCGCTCTAATCGGCAGCACCGTCCAGTAGACAATTCGGAGAAACGCCATGGCACGCTTTCATCCCAGATCCGATTTCGTACAGGTCCGCGCCGAGATGCGCAGCAATGAACTGACCGGCAAGCCGATGCCGCGCACCAGCCCCAGCGACATCCGCAATGCCAACGCCCGGCGCGAGATCGAGCGCCGCCGCCTGGAGCGCGAGTCGCGCGAACAGTAGCCGGCAAAAAGGCGCCTGAACCATCAGGCGCCTTGTTTTTTAGAGTGTCGTGTCGGCTTAGCGTGTCTGGCGCCAGCCGTTGTACAGCGCCAGCAGCAAGGTCGACAGCAGGAAGGCACCGACCCAGAACGGCATCGACTGGCCGAGGAAAGTCCAGTCGATCTGCGCACACTCGCCGCTGCCCTTGAACACCTTCTCCAGCACCTGGGTCATCGGCAGCGTTTCCAGCATGTAGTCCAGCCCCGGCCCGCACGCCGGCACCTGCTCCGGCGGCAGGTGCTGCAGGTACACCTGCCACGCCGACACGCTCCCCCCGGCCACCGCCGCCACGGCGATCAGCAGCGACCACACTTTTGCGGCCAACCCTTGCGGGTTGAAGATGGCAGCCAGCAGCGCCAGGCTGCCGACGGCGATCACGCCGATGCGCTGGAAGATGCACAGCGGGCACGGTTCCAGCTCCAGCACATACTGCGCATACAGGGCATAGCCCATCGCGACGGCACACATTGCCGCAATCACGCCATACAGCTGGCGTCGCGTCAGAAAACTCATTGATGACCCCTTGGTAGTAACCCTGCCGCCAAGACGGCGGCACGGGAGTGAATCGGACTAGCGTCCGGACAAAAAATTCATGATCTCGTTCTTTTTGGCAAACGCATCCTTGTAGCCCAGCTCGACCAGCTCCTTGCCGTACGGCGGGTGGAACAGCAAGTAACTGGCCAGTGTCGAGCCGCGCTGGCGCATGGCACCGGCGCCGCGCAGCAGGAAGCGCATCGTCGCCGGGAAGCCGTCGAAATGGCGGTGGGCGATGCTGTCCAGCGATACGCTGGGCGAGATGTGGAACACCTCGATCCGCTTCAGCGCGGTGCTGTGGTGGCGGGCGTGCTCGTCCAGCAGCGACACGGTGTGGTTGACGCGCGCCAGCCGCTCCATGTCCGCCGACATGCTGTCGATGAAGATGCTGTCCAGCAGGTGGCCGAAGATCTGCGCGAGGCTGGGTGCAGCCGTCTGCTGGGCCTGCCGCCGCTCCTGATGGCTGACCAGGTTGATCACGAACAGCTTTTGCGCGCCAAGGTGCAGTGCCGGCGATAGCGGCGCCATCTGGCGGATGGCGCCATCGCAGTAGTGGCGGCCGTCCACGCGCGCGGAGGGAAACAGCAGCGGGATCGCCGAGGTCGCCATCAGGTGCTCGATACTGAGACGCTCACGTTGGCCGCAACGCTGGTGGCGATGCCACGGTTCGACCTGTTCGCAGCCTTCGAAGAAGCTCACCGACTGGCCGGTGGTGTAGCAGGAGGCGGTCAGCGACAGCGCGCGCAGCGCGCCGCTCTGGATGGCGGTATCGATGCCCTCCAGTTGCACCGTGCGCGTCAGGTAATGGTGCAGCGGGCGGTTGTCGAGGAAGCTCGGTGGCGTGTGCACCAATTTGCCGCCGGTCAGCAGCGAACCGCCCCACTGCAGGAAGGCCTTGACGAAGTATGGCGCGTCAACGCGATAGACGTCCTGCACCCGCACCGACTGCCACATCCGCACCAGGTGCGCGGTGGTGCGGCGGAAATGCTGCGCGCCGGCGGCAAGGCCGACGGCATTGATGGCACCGGCAGAGGTGCCGCTGACGACCTGGAACGGGCTGGCCGCATGGCGCGGCAGCATGCGCGCCACCGCCATCAGCACCCCGACCTGATAGGCTGCCCGCGCGCCACCGCCGGCCAGCACCAGACCTACGACAGGTTTTGTCATGTCCTGCCCCCTTGTCGAAACACGCCCGTCTGCGGGCGCCAAAACGGATGCCGCACCGGGGGCGGCATCATTAGGTTTGCGCTTGTTGGTTCGCGCTTAGCCCTCGCCTGCCACCATCATCGACGACAGCAATACCGAGCCGATATGACGGCTGCCGCGGCGGTCGACGTCGTCGCCGACGGCATCGATCTGCCGCAGCATGTCGCGCAGGTTGCCGGCGATAGTCAGCTCTTCCACCGGGTAGGCGATGACGCCGTTCTCGACCCAGAAGCCGCTGGCGCCGCGCGAATAGTCGCCGGTCACCATATTGATGCCCTGCCCCATCAGCTCGGTGACCAGCAGGCCGCTGCCCATGCGCTGCAGCACCGCGTCCAGGCCGCCGGTCAGCGTCGGCTGTACCGCCAGGTTGTGCGGGCCGCCGGCGTGGCCGGTGCTTTGCATGCCCAGCTTGCGCGCCGAGTAGCTGCCGAGGAAATAGCCCTGCAGCACACCGTTGTCCACCAGCCGGCGCTGGTGGGTGGCGACGCCCTCGTCGTCGCAGCAGCCGCTGGCGAGGCCGCGCAGCACGAACGGGTCTTCGTCGATGGTGATGATGTCGGCGCAGACTTTGGTGCCGAGCGAATCGAGCAGGAAGCTGGACTTGCGGTACAGGCTGCCGCCGCTGACCGCCTGCACTAGGTGGCCGAGCAGCGAGCCGGCAATCGGCGCCTCGAATACCACAGGGTACAGCCCGGTCTTGATGCGGCGGCCGTCGAGACGGCGCACGGTGCGCTCGCCGGCGATGCGGCCAACGTTGGCCGCAGACAGCAGGTCGTCGGCGCAGCGCGCGGCGCTGTACCAGTAGTCGCGCTGCATGCTGTCGCCGCTGTCGGCGATCACCGCCGCCGACAGGCTGTGGCGCGAGGTGGTCTGGCTGCCGATGAAGCCGTGGCTGTTGGCGTAGCAGTGGCGGGTGGCGTGGGTGGACACGGTGCCGCCTTCGGAATTGCGGATGCGGGCGTCCACCGCGCGCGCGGCGGCCTCGCACTCGCGCGCCAGCTCGATCGCGGTTTCCACCGGCAGGTCCCACGGGTGGTAGAGGTCGAGATCGCGATCCTGCTCCGCCTTCATCAGCAGCGCCGGATCGGCCAGCCCGGCGCAATCGTCGGCGGCGGTATAGCGCGCGATGTTCAGCGCGGCGTTGACGGTGTCCTGCAGGGCGGCGTCGGAAAAGTCGGAGGTGCTGGCGTGGCCCTTCTTCTGGCCCAGATACAGCGTGACCGACACGCCCTTGTCGCGGTTGTACTCGATGGTCTCCACTTCCGCCAGGCGCACTGACACGCTGTGGCCGCAGCCTTCGGAAATGTCGGCCTCCGCGGCGGTGGCGCCGCCGGCGCGCGCCAGCTCCAGTACTCGGCTGGCGATGGACTCCAGCTCGGGCGAGCTGTAGGAAAAAATCTGTTCTGACATGGCTGCCTTCTTCATCTGTCAACGATAGCACCACGGAAAGGCACGGTGATCGGCCGTGGCTTGTGCTTTTCCGGTATCATACCAGCTTGAAACCGTAACCAAGCCTTACCATGCCTGAATACCATAATGATGGCGCTGATGCGCTCCCTGCCAGCAAATCGCAACGCAAACGCGACATGGATGCGCTGCAGGACATCGGTCGCGCGCTGACCGAGCTGCCGGCCGCCAAACTGAAGAAAATGAATCTGGACGACGGCCTGCTGGTCGCCGTGCTTGATTTCCAGAAAATCACCGCCAACGGCGCCAAGCGCCGCCAGCTGCAGTACATCGGCAAGCTGATGCGCGACATCGACCCGGAGCCGATCGAGCAGCAACTGGCCGCGCTGCGCGGCGATTCCAGCGCCCACACCCGCTGGCTGCACCTGCTGGAACGCTGGCGCGAACGGCTGGTGGAAGACGACAGCCACGTGCAGCAGCTGATCAACGACTTCCCGCAGCTGGACGTGCAGCAGCTGCGCACCATGGTGCGCAATGCCCGCAAGGAGCGCGAGGAAAGCAAACCGCCCAAGGCCAACCGTCAGTTGTTCCAGCTGCTGAAAGAGCTGATTCCGGAACAGGGCAAGCCGGCCAACAGCGGTGACGAACAAGACGACACGCAGGACGAGTGAACATGAGCATCAAGATCGGTCTGGTTTCCATCTCTGATCGTGCCAGCCAGGGCATCTATGAAGACAAGGGCATTCCGGCGCTGCTGGACTGGCTGAGCCTGGCCATCGCCACGCCGTTCAGCACCGAAACCCGGCTGATCGCCGACGAGCAGCCGCTGATCGAGGCCACGCTGCGCGAATTGGTCGACGACGTCGGCTGCCACCTGGTGCTCACCACCGGCGGCACCGGCCCGGCGCCGCGCGATGTCACCCCGGAAGCCACGCTGGCGGTCGCCGACCGGGTGATGCCTGGCTTTGGCGAGCAGATGCGCCAGATCAGCCTCAAGTTCGTACCGACCGCAATCCTGTCGCGTCAGGTGGGCGTGATCCGCAAGCAGAGCCTGATCCTGAACCTGCCCGGCCAGCCGAAGGCCATCCGCGAGACGCTGGAAGGCCTGCGCGATGGCGAGCAGGTGCTGGTGCCCGGCATCTTTGCCGCGGTGCCCTACTGCCTGGACCTGATCGGTGCGCCCTGGCTGGAAACCCGCGACGCGGTGGTCAAGGCCTTCCGTCCGAAATCCGCGGTCAAGCCCGGCACATGAGTTATTGCCCGCCGCGCTGGCTGCTTGGCAGTCACCTGCAAACCATCTGGCCGGCGCTGTTTCTCAAATCGCAACCCCCGGCCTATCGCCGCGAGGTCTGGCCGACGCCGGATGGCGGCGAGATCGCCGTCGACCATGTCGATGGCGATGCCGGTGCGCCGCTGGTGGTGCTGTTCCACGGCCTGGAAGGCAGCAGCCATAGCCACTACGCCAGCGCGCTGATGCACGCGGTCAAGGCGCGCGGCTGGCGTGGCGTGGTGCCGCACTTTCGCGGCTGCGGCGGCCAGCCCAATCTGCTGCGCCGCGCCTACCACGCCGGCGATGCCGCCGAGGTCGACTGGATACTGCAGCGACTGGCGGCCGGTAATACCCTGCTGTTCGTCGCCGGCGTGTCGCTGGGCGGCAACATGCTGCTGCGTTACCTCGGCGAGCACGGCGCCCGTGCGCTGCCACAAGCGGCGGCGGCGATCTCGGCGCCGCTGGATCTGGCCGCGGCCAGCACCTGTCTCGACCGCGGCTTCGGGCGCCACGTCTACACCCGCATGTTCCTCAATACGCTGAAGCCAAAATCGCTGGCCCAGCTGGCGCAGCACCCGGACCTGTTCGACGCCGCAGCGGTACGCAACAGTAAGACCTTCGTCGAGTTCGACAATCTGGTCACCGCGCCGCTGCACGGCTATCGCGACGTGCAGGACTACTGGCGCCGTGCCAGCAGCAAGCCGCTGCTGAAGGACATCGTGCGGCCAACCCTGGTGCTGAATGCGCGCAACGATCCGTTTCTGCCGGTGTCGGCGCTGCCCGGCAACGGCGAAGTTAGCCCGGCGGTGACGCTGGAGCAGCCGGAGCACGGCGGCCACGTCGGTTTCGTCAGTGGCCGCTTCCCCGGCCACCTGCAATGGCTGCCGCAACGGCTGCTGACCTTTTTCGATCTTCACCTGCCGAGCAGTACCGGCACCGACTGAAAGACAATCCGCATGTCCGACATTCTCAACAAAATCTGCGCCACCAAATTCGAGGAAGTGGCCGCCCGCTCGGCTCGGCAGTCGCTGGCCAGCGTGCGCGCCGCCGCCGAGGCCAAGCGTGGCGATCACCGTGACTTCGTCGCCGCCATCCGCGGCAAGCACCAGCAGCAGCTGGCGGCGGTGATTGCCGAAGTGAAAAAGGCCAGCCCCAGCAAGGGCGTCATCCGCGCCGACTTCGATCCGGCCGCGATCGCCCGCAGCTACGAGGCGGCCGGCGCCGCCTGCCTGTCGGTGCTGACCGACGCGCCCTACTTCCAGGGGCACGAGGACTACCTGATCGCCGCCCGAGCCGCCTGCAGCCTGCCGGTGCTGCGCAAGGACTTCATGGTCGATCCGTACCAGATCTACGAAGCGCGCGCCATCGGTGCCGACTGCATCCTGCTGATCGCGGCGGCGCTGAGCCTGTCGCAGATGCAGGATTTCGAGGCGCTGGCCCACGAGCTGGGTATGGCGGTACTGGTGGAAGTGCACGACGCGGCGGAGCTGGAAGCGGCGCTGCAGCTAAGCACGCCGCTGGTGGGCGTCAACAACCGCAACCTGCGCACCTTCGAGGTCAACCTCGATACCACGCTACAATTGCTGCCGATGATCGGCAAGGACCGCATCGCCGTCACCGAAAGCGGCATCGTCACCCGTGACGACGTGCAGCGCATGCGCGATCACGAGGTGCACACCTTCCTGGTCGGCGAAGCCTTCATGCGTGAAAGCGATCCTGGCGCCGCACTGCAGCAGCTGTTCGCCTGAGGCGCAACACGACAACACAAACCGGCTCCGCGAGAGCCGGTTTTTTTTGGGCGAACCGCCTGGATTCGGCGGCGCTGCCGGCGAACACTTTCTCCCGTACTGGATGGTAACTGGCGCGCAAGCCAAAGCGCTCAGTGGTGGGGTTTTCGTGAGCCACCGGCGCGGCCTTCCGTGCGGGCAGTGCCTTGCGGCCAACGTTGGCCGCAAGGTCACGGCTAGGCTGGTGGCGCGGCGGCTTCGCCAGTGGCTACCACTACCCCACCATCGGCCTCCGTCGCAGCGGCCGCCCCCTCGCCCGTCGGGACCGCTGTTGCCGTGCTGGCCTGCTGCAACAGCTGCCACACCTCCTCGCGGCTGCTGATCGCCCGCTCCAGCCGTTCGTTCAGCACCGCCAGCAAGCGTTCCTGTTCCGCGATTCTTGCCTGCAGTCCCGCCGCGGTCTGCGCCTGCCGCGCACTCTCCTGTTCCTGCTGCCGCAAGGCGCGGCTGGCGGCCAGCAGCTCGGCGCCGGTACGGGCGCTGTCCTGATACAGCCGCGTCAGCTCGTCCTGCTTGACGATCAAGGTCTGGCCAAGGGTGCGCAGCTCGGCCTGCAGTTGCTGCACCTGCTGTTCGTGGCGGCGCTGCTCCTGATCGCGCTGCTCCTTTACCGACTGGCGATAGTGCTCCAGCGCCTCGCGCGCGTGCAGGTGCTTTTCCTCCAGCGATGCGCGGTGCGCCTGGTTTTCTGCCAGCCGTTCCTGCAGGCCGACGATCTGCTGTTGTTGCTGGCCGTCGCGCAGTTGTGCCGCCTGCAGTGCCTCGCGGGCGGCGGCGTGCTGCTGCTGTTCGGCTGCCAGCGCTTGGCTCAGCTGCTGCAGCTGTTGCTGGCAAACCTCGGCTTGCGCGGTGGTCTGCGCCAGCTGTTCGCGACACTGCGCCAGCTGTGCGGCCGACTCCGCCGCCATCGCGGCAATGCGCTCGTCGGCCTCTTCGTGCAGGCGGGCGGCCAGCCGGCCGACCAGCTCCTGGATTGCCTCGCTGACGGCGATCTTCGCGCCGCTGCCGGCGCCCTCTTCTTCTTCCAGCTCTTTCAGGTAGCGGTGAATGGTGGTCTTGGAGCCGGTATTGCCGAGCTCGGCACGGATGGCGTCAATCGACGGATTGCGCCCCTGCGCCAGCAGATTGTCCCGTGCACGCAGGACTTCTGATTTGTAGATGCCGCTTCTGGCCATACTGTGCTCCGCTGAAATTTGATACGTATTACGTACCATGATAATACATACCATTATGTAAGTTTAAAATTATTAAATGACAAAAATAAAAGGCGTGATAATCACGAATTATCACGCCTTGATATGATTTGGCCTCAGAAATCAGCCCAACCCCGTACGTTTCACCGCTGGGCCGCTCATCGTCGTCAAAATGGCCTCGAAAAATGCGTGACACCCACGGCGACCATCCGTTCTGCCTGGTTACCACCGTTGCGGCCAACCTTGGCTTGCAGCCGTCGCCGGCAACGGCGGGCCACGCTGCTATAATTCGCCGCCGGCCCTGCCGGCTGCAGCAGCAAGGCCGCAACACAGACCTCCGCCCGCCACCTCCCGAGTCCGTCGTCTCCATGGAAAAAATCGCCCGCTACCTCGCCGCTGCCACTCGCGACAACACGCGGCGCAGCTATGCGGCTGCCATCCGTCATTTCGAGGTGGAATGGGGTGGCTTTCTGCCGGCCACCGCCGACAGCATGGCGCGCTACCTGGCGGAGCACGCCGAGACGCTATCGGTGAATACGCTGAAGCAAAGGTTGGCCGCACTGGCGCAGTGGCACCTGCAACAGGGTTTTCCCGATCCGACCAAGGCGCCGGTGGTGCGCCAGGTACTGAAGGGCATCCGCGCGCTGCATCCGGTACAGCAGAAACAGGCGCTGCCGCTGCAGATCCGGCAGCTGGAACAGCTGCTTGCCTGGCTGGATGGGGCCATCGAGTTGGCGATACAGCAGCAGGATCACGCTACCCGCCTGCGCTGCCGCCGCGACAAGGCCTTGCTGCTGCTGGGGTTCTGGCGCGGATTTCGTGGCGACGAGCTGCTGCGGCTGCAGATCGAAGACATCGAGATCGTCGCAGGCGAGGGTATGAACTGTTTCCTCGCGCAATCGAAGGGCGACCGCCGGCTGCAGGGGCGCGTGTTCCGCGTGCCGCAGCTGTCGCGGCTCTGCCCGGTCAGCGCCTACGGCGAGTGGCTGGCCGACAGCGGGCTGCGCGAGGGCGCGGTGTTTCGCGGCATCAGCCGCTGTGGTGTGGTGGGCGAACAAGGCCTGCACATCAACAGCCTGATCCCGCTGCTGCGCCGCCTGTTTGCCGTCGCCGGCCTGGCGGAGGCGGCGCGCTTCAGCGGCCACTCCTTCCGCCGCGGCTTTGCCAACTGGGCCAGCGCCAACGGCTGGGATGTCAAGACGCTGATGGCCTACGTCGGCTGGAAGGATATCCAGTCAGCGATGCGCTATATCGACGCCGCCGATCCGTTCGCGCGGGAGCGCATCGAAAACAGCCTGCCGCCGCCAGCCTTGCCGCCATCGGCGGACTGAGCCGGCGCGCCGGCAACAAAAAAGCGGACACCGGAGTGTCCGCTTTTGACCGGCAATATTGCCGCTTAGCGCGATTTGACGAACGGTACCCCGATCGCCTTCGGTGCCACCGCGCGGCCCATGAAGCCGGCCAGCAGCACCACGGTCAACACGTACGGAATCGCCTGGATGAAGGCGTCCGGGATGCTGCCGATCAGCGGCAGCTCCGAGCCTTGCAGCCGGATCTGGATCGCGTCGGTAAAGGCGAACAGCAGGCAGCCGGACACCGCTGCCCACGGCCGCCACTTACCGAAGATCAGCGCCGCCAGCGCGAGGTAGCCCTTGCCGGCGGTCATGTCCTGGATGAAGGCGCCGGTTTGCGCCAGCACCAGGTAGGCACCGGCCACGCCGCACAGCGCGCCGCTGATGCTCTGCGCCAGATAGCGCACCAGCTTGACGTTGATGCCGGCGGCGTCGGCGGCGTGCGGGTTTTCACCCACCGCGCGCAGGCGCAGGCCGAAACGGCTCTTGTATACCACCCAGCTCACTACCACGATTACCAGCACGGCCAGATACACCAGGATGTTGTGGCCGAACAGCGCCTTCAACGGCGCCGAGGCGGCAATGGCGTCGGCAAACGGCAGCTCGACGCTACGAAAGCGCGCCGCGTCGTCCAGCGTCGGGGTGCGGCCGCCCTGCTGGTACCAGGCCAGCGCCAGTACCGGCGTCAGGCCGGACACCATCATGTTGAGCGCCACGCCGGAAATCAGCTGGTTGCCGTTATAGCCGATCGACACGATGCCGTGCAGCAAGGCCACCATCACCCCGGCGACCATGCCGGCGGCGAGGCCGGCCCACGGCGACTGCATCATGTAGGCGACGCAGGCGGCGGCAAACGCGGCGGCCAGCATCTTGCCCTCCAGCGCCAGATCGACGATGCCGGAGCGCTCGGAAAACAGGCCGGCCAGCGCCGCCAGTACCAGCGGGGTGGCGACGCGGATGGTGGCGTCCAGCACACTGAAAAAGCTGTCCATGTCAGTGTCTCCTTATCGTTTCGTCATCTGTTTGAATGCCAGCGCCAGCGGCGTCTGGAACAGGTTTTCCAGCGCGCCGCAGAACAGGATGATCAGGCCCTGGGTCAGGATGATCATCTCGTGGGTGATCGCCGGTTTCTCGAAGGACAGGTCCAGGCCGCCCTGGGTCAGTGCGCCGAACAGCAGTGCCGACAGCAGGATGCCGAACGGGTGGTTGCGCCCCATCAGCGCCACCGCGATGCCGACGAAGCCGATGCCGTTGGTGAACGCCAGGTTCATGCGGTGGGTGGAGCCGAGCAGCTCGTTGACCGCCGCGAGGCCGGCCAGCGCGCCGGAGAAGCACATCGCCACGATGATCACCTTCGATACCGGCATGCCGGCGTAGCGCGCCGCCTTCTCGTTGAGGCCGACGGTGCGCAGCGTATAACCCCAGTGGCTGCGCCACACCATCAGATAGAACAGCACCAGTGCCAGCAGCGCGAGGAAGAAGGTCGCGTTCAGCGGCGTCTGCGGCAGCTCGACGCCAAGGTTGGCCGCAAGCTCGTGCAGCATCGGGATCCACGCCGATTCGGCGAACAGCCGGGTCGCCGGTGTCTGCGAGCCGGGCATGATCAGCTTGTCGACCAGTAGCCAAGTCATCAGCGCACTGGCGATGAAGTTGAACATGATGGTGGTGACCACGATGTGGCTGCCACGCTTGGCCTGCAGGTAGCCGGGAATGAACGCCCACGCCGCGCCGAATACCATCGACGCCAGCAGCGCCAGCGGGATCACCACCCAGCCGGGCAGGAAATCCAGTCCCAGGCAGACCAGCGTCACGCCGAGGCCGGCGAGGTACATCTGCCCCTCGCCGCCGATGTTGAACAGGCCGGCGTGGAACGCCGCCGCCACCGCGAGACCGGTGAAGATGAAGCTGGTGGTGTAGAACAGCGTGTAGCCGATGCCTTCCGGATAACCGAAGGCGCCGTTGATCATCAGTTGCAGACATTCGACCGGATCTTCGCCGATCAGCGTGATCACCAGCCCGGACACCAACAGTGCCGCGAACAGGTTCAGTACCGGCATCAGCCACAAGGTGGCCCAGCGCGGCAGGTTACTTGGCTGGCTCATTTATGCCCCCCCATCAACAGGCCCAGTTCGGTGGCCGTGGCTTGCGCCGCCGGCAGCTCGCCGCTGACGCGACCGGCGTTCATCACGATGATGCGGTCGCTCAGCGCCAGGATCTCGTCCAGCTCCACCGAAACCAGCAGCAGCGCCTTGCCGGCATTGCGCAGTGCCATGAGTCGTTTGTGTATGAATTCGATGGCGCCGATGTCGACGCCCCGTGTCGGCTGGCCGATCAGCATCAGCTGCGGATCGCTGTCGATCTCGCGCGCCAGGATCACCTTCTGCTGGTTGCCGCCAGAGAACAGGCCGCTGCGACGGAAGGCGTTGGCCGGGCGCACGTCGAACTCGCTGATGAAACGGCGGCAGCGTTCGATGATGGCCTTGCGGTTGAACAGCAGGCCGCGCTGGATCGCCGGATCGTCGTGATAGCCGAGGATCGCGTTCTCGAAGGTGGAGAAATCCTTGACCAGCCCTTCGCGCGAGCGGTCTTCCGGTACGTGGGCGATACCGAGACGACGGTAGGCAGCCGCCTTCGGCTCGCGCGTCTGCAGCGTGGTCAGCTCGGTGCCGTTGTATCGCACCGAGCCGGCGCTGGCCTCGCGCATGCCGGACAGGATTTCCAGCAGCTCGGACTGGCCGTTGCCGGAGACGCCGGCGATGCCGACGATCTCGCCCGCGTGCAGCTCGAAGCTGACGTCGTCCAGCAGCTTGACCCCGCGCGCGTCGGTCAGCGACAGATTGCTCACCTGCAGCACGGTCTTGCCGAGCCTGGCCGGCGCCTTGTCCAGCTGCAGGTTGACCTTGCGGCCAACCATCAGGTCGGCAAGGTCTTCCTTGCCCACGTCGGCGGTGACGACATTGCCGACGATCTCGCCGGCGCGCATCACGGTGACGGCGTCGGTGATGTCCAGCACCTCGCGCAGCTTGTGGGTGATCAGCAGCACCGTCTTGCCCTGTGCCTTGAGCAGGCGCAGGATGCGGAACAGGTCGTCCGCCTCCTGCGGCGTCAGCACCGCGGTCGGTTCGTCGAGGATCAGCACGTCGGCGCCGCGATACAGCGCCTTCAGGATTTCCACGCGCTGCTGCTCGCCCACGCCCAGCTCGCCGACGATGGCGTCCGGATCGACCTGCAGGCCGTAGTCGCGGTTCAGCGCGGCCAGGTGGTCGCGGGCGGCCTGCAGGCTCTGCTTCAGCGCCACGCCCTGCTCGGCGCCGAGCACGATGTTTTCCAGCACGGTAAAGGTGTCCACCAGCATGAAGTGCTGGTGCACCATGCCGATGCCACGAGCGATGGCGTCGTGGCTGTTGCGGATGCGCACTTCCTGCCCGTTCAGGCGGATGCTGCCGGAGTCGGCCTGGTAGTAGCCGTACAGGATGCTCATCAGCGTGGACTTGCCGGCCCCGTTTTCGCCGATGATGCCGTGGATGCTGCCCTTGGCGACGGCGAAGGAGATGTTCTTGTTGGCGTGGACTTCGCCAAAATACTTGTTGACGCCAGTCAGCTCGATAGCGAGTTCGGCCATATTGATTCAGCTCTCGATCAACACTCATCCCGGCATGGCCTGCAAAACGGCAGCACACGAAAGAGCGCGGCAAGCAGGAAACCTGCTTGCCGCGCGGGTCGTCCGGGATTCAGACGATTAATAAAGAATGGTTACTGCACCGGGCAGCTGTTGCCGGCACGGTAGTCGACCACCTTGATCTTGCCGGCCACGATGTCTTTCTTGGCCTGGCTGATCTTGGCTTCCATGTCCTTGGAGATCAGCTTGCGGTTGTTGGCGTCCACCGCCCAATCCACGCCGCCTTCCTTCAGGCCCATGGTCACCAGGCCCGGCTTCCAGCTGTTGTTCTTGCCGGACATGAAGATGTCGTAAACGGCATTGTCGACGCGCTTCAGCATCGAGGTCAGCACGAAGCCCGGGAACAGGTGGTTCTGGTTGGAGTCCACGCCGATGCCCAGCTTGTTCTTGTCCTTGGCCGCCTGCAGCACGCCCATGCCGGTGCCGCCGGCCGCGTGGAAGACCACGTCGACGCCACGGTCAAACTGGCTGCGCGCCAGCTCGCCGCCGCGGGCCGGGTCGTTGAACGACTGCGGCGTGGTGCCGGTCATGTTGGAGACCACTTCCACCTTCTTGTTGACCGCCTTGGCGCCCTGGGCGTAGCCGCAACCGAAGGCGCGGATCAGCGGCACGTCCATGCCGCCGATGAAGCCGACCTTCTTCGACTTGGAGGCCATGCTGGCCGCCATGCCGACGAGGTAGGAGCCTTCCTGTTCCTTGAACACGATCGACTGCACGTTGGCGCCCTTGGCCACGTCGTCCACGATGGTGAACTTCACTTTCGGGAACTCGGCGGCAACGGTCTGCACCGCCTGGGTGAAGGAGAAACCCACGGCCACGATCAGGTCGACGTTGCGACGCGCCAGGTTGCGCAGCACCTGCTCTTTTTGCGCTTCATTGGCGATCTGGGCTTCGCGGTAGGCGATGCCGGTGGTTTTCTTGAAGCGTTCGGCGCCGGTGTAGGCCGCTTCGTTGAAGCTCTTGTCGAACTTGCCGGCCTGGTCGTACACCACGGCCGGTACAAATGCCCAGCTTGCGGATGCCGTCATCAGCATGACAGCAGCGGCAATACCCCGTTTTTTGGAAATTTGCATGAGATGTTTCCCTCAATGTGCGTGTAGTTACAACGAACGGATCATGGTAACCATAATCGGTTTGGCATGGACGCGCCATTCGTTGTGCATGCCGGCGACCGGGGTGCCGGCGTCAGCCGGCCGCCGCCCGATTCGCGACAGGGGCGTGATTATAAGCACAGTCACAAAAAGTTATTAGCAAAAAAAGGGCCAGTCGCTGCAGATTACGCGCAATGCGTAAAACGGCGCGGCCGGCGCGCCACATTCACAAGGCCAATTGCGCGCAAAGTGTAGACAGCGCGCTGCACACCGACTGCTGGCGGATGGCGGCGCGATCGCCGGCAAAGTGTTGCGTGTATGTCAGTGGTTGCGGCAGTGCCAGCCCGGCCAGCGCGAAACAGACGGTGCCGACCGGCTTGTCGGCGCTGCCGCCGTCGGGGCCGGCGATGCCGCTGACCGCCAGCGCCCAGTGGCAATCGGCCAGCCGCAGCGCACCGCTGGCCATCGCCGCTACCACCGGCTCGCTGACCGCGCCGTGCTGCAGCAAGAGCTGCGGTGGCACGCCCAGCAGGCGCTGCTTGGCGTCATTGCTGTAGCTGACGATGGCCATGTCGAACCAGCCGGAACTGCCGGCGATGGCGGTAATCGCCTGCGCGATGCCGCCGCCGGTGCAGGACTCGGCGGTGGTCACCTTTTCGTCGCGCGCCAGCAGCAGTTCGCCAAGGCGGCTCGCCAGCTGAAATTCATCCATGAAAGCGCTCCCGGAAGTGTTGCATCAGGCCGCTGGTGGAGGCGTCGTGGGGGGCGGAGGCCTTGCCGTCCATCTCCGCCAGCAGCTGTGCGGCCAACTGCTTGCCGTACTCCACGCCCCACTGGTCGAAGGAATTGACCCCCCAGATCACGCCCTGCACGAACACCTTGTGCTCGTACAGCGCCAGCAGCATGCCTAGTGTATAGGGGGTCAGCCGGTCGAGCGCCAGGGTGTTGGACGGCTGGTTGCCAGGAAACAGCTTCTGCGGCAGCAGCATGTCCAGCTCGTCGCCCGGCAGGTGCGCCAGCTCGCGCAGCACCTCGGCCTCGCTTTTGCCGCGCATCAGCGCCTCGGTCTGCGCCAGGCAGTTGGCCACCAGCACGCGATGCTGGTCACCCTGCGGGTAGTGCGAGTTCAGCGGCAGGATGAAGTCGCAGGGCACCAGGCGCGTGCCCTGGTGCAAGAGCTGGAAGAAGGCGTGCTGACTGTTGACGCCCTCCTCGCCCCAGATCACCGGGCCGGTGTCGAAATCCAGCCGCTCGCCGCAGCGGCCGACGCGCTTGCCGTTGGATTCCATGTCCAGCTGCTGCAGGTGCGCCGGCAGGCGGCGCAGCCCGTGGTCGTAGGGCATGATGGCGTGGGTGTGCGCGCCATAGAAGGTGTTGTACCAGATGCCGAGCAGCGCCAGCAGCACCGGCATGTTGCGCGCGAACGGCGCGCTGAAGAAGTGTTCGTCCATCGCCGCGCCGCCGGCCAGGAACTGGCGGAACTGCTCGGGCCCGATCGCCAGCATCACCGGCAGTCCGATCGCCGACCATACCGAGTAGCGGCCGCCGACCCAGTCCCAGAAGCCGAACATGTTGGCCGCATCGATACCGAAGGCCTGCACCGCCGGGCGGTTGGTCGAGATCGCCACGAAATGCCGCGCCACCGCCGCGTCGCCGGCGG
>NZ_BMYW01000004.1:0-107102 GCF_014652475.1 Vogesella alkaliphila | reverse complement strand
GCCACCAGCCAGCGGCGGGCGGCGTGGGCGTTGAGCAGTGTTTCCGGGGTGGTGAACGACTTGGAGGCCACGATGAACAGCGTGGTCGCCGGCTGGCACTGTTCCAGTGTTTGCGCCAGATGCTGGCCGTCGACATTGGACACGAAGTGGACATTCAGTCCCGGCCGGCAGTACGGGCGCAGCGCCTCGTGCACCATCAGCGGCCCCAGGTCGGAACCGCCGATGCCGATATTGACCACGTCGCGGATAGGCTGGCCGTCATGACCGCGCCAGTCGCCGCCGCGCACGGCCTCGGCAAAGCGGCTGCACGCCGCCAGCACGTCTTGCACCTCGTCCACCACGTTGACGCCGTCCAGCAGCACGCGGCGGCCGGCCGGCTGGCGCAGTGCGGTGTGCAATACCGCGCGCTGTTCGCTGACATTGATGCGCTCGCCGTCGCGCATCCACGCTAGCCACTGCCCAAGGTTGGCCGCATCGGCCAGCTCCAGCAGCAACTCCAGGGTGCGGTCGGTGATGCGGTTCTTGGAGTAGTCCAGCAGCAGGCCGTCCAGCTCCAGCGAATAGCGGTGAAAACGCTGCGCGTCCTGCTCGAACAGCTCGCGCATGTGCACGTGGCGGGTGGCACGCTGGTGCTGGTGCAGCCGCGCCCACACCGGCGTGCTGTTGATCGCGGCGTGGCGCTGGCGCGCCATCTGTTCAAGGAAACTGCTCATCCCGGGCATCGCCTTACACTTTGAGGAAGTGTTCGCGGTAATAGCGCAGCTCCTCGATCGATTCGAGGATGTCCGCCAGCGCCTCGTGCTTGCCTTTCTTCACCACACCCTTGGCGATGTCCGGGCGCCAGCGCTTGCACAGCTCCTTCAGCGTCGACACGTCGAGGTTGCGGTAGTGGAAGTAGCGTTCCAGCTCCGGCATCCAGCGCGCCATGAAGCGGCGATCCTGGCCGATGGAATTGCCGCACATCGGCGACACGCCCTTGGCGATGTGTTCCTGCAGGAAGGCCAGCAGCTGCTGCTCGGCCTCGGCTTCGCTCAGCGTCGAGGCCTTGACGCGGGCGGTGAGCCCGGTCTTGCCGTGGGTATTGGTGTTCCACTCGTCCATGGCGGCCAACGTTTCGTCGCTCTGGTGCACGACCAGCACCGGCGATTCGGCGACCACGTTCAGTTCGCTGTCGGTGACCACCATCGCGATTTCGATGATGCGGTCGGTGTCCGGCTCCAGCCCGGTCATTTCCATGTCCAGCCAGATGAGATGCTTGGGATCTTGCGGCATAATGCTCGTCTCTAACGAAATGCAGGCATTTTCCTTTAATAACCGCCCTTGGGCAAACCCGGCTCGCCATGAATCTATTCACCTGGTCTTTCCTGCTCGCCGTGCTGCTGTCGCTGGCGCTGCGGCTCTACCTGTCGCAACGGCAGATCCGCCATGTGCGCCAGCATGCGGCCGAGGTGCCGGCCGCCTTCCGAGACCGCATCACGCTGCAGCAGCACCAGCTTGCCGCCGACTACTGCGTGGCACGACAGCGCCCCGGCCAGTGGCAGGCGGTCGCCGACAGTGCGCTGCTGCTGGCGTTGACGCTGGGCGGCGGCCTGCAATGGCTGTGGCAGCAGCTGGCCGCGCGCGGGCTCGCCGGCTTGTGGCAGGGCGTGGCGCTGATCGGCGTGCTGGCGCTGCTCAGCAGCGTGCTCAGCCTGCCGTTCGGCCTGTATCGCACCTTCATCATCGAGAAACGCTTCGGCTTCAACCGTACCAGCTGGCCGCTCTACTTTACCGATATGGCCAAGGGCGGCGCGCTGGCCGTCATCGTCGGTGCACCACTGGTCTCGCTGATCCTGTGGCTGCTGCACGCCGCCGGCGACTGGGCGTGGCTGTGGGTGTGGTGCAGCTGGACACTGTTCAGCCTGGCGATGCTGTGGGCGTACCCGACGCTGATCGCGCCGCGTTTCAACCGCTTCACCCCGCTGGCCGATCCGGCGCTGCGCCAGCGCATCGACGACCTGCTGGCGCGCACCGGCTTTCACAGCGACGGCGTGTTCGTGATGGATGGCTCGCGCCGCTCCAGCCACGGCAACGCCTACTTCACCGGCTTTGGCAAAACCAAGCGCATCGTGTTCTTCGACACCCTGCTCACCCAGCTGGACGAGGGCGAGATGGAGGCGGTGCTGGCGCACGAACTGGGCCACTTCAAGCACGGCCACGTCCGCCAGCGCATCGCCACCACCTTCCTGCTGTCCTTCCTCAGCCTGTCCCTGCTCGGCTGGCTGCTGACGCTGCCGGCCTTCTACAGCGGCCTGGGCGTTGACGAGATGGCACCGGCGCTGGGGCTGGTGCTGTTCATGCTGGCGGCACCGGCCTACACCTTCCCGCTGACGCCGCTGTTCAGCCAGCTGTCGCGGCGTCACGAATACCAGGCCGACGACTTCGCCGCCCGCCACAGCAGCGCCAGCGAGCTGATCAGCGCGCTGGTCAAGCTGTACCGTGACAATGCCAGCACACTGACGCCAGACCCGCTACACTCGCGCTTTTACGATTCCCATCCACCGGCGAGCCTGCGCATCGCCCACCTGGAAAGGCAAGCACAATGAATCTGCAACACATGCACTGCGAGGCCCAGCACGGCCTGCACTCCCTCAGCGAACAGACCCGCACCGAGCTGCTGGCCCACCTCGACGGCTGGGCGGTAGAAGGCATCGAGCTGGTCAAGACCTTCCGTTTCGACGACTACTACCGCACCATGGCCTTCGTCAACGCGCTGGCCTTCATCGCCCACCAGCAAGATCACCACCCCGACCTGTCGGTGCACTACAACCGCACCGTGGTCCGCTTCAGCACCCACGACGCCGGCGGGCTGACCCTCAACGATTTCATCTGCGCCGCCAAGACCGAAGCACTGGCGGCCGGCAAATGAGGCAGCAAGGTCAGATCATCCGCAGTTACGGCCGCCGCTTCATCGTCGAGTGCGACGGCCAGCAGTACGATTGCACCACCCGCGGCAAGCGTGTCGATTACGCCTGCGGCGACCACGTCGAGCTGTCGGTCATCAACGGCGAACAGGCGGTGATCGAGCAGGCCTGCGAACGCAAGAGCCTGCTCTACCGCCAGGACGACTGGCGCACCAAGCTGATTGCGGCCAACGTGACGCGCATCGTGTTCGTCACCGCCGCGGTGCCCACGCCCAGCGAGGAGCTGCTCAACCGCTGCCTGCTGGCCGCCGAGGCCGCCGACATCGAGCCCATCATCCTCGTCAACAAGTGCGACCTGCCGGAAACCGCCGACTGGCTGGCCAAGCTGCAGCCGTACCGCGAACTGGGCTACACCCTGGTCACGGTCAGTGCCCTGCACGACATCAACGAGCTGCTGCCGCTGGTCAAGGGCCAGACCTCGGTTTTTGTCGGACAGTCCGGCATGGGCAAGTCGACGCTGACCAACGCGCTGCTGCCAGCCGCCGAGGCACGCGTCGGTGATATTTCCACCGCGCTGGACGCCGGCCGCCACACCACCACCCACGCCGCGCTCTACCATCTGGACGACGACAGCCATCTCATCGACTCGCCCGGTCTGCAGGAATTCGGTCTCAGTCACCTAGCCGCCACCGAGCTTGCCGGCCTGTTCCCGGAAATGCGCCCCTATATCGGCCACTGCCGCTTTCACAACTGCACCCACCGCGCCGAGCCCAATTGCGCGATCAAGAGCGCCAGCGATGAAGGCCGCATCCGCCCGGCCCGACTGGCTTTGCTGCAGAAACTGACGAACCAGCTTGTTAATGCCTAACGAATAAAATTTTCGCGTAACAATCCGTTTACATTTTCTGATGATGACCCTAATCTGTCATGAAATGACAACAAGGGGGCGCTAGCATCCCCTCCATTCCGACAAAAAGACAAGGAGTCAGCATCATGAGTAAGCGAATCGCGTTGGTTACCGGGGGCATGGGTGGTATCGGTACCGCCATCTGCAAGGCGCTGGCCGACAGCGGCCACATCGTGGCCACTACCTACAGCAAGCCGGGCAAGGAACAGGGCTGGCTGGCGGACATGAAGGAACAGGGCTACGACTTCCACGCCTTCCAGTGCGACGTCAGCGATTTCGACTCGTGCCAGCAGGCGGTGGCCGCCGTTACCGCTCAGCTTGGCCCGGTGGATGTACTGGTCAACAACGCTGGCATCACCCGCGACGCCAGCTTCCGCAAGCTGGGCAAGGCCGACTGGGACGCGGTGATCAGCACCAACCTCGACTCCGTGTTCAACGTGTGCAAACCGGTGGTGGAATCGATGCTGGAGCGCGGTTTCGGCCGTGTGATCAACATCTCGTCGATCAACGGCCAGAAAGGCCAGTTCGGCCAGACCAACTACTCCGCCGCCAAGGCCGGCATGCACGGCTTCACCATGGCGCTGGCACAGGAAGTGGCGCGCAAGGGCGTGACCGTGAACACCATCAGCCCGGGTTACATCGGCACCGACATGGTGATGGCGGTACCGGAAGACGTGCGTAACAAGATCATCGCGCAGATTCCGGTCGGCCGCCTGGGCCAGCCGGAAGAAATCGCCGGCCTGGTCAACTACCTGGCTTCCGATCTGGCCGGTTTCATGACCGGTGCCGACTTCGCCATCAACGGCGGCCAGCACATGATGTAAACGCGACCGCCGCAAGGGTGGCCGCACGCAAAAAGCCGGGATGCCTTCCCGGCTTTTTTGTTATGCTGCGTTCCCCTTTTTCACACTGATGGAGTCCTGCCATGGCAGAACAGCTGCTGATCGCCGAAGGCTCGCGCGAGGCGCAATACCAGGCCCTGTTACCGCAGGTGCTGGCACTGATCGAATCCGAGAGCGACATCATCGCCGCCATGGCCAACTGCAGCGCCGCGATCCAGCAGACCTTCAACTGGCTGTGGACCGGCTTCTACCTGGTCAAGGGCGAGCAGCTGGTGCTGGGGCCGTTCCAGGGCCCGATCGCCTGCACCCGCATCCCGAAAGGCCGCGGCGTGTGCGGCAGCGCCTGGGCGCAGGCGCAGACGCTGATCGTGCCGGACGTGGACGCTTTCCCCGGCCACATCGCCTGCTCGTCGGCGGCGCGTTCCGAGATCGTGCTGCCGGTTTGCGATGCTGCCGGCACGGTGGTGGCGGTGCTGGACATCGACGCCAGCGAACTGGCGCAGTTCAGCGAGCTGGACCAGCGCTACCTGGCGCCGGTGTGCGCGGCGCTGGGCAAGCTGTTCAGCCAGCCAGCAAGCTCCTGACCTGCTCCGCCAGCTGCGCCGCCGGCATCGCCCCCAGCTGCGCCTGTTCGGCCTGCAGCCACAGTAGCAGGTGTGGCAGGCGGTGCTGCTGCAGCAGCGTCTGTTCCTGCTGCAGTTGCTGCAGGACCGTGCTGCGCTGCTGCTCGGCGGCGGCCAGCTCGTCATGACGTTGCTGCCACTGCTGCCGCAACGCCTCGCTTTCCGCCAGCCTCTCCTGTAACGCCGCCAGCTCTGCGGCCAACCTGCCATTCTCCTGCGCGCGTTGCGCCAGCTGCTGCTGGCTGCTGTCGCGCAGCGTCGCCAGTTGCTGCGCCAGCTGTTGCCGCTCCGCCTGCCACTGCTGCTCGCGCTGGCGCAACAGCGTGCGTTCGTCCTCCACCTGCTGATACAGCTGGATGCGCATGCCTTCCAGCCGCTCGTAGGCCAGCGCCTCGCGCCGCTCGCCGTCCTGCTGCAGTTGCTGCAACTGCCCCGCATGGCGCGCTTCCAGCGCCTCGACACGCTGGTCGGCTGCCTGCTGGGTGGCGACGATCTGGCCGCGCGCTTCCTGCAGTGCCGCCTCGCTGGCGAGGGCGCGTGCCTCCTGCGCCGCCAACGCCTGTTGTAACTGCGCGAGGCTGGCCGCCAGCTGCTGCCGCTCCTGCTCGGCGCTGTCGCAGCGCTGGCTCAGCGCCTGTTGCTGCGCGGCGGCGGCGACCAGTCCGCGCTGCGCCTGCGCCAGCTCGGCGACCAGCCGTGCCACTTCCTGCTGCGCTTCTTCGCGCAAGCCGGCCAGGTTCTGCTCCGCCTCGCCGCAGGCCTGCTGCCAGATCTGGGCAAAGGCCTGCGCCAGCGCCGGCGACCAGTCCGGGTGCCGGGCACTGGTTGCCATCTTGCCGAGAAACTCCTGCCGCCACTGGCGCAGGGTGTTGTTGATGGTGGTATTGGAGCCGGTGCCCAGCCGCGCGCGCACCTCCTGCACCGTCGGCCACACGCCGGCGCCGACCAGTTCCAGCGCCACGTCGCGCACTCGTGTATGAATATCCATGCTTGTTTTCCTGCTGGCTGTCAGCCTTGTTCTGCGTCGGCACGACACGCCGATTTCTGCAGCGGTGCTTATAACACTGCCAGCCCCACCGCGGCCAGTGCCGGCTCGCACGGCAGCCACACGCTGAACACCGCGCCGCCCTGCGGCTGGTTGGCGGCCTCGATCACGCCGCCACCGCGCTCCGCCAGCCCCTGGCACACCCACAGCCCAAGGCCGGTGCCGTCGTGCTTGCTGGTGAAGAACGGATCGAACAGCCGCGCCATGTCGGCCTCGGCGATGCCGTCGCCGTTGTCGGCCACGCTCAGGCGCAGGCCGGGGCGGCCGTCGCTGCCGGGCGCGTCGTGCGCCGACAGCGTCAGCACCCCGCCCTGCGGCATCGCCTGGATCGCGTTCAGGATCAGGTTGATCAGGATCTGCTGCAGCTCGAAACGGTTGGCCAGCAGCGTGGCGCTACTGTGCCACTGCTTCACCACCGCGATATTGCCGCGGTTCATCTGGTAGCCGACCAGCAACAGGCTGTCCTGGAACACCTCCTGCGGCTGCACCTGCTGCAGGTCGCCGGCGTATTCGCTCGGCCGCGCGTACTGCAAGAGTTTGGCCACGATCAGCCGGATGCGCTGCACCTGTTCGCGCATCAGTCGGATTTCCGGCAGCACCGGCGCCGCCGCCTCGCCGAGCAGCTCCTGCATCAGCTCCAGATTGCCCTGGATCACCGCCACCGGATTGTTGATCTCGTGCGCGGTGCCGGCTGCCAGCTGGCCGATGGCGGCCAGTTTTTCCGACTTGAACAGCTGCTGCTGCGCGCTGAGCAGGGTGTGGTTGGCTGCCGCCAGCTCGCGCGTGCGCTCCGCCACCTTGTCGTCCAGCTCGCCGGCCCAGCGCAGCATGGCCTGGTTCTGCGACTCCAGCCGCGCCAGCAGCGCGTCGAAATGGGCGGCCAGCAAGGCCAGCTCGTCCTGCTGCGGCAAGGCGCCGACACGGGCATCCAGCCGGCCGGCGGCCACTTCGCTCATGGTCTGGCGCAGGCGCTCCACCGGGGCGATCACCGAGCGCGCAAAGCGCCAGCTCACCCACGTCGCCGCCGCCATGGTGATGGCGAACAGCACGAACAGCACCGCCAGCGCCATCCACTTGGCCAGCACGAACGGTTGCTCCAAGAAACCGACGTACAGCATGCCGATACGTTGGCCGCGGCTGTCCAGCAGCGGCTGGTAGCCGGACACATACCAGTCGCCGATCACCCGCGCCCGGTTCAGCCACGCCTGGCCGCGGCCCAGCACCTGTTCCGACACCTCCTGCGACACGCGGCTGCCGATGGCACGCCCGCCGCGCGGGTAAGTCACCGTGGTGGCGATGCGGGTATCGTCGAGGAACAGCGTGGCCGAGCCGCGGCTGCGGATCGGCAGCGACCCCTGCGGATACACCAGATGACGGATGCGGTCGATGAACTCGATGTTGCGGTTCAGCAGCACGCCGCCGACCAGCACCAGCGGCTGCCCCGGCACCCTGGCCGCGGCGTGCAGCAGCAGACCGTTGTCACTGACGTTGCGCCGGCTCGGCCGCGCGCCGGGCGTCGCCAGCAATTCGATGTGCGAGCGCGCCTGCAGCAGCGGCGACAGCGCGGCCAGCTGCGCCGGGGTAAACACGTCCAGCGTGGCGCGCTGCGTGCCGCCGCTGGCGGCCAGCACCACCGCCGGCTGCGGGTAGCGCAGGCCCAGGCTGGCCGGCAGCGAAGCGGCCACCACCCGCTGCCGTGCGTCCAGCAACAGCAGGTAGTCCAGCCCCAGGCTGCGCGCCCGCTCACGCAGCAGCGCGTCGGGCGAGCTTGTCCGCGGCTGGCGCCGGGTATCGGCCAGCGCCTCGGAACTGGCCAGCGCCTCGATGCTGCGGCCAACGTCGCTCTGCACCCGCTCGAAATAGGTGGCCGCCACCGCCAGATCGCTGCGCACCTTGAAAACCAGCAGCTCCTCGAACGCCGCCCCGCCCCAGCCGGCCAGCAACAGCAGCAGCACCGGAAAACCGACCACCAGCGGCAGCAGCGCCAAGGTGACGAAGCGGGTGCGCACCGAACGGTTCAGCGGCTGCAGCAGGCGCCGCCACAGGCCGTTTACTCGCCCCAGGACAGGCATTTGCGCTCCAGGGTCTTGCGGGAAATGCCGAGCCGGCGCGCCGCCTCCGACTTGTTGCCGGCGCAGGCGGCCAGCACCGCGCGGATATGTCGGGTTTCGACCTGGCTCAGGCTTTCTTCCGCCGGCGCCGCCCCGGCCGCCAGCTCGCCGACGGCCGGCGGCAGCCGCGTCGCCGGCAGGTCCTGCGGCAGGTAGCCGAGGATCAGCGAGCGTTCGATCAGGTTTTTCAGCTCGCGCACATTGCCCGGCCAGTCGTAGGCGGCCATCGCCGCCAGCAGCGCCGGCTCCACCTCCACCGGCGCCACGCCCAGCGCTGGGCTGAGCAGGTCCATGAAGTGCGCCACCAGCTCCGGCAGGTCCTCGGTGCGCTCGCGCAGCGGCGGCAGCGCCAGCTCCAGCACCTGCAAGCGGTAGTACAGGTCGGCACGGAAGCGGCCGGCGGCGACCTCGTCCGCCAGCGGCTTGTTGCTGGCGGCGATCACGCGCACGTCGACCTTGATTTCCTGCTCCGAGCCGACCGGGCGGATGCTGCGCTCCTCCAGCACCCGCAGCAGCTTGGCCTGGATCGCCAGCGGCAGCTCGGCCACCTCGTCCAGGAACAGCGTGCCACCGCGCGCGTAGTAGAACAGGCCGTCACGGCTGGCGGCGGCGCCGGTATAGGCGCCCTTGAGGTGACCGAACAGCTCGCTCTCGATCAGCTCCTGCGTGATCGCCGCGCAGTTGACCGGCACGAAGCTGGCGTCGGCGCGCGGGCTGAGCTGGTGCAGCGCCCGTGCCACCACCTCCTTGCCGGTGCCGGACTCGCCCTGGATCAGCACCGTCGACGGCATCGGCGCGAAGCGCTGCAGCAGGCCGCGCAGCTCGGCGATCGCCGCCGAGCGACCGATCAGGCCGTCGCGGCTGACCTTGCTGCGGCTGGCGTGCGACGCCACCTCGCGGCGCAGCACCCAGTTTTCCGCCTCCAGCCGCGCGCGCTCGAAGGCGCGCCGGGCGGCGTTGATCAGCTGCGCCAGCGAGAACGGTTTGAGCAGGAAATCCGACGCGCCGGCGCGCAGCGCGTCGATGGCGGTTTCCACGTCGGCAAACGCGGTCATCAGGATCACCTCACTGTTGACGCCGCGTTCGCGCAGCTGCTTCAGCCAGTGGACGCCGGACACGCCCGGCAGCGAGATGTCGAGCACGATCAGGTCGAAGCGCTGCTGCGCCACCAGCGGTTCGGCCGCTTCCACGCTGCCGGCGGTGTGCACGCTGCCGCAGCGCGATTCCAGCGCCCGCCTGATGAAATTGACCATGCCCGGCTCGTCATCGACCACCAGCACGCTGTAGCTGTCCCATTGCCTGGCCGCCGCATTCTTGCTTGCGGCCAACGTTTCGTCTTGCTGCAAAAGCTTGTTCCCCTCATGGACAAATTGACCCAGCCCGCGCAGCGGCGTTGCGACTATTTGTCCGTTCAAGCCGGGCCTGATGGCCGGCATTCATGACGCAAGTGCCTGTTTGTGCTGGATATTGGCAAAAACCCTACCACGGGCACGGCAAATGCTATGCCAAGGCTATTGCGCGGGCTCGCCCGCGTCAAACGCGACAACCCAAAAACAAGAGGAGAGCCATGATGGAAGTGAACCGGCGGCAGTTCTTCAAACTGAGCGCGGCGCAGATCGGCACCGCCAGCCTGGTGGGCATGGGCTTCAGCCCCAGCCAGGCGCTGGCCGAGGTGCGCCAGTACAAGCTGATGGGCGCCAGGGAGACGCGCAACACCTGTACTTACTGTTCGGTCGGCTGCGGCGTGATCCTGTACAGCCTCGGCGATGGCGCCAGGAACGCCAGGTCGGAGATCTTCCACATCGAGGGCGATCCGGATCACCCGGTCAGCCGCGGCTCGCTGTGCCCGAAAGGCGCCGGCCTGCTCGACTTCATCCATAGCCCGAAACGGCTGCAATACCCGGAAGTGCGCGAGGCCGGCAGCAGCGAGTGGAAACGCATCGGCTGGCACGACGCCATCCACCGCATCGCCCGCCACATGAAGGCCGACCGCGACGCCAATATCGTCGCGAACAACGCCGACGGCGTGCCGGTCAACCGCTGGCTGACCACCGCGATGCTGACCGCCTCCGCCGGCTCCAACGAGACCGGCATCATCACCCAGAAATTCCTGCGCAGCCTCGGCATCATCGCCACCGACGCGCAGGCGCGCGTCTGTCACGGGCCGACAGTGTCGGCGCTGGCGTCCACCTTCGGCCGCGGCGCGATGACCAACAGCTGGGTCGACATCAAGAACGCCGACTTCATCCTGGTGATGGGCGGCAACGCCGCCGAGGCGCACCCGGTCGGCTTCAAGTGGGCGATCGAGGCCAAGAAGACGCGCGGCACCAAGCTGATCGTGGTCGATCCGCGCTACAACCGCACCGCTGCGGTGTCCGACCTCTACCTGCCGATCCGCGCCGGCGCCGACATCCCCTTCCTGGGCGGTGTCATCAACTGGCTGATCGCCAACGACAAGGTCCACTGGGACTACGTGAAGGCCTACACCAACGCCAGCTTCATCGTCGGCGACGGCTTTGCCTTCGAGGACGGCCTGTTCAGCGGCTACGACGAGGCCAAGGGCAAGTACGACCGCACGAGCTGGACTTACGCGCTGGACGAGGCCGGCAACGCCAGAACCGACCCGACGTTGCAACACCCGCGCTGCGTGTGGCAGCTGATGAAGGCGCACTTCGCCCGCTACACGCCGGAAGTGGTCACTAACCTGTGCGGCACGCCGGTGGAGGGCTTCCTCGAAGTCTGTAAACAGCTGGGCGAGACCGCGCGTCCGGACAAGGTCGGCACCATCCTGTACGCGCTGGGCTGGACGCAGCACACCGTCGGCGCGCAGAACATCCGCACCATGGCGATCATCCAGCTGCTGCTGGGCAATATGGGCATGCCCGGCGGCGGCGTGAACGCACTGCGTGGCCACTCCAACATCCAGGGCCTGTCCGACCTCGGCCTGCTGTCGACCAGCCTGCCCGGCTACCTGACGCTGCCCAACGAGAAGGACCACCCCGACTTCGCCAGCTATCTCGCCAAGACCACGCCCAAGCCGCTGCAGCCTGGGCAGATGAACTACTGGGGCAACACGCCGAAGTTCTTCGTCAGCCTGATGAAGTGGCTGTGGGGCGACAACGCGCGCCAGGACAACGACTGGGGTTACCACTGGCTGCCGAAGTGGGACAAGCTGTACGACGTGCTGCACATCGTCGAGCTGATGCACCAGGGCAAGATGAACGGCTTTATCGTGCAGGGCTTCAACCCGCTGGCGTCCTTCCCCGACGCCAATAAGGTCACCGCGGCCTTCTCCAAGCTGAAATACATGGTGATCATCGACCCGATCGCCACCGAGACCTCCACCTTCTGGCAGAACCACGGCGACAGCCACGACGTCGATCCGGCCAGGATCCAGACCGAGGTGTTCCGCCTGCCGTCCACCTGCTTTGCCGAGGAAGACGGCGCCATCGTCAACTCCAGCCGCTGGCTGCAGTGGCACTGGAAAGGCGCCGACGCGCCGGGCGAGGCCAAGGGTGACAACGAGATCATCGGCGAGCTGTTCACCGCGCTGCGCGAGCTGTACCGCAAGGAAGGCGGCAAGGTGGCGGAGCCTATCCTCAACGTGGCGTGGAACTACCGCGACCCGGCGGCACCGTCGCCGGAGGAACTAGCCAAGGAAATGAACGGCAAGGCACTGGCCGACCTGCCGGACCCGAAAGAGCCGGGGAAATTCCTGGCCAGGAAAGGCGAGCAGATCCCCGGCTTTGCCGCGCTGCAAGACGACGGCAGCACCGCGAGTGCCTGCTGGATCTTTGCCGGCTGCTGGACGCAGGCCGGCAACCAGATGGCACGCCGCGACAACAGCGACACCGGCCTTGGCAACACCCCCGGCTGGGCCTGGGCGTGGCCGGCCAACCGCCGCATCCTGTACAACCGCGCCAGCTGCGACCCGGCCGGCCAGCCGTGGGACGCCAAGCGCAAGCTGATCGGCTGGAACGGCGAAAAATGGGCCGGCGCCGACATCCCCGACTTCAAGGCTGACGCCGGCCCGGATAGTGGCATGAACCCGTTCATCATGAACCCGGAAGGCGTGGCGCGGCTGTTCTGCACCGACAAGCTGGCCGACGGCCCCTTCCCCGAGCACTACGAGCCGATGGAAAGCCCGATCGGCACCAACCCGCTGCACCCGAAAGTGGTCAGCAGCCCGGCGGTGCGCATCTTCAAGACCGACCGCGAACGCCTGGGCACCCATCACGACTACCCGTACGTGGGCACCACCTATCGTCTGACCGAACACTTCCAGTTCTGGACCAAGTCGGTACTGCTCAACGCCATCGCGCAGCCGGAGCAGTTCGTCGAGATCGGCGAGGCGCTGGCGCGCGAAAAAGGCATCGTCCAGGGCGACACGGTGAAGGTCAGCTCCAAGCGTGGCTTCATCAAGGCCAAGGCGGTGGTCACCAAGCGGCTGATGGCGCTGAAGGTCAACGGCCAGACCGTGCACCAGATCGGCATCCCGCTGCACTGGGGCTGGGAGGGTGTGGCGCAGAAGGGTTACCTCACCAATGCGCTGCCACCGGCGGTCGGCGACTGCAACACGCAGACCCCGGAGTACAAGTCTTTCCTCGTCAATCTGGAAAAAGCATAAGGAGCGCCGGACATGGCATTGCAATCCCTGGACATTACCCGCCGCTCCGCCAGCCCCACGGCCAGCCCGCAAGCGCGCAAGACCATCGAGATCGCCAAGCTGATCGACGTATCCACCTGTATCGGCTGCAAGGCCTGCCAGGTGGCGTGCTCGGAGTGGAACGACATCCGCGAGGAAGTCGGCCACAACATCGGCGTCTACGACAACCCGACCGACCTTTCCGCCGACGCGTGGACGGTGATGCGCTTCGCCGAGGAAGAGAGCAACGGCAAGCTGGAGTGGCTGATCCGCAAGGACGGCTGCATGCACTGCGCCGACCCCGGCTGCCTGAAGGCCTGTCCGTCGCCGGGCGCCATCATCCAGTACAGCAACGGCATCGTCGATTTCCACCAGGAAAACTGCATCGGCTGCGGCTACTGCGTGTCCGGCTGCCCGTTCAACGTGCCGCGCATCAGCCAGAAGGACAACAAGGCCTACAAGTGCACACTGTGCTCCGACCGCGTGGCGGTGGGCCAGGAGCCGGCCTGCGTCAAGACCTGTCCCACCGGCGCCATCCAGTTCGGCTCCAAGGAGGACATGAAGGTGGTGGCGGAGCAGCGCGTGAGCGACCTGAAAACCCGCGGCTATGACAACGCCGGCCTGTACGACCCGCAGGGCGTCGGCGGCACCCACGTGATGTACGTGCTGCACCACGCCGACAAGCCGGAGCAGTACTCCGGGCTGCCGAAAGACCCGCAGATCAGCCCCACCGTGCAGCTGTGGAAAGGCTGGCTCAAGCCGCTGGCCACCATCGGCATCGCCGCCGCCGGCCTGTTCGGCTTCTTCCACTACATCACCGTCGGCCCCAACCGCGCCGACGACGAGGACGACAGCCAGGCTGCGGCCAACGTTGGCCGCAAGGAGAAAGAGGAGGACAAGGCATGAAACCGCAACTGATCCAGCGCTACTCGGCCCCGGAACGCATCAACCACTGGGTGGTCGCCGTCTGCTTCATCCTGCTGGCGCTGTCCGGGCTGGCGTTTTTCTACCCGGCCTTCTTCTGGCTCACCGGCGTGTTCGGCACGCCGCAGCTGGCGCGCATCATCCACCCCTTTGTCGGCGTGCTGATGTTCGTCGCCTTTGCGCGGCAGTTCTTCCGCTACTGGCACCACAACCTGCTGACGCGTGACGACATCCAGTGGATGAAGTCGGTGAAAACGGTGATGCAGGGCCACGAGGTCGGCGACACCGGCAAGTACAACGGTGGCCAGAAAGGCATGTTCTGGATGATGTGCGCCTGCATGCTGGTGCTGCTGGCGTCCGGCGTCATCGCCTGGCGCCCCTACTTCGCCATCCACTTGCCGATTCCGCTGATCCGCGTCGCGCTGTTGGCGCACGCCTGCGCCGCCATCGCGCTGATCGCCAGCATCATCGTGCACGTGTACGCCGCGTTCTGGGTGAAAGGCACTATCCGCGCAATGGTGGAAGGCGTGGTTACCCACGCCTGGGCCAAGAAGCACCACCCGCGCTGGTACCGCGAAGTGACGGGCAAACAGAAATGAGCGGCCACTGCCCGTTGCCGCAGGCGATCGACGCGCTGCCGGCCAGCCGCCACCTGCCGGTGCTGCGGCTGGCAGGGACTGCGGCCAACCTTGCCGAGGACCAGCTGATCGAGGAAGTGCCGGTGGCGATGGTGTACAACGGCGTGTCGCACGCGGTGCTGCTGGCCACGCCCTGC
The DNA here is from genome assembly GCF_014652475.1 of Vogesella alkaliphila. Classification (GTDB taxonomy): domain Bacteria; phylum Pseudomonadota; class Gammaproteobacteria; order Burkholderiales; family Chromobacteriaceae; genus Vogesella; species Vogesella alkaliphila. Next base: position 92,327 of record NZ_BMYW01000004.1, on the reverse strand, counting down.
GACCTGGCCGACTTCGCGCTCGGCTTTTCGCTGAGCGAGCACATCCTGCACGCCCCCGGCGAGCTGTACGACTGCGAGATCGTCGCCGGCGAGCACGGTGTCGAGCTGCGGCTGGAGATCGCCAGCGCCCGCTTTGCCGCGCTGAAGCAGCGCCGGCGCAGCATGGCCGGCCGTACCGGCTGCGGCCTCTGTGGCGTCGACAGCCTGGACGCGGTGGCGCAGAGCATCGCGCCGCTATCGCTGCGGCCAACCTTGCGCGCCGCCGCGGTCGCCCGCGCGGTGGCGGAGCTGCCGCACTGGCAGCCGTGGCACCACGCCACCGGGGCCGCCCACGGCGCCGCCTTCTGCAGTGCCGACGGCGACATCCTGCTGGCGCGCGAGGACGTCGGCCGCCACAACGCGCTGGACAAGCTGATCGGCGCGCTGCGCCGGCAGCGGATCGACACAGGCGACGGCTTCGTGCTGGTTTCCAGCCGCGCCAGCTACGAAATGGTGCAAAAGACCGCCAGCGCCGGCATCGCCGCGCTGGTGGCGGTATCGGCACCGACCGCCTACGCCGTGACGCTGGCCGAATCCTGCGGCCTGCTGCTGGCCGGCTTTGCCCGCCCCGGGCGGCTGGTGGCCTACAGCCAGCTGCCGCGCCTGATCTGCCCCGAATTGACGAGACCCCACCATGACCCAGTTTCTTGATACTGCCGGCCCGACGCTGCGCCTGGCCGGCATGACCGTGTTCAGCCGCCGCGCCGAGCGCCTGACAACGTTGGCCGCAGACCACCCGATGCGTGACTTCCTGCTGTTCTGTGCCGCGCTGGCGCGCGCCCAGCACGCCTGCCTGGCCACCCGGGTGGAGCACGCGGTGGCCGACAGTGCCAGCCTGCGCCAGTTGCTGACGCTGCTGCAGCGCCACCTCGACGTCGAGCTGCCGCCGGACAGCCACGGTGCGCTGCTGTGCCTGCTGGCGCTGGACGATGCCGTGCTGCAGGCGCTGGCCGACGCGCTGCGCCACGGCCGGTACGACGCGCACAGCCCGCTGGCCGCCGCCTGGCCCTTGCTCGGCGCCGCCCTGCAGGTACAGGCCACCATCGTCGTGCGGCAGCAGGATGTCGCCGCGCTGCCGACCGGCGAGTCTGCATGCTGCCCGGCCTGCGGCGGCCTGCCGGTGGCGTCCGTGCTGCGCCGTGGCGACAGCGGCCACGCCGTGCGCCATGTCTGCTGTTCGCTGTGCGCCAGCGAATGGCACGTCAGCCGCGTCAAGTGCGTCGCCTGCGGCAACACCCGCCAGCTGCAGTACCGCAGCCTCGCCAGCCGTGACGCCGCCGCGCCGCAGCCGGACCGCAAGCAGCCGCACGCCCATCGCGGCACGCAGGAGCTGGAGTGCTGCGACAGTTGTCACGGCGCGCTGAAGGTGGTGTCGCGCCTGCAGGATGGCAACGCCGACGCCTTTGCCGACGACGTGGCGTCGCTGGCGCTGGACCTGCTCGCCGGCGACGCCGGCTACGGCCGCATCGGCTTCAATCCCTACTTCCTGCCGGCCCAGGACTGAGCCCGGCAAGCACGCCGTTTCACCACGCGCTGTAAGCTGCGGCGCCCTGCCACGACCAAGTGTCAGGGCGCCTCCTAGTTCTTACGGTCTAGCCGCGATAATGCTTTGTGTGGCTGGCAGGCTGTTTGCTAGTGAGTAGAATGAGACATACCCCCCATTTAACGGAAGGACGCCGCATGTTGTCAGACCGTTTCGGCCGCACCATCGACTACCTGCGTATTTCAGTCACCGATCGCTGCGACCTGCGCTGTACCTATTGCATCCCCAAAGGCTTCAAGGGCTTTGAGGAACCGAGCAACTGGCTGACCTTCGACGAGATCACCCGTGTGGTGGCCGCATTCAGCCGCCTGGGCACCCGCCGCTTCCGCCTCACCGGCGGCGAGCCGCTGCTGCGCCGCAACCTGCCGGCGCTGGCCGCCAGCCTGTCGGCGCTGGACGGCGTCGACGACCTGTCGCTGACCACCAACGCCACCCAGCTCAGCCTTCAGGCGCAGGCACTGCGCGCCGCCGGCGTCAACCGCATCAATGTCAGCCTCGATTCGCTGCGCGACGACTGCGTCAGCCGCATCACCGGCAGCGACTGCCTGGACAAGGTGCTGTCCGGCCTCGCCAGCGCCAGCCAGGTCGGTTTCGACAGCATCAAGATCAACATGGTGCCGATGCAGGGCGTCAACGACGGCGACATCGAAGCCATGGTCGCGTTCTGCATCGAGCACGGCTTCATCCTGCGCCTGATCGAGGCGATGCCGATGGGCAGCACCGGCCAGCACACCGCCGGCCTCGACCTGCAAAAGCTGCTGGCACAACTGCAGCCGCGCTTTGGCCTGCTGCCGTCGGACAAGCCGCTGGGCGGCGGCCCGGCCCGCTACTGGCGCACGCCGGACGGCCGCTTCACCCTCGGCCTGATCACCCCGATCTCGCAGCACTTCTGTGCCAGCTGCAACCGCGTGCGACTGTCGGTGGATGGCACGCTGTACATGTGCCTGGGTCAGGAAGAACGTTTCGAGCTGCGCCCGCTGCTGCGTGCCGGCTGTAGCGACGCCGAGCTGGAGGCCGCCATCCGCGACGCCATCGAGCTGAAACCGGAAAAGCACGAATTTCTCGAGCAACCGACGCGCATCGTGCGCTTCATGTCGATGACCGGAGGCTGACATGCCACTGGCCGACCCGCTGCTGGAAGGTTTCCGCCGTTTCCAGCAGCAGTACTTCTCTCCCGATAACGACCTGTTCGCCGCGCTGCGCCACGGCCAGCACCCGGTCACGCTGGTGATCGCCTGTTGCGATTCGCGCGTGCACCCGCCGGCACTGATGGGTAGCCAGCCCGGCGAGATGTTCGTGATCCGCAACGTCGCCAACCTGGTGCCGCCCTGTTCGCCGGACAACCAGCACGCCAGCGTCGCCGCGGCGCTGGAATTCGCGGTGCTCAACCTGCAGGTGGCGCGCATCATCGTGATGGGCCATGCCGGTTGCGGGGGCATTCGTGCACTAATGCAGCGCAGCACGCCCCAGGACAGTGCACTGACCCGCTGGCTGGACATCGCCGCCCCGGCGCGCGAGCTGGTCTATCGCCACCACGCGGCCGAGGACGAGGCCACCCGCCTGCGTCGTTGCGAGCAGGCCGGCATCCTGGTGTCGCTCAACAACCTGCTGACCTACCCGTGGCTGGCCGACAAGGTGAAAGCCGGCGAAGTCGCCCTCGACGGCTGGTATTTCGATCTCAACGACGGCACGTTGTGGGGGCTGGACGCACCGTCCAACCAGTTCGTGCCGCTGGTCTGCCCGCTCGGCCAGCAATAAATCCCGTTCCTCGCATGCGATATGGCGCCCTCGTGGCGCCATTTTTTGCATCTGCCGCTGGAATCAAGGACCTCTCGGATCGCCATCGGCCCCGGTCTTGATCGTGATGCAATCACCACCGGCACGTTATCCAGGGCGCATCTGGCACAAGCCAGGCAGCAAGTCACCGCCAACGCCCGGCATTGGGACAGGCGGTCAACCGGCGCCTGCAAAGTATTGCGGCCAACCTTGCACAAGGTTGGCCGCAATGCTTTGCGGACTGACTGCACTTGCCTACTGGCCGAGACTGGCCAGCGACTGCGGATCGTTGAGATTGCTGAAGGCGCGGGTATCGTCGAAGTTGACGATGCGGCAATCCAGCAGCGCGAGAAAGCCGCGCAGGCTGCGGCTACCGCTAGCCAGATAGTCCGGCAGCCGCGCCAGCGCGCTGCGGCGCAGCAGCGCGCACACCGGCTGCGGCCCGTTGATGGTGTAGGGACAGCAGGCGTCGGCGCGACGCTCTGCCTGCAGGATGGCCAGCTGCCGCGCCACCAGATCGGCCGGCAGCAAGGGTGCGTCGCACGGCACCAGCTGCACGTAGTCGATGCCGTCCGGCAGCTTGTCCGCCAGGGTGGCGACCCCAGCCAGCGGCCCCATGCCCTGCCAGGCCGCCGCGTCGGCAAACACGTCGTGGCCGCTGGCCGCGTAGTCGTCCGGATGACGGTTGGCGCTGATCGCCAGCCAGCCGGCCTGCGGCGCCAGCCGTGCCAGCACGTGGCGATACAAGGGTTGGCCGCACCACGGCAGCAGCCCCTTGTCCTGACCGCCCATGCGCCGGCCCTCACCCCCGGCCAGCAGCAGCACCGCGACGTGATCAGTCATGCCAGCGCTCGCATGCCGCGTCGTCGCTGGCCTTGGCCTCGACCCAGCGGCTGCTGCCGTCGACAAAATCCTCGCGCTTCCAGAATGGGGCCTGCGTTTTCAGATAGTCCATCAGGTATTCGGCGGCGGCAAAGGCGCCGGCACGGTGGCCGGCGGCGACGATCACCAGCACGATGGGCTCGCCCGGCGCCAGCGCCCCGACGCGATGGATGACGCGGCAGGCGCTCAGCGGCCAGCGCGCGGCGGCCTGCTCGGCGATGCGGCGGATCTCGGCCTCGGTCACGCTGGGGTAGTGTTCGAGAAACAGCGCCGCCAGCGGCACGGCCTCGTCGTGGGCGCGCACCATGCCCTGGAAGGCCACCAGCGCCCCGGCGTCGCCGGCGTGCGCGCGCAGCGCCAGCTCTTCGGCGCCAAGGTCGAAGGTGGCGGTTTGGACGGTAATGTCGCAGTACATGTCAGCCCCCGGTCACGGGCGGCAGGATGCCGACCTCGGCGCCGTCCGGAATCGCCGCGTCGCCGCGCACGATCTGCTGGTTGACCACCAGGCGGAACACCTTGCCCGGCGCCAGCGCCTGCGACCAGTCCTCGCCGCGGCCGCGCAGCAGGTCCAGCAAGGTGGCGGCGGTGCCGCCGTCCCAGGCCAGCGTTTCCGTGCTGCAGCCCAGCGTGTCCTTGAGGACACCAAAATACAGTAGCGTGATGCTCATGCAGAATCCTTCAGCCAGTTGGCAATAAAATCGGCAATCGCGGCGTGGTCGTCCAGCGGCAATTGCGGCAAATCGGTTTCGGCGGCGCAGTCGCTGGCCAGCGCGATCACGAACGGGTCGTCCGGGTACAGCCACGGCTTGGCGCAGGCGGTGCGGTGCACCTCGATGCGCGGCACCGGCAGTGTTTTCTGGCCCTCCAGCAGCACCAGGTCGACTGCGGCCAACCTTGACAGCTGCTGCTCCAGCGTCAACGCTTGCGGCGTCTCGGCAAACAGGCCGAAGCGGTTGGGCGACACCACCATCACCTCGTGCGCGCCGCTGGCGCGGTGGCGCTGGCTGTCCTTGCCGGCCACGTCCAGCTCGATGTCGTGGTGGCTGTGCTTGATCACCGACACCGTCAGCCCGCGCGCGGCCAGTCGCGGCAACAGCGCGCCGATCAGCGTGGTTTTGCCACTGCCGGACCAGCCGGCAATGCCCAGCACTTTTTGCATACCCTCTCCCTTTGGTGGATTGTGGTCTACGCCATACGGCGCTATCGTTCAACCAGACTCCACTCCCGATGATCCAGATGAATCCGCTTACCCACTTCAATGCCGCCGGCCAGGCCCACATGGTCGACGTCGGCGACAAGCCGGAAACCCGCCGCGTGGCGGTGGCCACCGGTCATATCACCATGCTGCCGGCCACCTTCGCGCTGCTGCAGGGCGGCAACGCCAAGAAGGGCGACGTCATCAGCATCGCCCGCCTGGCCGCCATTCAGGGTACCAAGCAAACCGCGAACCTGATTCCGCTGTGCCACCCGCTGGCGCTGACCCGCGTCAACGTCGATTTTAGCGTGGATGAGGCGCTGTCGCGGGTGGACATTTTCGTCACCAGCGAGACCGTGGGCCGTACCGGCGTGGAAATGGAAGCGCTCAGCGGCGTGATGGCCGGCCTGCTCACCGTCTACGACATGCTGAAGGCGGTAGACCGCGGCATGCAGATCGACGGCGTGCGCCTGCTGGAAAAACAGGGCGGCAAGAGCGGCCACTGGCAAGCCGACAGCGACGATTCTGCGCCGCGCGCTCCCTGCTGACCATACGCCGGACGACCTAAGCCATGCCCCTGCCCGCCCCACCCTCCGTACGCAGCCTGTCCAGCAAGCTGCTGATCCTGACCATCGTCTGGCTGGTGCTGGCGATGACCTCCATCGGCTACACCCTGGTGCTGTCGTGGAAACTGGAAGGCGGCGCCGCCGCCATCAACGACGCCGGCAGCCTGCGCATGCGCAGCTACCGCGTCGCGCTACTGGTCAGCGAAGGTGCCGCCCCGGACCAGGTCCAGCAGGAAGCCGCCCTGTTCAACGACACCATGGCACGACTGCGCAAGGGCGACCCGGCGCGGCCGCTGTTCCTGCCCGACAACGCCGAAGTGCGCTCGCAGGCGGCGGAAATCGCCAACTACTGGCAGCACCAGATGCTGCCGAAACTGGAACAGGCGCAGCGCGACCCGCGGCGCAATACCAGCCGCGTCGACCTGGGCGCCTTCGTCAACCGCATCGACAAGCTGGTGCGGCTGGTGGAAGAGGACAACGCGCGCAATACCACGCTGCTGCGCTTCTTCCAGATGACGCTGATGGCGATGGCCATCATCGGCGCCATCACCATGATGTACCTGATGTTCCTGCTGATCATCCGCCCGCTGAACGAGCTGGGCGACGCCATCGTGCAGGTGCGCGACGGCGAGCTGGCGACCCGGGTGCCGGTGGTCGGCAACGACGAATTCGCCGTCCTGTCCGCCGGCTTCAACCAGATGGCCGGCCGCCTGCAGGAGCTGTACGCGACGCTGGAAGACAAGGTGCGTGACAAGACGCGCTCGCTGGACGAGAAAAACCGCCAGCTGACCACGCTGTACGGCGTCACCGCCTACCTGCACGAATCGCACGACCTCAACACCATGTGCAAGGGCTTCATCGAGCGCCTGATCCAGCTGACCAATGCCGACGCCGCCAGCGTGCGCATCGTCGACAGCAAGCGCGGCAAGCTGGAACCGGTGGCGCAGATCGGTCTGCCGGACGGCATGATCCACACCCACGACTGCGCCCACATCGACAGCTGCTACTGCGGCGCCGCCGTCGAGCAGCCCAGCTCGGTGATCCGCCTGTTCCGCGAGCTGCCGCAAAAGGAGCAGAAGCACTGCGAGCGCGCCGGTTTCCGCAGCGTGTCGATCTTCCACATCCGCGTCAACCAGCAGAATGTCGGCATCTTCACCCTCTATTTCCGCGACGACACCCGCCTCAGCGCGCAGGAGCAGTTCCTGATCGAGACGCTGGGCAGCCACCTCGGCGTCGCCATCGAGAACCTGCGTCTCGCCGCCCGCGACCGCCAGTTTGCGGTATCGGAAGAGCGCAACCTGATGGCGCAGGGCCTGCACGACAGCATCGCGCAGTCGCTGTCCTTCCTCAACCTGCAGGTGCAGATGCTGGAAAGCGCGCTCGGCGATACCCAGGACGAGCAGGCGCGCGAGAACCTGGCTTTCATCAAGACCGGGGTGCAGGAGTGCTACGAGGACGTGCGCGAGCTGCTGCTCAACTTCCGCACCCGCATCAGCAAGGAAGACTTCCCCGACGCGGTCAACACCCTGCTCAAGCGCTTCGAGCAGCAGGCACGGGTGCTGACCCAGTACCAGCTGCGCGGCAACGGCCTGCCGCTGAACCCGGAACAGCAGCTGCAGGTGATCTTCATCCTGCAGGAGGCGCTGTCCAACGTGCGCAAGCACGCGCAGGCGCACCGCGTCGACATCGACATCGACAACCACGACGACTTCGTGATGCGCATCAGCGACGACGGCTGCGGCTTTGACGCCGCGGTGCTGGCCGCGCGCCAGGCACGCCACGTCGGCATGTCCATCATGCAAGAGCGGGCATCGCGCATCAACGCCCGCATCCAGATCGAAAACCGGGAGGGCGGCGGCACCACCGTCACCCTCACCCTGCCGCACACAGAAAGACAAGCCGCATGAGTACTGCCATCCGTATCCTACTGGTCGACGACCACACCCTGTTCCGCAGCGGCCTCAAGGCGCTGCTGCAACGCCAGCCGGATTTCGAGGTCATCGGCGAGGCCGCCGACGGGCTGGAAGGCGTCAAGCTGGCCGAACAGCTCAAGCCCGACGTGGTGCTGCTGGACCTGGACATGCCGGTGATGCACGGCCGCGACGCGCTGTCGCAGATCCTGGTCACCCAGCCGCAGCTGGCGGTGCTGATGCTGACCGTGTCCGAGGACGGCGAAGACCTCGCCGAGTGCATGAAGAGCGGCGCGCGCGGCTATCTGCTGAAGAACATCAACGCCGACTTCCTGCTCAGCAGTATCCGCCGCGCGGTGGACGGCGACAGCGTGCTGTCGCCGGAGATGACCGCCAAGCTGGTGGCGCGTCTGCGCGCGCCGGCCGCCGAACCGCGCAACCAGGAACTGGACAGCCTGACGCCGCGCGAGCGCGAAACGCTCAGCTACCTCGCCTCCGGTGCCAGCAACAAGGAAATCGCCCGCGCGCTGGACCTGGCGGAAAGCACCATCAAGGTGCACGTACAGAACATCCTGCGCAAGCTGAGCCTGAGCAGCCGGGTGCAGGCGGCGGTGTACGCGGTGGAGCACGGCCTGGACAAGGCCTGAGAACCTGCTCAATGTCTGCTGCGCTTCGGCGATACCGCGTTGAAAACGGCTTCGGAATGCTCATTGACCCATGTCAACTCCGCTTCCTCAGCCGTTCTCGCCTTGTCTCGCCCTAGCTCGCGAGACTTTGAACCGGTTTTGAGACGATGCGTCATGACAAGGGGCTTGCGCGGCCCCTTGTTCCGCGCTAACGTTATCCCGTTTTTGAATAGCGAAAGAATAGCGATGAGCGAATTGCTGCACCCGTTCGCCGGCAAGGGCACCGGCCAGCGCATCGCGCTGTTGCGCGCCATCCGCGAGCACGGCTCGATCAGCGCCGCCGCGCGCCAGTGCCAGCTCAGCTACAAGGCGGCGTGGCAGCACATCGACAACATCAACAACCTCAGCCCGCAACCGCTGGTGGCGCGGCTGACCGGCGGCAAGGGCGGCGGCGGCACGCGGCTGACCGCGCTGGGCGAACAGCTGCTGGACGCGTGGGAGAAAACCGGCGTCGCGCTGCAGGCCGGATCCATGCAGGAGCGGCAGACGCTGGCACTGCTGGGCCGGCTGGCGGTGCGCACCTCGGCACGCAACCAGCTGGCCGGCGAAATCAGCCACATCCAGCGCGGCGCGGTCAACGACACCATCACCCTGCGCCTGCCCGGCGGCAGCCAGCTGCAGGCGCAGATCACCCGTGAAAGCTGCGACGAGCTGGCGCTGCACGAAGGCGGCCATGCCATCGCGCTGATCAAGGCGTCGTGGATCACCCTGGCACTGCCGCAGGCGGCGGCGCAGATCGCCATCGCCAACCGCCTGCCGGGCAAGGTTGGCCGCATCACCGCCGGCCTGGTCAACAGCGAGGTGATCGTCACCCTGCCCGGCGGCTACAGCCTGTGCGCGATGGTCGACAACGACAGCCTGGCCAGCCTCGCCATCGCGGTGGACGACGCGGTGTGCGCGCTGTTCTCGTCCCAGAGCGTGATTCTGGGCATACTCGACTGAACGGAAACCTGATGAAACCTACCCTGTTGTCGCTGCTGGCGCTGTGCGCCGCCGCTTTCGCCAACGCCGCGCCGGTACAGGTGGCGGTGGCGGCCAACGTGCAGTACGCGTTTGCCGACATCGCCGCCAGCTTCAGCCGCGACACCGGCATCGCGGTGCAACCGTCGTTCGCCTCCTCCGGCAAAATCGCCACCCAGATCATGAACGGCGCGCCGTTCGAACTGTTCCTGTCCGCCGATAACGAGTTCCCGCAGAAGCTGGCCCAGGCCGGCTTTACGCTGCAGGCGCCCAAGAGCTACGCGCTGGGCGCGCTGGTGCTGTGGTCGAAAGACCCGCAGTTCAACCCCAGACAATGGCAGCAGTGGCTGGCCGCCGGCAGCGGCAAGGTCGCCATCGCCAATCCGCGTACCGCGCCCTACGGCAGCGAGGCGCTGCGGGTGCTGGACTACTACCGGCTGAGCGCCAGCGTCACGCCGCGCCTGGTCAGCGGCGACAACATCGCGCAGGCGGCGCAGTTCGTCGTCAGCGGCGCGGCACAGGCCGGCTTTGTCGCCAAGGCGCTGGTGCTGGCGCCGCAGATGAAGGGCGCGGGTCGCTGGGTGGACATCCCGGCCGCCAGCCACCAGCCCATCGTGCAGGACATGGTGCTGCTGAAACCCGCGGCGGCCAATCCGGACGCGCGCAAGCTGTTCGACTACCTGTCCGGCCCGGCCGCGCGGCAGATCCTGCAGCGCTACGGCTACCGTCTGCCATGAACCGGCTGCCGGCGACCATCCGCGCGCTGCACAGCGCCGACGGCCTGCACCTGCTGGAGCTGACGCTGTGCGGCCAACCTTGCACCGCGTTCGCCAGCGCCGCGCTGCCGCCGTGGCAGGCCGGGCAAGCGGTGGAGGTGCTGTTCCGCGAGCTGGACGTGGCGCTGTCCACCGCGCCGTGCCCGACGCTGAGCATCCGCAACAGCCTGCCGTGCCGCATCGTGGCCATCCGCCACGGCGCGCTGTTCAGCGATGTCACGCTGCACAGCGGCGGTGCCACGCTGCACGCGGTGATTACCCGCCGCTCCTGCGACTCGCTGGCGCTGCATGAGGGCATGACGGTGTACGCGCTGATCAAGTCCAATGCGCTGCAACTGCTGGAGCCGACGCCATGAACGGACTCGACCTCGCCCCGCTGTGGCTGACCCTGCGGCTGGCGGCGACCACCACCCTGCTCCTGCTGCTGCTCGGCCTGCCGCTGGCGGCGTGGCTGGCGCACAGCCGCTCGCGGCTGCGGCCGCTGGTGGACACGCTGGTGGCGATGCCGCTGGTGCTGCCGCCGTCGGTGCTCGGCTTCTACCTGCTGCTGGCGCTGTCGCCGGCCAATGCGCCCGGCGCCTGGCTGCGCGAGCTGTTCGGCGTCAACCTGGTGTTTTCCTTTGCCGGGCTGGTGATCGGCTCGGTGCTGTTCAGCCTGCCGTTCATGGTGCAGCCGGTGGCGGCGGCGCTGAGCGGGTTGCCGCCCAGCCTGCGCGAGGCGGCCTGGACCATGGGCAAATCGCGGCTCGCCACCCTGCTGCGCGTCGAGCTGCCCTGCGTGCGGCCGGCGCTGGTGGCCGGCGTGGTGATGAGCTTTGCCCACACCGTCGGCGAATTCGGCCTGGTGCTGATGATAGGCGGCAACATCCCCGGCGTGACGCGGGTGGCGTCGATCGCGGTCTACAACGAGGTCGAGGCGCTGAACTACCCGGCCGCCCACGCCTACGCCGCCATCCTGTGCGCGTTCTCCTTCGCCGTGGTGTTGTTGGTCAACCTGTTGCGCCGCCGCGCGGAGCGTATCGCATGATCGAATTTTCGCTGCAGAAGACCCGCCACGGCGCCAACGGCCAGCTGCAGCTGGACGTCGCCGCCACGCTGGCCACCGGCAGTTTCACCGTGCTCAGCGGCGCGTCCGGCGCCGGCAAGACCACGCTGCTGCGGCTACTGGCCGGGCTGGAAGCGGCCGATGGCGGCTGGCTGCGGGTGAACGGCGCCGACTGGCTGCACGGTGGCCGCAGCCTGCCGGTGCAGCAGCGCCGCATCGGCATGGTGTTCCAGGATTACGCGCTGTTCCCGCACCTCAGCGTGGCCGACAACATCGCCTTTGGCGCCGCGCGCGGCGATGGCGCCCTGGTGCGGGAGCTGCTGGAAGTGTGCGGACTGGCGGCGCTGGCGCGGCAGCGTCCGGCGCAGCTGTCCGGCGGCCAGAAGCAGCGCGTGGCGCTGGCGCGGGCGCTGGCGATGCGGCCAACCTTGCTGTTGCTGGACGAGCCGCTGTCGGCGCTGGATCACGGCCTGCGCCGCGAGCTGCAGCGGATGTTGCGTGACATGCACCAGCGCTTCGCGCTGACCACGGTGATGGTCAGCCACGACCTGGGCGAGATCTTCGCGGTGGCCGACCAGGTGCTGCAGCTGGAGCACGGCCGCATCGGCGCGCAGGGCACGCCGGCGCAGGTGTTCCTGCAGACGCCGCGCGACAGCAGTCGCGTCGCGCTGCACGGCGAGGTGCTGGCCTGCCAGCCGGCCGACGTGATGTGGCGGGTGACGGTGCTGGTCGCCGGCGAGCTGGTGGAAGTGCTGCTCAGCGCGCAGGACGCCGCCACGCTGAGCGCGGGGCAGCGCATCCGGCTGTCGGCCGGCGCGCTGCAACCGGGCTAACCCCCTCCTCCCATATCGCCAAACGCGATTAGCAATACAGATTTTCTTGGTTTGTTTGCATAAGGGCGCCCGCTACAGTGGGGTCATCACTGCACGCACACAAGGAAACCATCATGTCGTTCTCGTCCCGCCAGATCATCGCCGCCCTGCTGCTGGGCAGCGCCAGCTTCGCCTACGCCGATGTCAGCCTGCTGAATGTGTCCTACGACCCGACGCGCGAGCTGTACCAGGATTTCAACACCGCCTTTGCCAAGCACTGGAAGGCCAAGACCGGTGAAACCGTCACCATCAAGCAGTCGCACGGCGGCTCCGGCAAGCAGGCGCGCGGCGTGATCGACGGCCTGGAGGCCGACGTGGTGACGCTGGCGCTCGCCTACGACGTCGACGCGCTGCACACCGAGGCCAAGCTGATCCCGGCCAACTGGCAGAAACGCCTGCCGAACAACGCGTCACCGTACACCTCCACCATCGTGTTCCTGGTGCGCAAGGGCAACCCGAAGGGCATCAAGGACTGGAACGACCTGACCCGCCCCGGCGTGGAAGTGGTGACGCCGAACCCGAAAACCTCCGGCGGTGCGCGCTGGAACTACCTGGCGGCCTGGGGCTACGCGCTGAAGCAGCCGGGCGGCAACAACGCCAAGGCGCAGGACTTCGTGAAGAAGGTGTTCCAGAACGTGAAGGTGCTGGATTCCGGCGCCCGCGGCTCGCTGGTCAGCTTCACCCAGCGCGGCATCGGTGACGTGCTGCTGTCGTGGGAAAACGAAGCCTACCTCGCCACCAAGGAGTTGGGCCCGGACAAGTTCGACATCGTGACGCCGTCGCTGTCCATCCTGGCCGAACCGCCGGTGAGCGTGGTGGACAAGGTGGTCGACAAGAAGGGCACGCGCAAGGTGGCCGAGGCCTACCTGCAATACCTGTACAGCCCGCAAGGCCAGGAACTGGCCGCGGCCAACTACTACCGTCCGCGTGACGCCAAGGTGGCCGCCAAGTACGCCGACAAGTTCAGCAAGGTGAAGCTGTTCACCATCGACCAGGTGTTCGGCGGCTGGACAAAAGCCCAGAAGACCCACTTCGCCGATGGAGCGATCTTTGACCAGATCATTGCCCGTTGAGCCGGCTGCCGCGCTGAGCACGCTGCTGGTGCTGGCCGACGCCCGCGAGGCGGATGGCCACACCCTGCTGCGGCTCGGGCACCAGCAGAACGCGCTGCTGCTGGCACGGCCGGCCGAGCTGGACGAGTGGCTGCACGGCCACGGCAAGAGCGTGCTGCTGCTGGCCGCCGGCGAACTGTGCCTGCCGGCGCTGACGGTGCTGGCACACCATCCGCAGCGCGCCCTCGGCGCGCTGCTGCTGTCTCCCAGCGGCGACCTGGCCGCCGCCACGCCGCTGCCCTTCCCCAGCCTCACCGTCTGCCACCCGCCGCAGGCGCACTGGCCGCGGCTGACCAGCACCGTCGCCTTTGCCAGTCGCTGGGGCAGCCGGCTGCACACCCTGCGCGGTGAAGGCGACGCCGCGCTCGGCGAACTGCGCCTGTTGCTGCAACAGCTGCGCCGGCAGGTGGAAGGTTGGCCGCAAGGCAACCTGTAGTCCGCCTGCACCCCGGCTCCGGCCGCTGGCTGAGCCCCGTTCTTCCCTTCCCGATCTGCTTCCATTTGCACCCCCTGTGCCGCGGCCGCCGCTCATCGGCTGAGGGCTTGCCTGCTAGCGCGCCCCCCGTTTCGCCACCGGCTTTTTCGCTTAGTGAATAAGCAACGAAGAATTCCTTATTTTCGGAATAAAGCCCTCGGCAATATCCTGTTTGCAGTTATATAAAAACAGGATGCCGCGATGCCTACTACCCATGACGGAGGTGCCCCATGACCAAAGCGCCGACCCTGCCCCGCGTGTTACCCGGCTTCGGCCTGTCGCTGGGCTTTACCTTGACCTATCTGTCGCTGGTGGTGCTGATTCCGCTGGCGGCGGTGTTCATCCGCGCCAGCAGCCTGAGTCTGGAAGCGTTCTGGGACGCCGTGACCGCCCCGCGGGTGCTGGCCTCCTACCGGCTGAGTTTCGGCATGGCGCTGCTGGCCGCCGCCATCAACACCGTGTTCGGCCTGCTGTTGGCGTGGTCGCTGGTGCGCTACCGCTTCCCTGGCAAGAAGCTGGTCGACGCGCTGGTGGACCTGCCGTTCGCGCTGCCCACCGCGGTGGCCGGTATCGCGCTGACCGCGCTGTACGCCGGCAACGGCTGGCTGGGGCAGTACCTGGAGCCGCTGGGCATCAAGGTGGCGTTCGGGCCGCTGGGCGTGCTGGTGGCGCTGGTGTTCATCGGCCTGCCCTTCGTGGTGCGCACGGTGCAGCCGGTGCTGGAAGACCTGGAGACCGAGCTGGAAGAAGCCGCCACCAGCCTCGGTGCGCACCGCTGGCAGACCTTCCGCCACGTGATCCTGCCGGTGCTGCAGCCGGCGCTGATGACCGGTTTCGCGCTGGCATTTGCCCGCGCCGTCGGCGAGTACGGCTCGGTGATCTTCATCGCCGGCAACATCCCGATGGTGTCGGAAATCACCCCGCTGATGATCATCAGCAAGCTGGAGCAGTACGACTACGCCGGCGCCACCGCCATTGCCAGCGTGATGCTGGTGGCGTCGTTCCTGCTGCTGCTGGCGATCAACGGCTTGCAGGCGTGGCAGGCACGCCGTAACGGGAGGAGCGAATAATGGCCGCCATCACTGCCAATCTGTATGCCCAGCACGACCGCGCCGCGCTGCTGGAAAGCCGCCAGGCCACCCGCGAGGCACCGTGGGTCAAGTACACCATCCTCGGCGTGGCGCTGACCTTCTTCGCCGTGTTCCTGCTGCTGCCGCTAGCGGTGGTGTTTGCCGAGGCGCTGGCCAAGGGCTGGGAGACCTATCTCGACGCACTGGTGGAGCCGGATGCGCTGTCGGCGGTGAAGCTGACCCTGCTGGCCGCCGTGATCTCGGTGCCGCTGAACCTGGTGTTCGGCGTGGCGGCGGCGTGGGCGATCACCCGCTTCGATTTCCGCGGCAAGCAGCTCTTGATCACGCTGATCGACCTGCCTTTCTCGGTGTCGCCGGTGGTGGCCGGCCTGATCTACGTGCTGGTGTTCAGCAGCCACGGCTGGATCGGCCCCTGGCTGCTGGAGCACGACATCAAGGTGATCTTCGCGGTGCCGGGCATCGTGCTGGCTACCGTGTTCGTCACTGTGCCCTTCGTCGCCCGCGAGCTGATTCCACTGTTGCAGGCGCAAGGCCGCGAGGAAGAAGAAGCCGCGGTGGTGCTGGGCGCGCGCGGCTGGCAGGTGTTCTGGCACGTGACGCTGCCGAACGTGCGCTGGGCGCTGCTGTACGGCGTGATCCTCAGCAATGCGCGGGCGATGGGCGAATTCGGCGCGGTATCGGTGGTATCCGGCCACATCCGCGGCGAGACCAACACCCTGCCCCTGCACGTGGAGATCCTCTACAACGAGTACCAGTTCGCTGCCGCCTTCGCCGTGGCCAGCCTGCTGGCGCTGCTGGCGCTGGTGACGCTGGCGGTGAAGAGCTGGATCGAATGGCGCGCCGCGCAGGCGCATGACTGATCGCGACAGGCTGGCCGTTGCGGCCAACCTTGCCCCAATTTGAGCTGGCCGCGCGCGACGCGGCCACGGAGAAACAAGATGAGCATCCAGGTACAGAACATCCACAAGGCTTTCGGCGACTTCATCGCCCTCGACAACCTGACGCTGGACTTCCCCAGCGGCGAGCTGGTGGCGCTGCTCGGTCCGTCCGGCTGCGGCAAGACGACGTTGCTAAGGGTCATCGCCGGGCTGGAGCAGGCCGACAGCGGCCGCGTGCTGCTGGACGGTGACGACGCCTCCGATACCCACGTGCGCGAGCGTCAGGTCGGCTTCGTGTTCCAGCACTACGCGCTGTTCCGCCACATGACGGTATTCGACAACGTGGCCTTCGGCCTGCGCATGAAGCCGCGCGGCATCCGCCCGTCCGAGAGCGAAATCAAGCGCAAGGTGCACGAGCTGCTGCAACTGGTGCAGCTGGACTGGCTGGCCGACCGCTTCCCGGCGCAGCTGTCCGGCGGCCAGCGCCAGCGCATCGCGCTGGCCCGAGCGCTGGCGGTGGAGCCGCGCGTGCTGCTCTTGGACGAGCCGTTCGGCGCGCTGGACGCCAAGGTGCGCAAGGAGCTGCGCCGCTGGCTGCGCCGCCTGCACGACGAGCTGCACATCACGTCGATCTTCGTCACCCATGACCAGGAAGAGGCGCTGGAAGTGGCCGACCGCGTGGTGCTGATGAACCACGGCCGCGTGGAGCAGATCGGCAGCCCGGCCGAGGTCTACCAGCAGCCGGCGACGCCCTTCGTGTACGGTTTCCTCGGTGCGGCCAACCGCTTCGAGGGCCGCAGCAGCGCCGGCGGCATCGCCATCGGCAAGGCCACCCTCACCGCCGAGCAGCATGCCCAGCACGGCGAGGTGATCGCCTTCGTGCGTCCGCACGAGCTGGACATCGTGCGCCAGGAGTTCGGCCACGGCATTCCGGCGCGGGTCAGCCGCGTGCTGACGCTGGGCGCGCTGACCCGCGTGGAGCTGGAAGGCCGCGACGACGTGGCCGGCCAGCATTTCGATGTCGAACTGCCCGCCAGCCACCCGCTGGCCGGCAGCCTGATTGCCGGCGAGCCGGTACGCCTGCAACCGCGCAGCGTGCGCGTGTTTGCCAACCCCGAAACGGCAGGTGCGGCATGAACTTCCAGCAACTACGCATCATCCGCGAGACCGTTCGCCAGAACTTCAACCTGACCGAGGTGGCCAACGCGCTGTTCACCTCGCAGTCCGGCGTGTCCAAGCACATCAAGGACCTGGAAGACGAGCTGGGCGTGGAGCTGTTCGTGCGCAAGGGCAAGCGCTTTCTCGGCCTCACCGACCCCGGCAAGGAGCTGCTGACCATCGTCGAGCGCATGCTGCTGGACGCCGGCAACATCAAGCGCCTGGCCGAGCAGTTCAGCCAGCGCGACGAAGGCCAGCTCACCATCGCCACCACCCACACCCAGGCGCGCTATGCGCTGCCCAAGGTGGTGACCGCGTTCAAGAAGGCCTTCCCCAAGGTGCACCTGGTGCTGCACCAGGCCAGCCCGGACGAGCTGGTACGCCTGCTGCTGGCCGGCGAGGCCGACATCGGTATCGCCACCGAGGCGGTGGCCGAGGTGCCGGAACTGGTGTCCTTCCCCTACTACAGCTGGCACCACGCGGTGATCGCGCCGCCGGCGCACCCGCTGCACCAGCAGGCATTGACGCTGGAGACGCTGGCCGAGTACCCGATCGTCACCTACCACCAGGGCTTTACCGGCCGCGCGCAGATCGACCGCGCCTTCGCCGACGCCGCGCTGGCGCCGGACATCGTGATGGCGGCACTGGACGCCGACGTGATCAAGACCTACGTCGAGCTGGAACTGGGCGTCGGCATCATCGCCTCGATGGCGGTGGACCCGCAGCGCGATACGCAGGTCAAGGTGGTGGAAGGCGCGCCGCTGTTCGGCCACCAGACCACCCGCGTCGCCATCCGTCGCGGCCACTACCTGCGCAGCTACGCCTACCGCTTCATCGAGCTGTGCTCGGCGGCGCTGGACGAGGACACCGTGCGCCGGGCACTGTCACCGGTGGCACAGGACTAGCGACCGTCCGTACCTCGCGCCCAAAACAATGCGGCCAACCTTGTAAAGGTTGGCCGCATTGTCATTGCCGGGCGGGAAACGCGGCTCAGGCTTGCGAGGTGTGCTTGAAGCGGTCGACCTGCGCCACCAGTTCGGTCGCGGTCTGGTTCAGCTGCGCCGACAGTGCCGCCGCCTCGTCGACGATCAGCGCATTGTCTTCGGCCAGCGAGGCGATGCGGCTGATGTTGACGGCGACTTCGTTGCTGGCCGAGGCCTGCTGCTGCATCGCGGCGGCGGTGTCCTGGCTCTTGGCCGCGGTCTGGTTGGCCTCGTCGTGAATGCCGTCGAGATCCTGCAGGGTAGCCTGCACCAGGTCCAGCCCGCTTTCCATGCGCGTGCGCGCGGTGCGCATCTGGCCGGCGGCGTTGGCGGTCTCGTTGGTGATCACCTCGATCAGCTGGGTGATTTCCACCGTTTCCTTGCCGGTACGTTCCGCCAGCTTGCGCACCTCGTCGGCGACCACGGCGAAGCCGCGGCCCATTTCTCCGGCGCGGGCGGCCTCGATCGCCGCGTTCAGCGCCAGCAGGTTGGTCTGGTCGGCGATGTCGCGGATCGCGGTGATGATCTGGCGGATGCTCTGCGACTTGTCGGCCAGGCTGACGATCACCTCGCCGGCGCTGTCCAGCGAGCCGGCGGTGTGCTGCATCGCCTGGGTGGTCTCCTGCATCCGCTCGCGGCCGGCGTTGACGCCCTGCTGCATCTGCTGCGCCACGGCCAGGTTGTCGTGGGTGTTGTCGCGCACCGAGGCGATGCCGACGGTCATTTCCTCGACCGCCGCCGCGATCTGGGTCGACGATTCGCTTTGCGCTTCCGCGGCGGAGGCGGCGCGGGCCGACACCGTCTGCAGCGCCTCGGCGGCGCTCATCAGGCTGTGGGCATTGCTCTTCACCACCTTCAGGGTGCCGGCAAAGGCATCGACCAGCTCGTCGAAGGCACGCCCCATGCGCGCGATCTCGTCGTCGCCTTCCAGCTTCGCGCGTGGCGCCAGGTCCAGATTGTGGCTCATGCTGGTCATCAGCTGCTCCAGGCGCATCACCGGCTTGCGGATGCT
Source organism: Vogesella alkaliphila (assembly GCF_014652475.1). GTDB lineage: Bacteria > Pseudomonadota > Gammaproteobacteria > Burkholderiales > Chromobacteriaceae > Vogesella > Vogesella alkaliphila. Next base: position 73,368 of record NZ_BMYW01000004.1, on the reverse strand, counting down.
GCGGTACACCGCCAGGCCGCCGATCAGCAGCAGCAGCGACAGCGCCAGGGTGCCGCCGAGGGTGATCATCAGGCTCTGCCAGGCTTCGTCGATATTCCGTGCCACCACGTCATCCAGCTGCTGCAGCAGCTTTTCCTGCGCGGTTTTCAGCTGGGCGATCTGCGCCGAGGTGGCGGCAAACCACTGTTCCGGCGTCACGCTAGCCGGCGTGCCCGGCTCGGCGCCGTAGATGCTGCTGCGCAGCTGTTTCAGGGTGGCGGCGGCATCGGACTGCAGGAAGGGCTGCAACGACTGCGCCAGTTCCGGCGGGGCTAGCAGCAGCAGCTGTCCGGCGCAGGCGTCCTGGCGTGCCTGCAGGCCGATGGCCTGGCCGAGGCTGGCCTGGGTCAGGCCGCCGCCGGCCAGCGCGCCGTTGACGAAGCCGCGCTCGCGGCCGGCGTATTCCTTGGTGCACAGCAGGTTGGACAAGGCGGTGCTGAAGCGGATGACGTCGCCCTCGTCGGAGGCGGTGGCGAGGCTGGAAACCAGTGCGATCTGCGCCTCGATCTGCTGGCTGTAGGCGGCAAAGGCGGCCGGCGCCGCCAGGCTGCGGCCGTCGATGGCGCCACGCTGGCCCAGCAGGCCGCGCACGCCGCCGGCCACGGTGGTGACGCGCTGTTTGACCTCGCCTTCCGGCAGTGTCGTTGCAGTGCTTTCCAGTGCCTTCAGCGCGGTGTCGGCCTTGGTGCGCGCCTCGGTCAGCGTGGCGGGCAGTGCACCCTGCCCGTTCAGGTAGCCGTTGCTCAGGCCGCGCTCGGCCTGCAGCGTGTCCACCAGCGTCGAAGCCAGCGTCGAGACCGAGACCAGGTGTTTGGCTTGCTGCATGTCGCCGAGGAAGCTGTAGCGCTGCAACGACAGCGTCGAGGCCAAGAAGAAGGTCATCAGACCGAACGGCAGCACAAGCAGGATCAGCTTGTGACCAATACTGAGGCGGGAAAGCATGGCGTGGACTCCGGTGGGTAGAGAAATCTTGTCAGGCGCGCGTACACCGTTGCGACCCGGTCATGTCTTATTTTGGATAAGCACCAAGCATAGTGCATCGACGATTGATTGTGCAGTCGACATGCTGCACTGCAATCACAGGGTCGGCTTGATTCGCCGTCAGTATTACAGTGCGCTGCAACATCCGCGTTGATTAAGCACAAAAAAGGCCTGATTGCGAAATCAGGCCTTTTTTCAACAACCATGCTTGTTAATGACGCGGCCGTACCAGCTGCCAGGTGCGGCCGAGGTAGCTCACGGCACCAAAACCGCTCCACACGTGCACCAGACGGGTGAACGGGAAGATCACGAACAGGCTCATGCCCATGAACAGGTGCGCCTTGAACATCGGCGACACGCCGGCGACAAAGGTGGCGGCATCGCCACGGAAGGTGATGATGTGCTGTGCCCAGGTCATCAGCAGCACCATTTCATGACCGTCCAGATGACCGGCGGAGACGAAGATGGTCCCCAGGCCGAGCAGCAGGGTGGCCAGGATCCACAGCAGCACCAGCTTGTCGCGCCAGGTGGTGTTGGCCGTCAGGCGGTCGTTGGAGAAGCGGCGGTGCAGCAGCAGCAGCACGCCGATCAGGCACAGCGTGCCCATGATGCCGCCGGCGGTCATCGCGAACACCTGCTTGAAGCTGTGCGTCACGCCCAGCGCGTCCCACACCGCCACCGGGGTCAAGAGACCCACGGCGTGGCCGAAGAACAGGCCGATGATGCCGAGGTGGAACAGGATGTTGCCCAGGCGCAGGCTGCCGCGATGCAAGAGCTGGCTGGATTCGCTCTTCCAGCTGTATTGCTCGCGCTCGAAGCGCATCAGGCTGCCGAGCAGGAAAATGGCCAGCGCGATGTAGGGATAGATCCCGAAAACGAATTGATGCAAGTAGTCCATGTCTTTCTCCTTGCGGCCAACGGGCGGGCGCCAGCGCCCACCCGGACCGTCAGCGGATTAATGGCAGGCGGCCGGGCCGCTACCCTTGGGATAGAAATTGACCGGGGCGATGTGCGGCAGCGTCGGCTTCAGCAGCGGCTCGACACCATCGGCACCGGGGCCGAAGGTTTCCAGCGCTTCGTCCATGTCGCGGATCGGCGGCACCGACAGCGGCTCCGGTGCTACCGGCGACAGCGAGACCAGCGCCTGCAGCACGCCGGCGTAGTCGCTGCCGCTCTCCACCAGCCGGCCGGCGACGTGGGCCAGTACGTGCACCGCGTCACCCAGCAGGCGATTGGCTTCGTCGGCCTCGCACAGCGACAGGAATTCCAGGAACAGCGGCACGTAGTCGGGCAGCTCTTCGCTGACCGGCTCAAAGCCGTGCGCCTTGTATTCCTCGATCAGGTCCACCATCGCCTGACCGCGGGCGCGGTCCTCGCCGTGGATGTGCTCGAACAGGTGCAGCGAGTGCGACGGGTTGCGGTCGAAGATCTGCACGTAGTCCTGCTGCACCTCGATCAGCTCGCCTGCGGCCAACCTTTGCAGCAGCGGCTCGACCACGGCCACCAAGGTGGCGTCGTCGGCCAGCACCGCGCGGATTTCCGGCAGCGCGGCGATCAGGTCGGGCTGCGGGTACCCCAGCAGCGCCGCCAGCGCACGATAAATCATCGGGTTGTGCATGCTCATTCTCCGGCGTTGGCCTTGCGGTCGCGACGCATGTCGTGGAACACGATGGGGGAAGCCTTCTTCTTGCCGAACAGGCTAGGCTCGGACGTGCCGCTGGAGCAGCCGTTACCGAAGGTGAAGCCGCAGCTGGCCTTGTCGTCGAAGGTGTTTTCCACCATCTCCTTGTGGCTGGACGGAATCACGAAGCGGTCTTCGTAGTTGGCGATCGCCATCACCTGGTACATCTCTTCCACTTGCGCGGCCTTGAGATGGGTGCCCTTCAGCGTGCTTTCGTCGACGACCTTCTCCACGCTCTTCTTGCGCATGTAGCGGCGCATGGCGACCATGGTTTCCAGTGCCTTCACCACCGGTTCTTCCTTGCCGGCGGTCAGCAGGTTGGCCAGGTACTGGATCGGGATGCGCAGGTCTTTCACGTCCGGGATGATGCCGTTCTCGCCGATCAGGCCGTTTTCCAGCGCGGACTGGATAGGCGACAGCGGCGGGATGTACCACACCATCGGCAGCGTGCGGTATTCCGGGTGCAGCGGGAACGCCACCTTCCATTCCATCGCCATCTTGTAGACCGGCGAGTTCTGCGCAGCCAGCAGCCAGCTGTCGGCGATGCCCTGCTTCTTGGCTTCGGCGATCACATCCGGCGCGTTTGGGTCGAGGAACACACCCAGTTGCGCCTCGTACAGGCTCTTCGGATCTTCGACGCTGGCGGCGGCTTCGATCTTGTCGGCGTCGTACAGCAGCACGCCCAGGTAGCGGATGCGGCCCACGCAGGTCTCGGAGCACACTGTCGGCTGGCCGGCTTCGATACGCGGGTAGCAGAAGATGCACTTCTCGGCCTTGCCGGTGGTCCAGTTGTAGTAGATCTTCTTGTACGGGCAGCCCGACACGCACATGCGCCAGCCGCGGCACTTGTCCTGGTCGATCAGCACGATGCCGTCGTCTTCACGCTTGTAGATGGAGCCGGACGGGCAGCTGGCGACACAGGCCGGGTTCAGGCAGTGCTCGCACAGGCGCGGCAGGTACATCATGAAGGTGTTCTCGAACGCCGAGTACATCTCCTTCTGGATGCCTTCGAACAGCGCGTCCTTGGAACGCTTGCTGAACTCGCCGCCCAGGTCGTCTTCCCAGTTCGGGCCCCACTCGATCTTGTCCATCTTCTTGCCGGTCAGCACCGACACCGGGCGCGCGGTCGGCGGCGTGATCATTTCCGGCGCGTTCTGCAGATGCTCGTAGTCGTAGGTGAACGGCTCGTAGTACTCGTCGATCGCCGGCAGGTTCGGGTTGGCGAACACGTTGGCGAGGATCTTCAGGCGGCCGCCCTGGCGCGGCTCCAGCTTGCCGTTGGGCTTGCGCACCCAGCCGCCCTGCCATTTGTCCTGGTTTTCCCAGTCCTTGGGATAGCCGATGCCGGGCTTGGTCTCGACGTTGTTGAACCACGCGTATTCGACACCGTCGCGACTGGTCCACACGTTCTTGCAGGTTACCGAACAGGTATGGCAACCGATGCACTTGTCGAGGTTGAGCACCATACCGATTTGGGCACGGATTTTCATTGTGATACTCCTGTTTTTTGCGACAAACCCCGCGCACGACACCTTACAGCGTCACTGCATGCCGGCGCGGGCTTCGCGGCCAAAAGGGTTTAGGCGTTATCAGCCAGCGGCTTGTCCAGCCAGTCCACGTTCTTCATCTTGCGTACGACCACAAATTCGTCGCGGTTGGAGCCGACGGTGCCGTAGTAGTTGAAGCCCCACGACAGCTGTGCGTAGCCGCCGATCATGTGCGTCGGCTTGGTGACCGCCCGCGTTACCGAGTTGTGGATACCGCCGCGCTTGCCGCTGGTTTCCGCGCCCGGCACGTTCACGATCTTCTCCTGGGCGTGGTACATCAGGCTCATGCCTTCCGGCACCCGCTGCGATACCACCGCACGGGCGGTCAGCGTGCCGTTGACGTTGAATACCTCGATCCAGTCGTTGTCGACGATGCCGGCCTTCTTGGCGTCCACTTCCGAGATCCACACGTGCGGGCCGCCACGCGACAGCGTCAGCATGCGCAGGTTGTCGGAGTAGGTACTGTGGATGCCCCACTTCTGGTGCGGCGTGATCCAGTTCAGCACGATCTCGCTGTTGCCGTTCGGCTTCTTGCCCAGGATGGCCTCGGTGGTCTTCAGGTCCACGTGCGGCTTGTACACACACAGGCCTTCGCCGAAGGCGCGCATCCACTGGTGATCCTGGTAGAACTGCTGGCGGCCGGTGATGGTGCGCCATGGAATCAGCTCGTGCACGTTGGTGTAGCCGGCGTTGTAGCTCACTTCTTCGCTTTCCAGGCCGGACCAGGTCGGCGAGGAGATGATCTTGCGCGGCTGCGCCTGCACGTCGCGGAAGCGGATGGAGTCATGCTCGCGCGGCAGCGCCAGGTGGGTGTGGTCGCGGCCGGTCACCTTGGACAGCGCTTCCCACGCCTTCACTGCCACGTGGCCGTTGGTTTCCGGCGCCAGCGTCAGGATCATCTCGGCCGCGTCGATGGCGGTATTCAGCTTCGGCTGGCCGGCAGCCACGCCGTCTGCCACGGTCTTGTTCAGGCCGCGCAGGATGTCCACTTCGTGGCCGGTCTTCCAGGCGATGCCCTTGCCGCCGTTGCCCACTTTTTCCAGCAAGGGGCCGATGGAGGTGAACTTGTCATAGATCTTGCGGTAGTCGCGTTCCACCACCGTCATCTTCGGCATGGTCTTGCCCGGGATCGGCTCGCACTCGCCCTTTTTCCAGTCGCGCGGGTCGAACGGCTGGCCCAGTTCTTCCGGCGTGTCGTGCATCAGCGGGGTCAGCACCAGGTCCTTCTGCACGCCGAGGTAGTCGCCACCCACTTCCGAGATCGCCTTGGCGAAGCCCTTGTAGATTTCCCAGTCGCTCTTCGCCTGCCACAGCGGCTGCACGGCTTCCGACAGCGGGTGGATGAACGGGTGCATGTCGGAGGTGTTCAGGTCGTCCTTCTCGTACCAGGTCGCGGTCGGCAGCACGATGTCGCCGTACAGGCAGGTGGTGGACATGCGGAAATCCAGCACCACCAGCAGGTCGAGCTTGCCTTCCACCGCCGGACGCACGGTGACTTCGCTCGGCTTGATGCAGCCTTCTTCACCGTTCATCACCGCGTTCTGGGTGCCCAGCAGGTACTTCAGGAAGTACTCGTGGCCCTTGCCGGAGGAACCCAGGATGTTGGAACGCCACACGAACATATTGCGCGGGAAGTTCTTCGGGTTGTCCGGGTCGTTGCAGGACATGTCCAGCTTGCCGGACTTCAGGTTTTCCACCGCGTAGGCGATCGGGTCCTTGCCTTCGGCTGCGGCCAACCTTGTCACGTCCAGCGGGTTGGTGGTCAGCTGCGGCGCCGACGGCAGCCAGCCCATGCGCTCGGCCTTGGCGTTGTAGTCGATCAGCGCCATGTTGGCCATGCTGCCGTTGGCGGTCGGGCACAGGATCTCGTTAACGCCCAGTTTCTCGTGGCGCCACTGGCTGGTGTGCGCGTAGAAGAAGCTGGTGCCGTTCATCTGGCGTGCCGGACGGTTCCAGTCGGCGGCGAAGGCCAGCGGGGCCCAGCCGGTCTGCGGACGCAGTTTTTCCTGGCCGACGTAGTGGCACCAGCCACCGCCGCTCTGGCCGATACAACCGCACATCATCAGCATGTTGATGATGCCGCGGTAGGTCATGTCCATGTGGTACCAGTGGTTCAGCGCCGCGCCGACGATCACCATCGACTTGCCGCGGGTCTGGTCGGCGTTCTGCGCGAATTCGCGCGCCACCTGGATCACCATCTCCGGCTTCACGCCGGTGTGTTTCTGCTGCCAGGCCGGGGTGTACGGTACGTCGTCGAAGTAGTCCTTCGCCACGTTGCCGCCGCCGAGGCCGCGGTCGATGCCGTAGTTGCCCGCCATCAGGTCGAACACGGTGGCCACCAGCGCCTGCTTGCCGTCGGCGAGGGTGATGCGCTTGACCGGCACGTTGCGGGTCAGCAGTTCGTCGTGCTCGGCACCGAAGTACGGGAAGGCCACGCCAACCACGTCGTCACGCTGCTCGATCAGCGACAGGCGACCCTTGACTTCGTTGCCGTTGCCGCCGTCCTTTTCTTCCAGGTTCCACTTGCCGGCTTCGCCTTCCGGCTGGGTCCAGCGGAAACCGATGGAGCCGTTCGGCGCCACGATCTTGCCGCTGAGCTCGTCGATGATCAGCGTTTTCCATTCCGGATTGGTGTTCTCGCCCAGATTGGCTTCCAGGTGCGAGGCGCGCAGGAAGTAGTCCGGCACGTAGCGGCCGCCGTCCTGGCGCAGCGTCACCAGCATCGGCATGTCGGTGTACTGGCGGATGTAGTCGGTGAAGTAGGCAGACGGATTGTCGAGGTGGAATTCCTTGAAGATCACGTGGCCCATGGCCATCGCCAGTGCGGCATCGGTGCCCTGCTTCGGCGCCAGCCAGATGTCGCCGAACTTGGCCATTTCGCCGAAGTCGGACGATACCGCCACGGTCTTGGTGCCCTTGTAGCGCACTTCGGTATAGAAGTGGGCGTCCGGGGTACGCGTCATCGGGACGTTGGAGCCCCACACCATCAGGTAGGTGGAGTTGTACCAGTCGGCCGATTCGGCCACGTCGGTCTGCTCGCCCCATACCTGCGGCGAGGCCGGCGGCAGGTCGCAGTACCAGTCGTAGAACGACAGCGGCACGCCACCGATCAGCGACAGGTAGCGGCTACCGGCGGCGTAGGACACCATCGACATCGCTGGAATCGGCGAGAAACCTATCACGCGGTCGGGACCGTAGTTCTTGATGGTGTAGGCATTGGATGCCGCGATGATTTCGTTCACTTCGTCCCAGCTGGCGCGCACGAAACCGCCCTGGCCACGCTTGGACTTGTACTGCTTGGCCGTTTCCGGGTTCTGGCTGATCTTTTCCCAGGCGTCAATGGCGCCCATGGTCTTGCGGGCCTCGCGCCACAGCTTCATCAGGCGGCCGCGCACCATCGGGTACTTCACGCGCTGGGCGGAATACACGTACCAGCTGTAGGACGCGCCACGCGGGCAGCCGCGCGGCTCGTGGTTGGGCAGGTCCGGGCGGGTGCGCGGGTAGTCGGTCTGCTGGGTTTCCCAGGTGATCAGGCCGTTCTTCACATACACCTTCCAGCTACAGGAGCCGGTGCAGTTCACGCCGTGGGTGGAACGCACGATCTTGTCGTGCTGCCAGCGCTGACGGTACCCGTCTTCCCACTTGCGGTCTTCTTTTACCACCGCACCGTGGCCATCGGCGAAGGTGGATTTCACCTTGCCCAGAAAATTCAGTCTGTCGAGAAAGTGGCTCATTTTGCCTCCGTATTTTTGCCGCCATCGCGGCCCGCAAAGGTTGGCCGCAAGCGAATGCGGATACCTGTGGTCACGGTTGACAGAATAGGAAAACGGGGCAATGGCGCCCATTCGCCACAGGTGGCAGCGGCATGGCGCAGAGGGAGGAAGGCGACTAGTTCGAAAGAGGTAGGCGGTGCCGGCGTCGGGAGGTGTCCGCCCGCCGCGGCAGGCGTTGTCACCGTCATGAAAAAAGCCCTGCCGACGGTTGTCGGCAGGGCTGCGTCAGGCTGGCGGCGACATCAGGAGGTCGCCAGCGCCAGGTCCGGGGTGGCGTGGCGCGGTTTGTGACCGGCGACACCGTAGTAGAAGATGAACAGGTAGCACAGCAGCGGCACCACGAAGGACAGCAGCAGGCCGAGACCATCCGCCAGCGACGCCTGCAGCAGCGGCATCAGCGCCCCGCCGACGATGGCCATGCACAGAACGCCGGAGCCGGCACTGGTGAAACGCCCCAGCCCGTTCAGCGCCAGCGAGAAGATGGTCGGGAACATGATCGAGTTGCACAGCCCGACCGCCAGCAGGCTGTACATCGCCAGCTTGCCGCCGCACAGCACCGCGGCGGCGATCAGCAGCACGCTCAGCAGCGCATTGCAGGCCAGCACCTTGCTGGCGGCGACGTGACGCATCACCACGCTGCCCAGGAAGCGGCCGACCATCGCGCAACCCCAGTACACGGCCAGCAGGCGGCCGGCATCGGCCTGGTTCAGGCCGCCGATGTCCGGCTGCTCCATCAGGCTGACCAGGAAGCTGCCGATGCTGACCTCGGCGCCGACGTAGACGAAGATCGCCACCGCGCCCAGCACCAGATGACGGTACTGCCACACGCTGTGACGCACCACCTCGCCGGCGGCGGCCGCCTGCTGCGGATGCTCGTCCTTGATCGCCGGCAGGCGCAGCAGCGCGAACACCACCGCGATGGCGAACAGCAGGCCGGCCAGCACCAGATACGGCAGCTGCACCGCGCTGGCTTCGGCCACCGCGCCGTCGTGGCTGTCGACCAGGATCAGCATCGCGCCCAGCAACGGCGCCACGGTGGTGCCCAGCGCGTTGAAGGCCTGGGTCAGGTTGAGGCGGCTGGACGCCGTCTTCGCCGGTCCCAGGCGCGTCACGTAAGGGTTGGCCGCAACCTGCAGCACGGTGATGCCGGCCGCCAGCACGAACAGCGCACCGAGGAAGGCCGGATACGACAGGCTGGCTGCCGCCGGATAGAACAGCAGACAGCCGGCACCGGCGGTGCACAGGCCGGCGACAATGCCGCGCTGGTAGCCCCAGGCCTGCACCAGCCGGCCCGCCGGCAGGGACACGACGAAATAGGCGGTGAAGAAGCTGAACTGCACCAGCGCCGCCTGCACATAGCTCAGGGAGAACACGCCCTTGAGGTGCGGCACCAGGATGTCGTTGAGCGAGGTGATCAGACCCCACATGAAGAACAGGGAAGTCAGCACCGCCAGCGGCTTCCCGTATTGTGCTGTGTGGACATGCTGTGGCATGTGACTAAGGCTCCGTGTGTTGTTATGCGTGGGAGCGGTAGTCTAATGACTATGCGGCTTGTACTCGATTACTTTCACTATTCTTACAGTAATTAATCGGCAATCCGCTCACCGACAGAGATTTTTTCCTTTGATTTTCATTGCCTTGAAAAAATCCGTCTCTGCTACCACAGCGGCAGAGACGGTTCGCACTGTCAATTAAATGTAAGCTTCATGTAAGAAAATTACCACCCTGCCCGCTGCCGGCCTCCGCCGGCAGCGACCCTAGCTCAAGTGGTGTAACAGGCCACGTCGCGGCGCATGTTCTGCGCCAGCTCGTGCAGGCGCAGCGCATTGAGCGCGGTGCTTTGGGCCGCGGCGCTGCTCTCCTCGGCAATCTGGGCGATGCCTTCCACCTTCTGCGAGATGCGGCCGCTGGCTTCGCTCTGCTCGTGGATGGCGGCGGCGATATCCGCCACCTGCTGCCCGACCTGGCCGGCCAGGGTACGCAGCTCGCCGATGGCGACGCCGGCCTCGCGCACCCGCGCCACGCCCTGCTCCACGCGGCCAACCACGTCGCCGATCAGGTGCACGGTGGCGTTCGAGCCTTCGCGGATGCTGGACACGGTGGCGTGGATCTGCGCGGTGGACGCGGTGGTGCGCTCGGCCAGCTTGCGCACCTCGTCGGCCACCACCGCGAAACCGCGCCCGAACTCGCCGGCACGGGCGGCCTCGATCGCCGCGTTCAGCGCCAGCAGGTTGATCTGGTCGGCAATGTCGCCGATCACGTTGACCACCGAACCGATCGACTCGCTGCGGCTCTGCAGCTCCTGCACGTTGCGCGCGGTGTCGTTCACCGCGCTGGCGATGCTCTCGATCTCGCTCACCGTATCGCGGATCATGCGTTCGCTCTGCACCACCTGCTGCCCGGAGGCCGTCGCCAGCCGGTCCGCATCGCGGGTGCGCTCGGCAATGTGGCCGATGCTGACGGTGACCGCCTCCACCGCCGCCGCCATTTCCGTCGCCGACACGCTGGCGTGGTGGGCGCCGCTCTTCACCTGGTCAGACGCCACGCTGAGATCTTCCGCCGCCACCGTCACCGCGTGCGAGTGGTCGCCGATCTGGTGGATGGAGTCGCGCATCTTGCCCAGCAGGTGGTTAAACGCCTTCAGCAGGCCGCCGATCTCGTCATCCTTGTGCACCGCCACGCGCTGCGACAGGTCCTGGCGGTCGGAAATGCCGCGCACCGCCAGCACCGCCGACTGCACCGGACGGTTGATGCTGCGCAGGATCAGCCAGCCACAGCCGAACAGCAGCACCATGGACAGCAGCAGCGACACCGCGAACGCGAGCTTGGCCGCGGCCATCTCCGCCTCGGCCTGCGCCCGGTTGTGGCGCCCCTCCGCCAGCACGTCGTTGACGATGGCCGTCACCGAGCCGCCCAGCTCGGTGCCCACCTGGCGCCACGGCTCCATCGCCGCCGACAGCTGCGGCGCCGTCATGCCCGGCGTCACCCGCACCGCGTGCACCCGGTCCAGCAGCAGCAGGTACTGCTGGAACAGCGAGTCGAAGCGTTGCAGGTTGGCCAGCGCCGCCGGATCGCGCAGTTGCGATTTCAGCTGCCGCAGCAGCTGGCGCAGCTTGTCCGAGGTTTCGCGGGTGCGCAGCCGTGCCTGCAGCTGAAAGCGGCTGTCCTGCTCGTACACCTGCAGGATGTCGTCGATACGCAGATCCTTGAACGTGCTGCGGATATTCGCCACCAGCCCCAGCCGCGGGATGATGGTCTCGTTGACCACGTCCAGCTTGGCATCGGCCGCCCGCAAGGCGTTCAGGCCCACCATGCTGGGCACCAGCGCCGCCAGCAGGGCCAAAACGGTAAAACACAGCAACTTCAGTTTGATGGTCATCGTCACACTCCGGAAGAGAGATCCAGCCGTTTAAGGTCGCGGACATCACGCAGCCGGATGGTCCGTCATGCGTGCCGTCGGCAGGCCATGACGTATAGCCGGCGTCGCTCGCCGGCAGCCTTGATCCATATCTAGTAATTCATCACGCCCTGCGCTCTGTCGCGAACCGAGGCGCAAAAAAAAACGCCCCGAAGGGCGCCGAAGAAGATTGCAGAAAAAGTCCGCAAACTTGGAGAAGTCGTCAGCAAGGCACTTCCGCGTTCTTGCGGGCGTAGTACCAGCCGTTGATCAGCAGGCAGCTGACATAGAAGGCGATGAAGGCGTACAGCGCGGCTTCCACGCCGCCGGTCATGGCGATCGAGGTGCCGTAGCTTTTCGGGATGAAGAAACCGCCGTAGGCACCGATGGCACCGGAGAAGCCCAGTACCGCCGCGGCTTCCTTGGTGGCGTCGGCGACCGCTTTTTTCTGCGCCGCTTCGCCCTTGCCGGCCATGCGCTGGTGCAGGGTCAGGAAGATGGCCGGCACCTGCATGAAGGTGGAGCCGTTACCGATGCCGGTCAGCGCGAACAGGCACAGGAACATGGCGAAGAAGCCCTGGAAGTTGCCGCCCTGGCCGCCGTGCGGCAGGAAGTTGAGCACGCCGAACACCGCGGCGATCATCAGCGCGAACACCACCTGGGTCACCTTGGCGCCGCCCACCTTGTCCGACAGCCAGCCGCCAACCGGACGCGCCAGCGCGCCGACCAGCGGGCCGAAGAACACGTACTTGCTCGGGTCAACGTCCGGGAACTGGCCTTTCATCAGCAGCGGGAAACCGGCGGCAAAACCGATGAAGGAGCCGAAGGTGCCGATGTACAGCCAGCACATCAGCCAGTTGTGCTTGCGCTTGAAGATCACCGCCTGGTCGGCAAACGAGGCCTTGGCCGAGGCGATGTCGTTCATGCCGAACCATGCGGCCAACGTGGACAGGATGATGAACGGCACCCACACGAAGCCGGCATTCTGCAGCCACATCTGCTTGGTGGCCTCGCCCTTCACCCAGGTCTGCGGCTCGCCGCCGACGGCGCCGAACAGGCTCATGGTGATCACGATCGGCACCACGAACTGCACCACCGACACGCCGAGGTTGCCCAGGCCGGCGTTCAGGCCCAGCGCGGTGCCCTTTTCGGCTTTCGGGAAGAAGAAGCTGATGTTGGACATCGAGGAGCTGAAGTTACCGCCACCGAAACCGCACAGCAGCGCCAGGATCAGCATGGTGACGTAGCTGGTGCTCGGGTCCTGCACCGCGAAGCCGATGCCGATCGCCGGGATCAGCAGGCTGGCGGTGGAGATCGCCGTCCAGCGGCGGCCGCCGAAGATCGGCACCATGAAGGAGTAGAAGATGCGCAGCGTGGCGCCGGACAGCGCCGGCAGGGCCGCCAGCCAGAACAGCTGGTTCTGCGAGTAGCTGAAGCCGATGTTCGGCATGTTCAGCACCGCCACGCTCCACACCTGCCAGATGATGAAGGCCAGCGTCAGCGCCGGAATCGACAGCCACAGGTTGCGGCGGGCGACGGCTTTGCCGTCCTGCTGCCAGAAGCTGGGGCTTTCCGGCTCCCAGCGGGTCAGTACATGAGACATGATGTCATCCTCTCTGCGGGGCGGCCCCTGCCGCCCCGATACCATCGAAATTGGTCAGTGAACGGGCCTGCCGTCAGCGGGTGGCCGTAGCCAGCACGGCGTCTTTTGCTTCCTCGGCGCGGCGCACGGCGCGGAAGGAGAAGTGCATCCAGATCAGCGAGACGCACACGGTGCCGTACAGCAGCATGAAGGAGCTGGAGCGCACCCCGGTCAGGTCCACCAGCGCGCCGAACATGATCGGCAGCAGGAAGCCGCCCAGGCCGCCGGCGAGACCGACCACGCCGGACACCGCGCCGATATTGTCCGGGAATTCGTCGGCGATGAACTTGAACACCGAGGCTTTGCCGATCGCCATCGCCACACCGACGGCGAACAGGATCAGGGTGAACATGGTGGCGTTAAGGCCGATGTCGAAACCCTGCGGGCCCTTGACGGTCTGGATGATGAAGTGGGTCTGCGGGTAGGACAGGATGAAGAAGGCGATCCAGCACACCCACATCACGCCCCAGGTCACCTTGTAGGCGCCGTACTTGTCCGACAGCCAGCCACCGACCGCGCGCAGCACACCGCCGGGCAGCGAGAAACAGGCGGCCAGGAAGGCGGCTTCCTTGATGCCGAAGCCGTATTCGCCGACGTAGTACTTGGTCATCCACAGCGCCAGCGCGACATAGCCGCCGAACACCACCGAGTAGTACTGGCAGTAGCGCAGCACTGCCGGGTCCTTCATCAGCGCCAGCTGTTGCGACAGTGAAGCCTTGCTGGTGACCACGTGCTTGGGATCGTGGAAGGAGAAGAACCAGAACAGGATGGCGGCAACCAGCATCACCGCGGCGTAGACATTGGGCACCAGCTGCCAGCCGCCGATGGCGATGATGCTGGGGGCGATCAGCTTGGTCAGCGAGGAGCCGGCGTTACCGGCGCCGAACACGCCCATTGCCATGCCCTGCTGATCCTTGCGGAACCAGCGCGCCACGTAGGGAGTGCCCACCGAGAACGAACCACCGGCGAGGCCGACGCAGAGGCCGATGGCGAGGAAGTGCCAGTACTCGGTGGCGAACTGCATCGCGTAGATCGGAAGCACGCAGGTCAGCATCAGCAGGAACAGCACGATGCGGCCGCCGAAGCGGTCGGTCCAGATGCCCAGCGGCACCCGCACCAGCGAACCGGTCAGCACCGGCGTCGCCGCCAGGATGCCGAACTGGGTTTCCGACAGGCCAAGCTGTTCCTTGATCGGAATGCCTAATACGGCAAACATCATCCAGATCATGAAGCACACGGTAAACGCCACCGTGCTGGAGGCCAGCACAGCGTATTGCTTGTAAGTATTCGAAGCCATGGTGAGCTACCCGCGCAATTAGTACAGCTCACACCTTACGCCGCCGCACATGCGGCCAACATTCGCCACAGGGTTAAACCCTACGACGATTAAGGGTTAGCCGGACAAGGCCAATTGGCGGGGGAAACTAGTTCGAAAGGAGGAGTCGCCAACCACCGGGGCAAGGCGGCAAGCGGCGGCGCCCTGCCCGCCGCAGCGCGAATCGGCTATGATGCAGACATCGTGATGCAGCCTGCCGCCGCATCACGTTTTGCATTGTGCGGGAACATCCCGCCCCTACCCTTGAAGGAGCGACCATGAGCAGCCTGCCGGCGATCACCCTGTCCAGCCTGGACCACCTGCGTCTGACCAACCTGATCGAACGGGTTTCGGTCAAGGATTTCCCGGGGGTGACCGCACTGGAAGCAGAGCTCGACCGCGCCGAGGTGGTCGAGCCTCGGGACATGCCGGCCGACGTGATCAGCATGAACAGCCGCGCCCGCATCCGCCTGCACAATAGCGGCGAGGAGCGCGAGATCACGCTGTGCTACCCGGCCGACGCCGATGCCGACAACGGCCGCATTTCCATCCTGGCGCCGATCGGCAGCGCGCTGCTGGGGCTGGCCGTCGGCCAGCAGATCGACTGGCCGCTGCCGGACGGCAGTCACACCCGCATCGAGGTGCTGGCGGTCAGCTACCAGCCGGAAGCCGACGGCGACTACCTGCGCTGAAAGATTCAGCCGTAAATAAAAACGTTGGCCGCAATCGCGCGATTGCGGCCAACGTTTTGTCCAGCGGCAAGGCGCGCGGCTTACCAGCAGCGCTTGATCACGCTCGCCAGCTGCACCAGGCGGCCGTGGAAGAAGTGGCCGGCCTCCGGCAGCACGATCACCGGCAGATGCTGCGGCCGCGCCCACGCCATCACGTTTTCCAGCGGGATCACCTCGTCCGCCTCGCCGTGGATCACCAGCGTGTCGGCCGGCACTTCCGGCGTCGGAATCGCGTACTTGCCCACCGCCGGCCCCATCAGCAGCAGCTTGTCGGCCTCGATACGCGCGCGGGTACGCGCCGCGACGAAGCCGCCGAAGGAGAAACCGGCCAGCGCCAGCGGCAGTGCGCCGTGCTGCGCGCGCGCGTAGTCGACCACCGCGATCACGTCGTCGACCTCGCCGATGCCGTGATCGTGCTCGCCGCCGCTGTTGCCGACGCCGCGCAGATTGGGCAGGTAGCAGGTATAGCCCAGCTGCGACAGCGCCTTGGCCGCGGTCTGGATCACCTTGTTGGTATTGGTGCCGCCCTGCGTCGGGTTGGGATGGCACACCACCGCGATGCCGGTCTGCTCGCCGACGGCAGGGATGACGATGGTTTCGAGCGCGCCGGCCGGGCCGGCGATGTCGATCTTCTGCAAGGCCTTCAGCATCAGATTTTCAGCCTTTCCACGATACGGCCATGCACCATGTGCTCCTCGACGATCTCGTCGATGTCGGCCTTGTCGATGAAGGTGTACCAGGTCTCCTGCGGGTACACCACCAGCACCGGGCCTTCGTCGCAACGGCCGAGACAGCCGGCCTTGTTGATGCGGATCTGGCCGCTGCCGTTCAGGCCGCGCGCCTTGATCTGGTCTTTCATGTAGCCCAGCAGCTCGCTGGAGCCGAAGTTGTTGCAGCACATTTCGCCTTCGGCGCGCTGGTTGCAGCAGACAAAAACGTGTTTGTCGAAAAAGCTCATCGGGATTCCCTGTCTAGACCTGCGGCCAACCCTGCAAGGTTGGCCGCAACAAATTGCTTAACCGTCGGCGTCGGCCCAGCCGGACACGCCGTGTACCGCCGCGTTGTCGAACTTGGCGTAGTGGCCGAGGAAGGCCAGCCGCACCTTGCCGGTGGGGCCGTTACGGTGCTTGCCGATAATGGCCTCGGCCAGGCCCTTGTCCGGCGAATCGGCGTTGTAGTACTCGTCGCGGTACATGAAGATGATGATGTCGGCGTCCTGCTCGATGGCGCCGGATTCGCGCAAGTCGGACATCATTGGCCGCTTGTCGGTACGCTGTTCCACGCTACGCGACAGCTGCGACAGCGCGATCACCGGCACCTGCAGCTCCTTGGCCAGGCCCTTCAGGCCGCGCGAGATCTCGCCCAGCTCCGAGGCGCGGTTGTCGCTGCGGCCGGAGCCCGACATCAGCTGCATGTAGTCGATCACGATCAGGCCGAGCTTGCCGCCGTGCTGGCGCGCCAGCCGTCGCGCGCGCGCGCGCAGCTCCAGCGCGGTCAGCGCCGGGGTTTCGTCGATGTACATCGGCGCATCGGACAGCTTGCCGATCGCGTAGGTCAGCTTCTGCCAGTCCTCGTCGCCGAGCTTGCCGGTACGCAGGATGTGCTGGTCCAGCCGGCCGACCGAACCCAGCATCCGCATCACCAGCTGGGTGCCGCCCATTTCCATCGAAAACACCGCCACCGGCAGGCCGGCCTCGATCGCCACGTGTTCGGCGATGTTCATCGAGAACGCGGTCTTGCCCATGGACGGACGACCGGCGACGATCACGAGATCCCCAGGCTGCAGGCCGGAGGTCTTGGCGTCCAGATCGGTAAAGCCGGTCGGGATGCCGGTGACTTCGTCCGGGTTGTCGCGGCTGTACAGCATGTCGATGCGCTCGACCACCTCTTTCAGCAGTGCCGGCATTTCCAGGAAGCCCTGCTTGGACTTGGCGGTGGATTCCGCGATCTGGAACACCTTGCCCTCGGCCTCGTCCAGCAGTTGCGCCGCGTCGCGGCCCAGCGGGTTGTAGGCCGACTCGGCGATCTCGGTGCCGACCAGCGCCAGCGAACGCATTACCGAGCGCTCGCGCACGATCTCGCCGTAGCGGCGGATGTTGGCCGCCGACGGCGTGTTCTGCGCCAGCATCGCGAGGTAAGCCAGGCCGCCGACGCTGCCCAGCTCGGCATTCTTGTCCAGGCTTTCGGAAACGGTGACCACGTCTGCCGGGCGCGCGATGTCGACCAGCTTGGCGATGTGCTTGAAGATCACGCGGTGATCGTGGCGGTAGAAGTCGGCCTCGGTCAGCAGGTCGGCAATCTTTTCCCAGGCGCTGTTGTCCAGCAGCAGGCCGCCCAGTACCGATTGTTCGGCCTCGATCGAGTGTGGCGGCGTGCGGATGGCCGCCACCGAGGAGTCGTTGAAATCGTAATCGCTCATAAAGCTTGGGGTATCCGGTGATGCCATTTAGCCGTGGTGCGGCCAACCGCTGGCGTGTACTGGCGCACGCGACAAGGTTGGCCGCAGCCAGGCAGGAGAGAGCGTGATTCTAACAGTTTTTGCCGGCGACAAAGCCGGAAGACCACGCCCACTGGAAGTTATAACCGCCCAGCCAGCCGGTGATGTCGACCACCTCGCCGATGAAGAACAGCCCCGGCACGTCGTTCGCCATCATGGTCTTCGACGACAGCGCCCTGGTGGACACACCGCCGCGGGTGACCTCGGCCTTCTTGTAGCCTTGGGTGCCGTTGGGCAGCACGCGCCAGTTGTGCAGTGTCTCGGCCAGCTGGCGGCGCTTTTTCGGGGCCAGATCCTTGCCACGCACATTGGCGCCCTGCCCGTCCAGCCACGCCTCGGCAAAACGCTTCGGCCAGCCCAGTTCGCCCATGGCGTTGGCCAGCAGCTGCTCGCTGCCGGCGCGCTCTTCCAGCCACGCGTCGACATCCAGATCCGGCAGCAGGTCGATGACGATCTCCTGTCCCGGCCGCCAGTAGCTGGAAATCTGCAGGATGGCCGGCCCGGACAAGCCCTTGTGGGTGAACAGCACGCTCTCGCGGAAGCGCACCTTGCCGATGCGCACCTCGGTGTCCAGCGACACCCCCGCCAGCGGCGCAAAGCGCGCGGCGTCCTCGACGTGGAAGGTCAGCGGCACCAGCGCCGGATCGAGCTTCGTCACCGGCAGGCCGAACTGTTCGGCGATCTGGTAACCGAAGGCGGTGGCGCCGATCTGCGGGATCGACAGCCCGCCGGTGGCGATCACCAGCGACTCGCAACTGAAGCTGCCGGCACTGGTTTCCAGCTGGAATGTTTCGTTGCGGCCAACCTTGTGCACGGTGACGCCCATGCGCCGGTCGACACCCGCCGCACGGCACTCGGCATCGAGCATGTCGATCAGCTGCTGGCTGCTGTCGTCGCAGAACAGCTGTCCCAGTTTCTTCTCGTGGTAGGCGATGCCGTGGCGCTCCATCAGCGCGATGAAGTGCTGCGGCGTGTACTGCGCCAGCGCCGAGCGGCAGAAGTTCGGATTTTCCGACACGTAGCAGTCATGACGGGCGTACACATTGGTGAAGTTGCTGCGGCCGCCGCCGGAAATGCGGATTTTCTCCGCCAGCTTGGTCGCGTGATCCAGCAGCAGCACGCGGCGGCCGCGCTGGCCGGCGGTGGCGGCACACATCATGCCGGCGGCACCGGCGCCGATCACAATTACGTCGAAATGCACAAAGCGAACCTTTAGTGTAGTGATTTAGTCAAGAATTGGCGCATTGGCACAATTACAGTAAACTTCATTGGTCGAACAGCGCATGCTGTTTTACTTTCTAACTCTGGAGAGCACGATGGAACACAAACTGCCCGAACTGCCGTACGCGCTGGACGCCCTGGCACCGATCATTTCCAAGGAAACCCTGGAATTCCACTACGGCAAGCATCACCAGACCTACATCACCAACCTGAACAACCTGATCAAGGGTACCGAGTTCGAGAACGCCTCGCTGGAAGAAATCGTCAAGAAATCCTCCGGTGGCATCTTCAACAACGCCGCCCAGGTTTGGAACCACACCTTCTACTGGTTCGGTCTGGCACCGAACGCCGGTGGCGAGCCGACCGGCGCACTGGCTGACGCCATCAACGCCAAGTGGGGCTCCTTCGACGAATTCAAGAAAGCGTTTGCCGCCTGTGCCGTTGGCACCTTCGGCTCCGGCTGGGCCTGGCTGGTGAAGAACACCGACGGCAGCCTGGATCTGGTTTCCACCAGCAACGCCGCTACCCCGCTGACCACCGACAAGAAAGCGCTGCTGACTTGCGACGTGTGGGAACACGCCTACTACATCGACTACCGCAACAGCCGCCCGAACTACCTGGAAGGCTTCTGGAAGCTGGTGAACTGGGACTTCGTGGCGAAAAACTTCGCCGCCTGATCCTCGCCCCGAGGGCAAAACCAGAAAAGGCCCCTTGCGGGGCCTTTTTGCTGGCTGGCGGTTTACTGATCCGCCGGCTGCTGGCTGATCATCACCTTGTCACGATTGCGCAGCTCGTCCAGGTAGGAGATCAGCACCGTATTGGCCGACATCTCGCCCAGCACGCCCTTCAGCTGCGCCAGCTCCGGCGCCGAAGCGGTCGGTGCCTTGTCGACGCTGTCGATGCGATAGATCACGTAGTCGCCGTTGTCGCGGCGGGCACCGGCAAACGCCGGCAGCTTGCCAACGTTGGCCGCAAACACCGCGCGCAATTCCGGCACGGCCATGCCGTTGGCGGCACGACGCGACACCTTGCGCAACGCGCCCCAGCTCTGGCCATCCAGACCCTTGCCGGCCTTGAAGTCGGCCACCAGTTGCAGGCCGCGCTTCTCGGCACGGTTGGCCGCCTCACGCGCGGTCAGCTCGGCGCGTACTTGCGCCTGCACCTCGGCCAGCGGCTTCTGGCGCTGCGGCTGGTACTGCTTCACGCGCAGTACCACCGCATTGCTGGCCGACAACTCTACCGGCTCGCTGTTGTGCTTCTTCTTCAGCACATCGTCGCCGTATGCCGCTTCCAGCACCTTGGCATTGCCCAGCACCGCGTCGCCGGCGATACCGCTGCGGCTCATCGCCGGTCCGGTTTTCACCGTCAGTTTCAGCTGCTCGGCCAGTGCCTGCAGCGAGTCCGGCTGCTGGTAGGCAAGGTCGCCCATCTTCTCGAGCTGTGCGCGGTAGCTGGCGCCGGCCTTGTCGCGCTTCAGCTTCTCGATCACCGCCGCCTTCTGGCCGGCGAAATCGACCGCCTTCACTTCATCCAGTTTCAGGATGTGGAAGCCGAACTCGGTTTCCACCACGCCGCTGATCTGACCCGGCTGCAGCGCAAAGGCAGCCTCCTCGAATGGCTTGACCATCGCGCCACGGCCGAAGAAACCAAGGTCACCGCCCAGCTCGGCGGAGCCCGGGTCCT
This sequence comes from Vogesella alkaliphila, assembly GCF_014652475.1. Lineage (GTDB taxonomy): Bacteria > Pseudomonadota > Gammaproteobacteria > Burkholderiales > Chromobacteriaceae > Vogesella > Vogesella alkaliphila. The sequence continues at coordinate 52,861 of NZ_BMYW01000004.1, read as the reverse complement.
GCGAACGGGTCTTGGCCAGAGCGGCAAAGCCGGCCGGGTTGGCCTTGACCTGCTGCAGCAGTGCTTCCGCCTGCGCCTTCACCGCCGCCTTGGCTTCCGGTTTGGCCGCCGCGTCCACGGTCAGTAGGATGTGCGACACACGACGCTCTTCGCTGCCGAATTCTGCCTTGTGCTTGTCGAAGTAGGCCTGCGCCTCGGCGTCGCTGACTACCTGCGTCGCCGCCACCTCGTCCAGCGACAGCGACACATACTCGATCACCGCCGACTCCGGCTCCTGGTAGCGTGTCTTGTTGCTGTCGTAGTAAGCCTTGATGGCAGCGTCATCGATCTTGACGTCGGCGGCAAAGCCGGCCGGCGTGATCAGCACTTCGCGCACTTCGCGCGACTCGCCGAACAGCGCGCCCATGCGGGCAAGCACGCTGGACGACACGAAATGGGTATTCAGGTACGGCGTGATCTGCGTCTGCAGCATCAGGTCGCGGCGGACGTCCGCCTCGAAATCCTCGGCCGAGCGGTAGCGACTCTTGATGAATTCGGCGTAACGGGCCGGGCTGAACTTGCCGTTTTCCTGGAAGGTCGGGATGGTGGCAATCGCCTGGCGCAGCTGCCCCACGCTCGGCGTGATGCCGTTGCGTTCAGCCGCAGCAATCAGCAGTTGCTGGCGAATCAGGTTCTCCAACACCGCCTGGCGCGTCGCGGCGTTGGCCGGCTGGCCTTCCAGCTGGCGCTCGACGTCGCGGGCAAAAATCTTGTTGTCGCCGACTTTGGCCAGGAAAGGCTCGTCAACGGCAGCGGTATAGCTACCAACGCCAAAGCCGACAAAGGTCAGCGCTACCGCGCCAAGAATGACTTTGATCGCCGTTTGATTGTTCTGGACAAAATTGAACATGGATTCGGTTTGTTACCAAAAAAACAAGGTGAACGGTTTTGCCGTTCACCTTGTTGTTTGTCTGGCGGAGTCTGTGGCCGGGGCCACGACACTTGCTGCCTCAAGCCTTCAAGTGCACTCCCCTCACAAGACGACAGGACGGGAACCAACCTGTCTCCCGGCTACCCGGGAAGGTGCACTCTTACAGCGCGTCTTTCAGTGCCTTGCCGGCACGGAATTTCGGAGACTTGGCAGCAGCGATGGTAATGGTTTCGCCCGTTTTCGGGTTGCGGCCACTACGCTCTGCGCGTTCGCCAACATAGAAAGTACCAAAGCCTACAACAGTGACGGTGTCGCCAGCCTTCAGCGCGTCAGTTACGGCATCGATCATGCCATCCAGCGCTTTGCCAGCAGCTGCTTTAGAAATGTCTGCTTTGGCGGCAATCGCGTCAATCAGTTCAGACTTGTTCACGTTAAGTCCCCTTTCGTCATTCTCGGTGTACGTAGTACTGAAATAAACCGCTAGCTTTATAACAAGGCCAAAAACCTTGTGTCAAGCGGCTTCCAGCTAGGGTCAAGCCTGAGTCAACCCCTTCTGGAAGCCGATGCTAGCGCGCTTTTCCAGCTAAATCAAAACAAAGCGTCATTAGTGCGTTACAACAGGGGCATTCTGCGCATCATCCGCCACCGGATTTGCAACAGTCGACGCGGCATCGGCCAGCGGCTCCGGCGCATGCTCCAGCGCCAGCGCCAGCACCTCGTCAAACCACTTCACCGGATGGATGTCCAGCTTGCTCTTGATGTTGGCCGGGATCTCGGCCAGATCCTTGACGTTGTTCTTCGGAATCAGCACGTGCTTGATGCCGCCACGCTGCGCCGCCAGCAGTTTCTCCTTGAGACCGCCGATAGGCAGCACTTCGCCGCGCAGGGTTATCTCGCCGGTCATCGCCACGTCGGCACGCACCGGGATGCCGGTCAGCACCGAAACCAGCGCGGTAGCCATTGCAGCGCCTGCAGACGGCCCATCCTTGGGAGTCGCCCCTTCCGGCACGTGGATGTGCATGTCGTGCTTCTCGTAGAAGTCCGGACGGATACCCAGTTGCGCGGCACGACTGCGTACCACGGTCATCGCCGCAGTAATCGACTCCTGCATCACCTCGCCCAGCTGACCGGTGCGGATGATGTTGCCCTTGCCCGGCAAGGCCGCTGCCTCGATGGTCAGCAGCTCGCCGCCGACCTCGGTCCACGCAAGACCGGTCACCTGGCCGATACGGTTCTGCTCCTCGGCAATGCCGTATTCGAAGCGCTGCACGCCCAGATACTTGTCGAGGTTCTTCGGAGTCACCGTCACCTTGCTGCTCTTGCCGTCCTTCTTCAGCGACTGCTGGGTCACCACCTTGCGGCAGATCTTGGCAATTTCGCGGTCCAGGCTACGCACCCCGGCCTCGCGGGTGTAGTAGCGCACGATGTCGCGGATCGCGGCCTCCTGGATCACCAGTTCGCCTTCGGCAACGCCGTTGGCCTTCATCTGCTTGTCGACCAGATACTTGACGGCGATGCTGACCTTCTCGTCTTCGGTGTAGCCGGAGAGACGAATGATCTCCATGCGGTCCAGCAGGGCTGGCGGAATGTTCAGCGAGTTGGCGGTCGCCACGAACATCACGTCGGACAGATCGAAGTCCACCTCGGCGTAATGATCGACGAAGGCGTGATTCTGCTCCGGATCCAGCACTTCCAGCAGCGCCGACGACGGATCGCCACGGAAGTCGGCCCCCATCTTGTCCACTTCGTCCAGCAGGAACAGCGGGTTCTTCACGCCGGCCTTGCTCATGTTCTGCAGCACCTTACCCGGCATGGAGCCGATATAGGTGCGGCGGTGACCGCGGATCTCGGATTCGTCACGCACGCCGCCCAGCGCCATGCGCACGAACTTGCGGTTGGTGGCGCGGGCAATCGACTGCCCCAGCGAGGTCTTGCCCACACCGGGCGGCCCGACCAGGCACAGGATAGGCGCCTTGAGCTTGTCGACACGCTTCTGCACCGCGAGGTATTCCAGAATGCGTTCCTTGACCTTCTCCAGACCAAAGTGGTCTTCGTCGAGGATGGCCTCGGCGGCATCGATTTCCTTGCTGACCTTGGTCTTCTTCTTCCACGGCAGATCGAGCAGGGTTTCGATGTAGTTACGCACCACGGTGGCTTCCGCGGACATCGGCGACATCATCTTGAGCTTCTTCAGCTCCGCCATCACCTTGTCCTTGGCCTCTTTCGTCATGCCGGCCAGCTTGATTTTCTTCTCAAGCTCGTCGATCTCGCTGGCTTCGTCGTCCTCGCCCAGCTCTTTCTGGATCGCCTTGACCTGCTCGTTCAGGTAGTACTCGCGCTGGCTCTTCTCCATCTGGCGCTTGACGCGACCACGGATGCGCTTCTCCACCTGCAGGATGTCGATCTCGCTCTCCATCAGGCCCAGCAGGTGTTCGATGCGGACCTGGATGTCGAACATCTCCAGGATTTCCTGCTTCTGCTCCAACTTCAGCGGCAGATGCGCAACGATGGTGTCCGCCAGACGGCCGGCGCGGTCGATACCGTTGAGCGAAGACAGGATCTCGCTCGGGATTTTCTTGTTCAGCTTCACGAACTGCTCGAACTGGGCCAGCAGCGCGCGGCGCAATGCTTCCACCTCGGCGGTATCGGCGCCGTCCAGCGCCACCGGCGTGATATCGGCGGTGAAATACTCGTCGGCATCGCCATGCACCAGATCGACCTTGGCACGCTGCCGGCCTTCGACCAGCACCTTGACCGTGCCGTCAGGCAGTTTGAGCATTTGCAGAATGGTGGCCACGGTGCCGATGGCATGCAGATCCTCGGCAGACGGCTCGTCCTTGGAGGCCGAGCGCTGGGCTACCAGCAGGATCTGCTTGCCGTCATCCATGGCTTTTTCCAGCGCGCGGATGGACTTGGCACGCCCGACAAACAACGGGATGACCATGTGGGGGAAGACAACGACATCGCGCAGCGGCAACAGTGGCAGCGTGGCTTTATCAGTGAGTTCGGTGGTTTGGGGCATATCACCTAACCTTAACAGGGAGGAATTCAGTTGCGATTACAGATAAGGGCATGTTGACACTTATCAAGCATGCTAAAGCAGATCGCCGTAGTTTTAAAATAAAAAACCGCCGTTACCGGCGGTTTTCTGGGGCGCTAAGCGATCAGGCGGACTGTGCCGTCTGGTCGTCCGTGTCCTGATAGATGAACAGCGGCTTGTCGCCCTTCTCGATCACCTTTTCGTCGACCACCACGCGAGTCACACCGTCCAGCGACGGCAGCTCGTACATGGTGTCCAGCAGTGCACGCTCCAGAATCGAACGCAGGCCGCGGGCGCCGGTCTTGCGGATCAGTGCCTGCTTGGCAATCAGGCGCAGCGCGGAAGGACGCACTTCGAGATCGACCTTCTCCATCGAGAACAGACGCTGGTACTGCTTGATCAGCGCATTCTTCGGCTGGGTCAGGATGTTGACCAGCGCCTCTTCGTCCAGCTCTTCCAGCGTCGCCACCACCGGCAGACGACCGATCAGCTCCGGAATCAGGCCGAAACGGATCAGGTCTTCCGGCTCGACATCCTGGAACAGGGCAGACAGCGACTTGCCGTCATCCTTGGAGGTCACTTCGGCACCAAAACCGATACCACCCTTTTCCGAGCGACGACGGATGATCTTTTCCAGGCCATCAAACGCACCGCCACAAATGAACAGGATATTGGTGGTGTCGACCTGGATGAACTCCTGGTTCGGATGCTTGCGACCACCCTGTGGCGGCACCGAGGCCACCGTACCTTCGATCAGTTTCAACAGGGCCTGCTGCACGCCCTCGCCCGATACGTCACGGGTGATGGACGGGTTTTCGGACTTGCGCGAAATCTTGTCGATCTCGTCTAGGTACACGATGCCGCGCTGCGCCTTTTCAGGATCGTAGTCGCACTTCTGCAGCAACTTCTGGATGATGTGCTCGACATCCTCGCCCACATAACCGGCTTCGGTCAGGGTCGTGGCATCGGCAATCACGAACGGCACGTCCAGCAGGCGCGCCAGGGTTTGCGCCAGCAGCGTTTTGCCGGAACCGGTCGGACCAATCAGCAGGATGTTGCTCTTCGCCAGCTCGACGTCGTCCTTGCTGCTCGCCGTGTACAAACGCTTGTAGTGGTTGTACACCGCAACCGACAGGGTCTTCTTCGCCTGTTCCTGGCCGATGATGTGCTGGTCCAGGCTGGCTCGGATCTCCTGCGGCGTCGGCAGCTTGGCCGCGACCTCTTCCGGCGTAGCCGCATCGCCCAGCTTGGCCTCCAGCTCTTCATGAATGATGTCGGTACACAGATCGACGCATTCATTGCAAATGTAGACCTGCGGGCCGGCGATCAGACGCTGCACTTCGTGCTGGCTCTTGCCGCAGAAAGAGCAGTAAAGCAGTTTTTCGCTGTTCTTGTCAGCCATTCACACCATTCCCGAATTAGGCAGCCACTTCGGCACGCGAAGTCAGCACTTTGTCGATCAGACCGTAAGCCAGCGCCTGCTCCGCGGACATGAAGTTGTCACGCTCGGTATCCGCCTGGATCTGTTCCAGCGTCTGGCCAGTATGCTTGGCCAGCAATTCATTCATCTGCAGCTTGGTCTTCACCAGCTCGCGCGCATGAATCTCGATATCGGTCACCTGGCCACTCAGGCCGCCGCCGTACAGCAGCGGCTGGTGGATCATCACCCGGCTATGCGGCAGCGTGAAACGCTTGCCCTTAGCGCCGGCGGACAGCAGGAAAGCGCCCATGCTGGCAGCCTGACCAATGCAGAGGGTCGAGATGTCCGGCTTGATGAAGTTCATCGTGTCGTAAATCGACATGCCGGCGGTAATCGACCCGCCCGGGGAGTTGATGTACAGATAGATGTCCTTGTCCGGGTTCTCCGACTCCAGGAACAGCATCTGTGCCACGACCAGATTGGCCGACTCATCGGTGACAGGCCCGACCAGGAAAATGATGCGTTCCTTGAGCAGGCGGGAGAAGATGTCATAGGCACGTTCGCCGCGACCGCTCTGCTCCACCACCATGGGCACCAGCCCCAAACCTTGCGGTTCAATCATCGATTTCATCGACCTCTCCGGATTACAGTTGATTATTGGCCGTTGTTGCCCATCAAGGCATCAAACGACAGTTCCTTCTCGACAACATTGGCACGGGACAGCACAAATTCAACCACGTTGTCTTCCAGAACCATCGAAGTCGGGCCTTCCAGACGATCCGGGCTGGCGTAGTACCAGCTCAGCACGTCTGCCGGCTGCTCGTAGCTGTCGGCGAACTCTTCGATCATGGCCTTGACTTGCTCAGGCTTGGCTTCCAGCTTGTTGGCTTCCACCACTTCCGCCAGGATCAGGCCCAGTGCCACGCGGCGCTCGGCTTGCTGGGTGAACAGGTCGGCCGGCAGCGGCATGTCTTTCATGGCCATGCCACGCTGTTCCAGGTCCTTGCGGGCCTGTTCCATCAGGCGGCCAACTTCCAGCTCGACCAGCGACTTCGGCAGCTCGATGGTGGTCGCATCCAGCAGCGCCTGCATTACCGCTTCCTTGTTGCGGGCGGTCAGGCGACGCTTCACCTCACGCTCCACATTCTTGCGGATTTCGGCGCGCATTTTTTCCACGTCACCGTCGGCGATGCCCAGCTGCTTGGCCAGTTCTTCGTTCACTTCCGGCAGTTGCGCTTCGGCAACGCTCTTCAGGGTGATGTCGAAGACTGCAGTCTTACCGGCAACATCCTTGCCATGGTAGTCCTCAGGGAAGTTCACGGTCACGCTGACGGTTTCGCCTTCCTTCAGGCCTTTCACGCCATTCTCGAAGTCAGCCAGCATCTGGCCCTGACCGATCATGAACGGGAAGTTTTCAGCGGAGCCGCCTTCGAAGGCCACGCCGTCAATGCTGCCCTTGAAGTCGATGATCACGCGATCGCCTTCGGCGGCGGCACGCTCAACGTGGTTGAAACGGGTGCGCTGCTTGCGCAGGATGTCGATGGTCTTGTCGATCTCGGCGTCGGTCACTGGCGTGTTCGCCTTTTCGATGTCCTTGCCGGCCAGATCGCCCACCACGACTTCCGGATAAACCTCGAAGGTAGCGGCAAACTTGAAGCTTTCGGCGTCGCCAGCGGCGTCAACCGATTCAAAACGCGGGTAACCAGCTACGCGCAGCTTTTGCTCGACGGCGGCCTTGTAGAAACCCTGCTGCACCTGCTCGCCCAGCACTTCTTCGCGAACCTGCGCGCCATAGTTCATCTCAACGATCTTGGCCGGGGCTTTGCCTGGACGGAAACCCTGAATCTTGGCCGTGCGTGCCACGCGCTTCAGGCGCTCGGCAACTTGTGCGTCGATTGCCGCCATTGGCAAGGCAATGCTCATGCGACGCTCAAGGCCGCTCAACGTTTCCAATTGTACTTGCATGTCCAATCCTTAGATTTAAAGGTGTGGGAGATTAAAGCCAGAGACAAAAAGCAAGATGGCGGAACATTTTACAAGAACCGGCGGAACCTGCTTTTTGCACCAATTCAGAGGTATTGCCGAAGGCGGATCAGTCAGGGCGCCGCCCCGCTCGCCCGCATTCTGGCGACAAAAGCAAGGGATGAGTATAGCACGCAGCCACCAAATGAACAGTGCATCGCGCTTGGGCAGTGGTCGCCAGCAGATAGGCATCAATCCGGGCACACCAAAACAAAAAACCGCCGAAACCTTTGCTGTGCTTGGGTTTGAGCGGTTTAGTGTTTACCGTGAAGCAATGTAGTGGTGCGAAAGGAGAGACTCGAACTCTCACGCCTCGCGGCGCTGGAACCTAAATCCAGTGCGTCTACCAATTCCGCCACTTTCGCGACTCACTGCCTTGCTTCAGCAGAGTGCGCATAATAGTAGACAAGCCCAGGCGAGGCAAGATCCCGTTCCAAATATTTTTTGATGGAGAAACTATCCTGCGGGTATATTGTCCATGACCTGCATTAGCCAAACAACAACAGCAAGGAGTCTCTTCGCCATGCAACCCAATTTGCACACCGCCTACCAAAGCACCACCCTGAGTGGCAGCCAGCACAAGGTGCTGCGCAATACCTACGCCCTGCTCGGCCTGTCGATGATACCGACCGTCATCGGCGCGGCAGTGGGTGCCAACATGAGCTTCGCCTTCATGGCCGGCAGCCCGATCATGAGCATGATCGCCATCCTAGCGGTCTTCTACGGCCTGACCTTCGCCATCGAAGCCAACCGCAACAACGCACTGGGCGTGCCGCTGATGCTGCTGTTCACGCTGCTGATGGGTGTGCTGCTAGGCCCCTTGCTGCAGGCCGCGTTCAAGCTGGCCAACGGCTCGCAACTGATCATGGTTGCCGGCGGCGCGACCACGCTGGTTTTCGCCGTGATGGCCGGCATCGCCACCACCACCAAGCGTGACCTGAGCGGCATGGGCAAGTTCCTGATGGTCGGCGCCATCGTGCTGATGGTGGCCGTGGTTGCCAACATCTTCCTGCAGCTGCCACTGATGTCGCTGGTGATTTCCGCCGCCTTCGCGCTGTTCAGCTCGCTGATGATCCTGTGGCAAGTCAAAACCATCGTCGACGGTGGCGAGACCAGCTACATCTCGGCGGCACTGGGCATCTACATCAGCATCTACAACCTGTTCACCAGCCTGCTGCACCTGCTGATGGCTTTCGCTGGCGACCGCGACTAAACCCGCACCCCGCCAATAGCAACGCCGGCCACATGGCCGGCGTTTTTCATTGCGGCCAACCTTGCGCCATCCGGTGGCGCCATAAAAAAAACACCCCGCCGTGGCGGGGTGTTCTGTCTACCTGACAGCAAGCGGCTTAGCCGATCCAGCGGCGGGCGCTGGCGAACATGCGGAACCAGGCGCCATTCTCGCCCCACTCCGCCGGATGCCAGCTGTTCTGCAGCGTGCGGAACACGCGCTCCGGGTGCGGCATCATGATGGTGAAGCGGCCATCCGGCGTGGTGACACCGGTAATGCCGGCTGGCGAGCCGTTCGGGTTCATCGGGTAGGTCTCGGTAGCCTGGCCGTTGAAGTCCACGTAACGCAGCGCGGTCAGCACCTGCTCCTGCGCGCCCGGGGCAAACACCGCGCGGCCTTCGCCGTGCGACACCACCACCGGCAGCTTGGAGCCGATCATGTCCTGCAGGAAGATGGACGGCGACTCGGTGACTTCCACCATCGCGAAGCGGGCCTCGAACTGCTCGGACGCGTTGCGGTTCAGCTTCGGCCAGTACTGCGCGCCCGGGATGATGTCCGACAGGTTGGACATCATCTGGCAGCCGTTGCACACGCCCAGCGCGAAGGTATCGCCACGACCGAAGAAGGCTTCGAACTGTTCGCGAGCCTGCGCGTTGAACAGGATGCTCTTCGCCCAGCCTTCGCCGGCGCCCAGCACGTCGCCGTAGCTGAAGCCGCCGCAGGCCGCCAGACCCTTGAAGTCGGCCAGCTGGACACGACCGGCGATCACGTCGGACATGTGCACGTCAACCGCCTCGAAACCGGCACGGGTGAACGCCGCGCCCATCTCGATCTGGCCGTTGACGCCCTGCTCACGCAGGATGGCGATGCGCGGACGCGCGCCAGTGGCGATGAACGGCGCCGCCGGATTGTCCTTGGTGTCGAAGGTCAGCTCGGCGAACAGGCCGCGCGAGGCGGTGTCGGCGATCTGTGCGTATTCGCTGTCGGCGCCGGCAGGGTTGTCGCGCAGACGTTGCAGGCGGTAGCTGGTCTCGGACCAGGCTTGCTGCAGCGCAACGCGCGATTCGGCCAGCACCACTTCCTCACCGTGCAGCAGGGTCAGGGTGTTGTCGTCGGTCGGCACGCCGATGACACTGGTTTCGGCGCCGAGACCAGCGGCGGCAAAGCGCGCCAGCACTTCATCGATGTGGTCGACGGCAACCTGCATCACCGCGCCCAGCTCTTCGTTGAACAGCACGGCGTTGACGTTGGCCGCATTGTCGTCGCTCAGTACCGACAGCTCGACCTGCGCGCCGAGGTGGCCGGCGAAGCACATTTCCGCCAGGGTGGCGAACAGGCCGCCGTCGGAGCGGTCGTGATAGGCCAGCAGCAGCTCGTCCTGCACCAGCGACTGGATGGTGTGGAAGGCAGCAGCCAGCTTGGCGGCCTGATCCACGTCCGGCGTCTGGCCGTTCATGTCGTTCCACACCTGACCGAAGATCGAACCGCCGAGGCGGTTGCGACCGGCACCCAGGTCCAGCAGCAGCAGCGCGCTGTCGGCGGCCTGCAGTTGTGGGGTGACGGTCTTGCGCACGTCGGCCACCGGGGCAAACGCGGAGATGATCAGCGACAGCGGCGCGGTCACCGACTTCTTCTCGCCCTGGTCTTCCCATACCGTCTTCATCGACAGCGAATCCTTGCCTACCGGAATGCTGACGTCGATGTCGATACAGATGTCGGATACCGCCTTCACGGTGGCGTACAGGTTGGCGTCCTCACCCGGGTGACCGGCAGCGGCCATCCAGTTGGCGGACAGCTTGACGTTGCCCAGCTCGCCCACGTTGGCCGCAGCCAGGTTCAGCAGCGATTCGCCCACCGACATGCGGCCGGCGGCCGGCGCCGAGAACAGTGCCGCAGGTGTGCGTTCGCCCATCGCCATCGCCTCACCCTTGGTGGTGTTGAAGCCCATCGCGGTCACGGCGACGTCGGCCACCGGCACCTGCCACGGGCCGACCATCTGGTCGCGCGCGGTCATGCCGCCCACGGTACGGTCGCCGATGGTGATCAGGAACGACTTGTCGGCCACGGTCGGGTTACGCAGCACGCGGTACGCCGACTCCCTGGTATCGTATTGCGCGGCGTCGAGAGCGTCGGTCACCACGGTACGGGTCGTCACGTCGCGGGTCATGCGCGGCGGTTTGCCCAGCAGCACTTCCAGCGGCATATCGACCGGGTTGTTGTCGAAGTAGTCGTCGCGCACCTGCAGGTGGCCGTCGTCGGTGGCCACGCCCAGCACCGCGAACGGGCAGCGCTCGCGCTCGCAGATGGCGGTGAACAGCTCCAGGTCGGCCGGCATCACGGCCATCACGTAGCGCTCTTGCGATTCGTTGGACCAGATCTGCATCGGGGTCATGCCCTTTTCTTCCAGGTGCACCTTGCGCAGATGGAAGATGGCGCCACGGCCGGCGTCGTTCACCAGCTCGGGGAAGGCATTGGACAGGCCGCCGGCACCGACGTCGTGAATCGACACGATAGGGTTGGCCGCACCGCGCTGCCAGCAGCGGTCGATCACTTCCTGGCAACGGCGTTCGATTTCCGGGTTGCCGCGCTGTACCGAATCGAAGTCCAGGTTTTCGCTGTTGGCACCGGTATCCATCGAGGATGCCGCGCCGCCGCCCAGACCGATCAGCAGGCTCGGGCCGCCCAGCTGGATCAGCAGCGCGCCTTCCGGAATCTCGTTCTTGAAGATCTGCTGTTCCTGGATATTGCCCAGGCCGCCGGCGATCATGATCGGCTTGTGGTAGCCGCGACGCTCGCCCTGGAAGTTTTCTTCAAAGGTACGGAAGTAGCCGGCGAGGTTTGGACGGCCGAATTCGTTGTTGAACGCGGCGCCGCCGATCGGGCCTTCGATCATGATGTCGAGTGCCGAGGCGATGCGGCCCGGCTTGCCGTAGCTGGCGTCTTCCCATGGCTGCTGGAAGCCCGGGATGTTCAGGTTGGAGACGGTGAAACCGGACAGGCCGGCCTTCGGGCGCGAGCCGCGGCCGGTGGCGCCTTCGTCGCGGATTTCGCCGCCGTTACCGGTCGAGGCGCCGGGGAACGGCGAGATCGCGGTCGGGTGGTTGTGCGTCTCCACCTTCATCAGGATGTGGGTCGGCTCTTCGCTGTAGGCGTAGGTATTGCTGTCCGGCTGCGGGTAGAAGCGCTCGATGGTGGCGCCGTCGATCACCGAGGCGTTGTCCTTGTACGCCACGCGGGTGCCTTGCGGGTGCGCGTCGTGGGTGTCGCGGATCATGCGGAACAGCGACTTGCCCTGCTCCACGCCGTCGACGATGAATTGCGCGTTGAAGATCTTGTGACGGCAGTGCTCGGAGTTGGCCTGCGCGAACATCATCAGCTCGACGTCGGTCGGGTTGCGCTCCAGCTTGATGAAGTTTTCGACCAGGTAGTCGACCTCGTCCGGCGACAGCGCCAGACCCATGTCAAGGTTGGCCGCATCCAGCGCCGCCTTGCCGCCGCCGAGGATATCGACGGTGGACAACGGTTGCGGCTCGATGTGCACGAACAGTCGGTCGGCATCATCCAGCGACGGCAGTACGGTCTCGGTCATGCGGTCGTGCAGGAGGCCGGCCAGACGCTGGCGAGCCTCTTCGGTCAGCGGGGTGGCCGCGGTGATGTGGTAGGCAATGCCGCGCTCGATGCGCAATACCTGCTCCAGACCACAGTGGCTGGCGATATCGGTCGCCTTGGAGGCCCACGGCGACAGCGTACCAAGACGCGGTGTAACCAGGAAAAGATCGCCGGTAGGCTGCTGCGCCAGCGGCGGTTCGCCGTAGGTCAGCAATTTTTCCAGCACGGCGACTTGCGCCTCGCTCAGTGGCGCTTCACTTTCGGTAAAGTGCCAGTACTCCGCCGCAATAGTCAGATCGGGTAGACCTGCTTCGCGAGCAGCAGCAAGAAGTTTATCGAGTCGGAACTGGGACAGGGCGACACCGCCCCGCAGCTTGAGAACGTGCGACATTGGATACCCGCAACAATGAAGACAAGGATCAGGGAAGCGCGTCATAATACACGAAACCCCCTGTCTATATAAGGCCAGAATTCGTATTTTGTCTGACAGCAGGCGCCGTTCGCACGCGCTTACCCGCAAAAATTCAAGGAGTTACTTCAATGAAGAAAGTCGAAGCGATCATCAAGCCGTTCAAGCTGGACGAAGTGCGTGAAGCGCTGTCCGAAATCGGCATCAACGGCCTGACGGTGACCGAGGTCAAGGGCTTCGGCCGCCAGAAGGGACACACCGAACTGTATCGCGGCGCGGAATACGTGGTCGACTTCCTGCCCAAGGTCAAGATCGAGGTCGTCATCGCCGACGACCTGGTCGATCGCGCCATCGAGTCCATCGTCAGCACCGCGCGCACCGGCAAGATCGGCGACGGCAAGATCTTCGTCACCGCCGTGGAACAGGTGGTCCGCATCCGCACCGGCGAGACCAACGAAGACGCAGTATAAGCCACTGACGCAGCAATGAAAAACGGCACCCGCGGGTGCCGTTTTTTGTGCCGGGGTTGGCCGCAAGGGCATCAGCCCCAGAACTTCCACCACGACTGCTCGCGCACCTGCCACGGCGCCTGCAGATAGTTGCTCTGCGGGAAGTTCAGCTGCAGCACGCGACGGGCATCGGCCGCCATGTCCTTCATGCCCAGCCGCTCGTAGGCCACCACGATGATGGCCAGCGCCTCTTCGTTATGACCGGTGTTGGCGTACTCCTTCACCACCGTCTGCGCACGGTTGATTGCCGCCAGCCAGGCACCACGCTTCATGTAGTAGCGGGCGACGTGCACTTCGCTGGCACCCAGCGCGTTGATCAGGCGCACCATCTTCTCGGTGGCGTCTGCGCTGTACTGGCTCTGCGGGAAGCGTGCCACCAGTTCCTGGAAGGCCTGGTACGATTCGCGCGCCGCCTTCGGGTCACGCTCGCTCATGTCCTGGCCGGACAGGCGCGACATCCACGAACTGTCCTCATTGAAGTACACCAGGCCCTTCAGGTAGTACATGTAGTCCAGGTTCGGGTGCGACGGATACAGGCGGATGAAACGGTTGGCCGAAGCAATCGCCAGCTCCGGCTCGGCATCCTTGTAATGGGTGTAGGCCTCGTCCATCAGTGCCTGCTGCGCGTAGCGCCCGTACGGGAAGCGCGCCTGCAAGGTTTCATACAGTTTCAGCGAGCGCTGGTAGTTGCCACCGTCCAGCTCTTCGCGCGCGGTGGCGTAGATGCGCTCTACCGTCCAGCCACGGGTTTCATCCTTGGTATCCACCGTGGCGCAACCTGCCATCAACACGACGGCCAGCAAGGCTACAAAACTTTTTTTCATGAGGTGTCCTTGTTTGACTGCCGTCGATTATAACCAAAACAGCATTTTGCGCACCCCCGCCGTTTCGGGCGGCGCGCAAACAGCAACGGGACAATCCCGCCCGACTCCTTTAAAATCACCCGATTTACCTCACGCCAGCAAAGACATGAACGAACACGACACCAACCCCGACGAGCTACTGGACGACGACACCCTGGATAGCGAAGCGGAAACCGGCGGCGAGGCCAAACAGTTTACCGTGCCTTACGAGCTGTCCGGCGAACGCCTGGACGCCGCGCTGGCCAAGATGCTGCCGGACTACTCGCGCAGCCGCATGACCCAATGGATCAAGGACGACAAGGTCAGCGTCGACGGCAAGATCGTCCCCGGCAAGACCAAGCTGCTGGGCGGCGAGATCGTGCGCGTGGAAGTGGTCGCCGCGCCGGAAGCGCTGTCCTACGTGCCGGAAGACGTACCCTTCCCGGTCATTTTCGAAGACGAACACCTGCTGGTGGTCAACAAGCCGGCCGGCATGGTGGTCCACCCGGCGGTCGGCAACTGGAGCGGCACCCTGCTCAACGGCCTGCTGTTCCGCCACCCGGAACTCGCGCACATCCCGCGCGCCGGCATCGTGCACCGCCTCGACAAGGACACCTCCGGCCTGATGGTGGTCGCCAAGACGCTGCAGGCGCAGACCGACCTGGTACGCCAGCTGCAGGCGCGCACCGTGAAACGCATCTACCGCGCAGTCGCCACCGGCGTGGTGCCCTACGACGGCAAGATCGAAACCCTGATCGGTCGCGACCCGCACAACCGCCTGCGCATGGCGGTGGTGCGTTTCGGCGGCAAGCCGGCGATCACCCACCTGCGCGTGCTGGAACGCTACGACGACTTCAGCTACGTGGAGTGCAAACTGGAAACCGGCCGCACCCACCAGATCCGCGTGCACATGAAGGAAGCCAAGCACCCGCTGGCTGGCGACCCGCTGTACGGCAACGCCCGCCACCACGGCAGCGAAGCCGTCGACGAAGCGGTGCGCAAGCTCGGCCGCCAGGCGCTGCACGCCTACAAGCTGTCGCTGGTGCACCCGGTCACCGGTGCCACCCACAGCTGGAGCGCGCCGCTGCCGGACGACATGAAGGCGCTGCTGGCCATCCTGCGCGACGAGCGCGAGATCAAGCTGAACAAGGCCAAGGCGCAGACGCCGTTCGGTGCGGCCATGGAAGACGACGACGATGACTGGGACGAGGACGACTACGATGTGGAAACCCATTACATCCGCTGACACCCCCGCCGAGCCGGTCGACCTGTCGTGGCGCGAGGCCGACTGGCCGCTGGCCGGCAAGGTCGGCACGCTGATCACGACGCGTGACGGCGGCGTCAGCCCGCCACCCTACGCCAGCCTCAACCTGGGCGACCACGTCGGCGACGACGCGGCCAACGTTGCCGCCAACCGCGCCCGCGTGCGCGAACGGCTGCCGGCGGAACCGGCCTGGCTGCAGCAGGTGCACGGCATCGCCGTGGTCGACGCCGCCAGCGTCGCACCCGGCCAGCCACCGCAGGCCGACGCCAGCTTCAGCCGCACCCCCGGCGCGGTGTGCTGCATCATGACCGCCGACTGTCTGCCGGTGCTACTGGCCGACCGAGCCGGCAGCGTGGTCGGCGCCGCCCACGCCGGCTGGCGCGGCCTGCTGAACGGCGTGATCGAAGCCACCGTCAGCGCAATGAACGAACCTGCGGCCAGCCTTGTCGCCTGGCTCGGTCCCGCCATCGGCCCGGACGCGTTCGAGGTCGGCAGCGAGGTGCGCGACGCCTTCCTCGCGCACGACGTGCACGCGGTGCAGGCCTTCGACTCGATCGGCGACGATAAGTACCTGGCCGACATCTACCTGCTGGCACGGCAGCGGCTGGCGGCCATCGGCATCAGCGAAGTCTACGGCGGCGACGAGTGCACGGTGATCGACCGCGAACGCTACTTCTCCTACCGCCGCGATGGCGTGACCGGGCGCATGGCCAGCCTCATCTGGATCAAGCCGTAAGCAAACACACCAGATGTTGTGGTCAACGGGCAGCTGCGGCTGCCCTTTTTCTTGGGCAAAACGTCGCATCCATGCCACATCGTTATGATGTTGCGATGAGATGACAACCGGCGCGGCGGCGGCAAACCCTTGTCTTTGCAAGACATCCGCCAGCGGCGCCACAAGCGACAAAAATTCCCGAAAATATTTCTGCCGCCGCAAAGCCAGCAACGGCGCGGGTTTGCGCGTTTCCGCCGCCTGTCAAGACTTGTTCGGCATCGCCTTAACCACTAGAATTTGCGCCATTCTCGCGTCACGACAGTACATCTTGTGTTTGTGCACAGCTGGCACACAGCTTTTCAACAGAGTTGTCCACAGCCGTCACGAACCCGAGCAACGCGGGCCACCCACCCGGCCAACCCGGGGCCGTCCGCTGTTGCAAGGCAGGCCGCAGGGTCATCCGAACAACCCCACCCCACCACGAGGGAAACATGACAATGCAAACCACTACTTTTGACGGGAAAATGGCTGCCGAACTGGGCCGCGCCGCCGCTCCCCAGGACGACTACAGCCAGTACAAGACCATCCGCCGCAACGGCGCCGTGGTCGCGTTCGAGCCGGTCAAGATCTCCATCGCCATGACCAAGACCTTCCTCGCGGTAATGGGTGCCCAGGGCGCCAACTCCGCCAGCATCCGCGACAAGGTCGCGCAGCTGACTGAAGGCGTGGTCAGCGCGCTGATGCGTCGCAAGCCGGAAGGCGGCGCCATCCACATCGAAGACATCCAGGACCAGGTTGAACTGTCGCTGATGCGCTCCGGCGAACACGACGTCGCCCGCGCCTACGTGCTGTACCGCGAGCAGCGCACCCAGGAGCGCGCCGCCCGTGGCGAAGCGCTGCACCAGATCCAGATCAACGTGATCCGCAAGGACGGCCGCAAGCAGCCGCTGGACGTGGCCCGCCTGCGCGCCAGCATCGAATCCGCCTGCCAGGGCCTGGCCGCCACCGACGTGGACGCCATCCTGTCCGAGACGCTGAAGAACATCTACGACGGCGTGCCGGAAGAAGAAGTCAACAAGTCCGCCATCCTGGCCGCCCGCGCGCTGATCGAGCAGGACCCGGCCTACGACTACGTGACCGCCCGCCTGCTGCTGGGCAACATCCGCCTCGAAATCCTCGGCGAAGCCATCGCCCAGGAAGAGATGGGCAGCCACTACCCGCTGTACTTCCCGACCTTCATCAAGAAAGGTATCGCGGCAGAATTGCTGGACGAAAAGCTGGGCGAATTCGACCTGAAAAAACTCGGCGCCGCACTGAAGCCGGAACGTGACCTGCAGTTCGGTTACCTCGGCCTGCAAACCCTGTACGACCGCTACTTCCTGCACATCGACGGCACCCGCATCGAAATGCCGCAGGCGTTCTACATGCGCGTCGCCATGGGCCTGGCGCTGAACGAAGTGAACCGCGAAGACCGCGCCATCGAGTTCTACAACGTGCTGTCGAGCTTCGACTTCATGTCGTCCACCCCGACCCTGTTCAACGCCGGCACCCGCCGCAGCCAGCTGTCCAGCTGCTACCTGACCACCATCGCCGATGACCTCGACGGCATCTATGAAGGCATCAAGGAAAACGCGCTGCTGTCCAAGTTCGCCGGCGGCCTCGGCAACGACTGGACGCCGGTGCGCGCCATGGGCAGCCACATCAAGGGCACCAACGGCAAATCGCAAGGCGTGGTGCCGTTCCTGAAAGTGGTGAACGACACCGCCGTCGCCGTCAACCAGGGTGGCAAGCGCAAGGGCGCGGTGTGCGCCTACCTGGAAACCTGGCACGCCGACATCGAGGAATTCCTCGAACTGCGCAAGAACACCGGCGACGACCGCCGCCGCACCCACGACATGAACACCGCCAACTGGATTCCGGACCTGTTCATGAAGCGTGTGATGGAAAACGGCGAGTGGACACTGTTCTCGCCGTCCGAATGCCCGGACCTGCACGACCTGTACGGCCAGGCCTTCGAAAAGGCCTACACCGCCTACGAAGAAAAAGGCCGTCGCGGCGAGCTGAAGGTATTCAAACAGATCCCGGCGCTGAGCCTGTGGCGCAAGATGCTGACCATGCTGTTCGAAACCGGCCACCCGTGGGTGACGTTCAAGGACCCGTGCAACATCCGCAGCCCGCAGCAGCACATGGGCGTGGTCCACAGCTCCAACCTGTGCACCGAGATCACCCTGAACACCAACGACGACGAAATCGCCGTCTGCAACCTGGGCTCGGTCAACCTGTCGCGTCACATGAAGGACGTCGGCGGCAAGCTGGAACTGGACACCGAGAAGCTGGCCCGCACCGTGCGCGTAGCGCTGCGCATGCTGGACAACGTGATCGACATCAACTTCTACCCGGTGAAGAAGGCGCGCAACTCCAACCTGAAGCACCGTCCGGTGGGCATGGGCATCATGGGCTTCCAGGACTGCCTGCACCAGATGCGCATCGCCTACGCCTCCGACGCGGCCGTGGAATTCGCCGATGTGTCGATGGAAGCCGTCGCCTACTACGCCTACCTCGCCTCCACCGAGCTGGCCGAAGAGCGTGGCCGCTACCCGTCGTACAAGGGCAGCCTGTGGGATCGCGGCATCCTGCCGCACGACAGCATCAACCTGCTGGCAGCCGAGCGCGGCGGCTACCTGGAAGTGGACCGCAGCGAGCGCATGGACTGGAGCGTGCTGCGCAAGCGCATCGCCGAACACGGCATGCGTAACAGCAACTGCCTGGCCATCGCCCCGACCGCGACCATCGCCAACATCATCGGCGTGTCCGCCTCGATCGAGCCGACCTACCAGAACCTGTTCGTGAAATCCAACCTGTCCGGCGAATTCACCGTCACCAACGAATACCTGGTGCGCGACCTGAAGAAACTGGGCCTGTGGGACGAAGTGATGGTCGCCGACCTGAAATACTTCGACGGCAGCCTGGGCCGCATCGACCGCGTACCGGCCGAGCTGAAAGCCATCTACGCCACCGCGTTCGAAGTGGACCCGAAATGGCTGGTGGACGCCGCCGCCCGTCGCCAGAAGTGGATCGACCAGGCGCAATCGCTGAACCTGTACCTGGCCGGCGCATCGGGCAAGAAGCTGGACGAGCTGTACAAGTACGCATGGATTCGTGGCCTGAAAACCACCTACTACCTGCGCACCCTGGGCGCCAGCTCGGCGGAGAAATCCACCGGCCGTGGCGGCGAGCTGAACGCCGTGGCCTCCGCCCCGGTAGCCGCCGCAGCGGAAGTGGACAACACCCCGGCCACCGACGCCAAGTTCTGCTCCATCGACAACCCTGACTGCGAGAGCTGCCAGTAAGTTGTCCCCGCGTGGGCACGGCCGCAAGGCCGTAGCCCGCTAAAGGTTGGCCGCATGCGGCCAACCTTCATCCCTCAGCCGCTTCCCGCGAGGCGGCTGAGGGATGAGCCGAACCCGGTCGCCCGTCGTCCAGTCCAAGCAGCAGGAACAAGTCGTCAAGGAGAGCACCATGCGCCACTTACCGACCCTGTGTGCCGCCGCCCTGTTGGCAGGCTGCACCACGATGGCCGACACCTTGCACGGATCGCTGACGCCGCCCGCGGGCCTGGGCTACGCCGTGTTTTCCATGACCGTGCGCACCTACAACCCCGGCTACGCTGCCGCCAACCTGAGCTGGCGCGGACTGGATAACGAGCGCTACGGCATGGTGTACGCCAACTTCGGCACCGATACCGTGTTTGGCGAAGAAGGCATGACGCCGGTAGACGGCAAGCTGCAACTGCTGACGCTGCCACCGGGCCGCTACCAGCTGCAAACCGGCTACGCGCGCTGGAACGACGATCCGGGCAACGAGCTGGTGTTCAACTACAAGGGCTACGCCAGCTTCCGCCTCGACAAGCCGTTTGAAGTCCGCGCCGGCGAAACCGTCTACCTGGGCCAGCTACGCTTCAATCTGGACTACCGGCCGGACGTGGAATTCGGCGACGAGCAAAAACGCGACTTCGGCCACATGCGCCGCGTGTGGAAGGTCAACGACCTGAGCGCCATCCGCCTGCAGCCGTTCAGCGGCAAGGCCGGGCGCAGCAACTGAATCACCGGAGGCAGCCGCGCGCTGCCTCCTGAAAAACAAAAGGCCAACCCAAGGTTGGCCGCAAGCAAAACTTTAAACTTAAAAAATAACTGGAGCCTCCATGCTGAGCTTTGACGATCCGATCCCGACCGCCACCCCGAGCAACACCAACAGCCCGAAGCGCATCAGCGCCGCCGACAAGCGCGTGATCAACGGCACCACCGACGTCAACCAGCTGGTGCCGTTCAAGCACAAATGGGCGTGGGAAAAATACCTGGCCCAGTGCGCCAACCACTGGATGCCGCAAGAAGTGAACATGCAGCGTGACATCGAACAGTGGAAAACCGGCCAGCTGACCGAAGACGAAATGCGCATCGTCAAGCGCAACCTCGGCTTCTTCGTCACCGCCGATAGCCTGGCCGCCAACAACATCGTGCTCGGCACCTACCGCCAGATCACCAGCCCGGAATGCCGCCAGTTCCTGCTACGCCAGGCCTTCGACGAAGCCATTCACACCCACGCCTACCAGTACATCGTCGAATCGCTCGGCCTGGACGAAGGCGAAGTGTTCAACGCCTACAACGAGATCAAGTCCATCCGTGACAAGGACGAGTTCCTGATCCCGTTCATCAACGTGCTGTGCAACCCGGAATTCAAGACCGGCACCCTGGAAACCGACCAGACCCTGCTCAAATCGCTGATCGTGTTCGCCTGCATCATGGAAGGCCTGTTCTTCTACGTCGGCTTCGTGCAGATCCTGGCGCTGGGCCGCCAGAACAAGATGACCGGCGCCGCCGAGCAGTACCAGTACATCCTGCGCGACGAGTCCATGCACTGCAATTTCGGCATCGATCTGATCAACACCATCAAGCTGGAACAGCCGGAAGTGTGGACCGAAGAATTCAAGGCCGAGATCACCGAGCTGTTCCGCCACGCGGTCGAGCTGGAATACGCCTACGCCGAAGACACCATGCCGCGCGGCGTGCTGGGCCTGAACGCCAGCATGTTCAAGGAATACCTGCGCTTCATCGCCAACCGCCGCATGCAGCAGATCGGCCTGGAGCAGCTGTTCCCCGGCGTGAACAACCCGTTCCCGTGGATGAGCGAGATGATCGACCTGAAGAAGGAAAAGAACTTCTTCGAGACGCGCGTCACCGAGTATCAAACTGGTGGCGCGTTGAGCTGGGATTGATTTAATTGTCAGAAATCGGAAAGCTTGAAATTTTGTAGTCAAAGTTTGCAATTTCCGATAGCCAAAGCATGAAATCCTGCTTTGCTCGAAGAAAAGGCCCTGCAGTTGCAGGGCCTTTGTCATGTGCAGGAAGGTGACTGCCTATAAAACGGTCACGCACCAGCTACGGATAGGGGCTTCGGCTCCTTGGCCCAAGCAGTTGATAATGCTCTTGTGCTAGTATGGTTGCTATCAACCAACAGCAGGTGGTCAAAGTCAAACCTGCCGGAGGTTAGTTCAAGCGTGACAAACATAATATCCATACAAGACAATTCAAGCTATTTGTGGATGCCACTCTGTAGATATCATGGCACCCCATCTCCAGCAGCTAAAAGGAGAGTAATCTGGCCGAGCTCCGCGCCCTTTCCGAGAGCTATGACGACGTTCAAACTCATGTCGTATTTGTTCATGGCTTATCGGGACATTTGACAGAGACATGGACCGTCAAGGACTCCAACCCGCCAGTGCTTTGGCCGAGATGGCTTGCCGAAGATGTCTCCAGAATTGGGCTTTGGCTGATAGGCTACCCTGCGGCCAAGACCAATTGGCGCGGGCACGGCCTGCCTCTCTCCGATCGAGCGGACAACATACTTGCCCGCCTCCTTGTAGAGCCACGACTCGAGAAAGGGAACATCATCTTCGTTGTGCACAGTCTGGGCGGCCTCGTAGTCGAACAGCTTCTGCGAAACGCGGACCGTGACTCTGCCAGCAATAGAAAGGCTGAGGATTTGCTTGCCCGTATCAAGCGGGTTGCCTTTCTTGGCACGCCGCATCGAGGTGCACTGCTTGCCAATGTCGGAAAGGCACTATGGTTTTTGGTGCGCCCCTCTGCAGCAACACGAGATTTACTCCTCGGAAGCCCTCAGCTCAAAGATCTCAATTTCTGGTACCGCCAGTTCAGTCGTGATAACGGCATCGAACACCTGCTCCTTGCGGAAGGCCGACCAGAACGTGTTTGGGGTCTTAACCTCCCTGAACTAGCGGGGACCATCGTATGGTCGAATAGCGCCGATGCTGGTTTGCCAGAGCTTCCATTAACTGTCGACGAAAGCCATACCACTATCTGCAAACCTGCCACTCGCGATACTGACGTCTACGTCCACCTGCGGGACTTTATATGCCGCCCTTTTGATAGCTCTGCGCAACTTTCGCAGACTGTGGAGGCCATGGAGAGGAACACGACCCAGCTCAAGAAACTGACAGAGGGCAGCCAAGCACAGCGCGAGGCTCTTGCGGAGTTAGCAAAGTCAATTGAGCAAGGATTGCCGGCAATGGCAGTCGACACTGCTGTGATTGATGCAGAAGTGGCACGCCAACTGGAACGCTTGCGCAAAGGCCGGTTAT
The DNA here is from genome assembly GCF_014652475.1 of Vogesella alkaliphila. GTDB lineage: Bacteria > Pseudomonadota > Gammaproteobacteria > Burkholderiales > Chromobacteriaceae > Vogesella > Vogesella alkaliphila. The sequence goes on along the minus strand of NZ_BMYW01000004.1, from coordinate 30,235 downwards.
TTGCTGTTTTTAATACGGTAGACGAAGCGAGGAAATTAGCAACAAGCCTGCAGAGTGGCAGCCTTGCGTTAGCAAGCAGGAGAGCGAAAGATGAGGCCTGCGCGTGGTGCGCAAGATGTCTATCAACGTCAGAGCCTGATGAAGCCCAATCAATTCTCGACTCCGTAACTAACCCAGGCGATGAACTGTGTGCTGTAGCGCACAGCCTCATATTGGTTGGGCGTGGGGAGCTCCAGAAGGCTTTGGGCGAACTGGCTACGGTCAATACGCCGATAAGCCGCGGCGCAGCCTATATTAGCGTTCTTAAAGTCCAGGGCTTTGAAGAAGCTGGAAATTGGCTCCAACAAACCGGGCTGTCAATCACTGATCTTGATAGCGACGCCAAGCTCTTCTATCTCCAAGGGGCGCTGGAAAACGGCGAATGGAGCTGTGCGCTTGAAGCAGCAACCGCCCTAACAGAAGCCGATTATGAGTGCTCGCCTGCATTAATCATTGCAGCCGCGGACGCACATCTAGCGCAGGCGGCTCCAGACGAGCTGCGCGTGTCACTGATGCAATATCTACCTTTCGATGCTGCGAACTATCCTCTGCGTAGCAAGCCAGAGGACCTTACTTATAGACGCACGGCGGCAAAGCTCTACAAGCGGATGCGATCAGTTGCCGACACGCTCGGGATGCCCTCAGTTGCTGGGTACTCGGATGACCGAGGCCTCTGGCTGCGGCTCGTGGACCCGGAGACGATGGCTGAAGCGCAGCAGGAATTAGCCGCGAGCATCAAGGACCCAGAGACCCTCCTTCGGCGCCTGAACCTAGCGCTTCAATTTGGTATCGAGCTTGATCTGTTGCAAGTGGAGAAGGAGGTCGACCGCCAGACCGCACTGAGTGGAGGGGCCTCCTACAATGCAGCAATCGCACGCTTTTCCCTCGCCTTTACACAGAAGAGTCATGCAGCAGCTGCGGCCTATATTGATCAGTACCGTAGGCAGCTCCTAGAACACCTTAATTGGCAGGCAATCTACTGCTTCGAAATCGAGATGCTGGCCTCCTCTGGTCAAACTGTACAGGCCCAGGCACGTCTGCAGGAAGCCATAGATCGAGGCCTTACTGACGCCGAAACGGGTCGGCTTCGCCGACTGCTAGCTGAGCTCGCGGGGGGCGACCCTATAGCTGAGCGGCTTGCGACTTACGAGCATAGTAAATCCATCACAGACCTGCGCCTCCTTGTGACCGCATACGACGAGGCAAAAAACTGGGACAAGACGGCTGAGTATGGGAAGTCCCTATTAGACCAAACTGGCGATATCGCTGACGCCCGCCGCTACGTGATTGCGCTGTACAACCAAGGGCGTCTCGATGACGTACTCGCAGTGTTTGCCGCATACCCCGTCCTCACAGATCGGTACGACAAACTTCGCCTCCTCCACTCACAGACGCTGTTTGAGCGAGGTTGTCTTGATGAAGCACGTACGACACTGAACGCACTGCGTCAAACAAATGATTCGACCGATGCGCGCCAACTGCAAATTAATCTTGCCACGGCTTCTGGTGACTGGGAGTCACTGCAGGGTTTCGTCGAAAGTGAGTGGAACGCCCGTGCAGAGCGGACAGCTTTTGAGCTGATCCAGGCCGGTCAGATCGCGCAGCTCATCGGTGTCGCGCGAGGGAAGGATCTCGTGCGAGAGGCAGCGCATCTGGCGGCCGATGATCCGGGCATTCTTATCAGCTGCTACCATGCAGCGTCGGCTGCCGGTTGGGAGAGCAGTCTTGAGGTTCATCAATGGCTTGAGCGATCCGTTGAGCTCTCAGCACAAGCTAGCGACGGCCCTATTCAACAAATATCGATCGAGGAATTGATCGACCGCAAACCGGGCTGGGATAAGCACGAGACGGATACCTGGAGCCTACTCGCCAAGGCTGAAATCCCCATCTTTACAGCAGGCCGACTTCTCAATCGCTCCCTTCTAAGCCTCTTTCTGTTTCCTGCACTCAGTAATATGAGTGAACCGGACGTTCGTAGACGGCCGCAGGTTTATAGCTTCAGCGGTTCACGCGGAACAAACACAGTTGACCCGCAGATCATCGCCATGGATCCGACAGCCCTAATGACCGCAGAGTTCTTAGGGATTCTCGACCTTTGCATCTCGACATTTGAGAAAGTCATCATCCCTCACAACACCTTTGGCTGGCTTCTCAAAGAGAAGGCACGAATCTTGTATCATCAGCCAAGTCGGATAATCGCTGCCCGCGAGCTTCGGCGAATGATTGCCGAGCGGCATCTGCATGCCTTCGACGGCAGCTCGAACCCACCCGAAAGCCTTGTCAAAGAGGTCGGTGAAGAATTGGCTGCACTGATTGCCGAAGCCTCATCTAAGGACCATGCTGCAAGACAGCGGTTGGTTGTCCGTGGTGGCCCCATCCACAGAGCCAGTACTTTCATGAAGGGGGAAGCAAATCTTACCGGGTATGAACCCTATCTCTGCAGTTGTTTCGATGTAGTCGATAAGCTTACGCAGAAGGGTGTGCTTACGACGCAGGAAGCCGAAGAGGCACATGCGGCGCTCAAGATACGCGAAGTACCTTGGCCATTTAAGCCCGAGATCGCCGACGGGGCTGTTCTTTATCTGGACGATCTCGCTGTCTCGCATCTCGAATTTCTCGGTCTTCTGCCCAAACTACACCGCGCCAATATCACAGCAGTAGTCTCGCGAAGTGAGATTGAGGAGGCAGATGCGCTCATCGCATACGACGCAAAGGGTACCGACGTAGTTTCAATCGTTGAACGAATGCGCACGCATGTGCGGGCGGGCCTAGAGCGCGGCAAGGTTCGACTTGGCAGAGCGATCCGGGTCAACGATGAGAACGGATCTCAGAACATCATGGCACATCCAACCTTCGCTATGCTGAAGCTGATAAATGAGGCTGATGTATGTGTTAGTGATGACCGATTTATCAACCAGCATACATCTTTTACGTCAGAAACCGTAACCAAGCCACTGCTGACGATGCCGGATATCTTGGATGTCCTGCAGCGTCGCGGCGTGCTCTCCGTACAGCGCAAACAGGAGGCACGGACCACGTTGCGTCGGGCTCACTTTGCCTTGATGCCGCTCGACTATACAGAGCTGTCGGGACTTGTTTCCGTGGCGCCCTTCACCAATGGCGTCCTCATTGAAACTGGGGAACTACGAGCGATACGTGAAAGCATCCTACGCGTCCGGATGAGTGAGCTTCTCCAGCTGCCTAAAGAGCTCGCCTGGCTGGATGGCATGATCGGCGCTTGCCTTCTAGCGCTGAAGGATCAGTGGAAGCCGAACCTAGACGAGTCCGCAGCTGTTGCGAGATCAGACTGGCTTCTGGCGCTGGGTGATGTCAGGGGCTGGGCGAATCGTCTGGACGAGAATACATGGCAATTGATGGAGAGGTACCAAAACTGGGTTGCACACCTGATGATGCTGCCCGTGGCCCAGCCCGAGCCGGTAAAACAGGCATATTGGCGCTGGTTTCAGTCGCGCATCCTTAGCCCGATTGAGGAAGAAGACCCCGAGACCTATGCATTTCTGATCGAACATGCAAAGGCATTTGTCTCACAGAACGTTGAGTCTTTGGCCAGGGATCTGGAGGCTGTCGATGAATAGAGAGGCGACACAGTCCATGCTTGTCGAAGCAGTTCTTAATCTGCTTCCACCCGATATCCGGCATGCTCTCGTTGAGGACAAGTCATTCCTCGAGCGGTTGGATATTTCGACGGTTATCAGCGTAACATTAGGCAAGAACGGACCTTCGTTTCTTCGCGATCGGCTTTACGATGGAATGCGGAACGCCATCCGCAATCAGGGAATCGCGGTTACCGTCCAGGACCAAAATGATGTCGCATGGGAGGTGCTCACGCAGCAGCAAGGTGAAACGCTAGTGTTTTCTATTTGCGCTGGCGGTACACGTTATTCAATCATGGACTATTCTGCACTCGCAGAAGACATGACCACTAGAACTGACTGGTTTGAGAAGACTGCAAAAGAGATCAACTTTGATGGTGCTGCCACCCAAAACTGGCTGGACAACCTAAGAGGTGCACAGCTCAGCAACGATAATTTTGATGAGCTGATGAAGGATATCGCACAGACGCCTGTGAGCAACTACCTCACTCTGCAGGCCGGCATGGAACGGGGGAGTGCCGATGTGGCAACCCTGGTGCCGCATGAGCTTCGCTACTATGAACGGCTCGTGGGGCACCTCGGCTCGGCAATGACAGTCGCGGAATACATTGAGACTGGGGCGAAACCGCTAATTGCAGGCCTTCAGCGCAGGAATGACTCCCAGGGGTTTCTCTATGCACTGCTGACGTGCTCATTGGGACTGATTGCGGAAAGCATCCGAATCGAAGATCTCGGCCGCGAGGAGCTAACCCACGCTTATCAGTGGCTGTCAGAGCATGGCGATCCGATTTCGCGCATCGGCGCGGTGGAAGTCGCGCTTTCTCACCTGGATACTCACCCCGAGCTTGCCCCGTTCATTGAACAGATCGTTGAAGGGTTTGTCACAGATGACCCGGAGAACGATAGCAGCGGCTTCGCACTGTTCTGCGCGATGATCGTCATGGTAGCTTCGGAGCTGACCAGGAGGCACACACTAAAGAATGCCCCACCGTTTTATCGAAAGCACGCTGCGATCGCACAGGCCTCCCTCGTTATCCGTGCAATCAATGAATCCAGTATCGACCCGGCTAGCGTTACACAATGGGCACAGAGCTTAGGTTTGGGCCACATCTTCTTCCTGCAGGGACTGATCGATCTTCGCAGCGAACCGCGCTGGCTCCCAGACTTCGTAAGTGCTGACCAACTCCGGGCCGAGTTTATTGGACGAATCGCGAATGCCGCCAGCCGGAACGAAGCAAAAATTCAAACCGAGTCTTTGCGCGCACTTCTTCTCGGTCCGGACTCAACGCTTGCGAGCGCTGTCCGCTGGCCGTTTCCAATCCTTCCGGGCCCATTAGAAGGTGCGATAACACCCAGACTCCCAATTCCTGATAACGTTCTGAATGATGTGAGATCAGCGCTTGAAGCTGACCGCCTTGAAGCAAACTCCTTTGTAGGACTGGTCAATGCCGCCCTCCTATTCGATTTGCCAGAGGGTCAGTCGAACCTGGCTGCGGCAGCTCTGCAGCGGGTCAAATTCTCCATAGAGGATGCTGAAGATGAGAGCAAAACCTTCGGTCTCATTAGTGGGCTGGCAATTGTAGCCGCAGTCACACGAGGAACTGATCTTGCTGATGCACTACGTATTCTGACTCGTGTTCTGAGGCACCGAAAGCGGCTCACAGCCGATCCCGGTAACGAGATGCGCATTGCGATGATTGCTGCTGCCTCGTTCGAGATTCTCGAAGATTGGGCACGTTTTGCAGGCGAGTGGATAACCGAGATCGCCTTCAAGGCTGAAGATAAGGAGACTGCGAAACAGTTCCTACTCACGCTCCGCCGGCTGGTTCAGCTTGAGCCAGCGCTCGCACGGCACTGTGCGGTAGCCGATGCTGCACTGGCTGCATTTGCATTTTAGAACTGCACATCTGATAACCGCTCAATAAATGAAATCAGTAGGATTTCTTGATAGCCCCTACTGGCAGATTTGGCCGAATTGTCCGCGTATGGTCCCTCTGCTGCCAAACGGAGCACGGGGTCTGAGTTAGTGCTTCCATGCGCTCCAGCGAGCACTTGGCTCCTGCGCACCACAAGGTTGTCCACAGAACTGGTGGACAACTCTTTGCTGAGGGCCACGGCGCGTGGTCAGTCCTCACCAGGCCCGTCACCCTCAATGGTTTCGGGGCCTGGATGTGAACGCCTGAGGTGCGTGAACATCTCTTCCACGAGAGCTGAAACCTCCTCTGCGGTACGCTTAGGCGGTATCTTCATGGGCTCGGCTAGGTGCGGGATGGCTTCCGCAAGTGCTGCCAGAAGTGTTCGCTGACCGAGCTTCACCAGCCCACCATGCAAACGCTGATTACGTGCGTACGCGTTTCTGGCGATATGAGCGGGGTCAAATGGACCTTCGTAATCAGGATCCGAGATGTGCTTCAGATACCGATCGTATTCCTCGCTGTACGAGTTCAAGCGGCTAATCTCCATCACTGCATCCAAGCTCAGCCATTCATCCCTCATAATCACATCGTGGGCAACTTCGCCAGCGTGCACGCGTGCGAGGCGTGTGAACACGTCTATAGGCAGCTCCGCGAGCGGTAACTCGAGTCCGATTAGGCCGGCAAACTCTCTGTGACGCTTTATCAGCACAAGAGCTTTACAGAACTCGTTCGACGACAGCCCAAGCTGATCACATATTTCTTTCTTGACTGGCTTGAGCTCCTCTGCCCACTTCTCATGAGGAGGTAGTCGCCTAGCAATAGCCTCAATGTTCGCTCGATGCAACTTCCCAGTAAACGTGCTCTGCGCGTATTCCTGTTGCAGCACCGTCAAGCATACAGAGAACTCTTCCGCCTGCTTGAACATCTCCCGCAAGCGGTCGCCGAGCACACCTAAGCTGATATGCTCGATGCCGGGCAGATGTATGTTCTCGTCAAGATCATGAGAGTACCGAAACGTCATGCCGGTGTTGTCGACCTCGGCAATGTCCTTGAACACCTCTTCCAGCGGCATTCCGAGCTCCACGAGACGACTGTCGCGCGCGATGGCGGCTGCAAAGTCTGCCCACAGCCTGGTTAAGTCATGAGTGGCGATGACGCCGATCTGGGCTGCATTCGTACCCAGAGCTGAGACGGCCCGAATCGAGTCTTTCAGGAACAGCTCAATGAAATGCCTGGCATTGAAGCAAATCGGGTAGACAAGCGCGTCTACGAAGACGAGGGCAGTCTCGCCGGTAATGGGGTCGACGTAGGACTCCGCGGTAGCGGTGGCGAGCAAAGCTAACGTCGCCTGCATGAAGCCTTCCCGATATGCGTAGCCTAGGTCGCCAGTCCAGTACGCACCAACAATGGCGTTCTGATGTGGGTTGCTGAAGTCTGGGCGAAACGATTTATTTTTCATCAGATAGCTCGTTAAATCAGTAGAAAATTTCTAAGATTATGCACTTTACATCGCACGAAATGTCACCTTGTAGTGGTTCAATCTCCTCGGACACCTCGATAGGTGGATAATCCATCCATTGAGGGAAGTTGAATGACACGAACACGAAGAAGCTTCGACGCCAGCTTCAAGCTGCAGGTCGTCAAGATGATCAAGGAGCAGGGCTTGAGCGTCAGCCAAGTCTGCCGGGATATGGAACTGGGAGAAACCGCCGTGCGGCGCTGGCTCACGCAGTTTGATGCCGAACAGGCCGGCCAACCCGGGCTGGGCAAGCCGCTGACAGCAGAACAGCAGCGTATCCGTCAGCTCGAGGAAGAGAATCGCCGGCTGCGCCAGGATGTCGAAATATTAAAAAAGGCATCGGCCTTCTTCGCCCGGGAACTGAAGTAAGCCAGCGGCTGGTTCGTCAGTTGCAACAGGAGGCCATCCCCGTACGCCGTGTTTGTCGACTTCTCGGTATCAGCCGTTCCGGTTACTACGACGCTTGCCAGCGTTCCGCTCGCGAGCCTGCGGCCTGTGCCCTTGCTGTGCAGGTCAAGGCCGCGTTTGAGGCGAGCGGGGCCACCTATGGCAGTCGCCGGCTTGTGATCGAACTGGCCGGGAAAGGCATGATGATTGGCCGCTACCGTGTCCGTCGACTGATGCGCGAACATGGCCTGCGCGTGTGCTGGAAACCCAAATTTGTTCACACCACTGACAGCAAACACAACCTGCCTGTGGCTGAGAATGTGCTGGATCGCCAGTTCGAACCGGGAGCACCAAACCAGGCCTGGGTGTCGGATATAACCTATATCCGCACCCGGACGGGCTGGCTGTACCTGGCGGCGGTGCTTGACCTGTACTCGCGCAAGATCGTCGGCTGGGCAATGGCGCCGACGATGCCGGCGGCACTAGTCTGCACGGCCTTGCAGATGGCGATTGCACAGCGTCAGCCAGTTGCCGGACTGATTGTGCACTCCGACCGTGGCAGCCAGTACGCAAGCGCTGAATACCAGGCGCTGCTGCAACGCCACGGTCTGGTCTGCAGCATGAGCCGCAAAGGCAATTGCTGGGACAACGCGGTAATGGAACGCTTCTTCCTCAATCTGAAGATGGAGCGCGTTTGGCGGCGCAATTACGCCAATCAGGAAGAGGCGATGCGTGACGTGGCTGACTACATCGTAGGGTTCTACAACACCCGCCGGCGGCATTCAAAATTAGGCTACCAGTCGCCCAACGCCTTCGAGCGGCAAACGACTGGTCAGGTAACTATTGCGGTGTCCGGAAAAACTTGACCACTACACCTCCCCATTTTTATTACTGTAGCCAGTTATGCCTCCGTCTTGGGATACCTTGACGCCTAACCCCAGTTTTCCTAGCTCGATTGCCGCTGCTGTCCTTCCCCCTCCCTTGCTTCCTCCAGGAAGTTTCAATATAGCGCCGATAGCAAGCACCCGACCTTTGTGATCGACAACTGTTGAGCCATCAATAGCAACTAATTCTTGTCTAAGCGCACGAGGAATATCTTGGAAAGGCTTTTGATCGATGATCTTCCGGATAGCAACTGATTTGGCAGAAGTGGACGATGCCAGCAAATCAGCTTGATCTATAACTTGGGTGTAGTTGCGTCCATTGCTCACGACACCAAGACAGGCACCAGTTCTGGAGAAAGACGCATCCAGTGCTGTCTCGTAGATGGCTCGTCGGACAGTTGGGTCCCTAGGGATGGACATCTGACGAACGACTGGTTCATGGGTCAAGAAGTGCCAAGCACCGCCTCGTTTGGCAAAAAGCAACTGCCCATGGCTGAAGATCAGAATTTCACCGAGTCTATTAAGTACCAAGGCAACTCGCTCCGGCTCACCTAAGGTCCAGTCGGCTATTGCACGATGTTTCCAAGGGCTAAAGCTTGTATTTTTGGCAGTCGGCTGAAGAACGCGATGTCCCAAGAACCGCAACCCCTGATCGAACTCGAGCAAGGTATCGACTCCATTAGATAGAACAGCGCCAAAATCGTGACTACTGATGTCTTTCAGATTCAGTTGTGAGGATTCGTCTTTGATCGTTGTAATACCAACCGCACTAGAGATGGGTACTCCCTCATACAGACGCGAGGCCCACTGTAATAGTTGATCAATCACTGCCAGTACAGTCGGCTCGGTTTCTTCCTTGCTGGCGACCGTCTTAGCAACAACACGTCGCGGGAATGTCAAGAGCAGGTCTTCCTTGAGATTTGTCTCTAGTGCATCCTCCATACTCTTAAGAGTATCGATAAATGCCTCAATCAGACGAGTCTCTCTCGCTGGATCCCCTTTCTGCGCGAACGGTTGATCGCGCCTGAACTGGAGTCGATATGGATCATATCGATTGACCTTGAAGTGAATCAATTGAGGATTTACGAAAGAGACAGTGCTTTCGCGTGCAGTTGAGGGGGCCGAAGATGGGTCCAGTTGAGCACCTGAGAAAAACGGCAACAGATACCGGGTGGCTATATCACGGAGTAGTGGTTCTTGCATTTAAACTGAATTTCACGTAATTGGCTTTGGCATGAGGCGAATAAAGTAGACCATTTTATATTAGCGGGGTGCAATGTTCTATCATGCTCCTCACGATGACCTACATAGCCCGGAAATTACCAGCTCGCAGAGAGCTTTCAGTGTGGGGAGGCACCGTCTCCAAGTAGGCTGGGCACAATCAAGCCCCTCTGCAGCCCGAAATGTGTCACATGCTATTTTCTAATCGGAATAATAGCTCTCCTCCATCTCGGGGTGTGCATCAAACTTCTCTGTACCAAAGTAGATCAGACCTACCTCTTTCGGAAGTTCATCAAGCCTCGCAATCGCCATGTTAATACGTTCGCACTGTTCAGCATTGATATAGAAGCGATGTTTATCGAGCCAGTTTCGTGAATCATGATAGTTATCAAGATTTGCCACTTCAAACGCAGCCACGTGTCGTTCAATCAATCGACGGCTGACCAGCCGTCTTAGTGGAGGAATAATATCGACCGTACGATCATCTGACACAACAATAGCAAGCCTTCGATGCTTTTTTTCCTGTACGTAACGCACGCCAGAGTTGTATCGAGACCCTCTTGAGGGAGTGCATTTGTCGTTCGCCTCTCCATCTAGAATGACGCCGAAGGCATGGCAGTGCCCGCAGGGGTCAAGTAGTATAGTTCCGTCGATACTGCTTACACTTCGGAGCAGCTCCTCGGAAAGCCGAGTTGGCAATATATTGGTAGCTTGTTTGCTAAGTCGTTGCGCCTCGCTGGCCGCATCTTCCGCGACAACGATCATGCTGCCATGCTCTTGGCGAATCTGAGCCAGAAGTAAATTCCATAAGTGCAATCCGTCCTCCTGCGACGACAGAGGAAACAATCGAGTGTAGTTTGCAAGGAAGGCAGGTTTTTCGAAGGGTTCCTGTGGAAGCTTAGGCTCTGCATAGTGACTGCGAAACAGGACTTGGCTGCCACAACGTAACTCCCAGTGATAGTGATCGACGAAGGCAACCGTGAATGCATCTTGCGCACTAGGGTTATGTGACGCCTTTAGCTGACCAAGTCCATATATGTACTGACTATTCGCGATGATTCCGACTCCCGTCGTCGCCATTTGCAAAATTTTCCGAACCCATCGGGGCTCACGAAAAGGTACGGGCTCAACAAACTTCGCCAAAAACTCAACCGCTTCGTTCTCTGGATCGACGAGAATGATATGACCAATACCTTTCGCTCCCTCGTACATAAGAGAAGAGACAAAGTTCAAGGCTTCGAAAAGATTGGTATGGATATACCGTTTCTCGATAGACAGTCCGGGAGTGTGTAGAAAATCCTTCGCAGCAATACGGATTATCTCCTCTGCGCCTCTCATGCTGTGATGAGTAAAACGTCCAGGATCTGGATTGTGCAACTCTTCAGTTGCCTCATGAAGAACGGCGTACATTGCTGCATGTATCAGACTTCGGAATCCGTACCCTCGTCGCCCTTCTTCAATAGATTTGGGAGGTAAAGCAGGAAATTGAATGAAGGTTGCTTTGGGAATTTGGATTACCGGCGCTACGTAATAATCACCGATGCGTCTAGGTTCGCCGCAGAAGGAAATCACATCATGTGCGAGGTCGAAGGTTTCCAGTGCCTTGGCTACAGACGTGCGTACCGAATCGCGACGCATCCACTCTGGTTTGTCGCGCATACTTGGCTCATCGCCAAAAAATATGTCCTGTAAGTGGTGGCTTTGAAAAGTCGATTCGACTGCTGCCAGCAAACCATCAAATAGAGACAGAGGCCACTTTCCATCTTCCGGCTCTACACACACCTGGTTACGGTTTTGGCTGTCAGGACTGCGCACTCCTACAAGAAGTGCTTCAGCCTCCGCTTCTGCACCTAATTTTTTTAGCACATCTCTAGCCAAGCATTGAATGCTAATTCTGTAGCTAACCTGGTACCCCCACATAAAAAGATAAATGAGGCGACCTGCCATATATGACTCCTCCAATTCACAGACTGCTGTGCCTTTTCTTCTGGGTGACTACTTGTATCTGCTTCATGTCACCAGTCATTCCACAATCGGATAGCAGCTTCAATAAACGCCTCTGCGTCGTCTCTTTCCCAAGAGGTGTGAGCCCCCTCCCAAAGCAGATAGTACTGCTCATTGGCACACACCAACTTGCTCTTATCTGCTTCTGTCTGAATCCAGTTCATCGCATTGATGAAGCTATCAACATAGCTAGATCCAAATTTTTCATTTGGAACGTTGTAGAGCAAACCTTCGATGTAATACGACGGTGCTATCCCCACCTTTAATGTGCCGTCGGCAACAAGCCTCCCTCTAAGATTCTTCAGCACTCGAACCATAGGCTTCAGCCATGTATTGCTGCTCTGGTGCTTTCTAGTTAGGTTTTCTGAGTGCTGCTTGGGATAATTAACAATGCGTTCGCCAGCTGCGCTGAAGAAGCAAATGCCTTCGTCATATATCGAGTCATAGGCACCCCTGAACTTCCAGTACCGACGGAATTGCATCGCCGCAATTACATCGGCTTTACGCCTACCGCCATTCGCGGCAACGGCAATGGCTTTCCCACCAGTCTTTACATCAGAACCAAATCGGACTTCGAGGGCAGCAATAACATCCTTCTTGTATTGATCGTATGTGTAGCTAGCTGGAATAAATGCGCGGTCGTATGCCTTCTTGTCTTCGGGCGATAGCTCGGTGATATCGCTATAGTAGACATCGTCGAGTTGGATGACTACATCAACGTCGCTTTCCGCGTAGATATTAGTATCGTTCCCATAAGAACCCTGCAGGAAGACCTTGTAATTCTTGCCGTGATATGCGGTGTTCGTGGCTTCTAGCGCACTCTTGACTGTGTTGTAAGTCGTGGAAGACTGCGTGATAGATCCTTGGTGGGACCAGATCTCAAGCTGTGATTCAGGGATTCCCATGCCACCTTGCCCTCATATAAGAAACTCCCTCAACTGCACTTCGCGTGTGGCGAACGATTCGCTGCCGCGTTGCCGAAGGATATTCAGCTTATCTATGTTGTGCTCCAGAAGATCTGTCGCCATTTCTGGCCGTTCAAAGGTATCGCTTATCCGAATCGTTGGAACGTCCTTGAATAAGATGTCGCGAAGTTGATCCATGGATTGGGTGTTGATTTCTAGGGTCTTCTGAAGCAACTGTACTGCAAGCCATTTCTTCGCAATTCGCATCAGGATGCTAGGTTTAGGCTCAGGGTATATTCCGACACCTACATTTACCACCCGGAGATCTTTACGCTCTTTTTCTAAGGCAACAGTCGCATCCGCAATTGCAAAAAGGGTGGGGTTATTCGCACAATAACCGCCATCGATTAGCTCGATTTTGTCTCCTCCCGCTGACACGACTACTTTCCTCTCAAAAAATGGATAAGCCGAGCAAGACGCTTGTACAGCATCAGCGATACTTACTCCAAAGCCTGGCTTGAAGGTTCCCTTGCGTCCATGCGCTTGCGTAATATTTCCCTTAAAGATCATCGGCCGCTCTGTCATCCAGCGGGTGGCAACAATACCAATTCCCGTCATGACATCTTCAAAAGTCTTATCCTTGAAGACTTCTTTTGCTAGGCATTGGAGTGCTTCCGTCCTAGCGGTGGCTGACTTGCAGGCCATGACCCTTGGCACATGCGTGACATAGAGTGCATGTATTTGGTCTACTTCGTATCCGAGCGCTATGAGCGAAGCAATGATTGCGCCAGTGCTCGTGCCGAATACAAGATCGAATCTCTTATACAGCGGGCAACCAAGCATGGCTTCAATTTCCTTGAGAACTCCAAGTGTGTAAAAACCTTTTGCGCCACCGCCATCAAGGGTAAGAATGCGGCAAACGTTGTCAGCTGCATACTCGGTAGTGAGCGAAGACGTACGACTGGAATCAGACATCGGCAACTCCGGCGATGATCACGTGCGGTTTCTAGTCAATTATTTATAAGCTAGCCTAGCGTTTGCTTGGGCATACCACTGTTACTTTGCATCAATTAAATTCAGGGTTTGCGGGCAGTCCGAGCTGTTTGGCGAGATCGGCGTAATCGGCGATACATTTCACGATGTATTGGAGATTTTTCAAATTCCGAATTGCATCTTCGTGAGTGGCAAAATTAACTTCTTCTTAGCGAGGAATGTCGCGCTTCATTTCGATGACAATGGCACCATTGATGGCGGTAAAATCGTCTGCAATTTCATCAAATTTCAGGAAAGAGTCATGCTTCCCCTGCGTGACATAGCAAAGTAGGTACCCGAACTCCCGGACAAGTAGACCGTCAACACTGAAGCCATATTCTCCATTGAGCTCGAATCGCCTCTCCTCAGCGAACTTCTCCATGCGCTTCTGTTTTTGCTTGTCCTTGATCCAATTTAGCCACGAGAACATAGAAGATCCCTTTGACGGTTTTAGCGAGACAATGACAATTCCAATGGATCACCGCTCTTGGTGATCTCAAAGTTCTCTTTCTTTAAGGCCTCGACTGCCCAAGTTGATTTCTTGTAGCAGCGGGCGAAGATTTTCACTTTCGTAGTGTGTTTGCCGACTTCATGGCGCGTCAGCTCCCTGAAACACCCATTTCGCCGAAACTGCTTACGAGTCCCAGCCAGATGTAGTTCCACTTCATTCCCATCTTTCAGGGGGATCAGGAACGACGCAGGGGTCCCATCGATCTCGGCAACCAGGACCGCTGCTGTAACAAAACAGGGGGCCTGAATCCCGCCCCGGAGCTTCATCATCATGAAGCCGCCGCCGTTAAAAATCGCGTTCAAAAGAGGGGCCGCTTGGTTCGCGATGGTGGGGCCGAAATGCCCCTGTTGAGCGCCTTCTTGTAGCAGGGCAACGATCCAAGGCATATCTCCTTGTTTGCCCGACCTGATCACAATGCTCATGATGCTCCTTTAATATTATTAAGACATTCGAAAATACCACAAGGGCCGAGACTGTCTGGCGTATTGCCCCCAGATTCCGCTTGGCACTGCCCTCTAATGCATGATGGAACAATGGAGACGTAACTTGAAGAGCCGCCGTAGCCCACGATGCCTCTGAGAGTAATCTGGTGTTAGTCAAGCATGCTTAATCAAAGCCTCATAATTTGGCCACGCCCACCGACCCTGTCAAAACTAAAAACATGCTCAGCAGGTGACTCTTCACAACGCCCGACCAGTCTATTTGGAAACTGACGCCCTCCCCTTCTCAATAGAACCCGAGCCGAACAGATTGGGCACTGTGCGCTATAACGTACCAAATGCATCTCTCTTTTCGCACCAGATGGATCCTCTGAAAGAGTCACCAACTCCAGTTGTGCGTGGTCTACCTCGTTGAATGCCGTGAATAGCAGCGGGGCCATCGTAATGCGCCAGTTGGCAAGCCGAACATAAGGCCCAAGACAAAGGTAGCCAATGATACCTACACCGACAGATGAGCCAACTAATTTAATAAAATCAGAAAAGCTATGTTGGTCATAAACTATCGAGAGAAAAGACAGCAGGAGGTAGCCACCGACGGTAATGAAGGTGATCAAGCAGTACGCGAGAAAAACCCATTTTTTCCAGCCATACAGCTTGTACCCTGACTTAAGGAACCACCCAACCCACCAGGCGGGTTGAATCTGGGTGTCCATGATGTACTGAATCGTGATGCCTGCTGTGGGTGGCCCTGACTGACTGGGAGCAGTTTGCTTTTGGGTAACAGCGATGTAGTGGAAGAAATACTTAGAGGTGTTGCCAGATCCGCCAGGGCTGGCCTGCTTGGCAGGCAGGCAAAAACCCGAGTAGTCATGTTGGGCAGCCCAGCTTCTTAAACCGTCACCGTGGATTTCATCAAAATCTTGCAAGACCTTCCAGATCGGGGCCAGCCACCCCGATGCAGACTTGTCGCTAACCTCGCCCAAGCAGGCCCGGAGGTTCTCTGCTTCATATGGTGTGGAGTCATGTCCCTCCCTGACACGTTGGATTTCATAGTCCAGCCATGCCTGCAACACTCGATACGGCTTCGTGGCCTTTCGCACATGCAGAAGGAAACCCTGCAGGCATAGCAGCCCAGACTGATAGTCTTGCGTACCCACCGGCCCCACGTCGATCATCATTTCTTCTTGCTTTTCAAACGTTTCCATAACTGTCCAAAACAGTTTTATGACGATTTGAGACTATTCTAACCGCATATCTGCCTCTAGCGTGACTTCTGTGTTCAACGCTCAGGAGTCAACACCATGACCAGCCACACCCAACCGATGATGACCTTCGCCCTCGCTGACGACGGCCGCATGGTCCATGTAGATGATATGCCAACCGGTTTGAGTTGCGAGTGCATCTGTCCCGGATGCCATAAGCGATTGATTGCAAAGAATGCTGGTCGCGAGAAAACCCATCACTTTGCCCATGAGGCTGGTACTGATCCTCAAGGATGTGCTGAAACAGCCTTGCATCAAGCCGCTAAACAGGTTGTGTTGGAATTTCGCCGTCTCAAAACCCCTGCCGGCCAACTCTCCCTGCAACAAGATACCGACCTAAATCTGACAAAAGTGCTGCTTGAGCAGCGCTTGGAGGCGGATGCCGGTGATGTAGTTGTCGACTGTTATGTAGAGTCCTTGCAAGGGACGTTTGCTATTGAGATTGCTGTGCATCACAAGGTCGATGACGAAAAAGCTGCCAAGTTAGGCCAACTGGAGCTGCCTACACTTGAGATTGATCTGAGCGATATGGTCGCCCTACCGTGGGCCTGGAACGAGCTGGAAGATACTGTGTTGTTCGATCTGGCCAGGCGTAAGTGGATTGAAATGAGTGCGGACCCGGTTGCGGCAGAGAACAAGCAAGACAGCCTGATGCTCCAGCCTGTCCAGTTAGACCCATGGCCTGATGTGCAACGCTTTGCAGTCGGCAATATATGGATCTGGTTCAGACGCTTGCCCTATGGCAATTACTCGGTTTATCACCGCTTTGATGAGCCCACTCGTCGCATTGTGGAGGCGATTTGTCGTGGTCGAGGACGCTGGGAGCCGAGGTATAACAACTGGATTATCTTCGAACGATTTAAAGATATTGTCTTGATGGAGTTATCCCGGCTTGCACGGCCCATGAATTGAGTGCTGGCTTGATTTATTTAATGCGCTTTTATCGTCGCCTACATCATTCACATCGAGGATGCGCAAGTGATGCGGGCGGCGTGGAGTTCGCAGCGAGAGACTGAGCGATAATATGGATGGTTTAAGTTCCTTAAATTCAAGCTATTCCCCTATTCATCCGAGTGCTGTCTATTGCAGACGTATATCTGCATCTGTTCATGCTTCAGCTCGTTAATCCGATCGAACAGCCTGATCTTCTCGTCAGCCTTCTTCTTGGCGTATTCCGACATATACGAGAGCAGTTCCTCGAGCTGTTCGATAGTCCCGATGTTCTTGAAGACCTTTGCCTTGTTCACGAAAACGACAGACTTCTTCTTGCGCGCCAGAAGTTCTATGACGTTGCTGAGCGTACCCGTGCTTCTCGTATCCCAGATCATCAAGCCGATGTCCGCCACCTCTGCCATGCGGATGTCTTTGGCGGTGAAGAACGCACGCGATCCCTTAGAGTGGTTTGTCTCGACGTACTGAACGGGCCAGTGGCCCACGTTGTTTCTGGGCTGCTCACCGCTACAGAAGACAGTTGTCCTCGTCGTGCCGTGGTTGAATAGGTGCCATTGGACCAACGTGTCAGCTCCGCCGGCATCGCCAACAACGATCTCAAAGTCCTGTGCCACGATGTTGTCGATGCGCTCCTTGACCTTGGGATCAAGGTGTTTGATGTTCATCGAGCCAGCAATGAAAACTCGCATGGTCATTCTCTATCGCCAGGTCAACGCGGCTATGTAGATTTTTTGCACCTTAGGATATACCCACAACACCCCGCTTTGACGAGCCAACTCATCGCATTGTGGAGGCGATTTTTCGTGATCGTGGACGATGGGAGCCTAGATACAAAAATTGGATTATATTCGATCAATTTAAAGACATTACCCTGCCTGAGCTTTACATGCGGACTCATCCTTTAAACTAATCGAGAATAAACTCATGTGTCGTGCAATGCACAGGCAGTGCCACAGCCACCTAAGCATCCCGTTAAAACCTGATACTCAATGGCTTGGCGGTCATACCGTTTGGTGACTTGTGCTTCATCTTAGCCTATTGACTTTCAGACTAGAATCGCCCAAAAATAACATACTCCCCGACTGCCGATACGTGCATATGTACAGAGATGAGAGAACGAGATCACGTATCGAAGCCACCTGTTAGGCTATTTTCTCGCACCCCAATTAAAGAATGGGAAACTTTCCATGCTCGCATCGATTGGCACGCTACTCCTTCAAGATATCTACGGCAAAAAATTATCAAGTATACTAGCCGACCTTAGCGGTGTCGACGTCAAGACATGGAAAAATGGTGGGCCGAAAAGCCCGGAAAAAGTCGAATACGCCAAAAAGCAAATTGAACGCACAGTATTTGAGAAGCTAAAAATCGCGGGATGGAATAAAGAAAATATTAACGATCGCGTTTATGGTGCCTCGACTAGATGCAATGGGACTACCGGCATATTTTCCACTCTGATCGATATAGTTTCTGGTCACGGCCTCTATCGCTACGAACGAAGCATGCAGTTAGCAAATGCACTGGATGTTGCTTGCGATGAATGGAATGCCCTCAATCCACCCAAGCTAACAAAATTGCAGAATGACCCCGCCGCTCCTCTTCACTTTTGGCTTAAGGGTAGCTGGTCTGACCGTCTCCAACTCGGCCATTTCTGTCATTCGGCCACTCCGCCCAGAAGAGTTGTTTGCAAGATCAAGCTGATGCTGAAGTGACTACGAAATCTGAGGAGACTCACTGCGCATTTAAGAAAAGCGCACCCAGGCTGCCGCACGGCGGCAACAGCAATCGCTTGTCCCTCAGGCAGAACGGTAGTACCCACAGCCGCAGTCCTGATGATTTTGGGAATTTGAACACTGGCAGGGCCTTGTTGAAGACGTCCGTTTTCGGGTAGATCAATACCACATCACCATCGCCGTCGAGATAGTTCTGGCCATAGGCGTGGAGCTGATAGAAGTCCCCTTGGTCCAGCCCGTATTTTTCCGAACCTGTGGCCTGCTGGCTATCGATCAGCTTCCACTTGGTGTCCAGCACCAAGCGATTTACTTTCGATGCCTGCACCAGCAGATCTGGCTTGAGGCGGAACCAGTCTTTCTCAAGATGCCTGACCAACGACAGGCTGCGAGCCTGCGTGCGCAGTGTGAGCCCCTGCCCAAGTTGCCGAGCAAGGTGCTTGGCGACGAAGGCCTCGAATACTGCCTCCATCGGAAACAGCAGAGATGGCGCCCGATGACCGCCTGCGCCGGTGAGTGGTGATTTGTCTTCCAGAATCAATCGCGCCCACGCAAGGGCCCCGTCGTAGTGCGCCATGCCGCGATCCAAGCGGACCCGCTGGAAGTCCGCAGAGGGATGCTGTGATGCAGGCACCTCGGCAAACACAAAGCACAGCTCGCGTGCCAGTTGCTGATGGGTCTGCGAGGTTGTCCAGGCCAGCGCGCGCCGCAATGCCGCGTGCAACAGACGGTTTTCTGGCCGGTCAGGTGAAAACTCGTCGAACTCCGCAAAAAAGCGGTCGCGGCGACACAGGTTGCGTCGCAGGTGCGTTGCCATCTGCAACTTGCCGCGCAAGGCAAACAGATTGTCTTGCTGCGGGTTGTAATCACTGCGCAGGCCGCGTTTGACAAGGTGCTCCACGGCCCGCAGGAACTCACCGATGAACACCTCGAGCAACGGCATGCGGGTGGCCACCAGCTGGGCGCTGTCGGTCTGGATATGGCGAAAGCCACCCAGGCAACGAAGCATTTCAATCAGCAGCTCACGCGCCTCATCATCCCCGCCGCCGATGGCCTTGGCGACTTTGGGTAACACCTCGATCTGATACCCATCCGGCGCCCGGATCACGCCCACGAAACTGGCCACCTGTACGGCCCACCGACCTCGCCGTTGAGACAGTCGCAGCCACGCGATTTCGCCCACTTCGGCCAGGCTCAGGGCCTGCGACTCCAGCCAGGCAAACACCTGCGGCGGCACCGAACGCAGGCCTACGGTATCGGATACGCCGGGGGCATCAGCTGCCAGCACATCAAATTCGTAGATCGTGGTGCCAGACATTGATCCCCTCCTCAAGCCAAGGACTGGTAAATGCCAAGGTACGCGGCGGGGTTGGCAAACGCTGACGATTGCGATTGATAGCGGCGCTTGGTGGCGTAGCTGTCCAGGCCATGGTCGTTGCCGAACAAGTCGCTCAAGTGCTGTTCGTGGGCATCGCTCTCGGTGATGAATTGGGCCGGCTCAGACTTCTGGTTGTCACCCAATACCAGCCGAATCTTGCGCCAATCTTCAAAGAAGTATTCCTCCAGCAAAGGCACGATGCGATTGCGGAAGATGTCGGCCAATTTTTCAAAGCGGGCATGACCATCGTCTACATTGGTCAGTACCGTGAGATAAGCGTGGCCGATACAGTGATCGCGGTCGTACAGGGCTTCGATGCGTTCGTTGATACGCTCCAGCATCCGCCCCACATCAATCGCACCGTTTGCTGTGGTGACCACCAAGCCCGCCAGTGGCGCGCTGTACGGATCATCCGCATCTTTCTCGGCGCGGGTATCAGGCAACAGCGCCACGAAGTCGAAGCGTCGGCGCAAGGCAGTGTCCAGCAAGGCAAGCGAGCGGTCCGCTGTATTCATCGTGCCAATGATGTCTACGTTTGAAGGCACCGAAAACTTCTCCCCCGAATAGGCAAGTGTCAGCTCCAGGGGCGGCTTGCTGCCATCGAGTGGGGCGCGCTTGTCCGGCTCAATCAGGGTGATCAGTTCACCAAAGATCTTGCTGATGTTGCCCCGGTTGATTTCGTCGATCACCATCGCAAAGCGTTGGTCGGGGGCCTGCCGGGCCTTGCGGCACAGCTCCTTGAACGCGCCGGGGCGAATTTCGTATTCCACTTCGCCCGCCTCGGCATCACCATTCAGAACGGGGCGCAATCCCTCAACAAATTCTTCGTAGCCGTAGGATTGATGGAAGGTCACGAAGCTGTAGCGCTGTACCGTGGCGGCGTCCTGCTGGCCCGCTTTGAGCTGACAAACCAGCGTGACCAAGTCGGCGCAAGCATCCTGCCAGTCACCGGCGAACTGCCACACCGAGTCAGCCGTCTTGTCGAACACGGCCGGGCTCAGGCGTTTTTTCACCTTCACCGTTGTGGATTCATCCACGGTGTGGTTCTGCAATGTGCGCCACAGCGTTTGGCGCACATTGCGATTCGATCCATTGGCGGCGGTGATGGCCTGAATGAAGCGATGCTCGGCAATATCCGCCACCTTGGCCTTGCCACCCAAGTCGTACAGCGCAGCGGCAGCGCCTTCCCACCACTTCAGCACCGCGATCTTCTCTCCAATGATCTGGGTGCGCCATTCCTCAGTGGTGATAGATGCGGCTTGTGGCTCGTAATCACGCTTGAGCAGTTGCATCAGCGTGTACGTTTTACCGGTGCCGGGCGGGCCGTAGTAGATGCGGTTGAAGCAAGTGACAATTGGCTTGGTGCCAATGATTAGTGCTTGTGCCGGTTTGGTCGGCGACATTCCGCCCCCCAAGCTTGCCGCTTCGATAAATTCGCCAGAAAGTGCAGCCAGCTCTGCTAGATCCGTACCGAAATATGGCTTGAGGAAAGTGGTTTCGAATTCTGGCAAATCGTGGGCACCGACTTGGGAAAATGTCGAATTGCCTTGTGGCGACCAGTACTTTGAATTCCGCGTATAACGGTCTGTCCGTATGGCAGGCTTGAGCAGGCGGTAATCTCGTTGAAGCCACCCATCACCCTTGTCACAGGGAGTGGCTACTGAAGTGAACTGTCCAATTCGCTGTGGGCTGTTGCCGTGACAGAGAAAAAACAGGGTGCCAACAGGGGCCTCAGCGAACTTCTTGCCTTGCTCTTTCCCCGTGTCTTTGTGTACGGCCACTTTCAAGTCATCCATGAAAGTTTGCCGCTCGGCTGGCGTAAATGGCTGATCGCCGTGCGAGAGTTTCCAGATCGCCAGGTTTTTCTGGCTCCACGCCTCCCAAATCTGGTGCCCGAACTCTAGGATGCCGATATCGTTCTGTCGCTGAGCCAGCGCCGACTTCTGCAATGCCGCCATTCGCTGGCTTGCGATATCACCAACAAACACAGCCAGCGGCGCACGCTTGAAGATATCCACGATCACTGGAGTCTGCCGGTTCTGGTAGTGGAAGGCGATCTTCCACTTGAAGGCCTCGCCCAGATGCTCAAAGGTTTCAATCGAATCCAGATCACCCTTGACCGCCCAATCCGCCACCTGCACAACAAAACTGCGCACCTGCACGAATGCAGCCTCAGCTGTTGTGCCAAGTGTTGAATACCACCCGTGCGTGTCGGAGTAGCTCAGCTTCGTTCCGGACTCCTTATCCTTGGTGTCCTTGCGCGAAAACACGCCGAACTTGAACGACGAGCCACCCCAAATGCTACCCAGTTCGTCGAGCCGCGATTCGATCCAGTAGGTGAAACTGTCCTTTGAGCCTGCCTGGCTGTACTCTTCGAGGGTCATCATGGATAGCCGTGAGGCGGGCCAAGCCGACAGGAATTCATCCCACAGGGCGTATTGCTGTTGGAAATCACTCATGCGGCAGATTCCTCGGTGGTGGTGAACAGCGCGGCCTCGAATGTGGCCCAGGCTGATTGGCGCAGGGCAGCGGCTTCGGTGCGTTTGGTTTGCGCGGCTTGCTCCTGCGCGTGCAGTGCGTCCAGTACATCTTGCTGCTGTGCAATCGACAGCGCCGGAACTGGCAGGCCCGCCACTTCCTTGCTGTTGATCGACGCTAGATTGGTGGTGCGCTTGGCCTTACTGCGGAAGTACGCTTGGCCGTGGCTGCAGTTGATCACCGCCAACACGAACTCGGGAAGTAGGCGTTCGCGATCAACGCGCACGCGAAGGACGTGGTTCTGATGGACGCAGTCCTCGATTTCGCCTCGCCAGATTGCACCCCGCCCGACCAGATCAGGGCTATTCCCCTCGCACAGCAGCACGTCACCCACTTCGAGTCGCAGCTTTGGCATTTCCTCGTCGGGGACGTTGATGTACTTGATCTCATCCAAGTCAAGTGCGCCGCGCTGCACATTAGCAACGCGCAGATACGGGCGGGAGTGCACAGCGGGGCGATTTGCTGGGCACTTCTGAATGCCGTAGCTGACTTTGCCAATCTGCCCGAGCGGAACTGTAGGGACGCCACTGTCCGAGTCAGGAGCCGGTGTGGTTCCACGCAAAATGCTCTCGTGACTCCACCGCTCTACATTCTTGAAGCGGGCCACGAACACCGGCTTGTCTGGCAGAGGCGGTGGCGGGGCTACGCCCAGCGCGGCTTCAAACACCTGCCAGCCTGCGCGCTCGATGGCATCGGCCTCTTGCTCCATTTGCGCAGCACGAATCAAGACTTCGGTGTAGGCGGTGACTAGTGCATCTTGCTCGTTCAGGGGTGGTACCGGCACGACGAGACTTAAGAAGCTCTCAGGCGTGACCCGCTTTCGACCACTGGTTCCCGATGCCTTACGCTGCAAGTCAGCCTTGAAATGCGCGGCGCGCAACAGGTGGTTCAGGAATGCGGGCCGCAATTTTTCCGGTTTGGGCGTAAAGACTGGGTACTCGGGCGTGATGACCGCCTTGGGAATGCTGCCAGGGATCAGCCCCACCGCGCCATTGCGTGCATCGATTTTGGAAAAAACCAGATCGCCGGGATACGCCGCAAACATTGCCCCCTTGAAGGCCTCGGCCCGATCACGTGGCAGTACCTCGCCCGAAAACTTGATGGTGATGGCCTGCCAGTCACCAAGCGTGCCGTTAACGCGCACGGGTTCGTGACGCGGAATGATTAACTCACTCAAGGGGTGTAGCGGAAAGCCACTGGCGCGTACTTCACCGGCTGCCGTCTCAACCCAGCGTTCTATGTCCCTCCACCGCCGGATTACGCAGCGGAGGGCACCGGAAAATTTGGCGTGGCCTCCGGCTGCGCGCCTTGCGCTAACCAGTTTTCAAACTCGCGATAAGCTTTGAGTAAATCGGGTAGCTCTGTCGCCACGCCTTCACCAGTTTCGCCGGTGGAGGTGATACCGACAGTTTTGGGGGCGGCCACGAATACCGGGTAATCAAACAACTCGCGCACGCGCGCCCACAGGGCGACGGAGTGGGCTTCGTCGATGCTCTTGTACTTGGACTTCAACTCCGACAGCAGTGCATCGCTGTGCTTTTGTACGCCAGCCAACGCAGCTGCAGCTTGTTTCTTAAATTCGACAACTGCCTTCTTGTGTTCCCTGGCGACGTCACCCAGCCAGACCGGCTTGCCTTGGGTTGTCGGTCGGCAGGTGCGCGGATACGCCGGTGCTTCGCCGCGCTGCCAGGGCAGCAAGGTGCGGTTCAAGCCAAGTGCTGCCAGTTCATCCAGCAAGCGCTGTACTTCTGCATCTTCGCCGCTGACGATGCGCGATGCGTAAGCCAAGTGCTGCGCTGTGCGCTGCGTATCAAAGTCTGCATCAAGCTCGGAATGAGCTTGAGTCCATGCGGCTTCCCACGCAATCGATTCGTCATCGGTGAATTTGCGCAGAAACACCAAGGATGCTTTGACCGTGGCGTTACTCGACTTGAAGGTTTCCTCGGGCAAGCTGACCACAGCCAGCAACTTGGCGCGGCCTTCGGCCCAGCGGCGCAGCCAGGCCAGCGAGGGATTGTTGAGATTGCCATCGGGCAGGACGATACCCATGCGCCCACCGGGCTTGAGCAGGTTCAGGCATCGCTCAACGAAAATCAGTTCGGTGGGCCGATTGTTCTTGCCCTTGCCGATCTCGAACAGGTCAAGGATCGGGGTCTTGGCGGCAGCGGCATCCAGCAGGCGTTGATGGCTTTCTTCCCAAGCATCACCGTAGCCGCGTTCCCGACAACGGGTGATATAGGCTTCGTCGGTGGGTACGCGGGTCTCATCACTGCCTCCAACTTTCTGGTCGTTGCCGACGTTGGAGCCGAAAGGCGGATTGGTCAGCACGAGATCAAAGCGGCCATTGAAGATGCCGTTGATGTCGAGCAAACCGTCGTGATAGTGAATGCCGCCATGCCCGTCACCGTGCATGATCATATTCATCTTGGCGGTGCGAGCGGCACGCGGTTCCGCGTCGGTGCCGTAGATGCATTTCCAGGCCAAGCGCCCCACGCGGGTATCGATAGGCTTGTTGTCGTCACCGCTTGGCAGCAATTGATGGTTGAGTCGTGCAAATTCTTGCTCGATTTCGCGCTCGGTCTTGTCTTCTCGCGCGTCTCGTTGCTCGTCAGACTCGTTCTCTGAAGGCAGGTACTTCGCTTCGATCCGAGCGCGTGCATCGTCCTTCTGGCGTTGGACGTCGGCCACGATCTGGGCGCGGACATGCTCGAAGGCGCGGATAAGGAAACCGCCCGAACCCGAGGCTGGGTCGCAAATTAATTGCCCTTCCTGCGGATTGAGCAGATCAACCATAAATTCCACCACCGGGCGCGGGGTGAAAAACTGGCCAAGCTCCCCCCGGAAGGTAGTGCCGAGAAATTTCTCGAAGGCTAGGCCCTTGATGTCGTCTCCGGTCTTGGAGAGATCAAAGCGTTCGAGTTGCTTGACGATACGACGGAAAGTCTCTTCCGAAATGTCCAGTTTATCGGTAGCGGTAAATAGTTCGTCAGCGCGATAGAAAGCCTTGGTCTGCTCGAATAGACCATCGTGCACAGCCAGATCGGTGGGCAGGCGCACGGCGGCGCGCCGGTCGAGGTAGTCAGTGGTGAAGGTTCCATGCTGCCCCGAGCGTTCAACATACATCTTAATGAAGAGGATCTTCGAAATGGTGTCGAATGCACGACCAGGATCCATCTTGTGCACATCGCGCAGGATGCTGTGGCAAACGAACAGCAGGTCCTGAAACTCTTTGCGATTGAAGGCGCGTAGGCTGTCGAGCACTTCCTTCAGGCGCTTGGCGTCGCCCCAGTCTGTGGCCTTGGGGATTTCATTAATGGCGACGAACTCGCCGGGCATGCGGGCCACCAGTTTAAATACTGCGGTATGGCGCAGGTTGGTGGCGATGAAGATCTCACAGCCAGATGCCACGGTGTAAGACGCAGCCTGGTAGTAGTCGCGCTCCTGAATCTCTATGGTGTCAGTCTTGCACTCAATGACGAGGATGGGGAATTTTTTGTGTTTTTCATCAGCAGACTGCCAGATAACGATATCGGCGCGCGGACTGCGATGCCCATACTGTGTGCGCTGCTCTTGATCCATCTGATCGAGGGAATAGCCATAATGCTCGACCAGTGTTCGAATGAACTTCTGGCGAACGATTTCCTCAGGTTTGTTTGTGACGTCGCGCCACTCCTTGCGCAACGGAATCCACAGCCAATTGCCTTCCTGATGCAGGGTGTCGGCTGCTAACGGGAAAGGTTGGCTGGGCTTGTGTGCCGGTTTTTTGGTCGTACGCATAATTCAGTTCTCGATCAGTCTTGCTTTTGTTGTTCTTCATCCGCACCGCCTGCACGTACCCATTCGTCCACCTCGGACAACTGGAATTTCCACAGTCGTCCGACGCGATGCGCGGGCAGTCCTTTGCGCTCGCGCCAGCGATAAACAGTGTCCTTGGCCACGCCCAAATGCTGGGCGACATGCTCGGCGGTGACCCACGGTTCGGTGTTCATGGCATTGGTGCTCAACTATTCTATGTTAGAGTCGATGTAGATCGGAGAAAGTCTACCAGAGGGGAGTAGTGATGACGATCGTTAATCCATAGGTGGCATCTAGCTTTTGGGGGGGCATAGTGGCGTCTGCACTGGTGTCCAATTTCGGGTTGAATTGGCTCGAGTTTCGTCGAGACTGCGCTGTCAGCTTTGTCCTCTACTGCAGCCATTCAAGCGCGAGGGGCTGAACGGCTGTAATGCCAATGAGTCGGCGTAGTGCTGCTGGATGCTGCGTTATGAGTCATTCGGTGGCTGTTGATTCAGATTCGCGGCAATAACCTGTTTGATGAACGTGCTCACCTCCGGCCTCAGCATGGCTTATTGCTCAAGTGCTTATGTGGCTTGCCCCTTGATTTTCTTGGTTTAGATAACCCATCCTGATGAAGATAGGTGCTGCTCGCAATCAGTAGAAAAGCATCCTTGAGCAGTGAAGTCGCGTTTGCAGCCAGCAAAAGGATAGGGGGTAGTACTCGCTTTAGTACCGTATGAGCATATCCGTGATTAATTCTTTTCTGCTCTCGAAGCGGTTTATCTGCCGCCGCAGCGAGGCAAGCCAAAGCTTGCAAATTGTCACATAACACCTTGGCAGCAAAATCTTGCATCACCGCCAGTTGAGACAGTCCAGACACGTGTTCCAAATTCAGGCGATGCTTCAGCCGTTTGAAGGCCTCTTCGATCCGCCATCGTTGGTGGTAAAGTTCACTAAACTCGGCCACTGGAAATGTTTGGGAATCAAGCAAGTTGGTCATCAACACATGAGTGGTGCTGCCATCAGGGGAAATGCTGCGTACAAGGCGAACTTCTTGCGGCGTATCTGGGCAACCGTAATCAGCAACATCACTTTGGTCCGGCGCGTTCAGCGTGACAATGGTCTCTACATCTTCAGAACGCAAAAACTTACGCACGCATTCGAAGCCCCCCTTGTCTGCTCGGTCCACACGCATGCAAAACTTGATTTCTGCTTGATTTAGCGTAGCGACTAGCCACCGAGACGGGTAGCCACGATCAAGCAAGAGCACATCATCTGCTCCCAGCTTTTCCAGGTGCTCAAACAGCATTTGACGTTCACCTACGCTGGTATCATAAAGCGTTGCCGCTAGCGTCATTTCAACACCAGGCAGGAACAGCGCGAATGCGTTCTGTTCAGTGCTGGCGGCACGTGGTATATGACTTTCCCTTAAACCGAAGTGTAGTTTTGACCCATCTGCGGCCACTAACCTTAAGCCTTTCCACCGAGGGATTAACCCGGCAGCATCCACGTGTCGGATAAACCAATCATTGAGAGAGGGGATCGCGGCACCGGACACCTTGGCTCGTGCTTGTGCAAATGCTTGTTCAGAAACGTGATGAACCAGCTGTGCTTGTTGCCGCAGATGGGCAAAGAACTGGTCAAGTTCAGCACGAACACTCATGCGCATACCGCTGATCATGACTGCAATCAAGCTAGGTAGGGGCAGCTTTCCGCCTTTTCGGGTGAATGCTGTGGGACGTTCGGGGTGACGTGCGCTCTCTCGGAATTCATCGGATTGCAAGTGTTCCGCAAAAGTGCGGAACAGCTGGACATGACAAGACATGAGGCTTCTCTGGCCGGGCTTTGCCCGCCGCTGTGCGGTTCAAACGGGCGAGAGAGGGCGCAAGCGCAGAATGCGCTTGACAGCCCGTCCTAGAAAAGCCAAGATGCCTGTGACAGTCCCGCAAGAATTGTCAGCAGACCCCCGAATCGTTCAGCGCCAACTGACCGATAGCTCGGGGGTTTGTCTTTTCTACTCTCGAAAATTGCAGTGATCGTTCTACGCGTTCGTTTTCTAGTTACATCTACGTCTCCGGCGTTGATTCAAACTGTTAATTTGTAGGCTGGATAAGATTTGCTCGTTCGGCAAGCCAGCGCTCCACTTCCGAACGCAGAAACAGTCGCCTCCGACCGACACGGAATGATGGCGGCATGGGCAAGCCCAAACTTAGCCGGTTGCGTGCCGTATGTTCCGATATCCGCAAGATCTGGCTAACTTCGGCGACTGTCATCGTTTCCACGGTTTCACCCTTGACACCCCTCAATATCACGACTGCTCATGCTATTGATGCGCCATGGCTCATGCTACTGCCCAGAATGGACATTTGATTTATGCCGCTCTATGTCGACGATGAGTTCATCCGTGCGCGGTTTACGAACATGGAGGTCGTATATGGCCTGCGATTCATCAAGGTTGTTGCTTCTGCGGGCGCAGTTACCCCTGCAATAGCTCAGAAACTAATCCGTTGCTACTTGCGACCACTAGCATCCACGGAAGGGCGTGCCGTATTTGACAAGGAGAAGAAGGCGAGCTGGGACAGCATCTACTTCTTGTACGGCGCCCTTGGCTTCTGTGCTGAACACGATAAAAAACTTCAGCAGATAGCATCTGCTGTAAAGCTCGTGCACTCCCATACGAAGCAACCACCAAGGGACCTGGAATTCGTACCAATTGAAGTGAATATCTTCATTCAGCACTGCGGCTATCTGCATCTCTCGGTGGAGGACATTCGATATCCTCAAAACCATCGACACATTGATCCATTGCGTTTCTGTGAGTTGTGCTGGCGCCAACCGTTACCCGGCCGAAAACTATGCGGATACCATGCGCCAAGTGATCCCATGCTGCCTGGGAGTGACACGCGCAAAGCAGCTGCGCGTTACAAAGAAGGGGTAAGGCAAAAAGAGCTATTAGAGGATGTCATCAATCACATTCTGACTCGCGAAGTGATCAGGTTTCACGACAGCCAGTTTCAAGACCAGATGCTATTTCCTGAGCATGATGTTGCATCATGGCTTGCAGAACGGCGCCCTGCTGTTTGGCGCGAGCTTGGACATGCCCAGCACGCACTAACGGATGAAAATGCCGTACAACTTATTTTGAGTATTTTGCATGACCCAGAAGGCTTGTCATATAAGGCTACGTCGCTGTATCGAATCGTCAACGCACACATCCAGGCTCATCCAGTTTTGATCTGGCCGATGCTTCTCAGGGCCGAGGGCTGGCACCAGAGTCGAGAACTCATAGGAAAAAAACTAGGTGGTAAACGTCCTGGAGCCGGCAGGCCACAGCAAGAAGAGAAGTGACTTCTCGGGAGTGTTCGAGCATTACTCAACCGATCAGCAAAGTGCTCTGAAATCACTGAAATATATCCTTATACGGCCACTTTTTGATATGTGTGCCCTCGCTAATTCTTAGCTTGGGTGGATTGGGAATGCCCTCCCCCCTGAGCATACTAAAGCACGGCGCACCAAGTTGCTTGGCCACCCCCTCTACAGCAGTGACGCTGTCACTTACATAAA
Source organism: Vogesella alkaliphila (assembly GCF_014652475.1). Classification (GTDB taxonomy): domain Bacteria; phylum Pseudomonadota; class Gammaproteobacteria; order Burkholderiales; family Chromobacteriaceae; genus Vogesella; species Vogesella alkaliphila. The sequence continues at coordinate 563 of NZ_BMYW01000004.1, read as the reverse complement.
AGAAGATAAAATTCTGCAAGAACTCCGAAAAGCCCTGCAGGAAGGCACAGATGATATTGAAATAATTCATCAGGCCGCAGGCGTAAGCACTTGGCACGATTTGATTTCACTATTAGCTTGCCTTGATGTTGAGTTTTGTGACAGTCAGTTTTTTTGCAGTGATGTTTATCGCATGGAGCGAATACCATTGTTTTCTCTGGTTCTACCTGAAGCCGATCTGGATCAGATACAGCTTGGGAAAAATCCACCGCGAAAGTGGGTCAATCCACCTTTCAAACGACTTATCGAATTTCATGCATTTATTTTAGAGTCCAAGCAACAAGGGAAATGGCCTACAACCATGCCAACACCCCAGCAACAAGATAGATATTTTTCGCCACATGATCCTAAAGATGGAGAGAGCATGCATCTCCCCAACCTTCGAAGCGGAAGAAATAAGTTACCAATATCAAAATATTTGGCAATGTGGAATCATGGGTATCAACTGCTTGAAGGCTCTGATGGGCTTTGTTGCACAAATCAGTTAAAGGCCGAGCGACCCCAATCCCCAGACAGACTTATCC
>NZ_BMYW01000003.1:263009-370038 GCF_014652475.1 Vogesella alkaliphila | reverse complement strand
CCACGCTGCTGCTGGCGCTGCCGTCGTTGACCTGGAAGCTGACGGTGCGGGTGGCGGTATTGGGGGTGATCGCCGTGTCGGTGTAGGTCACCGCTCGCAACGCCGCCTGCCACTGCGCCAACGTGGCGGTGCCGCCGCTGGACGTCAGCGTCAACACCCCGGTGCCGGCGTGGTAGCTGGCGGCGATGTTGCCGTAGGTGCTGCTGTTGGTGTTGCTGAATGCCAGCACGTCTTCGCCGCTGTGGAAGTTGCCGGTGATGGACACGGTGGCACTGACCAGCGTGGGGCTGGCGCTGTCGGTAACGGAGAGACCGTTGTCTATCGCCACCGGGATAGACGTGGTGTTGTCACCGGCGGTAAAGGCCGCGCTGCCGCCACTGGTAGTCACCACCGGCACCACTGCGACGATGACGGTGGAGGTCAATGCCAAGCTGGTCGTGTCCACCCCGCCATTGCTGGTGCCGCCGTTGTCCTGCACACCAGTCAGCGCCACCACCCGGTTGCCGGCGGTGGGGCTGCCGCTACTGTCTTGATAGGTGATGCCGTTGATCACGCTGTCCGCGGTGCTGCCAGAGATGCCACTGCTGCTGATGGACACTGTGGCAGTGCCGCCGGAGAGTGCAACGGTAACGCTCAGGCCGTTGCCGCTGGTGGTGACCGAGTTGCCGTTGGTCAGTGCCACATTGCTGCCGTCTATGGACAGAATTTCATTGCTGCCGTCTTGCAGGCCAGACACGGTCAGCATCAGCAGAATCACGCTCTGACTGCTCTCCAGCGTGCCGATATTGGCTCCGCTGAACACCTGGACCGCTGCGCCGCCCATCGCGAAGGTGGGGTTGGAGGCCGTGGCGCTACCGGTGGGCGCGTCGTTCACCGCCGCCACCGCCACCGTCACATTGCCGGAACCGGTGCCGCCGCGACCGTCGTTGACGCTGACGTTGATGGTGCGGGTGGCAGTGTCGGGATCATTGCTGGTGTTGTTGTAAGTCAGTGCCGCCAGCAACGTGGCCACCCGCGACGGGGTGGCGTTGCTGTTGAAGGTCACGATCAGATCGTGGCCGCCGACGCCGTCACCGTTGCTGGCGATCACGCCTATGCTCACCCCGCCCACCGTCACCACGCTGCCGACGCTGGTGCCGCTGGACAAGGACACCGTGCCGCTGGTGTCGACGCCCAGCACATCCTGGCCGCTCTGGCCGTTGGCGGAAATGTGCACGGTCAGGTTGCCGCTGTTGAAGTTGGGAGTATCGCTGTCCGTTACCGTGACCACGGTGCCCACGTCCAGTTTCACCGCGCCGCCTTTCTCGGTGAAGGTGGGGTTGTCTCCGTTCAGGTTGCCGAGCACCGGCACGGAATCCGCCGCCACCGTCACCGTCTTGGTCACCGCGCTGCTGTTGATCGCGCCGTCATTGATAGCGAAGCTGATAGTGCGAGAACTGGTGTTGGGCAACAGCGAACTGTCGGAATAGGTCACCGCGCGCAAGGCCGCCTGCCATTGCGCCAGGGTGGCCGTCGCGCCGCTGGAAGTCAGCGTCAGCACCCCGGTGCCGCTGTTGTAGCTGGCCGTGATGTTGCCCATGGTGCTGCCATTGTTGGTGAAGGCCAGCACGTCCTCGCCACTGTGGAAGTTGCCGGTGATGGACACCGTGGCGCTGGCCTGAGTGCTGCTGTCTAAATCGGACAGCGTGATGCCGCTATCCACCACCACCGCGGTGCCGGTGCCGCTGCTGTAGGCGCTGGAGCCACCGCTGGCGGTCAGGGTGGGCGCGAAGCCGAAATTGATGGCATTGATGGCGCCGATACCTATCATGCCAGTTACATTATTGCCGCTAGTCGCCAGCACCCGGAAGGAGTCGATGCCCTGGAAGGCACTGTTACCGGACACATTGAAAGTCACCAGCGTGCCGCTGCCTTGCAGCGCATCACCCACATTCAGCGTCAGCGTCGCGCCGCTCACCGCGGTGCCGTTGATATAGCCGACCAGTTGCAGATTGCCGCCGGTGATGCCCGAATTGTAGCCGTTCAGCACCACGCCGATGGAATTCAAAGTGAAGCGGCTGCTGTCGTTGGACTTGACGCTGAAATAGGAGATCGGGATATTGCCGTCGCTGTAGCCGTCCACCGTTTCCGTGGTCACCGAGCCGGGCTTCTCGATAAGGATCAACTGACCACCGTTATTGGTGGCGCCCAGTTGCAGTGTGAAGTCCCAGCCTTGGACATTGCCGGCGTTCACCACGCTGCCTGAGGGGTTATAGCTGTAGCCATCCAATGGAGTGAAATCGGTGGTGCCGGTCACAGGCCGCGCTAGCAACGCGTCAAAGCCGAAACTCAGGGCGTCCACATCGATCTGGCCACTGCTGCGCTCCAGCACCCAGTCGCCTCCTAAGCGTGCCGCGCCGGTGGCGTCGGTGGACGCTGCCACATCGGCTTGGCTCAGACTGGCCAGCTTGCCGATCAGTGCCTGTCCCTCGGCACCAGCAGCAATGCTGCAACCATACAGCAAGATGTCACCATCGCTCGCCAGGCTCTGGCCGATCGCCGTCAGCTGGCTGCTGTAACGATCCAGGTTGGCCGCATCCAGCACCAACTCCCCCAGCTGTAGCGTTCCTGCGACACCATGCGACAGAAGATGGATGGCCGTGATGCCACTGCGCCCCGCCAGATAATCCGCCATCTGCTGCAGAGCATTGCTGCCCGCCGCGAGCTGCACTACCTCGCTACCAGCTGGGTAGGCTGTCAGTGCCGGGGACAGGGCGGACAACTCCGCCGCCACAAATACCACCTGCACCGGTGGTGCCGCCGGCTCGGCGTCGGCACCCGGCGACAAGCTGTCCGGCAAATGCCCAGTACCATCTGCACTATGGTCAGGTATCGGGGGCGGCGCTTCTGCCAGCTGGGTTTCTGCCAGGCTGCTCACTACCGCCGCGTCAAACATCACACGCGGTTCAAGTGCCAACAGAGAAGACATCAGTGGTGACACGGTTGCTGTTTTGCAGCGGTCAAGCTGGGGCATGCGGCAACTCCTTACTTGGATGAGCACTGCCACTCGCGCAGAAAAGCAATCGCAGCGGCCAACGCGCCTGTAGACCGTGCAACACCCGGTGCCGATCCAAACACCACCCGGGGCAACATTACACGTTCATTTAAAGCTTTTTTGCATACTAGCACCTCATTGTCATTGCAAAAAAAATTATGTCTTTTAAATAATATTGAGCAAAGTTTTATGAAAATTTATCAAATAGGCATTGCCATGCATTTCCTATAAAAAAGCACGAAAACAATAAACCAAAATCCATAAAAAGCCACCTCTCCACTAAATGACCGGTATCCCGCAACCGGAAGAACAGGGGGTTCTTTATCGATCCCCGGTGGACCGCGGCGGAAAAGCAGTGGTTGCCAAGCGGCGACGCCAGGTGCATCGAGCACTTCCCGCGATCAGCGTCACGGAAGGAAACCGCCGGCCAGTTTTGCCCGTGCGGCGCGGCCGTCTTGCCGAGCGGGAGCCGCCGTGCTTGACGGTGGCCCCCATAGCAAAAGGCTCCCCGCAGGGAGCCTTTTGCTGCCATGGCCAACGTTGGCAACAGGTGTCTTACAGCACCGCCAGTGCCGCGTCGTAGTCCGGCTCGCTGCCGATCTCGGCCACCAGCTCGCTGTGCAGCACGGTGTCGTTCTCGTCCAGCACCACCACCGCGCGCGCGGTGAGGCCGGCCAGCGGGCCGGAGGCCAGCTTCACGCCGTAGGCTTCGGCAAACTCGGCGTGGCGGAAGGTGGACAGGTTGGCAACGCCTTCGATGCCTTCGGCGCCGCAGAAGCGCTTCTGCGCGAACGGCAGGTCGGCGGAGATGCACAGCACCGCCACGCCGTCGCGGCCGGCGGCCTTCTCGTTGAACTTGCGCACCGAGGTGGCGCAGGTCGGGGTGTCGATGGACGGGAAGATGTTGAGGATCTTCTTCTTGCCGGCGAAGGCGGCCAGGCCGACATCGGCCAGATCGCCATTGGTCAGGCTGAACGCCGGAGCCTTGTCGCCTTTGACCGGCAGGGCGCCGGCCACGTCTACAGCATTGCCACGCAGGGTAACGGTTGCCATCGGATGCTTCCTTTTCAAAAGAAGGGTGGGTGATCAGCTGAGTGTGGGGCATGTGCCGCAGAATTCAACCCTGCTGGCAACAAGGTTGGCCGCAAGCCGCGCCTGTTTTACGCGTCAACTGTCCTGCTCGTGTTCCGGCAGCGACAGTCCCAGCTCGTCCAGCACCTCGCGCGCGGCGCGGAAGGCCTCCACCGCCGCCGGCGCACCGGCGTACACCGCGCAGTGCAGCAGGGTTTCGCGGAGTTCCACCAGACTGGCGCCGTTGTTGATCGCGCCGCGGATGTGGCCTTTCAGCTCCTGGCTGCGTCCCAGCGCCGCCAGCATCGCGCAGGTCAAGAGGCTGCGCGTTTTCAGCTCCAGCCCGTCGCGCTGCCAGGTGCTGCCCCAGGCGTGCTCGTTGAGCCAGTCCTGCAGCGGGCGGTTGAAGCCGTCGAGACCGCTCATCGCGCGGCTGGCGAAGGCCTCGCCCATCACCTGCGTGCGCCGTGCCAGCCCGGCCTGTTTGTCCTGTTCGCTCATGCTGCTCTCCTTGCGTGGGGTTTCAGGTGTGACTACGCGTCGCCAGCGTGACGCCGGCCAGGATCAGCGTGATGCCGGCCAGGTGGTACAGCTGCAGCGCCTCGCCGAGGAACAGCATGGACAGCAGCGCACCGAACATCGGCATCAGGTGGATGAACATGCCGGCCCGCGCCGCGCCGACGCGCGTCACCCCGAGATTGTAGAAATAGTAGGCCGCCACCGACGGCAGGGTGCCGACGTAGGCGAAGGTGGCCAGCGTGGCGGCGTTCAGCGGCGTGTGGCGGCCGCCGGCCAGCTCCCAGGCGAACAGCGGCGCGATGCCGGCGAGGCCGATCGCCACCTGCAGCGTCAAGAGGCCGATGCGGTCCAGCGCCGGCGGCAGGCCGCGCAGCAGCAGCGTGTACAGCGCCCACGCCACCATCGCCAGGAACACCACCGCGTCGCCGCGGTTGATGTCGAGTGCGGCCAACCTTTGCCAGTCGCCGTGCGCCACCACCAGCAGCACGCCGGCAAAGGAGATCGCCACCGCCAGCGCCTGGCGACGGGCGATGGCCACGCCGAAGAACAGCGCGCCGAAGAGCACGATCAGGATGGGGATGAAGGAATTGAGCAGCACGCCGTTGGTGGCGGCGGTGTACTGCAGGCCCCAGTACACCAGCGAATTGAAACCGGTCACGCCCAGCAGTCCCAGAAGCAGCAAGCGGCGCCAGTGCGGCAGCCACAGCGCACGCTGGCGCCACGCCGGCGCAGCGCCGAACGGCAGCAGCAGGCACAGCGCGATGCTCCAGCGCGCAAAGGAGAGCGTCATCGGCGCCACGCTGGCGTGCATCGCGCGCGCCAGCACGAAGTTGCCGGACCAGAACAGCGCGGTCAGCGCCAGCAGCAGATAGGCCAGCCGCGGCGAGGGGAATGGTTTCGTCATGGCCCGCTACCTTGCCACGTTGGCCGCAAGCCTGGCAAGGCGCGCCACGGCAACAGACTGTTCATGAAAAAAAGCCGGAGCGTTGCCCCGGCCAGTCCCCTTCCCCAGGAGTACTTCTGCAATCGTCAGGCGCGCTGCACCTGCAGCTGGCGCACGGCAAAGCGTTGTGGTGTCAGCGAACCCAGCAGCATGCCCAGCGCGCTGAGCAGCAGGCCGGCCAGCTGCGGCGGCCAGAACGCGTCGTCGCTGTAGCTCAGTTCCAGCGGAATCCAGCTGCCGACGCCGAGCAGGATCGCCAGCAGCGCGCCCTGCGTGGTCGCCCGTTTCCAGAACAGGCCGGCGGCCAGCGGTACCACCGCCGACACCAGCGTCACCTTGTAGGCATTGCCCACCATCTCGTAGATGGAGGCATCGGAATACAGCGCGAACAACGTGGTGCCGAACGCGCACACCAGGATGGCGGCACGGGTGGCGAGCAGGAACTCGCGGTCGCTCATCTTCGGGCGGAACTGCTTGAAGATGTTCTCGACGAAGATCACCGACGGCGCCAGCAGGGTGCCGGACGCGGTGGACATGATCGCCGACAGCAGCGCGCCGAAGAACATCACCTGCGCGAACAGCGGCGTTTCCTCCAGGATCATGCGCGGCAGGATCATCTGCGCGTCCTCGGCCAGCCAGTGCTGCACCAGTTCCGGCTTGATCATCGACGCGGCGTAGATCAGGAAGATCGGCAGCATGCAGAACACCAGGTAGAACACGCCGCCGACCAGGGTGGCGCGCACCGCGATCTTCTCGCTCTTGGCCGACATCACGCGCTGGAACACGTCCTGCTGCGGGATGGAGCCCAGCATCATGGTCACCGCCGCGCCGATGAAGGCGACGATGTCGCGCGGTTCGGTGCTGGTGATGAAGGTGAACTTGCCGTCGCTGGCCGCCTTGGCGATCACCTTGTCGGCGCCGCCGGCCATGCCGCTGAACAGCACCACCAGGTAGATCAGGCCGCCGGCGATGATGGTCATCTGGAAGAAGTCGGTCAGCGCCACCGACCACATGCCGCCGAACAGGGTGTACACCAGCACGATGGCGGAGCCGATCAGCATGCCCTGCGTGGTGCTGATGCTGCCGTCGGACAGCACGTTGAACACCACCCCCAGCGCGGTCAGCTGCGCCGCGATCCAGCCCAGGTAGGACAGCATGATGGCGATACTGGTGATCACCTCCACCGTCGAGCCGTAGCGCTGGCGGAAGAAATCGCCCATGGTCAGCAGGTTGAGGCGGTACAGCGGGCGGGCGAAGAAGATGCCGACCAGCATCAGGCAGCCGAAGGAGCCGAACGGGTCCTCGACGATGCCGGCAAAGCCTTCCTCGATGAAGGTGGACGGAATGCCCAGCACCGCCTCGGAACCGAACCAGGTGGCAAACACCATCGCCGCCACGATGTGGAACGGCATGCTGCGGCCGCCGGCGGCGAAATCCTTCGCGTTGTGCACGCGGGTTGAGGCATAGAGGCCGATACCGACAGTAACGGCCAGATACAGAACGACGAACCAGACGAGCATTGCTTCCGTCTCCTTAATCCTTGGTAGTGTTGTCAGAATGATGATCCCGCCTGCGCAGCGCGTGCGACACAGGCCCGGACCTCACCTTTGTTGTGCGGGCATTATAGCCAGCGCACCCCGTGAATGAGCAATTTTTTAAACACTTCGGCACAACAAAAAACAAAACCCCGACACCGTCACGGCGTCGGGGTTTTGTGCTGCACCGCAAGAAACCACCGGAAAAATCCAGCGATTTCATCGAGTTATAGTTAGATAACGCTACGTAAAAACAGGCGTATCGCCAGCGCCATGCAAGGCACTGGCTGTGGCCTATTGTGCCTCAATCATGCGCTTTACTGTCGTCAATTATGTTAAACAATGACAAGGTCAAATCGCGAGCCTGCTTAATGTCGCCTGCGTCGCCGTCACGCTGAAACGCTGCGTCCGGCTATCGAGCAGCACCTCGCCGCAGGCCAGCTGCGGATCGTGGGTGAAGAACAGGCGGCCGCCGGCGGCGGCCAGGCTTTGCAGCAGCGCGCGCTTCTCGTCGATCAGCAGCTCCGGGAAGCGGTCGTAGCCCATGGTGATCGGCACGTGCACCCACGCCGCGCCGGGGATCAGGTCGGCGGCAAACAGCAGTGGCCCGCCCGGCATCGGGATTTCTGCCAGCAGCATGCCAGGGGTGTGGCCGTTGGAGATGTGGAAGCGCCAGTCCGGCGGCAGGCAGGCCGGCGTCGCCTCGTCGACCAGCACCAGCCGGCCGCTGGCCTCCAACAGCGCGATCAGCTCCGGCACGAACGAGGCCTTGTCGCGCGGATGCGGATTCAGCGCCCGCTGCCATGCCTCGCGCCCGACCACGAACTGCGCATTGGGAAACAGCAGCCGCGCCGGGCCGCCGTCCCACGCCGCCAGCAGGCCGCCGGCGTGGTCGAAGTGCAGGTGCGACAGCACCACCACGTCGATGTCGGCATCGCTCAGCCCCTGCGCCGCCAGCGCGTCCAGCAGCACGTGCTCCGCCTCCAGCACGCCGTAGCGCTCGCGCAGCTTCGGCTCGAAAAAGGCACCGATACCGGTTTCCAGCAGGATGCGGCGACCGTCGCCCTCCTCCACCAGCAGGCAGCGGCAGGCCAGCGGCACGCGGTTGGCCGCATCCGGCGTCAGCCAGCCGGCCCACACCGCGCGCGGCGCGTTGCCGAACATCGCGCCACCGTCGAGTTGTTGAGAATTGCCGAGCAGGGAAGTCAGTGTGCGCATCGCGGCAGGCTCCTGAGATGAAGGGTCGGTGGCAAAACCGCATTATCGAGCAAGTGCTTGGTTTTGTCATGCCGGCAGCCATTCCCCGGCGACGCGGGCGATGGCATAGAATCGGCTGTCTACCACCCGCCGCTCCACCGCCACCATGCGCAAAATCGTGATCGCCCCGGATTCATTCAAGGAAAGCCTGTCCGCGCGCGAAGTCGCCACCATCATCGCCCGCGGCCTGGCGTCACAGCTGCCGCACACCGAGCTGCTGCGGCTGCCGGTCGCCGATGGCGGCGAGGGCACGCTGGACGCGCTGCTGGACGCCACGGCAGGCCAGCGCATCCGCCAGCGCGTCACCGGCCCGCAGGGTACGCCCTTGTTCGCCAACTGGGGCCTGCTCGGCGACGGCCGCGGCGCCGTCATCGAGATGGCCAGCGCCAGCGGGCTGGAGCACGTGCCGCGCTTTGAGCGCAATCCGCTCACCAGCACCAGCTACGGCACCGGCGAGCTGATCCGCAGCGCGCTGGACCACGGCGCGCGCCACATCATCCTGGCGCTGGGCGGCTCCGCCACCAACGACGGCGGCGCCGGCATGCTCGCCGCGCTCGGCGTGCGCTGGCTGGATGCCTGCGGCCAACCCTTGCCGCCCGGCGGCGCCGCGCTGGCGCAGCTGGCACACATCGACAGCAGCGCGCTGGACCCGCGGCTGGCCGAGTGCCGCTTCGACATCGCCTGCGACGTCGACAATCCGCTGACCGGCGTCCACGGCGCCTCCACCGTCTTCGGCCCGCAAAAAGGCGCCGATGCCTCGATGGTGGCGCAGCTGGAGCAGGCGCTGGCGCACTACGGCCACCAGCTGGAGCAGCACTGCGGCCAGGTCATCGCCACGGTGCCCGGCGCCGGCGCCGCCGGCGGCATGGGCGCGGCGGCGCTGGCCTTCCTGCCCTGCCAGTTGCGCCGCGGCATCGACATCGTGCTCGACAGCGTCGGGCTGGACGCGGCGCTGACCGGCGCCGACCTGGTCATCACCGGCGAAGGCCGCCTCGACGGCCAGACCGTGTTCGGCAAGACCCCGATCGGCGTCGCGCGCCGCGCCAAGCGGCACGGCCTGCCGGTGATCGCCATCGGCGGCAGCCTCGGCGACGGTGTCGAGGCGGTGCACCAGCACGGCATCGACGCGGTGTTCGCCTGCGTGCAGCAGATCACCACCCTCGACGACGCGCTAGAACACGCCGCGGCCAACCTGGAACGCTGCGCGCGCAACGTCGGCGCGCTGCTGGCGCTGCGAAAGGCGCCGCGCCGCTAGCGGAAACCGGCGGCCGGACACAACAAAACAGCCCGCCAATGGCGGGCTGTTTTGCGTGATGCAAAGCGGTCAAGCTTACTTGATCAGCTTTTCCACCTTGTCGGCACGGTCGCCCGGGGCCGGGTGGCTGGCCAGCACGCTGCCTTCGTTGCCGAACAGCGCGGCCAGCTTGCGCAGCGCCGCCGGCGCGCCCTGCAGGTTGTAGTTGTGGCGCTTCAGGAAATCCACCGAGTAGGCGTCGGCGTCGCTTTCCTGCGATTGCGAGAACTGCGCGTGCACGATCTGCTCGGCGAAATCGCCCAGCTCCGACTCCGACAGCGAGGCGGCGATGTTGTTGCCGCTGCCGGCCGCCGCCTTGCGCGCCGCGGACGCGGCGTAGGCGACCTGGATCGCCTTCTTGGTGTGACCCAGCTTGACGTGGCCGATCTCGTGGCCGATCACGTAGCGCACCTCGTCGTCAGTCATCTTGTCCAGCAGGCCGCTGTACACGCGCACGGTGCCGTCGGCCATCGCGAAGGCGTTCACTTCCTTGCTCTGGTACACCTTGAAGTTCAGCTGCAGGCCGTCTTCATTGCCCAGACCTTTCACGATCTTGGCCAGGCGCTTGCCGTAGGCGCTGCCGGCCGCGGCCACCTTGTTCTGCTTGTCCATCGACTTGCTGGCCTCGGCGGCCATCGCCTTCACCTCGCCGTCGCTGAGGGTGGCGGACTTCACCAGGTCGGTACCGGCGCTGAGCACGGTATTGAGGTTGAACGCCTGCGCCGGAGCGGCCAGGCAAGCCGCGAGGGCGGCAACGAGAGCGAGCTGTTTCATGGATGGAATCACGCTTAGGGTTGGCAAAGCGCAGCATTCTATTGGAATAAATTACCAATGTCCATGGCATTAAAACGGCGCACCCCGCGCGGCCAGACCGGACCGGCCGCCAGGCCGCGCGACGACCGGCTCAAGGTTGGCCGCAAAAAACCTCGGTCACCGGTACCGGGGTGCTCGACATCAGCTTTCCGCCTCCAGCCTTCTGCGCGTCTGCAGGATCGCCGGCGCCCACTGCTCGCCGGGGCGTTTCTTGCGCGTGGCCAGGGTCAGGCCGGAGGGCGCGAAGATGTTGATGTTGTGGGTGTTGGGCGTGGTGATCAGGTACTGCGCCTCGGTGGCCTTGAGGAAACCGGCGACGCGGTCGATGTTGAAGATGTCCAGGTGCGCGAACGGCTCGTCGATGAACACGAAGCCGGACGGGTTGGCCTCGTCCATCATCAGGCCGATCAAGAGGATCAGCGACTTCATCACCTGCTGGCCGCCGGAGGCCTCGCCGTCGTTCATGCCCATCATGCCCTTCTGGTCGAAGTTGAACTTCAGCGTCAGGCCGGCCTGCGCCAGCGCGGTGTCGTCGTTGGACAAGAGCGGCAGCTCGACCTCGACGCCGATGCCGGCCAGCTCGCCCAGGCGCTTGATGTTGCTGCCGTAGGCGCGCACCGTGGCGCGCAGCTTGCCAAGGTAAGCCTCGCGCGCGTCGCTGGTGAGGCCGGCGGCGCGTTCCACCTCCGCCTGGCGGCGCTGGCATTCGCGCGCCAGCGTGTTCAGGTCTTCCTGCAGCTTGTCCTTCAGCTGCAGCACCGCCTCGTCGCACTCCCAGTCGCCGGCGGCGAGTTTCTCTTCCAGATAGTGGATCTCGTGGCGCACGTCGGCGGCGGTTTCGAATTCCTCGGTCAGCTGCGCGACGTAGGCGGCGTCCTGCGCCGCGGCCGGCAGGTGGCTGCGGCTGTCGCGCAGCTCGGCCAGCAGGCGACGCAGGGTGCGGCGCGCCTGCTGGGCTTCCAGCCGGCGCGCGGCCTGCCGGTTCAGGCTGTCCTGCTCGCGCTGGCAGACGCGGTCGTGCGCCAGCCGCGCGTCGCTGTGCCGGCTTTCGGCGTCGCGACAGGCGCTGTCGGCGTCGGCCAGTGCCGCGCCGTGCGCGGCGACGCTGGCCTCCAGCGTGGCCAGCTGCGCCTCCAGCGCGGCGAATTCGTCGGCGCGGCTGGCCAGCTGGGCGATGGAATCCATGCCCGACAGGTAGTCGGCCAGCGCGGCGATGTCGCGGGTGGCGGCCACCAGCTGCTCCTCGCCGGCGATGATGCGCTGGTTCAGCGTCGTCAGCGTGGCGCGCAGGTCCAGCAGCCGCGACTGGCGCGCCGCCTCGCCGAAGGCGAAGTCGCGCTGCGGCACGCCGATGTGGCGCGCGCCGCGCCGTTCGCGGAAATAGCCTTCCGGCGTGATCCAGTCGCCGTCTTCCTTCGCACCGGCGGCCACGTCGGCGACGCGGCTGACGCGGTTCATCTGCTGGTACAGCCATTCCGGCGCCGGTTCGGCAAAGCGCACCACCTCCAAGAGGCTGCCGCCACGCGCACGCGGCGCGGCCGCGGTATCCGGCACCACGAAGTGGCGGTAGCGTAATTTCTCGCCCAGCTGCCAGGCGGCGCGGCGGTCGGCGGGGTCGGCCAGCAGCACCACGTGGCGGTAGGGCTTGAGCAGCGCCTCGACCGCCCCCTGCCACGCGGCATCGGTCACCTCGACGATGTCGCACAGCATGCTGTGCTCGATGCCGGCCTCGTCCAGCGCGGCGCGGAAGTGGCGCACCTCGTCCGGCGCGCGCGGCTTGCCGCTTTCCAGCGCCGCCAGTTCGGCGCTGTGCTCGTCGCGCTCGCGCCGGGCAGCGCGCAGGCTGTCGCGCAGGCTGTCGGCGTCGTGGCGCAGTGCGGCCAACCTTTGCGTCAGCGTGGCGGCGTCGTCGCCGTACTGCTGGCCGGCCAGCGCCTGCAGCCGGTCGCGTTCCTTGAGCCGGCTTTGCACGTCGCGCAGCGCGTCGCGGGCGTGCATGAAGGCCTGCTGCGCGTGGTGGCGCTCGCCGTCGGCCTGGGCACGGGCGGCCTGCGCCTCGCTCTCGGCGCGACGCAGGGTGGCCATCAGTTGCAGCGTGGCGCGGTGATCGGCGCTGACGTTCAGGTAGTCGTGTTGCAAGCGGCGGTAGTCCTGCCACTGCCGGGTGATGGCGCTGCGGCCGTCGATCAGGCCCAGCACCGGCAGCGCCTCGTCGCGCAGGCGGTTGACGCGTTTTTGCAGGCCGGTCCATTCCAGATAGCGGTTGGCGCGCGTCTTCATCGCCTCGACACGCACCTCCAGCGCCTCCTGCTGCTGCGACAGCGCGTTCAGCTCGGCCTCGGCGGCGCGCTGCTCGTCACGCGCATGCTGGTAGTTGTCGAGCACGTCCTTGTCGCCGAACACCTGGAACACCAGGTCCAGCAGCTGCTTCGGCGTGTATTCGGTGAGCTTGTCGGTGTCGCCCTGCTCCAGCGCCAGCACCTCGCCGACGGCGGCGGTGAGGCCGGCCGCTTCCAGGCGGCGACGGTATTCCTGCACCCCCAGCCACGCCAGCGCCGGATCGGCCACCGCGCTGTCCAGCGCCACGTCGCCCTCGGCGATGGCGTAGTGGCGCACCCAGTCGCCGCCCTGCTTCTTGATGCGGCACAGCAGGGTGACCTCCTCGCTCAACAGCGGGAAGAACGGCGTCGGGTACAGCCCGCCGTTCAGGCGGCGCGGGTTGGCGACCACGCCCTTGAGAAAGGCGAACGGCTCGCGGTTGTTGCGCACGTAGCGCTTGTAGTCGCGCTTGCCGGAGCACTTGATCGCCAGCAGCGTGCGCAGCGCGTCCAGCAGCGTGGTCTTGCCGGAGCCGTTGGGGCCGATGATGGTGACGATCTGCGCGTCCAGCGGCACGGTCAGCCGCTGCCAGAAGTCCCAGTGCACCATTTCTACCGATTTCATCTGGAACATCAGGCGTTCTCCACTTGGCTGTTGTCGGTTTCTACGGCCGGCGCGCTCGCGGCGGCCTCCTGCAGCAGGGCCTGGCGGCGGCCGAGCACGTCGGCCAGCGCGCCTTCGATGATGCGCGGCGCAAGCGCGGCGTAGTCGATCATCAGGTCCAGCATCGGGCCTTCTTCCAGCCACTTGTTGCGGCGGTTGAGGAAACCGAGGTTGACCAGGCGGCCAAGGTTGGCCGCAAAGCGGGTGCGGCCGCCGAGCTGCTTGCCGAAGTCGGCGTACAGCGCGTCCTCGGAGATGCCGACCGACACCGTGCCGCCGGTTTCCAGCGGCTTCTGTGCGCCGAACATGTCGTGCTGGCCTTCGCGGCCGGCCTCGACGCGGCTGATCTGGCGTTCGCGCTTGGGCAGGATGATCAGCGCCCACACGATCACCAACAGCGCCACGCCGTCGCGCGGCAGGCCCAGGTTGTTGTTCAGCCACGCTTCGCCGGAGCCGAATACCGGCTCGGTCATCGCCGGCAGCAGCGCCACCGCGATGTGCTCGGCGTAGGGGTTTTCCACCAGCCGCAGGCCGACCGCGGCCAACCTTTGGTCCAGCTCGGCGCGGAAGGCGTCGTCCAGCAGCGCGCGGCGCGCCAGCGCGTCGCTGCGCGGAATCACGCGGTGCGCCAGCAGGCGCGACACCAGTACGGTGAGGGATTGTTCCATCATGATGTTGAGTCTCGGGATGTCGGGGTCACGGTCAGCTGCGCGTCGGACAGGCTGGCCACCTCGGGGTGGTCCAGCGCCAGCACGGCATCGCCGCCCTTGAGCGCCAGCGGCAGCTTGGCCAGCGCGGCAATCACGCTGCGGTCGCTGCGGCTTTCCGGGTCGCCCAAGAGCGACAGCAGCGACAGACGGTAGGCGGTTTCGTTGTAGCTGGCGGCCAGTACCGCGTCGGCGATCGGCACGCCGTCCGCAGGCGCCAGCTGCAGCGCCGCCAGCGTGTCGTACAGCGCCTCGGCCTCCAGCAGGCGTTCGGCCTCGACCGCGTCGGCGGTCTCGGCGCTGGCCGCCGCCGGCAGCGCGTGATCGTGCTCGCGCGCGCGCTCGCGGCCGAGCAGCTCGTACTCGGCGACGTCGGCCAGCTCCGGCGTGGTCAGGAACGCCGGCTCGACGTTGGCCGCGATCACGCCGTCGGCCAGCCCCGCCAGCCGGGCCAGGCCCTGGTGGCGCAGCCAGTCGGCGATGTCGGTCGAGGTCAGCCCGGAGCTGCCCAGATGCACGCGCTGCGCCGCCAGCTGCGCCAAGCGGCGCTCGAAGGTGCCGGCCAGCGCCAGCATGCGGCTCTGCGCCAGCGCGATCGCCTGCGCCTGAGCGAGCGTGGTCAGGCTCAGCCGCTCGTCGCAGGTCAGGCCACGCACCACGTCGGTGGATTTCGCCACCCAGCGCCACACCGACTCCAGCCGGTGCTGCGCGGCGCGGATGCGGAATTCGGACTGCGATTCCAGCGCATCGGCAAACTCGGCGTGCAGCTCGTTCAGGCGCGCCAGCAGGTGCTGCAGCGCCTCGTCCGACACCTGCCCCACCGCCTGCCCCGCCGCCACCTGGCTGGCGAGATAGCCCAGCTCGACGTCGTCGCCGGCAAAGTCGATCAGCGTCGCCAGCGCCGACAGCGCCACCCGCGCCGCCTCGGACAGCGCGTAGTGGCCGCCGTCGCTGTCGTAAACCAGCAACTCGCCCTCGCGCAGGCGGCCGAGAATGGTGTTCAGCTTGGTGTCGTTGAGATAGGCGAAGCGCTGCGCGATGTCCTGCGGCGTCCAGTACGGCGCCTCGGCGCGGCTGCCCAGCTCGCGCAGCACCAGGAGGCGCATCAGCACTTCCTCGTCACCACCACGAAACAGGGTGACGAACACCTCCAGATACGGCCACGCCGCCGACAGCCGGTTCAGCGCCGGCAACGCGTCCGGGCTGAGCCCGGGGCGGAAAAAATCGGAAAGGGAATCCAAGGCAAGCATCCAGCGGCGTTAAACAGCCGTGGATTGTCGGAGCGGACAGGCCGTGCCGTCAATGGCGGCGGGGAGCCGGCTGGCTTAGTGCAACGCCACCCGACGCGCCTTGCGGCCAACCTTGTCGCGGTAAGAAGTCTGGATTTTGAGCCACGGAAATACACAGAAAAACACAGAAACATGGAAAAAAGCTGCTTTGGCCACGAAAAGGTTGGCCGCAAGCCATTTTCGGCGCCAGACAGCACCACACCAACGCGCCCGATCCCGTTGGCGCAAGCCGTGCAAACTGTCTCCGGCCCGGAAACAAGCCGCCCCCTTTTTAGCGCAGCGGATGGGCGGCGCCGGGATGGCGGCAGTTTGCACGGGAATTCTTGCGCCGTCGGGAGAGCGGGGATTGAAAAGGGGGATGCGGTATCCCCCTTTCCTGCCGCCGCGCGGCAAGCGGCAGATAAAAGCATCCGCGCTGCGGATACCGCGGACAAAAACAAGGTTGGCCGCAAACCTGTTACGGCTTGCGGCCAACCTTTCCCATCTCACCTTGCGGCCAACCCTGGCCGCAGCACCTTACTCGGCGCTATCCGCATCCGCAGCCGGCGCATCATCCGCCGCCAGCGTCTGGATCACCGCCACCGGTGCGGCACCGGCCGCGGCGGCGCGGGCCAGCTTGGCGGCGCGCTCGGCTTCTTCCGCTTCCAGGCGTGCCTTCTTCTCGGCGGCGCGCAGCACGTCGAGGTACTCCTTGATCGCGAACACCAGCTCGCGGGTGCCTTCGCCGGTCAGGCCGGAGATCACGAAGTGGCGTGGCGCGGTCATGTCGAAGCCGAAGCGGTCGTCAGCCTGCGTCTTCGGCCAGCCGTAGGCTTCGAGGAAGGCGGACACGGTCAGCTCGCGCTCTTCTTCCGGCAGCATGTCGACCTTGTTCAGCACCAGCCAGCGCGGCTTGTTGTACAGCGCTTCGTCGTACTTGCGCAGCTCCTCGACGATGGCGCGTGCCTCGCGCACCGGATCGACGTCCGGATCGAACGGCGCGATGTCGACCAGGTGCAGCAGGATGCCGGTACGCGACAGGTGCTTGAGGAAGCGGTGGCCGAGGCCGGCGCCCTCCGCCGCGCCTTCGATCAGGCCGGGAATGTCGGCGATGACGAAGCTGGAGGTGTCGTCCATGCGCACCACGCCCAGGTTCGGGTGCAGGGTGGTGAACGGATAGTCGGCCACTTTCGGCTTGGCGGCGGACACCGCGCGGATGAAGGTGGACTTGCCGGCATTGGGCATGCCCAGGAGGCCGACGTCGGCCAGCACCTTCAGCTCCAGGCGCAGGTTGTAGATCTCGCCCTCTTCACCGCGGGTGAACTGGCGCGGCGCGCGGTTGAGCGAGCTCTTGAAGTGGATGTTGCCGAGGCCGCCCTTGCCGCCCTTGGCCAGCACCAGTTCCTGGCCGTGGAAGGTCAGGTCGGCGATCAGCTGGCCGGTGTGCTCGTCGTAGATCTGGGTGCCGACCGGCAGGCGCAGGCGGATGTCGTCGCCACCCTTGCCGTAGCAGTCGGCGCCGCGGCCGTTCTCGCCGTTGTCGGCGAGGTATTTCTTCACGAAGCGGTATTCGACCAGGGTGTTGATGTTTTCATCGGCCACCGCGATCACGTCGCCGCCACGGCCGCCGTCGCCGCCGTCCGGGCCGCCGCGTGGTACGAATTTTTCACGGCGGAAGCTGCAGCAACCGTTGCCGCCCTTGCCGGAGCGCACTTCAATGCGGGCTTCGTCGATAAATTTCATGAAACTCTCCTAAATGCTTGCGAGGAGTCAGGCGCAAACGGCCGCCGGCTGCCCAAGGTTGGCCGCAGCCCCTTGCGCCTCACACCTCGTGTGGCCAATACGATAATCGAACAAACAAAAAAGCCCTATCGTGCGATAGGGCTTTTTCCGGTGGCTACAGAATTACTCTGCGTCAACACCAGTGTACGGAACAACGCTAACGGTCTTGCGCTGGGCAGCGCCTTTAACCGCGAAGTTCACGTAGCCGTCAACCTTGGCGAACAGGGTGTGATCCTTGCCCATGCCAACGTTTTCACCAGCGTGGAAACGGGTGCCACGCTGACGGATGATGATGGAACCAGCCGGGATCAGCTCGCCGCCGTAGGCTTTGGTGCCCAGACGTTTGGCTTCGGAATCACGACCGTTGCGGGAACTACCGCCTGCTTTTTTGTGTGCCATGTCTATTTATCCCTTACTTGGAAATCGCGTCGATGCGGATTTCGGTGTAGTTCTGACGATGACCCTGATGCTTCTGGTAGTGCTTACGGCGACGCATCTTGAAGATACGTACCTTCTCGCCACGACCATGAGCAACCACGGTTGCCTTGACAGTTGCGCCGGCTACCAGAGGGGCGCCTACGGAAACTTGCTCACCGTCAGCAATCATCAGCACTTCTTCAAGTACGATCTGGCTGTCGACGTCTGCAGGTATCTGTTCTACTTTAAGTTTTTCGCCAACGGAAACTTTGTACTGTTTACCGCCAGTTTTTACGACCGCATACATTCGTATAGCTCCTAAGATTCTTTCTTGCGCGCAGTGTGCGCGAAGAACGCGAAAATATACGCAAGTGCCTGATAGATGTCAATATTTTTGTCGACACTGCGTGGCAAACGTGTTTGCCGTGGCAACACAGCGGCCTTGTCTGCTAATATCGCGCGGTTTTCCCGACCATTTGAACCGGTAGCAATGTCCTCCACTCCGCTGTTTCGCACGCTGACCGCCGACGATATGCAAGCTGTCGACCAGGTCATCCGCACGCGCCTGCATTCCGACGTCGTCCTGATCCGCCAGGTAGCGGAATACATCATTTCTGCCGGTGGCAAGCGCCTGCGCCCGGTGCTGACGCTGATGGCCGGCCGTGCCATGGGTTACGGCGAGCCGTACCTGCACGAGCTGGCGGCGATGGTGGAGTTCATCCACACCGCGACCCTGCTGCACGACGACGTGGTCGACGAATCCGACATGCGCCGCGGCCGCCAGACCGCCAACGCGATGTTCGGCAATGCCGCCAGCGTGCTGGTCGGCGACTTCCTGTACACCCGCGCCTTCCAGATGATGGTCGCCAGCAACAATATGCGCATCCTGGAAGTGATGGCCGGCGCCACCAACATCATCGCCGAGGGCGAGGTGCTGCAGCTGCTGAACATCGGCGACACCAGCCTCACCGAAGCACAGTACCTGCTGGTGATCCAGTACAAGACCGCCAAGCTGTTCGAGGCAGCCACCCGCGTCGGCGCCATCATGGCCGGCGCCAGCGCCGAGCAGGAACAGGCACTGGCCGACTACGGCATGCACCTGGGCACCGCGTTCCAGATCATCGACGACGTGCTGGACTACAGCGGCGACGCCGGCACCATCGGCAAGAGCGTCGGCGACGACCTGGCCGAGGGCAAGGTCACCCTGCCGCTGATCTACACCATGCGCCAGGGCAGCGAGCAGGCCGCCACCACCGTGCGCGAGGCGCTGGAAGCCGCCAGCCGCGAGCGTTTCGGCGAAGTGATGGCTGCGGTACAATCCTGCGGCGCGCTGGACTACGCGCGCGGCGAGGCGGAAAAAGCCGCCGAACGCGCCATCGCGGTACTGGCCCCGCTGCCGGACAGCGACTACAAGACCGCGCTGGCCGAGCTGGCGCGACTGTCGGTACGCCGCGACGCCTGACCCCGTTTTACGTCTCCGTAGTTAAATGGATATAACAGCCCCCTCCTAAGGGGCAGTTACAGGTTCGATTCCTGTCGGGGATACCATCTCACCACCAACGCTACCGTCACCGGTAGCGTTTTGCTTATTACGGAAGCTTTCCCATGAACCTGCTGCAACGCCTCGGCCTGCTGATCGTCATCGGCATCATCCTGGCCACCGCCATCAACCACTTCACCCGCCCGCAGGCACCAAGCGACGCCGGCCACAGCGCCAGCCAGCCGCAGTAAGCCGGCGATGCAGGCCCGCACCACCCTCGCCCACCTGCCGACCGCGTTCGGCCCCTGGCCAGAGCACCCGCTGTACGACAGCATCGCGCGCTGGCGCGACGCCGCCGCGTGCCAAGGTTGGCCGCAACAGGCCGACTTTGACCGCCTGATCGAACACGCGCGCGCCTGCGGCCAACCCTTGCCGCCGCGGCAGCGCTTCCTGCGCGATGCCGACCCCGAGCTGTACTACGAGATGCACATCGGCAGCACCGGCGAGGTGCCGACGCGCGGCGACAACTGGCACGACTGGTTCAACGCGCTGTGCTGGCTGAGCTGGCCGCGCAGCAAGCTGGCGATGAACGCGCGCCAGGTGGCCGCCATCAACGGCGACGAGTTCCGTCGCGGCCCGCGTCGCGACGCCGGCACGCTGCTGGACGAGAGCGGCGTGATCGTGCCGTACTGCGACCCGGCGCTGGCGCAAGCCTTGCACGACATGCAGTGGCGGACCCTGTTTGTCGAGCAGCGCGCGGCGTGGGGCACCCGCATCGGCGCCCACGTCATCGGCCACGCGCTACTGGAACAGGGGCTGGCGATGCACATCGGCTGGTGCGGCAAGGCCTTGCTGCTGCCGGTGGAAGAGGCGTTCTTCCGGCTGGATGGCGCGGCACAGGTGGACACGCTGGACCGGATGCTGGCGGCACGGCTGGCGGGCGACGACGGCTTTGCCGCCAGCCCGCGCGAACTGCTGCCGCTGCCGCTGCTGGGCATCCCCGGCTGGTGGGACGCCAACCGCGACGCGGCGTTCTACGACGATACCGCCTATTTCCGCCCGACGCGGCGCGCGAAATCGGCCACGGTGATCGCCTCCAGCTCGCCCATCATCGGCTGAAACACCTCGGCCAGCGCGGCGGCGATGTCGTCGTCGCACTCGCGCAGTTCCGGCCGGTACACGAACAGGCGGAACAGGTCGGCCAGCGCGATCGCCTCCGCGCGCCGGGTCAGCACCCAGGTCTCGCGCTGGCCGCACTGCACGTAGCCGGCGGCGGCGAGGCGGTCCAGCACGTGGCCCAGCTCGTCGTAGCCGACCAGCACCTGCTGTCGCAGCGCCTCCGGCCGCAGCGCGCGGCCTTCGCCCTGCGCCTGGTCCAGCAGCACCAGCAGCTCCACCGCGTCGAGGAAACGGCGCCGCGACTCGTTGCGCCGCTGCCAGGCGCGCCCCTCCCAGTACGACAGCGACGCGGTCAGCACCGCGCCGGTCAGCACCACCAGCCACAGGCAGAACAGCCACAACAGCAGCACCGGCAGGCTGGCGAAGGCGCCGTACACCAGCTGGTAGCTGGCGATCTCGCCGATGTAGAAGCCGAAGATCAGCTTGGTCACCTCCAGCATCAGCGCGGTGCACAGCGCGCCGAGCAGCGCGTGGCGGCGCGGCACGTAGCGGTTGGGCACGATGCGGAACAGCAGCGCCAGCATCAGCGTCGCCAGCAGCAGGCCGCCGCCGAACTGCAGCGCCTCGTCCAGCAGCGCGGAGTAGCGCTCGATGTGGGTGTACTTGAACAGCACGCGCCAGCCGAGCAGGCCGCCGCCCAGCGCCAGCGGCCCCAGCGTCAGCACCGTCCAGTACACCATGCTCTGCTGCAGCCACGGCCGCGAGCGGCGCACGCCCCAGATGCTGTTGAAGGTGCGCTCCACCGTGGCCATCAGCATCAGCGAGGTGGCGCCCAGCATCACGATGCCGGCGGCGGTGAGCTTTTCGGCGTTGTCGGCGAACTGGCGCATGTAGACGGTAATCACCTTGCCGGCGAATTCCGGCACCAGCGTGGACAGCAGCATCACCTTGAAGCGGGTGCTGTAGTCGCCGAACACCGGGAACGCCGACATCACCGTCAGCGCGATGGTCAGCAGCGGCACCAGCGCCAGCAGGGTGGTAAAGGTCAGGCTGCCGGCCACCTGCAGCACGCGCTGCTGCGCCAGCCGCGCGGCGACGAAACGGGCAAAACCGACAAGAGGGAGAGAGGCAAACGACACGATCATCCGATCAAACACGCTAGAATCCAGCAATTCGCCAATGTTAACCCATAGGAATCTTCATGCACGACATTCTGGTCTTGTACTACAGCCAGCACGGCGCCACCCGCGAGCTGGCCCGCATGATCGCCCGCGGCATCGACAGCGTCGACGGCTGCCGCGCGCGGCTGCGCACCGTGCCCAAGGTCTCCACCGTGTGCGAGGCCACCGCGCCGGCGGTGCCGGACAGCGGCGCGCCCTATGTCGAGAAACAGGACCTGCAGGACTGCGCCGGCCTGGCGCTGGGCAGCCCGACGCGCTTCGGCAACATGGCGGCGGCGATGAAGTACTTCCTCGACGGCACCGCGCCGGAATGGATGCAGGGCACGCTCGCCGGCAAGCCGGCCTGCGTGTTCACCAGCAGCAGCACCCAGCACGGCGGCCAGGAGTCGACGCTGCTGTCGATGATGATCCCGCTGCTGCACCACGGCATGCTGCTGCTGGGCCTGCCCTTCACCGAGCCGGCGCTGAGCCACACCCGCACGGGCGGCACGCCCTACGGCGCCAGCCATGTCGCCGGCCACGACAACAGCGTGACGCTGAGCGAGGACGAGAAGCAGCTCGCCATCGCCCAGGGCCGCCGCCTGGCCGAGGCCGCGCGCAAGCTGGCCGCCTGAGCGCAGGTCAAGGTTGGCCGCAAGCGTTGCGGCCAACCTTGGGCGACCCACACCTTTCTCCACGACTCCTTCCCCTGCCGCCTTTCCCGGCAAGCCGCACCCGTAACGGAACCGCGCGCCCCCGCCTCCGGTCAAACCGACGCGCAATCGCCGGCAAGCCCGCCGGCCGCGCCCACAACAAATGGCCGCGCCCCGCCCGCCGCATGGCGTCCGGGGTCAACGCGTGCCTGACATTTTCTACACACAAGGAGTCATCAACACCATGGAACAGGCCCTCCCCTCGATCGGATCGCCTTTCTTTTACGCCGTCTTTTTCGTGGCCGTACTGCTCATGATCGCCGTCGACATGCTGGCGCTGAAGCAGGGCGGCGCCCACAAGGTGTCGATCAAGGAAGCCGGCATCTGGTCGGCGATCTGGGTCGGCGTCGCCTGCAGCTTCGGCGGCTGGCTGTGGTGGTATCTGGCCAATGATCCGGCCTACGGTCCCGCCGTCGCCAACCAGAAAACCCTGGAATACTTCACCGGCTACGTGATCGAAAAATCGCTGGCGGTGGACAACATCTTCGTGTTCCTGCTGATCTTCGGCTTCTTCAAGGTGCCGGTGGAGTACCAGCGCCGCGTGCTGCTGTACGGCGTGTTCGGCGCCATCGTGCTGCGCACGGTGATGGTGTTCCTGGGCGCGGCGCTGGTAAAGGAATTCAGCTGGATCCTGTACGTGTTCGGCGCCTTCCTGCTGTTTACCGGCCTGAAGATGATGCTGCCGGAAAAGGAGGAAAAGGAAGACCTGACCAATAACGCGCTGCTGCGCTTCCTGCGCCGCCACATCCGCATCACCGACGACTACCACGGCGAAGCCTTCTTCGTGGTGAAGAACGGCCTGCGCTACGCCACGCCGATGTTCCTGGTGCTGATGATGGTGGAGCTGTCCGACGTGGTGTTCGCGGTGGACAGCATCCCGGCCATCTTCGCGGTGACCATGGACCCGTTCATCGTGCTGACCTCCAACATCTTCGCCATCCTCGGCCTGCGCGCGATGTTCTTCCTGCTGGCCGACGTCGCCGACCGCTTCCACCTGCTGCGTTACGGCCTCGCCATCGTGCTGTCCTTCATCGGCGTGAAGCTGCTGATACTGGAGTTCCTGCATATCCCGGTGGTGGTGTCGCTGGCGGTGGTGTTCGTGGTCATCATCGGCTCGGTGATCGCCTCGCTGCTGTTCCCGAAAAAAGCCGCCTGACCCGGCGCGGACTGCGGCCAACCTTGCACCACAAGGTTGGCCGCAGGCTTTTCCCGCCACCACCGCCCATTCCCCGTCCGCGGCAGGCCGGCTCTCGCGTATGATTTACTGCGGCAAAGCGAACATTGTTCGCAAAAATGATGCCGACATCCTACAAAGGATGTGAACACCGCCCGAACCCGTGACCCCTTGCCCGCGCCAGAGCCCGACATGCACACGCCCCGATTGCCCGACAACGAGCACGACCGCCTGGCCGCCCTGCTGCGCCTGGGCGTGCTGGACACGCCGCCCGCCGCCGAGCTGGACCGCCTCACCCGGCTGGCGCAGCGCGTGTTCCGGGTCAAGACCGCGCTGGTGACCCTGGTCGACGCCCGCCGGCAGTGGTTCAAGTCGCGCGCCGGGCTGGAGGTCAGCGAGACCGCGCGCGACATCTCCTTCTGCGGCCACGCCATCCTGCAACAACAGCCGCTGCTGGTCGCCGATGCCCGCCTTGATCCGCGCTTTGCCGACAACCCGCTGGTGACGGCGGCCCCGCACATCGTGTTCTACGCCGGGCAGCCGATCTTCTCCAGCGCGGGCCACGCGCTGGGCACGCTGTGCCTGATCGACGACCAGCCGCGGCAGCTCGACGACAGCGAGCGACAGACGCTGCAGGACCTGGCCTGCATGGTGGAGCAGTATCTGTGGGGACTGGAAGCGGCGCAGGACTTGCAGCAGCTGCAAACCGAACTGGGGCAGCGCGTGCAGCAGCGCACGCAGCAACTGGAGAGCACGCTGGCGCAGCTGCAGCAGGAAATCGCGCAACGCAGCACCTACGAGAGCGCGCTGCTGGCGGAGAAGGAACACTTCCACGCCACGCTGGAAAACACCACCGACGCCTTCATCGAGATCGACGAGCAGGGGCTGGTGCTCGGCTGGAACCGCGCCGCGGAAACCACCTTCGGCTGGACGCGGGAAGAAGCCGCCGGCCGGCCGCTGGCCGAGCTGATCATCCCGCCGCCGATGCGCGCCGCCCACCACGCCGGCCTGTGCCGCTTCGTGCGCACCGGCCAGCCGCGGATGCTGGGACAGCGCGTCGAGGTCAGCGCCTGCCGCAAGGACGGCAGCACCTTTCCGATCGAGCTGACGCTGAGCGCGATCCACAGCCAGGGACGGATACTGATCAACGCCTTCCTGCACGACATCTCGCAACGCAAGGCCGACGAGGCCGAGATCCTCGACAGCCGCGCCCGCATCAAGATGATCACCGACAATGTGCCGGCCATCATCGCCTACATCGATACCGGGCTGCGCTACCGCTTTGTCAACCTCGGCTACGAGAAATGGTTCGGCTGGAAGGCGGAGGCCATCACCGGCACCCTGGTGTCCGAGGTCGTCAGCAGCGAGGTGTACGCGGTGGCACAGCCGCACTTCGACAAGGTGCTGCGCGGCGAGCAGAGCGAATACGAGGTGCAGATGCCCAGCCTGCACGGCAAGATCTGGGTGCACATCACCCTGATCCCGCACTACAACCCGCAGCGGCAACAGCAGGGCTTCTACGTGCTGGGCGTGGACATCACCGAACGCAAGCAGCTGCAGGACCAGCTGCAATTCGAGGCCTACCACGACTCGCTGACCGGCCTGCCCAACCGCCGCGCGCTGATGCAGCACCTGCGCGAGGCGATGGCCCGCAGCCGCCGCAGCGGCAACAGCATGGCGCTGCTGTTTCTCGACCTCGACGGCTTCAAGGCGCTGAACGACCACCACGGCCACGACTTCGGCGACATGGCGCTGCAGCGCTTCGCCCGCGAACTACGCGGCGCGGTGCGCGAGACCGACAGCGCCGCCCGCCTGGCCGGCGACGAGTTCACCGTCATCCTGGAAAACCTGGTGCAGCCGCAGCAGGACAGCGCGCTGGTGGCCGGCAAGCTGCTGCAGCAGATCGCCACCATCCGCAGCATCGCAGGCGTGGCGGTCACCCTGTCCAGCAGCATCGGCATCGCCCTCTACGACGGCGGCCACGACAGCAGCGCCAATACCCTGCTCAACGCCGCCGACCAGGCGATGTACCAGGCCAAGCGCGCCGGCAAGAACGGCTTTGCCTTTCACGGCGACGGCACCGCATAGCCGCGGCGGCGAAAGCCGTCGCGCCTCTAGCCGCCACTTGCGCTTCTGCGCATAATCGCAGGCACCACACGATCCGGCCCGACCACCGATGCAGCCAGCATCCGCCGGCCACGCCGGATCCAGCACCGCCGGAGCCGTTGTCATGCTGCACTACCTGCCAGATTCCCTCTACGTTCGCAATCGCCTGACCCAGAGCGGCGATCTGGAGTTCTGGCTCACGCCAACAGAAAAACAGCCTCTCCAGCAAATCGCGCGCAGTCACTTCCACGACCCGCAACCGGCGTGCCCGCCATCGCACGAACAGGACCCGTTCCTGGCGCTGCCGTGGGCCTATGCCAAGCTGGCGTGGCTGACCACCCGCCTGCTCGACCACGACGACAGCGAGCAACAACTGCGCACGCTGGCCGGCAGCCTGCGCCGGCTGGCCAATCACGCTCCGGCAGCCACGCTGGCCGCCGGCCTGCTGCTGCCCTACCCCCACTACGCGCACGCCCACGCCGTGCACGTCGCGCTGCTGGTGGCGCGGCTGGCGCAGCGGCTGGCACTGGCCGAGGCCGAGAGCGAATCGCTGGTCTGCGCCGCGCTGACCATGAATATCGCGATGGTCACCCTGCAGCAGCAGCTCAGCCACCAGGCCGAGGCGCTGTCCTCGCTGCAGGCCAAGCAGCTGCGCCTGCACCCGCTGGCCAGCTCCGCGATGCTGCGTGAGGTCGGCATCGACGACGAGATCTGGCATCTGGCCGTGCTGGAACACCACGAGAAGTGGAACGGCAAGGGTTATCCCTTCGGCCTTGGCCGCGGCAAGATCAGCCCCGGCGCCCACCTGCTGCAGGTCGCCGATGTCGCCATGGCGCGGCTGCACCCCCGCCACTACCGCCGCTCGCAGCTGCCCAAGAGCGCGATGGTGCAGCTGTTCCAGCAACGCGACACCCTGGCCGACGCCAAGCTGGTCGACTGCCTGATCAAGGAGGTCGGCCTGTATCCGCCGGGCAGCTTCGTCAAGCTGGAGCAGGGCGACACCGCCATCGTGGTGCAGCACGGCGACGACATCACCACGCCGCTGACCGTCCGCATCGGCCGCGACGCCAGCATCGTGCCGACAGCCAGCCGCATCGCCAGCCCGGCGCAGATGACGGTCGAAGCGCGTCACCTGCCGGCGCTGGCCAGGCTGTGGCAGTGCCGGATCGACAGCCAGCAGGGCTGATGCTGGCCCATTGCCTTGCCGGGCGGCAACAGGCTGAAAAAGAGGGGGAGGACGGCAGGAGCACGCTTGCCGGCAAGCGCACGGCCGGAAAACAAAAAGCCCGGTCGGATGACCGGGCTTGCTGTCTGTATTCTTGGTGGGTCGTGCGGGATTCGAACCTGCGACAAACGGATTAAAAGTCCGCTGCTCTACCAACTGAGCTAACGACCCCCGTGAGGGTCCTGATGGTGGGTCGTGCGGGATTCGAACCTGCGACAAACGGATTAAAAGTCCGCTGCTCTACCAACTGAGCTAACGACCCATCAGGGTCTCGGTGGTGGGTCGTGCGGGATTCGAACCTGCGACAAACGGATTAAAAGTCCGCTGCTCTACCAACTGAGCTAACGACCCCCGAGAGAACGAAACTATACCGAAGCCGATTTTTCGCGTCAAGATTTTCTTGGCCGATAATTTGAAATTTGTGCTATCCGCCAATATTCCGTCGCAAAACACACGCAAAAACAATTTTTGCGTCAAGGGCTTGAAAGAACTTCCGCGGCCACCCATGTCAGATAAGCCGGTAGTCCGGCCGCCAGCGGCAGCGCGACGATCTCCGGCACCTCGTAGGGATGCAGCTGCAGCAAGCGCGCCTGCAGCGCCGGATAGGCCGCCGCGGTGGTCTTGATCTGCAACGGCACCTCGCTGGCGTTTTCCAGCTTGCCCTGCCAGCGATACACTGAGCGGCACGGCGCCATGATATTGACGCAGGCGGCGAGTTGCTCGCCGACCAGCGTCTCCGCTATTTGTTGTGCCAGTGCCGCATCCGGCACATTGCACAGCACCATGATCACTTCCATCTGGATACCTGTTTTATGCGTGCGTTTCTGATCGTATTGTTGCTGTACCCGTTTGCCGAGATCTTCTCGCTGGTCTCGCTGGCCGACGCCATCGGCGGCGGCTGGACCATCGCCTGGCTGCTGTTCACCGTGCTGCTCGGCGTGGCGATGATGCGCAACAGCAAGCTGGCCAGCCTGCTGACCATCGGTTCGGTGCTGAAACAGGGCCAGGTGTCGCTGCTCGCCCTGCTGTGGCCGCTGCGCGTGATGCTGGCCGGCCTGCTGTTCGCCATTCCCGGTCTGATCAGCGACGTGCTGGCCCTGCTGCTGATGCTGCCGTGGCGCGGCCCGACGCTAGCGAACATGGTACCGCCGTCGCCTCCGCCCGCTGCGGACGGCAGCGCCGGCGGCGACATCATCGAAGGCGAATACCAGCGCGTGGACAAGACCGTCGATCCAAAATCACGGCTGCATTAAGGCCTGCAGCCGGGCCAGTGCGGTGGCGGCGTCGATGCCGCGGATGGCGACGATCTTGTGACGGTTGCGCTCGCCGCTGAGCAGCGTCACCGACGACTTGGACACTGCCAGCGCCTGCGCCAGCCACAGCAATAGCGCGGCATTGGCCTTGCCCTCCACCGGCGGTGCGGCCAACCTGATCTTCAGCGCGTCGCCGTGTTCGCCGGCCAGCGCCGTCTTGCGCGCGCCGGGCTGCAGGTGCAAAGTCAGCCGGATTCCGTCCGGCTGCGAAGTTAACCAGGGGTTCATGGCCTGCCCCACCTCAAAAAGGCTATTGTAGATCGGGCGTAGACCACAACGACACCCATAAACACAGGAGATCACCATGGATATTGGAATCAGCGAACAGGATCGTACCCGCATTGCCGAAGGCCTGTCGAAACTGCTGGCCGACACCTACACCCTGTATCTGAAGACCCACTATTTCCACTGGAACGTCACCGGGCCGATGTTCCAGACGCTGCACCTGATGTTCGAACAGCAGTACAACGAACTGGCGCTGGCCGTCGACCAGATCGCCGAGCGCATCCGCGCGCTGGGCCACATCGCCCCCGGCAGCTACGGCGACTACGCGCGCCTGACCTCGATCACCGAAAGCCAGGGCGTGCCCAAGGCGCAGGACATGATCCGCGAACTGGTGCAGGCGCACGAGACGGTCTGCCGCACCGCGCGTTCGCTGTTCCCGGTAGCCGAGCCGGCCAACGACGAGCCGACCGCCGACCTGCTGACCCAGCGCCTGCAAGTGCATGAAAAGACGGCGTGGATGCTGCGCAGCCTGCTGGAAAGCTGAGGCCGCGGCGCGCGTGATACACTGCCGCAAAGTGTAACCGCACGCTCACCATGACACGTTTCACACCTACGCCAGCGCCACCGGACAAATCGCTCATTCATGCCGCGATCCTGGTGTCGCTGGCGCTGCATTTACTGCTGCTGCTCGCCCTCGGCCGGCACGGCCTGCCACGCATTCCGTCATGGCAGCCGGCGGCGCTGCAAGTCTCGCTGCTGGCGACCCCGCCGGCGAGCACCCCGCCGCCGCTGGCCACGCAGCTGGCGCAGCACGACAGCCAGGCCGGCAGCGCCACTCCGGCCGCCAAGCCTGCTCCGGCAACGCTCGCCGCTGCCACGGCCGCCGCCAGCACCAGGGCCACACCGGCGCCGGCCGCCCCCAAGGCCGAGTCCACCGCCGTACTCAGCCGCGAACAGTCCGGCTACACCACGCCACCGCCCCCCCCTGCGCCCGCGCCACGCAGCGCCCAGGACTGGCTGAGCCAGGCGCGGCAGCTGGGCAGCAGCGCCAATGCCGCCGGCGGCGAAGCGCAGGACAAGGCCAAGGCGGTGTTCGGCGTCAACGCCACCGGGGTCAGCTGGGCACGCTACGTCGAAGACTGGCGCCTGAAGATCGAACGCATCGGCAAACGCAACTACCCGGCAGAAGCGCGGGCGCAGAACCTGTACGGCAGCCTGGAGCTGACGGTGGTGATCCGCGCCGACGGTGCGCTGCAGGACGTGCGCCTGCTGCGCAGCTCCGGCCATCCGGTGCTGGACCAGGCCGCGCAGGACATCGTGCGCATGGCCGCCCCCTACGCCCCGTTCCCGCCAACGTTGGCCGCAGAGTTCCGCAGCCTGGAGGTGGTGCGCAAATGGAGCTTCACCACCGCCAACCAGCTCTCCGCCAATTGATACAGGATCCACCATGTTTGAAGTCAATCGCAGCGTCGTCATTCTGAAACCGCGTCAGCCGTTCGCCGACTGGCTGGCCAGCCTGCCCGGCGCCCCGGCCGTGGCCTTGGACGAGCTGCGCCGCAACGGCAACGCGCTGCTGATCCCGCACGTCGACGACGTCGACCCCGCCGACTTCCTCGCCGAGCACTACCACGCGCTGTTCAGCGCCGAGCTGGCCGACTGGTGCGAGGACGACACGCTGTGGCCGCCGACGCTCAGCGCGGCGCTGTTCATGGACTGGTTCGACATCGACATTCATCCGGTGCTGACCGACCTGGTCAGCACCCCGCTGGCGCGCGAGGCGTTCCAGCCGTTCGATCTCGGTAGTCAGTAAACCCCGGCGCCGGGCGCTCACCGCCGGCACGGCAACAACAAGCTGACACCACCTTGCCGGCAACGGCTTTTCCACACGAAGGGGAAATCATGACTCACAGCACCGGCATCAAGGTTCGCGGCTACCACCTCGACCTGTACGGCCACGTCAATAACGCGCGCTACCTGGAGTTCCTGGAAGAGGCGCGCTGGACCTTCTTCGAGGAGTGCGCCGACCTGCCGGCCTTCCTCAGCTCCGGCATCGCGCTGATCGTGGTCAACATCAACATCGACTACCGCTACCCGGCGACCATGAACGACCAACTGGTGATCGAAACCGCGGTCAAGTCGGTCGGCAACCGCAGCGCGGTGATCCACCAGTGCGTGAAGCTGGCCGGCAGCGACACGGTGGTGGCCGAGGCCGACGTCACCTTCGTCGCGTTTGACGGCAAGCAGAACAAGGCGGTGGCGATCGAGGGTAAACTGCGGGAACTTCTGACCGGGCTGCAACACCAAGCCTGATCCTCACCGCCTTCGCAACAGGACAGACTCAGTCATGAAAAAATGGATACTGGCCCTGGTCGGCATCGCCGTACTCGCCATCGTCGCCTACCTCGCGCTGCTCAACAAGCCGCAGGCGCCGCAAGTCCACTACACAAACCTGTCGGGCCAGACCGCCAGCACCGACAGCCTGAAAGGCAAGGTAGTGCTGGTCAATTTCTGGGCCACCAGCTGCAGCGGCTGCATGGCCGAGATGCCGAAACTGCGCGCCACCCACGAGAAGTACGCGCCGCAGGGCTACGAAACCGTGGCCGTGGCGATGAGCTACGACCCGCCCAACTACGTGCAGACCTACGTCAAGGACACCGCGCTGCCCTTCTTCGTGACGCTGGACAGCAGCGGCAGCATCGCCAAGGCGTTCGGCGAGGTGCAGCTGACCCCGACCTCGGTGCTGATCGACAAGCAGGGCAACATCATCAAGCGCTACGTCGGCGAGCCGGACTTCACCGAACTGCACCAGCTGATCGAGCAGAACCTGAAGGCCTGATCGCGCAGCCCGCAAAAAAGCCGTTGCCATCGAAGGATGGCAACGGCTTTTTTCATGCCTCCGTCAGTGGCAACGTTGGCCGCATACCGGGCAGTCCGGATCGCGCGGCACCTTCAGCTGGCGGAAGCTGCCGTCCAGCGCGTCGTACAGCGTCAGCTGCCCCAGCGCCGGACGGCGCCCGGCCAGCAGCTTGATCGCCTCCACCGCCTGCAGGCTGCCGATCACGCCGACCAGCGGCGCCAGCACGCCGAAGGTGGCGCACGGTCCGTCGCTGGCTTCGCCCTCGTCCGGGAACAGGCAGTGATAGCACGGCGACGCGTCGTCGCGCGTGTCGTACACCGCCAGCTGGCCGCTAAAGCGCACCGCGGCGCCGGACACCAGCGGCACCCCGGCCGCCACGCAGGCGCGGTTAATCGCGTGACGGGTGGCGAAGTTGTCGGAGCAGTCCAGCACCAGGTCGTGCGCCGCCACCTCGGCAGCCAGCCTGTCGCCCTGCAGGCGCTCGGCCAGCAAGCGCAACTGCACGTCCGGATTGATGGCGGCCAACCTTGCCGCCGCCGACACCACCTTTTGCTGCCCCAGCGTGCCCATGTCGTGGATGATCTGCCGCTGCAGATTGGTCAGCTCCACCGTGTCGTCGTCGACCAGCGTCAGCTGCCCCACACCGGCACTGGCCAGGTACAGCAGCGCCGGCGCGCCGAGACCGCCGGTGCCGACCACCAGCACCCTGGCGGCCAGCAGCCGCTGCTGGCCCTCGATGTCGATTTCCGGCAGCAGGATGTGCCGGCTGTAGCGCAGCAGGGCTGCGTCGTTCAGTTCTTGCGTCATGATGCAAAAATGGCCGCAAACGCGGCCATCTCCCTTGATCTTGATTCAGGTTTTATTCTTCCGCACCCTTGCGGCTGAACTTGACACCCAGCTGCTTCAGCTTGCGGTAAAGGTGGGTGCGCTCCAGGCCGACCTTTTGCGCCACCCGGCTCATATTGCCGTTTTCCAGCACGATGTGGTACTCGAAATAGCGCCGCTCCAGCTGCTCGCGCAGTTCGCGCAGCGGCAGGCTGAAGTCGAAACCGGTTTCTTCCGCCGGCTTGTCGTGGCGGAACTGCGCCAGCACCTTGTTCACTTCCGGCGCGTCCAGCTCGCCGGATTCGGCGGTCAGCGCCAGGCTCTTGATGATGCTGCGCAACTGCTCCAGATTGCCCGGCCAGTCGTACTGGCGCAGCGCGTTCAGCGCCGCGGTGGTCAGCTTGCGGCTGGGCACCTGCTTCGACTCCACCAGCTCGTGCAGGATCTGCTCGGCGATCGAGGTGATGTCTTCCGGGTGCTCGCGCAGCGCCGGAATCGGCACGATCACGCTGGACAGCGCGGTCAGCATGCGGTTGTCGCACTCCGGATCGACCAGCAGCTCCTGCAGCGGTCGGCTGCAGGAACAGATCAGCCGCACGTTGAAGCGGTCCAGCTTGGACAGCAGGAACAGCAGGCCCTGCTGCGTGCGGCGGCTGTACTGGCCGATTTCCGGCAGGAACAGCACGCCGTTATTGGCCTTTTGCAGCAATTCCAGCGGCGCGTCGGCCAGCTGCTCCACCTTGGCCGGGGTCACCCACGGCGTATTGCCCTGGTGGAAAAAGCGCGCCACCAGCTCGAAGCCGGCGCCGGATTCGCCGGTCAGCAGCACCGGTGACTTCAGTTTCGATACCCGTTCCAGCTGTTTCTTCAGCTCCTGCACGGTTTCGCTCTTGCCCATCTTGTCGAGGTTGAGCGAGGTATTGGCCTGCATGTCGCCGTATTTCAGCGCACGCTGCACCGTGGTCAGCAGTTTCTGCAGGGCGATCGGTTTTTCGAGGAAATCGAAGGCGCCGATGCGCGTGGCCTCGACGGCGGTGTCGATGCTGGCGTGACCGGACATCATCACCACCGGCATGTTCAGTTGTCCGGACTTGGCCCACTCCTTGAGCAGGGTGACGCCGTCACAATCCGGCATCCAGATATCCAGCAGCACCAGCGCCGGTCGGGTCTGGTTGCGCAATTGACGAGCCACTTCGGCATTTTCAGCCAGCGCGACGGTATAGCCTTCGTCCTGCAAAATCTCCGAGAGAAGCTCCCGGATACCGATCTCGTCATCAACAATCAGAATATCGCTGCTTCGCATTAAGCCTCCAGCAAGGGCAGGGTGAGAAGGATGCGCGCACCGCCGCTCTGTGCATTGGCAAGGGTGATCTGTCCATGGTGTTCCTCCACTATCTTTTTCACCACGGCCAGTCCCAGTCCTGTCCCCTTGGCCTTGTTGGTTACATAAGGCTCAAACGCACGGGGAAGGATGTCCGGACTGAAGCCAACACCGTTGTCCTCTACGCAGACGAGCACGTTCCTTCCTTCTAGTCGGGTGCTAATTTGAATCATCGGGATGTCAGCGTCAAGGATTGCATCTTGTGCGTTCTGCAAAAGATTGTGCAGCACCTGGCGCAGCAAAGCCGCGTCCCCCATGACTGGCAAGGGTTGCAGGCTTAAATCCACCTTCAGCGCGGGGTTACTTTCGTACAGGACCAGCACCTCGCGCAGCAGCGTATTCAGCTCCAGTTTGACCAGTTTGATCTTCGGCGCCCGCGCATAATCGCGGAAGGCGTCGACCATGCCCTTGAGCGCGGTCACCTGCTTGATGATGGTATCGGTGGCGCGCTTCAGCATCTCGGCGTCCGACGGCTGCAGCTTGTCGGCCAGCTTCATCACCAGCCGCTCCGCCGACAGCTGGATCGGCGTCAGCGGGTTGCGGATCTCGTGCGCCAGCCGTTTCGCCACCTCGCCCCACGCCGCGTCGCGCTGCGCGCGGCCCAGCTCGGTGATGTCGTCGAACACCACCACGTAGCCGGTGGCCGGTTGCTCCGGCAGGATGGCACCGCGCGCCACCAGCTGGCGCGGCCCCTGCGCACCGAGGTAGTCGATCTGCTGCTGCCAGTCGTGCGGATTGGTGGTCGCCGCCTCGCGCAGGATGGTCTCCACCAGCGGCGACAGCTCCGGACGCAGCACCGGCCACACCTGCAGCTCGTGGCCGGACAGCTCGCCGAAGTCGACGCCGAGAATGCGCGAGGCACTGGTGTTGGCCGCACGCAGCTGCCAGTTGTAGTCGAAGGCAATCACCCCGGTCGACAGGTTGGCGAGGATGCTCTCCAGGTACAGCTTGCCGGACTCCAGCTGGCGCCGGCTCTCGTCGGCGGTCAGCCGCGCCTCGTCCAGCTGCTGCGTCATTCGGTTGAACATGGTGGTGAGGATGCCCAGCTCGTCCTTGCGATACACCGGATGGCGCTTGGAGAAGTCTCCCTGCGCCACCGCGCGGGTACCGGCGGCCAGCTCCGACAGCGGCGCCGACAGGCGCTCGGAGATGAACAGCGCGAACGCCAGCGCCGCGGTCAGCGCCAGCAGGAACACCAGCGCCAGCGTCAGCATGTAGAAGGTTTTCAGGCCGTCGCGCGACAGCACCAGCTGCCGGTACTCGGCGCGCGCGTCCTCGATCAGCTCGGCGTCGCGGGCGATGTCCACCGGCGCCGGCTGGATGATCTGGATGATCTGGGTCTGGTCGTTGACGTAGCTGCGGTAGGACAGCAGCACCTTCAGCTCCAGCGTGCCGTCGGGCGCGCTGTCGATGATCTCGTGGCTCTTGCGCTGGCGCAGGCTGCGCAGCACATCCGGATCCGGCGCCCGCGGCAGGTAGCGCACGTCGTCCGGCCCGGCAAAGCTCAGCAGCCGCCCCTGCTGGTTGTAGACCGCGATCTCCTGCACCCCCAGCTGCTCGCGCATGCGCAGCAGCTGGCTGCTGAGGCTGTGCTCGCCGTAGTCGGCGATGTCGCGCGCCACCAGCCGCGACTTGCGGCCCAGATCGGACAGCACGAAGCCGAGCGCGTTGCGCCCCAGCTCCAGGCCGCGGTCGAGCGCGTTTTCCACCTCGACGTTGAACCAGCTCTCGATACTGCGCGTCAGGAACTGCGCGGAAACGGTGAACACCAGCATGCCCGGCAGCAGCGCGATCAGGGTGAACATCACCACCAGCTTCTGCGTCAGTTTGGCGCCGAACTCGCGGCTTTTCACCCGCCGGCGCAGGCGCAGCATCTGCCGTGCCACCACCGCCAGCAGGCCGGCCAGGCCGAAGGCGTTGAGGCCGAACACCCACCAGTAGTACTCGGCCAGCTTGGAGGTGTTGCCGGTGGAAATCGCCAGCAGGTACAGCAGCACGAAGCCGAAGGCGGTGGCGATGACGGGGTAGCGCATCAGTTGCCTCCGGACGGGGCGATGCCGTTCCAGCCGGAATCCATCGCCCAGTCGTCGGCGCCCAGTGCGTTAAGCTGGAACGGGCGCGGCAGCTGGCCGAGGTCCAGCGCCAGCCGCAGGCGGCCGCGCAGCTGCTGCTGTTCGGCCGGCGACCAGTCGGCGATGTCCATCACCTTCCAGCCGGCGATGCTGCCGACCGCGGCCAGCGCCTCGTCGAGCGAGGTGTAGTTCTTGGACAGGCCGCCGATGGTGACGCGGTAGCGCCCGGTGAGGCCGTAGTGGCTCAGCTTGAAGCTGAGGCTGGCGGTCGGCTCGAACCAGCGCGACAGCTGCTGCCAGTAGGCCGAGCTGCGCGGTCGCGTCAGCTCGAAGGTCAGGCGGAAGGTCAGCGGCACGCCCTGCTGCAGCGCCTGCTGCAGTTGCGCGGGCAGCGTGATGCGGTAACGGCTGGCGACGCTGAGCGCGCCGTCCTGCGCCTCCAGCTGCAGCCGCTGCGCCACGATGCCGTCGGCGGCGTGGCACAGCCCGGCCTGCGCCAGCAGCAGCAGGCTGGCGAGCAGCAGCAGCTGTTGCTTAAGCTTTTTCCAGCAGCGCGTAGTAGAAGCCGTCATGGTCTGCCGAAGGCAAGAGTTGTTCGGAGCCGGCCAGGCGTGCATCCGGATGACGCTGCAGGAAGGCGTCCAGCTGTTGCTGGTTCTCTTCCGGCATGATCGAGCAGGTGGCGTACAGCATCTTGCCGCCCTTGGCCAGCAGCGGCCACAGCGCGTCCACCATCGCCGCCTGTTGCTGGCCCAGCGCGGCGAAGTCTTCCGGCCGGCGCAGCCACTTGATGTCCGGATTGCGGCGCACCACGCCGCTGGCCGAGCACGGCACGTCGGCGAGGATGCGGTCGAACGGCACGCCGTCCCACCAGCTGTCCGGCTTGGCGGCGTCGGCTGCGGCCAACGTTGCCGTCAGCTGCAGGCGCGCCAGGTTCTCGGCCACCCGCTCCAGCCGCGTCGCGTCGATGTCCAGCGCGGTGAGCTGAATATCGGCCAACTCCAGCAAATGGCCGCTCTTGCCGCCGGGGGCGGCGCAGGCGTCCAGCACCCGCATGCCGTCGGCGATATCCAGCCGCAGCGCCGCCTGCTGCGCGCCGAAGTCCTGCACCGACACGCAGCCTTCGGCAAAACCCGGCAGGTCGCGCACATTGCACGGCGCATCCAGCTTCACCGCGTAGTCGCCGAGCGCCTTGGCGCCGCGACCGGACGCCTGTAGCGCCTCGACGTAGCCGGCGGCGGTGCCGTGGCGGCGGTTGATGCGCAGCGTCATCGGCGGATGGCGGTTGCTCTTTTCCAGGATGTCGGTCCAGCGCGTCGGATAGGCGGCGCGCACCTTCTGCACCCACCAGCGCGGGTGGTTGTAGCGCGCCTCGTTGTCGGCCTGGGCATCGGCCAGCAGCTGCTCCTTGTTGCGCAGGAAGTTGCGCAGCACGCCGTTGACCAGCCCCTTGAGGCGGCCGGCGGCCAGGTCCTGCGCCAGCGTCACCGCCTGGTCGACCACCGCGTACGGCGCGGCACGGGTGTGGATCAGCTGGTACAGCGCCACCAGCAGCAGGCGCTCGACATCCACCGCCGGCAGCGGCTTGGGCACCAGCGCCCGCAGGATGAAGCGCAACTGGCCGAGATTGCGCAGGCTGCCGTAGGCGATGTCCTGCAGCGCGCCGCGCTCGCCGGGCGTCAGGGTCTCGCTGCGCTGGATATTGCCCAGCGCCTCGGTCAGGGTACGCCCTTCTTCTACACGCGCGATGATGCCCGCGGCCAACTCCTGGATTCGATGCATGTCAGTCTGGTTCTTTCCAATGAAACCGGCCACCGTTCGCACAGGGAACGGTGGCCGTTTTAAATAATGGTGCAATGATACCGGTCAGCGACCGTTGCGCGCTATCTGATTGAGGCGGGCGATGCGCTCCTCGGTGTGCGGGTGGGTGCGGAACAGGCTGCTGAGGCCGCCGCCGGACAACGGGTTGATGATCATCATCTGCGCCGTTTCCGGATGTGCCTCGGCCGCCGGCATGATGCGGCCCTGCGCGTAGTACTCGATCTTCTGCAGCGCGCTGGCCAGCGCCAGCGGGTCGCCGCTGATCTCGGCGCCGCCGCGGTCGGCCTCGAATTCGCGCGCGCGCGAGATCGCCATCTGGATCAGGCTGGCCGCCAAGGGCGCCAGCAGCGCCACCGCGATGCTGGCGATTGGGTTGGCCGGCCGCCCTTCCTCGTCGCGACCGCCGAAGAACATCGCGAAGTTGGCCAGCGCCGAGATGGCACCGGCCATGGTGGCGCTGATGGTGGAGATCAGCGTGTCGCGGTGCTTGACGTGGGCCAGCTCGTGCGCCATCACGCCGCGCAGCTCGCGGTAGTCCAGCATGCGCATGATGCCGGTAGTGGCCGCCACCGCCGCGTGCTCCGGATTGCGGCCGGTGGCGAACGCGTTCGGCTGCTCCTCGTGGATCACGTACACCCGCGGCATAGGCATCTGCGCGCGCTGCGCCAGCTCGGCCACCATGTTGTACAGCTCCGGCGCGGTGCGGGCGTCGACCTCCTGCGCGTTGTACATGCGCAACACCATTTTGTCGGAGTTCCAGTAGGCAAACACGTTCATCGCGCCGCCGAACAAGAGCGCCAGCAGCATGCCGCTCTGGCCGCCGATCATGCCGCCGATCATGCCGAACAGCGCCACGATCGCCGCCATCAGGATGGTGGTTTTCAGCCAGTTAAAGCCCATCGCGTCCTCCTTTGTACAAAGCCATGCTCCCGATATGGGGCCATGGGCATTGGAATATCAAGCCCCGAGCAGGGTTCCCGCCAGCGCACTGCGACCGGCGACAAACTCGCGTGCGGCCAACCTTTTGCCACCGGCGGCCTGCAGCTGGGTCAGCACCAGCAGGCCGTTACCGGTGCCGACCACCACGCCATCGGCGTCGGCGCGCAGCACCTCGCCGGCCGGCGCCGTGCCGGCGACGGCGTGCGCCTGCCACAGCTTCAGCGCCTCGCCGCCCAAGAGCGTGTGCGCGCCCGGCGCCGGGTTGTAGGCGCGGATGGCGCGGGCGATGTCTTCCGCCGGCTGCGTCCAGTCGATGCGCGCCTCGTCCTTGCTCAGCTTGGCGGCGTAGGTGACGCCCTCTTCCGGCTGTTTCTGGGCCACGCAGGCGTCCAGCCGCGCCAGGGTGCTGACGATGGCGTCGGCGCCGAGCGCGGCCAGCTTGTCGTGCAGGCTGGCGGCGGAGTCGTCGGCCGCGATAGTCAGCGGGTGGACGCTCAGCATGTCGCCGGTATCGAGGCCGACGTCCATCTGCATGATGGTGATGCCGGTTTCCGCGTCGCCGGCCAGGATGGCGCGCTGGATCGGCGCCGCACCGCGCCAGCGCGGCAGCAGCGAGGCGTGGATGTTCAGGCAGCCGCGCGCCGGCATGTCCAGCACCGCCTTGGGCAGCAGCAGGCCGTAGGCGGCCACCACCATCGCGTCGGCCCCCACTTCAGCCACCAGCGCCTGCGCTTCCGGCGTCTTCAGCGTCAGCGGCTGCTCCACGCGCAGGCCGTGCTTGAGCGCCAGTTCCTTCACCGGGCTGGGCTTCAGCTTCATGCCGCGCCCGGCCGGACGGTCCGGCTGCGTCAGCACCAGCGCGATGTCGTGACCGGCGTCAATCAGCGCCTGCAAGGCGGCGGCGGCGAATACCGGGGTGCCGGCAAAAATCAGTTTCATCGGGAATCCTCAAATGCAACGGGGCACGACTGGCGTGCCCCGCATCAGGCTGCGGCCAAGGTTGGCCGCACGCTTACAGGGTGTGCTTCTCGCGCTTTTTCAGCTTGGTACGGATGCGGTTCTGTTTCAGGTCGGACAGGTATTCGACGAACACCTTGCCGTCGAGGTGGTCCACCTCGTGCTGCAGGCAGATCGCCAGCAGGCCACCGGTTTCCAGCTCGAAGAACTCGCCCCTGGCGTCCTGCGCGCGCACCTTCACGTGCTCGGCGCGGGTCACCTTGTCGTAGATGCCGGGCACCGACAGGCAGCCCTCCTCGTACACCGTCTCGCCGTCCTTTTGCAGGAACTCCGGGTTGATGAACACGCGCGGCTCGTTGCGGTCCTCGGAGATATCGATCACGATCAGGCGCTGGTGGAAGTCCACCTGCGTCGCCGCGAGGCCGATGCCCTTGGCCTCGTACATGGTTTCGAACATATTGTCGATCTGCTGCTGCAGCGCGCTGTCGAAGCTGGTTACCGGCCGCGCAACCTTGTGCAGACGCGGGTCGGGATAATGCAGGATGTTGAGCAGTGCCATAATCAAACCGTTATTCCAGTTGTAGGATGCCGTGACAGGCAACGATAATGTTGCCAGCATCCGGTTTCACTATAAATTACTGAGCCAGTGCCGGTCAGGTGGGGTCATTCATCGATGTTTAAACCTATTATACCGCTCATCCTCGCGCTGGGCCTGTCCGCCGCCGCATTTGCCGACACCCTGCAACTGCGGCCGGATGCGCCGCAACGCTACGTGGTCAAACGCGGCGACACGCTGTGGGACATCTCCGGCCGCTACCTGACCGCGCCGTGGAAATGGCCGCAGCTGTGGAACATGAACCGCGACGAGGTGAAAAACCCGCACTGGATCTACCCCGGCAACGTGCTGTACCTGGAGATGGTCGACGGCAAGCCGCGGCTGCGCCTCGACAGCAGCGCGCTGCGCGTGGTCAAGCTGTCGCCGCGGGTGCGCGCCGAGCAGCTGGATGGCGCCATTCCCACCATCCCGGCCAAGATCATCGACCCCTTCCTCAAGCGCCCGCTGCTGATCGAGGACGAGGCCAGCTACCTGCGGTCGCCGAAGATCATCGCCGGCCCCGACAACCGCGTGATCCTGTCCACCACCGACCGCGCCTACAGCCAGGGGCTGGACGCCGGCGGCTTGTGGCAGGCCTACCGCCTGGGGCGCACCATCACCGACCCGGACAGCGGCGAGGTGCTCGGCCATGAGGCCACCTACGGCGGCGACCTGATGGTCGACAAGCTGGACGAGGTGTCCACCCTCAGCGTGCGCAAGATCGCGGAAGAAGTGCTGGTCGGCGACCACCTGCTGAAGAGCCTGCCCGCGCCGCTGCTCAACTACACCCCGCACGAGCCGCCACCGGAGCTGGAAGGCCGCATCGTCACCAGCTACGCCGGCGTCAACGAGATCGGCCAGCAGTTCAACGTGCTGATCAACCGCGGCGCGCGCGACGGCGTCGAGGTCGGCCACGTGTTCGGCATCTACCGCGCACCGCGCCAGATCAGCGTCGACAAGAAGCAGCAGGTGACCCTGCCCAGCGAGAAAGTCGGCCGCCTGATCGTGTTCCGCGTGTTCAACAAGGCGTCCTACGCGCTGGTGCTGGACGCCACCCAGCCTATCTTGGTCAAGGACCGCATCGCACAACCGTGAGCCCGCACTCCCTGCTCGACTGGACCACGCTGGCGCTGACCCCCGGCATCGGCCCGCAACGCTTCCTGCAGCTGCTGCAGCGCTTCGGCGATGCCGGCCATGTACTCCGTGCCGGCCACGGCCAGCTGCGCGACATCCTCGACGGCAAGACGCTGGCGGCACTGGACGCCGGTGACGGCGCCCGCGCCGCCGACGCCGCGCTGCGGTGGGCAGAAGGCGCGGACTGCCACCTGCTGACGCTCAACGACGACGACTACCCCTGCCAGCTGGCCGAGGCCGGCAGCGCCCCGCCGCTGCTGTTCGCCCGCGGCCGGCGCGCCCTGCTCGCGCAGCCGATGCTGGCGGTGGTCGGCAGCCGCCACGCCACGCCGCAGGGCGCGGACAACGCCCGCACCTTTGCCCAAAGGTTGGCCGCACACGGCTACAGCATCGTCAGCGGCCTGGCCGGCGGCATCGACGCCGCCGCGCACGAGGGCGCGCTGCCCGAGGCGGCCAGCACCATCGCCGTGATCGGCACCGGCATCGACCGCGTCTATCCGGCGCGCAACCGCGAGCTGGCACACCGCATCGCCGGCCACGGCCTGATCCTGTCCGAGTTCGCGCTCGGCACCCCGCCGCTGGCCGGCCACTTCCCGCAGCGCAACCGCATCATCGCCGGCCTTGCCCGCGGCTGCCTGGTGGTCGAGGCCGCGCCACAGAGCGGCTCGCTGATCACCGCGCGGCTGGCGCTGGAAGCCGGCCGCGACGTGATGGCCATCCCCGGCTCCATCCACAACCCGCAGGCGCGCGGCTGCCACCGCCTGATCCGGGACGGCGCCCGGCTGGTGGAGAGCGCCGACGACGTGCTGGACGAGATCGGCCGCCTGCCTTCCGCCGCCGTCACCGCCGCCGCGGCCACGCCCGCCGCCGGCGACGCCGCCGCCCACCCCTTGCTGGCCGCCATCGGCTACGACCCGGTCGACAGCGACACCCTGGCGGCACGACTCAAGTTGACGGCAGGGGAGCTTTACGCGATGCTTCTTGAGCTTGAGCTGGCCGGACACATCGAAAGTCTGGACGGCGGGCGCTACCAGCGCCGATCACCGGCGCCAAGCCGTCCCACCTAACCCGATGATTAAATAACGATGTTTGATGTTCTCGCCTATCTTCTCGAAGAATTCAACGACCCTGCAGCCTGCCCGGAACGTGACGACCTCGGTCGCCAGCTGGCGGCGGCCGGCTTTGAAAACGAGGAAATCAGCGACGCACTGGACTGGCTGGACGGCCTGAACCAGCTCAACGACGGCAGCTACGACGGCGCCGATGCCGGCAGCGGTTTCCGCTGCTTCAGCGCGGAAGAAAACGCCCGCCTCAGCGGCGAGATCCGCGGCCTGATCCTGTTCCTGGAAGCCAACGGCGCGCTGTCACCGGCGCAGCGCGAAATGCTGATCGACCGCCTGCTGGCGATGCCGGACGACGAGATCTCCCTGCCCAGCGCCAAGCTGGCGGCACTGATGGTGCTGTGGGCGCAAGGCGCGGAACTACCGATCCTGCTCGGCGAAGACCTGCTGTGCGCGCTGCACGGCGAACCCACGATGCAGTAAGCCCCGGCTGCGCGCCTCAAGGTTGGCCGCAGCGGAAAAACGCCCGATCAAGAGCGCAAACCTTGCGCTCTTGTTTTGTTTGATGAATACACAATATTGTCGTGCCCCCCGGCGCACTACCGAAAACAGACCGTTATGCCCTCAAACCTGCTGATTGTCGAATCGCCGTCCAAGGCGAAAACGCTGAAAAAATACCTGGGTCCGGACTTCGAAGTCCTCGCCTCCTACGGTCACGTCCGCGACCTGGTGCCGAAGAACGGCGCCGT
Source organism: Vogesella alkaliphila (assembly GCF_014652475.1). GTDB lineage: Bacteria > Pseudomonadota > Gammaproteobacteria > Burkholderiales > Chromobacteriaceae > Vogesella > Vogesella alkaliphila. The sequence goes on along the minus strand of NZ_BMYW01000003.1, from coordinate 327,510 downwards.
CGATCCGGAGAAAGACTTCGCGATGAAATACCAGGTCGTGGCGCGCAACAGCAAGCACGTTGATGCCATCGTCAAGGCAGTGGGCGAGGTGGACCACGTCTATCTGGCGACTGACCCGGACCGCGAAGGCGAGGCCATTTCCTGGCACCTGGTCGAAATCCTCAACAAGAAAAAGCTGCTGAAGGACAAGACGGCGCAGCGCGTGGTATTCCACGAGATCACCAAGAATGCGGTGCTGGACGCCATCGCCAACCCGCGCGCCATCGCGCAGGACCTGGTCGACGCGCAGCAGGCGCGCCGTGCGCTGGACTACCTGGTCGGCTTCAACCTGTCGCCGCTGCTGTGGAAGAAGATCCGCCGCGGCCTGTCCGCCGGCCGCGTGCAAAGCCCGGCGCTGCGCCTGATCTGCGAGCGCGAGAACGAGATCAAGGCCTTCGTCGAACAGGAATACTGGTCGGTACACCTGGACAGCCACAAGGGCCGCACCAAGTTCAGCGCCAAGCTGACCACGCTCTCCGGCAACAGGCTCGACCAGTTCGCCTTGCCGAACGAGGCGGAGCAGGCCGGCGTGCTGGCCCGCCTGCAGGGCCACGACGCGGTGGTCAGCAGCATCGAGAAGAAAAAGAAATCGCGCAGCCCGGCCGCGCCGTTCACCACCTCGACACTGCAACAGGAGGCGGTGCGCAAGCTGGGCATGACCACCGACCGCGCGATGCGCACCGCGCAGCAGCTGTACGAGGGCGTGGACATCGGCCAGGGCACCGTCGGCCTGATCACCTATATGCGTACCGACTCGGTGGCGCTGGCGGCCGAGGCGGTCGAGGAGATCCGCGGCTACATCGGCGAGCGCTTCGACGCCGAGCACCTGCCGAAGAACCCGATCGCCTACAAGAACAAGTCCAAGAACGCGCAGGAGGCGCACGAGGCGGTGCGGCCAACCTCCATCCTGCGCACGCCGGAGGCGATGAAGCCGTTCCTGACCTCCGACCAGTTCAAGCTCTACGACATGATCTGGAAGCGCACCCTGGCCTGCCAGATGGCCCCGGCCAAGTTCGACACCACCAGCGTGGACATCACCGTCGGCGAGGGCATCTTCCGCGCCAGCGGCCAGGTACTGGTGTTCGCCGGCTTCCTGTCGGTGTACGAGGAAGACGTGGACGACGCCGAGGACGAGGAAAACGCCAAGCTGCCGCTGCTGGCCGAAGGTGACACGCTGCCGGTGGACAAGCTGTACGGCGAGCAGCACTTCACCCAGCCGCCGCCGCGCTTCTCCGAAGCCTCGCTGGTGAAATCGCTGGAAGAATTCGGCATCGGCCGCCCGTCCACCTACGCCAGCATCATCTCGACGCTGAAGGATCGCGAGTACGTGATCCTGGACAAGAAGCGCTTCTACCCGACCGACACCGGCGACATCGTCAACAAGTTCCTGACCGAGCACTTCGCCCAGTACGTCGACTACAACTTCACCGCCAAGCTGGAAAACCAGCTCGACGAGATCGCCAGCGGTACGCGCCAGTGGGTGCCGGTGATGGACAGCTTCTGGAAGGGCTTCCACAAGCAGATCGTGGAGAAGGAGGGCATCAGCCGCGCCGAGGTCACCACCGAAAGCCTGGACGAAGCCTGCCCGAAATGCGGCAAGCCGCTGTCGATCAAGTTCGGCAAGCGTGGCCGCTTCATCGCCTGTACCGGCTACCCGGACTGCGACTACACCCGCAACGTGGGCGAAACCGCGGAACAGGCCGCCGCCGAGGCGGAGGCGCCGACCATCATCGAAGACCGCACCTGCCCGGACTGTGGCGGCGAGCTGCACATCAAGAAGGGCCGCTACGGCAAGTTCATCGGCTGCGCCAACTATCCGAAGTGCAAGCACATCGAGCCGCTGGAAAAACCGCGCGACACCGGCGTGCAGTGTCCGGAATGCAAGACCGGCAGCCTGATTGAGCGCAAGAGCCGCTACGGCAAGCTGTTCTACAGCTGCAACACCTATCCGAAGTGCAAGTACGCGACCTGGAACCCGCCGGTGGCCGAGCCGTGCCCGCAGTGCCACTGGCCGATCCTGACCATCAAGACCACCAAGCGCCGCGGCACCGAGAAGGTGTGCCCGCAGAAGGAGTGCGGCTACGCCGAACAGATCGCGCCGCCGGAAGGCAAGGCCGAGGCCTGATCCGGTTCCGCCTCGAGACAACGCCGCTGACACCCAGCGGCGTTTTTTCTTGCCCGGCATCAGGCTGCGGCCAACGTTGGCCGCAAAGAAAAACCGCCGCGAAGCAGGGCCGGGCGGCGGTGTCGGAATCAGCGCGGGATCAGGCGCGGGGCACGATCTGCTGCACGCTGCCGTCCAGCGCCATCAGGTAGCTCTCCACCTGCAGTTGCGGATGCTTTTGCAGGATCGCCTTGCGCAGCGCCATCAGCGTCTCGGCGTGGACGCGGGTTTCCTTGTCCGGCGCCTGGCCGAAGTCCTCGCCCAGCACCACCTTGTAGGCACCGCAGTCGCGGTGGTCGAGCAGCATCACCTTGTGGATGTGGTGCAGGCTGATGGCGACGTCGAGGTGCTCCCAGAACGCGGTATTCCACGCCGGGAACTTGCCGGTGAGCGCGCCGAGCGAGGCGCCGGCCAGCACGATGTGGTCGTACTTGTCCTTCATGCCCTTGCCGGCCATGAAGCGCTCGGTATCGTCGACCAGCCGGTAGTCCATGCACGACAGCAGCAGCGCCTCGGTGCCGCCGGCGGCGTGCGCGGTGCGCGGCAGGAAGCTGCCCAGCAGCGCCGCGGCGCCACCCATGGCCGCCAGTTTCACGAACTGGCGCCGGCCGACCGGCCGCGCCGCGCTGCCGTGGCAGTCAGCCAGCGGCGAGTGTTGTGCCTGGCACATCGCATCCCCTCTCTCGTGTCCTGCCCTGCCGCAGCGTCTGCGGCGCGGCGGATCAGGCTTTCTTGACGAATTCCGACTTCAGCTGCATCGCGCCGATGCCGTCGATCTTGCAGTCGATGTCGTGATCGCCGTCGACCAGGCGGATGCTCTTCACCTTGGTGCCGACCTTGACCACCAGCGACGAGCCCTTGACCTTCAGGTCCTTGATCACGGTCACGCTGTCGCCGTCCTGCAGCACATTGCCGTTGGCATCGCGTACCACGCGCTGCGGCTCGGCCTCTTCCGTGGCCGCGGCATCGGCGGACCACTCATGCGCGCACTCGGGGCAGACGAACATCGCGCCGTCCTGGTAGGTGAATTCCGAGCCGCACTGCGGGCATTGGGGCAAATTAGTCATGCTGTACCTATGTTTCTGAATGTGGCGGCCGCCGCGCCGGCCCGGGAAGGAACAACAACCCTGCAAACGATGCGGTCTTTACGAGTGCCGTATTATCCGCCAGCCGCCCCCGGTTTCGCCAGCAAAAGGCGCAGTCTTGTCGTTACCGGTCGCCGCGCACGCCCCGTCCCGCCGCACCGGCGCCTGGCGGGTTTGACAACTTACTGATCAGTAAGTATCTTCGCCAGCAAGGCTGACACCATACCAATAATCAACAACTTGCCTTGCGGCCAACGTTGGCCGCAAGGCCGCAAACAACACGAGGGCAACACCATGACGGCTTATCCGCACCTGCTGGCACCACTGGATCTGGGCTTCACCACGCTGAAAAACCGCGTGCTGATGGGCTCGATGCACACCGGACTGGAAGAGGCGCCGCAGGGCTTCGAGAAGATGGCGGCCTTCTACGCCGAGCGCGCGCGCGGCGGCGTCGGCCTGATCGTCACCGGCGGCGTCGGCCCCAACGAGGAAGGCCGCGTCGCCGAGGGCGCGTCGATGCTGGCCGACGCGCACGAGGTGCCGCAGCACCGTATCGTCACCGATGCGGTGCACGCCGCCGGCGGCAAGATCGCGCTGCAGATCCTGCACACCGGCCGCTACAGCTACCAGGAAAACCTGGTGTCGGCGTCGCCGATCTGCGCGCCGATCAACTTCTACCGCCCGCGCGAGATGTCGGAAGACGACATCCAGCGCACCATCGCCGATTTCGCCCGCTGCGCCAAGCTGGCGCAGGACGCCGGCTACGACGGCGTGGAGGTGATGGGCTCGGAAGGCTACCTGATCAACCAGTTCATCGTGCGCCACACCAACAAGCGCACCGACGACTGGGGCGGCAGCTTCGACAAGCGCATCCGCTTCGCGCTGGAGGTGCTGCGCGCGGTGCGTGCCGCGGTCGGCGCCGAATTCATCATCATCTACCGGCTGTCGATGCTGGACCTGGTCAACGACGGCAGCAGCTGGGACGAGGTGGTGCAGCTGGCGCAGGAAGTGGAAAAAGCCGGCGCCACCCTCATCAACACCGGCATCGGCTGGCACGAGGCGCGGGTGCCGACCATCGCCACCAGCGTGCCGCGCGGCGGCTTCGCCTGGGTGACGAAAAAGCTGATGGGCCAGGTCGGCATCCCGCTGATCACCACCAACCGCATCAACACCCCCGAGGTGGCGGAAGACATCCTCGCCGGCGGCTGTGCCGACATGGTGTCGATGGCGCGGCCCTTCCTCGCCGACCCGGAGTTCGTGCTCAAGGCCGAACAGGGTCGCGGCGACGAGATCAACACCTGCATCGGCTGCAACCAGGCCTGCCTGGACCACATCTTCCAGGGCAAGCTGACCAGCTGCCTCGTCAACCCGCGCGCCTGTCGCGAGACCGAGCTCAACTACCTGCCGACGGCCGCGCCGAAGAAACTGGCGGTGGTCGGCGCCGGCCCGGCCGGCATGGCGTTCGCCACCATCGCCGCCGGGCGTGGCCACGCGGTGACGCTGTTCGACGCCGCCGCCGAGATCGGCGGCCAGTTCAACGTCGCCAAGCGCATTCCCGGCAAGGAGGAGTTCCACGAGACGCTGCGCTACTTCGCGCGCCGCATCGAGCTGACCGGCGTCACGCTGCGCCTGAACACGCGCGTGACGGCGGACGACCTGGCCGCTTTCGACGAGGTGATCCTCGCCACCGGCATCGCGCCGCGGCTGCCGGCCATCCCCGGCATCGAGCACCCGAAGGTGCTGAGCTACCTCGACGTGCTCAAGCACGGCAAACCGGTTGGCCGCAGGGTGGCCATCATCGGCGCCGGCGGCATCGGCTTCGACACCGCGGAATTCCTCAGCCACGAGGGCAAGTCCAGCTCGCTGGATCCTGCCGCCTTCATGCGCGAGTGGGGCGTGGACATGCAGCTGGCGCACGCCGGCGGCCTGGCGCCGCAGGGGCCGCAGCCGCACCCCAGCCCGCGCGAGATCTACCTGCTGCAGCGCAAGAGCAGCAAGGTCGGCGACGGCCTGGGCAAGACCACCGGCTGGATCCACCGCGCCAGCCTGCAGATGAAGCAGGTCACCATGATTCCGGGGGTCAGCTACGACAGCATCGACGATGCCGGCCTGCACGTGACCATCAAGGGCGAGGCGCAGGTGCTGGCGGTGGACAACATCATCATCTGCGCCGGGCAGGACCCACTGCGCGAACTGCAGCAGCCGCTGATCGACGCCGGCAAGACGGTGCACCTGATCGGCGGCGCCGACGTCGCCGCCGAGCTGGACGCCAAGCGCGCCATCGACCAGGGCGCTCAACTGGCGGCGCGCATCTAAGCACCGGCTGGCGCGCGTGAGCGGCGCCGCCCTCCCCCCATTGCGGCCAACCTTGCACCAGGGTTGGCCGCAACACGTCATGATTCAGGCATTTTGCTGCAACGCGACATTTCGATAGATTTCGCACCACGTTTGCGCCAGATCAGTTCCCTTTTTTGCGCCCGCCCCGTATTTGCTTCATCATGAGCGGGGCAATCGCGCAATTAAATTCCATTGTCATCAACAATCATGCCATCGGGTCCATGGCGTGCCGCGCCGACCCAACGATAACGAGACTGGATGGATGGCCAAGAACCTACTGACCGCCGGCCTGCTGTGGCTGTGCCTGCTGGCGAGCGTGCACGCCGCCCCCGCGCTGGTGCTGGGCGTGGTGCCCTATATGTCGGCCCGCAAGCTGGCCACGCTGTACGAGCCGCTGCGCGCCGAGCTGGAACGCAGCCTGCAGCAGCCGGTGACGCTGGAAAGCGCCGCCGACTACGCTTTTTTCCTCGAACGCACGCGCCAGGGGCGCTACGACATCATCGCCACCTCGCCCTACTTCGGCCGCCTAGCGCAGCTGGAACAGGACTACCGGCCGCTGGCGCGACCGCTGACCGACCTGGAGCCGCTGCTGGTCACCCGCCGTGACGGCATTCGCGAGCTGGCGCAGCTGCGCGGCCAGACGGTGTCGACCAGCGACCGCCTCGCCAACCTGACCCTGGCGGCACAGCGCTACCTGAGCCGGGCCGGCTTCGTCCCCGGCAACAATATCGTCATCCGGCCGACCGGCAGCCACGCCAACTCGCTGGCGGCGCTGCTGAGCGGCGAGTCGGCGGCCGCCATCATCTCGGTCAGCGCGCTGCACCAGTTCGGCGGCGACATCGGCGGCAAGATCCGCATCCTGGCCCGGCTGCCGCACACCACGCCGCAGCTGTACCTCGGCCACAAGCGCCTCGGCGATGCGCGGCTGGCGCGGCTGCAGCAACAGCTGCTGACCTTCGCCAACGACACGCCGCAGGGACGCGCGTTCAGCCGCGACCTGAACCACGGCGGCCTGCGTCCGGTCGGCGAGCCGGACATGCGCGCGCTGGACCCATACGTCCGCGACCTGAAAGGGCTGCTGCGATAATGCGCCTGCCGCTGCGTCCCCGTTCGCTGAAATGGGCCATCATCCCGGTGCTGCTGCTGATCCAGCTGCTGGTCTTTGCCGGCATCGCCTGGCAAAGCGCCCGCGTGCTGCAGGACATGGCGGTGGAACAGGCGCAGCTGCGCAGCCGCAGCCTGCACAGCGAGCTGCAGGCTGCACTGATCGCGCCGCTGCTGGAACGCGACTTCATCACGCTGCAGGAGATCGCCGGCGAGCTGAGCCACGGCGGCGACATCGCCTACCTGATCATCCGCGACTCCAGCGGCAAGGAGCTGGCCCGCGCCGGCCTCGCCGACGGCGTGCAGCCGCAGGCGGACCGTTCGCTGCAGGACAGCGCCGACGACATCCTCGACCTGCGCTTCAACATCAGCCAGGGCCAGATCCAGGCCGGCCTGCGGCAGAGCGAGACCAGCCGCCTGCTGGCCGGCCTCGCGCAGCGCACCGGGCCGCTGATCGTCGCCGGCATCATCCTCGCCACCGGCTGGATGATCTGGGTCACGCTGTGGCTGAGCCGGCGCCTGCAATACCTGGCGCAGGCCGCCGAGGCACTGGGGCAGGGCCAGCTGCTGACGCGGGCGCCGGAGAGCCGCCATGACGAGATCGGCCGCCTCGGCGTCGCCTTCAACCGCATGGCGGCGGCGGTGCAGTCCGCCGACGAGCACTGGGCGAAGAGCCAGCGCTTCGCCGACATGCTGCTGATGGCGATCCCGATCCCGGTGTTCTACAAGGACGCGCAGGGGCGCTTCCTCGGCTGCAACGCCGCCTTCACCCGCGTCACCGGCTACACCCGCATCGAGATCCGCGGCAAGACCCCGGCCGAGCTGTGGCCGGCCGACATCGCCACCGTGCACTGCCTGCACGACAGCGCGCTGCTGGCCGGTCAGCCCCACCTCGACTACCAGGCCAGCATCGTCACCCAGCGCCAGCAGCGGCGCGAGGTGATCCTGTCCAAGGACGTGTTCTACGACGACTACGGCGAGATCGCCGGCATCATCGGCGCCTGGAACGACATCACCGAGCAGACCCGCGCCGAAGAACGGCTGCGGCTGCTGGCCGGCGTGTTCAAGCACTCCCACGACGGCATCATCATTGCCGACGCCCGCGGCCGGCTGCTGGACGTCAACCGCGCCTGCTGCAGCATCACCGGCTACGAGCGCGACGAGCTGATCGGCCATACCCCGCGCAAGCTGCAGTCGGCACGCCACGACTCGGTGTTCTACCTCGCCATGCGCGACAAGCTGCAGAGCAGCGGCCACTGGCAGGGCGAGATCTGGAACCGGCGCAAGGACGGCGAGGTGGCGCCGCTGCTGCTGTCGGTGTCGGTGATCCACGACCAGTCCGGCAATGTGCGCCACTACATCGCCGTGTTCGCCGACATCACGGTGATGAAGGCACAGGAAAACCGGCTGGCGCAGATGGCGCACCACGACCCGCTCACCCACCTGCCCAACCGCGTGCTGCTAGCCGACCGCATGAGGGAGGCCATCGCCCAGGCGCAGCACAGCGGCCACTGGCTGGCGATCTGTTTCATGGACCTGGACGGCTTCAAGGCGGTCAACGACCGCTACGGCCACGAGGTCGGCGACCGCCTGCTGGTGCAGGTCGCCGAGCGGCTGCAGCACACGCTGCAGGGCGGCGACACCCTGGCGCGGCTGGGCGGCGACGAATTCGTGCTGCTGCTGTCCGGCCTGCCCGACCTGCAGACCTGCCGTCACAGCCTGCAGCGGGTGCTGGACACCGTCGCCCACCCGGTGCAGCTGGGCGACATCCGCATCGAGATCTCGGCCAGCATCGGCGTCACCCTGTATCCGCAGGACGAGCAGGACCCGGACACCCTGCTGCGCCACGCCGACCAGGCGATGTACCAGGCCAAGGACAAGGGCCGCAACGGCTACCAGATCTTCGACGCCGAGCACGACCGCCAGAGCCGCTTCCGCCAGGAAGGGCTGGGACGGCTGGCGCAGGCGCTGCAGCACGGCGAGCTGTGCCTGTACTACCAGCCCAAGGTCAATATGCGCGACGGCAGCGTGGTCGGCGCCGAGGCGCTGATGCGCTGGCAGCACCCGGAACAGGGCCTGCTGACCCCGGCCCACTTCCTGGCCGACGCCGAAGGCAGCGCGCTGGATATCGCGCTCGGCGAATGGGTGATCCGCAGCGCGCTGGCGCAGATGCAGGCCTGGCAGGCGCAGGGCATGACGCTGCCGGTCAGCGTCAACATCTCCGCCCACCACCTGCAGCAGGACAACTTCGCCGAGCGGCTGGCGGCGCTGCTGGCGGAATACCCGGCGCTGCCGGCCGGGATGCTGGAGATCGAGGTGCTGGAAAGCACCGCGCTGCAGGACATCACCCGCGTCGGCGCGCTGATGGCCACCTGCCGCGAGCTGGGGGTGGAGTTCTCGCTCGACGACTTCGGCACCGGCTACTCCTCGCTGCTGTACCTGAAGCGCCTGCCGGCCGGCAAGCTGAAGATCGACCAGTCCTTCATCCGCGACATGCACGAGGACGGCGACGACCTCGCCATCGTGCAGGGCATCATCGGGCTGTCGGAGGCGTTCAACCGCTCGGTGGTGGCCGAGGGCGTGGAGAGCATCGAGCATGGCAGCCTGCTCTTGCACATCGGCTGCGACCACGCGCAGGGCTTCGGCATCGCGCGGCCGATGCCGGCGGACGCGCTGCCGGGCTGGGCGCAGCAGTGGCAGGGCGCCGCCGCCTGGCAGCTGGCCAGCAAGCGGCGCTGGACCGGCGACGACACCCGGTTGTTCAACCTGGAGCTGGCGCACCGCCAGGCCAGCAACCGCCTGATCGACTGCCTGCGGCAAGGCGCGCGCGAGCTGCCGCCGCAGGAGCACGGCAACAGCTACCGCGACTTCGACAACTGGTACCACGGTGCCGGCAGCGCCTACTTCGGCCAGCACCCGCTGTACCGCCGCATCGGCCAGCTGCACCAGCAGCTGTACACCCTCAACGAGCGGGTGCTGACCTGGCACCAGTTCGAGCTGCAGGACGCCGACGAGCACACCGTGAGCCAGCTGCAGCGGCTGCGCGACGAGTTGCAGCAGCAGGTGCGCCTGCTGCTGGATGCGCCGGCGACCGCGGCGGCCGCGGCGGCCGCGGCCAAGAGTGCCGCCGAGGTGATGATCTGAGCAGTAGCGTCGGCACAGCCACGCCAGCGCCATCGGCCCAGGGTTGGCCGCAACGCCGTCAGCGCAGCGGCAGCGCCTTCATCAGCTCAGCCTCGCTCACCAGCCCGGCGATGCGCGCCAGCGGCCGGCCCTGTTCGTCTAGCACCACGGTGAACGGCAGCCCGCCGCTGCGGTTGCCCAGCGCGCGCATCAGCGCGATGCCCTCGCCGTCGCTCAGCAGCACCGGATAGCTGACCGGCAGCTGCTTCAGGTAGGCCGCCACCTCGCCCGGCTGGTCCAGAGCGATGCCGACGAAGCGCACCTGGCGTGCGGCCAACCTTGGCGCCAGCGCTGACAAGAGCGGCATCTCCTTGCGGCACGGCGCGCACCAGGTGGCCCAGAAGTTCACCACCGTGGTCCTGCCCTGGTAGCGGGCGAACGCGGCCGGCTTGCCGTTCAGCCCGGTCAGCACCGCGCCGTCCAGCAGGCCGCCGGCCACGGCGCACAGCGGCGCCAGCAACAGGCCGCCCAGCAGCAGGCGGCGCGAAATCATGCGTGTTACAGACATTCAGTTTATTCCGTAGTAATGCGCCAGATGGCGTTAGATCGCTGCCAGTACGCCACAGTTCAGCGCGGCGCGGTCGCGGCTTCATGGTAGAATGGTCGATTCCTCATCAGTTTACGCGCGAGCCATGTCCATTCTCGTCTGCGGGGCGCTTGCCTACGACACGCTGTTCCATTTCGAAGACCGCTTCGACAACCATATTCTGCCCGATCAGCTGCACAAGATCTCGACCACCTTCAAGGTGCCGACCATGCGCCGCGAGTTCGGCGGCCCGGCCGGCAACATCGCCTACAGCCTGTGCCTGCTCGGCGAGACGCCGCTGGTGATGGGCGCGGTGGGCGAAGACTTCGAGCCCTACCGCCAGCACCTGAAGCGCGCCGGCGTCGACGACCGCTTCATCCGCACCATCCGCGGCCAGTACACCTCGCAGTGCTTCGGCATCGCCGACAGGGACGGCAACCAGCTGATGGCCTTCCACCCCGGCGCGATGGACCACGCCACCGTCAACCACATCGCCGACGTGCCACAGCGCATCGAGGTGGCGATTGTCTCGCCCGGCGGCCACGCCGCCTTCCTGCAGCACACCCGCGAGCTGCACGAGGCCGGCATCCCGTTCGTCTTCGACCCCGGCCAGGAGCTGCCGCTGTTGTCGCGCGAGGAACTGAACGAGATCGTGGAGCTGGCGACCTACGTCGCCATCAACGACTACGAGAGCGAGCTGATGCGCGAACGCGCCGGGCTGCCGGTGGAGGTGCTGGCCGGCAAGGTCGAGGCGCTGATCGTCACCCGCGGCTCCAAGGGCGCCGAGATCTACGCCGACGACACCATCCACCTGATCCCGCGGGTGCAGATGCCGATCAAGCCCATCGACCCGATGGGCTGCGGCGACGCCTTCCGCGCCGGCCTGCTGTACGGCATCCGCCAGGGGCTGGACTGGAAAACCACCGGCCGCCTCGCCAACGTCATCGGTGCGATCAAGGTCACCAGCCACGGCCCGCAGAACCACTTTTTCGACTGGGAAAAACTGCGCGCGCTGTACCAGCAGGCCTATAACGAACCGTGGCCGCTGTAAGCCGCCCGCGCTGAATCCGATCCAGCGGCGCGATGGCAGGCCGGCAAGCGCCGCAGACGACGGCGCTGGCCGGCCTGTTTGCATTCTGACTTGAATAAGCCCCGTCGCGACCCCACCATCCTAGAGTTAAACTGACTCATTCGATTGACGGGCAAGAGAGGGATTCATGACTGTACCGCACCTGACCACGGCACTCACCGGACCATTGCTGGAACTGGAGAGCCGCATCCTGGCGGCACAGCCGCACATCGAGCACTGGTTCCGCAAGCAGTGGAACAACCACGCCGCCCCGTTCTACGGCTCGGTGGACCTGCGCAACAGCGGTTTCAAGCTGGCGCCGGTGGACATGAACCTCTTCCCCGGCGGCTTCAACAACCTGAATCCGGACTTCCTGCCGCTGGCGGTGCAGGCGGCGCAGAGCGCGGTGGAGCGCGCCTGTCCCGAGGCCAAGAGCATCCTGCTGATCCCGGAAAACCACACCCGCAATACCTACTACCTGCAGAACGTGGCGGCGCTGGTGCATATCTTCCAGCAGGCCGGCCTGAAGGTGCGCCTGGGCTCGCTGAACCCGGAAATCACCGAGCCGACGCAGCTGACTGCCGCGGGTGGCGACATCATCACCGTCGAGCCGCTGGAGCGGCGCGGCAACCGCGTGGTGCTGGCCGACGGCTTCAGCCCCTGCATCGTGCTGCTCAACAACGACCTGTCCGCCGGCCTGCCCGACATCCTGAAGAACATCGAGCAGAACCTGCTGCCGCCGCTGCACGCCGGCTGGGCGGTGCGGCGCAAGACCAATCACTTTGCCGCCTACGACAGGGTGGTCGCCGACTTCGCGCAGATGCTGTCGATCGACCCGTGGCTGATCAATCCCTACTTCTTCGCCGCCAAGGGCCTCGACTTCCAGTCGCGCCAGGGCGAGGACCAGCTTGCCGCGCTGGTGGACCAGATGCTGGACAAGATCCGCGTCAAGTACCGCGAATACGGCATCAGCCACGAGCCCTACGTGATCGTGAAGGCCGACGCCGGCACCTACGGCATGGGCATCATGAGCGTGAAGAGCGGCGATGAGGTGCGCGGCCTCAACCGCAAGGCGCGCAACAAGATGGCGGTGGTGAAGGAAGGCCTGGAAGTGTCCGAGGTCATCGTGCAGGAAGGCGTGTACACCTTCGAGTGCGTCAACGACGGCGTCGCCGAGCCGGTGGTGTACATGATGGACCGCTACGTGATCGGCGGCTTCTACCGCGTGCACACCGGGCGCGGCGTCGACGAGAACCTCAACGCCCCGGGCATGCAGTTCGTGCCGCTGTCGTTCGAAGAGCACTGCCTGCCCGACCACAAGGCGGCGCCGAACGACGCCCCCAACCGCTTCTACGCCTACGGCGTGATCGCGCGCCTGGCGATGCTGGCCGCCGCGCTGGAGCTGGAAGATACCGACCCTGACGCCGAGTGAGGCCCGTATGAAAATCCTGTTCATTGCCGACCCGCTGGCCGGCTTCAAGATCAAGAAAGACAGCACCTTCGCGATGATGGAAGCGGCGGCGGCACGCCAGCACGCGATCTACTTCTGCGAGGCGCGCGACATCGCCATCGAGGGCGGCCGCATCCAGGCCGACGTCGTCAGCGTCAGCCTCACCGGCAAGGACGGCAAGGACTGGTTCCGCGCCAGCGACGGCCAGCGCCTGCCGCTGAACGCGTTCAGCGCGGTGGTGATGCGCAAGGACCCGCCGTTCGACCTCGAGTACCTGTACGCCACCCAGCTGCTGACGCTGGCCGAGGCCGAGGGCGCGCGCGTGTTCAACAAGGGCCAGGCGCTGCGCGACTTCAACGAGAAGCTGGCCATCCTCAACTTCGCCGAGTTCACCGCGCCGACGCTGGTCACCTCGCAGCCGTCGCGGCTGCTGGCCTTCGTGCGCCAGCACCACGACGCCATCCTCAAGCCGCTGGACGGCATGGGCGGCAGCAGCATCTTCCGCGCGCGGCCGGACGACCCGAACCTGAACGTGATCATCGAGACCCTGTCCGAACAGGGCAAGCGCACCATCATGGCGCAGCGCTACATCCCGGAAATCCGCGACGGCGACAAGCGCATCCTGGTGATCGACGGCGTGCCGGTCGACTACTGCCTGGCGCGCATCCCGCAGGGCGGCGACAACCGCGGCAACCTCGCCGCCGGCGGCCGCGGCGAAGTGCGGCCGCTGAGCACGCGCGACCGCGAGATCGCCGAGGGGCTGGCGCCGGAGCTGAAACGGCGCGGCATCCTGCTGGCCGGGCTGGACGTGATCGGCAACTACCTGACCGAGGTCAACGTCACCAGCCCGACATGTTTCCGTGAAATCATGAACCACAGCGACATCGACGTCGCCGGCCTGTTCATCGATGCGCTGGAGCGCGCGGTGACGGAACGGCGCTGATGCAGCCAACCTTTCCCGGTACAAGGGCGGCGCTGGCCGCCCTTGTCGTGTCTGCTCTCGCCGCCTGCGGCGAAGCGCCGCCGCCGTGGCAGCAGGAAAGCTACGTGTTCGGCACCCGCGTCGAGCTGAAGCTCAACGCCGCCACGCCGGTGCAGGCGCAGCAGGCCGCCGCCGCGGTGCTGGCCGAGCTGGACCGCCTGCACCGGCTGCTGCACCCGTGGCAGCCGGACAGCGACGCCGGCCGCCTGAACCGCGCGCTCGCCGCCGGCCAGCCCTACCGGCCGTCGCCGGAGCTACTGGCGCTGCTGCGCAGCGGCCAGGCGCTGGAGGCGCGCAGCGACGGACTGTTCTCGCCGGCGATCGGCCGGCTGGTGGCGCTGTGGGGCTTTCACCAGGACACGCCGGCGAGCACCGCCGTGGACATGACGGCGCTGCAGGCGCTGGTGGCGAATCGGCCGCGGCTGCGCGACCTCACCATCGGCGCCGACGGCGAGGTACGCAGCGACAAGACTACGGTGCAGGTCGACGTCGGCGGCATGGCCAAGGGCTGGGCGCTGGATCGCGCGCGGCGGCAATTGCAGGCCGCCGGCATCCGTTCAGCCTTGCTTAATATTGGCGGCAATATCATGGCGCTGGGGCAGAAGGCCGACGGCACGCCGTGGCAGGTCGGCATCCGCCACCCGCGCCGCAACGAGGCGATGGCGACGCTGCCGCTGCACGACGGCGAGGCGATCGGCACCTCCGGCGACTACCAGCGCTACGTGCTGCGCGACGGTCGCCGCCACTGCCACCTGATCGACCCGCGCGACGGCAACAGCGACTGCCACTTGCAGTCGGCGACGGTGCTGATCGCGCCGGCAAGCGACGCCGGGCTGCGCTCCGACGTCGCCAGCAAACCGCTGTATCTGGACGGACCAGGCTTGGCCGCACGCCATGCGCGCGCGCTGGGCGTGGCCGGCTGGCTGCTGATCGACGGACAGGGCCGCGCGTGGCTGAACCCCGCGCTGGCCACACGGCTGAACTGGCGCGTGGCGCCGGACAGCATTACCGAAACAGGAAACGGATGACACCGCATCAAGAAAGCCCGTTCAAGGGCAAGACCGGCGTACGCCGCCTGCTGAACGCCTTCGGCTACTCGCTGGACGGCCTGTGCGCCGCCTTCCGCCACGAGGACGCCTTCCGCCAGCTGTCGCTGCTGGCGCTGCTGCTGGTGCCGCTGGCGCTGTTCGTGGTCGACGCCACACCGCTGGCACGCGCGCTGCTGGTAGCCAGCTCCATCGCCACGCTGATCATCGAGCTGCTCAATTCCGCGATCGAGGCGGCGGTGGACCACACCTCGCTGGAACGCCACCCGCTGGCCAAGCGCGCCAAGGACATGGGCAGCGCGGCGCAGCTGCTCGGCCTCGTCAACCTGCTGCTGGTCTGGGGCTTGGTACTATTTGGCTGAGAACCTGCGCACGATCTGCTGCGCTTTGTGAAACGTCTCGGTGAGTACGGCTTCGGCATGCTGGTTTACATCCAGCTAAACGCCGCTTCCTCAGCCATTTTCGCCTTGTCTCGCATGAGCTCGCGAGATCATGAACACGCTCCTAGCGGCAGACGCGGTTGAGCCAGGCCAGCAGGTCGGCCTCGAACTCGGCGCGGTTGGTCTCGTGGTGCATCTCGTGGCGGCCGCCCGGATACACCGTCACCGTCACGTCGCGCAGCCCGGCCTTGCGGTAGCGCCGCGCCAGCTGGCCCAGGCCGAACCGGCCGAGGCTGACCGGATCGCGGCTGCCGGCCTGCAGCCACACCGGACAATCGTGCAGGCCGCGCGCGGCGGCCTCGCCCTGCTCCAGCGCGATGATGCCGCCGAACAGGTCTATCCACAGTTGCGGCGTCGGAAACTGGCCGCACAGCGGATCGGCGATATAGGCGTCCACCTGCGCCGCATCGCGCGACAGCCAGTCCAGCGTGGTGCGCGTCGGCATGAAGCCGAGATTGAAGCTGCCGAACACCAGCGCCGTCATCAGCCGGCTGGGGCTGGCGGCGCCGCCCAGCCTTGCGGCCAACCTGGCCACGCCGCGCATCAGCCGCGCCAGCAGGCGCTGGCGATAGCCGGTGGCGGACAGCACCATGCCGGACAGGCGCTGGCCGTAGCGCAGGAAAAAGGCGCGCGCCACGAAGCTGCCCATGCTGTGGCCGTACAGCACCAGCGGCGTCTGCGGATGCGCCGCCGCGGCGTGATCGACCACCTCGCGCAGGTCGTCGACCACCAGCGACCAGCCGTCGCGCGCGGCGAACCAGCCCGGCAGCGGCGCCTCGCGGCCGTGGCCGCGGTGGTTGTGGGCGTAGACCCAGTAACCGGCGGCGGCCAGGCGCCCGGCCAGCACGTCGTAGCGCTCGGCGTGCTCGCTCATGCCGTGCGCGATCACCAGCACGCCGCGCGGCGCCTGCTGCGTCGGCCACGACACACCGTGGATCACGTGGCCATCGCTGGCCGTCAGCTGGAAAGGCTTCATCGCACCCCCTGCAAGGCAGGATCAGAACTTGTCGGCACGCAGCACGCCGACATCGGACACGTAGAGGATCAGGCCGTAGTGCGGCAGGTAGGCCTGCTGGCAGTGCGCGGCGATCGCCTCCGCCACCGCCGCATCGCACACCACGTCGACGCGGATATTGCCCTCGAACGACCAGCCGCCGCCCTGCACGCCGTGGCTGCCGCCACCGCGGGCATCGCTGACGGTATAGCCGTGGGCACCGAGCTGCTGCAGCACCTTCACCAGCGGCGCTTCCAGCACCGCCTCGGTCACGATGGTCAACAGTTTCTTGGCATGAAAGGTCATGACGCGCTCCTCAGGCATACAGCCATTGTGTCAGCATCCAGTACAAAGGGATACCGAGCAGCAGGTTGAACGGGAAGGTCACCCCCAGGCTGGCCGCCAGCGACAGCGCCGGATTGGCCTCCGGCACCGCGATACGCATCGCGGCCGGGGCGGCGATATAGGACGACGAGGCGCACAGGGTCGCCAGCAGCAAGGCACCGCCCGCCGACAGCCCCATCGCGTAGGCGCTGCCAAGGCCGATGCAGGCAAAACCAAGCGGCACCAGCAGCCCGAACAGCACCACGAAGCTGCCCTGGCGGCGCAGGCCGCCGAGCTTGGCCGCCGTCAGCAGCCCCATCTCCAGCAGGAACAGCGACAGCACCGGCTTGAACAGGTCGACGTACAGCGGCGACAGGCTGCCTATGCCCGCCGGCCCGGCCAGCCAGCCTATCACCAGCCCGCCCAGCAGCAGCACCATGCTCTTGCCGAGGAAGACCTCGTGCGCCAGCTGCCCCCAGCGCAGCTGCTGCCGCTCGCCCAGCCGCGCCAGCAGCACGCCGACCACCAGCGCCGGCATCTCCATCACCGCCAGGAACAGCGTCAGCTGCGGCTCGGCCTCGATGCCCTGCCGCGCGAGGAAGCTGGCGGCGACCGCGAAGGTCACCACGCTGACCGAGCCGTAGTGGGCGGCGGTGGCCGCCGCGTCGGCACGGTTCAGCCGCCAGCGCAGGACGGCGAAGGCGAGCAGCGTCAGCAGCGTGCCCAGCAGGATCACCAGCAGCACCTGCAGCAAGACCTGCGGGCTGCCGGTCTTCGCCAGTGCCACGCCGCCCTTCAGGCCGATGGCCAGCAGCAGGAACACCGACAGCGTCTCGTACAGCGCCGGCGGCAGTTTCAGGTCGGAACGGGCCAGGGCTGCGAACAGCCCCAGCAGGAAAAACAGTACTACCGGATCCAATGTCATGGCTCTCCTTTCGCCGGGTCAGGGTGTCCGCCGTCCGGCTGACGGCGGCGTCAGCTGGACAGGGCAGAGAGGGGGAAGTTTCGCGCCGCGGCTCAGGCCTGCAGCGGGGTGTGGTCGTAGTTGCGGTTGATCAGCGAGGTCAGCACGTGATCGCGCCAGGCGCCGTTGAGGAACAGGTAGTCGCGGGCGTGGCCCTCGATCTGGAAGCCCAGCCGCTTCAGGAGCGCGGCGCTGCGCTCGTTCTCCGGCTGGTAGTTGGCCTGCACCCGGTGCAGCTTCAGCGTGCCGAAGGCAAAGGCGATCACCGCCTCCACCGCCTCGCGCATCAGGCCCTGGCCCTGGTGCGCGTGGTCGATGTTGTAGCCCAGGTGGCAGCCCTGGAACACGCCGCGGTTGATATTGGACAGGCTGACGGTGCCGATCACGCGGCCGGCTTCCTTCTCCGGCATCACCAGGAACAGCGCGCCGCGGCTGTCCTTCCAGTCCATCTCGCGCTGGCGCATGCGCATCGCCCAGAACAGCTCGGTGTAGAACATCCCGCCCGGGGTCGGATCCCAGGGTGCGAAGTGCTCGCGGTTGCGCACCTGGTAATCCAGCATGGCACGCGCCCACGCACTCTCCGCCGGCAACAGGTGCAGACGCGCGGTGCTGAGCGATGGCTGGGTGGTTGGCATGTCAGTACTCCGGAAAACGCAAGGAATGGGAACAAGGTTGGCCGCAGGCCGCACGAAAGTGCGTCAGTATGCCACTGCCGGCGCCGCGCCGCATCCGTGGCGCAGGCGGCATGGACAAACGCCCGTACCGGAGGGGTACGGGCGTTAGGCGGCAAGCGATCAGGCTCAGGCCTGGCCGGTCAGGCGCTCCAGCGCTTCGCGGTACTTGGCGGCGGTCTTCTCGCGCACGTCCAGCGGCACGGCCGGGGCCGGCGCCTGCTTGTTCCAGCCGGAGGCTTCCAGCCAGTCGCGCACGAACTGCTTGTCGAAGGACGGCGGGGTGCTGCCCTCGGCGTAGCTGTCGGCCGGCCAGAAGCGGCTGGAGTCCGGCGTCAGCGCCTCGTCCATCAGCACCAGGGTGCCGTCTTCGTCCAGGCCGAACTCGAACTTGGTGTCGCAGATGATGATGCCGCGCTTGGCGGCGAACTCGGCCGCGGTCTTGTACAGCAGGATGGCGGTGTCGCGCACCTTGGCCGCCAGCTCGGCGCCGACGATGGCCTCGCACTGCGCGTAGGTGATGTTCTCGTCGTGATCGCCCACCGCCGCCTTGGTGGACGGGGTGAAGATCGGCTCCGGCAGCTTGCTGGATTCCTTCAACCCGGCCGGCAGCGCGATGCCGCACACGGTGCCGGACTTCTGGTATTCCTTCCAGCCGGAGCCGGCCAGATAGCCGCGCACCACGGCTTCGATCATCACCGGCTTCAGGCGCTTGGCCACCACGCCGCGGCCGGCCACCAGCGGCAGGTCCGCCGCCGACACCACGTCTTCCGGCTTGTCGCCGGTCAGGTGGTTGGGCACCACGTCCTTCAGCGTCTCGAACCAGAAGTTGGAGATCGCGGTCAGGATCTGGCCCTTGCCCGGGATCGGGTCGTCCAGGATCACGTCGAACGCCGACAGGCGGTCGGAGGCGATCATCAGCATGCGCTTGTCGTCGATCTCGTACAGGTCGCGCACCTTGCCGGAGTAGATTTTCTTCAGGCTGGTGAGAGTGGTATTGCTAGCGGTCATGGTAATTCCTTCAATCAAAAAACTGCATGTCCTGATAGGGACGTATCCTGCATGCTGCCAGACGGCTGGCTAGCGAGCCCACGTGTAGCTCCAGTTGGTGGCCATCCGGGTCGAGAAAATAAAACGACTCGCCCTCGCTGCGGTTGTCACGCCAGCTAGGCACACCCGCAGCTTGCAACCGGCTTACCCAGGCAGGAAACTGCGCGGCCTCCACACCAAATGCATAGTGGGTATAACCAGCCTGCGGCTGGCCTTGCCAGTCATCCAGCGACAGGCACAACCACAGTCCCCCCAGCGTCAGGTAGCCACCAGCAGCCCAGCGAGCCTCTGGTTTCGCGCCCAGTACATCGGTATAGAACTGCCAGGCACGCTCCAGATCGCCTACCGCCAGCGTCAGGTGGTTCAAACCTTGCAGCGTCATGCATCGACTCATTGAGAAAGGCGATGCCTTATCCGCACCGCCTGATTTCTTACAGGGTATCCTTCAGCGCGCGCGCCTGGTCCAGCGCGTCGTCGACGTTGGCCGCGAGCACGGTGAAGTGCCCCATCTTGCGGCCGGCACGCGCCTCTTTCTTGCCGTACAAGTGCAGGTGGGCGTTCGGTGCTTCCATCAGCACGTCCCACAGCGGTTCGCCGCCATCCTCGCGCCACACGTCGCCCAGCAGGTTGACCATCACCACCGGCGACAAGAGCTCGGTCTTGCCCGGCAGCAGGCCGCACATGGCGCGCACCTGCTGCTGGTACTGGTCGGTGACGCAGGCGTCGATGGTGTAGTGGCCGGAGTTGTGCGGCCGCGGCGCGATCTCGTTCACCACCAGGCTGTCGTCGGCGAGCACGAAGAATTCCACCGCCAGCACGCCGACGTAGTCCAGCGCCTCAGCCAGCTTCACCGCGTAATCCTGCGCCCGGGCGGCCAGTTCCGGCGCGATGCGTGCCGGCACGATGGATTCGTCGAGGATGCCGTGCTTGTGGATGTTCTCCGACACCGGGAACACCGCCACCTGCGCACTGCTGGTACGGGTGACGATGGCGGACACTTCCAGCTTCAGGTCCAGCATCTTTTCCAGCACGCAGGCCTGGCCGCCGAGGTCGGCGTAGGCGGCGCGGGCCTCGTCCGCGGTCTTCACGCGCACCTGGCCCTTGCCGTCGTAACCCAGACGCGCGGTCTTGAGGATGCCCGGCAGGTAGGGCTCCAGCTCGACCTGGATGTCGGCGACGCTCTCGATGGCCAGATACGGCGCGGTCGGCAGGCCGGCCTTGTTGATCCAGCTCTTCTCGGCGATGCGGTCCTGGGCGATGGCCACGCAGTCGCCGGACGGCGACACGCGGGTGCTCTTCGCCAGCTGGCGCATCGCGTCGGCGTTGACGTTCTCGAATTCGGTGGTCACCGCGGCGCAGCTTGCGGCCAACGTTTGCAGCGCGGCGGCGTCATTGAACGGCGCGATGAGGTGCACGTCGGCAAAGTCGGCGGCCGGCGCGTTGGCGTCCGGGTCCAGCACGGTCACGCGGTAGCCCATGCGCTTGGCGGCGGTGACGAACATGCGGCCCAGCTGGCCGCCGCCGAGTATGCCCAGCATCGCCGGGGGCAGGATGGCCGCCATGTCAGTCCACCTCCGGCAGGCTCATCGCCAGCACGGTCTGTTCCTGCTGCTTGCGGAAGGCCTTCAGCTTGTCGGCCAGTTCCGGACGGGTGGTAGCCAGTTGCGCCACCGCGAACAGCGCGGCATTGGCGGCACCGGCTTCGCCGATGGCGAAGGTCGCCACCGGAATGCCCTTGGGCATCTGCACGATGGACAGCAGCGAGTCTTCGCCGCGCAGGTATTTGGACGGCACCGGCACACCCAGCACCGGAACGTGGGTCTTGGCGGCCAGCATGCCCGGCAGGTGCGCGGCACCGCCGGCGCCGGCGATGATGGCCTTCAGGCCACGCGCTTCGGCTTCTTCGGCGTACTGGAACAGCAGGTCGGGGGTGCGGTGCGCGGAGACGACGCGGGTTTCGAACGCGACACCGAAGTCCTTCAGCACGCGCGCGGCGTTCTGCATGACTTCCCAGTCGCTGTTGCTACCCATCACGATGCCAACTTCGATCATGGAGGCGGGTTCCATCAAGGAGGGGAAAAACGCGATTTTACCTGATTCGGCAAGGGCTTGCCGAGCTGACTTGCAGAGCGCACGCGCGCCGGCGCCACAAAAAAAGCGGCCGGCGGCCGCTTTTGACGTTTTCGGCGCGCCGACAGGCCGCCGCGTTACAGTTTTGCCAGCCGCTCGCGCGCCTTCGTCGCCGCCGCGCTGTTCGGGTACAGCTTGATCAGCTTGCGCAGGGTGAGCTTGGCCTGGTCCTTCTGCTGCAGCTCGATCTGGTTTTCCGCCATCAGCCGCAGCGCCTCCGGCGCCCGCACGTGCGCCGGAGACTGCTCGGCAAAGCGGCGGTGGATGTCGATGGCGGCGTCGTACTGCTTCAGGTAGGTGTGGGCCACGCCCAGCCAGTAGCTGGCTTCCTGCGCCTCGCTGTTGGCCGGGAACTTGTCCATCACCGCCTTCAGCTCCGGCACCGCGCGGGCAAACTCGCGGTTGCGCAGCGTCGCCAGCGCCTTGTTCAGCGCGTCCTGCGCCGGGCTGACCAGCGGCGCCGCCGGGGCCGCGGCAGCCTCCGCCTCGCCGCTCACCGCCGGGCTGCTGGCCGACTGCTCCAGCTTGCCCAGGCGCAGGTCGAGGTCGGCGTACAGGTCGTTCTGCCGTTTCAGCGTTTCGCCCTGCTGGTGCTGCAGCACCTCGTTCTGACCACGCAGCGCCGCCATTTCGGTACGCAGGGAGGCCACTTCCTTGACCAGGTCCAGCAGCCGCTCGTTGGACAACCGCGCCTCGACCTCGGTCAGGCGCGCGCTGGTCTGCTGCCTGGCAGCGTCCAGCTCGCGGCGGGTCTGTTCGATATCGCCGGTGGTGGCACAGGCCCCCAGCAGCAGGCTGAGGGTGGCGACGGGCAACAGGCGGGGCAAATTCATGGTGGCATCCTGAAAAACAGCGCGGGATGGCGTGACGCCATCCCGCTGGCGGTCAACACATTACTGCGGGTAGACGAAGTCGGCGCGACGGTTTTCGGCATGGGCCGCCTCGCTGTCCCCCTCGGCACGCGGTTTTTCCTTGCCGAAGCTGACGGCCTCGATCTGCGCCGGCTTCACGCCCAGCACTTCCAGCGACTGCTTCACGCTTTCGGCACGGCGCTGACCCAGCGCCAGGTTGTACTCGCGGCTGCCGCGGGCGTCGGTATTGCCCTGCACCAGCACCTTGCTGCTGAAACGGTTGAGGAAGGCGGCATTGCCTTCCACCACACCGCGCTGGTCGTCCTTGACCACGAACTGGTCGAAGTCGAAGTACACGCTGTGGCCGTTGAGCAGCGCCTGCGCACTGCGCTGATCCGGCGCCGCCTTCACCGCCGCAGCCAGTTGCGCGGCGCTGACCTTGCCGCCCTGCAGCACCGGCTCGCTGCCGGTGACATCGACGGTAGCCACGCTCGGTGCGCTCGGCACGGTGGCGGCCGGCGGGTTGCTGACGACCGGCGCCGGGGTACTGGCACACGCGGCCAAGAGCGCCGCCGCGATGGCGACGATAAACGGTGATTTCTTCATTCGGCTCTCCTGCATCGGATGGGATGGATGAACTGGCAACATGATGCGCGCAGCGCCGGCACCACATCAAGGATTGAATGGTCCCCAGGCCGGATCCTGCACCTGGCCGCCGAGGGTGCCCAGCCGCACGCGGCCGGGATAGGCGGTGGCGGCGGCGTACAGCACGCTGCGGCCGCCTTCCTCGCTGGCGTACAGCACCATCTTGCCGTTGGGGGCGAAGCTTGGCGACTCGTCGAAGGCGCTGTTGCTGATCAGGCGGTTGTCGCCGCTGGCCAGATCGAGCAGCATCACCTTGAAACGGCCGCCTTCGCGCCGGACGTAGGCGATCTGGCGCCCATCAGGAGAGAACGTCGGCGACACGTTATAGTTCCCCTCGAAGGTGACGCGGCGGGCGTTGCGGCCGCCGTCCAGCGCCTGCACGTACAGCTGCGGGCTGCCGCTGCGGTCGGACACGAACACGATCTGGCGCCCGTCCGGGCTGAACGCCGGCTCGGTGTCGATGGCGTCGCTATAGGAAAAACGCTGCAGGCCGCCGCCGTCGGCATTGATCAGGTAGACCTGCGAGTTGCCGCTGGTGGTCAACACCACCGCCAGACGCCGCCCGTCCGGGCTCCACACCGGCGCCGAGTTGCTGCCGCGGAAGTTGGCCAGCACGCGACGCTGGCCGCTGACCAGGTCCTGCACGTAGATCACCGGCTTTTGCTGCTCGAAGGAGACGTAGGCCAGGCGCGTGCCGTCCGGGCTCCACGCCGGCGACATGATGGGCTGGCGCGAGCGCAGCACCGTCTGCGCGCGACGGCCGTCCATGTCGGCGATCTGCAGCCGGTACTCCTTGCCGCTCTGGGTGATGAAGGCGATGCGGCTGGAGAACAGGCTCTTCTCGCCCAGCAGCGCCTCGTACACCATGTCCGCCATGCGGTGCGCCATGTCGCGCAGCTGCTCCGGCGCCAGGTCGAATTCCGCGCTCAGCTTCTGCTCGCGCGGGCTGACGGTGTCGGCCCAGAACGTCAGCCGCACCCGGCCGCCGCCGAGGCTGAGCAGCTTGCCGTACACCACCGCGCGCGCACCGCGCTGCTGCCACGCCGCGGCGTTCAGCTGCGCCGGCGCCGCCAGCGCGTCGCCGGCGGCGGTCTCCAGCAGGCTGAAGGCGCCGGTCATCGCCAGATCGCTCTTCACCGTCGCGGTGATCGCCTCCGGCAGCAGGCTCTCGCCCTGCAGCGGCACGATCGCCACCGGGTAGCGGTTGGTGCCGCCACCGATCACTTCCACGCTGAGGTCGGCGCGGGCAAGGTTGGCCGCAGCGGTCATGCTCAGCAGCAGCAGGGCAAACAGGCGCGGCCAGAAGCCGGAGACGGTGGCAGACAAGGCATTACTCCTTAGGACGGAAAGACATGGTCACGCGCCGGTAGTCGGCGAACGCCGCGCCCTTGGGCAGCGGCGGGAAGCGGCGCATCTCGCGCACGGCGGCCTGCACCGCCTCGTCGTACTGCGGGTTGCCGCTGCTGCGCAGCAGGCGGATCTGGCGCACTTCCAGCGACGGCAGGATCTCGATCTGCAGCACCACCTCCGGGTTGCCTTTCAGCGCGTCGGGGATGATCACGTAGGGGCGCACGCGGTTGCTCAGCGTCTGCGCGTACAGCGCCTTGGCGTCGGCCACGCCGTGGCTGCTGCCGCCGGCGACGCCGCCCTGGCCGCCGCGCTGGCTCTGCTTGGCGTTGCCGGGGCCGGGCGGCAGGTCCAGCTCCGCCAGCAGGTCGTTGTCCGCGGCCGGCGCCGGCTTGGCGCCCGCCTTCGCGGCCGGTTTGGCGGCGGGCACGCTCGCCTTGGCCGACTCAGGCACCGCTTTGCCGGCCTTGGCCGTCACCTTCTCCGGCACTTTTTCCGCCGGTTTGGGTTTGGGCTGCGGCTTTTCCGCGGCCACCGGCGGCACCTTGTACTGCGGCAGCGGGCGGCTGGCCTTCAGCTTGATGTCGGCATCGGCCAGCAAGGGGGTGGCGGCTTCCGCCACCGTCGCCGCCGGCGGGGCGGCACGCACTTTCAGCGCCGGGGTCGGCGCCGCCGGTGCACCGCCGGCCCACAGTTCCAGCGCCAGCGGTGGCGGCGTGTACACCGGCGCCGGCGCGTACAGCCACCACAGCGGCAGCAGCACCGCCAGATGCAGCAGCAGCGACATGCCCCACGCGCCGTAACCGATGGCGCCCGTCTGCGGCGACATCAGTTGCCCTGCCGTACCGTCAGCGCGACGCGGGTGATGCCGGCCTGGTGCAGGCGGTCGGCCACCTTCACCACTTCGCTGTACTTGAGATCGCGGTGCGCGGTGACCACCACCGGGCGGTTGTCGCGCAGCCGCGCCTTGACCTCGGCCACCAGCGCGTCAAGGTTGGCCGCAGGCGCGCGCTTGCCGCCCTCGCCCAGCAGGTAGCGGCCGTCGGCCTCGATGCTGATTTCCAGCGGCGTGCTGTCCACCTGCGCCGCGCGGGTGACGCTGGGCACCTCGATCACGCCGGGGGTGAACATCGGCGCCGTCACCATGAAGATCACCAGCAGCACCAGCATCACGTCGATATAGGGCACGACGTTCATCTGGTTCATCATTCGGCGCGGGCGTCGCTGCAGCATCGGGCATTCCTGTGGCTAGAAGGGGCGGCCGGCACGGCGGGCCGGCAAACATCGGATAAGGACAGACCGCCGCGGCACCGCATCGGTTCCGCGGCGCCGGCATCAGCGGCGGGTGAGCAGGGTCATGCCGTCGCCGATCGGCAGCACCGACATCACCACCCGCGGGTCGTGTTTCAGGCTGGCATTGAAGGCCTGCATCGCCCGCACGCTGGGCGGGTCCTCCGGCTGCGGCTCCACCACGCGGCCGCCGAGGAAGATGTTGTCGACCGCGATCACGCCGCCGGGGCGCACCAGCTGCAGGCAGGCTTCATAGTACTGCGGGTAGCTGGTCTTGTCGGCGTCGATGAAGGCGAGGTCGAAGCTGCCGGCCTGGCCGTCGTCCAGCAGCATCTGCAGCGTCTGCACCGCCGGCTGCACGTAGAGCGCGATGCTGTCCTCGACCCCGGCCTGGCGCCAGTAGTCGCGGGCGATGGTGGTGAACTCGGTGCTCATGTCGCAGGCCACGGTGCTGCCCTGCTCGCCCATGGCCAGCGCCACGGTCAGCGCGCTGTAGCCGGTGAAGACACCGATCTCCAGGTAGCGGCGCACGCCGAGCAGCTTGACCAGCCAGGCGAGGAACTGCCCCTGCTCCGGCGAAATCTGCATCTTGGCCATGCGGTGGGTGGCGGTGAACTCGCGCAGCGCGGTCTGCACCGGGTGCTCGGTGACGCCGATCTGCAGCAGGTAGGCGGCAAGCCGGTCGTCAACGGCGATGGTCGTGCGGGTCATGCTTTACTCCAGAAAAGCACAACGCCCTTGCGGGCGTTGGTCGGCGATACGGCGGGCGTGCTGCTCAGTCCGGCTGGTACACGTACGGCTTCTGCGGCACCTTGGACGCGTTCCAGCGACGCAGGTCCTCCAGGTCCAGCTTGCGATCCCACCAGGTCAGGCGCAGCTCGCGGCGTTCGCTCTCCACCTGCGGGTTTTTCGCCAGGAAATCGTTCATGAATTGGGTGAATTCGGACTGGTACATGGTATGACCCCGGAAAATGATGGCCCGATTGTACTGCAAAACCGCGCCGTTTTCAGCTGTCGGCGAGGGAAAGGCCGCGCGCCAGCCGCCCGCGGAACACCGCGCCGACCAGCAGCAGGCCCAGCAGCAGCAACCACACCAGCAGCAGCGGCAGCCACAGCGAAATGCGGAAATCGCTGCCGCGCAGCGGCCGCTGCAGGCTGAGCCAGTAGCGCTGCTCGCCGACGATCACCACCTCGCGCACCTGCAGCATCCCCGGCCACGCCACCGCCGGATGCGGATCGCCCATCAGCTGCAGCGCGCGGTCGGCCTCCGCCTCCGCCAGCGGCGGCAGCCAGCGCTGCGGCCGCAGCCACAGCGCGATGAAACGCCGGTCGCCGGCGCGCGCCAGCGGATAGATGCTCAGCAGCTGCGCCTGCTCGCCCTCGCCCTGCAGCATCTGCACCTGCGGCTGGCCCTGGCGCAGGCGGCCAAGGTTGGCCGCCACCGCCGGCTGCCGCGCCAGATCCTGCCACGGCACCACGCCGGCCCCCAGCCGCAGCGGCACCACCTGCGTCACCAGCAGGCCGTCCTCGCTGTCGCGCAGCAGCGCCACCCGCTCCAGCGCCGGAAAGCGCTGCAGCACCATGCCGGCCTGCCAGGCCGGGATCTGCTCGCCGGGCGTGTCGGCGAACTGCTGCGCCAGCTCCAGCAGGTGCTGGTGCAGCTGCAAGAGGTCGCGCGTCAGCAGCGCCGACTGCTGCTGCGCCTGCCGCTGCAGCGCCTGCTCGGCGTCGGCGCGGCTGGCCTCCAGCGCCAGAAAGCCGCTGCTGAGCACCAGCGCCAGCCAGCCCAGCAGCAGCAGGGCCAGCTGCACGCTGCGGCCAACCCTGGCCAGCGGCGCGCTCAGAGCAGGAACTCCCGCTTGTCGTGCTGCTCGATCAGCAGCCGCCACGCCTGCATCAGCTTCTGCAGCTTGTTGTTGGTCGGCGCCATCTGCCGCACCTTCTGCAGGTAGTCGTAGGCCTGGCGCACGTGGCTTTCATGCCAGCCCTTGAGGTGCACCTGGGCGATGACGGCGTTGACCAGGTTCAGCATCAGCTGGATGCTGTCCGGCATCTCCTGCAGCGCCTGCCGGAACATGGCGATCGCCTTGTCGTGCTCACCGGCCTGCGCCTCGCGCACCGCCTTGTTGTTGAGGTCGACCATGCCCTGCACGTTGTGCATGATCAGGTCGGCACCGGCGTCGGCCATGCCCAGCTGGTCGAACATGCTCGACAAGCGCTGCAGCAGCTGCTCGTTGTCGTGGTTGTTGCGGATCAGCTGGCCGGCGACGCCGTCGCCCATCGCCTTCTGCCCCTGCGCGTAGCAGGTGCGCGCGAACTCCATCTTTTCCTCGGCCGACAGCTGCTCCAGCTGCGGCAGGCGCTCGGCGGCGGACTGCAGCAGCTTTTCCGCCTGCTGCTTGTTGCCGCTGTGCTGCTGGATCTGGCTGTCGAGCACGTCGGCCATCCACTCGCCTTCCGGCTTGTACTTGTAGTCGCGGCGCAGCGAGGCCAGCGTCTTCATCGCCTCGCCCTTCTCGCCGCAGGCCAGCTGCGTGCGCGCCAGCGTCGCGTACAGCACCGGGTTGCGGTGCCAGCTGGCCTTGGACAGTTCCAGCGTGGTGCCGTAGGCGTCCTTCGCCTGCGCCAGGTCGCCGTTTTCCAGCGCCACCTCGGCCAGCGCCTTGTGGCGGCGCACCGTCGCCGGCGACAGCTCGGTGGCGCGCTTGAGGGTTTCCTGTGCCTTGTCCAGCTCGTGGTTGCCCTGGTACAGCCGCGCCAGCCAGTCGTAGGCCTCCATCACGTGCTCGTTTTCCGTCACGATGTGGTGGAACATCGCCAGCGCCGGCTCCACCTGCTTCAGCGAGGCCAGCGACTTGGCCATCCCCAGCTGCGCCCACGGCAGCTCGCGGATCTTCAGCACCTGCTGGTACAGCGCGCGCGCGCTGTCGTAGTCGCCGATCTTCAGGCTCAGGCTGCCCTTCAGCTTCATGAAGTCGAGGGTGAACTCGCTGCGCTCGGCGATCTTCTTGTTGCAGGCGTCGATGGCAGCCAGGTACTCGTGGTTCATCAGCGCCTCGTCGACGAAGCGGAAGGCGTCGCGGCGGCGCATCGCGCGCTCCAGCCGCTCGGCCAGCACCTCGCCGGTGAACGGCTTCAGCAGGTAGTCGTCCGGCACCAGCTCGGCGGCGGAGATCACCTTGGCCGCGCGGCGCTCGCCGCTGACGATCATGAACACGCAGGACTGCTTCAGCAGGTTGCGTTCCTTCGCCTCTTCCAGCAGGTACAGGCCGTCGTTGCCGTTGCCGAGGTCGAAGTCGCACAGCACCACGTCGAAGTCGTAGCGCATCAGCTTCACCAGCGCGTCGCCGGCCTTGCCGGCGTACTCCACCTTCTCGGCGCCGAACGAGGCCAGCGTCATCGCCAGCGCGCGCTGCATCTCCGGCACGCTGTCGACGATCAGGAACTGCTTCTTGGCGTAAGGATTGCTGTACTCCTTGTGGTGCCGGCTTTTCTGTACGCTGGTGATGGCGTTGAAGGTCGAGGATTGGATAGGCTGCTCGCTCATGCTCTGAATTCCCCTTTTCCGCCGGGGCGGACCGCGCTTACTGCGCGCTGAGTTTGTCTTTGGCGTAACGCAAGTCCAGCCATTTGATGCCGTGCTCGGCAAAATTGATCTGCAGGCGCACGTCGTCGCCGGCGCCCTCGGCGTTGATCACCACGCCGTCGCCGAACTTGGTATGGTGCAGACCCTGCCCCATCTTCCAGCCGCCAAGGTTGGCCGCAAGCGGCGCCGCCGCGATGCGGCCCTGCGCGTAGGCGTCGCGCATAGGCGCGGCCGTCTTTTTCACGGTAGCAGACAAAGTCTGCAACAGCTCGGCCGGCAGCTCGTCGACAAAGCGCGAACGGATCGGGTAGCGGCTCTGGCCGTGCAGCATGCGGCTTTGCGCGCAGGACAGGTACAGCCGCTTGCGCGCGCGCGTCATCGCCACGTACATCAGCCGCCGTTCCTCCTCCAGCCCCTTGCTGTCGTTCATGCTGTTCTCGTGCGGGAACAGGCCCTCTTCCAGCCCGCCGACGAACACCGCGTCGAACTCCAGCCCCTTGGCCGCGTGCACCGTCATTAGCTGCAGCGCATCGGCGCCGGCGTCGGCCTGGTGGTCGCCGGCCTCCAGGCTGGCCTGGGTCAGGAATTCGATCACCGCCATCGCCGGCTCCTGCGGCATGAAGCCCAGCGCGGCGTTGACCAGTTCGTCGAGGTTGGCGAGGCGCTCCTCGCCGTCCTTCTTGTCGGCCTCGTACATCGCGCGCAGGCCGGAGGCGTCGATGATCAGGCTGATGGTTTCCGCCAGCGTCAGCGCCTCGCAGCGCTGGCGCAGGCTGTCGATCAGGCGCACGAACTCGGCCAGCTTGCCGGCGGTGCGGCCGCCGCCGGCGCCGCACAGCGCCTGCCACAGGCTGACGCCCTGCTCGCGGCTGGCGGTCTGCAGGTTTTCCACGCTGCGCGCGCCGATGCCGCGCGCCGGCACGTTGATCACGCGCAACAGCGCGTTGTCGTCCTCCGGATTGGCCACCAGCCGCAGGTAGGCCAGCGCGTGCTTGATCTCCTGCCGCTCGAAGAAGCGCAGCCCGCCGTAGATGCGGTAGGCGACGCTGCTCTGCACCAGCACGTGTTCCAGGATGCGCGACTGCGCGTTGGAGCGGTACAGCACCGCCATGTCGGCCAGATTCCAGCCGTCGCGGGCGAGTGCCCTGACCTCGTCGACGATGAACTGCGCCTCCTCGCCGTCGGAGTAGGCCTCGAACAGGCGGATCTTGTCGCCGGGGCCGGCGTCGGTCCACAGGCTCTTGCCGAGGCGGCCGTCGTTGCGCTCGATCAGCGCGTTGGCGGCGTCCAGGATGGTGCCGGCGGAGCGGTAGTTCTGCTCCAGCCGGATCGGGCCGCTGACGCCGTAGTCGGACAGCAGCGCGCGCATATTGCCGACCTCGGCGCCGCGGAAGGCGTAGATCGACTGGTCGTCGTCGCCGACCGCGAACAGCGCGTTGTCCGGCCCGGCCAAGAGCTTCAGCCACGCGTACTGCAGGCGGTTGGTGTCCTGGAACTCGTCGACCAGCACGAAGCGGAAGCGGTTGCGATAGTGCTCGGACAGCGCGGCGTTGCGGCTGAGCACCTCGTAGCTGCGCAGCAGCAGCTCGGCGAAGTCGACCACGCCCTCGCGCTGGCACTGCGCGTCGTAGGCGGCGTACAGCTCGATCAGCTTGCGGGTGTAGGGGTCGTGCGCCGACAGCTCGCCGGCGCGCACGCCGGATTCCTTCTGGCTGTTGATGAACTGCTGCACCGCCTTGGGCGGGAATTTCTCGTCGGAGATGTCGAGGCTCTTCAGCAGGCGCTTGATCGCCGACGACTGGTCGCCGGAATCGAGAATCTGGAAGGTCTGCGGCAGGCCGGCGTCGCGGTAGTGCACGCGCAGGAAGCGGTTGCACAGGCCGTGGAAGGTGCCGATCCACATCGTCTTGACGTTGACCGGGATCATCGCCGCCAGCCGCGTCTGCATCTCGCGCGCGGCCTTGTTGGTAAAGGTCACCGCCAGGATGCCGGCCGGGCTGGTCTGCCCGGTCTGCAGCAGCCAGGCGATGCGCGTGGTCAGCACCCGCGTCTTGCCGCTGCCGGCGCCGGCCAGCACCAGCGCGCTCTTGGCGGGCCAGGTGACGGCGGAGAGTTGTTCGGGATTGAGACCGGCGAGCAGATCGTTATTCATGGGGCAGGCTTTGAGGTGACGCGCAAAACGCCGATTCTACACCACCACCCGCCCGCACAAGCTTGGCCGCAACGCATTGCGGCCAACCTTGTCGCTAGCGCCCCGCTCAATGGGCGTGAAAAAAGCCGTGCCGCCCGGCGCTGGCGTGATCCTGCACGCGCTGCCGCCGCGCGCGGATGCCGTCCCAGGCCTTCTCGTGGAAGTAGTAGGCGACGGTATTCACCAGCGGCTCCACCAGGGCCAGCAGGCTGGCGATGCCCAGGCTGCCGGTCAGCAGCCAGGCGACCGAGAACGCCACGCTGAAGTGGCAGATGGCGAAGGTGACGGTCTTGAGCATGACGGGCTCCTGCTGCGGCTATCAATCTTTCCGCAATGATAGTCACTATCATTGCATAGCTAAAATTGAATGTTTTTAGCCAATCGATAGCCAATAGAATGCAAAAGGGCAGACCTCGCGATCTGCCCTCCGGCTTGCCCATCGTCTGCGGCCAACCCTGGCCGCCAAGGGATTACTGCTTCACGCCCAGCTCGCGCAGACGCTCGTCGAGGTAGGCACCGGCGGTATAGCGCGCGGACAGCACCACCTCGTCGCGCGGGTGCAGGAACAGGGGCAGCGACACCCGGCTCTTGCTCGCGCCCTCGCCGGTGGGGTTCACCACGCGGTGCTGGGTGGACGGGTAGTAGCCCTGCGACGCCTCCTGCAGCATGTCGCCGATGTTGATGATCAGCATGCCGAAGTCGCACGGCACGTCGATCCAGTTGCCGTCCATGTCCTGCACCTGCAGCCCCGGCTCGTTGGCCGCCGGCAGGATGGTGAGCAGGTTGATGTCGCCGTGGGCGGCGGCGCGCAGCGAGCCTTCCGGCTCCTGGCCGGTCAGCGGCGGGTAGCGCAGCACGCGCAGCAGCGTCTTGTTGCTGCCCCGGATCATGCCGGACAGCGGCTCGCTGTAGCCGGCGGCGATGGCGGGCGGCGTGTACCGCTCCACCCACGACAGCAGCTCGGCCGCCAGCGCGTTGGCGGTGTCGTAGTAGCGCATCGCGTCGGCCTTGAGCGACGCCGGGATGCGGCCCCACGGGTAGACGTGGAAGTACTCCTTGATGTCCTTCTGCGTCGCGCCCTTGGCGGTTTCCGAGATCGCGCTGGAGAAGTAGCCGTCCTGCTTCTCGACCGAGAACGCGTAGTCGTGCTTCTGCTCGCTGTCGAAGAAGGCCAGCCAGTCGCGGTAGATGGTCTCGACCAACGCTTGCGGGATGGGATGGTTGACCAGCACGCCGAAGCCGGTTTCGTGCAGGCTGCGGGTGAATTGCTCGGCCGCATCGGCGGCGCGGTAGTCTACAACGCGTACGTTCATGGGAAGGGTTCCCTTGCTGAAAGTGACCGTCAGGCAATATCGGGACGGGACACGGCGGCCGATTCTACACAGCAGCGCCCGCGCACGAAAGCACCCCATTTAATTTACCAACGTCATTTACGTTGCCCGTCACGCCGCATTTTGCAGCATTCATGCCATAAAAATAGCACGCCGAAAACAAGCCACGCCGCGCAAAAGGCTGCCACCGCCTTGCGGCCAACCCTGGGCGCGCAAGGCAACAAAAACGGCAAGCCGCCTGGCTTGCCGTTCGGGGTGATGGCGCGCGGCGCTTAGAGCGTGTTCATGATCTCGCGAGCTAGAGCGAGACAAGGCGAAAACAGCTGAGGAAGCGGAGTTGACTTGGATATAAACAAGCATGCCGAAGCTGCTTTCAACGCGGTATCGCCCCCGTTGCGATCAAGTCGCAGCAGATCGTGAACAGGCGCTTACACGCGCTGGTCCATGTCTAGTGCCGGCGTGCCCGGACAAAGCTGCGCCACCACCTTGGCCGGCACACCGGCCACCGTGGTGTGCGCCGGCACGTCGTCCAGCACCACGCTGCCGGCACCGACCTTGGCGCAGTCGCCGACGCGGATATTGCCCAGCACCGAGGCGCCGGCGCCCAGCATCACGCCGTCGCCGATCTTCGGGTGACGGTCGCCGCGTTCCTTGCCGGAGCCGCCCAGCGTCACGCCGTGCAGGATGGACACGTTGTTGCCGATCACCGCGGTCTCGCCGACCACCACGCCGGTGCCGTGGTCCAGCATCACGCCCTCGCCGATGCGCGCCGCCGGGTGAATGTCCGCGCTCATGACCTCGGAGATGCGGTTCTGCAGGAAATACGCCAGCGTCTTCCTGTCCTGCTGCCACAGCCAGTGGGTGATGCGCTGGCTCTGCAGCGCATGGAAGCCCTTGAAGTACAAGAGCGGCGTGGAGTAGCGGTCGCAGGCCGGATCGCGGTCGTAGCAGGCGCTGATGTCGGCGCGCATCGCGCGGCTGATCTGCGGGTCGGCGGCCAGCGCCTCGCGGAACAGCTCCAGCAGCGCACGGGCGTCCATCACCGGGCTGGCCAGCTTGCTGGACAGGTGGAAGGCCAGCACGTCTTCCAGCGTGCCGTGCCGCAATACGGTCATGTGCAGGAAGCTGGCCAGCAGCGGTTCGTCACGCACCGCCTGCTCGGTTTCCTGCAGGATGGCGAGCCACAAGGGATCGCGGTTTACTTCGCTCATTTCTACTGCCTTTCTGTTGCCGCCCCTCGCTTCCAGCGTAGCGGCGGCCCTGCGCTTTACAACAGCGCCACTTACAACAACACCACGTCGAACTGTTCCTGGCTGTAGGTGGCCTCCACCGACAGCGAGATCGGCTTGCCGATGAAGTCGATCAGCATCGCCAGGCTCTGCGATTCCTCGTCCAGCAGCATGTCGATCACGCTCTGCGACGCCAGGATGCGGAAGCCCTTGGCCTCGAAGCGGCGCGTCTCGCGCACGATCTCGCGCTGGATCTCGTAACACACCGTCTGCGCGGTCTTGATCTCGCCGCGGCCCTGACACACCGGACACGACTCGCACAGCACGTGCGCCAGGCTCTCGCGGGTGCGCTTGCGCGTCACCTCCACCAAGCCCAGGCTGGTGAAGCCGTTCAGCGTCACGCGGGTGCGGTCGCGCGCCAGCGCCTTGGCCAGCTCGGCCAGCACCGCCTCGCGGTGCTCGGCGTTATCCATGTCGATGAAGTCGACGATGATGATGCCGCCGAGGTTGCGCAGCCGCAGCTGACGCGCCAGCGCCAGCGTCGCCTCCAGGTTGGTCTTGTAGATGGTCTCGTCGAAGTTGCGGTTGCCGACGAAACCGCCGGTGTTGACGTCGATGGTGGTCATCGCCTCGGTCTGGTCGATGATCAGGTAGCCACCGAACTTCAGGTTGACGCGGCGCGACAGCGCCTTCTCGATCTCGGTCTCGATGCCGTGCAGCTCGAACAGCGGCCGCTCGCCGCTGTAACGCTCGATCTTGTCCACCGCCGACTGCACGTAGTTCTCCGCGAACTCGACCATCTTGCCGTAGTTCTCGGTGGAGTCGACGATCACCTTCTCGGTGTGGTCGCTGACCATGTCGCGCAGCACACGCACCGCCAGCGGCAGGTCGTCGTACAGCAGGCTGCGCGCCGGCAGGTGCTGCGACTTGTGGCGGATGTCGGACCACAGCTTGGACAGGTACTCGACGTCGGCGCGCAGCTCTTCGTCGGTCGCGGTCTCGGCGCTGGTGCGGATGATGTAGCCGCGCGGCGCGCCGTCCGGCAGCAGCTTTTCCAGCCGCGCCTTCAGCGACAGGCGCTCGGCCTCGACCTCGATCTTCTGCGAGATGCCGATGTGCTCTTCCTGCGGCAGGTGCACGAGGAAACGGCCGGCGAGGCTGATCTGCGTCGACAGCCGCGCGCCCTTGGTGCCGATCGGGTCCTTGATCACCTGCACCAGCACGGTCTGGCCCTCGAACAGCATCTTCTCGATGCGCTGCGGCTCGCTCGGATGCTGGCGCTGTTCCAGCACGTCGGCGATGTGCAGGAAGGCGGCACGCTCGAAGCCGATCTCGATGAAGGCGCTCTGCATGCCCGGCAGCACGCGCTTGACCTGGCCCAGATAGATGTTGCCGACGATGCCGCGGCTGGCGGAACGCTCGATGTGCAGCTCCTGCACGATGGCGTCTTCCAGCACCGCGACGCGGGTTTCCTGCGGCGTGATGTTGACCAGGATCTGCTCTTTCGGACGCGGCAGGTCGCGTGGCAGGGGGATCGGTTGTTGCAGCATGGTGGCCTCTCGCGCTCAGGGCAGGGTGATGTCAAAGGCCGCCAGCAGTTGCGCGGTTTCAAAGACGGGCAGGCCGACGACGCCGGTGAAGCTGCCGGCGATATGCTGCACGAACACCGAGGCCTTGCCCTGGATGCCGTAGGCGCCGGCCTTGTCGAACGGCTCGCCGGTATCGAGGTAGCGCTCGATCTCGGCGTCGCTCAGCGGCTTGAAGGTGACGTCGGTGCAGCTGGTGGCGATCTCGGTGCGCTCGCCCTCGCGGATCGCCACGCTGGTCAGCACCTGGTGGGTGCGGCCGGAAAAGGCGCGCAGCATGCGGAAGGCATCGTCGGCACCGGTCGGCTTGCCGAAGATCTCGCCGTCCAGCACCACGGTGGTGTCGGCCGACAGCAGCGGCCGCGACGGCAGCCCCAGCGCCATCGCCACGCTCCAGCCGGCGGCGGCCTTTTCCGCAGCCAGACGCCGGGTGTAGCCGACGGCGTCCTCGCCCGGCTGCACCGTCTCGTCGACGTCGGCGTGCACGCGCTCCAGCTGGAAACCAAGTTGTTCGAGGATCTCGCGGCGGCGCGGGCTGCCGGAGGCCAGGTAAAGGCGGATCTTTCGGGAATTCATGAGCGGGCAATCTGCAAAGTGAAACGCAATGACCACAAGATTACCAGAGCGGGCCAGTGCCGGATATGTTGGCCGCGTGCGCCGGCGCCGCCCGGCGGCACGCCATCCTGCAGCCAGGCTTTGTCCCGCCGGGGCGGCCGCCGCGCGCCACCGTCATTTCATACAACATAAGAAATGTCATTTCACTCGAAAAACACGGTGACAAATCAGAAAAGTGGCAATATCGCGTCTCTGATCTATAAGTCATGAAAAAAAACAGCCGGCACGGCATCTTCCCCACCGCAATAACAAGGATGGCGACCCCATGAAACTACTGCACGACATCAGCCTGCGCACCAAGCTGGCCTGCCTGTTCCTGCTCCTGAACAT
Source organism: Vogesella alkaliphila (assembly GCF_014652475.1). Classification (GTDB taxonomy): domain Bacteria; phylum Pseudomonadota; class Gammaproteobacteria; order Burkholderiales; family Chromobacteriaceae; genus Vogesella; species Vogesella alkaliphila. Next base: position 290,951 of record NZ_BMYW01000003.1, on the reverse strand, counting down.
CGTCACGGTGCTGGCGTTCTGCACCCACACCTACCTGCGCAGCAGCGAACAGGCGATGGCGCTGATCGACACCCGCCTCAACGCCAGCGCGCGCGCGGTGCCGGCCCTGCTCGGCGACGCCTTCCTCGCCAGCATGTTCACGCCCGGCAGCGTCAGCCAGGCGCAGATGGTCAGCAACGCCCGCAAGCTGGACGACTATGCCAAACAGTTCAACGTGGTCTACCTGTACCTGTTGTGGCAAAAGGACGGCAAGATCGTCTATCTCGCCGACGGCGCCGGCGAGAAGGAGCTGAAGGAGAACTCCTTCGGCCACCACCTGGAAGAGTACGAGCCCAGCGAGGGCCTGAAGCGCAGCTTCCAGCAGAACCGCATCGAATTCGACGAATACACCGACAAGTACGGCACCTTCCGCTCGGTGTTCATCCCGCAGAGCATAGGCGGCCAGCAGGTAGTGATCGCCGCCGACATCCTGCTTTCCGACGCGCTGGCCTCGCGTCAGCAGGTGCTGAAGGAAACCCTGCTCATCGGCGGCCTGAGCCTGCTGGTCGGCACCCTGATCGCGTGGTGGCTGTCCGGCCTGGTCTCGCGCGCCATCCTGCGCATCTCCAGCCACATCGCGCTGCACGCCGAGGAGTGCCAGCTGAACGCACCGCTGCGCCCGCAGGGCCGCGACGAGATCGCGCAGATCGCGCACAGCTTCAACCTGCTGTGCCAGCGTTTCCGCGACACCCTGCTCGACGTCGCCAACCACGCCCGCGACACCTTCCACAGCGCCGAAAACGTGCGCCAGAACGCGCACGACACGCAAAGCTCCAGCAGCAGCAGCCGCGAACAGCTGAGCCAGCTGGCGCAGCGCAGCGAACGCATCCACGGCCTGGCGGAAAACAGCCGCCACACCATCGACGAGGTGCAGCAGCACATGGAAGCGGTGCAGCAGCAGCTGCAGCAGTCGCGCAGCCAGGTCGGGGTAATGGCGCGGGACATGCAGGACCACGTCGCCGCCAACCGCGAGCTGGCGCAGCGCTTTGACGCGCTGTCCAGCGACGTGCAGCACATCACCCAGATCCTGCAGCGCATCGCCGGCATCTCGGAGCAGACCAACCTGCTGGCGCTGAACGCGGCGATCGAGGCGGCACGCGCCGGCGAGGCCGGGCGCGGCTTCGCCGTGGTCGCCGACGAGGTGCGCAAGCTGGCCGGCCAGACGCAGAACACGCTGTCGGAGACCGACAGCTTCGTCGCCAAACTGCTGAACACCATCCACGACACCGCCGGCATCATCACCCACCAGGCCGACGAGGCCGCCACCCTGTCCGGCGCCTCCACCGCGATGGAGCAGGCGCTGGAACAGACGCGGCAGGTGCTGGCGTCGCTGGAGAGCCGCTTCGGCCAGATCGTCAGCGAGCAGCAGTCCATCCGCAACGACCTGCAGCAGATGCACCACGGCATGCAGCAGCTGGACCAGCAAAGCACGCAGCAGGGCCAGACCAGCCAGCAGCTGTCGGACGAGGCCGGCAGCCTGGAACAGACCGCACGCCTGCTGAACCTGTCGCTGGCGCGCTTCAAGATGTAACGATCAGTTAGCTGTCATTTTGCTTTTGATCTAGTCTGGAGACTACGCCCCGCCAATGACAGAACGGTACCGCATGCTGCGCCTGCTCCTGATCTGCTGCCTGTTCGCCGCCGGCGCGCACGCCGACATCGTGCGCCTGGCCGTCGGCCTCGCCAAACCGCCGTATGTCGAGGCGGGGGGCAAGAGCGGGCTGGAGGTGACACTGGCGCTGGCCACGCTGCGGCGGGCCGGCCACCAGCCGCTGGTGGTGCAGCTGCCGCAGGCGCGCGGGCTGGCGATGCTGGACAGCGGCCGGGTCGACGCGATGCTGTCGCTGGTGCCGGGATCGCTGGAAGGGGTGTTCTATTCGCAGCCGCTGCTGCACTACCGCAACCGCGCCATCGTGCTGCAGGGCAGCGGCATCGTGCTGACCGAGCTGTCGCAGCTGGCGCAGTACCGCGTGGTGGCGTTCCAGAACGCGCGCCGCCTGCTCGGCGACGAGTTCCGCCGCACGGTGGAGCGCGCGCCCGGCTACGCCGAGCAGGGCGACCAGGACATCCAGAACAGGATGCTGTTCAACCGCCGCGTCGACGTGGTGATCGGCGACGAGCTGATCTTCCACGCCAATCCGACGCAGCGCGACCTCAACAACCGCAGCCAGCCTGTCATCAGCTACCCGCTGTTCCCCAGCTCGCCGCGCCACGTCGGCTTTCGCCGCGAGCGCCTGCGCCAGGACTTCGACGCCGCGCTGCAGCAGCTGAAAGGCAGCGGCGAGTACGAGCGCATCCAGCAGTTCTACCGCGACAAGTACCGGCTGCCCTAACGCCTGGCGGTGCGCGCCAGCTGGTTCAGCACCTGCGACGCGGCGAACAGGCCGAAGCTGGCCGTCACCACCATGCTGGCGCCAAAGCCGGCGCAGGACAGCCCCTGCGGCCCGCGCGCCTCGTCCACCTCGCAGGCCGCCGCCTGCGGATACACCAGCGGCTCGGTGGAATACACGCACGGCACCCCCAGCTTCTTGCCCGGCTCGCGGGCAAAGCCGTGATGGCGGCGCAGGTTGTAGCGCAGCTTGGACAGCAGCGGGTCTTCCGTCACCTGCGACAGATCCGCCAGCGCGATGCGCGACGGGTCCATCTGGCCGCCGGCGCCACCGGAAACCACGAACTTCTGCCGCCGCCGCACGCACCAGGCCGTGATCGCGGTCTTGATCTTCAGGCTGTCGATGCAGTCGATGATGTAGTCGTAGCCCTGCCCCAAGAGCTGCTCCAGATTCTCCTCGGTGACGAAGTCCTCCACCTCGGTCACCACGCAGGCCGGGTTGATGGCGCGCACGCGTTCGGCCAGCGCGGTGACCTTGGCCATGCCGTAGTACGGGTCCAGCGCCGGCAGCTGGCGGTTGGTGTTGGACTCGGCGATATTGTCGAGGTCGATCAGCGTCAGCTGGCCGATGCCGCTGCGCGCCAGCGCCTCCACCGCCCACGAGCCGACGCCGCCGACGCCGATCACGCACACCCTGGCCGCAGCAAAACGCTGCAAGGCCGCGTCACCATACAAACGGGCAATACCGCCAAAGCGGCGTTCCAGATCGGCACTCATCTTCGCTCGACATTCATCAGGAAAAAACGGCCAAGCATACCGAAAACGCCCCCCTGCTGCCAAGGCGGCCGCCGCCGGCGCAATCCGTCCTTGCCAACACAAACCGTTGATCTACCATAGAAATTCTGCCACCCGCGTCCTGCAGGCGGCGCCGACAACCGGGAGATTGCGCATGAAGTTGCCGCGTTTTGACATCGATCTGGACAAGCACTACAAGGCCACGGTGGTGATTGCCTGCCCGCAGTGCAGCCACCAGACCCGCCAGCACCTGGCCAGCATGGCCCCCGACCAGCCGCTGCGCTGCAGCTGCGGCGCCGACATCAGCATGCCCGGCAGCGCGCTGGCGGCCGCCCGGCAACAGGCCGACGCCATCAAGGCCGCCTACCACGTTCGCTGACCCCGCGCGGAACACACTGATCCGAAATAGGCCTCTACAGGCTCGATGACGGCTGGCACAATCGTGTCATTGCCGATCAACCCCGACACGGCAGCCCCACGGCTGCCGTGTGTCATTTGGAGCCCGCCATGTCCGTGCTTGACGTCCGCAGCGACACCGTAACCCAGCCCACCCTCGCCATGCGCCAGGCCATGTTCGACTCCGTGGTCGGCGACGACGTCTACGGCGACGACCCCACCGTGCGCGAGCTGGAAACGTTGGCCGCAGGCATTCTCGGCAAGGAAGCCGCGCTGTTCGTGCCCTCCGGCAACTTCGGCAACCAGCTGGCGCTGTACACCCACTGCCAGCGCGGCGACGAGGTGATCCTCGGCGACGACTGCCACATCGTGTGGCACGAAACCGGCGGCGCGGCGGTGATCGCCGGCGTGCAGCTGCGCACCATCGCCAGCGCCGACGGCGTGTTGCGCGCCGACGAGGTGGAAAAGCGCATCCGCGACGGCGAGGACATCCACTGGCCGCGCACCGGCCTGATCTGCGTCGAGAACGCGCACAGCAACGGTCGCGTCATTCCGCTGGATGCCATGGCGGCGGTATGGGAGGTGGCGCAGCAGCACGGCGTGCCGGTACACCTGGACGGCGCGCGCGTGTTCAACGCCGCCGTGCACCTCGGTTGCGACGTGCGCGACATCACCCGCTACAGCGACACGGTGATGTGCTGCCTGTCCAAGGGGTTGGCCGCACCGGTCGGCTCCATCCTCGCCGGCCCGGCCGCCTTCATCGCCCGCGCGCGCAAGCATCGCAAGCTGCTGGGCGGCGGCCTGCGCCAGGCCGGCGTGCTGGCCGCGCCGGGCATCCTGGCGCTGACCGAGATGGTGGCCCGCCTGCCGGAAGACCATGCCAACGCGCGCTATCTGGCCGAGCAACTGGCCGCCCTGCCCGGCCTCAGCGTCAACCTGGACGACGTGCACATCAACATGGTGTGGTTCCGCCTGCCGGAAACGCTGGACAGCGGCCAGCTGATGGCGGCGCTGCTTGATGCCGGCATCAAGGCCAACGGCCCCGAGCACGGCCTGATGCGCCTGGTCACGCACTGGCAGATCGGCCGTGCCGACATCGACCGCATCGTCGCCGTGTTCGCCGGCGTGCTGGCGGCATGACGCTGACCCTCGCGCTGGCGCTGTTCGCGGCGGCGTTTGCCGCCGGCGCGCTCAACGCGGTGGCCGGTGGCGGCACGCTGATCACCTTCCCGGCGCTGGTCGCCGCCGGCCTGCCGCCCATCGTCGCCAACGCCACCAGCTCGGTGTCGCAGTGGCCGGGCTACGTCGCCAGCAGCCTCGCCTTCCGCCGCGAGCTGCGCGGCCAGCGCCAGTTTGCCGGCATGAGCGTGGCCAGCCTCGCCGGCGGGCTGGCCGGCGGCTATCTGGTGACGGTGGTGTCGCCACGGCTGTTCGACGTGCTGATCCCGTGGCTGATCCTGCTCGCCACCGCCATGTTCGCCTTCAGCGGCACCCTCACCCGCTGGATGGGCCGGCACGCGGCCAACGTTGGCCGCAGCCGTAGCGGCCTGCTCGCCGGCCAGCTGCTGGTTTCGGTGTACGGCGGCTTCTTCGGCGGCGGCATGGGCATCATGATGCTGGCGCTGTACAGCCTGTTCGCGCTGGACACGCTGACGCGCATGAACGCGCTGAAAACCTGGCTGTCGGTCGTGATCTCCGGCGTGGCGGTGGTGACCTTCATCGTCGCCGGCATCGTCGACTGGCCGGCGGCACTGGTGATGCTGGCCGGCACCATCGTCGGCGGCATCGCCGGCGCCCGCCTCGCCCGCCGCCTGCCGGCGATCTGGCTCAAGCGCGTGGTGGTGGCGCTGGGCAGTGTGCTGACGCTGGCGTTTTTCTGGAAGGTGTACGGCTGAGGCCTGCGGCCAACGTTGGCCGCAGAGGGCCATCAAGGTCGCCGCCGTGACGGGCGGCACGCCGGCTGAAGCGGCTGGGCAGCCGCCTGGCCTCAGAGCAGGGTCTTCACCACAAACCCGATAAGGGCACACGTCGCGATGACGTGGATGACGTTGGCCTTGAAGCGGAACAGGGCCAGCCCGGCACCGAGCGCGATGACGGCCGAGCCCCACTCGAACGCGCCTTCGAAGCCTTGCGGCCAGAGGACGTGGTAACCGAAGAACAGCGCCAGGTTCAGGATGACGCCGACCACGGCCGCGGTGATGGCGGTCAGCGGCGCGGTGAACTTCAGGTCGTTGTGCGTCGTCTCGATGAACGGGCCACCCATCAGGATCAAGATGAACGACGGCAGGAAGGTGAACCACGTCACCAGGGTGGCCGCGACGGCGCCGGCCAGGAACAGGCTGTCCGCGCCGAACACCGCCTTGACGTAGCCCCCGACGAAACCGACGAAGGTGACGACCATGATCAGCGGTCCCGGCGTGGTTTCCCCGAGCGCCAGGCCGTCTATCATCTGCGTCGGCGTCAGCCAGCCATAATGACCGACCGCCCCCTGATACACGTAGGGCAGCACCGCATAGGCCCCGCCAAAGGTCAGCAGCGCCGCCTTGGTAAAGAACCACCCCATCTGCGTCAGGGTATGGTCCCAGCCGTAGCCGGCCGTCAGCAGCCCCATCGGCACCAGCCACAGCAGGCCACCGATCAGCGCCCCCCTGGCCAGCCTGTTCCAGGAAAACAGCGCGTGTGCCGGTGCGGGGGTGTCGTCGTCGATCAAGGCGCGGCCAAAAGACTTGTCGCCCTGGCCGTGTCCGCCCCCGGCCCTGAATCGGTCCGGGGCCATCCGCCCGCCGACGTAGCCGATAGCCGCAGCGGCGGCAACGATGGCCGGGAACGGCACATCGAGCGCGAAGATGGCAACGAAGGCCGCCGCCGCGACGGCCCAGAGCACCTTGTTCTTCAGCGCGCGCGCGCCGATGCGATGCGCCGCCTGAACGACGATGGCGGTGACCGCCGGCTTGATGCCGTAGAACAGGCCGGCGACCAGCGGCATCTCGCCAAAGGCGATATACACCCACGACAGGCCGATCAGGATGAACAGCGACGGCAGCACGAACAGGCCGCCGGCGATGAGGCCGCCCCGGGTACGGTGCATCAGCCAGCCGATATAGGTGGCCAGCTGCTGCGCCTCGGGTCCGGGCAACACCATGCAGTAGTTGAGCGCATGCAGGAAGCGGCGCTCGGAAATCCAGCGCCGGCGCTCGACCAGCTCCTGGTGCATGATGGCAATCTGCCCGGCAGGGCCGCCGAAGCTGATGAAGCCGAGCTTCAGCCAGAAAAGAAACGCCTGCCAGAGGCTGACCTCTGCCGGCGTGGTATCAGGGGTATCGGCGTTTACAGCGGCGGTCCGGGTCATGCTTTCGGGTCCTTCTCGAAGGAGGCCAGCAGGCCGTCAAGGAGGTGGCTTGCCAGGGCAAGCAACTGGTCGTCATCGGTGATGGTGTCGCGCATCCCGGCGAGCGCGCTTTCGATGCCCGCCGCCTCCGGCGGCTGTACCCCGCCGACGTCGAGGAAGTGCACCAGGGTGCCCAGACGCTGCAAGGCCGGCGTCTCCAGGCCGAAACGGCCGAGCAGCACCTCGAATGTCACCCGCGCGCCGACATGGCTGAACGTGGCGCCATCGAAGTCGAAGCCTAGCGCCTCCGCCGGACAGTCGTGCAGCGAGGCCAGCCACAGCAGCGAGGCCTGCGGGTCGATGAAGCGGCGGATCAGCCAGGCACAGGCCAGCCGGTCAATCCACGGGCGACGGCGCGTCGCCCAGATGCGCCCCTGGTAGTCCGCGATGCGCAAGCGGGTCATGGCCCCGGAGACCGGGCGCGGCTCATCGGGCGACAAGGCCCAGGCGGCCTGCTGCTCAAGCTCGCGTAACGCGGCGTCGGCCTGCCTCTGGGCTTCGCCGGGGAAGAAGTCAATCGCGGCCAGGCCGGCAAAGGCCTTGCGCAGCTTGCGGGCCTGCTTCACCACCTCGTTGGCCGCATCCGGGCTGAGCCGGTCCTGCGCCGAGGCGATGTCCTGCAGCAGGCTGGCAAAGTCGGCGCCGCGGTCGAACAGGGCCGCGAAGTGGCCAGCGTCGGGCTCTTCCAGCCTGACGACCAGGGCACTCCCTTCCGCCGCCCGAATGTCGGCGGCCACGGCATCCAGTGTGCGGCGGCAGTCCTCACGTTCCGGCATGAGATAGACGCCATCCCGGAGGACGGCGGCACCCGACGCCTTGACGCTACGCCAGGCACGCATGCGCGCCGTCGCGTTTTCCGTGGGGAGGCTGGTGATGAGGGCAATCCATGTGGTCATGAACGCACTCTAAAATAAAGTAGAGAATTCTACAATATAGTTAATCTGGAACATATACTGTCGGCAACAGTGGCCGCTTCACGCCCTGCCGTCCACGAATGGGCGTGGGCCTGGCGGCACAGGTGCCGAGCGGCCAGCCCGGCACACGGCCAAGGTTGGCCGCAGACAGGGCTGGGCACGGTCGGAGAGCTGTCGGTCTCCAACGGCAACACCCCGGCCAAAGCAACCGCTCGCCTCTAAAATGGTCAATGGCAGCTTCGCAATTGAAGGCTGCCATTGACGTCTCCAGCAAACCGAGGGTGGCTCAAGGAACCGGGCAGACCAAATCGGAGCAGCCCGACCGGTTTACTTACTGCGGCTGAGTCACCGCTACCAATACCTTATGCGGCCTGATAAGCCATGCGATCAGAATCGCAAGGATAAGGATAATGGCAGCAAGGACCCACAAAACACCGTGGAATGCGTCGTCGTATCCGCTTATCAGCAGGTTTTTCACCCATTCACTTTTCCCCGCAGCCACTACGGGCAAAGGTACATCAAGGTTGCCTGCCGCCACAGCATTGACCACTCGGCTCAGGATATCGCCATCACTTACCCAAATGGCCAGGGAGGCCCGTAAACGCTCTCCGAGCAGGGTAGTGAGCAGTGAGCCATAGAGTGCCACCGCAATCGCCTCACTCCCCAAGCGGAAGGTGTTGAGCAAACCGGCCGCCATGCCGGCCTTTTCTTCAGCGACCGCCTTGAGAGCCATGCCATCCACAAGACCGGCAGACAGCCCCATCCCCGCCCCCACCAGAAGCAATGGTGCGGCCAATTGCCACAGGGGCACCCCCGGATAGCTTGCCATGACAAGCAACAAGATCCCGCCCAGCAGGCAAAGCAGGCTGGCATTGAGAACGCTGGCAGAGGAGACGCCACGCATTACCAGCTTCCCGGCCAACATCGGGCAGACCAGCATCGGCATGGTGAGCAGCAACATGCTCAACCCTGCCTGGGTAGCCGTCAAATGCAGCACAGTGCTCAGATAGCTGGGCAGATAGGTTAACAGGGTGACAAATCCGAAAGAGGCGGCCACTGTCACCAATGCCATGCCAACGAAAATCCTGTTGGCCAACAGGGACAAATCAAGTATGGGATGGCCGTGATGCATTTCCCGCCGGACAAAGACCATGAGCAGCCCGATAAAGGCGACGATCAGCACATATACGCCATTGCTGCGCCACCCCCATTGCGAGCCCTGCACGATGGCCATCATCAGGGCAAGCAAAGCGAGGATGAACAACGTGGCGCCCAAAGTATCGAATCGCGAGGACGCTCGATCGTTCGTCATGTCCCGATGAATGAATGGACTACCCAGTAATACCAGCATCAGGGCCACGGCATGACCCCAGAATATTGCGCGCCAGCCGAAACCGTCGAGCATCAGGCCGGAGAGTGTCGGACCAAGGCTCACACCGAGTCCCGCTACCGTACCGAAGAGGGAGAACGCTCGCATGCGTGCAGCGCCGTCGAAGTGAGTAGACAGAATCGCAATACCGCACGAAAAGATGGCTGCCGCACCAATGCCAGCCACAGCCCGGGCAAAATCCAGAACCAGCGGACTATCGGCAATGGCTGACAGCAGCGAGGCTAAGGTATAGAGGGCGGCCCCCATCAGAAAGCAGCGCTTACGGCCAAAGGTATCGGCCAGCGCCCCCCAGGCCAAGGTAAAGCAGGCAAAAGTCAGGTTGAAGGCATTAACGACCCATTGCAGGCTTGTCAGCGAAGCACGGGTATCAATCCCAATCGCCGGTAGCGCGACCGCAGTACCAGATATCGAACTGGGAACGACAAAGATTGCGAGCAGTATGACGAGCAGCAGGCCTTTGTCGACAATGGACTGATTCATGAAGTCATCCCGTTTCAATGGCTATGAGCACGTGGCAATTGGACCGCGCACTGAAAGTGCAGCTCATCACAACGAGCAGCGCCGGTCAGAAAGACTTCGCCGGCTACCGCGCGATGCACCATACGTCGTGGCACAGTGTTTTCGTACGCCGAACTGAGCGTGTCATGGATGGAATGATTCTTCATGGGCTAACCTCAACTCCTGATTCGATTGATCTTATTGATGATTCTGTCATCATGGACGCATGGTTCGATTACTCTAGAAGGTTCGTATTTTATCGAACGTTCGCGTTATATCTTGCCAATCACAAATATGTCAAACAGATTTATGCAGAGGAGTGATATGCCTGACGATCAAGGCCATCCAGAACTGGGTGAAATTGAACTGGGAAAAGTGTTGACAGCCTTGGCTGATCCGACACGCCGTCGTGTGATCAAAGCGTTACTGGAAGACGAGGAAGGAGCCGAGCGGCATTGCACATCGTTCGGCTTGCAACTGAGCAAGGCTACCCGGTCACATCATTTTCGCGTCCTGAGAGAAGCCGGCCTTATCCGTCAGGTTGACCGTGGTAACAGTCGCATGGCCCAACTAAGGCGTAGCGATATTGAACAATGCTTTCCGGGGCTGCTTGGACTCATTCAACAAGAGAAAGAGCTAGCCGTGCCAAGAGCGGAGGAGGAAGCATCCAGCACGACTAGCGTTTGATGACTTCCATTGGCCAGCCCCGCCCGAAGAATATCTGCCAGCGACCACCCGGAGTACCCGGTGGCCTCTGCTGGTTTTTCCCGACTCCGGAAGCCACGAGATAAGGCGGCTTTTTCACAAGCAGCGGTCCCCCCCTGAAACATCGCTAAAACAATTGCCCAGGCCGACCTGCGAGCGCATCAAGAAGGAGCCCGCCCCGCCGCCACATCCCGCAAGACGGCCCCCTCCTTCTGTCTCACAAGCAGACCACGCTGGATGATCACGCATTAACCATGTCACGCTCGGCAAACACCTCCTTGGCCGCCAGCACGCCGTTGATGGCGGCCGGGAAGCCGGCGTACACCGCCATCTGCGTCAGGATGGCGATCACCTCGTCGCGGCTGCAGCCCACATTCAGCGCGCCGTGCAGGTGCACCTTCAGCTGCGGCGTGGCGTAGCCCAGCGCCGCCAGCGCCGCCACGGTCGCGATCTCGCGCTCCTTCAGCGTCAGTACCTCGTCCTGATAGACCTCGCCGAACGGGAAGGCGATGGTGTACTGCGCCAGGTCGGGCGCCACGTCCTGCAGGGCCGCGATCACACGCTCGCCGGCCTGGCCATCCACCTGCTGCAAGCGCGCCCAACCGCGCCGGTACGCCGAATCTGCCTCCACGGCAGGCGGCATCGGCGGTGCCGCATGCGTCACCCAATGCTGCACCAGCCGCGTCAGCCCCCGCGCCTGATAGGCGCAGGTATGTTCGGCGGCGTGATGGGCCGCAAAAGCCGCCTCGTCACGAAAGCTTTCGATCAGAAAAAACTGCCGCGGCTGCTTGCGATCCTGCTGCAGCTCGAAGCGCAGGCAGCCGGGTTCGCGCCGTGCATGCCAGCACAGCTGCTGCAACGCCTGCAGCGCGTCGTGCGGCACGACCTCCGGATTGGTTTCCAGCTGGGCAATGACTTGATAGGCAAGTGGCGGCATCACGATATTCCTTGGCCAGGGGGTCTGGCTGCCTCGGGCAGCGGGAACACGCAGCCTACGGCGCCGGATTCCATGCAACAATCCACCTTATCTTTCATAGTTTGATGAGTTTTATTCACCAATGATCCCGCCACTTGCCGAACTGTTTGCCTTTGCCTGTGTGGCACGCCACCGCAGCTTCCGCGCGGCGGCGCTGGAGCTGGGCGTCACCCCGTCCGCCCTCAGCCACAGCCTGCGCCAGCTGGAGGCGCGGCTGCAGCTGCGGCTGCTGCACCGGACCACGCGCAGCGTCACCGCCACCGAGGCCGGCGAGGCACTGCTGGCGCAGCTGACGCCGGCGCTGTCGCAGATCGACGGCGCGCTGGAGTCGGTCAACGACTACCGCGCCCAACCGCAGGGCCAGCTGCGGCTGAACGTGCCGCGCACCGCCGCCTACCTGCTGCTGATGCCGCTGCTGCCGGCCTTTTTGCAGCGCTATCCGCACATCAGCCTGGACCTGGTCTGCGATGACAAGCTGGTGGACATCGTCGGCGGCGGCTTCGACGCCGGCATGCGCTTTGGCGAGACGCTGGCGGCCGACATGGTGGCGGTACGCGTCGGCCCGCCGATGCGCTTTGCCGTGATTGCCAACCCCGGCTATCTGGCACAGCACGGTACGCCGCAACACCCGGCCGAGCTGGCGCAGCACAACTGCATCCGCCAGCGTTTCGGCAACGGCGCACTGTATGCGTGGGAACTGGCAAAGGATGGCGAGGCGCTGCAGATCCAGCCCGACGGCCAGCTGATACTGGGCGAGCAGCCGCTGATGGTGGAAGCGGCCGCCGCCGGGCTGGGCATCGCGCTGGTCTTCGAAGGCTATGCCGCGAAGGCGCTGGCTGAAGGCCGCGTCATCCGCCTACTGGACGACTGGTGCCCGCCGATGCCGGGGCTGCATCTGTATTACCCCAGCGGTCGCCACCTGCCGCTGGCGATGCGGTTATGGATCGACCACCTCAGGGCGGCGCTGGCTGCACGCGATGATGCGTGACCGCCGTCCCCTTCTGCCGCACAATCCGGCCATCGCTGCCCTTGCGGCCAACCTTTGCCTGCCCCGACATGACCGATCACACTTCCGATGACTTCCAGTGGCTGGAAAGCCTCGACGACACCACCGCGCTGGAATGGGTGGCGCGCCAGAACGCCGCCACCCAGACCCTGCTCGACAGCGACCCGCGCTTTGACGCGCTGAAAGACAGCATCCTCGCCAACCTGCGCGATACGCGGCAGATCCCGTTCTTTGCCGAATACGACGGCTGGCTGTACAACTTCCACCAGGACGGCGAGCATCCGCGCGGCATCTACCGCCGCTGCACGCTGGACGCCTACCGCGCCAATTCGCAGGACTGGCAGACGGTGCTGGACATCGACGCGCTGGCGGCGGCGGAAGAGGTGGACTGGTATCTGGACGGCGTTGCGCACTACACCGAGCAGCCGGCGCGCGCGCTGCTGAGCCTGACGCCGGGCGGCTCCGACGCCACCGTCAGCCGCGAGTACGACGTCGAGGCGCAGGCCTTCGTCGCCGGCGGTTTCAGCTTCCCCTACGGCAAGAACCACATCGCGTGGCGCGACCTGGACAGCGTGTTCGTGTGCCCGGCGTGGGAGGAGGCGCAGCTGACCCGCGCCGGCTACCCGCGCGAGGTGTGGCTGCTAGCGCGCGGCCAGGGTTGGGACGAGGCGCGCTGCCTGCTGCGGCTGGACGACGAGGCGATGATGGCGGCGGCGTGGCGTTTTCTCGATGCCGACGGCACGCCGTTCGACATGATCGAGGCCTCCGACAGCTTCTACAGCAAGACCTACCATCACGTTGCGGCCAACCTTGCGCTCACGCCCCTGCCGCTGCCGCCGCGCGCCGAGATCGAGGCCTACAGCCACGGCGACCTGATCGTGAAACTGGCCGAGGACTGGACGGTTAATGGACAAAACTACGCCGCCGGCAGCCTGCTGGCGGTGGCCTGCGACGCGGCCAGCGGCAAGGTTGGCCGCATCGCCGAGCTGTTCGTGCCCGGCGCACGGCAGTCGGTGGAGATGGGGGAGGCCACATTGCACTTGCTGGCCATCATCGTGATCGACAACGTGAAGAGCCGCCTCGTGACGCTACGCCGGCAGGGCGACGACTGGCTGCCGCACGCCAACCCGCTGCCCACCGGCGGCGTGATCGAGTTCGCCGACCAGCCGTGGCAGAGCGACCTCTTGTACTACAGCTACAGCGATTTCCTGACCCCGGCCGCGCTGTACCGGCTGGACCTGCTGGCAGGCGGTGAGCCGGAGGTGCTGCGCTCGCAGCCGCTGGCCTTCGACGCGACCGGTTATGTGGCCGAGCAGCTGCACGCGACCGCCGCAGACGGCACCGAGATCCCCTACTTCATCGTCCATCGCGGCGACCTCGCCCGTGACGGCAGCGCGCCGACGCTGCTGTACGGCTACGGCGGTTTCGAAGTGCCGATGATGCCCTACTACATGGACAACTTCGGCCCGCAGTGGCTGGAAAAGGGCGGCGTGTTCGTGGTCGCCAACATCCGCGGCGGCGGCGAGTTCGGCCCCGCCTGGCACCAGGCGGCGCAGGGCATCAACCGCCAGGTGAGCTTCGACGACTTCATCGCGGTGGCGGAAGACCTGATCGCGCGCGGCATCACCAGCGCGCGGCGCCTCGGCATCGAAGGCGGCAGCAACGGCGGCCTGCTGGTCGGCGCCTGCATGGTGCAGCGCCCGGAGCTGTTCAACGCGGTGGTGTGCGAGGTGCCGCTGCTGGACATGCTGCGCTACACCGAGCTGTTGGCCGGCGCCAGCTGGATCGACGAGTACGGCGACCCGCAGGACGAGGACGAGCGCGCGGCGCTGGCGGCGTACTCGCCCTACCACCACGTGCGCGCCGACGCGCGCTACCCGCTGGCGCTGTTCACCACCAGCAGCAAGGACGACCGCGTGCATCCGGCGCACGCGCGCAAGATGGTGGCGCGCCTGCAGTCCTTCGGCCACCAGGTGCTGTTCCTCGAAACCAGTGGCGGCGGCCACGGCGGCAATACCGGCCAGGAGCAGACCGCCGAGGAGCTGGCGCGGGTGCTGGTCTACCTGTACCGCCAGCTGATGGACTAAGCGCTTGCGGCCAAGCTTGCGCTGGTGACAAGGTTGGCCGCAAGGCGCTGGCCGCCAGTGCGCGCCCCCGTTACCATAGCCCGGCCCGCTTGCCGGGCTTTTCTTCACTTCTACACTCCGGAACGTTCATGAAGATCGTCGTCCTCGGTGCCGGCGTGGTCGGCGTCGCCAGTGCCTGGTATCTGTCCCGCGACGGGCACGAGGTCACCGTCATCGACCGCCAGGGTGCCGCCGCGCAGGAAACCAGCTTTGCCAACGGCGGCCAGATCGCGGTGTCGCACGCCGAGCCGTGGGCCAACCCGGCCACGCCGCGCAAGATCTGGCAGTGGCTGGGGCAGGAGGACGCGCCGCTGCTGCTGCGCCTGCGTGCCGATCCGGCGCTGTGGCGCTGGAGCTGGCGCTTCCTGCTGGAGTGCCGCGCGCGGCGCACCCGCGCCAACATCGGCCCGATCACCACGCTGGCGCAGTACAGCCGCAGCTGCCTGCAGGCGCTGCGCGCGGAGCTCGCGCCGCAGGGCGGCCTGCACTACGACCAGCTGCAGCGCGGCATCCTGCACCTGTACACCGACGCGAAGGAGTTCGAGCAGGCGCTGCACGCCGCCGACATCATGCGCGACTACGGCTGCGACCGCCGTCCGCTGACGGCGGACGAGTGCGTGGCGATCGAGCCGGCGCTGGCCAGCGCCCGCAGCCGGCTGGTGGGCGGCGACTTCTCCGCCGAGGACGAATCCGGCGACGCGCAGCGCTTCAGCAGCCAGCTGGCGGACTTCTGCCGGCGCGGAGGCGTTAGCTTCCGCCTCGATACCGTCATCCGCCGCCTGGAGCGCGACGGCGACCGCATCGTCGCCGCGCACACCGCCAGCGGCGAGCGCCTCACCGCCGACGCCTTCGTGCTGGCGCTGGGCAGCTACAGCCCGCTGCTGCTGCGGCCGCTGGGGCTGTCCTTGCCCGTCATTCCGGCCAAGGGCTACTCCGCCACGCTGACGCTGCCCCACGACAGCGTCGCGCCGGTGACCAGTCTCACCGACGACCAGTACAAACTGGTGTTCTCGCGGCTGGGGCAGCGCCTGCGCATCGCCGGCACCGCCGAATTTGCCGGCTTCGACCTCGCGCTCAACCCGGTGCGCTGCGACGCGCTGCTGCGACGCACGCGCCAGCTGTTCCCCGATCTGCGCGACAGCGCGCCGCCGCAGTTCTGGTGCGGGCTGCGGCCGGTGACGCCGTCGAGCGTGCCCTTCATCGGCGCCAGCCGCTACCGCGGGCTGTGGCTGAACACCGGCCACGGCACGCTGGGCTGGACCATGGCCTGCGGCTCCGGCCGGCTGCTGGCCGACCTGATCGCCGGGCGGGTGCCGGATATCGCCTTCCCCGCGCCCGCGCTGTGAGCCGCGGCCGCCACCGCCAGGTGGCGGCAAAGGTTGGCCGCAACGCGGCGACTGCCTTACCATGCTGTCATTGCCTACCCGAGACCCGCCGCACCATGCCGCACCACCCCAACCAGTTCGACCTGTTCCGCACCCGGCGCTTCCTGCCGCTGTTCGTCACCCAGTTTTTCGGCGCCTTCAACGACAACCTGCTGAAAAACGCGGTGATCGTACTGATCAACTTCCACGGCATGCAGATGCTGGGGCTGGCGCCGGAGCTGATGATCCAGCTGGCGGCGGCGCTGTTCATCCTGCCGTTTTTCCTGTTTTCCGCCACCGCCGGCCAGCTGTGCGAGAAGTACGACAAGGCCGCCATCGCGCGGCTGGTGAAGCAGATGGAGATCGCCATCATGCTGCTGGCGGCGCTGGGCTTCTGGCGCCACGACGGCGTGATCCTGATGTCCACCATTTTTTTAATGGGCATGCACTCCACGCTGTTCGGGCCACTGAAATTCAGCGTGCTGCCGCAGTACCTGCGCCCTAGCGAGCTGGTCGGCGGCAACGGCCTGATCGAGATGGGCACCTTCGTGTCCATCATCCTCGGCCAGGTGGCCGGCACCGTGCTGATCAATGCCGACGACAGCCGCGTCAGCATCGTGCTGGCGCTCTTGGGCTGCGCGCTGGCCGGCCTGGCCGCGGCGCGGGCGATGCCGCCGGCGCCGCCGACCGCCGCCGCGCTGCCGATAGACTGGAACCTGGCGCGCCAGACCTGGCAGATCATCAGGCAGGCCAGACAGAGCCGGCCGGTGTGGCTGAGCCTCTTGGGCATCTCCTGGTTCTGGTTCCTCGGCGCCATCTACCTGTCCAAGCTGCCGACCTACGCCTCCGACGTGCTCGGCGGCGACGCCACCGTGTACACGCTGCTGATGACGCTGTTTTCGATCGGCGTCGGCATCGGCTCGATGCTGTGCGAGAAGCTGTCCGGGCGCAAGGTGGAGCTGGGGCTGGTGCCCTTCGGCTCGCTGGGGCTGTGCCTGTTCGGCATCGACCTGTACTTCGCCACCCCGCCGCACCCGGCCGCGACGCTTAACTGGCTGGCCTTCGTCGCCGGCGCCGGCAACTGGCGGCTGATGGCCGATTTCGCGCTGATCGGCGTGTTCGGCGGCTTCTACATCGTGCCGCTGTACGCACTGGTGCAGTCGCGCTCGGCGCCGGAATTCCGCTCGCGCGCCATTGCCGCCAACAACATCCTCAACTCGCTGTTCATGGTGCTGTCGGCGGCGTTTGCCGCGGTGCTGGCCGCCAACGGCGTCGGCATCCCGACGGTGCTGCTGGTCGCCGCGCTGCTGAACCTGGTGGTGGCCGCCTACATCTACAGCCTGCTGCCGGAATTCCTGATGCGCTTCGTGATCTGGCTGCTGACCCACACCCTGTACCGCGTGCGCCACCACGGCCTGGAGCAGATTCCGGAGCACGGCCCCTGCGTGCTGGTCTGCAACCACGTCAGCTTCATGGACGCGCTGATCCTCGCCGGCGCGGTGCGACGCCCGATCCGCTTCGTGATGGATCACCACATCTTCAAGACGCCGCTGCTCGGCTTCGTGTTCCGCACCGCGCGCGCGATCCCGATCGCGCCGGCCAAGGAAGACCCGCACGCCAAGGCGCGCGCCTTCGACGAGGTGGCCGCCGCGCTGGCTGAGGGCGAGGTGGTGTGCATCTTCCCGGAGGGCAAGATCACCTACGACGGCGAGATCAACCCGTTCCGCCCCGGCATCGAGGAGATCGTGGCGCGCACGCCGGTGCCGGTGGTGCCGCTGGCGCTGTGCGGCATGTGGGGCAGCTTCTTCTCGCGCCGCTACGGCAAGGCGATGCTGAGCTGGCCGCGCCGCTTCTGGTCGCGCATCGCGCTGAAGGCGGCGCCGGCGCTGGCCGCCAGCGAGGTCAGCGCCGCCGCGCTGCAGCAGACGGTAACGGAATTGCGCGGCGACTGGCGCTGAGGCTCCCGGCAAATTTGATCACAATCGGGCGCCGCGGCTTGCCGCCGCGGCGCGGCTGTGCCAAAGTGTCAAACATAATCAACACGTTGTAGAAAATAAGACTACAGAGGAGCGTGCCATGTCCAGCGCCAAAGATATCGTCCTGTTCCATCAGCAGGACATCACCCCGGATTCGTTTTCCGCACCGCAGGAGCGTCGCCTGGCCGGCGAGTGCCAGCAGACCGTCGAGATGCACTACAGCGATCCGACCGGCCAGTTCCACGCCGGCCTGTGGTCCGGCGGCGTCGGCGCGTGGCGGGTGAAGTACACCGAGTGCGAGTTCTGCACCCTGCTGGAAGGCCGCGTGCGCATGCACGACGACAACGGCGGCATGGTCGAGATCGTCGCCGGCCAGCACTTCGTGATCCCGGAAGGCTTCGAGGGCATCTGGGAAGTGGTGGAGCCGGCGAAGAAGACCTTCGCCGTGTTCGAGGAAGACCGCCTGGCACGCAAGGACTGAGCTGATCGCGCACAAGGTTGGCCGCAGCGGCGTTGCGGCCAACCCTGCTGCTTCCGGTACCCGCCACCGCGAAGCACCCAGCAAAAACCCCCTGCCACGCAGGGGGTTTTGTCATGCAGCCGGCGCGCGGCGCCGCGTCAGAATTTCTCGTTCTCGCCCAGGTAGCGCCACTGCCCCTGCTGCAGATCGCCCAGCCGCACGCGGCCGATGCGGATGCGGCGCACCGCCTTCACCTGCAGCCCGACCGCGGCGCACATGCGCTGGATGTGGCGGCGCTGCATGTCGCGCAGCACGAAGCACAGCTGGCTGTCGCTCTGGCGGCTGACGCGCAGCGCGGTCAGCCTGTCGCCGTCGCTGTTGACGCCGGCCTTCAGCGCGGCGAGGCCGGCGTCGTCCAGCGGGCGGTCTATCCACACCAGCAGTTCCTGCTCGCAGTCGCCGGACAGCAGCTTGCGCGCCACGCGGCCGTCCTGGGTCAGCACCAGCAGGCCGGAGGCATCGACGTCCAGCCGCCCGGCGGCGGCCAGGTGCAGCTGGTGCTTGCGCAGGAAGGTGTAGCCGGAGCGGTCGGACGGCGACAGGGTGTCGGCCTTGATCAGCTGCCACGCCGGGCGCTCGCCGGCCATCTCCGCCGCGCCGCTGACGTAGCCGACCGGCTTGTGCAACAGCAGGGTGACGCGCTCGGCCTGCTCGTTCAGCGCGCGCGCGGCCAGCTCGATGCGCTGATCCGGGCGCACGCGGCTGCCGAGCACGTCGACCACCACGCCATCGACCGTGACCAGGCCCTGCTCGATGAATTCGTCGGCCTCGCGACGGGAGCACAGGCCGAGTTCGGTCATGCGTTTGGAAAGGCGGATGGTGTCGTCGGACATGGTGGCAATCTGGAAAATGGGAATCGGGCAACGATTATCCGCTGTTTTGCCGCCGCTGTGCGGCCAACGTTGGCCGCACGCGGCAGAAACGGCCGGCGCCGGGCAGCAAAAAGCTGCGACCGCGGCCGGTATGGCCACTCGTCGCGGCTCGCCGGTCTGCCGGCTCAGGCCTGTTCGATGCTCTGCCGGATCTGCTCGATGCCGGCCGGGTCGTCGAGCGTGGTCAGGTCGCCCGGGTCGCGGCCCTCGGCCAGCGCCTGGATCGAGCGGCGCAGCACCTTGCCGGAGCGGGTCTTGGGCAGCTGGTTCACGAAGTACACCCGCGCCGGGTTGGCGATCGCGCCCAGCTGCGCCGCCACCTGCGCGATGACTTCCTTCTCCAGCGCCGCACGCTGCGCCGGATCGTCCAGCAGCGCCGGGTTCTTCACCACCGCGAACGCCTTCGGCACCTGGCCCTTGAGGCTGTCTTCCACCCCCACCACCGCCACCTCGGCGATGGCGCTATGGCTGCTGACCGCTTCCTCGATCTCGCGGGTGCCGAGGCGATGGCCGGCGACGTTGATCACGTCGTCGGTGCGGCCGAGGATGGTGAAGTAGCCGTCCTGATCCTTGATGCCCCAGTCGAAGCTGGAGTACACCAGCTTGTCCGGGAACAGGCTGAAGTAGGTGTCGACGAAGCGCTGGTCCTGCTGCCAGATGGTGCTCATGCAGCCCGGTGGCAGCGGCGGGATCACCCCGATCACGCCCTTCTCGCCGGGGCCGACTTCCTCGCCGGTGGCCTCGTTGAACAGCTTGACGTTGAAGCCGTACACCGGCAGGCCGGGGCTGCCGTATTTCACCGGTTTGGGCTCCACGCCGTTGCACAGCGTCAGCATCGGCCAGCCGGTCTCGGTCTGCCAGTAGTTGTCCAGCACCGGGATGTTCAGCTCACCGGCGATCCAGGTGGCGGTCGGCTCGTCCAGCGGCTCGCCGGCCAGGAACAGCGCGCGCAGGCTGGAGAGGTCGTACTTGTGCAGCCAGGCCGGGTCCTGCTTCTTCAGCACGCGGACGGCGGTCGGCGCCGAGAACATCACCGTCACCTTGTACTTTTCCACCAGCTGCCACCAGATGCCGGCGTCGGGGCGGATCGGCAGGCCCTCGTACACCAGCGTGGTCATGCCGTTCAGCAGCGGGCCGTACACGATGTAGGAGTGGCCGACCACCCAGCCGATGTCGGAGGTGGAGAAGTAGCACTCGCCCGGCTTGCCACCGTAGATGTAGTCCATGCTCGCCGCCAGCGCCACCGCGTAGCCGCCGGTGTCGCGCTGCACGCCCTTGGGTTTGCCGGTGGTGCCGGAGGTGTACAGGATGTAGCTGGGGTGGTTGGACTCCACCCACGTCACCCCGGCGCGCTCGTCCTGGTGCGCATCCACCAGCGCGGCATAGTCGAGGTCGCGCCCCGGCTTCATCATCGGCGCCTCGGCCAGGCCCCGGTTGACCACGATCACCTTGCCCGGCGCGCTGCTACCGGCCAGCGCCAGCGCCTCGTCCACCAGCGGCTTGTAGGCGATCACCTTGCCGCCGCGCAGGCCGGCGTCGGCGGTCACCATCACCTTGGGCGTGGCGTCCTCGATGCGGGTGGCGAGGCTGGCGGAGGCGAAGCCGCCGAACACCACCGAGTGGATGGCACCCAGGCGCACCGTGGCCAGCATCGCGAAGATCGCCTCCGGGATCATCGGCATGTAGATCAGCACACGGTCGCCCTTTTCCACGCCCTGCGCCTGCAGGATGGCGGCGAAGCGCGCCACTTCGGCGTGCAGCTCGCGGTAGCTGTAGCTGGTCTCGATGCCGGTCTCGCTGGACACGTAGGCCAGCGCCGCCTGCTCGCCGCGCTCGGCCAGGTGGCGGTCGACGGCGTTGTAGCAGAGGTTGGTCTCGCCGCCGGCGAACCAGTCGCGGAACGGCGGCCGGTCGTACTGCAGTGCCTGGTCGAAAGGCTTGTGCCAGTGGATGCGTTGCGCCTGCTCCGCCCAGAAGCCGGCCGGGTCGTCGATGGAGCGACGATGGAAGTCGTGGTACGAGGTCATGTCGGGTCTCTCTTGTGTCTGCCGCGTCTGGCGCGCGGTCTGGCGTCAAGCAACCAAGCGGTTGCTTGTCAGACAAATTAAGCCCTTTGCCGGGCAAGGTCAATGCGCGTGTCCGCTGCCGGCGGTGGCCGTGAAATTGGACGTTGCGGAAATGCCGAGCCGGCGCCGCCGTCCGCCTCATGCCCTGCCGCCACGGCGGCGTCTGGCCTTGCGCGACACTGGCCGAAAGCGGGGCAGATGCGGTACGCTGTCACGCTAGGAAAACGCCCGCAGGACAGGACAAAGCCATGGACATCAAACACTACATGAACGTCGTCGGCCAGGCCGCGCGCAAGGCCAGCCGCGCCATCGCCCGTGCCGACACCAACCAGAAGAACAAGGCGCTGCTGGCCATCGCCGACGCCATCGAGCGCGATCTGGAGCGGCTGGTTGCGGCCAACATGGTGGATCTGGAAAACGCGCGCCAGAACGGACTGGAAGAGGCGCTGATCGACCGCCTGACGCTGCCGGAAAAAACCGTGCGCGGCATGGCCGAGGGCCTGCGCCAGATCGCCGCACTGCCGGACCCGGTGGGCGAGATGGACGACTTCACCTACCGCCCGTCCGGCATCCAGCTGGGCAAGATGCGCGTGCCGCTGGGCGTGGTCGGCATCATCTACGAGGCACGGCCGAACGTGACCGCCGACGCCGCCGGCCTGTGCCTGAAATCGGGCAACGCGGTGATCCTGCGCGGCGGCTCGGAGGCCTTCCACAGCAACCAGGCCATCGCCGCCTGCGTGCACGAGGGACTGCGCGTGGCCGACCTGCCGCTGCACGCGGTGCAGGTACTGGAAACCACCGACCGCGCCGCGGTGGGCGAGCTGATCACCATGAGCGAGTTCGTCGACGTGATCGTGCCGCGCGGCGGCAAGGGCCTGATTGAGCGCATCAGCCGCGAGGCGCGGGTGCCGGTGATCAAGCACCTGGACGGCAACTGCCACGTCTACATCGACGACACCGCCAACCCGGACAAGGCGTTCAATATCGCGCTGAACGCCAAGACCCACCGCTACGGCACCTGCAACACCATGGAAACGCTGCTGGTGCACACCGCGTTTGCCGAGTTCATCCTGCCAAGGTTGGCCGCAGCGTACTGGGAGAAGGGCGTCGAGCTGCGCGGCTGCGAGCGCACCCAGGGCATCCTCGGTGACAAGGTGGTCGCCGCCACCGAGGCCGACTGGGAAACCGAATACCTGGCGCCGGT
The DNA here is from genome assembly GCF_014652475.1 of Vogesella alkaliphila. Taxonomy (GTDB): domain Bacteria; phylum Pseudomonadota; class Gammaproteobacteria; order Burkholderiales; family Chromobacteriaceae; genus Vogesella; species Vogesella alkaliphila. Next base: position 268,387 of record NZ_BMYW01000003.1, on the reverse strand, counting down.
GCTGGCGATCAAGGTGGTGGGCGGCATCGACGACGCCATCGAGCACATCAACCACTACGGCAGCCACCACACCGACGCCATCGTCACCGACGACTACGGCCGCGCGCGCCGCTTCCTGCGCGAGGTGGACTCCGCCAGCGTGATGGTGAACGCCAGCACCCGCTTCGCCGACGGCTTCGAGTACGGTCTCGGCGCCGAGATCGGCATCTCCACCGACAAGATCCATGCCCGCGGCCCGGTCGGCCTGCACGGCCTCACCAGCCAGAAGTGGATCGTGCTCGGCGACGGCCAGATCCGCCAGTAAGCCCCAGCCTGTCCTATCCCCGATGCGCCGCCGGCAGCCCTGCCCGCGGCGCATTGTCTTGTCCGCCGTTCCTTGCCCCGCACCGCGGCCGGCAGCGCGACTCACCCACAGCCCGCTGTGGATAACTTGTGCACAAGGCTGGTCACGAGCCACAGGCACCCCGCCGCCGGCGCCAGCCGCCAGCCCCCCGGTGCCGCCACGCACCAGGAAGCGCTTTAGGGACAAGCACTTGCCGACACCGGCGGGCCGGTCGCGACCGGCAGGCACCCTCCCGCCCCGGTGCTACAGTGAAAACAGGGGGCTGTGGACAAGCCGGCAGGGCAAACCCCGTTTTTGGCAGCCATGCGCAGTTTATTTCCATAAACCGAAACAATGTCCCGCCATGCGGAACAAAATGCTTGCCCTGCCCTACCGCACAGGCATAATCGTCTGGCCCGTTGGCACCGCGCTTGCGCCCCGCCATCCCGTTCAGGAGTCGTGCATGCACCCAGTCGTACCCAATACCGAACAGAGCCAGTGGCTGCGCGAGCGCGGCTGTCGTGACGTGGAGCTGTGCTTCGCCGATGTCAGCGGTTTTGCCCGCGGCAAGACGCTGCCGCGCGAGGCCTTCATCGGCGGCCAGACGCTGCGCATCGCGCGCGGGGTGGCGATCCAGAGCTGCGTCGGCGAATTCCCCGACTACCGCTTCTACGGCGAGAACGACCCCGACGCCACACTGCACCCGGACCTGTCCACGCTGCGCCCGGTGCCGTGGGCCGGCACGCCGCGCGCGCTGGTGCTGTGCGACTGCGTCGATCCGGACGGCGAACTGACCCCGTTCGCGCCGCGCTCGGCGCTGAAGCGGGTGCTGGCCGGCTACGCCGCGCGCGGGCTGCAGCCGGTGGTGGCGCCGGAGCTGGAGTTCTACATCTTTGCGGCCAACCCTGATCCGGCGCAGCCGTTCCAGACGCCGGCGCTGCGCAGCGGCCGGCGCGAGCTCGGCTTCGACTCGTTCGGCTTCACCACCCTCAACGACCTGGAGGCGTTCTTCGACGACGTCTACCGCGGCTGCGAGCAGCTCGGCATCGCCACCGATACCTGGGTGCACGAGATGGGCCCCAGCCAGTTCGAGATCAACCTCAAGCACGGCGACGCGCTGGCGCTCGCCGACCAGACCTTTTTGTTCAAGACCCTGCTCAAGGAAACCGGCCACCGCCACGGCCTGAACGTGGTGTGCATGGCCAAACCGCTGGCCGGCCAGCCGGGCAGCTCGATGCACCTGCACCAGAGCATCGTCGACCACGACGGCCGCAACGTGTTCAGCGACCGCCACGGCAACGAGAGCGCGCTGTTCCACCACTTCATCGCCGGCCTGCAGCAGCACCTGCCGAAGATGATGCCGCTGTTCTGCCCGAGCCCCAATTCCTACCGCCGCTTCGTCAAGGGGCTGGCGGCGCCGGTCAACGTGTCCTGGGGGCTGGACAACCGCTCGGTCGGGCTGCGCATCCCGCAGGGCGGCCCGGAGGCGCGACGGGTGGAAAACCGCCTGCCCGGTTGCGACGCAAACCCCTACCTGGCGCTGGCGGCCAGTCTCGGCGCCGGCCTGCTCGGCATCGAGGACGGCCTGCAGCCGAGCGCGCCGGCACAGGGCAACGTGTTCAAGCAGGATGACTGCGAGTTGCTGCCCCACACGCTGGACGTGGCGCTGGCGGCGATGCAGGGTGCGGACAGCGTCAGCCGCCTGTTCGGCGAGGCGTTCAGCCTGGCCTATGCCGCGGTGAAGGAAGTGGAGTTGCAGCATTTTCACGGCGAGATCACGCCGTGGGAGCGCCGCTACCTGTCCGTGCTGGCCTGACGGCGACGGGAAACGACACAGGCCACGGCAATGCCGTGGCCTGTGCTGATCGAGACGGGGAGTGCGCTTACGCGGTGGCGGCCATCGGCACCGCGGTGCGCTCGGCCAGCAGCGCGATGGCGTCGCTGCGCGAATGGCCCGGCATCTGGCGCTGCACTTCGATGATCCAGAATTCGACCTTCTGCCGGTCGCCGCGCGCCAGCCGCAGCAGCGCGCCGTAGGCCGGGCCAGTGAGGTGGACATCGTGCTGCAGCGGCTGTGTCTGCGCGTACACCGCACGGCGCACGGTGCCGGCACGGGCGGCGGCCTTGGCGCTGGCGCGCTGCTGCGCCGGCTTGACGAAGAACAACCAGTACAGGGCAGCAAACACCAATAATGCAGAGAGAGCGAACCAAGCGAACACGGCATATCCTCCTGTAATAATGACAGAATTCTAATCTGCAATCGCTGGCCAACCTATCCGTGAAAACACCTATAAATGGCATGAGAGCCGGTCTTGCCAGCGCCGCCCAGTCGCCGCACCAGCCATTCCAATGACATGACCGGCGCGCTACACTGCCGCCTAGAACCGAACGCTCACCCGCAAAGGAGAAGTGCATGTACCAGCATCTGACGGTTGCCCTGGACGGCAGCCATAACGCCCGCCCGGCCCTGATCGAGGCGGTCCGTCTTGCCGCCGCCAGCAAGGCCCGCCTGTCCCTGGTGCATGTGGTGTCGCTGCACGATTTCGCCATCGAAAGCGTCGGCCTGCTCGACAGCGGCGCGCTGCAGGCGGAGGCGCGCGGCCGCGGCCAGGCCATCCTCGACGAGGCCGCCGACTACGCGCGGCAGATGGGGGTAAGCCAGACGGACAGCTTCCTGCTGGAGGCACCGGAAGGCGGCAGCAGCATGACGCAGGCACTGGTCGACTGCGCCACCCAGATCGCCAGCGACCTGCTGGTGATCGGCACCCACGGTCACCGCGGCTGGCGTCACCTGCTGATGGGCAGCTTTGCCGAAGACATCATGCGCAAGACCACGCTGCCGCTGCTGGTGGTGCGCAATCCGGAAGACGACGACAACCCGCTGCCGAGCATAGGCTGAGCGCTCAGGCGGGATGGCGCTGCGCGAAGATGAAGAACTCGCGGTTGCCGTCGCCGCCCTTGATCGGGCTGTCGAACCAGCCCAGGCGCCGGAAGCCGAGCTCCGCCACCAGCGCGCTGATCTTCTGCTCCACCCCGGCGTACAGCTGCGCGTCGCGCACGATGCCGCCGTGGCCCAGCCCTTCGCGGCCAACCTCGAACTGCGGCTTGACCAGGCTCAGCAGGTAGCCGCCCGGCCGGATCAGCGGCAGCGCCGACGGGTACACCAGCGCCAGCGAGATGAAGGACACGTCGCACACCATCAGGTCGAACGGCGCGCCGTCGTTGGCCGCCAGCAGCGCCGCATGGTCCAGCGCGCGGGCATTGACGCCCTCGAAGGCGACGATGCGCGGATCGGCGGCCAACCTTGGCGCCAGCTGGTCGTGGCCGACATCGACCCCCACCACTCGCCGCGCACCGGCCTGCAGCAGGCAATCGGAAAAGCCGCCGGTGGACTGCCCGACATCCAGCGCCGTCCAGCCATCGATCCGCAAGCCGGCTTGCGCCAGCGCGCCGGCCATCTTCAGCCCGCCGCGCGACACGTAGCGGTCGGCTTCGTCCGGCACGATCACGAAACGGCTGTCGGCCGGCAGCTTCTGGCTGGCCTTGCCGATGTCGCGCAACTGGCCGCCGTCCTCGACGCTGACCCGCCCGGCGGCGATCAGCGCCTGCGCCGCGGTGCGCGATGGCGCCAGACCCAGCTCGACCAGTAACAAATCAACACGTTGCATCAGGCGCACTCCACAAACAGGCAATCGGGCGGCAAGGGTGCGCAATGCGCCGCGGGCTGTCAAGACTGCCGCAGTGCCACCATAAGATGCGATGATGGCCGCAGCCATGGCCACAAGGAGAACAAAATGGACACCCTGACACTGGAACCGCACGCGGTACGCGTCCTCGGCGCGCTGATCGAGAAACAGGCACTGACCCCGGACAGCTATCCGCTGACCCTCAACGCGCTGCTGGCCGCCTGCAACCAGCTGACCAGCCGCGAGCCGGTACTGCAGCTGAGCGAGGCCGACCTGAGCGCCACGCTGGACAGCCTGCTCGCCGCCAAGCTGGTCAACGAGCGCCTGCCGGCCGGCAGCCGCGTCGCCAAGTACGAGCACCGCCTCAACTACGCGTGGAACATCGACGGCGCAAGGTTGGCCGCACTGGCGCTGCTGATGCTGCGCGGCGCGCAGACCGCCGCCGAGCTGCGCACCCGCGCCGGCCGCCTGTACAGCTTTGGCAGCGTCGAGGAGGTCGACACCGCGCTGAATGCGCTGGCCGACAAGTACCCGCCGCTGGTGCTGAAGCTGGCACGGCAGCCGGGCGAACGCGAGGCGCGCTGGGTGCACACCCTGCATCCGGTGGCACAGCCCGCCGCCGCCGCAATGCCCGCCAGCGGCGACGACAGCCTCGCCGAGCGGGTCAGCGCGCTGGAACAGACCGTCGCCAGCCTGCTGCAGCGCATCACCGAGCTGGAAGGCGGCGCCGGACAGGCGTAACATCGCCCCCCCTTTTCCGGAGAACATCATGCTGAAACCCGTCCTGCTGGGGCTGGCCGCCTGCCTGCCGCTGTCCGCCGTTGCCGGCGATACCACCCTCGCCCGCGGCAGCGACTACGACTTCCTCACCCGCATGCCGACCGGCCTCGGCCCCGGCATCAGCCTCGACCACATCGTGGCGCGCAAGGCCGCGCCGCAGGGCGACAAGCCGCAGGCCAGCGCCGTCGGCGTGATGTTCGGCCTGCCGGTGCCGGCGCTGCTGCGCCTGGACCTGGGCGGCAAGCTCGCCTACCTGGAGTCGGCCGGTTACGCCAGCGCCGCCATGGTCGGCGGCCGCCTGACCATCGACCTGCCGGCCAGCACCGAGCTGTTCGCGCAGGGCTTCTACGCGCCGTCGTCGGCCGCCAGCGGCAGCGTGAAGTCGGTCAGCGACAGCATGGTCGGCCTGCGCTGGAGTCCGCTGAAACTGGTCGGCGTCGAAGCCGGCTACCGCGTGTTCGAAGTGAAGCGCAAGGACAGCCAGCGCGACCGCAGCATCGCCGACGGCGCCTACGCCGGGGTCAGCGTCGCGTTCTGATCTCGCCACCGCCCGATGACAAACCGGCCCGACAGCACACGCTGTCGGGCCG
>NZ_BMYW01000003.1:230235-262966 GCF_014652475.1 Vogesella alkaliphila | reverse complement strand
GTCGGGCCGGTTTGCGTTGCGGCCAACCTTGCCGCCTTGGCCGCCAGGATGACGACTCAGTGCAACACGGTGCGCTTCAGGCGCCGCATGCCCCACCACACCGCCAGCGCCACCACCGGCACCGACAGCCCGGTGGCCAGCTCGGCATTGATCGGCGCGCCCAGCGCCTTGCCGGCCTTGAACAGATAGGACAGCAGGCCGATCGCGTAGTAGGTCAGCACCCCCACCGACAGCCCTTCCACCGTTTCCTGCAGCCTCAGCTGCAACGCGGCGCGCTTGTTCATGCTCGCCAACAGCGCGCGGTTCTGCGCCTCGTGCATCACCTCCACCCGCGTGCGCAGCAAGGCGGTGCTGCGCTGCAGCCGCGCCATCAGCCGCTCCTGGCGCTTGGCCGCGGTGTCGCAGGTCTCCATCGCCGGCACCAGCCGTCGCTCCATGAATTCGCGGAACGGCTGCAGCCCCGACAGCCGGCTCTCGCGCAGCTCGGTGATGCGCCGTTCCACCAGCTTGTAGTAGGCGCGCGCGGCGGCGAAGCGGTACTGGCTCTCGGCGATCAGCTGTTCGCCCTGCGCCGCCAGATCGGTCAGCTCGTCCAGCAGCAGCGCGTCGGTGTCGCTCTGCTCCGCCATGCGCTGGGTGACGCTGCGCAGCTGGGTGCCGAGGCGGCTCAGCTCCGGCGCCTGCCGCTTCGCCTCCGGCAGCGCCAGGAGCGCCAGCAGGCGGTAGGTCTCGATCTCGAACAGGCGCTGCAGCATGCGCCCGGACTGCGACGGCCCCATGTTGCGGTCGATCACCACGTAGCGGCCGAAGCCTTCGCTCAGCCGCGCGTCCGGGTGCAGGCGCAGGTCGGTATAGGCGACGCCGTTGTTGTCGCCGATCTCGGCGCCGATCAGGTCGTGGCCGCCGAACCAGCGCTGCGAGATCTCGCTGGCCGGTGCCTCCTGCGACGCCGGCAGCAGCACGGCGTGGATCGCCACCATCAGCTCGCCGGGCAGGCTGGCCAGCCAGTCCTTCGGCAGCCGGTCCAGCGCGGTGCGCTCGAACGGGTCGACGCAGTCGCCGGACAGCACGAAGGTGTAGCGCACGAATTCGGTATGCAGCGCCCAGCGCACGGTGAGGTCGCCGGCGATGCCGGTATGGTGCGCGCTGCGCGGATCGGGCTGCGGCAGACCGAGGCGGCGGAACAGGTCGACGAAGGCGGCGCGCTGCGCGGAGTCGTCATCGTCGAACAGCAGGGTCAGCGTGGAAAGCCGCGCCGGCGACGGAATGGCGATCGGGGGACGAGCGTGGGCTTCGTCGTTGAGCACCCGTCGCAACGGGTGGCTGGTGAGGGTTGTCATGATCTGGGCAATGTCCGGTTGAGGATGCTCTGTCGGCATCTGCACCGCAGCATAAACGGCGGCACCGGCCACCGCCAGCCTCCCCGCCGTGGCGGCGCGGCAATCGCTCAGGAATACCACACCCGCCGGTACATTTTCGTCCGGCGCGCCGTCAGCGCGATTTATGGTGGGCCAGCAGGGCCAGCATCGCCTCGCGCACCACCGGGTTGCGGATCTGGCGCGCGGCGTCGTCGAAGGCGCTGACGCCGGCCTCGGACAGGGCGAAGGATTTCGGCTTGCGCAGCTTGGGCGGCGTCGGCAGCACCTTGACGCGCAGGCTGCGCAGCGGGTGGCCCTGGCGCTGCAGCGGCGCCAGCAGGCTGTTGCCGAGCAGCTTGAGACGCGCGGCCACGGTGCTGTTGTGGGCGTAGACCACCAGTTCGCCGTCGCGCACGCAGGCCACCTGGCAGAACTGGCCGAGCTGCCCCGGCAGCAGGCGCTTGAACGCACGGTCCAGCGCCAGGATGGCGTGGGCGGCGGCGGTCAGGTCGGCCAGCTGCTTGTCGCGGCGGCTGAAGGCGGTAAGGTGCAGGCTGCTCATGATGGGATCGGGCAAAGGGATAGCCACAGTTTAGCGCCAAACCGCCCCGCCCGCCCTGCCATCCGCAGCGGGCGCAAGGTTGGCCGCAAGGGCCGGCAATTCCTCGCCATGCATCTTGATTCCGCTCGGAACCGGCCCCATCTATCCCGCTTGTTCGTGTGCTACACTTTAAGCCATTTTTTTCGGCCCGCTGGCCGCTGGATGTTCAGACAATGATTTCGACGCTCCTTAAGAAAGTATTCGGCAGCCGCAACGAACGCCTGCTGAAGGAATACCGACAGGTTGTGGCGCGCATCAACGCCATGGAAAGCACCATGACCGCGCTGTCCGACGCAGCGCTGGCGGCCAAGACCACCGAATTCCGGGAGCGTCATGCCAAGGGCGAAACGCTGGACGCGCTGCTGCCGGAGGCGTTCGCCGTCTGCCGCGAAGCCTCCCGCCGCGTGCTGAACATGCGCCACTTCGACGTGCAGCTGATCGGCGGCATGGTGCTGCACCAGGGCAAGATCGCCGAGATGCGTACCGGCGAGGGCAAGACCCTGGTCGGCACCCTGCCGGTGTACCTGAATGCGCTGTCCGGTAACGGCGTGCACGTGATCACCGTCAACGACTACCTGGCCAGCCGCGACGCCGGCATCATGGCCAGGCTGTACAACTTCCTCGGCCTGTCGGTCGGCGTCAACCTCAGCCAGATGCCGCACGACGCCAAGAAGGCCGCCTACGCCAGCGACATCACCTACGGCACCAACAACGAATTCGGCTTCGACTACCTGCGCGACAACATGGTGTTCTCGCTGGGCGAGAAGGTGCAGCGCAAGCTGAACTTCGCCGTGGTCGACGAGGTGGACTCCATCCTGATCGACGAGGCGCGCACGCCGCTGATCATCTCCGGTCCGGCCGACGACAACGTCGCCATGTACCAGCTGATCAACCAGGTGCCGCCGCGCCTGCAGAAGCAGGAAACCGAAGACGGCGACGGCGACTACTGGGTGGACGAGAAGGCGCACAGCGTGCTCCTGTCCGAGGCCGGCCACGAGCGCGCGGAACAGATCATGGCCGAGATGGGCCTGCTGCAGGACGGCGACAGCCTGTACTCGGCGGCCAACATCTCGCTGATGCACCACCTCGGCGCCGCGCTGAAGGCACACGCACTGTTCATGCGCGACCAGCACTACGTGGTGCAGGACGGCGAGGTGATCATCGTCGACGAATTCACCGGCCGCCTGATGTCCGGCCGCCGCTGGTCCGACGGCCTGCACCAGGCGGTGGAAGCCAAGGAAGGCGTGCAGATCAACCGCGAGAACCAGACGCTGGCGTCGATCACCTTCCAGAACTACTTCCGCCTGTACGGCAAGCTGTCCGGCATGACCGGTACCGCCGACACCGAGGCCTTCGAATTCCAGAGCATCTACGGCCTGGAGACGGTGGTGATCCCGACCAACCGCCCGATGGTGCGCGTGGACAGCCAGGACAAGATCTACCGCTCCAGCCGCGAGAAGTACGCGGCCATCCTCGCCGACATCCGCGACTGCCAGCAACGCGGCCAGCCGGTACTGGTCGGCACCACCAGCATCGAGAACTCGGAAATCGTCGCCAAGCTGCTCGGCGACGCCGGCCTCGTGCACAACGTGCTCAACGCCAAGGAACACGCGCGTGAAGCCGACATCATCGTGCAGGCCGGCCGTCCCGGCGTGATCACCGTCGCCACCAACATGGCCGGCCGCGGTACCGACATCGTGCTCGGCGGCAATCCGGAGCCGGAAATCAAGGCGGTGGAAGCCGACGAGTCGCTGTCCGACACCGACAAGGCCGCGCGCATCGACGCCATCCGCGCCGACTGGAAACAGCGCCACGAACAGGTGCTGGCCGCCGGCGGCCTGCACATCATCGGTACCGAACGCCACGAATCGCGCCGTATCGACAACCAGCTGCGCGGCCGTGCCGGCCGCCAGGGCGACCCCGGCTCCAGCCGCTTCTACCTGTCGCTGGAAGACCCGCTGCTGCGCATCTTCGCCGGCGAGCGCGTTGCGATGATCATGGACAAGCTGAAGATGCCGGACGGCGAGGCCATCGAGCACGCCTGGGTGACCCGCTCCATCGAGAACGCGCAGCGCAAGGTGGAAGGCCGCAACTTCGACATCCGCAAGCAGCTGCTGGAGTACGACGACGTCGCCAACGACCAGCGCAAGGTGATCTACCAGCAGCGCAACGAGATCCTGGAAGACCAGGACGTGTCCGCCATCGTCAGCAACATGCGCGACGACGTGCTGTCCGACCTCGTCGACCAGTACATGCCGCCGGAATCGATGGAAGAACAGTGGGACCTGCCTGGCCTGGAAAAGGCGCTGGAAAGCGAATTCCTGCTCGCCGCGCCGGTGGCGCAGTGGCTCCAGGAGCAGCCGACGCTGGATATTCCGGACATCAAGCAGCGCATCGTGGCGCTGGCCGCGGCCGCCTACCAGGACAAGGTCGGCCAGGCCGGCGAAGCGGCGATGCGCCAGTTCGAGCACGGTCTGGTACTGCAGATGCTGGACAACAACTGGCGCGAACACCTCGCCGCCATGGACCACCTGCGCCAGGGCATCCACCTGCGCGGCTACGCGCAGAAGAACCCGAAGCAGGAGTACAAGCGCGAGGCGTTCGAACTGTTCGCCGGCATGCTGGACCGCATCAAGCGCAGCGTGGTCGGCGTGCTGATGACGGTACAGGTGCGCAGCGAAGCCGACGTGGAAGCGGTGGCCCCGCATCAGGTCTCCGGCATGGAGCTGCACCACGACGAGCTGCCGTCGGCGGTGTCCGGCGACGACAACCCGTTCTCCGCCGCCGCGCTGGCGGCCCAGGGCCTGCGCGTCGGCCGCAACGACGCCTGCCCGTGCGGCAGCGGCAAGCGCTACAAGCAGTGCCATGGCCAGCTGAGCTGAGCCCTGGCCAGCCCCTCACCACGCCGCCGTGACTCCGTCACGGCGGCGTTTTTCATGCTGCCGCGCCGGCGGTCAGCGCACGCGAAACAAGGTTGGCCGCACTGCGCACCGTGATAGCGCTGGCGGCCAACCTTGCCCGCCTGCGGCACAGGACAAGCTCGCACGCCCCCGCCAGTAGCACCCTTCTCATCACTCCAGCCATGAAAAAACCCTGCCGCCGCGGATGCGACGACAGGGTGGTGTCGGCAAGCCTGGCCGCAAGCTTGCGGCCAAGCTTGCCTCAGGCCAGCAGGCAGGACGACTGGGTGTCGGCGCTCAGGCGGCGCAACGCCGGCCGCTCGCCGGCGCACTGCGCCTCCGCCAGCGGGCAGCGGGTGCGGAACACGCAGCCGGACGGCGGGTTGATCGGGCTGGGCAGGTCGCCCTGCAAAATCTGGATCTGCTTGCTGCGTTCCAGCTTCGGGTCCGGGATCGGGATCGCCGACAGCAGCGCGCGGGTGTACGGGTGCGACGGCAGGTCGTACAGCGCGTGCTTCTCCGCCAGCTCCATCTCGCGGCCGAGGTACATCACCAGGATGCGGTCGGAGATGTGCTTCACCACCGCCAGGTCGTGGGCGATGAAGATCAGCGCCAGCCCCATCTCGCGCTGCAGTTCCTTCAGCAGGTTGATGATCTGCGCCTGGATCGACACGTCCAGCGCCGATACCGGCTCGTCGCAGATGATCAGCTTCGGCTCCAGGATCAGCGCGCGGGCAATGCCGATGCGCTGGCACTGGCCACCGGAGAACTCGTGCGGGTAGCGGTTGATCATCTGCTCGCGCAGGCCGACCTTGACCATCATCGCGCGCACGCGCTTCATCACCTCGTCGGACGACAGCTCCGGGCGGTGCACGCGCAGCGGCTCGCCGATGATCTGCGCGATGGTCATGCGCGGGTTGAGCGAGGCCAGCGGGTCCTGGAAGATCATCTGGATGTCGCGGCGCACCGCCAGCCACTCCTTCTCGCTGCCCTGGCGCAGGTCGCGGCCCATCCACACGATCTCGCCGGCGGTGGCCGGGATCAGGTTGAGGATGGAGCGCGCCAGCGTCGACTTGCCGCAGCCGGACTCGCCGACCACGCCCAGCGTCTCGCCTTCGTACAGGTCGAAGCTGACGCCGTCGACCGCCTTCAGCGTTTTCTTCGGCGTCCACGGCCAGTCGTTGCCGCCCTTGACCTTGAAGTGCACCTTGACGTCGCGCACCGAGAGAATCAGTTTCTTGTCAGACATGGGCCACTACCTCGACGGACGGTTTCAGCTCCTGCGGTGCCTTGTGACAGGCGCGCAGCACGGCAGGGTTGGCCGCAGAGGCGGCCAGTGGCGGCAGCGTGCCGATGCACAGCTCGCTGACGTGGGTGCAGCGTTCGGAGAACGGACAGCCCTTGGGCATGTTGGCCATGTTCGGCGGATTGCCGGGAATGCTGACCAGCTCGCTGCCGTCGTGGTCCAGCCGCGGCAAGGCGCCGAGCAGGCCGATGGTGTACGGGTGCGAGGGCTGGTAGAAGATGTCGTTGGCGCTGCCGTATTCCATCACGCGGCCGCCGTACATCACCATCACCTTCTCGCACAGGCCGGCCACCACGCCCAGATCGTGGGTGATCATCACGATGGCGGTGCCGAAGTCGCGCTGCAGGTCCTTCAGCAGGCTGAGGATCTGCGCCTGCACCGTCACGTCCAGCGCGGTGGTCGGCTCGTCGGCGATCAGGATTTCCGGTTCGCACAGCAGCGCCATCGCGATCATCACGCGCTGGCGCATGCCGCCGGAGAACTCGTGCGGGTACATGTCGACGCGGCGGGCCGCCTCGGGAATGCGCACCGCTTCCAGCAGGCTGATGGCGCGCTTTTTCGCCTCGCGCCGGGTCATGCCCTTGTGCAGCTCCAGCACCTCGGTCATCTGCCGCTCCACCGTCAGGTAGGGGTTCAGCGAGGTCATCGGGTCCTGGAAGATCATCGACACGCGGTCGCCGCGGATGCCGTTGAGCTGTTTCGGGCTCATGGTCAGCAGGTTCTGGCCGTTGTACAGCGCCTCGCCCGTGGCTTTGCCGTTCTTGGCCAACAGGCCCATCATCGCCAGCACGCTCTGGCTCTTGCCGGAGCCGGATTCGCCGACGATGCCCAGGGTCTGGCCGGCCTGCAGCTCGAAGCTGACGCCATTGACGGCGCTGACCAGACCGTCGGGGGTCTGGAACTGCACGCCGAGATTGTTTACTTGTAACAGGCTCATGCCGTTCTCCTCTTATCGGTCTTTCGGGTCCAGCGCGTCACGCATGCCGTCGCCGATATAGTTGGCGCAGTACAGGGTGAGCGACAGCATGGCCGCAGGGAACAGCAGCATCCACGGTGTGGTTTCCATCACCCCGGTGCCGTCTTCGATCAGGACGCCCCAGCTGGTCATCGGCTCCTGCACGCCCAGGCCGAGGAAGGACAGCACCGACTCGGTCAGGATCACGCCCGGCACCGTCACCGTGGTGTAGATCACCACGATGCCCAGCAGGTTGGGCACCACGTGGCGGAAGATGATGCTGCCGGTGGACACGCCGATGGCACGCGCCGCTTCGACGAATTCCTTCGACTTCACCGACAGCGTCTGGCCGCGCACCACGCGCGCCATGTCCATCCACGAGAACACGGTGATGGTCAGCACCACGAGGTAAAACTCGCGTCCCAGCAGGGTCACCATCAGGATGGCGATCAGCAGGTAGGGCACCGCGTACATCATGTCGACGATGCGCATCATCACGGTATCCACCTTGCCGCCGAGGAAGCCGGCGGTGGCGCCCCACACGATGCCGATGGTGACCGAGGCGATGGTGGCCATCAGGCCGACCATCAGCGAGATGCGGCCGCCGATCAGGGTGCGCACCAAGAGGTCGCGCCCGAGGTCGTCGGTGCCGAACAGGTGCAGGTTGTACCAGGTCGGCGCCATCGCCATCGCGTCCCAGTCGGTGTCCTCGTAGCTGTGCGGCAGCAGCATCGGCCCGAAGACACAGGCCAGCACCACCAGCGACAGCAGGATCAGGCTGACCACGGCCGCCTTGTTACGCAGGAAACGTTCGCGGGCATCGGCCCACGGGCTGCGGCCTTCGACCGCGGCCATGCTCAGGTTGGCCGCCATGGCCTCGGCCACCGCCTTTTGTTGACTTCTGAACAACATGTGCAAGCCCTCGCTCAGTAGCGGATTTTCGGGTCGAGATACGCGTAGGCGAGATCAACCAGCAGATTGAGAATCACCGCGAACACGGTCACCAGTACCACCAGCCCCAGCACCAGCGTGTAGTCGCGGTTGGAGGCGCCGTTGATGATCAGCTTGCCGAGGCCGGGCAGGGAGAACACCGACTCGGTGACCACCGCCGAGGTGATCGACGAGATCGCCAGCGGGCCGAGCACCGACACCACCGGCATCAGCGCCGGTTTCAGCGCGTGGCGGAACACGATGGTCGAGAGCGGCAGGCCCTTGGCGCGCGCGGTGCGGATGAAGTTGCTGTTCAGCACCTCGATCAGGCTGCCGCGCATCACGCGGCCGATGGTGGACACGTTGATGAAGGTCAGCAGTGCGATCGGCAGCACCATGTAGCGCGGGTCGAAGTCGTTCCAGCCGCCGGCCGGCAGCACGCTCAGCCAGATGGCGAACAGCAGGATCAGCACCGGGCCGATCACGAACGAGGGAAAGGCGCTGCCGAGGTTGCCGACCAGCATCACGAAGTAGTCGATCAGGCTGTTCTGGCGCAGCGCGGCGACGATGCCCAGCGCCACGCCGATGATCACCGACAGCAGCAGGGCGCCGCCGCCGATGGCCAGCGATACCGGCAGCGCATTGCCCACCAGCTCGTTGACGCTCCAGTCGGCGTAACGGAAAGAGGCCCCCAGATCGCCCTGCAGCAGGCTCTTGAGGTAGAGGAGGTATTGTTGCCACAGCGGCAGGTCCAGATGGTACTTGGCCTGCAGGTTGGCCATCACCGCCGCGGAAACCTTGCGTTCGGTGTCAAACGGGCCACCGGGGGTGGCGTGCAGCATCAGGTAACAGACGGTGATGACGAGCAGCAGCGTGGGAATCGTCATCAGCACGCGTCGTAAAGCGTAAGACCACATGGGAGTACTCCAGGACGGATAGCGCTTTGCATTGCAGCAATGCGGGTGGGCAAGCGGCAGCAGCACCGCGGGTCGCGGCAGTGCAGCAATCGCCATCGCTTCAAACCAGACCGGGTGGCCCCGTCAGGGGCACACCCGGTCTGCGCACATCAGGGGCAAGCCCCGTCAGACTGCCATCAGTTCAGCTTAGTGCTTGATGATGTACAGGTCCTTGCTGCGGTAGCGGTCCATCGGATTCTTGGTGGTGTAGCCGCCGACGTAGGACTTCACCAGCCGCGGTACGGTGTACTGCAGCAGCGGGATCATCGGGTAGTCGTCCATGATCAGCTTGGTGGCCTGGGTCAAGAGCTGCTTGCGCTGGGCCGGGTTCTGCGCCTGGTTGCCCTGCTTGATCAGCGCCTCGGCCTTCGGGTTGCAGTTGAAGTTGTCGTTCTGCTCGGAGCCGCACTGCACCAGGGTCAGGAAGGTGCTGGCGTCGTTGTAGTCGGCCACCCAGCCGTTGCGGCCGATCTGGTAGTCGCCGTCATGGCGCTTCTTCAGCAGCACCTTGAATTCCATGTTTTCCAGCTCGGTGTTGAGGCCCAACTTGGTCTTCCATTCCGAGGCGGCGAAGATCGCCATCTTCTTGTGGTACTCACTGGTGTTGTAGCTGAACTTGACCTTGCTGCCCGGTTTCAGGCCGGCGGCGGCCAGCAGTTTCTTGGCTTCGGCCACGCGCTGCGCCATCGGCCACTTGGCCCAGTCGTAGCTGGTCACGTCGGCGCCGCTGGTACCGCGCACGATGGCGCTGTAGGCCGGTACCTGGCCGTCGGCGGTGATCTTGGCGGCGAGGATGTCACGGTCGATGACCATGCTCAGCGCCTTGCGCACGCGCACGTCCTTCATCACCGGGTCCTTGTGGTTCAGACCGTAGTAACGCAGGCCCAGCATCGGCGCGTTGCGGATGTCTTTCGGCAGCTCGGCCTTGTACTTCTCGTAGGTGCCCGGTGGCAGCTGGTACACCCAGTCGTTCTCGCCGGACAGGAACATCTTCACGTCGGCAAAACCGTCTTCGATCGGCAGGTAGGTGACACGGGTCAGCTGCACGTTCTTGTTGTCCCAGTACTGCGGGTTCTTGGCCAGCACCACCTTGCTGTTGACCTGCCACTCCTTCAGCACGAAGGCACCGTTGCTGACCATATTGCCCGGCTTGACCCAGTCCTTGCCGAACTTGTCGATGGCCGCTTTCGGTGCCGGGCCCAGCTGGCCATTGGACACCACTTCCGGCAGGAAGGCGACCGGGTACGGAGTCTTGATTTCGAGGGTGAACTTGTCCAGCGCCTTGACGCCGACGTCGCTTACCGGCTTCTTGCCCTCGGCGGCTTCCACGCCGTTGAGCAGGAAGGCGCCGTAGGTGGTGGCGTAGGTGGAGGCGGTCTTCGGATCGAGGAAACGACGAATACCAT
Source organism: Vogesella alkaliphila (assembly GCF_014652475.1). Lineage (GTDB taxonomy): Bacteria > Pseudomonadota > Gammaproteobacteria > Burkholderiales > Chromobacteriaceae > Vogesella > Vogesella alkaliphila. The sequence goes on along the minus strand of NZ_BMYW01000003.1, from coordinate 252,554 downwards.
AGACAAAATCATCGGCGGTCACGCTGGAGCCGTCCGACCATTTCGCGTTCTTGCGCAGGGTGAATACCCAGGTGGTCGGATCTTTCTGCTTCCAGGATTCGGCCACGCCCGGCACGACACGGCCTTCGTTGTCGGTGGCGGTCAGGCCTTCGAACAGGTCGCGGACGAGGTTGTTGGCGCCCACCGACTCGGCGATGGCCGGATCCAGCGACTCCGCTTCGGAACCGTTGTTGCGCACGATTTCCTGCTTGGCGGCCAGCGGGGTGCCGGCCGGGATCTTGGCGGCAAACGCGGCGCCGGACACGCCCAGGCCCAGGGCAACGGACGCTGCCAACACACTGATTGTCATGGTTTTTTTCATATTCTCCTGCTCTCCTTGAAACGACGAGGGCCAACCCCAGGCTGGCCCTCAGCACGATTGGATACACTACGCAAAGGCGAGGCAATTATGCCCAGCCATAAAATACGCAACAAGCACTAAAACACGAATTCATGACCAATGTTGGCAAAAATGTGGCAGTTACCCCTCAATATTCATTCAGGATATAAAATATTATGCCAAGACATGAGTCATACTCATGCCAGGCATTTCCAAAACACATGCTCGCCGGCGCGCAGCGGCACCAGCGTGTCGTTGCCGTAGGCGATTTCCGTCGGCACCTGCCAGCTTTCCTTCACCAGGGTGATGGTGTCGCTGTTGCGCGGCAGGCCGTAGAACGCCGGGCCGTTGAAGCTGGCGAACGCCTCCAGCTTGTCCAGCGCGCCGGCGGCCTCGAACGCCTCGGCGTACAGCTCAATCGCGGCATTGGCGGTGTACATGCCGGCGCAGCCGCAGGCGTTTTCCTTGGTGTGGCGCGCGTGCGGCGCGCTGTCGGTGCCGAGGAAGAACTTGTCGCTGCCGCTGGTCGCCGCCCCCAGCAGCGCCTCGCGGTGCAGCTCGCGCTTGAGCACCGGCAGGCAGTAGTGGTGCGGACGGATGCCGCCGGTGAACAGCGCGTTGCGGTTCATCAGCAGGTGGTGGGCGGTGATGGTGGCGGCAACGTTGGCCGCAGCGCCGGCGACGTACTCCGCCGCCTGTTGCGTGGTGATGTGCTCGAACACCGTGCGCAGGGTTGGCAGGCGCTGCAGCAGCGGTTCGAACACGGTGTCGATGAACACCGCCTCGCGATCGAACACGTCCACGGCCGGGTCGGTCACTTCGCCGTGCACCAAGAGCGGCATGCCCACTTCGGCCATCGCCTCCAGTGCCGCCATCGCGTTGTTCACGTCGCGCACGCCGGCGTCGGAGTTGGTGGTGGCGCCGGCCGGGTACAGCTTGATGCCGTGCACGAAGCCGGACGCCTTGGCCTTGCGCACTTCTTCCGCCGTGGTGGTTTCGGTCAGGTACAGCGTCATCAGCGGCTCGAAGGTGCTGCCGACCGGGCGCGCGGCCAGGATGCGCTCGCGGTAGGCGGCGGCCTGCGCCACGGTGGTCACCGGCGGCTTCAGGTTGGGCATGATGATGGCGCGGCCCATCTGGCGACAGGTGTCCGGCAGCACCGCCGCCAGCGCCTCGCCATCACGGATGTGCAGGTGCCAGTCGTCGGGGCGGGTAAGGGTCAGTTGCATGGCAAAACCTTTCTGGAATAAAAAGCGGGCGCCGCCGTGGCGACACCGGTGGTGTCTTATTTGCGGCGGATCACCAGCAGGAAGCGGCCATCCTCGCCGATGGACGACTCCAGCAGCACATTGCCGGTCTGGCGGCAAAAGGCCTCGAAATCCTTGGGCGCACCGGGGTCGGTGGCGATGGCGGACAGCACCTGGCCGCTGCTCAGGCCGGCCAGCGCCTTTTTCGCGCGCAGGATCGGCAGCGGACAATTGAGACCGGACAGGTCGAGGTGAAGATCTGGCTGCATGAAAACTATCCCCTGCCATTACACGTTACAATGAAGCGGTCTATTTTAAGGTGCGCCGGCAGATTGCCCAAGTGCGCAATACCATTATATGTGTGTGATCGCCCTCGCCTACCAGACCGCCGCCTGCGGGCCACTGCTGGTGGCGGCCAACCGTGACGAGTATTACGCCCGCCCCACCGCGGCGCTGGATTTCTGGCGCCCGGAGCATCCGGACGTGCTCGGCGGCCGCGACCTGCAGGCCGGCGGCAGCTGGCTGGCGATGGACGTGCGCGGCCGCTTTGCCGCCGTCACCCACATCCGCGAAGGCCACGCCCGCAGCTCGCCGCGCTCGCGCGGCGAGCTGGTCAAGCGCTTCGTCAGCGGCAACGAGTCGGCGCTGGAATTCGCCGCCTGGCTCAAGGCCGAGCACGGCCAGTTCGCACCGTTCAACCTGCTGTTCGGCGAGATCCGCAACCTGCTGCACTTCAACAGCCGCAGCGGCCTGCTCAACCGCGTGCCGCCGGGCATCCACGTGCTGTCCAATGCCGACATGAACAGCCGCTGGTTCAAGTGCGAACAGCTGCGCGCGCGCCTGCAGCAACAGACGCGGCCGCCGGCGGAAAACGAGGTGCTGCGCTGGCTGAGCGATCCGACCCCGGCACCGGTGGAACAGTTACCCAATACCGGCGTCGGCCTGGCGATGGAAAAGATGCTGTCGCCGGTGTTCATCCACGGCCGCGACTACGGCACCCGCGCCTCGTCGGTGCTGACGCTGAACGCGCGCGGCGAATTAAGCTTTACCGAAGTCAGCTGGGGACTGGGCGGCCGTGAAAGCGGTCGCCGTCGCCAGACCATGCGCCTCACTCCCAACAGGAACTCATGATCGTGAAATACCTTGCCCCTGCCCTCCTCATCGCCGTTGCGGCCAACCTTGCGCTGGCCGGCGCCCTGGGTAAAGACCGCCCGGTCCAAAGCAAGCAGAACTGGTACGAGGAAGAAGCCCCGTGGCAGGAGGCCAGCGTGCCGCTGATCGACTATCCGGCCAGCTTCGACTGGCGCGAGATCGAGATGCCGGGCGAGGTCAAGCAGCGCGTGTTCATCGACGCCGGCTCGATCCAGATCGGCAGCGACGGCGTCACCCGTTTCAGCCTGCGCCAGCTGAGCAGCAAGGGCGCGGAAAACATCAGCCGCGAAGGCGCGCACTGCGACGAACGCAGCCTGCGCAGCTACGGCTTTGCCGATCCGGAAGGCAAGCGCTGGATCGAGTCGACCCGCGCCAAGTGGCAGAAGGCCAGCTTTGGCGATCCTTTCCGCCAGACCATGCTGAAGAACCTGTGCCCGGACGGCCTGGCCCCGCGCAGCGCCGAAGCGCTGCTCGCCAACCTGAACAAGCGGGACGCCAAGCCGCGCAAGAAGTAAGCGGCGGCCGCCGTGAGCGCCCCGGCCACGGCCGGACCGGCGCGCCGGCGGCGGCGATCGGCCACGAACCCGGCCCGGCAAAACCGGCATGCGCCGGATGACACGCGACCAGTCGCGCGCGGCAGCACGGTTTTTCCCGCCGGCCGCGGCGGCACCGGTATAATCTGCCGCTGTTTTTTCGAATTAGGGTGTCATCGTGTCCGATCGTCTTGCCGTATTGCCGCAATACCTGCTGCCCAAGCAGGCGCTGACCGCCTTTGCCGGCCGGGTCGCCAATGCCCGTGGCGGCGAGCGCACCACGCGGCTGATCCGCTGGTTCGTGCGCCGTTACCAGGTCAACATGGCGGAAGCGGCCAACCCGGACATCGCCAGCTACGACACCTTCAACGCCTTCTTCACCCGCGCGCTGCGCGACGGCGTGCGCCCGCAGGCGGACGCGGCGCTGACCTGCCCGGTGGACGGCGCCATCAGCCAGTTCGGCCGCATCGAGCAGGACCAGATCTTCCAGGCCAAGGGCCACCGCTACTCCACCACCGCGCTGCTCGGCGGCGACGCCACCCTGGCCGCGCAGTTCGCCGACGGCCAGTTCGCCACCATCTACCTCAGCCCGCGCGACTACCACCGCATCCACATGCCCTGCGACGGCACGCTGCAGCGCATGATCTACGTGCCCGGCGCGCTGTTCTCGGTCAACCCGACCACCGCGCGCGGCGTGCCCGGCCTGTTCGCCCGCAACGAGCGCGTGGTGTGCGTGTTCGACACCGCGTTCGGCACGATGGTGCTGACCCTGGTCGGCGCCACCGTGGTCGGCAGCATGGCCACCACCTGGCACGGCGTGGTCAATCCGCCGCGCCGCGGCGAGGTCACCGAGTGGTCCTACGCCGGCCAGGACATCACCCTCAAACAGGGCGAGGAGATGGGCCGCTTCCTGCTCGGCTCCACCGTGGTGCTGCTGTTCCCGCAACACAGCATGGCGTTCAATCCGGCGTGGGCGCCGGCCAGGCCGGTACGCCTGGGCGAGGCGATGAGCACGCCGCGCTAAGACGGCCGGCCCCAACGCAAAACCGCGCGGCGATCACTCGCAGCGCGGTTTTTTCATGCGGCCAACCTTCAGGCCACGTCGGGCAGGCGGTGGAAGCTGGACGGCACGTCGTGCTCGTCGCCGAAGCTGACGAACTCCCACGCGTCCGGCGTCTCCAGCAGCACGCGCAGCAGCTTGTTGTTGAGCGCATGGCCGGACTTGTGGCCGCTGAAGGCGGCAATCAGCGGATGGCCGACGACGTACAGGTCGCCGATGGCATCGAGGATCTTGTGGCGCACGAACTCGTCCGGAAAGCGCAAGCCTTCCGGGTTGAGCACGTACTCGTCGTCGATCACGATGGCGTTGTTGAGGTTGCCGCCACGGCCCAGACCGTGGCTGCGCATGTACTCGACCTCGTGCATGAAGCCGAAGGTTCGTGCGCGGCTGATCTCGTCGATGTAGGAGCGGTGGGCGAAATCGATGTGCACCGTCTGCGGTGCACGGTTGAACGCCGGATGGTTGAACTCGATCGACAGCTCGACGCTGAAGCCATCGTGCGGTGCCAGCCGCACCCACTTGTCGCCCTCCACCACCTCGACCACCCGCTTGACGCGGATGAAGCGCTTCGGCTTGTCCTGGTCGACGATGCCGGCGCTTTGCAGCAGGAAGATGAACGGCGCGGCGGAGCCATCCATGATGGGCATCTCCGCCGCGGTGACGTCGATCAGCAGGTTATCGATGCCCAGCCCGGCAAAGGCGGACATCAGGTGTTCGATGGTGCCGATACGCACGCCGGTCTCGGAGACCAGCGTCGAGGAGAGGCGCGTATCGTTCACCAGCGAAGGATGCACTTTGACACTGACCGGCTCGGGCAGGTCGGTACGGCGAAACACGATGCCGGTATCGGGCGCCGCCGGGTTCAGGGTCAGCTTCACCCTTTCCCCCGAATGCAGGCCGACGCCGGTCGCGCTGATCGCTTTTTTCAAGGTGCGCTGCAAAATCATCACATGCTTTCAAGCCGTTACAGTGACACCGATTCTAGCACAGCTCGCGCTAGTGCTTTATTGATTGACCGGATACCGACTATAGGTCTGCGCTATCAGTCCGCCTGCTTGCGCAGGAAAGCCGGGATGTCGAACGACTCGCTCACCGACGGATCGGAGAAGTCGGCGGCACCGGTGGCACGGCGGTTGCGGCTGCGCATCACGGCCGGGGTATTACCCAGCTCGTTGTAGTCCACTTCCATCGCGATATTGTCGGTGCCGGTCTTCACGATCTTGATGTATTCCGGGCGCTCGTCGCGGCTGGTCTGCGGCTTCTGGCCCAGGCCGGTCGCGATCAGCGTCACGCGGATGGTGTCCTCCGGCATGTCTTCCACTTCGGCGGTACCGAACTTCACCTGCGCATCGTCGTCGGCGTACTGGCGGATGATGGACATGATTTCGCGGTATTCGCTCATCTTCAGGCAACCCGGCGCGGTGGAGATGTTCACCAGTACGCCACGCGCGCCTTCCAGCGTGATGTTGTCCAGCAGCGGGCTGGCCACGGCCTGTTCGGCGGCGACGCGGGCGCGGTCGATGCCGGAGGCAAACGCGGACCCCATCATCGCCAGGCCCATCTCGCCCATCACCGCGCGCACGTCGGCAAAGTCGACGTTGATCAGGCCCGGGCAGGTGATCACTTCGGAGATCCCGGCCACCGCGCCCTTGAGCACGTCGTCGGCGGCGCGGAAGGCGTCGCGCATCGACACGTCGTCACCCAGCACGTCCATCAGCTTCTCGTTCGGGATCACGATCAGCGAATCGACGTGCTTCTTCAGCAGCTCGATGCCGTCGTTGGCGACGCGCATGCGCTTGCCTTCGTGGTCGAACGGACGCGTCACCACGCCGACGGTGAGGATGCCCATTTCCTTGGCCACTTCCGCCACCACCGGGGCGGCGCCGGTGCCGGTGCCGCCGCCCATGCCGGCGGTCACGAACACCATGTTGGCGCCGCGCAGCATCTCGGCGATGCGTTCGCGGTCTTCCAGCGCGGCGCTGCGGCCAACTTCCGGATTGGCGCCGGCACCCAGACCGCGGGTCAGGTTGTTACCCAGCTGCAGCTTTTGCGCGGCCTTGTTGCGCTTCAGCGCCTGGGCGTCGGTGTTGGCGCAGATGAATTCCACGCCGTTCACCAGATTGTCGATCATGTTGTCGATGGCGTTGCAGCCGCCACCACCGACACCGATCACCTTGATCACCGCCTCGGAGGCGGTTTCCTGCATTACTTCGAATACCATGCTCATTTTTTCTCTCCTGTTAAAAGATGAGCGAACCCGAGACCCTGGTCATGCTCAGAAATTTCCGGCAAACCAGGCTTTCATTTTTTGAAACATCTGTCCTACGCCGCCATCGTCCACCTTGTGGTGGGCGCGCGGATTCATCTGGTCCTTGCCGTACTGCAACAGGCCGACACCGGTCGAGAAGCGTGGATTCTTCACCACTTCCGACAGACCGCCGACGTACTTCGGCACGCCGATACGCACCGGCATGTGGAACACTTCCTCGGCCAGCTCGACCATGCCCGGCATCAGGCTGGCGCCGCCGGTAATCACCATGCCGGACGACAACACTTCCTCGAAACCGCTGCGGCGCAGCTCCTGCTGCACCAGCTGGAACAGTTCTTCCACCCGCGGCTCGATCACTTCGGCCAGCGTGGCGCGCGACATCTGGCGCGGGCCGCGCTCGCCGACGCCCGGCACCTCGATCATCTGCGAGGCGTCGGCCAGCGACACCAGCGCCACGCCGTGCTGGATCTTGATGTCTTCCGCTTCCTTGGTCGGGGTGCGCAGCGCCATCGCGATGTCGTTGGTGATCTGGTCACCGGCGATCGGGATCACCGCGGTGTGGCGGATCGCGCCGTTGGTGTACACCGCGATGTCGGTGGTGCCGCCGCCGATGTCGATCAGGCAGACGCCGAGTTCCTTCTCGTCCTCGGACAGCACCGCCATCGCCGACGCCATCGGCTGCAGCACCAGGTCGGACACTTCCAGCCCGCAGCGGCGCACGCACTTCGCCACGTTCTGCGCGGCGGATACCGCGCCGGTGACGATGTGCACCTTGGCCTCCAGCCGCACGCCGCTCATGCCCAGCGGCTCGCGCACGCCCTCCTGGCCGTCGATGCTGTACTCCTGGGTCAGGATGTGCAGCACCTGGTGGTCCGGCGGAATGGTCACCGCGCGCGCGGTTTCGATCACGCGCTCGATGTCCATCGGCGTCACTTCGCGGTCCTTGATCGCCACCATGCCGTGCGAGTTGACGCTCTTGATGTGGCTGCCGGCGATGCCGGTAAACACCTGGTGGATCTTGCAGTCGGCCATCAGCTCGGCCTCTTCCAGCGCGCGCTGGATCGCCTGCACCGTGGATTCGATGTTGACCACCATGCCACGCTTCAAGCCGCGCGACGGCACCTGGCCCATGCCGATGATGTTGATCTGGCCTTCTTCCAGCACCTCGGCGACGATCGCGACGATCTTCGAGGTCCCGATATCCAGGCCGACCAGCATGTTCTTGCTTTCTTTAGGTTTGCTCACCTGTCGCTCCAACACTCAAAGCTTGTTTTGTTGCCGTGCCTGCCTGGTATTCCAGCATCTTCACGGCAAATCCATTGGGGTAACGCAGGTCGATGTACTCGATGCGATACGGCATGGTGGCCAGGCTGCGCGGCCAGTACTCGACAAACCGCGCCAACCGCTCCTTCACCGGGCCACGTCCCAGCTCCAGCATTACCCCGTTATCCAGTTCCATCTTCCAGGCGCGGCGCTCGCTCAACCACAATTGCCGCACTTTCAGCCTGGCCTGTGCCAGTACCGGCCCGAACGCGTGCAGGGCCTGTACCATTTCCTTTTCACTGCCCGCCGGCCCGAACAGCACCGGCAGCGGCTGGTCACTGGCCGCATCGAACCAGCGACCTTCCTTGCTGATCAGCCCGCTTTCGCCCCAGCGCGCCACCGCCACGTGTTCCGCGATGGTGATCTGCAGGCGGTCCGGCCACGTGCGCCGCACCTGCGCCTCGCGCACCCACGGCAGCTTCTCGAACGCACCGCGCGTCTTGTTGATGTCCAGCGTGAAGAAGGTGCCGGACAGCTCGTGCTGCGCGATGTACTTCAACTGCACCGGTGTCACCTTCACGAACTGGCCGCCAATCGCGATCCGCTTGACCGGAAACAGCGGCGAGTGCGTCAACCACACCCCGGCGCTGTACAGCAACATCAGCAGCGCGGCCAGCAACAGCATGTTCGCCAGCGCGCGCAGTACCGCATGGTTATCCCACATGAGCTGCCGCCAGCACCTGTAGGCACAGATCCTCGTAGGACAGTCCCTCGACCCGCGCCGCCATCGGCACCAGGCTGTGGCTGGTCATGCCCGGATTGGTGTTGGCCTCCAGCAGGTAGATGCCGCCTGCCTCGTCCATCAGGAAGTCGATGCGCGCCCAGCCGCGGCAACCCAGCACGCGGAAGGCCTGCAGCGCCAGCTCGCGCGCACGCTGCTCGACGTTGGCCGCAAGGCCGGACGGGCAGCGATACACGGTGTCGTCGCGGAAATACTTGGCCTGGTAGTCGTAGTACTCGGTGGCCGGCTCGATCTTGATGGTCGGGTAAGCCTTGCCGTCGATGATGGCGCAGGTGTACTCGCCGCCGCCGATGAACTGCTCGGCGATCACGATCTCGTCGTACTGGCGCGCCTCTTCGTACGCCGCCTTCAGGCCGCCGTGTTCCTTCACCTTGGTCACGCCGATGCTGGAACCCTCGGTGGACGGCTTGACGAAGATAGGCAGGCCGAGGCGGGCCTCGATGGCGTCGAAGTCGCTGTCGTCCGTCAGCAGCTCGAAATCCGGGATCGGCAGGCCGGCACCCTTCCACAGCAGCTTGGTGCGCCACTTGTCCATGCAGATCGCCGACGCCATCACGCCGCAGCCGGTATAGGGAATGGCCATGCTCTCCAGCGCACCCTGCAGCGTGCCGTCCTCGCCGAACGGGCCGTGCAGGATGTTGAACACGCGGGCAAAGCCTTCCGTCTGCAGCGCCGACAACGGCTTCTCCGACGGGTCGAACTTGTGCGCGTCCACGCCCTTGCTCTGCAGCGCGGCCAGCACGCCGTTGCCGCTCATCAGCGACACTTCGCGCTCGGCGGAGCTGCCGCCCATCACCACTGCCACCTTGCCAAATTGCTTCATCATGTTTCCTTGCTGCCGCGTGAGCCGCACGCGGCCAACCTTGTCCTGGGTTATGCCTTGCTCGCCGCGACCAGCTTGGCCGGGATGCCGCCGATGGAACCGGCGCCCATGGTGATCACCACGTCGCCGTCGCGCACCATGTCGCTGATCACCTGCGGCATGTCGGCGATCTGCTCGACGAACACCGGCTCCACCTTGCCGCCGACCCGTACCGCCCGCGTCAGCGCGCGGCCGTCGGCGGCCACGATCGGCGCCTCGCCGGCGGCGTACACTTCCGCCAGCAGCAGGCAGTCGACGCCGTTCAATACCTTGACGAAGTCCTCGAACAGGTCGCGGGTGCGGCTGTAGCGGTGCGGCTGGAACGCCAGCACCAGGCGCTTGTCCGGGAAGGCGCCGCGCACCGCGGCCAGCGTCGCCGCCATTTCCACCGGGTGGTGGCCGTAGTCGTCGATCAGGGTGTAGCTGCCACCGTCCTTGGCCGGCAGTTCGCCGTAGCGCTGGAAGCGGCGGCCGACACCGGCGAACTCGGCCAGACCGCGCTGGATCGCCTCCACCTCGGCGCCGCACTCCAGACCGATGGCGGTGGCGGCCAGCGCGTTGAGCACGTTGTGGCGGCCCGGCATGTTCAGCGTCACCGGGAAGCGCAGGTCTTCGCCTTTCACCACCACGTCGAAGTGCATCTGGCCGGCGTCGGCGACCACGTTTTCGGCGTAGACATCGGCGCTGTCGTCCAGACCGTAGGTGGTCACCGGTTTTTTCAGCGCCGGCACGATGCTGCGCACGTGCTCGTCGTCCACACACAGCACGGCGCGGCCGTAGAACGGCAGGTGGTGGATGAAGTCGACGAAGGCCTGCTTCAGCTTGTCGAAGCTGTGGTCGTAGGTGTCCATGTGGTCGGCGTCGATATTGGTCACCACCGACATCACCGGCTGCAGATAGAGGAAGGAGGCGTCGGATTCGTCGGCCTCGGCCACCAGGTACTCGCCGCTGCCGAGGCGGGCATTGGTGCCGGCCGCAGTCAGCTTGCCGCCGATCACGAAGGTCGGGTCCAGGTTGGCCGCACCCAGCACCGACGCGGTCAGGCTGGTGGTGGTGGTCTTGCCGTGGGTGCCGGCGATGGCGATGCCCTGCTTGAAGCGCATCAGCTCGGCCAGCATCATCGCGCGCGGAATCACCGGGATATGGCGCGCCTGCGCCTCCATCACCTCCGGATTGTCCGCCTTCACCGCGGTGGAGGTCACCACCACGTCGGCGCCCTGGATATAGGTGGCGTCGTGGCCGAAGTGGATGCGCGCACCCTGCTCGGTCAGGCGCTTGGTGGCGGCGTTGTCGGCCATGTCGGTACCGGACACGGTGTAGCCCAGGTTCAGCAGTACCTCGGCAATGCCGCACATGCCGACGCCGCCGATGCCGACAAAGTGTATGTGTTTGACGCGATGTTTCATGGTGTCTTCTCTTGCTCGGGTCCCGTCGGGCCCCTGTTCTATTCGTTATCCGCCAGCGCCTGGCACAGGTCGGCCACTCTGGCCGCCGCGGCCGGCTTGGCCAGTGTTCGCGCCTGTTCGGCCATCTGCAGCAGCTGCGGGCGGGTGAGACCGCCCAACAGCTCAGCCAGTTGCTGCGGATTCATGTCTTGCTGCGGCAGGTGGATGGCCGCGCCATGGGCCGCCATCCACGCCGCGTTGTCGCGCTGGTGCGAGGTGGTGGACACCACCAGCGGCACCAGGATGCTGGGCACGCCGGCGGCGCACAGTTCGCTGACGGTGATCGCGCCGGCACGGCACAGGATCACGTCGCACTCGGCCAGCAGCGCGGCCATGTTGTCGATGAAGGGCAGCAGCGTCACGTCGCGGCCAACCTTCAAGCCTGCGGCGGCGTAGACCTGCTGCACGGCGTCGAAATTCTTGTCGCCGGTCTGGTGCGTCAGCAGCGGCCGCGCCCCGGCCGGCAGCAGCGCCAGCGCCTGCGGCAGGGTGTCGTTGAGCACCTTCGCGCCCAGGCTGCCACCGACCACCAGCACGCGCAGCGGGCCGCTGCGGCCGGCAAAGCGCTCGGCCGGCGGCGCCATCTGTTCGATCTCGGCGCGCACCGGGTTGCCGGTGACCACCGCCTTGTTCAGCCGGGCGGCTTCGCCGTCGAAGCCGCAGGCCAGATGGTCGGCAAACGGCAGCAGCGCCTTGTTGCTCAGCAGCAGGCCGGCATCGGCGTTGACCATCACCAGCGGCTTCCACAGCAGCGCGCCGGCGAGGCCGGTCGGCAGGCACACGTAGCCGCCCATGCCCAGGATCACGTCCGGGCGGTGTTCGAACATCAGCTTCAGGCTGCGCAGAAAGGCGGCGCCCAGCTGCAGCACGCCTTTGATCGAGCCCAGCAAGCCCTTGCCGCGCACGCCGTGGAACGCCAGCCGGATCAGCGGGATGCCGGTCGGCGGCACCAGCTTGTTTTCCATGCCACGCTCGGTGCCGACCCACAGCACTTGCCAGCCGCGCCGTTGCAGCTCGCGGGCAACGGCGATGCCGGGGACGATGTGTCCACCCGTGCCTGCCGCCATTACCATCACCGTGCGTTTTGTCATCTCTTGCTTTCTCTTGCTCCGGACCTGCCGGTTATTCATTGCCGTTGCGGCCAACGTTGGCCGCAACGTGACTCTTTAAACCTTGAAACCGCGCATGAGGCGGCGGTTTTCATAATCCACGCGCAGCAGCACCGCCAGCGAGGCGAGGTTGCACAGCATCGCCGAGCCGCCGAAGGACATCAGCGGCAGGGTCAGGCCCTTGGTCGGCAGCAGGCCCATGTTTACGCCGACATTGAAGAAGGTCTGGATCCCCAGCCAGATGCCGATGCCTTGTGCCACCAGCGACGGGTAGTAGCGCTCCAGCTTCTTCGCCTCGGTGCCGATGTGGAAGGCGCGCCGCACGATCCACGCATACAGCCCCAGCACCACGCAGATGCCGATGAAACCGAATTCCTCCGAGATCACCGCCATGATGAAGTCGGTGTGCGCCTCCGGCAGGTAGAACAGCTTCTCGATGCTGCCGCCGAGGCCGACGCCCAGCCACTCGCCGCGGCCGATGGCGATCAGCGAGTGCGACAGCTGGTAACCCTTGCCGTACGGGTCTTCCCACGGATCGAGGAAACCCAGCACCCGCTTCACCCGGTACGGCGAGGTCACGATCAGCAGGCCGATCGCCGCCACCGCCATCAGCGCCAGCCCGGCAAAGATGCGCAGGTTGATGCCGCCGAGGAACACGATGCCCATGGTGATGCTCATCACCACCATCAGCGCGCCGAAGTCCGGCTCCGCCAGCAGCAGGAAGGCCACCACCACGATCGCCATCAGGATGGGCAGGAAGCCCTGGCTGAAACTGTGCAGCTTGGCCGCCTTGCGCACGGTGTAGTCGGCGGCGTAGATCACCGCCGCCAGCTTCATCACCTCCGACGGCTGGAAATTCAGCACGATCAGGTTGATCCAGCGCCGCGAGCCGTTCACCACCCGCCCGATGCCGGGAATCAGCACCAGCACCAGCAGGAAGCCGGCGAACAGGAAAAACTTGCCCGCGTACTGCTGCCACCACGCCATCGGGATCATGAAGGTCAGTGCCGCCGCCGACAGCCCGATCACCATGAACACCATGTGGCGCATCAGGTAGAAGTACGGGCTGTTGGTCGCCGGATCGGCCTCGGCGTTGGCAATCGACGCCGAGAACACCATCACCAGGCTGACCGACAGCAACAGCGCAATCGCCCACATCAGCGCCTCGTCCATCACGGTGATGGCGGTGCTGTGCTGGTAGCGGCTGCGCACGGCGTTCATCACGACAGGCACTCCGCTTGCAGCTGCGCGACGGTGTCGACAAACACCTGGGCGCGATGCGCGTAATTCTTGAACATGTCCAGGCTGGCGCAGGCCGGCGACAGCAGCACCACGTCGCCGCCTTGCGCCAGCTTGGCGGCGGCACGGGTCGCGTCTTCCAGCGTGGCGCAGTCGAAGAGCGGCACGCCGCTATCGGCCAGCGCGGCGCGGATGGCCGGCGCGTCGCGGCCGATCAGCACCACCGCGCGGGCGATGCGGGCGCAGGCCGGCGCCAGCGGCGCGAAATCCTGGCCCTTGCCGTCGCCGCCGGCGATCAGCACCACCTTGCGGGTCATGCCGTTCAGCGCCGCCTCGGTGGCGCCGACGTTGGTGCCCTTGGAGTCGTCGATGTACATCACGCCGCCGAACTCGGCGACGAACTCGACGCGGTGCGCAAGGCCGCGGAAGGTGCTCAGTGCCGGCAGCAGCTGTTCGCGCGCGAGGCCGATCGCCTCGCACAGCGCCAGCGCCGCCAAGGCGTTGGCCGCGTTGTGCAGGCCCTGCAGCGGCATGTCGGCGCAGTCGAACACCGGTTCACCGCCGACGGCCAGCCGGTAACGGCCATCCGCCTGTTGCAATGCGTAATCGGCGTCCTCGCGCAGCGAGAACCACGCCACCCGCCGTCCGGCGCGCGCCATCGCGCGGCAGAACACGTCGTCGCGGTTCAGCACCTGCACGCCGTCGCCGTTGAAGATCGCGGTCTTGCTGTGCGCGTAGTCCAGCAGGTCGTGGTAACGGTCGAGGTGGTCCTCGGAGATGTTCAACACGGTGGCGGCGGCGGCGCGCAGGCTGTGCGTGGTTTCCAGCTGGAAGCTGGACAACTCCACCACCCACACGTCCGGCTGCTTGCCGCTAGCTTCGCGCGCGGCCAGCGCGTCCAGCACCGGCAGGCCGATGTTGCCGCAGACAACCGTATCCAGCCCGGCGGCCTCGCACAGGTGACCGACCAGGCTGGTGACGGTGCTCTTGCCGTTGGAGCCGGTGATGGCGATCACCTTGCCGCCCTGGCCGGCAATGGCGCGCGCCCACAGCTCCACGTCGCCGACCACCTCGCCGCCACGCGCGGCAAAGGCGGCGATGGCCGGGGTGCGGATGCTGACGCCCGGGCTCACCATCAGCAGGTCGGCGTCGGCGAAGGTCGCGTCGCCGAAGGCGCCCAGGCGCAGCGGCACGCCCAGCTCGGCCACAACGTTGGCCGCATTGGCCGGATTGTCGCGGCTGTCCGCCATCGTCACCCGCGCACCGTGCGCCAGCAGCCAGCGCGCGGCGGAAACGCCGGTGTCGCCCAGGCCGATAACGATGACGTGACGCTTAGCCAGATCCATGGTCGCTTTCCTCAGCGCAGTTTCAGCGTGGCAAGGCCTGCCAGCACCAGCATCATGGTGATGATCCAGAAGCGGACCACCACCTGGGTTTCCTTCCAGCCTTTCAGTTCGTAGTGGTGATGCAGCGGTGCCATGCGGAACACGCGCTTGCCGGTGAGCTTGAACGACGCCACCTGGATCATCACCGACAGTGCCTCGACCACGAACAGGCCGCCCATGATCAGCAGCACGATCTCCTGGCGCACGATCACCGCCACGGTGCCGAGTGCGGCGCCCAGCGCCAGCGCGCCGACGTCACCCATGAACACCTGCGCCGGGTAGGCGTTGAACCACAGGAAACCTAGGCAGGCGCCGCAGATGGCGGCGCAGAACACCACCACCTCGTGCGCGCCCGGCACGAAGGGCATGCCCAGGTACTTGGAGAACACCGCGTGGCCGGCGACGTAGGCGAAGATGGCCAGGCCGGCGGCCACCATCACCACCGGCAGCGCGGCGAGGCCGTCGAGACCGTCGGTGAGGTTGACCGAGTTGGAGGTGCCGACGATCACGAAGTAGGTCAGCACGCAGAAGCCGATGCCGCCCAGCGGGTAGATCACGTTCTTGAAGAACGGGATGATGAACTCGGTGGAGGCCGGCAGCTTGGCGGTGGTGATCAGGAACACGCCGGCGGCGATGGCGATGGTCGATTGCCACGCCATCTTGAAGCGGGCGGACACCCCTTTCGGGTCCTTGTACACCACCTTGCGCCAGTCATCGTAGAAGCCCAGCGCGCCGGTGCCCAGCGTCACCGCCAGCAGCAGCCACACGTACTGGTTGGAAAGATCCGCCCACAGCAGGGTGGTGACACTCATCGCCAGCAGGATCAGCGTGCCGCCCATGGTCGGGGTGCCGGTCTTCACCAGGTGGGTCTGCGGGCCGTCGCTGCGCACCGCCTGGCCGACCTTGAGTTCGGTCAGCTTGGCGATCACCCACGGCCCCAGCCACAGCGAGATCAGCAGCGAGGTCAGCGCCGCCATCACCGCGCGCAGGGTGACGTAGTTGAGGACGTTGAACGCCCGGATATGGTCCTTCAGCAGTTCAGCCAGTAACAGCAGCACGTTCAGCCCTTCCCGTTTTCTTGTTGTTGTGGGGTCACCAGATGGGCAACGACCCGTTCCATGCGCATGAAGCGCGACCCCTTGACCAGCACCGTGCTGGCCGGAGTCACCACGGCATCCAGCCGCGCCAGCAGCGCGTCGATGTCGTCGAAATACTCGGCGCCGGCGCCGTAGGCGGCGGCCGCATGGCGGCTCAGCTCGCCCAGGCACAGCAGCGCTTCGATGCCCCGCGCGCGGGCGTGGGCGCCGACTTCGGCGTGCAGTGCCGGCGCGGTATCGCCCAGCTCGCCGATCTGGCCCATCACGAACACGCGCGGCGCCGGATAGGCGGCCAGCACGTCGATCCCGGCCTTCATCGAATCCGGATTGGCGTTGTAGCTGTCGTCGATCACGGCGGCGCCGCAGGCGGCCTGCTTCAGCTGCAGGCGGCCCTTGACGCCGGCAAAGGCGGCCAGGCCGGCGGCGATGGCGGCCAGCGGCACGTCCAGCGCCAGCGCCACCGCGGCGGCGGCCAGCGCGTTGCGCACGTTGTGCTCGCCGGCGGCCGGCAGCTCGATCGCCTGCTCGCCCTGCGGGCAGACCAGCACGAAGCGGCTGCCCGTCGCGCTGGCGACGATATCGCGGGCGGTCACGTTGGCCGCTGCGGACAAGCCAAAGCTCAGCCGGCGATGGTTACCGGCGGCAGCGGCGAAGACCGGCTGCTGCGCGTCGTCGGCGTTGATGATGGCGACGCCGTCGGCAGTGAGCCCCTCGAAAATCTCGCTCTTGGCGCGGGCGATGTCGGCGGTGCTGTCGAAGCCGCCGCCCAGGTGCGCGCGCATGGCGTTGTTGACCAACGCCACCTGCGGCCGCGCGAGACCGGTGAGGTAGCGGATCTCGCCGAAATGGTTCATGCCCATCTCGATCACCGCGTAGCGGTGCGCCGGGGTCAGCGCCAGCAGCGTCAGCGGCAGGCCGATATCGTTGTTGAAGTTGCCGGCGGTGGCGTGCACGGCATCGTTGCCGGCGTGGGCGCGCAGGATAGCGGCCACCATCTCCTTGACCGTGGTCTTGCCGTTGGAGCCGGTGATGCCGATACGCTTCACGTCCAGACTGGCGCACCAGGCCGCGGCCAGGGTGCCCAGCGCCAGGCGAGTGTCGTCGACGCGGATCACGCTGCCGGCGGCCGGCGCGAAGTCGCGGCGTACCAGCGCGTAGGCACCACGGGCCAGCACGTCCGGCACGAAGTCGTGCGCGTCGAAGTTGTCGCCCTTCAGCGCCACGAACAGGTCGCCGGCCTGCGCCGCACGGCTGTCGGTGACCACGCGCAGGAAACGGGCGTCGCTGCCGGCCAGTGTGCCGGACAGGATGCGGGCGGCCTCACTCAGCGTCAGCATCGTTGGCTCCCCAGGCGGTCAGCGCGTCTTCGGCGACGCGGAAATCGGAGAACGGCTGCTTCACGCCGGCGATGTCCTGGTATTCCTCGTGGCCCTTGCCGGCGATCAGCACCACGTCGCCGACGCGGGCGTGGGCGACCGCCCAGTGGATGGCCGCGGCACGGTCGGCTTCGACGTGGCCCGGCGCCTGCATGCCGGCCAGGATGTCATTGATGATGGCCTGCGGATCTTCGCTGCGCGGGTTGTCGCTGGTGACCACCGCCACGTCGGCGATGCGCTCGGCGATGCCGCCCATCAGCGGGCGCTTGCCCTTGTCGCGGTCGCCGCCGCAGCCGAACACGCAGAACAGCTTGCCGCCAGCCGGGCGGATCTCGGCCAGTGTCGCCAGCGCCTTGTCCAGCGCGTCCGGGGTGTGCGCGTAGTCGACCACCACCAGCGGCTCCAGGCTGCTGCCGATGCGCTGCATGCGGCCGCGTGCCGGCTGGATCTTGCCCAGCACGCGTGCGGCGTCGTCCAGGCTCACGCCGTTGGCGCACAGCACCGCGAGACAGGCCAGCATGTTGGCCGCATTGAAGCGCCCCAGCAGCGGGCTCTTGATCTCGGCCTCGCCCCACGGCGTGGTCACGGTCAGCTGCAGGCCGTCGAGGTTGGCCGCAAGGCTCAGCGGGCGCACGTCGCCCTGCTCCAGGCCGTAGCTGATCACGCGGGTCTTGCTGGCGTCGATGCCGGCGGCCAGGGTACGACCGAAGGCGTCGTCGGCATTGATCACCGCGTGCTGCAGACCGTCCCAGTGGAACAGCTTGGCCTTGGACGCGCCGTACTCTTCCATGCTGCCGTGGTAATCGAGGTGGTCGCGGGTCAGGTTGGTGAACACCGCGCTGCGGAAGTTGACGCCGTTGACGCGGAACTGGTCGAGGCCGTGACTGGACACTTCCATGCTCACCACGCTGGCGCCCTGGCGGCGGTATTCCGCCAGCTTCTGCTGCACGGTGATCGGATCGGGAGTGGTGTGGGTGGTTTCGGTCAGCGCGCCGTAGAAGCCGTTGCCGACGGTGCCGATCAGCGCCGCCTTCTCGCCCAAGAGCGCGTAGGCCTGCGCCAGCCAGTGCGAAATCGAGGTCTTGCCGTTGGTACCGGTGATGCCGATCACCGCCATGTCGCGACTGGGGTAGCCGTAGACGTGGGCGGCGACGATGCCGGCGCGCTCGCGCAGCTGCGGCACCGCCAGATTGGGCACCTGCCACGCCGGGTTCCACTGGAAACCGTCGGCGTCGTCCCACAGCACTGCGGCGGCGCCCTTTTCCAGCGCGGCGGCGATGAAGTCGCGGCCGTCGCTGTACTCGCCACGGCAGGCGAGGAACACGTCGCCGGGAAACACGCGGCGGCTGTCCGCCTCGACGCGGGAGATGGCGATGCCCAAACCCTGCAACACGGCAGGGTCCCAGTCAGGCAAGTCGATCAAGCTTGTTTTCATGTTTCTTCCCGCACTTCCGAAATCTGGTGTTCCGGAATCAATGTATTGTTGGAGGGAGCATCCGGCTCGACCCCCAGAATTCTCAAACTGCCGGCCATGATGTTGGAAAACGCCGGCCCGGCCACCGCACCACCGTAGTAGGCACCGGCACCCGGTTCATCGATCATCAGCGCCACGATCAGGCGTGGCGTGGTCGCCGGCGCAAAGCCGACGAACAGGCCGATATGCTTATTGGCCGCGTAGGCACCGCCGACCAGCTTGCGCGCGGTACCGGACTTGCCGCCGACGTGGTAGCCCAGCACCTGGGCGCGCACCGCGGTTCCGCCCTCTTCCGTCACCGTCACCATCATGTCGCGCATCTTCTTCGCGGTTTCCGGCTTGATCAGGCTCTTGCCCGGCAACGGTGCGCCGAGACGGGTAAACGACACCGGCAACAGCGTGCCGCGACTGGTAAACACCGTGTACGAACGCGCCAGCTGCAACAGGCTGACCGAGACGCCGTAACCGAACGACATGGTGGCCTGTTCGATCGGGCGCCAGTTCTGCCAGTCGCGCAGGCGGCCGGCACTTTCACCCGGAAAGCCGGTTTGCGGGCTTTGCCCGAAGCCGGCCTGCCGGTAAAACGTCCACATGTCCTCCGGCGAGAACATCGCCGCCATCTTCGACGAACCCACGTTCGACGACTTCTGGATGATCTGCGTCACCGTCATCGCCGGCTTCGGGTGCGTGTCGCGCACCGTGGCCGGACCGATGCGGTAGGTCTGGGTGTCGAACACCGTGTCCGGCGTCACCTTGCCGGCATCCAGCGCCATCGCGATCGGGAACGGCTTCATGGTCGAGCCGGGCTCGAACATGTCCACCACCGCGCGGTTGCGCCGCATTTCCGGCTCCAGCACCGCACGGTTGTTCGGGTTGTACGACGGGGTGTTGGCCAGCGCCAGCACCTCGCCGGTACGGGCGTCCAGCACCACCACGCCGCCGGCTTTCGCCTTGTTCACTTCCATCGCCGCCTTCAGCTCGCGGTAGGCGAGGTACTGGATGCGCTTGTCGATCGACAGCTGCAGCGTCTGGCCGTCACGCGGCGGCTCGATCACCGCCAGGTCTTCCACGATGTGGCCGCGGCGGTCCTTCAGTACCGTGCGGCTGCCGTGCTTGCCGGCGAGCATCTTCTCGCGCGTCAGTTCGAAGCCTTCCTGCCCCTTGCCGTCCACGCCGGTAAAGCCGACCACGTGCGCCAGCATCTCGCCGGCCGGATAGTAGCGGCGGAACTCCTGCTGCTTCGCCACCCCCGGAATCTCCAGCGCCATCACCTGCTGCGCCAGTGCCGGACTGATCTGGCGCTTGAGGTAGACGAACTCGCGCTTGTTGTCCGACAGCTTGCGCTTCACTTCGTCCAGCGGCATTTCCAGCAGCCGTGCCAGCTGCTGCAGCTTGGCGGCCGGTACCGCATCCAGCTGCATGTCGACCGGGCTGGCCCAGATCGACTGCACCGGGGTACTGATCGCCAGCGGCTCGCCGTTGCGGTCGGTAATCTCGCCGCGGTTGGCCTCCAGCAGCAGCGTGCGGCGGAAGCGCGCATCGCCTTGGTTCTGCAGGAAATCCTGCTGTACCACCTGCAGGTAGATCGCCCGCGCCAGCAAGGCCAGCAGCAGCATCCCCAGCAGCGACAGCACCACGGCGACCCGTCCCGGTGCCAGCCGCATCGCCGGCTTCAGGTTCTGCTGGTAGCGCGGCGTGTACACCCGGCTCATCGCACACCCTCAGGCGTGATCACGTGCACCTGGCGCTGGCTCGGCGTCAGCATCTGCAGGCGCGCGGCGGCGGTCTTCTCGATCAGCGCGTGTGCGCCCCAGGTGCTCTGTTCCAGCGTCAACTGCCCGTACTCCACATCCAGCTGGCGTGCCAGCTTTTGTTCTTTTTCCAGCTCGTAGTACAACTTGCGTGCCACGTGGGTGGAGCTCACTACCGACATCGCACACAGGATCAACAGCAGCAGCAGCACCGCATTCAGCTTGTTAAGGCTCACTCTGTGCCCTGCCACTGCCCGCCGATGCGCTGCGCCACCCGCATGATCGCGCTACGCGAGCGCGGGTTGGCGGCCACTTCCGCCTCGCTGCAGCGGATCGCCTTGCCTACCGGCTTGATCGCCGCCTCGGGAATGTCGCAGGCGCGCACCGGCACCCACGACGGCAGCTTGTCGGTGGTGCTGGCATCGCGAATGAAGTTCTTCACGATGCGGTCTTCCAGCGAGTGGAAGCTGATCACCGCCAGGCGGCCGCCTGCGGCCAACCTTGCCACCGTTTGCGGCAGGATTTCCTTCAGTTCGTCCAGCTCGCGGTTGATGTAGATCCGGATCGCCTGGAAGGTTCGCGTCGCGGGGTCCTGACCCTGTTCGCGAGTACGGACGTTTTTCCCAACGAGCACAGCGAGCTCACGCGTCGTTTCGAGGGGACGTTCAGCCCTTTGCGCAACAATGGCTGCTGCGATCTTGCGAGCAAACCGCTCTTCACCATAAGTCTTGATAACCTCTGCAATATCCGCCTCGTCAGCCGTGGCCAGCCACTGCGCGGCCGTCTGGCCGCGGGTGGTGTCCATGCGCATGTCCAGCGGCGCGTCAAAACGGAAGCTGAAACCGCGGCGTCCGTCGTCAATTTGCGGGGACGAGATCCCCAGGTCCATCAGCACGCCGTCGACCTGGCCCACGCCCAGCGCGTCCAGCTCGGCGGCAAAGGCGGCAAAGCCGTTGTGCACGATGGTAAAGCGGGCATCGCTGGCCGCCAGTGCGGTGGCGACCGCGATCGCCTCCGGGTCCTTGTCGAAGGCGATCAGCCGGCCATTCGGCCCCAGCTGCGACAGAATCAAGCGACTGTGGCCGCCGCGCCCGAAGGTGCAATCAACGTAAACGCCATCCTTGCGGATGGCGAGCGCCTCTACGGCTTCGTCGAGCAGCACCGTGCGGTGAACAAAAACTGCGTCGGTCAAAGTGTGAAATCTCCAAGGTGCTGCGCCAGTTCGGCCGGATCAAGCTCCAGCGCAGCATCGGTCTGCTCGTCCCACTGGGCGGCATCCCACAATTCAAATCGGTTACCCATCCCCACCAGCGCCACGTCCTTGTCCAGCTTGACCAGCTCGCGCAGGCGCGCCGGCAGCAGGATGCGGCCGGCGGCGTCCATCTCCAGCAGGTCGGCGTGGCCGAGCATCAGGCGCTGGTAGCGCTTCAGGGCCGGGTTGGCGGCAGGCAGCTTCAGCAAGCGCTCTTCCACCGGTTTCCAGTTGGCTTCGGGGTACAACAACAGGTGCTCGGACGACTCCAGCGTGATCACCAGGCGATGGCCGAACGCGGACAACAGTGTCTCCCGGTGCTTGGCCGGAATGGCCAGACGCCCCTTGCTGTCGAGAGAGACAAGACTTACGCCGCCGATCATTTTGTTGTCACATCACCTGAAATTAATGCGCCGACACCCCACAATTACCCACATTGCCCCACTTTTCGCCACTATAGGGAAACGACATCAGCCGGTCAATATCGATTTGTGGCATTTCGCCTTTCGCGACAAAGACTTAGGGCGGGTCAAAGCGGAGGGAAAACAAGAGAAATCAGCGGCTTACAGCATCCTCTGCAGGCGGAGTATCAAGTCATGCCATTGACAAGCCATGCCACAAAAC
>NZ_BMYW01000003.1:217807-230212 GCF_014652475.1 Vogesella alkaliphila | reverse complement strand
CGGGCTTACGCCAGCTTCTGCTTCAGGATTTCCTGCACCTGCGCCGGGTTGGCCTTGCCTTTGGACGCCTTCATCACCTGCCCGGCCAACGCGTTGAGCGCCTTTTCCTTGCCGGCGCGGAATTCTTCCACCGCTTTCGGGTTGGCGGCCAGCACCTCTTCCACCATCTTCTCGATGGCGCCGACATCGGACACCTGTTTCAGGCCGTCGCGCTCGATGATGACATCGGCAGACAGCCCGCTGTCCCACATCGCATCAAATACCTGCTTGGCCAGCTTGTTGGACAAAGTGCCGTCGGCAATGCGCACCAAGAGGCCGGACAAGCGTTCGGCATCGATCGGCAGCTCGGCGATGTCCTTGCCTTCGCGGTTGAGGCGCGCGGCAACGTCGCCGATCAGCCAGTTGGCGGCCAGCTTGCCCTGAGCGGAGGCCGTCGCCATCGCCTCGAAATAGCCGGCCAGCGCGCGACTGCCGGTCAGCACCGCTGCGTCGTACGGGGTGACGCCGAAGGCGTCGACGAAGCGTGCCTTCATCTGCGCCGGCAGTTCCGGCATCTCGCCGCGGACGCGCGCGATCTGCTCGTCGCTGATGCGCACCGGCAGCAGGTCCGGGTCCGGGAAGTAGCGGTAGTCGTGCGCGTCTTCCTTGCTGCGCATCATGCGCGTCTCGCCGGAATCCGGATCGAACAGCACCGTCGCCTGCTGCACCTTGCCGCCGTCCTCGATGGTTTCGATCTGCCACTGCGCCTCGTACTTGATCGCCTGCTCCAGGAAGCGGAAGGAGTTCAGGTTCTTCACCTCGCGGCGGGTACCGAATTCGGCCTGGCCGAACGGGCGCACCGACACGTTGGCGTCGACGCGGAAGCTGCCTTCCTGCATGTTGCCGTCGCAGATGCCCAGCCAGGTCACCAGCGTGTGCAATGCCTTGGCGTAGGCCACCGCCTCTTCCGCCGAGCGCATGTCCGGCTCGGACACCACCTCCAGCAGCGGCGTGCCGGCGCGGTTGAGGTCGATGCCGGTCATGCCGTGGAAGTCTTCATGCAGCGACTTGCCGGCGTCTTCTTCCATGTGCGCGCGGGTGACGCGGACGGTTTTCTCCTCGTCGCCGACCAGGATGTTCAGCTTGCCGTGCTCGACGATGGGCAGCTCCATCTGGCTGATCTGGTAGCCCTTGGGCAGGTCGGGGTAGAAGTAGTTTTTGCGCGCGAACACGTTCTTCTGGTTGATGGTGGCGTCCAGCGCCAGGCCAAGACGGATCGCCTTGTCCACCACTGCCTTGTTCAGCACCGGCAGCACGCCCGGCAGCGCCAGCTCCACCAGCGAGGCCTGGGTGTTCGGTTCGGCGCCGAAGGCGGTGCTGGCGCCGGAGAAAATCTTGGAAACGGTGTTGAGCTGCACGTGCACCTCAAGACCGATAACGACTTCCCATTTCATGTTTGGAAAATCCTTCATGTTTTAAAGGTTGGCCGCAAGCCGCGGCCAAGCCTTGTTGATCGCGTAATTACAGGGCCGGGGCCTTACGGTGCCAGTCGGTGACCTGCTGGAACTGGTGCGCCACGTTCAGCATCTTGGCTTCGCCGAAGTAGTTGCCGATGATCTGCAGCCCCACCGGGCGGCCGTTGTCGGCAAAGCCGGCCGGCACGCTCATCGCCGGCAGACCGGCCAGGTTGACCGACAGGGTATAGATGTCCGACAGGTACATCTGCACCGGGTCGCCGGACTTCTCGCCCAGGTTGAAGGCGGCGGTCGGCGCCACCGGCCCCAGGATCACGTCGCAGCCGGCAAAGGCGGCCTTGAAGTCGTCGGCGATCAGGCGGCGGATCTTCTGCGCCTTGATGTAGTAGGCGTCGTAGTAGCCGTGAGAGAGCACATAGGTGCCGACCATGATGCGGCGCTTCACCTCGCTGCCGAAGCCTTCGGCGCGGGTCTTCTCGTACATGTCCACCAGGTCCTTGTACTCGCTGGCGCGGTGGCCGTAGCGCACGCCGTCGAAGCGCGACAGGTTGGCGGAGGCTTCCGCCGGCGCAATCACGTAGTAGGCCGGGATCGACAGCTGGGTGTTGGGCAGGCTCACCTCCACCACTTCGGCGCCCAGCTTCTTCAATTCGCTCACGGCGTTGTCGATGATGCGGCCAACGTCGGCGGCCAGACCCTCGGCGAAGTACTCGCGCGGCAGGCCGACGCGCAGGCCGGCCAGCGGCTGCGCCAGGTCGCGGCTGTAGTCTTCGCGGGCGCGCTCCAGGCTGGTGGAGTCGCGCTCGTCGAAACCGGCGATCACGTTCAGCATCAGCGCGCAGTCCTCGGCGGTCTGCGCCATCACTCCGCCCTGGTCCAGCGAGCTCGCGTAGGCGACCATGCCGAAGCGCGACACCACGCCGTAGGTCGGCTTGATGCCGGTCACGCCGCAGTGACTGGCCGGCTGGCGGATGGAGCCGCCGGTGTCGGTGGCGGTAGCCACCGGCGCCAGACGCGCGGCCACCGCGGCGGCAGAGCCACCGGAGGAGCCACCGGGAATGGCGTTCAGGTCCCACGGGTTCTTCACCGCGCCGTAGTAGCTGTTCTCGTTGGACGAGCCCATCGCGAACTCGTCCATATTGGCGCGACCCAGCGTCACCAGGCCGGCGGCTCGGCACTGCTCGATCACGTGCGCGTCGTAGGGCGAGATGAAGTTGTCCAGCATCTTCGAGCCGCAGCTGGTCTTCCAGCCCTGCTGGCAGAAGATGTCCTTGTGCGCGATCGGCGCCCCGGTCAAGAGCCCGGCGGTGCCGGCGGCGCGGCGCGCATCGGCGGCGGCGGCTTCGAGCAGGGTCTTGTCGCGGTCGACGGTGATGAAGGCATTGAGCTGCGGGTTGAGCGCGTCGATGCGCTGCAGGTATTCGGTGGCCAGCTCGACGGCAGAAACCTGCTTGTCGGCCAGCTGTTGCGACAATTGTTTTAGCGTAGCGTGAATCATCGTGTAGAGAGCTTCCGTAGAGTAGGCCCGCCTCGGCGGCAGGGCAGATACGGCAAAGGTTGGCCGCAGCGGCTTATTCGATGACTTTCGGCACCAGGAACAGGCCTTTTTCCACCTGCGGCGCCACCGCCTGGCACGCCTCGCGCCGGTTCGGCTCGGTGACGACGTCTTCGCGCAGGCGCAGCGATACATCCTGCGGGTGCGCCATCGGCTCGATGCCGTCGGTATTGACCGCCTGCATCTGCTCGATCAGACCGAGAATACTGTTCAACTGGCGGTTTACCGCGTCGATTTCGGCGTCTGTTACCGCGATGCGGGACAGGCGCGCAATACGTGCAACATCCTGATGGCTCAACGACATGGCGTCCTCGTCAAAATCTTTAATATTTCAAGCGTTGTAGGGTATCATAATTGGTTACATTAGCCCAAGAACCAAGGGGCCAGACCTGCTTGGCAAACAGGGCCGCTGCGGACAGTGAATCTTTACCTGTCGGCCCGGTCCCAAACACGATTTAATTACGCGTGCCGCCGTTTTCGATAAGGCAACGTTCAAAAAACATTTCAGGACCGACCCCCATGCTCCGCTCGCTCACCGGATACTTCTCCAATGACTTGGCTATCGACCTCGGTACTGCCAACACCCTGATCTACATGCGCAACAAGGGCATCGTGCTGGACGAACCGTCGGTGGTCGCCATTCACAACGATGTGCCCAGCAACAAGAAATCCATCCTGGCCGTCGGCCTCGAAGCCAAGAAAATGCTGGGCCGCACCCCGGGCAGCATCCAGGCCATCCGCCCGATGAAGGACGGCGTGATCGCCGACTTCACCGTCACCGAGCAGATGCTGAAGCAGTTCATTAAGAAGGTCACCCCCAACCGCTTCTTCGCCGCCAGCCCGCGCATCGTGATCTGCGTGCCGTGCGGCTCGACCCAGGTCGAGCGCCGCGCGATCAAGGACTCGGCGCTGGCCGCCGGCGCGCGTCGCGTCGAGCTGATCGAGGAAACCATGGCCGCCGCCATCGGCGCCGGCCTGCCGGTGGAAGAGCCGACCGGCTCCATGGTGGTCGACATCGGCGGCGGCACCACCGAAGTCGGCGTGATCTCGCTGGGCGGCGTGGTGTACTCCAATTCGGTACGCGTCGGCGGCGACAAGTTTGATGAAGCCATCATCAACTACATCCGTCGCAACTACGGCATGCTGATCGGCGAAGCCACCGCCGAGGAAATCAAGAAAACCATCGGCTCCGCCTTCCCCGGCGCCGAAGTGAAGGAGATGGAAGTCAAGGGCCGCAACCTGGCCGAGGGCATCCCGCGCGCCTTCACCGTGTCCAGCAACGAGATCCTGGAAGCGCTGACCGAGCCGCTGAACCAGATCGTGTCCGCGGTGAAGATCGCGCTGGAACAGACCCCGCCGGAACTGGGCGCCGACATCGCCGACAAGGGCATGGTGCTGACCGGCGGCGGCGCGCTGCTGAAGGACATCGACCGCCTGCTGGCCGAGGAAACCGGCCTGCCGGTGTTCATCGCCGAAGAACCGCTGACCTGCGTGGTGCGCGGTTCCGGCAAGTCGCTGGAAAAAATGGACAAGGTCGGCACCATTTTCACCAGCGTTCCCTGATTTCCTGACCAGACGTCACCTCGCAAGAGGTGACGTTGTGCTGCATGAACTTTGCCAACACTCCCAGCTTTGCCAACCAGGGCCTGCAGCCCGGCGGCCGCCTGGCGCTGTGCGTGCTCGCCTCGCTGGCGCTGCTGGTCGGCGACAGCCAGTACGGCCTGATGGAGAAGGCGCGCGACGCCATTTCCGTGGTGCTGTACCCGTTGCAGCGTGCGGCCAACGTGCCGCTCAACCTCACCATGCAGGTCGGCGACTTCTTCACCGCGCAGGCGGCGCTGAAGCGCGAGAACGACGCGCTGCGCGAGCGCGACCTGATCCAGTCCTCGCACCTGATGCGCATGTCGTCGCTGGAGAAGGAGCTGCAGCAGCTGCGCCGGCTCAACGCGCTGGCGGCACAGCCGTCACACGCCGGCGTGGTGGCCGAGGTGCTGTACACCGGGCGCGATCCGTTTTCCTATCGCCTGATCATCGACAAGGGCAGCAGCAGCGGCATCGCCAGCGGCCAGGCGGTGATCGACGAGAACGGCCTCATCGGCCAGGTGACCCGCGTGCAGCCGCTGAGTGCCGAGGTCACCCAGGTGATCAACCGCCACTACATCGTGCCGGTGATGATCGAGCGCACCGGCCATCGCGCGCTGCTGTACGGCTTTGGCGGCGGCGTGGAAGTGCGCTACCTGCCGATCAGCACCGACATCCGCGAGAATGACCTGCTGGTCACCTCCGGCGTTGACGGCGTCTACCTGCAGGGCATTCCGGTGGCGCGGGTGAAACAGATCGACCGCCTTGGCGGCGCCGCCTTTGCCCGCGTGCGCAGCGAGGTGATCGCCGGCGTGCAGTCCAGCCGCTTCGTGGTGATCATGCCCAACCGCCGTCTGCCGGCGACGCCGCCGGTGGCGGAGGCCCCCGCCGACACCGCCAAGACCGACAAGAAATCGCCATGATGCGTGATGTCTTCCACCCCGGCAGCGGCCGTGCCCAGCCGCGCCCCTGCCGTCAGTCCAGACCGTCATGAACTACGATCGCCCGCAAGAACTGCTCAAGCCGGTCAAGCGCCGCTTCATCACGCTGACCTTTGTCGTCGCGCTGGCGCTGGAGCTGCTGCCCCTGCCGCAAGGCTCCAACCGCTGGCTGCCCGATTTCGTCGCGCTCCTGATCCTGTACTGGAGCGTGAACCAGCCGCGCCGCATCGGCATCGGCATGGCCTTCGGCATCGGCCTGCTGGCCGACGTGGTCACCACCAGCATGTTCGGCCAGCACGCGCTGGCCTACTCCGTCGGCGCCTACCTGATCCTGCTGCGCCAGCAGCAGCTGGTGATGTTCAACCTCGGCCAGCAGACGCTGGTGATCCTGGTGCTGATGGTGCTGATGCAGCTGCTGATGGCCATCGCGCGCTGGAGCGTCGGCGCCTCGCTGCCCGGCCTCGGCTACTTCCTGCCGGCGCTGGTCGGCGCGCTGCTGTGGCCGCTGCTGACCAAGCTGATGCTGCTGCCCTACCGTAGCGAACGGCACTGAGCGCCATGAAGCAAGCCGCCCGCCTGAAGGACCCGCACACCGAAGAACGCCAGCTGTACTGGCGGCTGCTGGTCGCCTACCTGTTCATGGTGCTGATGCTGTTGCTGCTGGTGGCGCGCTTCGTCTGGCTGCAGGTGTTCCAGTACGAGCACTTCGCCACCCTCGCCCAGAACAATAGCATCTCGCTGGTGCCGGTACAGCCCAACCGCGGCCTGATCGTCGACCGCAACGGCATCGAGCTGGCGCGCAACTACGCGTCCTACACCCTGGAGCTGACCCCGGACAAGATCGACGACCTCGACGCCACCATCAAGGCGCTGGGCCAGGTGGTGCCGATCACGCCGCGCGACCTGAAGCGCTTCCAGAAATTCCTGTCGGAATCGAAGGACTTCGAGCCGGTGCCGCTGCGCCTGAAGATGGACGATACCGAGGCGGCCAGGGTTGCGGCCAACCTGTGGCGCTTCCCCGGCGTCGAGGTCAAGGCGCGGCTGTACCGCGACTACCCGTACAAGGAGCTGACCAGCCACGTGCTCGGCTACATCGGCCGTATCGGCCCGCGCGAGAAGGAGCGTCTCGCCGCCGAGGAGAAGACCGCCAACTACCGCGGCGCCACCCACATCGGCAAGCTGGGGCTGGAAGCGGTGTACGAGAACGAGCTGCACGGCCAGAACGGCTTTGAGGAGATCGAGACCGACTCCGCCGGCCGCGCGGTGCGTTCGCTGCGCCGCACCGCGCCGGTGCACGGCAACACGCTGCAACTGGCGCTGGACATCCACCTGCAGGATGTCGCCGACAAGCTGTTCGGCGCCCGCCGCGGCGCGCTGGTCGCCATCGACCCGCAAAACGGCGGCGTGCTGGCGCTGCTGTCCAAGCCCAGCTTCGACCCCAACCTGTTCATCGACGGCATCGACAGCCAGAGCTGGCAGAGCCTGAACGAAGACTGGCAGCGGCCGCTGATCAACCGCGCCATCCGCGGCATGTATCCGCCCGGCTCCACCTTCAAGCCCTTCATGGGCATGGCGGCGCTGGAAGCCGGCGCCATCGGCCCGAACGAGGTCCGCCCGGCGCCGGGCTACTTCACCCTGCCCGGCTCCAGCCACCAGTTCCGCGACTCCAACCCGCGCGGCAACGGCTCCGCCAACCTGGCCCGCGCCATCGCGGTGTCCAGCGACACCTTCTTCTACAAGCTGGCGTGGGACATGGGCATCGACCGCATCCACCCGCTGCTGGCGCAGTTCGGCCTCGGCAGCAAGACCGGCATCGACCTCGATGGTGAGGCGGTCGGCGTGCTGCCGTCCAAGGAGTGGAAGGCGCGCCGCTTTGCCGGCAAGCGCTACCGCGACGAGCACCGCCGCTGGCTGCCGGCCGACGTGGTCAGCATCGGCATCGGCCAGGGCTTCAACACCTACACCCCGCTGCAGATGGCCAACGCCACCGCGATCCTCGCCAACGACGGCCGTGCCTTCCACCCGCACCTGGTGCAGAAAGTCACCGACGCGCGCAACGGCAAGACGCGCCTGATCGAGGCGGCGCCGTACAGGCAGCTGCCGTTCAAGCAGCAGCACTACGACTACATCAAGCAGGGCATGCAGGCGGTGATGCAGCCGGGCGGCACCGGCTGGCGCCTGGGCCAGGGCCTGCAGTACTCGATGGCTGGCAAGACCGGCACCGCGCAGGTGGTGCAGATCAAGCAGGGCGCCAAGTACAACGCCGGCGCGCTGGCCGAGCAGCACCGCGACCACTCCTGGTTCATCGCCTTCGCCCCGGTGGAACAGCCGAAGATCGCGGTGGCGGTGATCGTGGAAAACGCCGGCTTCGGCGCCACCGCCGCGGCGCCGATCACGCGCGCGCTGTTCGACTACTACCTGACCGGCAAGCTGCCCGACGACCTCCGCGGCCAGCTGGAAACCTTCCCGCCCTCGGCAACAGGAAAGCAAGATGCAAGTGTCGCTCGCTAAGCGCATCGCCCGCACCATCATGGACCCGCTCGACGGCTGGCTGCTGGCGCTGCTCGCCGGCGTGTTCGTGCTGAGCATGATCGCGCTGTTTTCCGCCTCCAACCAGAGCTGGGCCAAGATCGACAACAAGCTGGTCTACACCGCGCTGTCGCTCGTCATCATGTGGCTGCTGGCACGGCTGAGCCCGCAGACGGTGATGCACATGGCGCTGCCGCTGTATGCCACCGGCGTGCTGCTGCTGGTCGGCGTCGAGCTGTTCGGCATCACCGTCAACGGCTCCACCCGCTGGCTGAACGTCGGCATCGGCCGCATCCAGCCGTCCGAGATCATGAAGATCGCGCTGCCGATGATGCTGGCCTGGTACTTCCAGAAGTACGAGACCACCCTCAACTGGCGCCACTACGTGGTGGCGGCGGTGCTGATCGTGATTCCCGGCCTGCTGATCCTGAAACAGCCCGACCTCGGCACCGCCACCCTGGTGATGGGCGCCGGCTTCTTTGCGCTGTTCTTTGCCGGGCTGTCGTGGAAGATCATCATCGGCGGCGGCGTCACCTTCCTCGCCAGCCTGCCGGTGGTATGGAACCTGATGCACGACTACCAGCGCCGCCGGGTGCTGACCCTGATCGACCCGATGCAGGATCCGCTGGGCGATGGCTACCACATCATCCAGTCGATGATCGCCATCGGCTCCGGCGGGGTGTGGGGCAAGGGCTGGCTGGCCGGCAGCCAAACCCACCTCGACTACATCCCGGAGCGCACCACCGACTTCATCTTCGCGGTGTACTCCGAGGAGTTCGGCCTCGCCGGCAACCTGCTGCTGCTGGCGCTATACCTCGGCATCATCAGCCGCTGCCTGCTGATCACCGCGCGCGCGCCGACGCTGTACGGCCGCCTGCTGGCCGGCGCCATCACGCTGTCGTTCTTCGTCTACGTGTTCGTCAACATGGGCATGGTCGCCGGCATCCTGCCGGTGGTCGGCGTGCCGCTGCCCTTCATGTCCTACGGCGGCACCGCCACCGTGTCGCTGGCCATTGGCCTGGGCATGCTGATGGGCATCGGCAAGCTGCAACGCCGCTAACACGCGGCGCAAGGTTGGCCGCAAGCCGGCCATCCGGCCTAGACCATGCGGCCGATGGCGCGCCCGCCGCCGGCGCGCTAGGCTGGACGCCATGAAACCCGATCCCACGCTGCCCCTGGTCTACGCCTGCTCCGGCTGCTCCAGCGCCGCGCAACTGGCCAACCACTTCGCGCTGCGCCTCACCCGCGCCGGCCACGCCGAGATGTCCTGCATCGCCGGCGTCGGCGGCCAGGTGCCGACGCTGTTGCGGCTGGCGCGCAGCGGCCGCCGCATCCTGGCGCTGGACGGCTGTCCGCTGCGCTGCGTGCAGGGCTGCCTGAAGCAGGCCGGGCTGCAGGCCGATCTGAGCATCGAGCTGTCCGATCACGGCGTGATCAAGCGCAAGCACGCCGACTTCGACGACGCCGACGCCGAGCGGCTGTGGCCGCAGCTGGTGACGGCGGCGCAGTCGCTGCAACCGCCGCGCGAGTCTCGCGGCCCGCAGGCCGCACCCCTCACACCAGCCAGCGCCACAGGCCGTACACCACGAAACCGCTGACGATGGCCGCCAGCGTGTGGCGGCTGAACAGCGCCACCGCCGCCGCGGCGAGGGTGCCGGGCAGGTAGGCATTGCCCGGCGACAGGTCGATGGCGCCCTGCGGCGCCAGCGCCATCGGCACGATCAGCGCGGTCAGCACCGCCGCCGGCACGTAGTGCAGCGCGCGCGACAGCCAGGCCGGAAAGCTCAGCTTGTGGCCGAACACCAGGAAACTCAGCCGGATGCCGTAGGTCACCACGACCATGCCGGCAATGGTCAGCAGCAGTTGCAGGCTCATGTCGTCTCCTTCATCTCGGGTTTGCTACTCGTCGCCAGCCGCTCGGCCAGCACGCCGCCGGCCACGCCGGCCAGCGCCGCCAGCATCAGCCCCAGCTTGAACGGCAGCTCGCGCGCCAGCAGCGCCACCACCCCGGCCAGCAGCGCCGCCACCAGCACCGGCCGCTTTTTCAGCTGCGGCGCGACGATGGCGGCAAAGGTGGCCACCATCGCGAAATCCAGCCCCAGATCGGCGAGGCCGGGCACGCTCTGCCCCAGCAGCACGCCGATGATGGTCCACAGCTGCCAGTTGCCGTACATCGCCAGCGACGAGCCCAGCCAGTACCAGGCGCCGTCGGACTCATTGCCCTGCTGCCGCAGCCGGTGCTCGACCACGGCGAAGGTCTCGTCGGTGAGCCAGAACGCCAGCGACCAGCGCCAGCGCGCCGGCAGGTGGCGGGCGTAGGGCAGCAGCGTGGCGCTGTACAGCGCATGGCGCAGGTTGACGACAAAGGTGGTCAGCCAGATCACCGGCAGCGCCGCGCCGCTGCCGATCAGGCTGACGGCGACGAACTGCGACGAGCCGGCGAACACCAGCGCCGACAGCGCCAGCGTCGCCCACGCCGGAATGCCGGTGGCGATCGCCAGCGTGCCGAAGATGACGCCGAACGGCGCGGCGCCGACCAGCATCGGCAGCGAATCGCGGGCACCGGCCCAAAGCGGGGTAAGTCGTTGCGACATGCTTGCTCCACAGTAAAAGGTTGGCCGCAGGATAGATCGGCGCCGGGGTTAGGTCTTGAACGATCTTGCGCCGGCTAGCGGCGTACCGCGCGCTGGTAGGCCGCCGGCGTCACCCCCAGCGCGGCGCGGAAGGCGCGCGTCAGGTGCGGCTGGTCGGCAAAACCCAGCTGCGCCGCCACCTGGCCGGGCACCACGCCCTGCGCTAACAGCTGGCGCGCACGCGCCACGCGCAGCTGGTTGCGCCACGCCACCGGTGGCAGGCCGAATTCGGCGCGGAAGCTGCGGTTGAGATGCCACGGCGACAGCCCGACGCTGTCCGCCAGCTGCTGCAGCGACAGGTTGTCGGCGAGGCGGTCGGCCAGCAGCGCGCGCACCTGCTGCAGCCGCGACTGGTCGCGCGCCACCAGCTGTTCGCGCACGCCCATGTGCCGCTGCAGCACGTCGGCAAACACCGCGTACAGCGCGCTCTCGCGCTGCAGCCGGTCGTGGCACTGCGCCAGCAAGGGCTGCAGCAGCGCCAGCCGCTGCGCCAGATCGACATCGTAGATCACCGTCTGGCGGAAGAACGGCTCCACCGGACGCCCGGCCAGCTGGCTGGCGAGGCCGCGGATCAGCGTCGCCGACGGATAGAAGCCGCGATAGCCCCAGCCGGCGGCGTCGGCCGATTCGCCGGTGTGCACCTCGCCGGGATTGATCAGCACCAGCGCGCCGACGCCGGCGACGTGCGAGCTGCCGTGGTAGCGGTAGGACTGCGCGCCCAGCGTCAGCGCGTTGACCACGTACTCTTCGTGGAAGTGCGGGGTGAACACCTGCCGGGTGTAGAACGCGTCCAGGCACTCCAGCGGCGCGATGTCGTCGGCGCGGAAGTAGCGGGCGTATTCGGCAGGAACGGCGGACATGGTGGCGGCTCGGCAGGGGACGGCTCCATTCTGGCACAGTCGCCGCGGCGGGGGCTTGAACGATCTTGCGGCCAAGCTTGCCGCCGGCCGTTTACGAGCCGGCCATGAAGGTGCGGATGCCGGAGCCGATGAACTGCACCCCGACGCAGATCAGCAAGAAGCCCATCAGCCGGCCCAGCACCTCGGTGCCGGCGCGGCCCATGCGCGCCGCGATCAGCGTCGACGAGCGCAGCACCAGCCAGCTCGTCAGCGCGGTGCCGACGATGGCGAGCATGGTCATGCCGAAGGCGAGCAGCTTCTCGGTGCGGCTGTGCAGTTCGGCAATCTCGGTGGCGATGCCGATCACCACCGCGATGGTGCCGGGGCCGCTGATGCCCGGCATCGCCAGCGGGAAGAAGGAGTAGTCCTCGCGGCGGTTGGTCTTCGGCGCCATGCCCGGATCCTGCGACAGGAACAGCATGCGGTAGCCCAGCACCGCCACCACGAAGCCGCCGGCGATACGCAACGCGCCGAAGGAGATGCCGAACGCGGCCAGGATCAGGTTGCCGGCCAGCAGGCACACCAGCATGATCGCGGCGGCGTAGACGCAGGCCATGCGCGCCTGGTGCGCGCGCCGCAGCTCGCTCATGCCCTGCGTCAGCGACACGAACAGCGGGATCTTGGACAGGGGATTGGTGATCACCAGCAGACTCACCAGCCCGCCAAACAGGAACTGCAGATACAGGGTCTTGAACATCGCTCTTCTTGATCCGGAAATAAGGCCACATGCCGCCGGGCAGGCATTGTAGCCAGCCGTCGTCGCGGACGAAACCGGCGGCATAGCAATGACATGGTGACGAGCGGGCAACTGCG
>NZ_BMYW01000003.1:147647-217791 GCF_014652475.1 Vogesella alkaliphila | reverse complement strand
TGCCCGCCGCGGCCGCGTGCTATGCTCGGCGCCAAATTCAACACCGGGGTTGCCCACCATGAAAAAACTTGCCCTTGCCGCACTCGCCGGCCTGCTGTCCCTGCCCGCCCTCGCCCACGACTACAGCGCCGGCGCGCTGAAGATCGGCCACCCCTACAGCCGCGCGATGCCGGCCGGCAGCCCGACCGCGGCGGTGTTCATGAGCATCAGCAACAGCGGCGGCGCCGACCGCCTGCTGGCCGCCAGCACGCCGCAGGCGGCGCGCGCCGAGCTGCACCAGCACCTCAACGACAACGGCGTGATGCGCATGCGCGAAGTCGCCGGCGGCATCGCGCTGCCGGCCGGCGGCACCGTCACGCTGGCGCCCGGCGGCCTGCACCTGATGCTGCTGGAAGTCCCGAAACAGGCGGCCAGCGGCGAGCGCTTCCCGCTGCAGTTGCAGTTCGAGAAGGCCGGCAAGGTCACCGTGGAGGTGAAGGTGGAAAGCGGCATGGCGCCCGCCCACCCCGCCGGCCACTGAGCCGCCCGTTTCCCCGCCGGGCGGCGACAGCCGCCACATCCGGGCATCGCCCCGTTGCGGCCAACCTTGGCCGCATCCGCGCCGGCATGGCGCAGCCAGCACGCGCGACAGAATGCAGAAGGGCCGCCCGATCGGGCGGCCCTTGTCATTGCCGGCAGTGCGCTTACTGGCCTTGCTGCATCAGGCGGCGGGTGGCCAGCGCGGTGTCGGTGTAGTCGGTGAACACGCCGTCGACGCCGGCGGCGAAGAACAGGCGGTACTCTTCCGCCGGCTGGTCCATGAAGTTGGCCGCCAGGTGCTTGGCTTCGTTGCGGAAGGTGTAGGGATGCACCAGCAGCCCCAGCTTGTGCGCGTCGCGGATCACGCCGTTCGGCTCCAGCAGCGTCATGTCGCGCTGGTCGACCACCTTGTCGCCGTTGACGTCCGCCGCCTTGCCGGCCTTGTCGGTCATCGCCTGCCAGCTGATCAGGTACGGCTTCCACGGGCCGATGCCGTCGGCGAAGCGGCGGATCTCCTTCAGCCCGGCCGGGGTCAGCATGTCGGCGTAGGTGCGCGCGTCGCCGGCGACCACGTGGTCATAGGGGCGGATCGTGTCGATGCTGCCGTCCGGACGCACGTCGTTGGCGTCCAGCAGGTACACCAGCTTGTTCGGGGTCAGCTTACGCAGCGTCTTGAGGTTGGCCGCCTCGAACGACTGGATGAACACCGGTGCGTTCTTGCGGTTCAGCCGGTGCTTGGCCAGCAGCGCCACCAGCGGTTTTTCCAGCGCCAGGCCCTGCTGCTGGTGCCAGGTCGGGTGCTTGGTTTCCGGGTAGACGCCGATCTCGCGGCCCAGTTCTTTGGACTTGGCTTCACGCAGCGCCAGCACCTCGTCGAAGGTCGGGATCAGGAACTGGCCGTCAAACGCCTTGCTGCGGTCGGCACGCGGCTGCACCGCGCGCAGGGTCTTGATCTCGGCGAGGGTGAAGTCGCTGGCAAACCAGCCCTCTTCCTCGACGCCGTCCACCTTCAGCGTGCGCTTGCGCGCGGCGAATTCCGGATGCCGGGCGACGTCGGTGGTGTCCTTCAGGTTGGGCTCGTGGCGCGCGATCAGCACGCCGTCCTTGGTGCTGACCAGGTCCGGTTCGATATAATCGGCGCCCAGCGCGATCGCCTTCGCGTA
Organism: Vogesella alkaliphila; assembly: GCF_014652475.1. Classification (GTDB taxonomy): domain Bacteria; phylum Pseudomonadota; class Gammaproteobacteria; order Burkholderiales; family Chromobacteriaceae; genus Vogesella; species Vogesella alkaliphila. Next base: position 216,109 of record NZ_BMYW01000003.1, on the reverse strand, counting down.
TCCTTCCAGGGTATGGTCCGGCAGGTAGCCGGACGCGCCACGGTGCGCCACCACCAGCGGCGGCTTGCCGTCCAGCGTCGGAAACGGGGATGGGCCGGCGGCCAGTACCGGCCCCGACAGCAGGATGGCCAGCGGCAGCAGGCGCAAAGGCATGGATTTCATTGTTTACACTCCCTGAACGGCGTCAATGCGGAATCGCTGCCGGCAGCGTGACAGAACAACATGACATTTTATTGACCGTAACATGTAACGGTGATGACAGCGCTCCACCCTGTCCGCGCCCTACCCCGATACTGCTGAGACATGCGTCCATTTTCGATGAGATTCCGCCTGCGTCCCGGCCTGCTGCTGGGCGTGATCCTGCTGGTCGGCCTGGCCGGGCTGTGGCAACTGGCCAACAATGCCGCCGACAAGGTCGACGAGGAAGTCGCCGCCCTCACCCGCAAGACCCTGGAACAGGAACTGCTGCGCCAGCGCAAGACGCTGGGCCAGACGCTCAACGACTACGCGGTGTGGGACGAGATGTACCGCCAGAGCCAGGCGCCCCAGATGGACCGCGCCTGGCTCGCGGCCAACCTGACCGGCTCGGTGTACCAGAACCTGAATGTCGACATCGCGCTGCTGCTCGACCCCGCCGCCGGCGTGCTGTACGCGCTGGACCGCGGCGTGGTCAGCCCGCAGCCGCAACGGCTGCTGCAGCTGGAGCCGCGGCAGTGGCAGAACCTGCTGCGCCAGGCCGACCGCTACGATCCGCAGCAGGCCAGCACCGGCCCCAGCCTGCTGCTGCGCCAGCAACACGGCAACAGCCTGACCGGCCAGCCGCAGACCGCCATCTACCTGGCGGCGATCCAGCGCATCGCGCTGGAGTCCGGCGCCTCGCCTGACGGCCGCGCGCGCTACCTGCTGTTCGCGCGCGCGCTGGACCAGCGCCTGCTGCAGGAGATGGCGGCCAGCAACTCGCTGCGCCGGCTGTCGCTGAACTTCTCCGCCACGCCGCAGCACAGCGCGGCGCTGGCGCTGGAGAACAGCCAGGGCCAGACCCTGGGGCTGCTGGAGTGGGACAACGAACGCCCCGGCGACGCGGTGCTGCAGCGGCTGCTGCCGCAGAGCCTGCTGCTGCTGGCCTTCATGCTGCTGCTGTCCGGGCTGATCGTGCGCGCCGGCTACCAGCAGCAGCAGGCCAACGTGCGCCGCTCGCAGCGGCTGGAACAGCAGGGCCGCGCGTTGCAGCAGCTGGTGGCGGCGCGCCATAGCGAGACGCAGGTGTTGCAGGAGTACATCGACGAGATCCTGCCGCTGCTGGCGCAGACCCTCGGCGTCAGCCGCATCAGCGTGTGGCAGTTCAGCGCCGACCAGCAGAGCCTGCGCTGCCTCGCCGGCGTCGATACCGGCGACAGCCTGCGCTTCAGCGGCGACGTGCTGCCGCTGGACCAGCACCCCGACTACTTCGGCGCGCTGCGCGAACAGCGCTTCCTCAACACCGTGCAGCCGCTGCAGGACGAACGGCTGCTGTCGCTGCGCCCCTATCTGGCGGAGCGCGACATCAGGGCGATGCTCGACGCCAGCATCATGGTCGGCGGCCTGCAACACGGCATCATCTGCGCCGAGAGCCGCACCCGGCGCCGTGCCTGGCGCCAGGAAGACGTCAACTTCATCTGCTCCGCTGCCGACATCATCGCCCTGGTGATGGAGTCCTCCGCCCGGCTGCAGGCCGAGGGCGAGCTGTACCGCCAGTTCTACTACGACCGCTTCACCGGCCTGCCCAACCGCTCACGGCTGCAGATGCAGCTGGGCGAGCTGATCCAGCAGCGCGAAAACAGCCAGGCGCGCGACAAGCGCCCGATCGGCTGCATGATGCTGTCGCTGGAAGGCCTCGCCAACATCAACGAGCTGTATGGCCGCGACAGCGGCGACCAGCTGATACGCCTGCTCGGCGAGCGCCTGGAAAAGCTGGCGCGCAACGGCGAGATGGTGGCGCGTCACGCCGACAACCGCTTTGCCATGCTGCTGCTGGACGAGGACGAACTCGCCGTCAGCCGCCGCACCGACGAGGTGTGCGACCAGCTGCGGCAACCGCTGCTGCTGCAGGAGCAGCAGCTGTTCCTGCGCCTGAGCACCGGCCTCAGCATCTACCCGCACGACACCGTCCACGCCGACGGCCTGCTGGAACACGCCGAGCTGGCGCTGCAGCTCTCGCGCAACGATCCGGCCGGCAACTGGGTACGCTTCCGCCCGGAGATGAACGACAACTGGCGCCGCCGCCACCACATCCAGAACGACCTGCGCCAGGCGGTGGCGCGCGGCGAGCTGAGCCTGCACTACCAGCCCTACGTGTCGCTGAAGAACGGCCGCGTCGCCGGTGCCGAGGCGCTGGTGCGCTGGGAACACCCCAGCCTCGGCCGCATCCCGCCGGGCGACTTCATCCCGCTGGCGGAGGAAACCGGGCTGATCAAGGACATCGGCGAGTGGGTGCTGGGCGAGGCCATCCGCCAGGCGGTGCAGTGGCGCGCGCGCTACCTCAGCCAGTTCGTGATCTCGGTCAACGTGTCGCTGGTGCAGCTGGAGAACGCGCGCTTTGCCGAGGTGGTCGCCAGCCAGCTGGCCACCCACCACCTGCCGGGCGACGCGCTGGAGCTGGAGGTGACCGAGGGGCTGGCACTGCGCAACACGCCGACCATAGACAGCAACCTGCACAAGCTGCGCGCGCAGGGCATCGCCATCGCCATCGACGACTTCGGTACCGGCTACGCCTCGTTCAGCTACCTGCGCCGCTTCCCGGCCGAGAAGCTGAAGATCGACAAGCAGTTCCTCGACCAGGTGCCGGACAGCACCGGCGGCAGCAATCTGGTGCGCATGATCGTGGCGATGGGGCACACCCTCGGTGCCTCGGTCACCGGCGAAGGCATCGAGAACATCCGCCAGGCGCGCTTCCTGGCCGAGCACGGCGGCGATTACGCGCAGGGTTACCTGATCAGCCGCCCGCTGCCGGCCGGCGACATGGAGCGCTTCCTGATCGACAATCCGACGCTGGCGCTGTAAGCGCTGATGGCACTATCGAGAAATGTAAGCAAACGTTGCAAAGATGTAACATGGTGCAAAGCAACATTGTCGGACAATCGCGCCGCGCGCTTCCCCAATGCACCGGCTTGATGCACACTGGCCCTGCGTTTGCACCGCTGCCTCCACGCACAGCGCCAGGTTTACACAGATAGCCGGGTGATGGAGGAGAAAATACAGCTCTTCAAAGAGCCACGACACAACAACACAGAGATTTGCGAAGCAAGGTAGCGGTGCAGCGCCCTCCCCGGTTCCCCCCTCCCGTATTCGGCATTACCATGGCCTTTTTGCTTGCGGCCAACCTTCATGACCCCTGACACCTCCCCGCTGTTGCCCGTTGTCGCCATCCGCTATTGCACCGGCTGCCGCTGGCTGTTGCGTGCCGCCTGGATGGCGCAGGAACTGCTGACCACCTTCGAAAAGGAACTCGGCGAAGTCGCGCTGCAACCCGGCAGCGGCGGCGTGTTCCAGATCCGCGTCGACGGCGAGCTGCTGTGGGACCGCGCGCGCGACGGCGGCTTTCCCGACATCAAGCAGCTGAAACAGCTGCTGCGCGACCGCATCGCGCCGGACAAGGGTCTCGGCCACAGCGAGCGCGGCGGCTGACGCCAGGTTGGCCGCAAGGTGAGCATCCAGCGCAAGATCATCCACATCGATTGCGACTGCTTCTTCGCCGCGGTGGAGATGCGCGACAACCCGGCGTGGCGCGACATCCCGCTCGCCGTCGGCGGCCAGCCGGGGCAGCGCGGCGTGATCGCCACCTGCAACTACGAGGCGCGCCGCTACGGCGTGCACTCGGCGATGCCGTCGTCGCTGGCGCTGCGCCGCTGCCCGGCGCTGTTGATCGTGCCGCCGGACTTTGCCCGCTACAAGCAGGCCAGCCTCGCGGTGCAGGCGATCTACCACCGCTACAGCGAGCTGATCGAGCCGCTGTCGCTGGACGAGGCCTATCTCGACGTCAGCGGCCAGCCGCACTGCCACGGCAGCGCCAGCCTGATGGCGGCAGAGATCCGCGCCGCCATCCGCGACGAGGTCGGCATCACCGCCTCCGCCGGCATCGCCCCCAACAAGTTCCTGGCCAAGATCGCCAGCGACTGGAACAAGCCGGACGGGCAATGGCTTATCCGGCCGCAGGACGTCGCCGCCTTCGTCGAGACCCTGCCGGTGGAAAAGATCTGGGGCGTCGGCGCCGTCACCGCCGCCAAACTGAAGGCACAGGGCCTGCACAGCTGCGGCGACCTGCAGCGGCTGCCGCTGCTGGAGATGCTGCAGCGCTTCGGCAAGTTCGGCAAAACCCTGTACGACCTGTCGCGCGGCATCGACCACCGCGCGGTGGAGCCCTCGCGCGAGCGCAAATCGGTGAGCGTGGAGGAGACCTACCCCCGCGACCTGCCCGATCTCGCCAGCTGCGAGGCCGAGCTGGAACCACTGCTGGCACGGCTGGCGCAGCGCCTGCAGCGTATCGGCTCGCCGCCGTTTCGCGGCCTCAACGTCAAGATCAAGTTTGCCGACTTCAGCCAGACCACGGTCGAGCTGGCCGGCCAAACGTTGGCCGCAGACGTCTTCCGGCAGCTGCTGCACACCGGCTTCGCCCGCGGCAACAAGCCGGTGCGCCTGCTCGGCGTCGGCGTGCGCCTGCGCGAGGACAGCCCGGTGGCGCAGCAGCTGCCGCTGTTCGAGGAGGGGCTGCCGTAGACGGCAAAACAGCCATCCGCCGCGAGGCTGGATGGCTGCCGGGGGTACCGCGGTCGCTCAGTGCGGCAGGAACTTGCGCAGTACCTGCTCGCGGTCGTGCCACATGCGCGCCACGCTGGCGCGCTGCGCCAGCCGCTCGCGGTACTGCGGCGGCAGCGGCAGGCTGGCCAGCGGATCGTGGCCCAGCAGCGTGCTGCCGAGGTAGCCCAGATGCGGCAGCGCCACCGCCAGCGCGATGTCGGCGACGCTGAAATCGTCGCCGCACAGCCAGCTGCCCTCCTGCGCCATGCGCCGCGCCAGCGCCGCGGCACCGCGCGCGAGCCTGGCGGCGACCTCGGTCTTGTCCTGCTCCGTCAGCGGGGCGCCGAACAGCACATGGCCTACCAGCGGCGCGCTGGGGGCGATCAGGTAGTGCTCGATCAGCAGTGCCAGTTCGCGGGCGCGGGCACGACCGTTGGTCGACGGCGGCAGCAGCGACAGCGTCGGGTAGGCGTCCTCCAGCCACTCCACGATGGCGCCGGATTCGGCCAGCCTGAAGCCGTTGATGTCGACGTAGGGAATCTTGCCCATCGGGCTGGCCGCCAGCACCGCCTCGTCCTGCGACGGGCGCTGCAGCCGTTCCTCGAAGTTGACGCCCTTTTCGAGCAGGGCCACCTTGACCTTGTTGTACCAGGGCGACAGCGCGGAACCGTACAGGGTGATCATGCGGAAACTCCAGTAATTGCCGGTGGCGGCATTATGGCATCACTTGGCCGCGCTGCGCGTCGTCGACCAGCGCGCGATGGCCTGGCGGATCACCGGCAGCCCTTCGCGCGCCACCTTCTCGCCTTCCAGCATCGCCGCGCCGCGCTCGTCAAAATCGGCGGAGCCGATGTGCAATACCCGCGGCCGCAGCGTGACGTTGGCCTGCTTCAGCTCCTGCGCCAGCGCCGCCTGGCTCATGATGTTGAGGCTCTGGTCGAGCAGGCTGAGGAAGCCCAGCGCGCTCTTGCCGGTGGGCTTGGCCGAGATGTCGACCGCGATCACGATGTCGGCACCCATCTCGCGGGCGGCGATCACCGGCACCGGGCTGGTCAGCCCGCCGTCGACGTAGCGGCGGCCGTTGATGGTCACCGGCTGGAACACGTTGGGTATCGCCGCCGAGGCGCGCACCGCAGTACCGGTGTCGCCGCTCTTCAGCACCACCCGCGCGCCGCTGTCCAGATCGGTGACCACCGCGCCGAAGCGGCGCGACAGCTGCTCGATCTTCTTGCCGTCCACCTGCTGGTTGACCAGCGCCGCCAGCTTCTCGCCCTTCAGGAAGCCGGAGGTGGAGAAGGTGAAGTCGCGCAGGTCGCTCTCGTTGATGCGCAGCGCACGGTAGCGCAGCGCATCGCCGTCGACGCCGGAGGCATAGATGGCGCCGACGATGCTGCCGGCGCTGGTGCCGGTGACGATGTCCGGCACGATGCCGTTCTGCTCCAGCACGCGGATCACGCCGACGTGGGCGAAGCCCTTGGCCGCGCCGCCGCCCAGCGCCAGCGCGATTTTCGGTTTCGGTGCCGGTTTCGGCACCGAAACCGGCGGGGTCGGCGTGGTACACGCCGCCAATAAAAAAATTGCAGCACTGGCTGCAATTCTGGATACAGACCACATGGGCAAGGCTCTCACTGCTTGGGTGGGGAACGGGTGAACTCGATCACCTGGCTGCCGTCCGCCAAGATGGTCGGCTTTTTCTTCGGCTGCGCCTTCCAGGCGTGGCCGTACAGCACTTCGTAGGTCGCCGGCAGCTGGCCGTCGCGGCGCCGTGTTTCGTAGGCGTCGCAGATCCGCTGCCAGGTGTGCTTGCCCATCAGACCACGATTGCGGCCGGCAGTTGCATTGTGGGCGCCGATCGCCTTCAGGTCGTGCATCACCTCGCGCACGCTGTCGTAGGTCATCACGATCTTTTCCATGTCCATCACCGGCTCGGAGAAGCCGCAGTGCATCAGCGCATCGCCCAGATCGTGCATGTCGATGAACTGGTTGACGTGGGTGGCGCCGTCCACGGTGCCGAAGGCGGCTCGCAGCTCGGTCAGCGTGTCCGGCCCCAGGGTCGAGAACATCACCATGCCCTCCGGCTTCAGCACGCGCTGGAATTCGGCGAACACGCTGTCCGGCACGTTGACCCACTGGATCGCCAGGTTGGACCAGATCATGTCGACGCTGTGGTCGGCCAGCGGCAGGCGCTCGACGTCGGCACACAGCTGCCACGGCGCCGGCCGGCGGAACAGGCGGCCGAGCATGCCCTGGCCGTCGCGCTGCTTCTCGCGCGACGCGCACAGCATGCCGTGCGCCAGGTCCAGCTCCAGCACCCGCGCCTGCGGATAGCGCTGGCGCAGCATCGCCGCACCGTAGCCGGTGCCGCTGCCGGCGTCGAGGATCACCGCCGGTTGCAGCTTGATGTAGTCGAGGCGCTCGGCCATGCGGTCGGATACCTCGCGCTGCAGTACCGCGGCGGAGTCGTAACTGGTGGCCGCCCGCTCGAACGAGGCGCGAACGCGGTCTTTGTCGGTGTAAAACGCTTCGCTCATGCGTGCTGTTCCAGGTGTAGTCGCAGGGCTTCGACAAAGTCCGTTTCGTGCGACAGAAACGGTGCGTGCGAAGCCTGGGGAAAGTCGTAAAAAGTGGCGTCGGCCAGCTGCTGGGCCAGCCAGCGCCCGGCCCCGATCGGGGTGATCGCGTCGCGCGCGCCGTAGAACAGGCCGACCGGACAGGCGATGGCCTGGGCCAGCTCGCGTGCGTCGGCGTGCAGCAGGCAGTGCAGCGCCGGCAGCAGGCCCTGCGGTCGGCCGTGGGCAAACAGCTGCGCCTTCAGCGCCTTCAGCGTGTCGCGTGCCGCCGGCGCGCCCATCATCTGCAGTGCGAGAAAGCGCTCCAGCGTCAGCTCGAAGGCGGTGTCGAGACTGGCGCCGACGCCCTCGATCGCCTCGCGCGCCTGCGCGTGCGGCCAAGCTTCGTCGCGCACGAAGCGCGGGCTGGTGGCCACCAGCGCCAGGCTGCGCACCTGCTGCGGATGCTGCGCCGCCCAGTGCTGCGCGATCAGGCCGCCCAGCGACCAGCCGAGCAGGTGCACCGGCAGCGGGAAGTGGCCGGCGAGCGCGTCGGCAATCGCCGCCGCGTCAAAGTGCCCGGCCGCGGCGCTGGCGCCGTGGCCGGGCAGATCGACCAGGTGCAGGCAGAAGTCGGCTTCAAGGTTGGCCGCAACGCGCTCGAACACGCCGCCGTGCAGCCCCCAGCCGTGCAGCAGCACTAGGTCCGGGCCACGGCCGCGGGATTCTATAAACAGGGTCATCGACTAGTGCAAATGGGGCAAAACCCGATTTTCGCAATAGCGCGCCGAGAAAGAAAGCCCGTTGCGCTCACGCCGGCGAGGGCAGCAGACCGTCGCCGGCGTGGGTCAGCTGCTGCTGCATGCCAGCCAGCCGCGACCAGTCCAGCTCCGCCGCCGGCGACGGCCGCGCAAAGTAGTAGCCCTGCAGCCGCGGGCAGCCGAGCTGGCGCAGGGTGTGCACCTGCAGCATGGTTTCCACCCCTTCCGCCACCACCTCCAGCCCCAGCGCCGCCGCCAGCGCCAGGATGGCGCGCACGATGGCGGAGGATTCCTCGTGGCAGTGGATGTCGCGCACGAAGGCCTGGTCGATCTTGAGCACGTCAAAGTGGTAGCGGTGCAGGTAGGACAGCGCCGAGTAGCCGGTGCCGAAGTCGTCCAGCGCGAGGCAGATGCCGCGCTCCTTCAGCTGCCGCATCACCTCGATCGCCACGTCCGGCACGTCGATCAGCGCGCTTTCGGTGATTTCCAGGTGCAGGGTGCCCTCCGGCAGCGCGTGCTGCTGCATCAGCTCCTGCAGCCAGCCGACCAGCCCCGGGTCGTGGAAGTGCGCCGAGGACAGGTTGATGTGCAGGCACACCGCGTGGTCGATGCGGCCGCTGCCGTACCACTGCGCCAGCTGCGCGCAGGCGTGCTCGATCATGTAGCGGTCCAGCTTCAGGATCAGGCCGCTCTCCTCCGCCATCGGCAGGAACACGCTCGGCGCGATCAGGCCGCGCTGCGGGTGGTGCCAGCGCACCAGCGTCTCGAAGCCGGCCAGCCTGCCGCTGTGGCTGTCCACGATCGCCTGGTAGTAGGGCACCAGTTCGTGGCGGTTTTCCAGCGCGTGGCGCAGCTCGGCCTCCAGCGCCAGCTGGTCGGCCTGGTTGCGGCGCAGCTCGTGGTTGAACAGGGTGTAGCCGTGGCGGCCGCGCTGCTTGGTGCGGTACATCGCGTGGTCGGCGTCGCGCAGCAGGTCTTCGGCGCGCGAGTAGTGTTCCTTGTCGGCCAGCACCAGGCCGACGCTGACGGTGGTGAACAGCTCGCGCCCGGACAGCATGATCGGACGCTCGAACTCGCCGACCAGGCGCTGCGCCAGCCGCTCGCACTCCTCCAGCGAGTCGACGCAGCCGAGCAGCACCGCGAACTCGTCGCCGCCGAGGCGGGCGAGAAAGTCGGTATAGCCGAGGCAGCTGCGGATGCGCTGCCCGGCCTCGGTGAGCAGGTGGTCGCCGGCGAGGTGGCCGAGGGTGTCGTTGACCAGCTTGAAGCGGTCGAGGTCGATGAACACCACCGCGAAGCGCTGCGTCGGATCAAGCTGGAACTGGTCCCAGTTGCGCTTCAGCACGCGCGAGAAGTAGCTGCGGTTGGGCAGCTTGGTCAGCGGATCGTGCAGGCTGTCGTGCTGCAGCTGCGCGTTGACGGCGTCCAGCTCGTTGGTGCGCTCCAGCACGCGCTGCTCCAGGTCGGCATAGGCGCGCTGCAGGTCGTCCAGCGCCTGCACCCGCGCCAGCGCGCTGCCGATGTGGTTGGCAACGAACTCCAGCAGTTCCTGGTCGCGGTAGGAGTAGCGCACGCTCGGCTCGTAGCTCTGCACCGCCAGCACGCCGCGCAGCTCGTTGCCGCTGTAAAGCGGCACCCCCAGCCAGCTGACCGGCACCGCGATGTCGTGATCGTCGCTGGCCAGCAGCGCGTGGCCGCTGGCTTCGGCCAGCAGCAGCGGGCGGCCGCTGTGCAGCACCTGCTCCAGCAGGCCGCGCCCCGGACGCTGCGGCAGCGGGTCGGTCAGGTACAGGTCGGAGCAATAGGGAAAGCTCAGCTCGTTGCGCTCGCTGTCGTGCAGACACACCATACAGTTGCTGGCGTCGATGAACTCGGACAGCAGCCGGTGCAGGCCGACGAAGAAGGCCTCCATCGACAGGCTGGTATTGGAGATGTCGCCGATGCGGAACAGCACGCTCTGCAGCTGCTCGGTGCGCTTGCGCTCGGCCACCTCGGCGTGCAGGCGGATGTTGATGCCTTCCAGCTCGGCAGTGCGCAGCCACACCTTGCGCTCCAGCTCGGCGCGGTGCGCCAGCCGGTCCAGCGCGCTGGCGATGTGGTGGGCGATGAACAGGAAGGCGCTCTGCGCCGCGGCGTCGAAGCGCTGGTGCACGTCGTAGCTCTGCACCACCACCGCGCCGACCACCTTGCTGGCGGCGTCCAGCAGCGGCACGCCCATCCACCACGACGGCATCAGCCCGGACATCACCACGCCCTGCTGCCGGCACAGGCGGTCGATCTCGGCGCCCGACAGCAGCATGAAGGAATGCTGGCGGCACAGCCAGGCGGTCAGCGACAGCGTCTGCCCGCCGCAGGGAAACACCTCGTCCGGCCGCGGCGGCCGCGGCTCCATCACGTCGGCGAAATAGGGAAAGCGCAGCGTGTTGCCGCCCTCGTCCAGCAGCGCGATATAGAAGTTGTCGGCCGGCATCAGCCGGCTCACCGCGCGGTGCAGCCGGCGCAGGAAGTGCTCGACATTCTGCGACTCGTTGGCGAGGCGGTTGATGTCGAGCAGGGTATGGTGGGTGACGCGCGCCGCGCTCAGGTCATTGCGCAGGCTGGCGCTGGTCAGGTGACCGGTCAGCAGCAGCGCCAGCTGCGCGGTGCGCTCGCTGGCGGCGCAGCCATGCCAGAACAGGAAGCCGAGCGGCTGCTCGTGGCTGCCCAGTACCTGGCAGCAGACGGCAGCATCCGGCAGCGGGAGCGGGGCATCCGCCTTGGGCGTCGGCAGGGCGGACACATCCCCCCGCTGCGCCAGGCAACGCCACGACTCCCCCAGCCTTCCCCAAACGCTCGCCCCGAGCGGCAGCTGCCAGCAGAACAGGAAATCCAGGGCAGCTTCGGCGGCTTCTTCGGGCGAAAACAGAATATCAGCCGTGCTATTCATACGATTTTGGTTGAGCCCACTACGCGGCCACGCATCGCAACCGCGATTTTATTGTTATAGGGCACACCGGTCAGGGCAACGGCAGCGGCCGGGTCAGCGCAACAGCCTGACCAGCGCCTGTGCCAGTTGTGAAACGTCCTGCCCGGAATGCGCCGCCGACAGCGACACGCGCAAGCGCGCGGTTCCTGCCGGCACCGTGGGAGGCCTGATGGCGGGAACCCAGATCCCCGAACCCTGTAAATCCCCTGCCATCTGCACGGCAGCCTCGTTGCCGCCAATGATAATCGCTTGAATTGGCATACGGGAAGAGCATAACCGGAAAGAAGTTTCCGCCAGCGCGGCACGCAATGCCGAAATATGCTCTTGTAATAGCAGGCGACGCCACGATTCCCGCTCGATCAGCTGCAAACTGGCCAGCACCGCCGCCGCCTGCGCCGGCGGATGGGCGGTGGTGAAGATATAGGTGCGCGCGCGGTTGAGCAGCCAGGTCACCAGCTGGCGGCTGCCGGCGACAAAGGCGCCGGCCACCCCGGCCGCCTTGCCCAGCGTGGCCATGTACACCACGCGCGGGTGCTGCAACGCGTGTTCGACCAGCGCGCCGCGGCCGTCGCCGAGGATGCCGAAGCCGTGCGCGTCGTCGAGATAAAGCCACGCGTCATAGCGCTCCGCCAGCTGCAGCAGTGCCGCCAGCGGCGCTTCGTCGCCTTCCATGCTGTACACCGCGTCCACCACGATCAGCCGCGATTGCGCGGGCGTGTTTTGCAACAACTGCGCCAGATGCGCCAGATCGTTGTGGCGGAAGCGCTTGAATTCGGCGCGCGACAGCTGGCAGGCGTCGTTGAGCGAGGCGTGGTTGAGCTTGTCGGCGAAGATGGCGTCGCCGCGACCGACCAGGCTACTGACCACGCCAAGGTTGGCCGCATAGCCGGAGCCGAACAGCAGCGCCGCCTCGCAGCCGACAAACTCGGCCAGCGCCCGCTCTGCCTGCTCCTGGATGGCGAAGTGGCCGGCCACCAGCGCCGAGGCGCCGCCGCCGACGCCCCACCGCTCGATCGCCTCGCGCATCGCCGCCTTCAGCGCCGGATGATTGGCAAGGCCCAGGTAGTCGTTGCTGGCGAAGGCCAGATAGTCGCGGCCGCCGATGCTGACGCGCGGTCCCTGCGGGCTGTCCAGTACCGCGCGCTGGCGCAGGCGGTGTTCGGCCTGCAGTTGCGACAGCGCGCCGGCGAGTTGATCGGGACGCATGCGGCCAACCTTTCCTTAGCTTGATTGATGAAAAAAGCACCCGCCGGCGGCAAGGTGCTTTTCGATGATGCCACGGCAGTATCGCCGAGGCGCAGCCGATCGGGACCAGGCGCTTACAGCGGCTGCAGGCCCAGCTTGTCCATCAAGGCGCGGTCGGCGTCGACGTCCGGGTTGCCGGTGGTCAGCAGCTTGTCACCGTAGAAGATGGAGTTGGCGCCGGCGAGGAAGCACAGCGCCTGCATCGCTTCCGGCATCTCGCGACGGCCGGCGGACAGGCGGATATAGCTCTTCGGCAGCGTCAGCCGCGCCACGGCGATGGTGCGCACGAACTCGGTCCAGTCCAGCGACTCGGCGCCGTCCAGCGGCGTGCCGGTCACCTGCACCAGGTTGTTCACCGGCACCGATTCCGGCTGCGGGTCGAGGTTGGCCAGCTGCAGGATCAAGCCGGCGCGCTGCTCGCGGGTCTCGTTGAGGCCGACGATGCCGCCACAGCACACCGACAGCCCGGCACCGCGCACCTTGCCCAGCGTGGCGAGACGGTCTTCGTACTCGCGGGTCTGGATGATGTCGGCGTACTTGTCCGGCGCGGTGTCCAGATTGTGGTTGTAGTAGTCGAGGCCGGCATCCTTCAGCTTCTCGGCCTGGCCGTCCTTCAGCAGGCCGAAGGTGGCACAGGTCTGCAGGCCCAGCGCCTTCACCTGCTGCACCATGTCCAGCGTCTTTTCCAGGTCGGCATCCTTGGGGCCGCGCCAGGCGGCGCCCATGCAGAAGCGGCCGGCGCCGTTGGCCTTGGCGTGGCGCGCGGCCTCCACCACCTCGTCCACCGTCATCATCGGCTGGTTTTCCACCGCCGTTTCATGGTGCACCGACTGCGGGCAGTAGCCGCAGTCCTCCGGACAGCCGCCGGTCTTGATCGACACCAGCGTCGACAGCTGCACGCGGCTGGGGTCGAAGTGCTGGCGGTGGACCTCCGCGGCACGGAACACCAGCTCCATGAACGGCAGGTCGTACAGCGCCTCGACTTCCTGCTGGCTCCACAGCGCGGATTCGGGGTGCGGGGTGGCGGGACGCTGGAATTGGATGGTGGCCTGGGTCATGGTGGGCTATCGTCACTGTCTGAGAGTCAAAACTGGGCGAATCTTGCGCGAGGGCCGACCATGCTGTCAAACGCGATTGCAACGCTGCTTAACAACTGCCTCATTTTTGAGCAGCACTGCCAGCTGTGCGGCCAACGTCCGTGTGCCGGTGGCGTCTGTCCGGCCTGTGCCGCCGCGCTGGCGCCGCCCACCCCTACCCGTTGCCCGGTGTGCGCCGCGGCGGCGGCCAGCAGCCTGGTGCCCTGCGGCCATTGCCTGCGCAGGCCGCCGGCGTTTGCGCGCCTGCACGCCGCCTACGGCTACGACTACCCGCTCGACGGCCTGATCGGCGCCTGCAAGTACGGCCCTCAGCCGGCGCTGCAGGGCGCGCTCGCCAGCCTGTTGCGGCGACAGCTGCAAAGCACGCGTGAGCGGCCGGAAATCGACCTAGTGGTCGCGGTGCCGCTGGCGCCGGCACGGCTGGCGGAACGCGGTTTCAACCTGCCGGATGCCCTGGCGCAGGCAGTCGCTGCTACAATCGGCGGCCGCCTCGCCCACGACCTGTGTGTGCGCAAACGCAACACTGCGCCACAGGCCGCGCTCGACCGTCGTCATCGGCTGCGCAACGTGCGCGATGCTTTTTGCGTAAAGCGCCGCTGTGACGGGCTTTCCATCGCCATCGTCGACGACGTCGCCACCACCGGCGCCACCCTCGATGCGCTGGCCAAGGCACTGCAAAAAGCGGGCGCAAAACGGGTCGAAGCCTGGGTGCTTGCCAGGGCCTCCGACCACAAAATTTGACCAACCTGTTGATTTACCGGATTATTCACCCCGCAACGATGTTTACTGTTGTTCTCTACCAGCCGGAAATACCGCCCAATACGGGCAATATTATTCGACTCTGTGCCAACACCGGCTGTGAACTGCACTTGGTCAAACCGCTGGGTTTTCCGCTCGAAGACGCCAAACTGAAACGCGCCGGACTCGACTATCACGAGTACGCCCGCATGGTGGTCCACGAGAACTGGGAAGCCTGTCTGGCCCACCTTGGTCCGCGCCGCATCTTCGCGGCCACCACCAAGGGCGCCACGCGGCACGACCGCATCGCCTTCCAACCCGGCGATGTTTTGCTGTTCGGACCTGAATCACGCGGCTTGCCCCAGGAAGTCCTGGACAGTCTCCCGACTGACCAGCGGGTGCGGTTGCCGATGCGGGCCGAATCACGCAGTCTCAATCTCTCTAATGCTGTCGCTGTCCTCGTGTTCGAGGCCTGGCGTCAACACGGTTTTGCCGGAGGGATCTGAGCCAGTTCACTGAGTTGGCGCAACAGCATAGGAGAGGTTCATGCGACCTTTTTACCGATGGCTGTGGCTTGCGTTCATCAGTGCTGTACTGGTGGCCTGTACCACCGTCAGACCGGCAACTGCCACCCAGACAGCCAAGGTCACGACCAAAAAATCGCCTGCCAAAACGGGCGCCTACTTTCAGAATGACGGCCCGGGCAGCAACATCCCGGTTAACCTGGACCTGGTTCCGGACGCCGTTCCCCAGGCAGAACCGCTGATCGCTGCGGCCAACCTGCCCTACACCGCGCTGGGCATGAGCTTCCGCCCGGACAAGAGCGCCAAGCCTTACCGCAAGACCGGCCGCGCCTCCTGGTACGGCAAGCAGTTCCACGGTCGCAAGACCAGCTCCGGCGAGCGCTACGACATGTTCGCGATGACCGCGGCGCATCCGACGCTGCCGATCCCGAGCTATGCCCGCGTCACCAATGTCAGCAATGGCGAATCGGTGATCGTGCGCATCAATGACCGCGGCCCGTTCCACAAGAGCCGGCTGATGGACCTCAGCTACGCCGCCGCCCACCGCCTGGGCTACGTCAACCGCGGCTCGGCCGAGGTGCTGATCGAGCGCGTGTTCCCGGTCAAGGGCAGCGAGCGCATCGCCACCAAGCCGCCGGCGATGCAGGCTGCCGCCAGCGATCCGCTGTACCTGCAGCTGGGCAACTTCTCGCGCCTGGCCCGTGCCGAGGCCGAGCTGAAAAAGCTGCTGGCCGACGACAGCCTGCACGACGACAAGCTGGCCATCGTCAATCATGACGGTATCTACAGCATCCGCATGGGTCCGTTCCAGGGCGACCACGAAGCGCTGGCCGTCGCCAACGCGCTCAGCGTGGCACCGGTGATCACCCGCTAAGCCCGCTGCACCAGTATCAGCACCGCCTGCCTACCTCCGCGTAGCCAGGCGGTTTTTTCATGGTGGCGGCGCCAGGCCGATGCCGGCCGCCTTGATCACCTCGGCCAGGGTGGCGAAGAGGCCGGCGATATCCTGCTCGTGCACGTGGGCATAGCCCAGCAGCAGGCCCTGCTGGGCCGGTGCCGCGCCGCGGTAGTAGGCACTCAGCGGCCGGGTGAGGATGCCCCGCTGCAACGCGGCCTCGGCAATGGCGTGATCGTCGCAGCCATCGGGCAGGCCCAGCACCAGGTGCAGGCCGGCGGCGCCGTCATGGATAGGCAGCCGCGCGCCAAAATGCGCGGCGATCGCCGCCAGCAGCGTCTCGCGCCGTAGCGCATAGAGATGGCGCATGCGGCGGATGTGCGACACGAAGTGGCCCTCGGCGATGAAATCCGCCAGCACCGCCTGCGTCAGGTACTGTCCGCCGCGGAACAGCTCCGACAGCCCGGTCTGGAAGCTGGCCACCAGCGCTTCCGGCACCACCATGTAGGCCAGCCGCAGCCCCGGGTAGATCACCTTGGAAAAGGTGGCGAGGTAGATCACCCTGCCGTGGCGGTCCAGCCCCTGCAGCGACGGCAGCGGCGAGCGGCCGTAGCGGAATTCGCTGTCGTAGTCATCCTCCACGATCCAGCTGTTATGGCGCCGCGCGTAGGCCAGCAAGCGCCGCCGCCGAGCCAGGCTCATCACCGCGCCCAGCGGGTACTGGTGCGACGGCGACACGTAGATCAGCTTCGGCGCCCCCAGCCGTGCGCCCTCCTCCACCTGCAGGCCATCGCCGTCGACCGCCACCGGCTGCGTGTCGAGCCCGCTGCTGCGCCACACGCTGTGCACGCCCCAGTAGCCCGGATTCTCCACCCATGCCGTGTCACCGACGTCGCCCAGCAGCAGCGCGATCAGCTGCAACGCCGCGTGCGAGCCGTTGGTGACGATGATCTGCTCCGGGGTGCAGATCACGCCGCGCGAGCTGCGCAGGTAGTCGGCCAGCGCGCTACGCAGCGCCGGCAGGCCGGGGCCGACGGAGTAGGTCAGCAGGTCCGGCTGCGGCTTGCGCCACTGGCGGTTGTGCAGGCGCATCCAGGTGCGCGACGGAAAGGTACGCACCTCCGGCACCCCCGGCATGAAGGCGCCCCACTGCTTCTCACCGGCACCGGCCTGCGCCACCAGCTGCGTGCCGCGCCGCGAGATCTCGGCCTGGCTGTCGGCGCCGGCCCTGGCCGCCGCCGGTTCCCGCCCGGGCAGCCGCTCCGGCCCGGTGTCCAGCACGAAGGTGCCGCGGCCAACCCCGGCCGCCAGATAGCCCTCCACCACCAGCCGTTCGTAGACGTGGATCACGGTATTGCGCGCGATGCCCAGCTCCTGCGCCAGCTGCCGCGACGACGGCAGGCGCAACCCTGGCGGCAGCACCTCCTGCAGGATGCCGTCACGCAGCAGGCGATACAGCTGCAGGGTGTTGGATTCGGCACTGTCGCGGCGGAAGTGTTGCAGCAAGAGATCCGCCAGCATTTGCTGCAGCGCGATCTGGGGCGAGGAAGGGGAGGCCATGGCAGGAAACCCGCGCAGATTGGTTCTATTAAAAAAACACGATTGGGTCTAATTTTATCACCAATCAGCCCGTACACTGCCGCCGGCTTTTGCTTGCAATCACAATCGCTGCTGCCCTGCACTCCCCAGCAACCCAATAACGGTCCCGGCGCGTCCGCGCACGGGCACCAGGCAGCCGCGTTAATGGAGAATCCGACCCCAATGAGTACTTCCTCCGCTGGACTGAGCCACGGGCTCAAGGAACGCCACGTCACCATGCTGTCCATCGCCGGCGTGATCGGCGCCGGCCTGTTTGTCGGCTCCGGCCACGCCATCGCCGAAGCCGGCCCGGCCGTGCTGATCGCCTACGCCATCGCCGGCCTGCTGGTGGTGCTGGTGATGCGCATGCTCGGCGAAATGGCCGTCGCCTCGCCGGACACCGGCTCGTTTTCCACCTACGCCGACCGCGCCATCGGCCACTGGGCCGGCTACCTGATCGGCTGGCTGTACTGGTGGTTCTGGGTGCTGGTCATCCCGCTGGAGGCCACCGCCGCCGCCACCATCCTGCACACCTGGTTTGCCGGCGTGCCGCTGTGGGCCTTTGCGCTGGGCATCACCGTGCTGCTGACCATCACCAACCTGTTCAGCGTGAAAAACTACGGTGAATTCGAGTTCTGGTTCGCGCTGGTGAAAGTAGTCGCCATCGTCGCCTTCCTGGCCATTGCCGGTGCCGCCATCATGGGCCTGATTCCGGGCAGCCAGACCAGCGGCGTGTCCAAGCTGTTCGACCACGGCGGCTTCATGCCCAACGGCTTCGGCGCGGTGCTGGGGGCGATGCTGACCACCATGTTCACCTTCCTCGGCACCGAGATCGTCACCATCGCCGCGGCCGAATCCGACAACCCGCAACAGCAGATCACCAAGGCCACCAACTCGGTGGTATGGCGCATCAGCCTGTTCTACCTCGGCTCCATCTTCGTGGTGACCTCGCTGGTGGCGTGGAACGACCCGCAGTTGGCCGCACTGGGCTCCTACCAGCGCACGCTGGAGCTGATCGGCATCCCCAACGCCAAGGCCATCGTCGACGTGGTGGTGCTGATCTCGGTGGCCAGCTGCCTGAACTCGGCGCTGTATACCGCCTCGCGCATGCTGTACTCGCTGTCCACCCGTCGCGACGCGATGCAGGTGTTCAACAAGACCGCCGGCAACGGCACGCCGCAGAACGCGGTGCTGGGTTCGATGGTGGTGGGCTTCATGATGGTGATCGCCAACTATCTGGTACCGGAAGCGGTGTTCAACGTGCTGCTGGCCACCTCCGGCGCCATCGCGCTGCTGGTCTACATGGCGATCGCCATCTCCCAGCTGCGCATGCGTCAGCACATGATCGCGCGCGGCGAGACCCCGGCCTTCAAGATGTGGCTGTTCCCGTGGCTGACCTGGGCGGTGATCCTGTTCATCGCCGCGGTGCTGGTGATCATGGCCTTCCGCCCCGACCACCAGATCGAGGTGCTGAGCACCGCCGCGCTGACCGTGCTGCTGTTGCTGGTCGGCTGGATCCGCTCGCGCCTGCTGGGCACCAACTGGCGCCACAGCAGCAGCACGCTGGCGGCGGCCAACGCCGGCTGAATCCGCCTCACGAATACCCTGTTGTCTGCTTGCCCGCCTCTGGCGGGCTTTTTTTCATGCTGCGGTCACCGTGCAGGCAAGAAAAAACCCCGGCACGGGCCGGGGTCAACACCTTTGCAGGCTCCTGCTCAGGGAGGTGAAGCAGGAAGGTGTGAACACCTGCTTACTTTGACGGCTTACTCGGGCAAAGTTCCGGCGGCACCGGGATTTTCTTCGCCACCGAAGTCGTCCTCCTCCACCGCGGCGAACCAGTCCTGTACCTGCTGCTCGACTTCGGCGGTGCCGGTCTTCTTCGAGCTGGAGAACAGCTGGATGCTGATTTGCGGGTAGTCGTGCAGTTCTTTTTTGACCGAGGCCAAGACTTTCTGCTGCTCCTGACGCGATAATTTGTCGGCTTTGGACAGCAGGATGTGCACCGGACGCTTGGTCTCGCGGAAGAACTCGATCATC
This sequence comes from Vogesella alkaliphila, assembly GCF_014652475.1. Taxonomy (GTDB): domain Bacteria; phylum Pseudomonadota; class Gammaproteobacteria; order Burkholderiales; family Chromobacteriaceae; genus Vogesella; species Vogesella alkaliphila. The sequence goes on along the minus strand of NZ_BMYW01000003.1, from coordinate 196,947 downwards.
TTCCAGTCCAGATCGCGCAGCGGCCGGCGCGAATCCATGATCAGCAACAGGCCGATCAGGCTGGTACGCGACTGCAGGTACTGCCCCAGCAGCTCCACCCAGTGCGCGCGCACCGCCTCCGGCACCTCGGCGTAGCCGTAGCCGGGCAGGTCGACCAGGTAGCGCTCCTGGCCCAGATCGAAGAAGTTGATGTGCTGCGTGCGCCCCGGCGTCTTGGACACGAAGGCCAGGCGGGTGCGGTTGCACAGGGTATTGATGGCGCTGGACTTGCCGGCGTTGGAGCGCCCGACAAAGGCGATCTCGGCGCGGGTCGGCGGCAAATCCTTAAGATGATTTACGGTGGTAAAGAAGCGGGCGTTCTGAAAGATCGTCATAGTAGTAAGTGTAAAGTCAGTTGGTATAGAATAGCAGGTTTGAAATTGCCACCTTTACAGATATTTACGCAATCTCTCTCGAGGAGTGACCATGAAACGTAAGATGCTGTTGGCGATCGCTGCCGCTACCCTCGCCGGTAGTGCACTGGCCGCCACCCCAGCTGTGACCCGTGGCGATGTCGCCAAAGGCAAAGTGATTGCCGAGCAAGTGTGTGCCGCCTGTCACGGTGCGGACGGCAACAGCGTGGCCTCCGCCAACCCGTCGCTGGCTGGCCAGCACGCCAAATACCTGGAAAGCCAGCTCAAGGCCTTCAAGAGTGGCGAACGCAAGAACCCGATCATGCTGGGCATGGCTGCCAGCCTGTCCGACGCCGACATGAAGAACGTGGCCGAGTACTTCAGCGAACAGAAGCTGAAAGCACGCCAGGCCAACGACAAGGCCCTGCTGCCGGCCGGCCAGAAGCTGTACAAGGCAGGCAACCCGGTGACCCGCGTTCCGGCCTGTATGGCCTGCCACGGTGCCGCCGGCAAGGGCTTCCCGGCCCAGTACCCGGCACTGGGCAGCCAGCACGCCGCCTACATCGTCAAGCAGCTGAACGACTTCAAGGCCGGCACGGACCGCAAGAACTCGATCATGGCCGACGTGGCCATGCGCATGTCTGACGCCGACATGAAAGCGGTCGCAGAATACATTTCCGGCCTGCGTTAAGCGCAACTTTTTGCTGCTGACACGTTCCAAAGGGGGGCCTTCACGCCCCCCTTTGTCGTGCTTCGAAAACACATGAAACCCAATAAGCCTTCAGCATCGAATCTTCACCGCGCGTACGAGCTGTTCAGTTCGATGCGCTTCGCCATCGGTTTGCTGACCATCCTGGCCATCGCCTCGATCATCGGCACCGTGCTCAAGCAGAACGAACCCTACCCCAACTACGCCTTCGAGTTCGGCCAGTTCTGGTTTGTCGCCTTCGAGAAGCTGGGCCTGTACGACGTCTACCACTCGTCGTGGTTCCTGCTGATCCTCGCCTTCCTGGTGCTGTCCACCACGCTGTGCATCATCCGCAACGGCCCCGCCTTCCTGCGCGACATGAAGGGCTTCCGCGAGCGCGCCACCGACAACTCGCTGCGCGCGATGCGCCACAGCCAGCAGCTGGCGCTGACGCTGGACGAGGAACGGGCGACGCGCCTGCTGCAGGGCCACGGCCTGCGCGTGAAGCGCGCGGCGCGCGACGACGGCAGCGTGCTCTTGGCGGCCAAGAAGGGCAGCGCCAACAAGCTGGGCTACTTCTTCGCCCACATCGCGATGGTGGTGATCTGCATCGGCGGCCTGATGGACGGCAACCTGCCGCTCAAGCTCGGCGAGCTGACCGGCAGCATCAAGCCGGAAACGCGCGACCTGCCGCAGGCACAGATTCCGGAACAGAGCCGCCTTGGCACCGGCAACCTTTCGTTCCGCGGCAGCGTGACGGTGCCGGAAGGCAAGAGCGCCGACGTGATCTTCTTGAACAGCGGCAACGGCTACCTGGTGCAGGAGCTGCCCTTCATCGTCACGCTGAAGAAATTCCATGTCGACTACTACAGCAACGGCATGCCCAAGCTGTTCGCCAGCGACCTGGTCATCACCGACAAGGGCAGCGGCAAGACCTCCGAACACACCATCAAGGTCAACCACCCGCTGGTGGTCGACGGCGTGGCCATCTACCAGGCCAGCTTCGGCGACGGCGGCTCGCCGCTGCAGCTGAAGGCGTGGAACCTGCAGACGCCGCAGGCGGCGCCGACCGAGATCAAGGGCAATTCGCTGGGCGCGCAGCCGCTGAAGGTCAACGGCCGCGACTACAAGCTGGAATTCGGCGAACTGCGCGTGTTCAACGTGGAAAATACCGGCACGCCGGGCAGCGACGACAAGTCGCTGGCACAACGCCTCAACGACGCGCGCTCGGTACGGCAGGACACCAAGGCGCTGAAGAACATCGGCCCGTCGATCAGCTTCAAGCTGCGCGACCAGCACGGCCAGGCGCGCGAATACCAGCACTACATGGCGCCGATGCAGCAGGACGGCGAGTGGTACCAGGTGGCCGGCGTGCGCAGCGACGTGGCGCAGCCGTTCCAGTACCTGCGCATTCCGCTCGACAAGGACATGAGCATCGCCAGCTTCATGCGCCTGTACGCGGCGCTGAAGAACCCGGCGCTGTACGACGAGATCCGCGCGCGCACCACCGCCAAGGCGATGCAGGGCCAGGCGATCAGCCCGGCGATGCAGCAGCAGTTCTCCGACAGCGTGCGCTGGGTGCTGTCGCGCTTTGCCCAGGGCGGCTTTGGCGCGCTGGAGCAGTTCCTCGACGACAAGGTGCCGGCCGACAAGCGCCAGGCGATCGCGCAGACCTACATCAAGATCCTGCAGGGCGCGGTGGTCGACGTGATGGACGTGGCGCAGGCCCGCGCCGGCCTGCCAGCGTGGCCGCAGGACGCCAAGCACTACCGCTTCCTGCTCGACAGCCTGGTCAGCGTCAGCGCGCTGCAGGACTACGCGGCGCCGGTCTACCTGGAAATGAGCGGCTTTGACCAGGTGCAGGCCTCCGGCCTGCAGATGACGCGCTCGCCGGGCAAGAACGTGGTGTATCTTGGCTCGCTGCTGCTGGTGATCGGCATCATCCTGATGTTCTACGTGCGCGAAGTGCGCGTCTGGCTGCTGCTGCAGCGCGACGGCACCCGTCTGGCGATGACATCCAACCGCCACAACCGCGATCTGGACCAGGACTTCGAGCGCATGGTCGGCTATCTGAACAAACAGGCTGGAGAAGCATGATGGAGATGGTGTTGCAACAACCGCTGTACAAGCGTCTGGCCGCCGGTGACTGGCTGTACGCGCTGCTGATCATCGTCGCGGCCGGCTACAGCTTCAGCCTGTACGGCAGCGCGATGGACTACTACGAGCAGCTGATCCTGGTGGGCAGCAGCATCGGGCTGGTGGCGCTGGGCTGGTTCTGGCCGAGCTGGCGCTGGTTCTTCCCGCTGGCCGGCGGCGTGTCGCTGCTGGCGATCCAGCTGTACGACCACAACCTGGCGCGCGCGGCGGAAAGCTTCGGCCTGAAGTACCTGCTGTCCAGCCAGTCGTCGTTCATGTGGATGTGCACGCTGTTCTTCCTCGCCACCGTGCTGTACTGGGCCGGCACCCTCAGCCGCGCCGGCCTGCTGATGCGCATGGGCAGCGGCCTGACCTGGGCGGCGGCGGTGTTCGCGCTGGCCGGCCTGTTCACCCGCTGGTACGAGAGCTACCTGATCGCGCCGGACGTTGGCCGCATCCCGGTCTCCAACCTGTACGAAGTGTTCATCCTGTTCTGCCTCATCACCGCGCTGATGTACCTGTACTACGAGGCCAAGTTCGCGGTGCGCCAGGTCGGCGCCTTCGTGCTGCTGGTGATCAGCGCCGCGGTCGGCTTCATCCTGTGGTACACCTTCGACCGCCAGGCGCACGAGATCCAGCCGCTGATCCCGGCGCTGCAATCGTGGTGGATGAAGATCCACGTGCCGGCCAACTTCGTCGGCTACGGCGCGTTCGCGATGTCGGCGATGATCGGCGTGGCGCAGCTGCTGATCCGCCGCGGCATCCTCGCCAGCCGCCTGCCCTCGGCCGAAGTGCTGGACGAGGTGATGTACAAGGCCATCGCCGTCGGCTTCCTGTTCTTCACCATCGCCACCATCCTCGGCGCGATGTGGGCGGCGGATGCCTGGGGCGGCTACTGGAGCTGGGACCCGAAAGAGACCTGGGCGCTGATCGTGTGGCTGAACTACGCCGCCTGGCTGCACATGCGTCTGGTCAAGGGCTGGCGCGGCGAGCCGCTGGCGTGGTGGGCGGTGGTCGGCCTCTTGGTCACCTCGTTCGCCTTCATCGGCGTCAACATGTTCCTGTCCGGCCTGCACTCCTACGGCGCGCTGTAATACCCAGGGTTGGCCGCATGCGGCCAACCATGTCACCACGACCCGGCCCTGCGCCGGGTCGTGGCGTTTTCCGCTCAGGCGTATACCGTCAGCACCAGATGATCCAGCCGTCCGATTTCAACCGGCCGCCTTACCCTCCGGCGGACCGGTTTGAGCAGCACGGCTTTGTTGGACACGGTGCCGGCTGGCCCGTCGCGTATTGCACGCGATGAGCGCCCATTGCTGACCGACCAGGCGGGACAAGCCCCTGCAACGCGCAAGCACGGCCCGCAAACGCTCACCCCGCTGGCCTCTCCGGCGCCGCTGCGGCAACATAGCCGCGTCTATTTGCAAGGCTACCCCATGTCCGACCTGCCCCTGTTCATCTTCCGCAGCCTGCAACGCCAGCGCCTGGCGCAGGTGCCGGTGTTGTCCACGCTGCTGATCGCGGTGGAGCACGGCGAAAAACAGTTGATCACCCGCAGCGGCAGCTGGCACTGCCCGGCGGGCAGCTGGCTGGTGATCCCCGGCGGGCAGACGGTGGAGATCGTGAACCAGCCGGATAACGGCGCCGGCTACCGCGCCTGGACCCTGTTGCAGCCTCAGCACTGGCTGCAACGCTTGCTGGCGCAGTACGGCCCGCAACTGCCCACGTTACCGTGGCCGACCAGCGGGCCAGTGTTCCAGCCAGCCGATGATGCGCGGCAGGCACTGCTCCGGCTGCAGGCACTGCTACCGGCGGCCCAAGCCGGCACGCTGGGCGCGGCGCAGGCCGAGCATGCCTGGCAAGGGCTGATGCTGGCGCTGGCGGCGGCACGCCAGGGGGCGGAGCTGTTCCGCCAGCCACGCCAGGACGTGCGCGCCAAGGTGCAGAGCCTGCTGGCCTTCGACCCGGCACGCGACTGGCAGGCCGGCGACATTGCCAGCGGTCTGGCCATGAGCAGCGCCACCCTGCGCCGCAGGCTGGCCGCAGAAGCCACCTCGTTTTCCACCCTGCTGAACGAAGTGCGCATGGAACGCGCGCTGGGCATGGTGAATGCCGGCGAGCAGCCGCTGACCCAGGTGGCCGCCGCCTGCGGCTACCAGTCGCCATCGCGCTTTGCCGCCGCCTTCCGCCAGCGCTTCGGTGTCAGCCCCAGCCAGCTGCGCCAGCAGCGCGACGGCCACGCCTGAGCATTTGCGCACAGTGGCTGCACCCTGGCGGCGCGCCAGGCGCCATGCGGCCAACCATACTGTGGCTGTCCCTACCGCACAGGAGCCACACCATGAAATCGCTACTGCTTACCACCCTGCTGCTGGCCGCCCTGCCGGCCATGGCTTTCGAACTGAGCAGCCCGCAGCTGCAAGCCGGCCAGCCGATGGCCAAGGCGCAGGAATACAGCGGCTTTGGCTGCAACGGCGGCAATGTGTCGCCGGCACTGGCCTGGCAGCACGTACCGGCCGGTACCAAGAGCCTTGCCGTTACCGTCTATGACCCGGACGCCCCTACCGGCAGCGGCTGGTGGCACTGGGTGCTGTTCAACCTGCCGGCCGGCACCGCCGGTCTGCCTGCCAGCGCCGGCAACCCCGGTGGCGCCCTGCCGCCAGGCAGCGTGCAAAGCCGCACCGACTACGGCGCACCGGGCTTTGGCGGCGCCTGCCCACCGCAAGGCGACAAGCCGCACCGCTACATCTTCACCGTGCACGCGCTGAAGGTGGACAAGCTGGAACTGGGCGCCGACGCCATGCCGGCGCTGGTGGGCTATATGCTCAACGCCAACAGCCTGGGCAAGGCCAGCCTGACCGCAACCTACGGCCGCTAAGCGCCGGCCACGGCCGCCGCGGCTTGACAGCCCGGCGGCAGCCAACCAGCATGCGGCTCAGTCCTTCTCTGGAGCCGCCATGACAACCCCCACCCTGCACCCTGCCACGCTGGCCGTCCGCGCCGGCGAAGACGATTACCGCCCGCACGCTGCGCTGGCCGTGCCGATCGAGTTCGGCATCGCCCACGGCTACCCGGACATGGATAGCTGGGAACAGGTAGCCCGCGGCGAGGTGGCCGGCCCGCTGTATGCGCGCAATACCGCCCACCCCACCAGCCTGGCGCTGGAAGCCAAGCTGGCCGCACTGGAAGGCGCGGCGGCAGCGGTGAGCTTCGGCAGCGGCATGGCCGCCATCAGCAGCACGCTGCTGGCCCTGCTGCAGCCAGGCGCCCGCGTGGTGGCCGGCAAGGACACCTACGGCGGCAGCCACTACCTGTTCCAGCACACCCTGCCGCAATGGGGGGTGCAGGTCACCCTGTGCGATACCACCGATGCCGCCGCCTTCGACGCCGCGCTGGCTGGCGGCTGCGAGCTGCTGTACCTGGAATCGCCCACCAACCCGATGCTCAAGGTGCAGGACATCCGCCGCCTGGCCGCCGCCGGCCATGCCGCCGGCGCGGTGGTGGTGATCGACAACACCTTTGCCACCCCGGTAAACCAGAACCCGCTGGCGCTGGGCGCCGACCTGGTGCTGCACAGCGCCACCAAGTTCCTGGGCGGCCACGCCGACGCCATGGGTGGCATCGTCTGCGGCAGCCAGCCGCTGACCGACCGCATTCGCCACTACCGCGAAATCCACGGCGCCTGCCTGGACCCGATGAGCGCCTTCCTGATCCTGCGCGGCATCAAGACCCTGGCGCTGCGCATGCGCCAGCACAACGACAACGCGCTGGCACTGGCACAGTGGCTGCAGCAGCACCCCGCCGTGACACAGGTGAACTACCCCGGCCTGCCGCAGCACCCGCAACACACCATTGCCCGCGAGCAGATGCAAGGCTTTGGCGGCGTACTCAGCTTCGAGCTGGCCGGCGGCGATGCCGCGGTGCGCCGCCTGCTGTCGCGCTGCCAGCTGCTGCTGCGCGCCGCCACCCTGGGTACGGTGGATACCCTGCTGGGCGTGCCCAGCACCACCAGCCACGTGGAATGCAGCGCAGAAGAGCGCGTGGCGCTGGGCATTCCCGCCGGGCTGGTGCGCTGTTCGGTGGGTATCGAGGACATCCGCGACATCATCGCCGACCTGCAGCAGGCGCTGGCGGAATGAGCGCCAGGCTTGGCCGCAGCGCATGAGCTGGTTCCTGTACGTGCTGGAATGCCGCGGCGGCAGCCTGTACACCGGCATCAGCAACAATGTCGAAAAACGCTATGCCGCCCATGCCGCCGGCAAGGGCGCGCGCTACACCCGCAGCTTTCCGCCCGAGCGCATCGCGCTGGTGCTGCCGTTTGCCGACAAGAGCGCCGCGCTGCGCGCCGAGCTGGCGGTAAAGGCGATGAGCGCGGCGCAGAAGCGCGCCTGGCTGGCGCAACAACTGATGGGCGCCTCTAAAAACCCGGATTTCTAAGCGAAACAAGGCGCGAACGAAAAATTTTGACGCAGCATATATTTGATATGTAAGGAGAAATTTTTCGTGAGCAACGCAGTGGCGCGACGAAAGCTGGAGTTTTTCGAGGTGCCCTGATTAGTCTGGCTAATCAGACAGCGTAGTAATGCTGGCTTGCCGCCGGCACGGCAGCAGCCCACACTGCCAGCCATTGCCGAACCGGAGTCCGCCATGTCTCACCTCGACACCCTGCCCGCCGCCCTGCGCCTGGCGCAGCCGCTGTTGTGGCACAACCCTTCCCTGCTGCCCGCTGCCGATGCACTGGCCGCCTGCGCCTACGGCCGTTCCGATATCGAAGCCGCCATCGCCCGCTGGCAACGCTTTGCGCCGCTGCTGGCGCGACTGTTTCCGGACAGCGTCGCCGCCGACGGTCGCATCGACTCACCGCTGCTGAGCCAGCCCGATGCCTGCGGCCAACCCTTGTGGGTAAAGGCCGACCACGCGCTGCCGATCACCGCCTGCATCAAGGCGCGCGGCGGCGTGTACGAGGTGCTGTGCCACGCCGAGGAACTAGCGCAGGCAGCCGGCCTGCTGCCGGCAGGCAGCAGCTACACCGTGCTGGCCGAAGCGCCGGCACGCGAGTTGTTCGCGCAACACCGCATCCTGGTCGGCAGCACCGGCAACCTGGGCTACAGCGTGGGCGTGATGGCGCGCGCGCTGGGCCTGCAGGTGGAAGTGCACATGTCGCACGATGCCAAGGAGTGGAAAAAACAGCGCCTGCGCGCGCTGGGCGCCGGCGTGGTGGAGCACCAGGGCGACTACGCGCTGGCGGTGGCCGCCGCGCGCGACATCGCCGCCGCCGACCCGCACGCCTATTTCATCGACGACGAAAGCTCGCTGCTGCTGTTCTTCGGCTATGCCGCCGCAGCCTGGGACCTGGCGCCGCAGCTGGCCGCTGCCGGCCTGCGGCCAACGCCCGAGCAGCCGCTGCGCGTCTACCTGCCGTGCGGCGTGGGCGGTGCCCCCGGTGGCGTGGCCTTCGGCCTGAAATGCCTGTTCGGCGACGCGGTGCAGTGCGTGCTGGTGGAACCGGTGGCCTCGCCCTGCTTCCTGCTGCGTCTCGCCAGCGGTGACGACACGCTGTCGGTGTACGACATCGGCCTCGACAACCAAACCGTGGCCGACGGCCTGGCAGTGCCGCGCGCCTCCGCCACCGTGGCCGGCATCGTCAGCCCGCTGATCGACGCGGTGATTACCGTGAGCGACGCCAGCCTGCTGGCCGAAGTGCGCCGGCAGTGGCAGCAGCACGGCCTGCGGCTGGAGCCCTCCGCCGCCGCCGGCTTCGTCGCCCACCTGCTGGCCAGCGAGCAATGGCCGGGTGACATCATCCCGGTAGTGTGGACCACCGGCGGCAACGGCCTGCCGGACGAAGTGTTTTTTCCGCTGCTGGCGGAGTGACTTCACAAACGCTCAACCGCCAAAACCGCACCGGCTCGCCCCGTCCCGTGGGCGCAAGCCGTGCCAACGGCTGCCAGCCCGGAAACAAGCCGCCCTCTTTTGAGCGCAGCGTATGGGCGGCGCCGGGCTGGCGGCCGTTGGTACGGGAATTCTTGCGTCTTCGGGAGAGCAGGGATTGGAAAGGGGGATGCGGTATCCCCCTTCCCCGCCGCCGCGCGGACAGCGGCAGATAAAGACATCCGCGCAGCGGATACCCCAGAAAAAACAAGGTTGGCCGCAAAGCCATAATGGCTTGCGGCCAACCTTGGTCATTCCATCACGGTAAACGCCGGACTTCGCAAGCCCGGCACCAGCTTACCAGCCCGACTGACCACGTTGTGCCAATGCCCTGAGCAAGTCGTCTACATTGTCGCGATTCTTGCCCCAATCCATCAGCGTTAACCGGAACCGCGGCTGGCTGCCAAGATGCACCCGGGTTGCCTCCCCGCCCGCCTCGGCCAGTTCGACACTGAGACGCTCACCCCAGCTTTTCACGGACCAAGCGGTACGTACCTCGAAATGGCACTCGTCCTGCACCCGCGCCCGGCGACCATAACGCGCTTGCAGCTCCTGCCACACCCGCTCACGCACCAAGGGCAAGGCCATAGGCAGTGTCAGGGTTTGCTGCTCCCGCACCACAGTGTGGCGATGGAGGGCGCCTGCAAAAAAACCCTGCATGACAAGGGCGTAAATCAGACTGGATAGCAGCATGCCCATGAGCACAGGCCAGCTGAAAACCGTCCACAACCATGTGGACTGCTGGAACAGCAGCGAGCAAAGCAACTGCAGGGCAAAGAAGCCCCGCTTGCGGCGACTATCGAACAAGGAGCGGATCATGAGCAGCCTCCAGAAAGAGGTTGCCATGCTATCAAAATGACAAATAAATTCACAGCCAACCACGCCTGCGGCTGCAGACAACCGACGCTTCATGTCCCGATCACGGTAATGCCGCCGAGCCTGTCACACGCCACGGCCCATACCGGAATAACGAAAGGGCAAGCCACTCGGCTTGCCCTTGCTTATTTCATTGCGGCCAACCTTGACCACACGCTCACATCCTCATTGCACAGCAGCCCTGCACACCACCATCACTGCAGCTGCATCTCCCCGCACAGCCATTCACTCAGTATCTGCGCCGCCTCGCTACCGCTTACCAAGTACAACGCGTAATAGCCCAGCAGCAGCGGCGGATGCTCGTCCAGCCGGCACAGGCTGCCGTCCTGCAGGTAGCGCGCCACCAGCAGCTGGCGGCCCAGCGCCACACCTTCGCCGGCCTGCGCGCTGCGGTAGGCGAGCTGCGCCTGGTTGAAGTGGCGCTCGCCGGCATCGCAGCCGGGCGGGCGGCCGTGGGCGGCCAGCCACAGCGCCCACTCACTGCCGGCCGGCGCCGGCGTGCTCCACGGCGCGTCATCGTGCAGCAGGCGGCCGCCGTGGCCGGCGGGGTCGAACGCAGGGGCGGCGACCGGGAAGCCGTACTCGGGCAACACGAAGGCGGCATCCTGCGGCGCCTGCGGCAGGTAGCGCAGCGCCAGATCAATGCCGGACTGGCGCATGGCGGCTTGGCTGTAGGGCTGGTTGTCGGCCAGCAGGTCGACGCTGATGGCCGGCTGCAGGCGGGCGAAACGCCCCAGCCGTGGCAGCAGCCACTCCAGCGCCAGCGATGGCGGCGCCGCCAGCCGCACGCTGGCCGGTGCGGCCTCGCGCTGCAAGGCGGCCAACGTTGCGGCCACGGTATCGAAGCCACTGTCACAGGCGGCAAACAGCTGCTGGCCGGCGGGGGTGAGTTGCAGGCTGCGGCCGCCGCGCTGCAACAGGCTGATCTGCAGCCGCGCTTCCAGCCGCTGCACGCGCTGGCTGACCGCGCCCTGGGTCACCGCCAGCTGTTCGGCGGCGCGGCGAAAGCCGCCGCACTGCGCCACCGCGTGGAAAAACCACAGGTCGGCCAGCAGGGTGGCGTCGAGGCGGCGCGGCATGTTCACGGCCTCAGTAGGCGAAGCGCTCGCGCAGTTCTTCCAGGTTCAGCTCGCGCAGGATGCTTTCCTGGCGTTCGCGCGCGCTCTTTTTCGCGCCGCCGACCTTCTTGGCGATGATCAGCTCGTTCTTCATCGAGTGCTCCCAGCCCACCAGTTCGGTGACGGTGACCTGGTAGCCGCGCGCCTCCAGCTGCAGGCAGCGCAGCACGTTGGTGAGCTGGCTGCCGAACTCTCGGGTATGGATCGGGTGGCGCCACAGCTCGGACAGCGGCGTCTTGCCGAAGGTCTCGTTCTTCTTCTGCCGCAGCACTGCGGCCACTTCGGCCTGGCAGCACGGTACCAGCACGATGTACTTGGCGTCCTTGGCCAGCGCGAAGCGGATGGCGTCGTCGGTGGCGGTATTGCAGGCGTGCAGCGCGGTGATGATGTCCACCTGCGGCGGCAGCGCGTCGGAGGTGATGGACTGCTCGACGGTGAGATTGAGGAAGCTCATGCCGGCAAAACCCAGCCGCTGCGCGAGATCCACCGACTTGTCCACCAGGTCCTGCCGCGTTTCCACGCCGTAGACGTGGGCGGATGGTTTGTCCTTCAGGAACAGGTCGTAGAGGATGAAGCCGAGGTAGGACTTGCCGGCGCCGTGGTCGGCCAGCGTCAGGCTGCCTTTTTCCGCCAGCACGTCGGCCATCAACGGCTCGATGAACTGGTACAGGTGGTACACCTGCTTCAGCTTGCGGCGGGTGTCCTGGTTGATCTTGCCGTCGCGGGTCAGGATGTGCAGCTCTTTCAGCAGTTCGATGGACTGCTGCGGTTTGATTTCGGGGATCAGGCTCATCGCGGTGTCCGTATAAAAAGGTTGGCCGCAAGCACGGGCTTGCGGCCGGAAGCATGGCGCCGGTGCGACAAGCGTCAGTGGCCGGCGGTTTGCTGCAGGCCGGCCGGCGGCGTCCACTGCCAGTGGCTGCGCCAGGCGCCGACCACCAGATTGGGATACTCGGCGCGGCCGAGGCTGCCGTTGTAGCGCCCCAGCGCGCGGAACAGGTTGCCGCGCTCGATGTCGAGGTAATGGCGCAGGATGGTGCAGCCGTAGCGCAGGTTCAGCGTGAGGTCGAACAGGTTGTGGCCGCTGGCGCCGATGCTGCGCACCCAGAACGGCATCACCTGCATCAGGCCGCGCGCACCGACCGGCGAGATCGCGTACTTCTTGAAGCCGCTCTCGACCTGGATCAGCCCCAGCACCAGCTGCGGGTCCAGCCCGGCGCGGGTCGCCTCGTACTGCACCGCGGTCAGCAGCCGCTCGCGCAGCCACTGGTCCGGGATGCGTTTTTGCAGCCGCCGCGACATCTCCGCCAGCCACGCCGCGCCCTCGTGCGGGTTGTCGAACACCAGCCGCGGCGCGTTGACGTCGGCGATGCTGCGCGACATGGCGCTGGCCACGTTGGCCGCCAGCGCCTCTTCGCGCTGCGCCCCGGCCCACGCCGGTGCCGCCCAGAGGGCCGCCGCCAGCAGCAGGCAGGCAAGGCGCGGCGCGTTCATGGCCGCAATCAGGCCAGCTTGCCCAGCACGAAGTCCAGCACCGCGTCCGGCGCCACAGGCGTGGATTCCGCATCGCGGCGGTGCTGGTACTCGACCTTGCCTTCCTTCAGGCCGCGGTCGCCGATGGTGACGCGGTGCGGCGCGCCGATCAGCTCCCAGTCGGCGAACATCGCGCCCGGGCGCTCGCCGCGGTCGTCGATGATCACGTCCACGCCCTTGTCCTGCAGGCCGGCATACAGCGCGTCGGCGGCGGCCTTCACGCCCTCGGAGCGGTCGTAGCCGACCGGGCAGATCACCACGGCAAACGGCGCGATCGCGTCCGGCCAGATCATGCCCTTGTCGTCGTAGTTCTGCTCGATGGCGGCGCCGAGGATGCGGCTCACGCCGATGCCGTAGCAGCCCATCTCGAAGTGCTTCGGCTTGCCGTCCTCGTCGAGGAAGGTGGCGTTCATCGCCTTGGAATACTTGGTGCCGAGGTAGAACACGTGGCCGACCTCGATGCCGCGCTGGATGTCGAGCACGCCGTTGCCGCACGGCGACACGTCGCCGACCACCACGTTGCGCAGGTCGGCCACTTCCGGTTCCGCGCAGTCGCGGCCGAAGTTGGCGCCGGTGTAGTGCTGGTCGTCCTCGTTGGCACCGATCACGAAGTCGGCCATCTTGGCCACGGTACGGTCGGCGATCACGCGGCCGCTAAAGCCCACCGGGCCCAGCGAGCCGGGGTTGGCGCCGAAGGCGTCCTTGATCACGGCCGGCGCGGCGAAGGTCAGCGGCTTCTTGATGCCGGCGATCTTCTCCGCTTTCACCTCGTTCAGCTCGTGGTCGCCGCGCACCAGCATCAGCACCGCCTCGCCCTTTTCGCCTTCCACCACCACCGCCTTCACGGTCGCGGTGATGTCGACCTTCAGGAAATCCACCAGCTCGGCGATGGTCTTCACCTTCGGGGTGTGCACCTTCTCAAGCGTGGCCGCCGCGGCCGGGCGCTCGCCGGTCGGGGCCACCGCTTCAGCCAGCTCGATGTTGGCCGCGTAGTCGGAGGTCGGGCAGTAGACGATGGCGTCTTCGCCGGTTTCGGCGATCACCTGGAATTCGTGCGAGCGGTCGCCGCCGATGGCGCCGGTGTCGGCCGCCACCGCGCGGTAGGTCAGGCCCAGGCGGTCGAAGATGCGGCAGTAGGCGGCGAACATGTTGTCGTAGCTCTTGCCGGCGTCTTCGGCGCTGCGGTCGAAGGAGTAGGCATCCTTCATGGTGAACTCGCGACCGCGCATCACGCCGAAGCGCGGACGGCGCTCGTCGCGGAACTTGGTCTGGATCTGGTAGAAGTTCTTCGGCAGCGCGCGGTAGCTGCGCAGCTCGGCGCGGGCGATGTCGGTGACCACTTCCTCCGAGGTCGGCTGGATCACGAAATCACGGTCGTGGCGGTCCTTGAAGCGCAGCAGCTCGGCACCCATGCTGTCGAAGCGGCCGGTTTCCTGCCACAGGCCGGCCGGCTGCACCACCGGCATCACCATCTCGATGGCGCCGGCGCGGTTCATTTCCTCGCGCACGATGTTCTCGACCTTCTTCAGCGAACGCAGGCCCATCGGCATCCACGAGTAGACACCGGCGGCGACCTTGCGGATGAAGCCGGCACGCAGCATCAGCTTCTGGCTCACGATATCCGCGTCGGCGGGGGCTTCTTTCTGGGTGGAGATGAAAAACTGCGAGGCGCGCATGGTGTTGGTTATCCTTGAGATTTCGGCGAAATAGCGCTGATTGTAGCCGTTTAGGGCAGACGGCGGAAAGGTTGGCCGCAGCGGCGGCCAACCTTGCAATCATGCTACCGGCGATGCGCCGGACGGTTACACCCAGCCCAGCAGCCCGGCCACGGCGCCGGCGCCCAGCAGCCACAGCGGGTGCAGGCTGGTGCGCCAGGCGATCAGCGCGCTGACCGCGCACAGCAGCCACGCGCTCCAGCCGGTGTTGGCGATGCCGGCCAGCAGCCAGGCGCCGCCCAGCACCAGCCCGATCGACAGCGGCGCGAAGCCGCGCTGGATGGCGTGGCACAGCTTGTAATCGCGGAAGCGCTGCCACAGTCTGGCGACGTAGAAGCTGAGCACCGAGGACGGGCCGCAGATGCCGAGCAGGCTGATGGCGGCGCCGGGCAGGCTGGCCATCTGCCAGCCGACCAGGCTGGCGACCAGCACGTTCGGCCCCGGCGCCGACTGCGCGATGGCGAACAGCGCGGTGAATTCAGCCGCCGTCATCCAGCCGTGCTCGTTGACCACCATGCGCAGCATCTCCGGCACCACCGCGTTGGCGCCGCCGACCGCCATCAGCGACAGCTGGCCGAACACCAGGAACAGGGCAAGCAGCATCGCGCTCATGCCGGCTCCTTCTGCTGCAGGTGCCAGGCCAGCGTCACCGCCAGCGGCACCATCACCAGCAACAGCGGCAGCAGCGGCCAGTGCAGCAGGCCGATGGCGACAAAGGTGGCCACCGCCAGCGCGATGCACCAGCTGCTGCGCTCCAGCTTGGCGGCCAGCCGCAGCCCCATGCCGAAGATCAGGCCGGTGGCCGCCGGCGCCAGCCCGGCCAGCACCTGCTGCAGCGCCGGCAGGCCGCGGTACTGCTGGTACAGCGACACCAGCAGCATGGCGATGCAGAACGGCGCCAGCAGCAGGCCGCTGAACGCCAGCAGCGCGCCGCTGGCACCGTGAAAGCGGCCGCCGACGGCGACGCTGAGGTTGACGACGTTGGGGCCGGGCAGGATCTGGCCCAGGCCGAGCAGCTCGGTGAATTCGGCGTCGGTCAGCCAGCCCTTGCGCAGCACCAGCATGTGGTGCACCAGCGGCAGCACGCCGCCGAAGCCGACGATGCCGATGCCGAAGAAGCCGGTGAACAGCTCGCGGCGGGTGGGAATGTTTCGGGTTTCCATGGCCTGTAGCGTAGTGCGGAAGCGGGGGTGGCGACAAACGAGTTTTTCCGACTTCGCTTGTGCGTTATGCTCACAAGCATGAACCGGCGACTCCCCCCACTCAACGCCCTGCGCGCCTTTGAAGCCGCGGCACGCTGCGGCAGTTTCAGCGCCGCGGCGGAACAGCTGCATGTGACCCACGGCGCCATCAGCCGCCAGATCCGGCAGCTGGAGGACTGGCTGGGGCTGGCGCTGTTCGACCGCGTCGGCAAGCGCGTGCTGCTCACCGACAACGGTCGCCAGTACCTGCCGGTGCTGCAGACCGCCTTCGACAGCATCGCCACCGCCACCGAGCGCCTGACCCAGGATCGCACGCGGCAGCTGCGCATCAACGCCACGCCGACGCTGGCGATGCACTGGCTGCTGCCACGGCTGACACGCTTCCAGCTGCGCCATCCCGGCGTCGAGCTGCGGCTGGCGACCTCGGACACCATCATCCACGACCAGCACGCCGATTTCGACATCGCCATCCGCCGCGGCCATGACCACTGGCACGGCTTCGTGTCGCACCTGTTCCTCACCGAGCACGAACAGCCGCTGCTGAGCCCGGCGCTGCTGGCGAGCAGGCCGCTGGCGACGGTGGCCGACCTCGCGCGGCACACGCTGCTGCACTCGGAAACGCGGCCGGTGTCGTGGGAGCGCTGGCTGGCGGCGGCCGGCAGCCCGGCGCTGCAGGCGGCGGCGCACCAGCACTTCGACCACTACTATCTGGCGCTGCAGGCGGCGGTCGACGGCCTGGGGGTGGTGCTCGGCGCGCAGCCGGTGACCGACGCGCTGATCGCCAGCGGCAAGCTGGTGGCGCCGCTGGACGGGCCGCGGGTGAAGGCGCGCGGCTACTCCTGGGTGCTGCCGCTGACGCTGGCGGAAGACCCGCTGTGCGCCGATTTCTGCGCCTGGCTGGAGGAAGAAGGCGGCATTTAGCCGCGCCGGCGCACCACCTGTCGCATCGGCTCTACACTGCGCCCGCAATTGCGCTACAAAAGCGGGCGCCGCATGGCACATTGCAGGGCACAAGAGTAAGCTTCGCGCTCACCCGAGATTCGCAATACTGCGCTGCAACATCCGTGGCGGCGCCACCCACCAAAAAATACACAAAATCATGCAGGCTCAAAACAAACAGGCGCTCGCCGGTATCACGCTGGCGGCGCTGGGGGTCGTGTACGGGGACATCGGCACCAGCCCCCTCTACACCCTGAAAGAATGCTTCGGCCCCCACCTGGGCCTGGCGGTCACGCCGGCCAACGTGCTGGGCATCCTGTCGCTGATCGTCTGGGGCCTGATCCTGGTCGTGTCGCTGAAATACCTCAGCTTCGTGCTGCGCGCCGACAACCGCGGCGAGGGCGGCATCCTGACGCTGATGGCGCTGGCGCGGCGTTGCGTCGGCCCGCGCGGCTGGATACTGGCCGCCATCGGCCTGATGGGCGGCGGCTTCTTCTACGGCGAGGTGGTGATCACGCCGGCCATTTCGGTGCTGTCGGCGGTGGAAGGGCTGGAGGTGATCACCCCGGCGTTCAAGCCCTACGTGCTGCCGCTGGCGCTGGCGGTGCTGATCGGCCTGTTCCTGATCCAGAAGCACGGCACCGCCAGTGTCGGCAAGCTGTTCGGCCCGGTGATGATGCTGTGGTTCGCGGCGCTGGCCACGCTCGGCGTGCTCGGCATCCTGCGCAATCCGCAGGTGCTGGCGGCGCTGAACCCGCTGTGGGGCATCGACTTCCTGTTCAGCCACGGCACCATCGGCTTCCTGGCGCTGGGCTCGGTGGTGCTGGCGCTGACCGGCGCCGAGGCGCTGTACGCCGACATGGGCCACTTCGGCGCCAGGCCGATCCGCCTGGCCTGGTTCTTCTACGTGCTGCCGGCGCTGCTGCTGAACTACTTCGGCCAGGGCGCCGAGATCCTCGCCAGCCCGGAGGCGCGCGCCAACCCGTTCTTCCACCTGGCGCCGCAGTGGGCGCTGCTGCCGCTGGTGATCCTGTCCACCTGCGCCACGGTGATCGCGTCGCAGGCGGTGATCTCCGGCGTGTTCTCGCTGACCCGCCAGGCGGTGCAGCTGGGCTACCTGCCGCGCATGGAGATCACCCACACCTCGGACAACGAGATCGGCCAGATCTACATCCCGCTGATCAACTGGGGCCTGCTGCTGGCGGTGATCGCGGTGGTGGGGATGTTCCAGAACTCCAGCGCGCTGGCCGGCGCCTACGGCATCGCCGTGACCGGCACCATGGTGATCACCTCCATCCTGGTATGCACCGTCGCCTGGCGCGGCT
The DNA here is from genome assembly GCF_014652475.1 of Vogesella alkaliphila. Taxonomy (GTDB): domain Bacteria; phylum Pseudomonadota; class Gammaproteobacteria; order Burkholderiales; family Chromobacteriaceae; genus Vogesella; species Vogesella alkaliphila. The sequence goes on along the minus strand of NZ_BMYW01000003.1, from coordinate 179,095 downwards.
GGAGCTGGCCGCGGGCGCTGGTGGCACCGCTGCTGGTCGCGCTGCTGGTGATCGACCTGCCGCTGTTCCTCGCCAACGTGGTGAAGATCTTCGCCGGCGGCTGGCTGCCGCTGCTGATCGGCATCGGCGCCTTCATCCTGATGACCACCTGGAAACAGGGCCGCCGCCTGCTGATGCAGCGCCTGAACGAGATGGCGATCCCGCTGGACGGCTTCGTCGAGAACATGGAAGCCTACCCGCCGGAGCGGGTGCAGGGCACCGCGGTATTCCTCACCAGCACCACCCACGGCGTACCGCACGCGCTGCTGCACAACCTGAAGCACAACAAGGTGCTGCACGAGCGGGTGGTGCTGATGACCATCCGCGGCGAGGACATCCCCTACGTCGACGAGGACGAGCGGGTGGAAGTCCTGCAGCTGTCCGACAGCTTCTGGCGGGTGATGGCCTACTACGGCTTCAAGGAAACGCCGGACGTGCAGCAGATCCTCGACCTGTGCGCGGCGCAGGGCCTGGTTTTCGAGCTGATGGACACCTCATTCTTCCTGTCGCGCGAGACGCTGATCCAGACCGAGCGCGAAGGCCTGCCGCCGTGGCGCGAGACGCTGTTCGTGTGGATGAGCCGCAACGCGCTGCGCGCCACCGACTTCTTCCAGATCCCGACCAACCGCGTGGTGGAGATGGGTGCGCAGGTCGAGCTGTAAACCGCGCGGCGGCCAAGGTTGGCCGCCAGCCGTCACGACAAGGGCAAGCCGGAGGGCTTGCCCTTTTTAGTGCGACATCAGGACCGCGCTTGCCGCCAGCCGACCGCCTCCTGGCGTGACTTCTGCCCCCTCATCCTCGTGCCACCGGCTCAGTTCTCCGGCAATGCCCGCCCCACCGCTGCGGCCAACCTTGGCCAGTCGAAGTACGGCCCCGGATCGGTCTTGCGCCCCGGCGCGATGTGCTGGTGGCCGGTGATGGCCTCGATGCCGCACTCGCGCTGCAGCAGGCGCGCCAGTGCCGCCAGCGTGCGGTACTGCGCGTGGCAGAACGGCTCGAAATCGCAGCCTTCCAGCTCGATGCCCAGCGCGAAGTCGTTGCAGCGCTCGCGGCCGCGCCACTGCGACACCCCGGCGTGCCACGCGCGCTGGCGGGTGGACACGAACTGCAGCAGGCTGCCGTCGCGACGGATGAAGAAGTGTGCCGACACCCGCAGGTGGGCGATGGTGGCGTAGTAGGGATCGGCCGCCGGATCGAGGCGATTGCCGAACAGCTGCGCCACGCCGTCGCCGCCGTAGCGGTACGGCGGCAGGCTGATATTGTGGATAACCAGCAGCGGCACCTCCGGCTGTGGATAACTGTCGCAATTGGGCGACGGCAGCCGCTCTGCCTCGTTGACCCAGCCGTCGGCGTCCAGCGTCAGCGGCAGTTCGCTGTCGTCGCGCTGCCAGCGCAGCGTGGTCAGCGCCAGCCCGTCCGCGGTGGCGAAGTCGCGCTGGCGCACGAAGCCGGCCTTGTGGTAGCAGCGCAGCGCAGCGCGGTTGGCCTGCGCGCTGCTGACCGTGGCCGCCGTTTCGCCGGCCAGCGCGGCGGTGAGCAGGCGCCCGGCCCAGCCCTCGCCCAGGCGCGCCGGCGCCACCAGCAGGCGCACGATGTCGAGGCTGCCGTCGTCGGCCCGGCCGCAGGCCAGCAAGGCGCACAGCTGCATCGTTTCGTCGTAGCCGGCAAGGATGTTCAGCGGACTGGCGGCGATGTCGGCGGTGCCGTGCCACAGTCGCGGCAGCGGGTAGCCCGCCAGCCACGCCACTTCCAGCGCATGGGCGGCGTCGTGCAGCGCCAGCGCGGCGGCCAGGTTGGCCGCATCGTCGCGGCACAGTTCACGGATCAGGAACGGGACAGTCATCACTCGTCTGCAGCAAAAAAATACCAGCCGAGACTGTAATGCAAATCCCCGCCCGCCGCTTGAGACGGATCATGGGCAGCGCCGCCGCCATGCACCATACTGAGAACGTGTTCACGATCTCGCGAGCCAAAGTCAGACAAGGCGGGATTGGCCAAAAAAGCGCAGTTGACACGGGGTCAATGAGCATTTTTTGGCCAATCCCAACTCAGGATCACGAAGGCGCAGCAGATTGTGAACAGGTTCTGAAACCACCCACCGTTTTCCGGAGCACGCCATGCTGAGCCTGGACGCCCTCACCAGCGCGATCCCCGCGCCTTCCTTCGACGAACCGCTGGACATGCTGTACGCCTGTCACGACAAGGTGCGCCACTTTTGCGGGCAGCTGGACGCGCTGCCCGGCTACATCGCCGAGCACGGCCACAGCCACGCGGTGCTGAACACCATCGCCGGCATCGTGCGCTATTTCGAGATCGCCGGCCCGGCGCACCACCAGGACGAGGAGCAGGAGCTGTTCCCGCTGATCGTGGCACGGCAGCCGGACGCCGCCGCCAAGATCGAACAGCTGCTGGCCGAGCACGGCTACCTGAATGCACGCTGGCGCGCCATCCACGACCAACTGCAGGCCTTCGGCCGCGGCGAGCTGGCCGACCTCGATGCCGCCGCCATCGCCGAGTTCACCCGCCTGTACCGCGAGCACGCGCAGCGCGAGGAGGACTGGCTGTTCCCGGTCGCCGGCCAGCTGATCGGCGAGGACGAGCTGCGCGACGCCGGCCAGCGCATGGCGGCGCGGCGCACCACGCCACGCTGAGAGCCTGTACACGATCTGCTGCGATTTGATTTCAACTGGGGCGATACAGCGTTAAGTACGATTGAGATATGCGTATTTACCACTTGTAAACTCCGCTTCCTCAGCCGTTTTCGCCTTGTCTCGCGTGAGCGCGCGAGATCGTGAACACGCTCTAAACGCGTAATCGAACGCTTGAAACCAGCCCGCCCTCGCCCTGATGGCGGGCTTTCCTTATAATCGTTGGCCAGACACGCCCTCCACGTACAACCCCGGGACATCATCACCATGCAAGACACGCACGCCTGGTCTGGCCGCTTCTCCGAGCCGGTCTCCGAGCTGGTCAAGAAATACACCGCTTCGGTCACCTTCGATAAGCGTCTGGCCGAATTCGACATCGAAGGCTCGCTGGCCCACGCCGCGATGCTGAACAAATCCGGCGTGCTGTCCGATGCCGATCTCGCCGCCATCCGCGACGGCATGGGCGAGATCATCGCCGACATCCGCGCCGGCAACTTCGAGTGGAGCGTGGACCTGGAAGACGTGCACATGAACGTCGAGCGCCGCCTCACCGACAAGATCGGCGACGCCGGCAAGCGCCTGCACACCGGCCGTTCGCGCAACGACCAGGTGGCCACCGACATCCGCCTGTGGCTGCGCGCGCAGATCGACGCCATCGTGGTACTGATCGCCGAGCTGCAGAGCAGCCTCTTGGACCTGGCCGAAGCCAACGCCGACACCGTGATGCCGGGCTTCACCCACCTGCAGGTGGCCCAGCCGGTAACCTTCGGCCACCACATGCTGGCCTACGTGGAGATGCTGGGCCGCGACGCCGAGCGCATGACCGACTGCCGCAAGCGGGTGAACCGCCTGCCTCTGGGCGCCGCCGCACTGGCCGGCACCACCTTCCCCATCGACCGCTTCTACACCGCGCAGCTGTTGGGCTTCGACGACGTGTGCCACAACTCGCTGGACGCGGTGTCCGACCGTGACTTCGCCATCGAATTCACCGCCGCCGCCAGCCTGGTGATGGTGCATTTGAGCCGCCTGTCGGAAGAGCTGATCCTGTGGATGAGCCCGCGCGTCGGCTTCATCGACATCGCCGACCGCTTCTGCACCGGCAGCTCCATCATGCCGCAGAAGAAAAACCCGGACGTGCCGGAGCTGGTACGCGGCAAATCCGGCCGCGTGGTGGGCCACCTGATCGCGCTGGTTACCTTGATGAAGGCACAGCCGCTGGCCTACAACAAAGACAACCAGGAAGACAAGGAACCGCTGTTCGATACCGCCGACACGCTGATCGACACCCTGCGCATCTACGCCGACATGATGCGCGGCATCACCGTGAAGCCGGCAGCGATGCGCGCCGCGGTGCTGCAGGGCTTCGCCACCGCCACCGATCTGGCCGACTATCTGGTGAAAAAAGGCATGCCGTTCCGCGACAGCCACGAAGTGGTGGCACTGACCGTGCGCCATGCCGAGCTGCAGGGCGTGGACATTGCCGACCTCAGCCTGGAAAAGCTGCGCGAGTTCAGCACGCTGATCGAGCAGGACGTGTTCACCGTGCTGACGCCGGAAGGTTCGCTGGCACAGCGCGACCACGTCGGCGGCACCGCGCCGAACCAGGTGCGCGCGCAGATCGCCCGCCACCGCGCGCGTCTGGCTGGCTAAGCGGCTTGCGGCCAACCTTGCGCCGCCAGCTTGCACGACAAGGCCGGGATCATCCCGGCCTTGTTGTTTTCCACCCCGCTTGCAAAACCGCCTTGCCGGCCAATGCCAGCGCGGGCTGAGCCGGTGCTGCCTCACGGAGCCGACCAGTAACCGGTGCCACACCACGCGACAACCGATGCGGCACCGGGTGACGGTTCTTTTGTTTTCGTGCCGGGGCAGGCTATGCTGTTCGTGTTCAATGCCCGACAGAAGTGACACAACCATGGCGCAAGCACGCCCGGCCCCGCAGCAAGCATCCCGCTTCTGGCGTGATGACGCGCTGCCTTTCATCGAGTCCCGCACCGTCACGGACGGCCGCAAGGTCTGCTACGAAAAACACTCGCACGAGACGTTCTCGCTGGGCGTGATTGATGGCGGCCACAGCCACTACCTGAACGGCAGCCAGCGGCACGAGATCGCCGCCGGCAGCGTGCTGACGATGAACCCGGGCGAGGTGCACGCCTGCGCGCCGGTTCGCGGCGCCGGCTGGGCGTATCGCATGCTGTATGTGGACCAGGACTGGCTGGGCGCCCGGCAGGCCGAGCTGGGGCTGTCGCCGCATGGCGACTTCCAGCCGCTGGCCTGCCAGCTCAGTACCGACCCGCGCCTGTACGCCGCCTTTACCCGTTTTCACGCCGTGCTGACCGCCGCCGATAGCGAACCGCTACTGAAGGAAAGCGTCGCCGTGCAGTTTTTCAGCGAGGTCTTGCCCGCCTTGTCGTCTGGCAGGCTGCCAGCGCCTGGCGCGCCGGACCGGCTGGCGCGGGCCGTCGACTTCATCCACAGCCACGCTACCGAGTCCCTGACGCTGCAGCAGATCTGCGCGGCGGCCTCGCTGTCGCCGTCCTACCTGATCCGTGCCTTCAGCCAGCACTACCACATGACGCCGCACGCCTATCTGCTCAACTGCCGCATCCAGCATGCCAGACGTCTGCTGCGTGGCCGCCAGCCACTGGCGGAAGTCGCCCACGCCAGCGGCTTTGCCGACCAGGCGCATTTCCAGCGCGTGTTCAAGCGCCTCACCGCCGTCACGCCGGGGCATTACCGGCGCTGATCAGAACAGCAAGGCCGTGCTCAGCAGCAGTAAGACCGCCAGCACGCGGTTCAGCAGCCGGATACGGGCGGCAGAGTGCAGGTATTGCCCCAGCGCCGCGCCGGCATAAGCCCAGCACGCCAGCGAGAGATAGCAGATCGCCCAGTACAGCGCGCTGAATTGCCAGACCAGCAGGCTGTCGCCGCCGGCAAAGGCCCCCATGCCGGCCACCGACGCCAGCCAGGCCTTCGGGTTCAGCCACTGCATCAGCGCGCCCTGCCAGTACGACGGCGCCTGCCCGGCACGCCGCTCTCCCAGTGCGCCATCCGCGCGGAACAACTTCCAGGCCATGTACAGCAGGAAGGCGGCACCGGCCCACTTGATGACGACGGTCACCAAGGGCCAGCGGGTCAGCAGCTCGTGCAGGCCGAGGCCGATCAACAGCAGTAACAGGGTAAATCCCATGGTCGCGCCGGTGACATGCCGCAAGCTGGCACGAAAACCGTACTGCACGCCGTGGGCCAGGCCCAGCAGATTCACCGGCCCCGGAGAAATGGAGGCCGCCAGCGCAAACAAGGACATCGACAGATACAGGCTCATGGGTTGCTCCCCGTGGATGAAAGAGCCTGCAGCGTAAGAAATCCGGTGTGACCGGTATTGAACGAAATTACCCTGTTGACGGCCACGCCGCGCCAACAAGCCGGCCGGTGATCGCGGGAAAGGCGCAGCGCGTACCGGCAGCGGTGGCAAGCAAGGCCTTGCAACCGGCGGGGACGTCAGGACAGGCCGCCCGCCACCGCTGGCCACGACAGAAAGCCGACGCGCGGGCGTCGGCTTTTCTTGCGGCCAACCCTGGCCGCGTCAGTGATGGAGGTAGGCCGCCATGCGCCGCTTCAGCAGCGCGTCGCGCTGGCGCGCCACCTGCTGCCACATGCACTGCACCAGCTGCGGCTGGCGGGCGGCGAACTGGCGGCTGAACGGCATGAAGTAGTCCTTGCTCACCAGCGGCTGCGGCAGCGCGCGCACCGCGAGCTTCGGATGCGTGGACAGGTAGCCGGCAGCCAGCAGGTCCTGGATCGCGTAGGCGTCGATGCGCCCGGCCTGCAGCTTGTTGAAGTTGCTGTCGACGTTGAGCGCGGTTTCCACCTTGATCTGGAGGCGTTCCAGGTCCTTGATCACCGACCAGCCGATATTGCTGCCCACCACCGCCTGCGGCGGGTTCAGCCGCTCGCCATCCCACGCAAGCTGGCTGTCGTGGCGCACGAGCAGCACGTAACTCAGCGTGCTCATGCGCCGGCGGCCGTCGGGCTGGCCGTCGCGCAGCGGATAGACGGCGAACTGCGCGCGCTCCTCGTTGTAGGACAGCAGCAGCGCGGCGTCGGCGCTGCCGCTCTTGAGGCTCTGCAGCATGCGCAGCCCCGGCTGGCGCAGCAACTGCAGCTCGACGCCGCAGGCCTTCGCCGCCCGCTGCGCCAGCTCGACGGCGAGGCCGGGCTGCGGCGCGAAGCCGCTGCCCTCGCCGATGACGTAGGGCGGCGACGCCTGGTCCATGGCGACGATGCTCAGCTGCGGCCGTTCGCTTGCCGCCAGCGCCGCCAGCGGCAGGGCGCACAGCAGCGCCAGCCATCCGCCAATCCCTCTCCCGCTCATTCCCTGTCGCATCCCGTGTCTGCCCTCGCCTAGCCAGTGATGATGGCATTGCCGCGTGACAATGCCATGACCAGCATAGCGCAACAAGCGGCATTTCATTTTTGACCGGCAGCAACCATAGTGAAGCCAGGCGCCGTGACGGCGCCCAGCCCCGACTCCCCCTCCCGAAAGGACACACCATGCGTCAACTGATCCTGCTGCTGACCCTCTCGCTGTTCTCCGGCCCGCTGCTGGCCGCCAATCCGGCCTGCGAAAAAATGGCTGCCGAGAAGAAGCTCGCCGGCGCCGCCAAGAACAGCTTCATGAAGAAGTGCGAACGCGAACAGCCAGGCAACGCGCAAGCCATGTGCGACGGCAAGGCCGCCGAGAAGAAACTGGCCGGCGCCGCCAAGAACAGCTTCGTGAAAAAGTGCATGAGCGAAAGCAGCAAGTACTAAGCCCCCCGGCGACCGGCAACGGTCGCCGCCACCCTACACGCGGAAGCGCGACACCGCCTGCTGCAGGTCTGCGGCCAACGTTTGCAGCCGCGCCGAGGCGCCGGTGGTGAAGCGTACCGAGGACTGCGTTTCCTCCACCACCTGCACCACCTGCTCCACGCTGCCGGCGATGCTGACCCCGGCCTGGCTCTGCTCGCTCATCGCCAGCGCCACGTTGCGGAAGCGTTCCAGCGTGTGGCCGGCCTTGTCGTCGATCTGGCCCAGCGCACCGGCCAGCTGCGTCACCTGCTGCACGCCGTCCTCCACCAGCGGCGCGATCTGTTCCATCGCGCCGGATACCCCGGCGGTCTCCTGCACCACGCTGTGGATGATGGTGGAAATCTCGCTGGTGGCCTGCGCGGTGCGCTCCGCCAGCTTGCGCACCTCGTCCGCCACCACCGCGAAGCCGCGCCCCAGCTCGCCGGCCCGCGCCGCCTCGATCGCCGCGTTCAGCGCCAGCAGATTGGTCTGGTCGGCGATGTCGCGGATGGTGTCGGCGATGCCGCTGATGCTGCGCGTGCGTTCGCTCAGCGACAGCACGCGGCCGGAGGCGTCGCTGACCTCGCCGGCAATGCCGCGGATGCTGGACACCACGCCTTGCGCCACCCCCAGCCCCTGCTGCGCCAGCTGTGCCACGCCGCGCGAATCGACCTCGGTCTGGCGCGCGCTGTCGGACACGTGGTCGATGCTCACCGACAGCTGCTCGATCGCCGCCGCCGCCGCGGTGGTGGAGTCGTTGGCGGTAGCGGACACCGTGTCCAGACGCTGCATCTGCTCGCCCAGCGCGGCGGCGGTATTGCCCAGCTGCGCGGCGGAGTCGCTGATCTGCGCGATCATCTCGCGCAGCTTCTGCTGCATCGCCGCCATCACGAACAGCAGGCTGTGCGGCTTGCCGTTGTGGCGGATGGTCTGGTTGAGGTCGCCGGCGGCGATCGCCTCCACCACCGCCACCGCGTAGGCCGGCTCGCCGCCGAGCGAGCCGATGATGCGGCGCGACATGGTCAGCGCCAGCGCCGCCAGCACCACCAGCACCACGGCCGCCAGCGCCAGCAGCAGCGAGGCATTGCGCCAGAAGGTGGCGGCGATGTCGTCGACGAAGATGCCGGTGCCCACCATCCAGCCCCAGGGCTCGAAACGCACCACGCCGTTGAGCTTGGGCACCTGCTCGTCGGAGCCCTTGCGCGTGGTGTAGATCTCGGTGAGGCCGTACTTGGCCGTGCGCAGTGCCTCGTTGTAGGCGTCCACCGTGGTGCGCCCGTCCGGCAGCTTGGAGCCGAGGTCGACCTTGCCGATGCGGTCGGCCTTGATGTGCACCTGCATCACGTTGTCCTTGTCGCGGGCGAAGAAGTACACGTCGTCCACCGTCAGCATCGCCAGCGCCTGCCGCGCCTGCTGCTGCGCGTCGGCCTGGCTCAGCCGCCCCTGCTGCGCCGCGGCGGCGTAGTGGCCGAGCACGCCTTCCGCCATGCGCAGCTGGTTGACGATGAAGGCCTGTTTTTCCTCGTACAGCGACTGGCGGATGCTGTGCAGCGACAGCCCGGCCAGCAGCAGCAATCCGATAAAGCTGGCCAGGATGATGACGGCCAGCCGGGTAGAAACGCGCATGATGATTTCCTTGCAAACGGGGACAGAAAGACAGGCCGGCAGGCGGCCCGTGCCGACAACTCGCGGCCAACTCTAGCAGCGCGGGCTTACAAAGCGCTGACAACGGCCCGGTAATATTGCGGCTTGCCGGCCGCCGCGCGCGGCCCTTTGCGGCCAACGTCATAACCTTGGTTCAGCATAGCCAGCCATTGTCATGAAACAAGGCCGTCATGGCGGCGACGACGGCAAGACCATGCTAGTGCCGCGCCTGGCGGCCCCACCATTGGGGAGTTCCTCACTGCGGTTTTCCCTAGTTCGCCCCCGCCGCGGCCATAAAAAAACCGGAGCACGAGGCTCCGGTCGGGGTGGGGGATGGCGACGCCTTACTGCGCGTTGGCGCGGCGGTAGCGCTCGATCAGCGCCTTGGTCGAGCTGTCGTGCGGCGCCGATTTCAGCTTGCCGGCCAGCTCGGCGTGGATGGTCTTGGCCAGCTGCTTGCCGAGCTCCACCCCCCACTGGTCGAAGCTGTTGATGTGCCAGATCACGCCCTGCACGAAGATCTTGTGCTCGTAGGCGGCGATCAGGCTGCCCAGGTTGCGCGGGTCGAGCCTGTCCATCAGCAGGGTGTTGGTCGGGCGGTTGCCGGCGAACACCTTGTGCGGCACCAGCGCCTCCAGCGCCTCACCCGTCAGCCCCTGCGCCTCCAGTTCGCTGCGCGCCTCGTCCGCGGTCTTGCCGCGCATGAAGGCCTCCGCCTGCGCGAACACGTTGGCGAGCAGGATCTCGTGGTGGCCGGGCAGGCTGGAGCTGTTCTGCAGCGAGCAGATCAGGTCGATCGGCGAGATGTGGGTGCCCTGGTGCAAGAGCTGGAAGAACGCGTGCTGGCCGTTGATGCCGGTCTCGCCCCAGATGATGGGCGCGGTCTCGAAGTCCACCGGCGCACCGTCGAGCATGGTCTGCTTGCCGTTGGACTCCATGTCCAGCTGCTGGATGAAGGCCGGCAGGCGGTGCAGGTACTGGTCGTACGGCGCAATCACGTGCGAGCCGCCGCCGTAGTAGTTGATGTACCACACGCCGATCATCGCCAAGAGCACCGGCATGTTCTGCTCGAACGGCGCGTTGGCGAAGTGCTGGTCCATGATGTGGGCGCCGTTGAGCAGCTCGGTGAAGTTCTCCTCGCCCAGGTACAGCATGATGGGCAGGCCGATGGCCGACCACAGGCTGTAGCGGCCGCCGACCCAGTCCCAGAACTCGAACATGTTCGCCGGGTCGATGCCGAAGTCGGCGACGGCCTTCTTGTTGGTGGACACCGCCACAAAGTGCTTGGCCACGGCCTTCTCGTCGCGGGCGCGCGCCACGAACCAGTCGCGCGCGGTCAGCGCGTTGGTCAGGGTTTCCTGGGTGGTGAAGGTCTTGGATTCCACCACGAACAGCGTGGTCTCCGGGTGCACCTTCTTCAGCGTTTCCTTCAGCTGCGCGCCGTCGACGTTGGACACGAAGTGCATGTTCATGCGCGGGTGGCCGAAGGGCTTGAGCGCGCTACAGACCATCAGCGAGCCGAGGTCGGAGCCGCCGATGCCGATGTTGACGATGTCGGTGATCGGCTGGTGGGTGTAGCCCAGCCACTCGCCGGAACGCACCGCGTGCGCGAACTTGCCCATGCGCGACAGCACCGAGTTCACCTTGGGCATCACGTCCTCGCCGTCGACCAGGATCGGCGAGTTGGTGCGGTTGCGCAGCGCCACGTGCAGCGCGGCGCGGTGTTCGGTGCTGTTGATCTTCTCTCCCTTGAACATCGCCTTGATGCGTGCCGGCAGGCCGGCCTCGCGCGCAAGCTGCATCAGCCCCTGCAGCGTGGCATCGGTGATGCGGTTCTTGGAGTAGTCCAGGAACAGGCCGCCGACTTCCAGCGAGTAGCGTTCGGCACGCGCAGGATCGCTGTCGAACAGCTCGCGCATGTGCAGGTTCTTGGCGTCGTTGAAGTGGTCCCACAGGGCGTGCCAGGCGGGAAGCTGGGTCAGTTTGCTCATGATGGCTCCGGGTCTCTTTGTCGTCTTGTTGCGGCCAACCTCTGGCGGGCTGGCTGGTTTGCGCCGGCCGCGCGGGCGGTTGGCGGCAGCGCTAGTCATGGTCTTCGTCGCCGCGCAGGCGCTTCTGCTTCAGGCTGCGCTTGGCTTTTTCCAGTTGCGTCACCAGGCCGGGGCCGCGCTTGAGCGCGACGCCGACCGTCAGGATGTCAATGATCACCAGGTGCAGGATGCGCGACAGCATCGGGCTGTAGGTCTCGCTGTCTTCCGGTGCATCCACCGCCAGCGTCACCGTGGCACGCGCCGCCAGCGGCGTGTCCGGCACGGTGATGGCGATCACCTTGGCGCCATTGGCCAGCGCCACGTCCACCGCGTCCATCAGCTCGCGCGAGCGGCCGGAGCTGGAGATGGTCACCAGCACGTCGTCCGGGGTCAGCACCGAGGCGGCCATGATCTGGATGTGGCTGTCGGCGTAGGCGACGGTGGGGATGCCGAAACGGAAGAACTTGTGCTGCGCGTCGGCGGCGATGATGCCGGAGTTGCCGAGGCCGTAGAACTCGATGCGGCGGGCGTGGGCCAGCAGCTCCACCGCCTCGTCCACCGCCTGCGGGTTGACCTCGTTGCGGCACTTGAGCAGCGCGGTGACGGTGTTGTCGAACACCTTGGCGGTGATCTCCGACACCGGGTCTTCCGGGCGCACGCTGGAGTGAACAAAGGGCACGCCGCCGACCAGGGTGCCGGCCAGCTTGAGCTTGAAGTCGGACAGGCCGGAAAAGCCCATGCTGCGGCAGAAGCGGATCACCGTCGGCTGGCTGACGCCGGCGCTGGCGGCGATGTCGGACACCGCCGACTGCATCACGGTATACGGCTGCGCCAGCACCTGCTCGGCGACGCGGCGTTCGGCGCCGGACAGGGTGTCCAGCTCGGCACGGATTTTCTCAAGCATTGCGCTCTCCCAGATGGTCGCGCAGCGCGGCCTGTACCCCGGTCAGCGCCGGGTAGGCGCTGTGGATCACGTACACCGGCAGCGCGCGGGTGTAGTCGCGGAAGCGGCCCTTGGCCTCGAAGCGCTCGCGGAACGGCGAGCGCGCGAACAGCTCGCCGAAGCGCGGCACGATGCCGCCGCCGATGTAGACGCCGCCGACCGCGCCCAGCGTCACCGCCAGGTTGGCCGCGGCGTTGCCGAGCATGCCGCAGAACAGCGCCAGCACCTTCACGCAGCGCGGGCAGGTGCCGGACAGGCCGCGCTCGCTGATCGCCGCCGCCGGCAGCTGGCCGGCGGCTTCGCCGTCGGCCTCGGCCAGCGCGTCGAAGATCAGCTCCAGCCCGGGGCCGGACAGGAAGCGCTCGGCGGACACGTGCTCGCCGAAACGGCGCTGCGCGTAGCGCCACAGCGCCACCTCTTCCTCGTTGCCGGGGGCGAAGGCGACGTGGCCGCCCTCGCCGGCGATCGCCACCCAGCCGCCGGCGTGCGGCAGCAGGCCGGAGACGCCGAGGCCGGTGCCGGCGCCGATCAGCGCCTTGGCGCCGTGGCGCGGCTCGCCGCCGCCGACCTGCACCAGCTCGGCGGCCGGCAGGAAGGGCAGCGACATCGCCAGCGCGGTGAAGTCGTTGAGCAGCAGCAGCGTGGCAAAGCCCAGCTCCTGGCGGGTGGCCTCGATCGAGAACGCCCAGTGGTGGTTGGTCATCTGCACCCAGTCGCCGGTCACCGGGTTGGCGATGCCGATGGCGGCGTGGTGCACCGCGCGGCTGGCGGCGCGCTCCAGATAGCTGCGGATGGCGTCGACCAGCGTCGGGTAGTCCCGGCACGGCAACACGTCGATGTCTTCCAGCACCCCGGGGGCGGTTTCCAGTGCGAAGCGGGCGTTGGTGCCGCCGATGTCGGCCAGCAGGCGCGGGAAAGGATTAGGCTGCCCAGTAGACATGAAGCGGGTTCTCCGTTTGTTGCAGTAGATGGCTGACCGGCTGCGCCGCGCTCAGCGTGCGGCTGGCATGTTCCAGCACCCGCCGCTTGTTGTCACCGGCAATCGCCAGATACAGCTTGCCGCTGCGCAGGATCTCGGCCAGCGTCATGCTGATGCGGGTGTGCGGCGCCTCGGGCGGCACCACCGCCAGCAGCGCGGCCGGATTGGCCGGGTCCAGGCCCTCGGCGAGGTTGGCCGCATCGGGGAACAGCGACGCGGTATGGCCGTCGTCGCCCATGCCCAGCACCACCACGTCCGGGGTCTGCCACTGTGCGGCGGCCTGCGCCAGCTCGGCGTCGACGTTGGCCGCGGTGCTCACCAGCGGCCGGAACGCGGCGTCGGCGGCGCCGCCCTGCAGCAGGTGGTCGCGCACCAGCGCCGCGTTGCTGTCGGCGTGATCGGGCGCGACCACGCGTTCGTCGACCAGGGTGACGCAGACGCGCGACCAGTCCAGCACCTCGGCGGACAGCGCCTGCAGGAAGGGCACCGGCGAGCGGCCGCCGGACACCGCCAGCACCGCGTGACCGCGGCGGCCGATGACGGCGGCGAGGTCGGAAGCGACGCGGCGGGCGAGCACCTCGGCCGCCGCCGCTTGCGATTCGAAAGCGTGGAACATCATCTCTGTGTCTCCGTTGCCTGCGCGCGGCTGTGTTGCCGCGCGTCTTGTTGTCTCAACGCGCCGGCGGCGGGGTGTCGCCGCCGTTGATGCGGCCAACCTTGCGGCCGGCCGCCAGCCGGTTTTCAGCACTCCTCGTGCCAGCTGATGCCGTCGCGGCTCAGCAGCGCGCTGGAGGCGGCCGGGCCCCAGCTGCCGGCGGTGTACTGCTTGGGCGGCGTGGTGCTGCGCGCCCAGTTGTCCATGATCGGCTCCACCCAGCGCCACGCCTCCACCAGCTCGTCGCGGCGCATGAACAGCGCCAGCTTGCCGCGGATCACGTCCAGCAGCAGGCGCTCGTAGGCGTCGGCGCGGCGCACCTTGAACGACTCGTGGAAGTCCAGGTTCAGGTGCACCGGCTGCAGGCGCTGGGTGTCGCCCGGCTCCTTGGCCAGGAAGTACAGGCGGATGCTTTCCTCCGGCTGCAGGCGGATCACCAGGCGGTTGGCGGTGTTCAGGCCCAGCGGGCTGGGGAACAGCTGGTGCGGCACGTCGCGGAAATTGATCACGATCTCGGCCACGCGCTCCTGCATGCGCTTGCCGGTGCGCAGGAAGAACGGCACGCCGGCCCAGCGCCAGTTGTCGATCTCGGCCTTGATGGCGACGAAGGTCTCGGTCTGGCTGGCGGCGGGGATGCCCTGCTCCTGCAGGTAGCCGACCACCGGCTGGCCGCCGACCGCGCCGGCCTTGTACTGCGCGCGCACGGTCTTGTTCGCCACGTCCTGCTCCGTAAACGGGCGCAGCGCCTTCAGTACCTTCAGCTTCTCGTCGCGCACCGCGTCGGCGCCGAGGTTGGCCGGCGGCTCCATCGCCACGATGCACAGCAGCTGCAGCAGGTGGTTCTGCACCATGTCGCGCAGCGCGCCGGTGTTGTCGTAGAAGTCGCCGCGGGTGCCGACGCCGAGGTCCTCGGCGATGGTGATCTGCACGTCGTGGATCCACTCGCGGCGCCACAGCGGCTCGAACAGCGCGTTGGCGAAGCGGATCGCCAGCAGGTTCTGCACCGACTCCTTGCCCAGGTAGTGGTCGATACGGTACAGCTGCTCTTCGCGGAAGTGGCGGGCGACGGCTTCGTTGATCTCGTGCGACGACTCCAGGTCGTGGCCCAGCGGCTTCTCCAGCACCACGCGCACCTTGTCGTGGTTGAGGCCCACGGCGGCGAGGTTGTCGCAGATGCCCTCGAACAGGTCCGGCGCGGTGGCCAGATAACAGACCGCCACGCGGCCGGCGTGCCGGTTCAGCGCGTCGGCTAGTAGCGGGTAGTGCTCCGGCGTGGCGGCGTCGACCTTCAGGTATTCCACCCGTGCGAGGAAGCTGTGCCAGGCGGTGTCGGAGAAATGCTCCTTGATGTGGACGCGCGCGCTCTTTTCCACCATCGCCAGGTAGTCGTCGCGGCTCATGTCGCGGCGGCCCAGCGCCAGCAGGCGGCCGTCGTCGTGCAGCAGGCCGGCGGCGTGCGCCTGGTACAGCGACGGCAGCAGCTTGCGCATCACCAGATCGCCGGTGCCCCCGAACAGCACCATGTCGAAGGCCGGGGTGTGCAGGTTTGTGTTCTCCATCCTGTTGTTCTCTCTCTACGCCCAAGGTTCAGATGTAGTTATATTACCAAACGGCAGCGACTTGTCTATGTGTAAACATCGCGATTAGATTTCGGCGACACCACTGTTGCCGATCACCAACACCCCATCAAACAGCTGATTTACATAGGGTTGCTAGCATAGCCACCAGCCGGTTGCGCATTTTTATCGCGTAATACCTTGCCAACAAACTGTAGTAAAACTACCATTCAGACACACCAATCAGGGCCTACACCAATGAGTCTGCATCCCGTTCTTGCTGCCGTGACCCAGCGCATCATCGAGCGTAGCCGCGTCACCCGCGCCACTTATCTGGCCCAAGCCCGCGCCGCCGTGCGCCAGGGCAAGGTCGAGCGCGCCCACCTGTCCTGTACCAACCAGGCGCACGCGTTCGCCGCGATGCCGGACGGGATCAAGATTCACCTGAAAGAGTCGGTACGCCCTAACCTCGCCATCGTCACCTCCTACAACGACATGCTGTCCGCGCACCAGCCGCTGGAAACCTTTCCGGCGCTGCTGAAGGACGAGGCGCTGAAGGCCGGCGCCACCGCGCAGGTGGCCGGCGGCGTGCCGGCGATGTGCGACGGCGTGACCCAGGGCTTCGAGGGCATGGAGCTGTCACTGTTCTCGCGCGACGTGATCGCGATGAGCACCGCCATCGCCCTCTCCCACCAGATGTTCGACGCCGCGCTGTACCTGGGCGTGTGCGACAAGATCGTGCCGGGCCTGTTGATCGGCGCGCTGTCCTTCGGCCACCTGCCGGCGCTGTTCGTGCCGGCCGGGCCGATGACCACCGGCATCTCCAACGACGACAAGGCCAAGGTGCGCCAGCTGTTCGCCGAGGGCAAGGTTGGCCGCGACGCGCTGCTGGAATCGGAATCGGCGTCCTACCACGGCCCCGGCACCTGCACCTTCTACGGCACCGCCAACAGCAACCAGATGCTGATGGAGATCATGGGCCTGCACCTGCCGGGCGCCGCCTTCGTCAACCCGAACACCCCGCTGCGCGAGGCGCTGACCCGCCACGCCGCCCGTGTCGCCACCGAGATCAGCGCGCAGGGCAGTCGTTTCACCCCGATCTGCGACGTGATCGACGAGAAGGCCATCGTCAACGGCATCGTCGGCCTGCTCGCCACCGGCGGCTCCACCAACCACACCCTGCACATCAATGCCATCGCCCGCGCCGCCGGCATCGATGTCAACTGGGACGATTTCGATGAACTGTCGGCCGTAGTACCGCTGATCGTGCGCGCCTACCCCAACGGCAAGGCCGACGTGAACCACTTCCACGCCGCCGGCGGCATGGGCTTCGTGATCCGCGAACTGCTGGACGCCGGCCTGCTGCACGACGACGTGACCACCGTGATGGGCCGTGGGCTGCGCGCGCACACCCGCGAAGCGTGGCTCGACGACGGCAAGCTGGCCTGGCGCGCGGCGCCGGCGACCAGCGGCGACGACAGCGTGCTGCGCCCGGCCGCGACCCCGTTCTCCACCGACGGCGGCCTGAAGGTGCTGACCGGCAATATCGGCCGCGCGGTGATCAAGGTGTCGGCGGTGAAAGCCGAGCACCGCGTGGTGGAAGCGCCGGCCGTGGTGTTCCACGACCAAAACGAACTCTTGGCCGCCTTCAAGCGCGGCGAGCTGGAGAAGGACTTCGTCGCGGTGATCCGCTTCCAGGGTCCGCGCGCCAACGGCATGCCGGAGCTGCACAAGCTGACGCCGCCGCTGGGCGTGCTGCAGGAGCGCGGCTTCAAGGTGGCGCTGGTCACCGACGGCCGCATGTCCGGCGCCTCCGGCAAGGTGCCGGCCGCCATCCACGTGTCGCCGGAGGCGCTGCTGGGCGGCGACATCGGCAAGGTGCAGAACGGCGACCTGGTGCGGCTGGATGCCGACCGCGGCGAGCTGAGCATCCTGGTGGCGGCGACCGAGTGGGCGGCGCGCGAACGCGTTGCGGCCAACCTTGACGCGCACCAGCACGGCGTCGGCCGCGACCTGTTCGCCGGCATGCGCCAGCAGGCCACCACCGCCGAGGAAGGCGCGATGACCTTCGCCCATCCGCTGTGGACACGCGGCCAGTAACGACACCCCAAGGTTGGCCGCAGCCAGCCGCAGACAACACAAGGACAGACATGGACGCACTGACTCTGCTACGCCAAGGCCCGGTAATGCCGGTGATCGTGGTCAACGACGCCGCGGTCGCGGTCGACCTCGCCCGCGCGCTGGTCGCCGGCGGCATCCGCACGCTGGAAATCACGCTGCGCACCAAGGCCGCGCTGGCGGCGATGCGCCGCATCCGCGACGAAGTGCCGGACGCCATCGTCGGCGCCGGCACCGTGCGCACCCGCGCCCACCTGGAAGCCGCGCTCGACGCCGGCGCCCAGTTCGGCATCAGCCCCGGCCTGACGCCGGAGCTGGCCGCCGCCGCGCGCGCGTCCGGCGTGCCCTTCATCCCCGGCGTGGCCACGCCATCCGAGGCGATGCACGCGCAGGACGAAGGCTTCAACATCCTCAAGCTGTTCCCGGCCGAGGCGGTCGGCGGCATCAAGCTGCTGAAGGCGCTGGCCGGCCCGCTGCCGGAGCTGCGCTTCTGCCCGACCGGCGGCATCGACATCAACAGCGCGCCGAACTACCTGGCGCTGCCCAACGTGCTGTGCGTCGGCGGCAGCTGGCTGACCCCGGACGACGCCATCGCCGCCCAGGACTGGGCACGCATCACCGCGCTGGCGCAACAGGCCAGCGCGCTGGCGGTGCGCTAACGCACGGCTTTACTCCCGTTTTTGACAAGGGCTTGCCGCCTCTCCCCGGCAAGCCCTTTTTTTATGCGCGCGCCGCCACGAAAAAAGCCCCGCGGCTTGGCGGGGCAAGAGGAGAGCGGGAGCGCGGAAACGATGACGCTAGGCGGTGGCCTCCCAGGCGCTGCCCGGCACGTACACCACGCCGGACACGATGGGCTTGGCGGTGCGCACCACGCCGGCGCTGCGGATCAGCGGCAGGCCGTCGCCGTCGCGGCCGTCGATCTGCACCCGGGTATCCAGCCGGCCGGACGGGTGTTCGATGCCGATCAGCCCCGGCTGCGCGGCATCGGGCTGCACCAGTTCCGCGGCGATGGTGCCGGGGATGCTGCAGGCGGCGGCGACACACAGCGCGCCGGTCACCGCGTGCGCGGCGTGGCAGTTCCACGGCACGAAGTAGCGCGAGCTGATCTGGCCGCCGTGCGCCGGCTTGGCCAGCAACACCACCTTGGGCAGCACCTTGCCGCGGACATCGCCCATGCCCATCCGCTGCGCCGCCTGCAGGCGGATCGCCTCCAGCCGCGCCAGCATGGCACTGTCCTCGTCCAGCTGCGCCTTGCTCTCGTAGCCGCTCTTGCCGAGCGAGGCGGCGGCGATGAACACGATGGGCGAGGAGAAATCGACGCAGGACACCGGCACGCCGTCGATCACGTCCTGCACCCGGCCGGTAGGCAGCAGGCGCCCGGTCTTGGCACCGGCAGCGTCGAGGAAGTTGAGCAGGATGGGCGCGCCGCTGCCGGGCACGCCGTCGATGTGGACGTCGCCCTCGTAGTTGACCTTGCCGCCGGGGGTCTGTACCACCGCCTCCACCACCTTGCCGGTGTTGCGGTTGAAGACGCGGACCCGCGTCGTCGGCATCGCGGCGGCCACCAGGCCGTGCTCGATGGCAAACGGCGCCACCCCGGCCAGCATATTGCCGCAGTTGGGCGAGGTATCCACCGTTTCGCTGTCGATCGACACCTGCGCGAACAGGTACTCGACGTCGATGTCGGGGCGGGCGGACTTGCTGACCATCACCACCTTGCTGGTCAGGCTGTCGCCGCCGCCGAGGCCGTCAATCTGGCGCCGGTCGGGCGAGCCCATCGCGGCCAGCAACACCCGGTTGCGCGTGGCTTCGTCGTGCGGCAAGTCGTCGATCAGGAAGAACGGGCCCTTGGAGGTACCGCCGCGCATCACGACGCAGGGAATGGGAATCAGCATGGAACGCCTCGAACAGAAAATTGATCTCGCTTTCCATTCTGTGCATCCGCTCCCCTCAAGAGAAATGAATTTATATCCCGAATTATTGCACTTTGTTCATCAATCGCCATTTCAGTCGCGGTGCTGATGGCTGCGCACCATCTGGTACAGCGCCTCCGCCGCCGGCGAGAATTCCGCGGTCTTGCGCGAGATCAGCACCAGCCCGCGCGCGATCACCGGCCCGGTCAGGCGCAGCACGCGGATGCGCGGGTAGGCGTCGCCTTGCAGCGCCAGGCGCGGCAACACCGCCGCGCCGACGCCTTCCGCCACCAGCCCCAGCGCGGTGGACACCCGCTGCACCTCGTACAGCGACTGGATCACCACGTCCTGCTCCTCCAGCGCGCGGTCCAGCAGCGGGCGGTTGCCGCTGAGCTGGCCGATGGAGATCAGCGGGTAGGGCTCCAGGTCTTTCCAGCGCAGGGCCTCGTGCCGGCTCAGCGGGTGATCGTCGCGGCACACCAGCGCGAATTCGTCCTGCAGCAGCGGCACGCTGTTCAGCTCGGCGTGGTGCGAATCGGCAATGGTGATGCCGAACTCGGCCTCACGCTGCAGCACGGCGCTGGAGACGCCGGCCGAGGTGTGGTCGAGGATCTTGATGTGGTTGTCCGGGTACAGCGCGGAGTAGGCCTGGATGATGCGCGGCAGGAAGCGCACCCCCACCGTCGGCACGCAGGCGATGGTCACGCTGCCGCGCTTGAGGCGGCCGGTGTCGCGGATTTCGCTCAGCGAGCCGGCCAGCTCGCCGAGCAGGCGCTTGGCGTGCGGCAGGAACTCCTCGCCGACCTTGGTCAGCGCCACCGAACGGGTGGTGCGCTCGATCAGCTTCACCCCCAGGTAGTCCTCCAGGTTCTGCAGCCGGCGGGTGATGCCGGCCTGCGACAGGAACAGGCTTTCCGCCGCGGTCTGGAAGCTGCCGCTTTCGGCGATGGCGATGAAGGCCTGCACGCCGATGGTGTCGATTTTCATGACAAATTCTCATAGATCAGCAAGATAAATTTACTTTACTGCAAAATGGCGGCGGCACAAACTGCGCCGTCACTGCTGCAGTATGTGCCGGCACTCCGGCCACTGCCGCAGCCGATTCCCAGTTTGGACGCCACCGTTCCGGTGGCGTATTTTTTTGCCGTGCGCCACGCTGACCGTCACGGCGCCCCTTCCAACTGATGCACTAAAGTAATTAATTGCAGACAATAATGCATTTAACAAAATAGCGATTCGTCACCACAATAAAGTCAGATCGTCAGCCAGGCGCGATGCCGCAAGCGGCGCCAGCCAGCTGACCATCCCGACACAACAGGAGAGAACACCATGAAGCATCTGCTTACCCCCATCGCC
This sequence comes from Vogesella alkaliphila, assembly GCF_014652475.1. Lineage (GTDB taxonomy): Bacteria > Pseudomonadota > Gammaproteobacteria > Burkholderiales > Chromobacteriaceae > Vogesella > Vogesella alkaliphila. The sequence continues at coordinate 158,387 of NZ_BMYW01000003.1, read as the reverse complement.
GCCGCCGTACTGCTGGGCACCGCCACCGCCGCCATCGCCGCCGATCCGATCCAGATCAAGTTCAGCCACGTCGTCGCCACCGACACCCCGAAAGGCCAGGCGGCGGAGTACTTCAAGAAACTGGCGGAAGAGCGCACCAAGGGCCGCGTCAAGGTGGTGATCTACCCGAACAGCCAGCTGTACAAGGACAAGGAAGAGCTGGAAGCGCTGCAGATGGGCTCGGTACAGATGCTGGCGCCGACCACCAGCAAGTTCGGCCCGATGGGGCTGAAGGAATTCGAGGTCTTCGACGTGCCCTACCTGTTCATGAACGAGGACCAGGTGCACAAGGTCACCCGCGGCCCAGTCGGCCAGAGCCTGCTGCAAAAGCTGGAGGCGCGCAGCATGAAAGGCCTGGCCTTCTGGGACAACGGCTTCCGCGTGTTCAGTGCCAACAAGCCGCTGCGTACCCCGACCGACATGAAGGGCCTGAAGATCCGCATCAATTCGTCCAAGGTCAACCAGGCCATCGTGCAGGCGGTCGGCGCCATGCCGCAGACCATGTCGCTGGGCGAGGTGTACCAGGCGATGCAGACCGGCGTGGTGGACGGCGGCGACAGCAACGTCTCCAACCTGTACACGCAGAAGCAGTACGAGGTGCAGAAGTACGCCGTCAACACCAAGCACTCCTACAGCGGCTACGCGGTGGTGGTGAACAAGCCGTTCTGGGACAAGCTGCCGGCCGACATCCGCACCATCCTGGAAGGGGCAATGAAAGACGCCACCATCTACAACGACCAGGTCGCCGAGAAAGACACGGCGCTGGCTTATGCCAAGATGAAGGCCTCGGGCAAGATCCAGTTCTACGAGCCGACAGCGGCCGAGAAGACGCAGTGGGTCACCGCCTTGCAGTCGGTACAGAACGAGATTGCCCCCCGCATCGGCATGGCCATGATCAATTCGGTCAAGGCAGCCGTCGCCAAGTAAGCGGCGCCACCGCCTACGTGCAAGAGGGGCGCAGCCCCTCTTTTCATTCCCGACCCTTGCGGAGACTCAAGTGAAATTTCTGGATCATCTTGAAGAGTGGCTGATCGCCACCCTGATGGCCGCGGCGACGCTGATCACCTTTTTCGCCGTCGTGCACCGCTACGGCAGCGGCATCGAGCTGCTTCACCCCTTGCTCAGCAGCATCCATACCAGCTGGGCACAGGAGCTGACCATCTACCTGTTCGTGTGGATGGCCAAGTTCGGCGCCGCCTACGGCGTGCGCACCGGCATCCACGTCGGCGTCGACGTGCTGATCAACAAGCTGTCCGACAAGAACCGCGCCAAGTTCATCGTCATCGGCCTCTTGGCCGGCGCGCTGTTCACCGGCATCGTCGGCACCCTGGGCGCCACCTTTGTCTGGGAAATCGCCCACACCGAGCAGACCTCGGTGGACCTGGAAATCCCGATGTGGCTGGTCTACCTCGCGGTGCCCTGCGGCTCCTACCTGATGTGCTTCCGCTTCCTGCAGGTGATGGTGGGCTTCCTCAAGACCGGCACGCTGCCCAAGCATGACCACACCCACGTCGAAGGCATGGACGACGTGGCCGAAGACAGCAACTGGTACGCCCTGGACGACAACCTGCATCCGCACGACATCAGCCACAAAGGAGGCAAGCAATGAGCGCCCTCATCATTTTCACCCTGCTGCTGGTGCTGATGCTGACCGGCATGCCGATCTCCATCTCGCTCGGCCTCACCGTGCTGACCTTTTTGTTCACCATGACCGAGGTGCCGATCGAGGCGGTGGCGCTGAAGCTGTTCACCGGCATCGAGAAGTTCGAGATCATGGCGATCCCGTTCTTCATCCTCGCCGGCAACTTCCTCACCCACGGCGGGGTGGCGCGGCGCATGATCAACTTCGCCTCGTCCATGGTCGGCCACTGGCACGGCGGCCTGGGCCTCGCCGGCGTGATCGCCTGCGCGCTGTTCGCCGCGGTATCCGGCTCCAGCCCGGCCTGCGTGGTGGCCATCGGTTCCATCCTGCTGCCGGCGATGGTCAAGCAGGGCTTCCCGCGTGACTTCGGCGCCGGCGTGATCACCACCTCCGGCGCGCTGGGCATCCTGATCCCGCCGTCGATTGCGATGGTGATGTACTCGGTCGCCACCAACACCTCGGTCGGCCAGCTGTTCATGGCCGGCGTGGTGCCCGGCCTGATGCTGGCCACCTTCCTCGGTCTCACCACCTGGTACCGCGCGCGCAAGTTCGGCTATCCGCGCCTGCCCAAGGCTTCGCTCCGCCAGCGCCTGCGCGCGTTCCGCGAATCGATGTGGGGCCTGTTCCTGATCGTGGTGGTGATCGGCGGCATCTACTCCGGCATCTTCACCCCGACCGAAGCCGCCGCGATGTCGGCCGTGTACGCCTTCATCGTCGCCGTGTTCGTGTACAAGGACCTGACGCTGAAGCAGGTGCCCAAGGTGCTGCTCGATTCGGCCAGCATGTCGGCGATGCTGCTGTACATCATCACCAACGCGGTGCTGTTCTCCTTCCTGATGACCAGCGAAGGCATCCCGCAGGCGATGGCCGGCTGGCTGATCGACGCCGGCCTCGGCCCGATCGCCTTCCTGCTGGTGGTCAACATCATCCTGCTGCTGGCGGGCAACGTGATGGAACCGGCGTCCATCGTGCTGATCTTCGCGCCCATCCTGTTCCCGGTGGCGGTAGCGCTGGGCATCGATCCGGTGCACTTCGGCATCCTGATCGTGGTGAACATGGAAGTCGGCATGTGCCATCCGCCGGTGGGCCTCAACCTGTACGTCGCCTCCGGCATCACCAAGATGGGCATCACCGAGCTGACGGTGGCGGTGTGGCCGTGGCTGCTGACCATGCTGGCCTTCCTGGTGCTGGTCACCTACGTGCCGCTGATCTCGCTGTGGCTGCCCAGGACCCTGGGCATGATGTAAGGCCCTGAAGTCCCACCCGGTTTGCCGGTGCCGCGCCCCGCGGCACCGGCAAGCCACCCCGCCGCCATCCTCCCGCCCTGCCCCTCCCACCCTTGCGGCCAACCTTTCCCCTCGCCAAAGCCGGCGCGAGCTTCTAACATCACGGCTTGTCCCAGTCCGTAGCCGGATACCCCATGAAACTGTTCCTAGCCGAAGACGACGCCGTCCTCGCCGATGCCCTGCTCACCCGCCTGGGCCAGCTCGGCTTCAGCGTCAGCCACGCCGCCGACGGCCTCGCCGCGCAGCGGCAATTGCTAGCCGAGCCGTTCGACGCGGTGATCCTCGATATCGGCCTGCCCGGCCAGAGCGGCCTGCAGGTGCTGCGCAACGTGCGCGTGCACAAGCCGGCGCTGCCCATCCTGCTGCTGACCGCGCTGGACAGCATGGAAGACCGCGTCGCCGGGCTGGACGCCGGTGCCGACGACTACCTGGTCAAGCCCTTCGAATTCCCGGAGCTGGAGGCGCGCATCCGCGCGCTGCTGCGCCGCCACCGTGTCGCCGACAACGTGCGCGACGAGCTGCACTTCGGCCGCCTGCGGCTGGACCGCGGCGGGCAGCGCGCGTGGTCCGGACAGCAGGCGCTGGAGTTGTCGGCGCGCGAATTGCAGCTGCTCGACATCCTGATGGCCCACGCCGACCGCGTGGTGACCAAGGAGCAGATCGCCGCCGAGCTGTCCGGCGACGGCGAGGAGGTCGGCGCCAACGCGGTGGAGGTGTACGTGCACCGCCTGCGCAAGAAGCTGGACGGCAGCGGCGTCGGCATCCGCGCGGTGCGCGGGCTGGGCTACCTGCTGGCCGTCAGCGACGCCGGCGCCTGAAGGTTGGCCGCATGCTGACGCCGCCCGCCGCCCGCCCCCGCCAGCTGTCGCTGCGCCGCCAGCTGCTGCTGTGGCTGCTGCTGCCGCAGCTGGTGCTGTGGCTGGGCGCCGCCTTCCTCGCGCACAGCATGGCGATGAGCTACGCCGGCGAGGTGATCGACCGCTCGCTGGCCAAGTCCTCGCGTGCGCTGGCGCGGCAGGTGAAACCGTTCGGCAACGGTTTCTACATCGACTTCCCGCAGGCGGCGCGCGAGATCCTGGAGCAGGACCCGGACGACCGCATCTACTACATGGTCAGCTCGCCGCCGGAGGCCTTCCTGCTCGGTGAGCCGGCGATGCCGCAGCCGCCGGCCGGCTTGCCGCGCAAGGCGGGAGAAACCTTCTTCTACGATGGCCGCATCAAGCGGCTGGAGGTGCGCGTCGCCGCGCTGTACCTGCCGGCCGGCACCCCGGACCGGCCGGAGCTGATGCTGGTGCAGGTGGCGAAGAGCCGGGCGCTGAACGCCGAGCTGGCGCGCAAGATCCTGCGCGACATGGGCCTGCCGCTGCTGGCGGTGATGCTCTTGACCAGCGTGCTGGTGTGGGCCGGCATCAGCCGCGGCCTGTCGCCGCTGCGCCACCTGCGCCGCAGCGTGGAAAACCGCTCGCCGCGCGACCTGGCGCCGATCGAGATCGACAACGCGCCGTCCGAGGTGCGCGCGCTGGCGCGCGCCATCAACGAGCTGCTGCACGAGGTCGACGGCCAGGTGGCGCAGCAGCGCCGCTTCATCGCCGACGCCGCCCACCAGCTGCGCACGCCGCTGGCGGGGCTGAAGTCGCAGAGCGAGCTGGTGCGCGCCGAGCTGGCCGCCACGCCGCCGGATGTCAGCAGCGCCAGCCGCCAGCTGCAGCAGGTGGAGACCAGCGTCGCGCGCTCCATCCGCCTGATCAACCAGCTCTTGGCGCTGGCGCGCGCCGAGCCGGAGGCCGGGCTGCAGCTGGCGGCGCTGGACCTGCGCCAGCTGGCGCGCGAGGTCACCAGCGAGGCGGTGCCGCAGGCGCTGGCGCGCGACATCGACCTCGGGCTGGAGGCGGAAGACGCCCCGCTGCCGGTCGCCGGCCACGGCGGCCTGCTGCGCGAGCTGCTGGCCAACCTGATCGACAACGCCATCCAGTACACGCCGCCCGGCGGCGAGGTCACCGTCAGGCTGCGGCGCGGTGCCGGCACGGTGACGCTGCAGGTGTGCGACAACGGCCCCGGCATTCCCGAGAGCGAGCGCGAGCAGGTGTTCGCCCGCTTCTACCGCGGCCGCGCCGAAGGCCAGGGCAAGGGCTGCGGCCTCGGTCTCGCCATCGTGCAGGAGATCGCGCGCCGCCATCACACCCGCATCGTGCTGTCCGACAACCCGCCGCACGGCCTGGTCGCCAGCGTCGATTTCACGTTGTTGCCGCACTAAAACGGCGCCGCCAATTGGCCGCGTGTGTAGTTGACACACTACAACGCCGTTTTTTGGTGCATCGCAGCAAACCCTCCTGCCAGCAAAGGCAAGCCTTTCGCCGATGTCATGACGCGGTGCACGATCCGCGCCCCGTTTCCTTACGCCATTCCCCCGCAATCCTTACACAAAACTTACTAACTCCCCGCTATAGTGCAAGCAATCCTGCGCGCCGCCCCGCTTTGGGTGCGCGGCAGCCGGGACACGATCATCCGCATCACAAAAAAATCCCTGCGGACATCACAACTACAGAAGGAGAGAGTTATGAAACTGAAACGTCTGAGCGCGGCCGTGCTGGCAGCCAGCCTGTTCCCTGTTGCCGCCCAGGCCGCCGACGTGGAAGTCCTGCACTGGTGGACCTCCGGTGGCGAAGCCAAATCCGTCGCCGAACTGAAGAAGATGATGAGCGCCCAGGGCGTGACCTGGAAGGACTTTGCCGTCGCCGGTGGCGGCGGCGACAACGCGATGACCGCGCTGAAGACGCGCGTGGTGTCCGGCAACCCGCCGACCGCCGCCCAGATCAAGGGCCCGGCAATCCAGGAGTGGGGTGCCGAAGGCGTGCTGGCCGATATCGACGCCGTGGCCAAGGCTGGCAACTGGGACAAGCAGTTGCCGCCGGTGGTCAGCCGCGTGATGAAGTACAAGGGCAAGTACGTGGCCGCGCCGGTCAACGTGCACCGCGTGAACTGGCTGTGGGCCAACCCGGAAGCGTTCAAGAAGGCCGGCGCCACGGTGCCGAAGACCTGGCCGGAGTTCTTTGCCGCCGCCGACAAGCTGAAGAAGGCCGGCATCCAGCCTATCGCCCACGGCGGCCAGCCGTGGCAGGACGCCACCCTGTTCGAATCGGTGGCGCTGGGCGTTGGCGGTGCCGACTACTACAACAAGGCGTTCGTGAAGCTGGACAAGGCCACCCTCGCCGGCCCGACCACCGTCAAGGTGTTCGAGACCCTGGGCAAGGTGAAGACCTACATCGACAAGGGCGCCGCCGGCCGCGACTGGAACCTGGCCACCGCCATGGTGATCAACGGCAAGGCCGGCATGCAGTTCATGGGCGACTGGGCGAAGGGTGAATTCACCGCCGCCGGCAAGGTGCCGGGCAAGGACTTCATCTGCACCGACGCACCGGGCACCCAGAACGCGTTCACCTTCAACATCGACAGCCTGGCCATGTTCCAGCAGAAAAACCCGGCCGCGGTACAGGCCCAGGCCAAGCTGGCCGCCACCGTGATGAGCCCGGCGTTCCAGGAAGTGTTCAACCTCAACAAGGGCTCGATCCCTGCCCGTCTCGACACGCCGATGGCCAAGTTCGACGACTGCGCGAAGAAGTCCAGCTTCGACATGAGCGCCGCCTCCAAGGGCAACAAGCTGGTACCGAGCTTCGCCCACAAGATGGCGATGCCGTCCGCCACCGAAGGCGCGATGGTGGACGTGATCTCGCAGTTCATGAACTCGAGCATGACCGCGCAACAGGCCACCGAGCGTCTGGCCCGTGCCGGCGCCGTGCGCTAAGCAGCGTGTGATCCGCGGCACCGGCGGCCCCTGCCGCCGGTCTGACCGGTCCGCCCCTGGCGGGCGGACCGGCCCCGTGTTTTTGTACCGAGACAGCAAGGAATCATCATGTCCGGATCTTCATCCCGAGGCCGCCTCAGTGCGCTGGCCGACCGCTGGCTGCCCAAGCTGGTGCTGTCGCCGACGCTGGCGGCCAGCCTGATCTTCGTCTACGGCTTCATCGCCTGGACCGGCTGGCTCTCGTTTACCGAGTCCCGCCTGATGCCGCGCTACGAGTGGGCCGGCGTCGTGCAATACCAGGCGCTGTTCGAAAACGAGCGCTGGTGGACCGCTGCGGCCAACCTTGGCCTCTTCGGCGGCCTGTTCATCCTGTTCTGCCTGCTGGTCGGCCTCTTGATGGCGGTGCTGCTGGACCAGAAAATCCGCGCCGAAGGCGCACTGCGCACCGTGTACCTGTACCCGATGGCGCTGTCCTTCGTGGTCACCGGCACCGCGTGGAAGTGGATGCTCAACCCCGATATGGGGCTGCAGAAGGTGGTGGTCGACCTCGGCTTCACCGACTTCACCTTCGACTGGCTGGTCAATCCGGACATGTCCATCTACACCGTGGTGATTGCCGGCGTGTGGCAGAGCTCCGGCTTCGTGATGGCGCTGTTCCTGGCCGGCCTGCGCGGCATCGACGACTCCATCATCAAGGCGGCGCAGGTCGACGGCGCCAGCCTGCCCACCATTTACCGCCGCATCCTGATCCCCAGCCTGCGCCCGGTGTTCTTCAGTGTGCTCTTGATCCTGTCGCACATCGCCATCAAGAGCTTCGACCTGGTGATGGCGCTGACCGGCGGCGGCCCCGGCAACTCGTCCGACGTGCCGGCGATCTTCATGTACCAGTTCGCCTTTACCCGTGGCCAGCTGGGGGTCGGTGCCGCCTCCGCCATGATGATGCTGTTCACCATCGTCGCCGTGCTGGTACCGCTGATGTATATGGAAACAAGGAGTGCCAAACGTGTTTAAGAACCTCACCGTTGGCCGCGCGCTGGTGTACGCCGCGCTGCTCCTGATGGCCATCTACTACCTGCTGCCGCTGTACGTGATGCTGACCACCTCGTTCAAGTCGCTGGACGACATCCGCGAGGGCAATATGCTGGCGCTGCCGCAGCTGTGGCAGGGCGGCGCCTGGAGCAAGGCGTGGGCGGAAGCCTGCACCGGCGTCGAGTGCAACGGCATGCAGGGCTTCTTCTGGAACTCGATCAAGATGACGCTGCCGGCGGTGGCGATCTCCACCCTGCTGGGGGCGGTGAACGGCTACGTGGTGTCGATGTGGCGCTTCAAGGGCTCGGACGCGCTGTTCACCATGCTGCTGGTGGGTTGTTTCATCCCGTTCCAGGTGGTGCTGCTGCCGATGGCGCAACTGCTGGGCTACCTCGGCCTCGCCAACACCACCGCCGGCCTGGTGCTGGTGCACGTGGTGTACGGCACCGCGTTCACCACCCTGTTCTTCCGCAACTTCTACATCACGGTGCCGGACGAGCTGGTGAAGGCGGCGCGCATCGACGGCGCCGGCTTCTGGACCATCTTCTTCCGCATCCTGCTGCCGATCTCCGGCCCGATCTTCGTGGTCTGCATCATCTGGCAGTTCACCCAGATCTGGAACGACTTCCTGTTCGGCGTGGTGTTCGCCGCCGGCGAATCGCAGCCGATCACGGTGGCGCTGAACAATCTGGTCAACACCTCCACCGGGGTGAAGGAATACAACGTGGACATGGCCGCGGCGATCATCGCCGCGCTGCCTACCCTGTTCGTTTACATGGTTGCCGGCCGCTACTTCGTGCGTGGCCTGACAGCCGGTGCCGTGAAAGGTTAAGAAATGGCAGCGCTTTCCATCAATAACGTGTGCAAGACCTACGCCAACGGCACCGACGTGCTGAAAGGCATCAACATCGCGATCGAGGACGGCGAGTTCCTGATCCTGGTCGGCCCGTCCGGCTGCGGCAAGTCCACGCTCCTGAACATGATCGCCGGCCTGGACGACATCTCCAGCGGCGACATCGCCATCGGCAACAAGCGGGTGAACGAGCTGTCGCCCAAGGACCGCGACATCGCGATGGTGTTCCAGAGCTACGCGCTGTACCCGTCGATGACCGTGCGCGAGAACATCAGCTTCGGCCTGGAAATCCGCAAGACGCCCAGGGCCGAGATCGACGCCACCGTCAAGCGCGTGGCCGAGATGCTGCAGATCACCCACCTCCTGGAGCGCAAGCCGGGGCAGATGTCCGGCGGCCAGCGCCAGCGGGTGGCGATGGGGCGCGCGCTGGCGCGCAACCCCGCGATCTTCCTGTTCGACGAGCCGCTGTCCAACCTCGACGCCAAGCTGCGCGTGGAGATGCGCACCGAGATCAAGCTGATGCACCAGCGCCTGAAGTCCACCATCGTCTACGTGACCCACGATCAAATTGAAGCGATGACGCTGGGCGACAAGATCGCGGTGATGAAGGACGGCATCGTGCAGCAGTTCGGTAGCCCGCAGGAGATCTACGACAACCCGGCCAACCTGTTCGTCGCCGGCTTCATCGGCTCGCCGTCGATGAACTTCATCCCGGCCACCGTGGTGCAGTCCGGCAACGACATCGGCGTGAAGGTGTGCGACGACCGGGGCTGCGTGGTGCTGCCGCTGCCGCACGACCAGGCGAAACTCGCGAACTGGGTGGGCAAGGAGGTGATCTTCGGCATCCGCCCGGAACAGATCACCGACGCGCGCACCGCCTACCGCGATGGCCTGCCGGTGATGGCCTGCCACATCGACGTGATCGAGCCGACCGGCCCCGACACCCTGGTGTTCGTGTCGCTGAACAACACCAAGGTGTGCTGCCGCACCCACCCGACCGAGGCCAAGTACCCGGGCGAGAGCATGGAACTGGTGTTCGACGTGTCCAAGGCGGTGCTGTTCGACCCTAAAACCGAGGCGAGGATCGTTTAATGAGCCGGCTGACCTTGCAAGGGTTGGCCGCGGACGGGCCGCTGCTGTCGCCGGTGGCGGCCGGCGTCTGGCGCCTGGACGAGTGGGGTTTTGACGATGCGGCGCTGGCGGCGTGGGTGGAGCATGCCATCAGTCTCGGCGTCACCAGCTTCGACCACGCCGACCTGTACGGCGGCTTTCGCTGCGAGGCGCTGTTCGGCCGCTGGCTGAAGGCCAACCCGTCGCGGCGCGACGCCATCCAGCTGGTCAGCAAGTGCGGCATCAAGCCGCCGGATGCGGCGCGCGGCTGGCGGGTGAAGCATTACGACACCAGCGCCGAGCACATCACCGCCAGCGTGCACGCCTCGCTGCAGAACCTGGGCACCGACCACCTGGACCTGTTGCTGATCCACCGCCCGGACCCGCTGCTGGACGCCGACGAGGTGGCGGAAACCTTCGCCCGCCTGCGGGCGGCCGGCAAGGTACTGCACTTCGGCGTGTCCAACTTCAGCCCGGCGCAGTACGCGCTGCTGGCGTCGCGCACCACGCTGGTGACCAACCAGATCGAAGCCTCACTGCTGCATCTCGATCCGCTCATCGACGGCACGTTCGACCAGTGCCAGCAAGCCGGCGTGCGCCCGATGCTGTGGTCGCCGCTGGCCGGCGGCCGCCTGTTCGATGCGGCGGCCAAGCCGGCGCTGGCGGCGGAACTGGCACGGCTGGCCGGGGTGTACGCGGTCAGCGCCGCCACCGTCGCGCTGGCCTGGCTGCTGCGCCACCCGTGCCGGCCGCTGCCCATCGTCGGCTCGCGCAAGCTGACCGCGCTGGACGACGCGGCCACCGCCTGCCGGCTGACGCTGGCACGCGAGGACTGGTTCGCGCTGCTGCAGGCGGCGCAGGGCCACGAAGTCGCCTGAGGCGGCACAGCCCAGCCCCCGCAGACAACGGCCGTCACGGCCGTTTTTTCATGCGTCAACCGCCGCCATAAGGTAGCGCCCGGCGCGTTGCGGCCAACCTT
>NZ_BMYW01000003.1:29112-147640 GCF_014652475.1 Vogesella alkaliphila | reverse complement strand
CTTATCTCAGGCTGCCGGCGTCCCGCGCGCCAGCAGCACCTTTCTCGCGACGGCGTAGCAGTCGTCCACGTGCGCGTTGCCGATCAGCTTCATCGCGCCAAAGCTGACCGACGCCGCCAGCGCCTGCCCCAGCAGCGGCACGAACTTCGCCGCCGACTTGGTCGCCAGCCGCAGCCCGACCCGCTGCAGCAGCTTCAGCAGCAGGGGGCGCGTCACCAGCTTGCCGATCAGCTCGCTGCCGATGCTGGTGATGGCCACCAGCAGGATCTTCTTCAGCTGCGGGTCCAGCGCCTCGATCTGCTCCGGGCTGAGGCCGAACTTGCGATTGATGGCCGGGATCATTTCCAGCAGCAGGCTGACATCGGCGCCGATGTCCAGCCCCGGCACCGGCAGCACCGCGGCGCCGGCGGAGAGGCCCGCGCGGCGGGTCACCATCGCCTTGCATTCGGCGCGCAGGGCGTCCAGTTCGGCCAGCGTGCGTGGCGGCATGATTGTTCCTTTCTGTCTCTGTTTCTATCTTCTGCGTGGGTGGCGCTGCGGCCAAGGTTGGCCGCAAGCCGTTAAGAAGCCCGGCTTGCCTGTCGTGGGTAAACAGAAGGACTTTACCGTGCCCAGCCAAGAACAAGAAAGCCTGCGGCCAACCTTGGCCGCGACTCTGGACAAGGAACATGCCAACCGCTTAGGATAAGCCTTCCCCTGTGTCGGGGGAGCGTCGCTCGGACGGATCCGGGCGCTTACGTTGAAGGACTTCCCATGTCAGCTACTGGCAAGCGCCGCTTTGCGCGCATCGATCGCCTCCCGCCCTACGTTTTCAACATCACCGCCGAACGCAAGATGGCCGCCCGCCGCCGTGGCGACGACATCGTCGACATGAGCATGGGCAACCCGGACGGCGCCACGCCGCCGCACATCGTCGCCAAGCTGACCGAGGCCGCGCAACGCCCCGACACCCACGGCTACTCCGCGTCCAAGGGCATCCCGCGCCTGCGCCGCGCGATCAGCCGCTGGTACCGGGAGCGCTACCAGGTGGACATCGACCCGGACAGCGAGGCCATCGTCACCATCGGTTCCAAGGAAGGGCTGGCGCACCTGATGCTGGCCACGCTGGACCGCGGCGACACCGTGCTGGTGCCGGACCCGAGCTACCCGATCCACATCTACGGCGCGGTGATCGCCGGCGCGCAGATCCGCAGCGTGCCGCTGGCGCCGGGCATCGACTTCTTCGCCGAGCTGGAAAACGCCATCCGCGGCAGCTATCCGAAGCCGAAGATGATCGTGATCGGCTTCCCGTCCAACCCGACCGCACAGTGCGTGGAGCTGGACTTCTTCGAGCGCGTGATCGCGCTGGCCAGGAAGCACGACATCTTCGTGGTGCACGACCTCGCCTACGCCGACATCGTGTTCGACGGCTGGAAGGCGCCGTCCATCATGCAGGTGCCGGGCGCCAAGGACATCGCGGTGGAGTTCTTCACCCTGTCCAAGAGCTACAACATGGCCGGCTGGCGCATCGGCTTCATGGTCGGCAACCCCGATCTGGTGGCCGCGCTGGCGCGTATCAAGAGCTACCACGACTACGGCACCTTCACCCCGCTGCAGATCGCCGCCATCGCCGCGCTGGAGGGCGACCAGCAGTGCGTGAAGGACATCGCCGCCACCTACCAGAAGCGCCGCGACGTGCTGTACAAGGGCCTGATGGAGGCCGGCTGGCAGGTGGAATTGCCGAAGGCGTCGATGTACATCTGGGCGCGCATTCCCGAGCACTACCGCAGCCTGGGTTCGCTGGCCTTCGCCAACCTGCTCTTGGACCAGGCCAAGGTATCGGTATCGCCGGGCGTCGGTTTCGGCGACTACGGCGACGAGTACGTGCGCTTCGCGCTGATCGAGAACGAGAGCCGCATCCGCCAGGCGATCCGCGGCATCAAGACCATGTTCCGCGCCGACGGCATCCTGCCGCCGGGCTGAGCGACTCCCCGGATGCGCCTTTGGCTTATCCGGGCTACCGGACCATGAAAAACGCCGCCCACACCGGGCGGCGTTTTTTGTTGCGGCCAACGTTGGCCGCAGACCAGACATCAGAACAGCTGCGGCTGGGTGTCGCCGAAGCGGCTGCGCTGCTCGTGCTGCAGCAGCCAGGCCTTGCGCTGCAGGCCGCCGCCGTAGCCGGTGAGGCTGCCGTCCTTACCGATCACGCGGTGGCAGGGCACGATGATGGCCACGCGGTTGGCGCCGTTGGCGCCGGCCACCGCGCGGATGGCCGCGGCATTGCCCAGCCGCTCGGCCTGCTGCTGGTAGCTGACGGTGTCACCGTAGGGAATGGTTTGCAGCGCGTCCCACACCTGCCGCTGGAAGGCGGTGCCGGGCAGGTGCAATGCCACCTCGAAGCGCTGGCGCGTGCCGGCGAAGTACTCGCCGATCTCGCGCTCGGCCTGGCGGGTGTGGTCGTTCTCGCCGGCGACGATGCGGGTATGCAGCAGGCGCTGCAGCTCGGCGAATTCGCGCTCGTTGCGCTGGCTGACGGCAAACTCCAGCAGGCACACGCCCTGTTCGCTGGCGCACACGAACATCGGGCCCAGCGGGCTGTGGAAACGGTGGAGCAGGATGGGAGCGGGTGGTGTGCTGTGCATGGTGTTGATGCCGGTGGCTTGTCTGAAACGGTGGCCCGGGCGCCGCCAACCGCGCCTCGCGGCCGACGCAGGCCGTACCCATGGTACGGCAAGTCGGGCCAGAGGGGGTTCGCGGCGCCAGGCCGCGGGGCCGGTCACGAGCGGACAGAAACAAGGCCCCGCGGTGCGGGGCCTTGCTGTCAGGCCGGTTGCTCGGTCGCCACCGCGGCCGGCTGCGGCTTGCGCTCGACGACCTCGATGAAGCGGAACTCGATCTCCTGCATCAGCTCGTCGATGCGGATGATCTGCAGCTTGATGCGGTCGCCGGCGGCCAGCTCCGGCAGGCCGGGGATGCGCTGGCGCATCGGCACACCGTCGATGCGCACCAGGTCTTCCTTGATGTAGCTGGCGGTCGGCTCACTGATGCCTTCCTGGCTGAACCAGCGCAGGCACCAGAAGTGCTCCATCCTGTCCTGGAAGCCGAGGTAGGCGCTGTAGGCGGCGTCGAAGTCGCGCAGCAGCGCGAACAGCATCGCGTCGCCCTGCGGGTATTGCGGCGTCTCGCCGCGGATCATCGCCACCAGCTGGCGCTGGTTGACGAAGTCCGACGCGCGGCGCAGCGGCGAGGTGCTCCACGCGTACTGCGCGACGCCGAGACCGATGTGCGGCTCCGGACGGGTGGTCATGCGCACCTTGCCCATGCTCTGCGCGCGGTACATGGCCGGGATGTCGGCCTCGGCCAGCATGCGGCCCCACTCGCTGTTGGCGAGGATCATCAGCTCGGACACCAGCTTGTCCATCGGCGAGCCGCGCTTGCGCACGCTGATGATCACCTTGCCGTCGACCACGTTGAAGTTGTAGTCCACCTGCGGCGGGCGGTTCGGGTCCGGGGTCTTGCCGCGGAAGGCCTCGCGCGCGTTGGCGAACTGCCACAGCCACACCAGCTCGCGCTTGAACGCGTAGTCGGGGCCGAAACCGTCTGCGGCCAACGTTTCTTCATTGAACACCTGCTCCAGCTGGTCGTGACGCAGGTTGGCCGCGATGTTGACGCGCTCGATGCGGTTGTCGAAGGCGACCAGCGAGAAGTCCGGCGCCACTTCCACGTACAGGCTCAGCGCCGGGCAGGCCTGGCCTTCCTGCAGCGTGAACTGCTGCACCACGTCGTCCGGCAGCATGGTGATCTTGTCGCCGGGGAAGTAGACGGTGGACAGCCGGTTGTGCACCAGCTTCTCGATGTCGGAACCGACCGCCACGCCCAGCGTCGGCGCCGCGATGTGGATGCCGACGCGGATGTTGCCGTTATCCAGCCACACCACCGACAGCGCGTCGTCGATCTCGGTGGTGGCGGCGTCGTCGATGGAGAAGGCGGCCACCTCGGACAGCGGCAGGTCGGCCGGCACGGTGGCCGGCGCGTAGTTGCCGAAGCCCAGCCCTTTCGGGAAGTGCTCCAGCTGGAAGCCGGCCATCAGGTAGTCCGGCACCGACGGGATGCCGCCGACGTGGTGCGCCAGGCGCAGCGGCGGCAGGCCGCTGGCGCGGCTGGCCTGGTCGAAGGCCTTGAATTCGAGGGTGTTCTTGTCCGGGCGGTACAGCAGCGGCATCAGGTGGCTGCGGATCGCGTCCGGCAGCGTGCCGGCGACCAGCCCGGCGGCCCAGGCGTCGACCTGCTCCTGTTCGCGCTTCTTGCGCTCGATGCCGGCCAGCGCCGCCTTCAGCGTCTCTTCCGGTGCCGACTTGAAGCGGCCCTTGGCCTTCTTGTAGAAGTACATCGGCGCCGCGTACAGCTTGATCAGGATGGCGGCCGATTCGGACGCGCTCGGCACGTGGCCGAAGTAGTCGGCGGCCAGGGTGTCGAAGCCGAATTCGTCGTCGCCGCAGCATTCCCACAGAAAGTCGACGTCGATGTCGGCCGCAATCGCCTCGGCCGCGGGCAGGAAGTCCTGCAGCGCGCTGGAAAACTCCAGGAACACGTTGGCGGCCTTGATCTTGGCGCGCTTGCCGTGCTGGGTGTCGACTTGCAGGCTGGCGTCATTGCGGGAGACGATGCTGCCCACCTTGAAGCTGCCGCTTTCTTCGTAAAAGACGTTCATGCTGGCTCTGCGGGACAGGCTCGCCCCGGATCGTAGGTGAAACCGGAAAGTATACCAGCAGCGCCCCCCATCCCGCCGTGCCATCGCACCGCGGTGTGGGTTTTGTCACGACACGCCGCCGCGCGTCGTCTTGTCCGCCAGCGGCAGCACGCCGAGCTGGTCCTTGATGGTCTGCATCACGATATAGGAACAGATGTCGCGCATGCCCGGCAGCTTGTTCAGCTTGTCGACGACGAAGGCGGAGAACGCCGCCAGATTGGCGCAGCGCACGTGCAGCATGTAGTTGCACGGCCCGGCGACGATGTAGGCGGCGGCGACCTCGTCGAAGGCCTGCACCTGCTGCAGGAAGCTGTCGTGCCAGTCGTCGCGGCTGCGGTCCAGACTGACCTGCACCATCGCCTCCAGCTCGAAGCCCAGCCGCGCCGCGTCCAGCTCGGCGCGGTAGCCGCGGATCAGGCCCGACTCCTCCAGCATGCGCACCCGGCGCAGGCAGGCCGACGGCGACAGCGCCACCCGGTCGGCCAGGTCCTGGTTGCTGAGCCGGCCGTTGTGCTGCAGCGCCGCCAGAATGCGCCAGTCGATCGCGTCCAGTTGCATTTGCAAGACTCCACGAAACAATCACCTTAAAAGTGAATATTCTGCGAAACAAGGCACTTTCACAATGCGAATTTGCAATTTTTCTGGAGATCGACGCTGCTAAGCTATGCTCATGGCTGCACCGTTGCGGCCAACCTTTCGCCACAAGGAGCCCTACCATGCACAGCCGTAACGCCTGCCTGCAGGCCGACCAGCAGGACCCGCTTGCCCGCTTCCGCCAGCAGTTCGCGCTGCCGGCCGACACCATTTACCTGGACGGCAATTCGCTGGGCGTGCTGCCGCACGGCGCGCTGGCGCGCAGCCAGCAGGTGATCGCCGAACAGTGGGGGCAGGGTCTGATCCGCAGCTGGAACGACGCCGGCTGGTTCGAGCTGCCCGCGCGGCTGGGCAACAAGCTGGCGGCGCTGCTGGGCGCCGGCGCCGACGAGGTGGTGGTCACCGACACCACCTCGCTCAACCTGTTCAAGGCGCTGGCCGCCGCGCTGCGCATCCAGCAGCAGGCGCATCCGGCGCGGCGGGTGATCGTGTCCGAGCGCGACAACTTCCCCACCGACCTGTACATGGCCCAGGGCCTGATCGACCTGCTGCAGCAGGGCTACGAGCTGCGCCTGACCGACGCGGCGCTGCCGCTGGAGGCGGCGCTGGGCGACGACGTCGCCGTGCTGCTGCTGTCGCACGTGAACTACCGCACCGGTGCCATGTACGACATGGCGGCGACCAACGCGCTTGCCCACCGCCACGGCGCGCTGACGATCTGGGATCTGGCGCACGCCGCCGGCGCGGTGCCGCTGGCGCTGAACGCTGCCGACGCCGACTTTGCCGTCGGCTGCACCTACAAGTACCTGAACGGCGGCCCCGGCGCACCGGCCTTCATCTGGGTGGCGCCGCGGCACCAGGACCGCTTCTGGCAGCCGCTGTCCGGCTGGTGGGGCCACGCGCGGCCGTTCGAGATGGGCAACGACTACCAGCCGGCCGGCGGCATCCGCCGCTTCCTGTGCGGCACGCAGCCCATCGTGTCGCTGGCGCTGCTGGAGTGCGGGCTGGACGTCGCGCTGCAGGCGGACATGGACGCGGTGCGGCGCAAGTCGCTGGCGCTGACCGACCTGTTCATCGCCCTGGTGGAACAGCGCTGCGGCGAGCATCCGCTGACGCTGATCACCCCGCGCGAGCACGCGCAGCGCGGCAGCCACGTCAGCTACCGCCACCCGCAGGGCTTTGCCGTGATGCAGGCGCTGATCGCCGCCGGCGTGATCGGCGACTACCGCGAGCCGGAAGTGCTGCGCTTCGGCGTCACCCCGCTCTACCTCGGCTACACCGACGTCTGGGACGCGGTCGACACCCTGAAGCGGATCCTCGACAGCGGCAGCTGGGATGCGCCGCAATTCCACCGCCGCGGCGCGGTGACCTGAGCCGGCGGCCGACCTTGTACAAACAAACAGGGCACCCGCGGGTGCCCTGTCCTGTGCTGCGTGGCCGGGGTGTTACACCGGGTCGGCCAGATACATCCGCACGCTGTGCTCCTCCAGCAGCTTCTTCAGGCTCTCCGGCGGCATCGCGTCGGTGTAGATGGCGTTGAATTCGCTGATGTGGCCCATGCGCACCAGCGCATTGCGGCCGAACTTGCTGTGGTCGGCGGCGAGGAAGCGGTGGCGCGCGTTGGCCATCATCGCCTGCGCCACGCGCACTTCGCGGTAGTCGAAATCAAGCAGCGAGCCGTCGGCCTCTATTCCCGACACCCCGATCACCGCGTAGTCGACCTTGAACTGGTTGATGAAGTCCAGCGTCGCCACCCCGGTGATGCCGCCGTCGGAGGCGCGCACCACGCCGGAGGTGATCATCACCGTGAAATCCGGGTTGGTGGACATGATGGAGGCGACGTGGATGTTGTTGGTGATCACGCGCAGCCCCTTGTGGGTGCCGGTCAGCGCCTGCGCCACCGCCTCGATGGTGGTGCCGATGCTCATGAACAGCGAGGCATGGTCGGGGATGTTTTCCGCGATCATGTCGGCGATGTGCGCCTTTTCGCTCTGCAGCTTGCCCTTGCGCGCGAAGTAATCCTCGTTCTCCACGCTGCTGCCCAGGGCGGCGCCACCGTGATAGCGGCGCAGCAGGTTGGCCTCGCACAGCTGATTGATGTCGCGGCGGATGGTCTGCGGGGTAACGTCCAGCAAGCGGGCGAGCTCTTCAATCGGCATAAAGCCGTTTTCGCGCACCAGCTGCAAAATCTTGTCGTGTCTGGGTGATCGGCTCATGGCAGCAAGTTCGTAAACGAAAATTACAGCTTAGTCTTTAACATAGTTGCTACACAAACCGCAACTTTTCGGCGCCACAAACGAACCATTTGCCATAAAAAGGCGCTGTCGCGGCGGGCGGGATGTTCCGCGCCGGCGCGCAGGCCGGCGCAGAGTGCGTCACCCACAGGGCGACGCACCTGGTGATGACGCGCGCAGGCCGCTCAGCGCAGGAAGTGCTGCGGCGGCCAGCCGTAGCGGAACAGGTCGACGCGGCCCTTGCCGTCCAGCTCGATGCCGTCCTGCTCCAGCAGCAGGCGCTGGTAGTCGGCGCCCTCGCTGCCCGGCCGCGCGATGCGGCCGCCGCTGCCGACCACGCGGAACCACGGCAGCGCCAGCTCCGCCGGCAGCCGCCCCAAGAGCGCGCCGACATGGCGCGCGTGGCGCGGGTAGCCGGCCAGCGCCGCCAGCGTGCCGTAGGTGCTGACCCTCCCCGGCGGGATGTCGCGCAGCGCGCGCAGCACCGCGTGCTCGAACTCCGGCGCCATCAGCCGTAGCGGCGGTCGGCAACGAAGGGGTTGCTGCGCCGCTCCTCTCCTATAGTGGTAAAGGGGCCATGGCCCGGCACCACCACCATGTCGTCCGGCAGCGCGAACAGCTTGCCGCGGATGGCGTCGATCAGTTGCTGGTGGTTGCCCATCGGGAAGTCGGTGCGCCCGATGCTGCCCTGGAACAGCACGTCGCCGACGATGCAAAGGTTGGCCGCATGACTGACGAACACCACATGACCCGGGGTGTGGCCGGGACAGTGCAGCACATCCAGCACTTCCTCGCCCACCGTCACCGTGTCGCCCTCTTCCAGCCAGCGCTCCGGCGTCAGCGGCTCGCTGCGCGGAAAGCCGAACATGGTGCCCTGGCTGGGCAGCTGGTCGAGCCAGAAGCTTTCCGCGCGCTGCGGGCCTTCGATCCGCACCCCCAGCGCGTCGGCCAGCGCGCGGGCGCCGCCGGCGTGGTCGATGTGGCCGTGGGTGAGCAGCAGCTTTTCCACCGTCAGGTCGTGCTCGCGCACGAAGGCCAGAATGCGGTCGATGTCGCCGCCGGCGTCGACCACGGCGGCACGGCGGGTGACGTCGCACCAGATCACGGAACAGTTTTGCTGGAACGGCGTCACCGGGACGACTTGCAGTTGCAGGGACATGGCAGGCATCACTTGAAGGAAATCGGTCACGCGATTGTGGCACGGGCGGGCGGTGCGGCCAACCTTGCCGCCGCCGGCAAGCCCCTGCGCCCGGTGTTGGTAATCCACCCCTTACAGCGCTGTAGTCGGTTGAGTACATCGCCCGTTGCGGCAACGATGTCACACATCGGGACGCGGCCTTGCGTCCGGCCAAACACATAACGAGGAGTCATCATGGCACTGAAACTGGCAATTAACGGCTATGGCCGTATCGGTCGCATGGTACTGCGTGCCTGGCAGGAACGCTTCGCCGAGCAGGATATTGAAATCGTTGCCATCAACGATCTGGGCAATCCGGAACTGCACGCCCACCTGACCAAGTACGACTCCATCCACGGCCCGTTCCCGGGCAGCGTGGAACTGGCCGGCGACAAGCTGGTGATCAACGGCAAACCGATCCAGCTCTTGTCGGTCCGCAACCCGGCCGAGCTGCCGTGGGGCGAGATGGGCGTGGACATCGTGCTGGAATGCACCGGCATCTTCACCAAGCGCGACAAGGCCGGCCTGCACCTGCAAGCCGGCGCCAAGAAGGTGCTGATCTCCGCGCCGGCCGACGACGCCGACGCCACCATCGTCTACGGCGTCAACCACGACACCCTGCGCAGCGAGATGAGCATCGTCTCCAACGCCTCTTGCACCACCAACTGCCTGGCGCCGCTGGTGAAGCCGCTGAACGACGCCATCGGCGTCGCCCACGGCCTGATGACCACCGTGCACTCCTACACCAACGACCAGGTGCTGCTGGATACCGAACACAGCGACCTGCGCCGTGCCCGTTCCGCCGCGCTGTCGATGATCCCGACCAAGACCGGTGCCGCCGCCGCGGTGGGCCTGGTACTGCCGGAGCTGAAAGGCAAGCTGGACGGCTTCGCCGTGCGCGTGCCGACCGCCAACGTGTCGCTGGTGGACCTGACCTTCACCGCCCAGCGTGACACCAGCGTGGCCGAGGTGAACGAGATCGTCACCGCCGCCGCGGGTGGCGCGCTGAAGGGCGTGCTGGCGGTGAACACCCTGCCGCTGGTGTCCATCGACTTCATGCACAACCCGGCGTCCAGCGTGTTCGATGCCTCGCTGACCCGCGTGATCGAAGGCCGCCAGGTGAAGGTGCTGTCCTGGTACGACAACGAGTGGGGCTTCTCCAACCGCATGCTGGACACCGCACGCGCCTGGGCTGCCGCCAAGTAATTCCCCGGCGCCCGTGTGGAGACGGGCGCCTCGCTCTTTGGTTCTGTTGCTTCTTCGTGCATAAATCGTTTGCCTGCCCGTCATCGGGCAGGCTTTTTTACGTCTATGCTCAAACCTGCCGGTGCGGAAGCTTCCGCCGCCGGCACGGCCCGTACGGCACCAGCCATGACCCTGCACCGCCTGCCCGGCCAGGCCGGCCGCACCGCGTACGGTGCCGGAACTTGCGCTTTTCCACGTCGTGATGTTCGTCCAAGGAGGTAGTCATGCCCGATCAGACCCTTAACGCCGAGAAAGAACAACTGCTGGCCGATGTGCGCAGCGTGCTCAACCACACCGAGGAGCTGCTGGCCGGCGCCGGCGAGGAAGGCGGTGCCAAGGCGCAGGAGCTGCGCAACAAGCTCGGCGCCAACCTGAAACTGGCCAAGGAGCGGCTGCTGGAGGCGGAAAAGCTGACGGTGGCCAAGGCCCGCGCCGCGGCCAAGGTAACCGACCAGTACGTGCACGAACACCCGTGGAAAGCGATCGGCATCGCCGCCGCCATCGCCTTCCTGCTCGGCCTGCTGGTGTCGCGCCGCTGATGGCGGACACGCCCCCGCGTCCGGGCAGCCTCGCCTCGCTGCTGCACGGGCTGGTCGCGCTGCTGTCCAGCCGCGCCGAACTGGCGCGGCTGGAGTGGCAGGAACAACAGGAGCGCCTGCTGCTGCAGACCATGCTGGCGGGGCTGGCGGTGGTGCTGCTGCTGGCGGCGCTGATCGCGCTGCTGCTGTTCGTGGCGCTGGTGACGCCGGCGGCGTGGCGCGCCACGGTGATGGGGGTGCTCGCGCTGCTGCTGGCCGGCAGCGGCATCGGCCTGCTGCTGGCGCTGCGGCGGCGGGCGGAACGCGCGCCGGCGGCGTTCGCCTGCACGCTGCAGGAGCTGCGCAAGGACTGGCAGGCGCTGTCCGGCAAGGAGCCGCCATGACACGGGCGCAACGCGAACAGCGCAAGCAGTTGCTGCTGCTGAAGGGCGAGCTGCTGCGCATGCAGCTGGCGCTGGAGACCGAACGCTGGCGCCAGCCGGCGCAGCTGCTGCGCGAGGGCGTCACCCTGTTCGGCACGCCCGCCGCCGGCGGCCTGCTCGGCAGCGCGCTGTTGCTGCTGCGCCACGGCAGGCTCAGGCGCTGGCTGAAGTGGCTGCTGGCCCTCCTCGGCCTGTGGCGGCTGCTGCGGCGCTGACGGTAACGCCGGCCGGCGGCGGCCGGTTTCCCGCGACGCCACCGGCGGCTATTCCTCGTCGCGCCAGCCCGGCATCCGCGCGCCGACCGGCACGTCGATCACGATCGAGGTCTTGGTGTCGCCGTACTGCATCAGCCGCGCGATCACCTGCTGCAGGGTGGCCATATTGTCGACCGCCACCTTGATCATCAGCCCGCTGCTGCCGGTGATCGAGTAGCACTCGGTGATCTCCGGCATCGTCTTCAGCGTCTCCAGCACGCCGTAGTATTCCAGGTTTTTCACCGTCAGCTCGATCAGGCACTGGATCGGGTAACCCAGCTTTTCCGGGTTGATTATTGCCCGATAGCCGGATATGACACCGGAACGTTCCAGTTTTTCCACTCTTTCGGCAACGGCCGGCGCGGACAGGCTGACGCGCCGCGCCAGTTCGGCGTAGCTGAGGCGGGCGTTTTCATGCAGTGCAGCAACGATTTTGCGGTCAAACTTGTCCATACCGTGGATTCGAAAGTAAATTTGCCAAAAATAAATTGTATACAAGGAACATCGACAATAAAACCTTTGATTTCCTGTTATCGACCGGCAACAAGCCACGTACAATTCGCCCCGTGTTGGCAGTAGCGGGTCCGCGCCCGAGGCTGTCGACCTCTGGATACGTATGAGGGTGTCGGTGTCCCTGGCATCTTTGAACTGTTCTGGTGATCTCTTTGTCCCTGGTCTTTGTGTTTGTGGCCCGACTGGCCGCAAACCGACCCTTAGTCGCCTGTCCCTCACCGGACAGGCGTTTTTTTTTGCGCCGCGCGCCCCCGCGCCCCCGCGCCACCCTGCCCGCCCGTCCGCCATCGCAACGATCGCGCGCCTTCCCCGCCCCGCACCGCCCTATCTCGCCAGCCCTTAATCCAGATCAATCCGCTGCCGCCGCCCGTTGACGACAATACGAAGCATTCTCCTTTGTGGTCGCACACCGCGGCGAGCGCCGGTCTTGCTGCCGGCGCGAGGGCTTGCGGCCAACCTTGCCCGCCACAGTGGCTTGCCGACAACAGGAAAAGTTCGCATTTAAGTTTTTATTAAGATTCGCGCTGCTCTAATGGCGCCCCCTCCGCAAAGGAACCCGTGATGAAGAAAAGCATGATCCCGGCGCTGGCCCTGCCCGTGCTGCTTGGCCTCAGCCTGTCGGCCCAGGCGCTGGAATACCCGATCGGCAAGCCGCAGCTGAAAGGCGGCATGGAGATCGCCGCCGTCTACCTGCAGCCGGTGAAGATGGAACCGGACGGCATGATGCGCAAGGCGGAACAGTCCGACATCCACCTCGAGGCCGACATCCACGCCACCGCCGGCAACAAGAACGGCCTGGCCGAGGGCGACTGGGTGCCCTACCTGCTGATCAAGTACGAGATCAGCAAGGCCGGCGCCAAGGACGTGATCAAGGGCGACTTCATGCCGATGGTGGCCTCCGACGGCCCGCACTACGGCGACAACATCAAGCTGCAGGGCCCGGGCAAGTACAAGCTGAAGTACACCATCCTGCCGCCCAGCATGAACCCGCACGCCCACTTCGGCCGTCATGTCGACAAGGAAACCGGCGTCGCGCCGTGGTTCCAGCCGATCGAGCTGAACTACGAATTCACCTACGCCGGCATCGGCAAGAAGGGCGGCTACTAAGCCCCCCAAGGAGTCCCCCCATGCGTGCACGCCATATCCTGCCGCTGCTGGCCCTGCTGCTGGCCGGCACCGCCCACGCCGAGGCATTGCCGGTGTTCCGGCTGGAGCTGAACGACGGCCAGCTGAAGCCGGCACGGCTGCTGGTGCCGGCCGGCAAGCGCTTCAAGATCGAGATCTTCAATCGCGGCAAGACGCCGGTGGAGTTCGAAAGCCTGCAGCTGCGCAAGGAAAAGGTGCTGGCTCCCGGCGCGCAGAGTTTCGTGGTGTTCAACCCGCTCAGCGCCGGCGAGTACAAGTTTTTCGACGAATTCCACATGGCGACGGCACAGGGCGTGCTGGTCGCGAAGTAAGGGGCCGGCGCGATGGAACAGGTGTTGTTTATCGTCTGGCGCGAGAGTGTGGAAGCGATGCTGGTGATCGGCATCCTGCACGCGTGGTTGTCGCAGAACCCGGCCGCCGGCGGTAAGCGCTGGCTGTGGGGCGGCGTGCTGGCCGGGCTGCTGCTGGCCGCGCTGCTGGCGCTGGGGCTGTTCGCCGCCAGCGAGCTGTTCGGCAGCTACCAGGAGCTGTTCCAGGCGGCGATGGTGTTCAGCGCCGCGGCGCTGATCGTGCACATGGTGTTGTGGATGCGCGAGCACGGCCGCAGCCTGAAGCGCGAGCTGGAGGCCGGCCTCGCCGCCAGCCGCGCGCGCCATAACGGCTGGGGCATCCTGCTGCTGGTGGCGCTGGCGGTCGGCCGCGAAGGCAGCGAAACCGTGGTCTTCCTGTACGGCACGCTGTCCGGCAGCGAGGGCGCCGCGCTGTGGCCGCTGCTGCTGGCCGGGATCGCCGGCTTCCTGCTGGCGCTGCTGTCGTTCTGGCTGCTGCAGCTGGGCGGGCGCTACCTGTCGTGGCGGCTGTTCTTCCGCGCCACCGAGATCATGCTGCTGTTGCTGGCGGCGGCGCTGTTCACCAGCGGCGTCGACAAGCTGATCTCGCTGGACATCCTGCCGGCGCTGGTCGATCCGCTGTGGGACAGCTCGGCGCTGCTGGACGACATGAGCGCCAGCGGCGGCGTGGTGTCGGCGCTGACCGGCTACCGCGCCCACCCGGCGCTGATTACGCTGCTGGCCTACGCCGGCTACTGGCTGGCGGTGCTGGCGCTGATGCGCTGGCGCGGCCGCCGCGTGGCGACAAGGTTGGCCGCATGAAAGCGCACGACTGCACTGCGGCGGTCGCCGCGCGGCCGTGGCTGGCGCGGGTCGGCGACCGCCTGCGGCGGCACGCGCCGCTGATCCGCCGCCTGCAGTGGCTGGTGGTGGCGGTGTACCTGCTGCTGATCGTGCTGCCGGTGCTGACGCCGCTGCCGGACGAAACCGCGCACCTGTGGAACCACGTCACCCTGATCGCGCAGTTTGCGTTCTGGGGCATCTGGTGGCCGTTCGTGCTGCTGTCCATGGTGCTGTTCGGCCGGCTGTGGTGCGGCGTGCTGTGCCCGGAGGGCGCGCTGTCGGAATGGGCGGCCCGCCACGGCAAGGCGCGGCCGATTCCGCGCTGGCTGCGCTGGCCGGGCTGGCCGTTCACCGCCTTCGTGCTGACCACGGTGTACGGCCAGATGGTCAGCGTCTACCAGTATCCGCAGGCGGTGCTGCTGGTGCTGGGCGGCTCCACCGTCGCCGCGGTGTGGGTCGGCTACTACTACACCCGCGGCAAGCGCGCCTGGTGCCGCTACCTGTGCCCGGTCAACGGCGTGTTCGCGCTGCTGGCCAAGCTGGCGCCGCTGCATTTCCGCGTCAGCGAGCAGGCGTGGCAGGCGTCGCTGGACCACAAGCGCGTGCTGCCGATCAAGGCGGTGGACTGTGCGCCGCTGCTGCCCATCCGGCAGATGCAGGGCGCCAGCGGCTGTCACATGTGCGGCCGCTGCAGCGGCCACCGCGACGCGGTGACGCTCGGCGCCCGTTCGCCGGCCGACGAGGTGGTGCGCCTCGGCGCGCACGACGCCGACGGCTGGCAGAGCGCGCTGATCCTGTTCGGCCTGCTCGGCGTCGCCATCGGCGCCTTCCACTGGAGCGCCAGCCCGTGGTTCGTCACCCTGCGCACCGCGCTGGCGGAGTGGCTGATCGAGCGCGACCTGCTGTGGCCGCTGGACGCCGACGCGCCGTGGTGGCTGCTGACCAACTACCCGCTGCGCAACGACGTGTTCAGCTGGCTGGACGGCGGCCTGCTACTGGCCTACATCGCCGCCACCGCCATCGCGCTGGGCGGGCTGTGCAGCCTGCTGCTGGCGGCGGCGGTCGCCTGCCACGGCTGGCAGCGGCAGCGCTTCCACCACCTGGTGCAGGCGCTGATCCCGCTGGCCGGCTGCGGCGTATTCCTCGGCCTCACCACCGTCACCCTCAGCCTGCTGCGCAGCGAGCACATCGTGTGGCCGTGGGTCGGCGACGCGCGGCTGCTGCTGTTGCTGGTCGCCAATGGCTGGTCGCTGTGGCTGGCGGCGCGCATCGGCGCCGGCTGGCAGCGCAGCCGGCTGCGGCAGGCGCTGGCGCTGCTGCCGTTCTGCGCCGCGCTGCTGTGGATAGACAGCGCCTGGGGCTGGCTGTTCTGGTGGTGGTAGCCGGCCGTGCAGCCGGATGGCACAAGGTTGGCCGCAGGCCGCGACCGTTTCCGGATCGCGGCGCGGCGGCTGCCGTCCCGTACCGCCGGTACCGCTTGCGGCCCCCGCCCTGGCCAAGCCCTGACATCCGCCCGGAACGGGCACCGATTCATGCCATAATCGCGCCGCTTGTCCGGCAAACTGCGGCAGATCCTGCCATTTCGCCGGCACGAAGCGGACGGAAGCATTAAGCGTCATATTTCTGTAACGCCCTGTTTCTATCCTTGCCATAATTTCCAATGGGAGGATGCCCACATGGCTGCCAATATCCTGCTTGTCGAAGACGAGCCCGCGATCCAGGAACTGATTGCCTTCAACCTGACCCAGGCCGGCCATCACGTGCTGCGCGCCAGCACCGCCGAGGCGGCGCTGATGCTGGTGAAGAACGCCTTGCCGGACCTGATCCTGCTGGACTGGATGCTGCCGGGCGCCTCCGGCGTCGAGATCGCGCGCAAGCTGCGCGGCGACGAGCGCACGCGCCAGATCCCGATCATCATGCTCACCGCCCGCTCCGAGGAGCAGGACAAGGTGCAGGGGCTGGAGGCCGGCGCCGACGACTACATCACCAAGCCGTTCTCGCCGCGCGAGATGCTGGCGCGCATCAAGGCGGTGCTGCGCCGCCGCGCGCCGCAGATGACCGACGACGCGGTCGAGGTGAAGGGCCTGCGCCTGGATCCGGCCACCCACCGCGTGCAGGGCAACGGCGACACCATCGACCTCGGCCCCACCGAATTCCGCCTGCTGCACTTCTTCATGACCCACGCCGAGCGCGTGCACTCGCGCACCCAGCTCCTGGACCAGGTGTGGGGCGACCACATCTTCGTCGAGGAGCGCACCGTCGACGTGCACATCCGCCGCCTGCGCAGCGCGCTGGAGGCCACCGGCCACGACGCGCTGATCCAGACCGTGCGCGGCACCGGCTACCGTTTCTCGGCACAGGGGTAATCCATTGACTGACTTCGCGCGGCGTTCGCTGGGCTGGCTGTTCGCCATCAGCAGCATCGCTTTCGGCTTTTCGCTGGTCTACGGCCCGGACATCGGGCTGCTGGTGCTGTCGGCCCAGCTGCTGCTGTGGCTGGGTTTCCATCTTCATCACATCGGCCTGCTGCTGCGCTGGCTGCAGCGGCCGGCCCCCGGCCGCATCCCGGAAGGCTACGGCATCTGGCACAACGCGTTCATGGCGCTGTACCGCCAGGCGCGCAAGCAGAAGCAGAGCAAGCGCAAGCTGGCCAGCATCCTCGACCGCTTCATCAACGCCGGCGAGGCGATGCCGGACGGCGTGGTGGTGCTCGACGAGTACGACCGCATCGAGTGGGTCAACCCGGTCGGCGTCGAGCACTTCGGGCTCAATCCGCAGACCGACGTCGGCAACCAGATCCTCAACCTGGTGCGCCAGCCCTCCTTCCACACCTATATGGCGGCGCAGAGCTACAGCCAGCCGCTGATCCTGCACAGCCCGACCCCGGACGAGCGCGTGCTGTCGATCCAGCTGGTGCCGTTCGACATCACCCGCAAGCTGCTGCTGTCGCGCGACATCACCCAGCTGGAGCGGGTGCAGACCGTGCACCGCGACTTCGTCGCCAACGTGTCGCACGAGCTGCGCACGCCGCTGACTGTGGTCGGCGGCTTCCTGGAGACGCTGTCGGAAATGCCGCAGGTCGACGACGCCACCCTGCGCCAGTTCCTGCCGCTGATGCTGGAGCAGTCGCGGCGGATGCAGAGCCTGGTCGAGGACCTGCTGACGCTGTCGCGCATCGAGAACAGCCCGCGCAGCATGGCGCAGGAGACGGTGGACATGGACCAGATGCTGGACACGCTGATGGTGGAGGCCGAAGGCCTGTCGCAGGGCCGCCACCGGATCACGCTGGACAAGCGCTGCCCGCGCTGGCTGCGCGGCAACGCGCAGGAGCTGCACTCGGCGTTCGGCAACCTGGTGTCCAACGCGGTGCGCTACACGCCGGAAGGCGGCAGCATCACCCTCAGCTGGCAGGAGGCGGACGAGGGCCGCGCCGTGTTCAGCGTCAGCGATACCGGCATCGGCATCCCGCGCGAACACCTGCCGCGCCTGACCGAGCGTTTCTACCGCGTCGACCGCGGCCGCTCGCGCGGCAACGGCGGCACCGGCCTCGGCCTTGCCATCGTCAAGCACGTGCTGGCGCGCCACCACGCACGGCTGGAGGTGCAGAGCGAGCCGGACAAGGGCAGCTGCTTCAGCGTGATCTTCAACGCCGAACAGCTGACCGCCCGCGAATGAGCCGGCCGCCGCGCGGCGCGTAGTCGCCGATGTACCGGCGACACGCCAAAGCCGCCGCGCTGTAGTCTCTTTGCTTCAGCGCGGGCGCACGCTACGATGGGGTGCCAAAAAATGAAACCGACAACCGGGACCCGCACCATGAATCGTCTACAAGCCATCCGCCCCTTCGGCCAGCGCCTCTGGCTGGACAACCTGTCGCGCGAACTGATCGCCAGCGGCGAACTGGCCCGCCTGCTGGCCGACGACGGCATCGCCGGCGTCACCTCCAACCCGGCCATCTTCCACAAGGCGATCAGCACCGACCCGCGCTACCGCGACGAGCTGGCGGCGCTGAAAACCGACGCCACGCTGAGCGCCGAACAGCGCTACGAAACCCTGGTCATCGCCGACATCCAGGCCGCCTGCGACCTCACCCTGCCGCAATACCGCGCCACCGCCGGCGACGACGGCTACGTGTCGCTGGAAGTGTCGCCGGCTCTGGCGCACGACGAAGCCGGCACCCTCGCCGCCGCGCGCCGCCTGTGGGCGGCGATCGCCCGCCCGAACGCGATGATCAAGATCCCGGCCACGCCGCAGGGCATCGCCGCCTTCCGCACGCTGACCGCCGAGGGCGTCAACGTCAACATCACGCTGCTGTTCTCGCTGAAGCAGGTGGAGGCGGTGTGGGACGCCTATATCGCCGGCCTCACCGCCCGCCACGCCGCCGGCCAGCCGCTGCGTCACGTCAAGGCGGTGGCCAGCTTCTTCCTGTCGCGCGTCGACAGCCTGCTCGATCCACAACTGCCCGCCGCCCTGCAGGGCAAGGCGGCGATCGCGCTGGCCAAGGCCGCCTACCGGCGCTACCTGCAGCGTTTCCACGGCGCCGAATTCGCCGCGCTGCACGCCGCCGGCGCGCGGCCGCAGTTCCTGCTGTGGGCGTCCACCGGCACCAAGAACGCGGCCTACTCCGACGTGCTGTACGTGGAAAGCCTGATCGGTGCCGACACCGTCAACACCGTGCCGGACGCCACGCTGGCGCTGTTCCGCGACCACGGCCACGCCGCCGCCACGCTGGCTACTGACGGCGACGCGGCGCAGGCAACGTTGGCCGCGGCGCAGGCCGCCGGCATCGACTTCGACGCCGTCGGCGAGCAGCTGCAACGCGACGGCCTCGCGCTGTTCGAGAAGGCGTTTGCCGAGCTGCTGCAGCTCACCGCCTGAGTCCGGGACATCGCGCACGAAAAAACGGCGACCGCACGGTCGCCGTTTTTTTTGCGGCCAACGTTGGCCGCAAGCGCCAGCGCGACAACGGCCGACGCGGATCACATTTAGCCCTTGGTCGGAGCAGGGTTATCGGCCGATAATGGCCACAAGGGCAGGCGGCAGCGACCGCCTGCCGCAACCCGCCGACTCCCTGTCCGTGCCCGCCATGACGACTGTACCCCGCTACCACCACGCGCTGTTACTGGTCCTGCTCTACGTGAGCCTGGCCTGGCTGGGCATGTGGCTGGCGGCGAAACCGCCGTCCTCGCTCACCGTGGTGTGGCTGCCCTCCGGCATCGGCCTGATCATGCTGCTGCTGGCCGGCAAGCGCGGCCTGCCGCTGGTGCTGCTGTCCAGCGCCATCGCCAATGCCGGCGGCTGGCTGTTCTTCGGCGGCAGCTGGGGCACGGCGCTGCTGGCCGGGCTGCTGCTGGCGCCATTCGACAGCCTGCAAAGCTGGCTGGCGTGGCGCGGTTGCGGCACGTCGCGGCGCCTGCTGCACGACGTCGCCGGCCTGCAGCGCTTCTTCTGGCGCGTATGCCTGCTGCCGCCGCTGCTGACCACCTGGGCGATGTACCTGATCAACCACGCCCTCGGCGCGCCGGACTCGGCGCAGGGCCATCTGGCCGGGCTGGCGATGATGACCGCCGGCGACTGCCTGGGCCTGTTCGTGGTCAGCCCGCTGTACCTGGTGCTGCGCGGGGTACCGTGGCCACGCCTGGCCGGCCTCACGCTGAAGATCTCGGCGCTGCTGGCGCTGCCGCTGCTGCTAGCGCTGGGCGTGCACCCGTGGCTGATCTGGCTGCTGGGGCTGGCGCTGATCTATGTCGCCATCCGCTACCGCATCGTCGGCTCCAGCATCGCGGTGGCGCTGCTCACCCTCGCCAGCCTGCTGCTGTTGCTGGGCGAGCTGGGGCCGCAGCTGGCCTACGAGCACAGCGTCGACTACGCCGCGCTGTCGCTGATGATCCTGTCGCTGGGGCTGGCGCCGCACTGCATCGGGCTGGTGATCCAGCAGCTGGACGACGTCAACCACACGCTGGAGCAGCGCGTCGCCGAGCGCACCCGCGCGCTGCGCGAGGTGCAGAAGCAGCTGGAGACCATGGCCTACAGCGACAGCCTGACCGGGCTTGGCAACCGCCACGCCTTCTACATCCGGCTGCAGGAAGAACAGGAACGCGCCATCCGCCGCGGCCGCCGTTTCGCGCTGGCGCTGCTGGACATCGACCACTTCAAGCGCATCAACGACAGCTACGGCCACCAGACCGGCGACGAGGTGCTGCGCGCCGTCGCGGTGCTGATGCAGAACAGCGTGCGCGCCATCGACCGCGTCTACCGCTGGGGCGGCGAGGAATTCATGATCCTGTTCCCGGACGCCGGCGCCGACGACGCGATGGTGCCGCTGCAGCGCATCTGCCAGGAGATCGGCATGCAGCCGCTGAGCTCCGCCCACGGCGAGCTGTACACCTCGGTCAGCATCGGCGTCACCGAGTTCGCCGGCCGCCACGACAGCATCGACGCGCTGATCGGCCGCGTCGACGCGCTGCTGTACCAGGCCAAGCGCGACGGCCGCAACCGCATCGCACGCTGACCGGCCGCCGGCCGGCCCCGCGTTGGCCGCCGCGCCAGGCTGGGGTAGACTGTGCGGTTGCGCCAATTCCGGCGCGCCCCGGTCCGCCCTTTACGCGGGCGACCACCTGGAGACCACCGATGCACACCCACCACCCCATCGTCGTCGCCGCGCTGTACCGGTTTGTCACCCTGACCGACTACGTCGCGCTGCGCGAACCGCTGCACCAGGCCATGCTGGCCCATGACGTCAAGGGCACGCTGCTGCTGGCAGAAGAAGGCATCAACGGCACCGTCGCCGGCAGCCGCGAAGGTATCAACGCGCTGCTGGCCTGGCTGAAAAGCGACCCGCGCATGGCGGCACTGGAGCACAAGGAATCGTACTGCGACGAGCAGCCGTTCTACCGCACCAAGGTCAAGCTGAAGAAGGAAATCGTCACCCTCGGCGTGCCCGGCGTCGATCCCAACAAGACGGTCGGCACCTACGTCCAGCCGCAGGACTGGAACGCCCTCATCAGCGATCCGGAAGTGCTGGTCATCGACACCCGCAACGACTACGAGGTCGCCATCGGCAGCTTCCAGCGCGCGATCGACCCGAAAACCGCCAGCTTCCGCGAATTCCCCGAGTACGTGAAACAGCACTTCGACCCGGCGGTGCACAAGAAGGTGGCGATGTTCTGCACCGGCGGCATCCGCTGCGAGAAGGCCTCCAGCTACATGCTGAACGAGGGTTTCGAAGAGGTGTACCACCTGCAGGGCGGCATCCTGAAATACCTGGAAGAAGTGCCGGCGGAGCAGAGCCTGTGGCAGGGCGACTGCTTCGTGTTCGACAACCGCGTCACCGTGCGCCACGACCTGACGGAAGGCGAGTACGAGCTGTGCCACGCCTGCCGCCAGCCGGTATCGGCCGCCGAGCGCGCCTCCGAGCACTACAGCCCCGGCATCAGCTGCCCGCACTGCTGGGACACGCTCAGCGAGAAGACCCGCGCCAAGGCGCGCGAGCGCCAGAAGCAGATCGAGCTCGCGCGCCGGCGCAATGAGCCCAGCCCGCTGGGGCGCAGCATGGCGCACGGCGAGGACTGAGAACCCGTTCACGCTCTAAACCGCCGCGTCGGAAAACAAGGTTGGCCGCAACACTGCGGCCAACCTTTTTTCATGCCGGTACCACCATGGCCGTCGCCACCGGCCAGACGGCCGCCCCCCTTCCCCGCCCGGTGGCGGACGCGCTATGCTGGCGGCTTATCCCGACGCCACGGCCACCCGCATGAGCCACCTGCACCTGTCCCTCCCGCACGCCCGCGCGCTGCACCTGCACGCGCAGGGCCTCGCGACCCCGCCGCGCCGCAAGGCCAGCAAGGCCGACGTGCTGGCCGCCATCCGCCACATGGCGCTGCTGCAGATCGACACCATCAGCGTGGTCGCGCGCAGCCCCTACCTGGTGCTGTTCAGCCGCCTCGGCCACTACGACCCGGCGTGGCTGGACGCACTGCTTGCCGAGGGCGCGCTGTTCGAATACTGGGCGCACGAAGCCTGCTTCGTGCCCGTCGAGGACTACCGCCTGCTGCGCCACCGCATGCTGGACCCGGCGGCGATGGGCTGGAAATTCTCGGTGGAATGGATGCAGAAGCACCACGCCGAGATCGACGCGCTGGTCGAGCACATCCGCGCCCACGGCCCGGTGCGCTCGCGCGACTTCGAGCGCCAGGGCGGCAAGGGCAACGGCTGGTGGGACTGGAAGCCGGAAAAACGCCATCTGGAGGTGCTGTTCTGCAGCGGCCGGCTGATGGTGCGCGAGCGGCAGAATTTCCAGCGCGTGTACGATCTGGCCGAGCGGGTGCTGCCCGGCTGGGACGACGCGCGCGACCTGCCGACGCCGGAGGCGGCGCAGCGCGACATGGTGCGCGCCAGCTGCCGCGCGCTGGGCATCGTCAAGACCGGCTGGGTGGCCGACTACTACCGCCTGAAGCGCGGCAAGTACGACGCGCTGCTGCACCGGCTGGCCGACGAGGGCGAGCTGCTGCCGGCGCGCATCGAAGGTTGGCCGCACCAGGTCTTCGTGCACCACAGCCTGCGCGAGGCGGCGCTGGACGAGAACCTGGGCGCGACCGCCACCACGCTGCTGTCGCCGTTCGACCCGGTGGTGTGGGACCGCAAGCGCGCCAGCGAGCTGTTCGGCTTCGACTACCGCATCGAGTGCTACACCCCGGCCGCTCGCCGCCAGTTCGGCTACTTCGTGCTGCCCGTGCTCAGCCGCGGCCGCCTGGTCGGGCGGCTGGACGCCAAGGCGCACCGCGCGCAGGGCGTGTTCGAGGTCAAGGCGCTGTACCTGGAGGCCGGCGTGCGCCCGACGCAGCGCCTGCGCGACGACCTGCTGCGCGCGCTGCAACGCGCCGCCGACTGGCACGCCACGCCGACGCTGGCCTTCACCCGCCACAGCGAGCACTGGCTGCGGCCGTCATCGCCGGAAACTTGATCTGCCCGATTTGCCTGCCACCCGCCGCCGCGTAAGATGCGGCAACCACCACCCGAGGGGAATCCGCATGTTCTTCCGCCACACCCGCGCTGCCCTGCAGCAAGCCCAAAGCGACAACAGCGCGCTGCAACAGGAAAACCGGCAGCTGCAGGCCCGCCTCGCCGCACTGGAAGGCGAGCACGCCAGCCAGCGCGCGCAGCTGGACACGCTGACACGCGAACGCGCGATGCTGCAGGGGGTGTTCGCCAATATCGGCAGCTTCGGCAACTCGCTGGGCGGAGTGCAGCACTCGTTCCAGGGGCTGGCCGGCAGCCTGGGCCAGGAAAAGGACGCCGCGCACGCGATGGCGGCGCAGGCCGACGGCAACCGCAACGACTTCCAGCTGATCGCCGGCAACCTGAAGACCATGTTCCAGCGCATCGAGCAGGCGTCCACCAACGTCGCCACCCTGCACCAGCAGGCGGAGCAGATCGGCGGCATCGTGCGCCTGATCAAGGACATCGCCGACCAGACCAACCTGCTGGCGCTGAACGCGGCGATCGAGGCCGCGCGCGCCGGCGAATCCGGCCGCGGCTTTGCCGTGGTCGCCGACGAAGTGCGCAAGCTGGCCGAACGCACCGCCAAGGCCACCACCGAGATCGCCGGCCTGGTCGGCCTGATCCAGGCCGAGACCGAGAGCGCCAGGCACACCATGCAGCAGGGCGCCGACGACGCCAGCCGCTTCTCCGGCGACAGCGAGCAGGCGATGCACAGCATGCAGCGGCTGTACGACCAGGCGCAGCACATGGAAGCCACCATCGCCGCCGCCGCGCAGCTGTCCGGCGTCGAGCTGGCCAACCTGGAAGAGCTGGCGATGAAGCTGGAGGTGTACAAGGTGTTCATGGGCATCTCCAGCCTGCGCCCGGAACAGCTGCCGGACGAGACGCAATGCCGCCTCGGCCAGTGGTACTACGCCGGCGACGGCAAGGAAAGCTTCTCGCGCCTGCCCGGCTACGGCGCGCTGGAAGGCCCGCACCGCGAGGTACACCAGCACGCGCGCCGCGCGCTGGAACTGTTCTACACCGGCAAGCCCGACGCCGCGCTGCACGAGCTGGCGGCGATGGAGCAGGCCAACGCCAGCGTGATGGGCGGGCTGGAACGCATGCTCGGCGAGCTGAAAACGGTGGACTGAGGCGACGACACCAAGGTTGGCCGCAGAGTACGCGCGGCCGGTTCCGGCCATAAAAAACGGCAGCCCGCGGGCTGCCGTTGTGCTGCCGGGGAAGCGACTCAGTAGTCGCCGCGCTGCGGCACCAGCACCGTGCGGTTGCCGTTGCTTTCCATCGCCGACACGATGCCGGCGGCTTCCATGTCTTCAATCAATCTGGCTGCCCGGTTGTAGCCAATGCGCAGCTGGCGCTGTACCGAGGAGATCGATGCCTTGCGGGTGCGCAGCACGATCTCCACCGCCTCGTCGTACAGCGGGTCGCTCTCGCTGGCGGCGGCGGCGCGGCCCTTGGCGTCGGCCTGTTCGTCGTCGGCCACCGATTCGCCGGTCAGCAGGCCTTCCACGTAGTCCGGCTCGCCCCACTGCTTCAGGTCCTCGACGATGGCGTGCACCTCCTCGTCGGTGACGAAGGCCCCGTGCACGCGCTGCGGGTAGCCGGTGCCCGGCGGCAGGTACAGCATGTCGCCCTGCCCCAGCAGGCTCTCGGCGCCCATTTGATCCAGAATCGTTCGGCTGTCGATCTTGCTCGACACCTGGAACGCGATGCGGGTCGGGATGTTGGCCTTGATCAGGCCGGTGATCACGTCCACCGACGGCCGCTGGGTGGCGAGGATCAGGTGGATGCCGGCGGCGCGCGCCTTCTGCGCCAGGCGCGCGATCAGCTCCTCGATCTTCTTGCCGGCCACCATCATCAGGTCGGCGAACTCGTCGACCACCACCACGATGAAGGGCAGCGTCGCCAGCGGCTCCGGCGTTTCCGGGGTCAGGCTGAACGGATTGCTCAAACGTTGGCCGCGCGCCTCGGCGGCACGCACCTTGTCGTTGTAGCCGGCCAGATTGCGCACGCCGAGGTGGCTCATCAGGCGGTAGCGTTTTTCCATCTCGCCCACGCACCAGTTCAGCGCGTTGGCGGCCAGCTTCATGTCGGTGACCACCGGCGCCAAGAGGTGCGGGATGTCGTTGTACACCGACAGCTCCAGCATCTTGGGGTCGATCATGATGAAGCGCACCTCGTCCGGCGTCGCCTTGTACAGCATGGACAGGATCATCGCGTTGACGCCGACCGACTTGCCGGAGCCGGTGGTGCCGGCCACCAACAGATGCGGCGCCTTGGCCAGATCCATCACCACCGGCGCGCCGCTGATGTCCTGCCCCAGCGCCAGTGTCAGCTTGGATGCGGAGTGCTGGAACACCTCGGCGCTGAAGATTTCCGACAGGCGGATCATCTGCCGTTTCGGGTTCGGCAGCTCCAGCCCCATGCAGGTCTTGCCGGGGATGGTCTCCACCACGCGGATGGAGGCCACGCCCAGCGCGCGCGACAGGTCCTTGGCCAGGTTCACCACCTGGCTGCCGCGCACGCCCACCGCCGGCTCCACCTCGTAGCGGGTGATCACCGGGCCGGCGTAGGCGTCCACCACCGCCACCTTGACCTTGAACTCGGCGCATTTTTCCTCGATCAATATCCCGCGCTCGATCAGGTAGTCCTCGCTCTGCACCGCCTTGTCGCTTTCCGCCGGCCGCAGCAGCTCCAGCGACGGCAGGCAGGCGTCGCCGTACACCACCGGCACGCTGTGCGGCTTGGGCATTGCGGAGACGGTGGCGGGCACTGCGGCCAACGTTGTGCCGGTGTCGGGTAGCGACACAGCGGCAAGGTTGGCCGCAGGCGCCGGCTCGTCGATCAGCTGCCACACCAGGCCGGCGGGAGCGCGCTCCTCGGCGCTCTCCTCTGGTACCGCCTCGTCGTCGGCCAGCAGGTGCCAGACGATGTCGGCGCCGGCGGCGGCCTGCGCCATGTCCTCCGCGTCCTCCGCGTCTGCCGGGTCGGTGCGCTCCGCCACGGCGGCGGCTTGATCCGCAGCCGCGACCGGGCCGGCAACAACGTCCGCCATCGGTGCCGCGTCCAGCGATGGGCCGCGCACGGCCTGTTCTGCAATGTGCTCCGGCACGGTGCCGGCGCCGGTCGGGGCCTGTGCCCACGGGGCCGTGCGGCTGGCCGGCGTGGCCGTGGTCTCCACCAGCCCCGGCGGCGCGCTGCCGGCAGCGTGCACCGCCGATGACAGCGCCGACTCGACGGCAGCGCCCGGCTGCGACCAGTCCGGTTCGCGGCTGTCGCCGGCCACCGCCCCGCCATCATCGCCGGCAATAAAAGCCGCGGCCGGCCAGACGGTGACCGATGGCGGCGTGCTGTCGTCCGTCAGCGTGTCCTCAGGCTGTGCGGCGGAAAACGCTGTCGCGACGGCGGCGGCCGGCAGCGCTTCTTCGGCCCGTTCCGGCGCCGCGGTGAACGGCGCCGTCACGGCTGCCGTCTGCCCGGCCACCGGCGCCAGCTCCGCCGGCGCGGGGTGCGCGGCGGCGGCGATCGTGTCGTCGCCGGCCGGCGGTGTGGCCGCGGGCGCCGATGCGAGCGCCGACACGGAATGGTCCGGCACGGCGGTAGCAGCCGGGGCCGCCGTCGTCGGGCTGGCGACGCGGCCGGCCGGCGCGATGGTCGGCGCAGGGGCTGGCGTGGCCGACGCGGTGCCGCCGGCAAAGCGCGAACCGGCGCCGAACAGCGCCTCGGCGTTGCGCTGCCGCGTCTGCTCGTCCGGGCGGCTGACCAGCGAGGGCTTGCGCATCACCGGCGTCGGCTGCAGCACCACCACCGGCTTCGGCGGCGGCGGGGCCGCGTCGCGCTTGCCGTGCAGCTGCTGCAGGCTGGCGCGCACCTCGTCGGGGTCGATCAGCGGCAGCGCGCCGGCCTCGTCCTGCTGCTGCAGGCGGCGCTGGCGGCGTTCGCTGGCGGCCAGCTTCTGCCGCCGCTGCACGTCGCTCTGCAGGTTGTGCTGCACTTCGGCCAGGCCGATCACCGGCAGCCTGTCCTGCTGCGCGCTAGCCGCCGGCGCCGGCTTGCGGATGTAGCGCGGCACCGCCAGCGGCAGCTCGACCAGTGGCGGCGCGGCGGGCGCAGCAGCCTGGGTGGTTACCGGGCTGTCAGCGGGCGGACTGCTGGCGGCCGGGCCGGCGTCGTCTTCCGCCTGTAGTCCGCTGCGCCGCGGCGGGCGCGGGGTGGCGCGCGGCGTCCACGGCAGTTCGGCCGGCGGCGTGTCGGCGGCGGGCGGCTCGCCCTGCGGTGGCGTCGCGGCGTCATCGTCCGGCGCGTCGGCGAACAGTTCATCCCAGCGTGCCTGCAACGGCGTGTTTTTCAGCTTGCCGCTGTTCAGCGCCCACAGCAGCAGCACGGCAAACAACAGGGGTAAGGTCAGCAACCACAACATGGAGAAGTCCGCTTCCGTAACTGGTTTAGGCGCGCCGGTGGCGCGCAGGGGCAGAATTGTACACCTTGCGACCGCGTGCGCCGGCTCAGAGCCTGTTCACGATCTCGCACGCTCACGCGAGACAAGGCGAAAACGGCTGAGGAAGCGGAGTTGACATGGGGTCAATGAGCATTCCGAAGCCGTACTCACCGTGTAACGTTTCACGAAGCGCAGCAGATCGTGAACACGCTCTCAGTGCGCCGGGCCGGGCGACAGCTTGCGCTGCTGGCGCAGGGTGTGCGCGCCGGTGAGCAGCACCGCCAGCCAGATCGGGCCGTAGGTCAGCAGCCGGTCGGCGGACAGCGGCTCGCCGAGGAAGGTGATCGCCAGCAGGAACAGGAGCGCCGGCTCGACATAGCCCAGTAGCCCCCACAGTCCCATCGGCAGCAGGTGGCTGGCGGTGATGTTGAGCAGCAGCGCCACCGAGCTGATCAGGCCGAGGCCGGCCAGCAGCGGCCAGAACAGCGGCTGCGCCAGCACGCCCCAGCCGGCCTCGCCCTGCTGGTAGAGCAGCAGCAGCGCCACCGGGAAGATCAGCAGCATTTCCAGCGCGAAGCCGGACACCGGCTCCATCTTGCTGATGCGGCGCAGCACGAAGTACGGCGGGTAGCCGAGCACCACCAGCAGCGTCGGCCAGGCGATGGCGCGCGTCAGCCACAGTTCGTGCAGCACGCCCAGCAGCGCCAGCGCCACCGCGATGCACTGCAGCGGGTACATGCGCTCGCCGTACAGCACGCGGCCGACCAGCACCATCACCAGCGGCGTCAGGAAGTAACCCATCGACACCGCCACCGTCTGCCCGTTCAGCGGCGCCCACAGGAACACCCACAGCTGCACCGCGTTCAGCGCCGCCATCAGCGGCACCAGCGCCCACAGCGCCGGCTCGCGCACGAAGCGGCGCAGCAGCGCGGCCAGCGCCTGGCGCTTGCGGGTCAGGTGCACGATCAGCAGCACGCCGGGCAGCGTGCAGATCATGCGCCAGGCGAAGATGGCCAGCCCGTCCAGCGGACGCAGCAGGGTGGTATAGCCGGACAGCACCGCGAACAGCAGCGAGGCGGCGAGCGAGAACGCGATTCCGCGTCCGGACGGGGCAACAGGGTGCGACATGACAAAACCGTATGAGGGGTGGGATAGTCCGCTATCCTGCCCGTGCCGCAGCGCAGCAGCAAGCGCCGGCTGCACCCGGCGGTGCCGGCATGGGCTTCATGCCCGACCAATGCGGCTTGCCGCCGCCGGGCGCTCAGCCGCCCGTCACCGGCGCCGTCGGCAGCAGCTGCGCCCGCAGGCGCGGCAGCACGAAGTCGAGGAACACCTGGTATTTGCGCGGCAGCGGCTGGCGGTAGGGAAAGATCAGGAACACCGGCCAGTGGTCGCAGTGCCACTGCGGCAGCACCCGCTGCAGGCGGCCGGCGGCGACGTCCCCGGCCACCAGGAAGTCCGGCAGCGCGGTGATGCCCAGCCCGGCGCAGGCCAGCTGGTGGTTGACGAGGTAGGTCTCGCTGAACAGCAGCGGCGGCGGCATCGCCACCGTCACCATCTCGCTGCCGCGGTACAGCCGCTGCTGCGCCTGCTGCTCGTCGCCCAGCAGGCGGTGGCCGGCCAGCTCGTCCGGCTGTTGCGGCCAACCTTGGGCCGCCAGGTACGCCGGCGCCGCGTACAGCGCCTCCTCCACCCAGCCCACCGAGCGCGCCACCAGCGACTCGTCGTACACCTTGCGCGAACGCAGGCAGAAGTCCAGCACGTCGGCGATCGGGTCCTGCACCCGGCTGTTGATCTCCAGCTGCAGCTGCAGGCCGGGGTGCTGCTGCGCCAGCTCCACCAGCAGCGGCGCCAGCAGCGTCGACATCGACGAGGTGGTGCTGATGCTGATCGGCCCTTCCACCGCGCAGCTGGCGGTGTCCACCGCCGGCTGCATCTGCAGCAGGCTGTGGCGCAGCGCCTGCGCGTGCGGCAGCAGCCGCTGGCCGGCCTCGGTCAGCGCCAGCCGCCGCGTGGTGCGCAACACCAGCACCGCGCCCAGCTGCTTCTCCAGCGCCTTCAGCCGCAGGCTGACCATGCTCTTGGTGCAGCCCAGCGCCTCGGCGGCAGCGGTCAGGCTGCCGCAACGGGCAACCGCTTCAAAGGCCAGCACGTCATCTGGCGGGGGCATTGTTTTCATTTTCTCGACAAACAATCAAGTAATTGGCCATTTTTCTGCCGGTCGGCGTCTTCTATGCTGCAAACACGATCAACCACTCAACAGTGAGGATGCCATGAACACGCTGCGTCGCCTACTTGCCTACTGGAGCAACCACTGGTCGCTGCTGCCGGAGTACACGCTGGACTGCCACCAAACCCAGCTGGAAGACCTGCGCCACGAGGCCGAGCGCTATAGCCGTGGCCGCTGGTTCTAGCCGCCGGCTGCGGCCGCCACGAAAAAAGCCTCCCGTTCGGGAGGCTTTGCCGTTGCCGGGACGTCGTCAGCCGCTGTTGCGCAGGCCGGCGGAAATGCCGTTGATGGTGAGGTGGATGGCGTACAACGCTTCCTCGTCGTCCGGCTGGTCACGCAGGCGCTTGAGCAGCTCCACCTGCAGCAGGTTGAGCGCGTCCAGGTACGGCAGGCGGGTATCCAGCGAACGCGCCAGCGTCGGGTTGGTTTCCAGCAGTTTCTGCTGCCCGGTGATGGCGAAGAACGCCGCCAGCGTCTTGTCGTGTTCCGCCTGCAGGCGCGCGAACAGGCGGTCGGTCAGCGCACCGTCGCCGACCAGCGCCGCGTAACGGCGCGCGATCTCCAGGTCGGCCTTGGCCAGCACCTGTTCCATATTGGACAGCATCACCTGGAAGAACGGCGACGCCTGGTGCAGCGCGCGCAGCTGGGCGAGACCGGCGTCCTCGCCGTGGCGGTCGAGGAAGGCGCGCACCGCGGAGCCGAAGCCGTACCAGCCCGGCAGCATCACCCGCGACTGCGACCACGAGAACACCCACGGGATGGCGCGCAGGTCCTTGATGCTGGCCAGCGTCTTGCGCGAGGCCGGGCGGCTGCCGATGTTGAGCTTGGCGATGGCGCCGATCGGCGTCGCCTCCATGAAGTACTGCATGAAACCGTCGGACTCCACCAGCGCGCGGTAGGTGGTGAAGGCGTGGCCGGACAGTTCCGCCAGCACGCTCTCGTCGGTGGCGCCGCTGTCGCCGTGCGCCAGCGTCGACTCCAGCGCCGCCGCCACCAGCGCCTCCAGGTTGCGGGTGGCGTTGTCCGGATCGGCGAACTTGGAGGTGATGATCTCGCCCTGCTCGGTGATGCGGATGCGGCCAACCACGGTGCCGGCCGGCTGCGCCATGATCGCCTCGTAGGACGGGCCGCCGCCGCGGCCGACCGAGCCGCCGCGACCGTGGAACAGGCGCATCTTGATGCCGGCAGCGTCGAACACGCGCACCAGGCGCTGCTCGGCCTGGTACAGCTCCCACTGGCTGGTGACGTAGCCGCCGTCCTTGTTGCTGTCGGAGTAGCCCAGCATCACCTCCTGCATCCCACCGCGGCTCTTCAACAGCTGCTGGTACCACGGCAGCGCGAACAGCTGCTGCATGATGCCGCCGGCGGCGTCCAGGTCGGCGATGGTCTCGAACAGCGGCACCAGGTTCAGGCTGATGGCGGGCGCACCATCCTGCAGGCGCAGCAGGCCGCTTTCCTTGGCCAGCAGCGCCAGCGCCAGGATGTCGGACACCGTGGCGCAGTTGGAGATGATGCACTGGCTGATGGCGTCGACGCCGAACTCGGCCTGCACCCTGGCCGCCTCGCGGAAGATGGCCAGTTCCTTCTCGCTGTCGGCGCTGTAGCTGAGGAAGGGCGAGTACAGCAGGCGCGGCGTGGCCAGCTCGCGCAGCAGCACGCGCACACGGGCGGCCTCGTCCAGCGCCTCGTAGTGTTCCAGATTGGCGTGGGCGAACAGCTCGCCGACCACACCGGCGTGCTTCTCCGCGTGCTGGCGCAGGTCCAGCGGCATCAGGAAGAAGCCGAACACGTCCACCGCGCGCTGCAGCTTGCCGAGGCGGCCGTCGAGCAGCAGCGCGCTGCCGTGGGCGACCAGCGAATCGGACAGCGCCTGCAGGTCGGCCTGCAGCTCGGCCCCCGCGGCATACGGCTCGCCGGCGGTCCAGCGCCCGCGCAGCGGCAGGTTCAGGCGCGCGGCGGTGGCCGACAGGCGGCCCTCGATGGTGGCCAGCGCCAGCCGGTACGGCTCCTCGCGGCGGCTGATGGCGGTGTCCGGCGACACCGCGGCCAACGTTTGCACCGCCACCGACACCTGCACGTGGCGCGAGGACAGCGACAGCTCGCGATACAGCCCCGCCAGCTCGTAGAAGTAGTGCTTGAACGCTACCTCCGCCTGCCGCGTCACCGCGTGGCGCAGCACCTTGGCGTCGACGTTGGGGTTGCCGTCGCGGTCGCCGCCGATCCAGCTGCCCACGCGCAGGAAGGACGGGATGGCCGCACTTTCGCCCCACAGCTCGCGCACCTGCTTACCCAGGCGCTCGTACAGCGCCGGGATGGCCTGGAAGAAGGACAGCGGGTGGTAGGCGACGCCGTTCTCGATCTCGTCGGCGACGGTCATCTTGAAGGAGCGGATCTCGGTGGTTTGCCACAGCGAGTGGATCACGCGCTGCAGCTTGGCTTCCAGCTCCTGCTCTTCTTCCGGGGTGATCTCCGGCGAGTTCAGCTGCGCCAGGAACTTGCGCACCGCGCGGTGGCCGTCGAGCACGCTCTGGCGCTGCACCTCGGTCGGGTGCGCGGTCAGCACCGCGCTGACGCTGGCTTCCTGCAGCGCGCGGTTGAGCTTGCCGAAATCGACGCCGGCGTCGTGGATATGGCTCAGCGCCCGCGCCAGGCTGCCCTGCTGCGGCGCGCTGCCGGCACGCTGGTGCGCGCGGCGGCGGCGGGCGTGGTGCAGGTCTTCGGCGATGTTGAACAGCTGCGAGTACAGGCCGCAGGCGCGCACCAGCGCGGTGGTGGCCGCCGGGCTCAGCCGGCCGACCAGCGCGTCGGCGCTGCGGTCGTGCTGTTGCGCGCCGCTGGGGATGGCGCGGATTTCCGTCACCACCTCCTCGCCGGCCTGCTCGCGCAGCAGGCTTTCCAGCAAGCGATCGAGCCGCGCGATGTCGGCGCGCAGCGGTAAGTCCTTGTCCAGTTCCGTCATGCTCTGTTTTCCCTGATTGTTATGGTGATGCGAATGCTGCGAAGATAGCGCGATGAACCCGGCGCTGATCCTGTTACCCGATTTCCTGCTCATCCTGTCCGGCTTTGCGCTGCGCCGCAGCGGCATGCTGTCGCCGGCATTCTGGGCCGAGGCGGAAAAATTCGTCTACTTCATCCTGTTCCCGGCGCTGCTGTTCCGCGCGCTGGCGCGGGCCGAGCTGGATTTTGCCGCCAGCCTGCCGATGCTGGCCAGCGGCCTGCTGTTCACCGGTGCCGGCTTCCTGCTCGGCTGTGCCGCCCGGCCGCTGTTCCGCCTGCCGCAGGCCTCGTTCGCCGCCGGCAACCAGGGCGCCTACCGTTTCAATACCTACGTCGCCTTCGCGGTGATGGGCAGCCTCGCCGGCACCCCCGGCATCGCGGTGATCGCGCTGCTGTGCGGCGCGATGGTGCCGGTGGTCAACCTGATGGCGGTGTGGCAGCTGTCGCAGACCAGCCAGCAGGGCATGCTGTACGAGCTGGCGCGCAACCCCATCATCTGGGGCATCAGCAGCGGCCTTGCGGCCAACGTGTCCGGCCTGCCGGTGCCGCAGCCGCTGTTCGCCGCCATCGACCACCTCGCCGCCGCCGCGCTGCCGCTGGGGCTGATCACCGTCGGCGCCGGACTGCGCTTTTCCTCGCTGGCCAGCCACTACGCGCCGCTGCTGTACTGGAACGGCATCAAGCTGTTGCTGCTGCCGCTGATCGCCGTCGCCACGGTGCAGCTGTTCGGGCTCTCCGGCGTCTACCGTCAGGCGACGCTGGTGATGAGCATGCTGCCGACCGCGACCTCCGCCTACATCCTCGCGGTGCGCATGCGGGGCGACGGCGAGCTGGCCGCCGCGGTGGTGACCACCTCGACGCTGGCGGCGATGCTGAGCCTGCCGCTGATGCTGAGCCTGCTGTACTAGTCAATTGTCGCGCGCCGGGCCACAGGCCGGGCGCCGACAATCCATCCTG
Organism: Vogesella alkaliphila; assembly: GCF_014652475.1. GTDB lineage: Bacteria > Pseudomonadota > Gammaproteobacteria > Burkholderiales > Chromobacteriaceae > Vogesella > Vogesella alkaliphila. The sequence continues at coordinate 113,990 of NZ_BMYW01000003.1, read as the reverse complement.
CCGCAAAACGCCGCCGCGGTGTAGTTAAACTACACGTACTGTTGCAGCTACACACACTGCCTTGCATCAAGGTTGGCCGCAACGCTCGTGCTAAAATGCGCGCCATCTTTCCATTTGCCCGTGCAGGATCGCCGTCCATGAACAAACTCGTCATCGCCAGCCGCGAAAGCAAACTTGCCATGTGGCAGGCCGAACACATCAAGGCCCGCCTGGAGGCGCTGTACCCGCAGCTCACCGTGGAAATCCTCGGCATGACCACCCAGGGCGACCAGATCCTGGACAAGACCCTGTCCAAGATCGGCGGCAAGGGCCTGTTCGTGAAGGAGCTGGAACTGGCGCTGCAGGAAGGCCGCGCCGACATCGCCGTGCACTCCATCAAGGACGTGCCGATGAACCTGCCGGCGGGCTTTGCGCTGGCCGCGATCTGCGAACGCGAAGACCCGCGCGACGCCTTCGTGTCCAACACCTACGCCAGCCTGCACGAGCTGCCGGCCGGCGCGGTGGTGGGCACCTCCAGCCTGCGCCGCGAATCGCAGATCCGCGCCCGCTTCCCGCACCTGACCATCAAGCCGCTGCGCGGCAATGTGCAGACCCGGCTGCGCAAGCTGGACGAGGGCGAGTTCGACGCCATCATCCTCGCCGCCGCCGGCCTCAAGCGCCTAGAGCTGGCCGAGCGCATCCGCGCCGAGCTGGCGCCGTCGGAGAGCCTGCCGGCCGTCGGCCAGGGCGCACTGGGCATCGAGATCCGCGCCGGCCGTGACGATCTCATGACCCTGCTGGCGCCGCTGAACCACGCCGACACCCACGCCTGCGTCACCGCCGAGCGCTCGCTGTCGCGCGTGCTGGGCGGCAGCTGCCAGATCCCGATCGGCGGCTTCGCCACCATCACCGACGACGTGATCACCCTCGGCGGCTTCGTCGCCCACCCGGACGGCTCGGTGATGCTCACCGCCAGCGCCAGCGCGCCGCGCGACTACGCCGACGCGCTCGGTCGCGCGGTGGCCAAGAAGCTGCTGGAGCAGGATGCCGGCCCGCTGATCGAGGCCGTGATCGCCGAACAGGCCGCCAAGTAAGATGCCGGCCACGCCGCGGCCAACCTTGCTGCCCACCCTGCTACTGGTCCGGCCGCAGGCACAGGCGGCACAGCAGGCGCAGCGACTGGCTGCCGCCGGCATCGCGGCGCTGCCGTTCTGCGTCGAGGACACCGTCGCCGACGACGCCGCGCTCTTGGCGCTGCCGCAGCAGGCCGCGGCGGCCGACTGGCTGGTCTTCGTCAGCCCGTCCTGCATCGAACTCGCGTGGCCACACCTCGCCGCCTCGCCGCTTGCGGCCAGGCTTGCCTGCGTCGGCCGCGCCAGCGCCGACAAGCTGGCCGCGCTCAGCGGCCGCGCGGTGCTGCATCCGCCGCACGGCAACGACAGCGACGCCCTGCTGGCGCTGCCGCCGCTGCAAGAGCTGGCCGGGCAAACGGTCCTGATTGTGCGCGGCGACGGCGGCCGGCCACAACTTGGGGAAACCCTCGCCCGCCGCGGCGCGCGGGTGCGCTACGCGGAGGTCTATCGCCGCGTGCCGGTGGCGGCCGACTGGGCGCTGTTCGACCGCCTGGCTGCCAGCAATCCGGCGCTGCTGATCACCTCCAGCCACAGTGCAGAGCTGCTGTTCCGCCAGGCCGGCGCCACGCGCCAGCGCACGCTGCTGGGCTGCCGTTTCATCGCGCTGCACCCGCGCATTGCCGCCACCCTGCAGCAGCTGGGCGTGGCACGGCCGCTGCTGGCCGCCGACGAGACGGCGCTGCGCGCGCTGTTTGCCGCCCGCCAGCCCTAGCCGCTGGCCGCACCGGGACGGCGCGGTTACAATGCCACGGTTCTGTTAAGATTTGTTTCGTGGCCGCCGCGCCGCGACGCAGCACGGCAGGACGCAATGATTCCGGCGCAGATGCCGCCATATTTCGAGCAAACACGGCCACGCCTCTTGGCTGGGCCACACTCCGGTTCTCCGTCATCCATGAGCGAAGCCACTCCAGTTGAAAACGGCAGCAGCAAGCCGAACAAACCACCCGTCAACCTTGCGCTGATCGTTGCCGTCGTCGCGCTGGGCCTCACCGGCTGGCAGTACCTGGATACCCGCCAGCAACTGAACAAGGCGCAGCAGGCGCTGGCCGAACGGCTGGCCGACGCCGGAGGCAGCACCAAGGCGCTGCAGAACCAGGCCGAACTGACCCAGGCCAGCACCCGCGAGCTGCAGGCCAAGCTGGCGCTGGTCGAGGCCCGCGTCAACGAGTCCGCCGGCCAGTACGCCACCCTCAGCGGCATGTACCAGGAGCTGACCAAGGACCGCAGCGACTGGCTGCTGTCCGAGGTGGAGCACACCCTCGGCGTCGCCAGCCAGCAGCTGCAGCTGGCCGGCAACATCAGCGGCGCGGTGTCGGCGCTGGAAGGGGTGCAGACGCGGCTGTCGCACTTCGACAATCCCGGCCTGATCGGCGTCAAGCGCGCGGTGGCCAAGGATCTGGAAACGCTGAAGGCGCTGCCCTACCTCGACACCGTCGGCCTGACCGTCAAGCTGGACACGCTGATGCTGGGCGCCGAGACGCTGCCGCTGGTGATCGACCATCACCGCCTCGACGGCAAGCCGGTGGCGCAGGCCAGCGTGGCCGCCGATGCGCCGTGGTGGTCGCGCCTGGCCGGCGAGCTGACACAGAGCCTGGGCGACCTGGTGCGCATCCGCCGCATGGACAAGCCGGAGGCGTTGCTGCTGTCGCCGGAGCAGGCGTTCTTCCTGCGCGAGAACCTGAAAATGCGCCTCCTGGACGCGCGTCTGGCGCTGATCCAGCGCGACGGCGCCACCTACCAGGCCGATCTCGCCGCCGCCGGCCAGTACGTCGCCCGCTACTTCGACCGCGACGCGCCGACCACCCGCCAGTGGCAGGCGGTGCTGTCCGAGCTGGCCGCGGTGCGACTGAGCGTGACGCTGCCGGACCTGTCTGCCAGCCTGAAAGCCGTGCGCGAAGCGCAGGGCAACAAAGGGGAATAAAGCGTGAGATTCGTATTCTGGGTCGTCGGGCTGTTTGCCCTCGCGGTGCTGATTGGCCTTGCCTCCACCATCAACACCGGCTACGCCATCCTGTTCGTGCCGCCGTACCGCATGGAGGTGTCGTTCAACTTCCTGATCCTCGCCATCGTGCTGCTGATCCTGGTCGCCTACGGCGTGCTGCGCCTGCTCGGCATTGCGGCCAACCTGCCGCACGAGGTGCGCACCTACCAGCGCCAGCGCAAGCTGAAGGCGTCGCGCCACGCACTGCGCGAGGCGGCGATCGCGATGTTCGAAGGCCGCTTCCAGCGTGCCGAGCGCGAGGCGCTGAAGTCGATCGACGACGAGTATTCCGATGAAAACCGCGGCCTCGCGCTGATGATCGCCGCGCGCAGCGCCGCCAGCGTGCAGGACTTGGAGCGCCGCGACGGCTATCTGGCCCGGCTGGAAGACATGCCGGAACGCATCCAGCTGGCGCGCCACATGCTGGAAGCGCAGATCCGCCTCGACGGCAAGCAGCCGCTGGAGGCGCTGGCCGCCGTCGAGCGCGCGCGCGCCATCTCCAGCAACCTGACCTCGGCGCTGCGGCTGGAGCTGAAGATCCGCCTGATGCTGAAGCAGCCGGAACACGTGCTGACGCTGACCGAGAAACTGCTGAAGGCCGACGCGCTGGAAGCGGAGCAGGCGCGCCGCTACCGCCTGGCCGCCTACCGCCAGCAGCTGGCCAGCTTCAGTAGCGAGCGCGAGATCCGCGACTGGCTGAAGCGCATCCCCGGGGTCGAGCGCCAGAACCCGGCGCTGGTCGCCGACATCGCCAACCAGCTGATCAAGCTCGACGCCTACGACATGGCGGCGGAGCTGATCGCCGGCGCGCTGTCCGACGACGAACAGGCGACACCGGAGCTGGCGCGCGAGCTGGGCCTGCTGGCCGAGCACATCGACAGCCCGCGCCGGCTGACGCTGCTGCGCGACGCGGAAAACTGGCTGAAATCGCGGCCGCGCGACCACCTGCTGCTGCTGTCGCTGGGTCGCCTCGCGCACGCCGAACAGCTGTGGGGCAAGGCGCAGAACTATCTGGAAGCCAGCCTGTCTATCCAGCCTACCCTGTGCGCCCACGCTGAGCTGGCCAAGCTGCTGCAGGCGATCGACAAGCCGGAAAAAGCCGAACGCCACTATCAGGACGCACTGAAGATCGCGCTGGAGAACGGCTGCTGATGAAACCCCTGGTCCGTAGCGTACTTGCCCTCGCCTGCAGCCTGTGGCTGGGCAGTGCGCTGGCCGACGCGCTGCTGATCGACGTGCGCAGCCCGGAAGAATACGCAGAGCGTCACCTGCCGGGGGCCACGTTGCTGCCGCTCGACCGCATCGGCGAGGAAATTCCACGGGTGGCCCCGGACAAGAGCACCCCGATCCAGCTGTACTGCCGCACCGGCAACCGCTCCGCGAAAGCGCAGCTGCTGCTACAACAGCTCGGCTACCGCCAGGTCGACAACTTGGGCAGCCTGGAACAGGCCGCCGACACGCTGAAGCTGACGCCCCGGCCCTGAACCCGGCGCCCGGATGACCGGCTCCGAATGGCAATCAACACTGCGGCCAACCTTGCTCAAGGTTGGCCGCAGTGCTTTGTGCGGGGCTTATCTGGCCGGCCGGCGCTAGCCCGGCGCCGGATAACCGAGCAGCGCCAGCTCCGCCGCGTCCAGCAGCCGCCATTGCCCCTCCACCAGATCGCCGAGCGCCAGCTCGCCCATCGCGATGCGGTGCAGCTGCTCGACACGGTTGCCGGCGGCGGCGACCATGCGCTTCACCTGGTGGTACTTGCCCTGGGTGATGCTCATGTTGAAACGGTGCGTGTCCAGCTGCTCGACCTGCGTGGCCGCCAGCGGCGCGCTCTCGTCGTGCAGCAGCACGCCGTCGCGCAGCTGCTGCAGCAGTTGCGGCGTGACGGCGTGGCGGGCGGTGACCTGGTAGCACTTGGGGATAAGTTTGCGCGGCGAGCTCAGACTGTGGACAAACTGGCCGTCTGTGGAAAACAGCAGCAGCCCGGTGGTGTCGACGTCCAGGCGGCCGACGGCGGCGATGCCGAGATTGGCGAACTGCCACGGCAGCAGGCGAAACACGCTGAGGTGGTGCTGCGGCTGGTGCGAGGTCTCGTAGCCGGCCGGCTTGTGCAGCATCAGGTAGCAGGGCAGCGCCAGCACCGGCCACGGCTCGCCGTCGACGCGCAGCGTGCGGATCGCCGCCGGATCCACCGCCATGCGCCAGTCGGACGCGACCACGCCGTCCAGCTCGACCAGGCCGTAGTCCACCAGCTCGCGGCAGGCCTTGCGCCCGCCGAAGCCCTGTTGTTGCAAGAATCGATACAGTTCCATGGTGCGCATTCTAGCATGTCGCCCCGTCCGCCGACCCCGCCAGACCGCCATGCCGCGCCCCGCCATGACAGATAAGTTCATCTTTTTGAACGGATAATTCTTTAAAATCGACGCGGCAGCTTACAGATATTGATTAAAAGCATGGTACAATTTCCGATTGCTTTTTTAAAAAATAACCGATCAGGATATTTGCCGCATGGCACCGCTGGACACCCCGACCCTTCTCACCGCCATTGCCCTGGTCTACGGCATTGGCGGCGTGATGGTGTACGCGGGGCGTGACCGGCTGACCGGCCGCGGCATCGAGGCGTTCTGGCTCGGCGGCTCGCTGCTGATGGCGGCGCTGATGCTGTACCTCGCCTTTCCGCCCGCCATCCTGCCGGCTGGCGACATCGGTACCTGGCTGCTGCCCACCGCGCTGCTCACCGGCCTGAAGAACGAACTGCTGGGCCAGGCGGTGGCGCGACTGACCGAAGGCCGCCGCGCGTGGTGGCACGGCGCGCGGGCCTCGGTGGCGCAGGCCGCGCTGCTGCTCGGCGGCGTTGTGCTGCTGCCGCAGGCCGCATCGCGACAGGCGCTGTTCCTGCTGGTCAGCGCCTGGTTCTTCGCCGGCATCGCCCACCAGCTGCTGCACAAGCACCACAAGCGCGGCCCGGCGGCGCTGCTGCTGGGCGGCGCCAGCGCGCTGTTCGGTCTCTACCTGCTGGCCTATGCCGCCAGCGCCAGCCAGCCGGCCGCACCGTCGCTGCTCAGCTGCCCGACGCTGCTGCTGCTGACCCTGCTCAGCGCGGTGATGCTGCAACTCGGCTTCATCCAGGTGCAGCGCGAGCTGCAATACCGCCAGCTGAGCAAGCTGGCCGCGCTCGACCCGCTGACCGGCATCTTCAACCGCCGCACCTTCTTCGACCTGGCGCTGCGCCAGTACGCGCTGCACGCCCGCCAGCAGCGCTCGCTGGCGCTGCTGATGATAGACCTCGACCACTTCAAGCGCATCAACGACACCTACGGCCACCGCAAGGGCGACCAGGCGCTGCGCGCGGTGGCCGACCACATCGCCGACGAGGTGCGCCAGGGCGACATCTTCGCCCGCATCGGCGGCGAGGAATTCTGCCTGCTGCTGCCGGACACCGACGCCGCCGGCGCGCGCCAGGTGGCCGACAAGCTGTGCCGCGCGCTGAACCGCATCCTGCTCGATCCCGCCGACCCGGCCACGCAACTGACCGCCAGCATCGGCGTCGCCAGCGGCACGCCGCAGCCCGGCGCCAGCTGGAACCAGCTGTTCGACAGCGCCGACCGCCGCCTGTACCTGGCCAAGTCCGGCGGCCGCAACCGCGTGGTCGACCGCGACAGCCCCGTCCCGAACTGAGCACCGGCGACAGCCCATCGCGCTACCGGCAGCCCGCCGGCCACGGACGGCAAGCGCCACCCTGGGCACGCTCGTCCCTTGTGGCCATGCCACGAGCCAGGCCGACCACCGCCGCCGGCAACAGCACTCACCTGCCCGGCAGCCCCCTCCCTCAGAACCTGTTCACGACCTGCGGCGACTGATCTCACCTTGGGCGAGACGGCGTTAAAAACGGCTTCGGCATGCGGGTTTATATCCAGATAAACGCCGCTTCCTCAGCCGTTTTCGCCTTGTCCCGCGTGAGCGCGAGAGATCGTGAACACGTTCCTGCGCCCGGAGCAGCGGACTGCGCTCGCGCCGCACCGATGACAGCCGCCCCTTGCAAGCAGGATGCAAGGCCATACCCGGCTGCGGCCAACCTTGCCGTGGCGTTGCCGCCAGCGCGCATTGGCGCCACAGCAGCGCCGCCCAGCCCGGCGACACCGCTCGCCACCTCACGGCCTTGGCGCTCACGACTTCGCCACCGGCACGGGCCGATGCGCGGCGGTGACGCGACAGCGCCCGTCCTCCGCCACCGCCGCCACACCCGTACGGCAATACCCGGCCCGCCACCCGACAAACGCAATTTATAACGTATTTAAATCATGTATTTCATTACATACATTACAAAATCGGGTGGACAACGCCCGCCATCCAGCTGTGGCCCTCCGGAAACCCGTCTCCAAAACACGCTGTTCCGCAGCCGGATTGCACATTCACAAAGCGCCCGCCATCCAGCACAATGTTTCGACCGGAACAAGGAGACACCATGAGTCACGTGCAGCTGGACATCGCCACCCTCGACGACTTGCCGCAGATCGTCGCCATCTACAACAGCACCATCGCCGGGCGCATGGTGACCGCCGATCTGGAGCCGGTCAGCGTCGACAGCCGCCTGCCATGGTTCCACGCGCACAACGCCACGCGCCGGCCGCTGTGGGTGGTGCGCGAGCAGGACACGGTCATCGCCTGGGTCAGCCTGTCCGACTTCTACGGCCGCCCCGCCTACAACGGCACCGCCGAGGTCAGCATCTATCTGGCGGAAAGCTGCCGCGGGCGCGGCATGGGCAGCCGCCTGCTGCAGCAGGTACTGGATATCGCGCCGCAGTACGGGGTGGAGAACCTGCTCGGCTTCGTGTTCGGCCACAACCAGCCCAGCGTCGCGCTGTTCCAGCGCCACGGCTTTGCACAGTGGGCGCACTTCCCGCGCGTGGCGGTGCTGGACGGCGTGCACCGCGACCTGATCATCTTCGGCAAGGCGCTGACCTGAGCCGGCCACACCCGACCGCAAGTCACTGATAATGCAGTCTTTATAGCAGGAGTCCGCGATGCTGAGCCCCGACCAGATTTTTGCCTTCCTCGCCGCCGCGATGCTGATCACGCTGTCGCCGGGACCGGACAACCTGATGGTGCTGAGCCTGGGCATCGCGCGCGGGCGGCGTCACGGCATGGTGTTCGGGCTGGGCTGCGCGCTGGGCTGCCTCAGCCACACCCTGCTGGCCGCGGCCGGCATCAGCGCGCTGCTGGCGGCGTCGGCCACCGCCTTCCTCGCGCTGAAGCTCGCCGGCGGTCTGTATCTGGTGTGGCTGGGGGTGCAGGCGCTGCGCAGCCGCGGCCGCCAGTGGCAGGGCGCCGGCCAGGGCCCGCAGGACGGGCTGGCGGCGCTGTTCGGCAAGGGGCTGCTGGCCAATGCCATCAACCCCAAGGTGGTGCTGTTCTTCCTCGCCTTCCTGCCGCAGTTCATCGTCGCCGGCAGCGGCGCCGTCGCCTGGCAGACGCTGCAGCTGGGGGTGCTGTTCACGCTGCAGGCGGCGCTGCTGTTCGGCCTGCTCGGCTACTTTTCCGGTTACGCCGGGCAATGGCTGATGACCACGCCGCGGCGCAGCATGTGGCTGGACCGCCTCGCCGGCGCCGTGTTCGTCGCGCTCGGGCTGCGCCTGATCCTCAGCCGCTAAGAACCTGTTCCAAGTCTCGCGAGCTAGAGCGAGACCAGGCAAAAACGGTAGAGGAAGCGGGGTTTATCTGGATATAAATCCGCACGCCGAAGCCGTGTTCAACGCCGTATCGCCCCATTGAGATCAAGTCGCAGCAGGCATTGAACAGGTTCTAAGCACAAAAGCCATGCGGCCAACCCTGGGTCAAGGTTGGCCGCATGGCTTTTTTCCTGCCGTCAGGCACGGTGCGAAGGCGGTTTAGCGCCCGGACAATCAGGCAAGAGCGCCGACGAAAGCCGGCGTTGGCAGCAGAAAACGCCCGTTCACGGCATTGCCCACGCTATCGCGCCGGCTAGTCGCGATCGACGGGCGCCGCGTCGGCGGCGTGGCGCTGGCTACGGAACCACTTTGCGGCGCTGCCCGTCCACGCCAGGTACAGCGCCAGCGCGTCCAGCAGCAGCACCAGCGCGTCGGCGCCGTGCTGCCACCACGGCATGGCCTCCGCCAGCTGGCTCAGCCACGCAAACAGCGACAGCAGCAGCCAGCCGCTGAGCACCAGCCGCGCCCACGGCCGCGCGCGCGCCAGCTCCCACACCACCCACGCCGACAGGCCGTAGGCCAGCACCACGAAGGCCAGCAGCCGCGCCCATTCCGCCGGCGGCAAGGCGCTGCCCGGCCACAGCCGCTCGCCCAGCTGCGTCACCGCGCCCAGCAGCAGCGACAGCCACAATAACTGCGCGCTGCGACGCAGGCGCAGCGGTATTTCGGCAAACCCGAACCGGTATTCCATGACATAGACTCACTCAGACCCGAAGCGCGCATTACATCGCGTTGCACGCCCCGCTGCAAATCGTCATGCGGCGGCGCAAAACTTCATGCGAGAATCCCTTTATCGCGACTTCGTCACCCTGCGTATGCCCACCCTCCCGCGCTTTTCCCTGTCCAGCCTCACCGTCAAGACGCTGCTGCTCAGCGCCGCGCTGTGCCTGCTGCTACTCGGCCTCGGCGCCATGGAGCTGGCGTCGTCCTACCACGGCGCGCTGAAGCAGGGCTTCAACCAGGCCCGCGTCACCAACCTGCTGCTGGCAGAGTGGATCCAGCGCGAATTCCGCGAGATCGACCTGATCCAGAGCGCGCTGGCGCGCCAGCTCGGCGAGGCCGACTTTGCCGCCACCAGCGACGGCCCGGCGCGCAGCGCGCTGGAGACGCGGCTGGTGCGCGCCATGCACGGCATGCCGCAGGCCTACGACCTGATCCTGGTCGACCGCAACTGCAAGCTGGTGCTGTCGTTCAAGGTGTCGCCCGGCTTCGACGCCAGCGAGCGCAGCTACTGCAAGGCGATGCTGGCCAACAACCGCGACGACCGCTTCGTCAGCGAACGCTTCCACACCATCGCCGGCGACGACGTGGTGCTGGCCACGCAGCGGGTGCGCGGCGACGACGGCAAGGTGATCGGCCTGATCGGCAGCGCGGTGCGCGTCGAGCACTTCCAGACCCAGATCAACCGCGCCATGGTCGGCAACCGCTACGACGTGCTGATCTTCGCCGACAAGCAGCGCCAGCTGCTGGCACGCCAGCCGATGCTGCCGAAACTGCCGACGCAACCGGTGCCGGACCCGGAAGCCGAGGCGATGATCCGCAAGCAGCAGAGCGAGGCGCAGTACGAGATGACCTCGCCCTTCGACGGCCGCCGCCGCCTGCACGCCACGCGCCAGATCGAACACCTGCCGGTGATCGTGTCGGTCGGCATCGACAAGGAAACCCTGCTGGAGCCGTGGTGGAGCAAGCTGGTGCTGTTCATCGCCAGCTGGGGGGTGATGGTGCTGCTGATCGTGTACGCCACCCGCCGCTACCTGCACAACGTGGCGCTGAGCGAGGCGCTGTCCATCCGCAGCGCGGCGATCGACTACGCCGCCGAGGCCATCGCCATCGCCGACGGCAACGGCGTGGTGCAGTACATCAACCCGGCGTTCCGCGACATGACCGGCCACCGTCTCGACGAGGTGCGCGGCCGGCGCCAGCTGGCCGAGCTGCTGCTGGAACAGCAGCCGGAGCTGCAGGAGCAGCTGGCGCAGGCGATCCACGACGGCAAGAACTGGCGCGGCGAGCTGAGCAGCACCCGTCCCGACGGCCACCACTGCGTCGAGACGGTGTCGGTGGCGCCGGTGCGCGACCAGTACAACGAGCTGCTCCACATCGTCGCCATCAAGTACGACATCAGCGCCGCCAAGAAGCTGCAGGCCGACCTGGAGCGCCTCGCCAACACCGACGAGCTGACCGGGCTGTACAACCGCCGCCAGTTCCTGCAGCGCGCGCAGGAGGAGATCGCGCGCGGCCAGCGCTGGCAACGGCCGCTGTCGCTGGCGATGCTGGACCTCGACTTCTTCAAGCACATCAACGACCGCTACGGCCACGGTTTCGGCGACGAGGTGCTGCGCCGCTTCGCCTCCTGCATCCAGTTCAACGTGCGGCTGGAAGACGTCTGCGGCCGCCTGGGCGGCGAGGAGTTCGCCATCCTGCTGCCGGACACCGACCGCTACAACGCCAGCCTGATCATGGAGCGGGTGCGCGAGGCGGTGGAACAGATCCGTCTCGACAACCCGCTGGGCGGCGAGGCGGTGCGCTTCACCGTCAGCATCGGCATCAGCGAGCTGTACCCGGGCGAGGAAACGCCGACGCCGCTGATCGCGCGCGCCGACGCCGCGCTATACCTCGCCAAGCAGGAAGGCCGCAACTGCGTGCGTACCGGCTGAGAACCGGTTCCCGTTCCGGGACCTGCGGCCAACCCTGGCCGCAGGCCGTCGTCTGATCCACGTCAAACCTGCTTGCCGCCGGCGCCGCTGTGTCCTGCCGATCGCGCCGCTCTGTGCCTGTTGCCCCCCGCCAACGCCGCCTAAGCTCGGGCATCGTTTCTCTTCGGGTCCGCATCATGGCAACGCCCCTGCACTTCGTCTCCAGCAAAGTCTACCCCCGCCTCACCGGCGGCCGTTTCAACACCCTGCGCGTCGCCTTCGTGCTCGTCACCCAGCTGATCTACTTCGGCCTGCCGTGGCTGAACTGGAGCGGGCAGCAGGCGACGCGCTTCGATTTCGACAGCATGCGCCTGTACCTGTTCGGCCTCACCCTGCTGCCGCAGGACTTCATCTACCTAGCGGCGGCGCTGATCGTGGCGGCGCTGGGGCTGTTCCTGTGGACGATGCTGGCCGGGCGGCTGTGGTGCGGCTTCTCCTGTCCGCAGACGGTGTACACCGAGATCATGATCTGGATCGAGCGCTGGGTGGAGGGCCCGCCCAACCAGCGCCGCAAGCGCGACGCCGCACCGTGGGGCGCGGAGAAAGTGCTGCGCAAGGGCAGCACGCAGCTGCTGATGGCCGCGTTCTCGCTGTGGACCGGCTTGACCCTGGTCGGCTATTTCACGCCGATGCGCGAGCTGGCGGCCAACCTCGGCGCCGGTCACATCGGGGTGTGGGAGGCGCTGTTCGCGCTCGGCTACGGCGGCTTCACCTGGCTCTTGGCCGGCGTGCTGCGCGAGCAGGTGTGCAAGCACATGTGCCCGTACGCCCGCTTCCAGGGCGCGATGTTCGACCGCGACACGCTGCTGGTGGCCTACGACGAGCAGCGCGGCGAACCGCGCGGCGCGCGGCGCAAGCAGCACGCCATCATCCCGATTGCGGCCAACCTTGGCCGCGCCGACAAGCCGCAGGGCGCCTGCGTCGATTGCGGGCTGTGCGTGCAGGTGTGTCCGACCGGCATCGACATCCGCGCCGGCCTGCAGTACGAGTGCATCGGCTGTGCCGCCTGCATCGACGTCTGCGACGAGGTGATGGACAAGACCGGCCAGGCGCGCGGCCTGATCCGCTTCAGCACCCAGCACGCGATGGCGCAGCAGCAGCCGCTGCCGTCGCTGCGGCAGCGCCCGCGCGCGCTGGTCTACGGCGGCCTGCTGCTGGCCATCGTCGCGCTGTCGGCCACCGGCCTCGCGCTGCGGGTGCCGTTCAAGGTCGACATCCTGCGCGACCGCGCGGTGATGCAGCGCGAGAGCAACGACGGCTACATCGAGAACGTCTACAACGTGCGCATCATGAACACCGAGCGCGACAGCCGCCGCTACCGGTTACAAGTGGAAAGCGCCGGCCTGGTGCGGGTGGAGGCGCCGCCGCTGCAGGTGGCCGGCGACAGCGTCAGCAGCTTCAACGTCGCGCTGGTCGCCGATCCGGCCGTGCTGCCCAGCGGCAGCCACACCGTCGGCGTGCGCATCGTCAACCTCGACGACCCGAGCCAGGTGCTGCACGAGGAAGCACGGCTGCTGATGCCGTAAGCGACAAGGTTGGCCGCAGCGCTCACCCCTGGCGCAGCGCGCGCGCCAGCCAGTCCAGTGCCGCCTGCTGCCGCAGCGGATCGAAATAGCTGGCGTTCAGCCGCAGCGCGCGGCGACCGGCCTCGCCCGGCAGGCACAGGGTGCCGGGCGCCAGCACGATGCCCGCGCGCTCGGCCTCGGCCGCCAGCTGCACGCTGTCGCAGGGCAGCCGCTCCAGCCACACGAAGTAACCGCCCTCCGCCGCGCGCAGCAGCACGCCGTCCGGCAGCCGCGGCTGCAGTGCCGCCTCCAGCGCGCGCACCTTCTGCGCCAGCAGGCCGCGCAGCCGCGCCAGCAGCGGCAGGTGGCGGCCGCCGGCCAGCAGCTCCGCCAGCGCCAGCTGGTTGGGCAGCGGCGACGCCAGCGTGTGCGCCAGTTTCAACCGGCGCACGATGTCGGCGTAGCGGCCCGGCGCCAGCCAGCCGACGCGGTAGCCCGGTGCCAGCGACTTGGAAAAGGTGCTGCACAACAGCACGCGGCCGTCGTGGTCCAGCGCCTTCAGCGGCTGCGGCACCGCGTCGGCAAAACCGAGATGGCGGTAGGCGTCGTCCTCGATCAGCGGCACGTCGAACTGCTGCGCCAGCACCAGCAGCGCCTGCTGGCTGGCCGCCGGCAGCGAGCGGCCGTGCGGGTGGCAGAAGGCGCTCATCAGCGCGATGGCGTGCACCTCGCCGGCGGCCAGCGCCTGCGCCAGCGCCGCCAGCGGCAGGCGGTCGTCGGCGTCCGCCACCAGCGGCAGCACGCGCACGCCGTGCTCGCCCAGCCAGCCGAGCAGGCCGGGGAAGGCCGGCAGCAGCACCGCGACGCAGGGGTCGGCGATGCCGTGGGTGACCGCGGCGATGGCCAGCGACAGCGCCTCCATGCCGCCGCAGGTCACCAGCACGTCGTCGGCCTGCAGCCGCCAGCCCTCGGCGTGCGCCTGCTGCGCGATCTGGCGGCGCAAGGCCGGCAGCCCGGCCAGCGCCGGCTCCGCCAGCGCCTGGTCGTAGCGGCGCATGGCACCGATGAAGGCGTGCGTCAGCGGCCGGGTGTCGTACAGCGCGGTGTCGATGAAGGGCGCGCCCAGCGGTGCGGCCAACCTGTCGGCGCCGTGCAGCGCGCCGGCGGCGACCACGTAGCCGCTGCGGGCGTGCGCCTCGACGTAGCCCAGCCGCTCCAGCTCGTAGTAGGCGCGGCGCGCGGTATTGAGGCTGACCGCGTGCTGTGCCACCAGCTGGCGCAGCGAGGGCAGCGCGTCGCCGGCCTGGTAGCTGCCGTGTTCGATGCTGTCGATGACCTGCTGGACGATGGTGCCGTATTTGCTCAAGAGGGGTGCTCGCTTGCCGGGGCGGAGCCGCCATTATGACGCTTTGCCGCCGGCGCGGGCAGCGCCGGCACCACGCCGCCGCGCTGGCGGAACACGCGCGGGGTGACGCCGGTGAGGCGGCGGAAGAAGCGGATGAAGTAGGCCGGCTCGGCAAAACCGAGCACGTCGGCGATCTGGCTCACCGTCAGCACGGTGTAGATCAGGTTGCGTTTCGCCTCCAGCAGCTGGCGCTGGTGCACGATCTGCAGCGCGCTGTGCCCGCTCAGGCGGCGGCAGACGCTGTTGAGATGGGCGCTGGTGACGCCCAGCTGCCGCGCGTAGCGGCTGATCGGCCAGTGCGCGGCGTAGTGCTGTTCCACCAGCGCGGTGAACTTCACCAGCTGCGGCTGGCCGCGGTCGGGGCGGTCCTCGCTGTTCGCCGCCTGCGGCAGCTGCCGGCTGAGCAGCACCAGCAGCGCGCACAGCAGCGAGCGCAGCAGCACGTCGCGGCCGGCGGCGGGGGTCGCGTATTCGCGGGCGATGGCGAGAAACAGCGCGTCCAGCTCGGCGTCGGCGGCGTAGCAGCCCGGCTGCTGCAGCAGAGGCGGGCAGTTGGCCAGGCACTCCTGCAGCCAGGTCACCAGCGGCGCCGCCAGCGTGATGATGTAGCCGTCGATGCTGTCGTGAAACTGGAAGCCGTGCACGCACATCGCCGGCACCACCTGGATCACCGGCACCGCCACCGGCGTGCAGTGCTCCTCGATGAACAGCGTCGCCGGGCCGCGACGCACGTACAGCAGCTGGTACAGGTCGGCGTGGCGGTGCTGGTCGATCTCCCAGCCGTGGCGCTGGCTGCGGCTGGAGATGCTTTCGCAGTGCAGCAGGTCCGGCGTCGGCCACGCCGCGCCCTCGCCATACAGCTTGAATACCGGAACGTCCCTGCCGTGCCCCAACATCATTTTCCCCGTGCGCTTCTGCGAAAAGTCCTGTTTTTTTACCTGAAATTGCCTGTTATGTCGCCTGCTGCTGACCAAAAATACCGTCACACCAGCCCGTGTGCCGGGCCATACACAGCAAAAAGCAACACGAGAGGAACGCGATCATGAAAACACAAGTCGCCATCATCGGCGCCGGCCCGTCCGGCCTGCTGCTGGGCCAGCTGCTGCACAAGGCCGGCATCGACAACATCATCCTGGAACGCCAGACCCCGGATTACGTGCTGGGCCGCATCCGCGCCGGCGTGCTGGAACAGGGCATGGTCAACATGATGCGCGAAGCCGGCGTGGCCGAACGCATGGACCGCGAAGGTCTGGTGCACGAAGGCATCGAGCTGGTCTACAACGGCCGCCGCGACCGCATCGACCTGAAGGCGCTGACCGGCGGCGACACCGTGGTGGTGTACGGCCAGACCGAGGTCACCCGCGACCTGATGGAGGCCCGTGCCGCCAGCGGCGCGATGACCATCTACGAAGCGGCCAACGTGCAGCCGCACGAGCTGAAGGGCGAAAAGCCCTACATCACCTTCGAGAAGAACGGCGAGACCGTGCGCCTGGACTGCGACTACATCGCCGGCTGCGACGGCTTCCACGGCGTGTCGCGGCAGAGCATCCCGGCCGAGGTGCTGCGCCACTACGAGCGCGTGTACCCGTTCGGCTGGCTGGGCCTGCTGTCCGACACCCCGCCGGTCAACCACGAGCTGATCTACGCGCAGCACGAGCGCGGTTTCGTGCTGTGCAGCCAGCGCTCGGCCAGCCGCAGCCGCTACTACCTGCAGGTGCCGCTGACCGACAAGGTGGAAGACTGGTCCGACGAGCGCTTCTGGGACGAGCTGAAGACCCGCCTGCCGCAGGACGTGGCCGACAAGCTGGTTACCGGCCCGTCGCTGGAAAAGAGCATCGCCCCGCTGCGCAGCTACGTGGTGGAGCCGATGCAGTACGGCAAGCTGTTCCTGGTCGGCGACGCCGCCCACATCGTGCCGCCCACCGGCGCCAAGGGTCTGAACCTGGCCGCCTCCGACGTGTGCTACCTGTATCGCATCCTGGTGAAGGTGTACAAGGAAGGCCGCACCGACCTGCTGGCGAAATATTCCGAGCTGGCGCTGCGCCGCATCTGGAAGGCCGAGCGCTTCTCCTGGTTCATGACCACGCTGCTGCACGACTTCCCGGATGCCGACGCCTTCGACCAGCGCATGCAACGTACCGATTATGACTACTACACCAGCTCGCCGGCCGGCCTCAAGACCATTGCCGAGAACTACGTCGGCCTGCCATTCGACGAGGTGGGCTGAGCCGCCGTTTACTTCCCCTCCGATGGTTTTTGCCAGCCCCGGCCCCGCCGGCGCTGGCTTTTTTACTGGCCCCGCGACAAGGGCGGAAAGTGGCACTGGGCAGGGAGCCACCGGCACGGCAGCATCGGGCCATGACCCTGCCCCCGGAGCCCGCCATGCCCCTGTACCAGCCCCCGTCCTTTGCCGCCGCAGCCAACGTTGGCCGCAGCCTCGCCGCCGAGTTCCCGTTTGCCACGCTGCTCACCCAGCAGCCGGACACGCCGTGGCTCAGCCACCTGGTGCTGCTGCCCGATCCGCACGATCCGGACTGCCTGCTCGGCCACCTCGCTGCCGCCAACGGCCACAGCGCCGCGCTGCTGCACTCGCCCAGCGTCGCCATCTTTCACGGCGAGCACGGCTACGTGTCGCCGCGCTGGTA
This sequence comes from Vogesella alkaliphila, assembly GCF_014652475.1. Lineage (GTDB taxonomy): Bacteria > Pseudomonadota > Gammaproteobacteria > Burkholderiales > Chromobacteriaceae > Vogesella > Vogesella alkaliphila. The sequence continues at coordinate 96,926 of NZ_BMYW01000003.1, read as the reverse complement.
CGCCAGCCCCGGCATGGTGCCGACCTGGAACTACCGCGTGGCGCACGCCCACGGCCAGGCCGAGGCGGTGAGCGGCGACGAGCTGGCCGCGCTGCTGGCGCAACTGGCCGCGCGTTTCGAAGGGCCGGACGGCTGGACGCCGGCGGCGGTGCCGGACCAGGCGCTGGCGGCGATGCAGCGCGCCATCGTCGGCTTCCGGCTGCGGGTCACGCGCTGGGAGGTGAAGGAGAAACTGAGCCAGAACCGCAGCCCGGCGGACGTGGCCGCGGTGATCGCCGCGCTGCAGGCGGGCGACGGCGAACAGCGCCAGCTGGCGGCGCGCATGGCGCAGGCACCGCGGCCATAGCCGTCAGCCGACGCCGAGGCGGGCGTACACCTGCTGCCGCGTCTGCGCGACCAGCCGCGCCAGCTCGCCGCTGTCGCGCATCTTGCGCAGTTCGCGGTTGAAGCGGGCGATCAGCTCGGCCGCCTGCGGATGCTTGCGTGACACCGCCACGCACAGCGGCGTGGTCCAGTACTCGCGCGCCTGCGGCACCAGCTGCCGCGCCTGGTGCGGGCGCAGCGTGCTGCGTACCAGCAGCTGCCCGGCCTCCCACTCCATCGGGAACAGGTCGATGCGGCCGGCCAGCAGCTTGCGCAGATTGCTGTTGTCGTCGCCGGCGACGTCGACCTTCAGCACGCCCTGCTGCTGCAGGCTGCCGAAGGCGTCGGAGTAGAAATTGCCAGCGGTGATGCCGAAACGGTAGGGCGCGAGATCGGCCAGCGTCTGCCACGGGTAGCTTTCGCCGGCGCGCTGGAACAGCACCATGCGGAACGACATCACCGGCTCGGAAAACAGCAGGTCGCGCTGCCGCTCCTCGTTCGGCGTCCAGCCGAGGCTGCCGTCGACGTCGCCGTTGCGCGCCAGCTGGATGGCGCGATGGTTGGGATACCAGCCGTAGCGGACGCTGACCTGGCCGCGGCGGAACACCTCGCTCACCACCGCCGACAGGATGCCGCCACGCGGCAGCTGCTCGCCCATGAACGGCGGGTAGGCCGGGTTGGAGAAACGCACCCGCAGCGGCGCGTCGGCGGCCAGCGCCGGCAGCGACCATGCCAGCAGCAGCAAGAGCATGAAATTGCGTAACAGCGTCATATTCACCCCGGCCTGCGCCATTTTTCGTTACCCAGCAGCCTATCCCAGGCAGATGCTGCCGCCAAGCGGCAATAGTACCCGCCGCCACGGGCGCGGGCGGGGCAAAAGCGGTACACTGCCGGCCTTGACCGCAACCTTCCCCAGCGAAAGCCCCCATGGCACTGAAAGCCACCATCTACAAAGCCGATCTCACCATTTCCGACATGGATCGCGGCTATTACGACAGCCATAGCCTGACCATCGCGCAGCACCCGTCGGAAACCATCGAACGCATGATGCTGCGCATCGCGGTGTTCGCGCTGCACGCCGGCGAGTACATGGCCTTCACCCGCGGCATCAGCGACGACGACGAGCCGGACCTGTGGCGCAAGAACTTCAGCGACGAGATCGAGGAGTGGATCGAGCTGGGCGAGCCGGACGAGAAGCGCCTGCGCAAGGCCTGCGGCCGCGCCGCCAAGGTGTGGCTGTACAGCTACGGCGGCCGCGCCGCCGACATCTGGTGGCAGGGCATGGAAGGCAAGGTTGGCCGCTTCGACCACCTCAACGTCTTCAGCATCGCGCCGGAAACGCTGGCCGAGCTGGCCGCGCTGTGCGAGCGCAGCATGCAGCTCAACGCCACCATCCAGGACGGCACGCTGTGGCTGTCGTCGGAAAAAGGCAGCGTCGCCGTCACCCCGCAGCGGCTGTACGGCAGCGGCGAGCGCTGAGCGGCGCTCAGCCGGCCTGGTGCATCGCCATCAGCCGCGCAAAGCCGCGCCGTGCCAGCGCCACGCCGTCGGCGCTGTCCAGCAGCTGCTGGTCGTGGTGCGCGCTCTGCACCAGCCCGAACAGCATGAAGGCCAGTAGCGCCACGTCGCAATCCGCCGCCAGCTCGCCGGCGTCGCAGGCCTGCTGCAGCAGTCGCTGCAGCGTGTCGCGCTGCCAGCGCTGGCCGGCCACCAGCGCCTCGCGCACCGCGCCGGGCTGGTCGTCGAACTCGTAGGCCGCCGCCAGCAGCGGGCAGCCGCCGGGGTAGCGTCCCTGCTCCATGCGCGCCAGCCAGCCGTCGAACAGCGCCGTCAGCCGCGCCATGCCGCGCGGCAGCGCCAGCGCCGGCTGCACCGTCTCGACGACGAACTGCTGCTGCGCCGCCAGCACCACCGCCAGCTGCAGCGCCTCCTTGCTGCCGAAGTGGGCGAACAGCCCGCTTTTCGACAGGCCGCTGGCCGCCGCCAGGCTGCCGATGGTCAGCCCGCTGACGCCGACCTGGCTGGCCAGCGCCAGCGCCTGTTGCAGAATTGCCTCTCTCGTTGCCGCCTTTTTCGTCATCGCTGCTTGCCTTGCCGCTGTCTTCGTGCAAAATAGCACGATCGTTCTATTTTAGGAATCACACTCATGACCGCATTCAGCAAGGTCGTCGAGGTCCGCTGGGCCGATATCGACGCCAACCAGCACATGCGCCACAGCGCCTACGCCGACCTGTGCACCCACACCCGGCTGGAGTGGCTGCAGGCGGCCGGCTTCGGCGCCAACGAATTCAAACGCCAGGGCTTCGGCCCGGTGCTGTTCCGCGAAAGCACCGATTATCGCCGCGAGGTGAACCTGGGGGAACGCCTTAGCATCAATGTGCTGATCGCCGCCGCCAGCCCGGACAACAGCCGCTGGCACATTCGCCAGGAAATGCGCAAGGCGGACGGCACCCTGGCCGCGGTGTACGAGGTGGCCGGCGCCTGGCTGGACCTGCGCAGCCGCAAGCTGATCGCGCCGCCGCCGGTGCTGGCCGCCATCCTCGCCGCCTTGCCGCGCAGCGCCGATTTCGCCGCGCTGCCGCTGCCGCAAAGCGCCTGAACGGAGCCGCTATGACACTCGCCGCCAGTCTCGCCGTCGCCGTGGTCGCGCTGATCCATGTCTACATCATGGTGCTGGAAATGTTCTTGTGGACGCGCCCGGCCGGACGCCGCGCCTTCGGCCTGACGCCGGAATTCGCCGTCGCCAGCCGCGTGCTGGCCGCCAACCAGGGCTTGTACAACGGCTTTCTCGCCGCCGGCCTGCTGTGGAGCCTGCTGCCGGGCAGCCCCGCCGCCGTCGCGCCCTTCTTCCTCGGCTGCGTGATCGTCGCCGGCGTGTTCGGCGCCGCCACCGCCAGCCGCAAGATCCTGTGGGTGCAGGCATTGCCGGCGACCGTGGCGCTGGCGCTGTGGTGGCTGGCCTAAAAGGTTGGCCGCAAGAGCGCGGCGGCGGGTTGCGGCGACGCCACACCGGCTGCGACAGCGGTGGCGGTATCAGCGTACAATTCCGCCATTCTCGGCCGGGGCAAGATGACCACCGGCCGCACTTTTTTCAGGAATTGCGAGAAGCCATGTCCACACTGCTGCCCCTGCTGCAAGCCGCCGATGCCCAGCGCACCGCGCTGCTGGCGCAACTGCAAGACGAAAACACCAACGCCTACCGCCTGTTTCACGGCAGCGTCGAGGGCCGCGACGGCCTGACCATCGACCGTTACGGCGATGTGCTGCTGATCCAGACCTTCCACACCCCGCTCAGCGACGACGAGCACCAGACCATCCTCGCCCACTACGCGCCGCTGGGCCTGCACGCGGTGTACAACGACCGCAGCAGCAGCAACTCGCGCATCGGCAACGCGCTGAGCGAGGAAGAGCTGGTCGCGGCGCAGCAGCCGCGCGTGATCAGCGAGCTGGGCGTCAACTACCACTTCGAGGCGCGTCACGACGGCCAGGACCCGTGGCTGTTCCTCGACCTGCGCGCCGGCCGCCGCCGCGTGATGCAGCTGGCCGAGGGCAAGAGCGTGCTCAACCTGTTCGCCTACACCGGCGGTGTCGGCGTCGCCGCCGCCAAGGCCGGCGCCAGCTTCGTGATGAACGTGGACTTCGCCGAATCCAGCCTGCGCGTGGCGCGCGGCAACGCCAAGCTCAACACCCTGGCTACCCGCCCGCGCTGCGTGCAGAGCGACTTCTTCCCGGCCATCCGCCAGCTGGCCGGCATCGGCCAGGCCAAGATGGTGCGCGGCAAGAAGATGCCCCCGTTCCAGCCGCTGGAAGCGCGCCAGTTCGACCTGGTGTTCCTCGATCCGCCGCGCTACGCCAAGAGCCCGTTCGGCGTGGTCGACCTGATCAACGACTACCCGGCGCTGTTCAAGCCGGCGCTGCTGGCCACCGCCGAGGGCGGCATCATCATCTGCTGCAACAACGTGGCGCAGGTCGATGCCGACGCCTGGCTGGACCAGCTCAAGCGCAGCGCCGCCAAGGTTGGCCGCACCGTGCGCGAGGTGGAGTGGATCACCCCGGAAGCCGACTTCCCGTCCTTCGACGGCAAGCACCCGCTGAAGATGGCGCTGCTGCACGTCTAAGCACGTCCTCGCGCCACCCGACAGCGCCCGCCGGGCGCTGTCCCCGTTTCCACGACCCGAGATCGAGCACGCCCCGCATGAGCCAGCCGCTGACCTATCTGCAAGCCTATCCCGCCGAACTGCTGGACAAGGTGCGCGCGCTGCTGGACCAGGGCCAGCTCGGCCAGTGGATCGCCCGCCGCTATCCCGAGCGCCACGACGCCACCACCGACCGCGCGCTGTACGACTACGTGATGGCGCTGAAGCAGCGCTACCTGAAGAACGCGCCGCCGCTGGCCAAGGTGCAGTACGACAACAATATGCACCCGGTCAACGGCACGCTGGGCACCAACGCCTTCGTGTCGCGGGTGCAGGGCGGCAAACTGAAGGCCAAGAACGAGATCCGCATCGCCACCCTGTTCCGCGACGCGCCGGAGCCCTTCCTGCAGATGATCGTGGTGCACGAGCTCGTACTCACAAGTGATTCTTCCAATGACAAGATGCACAAGTTAATGAAAAATGGACATCATTAGTCGCTTGAAGTGGTGGCCATAGCCTGCCATATCTATCAGCCACGCAGTACCATAGTGCCATGACTACGCTTCATTACCTTAACGGCTATCCTGCCGCCCTTCTTGAACGCATCCAAACCCTGCTGGAACAAGACCAACTTGGCACCTGGCTGGAGCGAAAGTATCCATCGCGCCACGATATCCAAACCGACAAGGCGTTATATCAGTACGTAGCCGAGCTCAAGCAGCACTACATGAAAAACGCGCCAGCACTGGCCAAGGTAGCGTACGACAATCAGCAGCACCCTGTGAAAGGCACGCTCGGCACCAACACCTTCGTAGCGCGTGTGCAGGGCGGCAAGCTCAAGAGCAAAAACGAAATCCGTATCGCCGCGCTGTTCCGTGATGCGCCGGAGGCTTTTTTACGGATGATCGTGATACATGAGCTTTCGCATTTAAAAGAAAAGGACCATAACAAAGCGTTCTACCAGCTGTGCTGCCATATGGAGCCGGACTATCATCAGTTGGAATTTGATTTACGGGTTTGGCTTACTTGGCGCGAGCTCGCATAAATCGCTAAAAACTAAAGGCCAGGACGAATAAGGCCTAGCCTTTGTTTATAGCAACACTGCGATAGGCAATTAGCTTGGAATTTCAGTGACGACCTCATCCTCACTAAACCATTCTTGCTGTAACACAAAACGGCGGACTCGATCAGGTGAGCCTGTATAGGCGACAAGTGCAAGGCTCTGCTTGGCTCGACTACACGTCACATAGAACAGACGTCTCGTTCCTTCCACCGTCTTATCTCCGGTCGCTTTACCGCCGAACAGGTCCTCATATTTGAAGAGAAACCCTCTGGCCTCTTCATCATCCATGATGACCATTACTCGATCAAACTCGAGCCCTTTCACTCCCTGATGTGTGTCAAAGTGCGCTCTACCAGCTATATAATTCGCGAATGGCTCTATCTGAGAAAAAGGTGCTTTTAGAAAATTTTCGATTGCTACAGCCTGTTCTGTTTGCCGGTCGGATTCGCTCTCCTCGTCACTCGACATAATTTTCTCCAGGCATTGATCAGAAGATCCATACATTCGCAAACGGTCAGGAATCGCCAATAAATTACTTTGACCGATACATCGTAAAACTTGCAAAAGTGTAGGGTCGGCACCGTCCTTCCACAATGTCATTAATTCGTCGATTGCAGCAGAAACTTTTTGTAGATGCCTCTGCTTGTCTTCCGCAGCCCTCAGCGCTTCAGCAGTCAACAACGGTGAAAAGGCTTTGGTGATGTTAGCAATTGCAAAACGGTCCCCTGATTGTTTCGCCCTAATGAGCGGATACACCTCTTCCGTAAAGAAGCGTGACACAGGGAGTGTTCCTTCAAGAAAGCTTGTTCGCCAGCTCTCAACTTCGTAGAGCGGAACAAAAATATCAAGGAAGCCCATCCTGGAAGCAGCCATGCGATGTTCAAGCGTCAAAGTCTTGATCGCTTTTGGCTCATTCCATTTTTCGTCGCCGGTGACCTTGCTCATACTCCGGGCAATAGCACGCTCTGTAGTCGCCTTATCCGACGTACCACTAGGTAAGATAAATAGGCGGACAACGCCCTCAATGGCATCGGAGCGTGGTTCCTGTTGTTGCGTATCGGCTGAACTTCTGACTTTGTTGATCAAGGTCACAATGCGTTTCGGGCACCGATAATTGAGCTTCTTGCCAGGAGTAGCCCAATTTGAGGGCAACTCTTTACCAAGGCCATCTTTGCCATCGCTATAGATTCGCTGCATCATGTCGCCAATCAGGCCCAAGACGAATTTACCTTTCTGCGCAGCTTCAACGGCAAACAGTGCATCGATCAGATTTTTATTAGTATCCTGGCTTTCATCTATTAGGAGAATTGGATACCGTCCCACCAGAATGCTTTGCATTGCTGGTTTTGCCTTCAGAAAATAAGAGGTCAGTTGAAGAACTTCCGCGTGATTTAGTGCGTCCCTTCCTCGATTATCCCCTATTGGGCTATAAACAAAACGCTTTACTTTGTCGAGGTTTTGAAGACGTTTAGTTTTTGATTCGATTTTGCTTAAGCGCGTTGCAGAGGCTTTGGTCCCTTTACGCCCCCTCTCTTCTTCGGCTCGTAGTATTTTGATATCAGTGGAAAGCTCAGTTCGCAGCCATTCACGAATATCGTGATTCAAGCCTTCTATCAATGACCAAGCGAAACTGTGGATAGTCCTTACATCAATTAGAGGATCAAATAGCAGGCGCCGTTTTATCTCATCACTGGCTGCATTTGTGTAAGTGATGACGCCGACTCGTTGCCCCTTCTTTTTCAACCGGTTACTTAGATGCTTCTGAATGTGCTCGAGTGCAGTGACGAGTGATCGTGTCTTACCAGAGCCCGCTCCGGCAAATAGGAAAAAACTGCGCGGGGAAGATAAGTCGAGACAGTCGGCAATCTCTGCATCGACTGAACTATCAATATCACCACCGACAATAGCATCCTGATTACTTGTCATGCTGCCACCTCTGTCGACTTGCCGGTCGTACCCTCTTCTTTACGCTTCAATTGCTCAGCTAGCCAAATAAGCCCGTTGTGAATGTATGTTGGCATCTTCAAACTGTCGATTTCGTCGCTATACATGAGATCAAGCGCAAATTTGGCCTTGCTACCATCAGATAGGGCGTTTTCTAGTTCCTTGGCAAGCGCATCAAGATTAGGACTATCTGCAATTGCATCACGGAATTTTGCAATAAGTCCAGCCCCATCCATCGTTTCAAATAGGGTCATGTTCTCGTAGACCAAGGCGTCTTCGAATGTGTTCGCCAGCGCCTCAACTGGCTCCTTCGCTTTATAGGTAACCGAAATCGGTTGCTGGTAGGCCACCCTAATCGCATAACCACTTGGATCGTTAAAGACGATCTCTTCATGTTTCTTATCAAGAAGGGCATCGAACGATTCCTCGGCTGGAATCCAGGCTTTCAAGGTCTCATTGCGGGCTTTGAGGCCAGCTCCACGCTTCGGAATCGCAACTTTTTTTCCAGTTACCCCATCCTTCGCATCGATATCAGTGATGATCAGCGTATTAAGCCCGAGGTGAAGCAGCAAGGACTTCAGTCGGTGAGCATGACTACCCCCAATCTCAAGCCATGTGATGTAGCAGCGCTCAAGATAGTCATAATCTTCACGAGCGCGCACGAGATGGGGAACAAGAATTCGCTCAGCGGGGCCTTCAACCAGAATAGCTCCATCTGCGAAAAACAGATCGCAATGCGTTGCCTTCAGGTAGCGCCTAACGAAGCGTTCCGTTTTATCTTTATTTCCAAAAATCTCAGACAGATTCACAACAGACGACACAGGTACCGCACCAGTAGTTGCCGGAGCAGGAAGCCTGCGGAAGTATCGCAACGACGCAAAATCAGCTTCGTGTGCAAGATGGCTGGAATGTGTACTGACGATAAGCTGCGTCCTCAAATCTTTCGAACCTTTGAGGGAATCGTGTTTTCGCAGTACGTCGTAGGCCTGTTTGATAAAGACTTGCTGAACCTGTGCGTGCAGGTGCGCCTCCGGCTCTTCAATCAGCACAAGATGCAGCGGAGGTATTCGAGCCTCCTCATCCTGCATGGTACGACCAGCTTTACCCACCTTCATCCACTTGTCGCGAAAGCTCATTAACGCAAACACAATAGAGACAAGATTCTGATAACCAAGCCCGTTTGAATCCTCAGGCAAACGGTGAGCGTCTCCCTTTTCAGCGAGGTAGGTTGGAACTTCATAATGCACTGCAGACGGATGGTTCAAGCCATCAACGGGCTTGATGTTAGGGGTAACAATAAGCTTAGGATCTGTCACCCCGGGATATCCAAGATCCTCAAGCTCCCCAAGTGCCACGGAGAAGCTATCCGCGAGGCGCTTGCCAAAAGCAGTTTGTGCTGCATGTAAGGCTTGCAATGCTTGAAGATCCTTCGGCTCAGGCGTGTCGAACGGATCGAGGTGCTGCGTGTAGTATGACCGCAATTGAGATGACAGCTTCTTGCCAGTTCTCTGTTCGCCTTGATCATCAGCCGCATCCTCTTCACGCAACGCTTTTCGCGGTGAGTGCCCGAATCCACGCTGCGCACTGATTTCATCGATACGTATGAGCCCCTTAAAAGGGTCGCCCTCGAGTGGTTCGCTATCAACTGGCAAGATTTGGGGGCTGGCTAAACCATCCTTCGGCACAACAAGATTCGCAGGATCCAACAGGTAGGCACGGACTTCGAATGTCGCACGCATACGTCGTGATAAAAAGTCCATCATCGTGCGCGGCCACAGTGCGAAATCAGAGCCTTCTTTCTTGGCTTCAGCAGCCGTAACTTCCGACGTGGATTCGTGGGCCAGAGATTCCTGTTCATATGCACTGGACATTACAGCCTCAGCAGCGGCCTTCGCCGTTAGATACTCATGCTTGAGGGCTTGTATATCCTTGGGCTCATAACGCAGTCTGACCCCAATACACTCCCCGTCCCAGTCCAGGGTTGGTAGGAGCTTTTGGACGTAGTGAAGCTCATGCACAGGCACACTAAGCCAGACATCAATAAAAGGCAGAACCACACCCCAATCAAATGGCTCGGACTCTTTACCTAAGACGGGTTGCTCCCAACCAACTGCAGCCGCATCAATCTTTGCCCAATGAGTGAGGGTGAAGTCGTGAATGGAGAAATCTGACCGATCAACGAGAAAGCGCCTCAAGGCGATCATGGCCGAAGTCTTGCCACTATTGTTTGCCCCGACAAAGATCGTTGTCTCTTCAGAGAAATCGATGCGGACAGACTGGAGTTTCCTGAAGTTACCAACCTCAATATGCTGGATATGCATTTGTGCCCCCCCTTTCCGCAAAACCCTACCACCTGCGTTATGCTGATGCAATTATCCGATCGGTTGACTCGTTGCCGATGCGAAATCACTAACAAACTCAGAAATGACAAGACGCGCCAGAAAAATTCTGCTCCCCTCCCTGCTGGTTACAGAGATTGCCGAGGCAACAGAGGATGGAGCCATCCGGATCAGACTGCCTAGAAACTCCCCGCACGAAGCTTACTTCGTCCGTCCCAGGCAGGAAGAAGCACACGTTGGTAGGAGACTGAACGACAGCTCCATACCATCTAGGGTCCAGTTCAATCTGTTCCCCTTAGTATTGGATACAGAGGGAGCACCTTGGGCCGAGGCGAATGTCTATCTGCTCTCGCGCATAAAGGATAGCCAGGCCCCCGCCATGTCAACGTACTCCAGCATCGCAGACGACTTGGCTGCCTACCGGCGGTACCTTGATGAAGCCGGCATCGACTGGATGCACTTTCCTGCTCACAAACTAAGCAGGCCGACCTACCGCTACAGCGGACATCTCAAACTCGCTATCGCCGCAGGCGAAATTGCTAGTAGCACAGCGAAGCGCCGTATGAGTGCAGTCATTTCGTTTTACGCATGGTTGATAAGCGAAGGCGTTCTGGCTCCAGAGTATTCCCCTTGGAAAGCGTCAGATCGCTACATTGAACTGAAAGACACTCACGGCTTTAAGTTTTCAAAGCGCGTTACGACAACAGATGTTTCTCTTCACATCGCAAAGCAAGATGATCCCTACGCAGGGACTATCGATGATGGCGGCAAACTGCGCCCTCTGTCACAGGATGAGCAGGCTTGGCTCTTAGAAGCGCTCATATCCCTAAGTAATACAGAGATGACTCTGATTCATCTATTTGCACTACTCACCGGTGCCCGAATCCAAACTATCCTTACTTTCCGTGTGCGACATGTGCTTTTGGAGCTGGATGAACCCCATCCCTTTGAACTGCGGTTCCCTGTCGGCCCTGGCACAGGTATCGACACAAAAAACGACAAGCAGCTAGTCCTACACATTCCTGTCTGGTTTTATCAAATGTTGCGAACCTATGCTCAGAGCGAGCGAGCTAGGAGACGACGGCATCGCGCGGTAGGTGGAGATACCGAGGATCAATATCTCTTCCTCAGCATAAGAGGTACCCCCTTGTACCAATCCAAAGCAGGGTCACAAACCTTCAATGCGTCGGCAAGCATCCGGCACGCCAAAGCGGGACAAGGCGTTAGGCAATTCATAACAGAGCGCGTCATCCCGTTTATTCGTGAGAAGTACAACACTCCAGGCTTCAGCTACCAATTTCACGATACCCGAGCCACGTTTGGGATGAATCTGACGGATGCGCAGTTAGGACTGGTGTCAAAGGGAGAGGTTACTTTGCATGAAGCTCGAGAGTTTGTGAAAAACCGAATGTGCCATGAGTCGTCTGCAACAACAGATCGCTATCTGCAATACCGCAAAAACCTCAAACTAGTCCGAGCCGCTACTGCTGCCTACAGCAATCACCTTCGCCAGTTAGCGGAACTAGCCTTGAGGGATATCCAATGATTTTATCGAGGCGGCCAACTGTCATTTATGACATGCCTCTTCCCAAGGATACGGCAATCCTCAGACCAGAGTCGGCCATCCTACGTTTTCCGAATAGGAAATCGACTGATTTTGGATCCCTCTGCTATCTACACCGCGAATCGACACCAAAATTACTCCAAGACTCTCGAAGGCAATCGGAAGGCCGGAAAGTAGATTTGGATTCACTTTCAACAGAACGTGCAAAACACGTTCTTGCCCTAATAAATCATATTTCAGACGATTTAAAGCACAGTGGGAGACGTACTGAAACAGTACGAGACTATGCAACACGCTTCCTTGTCTTTATGTATTGGGCAGACACAAATGGTTTCTATGATGTCTTGAGTAGCGCAGAAACTGCCCGGCCTGTAGTTCAGGCCTATATCAGGCATCTCCGTGAGCGAGTATTAACTAACTCCATATCAATAAATGGTGCTGCTCGCCAACAAAGCACGGTCATTACTTTCCTAGAACGATTTTTACAAGTAGACAATCTTACGCATGGCATCAACCTACTTCGTAAGAATCCAGCTGCAAGGGAAGCAACCACCCCACCAAGCCAAAATTCTCAGGCGAGAATATTGACATTGTGCGAGATGATGTTTGATGGTTTAGCATCCTTTATATTGGAAAAGAAATCCTATCCCCATGCGCTAGCTGTGCCTGATTATTTAGATTACCCAGACAATTCTTTATGGATATTCCCAACGACAGTGTGGTTTGTGCCGCGAAAAAAGTTGCTTGATGAAGATATCAAATGGAGTCGAGGGTACAACTATAGTGAAGGGCGTGTAGTCACGGTGCAAGAATTACTGGCGGCGAAAGGATTTACGGGCAATAAGCAAGCAGCCCAAAACATCATTAATTGTTCGAAACGACAACTTCATAGGGCCAACGTTGACAAAAACCATACTCAGCGGCAACGTCTAGGCTTGATTGCGCTAAATGTTTTTATCTTACTGTTCTTAGCACAAACAGGAATGAATTGGGCACAAATAGTCACCCTGCCATGGGCTAACGAATATGATATCAGTGCCACTCATCAGATTTTCAGAACGATTAAATGCCGCGCGGGCAGCAAGGCGATAGCCTTTGAACTTCCCGTATCATTCATGCCAAGATTCAAGCGATACTTAGAGCTTCGCAATTTTGTTCTTAGTGGTCAATCTTGTGCTTGGCTATTTTTCACATTGGGAATAAATGGAAAAGGTCTCCCAGCAGAATTAAAGATCAGTGGCCCTTATAATATTTACCAGACACTTCAGCGTATCGACCCGGATCTGCCGGTAGTAATGCCCCGACAATGGCGGGCGGCTAAAAGCGACTGGTTAATTAGGAACACTGACCCGTCAACAACAGCGCTTGTGCTTCAAAACACCGAGAAAACTGTACTTTCACATTATGCTGCGGGATCAGAAACTTCACACATAGAAGAGTTGACTGGTTTTCTCGATAGAGTTTCAGAAACTGTGATTGATAAAGGGCAGGTTATTGAAGGTGGAATTGACCGTGCAGTTGGCTACTGTTCTTCTTATGGAACTCCGAACAGTGCCAAAGGAGCTCCTATTCAACCTGATTGCAAAGGGCCAGAAGGCTGCTTCTTTTGCGACAAATATAGAGTACACGCAGATGAAAAAGATACAAGAAAGTTGATAAGTTGCCGATACTGCCTTCAGCTTACCATGCTATTCGCTGGAAGTGATGAGTTTATCCAAACCAGGTTAGATCCTATTTTTAAGAAAATTGAGAAAACTCTTTCCGAAATATCACTCCATGATAAAGATTTAGTGCTTAGGGTAACCAAAGAAGTTGAAGAAGATGGCGAGTTAGACCAATATTGGGCCCGCAAATTAGAAATGCTAATGGAGCTTGGACTAGCCTCATGAATATAGTGTTTGAACCAAAACTGGACTTGCCCGTTGGCTCTATTTTGCCCGACATATATGATGGATCGCCAGGAACTTTACCACCCGATGATTTTGTAGTCAGTCGCAACAGGGATGGATCCGTTGCTTCCACTTATGGTCAATTAGCTTGGGACCTATCAGCATACCACCCAGAAGGACAGCCCAACACTTTAAACTTTTGTTATTGGAATTCGGGAGAATTTACCGATGCTCGTAAGCAACTTACTCATGAGATACGCTACCTAATATTTATATTGATATGGGTACGCCACGGGGCCCCGCTTAGTCTCGGAACACTGCAGAACTATCTTACGATAATCAGAGCACTAGCTAAGTATGCTGAAGATGTATCTTGCCAGATCCGGGACATCTTAATCGACGAAAAACATCTCTGGATATTTATTGAGACCCGCTGTTCAGGCTGGGCAATCCAAGCCCTTGGATCTCTACTGCCATCATTAGCTAGGCTTGGCAATGAACACCTTGGTTTTAATATCGTAGGGGATACGCAACTCAAAACAATACGCATGCTGGGCCAACAATACCGCACCACTCTTAAGCAGCACGCCCCAATTCCAACACGAATTTATTCGCGGATAATTACACTCCTACTCCAAGAGTTAACAGAATGGGAGGCAGTTTCAGATGATGTACTATCTATACTTAATGCCTGTGGTAAAGATCCTCGCCTGGGAAGAAGTTCTCTCAAGCAGGTACAAATAGCTAAGAAGCAAGGTGTAGAAAAAAGCCTCCTTCCCAATTTTTCTCAAATAGCTTCCATAAGCTGCCTAAATTACTTTGCAGCTAAATCTCGCCACCCAAATCTTAAAAACTTATCTGCACTTATTTGTGAGATTCAGACAGCCATCAAACTGACTATCCAAACATTTACAGGCATGCGAGATGATGAGGCACTGTCGCTACCCTACCACTGTCTCGAAGAAACTGTAATTAATGGTAAATCTCATTACATCGTTTTAGGGCGAACTACAAAGCTCAATAATGGTAGGGTTAAACGTACCCATTGGGTGACGAATCATGATGGGTATCGAGCGATCAAACTTGCCCAACAAATAGCAGATACTATCTTTGGTGTGTTTGGAGTTACCCCACAGAAAACAGAAGGTCGCACAACTGACCACCCTCTATTTGTTTCAGTAGCCTACCTTGCCTTTGCAGGGGGTACGTTAAAACCAGAAGGCAATCGCTTTCGTACTGGCTCTATCTTTTTGGAGCGCATGAAAGCACTGCGCAAACGTCTTGAGCCGATTATTGAAGATGCTGATATTCGCGAGTTAGAGCATATTGATCCTCACCGCGCATGGCGATCTGAAGAAAAATTTCAGCTCGGTAAACCATGGTTATTTACCTCTCACCAACTACGCCGCTCCTTAGCTTTATATGCTCAGAGGTCTGGCTTTGTCTCACTTCCGTCACTTCGTAGACAGTTACAACATATTACCAATGAGATGTCTCGCTATTACGCCAAAGGGTCATCTTTTGCAGAAAATTTCATCGGTGATGATAAAGAGCACTTCGGCTTAGAGTGGCAGCAGGCACAACCTGAATCCGCAGCGTTAAGCTATGTATTGAACGTCCTTTTATCAAATGACATTCTCTTTGGTGGACATGCAAACTGGGTCGAACACCGACTTAAAGATTCTGAAGGTGTATTATTGGCTGATCGTGAAACCACACTGCGTCGCTTTAGAAAAGGTGAGATCAGCTATAGGGAAACACCTATTGGCGGATGTACTAAGGTAGGCGAGTGTGATCAACCGGCCTTAAATTGGTTACATGTGGATTGTTTGAGAGATAACTGCCGAAATTTGGTTGGCAACCTAACCAAGCTGGAGAGGGTCATTGCCGCCCAAGACAAAATGGTTAAAGCTCTGGACCTAAGTACAATCGAATACCGCACTGAAAAGGCTGATTTAGAACTGCTTGTGGCTGCCCGCGACGCAGTGCTTCAGGCACAATGAGGTATATTACGAATGACTCAACCATTAGCTGATTACTTTGAGGCCTTGGATCGACTTAAACTAGGCCGCCCCATCAATGTACCCAAAGGCACCAAGATTACGAAAGATGCTGTTTCCTTAGAGGCTGGACGAGGGAAAGGCAGCATAAAGAAGTCTCGTTCAATTTTTTCTGACTTGATTCGGGCAATTGATTCTGCAGCAGAAGAACAATCTAAAGGCACCTGCCTTCATAAAGAAAAATTGGACAAAGCCAAACTTTCTGCAAACCAGTATAGAGTCGAACTGGAGGCTGCCCTCGCGCGGGAAGTTTCATTGCTATACGAGCTATATGAGGTAAAGAAGCAATTAGCTCAATTTACAGGCTCCAATGTTATTCCACTTCGCCCTAAGTTATAACCATCGCAGGTTAAATTTGACAGCATCGCTGATGGGTTGGTGATGGAATGATAAAAACTTCTAGACACGCAAAAATGTGGATTTCTATATGAGAATATCACTGTTAGATCTCAAAAATTTATTTGATACCCATTTCGAAACAGGAATTAATCAGGAAGAGGAGCTACTCACGCTACTGACGTCTACCATAGCACAACTAAATGCTATGGAGATTGAAACTTTCCGGTCCGCCCACGCGCAGCTATCACAAATATTGCATGAGCAGGGCACTCGATGTCTACCTTTTCTCATTTCCATTTTTGAAGAGAATTTCAAGCTTGTTCACAGATTAATATTGGACACACCTGCTACAGAACAAGATTCAACGCTTGGCCAAGACGACTTTCTTAACCTGTACAAGCATTGCTTAGCGCTTCAACCCAAGCATGAAATGCGCATTCTCTCATTTCAATTACCCGACATAAAGCCTTGGTCCGCTAAAGATGTTCGCCCTTGGATTAAAGAATTCTTGAATGACGCTGCCCTTGTCCCATTGGACGAGAAAAATTTGCGAGGTGATATTTCGGCCATAGCTGCTGCCTTAGGCATCTCTCGCTCTTTAAATCGAGAGACAATATTTATTTACGAAACTTACTGTCAGTTTGGAGCCTTCTTAGAACGGTTATCTCTTGACGGATATCATCAACTCGCGCGGGATAATGCAGAAGAAGCTATGGTATGTGCACATACCGATGGTTGTCAGGAGTATGGCCATTATTGCCGCTTCTCTCTAGCGACTATGCAGAAAAACCCCATTGATGCAGCACTTCATGCTTGCCTTTTGGTATCAAGCCTAAAGGCAAAGACTTCCATTCCTACATATTTCTACTACAGACTGCTGTCCGCTGCATTCTCTTTTTATCGAGACTTCGGTTTTATCGATTTGGCAGTGCACATTTATGACAAAATCAATTCTCTTGAAGATTTGAATGACTATGATCGACAAAAGACGGCCATGGCTTATTTTAATCTACTATTAATCAGCAATCCTCTCAATGCACTAAAAGCAGCAAATGTGTACGCCACAGAACATTTAGAGAAGATTAAGGCATACAGAGAAGCTTCGGCAGTACCTTGGCTAGCGCTCATTTGCAACCTAAAAGCATTTTTCCCTGATCGGTTTTCAAACCAGACTACCTTGGTAGAACTGGAGAAGCATATTGACAATATCCTGCCTATTGAACAAGCAGAATCCCTTAGGGATAGAATTTTGCCAATGCGCCCTAATGCTAAGAAATATGTCATCGACTTGCTAGATAAGCTTCACCAAACCCGTAATAAAGCCGACCATATCTTTGAAGTCAACTTGCTTCAGGCTACAGCATCTCGACTATTGGAAACCTCATTAAACAATGGTGATATCGAAGGGATACTTTTAAGCCACCAAGTAAAATCGGACGGTGGTTTAGCATTTGAGCTGAGCGAAAAGCTTCCTCGCCATACCCTACTTCGACACGATGATACAAGCCTTAGTCTCGCAAAGGGCAAGAGCTCGCAATACATAGGAAAGGTAGAACAGCTGCTTGCCCAGCATCCAACCATCCGCTACCTCTGGTTGGGTTTCGAAGGAGATCGTGTCTATTACCTGCTTTACGATAACGGTCACTTCATCTCCAACGGCTATATTCCAGGTTGCAGCAAAACACAAATCAATGCATGGCTGAAGAACGACCTACCCAACCTCGCTTTCAACGATAGCCCACCCAATCAAGGGCCTTTTATGACACGGGAAGACATCTGGCGAGATGAAAGCGAAAAAATACGAAAACAACTTCCCAAGTTAAGCCTGCCAAATAGCGATAAGAAAACTCTTGTTCTTTGCGATATCGACATGGCTTGTTTTCCACATAATTTGTTAGTCGAACTCACAGATGACAGCCCTTCCCAAGCCCTATGCAACCCACTATCCCTTGATCACTTACTGAACTGCACCCCATCTAAGATTGATGCTTCAAAAATTTCTGTCTGGGCCCCTCTTACGGAGAATGACAACGCCATCCATTTAGCCCATAGCCGACTGATGGATCATTTGGACGATTGTGATGTCACGTACGCAGATGGTTTACTCCCAACGTTCGAACACCAGACAGACATCAAGGTGTTTATTTGTCATGGAGGAAGAGCAGAAAGCGGAGGATTTACAGGTTTGTATCCCAGCAACAATAAAAAATATACCTCAACAGATATACTTGGCAGTGGAAAAGTTGCCATCCTTTTTGTTTGCCACGGTGGCCATGTAAATACTGACCTCTATGCGAGGAGTTTTCAAACTCTGGCCAAGACCCTGTTGATGTCTGGTTATGAAGCGGTGATTGCACCGGCTTGGAGCCTCAACGTTGTAATTCCTGGACCTTGGATCGAAGTATTTCTGGAAAAAATTAGATCTGGCGAGAATATTGTCGATGCGACCCTTCACGCCAACCACCGAATCAAAGACCTATTCCCATTAGAAAGTGCTTGGGCAGCTCTGCATTTGTTCGGCAACCCCCACCTCAGCGGACATGAGGTCTGATTCTAAACACAAGGGCTGCCCATTAAAACTGGTCGGCCCTCTTTTGCATATCGTGGTATTGCAATACCCAGCATTTATAATGGCATGTTTAGGCGCTGGGTTATCTCATTAATACCATCTTCGAGGTGTTCATGTTCAATGATACTGATACGGTGTGCTTGTGCTTTCGCGACAAAGCCCAAATCTAGTTCTTCGGTCTTTGAGAGGATGGTGATATGAGCTTTATCTACCCTTTGTGTAAGATATTTCTTACAGAGGATCGCTAGGGCGCAGGAGTCTGGACTGATGTCCTCGTGTACAAGAAGTAAGTCAACATCATTGCTTACGGCTTTGTTTAAAAAGAACGAACCAAAACCGTAGACAACGACGTGTGCCATTATATCCATCCCCTCATTCCGAACTGCTCTCGCTCGCCCTCATTTAAATAGTTCCAAAAATCATTTCGATTGAGTGCAGCCATAAAATCACGAATAAAAAACAGACCAACTCTTTTGTCACGGCAATAACGCTTTGTCTCGGGCCCATATCCACACCAGGCCGAATTTATAATAACTGCGTCTAAAGCACCAAAATTTTCAACAGCTTCCAAATATTCCGCGACGCCAAAGGCGTAACACTCACAGATGAATATCCTGAGCGTCTCCCCGTTTTGTCTTTGGAGGGCATATAGGCCATTGCCCATTCTTTCCAAAGATTTCACGTCGTCATGTGACATCATACGGTCTTCAAAAAAATTAAAGTGTCCGTAATAACTCGGCCAAGGAAATAACTCACTGTGCGCCGGCATCTGCAGCCCCTTTTATCATTGCTTCAAACTCTGTTGGAAATCTTACTACTGCACTATATGAAATATCATCCTGCACCCAGCGCTCATAGCTACGTGTATGAATGAGGAAAGACGAGATTGCCTCCTGTTCTACCGGACTAAAGATTAGTCTATTTATTTTTAGAATATCGGAAATCTTACGGTTATTCGGAACTATGACCGACAACCGCTCCGAAATCCACACTGCATGAACTTCTTCATTGTGCGGCTCCCGTCGCGCAATCGCAGAACCTGGGCCGTATTGAACCCACGACTCCCGGTTCTCCATCAACAGGACAAGCACCTGGCGCGCAATATTAACCTTGCTAGGATTAGCATCAATATCTAATCTCTCCAAAACCTTTGCTTCATGAGCGGCTTTCATTGCATGAAGCATCTCGACGGTATAAGCCGACTCATTCTCCCGACGGTCAATAAGGCGGTGATGTGTCGGGCAAAGGAGAATCAAGTTTAAGTAATCATCGCGGGCTAAATCTGATTGAGATGGATCATGACGGTTTGAGCCCGGACGGTCGCCACAAATATGCGCCATTTCGCCAATAGTATAGGGAGCTGCTCCCCCCGTATCATGAGTGCAAAGCCTTTCCCAACATTCTGGAAACGAACATCTCCCGGCCGCAGCGGCCCAAAGTAGCTTTGTTGATTTTGAAGTTATAGACATTTGTTATTGTCTGTCGCTCTCTCTAGAGTTGGTCATTCATAGCACTGGTAAAGATGCTAACACCATGTGATCCAAATTTCACACATTGTGGCTTGGCTTCCAAACATAGATTCCTCAAGACTGTTATCTGCCAAATGTAATCACCCAACGGAAAAATGGACTACCAGTGGCCTAGTAGTCCATTTTTAAGAAATTTGATGGACTGCCATCAGTTTTCGGACTCATTGATTTTATTGACTTTTCCCCTGTCCATTTCTTTGGAACTTGCATGTCAAATGGCGCACCTGAAGGAAAAGAACCACGACAAGGCGTTCTACCAGCTGTGCTGCCACATGCTGCCGGACTACCACCAGCTGGAGTTCGACACCCGGCTGTGGCTGACCGCGCGCGAGCTGGAACGCTGAGGCGCAGGGTTGGCCGCAACGCCTTGCGGCCAACCCTGGTCCTGCTGACATCGCCCATCCGCTCGCCTACAATACGCACCCTGTTGATTTGACAACGATTTGCGGCACTACCCGCCGCCCACGAAAGCCCGATTATGTTGCGACTCGCCGAAATCAAGCTGCCGCTTGACCACCATGACTCCGCGCTGCGCGAGGCCGTCTGTGCCCGCCTGGCCGTGCCCGACAGCGCCATCCGCGCGCTCACCGTTTTCAAGCGCAGCTACGACGCGCGCCGCTCCTCGCAGCAGCTGATCTACATCGTCGACCTCGACATCGCCGGCGAGGACGCGCTGCTGAAGAAGTTCAAGGGCGACCCGCACGTCGGCGCCACGCCGGACATGAACTACTACCACGTCGGCCAGGCACCGGCGACGCTGCCGTGCCGGCCGCTGGTGGTCGGCTTCGGCCCCTGCGGCATCTTCGCCGCGCTGATCCTGGCGCAGATGGGCTTCAAGCCCATCGTGCTGGAACGCGGCAAGGAAGTGCGCCAGCGCACCAAGGACACCTGGGGCCTGTGGCGCAAGAACGTGCTGAACCCGGAATCCAACGTGCAGTACGGCGAAGGCGGCGCCGGCACCTTCTCCGACGGCAAGCTGTACAGCCAGATCAAGGACCCGCGCTACCTCGGCCGCAAGGTGATCGACGAGTTCGTCAAGGCCGGCGCGCCGGAGGAGATCGTCTACGTCGCCAAGCCGCACATCGGCACCTTCAAGCTGGTGACCATGGTGGAGAAGATGCGCGCCACCATCATCGAGCTGGGTGGCGAGATCCGCTTCGAGCACAAGGTCACCGACCTGCTGCTGGAGGGTGACGGCGATACGCGCCAGCTGTGCGGCGTGGTGCTGGAAAACGGCGAACAGCTGCTGTCCGACCACGTGGTGCTGGCACTGGGTCACAGCGCGCGCGACACCTTCGAGATGCTGCACGCGCGCGGCGTGTACATGGAGGCCAAGCCGTTCTCCATCGGCTGCCGCATCGAGCACCCGCAGTCGCTGATCGACAAGGCGCGCCACGGCAAGCACGCCGGCCACCCTATCCTCGGCGCCGCCGACTACAAGCTGGTGCACCACGCCAAGAACGGCCGCGCGGTGTACAGCTTCTGCATGTGCCCGGGCGGCACCGTGGTCGCCGCCGCCTCCGAGCCGGGGCGGCTGGTCACCAACGGCATGAGCCAGTACTCGCGCAACGAGCGCAACGCCAACTCGGCGCTGGTGGTCAGCATCACGCCGGAAGACTACCCGGGCGACGGCCCGCTGGCCGGCATCGCGCTGCAGCGGCAGCTGGAAGAGCTGGCGTTCAAGCTCGGCGGCGAGAACTACGAGGCGCCGGCGCAGCTGGTCGGCGACTTCCTCGCCGGCAAGCCGTCCACGCAGCTGGGTGAGGTCGAGCCGTCGTACAAGCCGGGCGTGAAGATGAGCGATCTCGCCAGCATCCTGCCGCCGTACGCGGTGGAGGCGATGCGCGAGGCGCTGCCGGCCTTCGACCGCCAGATCCGCGGCTACGCGATGCACGACGCGGTACTGACCGGCCTGGAGACGCGCACCAGCTCGCCGCTGCGCATCACCCGCGGCGACGACCTGCAGAGCCTGAACGTGCGCGGCCTGTATCCGGCCGGCGAAGGCGCCGGCTACGCCGGCGGCATCCTATCGGCCGGCGTCGACGGCATCAAGATTGCCGAGGCGGTGGCGAAAAGCATGCTCGGCCTGCACTGAAATCCTGCCCGCCATGACGGTCGAAATGCGGCGCGCCACTCCGGCGCGCCGCATTTTTTGCTGCGACCGCCCGGCGAGCGTGGTAAAACGCCCGTATGCACACGAGTCACGTCACGGCAATTGTCAGCCCGACGTGCTAAAACCAAGGTTGGCCGCAGGGCCACATGCCGGCCCTCCCGCCAACCCGGATCATAAACAGCGCCCGGCACGCATCGGGCGCCTACCTGTTGAAACCCTTGCTTGCAAAGGAACTACCGTGAAGCTTTCCATCAAATCGCTGGCCATCGCCAGCCTCGCCGTCGCCGTCACCGGTTGTGCCGTCAATCCGCAGACCGGCCAGAGTGAAATGAGCAAGACCGCCACCTACGGCCTCGGCGCCGCCGCGGCCTGCGGCATCGTCGGCGCGCTGACCCACGGCGGCAAAGGCGCGCGCAACTCGGCGCTGGCCTGCGGCGCACTGGGTGCCGGCGTCGGCGCCTACATGGACTACCAGGAAAAACTGCTGCGCGAAAAACTGGCCAACAGCCAGGTGCAGGTGCAGCGCGTCGGCGACCAGATCAAGCTGGTGATGCCGGAGAACATCACCTTCGCCACCGGCAGCGCCACGCTGGGCAGCGGCGCGGTGAAGACGCTGGGTGACGTGGCCGGCGTGCTGGCACAGTACTCCGACACCACCATGGTGGTGGCCGGCCACACCGACAGCACCGGCAGCCAGGCGCTGAACCAGAGCCTGTCCGAGCGCCGTGCCGCCGCGGTGGCTTCCGTGCTGCAGCAGCGTGGCGTCGCTAGCGCGCGCATCCGCAGCGTCGGTTACGCCGCCAGCCAGCCGGTGGCCGACAACGGCACCGCCGAAGGCCGCGCCAAGAACCGTCGCGTCGAGATCGCCATCGACCCGGTCAAGCAGTAAGCCCTCAGCGCTGCCGCCACCGCCCCTGCGCCAGGGGCGGTTTTTTTGCGCTCAGCGCGGCGGAATGGAGTAGGTGCCGCTGACGTGGGCCACCGGCTCGGCGACGCCGTCGGAGTACAGCAGCACCTCGCCCACCGCCAGCCGCTGCCCCAGCTTGAGGATGCGGCCTTCGGCGATGATGTCCGCCGCCGGCGGCTTGCGCAGGAAATTGATGTTGAGGCTGGTGGTCACCGCCAGCTCCACCGGGCCGATCATGCCCAGCACCACCGCGTACAGCGTGGCGTCGGCAATCGCCATCTGCGCCGGGCCGGCGACGGTCCCGCCGGGGCGGGTCTGCGCCGGGTCGAACCGCATGCGCAGCCTAGCCCGGCCGTAGCCGATGTGCTCGCAGCGGATGCCGAACAGCGCGCACAGCGGCAGCGCCTCGTCGATCAGCGCCTGGAAGGCCTGCGGGGTCATGCGTGCAGCCGTATCGCCATGCATCATCCGTCATCCCTGTCTACAGTGAAGCAAGCAGCTTAACAGCCGGCCACGTTGGCCGCAGGCTTTGCGGTATCATCGCCGTCCCTTTCCCTTTATCCAGCGAGCCGAACATGAGCGAGACCACGCCCGTCACCCCCAAGCCCTGCCACAAGTGCGGCGCCCCCGCCGAGGTGGTCAAAGCCGGCTCGCGCCGTTTCTGGGTGCAGTGCTCGCGCTACGCCGGCCAGGGCACCTGCTCGGCGATCGGCTCG
The DNA here is from genome assembly GCF_014652475.1 of Vogesella alkaliphila. Lineage (GTDB taxonomy): Bacteria > Pseudomonadota > Gammaproteobacteria > Burkholderiales > Chromobacteriaceae > Vogesella > Vogesella alkaliphila. The sequence continues at coordinate 73,395 of NZ_BMYW01000003.1, read as the reverse complement.
CAGGCCGACAACCGCAAGGAAGCGATCGCCAACTGGAACAAGATCCGCTGAATGCGGCCGCCAGCGGACGCGGCCATCGTGCCGGCCATGGTCTAGCATGAGATGAGGATACGGTCGGAGATGCCTGGGCGCTTGTTGCTGTTCTGCCTGCTGCTGGGTACGGCCCTGCCGGCGCTGGCCGACGGCTGGCGTGTGGTCGGCGACGAGCAGTTCGCGCCGTACAGCTTCCAGTACGGCGAAGACCGGCAGCCGCGCGGGCTGGACGTGGAAGTGGTGCAGGCGGTGCTGCGCGAGGCCGGCATCGAGTACCAGCTACGGCTGTATCCGTGGGCGCGGGTGAAGCAGATGCTGGCGCTGGGCGACGCCGAGATGGCGTTCCAGTTCGCCGGCACCCCGGAGCGCAAGGCGCAGTACGAGCTGGTCGGCCCGCTGCGCAGCGGCGCCACCGTGTTCATGACCACGCGCAAGATCCCGCTGGCCGACTGGCACCGGCTGGAAGACCTGCGGCCCTATGTCGTCGGCCAGGTCAACGGCTACGCCTACGAGGGCGCCTTCGACCGCTTCGAGCTGGTGCGCGACAGCAGCGCGCAGAACCCGCGCCAGCTGGTCGCCATGCTGCTGGCCGGCCGCATCGACATCATCGTCGGCGACCGCCTGCAGCTGATGCACTTCGTGCGCGAACAGCGGGCCGAGCAGCAGGTACGCATCCTGCCGCGCCCGCTGGTGGAAATGCCGCGCTACGTCGCCTTCGCCAAGGGCGACAGCGCGCGGGCCCAACGCTTCGCCAGCGCGCTGCAGCGCCTGCAGCGTGCCGGCAAGCTGGACGCCATTTACCGGCGCTGGGGCTTGTAAGCGCACCCGCTCCGGACAGGAAGGGGAACGCCATGCGACATCTGTCTTTGATGCTGTGCCTGATACTGGGCGCGACGCCCGCGTTGGCCGCCGAGCCGCCGCCGGTGCCCGGCTGGCAGGACTACCGCGACGGCAAGCTGGCCAGCGCGCGCCAGCACTTCGAGGAAGCGGCCGGCGCCGGCGACCGGGTCGCCGCCTTCAACCTGGCGATGCTGTACTGGCGTGGCGAGGCCGTGCCCACCAGCAAGCCCAAGGCGCTGTACTGGCTGCGCCGCGCCGCGGAGAAAGAGCTGCCGCAGGCCGAGCACGCGCTGGGCATCCTGTACGAGAACGGCGACGCGGTGCCCAAGTCGCTGACGCGCGCCACCTACTGGTTCGACCGTGCGGCCAACCACGGCCTGATCGTGGCGCAGATCGACCTGGGCACCCAGTTCTTCCTCGGCCGCGGCGCGCCGCAGGACTACGCCCGCGCCGCCTACTGGTATGAAAAGGCCGCGGAGCAGGGCGACGCCGGCGCGCAATACCTGATCGCCAGCATGTACGAGTTCGGCCACGGCGTGCGCCGCGACCTGGAAAGCGCGATCCGCTGGTACGCCAAGGCCGGGGTGCAGGGCGATGTCGCCGCCACGCTGAAGGCGATCGAGCTGGCAAGACAGATCAGCGGCCAGGCGCTGTAGGCCGCGGCATGCAAAACGGCGGGGAAACCCCGCCGTTGCCGTCTGTGCCGCGCTCAACCCAGGCTCAGCGCCGTCTCGTCGTCCTCCGCCTCCTCGCCGAGGAAGCCGCCGCTCTGGTGTGCCCACAGCCGCGCGTACAGGCCGCCGCGCGCCAGCAGGCTGGCGTGGTCGCCTTCCTCCACGATGCGGCCCTTGTCCAGCACGATCAGGCGGTCCATCGCCGCGATGGTGGACAGCCGGTGCGCGATCGCCACTACGGTCTTGCCCTCCATCAGCCGGTACAGGCTGCGCTGGATCGCCGCCTCCACCTCCGAATCCAGCGCGCTGGTAGCCTCGTCCAGCAGCAGGATGGGCGCGTCCTTCAGCATCACGCGGGCGATGGCGATGCGCTGGCGCTGGCCGCCGGACAGCTTCACGCCGCGCTCGCCGACGTGGGCGTCGTAGCCGCTGCGGCCTTTCGGGTCGGTCAGCGTCTGGATGAACTCGTGCGCCTCGGCGCGCTCGGCGGCGGCGATCATCTGCGCGTCGCTGGCGTCGCTACGGCCGTACAGCAGGTTGTCGCGCACCGAGCGGTGCAGCAGCGAGGTGTCCTGCGTCACCATGCCCACCTGCGCGCGCAGGCTGTCCTGCGTCACCTGACTGACGTCCTGGCCGTCGATCAGGATGCAGCCGCTTTCCACGTCGTAGAAGCGCAGCAGCAGGTTGACGATGGTGGACTTGCCGGCGCCGCTGCGGCCGACGAGGCCGATCTTCTCGCCGGGGCGGATGGTCAGCGACAGCTCGTCGATCACCGTGCGCGTGCCGCCGTAGCTGAAGCTGACCTGCTCGAAGCGCACCTCGCCGCGGCCAACCTTGAGCGGCTGCGCCTGCGGCGCGTCCTTGATCGCCACCGCGCGCGACAGGGTGTTGATGCCGTCCTGCACCGTGCCGATGTGCTCGAACAGGCTGGACATCTCCCACATGATCCAGTGCGAGATGCCGTTCAGGCGCAGCGCCATCGCGGTGGCCGCCGCCACCGCACCGACGCCGACCGCGCCGCGCGTCCACAGCCACAGCGTGGCGCCGGCGGTGCTGGCGATCAGCAGCATGCTCAGCAGGTGGTTGACGATCTCGAAGCCGCTGACCAGCCGCATCTGGCGGTAGGCGGTGGCCAGGAATTCCTGCATCGCACCGCGGGCGAAGCCGGCCTCGCGCTGGCCGTGCGAGAACAGCTTCACGGTGGCGATATTGGTGTAGGCGTCGGTGATGCGCCCGGTCATCAGGCTGCGCGCGTCGGCCTGCGCGCTGGCGGCACGGCCCAGCCGCGGCACGAAGTAGGCCAGCGTCGCCACGTACAGCGCCAGCCAGCCGATGAACGGCCACAGCAGCACGGTATCGAAGCTGCCGACCACCGCGATCATGGTGACGAAGTAGATCACCACGAACACCAGGATGTCGGTGACGATCATCACCGTGTCGCGCACCGCCAGCGCGGTCTGCATCACCTTGGCCGACACGCGGCCGGCGAACTCGTCCTGGTAGAAGCTCATGCTCTGGCCGAGCAGGTGGCGGTGGTAGATCCAGCGCAGGCGCATCGGGAAGTTGCCGGCCAGGCCCTGGTACTTGCACATCGCCTGCAAGGCGATCAGCAGCGGGCTGGCCAGCAGGATGCCGGCCAGGAGCAGCAGGTTGTGCTTCTGCTCCTGCCACAGCAGCGCCGGCGGCACCTTGCCCAGCCAGTCCACCACCGAGCCGAGCATGGAGAACAGCAGCGCCTCGAAGGCGCCGATGCAGGCGGTGAGCGTGGTCATCGCCAGGATCAGCGGCCGCGTGCCGGCGGTGGCCGCCCAGATGAAGGGGAAGAAGCCTTGCGGCGGTTGCGCGGGCGGGGTATCCGGGTAGGGATTCACCCGGCTTTCGAACCATGACAGCATAAAGAACACTCCTTTTCCCGACATAACAGCAAGGTTATGCCAGTACAGGTTATAAAATCGGACAATGACAATAGCGTTAAGCGTAGCAATGCGCAACGTCTTTATCGCACTGTAGCGCAGCCGGCCAGGGTTGGCCGCAAACAAAAACGGCTGCCCGCGGGCAGCCGTTTTGTGCAGCAAAAAACGCTGGTCAGGCGGTCAGCGCCGCGCTGAGGCGGGTACGCTGCGCCGCCAGGGCCGGCGGCAGGCGGTCGGCCAGCTTGGCGAACCACTCGTCGTGCGCCGCCAGCTCGTGCTGCCAGGTGGCGTGGTCCAGCGCCATCAGCGCGGCAAAGCGCTCGGCGGTGACCTCGTCCAGCCCGTCCCAGTTCAGGTGGCCGTGTTCCGGCACCCAGCCCAGCGGGCCGGACACTGCCTCGGCGCGGCCCTGCACGCGGCCGACGATCCACTCCAGCACGCGCATGTTGTCGCCGAAGCCCGGCCACAGGAAGTTGCCGTCCTTGTCGGTGCGGAACCAGTTGACGCAGAAGATGCCCGGCGCCTGGCTGACGCGCTGCCCGATGTCCAGCCAGTGCTGGAAGTAGTCGCCCATGTGGTAGCCGCAGAACGGCAGCATCGCGAACGGGTCGCGGCGGGTGACGCCCTGCGCGCCGAAGGCGGCGGCGGTGGTTTCCGAGCCCATGGTCGCCGCCATGTACACGCCCTCGGCCCAGCCGGCGGCCTGGAACACCAGCGGCACGGTGGAGGAGCGGCGGCCGCCGAAGATGAAGGCCGAGATCGGCACGCCGGCCGGGTCGTTCCACGCTTCGTCCAGCGACGGGCACTGCTGGGCCGACACGGTGAAGCGCGCGTTCGGGTGCGCCGCCTTGCGGCCGGTCGCTTTCGCGATCTCCGGCGTCCAGTCCTGGCCCTGCCAGTCGGTGAGGTGCGCCGGCGCCTCCTTGCTCATGCCTTCCCACCACACGTCGCCGTCGTCGGTCAGCGCCACGTTGGTGAAGATCACGTTCTCGTGCAGCATCGCCATCGCGTTGGGGTTGGACTTCACCGAAGTGCCCGGCGCCACGCCGAAGTAGCCGTTTTCCGGGTTGATCGCGTACAGCCTGCCGTCGGCCCCCGGCTTGATCCAGGCGATGTCGTCGCCGACGGTGCTGACCTTCCAGCCGTGGTAGCTCTTGGGCGGGATCAGCATCGCGAAGTTGGTCTTGCCGCAGGCGCTGGGGAAGGCCGCCGCGACGTAGGACTTCTCGCCCTGCGGGCTTTCCACGCCCAGGATCAGCATGTGCTCGGCCAGCCAGCCCTGCTCGCGGCCCATGGTGGAGGCGATGCGCAGCGCGAAGCACTTCTTGCCCAACAGCGCGTTGCCGCCGTAGCCGGAGCCGTAGGACCAGATCTCGCGCGTTTCCGGGAAATGCACGATGTACTTGGTGTCCGGGTTGCACGGCCACGGCTTGTCGGCCGCTCCGGCGGCCAGCGGCGCGCCCACCGAGTGCACGCAGGGCACGAAGTCGCCATCCTTGCCCAGCACCTCGTACACCGCGCGGCCCATGCGCGTCATGATGCGCATCGACGCCACCACGTAGGGCGAATCGGTGATCTCGATGCCGATGTGGGCGATCGGGCTGCCCAGCGGGCCCATGCTGAACGGGATCACGTACATGGTGCGGCCGGCCATGCAGCCGTCGAACAGGCCGTTCAGCGTGCCGCGCATCTCGTCCGGCGCCATCCAGTTGTTGTTGGGGCCGGCGTCGGCCTTGTGCGCGCTGCAGACATAGGTGCGGTCTTCCACCCGCGCCACGTCGGACGGGTCGGAGAAGGCGGCGTAGGAATTGGCGCGCTTGGCCGGGTTGAGGCGGGTCAGGGTCCCGGCCTTGACCATTTGCGCCAGCAACTGCTCGTTTTCTTCGGCCGAACCGTCCACCCAGTGTATGGCGGCCGGTTTGGTCAGGGCGGCCACGCGGGCAACCCAGGCGATGAGTTCGGAATGCTGAATATAGGACGGTGCTTGCAGCGACATGACAAACCTCGACAACAGGGATGGACAGAGGGGGACAACCGAGTCCGCCATTGTCGCCGATTTGTAGTCGGCGAGGTTCGCCGCCGCCTGTCACAACGCAAACAACACCAAGTTTTTGCGCCGGAAACAGGGATTTGTTGCACGAAAAACAAAAAAACAGGGAAAACACGGTGACGCAAGCCCCGGCTTACGTAAGCGTAAAACTACATCCACCAGCGCCGCACAAGGTTGGCCGCAAGCGTGCGACGACGACAACACTTGCCGGCGGCGGCCATCGCGTGTTCAATGCGATGACAATGACAAGCCAAACAAGGAGCAGACATGGCCTTTGACGAAGCAGTACACCCGGATCACTTCAGCACCCTGCGCCGCACCCCGTTTCCGCACGTGCTGATCGAACAGCAGCTGATGCAGATGGGCGGCGGCGGCGTCGCCGGCAGCAGCTTCCGCAAGCAGGTGCTGCTGGCCGCCGGCTGGCCGCACGACGGCCTGGTGCCGTTCGCCAAGCACCCGCAGCTGGCCAGCACCACCTTCAACCGCATCCGCCTGCTGCTGGACGGCCACAGCCAGCCGGACGCGCTGCTGGCGGCCCTGGCCGGCTAGGCCACCGCCCGGCCATAAAAAAACCGCCTGCGCATCAGGCGGTTTTTTCATTTCCGGCCGCACTCAGCCGGCGCTGACCGAGGCCTCCTTCAGGATCACGTACAGCTCGTCCTTCAGCTGCAGCTTTTCCTTTTTCAGGGTCTCGATCTCCAGCGGCGTGGCAGGGACGATGTGCGCCTCCATGTTCTTGATCTGCTGGTCGAGCTCGTTGTGCTTGTCGAACAGGCGGCTGAAGCGGCTGTCTTCGGTTTTCAGCTGGGAAATCAGGTCGCGGAATTCGGGAAACATGGGCAGGCTCCTTGTGGCTGGTTTATCGCCTGAAACAGGCTGTCGACTTCATGCTACGCCGGCCGGCACGCCCCGACTTGATCCAGCGCAAGCAAGGGCAATGCCGGATGCATGGTGGCGCCGGCAGGCCGACGCCACCGCGCTCAGACGCCCTTGAGCAACGCCAGCAGCGCCTCCGAATCCAGCCGCGCGCTGACGTCGCCGCCCTCCAGCAGGCTGTCGGCCAGGTCGCGCTTGGCCGCGTGCAGCGCCACGATCTGCTCCTCGATGGTGTGCTCCGCCACCAGCCGGTAGATGGTCACCGGCCGCTGCTGGCCCATGCGGTAGGCGCGGTCGGAGGCCTGGTCTTCCACCGCCGGGTTCCACCACGGGTCGAGGTGGATCACGTAGTCGGCCGCGGTCAGGTTCAAGCCGGTGCCGCCGGCCTTCAGGCTGATCAGGAAGATGTCGCCCTCGCCGCGCTGGAAGGCGTCGACGCGCTCCTTGCGCGCCTTGGCCGGGGTGGTGCCGTCCAGATACTGGTAGGCGACGCCGCGCGCGTCCAGATGCTGGCGCACCAGCGACAGGTGGTCGACGAACTGGCTGAACACCAGCGCCTTGTGGCCGTTTTCCAGCAGTTCGTCGGCGATGTCGGCAAACGCCGCCAGCTTGCTGCCGGCGATGGTGCTGTCCTTGAGCACCAGCTGCGGATGGCAGCAGAAACGGCGCAGCTTGGTGATCTCGGCCAGCACCTGCATCTGCTTGCCGTCGGCGCCCTGCAGCTCGTCCAGCTTGGCCACCGCCTGCTGCCGCATCGCCTCGTACAGGTGCAGCTCGTCGGCCGACAGCGGCACCTTGCGCGTGATCTCGGTGCGCGGCGGCAGCTCGTCCAGCACCTGGGTCTTGGTGCGGCGCAGGATGAAGGGCTGGATCAGCGCCTTGAGCGCCTTCTTCGCGCCCTTGTCGCCGCGCTCGATCGGGTTGCCGAAGCGCTGCGCGAAGCGTTCCTGGCTGCCGAGCAGGCCGGGGTTGAGGAAGCGGAACAGGCTCCACAGCTCGCCAAGGTGGTTTTCCACCGGCGTGCCGCTGGCGGCGAGGCGGAAGCCAGCCTGCAGGTCCATCACCGCCTGCGCGCGCTTGGTGCCGGCGTTCTTGATCGCCTGCGCCTCGTCCAGCACCACGCTTTGCCACTCGATGGCGGCAAAGGCGGCGGCGTCCTGCTGCAGCAGGCCGTAGCTGACCACCACCAGATCCAGCGGCCCCAGGTCGACCAGCGAGCGGAACTGGTGGTAGGGGCGCACCTTCAGCGTCGGCGCGAAGCGCGCCGCCTCCGACAGCCAGTTCAGCGCCACCGAGGTCGGTGCCACCACCAGCTGCGGCCCGCCCGGCGCGCGCGCCAGCAGCAGCGCCAGCGTCTGCACCGTCTTGCCCAGGCCCATGTCGTCGGCGAGACAGGCGCCGACGCCCCAGTGCGCCAGCCGCGCCATCCAGTCGTAGCCCTCGCGCTGGTAGTCGCGCAGCTCGGCCTGCAGCGTGGACGGCAGCTGCGGCTGGAACGCCTGCAGCGACTGCAGGCGCTCGGCCTGCGCCAGCCACGCGTCGTCGGCGTCGAAGTCGCCGACCTCGCCGGCCAGCTCGCCCAGCTGCGCGGCGGCCAGCGCCGACACGTGCAGGCCGTCGCGGCCAACGTGGTCGGCCAGCAGCGCCAGCTCTTCCAGCCGCTTCTTCATCGCCTCGGTCAGCGCCAGCCAGTCGTCGTCGCCGAGCTTGAGGAAGCGCCCCGGCGCCTCGCGCATCAGCTCCAGCAGCTCGCGCAGCTGCAGCACGCGGCCGTCGTCCAGCTTCAGCGCGCCGTTGAGCACGAACCAGTCGCCCTGCTGCCGGATGCCCAGGCTCAGCTGCGTCAGGCCGCGGCGCGACTTGATGCGCAGGCGCTCGCCCTCCGGCCACACGCACTCCAGCAGCGCGCTGTCCAGCGCCTGCAGCTCGGACAGCACTTCCAGCGCCGCCTGCGGCTCGGCCAGCAGCCACTCCTGGCCGTCATTGTCGCTGGCGGCCAGCAGCGGACAGGCGGCCAGCACGCTCTTGAGCGCCTTCTGTTCCTTCTTCAGGTTGCGGCGGGTCTGGATCGCCTTGCCGTCGATGTCGCCGACGATGTTCTCCAGCCCGGCGCCGGGCTTGCACCAGTTGCCGCCCGGCAGCGGCCGCACCAAGAGCTGCAGGCGCAGCCCCTCGCTCAGCGGCAGCAGGTGGGCGTAGATGCGGCCGTCGGCCGGCACGCTGTCGATGTGCGCCGCCAGCTCCGGCATGTCGGTGTGCACCGGCACCAGCGGTGCGATGTCGCGCACCGCCTCCAGCAGTTGCGCCTTGGCCGCGCGCGGCACGGTCAGCTCCTTGCCGAGGATGGTGGCGATCTGGCGCACCTCCTTGCTGATGCTGTACACCGCCAGCCGCGTCGGCGTCGCCTTGTCCCACACGATCTCGCTGTCCGGCGCGATCTTGCCCGGCACCAGCTTGATGCGGATCTGCTCGCCGCTCTCCTGCAGCTGCAGCGCCACGCTGCCGGCAACGATGTCGATGCCGACATCCGGCGCGTCGCTCCAGTACACCGCCGGATGGCCGATCAGCTGCGGCAGCGCCTTCTCGGCGTCGATCTCGTAGATGCTGCTGGCGTGGTAGTGGTGCTCGTGCTGCGCGCGCAGCACCTTGATGATCTGCTGGTCCTGCGGCAGCAGGTAGTCGAGGTCGTCGCCGCCGTCGAACAGGCGGCGCCACGACACGGTGCGGCCGCGGCTCCACTGGTTCTTGGCCGAGCGCTTCTGCTCGCGCGCTTCCAGCATCACGCCGTGGGCGCCGGCGCTGAGCAGCCACGCCAGCCGCGTCTGGCCCTGCGCCGCCGCGCTGCGGCTCTCGCTCTTGTTGGGGCCGAGCTGGCGCAGCGCGTGCAGCGCCTGCTGCCACGCCTCCTGGCGCTGGAACGCCTCCAGCAGCGGCTTCAGCCGGTACTGCTTGTGCCAGTCTGCTTGCTGCCGCGGCAGGCCGAACTGCGCCGCCAGCAGCGCGTCCAGCTCGGCGGCCACCCACAGGTAGCCCTCGTCCTGCATCTGCTCGCGGAAATTCTGCAGCGCCGCCTGCCACTGCGGCGTGCGCGCCTGCTTCACGTCCAGCCAGTACATCGCCAGCGCCAGCAGCAGGCCGTCGAGGCCGGCCAGCGTCGAGGCGTCCGGCAGGGTCAGGTTGTTGCTGATGGCGCCGCCCTCGTGCTGCAGCACCAGATGCTGCAGCACGTAGTAGCTGTGGCCGAAGTGCTGGCGGATGCCGCTGCTGATCGCCTGCTTCAGCGCGCTGCTGCGCTGCGGGCTGTCCGGGCTGCCCAGGAGCGCGATGCAGTGGAAGGCGTTGAGGTCGGCCGGCAGCTCGATCTTGCGCTTCTGCGTCTGCTCCTTCAGCTCATCCAGCCACTGCTGCAGCGTGGCCAGGGCCTCGCCGTAGCGGCCGGACACGGTGTGCAGGAAGAACAGGCTGCTGATGGCGAAGCCCTCGCCGGCGGCGGCCTCCTGCAGCAGGCGCTGGATGTCGCCGCGCCACAGGAACTGCAGCATCAACAGGCTGGTGAGCTGGTCCCAGTCGCGGTAGCCGTCGTCCAGCCGCGACAGCGCGTAGCGGTAGCCCTCGCGGAAGGTGTCGAAGCGGTAGTTGGCCTCCGGCAGGTAGTCCAGCAGCAGCAGCACCTGGATGTCGTCGACCAGCTGGTCGAACAGCTGGCGCCCGGCGGCGTTGGCGAACAGGCGCTTGAACGGCGCCTGCGGCAGGCTGCCGCTGTGCAGCGCCGCCGCCTGCTGGTAGCGCTGCAGCCAGTCCTGCGCCGCGCCGACCTGGCCGTGCAGGATCGCCAGCCACAGCCGCAGCTGGATCAGCGCGAGGTCCGGCTTGCCGCGCGCCGCCGGCGACATCGACAGGTGCTCGGTGAGCAGCTCGTCCCACGCGGTGCGCTCCTGGCGGTCGTGCAGCAGCTGCAGCAGCACGGTATTGCGCGCGCCCGCCGCGATGCGGTAGGGCAGGCCGGCGGTGCGCACGATCCAGCCCTGGTGCTCCAGATCGCCGAGGATCTCGCCGAGCTTGTCATTGTTCACCGCCTTGCCCTGCTCGTCGCGGATCAGGTTCAGCTGCAGCAGCGTCAGCAGGTTGGGCCTGGATTCGCCGGCCGGCAGCAAGGCCAGCGCCTGCAGCACGGCCAGATGCGCCGGTGCGAGTTGATCAATGGTGTGGGCGGCAAACAAATCGGTCATTGGCGGCGATCGGGAAATACAAAAACAAAAAAGCCGCACACCCGGTCAAGGGCATGCGGCCAACCTTGGGCAGGGCAAGATTATACGCGGCTCAGCGCACGGCGTGCGGCGGAGATGGTCTGCTCGACCAGCTCGTCGGTGTGGGCGATGGAGATGAAACCGGCCTCGTAGGCCGACGGCGCCAGGTACACACCCTCGTCCAGCATCGCGTGGAAGAAGGCCTTGAAGCGGGTGATGTCGCAGCGCGTCGCCTCGGCGTAGCTGGCCGGCACCGTGTCGCTGAAGTAGAAGCCGAACATGCCGCCGACGCTGTCGGTGGTCATGGCGATACCGGCGTCGCGCGCGGCGTCGGCGAGGCCGGCGGCCAGGCGCGCGCTGCGGCGGCCGAGGGTGTCGTGGAAGCCCGGCTGCTGGATCAGGCGCAGCGTCGCGAGGCCGGCGGCCACCGACAGCGGATTACCCGACAGCGTGCCGGCCTGGTACACGTTACCCAGCGGCGCGATCCTGCCCATGATGTCGGCGCGGCCGCCGAAGGCCGCCAGCGGCATGCCGCCACCGACCACCTTGCCCAGCGTGGTCAGGTCCGGCGTGATGCCGTGCAGGCCCTGCGCGCAACCCAGCGCCACGCGGAAGCCGGTCATCACCTCGTCGTAGATCAGCACCGCGCCGTACTGCTCGGTCAGCGCACGCAGCGCCTGCACGAACTCGGCCGACGGCTTGATCAGGTTCATGTTGCCGGCGATCGGCTCCAGGATCACGCCGGCGATCTGGTCGCCCAGCTCCTTGAAGGTGTCGGCCAGCTGCTGCACGTCGTTGTACTGCAGCACCAGCGTGTGCTTGGTGCAGTCGGCCGGCACGCCGCCGGAGGACGGGTTGCCGAAGGTCAACAGGCCGGAACCGGCCTTGACCAGCAGGCTGTCGGAGTGGCCGTGGTAGCAGCCCTCGAACTTCACGATCAGGTCGCGGCCGGTAAAGCCGCGCGCGAGGCGAATCGCCGTCATCGTCGCCTCGGTGCCGGAGGACACCAGCCGCACCTGCTCCACCGACGGCAACAGCTTGCAGATTTCCTCGGCGATCTCGACCTCGCCCTCGGTCGGTGCGCCGAAGGACAGGCCGCCGACGGCCGCGTCCTGCACCGCCTTCACCACCTCGGGGTGGGCGTGGCCGAGGATGGCCGGGCCCCAGCTGCCGACGTAGTCCAGGTACTGCTTGTCGTCGGCATCCCAGAAATACGCACCTTCGGCGCGCTTGACGAAGCGCGGCGTACCGCCGACCTGGCCAAAGGCACGCACCGGCGAATTGACGCCGCCGGGGATCACTTGCTTGCCACGTTCAAACAGTTCGAGATTGCGGGACATCGTTTTCCTTTCTGGCGGCGTCGCACGCCGCGCTGGCTAATGGGCAACGGGCCGCCCGTGGCAGCCCGGCAAAATCCTGTCGGTCACGATACGGCAGCGCGCGACTCGCGGCGTTGACCTGTATCCAGAAGCGTGCGCCCTGTGCAGGCGTCTGTTATCGACGCAGGATTGTCCGGCAAATCGCCGCGCAAGGCCACCACCGGGCAGAAACGCAGCGTTCGGCTGCGCGATGGCGGCTTGCGGCCAACCTTGTCGCGGCAAGCGGTTCCGGGGTTTTGCCACGGCAGCACACGGAAAGACACGGACAAGGGCAAAGGCTTCTTTGGCCGCGAAAGAACACGGAAATGAAAACGGAGAGGTTGGCCGCAAGGCAGTCACGGCAGGGTGCGTCACCCGCAGGGCGACGCACCGTCAACCGTGGGAAGCGACAAGGTCACAGCGCCAGCAGCGGCGCCACCTCGTCCAGCGACGTTGGCCGCACCACGCGGCCGACCTCCACCCCGTCGCGCAGCAGGATCAGCGTCGGCCACAGCTTGACGCGGAAACTGCGCCCCAGCCGCCGCCCGGCGCCGTCCTCCACCTTGACGTGGCTCAGCGCCGGCTGCGCCGCCAGCGCCTGCGCGATCGCCGGCTGCGCCGCCTGGCAGTGCGGGCACCAGTCGACGCCGAACTCCAGCAGCAGCGCGCCGGTGCTGGCGTCGAGGCTGGCGCGCTCCGGCGCGGCGGCGGAATAGGTGGCAACGTAGGACATCGCGGACTTCCTTCTGCTATCGGGTATGCGGCCATGATAGCGGGAAACGCGCGGCGACCTGAACGCACGTTGGCCGCAAACCCGGCACGGCTTGCGGCCAAGCTTGCCTGCCAGATGCGGAGCGCTTCAGCCCGCGTGGCGAAGCGGCTCAGTCATGCGGCCGCTGGCCGCGCGCCACCGCCCAGAACACGTGCGTATACACACGCCAGCCGTGGCCGAAGTCCTGCACATAGGTTTCCACCATGCCGCCCCGCTGGCTGCGCAACAGCCGGCCCCACTGGCCGCGGGTCGCCAGCTCCAGATTGGCCATCGCCGCCGGCATCGCCGCCAGCGTGGTGCTGTCGTCATCGTGGCTGTAAATGGTCTCCAGCTGCTCGTAGTCGTGGAGATTGGGGTGCTGGTTGCTGTCCGGACTGCGGGTGTAGTCCATGCAGGAGCCGAGGTTTTCATTGGTGAAGTTCTCGTCCTGATGTCCCAGCCCGAAGTTGTGGCCCACCTCCTGGCACATCACCAGCAAGCGCCAGGCCGGCGTGTTGTAGCTGGCAGTCTTGAAGTAGCTGTCGTTGAGCTTGGTGGTGCCCTGCACGATATGGCTGCCGCTGGCCCAGATCTGCGCCAGCCCCAACCAGCCGTTATTGCCGTACGCCGAATTGCAGACCTCGACCCGGCCGCTCGTCGGCCGGCAACGCTTGGCGGTGGTGCCACCGGCCACGATCCGCGTGTCCAGCACCGAGGAACTGGTCCAGTCTGCCTGCGCCGTCTCAAGGTATGGCTGCCAGCCGGCATCGACGTTATTGCCCAGCGGCACGGTAAACGGGTTGCCGGTGCGGGCCCAGTGGTAATTGCCCCAGGCATGACTGGCCTGCGCCAGCGGCGCCGCCAGCAAGGAGGCCAGCAGCGTGCCGGCCAGAAGCGTGGTACGTGACATGATGCAAGCCCCCGTGAAGTGTCCCCTTCACAGTAATGACCAGCAGCAGCACAAATACAAATGCCATGCAGGCAAAAATCTGCCTTTCATCATGCAATGAAAGTAGAGCGGCACGATGCAGCGTTGGCTGGTAGTGCCAAGCGGAAAGCGGCAGATAAAAAACATCCGCGCAGCGGAGTCACCAGACAAAACAAGGTTGGCCGCAAACCCGAAACGGCTTGCGGCCAACCTTGAGCGTAAGCAGCGCGTCATGGTGCGCCGCCCCTTCGGGGTGACGCACCCTACGCCATGATATTGAATCGGAATAAGTTTCTACCTATATTGGCATACTACCGGTCGCGTTTCATATAGACATAGAGCCAGTTTTTAGGATATTTTTCTTTTTCGTTGTATTGCACCTTCTCAACACCAAACACTACTGTTAATGGCACTGAGTTTCTGATGGTGGAAAATTTATAGAATGCATAGTTCCTTCTATAGCTACCATTATCAATAAATTCTTTATAACTTTTAATCGGAGAGAAGTTTAGCTTACTATCATCCATATCCAAGTCCGACAGGAAGAATTTTTCTAAAAATTTTAACTCTAATTTATTGAAATCAATTTCGGAGAAATTTGTTAGTATTTTGTTATTGCAAGACCCTATAAAAGGAATACGACTATACTCCCACAAAGATTCTTCATCTCTGCGGTTTATTGTGCTAAAGAAATCGCCTACAATCCCCTTTGCTGTTGTCGTTGGCCTGCTCTCTATGAATGTATAACTCATATCAGCCTCAGTAATTGGTACAGTTGGCAATTTTGGAACAAATAAGTCTACCTTTATATTAAGATTATTCCTGTCAATATCTTCCACCGAAGCGGAACCACTCAGAACATCTAGATTCACAAGGATAAAATTGATCAAATTATCCTTTTCATTCACAGTAAACATCTTTACCTTTGCATCGCAGTCGATGAAGCTCCTATAATTTACAAGGGCTCCAGACTGGTCAACTATGCCATCAATTATTTTCATATTTTTTCGTTCGCCGCCTAGATTAACAATTAACAAAGCAATTGACATAAAAATCATTAGCAAAATGCCAATTTTATATTTTCTCACTGCAAAAATCATTCCTTTATTACCAAGAACCAGGTATAAGAGTTGGATCGGGAATTGTTCCCGGACTTTTATTGCTGTTCGCCATGATTCCCTTCCATTTATCTTCGCTGTGACTTAACACGACCTCCCCTTTCGGGTACTTGGTATGGATATCCTCGTAGAAGGCATACGGGTTCACCACTTCCTCCATCACAATACCCTTGCCACCAATGAAACTGGAACCTTTCGGCACGCCAGGCCAGCCCACCGCAATGATGTCCCGTGCGCTCCTCGCACACGTGAAGTTCTGGAAGATGTTGTAGTAACGACGTTGTGCCAGCACGTCGTTCCGGTATTCTTTCCCCTTGGCTCGCATCTGCTCATGCTGCACCTCGCTGATATTGAACCGGAACAGGCGGGTCTCTCCCGGTATCTTGTACTCTGGTGTGCCATAGCCGTAGGCCCGCTCAACCGTCGAGGCCCCTACATGCGGTCCCAGGCTGTAGAAGAAGGAGATCTTCCCGTTCTTGGTCAGGTACATGAAGGTATGGCCGGGGTCTTCCAGCACGTAGTGCACCTTCCGCCTGCCATTCGGCACCACAAACGCTTCGCGGTACACGTGGGGATTATTGACCTCAAACCCGATAATGAGATTGAAGATATCCTCCTGATGTACCGCAACAGCTTTCTTATCTTTGGACTGTGTCTTTGCTGTCGTTTTCTTCAGTTCGGCCATGGCGACTAATCTTCCAGATGATTTCCCATCGCATCATGATCGAGATGTACCGATAAATCATTGGAGTCGCTAGTGTGTATCCGCTGTGTCCTGCCTTTGTTATCGGAAATACCCTTGAACACGCTCCCTTTACCATCCTTTATAATATAAGGCATGTTTCTCTGGATATTACCCTGCGCATCCTGCAAGGTGAATGACAGGCTGTTATAATCTGCCGATGGCATGCCCTTCATATCCATGCCGATGCTTGCCGGGCCGGAGAGAACATGCTCCGCACCTTTTATGCTAATCGTACCAGGACCGGCAATCTCTATATTGCCACCAGACATTCTAATGTACGCGCCGCCAGACATTTCGCTCTCCAAGGCTGTTTATTTTACAAATAAAAATTACAGTGAAACCAATATGACTTTCATTATTGCGATACAGACCGAAGATAGTGTCATCCTGGCCGCAGACAATATCTTTGTTCTTAAAAATAAGAAAAATATTTGCCATGAAGAAATCATGGCAAGCAAGATTCACCACTGGGATAATGGTATTTTCACCGGCACTGGCGACTATTTCATCACCGACAGAATGCTGAACCATCTTCTCAATGGTAACGAATTATCTTCTTTGCCGTCCCTGCTGGAAAAAGAGAAACAGCGCAGGAGACAACAAGTTGGGCAACATGAACAAATCGATGTTACAACCCTGATTTTGTCAGCCCAAACCATGCATGGCCCTAGGCTTCACATCGTCAACAGTGTATCCGTCGATCAGGTCTCTCCCAATGAGCTGCTAATGTTCTTCCCTTTTGGCTATGATTTTTTTTCTGTATCGTCGAAAGCTGTCCGCAATTTGAATGCTTCATTAAGAAGCCGATACAGTTTCCCTAATCATCAGGAGTGGTTTGATTTTTACACCAGTAAATTCTCAGAAATTTATGCTCTCCAGCATCAGTACAACCCACAGATCAGCAAAAGCTACCATGCCAGCTTTCAGGCTAAGGATTTTTCTGAAACCATTTTTATGCAAAATGGCACATTTATCGGACTTAAAACACTGAACATAATGCATTAGCTCGATGTCATCATCTAGCCACGCCCCCTACCACACACTGCTGAGTTTGTTGTGACTTCAGCCCTAGCCTGGGGTTGTAAGCCGGAAGCCCATTGCTTCCAGCATCATGACAAAAGCCTAGCGTGTTATTTTTTTCCGTTTCCTGAACAGCCCCTTTATTGTGCGCAGGAGCCGCCCAAGCTTGTCTCTCAAATGCCAAGCGACTAATCAGCATAACTTATTCAATTTGTTACTAAAGTTACAGCCCAATACTCCCCATACCGTATTGTCACCCGATAAACGTCAAGCTTCGCCACGCACTGCCCAGTCAACAAATCCGGGACAAATTATCAACAATGCATAAAAAAGGCAAGCCAGCCGGCTTGCCCTTGTTCACCTCACCTTGCGGCCAACCTTGGCCGTTCATACGCGGTAAATGCTGGGCTTCGCCAGCTCAGCACCAGCCAACATGCCCGACTTGCCGCGCCTCCCGGATGCGCCTGCGGCTTATCCAGGCTACGAGTGGCCGACGCCCCCCGTCCCGTTGGCGCAGGCCGTAAAAACGGCCGCCAGCCCGGAAACAAGCCGCCCTCTTTTGAGCGCCGCGTATGGGCGGCGCCGGGCTGGCGGTCGTTTTTACGGGAATGCCTGCGCCGTCGGGTCGCCTTTTCTTTGGGTACTTTCTTTTGGCGAAGCAAAAGAAAGTACCCCGCGCGCCGCGCGGAAGGCGGCAGATAAAAAACATCCGCGCAGCGGAGTCACCAGACAAAACAAGGTTGGCCGCACACCCGAAACGGCTTGCGGCCAACCTTGGTCATTCATACGCGGTAAACGCTGGGCTACGCCGGCGCAACCCAGGCTACAACGCTGCCACCATGGTCTGGTATGGCAGGCCCTGAAAGCATTGCGGGGACTCAACCGGACGAAACCCCAAACACTCATAAACCGCCACCGCAACCAGAGACGAGCGCACCATAACGGTTGATCCAAACATCCCTGTATTCAGGGCGCAATGCCACAAGGCTTTACCAATCCCCTGATGCTGCCAGGCCGGATTCACGAAAAAATATTTCACTTGGGTTTTTTCGCTGATGGCGAGTACGGCAACGATATTCTGGCCATTGACGGCCACCAGCCAGTCCATCACTGCCGATTCCAGTAGCGTTGCTATCTGGTCGGGCTGCACGCTGTCCCTGTACCATTCCGGACAAGGCTGCGCTCCGGAAAAACAGCAAGCGATTGATGTTGAATAAATCAGCCCGGAAATGGCAACCGCATCTTCCGGCCGGGCTGGACGCACCGCGAAATCCCCCATCCGTTTTACCTCGCATTTCAATTACCGCAGACTGAACTGCGTCGAGTGCTCGATAGCCCCTTGGATACATTATCAATATCGCATAAAAAAGGGCAAGCCAGCCGGCCTGCCCTTGTTCACCTCGCCTTGCGGCCAACCCTTGCCGCCGCCTCAGCCGCTCACCACGACCCGAACGGATGCTTCGACAGATAGGCGTTGGTAAAGCGGCCGTCGAAGGTCACCTCCTCGCCCAGCCATGCCGGCTTGTCGAAGGCGGTGTCTTCCGACGGCAGCTCGATCTCGGCCAGCACCAGCCCGGTGTTGGCGCCGAAGAACTCGTCCACCTCCCACACGAAGCCGCCGAAGTCGATGCGGTAGCGCAGCTTGTCGACCACCATCGGGCACATCGCGTCCATGATGGTCTGCGCCTCCGCCACCGGGATCGCGTATTCGAACTCGTGGCGGCTGATGTCGCTGATCTGGCCCTTGAGCGTCAGCCACGCCCGGTCGCCGACCACGCGCACGCGCACGGTGCGTTCCTTTTCCACTGACAGGTAGCCCTGCCGGTAGCGCACGCCTTCGGCCAGACCGCGCCAGGCGTCACCGTTTACCCTGAAGCGGCGTTCAATTTCCACTGCCATTGTGTTTTTCCATTTCCTTGACGAGGCGGGCCGGCGCTTTCAGGCGCCAGTCCGCGGGGCGATAGGGGTGCACGTCGTCCGGCCAGCGCGCGTCGGTCTGCCACACCGACCAGGCGCCGGGCACGGCGATGCGGCCGGCGCGGGCGCTGTCGACGTAGTCGCTGCGCGCGGCGTTGACGTTGCAGTAGGCCTTGCGGCCGGCGTAGGAGCCGTCGGACGACAGCTGGCCGCGCGGGAAGCCGGCGGGCAGGGCGGACGGTGCCATCTTGCCGGGCACGCTGGCGCCGGCGGCCAGGTCCTGGGCCAGCACGTAGACGTGGCCGTCGCAGTCTTGCTGGCAGCCGGTGAGCAGCGCGGCCAGCGCGAGGGGGAGCAGGAGCTTGATCAAAACGGTTTCACCACCACCAGGATCAGCACTGCCAGCAGCAGCAGCACCGGTAATTCGTTGAAGAATCGGAACCAGACGTGGCTCCGGCGATTGCGCTGCCGCACGAAGTCCTGCAGCAGCCGGTAGCAGTAGCCGTGGTAGCCGACCAGCACCGCGACCAGCGCGAGCTTGGCGTGCAGCCAGCCGCCGCCAACGCCGTAGCCCAGCCACAGCAGCAGGCCGAGCGCCAGCGCCAGCACCGCCAGCGGCGTCATGAAGCGGAACAGCTTGTACGCCATCAGCAGCAGGCGGTCGTATTCCTTGCCCGGCTCGGCCAGCGCCAGATTGACGTACAGCCGCGGCAGGTAGAACAGGCCGGCGAACCAGGACACCACGAAGAACAGGTGGAAGGCCTTGATGTAGAGGTAGGTCATTCAGAGTCCGTATTGCGCGCGGGTGGCTTTTGACAGCCGGGAAAGCACGAGGAGACGCGCCGCGGCCAACCTGGCCTCGACCTGCGCCACGCTGAAGCTCTGCAGCGTGTGCAGCCTGATCCAGCGGGCGCGGGCGAGGTAGGGCGCCGGGGTGACGCCGGGCAGGTCGCACAGCGCGAGGAAGTCGTCGGCGTCGACCTTGAACGCGACGCCGCCATCGTGGAAGGTGGCGAACATCTTGCCCTCGATCTGCAGCACGCGCACGCCGCCCCACTTGATGTCGAGCACCACGCCGGGCAGCGCCAGCGCGTGCCGCTCCAGCTGTTGCAGCAGCGCGGCGTCAAGCGAGGGCGGCATCGCTCAGCGTGCCTTGCGGGCGGCGTTGTATAGCGGCATCACGCGCGGGATCAGGCGTTGCAGCTCGTCGATGCGCGCCGGGCCGGACGGGTGGGTGGACAGGAAGCTCGGGCCGGTGCCGGCACCGTTCTGCATCATCTTCTGCCACAGCGTCACCGCCGCGTTCGGGTTGTAGCCGGCGCGCGCCATCAGTTCCAGGCCGATGACGTCGGCTTCGGATTCCATGGTGCGGCTGTTGGGCTTGGTCAGCGCCACGTCGGTGGCGATCGCGGCCAGTTCCATCGAGCCTTGCGACAGGCCGGCCAGCTGGCCGACGATGCCGAGGCCCATCTGCTGCGCGTAGGCCTGGCTCATGGTTTCGCGCGAGTGTTCGCGCAGCGCGTGCGAGATCTCGTGGCCGATGATGGCCGCCATCTCGTCGTCGCTCAGGCGCAGGCGGTTGACGATGCCGCTGTAGACCATGATCTTGCCGCCGGCCATCGCGTAGGCGTTCAGCTCGTCGGACTGGGTGACGTTCACTTCCCACTTCCAGTTGCGCGCGTCGGCGCGGAACACCGGCACCTGCGCGATCAGGCGTTGGGACACGGTGCGCACGCGGGCGGTCAGCGCGGCGTCGGTATTGAGCTTGCCGGCGCTGCGCGCCTTGCCCACTTCCTGCACATAGGACTGCGCGGAGGCCTGCTCCACTTCCTGCGGCGACAGCAGCATCAGCTGCTTGCGGTTGGCGCCCACGGCGCCGGTGGCGGTGGTGTTGACACAGCCGGCCACCGCCGCGCTAAGCATCAGGACACAGCCGGTACGGGTCAGCCAGTTAGTCATTTTCATGTTCCTCTTGCCGTGGCGTCGCTCAGAACGCCATCATCTCGAAATCGTCTTTACGCGCGTCGCAATCCGGGCAGGTCCAGTTCATCGGCACGTCTTCCCACTTGGTGCCGGGCGGGATGCCGTCTTCCGGGCGACCCGCCGCTTCGTCGTAGATAAAGCCACAGATCAGACACATCCAGGTTTGCATAATGGTAAAGCCTTCGCTCGGTTAAAATCCGTATTGTAAATCCTGTGAGACCAGAGAGGTTAAGCCTTGAGCCAAGACATCATTCTCCCGCCCATCGTGCTGACGCTGGCGGGAGCCGATCCCACCAGCGGCGCCGGCATCCAGGCCGACATCCTGACCCTGGCCAGCATGGGCTGCCATCCGCTGTCGGTGATCACCGCCATCACGGTGCAGGACACCCGCGGCGTGCAGGACTTCATGGTCATCGACGACGAGTGGGTGCTCGACCAGGCGCGCGCGGTGCTGGAAGACATGCCGGTGGCCGCGTTCAAGGTCGGCATGATCGGCAGCATCGACAACGTGGTCGCCATCGCCGAACTGGTCGCCGACTACCCGGACATCCCGCTGATCTACGACCCGGTGCTGGCCAGCGGCGCCGGCGACGAGCTCGCGCGCGAGGACATGATCCACGTGCTGCGCGACATGCTGCTGCCGCAGGTGACGGTGCTGACCCCCAACAGCATCGAGGCGCGGCGGCTGGCCGCCAACGACGCCGACGACGAGGAAGAGCTGACCGTGGCCGACTGCGCCAAACGCCTGACGCGGCTGGGCTGCGACTACGTGTTCATCACCGGCACCCACGAGCCGTCGCGCGACGTGGAAAACCGGCTCTACGACCTGGGCGGCGAAATCCGCGTCGACACCTGGCCTAGACTCAACGGCAGCTTCCATGGTTCCGGCTGCACCCTCGCCGCCGCCATCGCCGGGCTGGTGGCGCGCGGCCTGGCGGTGCCGGAGGCGGTGAAAGAGGCGCAGGACTACACCTGGCAGGCGTTGCGCTACGGCTTCCGCCCCGGCATGGGCCAGTTCATCCCCGACCGCCTGTTCTGGGCCAACGACGACGCCGGCGACGACGCCGACAAGGAGCAAGATGCAAACGTTTAACGGCCTGTACGCGATCACCCCGGACACCGACGACAGCGAGCGCCTGATCGAGCAGGTCGGCGCCGTGCTCGACGGCGGCGCCCGCATCCTGCAGTACCGCAACAAGGGCAGCGACACCGTGCGCCGGCTGTGGCAGGCCAATATCCTGGCCAGCCTGGCGCGCAGCCGCAACGCGCTGTTCATCGTCAACGACGATGTCGAGCTGGCGTGCGCGGTCGGCGCCGACGGCGTGCACGTTGGCCGCGACGACGCCGGCATCGCCGCCGCCCGCGCCGCGCTCGGCCCCGACGCCATCGTCGGCGCCAGCTGCTACGACAGCCTGGCGCTGGCGCGCGCGGCGGTGGCCGCCGGCGCCAGCTACGTCGCCTTCGGCGCGGTGTACCCGTCCGCCACCAAGCCCGGCGCGGTAGCGGCGCCGCTGTCGCTGTTCGCCGACAGCGCCGATCTGGGCGTGCCGCGCGTCGCCATCGGCGGTATCACCGCCGCCAACGCCGGCGCGGTGGTCGCCGCCGGCGCCGACGCCATCGCGGTGATCGGCGGCCTGTTCGAAGAGGCCGACCCCGGCGCCGCGGCGCGCACGCTGGCGGCGCTGTACCGCTGAGCGGCGTTGCACGCCCGGTGGCAGATCTCTAACGGGGCGAGACGCGTCAACGCGGCCTCAGGCCACCGCGTCGATGAGGCCGCCCACCACCTGCAGGCCGCCGGCCAGCGCCGCGCCGGTGGCGGAGAAACCGCCATACAGCGCGTCGCTGCCCTCCTCGATGCCGCTGACCACGCCGGTGGCCACCTGCAGCGTGCCGCTGCCGATGTCGCCGACGCCGGAGGCGATCTTCACCACCCCGTTCCCCACCCTGCCCAGACCCTGGGCCACGGTGGACCCCGCTGCCGCGATGCCGGAAAGACTCATGTTGCTGTCCCTTGCTGTGCTGTCGCCGCCCCTGCGGCATGACGATTTGTAGCCTAGCGTCAGCGCAACGTGTCCATGCTGCGGTTTTGCATCCGTCCCGTTACAAGACGGCAACATGGCGCGGCCAAGGTTGGCCGCAAGAAAAAACCGCCACGGGCGGCGTGGCGGTTTTTTGCGGCGACGGGCCTCAGCCCAGCCGG
The DNA here is from genome assembly GCF_014652475.1 of Vogesella alkaliphila. Lineage (GTDB taxonomy): Bacteria > Pseudomonadota > Gammaproteobacteria > Burkholderiales > Chromobacteriaceae > Vogesella > Vogesella alkaliphila. Next base: position 50,742 of record NZ_BMYW01000003.1, on the reverse strand, counting down.
TTGTCGGCGATGTGGTAGTGCGGGTCCTCGAACTGGTTGACCTCCACCATGCCCTTGGCCTTGTCCAGCAGCTCCAGGCAGTCCGGGCTCAGGTGACGCAGGTGCAGCGTCTTGCCGGCTTGCTGGTAGCGCGCGGCCAGCGCGTCGATGGCCTCGACGGCGGAGTGGTCGACCACCCGCGCGCGGCGGAACTCGATCACCACGTGCTCGGGGTCGCTCTTCGGCGCGAACAGCTCGCTGAAGTTGGCCGCGGAGGCGAAGAACAGGCTGCCCTCCAGCTCGTACACCTTCCAGCCCTGCGCGTCGGTGCGGGTCGTGACGCGGATGGTCTTGGCGTGCTGCCAGGCGAACACCAGCGCGGCGAACACCACGCCGCACAGCACCGCCACCGCCAGATCGGTGAGCACGGTGATCAGCGTCACGCCGACGACGATGATCGCGTCCTGGCGCGGGATCCTGCGCAGCGCCTGCAGGCTGCCCCAGGCGAAGGTCTTCTGCGACACCACCAGCATCAGCCCGACCAGCGCCGCCAGCGGGATCTGCTCGATCCACGGCGCCAGGAACAGGATGAAGCCGAGCAGGAACAGCGCGGCGACGATGCCGGACAGGCGGTGGCGGGCGCCGTTGTTGATGTTGATCATGCTCTGCCCGATCAGCACGCAGCCGCCCATGGTGGCGAACAGGCCGGCCACCACGTTGCCGCCGCCCTGCGCCAGCGCCTCGCGGTTGGGCTGGCCGCGGCTGTCGGTGATGTCGTCGATCAGGTTCAGCGTCAGCAGCGACTCCAGCAGGCCGATGGCGGCCAGCACCAGCGAGTACGGCAGGATGATGTACAGCGTGTCCAGCGTCAGCGGCACCTGCGGCAGGTGGAAGCGCGGCAGGCCGCCGGCGATGGAGCCCATGTCGCCGACGGTCTTGGTGTCGATACCGAAGCCGGCCACCACGCCGGCCACGATCAGGATCGCCGCCAGCGCCGCCGGGATGGCGCGGCTCAGGCGCGGCAGCAGGTAGATGATGGCCATGGTCAGCACCGTCAGCGCCGCCATCACCGCCAGCTGCGGTGCGGCCAGCCACTGGCCGTCGTGCTTGAAGTGGCCGGCCTGCGCCACCGTCATCACCAGCGCCAGGCCGTTGACGAAGCCCAGCATCACCGAGTGCGGCACCATGCGGATGAACTTGCCGAGCTTGAACACGCCGAACAGCAGCTGCAGCACGCCCATCAGCACCACGCTGGCGTAGAGATACTCCACGCCGTGCCGGGTGACGATGGACACCATCACCACCGCCAACGCGCCGGTGGCGCCGGAGATCATGCCCGGACGGCCGCCGAAGCTAGCGCTGATCAGGCACAGGAAAAAGGCGGCATACAGCCCGGTCAGCGGGCTAACGTGGGCGACCAGCGCGAAGGCGATCGCCTCCGGCACCAGCGCCAGCGCCACGGTGACGCCGCTGAAAAAGTCGGTCTTGATCGCCGACGGGGTCATTTTGGTCAACACGCTACTCCGCAACAGGGGGCGCGCCGGCAGGCGCGCGGTAAACGATAACCGGCAAGGGGAAGGCAGAACGGCAGGCACGCGGCACGGCCAGGCGGGCGAAAAAAGGGAGCGATTATGCTACAAAAACAGGCACTTGTCGCCGCGGGCGGTGCTCAGCCGGCGTTCAGGGTTGGCCGCAGGGCACCGCTGCCCGGCGGCTGCGGGCGGAACAGCGGCTGGTTCTGCCCCGGCAGGCGGTAGCGCTGCGCCAGCGTCTGGTACAGCCCGGCCTGCGCCTGCTGCTGCAGCGCCTTGTTGAAGCGGTCGCGCGCGCGCGGATCGCGGAAGGACAGCGCGTACTGCGTCGGCGGGAACAGCGCGTGGGTGCACAGCGACTGGCGGTTGTTCAGCGGCACGTCCGGCTGCGTCGAGAAGTGCAGGAAGATGAACAGGTCGGAGATCACCACATCGGTGCGCCCGGTGAACAGCAGGTTGTTCAGTATCACCTGCGGCGACGACTCGACGTACTCGGCATTGGCCCTGGCCATCGCCGCGAATTCGGCACCGAGAAAACGGTGCGCGTTGTGGAAGGCCGCCACCCGGTACTGCCCCAGCTCGGCGATGTGCTTGGGCTGCAGGTGGCGGTGGCACAGCGTGATCGCCATGTTGCGGTAGGCGATGTAGGGCTCGGACACGAACGGGCCGTTATTGGAGATGGCGGCGTCGATGCGGCCGTCGGCCAGCGCCTGCTGCGCGCGCTGGTTGGGCAGCAGCACGACCCTGGGCTGGTAGCCGGCGGCGCGCAGCACGCTGCTGACCAGTTCGTACTCGATGCCGCGCGATTCGTCGGCGATGATGTACGGCGGCTTGTTTTCGCCCAGCGCCACCTGCAGCACGGGCAGCGGCGGCGACTCCGCCGCCTGCGCCGGCAGCGCCAGCCACAGCAGCGCCGCCGTCAGCAGGCGGCGCAAGCGGGGGCGGACGACATGGCGGACCATGATCAGGCGTTGTAGCCGAGGTTGGGTGCGAGGTCGCGCTCGGCCTGCGCCACGCTGACGCCGCGGCGCTCGGCGTAGCTTTCCACCTGGTCGCGGCTGATCTTGCCGACGCCGAAGTAGCGCGAGTCCGGGTGGCTGAAGTAGAAGCCGGACACCGCCGCGGTCGGCAGCATCGCGTAGCCTTCGGTCAGCGTCATGCCGATGGCCGGCGCGTCCAGCAGCTGGAACAGCTCCTTCTTCACCGTGTGGTCCGGGCAGGCCGGGTAGCCCGGCGCCGGGCGGATGCCCTGATACTGCTCGTCGATCAGCGCCTCGTTGTCCAGCGCCTCGTCCGGCGCGTAGCCCCAGAACTCGGTGCGCACGCGGCGGTGCATCAACTCGGCGAAGGCTTCGGCAAAGCGATCGGCCAGCGCCTTCAGCAGAATCGCCGAGTAGTCGTCGTTCTCGGCCTCGAAGCGCGCCACGTGCGGATCGATGCCCAGGCCGCCGGTCACCGCGAAGGCGCCGATGTAGTCGTCCACGCCGCTGCCGGCCGGGGCGATGAAGTCGGCCAGCGCCCAGTCCGGGTTTTTGTTGCCGTCCTTGTCGGTTTTCACCAGCTGCTGGCGCAGGCCCACCCAGGTCAGCAGCGGCGCGCGGGTGTCCGGGTCCAGAATCTCGATATCGTCCACGTCCACGCTGCGCGCCGGGAACAGGCCGATTACCGCGTTGGCGCTCAGCCACTTCTCGGCAATGATCTGCTTGAGCATGGCCTGCGCATCGGCCCACAGCGCGCGGGCGGATTCGCCGACGATCTCGTCGTCCAGAATCGCCGGAAAGCGGCCGGCCAGCTCCCAGCTCTGGAAGAACGGCGTCCAGTCGATGTAACGCGCAATCTCGGCCAGATCGTATTGTTCGAAGCGGCGCACACCCAGCCATTTCGGTGCCGGTGGGGTGTAGCTGCGCCAGTCGATACGGTGGCGCTGCTCGCGCGCCTCGGCCAGCGGCAGCAGCTTGGCATCGCCGCGGCCTTCGAAGATGGCGCGCGCGCGCGCGTAGTCGTCGGCCACCTCCTGCACGAAACCGTCGCGCAGGGTGTCGGACAGCAGGTTGGAGCACACGCCGACGGCGCGGCTGGCGTCCGGCACGTAGATCACCGGGCCGCTGTAGTGCGGCGCGATCTTCACCGCGGTGTGCACGCGGCTGGTGGTGGCGCCGCCGATCAGGAGCGGGATGTCGAAGCCCTGGCGCTGCATCTCCTTGGCCACGTGCGCCATTTCTTCCAGCGACGGGGTGATCAGGCCGGACAGGCCGATGATGTCGGCCTTGTGCTCGCGCGCGGCGTCCAGGATGGTCTGGCACGGCACCATCACGCCCAGATCGATCACCTTGTAGTTGTTACAGCGCAGCACCACGCCGACGATGTTCTTGCCGATGTCGTGCACGTCGCCCTTCACCGTGGCCATGATGATCACGCCCTTGGCCGGCGCGTCCTGCAGGCCCATGCGGATCTTCTCTTCCTCGATGAACGGCTCCAGGTGGGCGACGGCGGCCTTCATCACGCGGGCGGATTTCACCACCTGCGGCAGGAACATCTTGCCGGCGCCGAACAGGTCGCCGACCACGTTCATGCCGTCCATCAGCGGGCCTTCGATCACGTGGATCGGGCGCTCGGACTTCAGGCGCACCTCTTCGGTGTCTTCGGTGATGTAGGTGGTGATGCCCTTGATCAGCGCGTGTTCCAGCCTTTTTTCCACCGGCAGCTCGCGCCAGGCCAGGTCCTCGCCCTGCTTGCCGGCCACCGCGTCGCCCTTGAACTTCTCGGCCAGCGCGATCAGGTTCTCGGTGGCGTCGGAGCCGTCCAAGGTTGGCCGCATCAGCACCACGTCCTCGATGCGCTCGCGCAGCTCGGCGTCGACTTCGTCGTACACCTCCAGCGCGCCGGCGTTGACGATGCCCATGGTCATGCCGCGCTTGATGGCGTGGTACAGGAATACGGCGTGAATCGCCTCGCGCACCTTGTTGTTGCCGCGGAAGGAGAACGACACGTTGGACACGCCGCCGGAAATCTTGGCGTGCGGCAGCTTGTCCTTGATCCAGCCGGTGGCCTCGATGAAGTCCAGGCCGTAGCGGGCGTGTTCCTCGATACCGGTGGCCACCGCGAAGATGTTGGGGTCGAAGATGATGTCTTCCGGCGGGAAGCCCACCTCGTCCACCAGGATGCGGTAGCTCTTCTCGCAGATCTCGATCTTGCGGGCGAAGGTGTCGGCCTGGCCGACCTCGTCGAAGGCCATCACGATCACCGCCGCGCCGTAGCGGCGCACCAGCCGCGCCTGCTCGATGAACTTGTCGACGCCCTCCTTCATCGAGATGGAGTTGACGATGCCCTTGCCCTGGATGCACTTCAGGCCGGCCTCGATCACCTCCCATTTCGAGCTGTCGATCATGATGGGCACGCGGCTGATGTCCGGCTCGGCGGCGATCAGGTTGAGGAAGCGCACCATGGCGGCGTGGGCGTCCAGCATGCCCTCGTCCATATTGATGTCGATCACCTGCGCGCCGTTTTCCACCTGCTGCCGCGCCACGTCCAAGGCGGTGGCGTAGTCGCCGTTGAGGATCAGCTTGGCGAATGCCTTGGAGCCGGTGACGTTGGTGCGCTCGCCCACATTGACGAACAGGTCGTGGTCGCCGATGTTGAACGGCTCCAGGCCGGACAGCCGGCACTTGGGCTCGACCTGCGGCAGCGGGCGCGGCGGCAGGTCCTTCACCGCCTGGTAGATGGCGGCGATGTGCTCCGGCGTGGTGCCGCAGCAGCCGCCGATGATGTTCACCAGCCCGGCCTCGGCCCACTCGCGCACCTGCGGCGCCATGTCTTCCGGCGTCAGGTCGTAGCCGGTGGGGGCCAGCGGGTTGGGCAGGCCGGCGTTGGCGTGCACCGAAACAAAGGTGGACGAGATGCGAGACATCTCTTCCACGTAGGGGCGCAGCAGGTCCGGGCCCAGCGCGCAGTTCAGGCCGAAGCTCATCGCGTCGGCGTGCGACAGGCTGTTGTAGAACGCCTCGGTGGTCTGGCCGGTCAGCGTGCGGCCGGACTGGTCGGTGATGGTGCCGGAAATCATGATCGGCAGGCGGGCCAGGCTCGGCCGCTCGTCGAAGTACTGGTGGATCGCGAACACCGCCGCCTTGGCGTTCAGCGTATCGAAAATGGTTTCCACCAGCAGGAAGTCCGCGCCACCGTCTACCAGACCGTCGATGGCCTCGGTGTAGGTTGCCACCAGCTCGTCGAAGCTCACGTTGCGGTAGCCGGGGTCGTTCACGTCCGGGCTGATGGAACAGGTGCGGCTGGTGGGGCCCAGCACGCCGGCACAGAAGCGCGGCTTGTCCGGGTTGGCCGCCGTCATCGCCACGCACAGCTCCTTCACCAGTCTGGCGGCTTCGTAGTTCAGCTCGCGCACCAGCGATTCCATGCCGTAGTCGGCCATGGCGATGGCGGTGGCGTTGAAGCTGTTGGTCTCGATGATGTCGGCGCCGGCGTCGAGATACGCCTGGTGGATGCCGGCGATGATCTGCGGCTGGGTCAGCACCAGCAGGTCGTTGTTGCCCTTCACGTCGCGCGGCCAGTCGCGGAAACGCTCGCCACGGTAGTCCGCCTCTTCCAGCTTGTGGCGCTGGATCATGGTGCCCATGCCGCCGTCCAGGATCAGGATGCGGCGGGCGAGCAAATCGTAGACGGCGTGCTGGGCAATTTTTGACATGGCAAAGGCGACTTTTTTAAGTAAAACTATGTAGATGCGGGGCCGGTTATCTTAACATTGCGCACGCGGCTGCGAGATCGAATCCTTAGATCGAGCATTTATAACCATCTGGCTGGTGATTCATATGAAAACCACACTTCCGGTGCTAACCATGGCCGCGGCCGCCCTGCTGGCCGGTGGTGCCCAGGCGGCGCCGGCGCTGCGCATCGGCGTTGCCGACTCCGACTCCGCCCCCATCGTGGTGCTGGCCGGCAGCCAGCTGGTCGGCGGGCTGTCGAAGGAGCTGGGCGAGGAGCTGGGGCGCACGCTGAAGGCACCGGTGGAGTTCATCGTGGTGTCGCGCAAGCGGGTGGAGATGGCCATCGACAACGGCAGCATCGACATCGTGTGCAACACCAACCCGGCGTGGTACGTCGGCGCCTCGCGCGTCGGCTGGACGCGCGAGTTCTACCCGCAGATCGAGCGGGTGATGTCGCTGAAGCCGCACCCGCGTACCATAGACAGCATCGACGAGCTGGCCGGCCAGCGCATCGGCGTGATCGGCGGCTACCACTACACCGCGGTGGAGCCGCTGTGGCAGGGCCAGCGCGCCACCCGCGTCAACCAGCCGCGGCTGCCGCTGTTGATGCGCGCGCTGCAGACCGGCATGGTCGACGTGGTGATCAATTCCGAGCTGGAGATGAGCGCCTGGGCGCGCGCCAACCCGGCACAGGCGGCCAACCTGCGCCTGCACCCGCTAGTGGTGTCGGTGATGCCGACGCGCTGCGCGGTGTCGCCGGGCAGCCGCTACAGCGAGAGCCGGCTGGACCAGGCCATCGCCGAGATGGAACAGAACGGCAGCATCCGGCGTATCCTAGACCGCTATGAATGGAAAAACCGCTAAACGTTGGCCGCAACGGCTGGCCGGCACGCTGTGCCTGCTGGCGCTGGGCCTGCCCGCCTCCGCCGACACCCTCACCGTCGGCGTCACCGAAAACGACGCCGCGCCGTCGATGATCTTCTCCTACAGCCCGCGCCTGCAGCTGGACGGCGGCGTGTGGAAGGACCTGCTGGACAGCCTCGGCCAGCAGCTCGGCCAGCGCGTAGCGTACCTGCCACTGGCGCGCAAGCGCCTGGACAGCTACCTGCAGAACGGCCAGATCGACATGGTGTGCAACACCAACCCGGCGTGGTGGGAGGCGCCGGAACGTTTCCACTGGTCGCTGCCGCTGTCCGAACAGGTGGAGCGCTTCGTGTCGCCGCTGTCGCAGAGCGAGCGCATCACCTCGCTCGCCCAGCTCAACGGCCGCCGCATCGGCACCGTGGTCGGCTACCACTACCCGGCGCTGGAATACGCCTTTGCCCACGGCGCGCAGCGCATCGACCAGCAGCAGGCCAACCTGCAGCTGCGCGCCGCCGCCAGCGGCGTGGTCGACGTCGCGGTGGTCGACGAGCTGAGCTACGCCTGGTGGCTGAAAAACAATCTGCGCGAGGCGCGCCAGGTGCGGCTGCAACCGCTGGTGCTGTCGCGCATGCCGCTCAGCTGCGCGCTGTCGCGCCGCTCGCGCCTGGCGCCGGCCAGCCTCAACCACGCGATCCGCACCCTGCAGCAGCAGGGCGTGCTGGCCGCCCGCCTCAAGCCTTACCAGGTGCCATGAGCCAGCGCTACCTCTACCTGCACGGTTTCCAGTCCGGCCCGCAATCGCTGAAGGCGCGCGAGACCGCCGCCTGGCTGCAGCAGCACCCGGCCGCCGGCCAGCTGCTGTGCCCGCAGCTGTCGCCGTACCCGGCCGAGGCGATGCGGCAGCTGCAGCTGCTGATCGAGCAGCAGCCGCCGACGGCGCTGATCGGCAGCTCGCTGGGCGGCTTTTACGCCACCGCGCTCGCCGAGCGCTACCGGCTGCCGGCGGTGCTGATCAACCCGGCGATCTGGCCGGAACGCGAGCTGCAGCACTTCCTCGGCCCGCTGCACAACCCGTACACCGGCGAGGACTACCGGCTGACCCGGCAGCACATGGCCGAGCTGGCGGCGATGCGGCCCGCGCGGCTGACGCCGGCGCGCTACTGGCTGCTGCTGGGCACCGCCGACGAGGTGCTGGACTGGCGCGAGGCGGTGCGCCACTACGCCGGCGCGCGCCAGCTGGTATGCAACGGCGACGACCACCGCCTGCAGGCGTGGCCGCAGCTGCTGCCCGGCGTCGCGCGCTTTGTCGACGACTACTACCGCCGCCAGGCACCGGCCGCCGGCTAGCGAACACTGTGTTCCCCCGCGTGGCGCGCGCTTTGCGGCACACTGCCGCTGTTACCGTCCCCACGCTCCGGAGGCCCCATGAACCTGACCATCCGCCTGCCGCACTGCGGCGGCCCCGACGTCCTGCGCGCCGAAGACGCCGCCATCCCCGTACCGGCCGCCGGTGAAGTGCTGCTGCGCCACACCGCCATCGGCGTCAACTTCATCGACACCTACTACCGCAGCGGGCTGTATCCGCTGTCGCTGCCATCCGGACTCGGCTCCGAGGCCGCCGGTGTGGTGGAGGCGCTCGGCGACGGCGTCGACCACCTGCAGGTCGGCGCCCGCGTCGCCTACGCCGGCGGCGCGCAGGGCGCCTACAGCCAGTGGCGCACGCTGCCGGCGGCGCTGCTGGTGAAGCTGCCGGACGACATCGGCGACGAGAGTGCCGCCTGCGCGATGCTGCAGGGCATGACCGTGGAGTACCTGATCCGCCGCACCTACCCGGTGCAACCCGGCCAGACCGTGCTGTGGCACGCCGCCGCCGGCGGCGTCGGCCAGATCGCGGTGCAGTGGCTCAGCTCGCTGGGCGTCAACGTGATCGGCACCGCCGGCTCCGACGCCAAGGCGGCGCTGGCGCGCGCGCTCGGCTGCGCGCACGTCATCAACTACGGCACGGAAGACGTGGTGGCGCGGGTGCGCGAGCTGACCGGCGGCAAGGGGGTGCCGGTGGTGTACGACTCGGTGGGCAAGGACACCTTCGACATCTCGCTGGACTGCCTCGCGCCGCGCGGCATGTTCGTCAGCTTCGGCAACGCCTCCGGCGCGGTGCCGCCGTTCGCGCCGCTGCTGCTGTCGCAGAAGGGCTCGCTGTTCTTCACCCGCCCGCGGCTGGGCGACTACGTGGCCAGCCGCGCCGAGCTGGAAGCCAGCGCCGCGGCGCTGTTCGAGCGCATCGGCGCCGGCGCGGTGAAGGTGCAGCCGTCGGCGCGCTACGCGCTGGCCGACGCGGCACAGGCGCACGCCGACCTGGAGGCGCGACGCACCACCGGCTCCATCATCCTGCTGCCCTGAGCGCGACGCCCGGAACGACAAAAAAGGTTGGCCGCAGCGATGCGGCCAACCTTTTCCTTTTGTCGATGTCCCAGCCTAGTCGCGCTCGGCGTCCTGCTGCTGGCGCCAGCGCTGGTGGCGCGACGGCTTGTCGTGCCGCTCGGGGCGCGGGCCGCGCCCGGCGCCGTCGTCGTCCGGCGGCAGGTTGTGCCAGCGGCGCAGCCGTTTCAGCGCGCGCGCCTCTTCCCGCGTCAGCTCGCCGCGCTCCACCGCCTCGCGCAGGCGCAGGTCGCGCAGGCGATGCGGTGGCGCCGCCTCGGCCTGCCACGCGGGCGGGCCGTTGTCGACGCGCCAGGGCGGGGCCGCCAGCGCGCTGTGGCCGGCCAGCAGTGCCGGCAGGAGCAGGAAAAGGGCTTTCATGCGTGCATTTTATCCCGCACCGCGCACGGCTGCCACGGCGGCCGCGCGGTGCTCAGTTTCAGTTGCTTTTGGCGGCAGGCGGGGTCGCCGGCACGGCGCAATGCCCGTCACCGCGATGGTGGCGCATCCTGTCGCCCCGGTACTGCTTGCCGGCCACCGCTTCCGGCCACGCCTCGCGCTTGGCGGTGCGCTCCTTGTTGTCGATCAGCGTCTTGGTCTTGGCCTGCAGCTGCTCGTGCAGCTTCCGCATCTGCGCGTGCACGGCCTCGCGCTCCTTCTTCAGCTGGCTCAGTTCGGCGTCGGTCAGCGCGCCGGACATCACCGCCTCGTGGTAGGCGCGCAGGTTCTGGCGCATTTCCTCGCGCTGCGGCTTGCCGTCGCCGCCAAAGGCGGCGGCGGTCAGCGAGACGCCGGCCAGCAGGCTGGCGAGCAGGGTCACGGCAACGGTACGTTTGGCATTCATGGTCAGGCTCCTCGGTTGTGACATTGGAAGGGATGAGCCGACTGTACGCGGCAGGTTTTGCCCGGGTATTGCCGCGGCGGCGGCAAGTGTTAACAGGTGTTAACCGCCGCCGCCGCGTTAACGGCTGTTCATATCCGGGCTGACTTGGCGCGGCAGGCGCGTTACGCTTGGCAGATAAAGATTCGGGACGGGACGGATGGAAAACCACAAGATACTGGTCGTCGACGACGATGTGCGCCTGCGCGAGCTGCTGCAGCGTTATCTCGCGCAGCAGGGCTTCAGCGTCGACACGCTGCCGGACGCGCGCGACCTCGACCGCAAGCTGGCGCGCAACCGCCCGGACCTGCTGGTGCTGGACGTGATGATGCCCGGCGACGACGGGCTGGCGGTGGTGCGCCGCCTGCGCGCGCAGGGCGAACCGATCCCGGTGATCATGCTCACCGCGCGCGGCGAGGACATCGACCGCATCCTCGGCCTGGAAATGGGCGCCGACGACTACCTGGCCAAGCCCTTCAACCCGCGCGAGCTGGCGGCGCGCATCCACGCGGTGCTGCGCCGCCACGCGCAGACGCCGGTGGTGATGGCGCCGCACGACGCCGACGAGGTGCTGGGCTTCGGCAACTGCGAGCTGCACCCGGCGCGGCGCGAGCTGCTGCGCGACGGCCAGCCGGTGACGCTGACCACCGCCGAGTATGCGGTGCTGCTGGCGCTGGCCAGCCACCCGCGACGGCCGCTGACGCGCGAACAGCTGATGGAGCTGGCGCTGGGCAAGGGCGGCGGCGAATCGCAGGACCGCAGCATCGACGTGCACGTGTCGCGGCTGCGCAAGCTGATCGAGGACGGCGACGGCGCGCCGCGCTACCTGCAGACGGTGTGGGGCTACGGCTACGTGTTCGTGCCCGACGGCAAGGCAAGGGACGCGACATGAGCCTGCTGGCACGCTTCGGCGGCACGCTGTTCCTGCGCCTGGCGGCGCTGGTGGTGCTGGCGGTACTGGCCAGCCAGGTGTTCACGCTGTGGCTGACCGAACAGCAGAAAAGCGCGCTGCTGGCGCGGCAGCTGTACGCGCAGGTGCTGGACACGCTGGCCGACTACGAGGAGGCGCTCGACCGGCTGCCGGCGGCGGAGCGCGACGCCTTCCTGCTGCGCAACAACCTGCCCGGCCTGCCGCGGCTGCTGCCGCTGGCCCAGGCGCCGGCAGAGACCTTTCCCGCGCCGCCCTTTGCCGCGCCGCTGGAAGCCTGGCTGGGCAACGCCGTCGGCGAGCCGGTCAGCGTGCGCATGAGCCGCGCCGAACGCCGCGAGCTGTGGCTCAAGGTGCCGGTGCTGGACAGCCACTACTGGCTGGTGATGCCGCTGCGCCGCTACCTGCCGCCGGCGCTGCGGCCAACCTTGCAGGCCGCCGGGCTGGTGGCGCTGCTGTCGGTGCTGGCCGCCTTCGCGCTGGCGTGGCGCACCACGCGGCCGCTGAGCCGGCTGGCCAACGCCGCGCGCCACCTCGAAGCCGGGCGCATGCCGCAGGCGGTGCCGGTCAGCGGCCCGCGCGAGGTGCGCGACGTGATCGAACGCTTCAACACCATGGCGCTGGCGCTGGACAAGGCCGCCAGCGAGCGGCGGCTGATGCTGGCCGGGCTGTCGCACGACCTGCGCACGCCGCTGACGCGGCTGAAGCTGGCGGTGGAGCTGCAGGACGACCTCGGCGACAAGGCCGGCATGCTCAACGACATCGACGAGCTGTCGCGCATCGTCGGCCAGTTCATCGACTTCGCGCGCAGCGAGGAAACGCGGCCGCTGACGCCGCTGGCGCTGGGCGAGCTGGTCGACAACGTGCTGACCCGCTTCCGCCGCGACGACATGGAGATCGCCTGGCAGCGCGGCGACGCCACCATCAACGGCGACGCGCTGGCGCTGCAGCGCCTGCTGTCCAACCTGCTGGAGAACGCACGCCGCTACGGCCGCGCGCCGTTTCGCGTCAGCCTGCAGCCCGGCGATCGCCAGTGCGAGCTGCGCGTGCACGACAGCGGCGACGGCATCGCGCCGGAACTGCAGCAGGCGGCGCTGACGCCGTTCGAAAGGTTGGCCGCACACCGCGGCAGCGACGGCGGCAGCGGCCTGGGCCTCGCCATCGTCAGCCGCGTGGTGGCGCAGCACGGCGGCAGCCTGCGCTTCGACTACCCGCCGGACGGCGGCTTCGCGGTGGTGATCACGCTGCCGACGCTGGCCGCTGCCGGCTGAGGCCGCGCGCGGGTGTACAAGCAAAAACCGGCCGATATGGCCGGTTTTTTCATGATGGCGACGCCGCGCTCACGACTTGTGCTTGCAGGTATTGATGCCCAGCAGCGCGTACGGCGGGCACCAGCCGAAGATGCCGGTCGCCACCGGCACCAGCCCCAGCAGCGCCCACGGCGACGCCGGGCCGATGAAGGCGAGGCTGGTGATCGCCAGCCCCACCACGATGCGGATCACGCGTTCGGTATTGCCGATATTCTGTTTCATCGCCCTGCTCCTTGTTGTCGATGATTCATTATATACATATATAAATTATTTACCAATATACAAATCGCAAGTCAGTCGCCATCGTGACGGCGGCGGCCGACCAGCCACGGCGCCAGCAGCAGCACCAGCATGCCCAGCCCGAGATAACCGCCGGTGCGCGGATCGTAATCCGCCAGCAGCCGCTCAGGCGGGTAGCCCAGCAGCGTGCCGAGGCCGAACTCGAACAGCAGCATCAGCAGCAGCCACAGCGCACCGGCCTGCAACTGTTGCGCCGGCGTGCGCAGCCGCAACCAGCGCCGCGTGGCCCAGGTAATCAGCAAAATCAGCAGCGCACCGCTGACCACCCCCAGCTGCCGCGCCGGCAGCTCGCCCAGCCACGGCACCAGCCACAACTGGCGCAGCATGCCCTGCAGCGTCTCCGCCAGCACGATCAGCCCCCACACCACCAGCACCCGCCACCAGCGCATCCCCGCCCCCGTTCAGCCGCGGCGCTGCCAGCCCAGCAGCAGCACCCCGGCCAGGATCAGCACGCCGCCGGCCAGCATCGCCGCGCTCACCGCCTCGCCCAGCCACAGCGCGCCCCACAGCACGCCGAACACCGGCACCAGGTAGGTGACGCTACTGGCGCGGGTGGCGCCCAGCTTCGCGATCAGGCGGTAGAAGATCACGTAGGCAAACGCGGTGCAGGCCAGCGCCAGCAGCAGCACCGCGCCCCACACCGTGGCCGTCGGCGCCTGCGGCGGCCATGTCCACAGCGCCAGCGGCAACAGCAGGATGGCGCCGGACGCCAGGCTGCCGGTCGCCGTCACCAGCGGCGGCAGCCCCGGCAACCAGCGCCTGGCCATGTGCCCAGACCAGCCGTAGCAGGCGGTGGCACCCAGCATCGCCAGCACCGGCAGCGCGCTGTCCAGCCCGAAGGCGGCGCCGCGCCCCAGCGTCAGCACCAGCACCCCGGCCAGCCCCAGCGCCAGCCCGGCGGCGCGCTGCCGCGTCATCGCCTCGCCGGCCAGCGGGATCGCCCACAGCGCGGTCATCAGCGGCGTGGTGGCATTCAGCACCGACGCCACCCCGGCCGGCAGCGTCAGCGTCGCCCACGCGATCAGGCAGAACGGCAGCGCCGACAGGAACACGCCGACCACGGCGATGGCGCGCCAGTGCTGCCGCCACAGCCCGAAGCCCCCCGGCTGCCACCCCAACAGCGGCAGCAGCGCCAGCGTCGCCACGCCCAGGCGCAGCGCGATCAGCGGGAACGGCCCCAGCGCCGGCACCGCCACGCGCATGAACAGGAAGGACGCCCCCCACATCGCCGCCAGCAGCAGCAACCACAACCAGTCGCGCGGCTCCGTCATCGCCCCGCTCCCGTCACCAGCCCGTTCGTTACCGTCATCGTCACCCCCTCGCGAAAATCACAGTGTAGGCAAAGGCGAGCGCCATGACGATCCGGTTCTTGCTTTGCAATCCGCACGACGGCAGCTTGCGGCCAACCTTGTCGCGGCAAGCGGTCCGGATTTTTGGCCACGGAAGCACACGGAAAGACACGAAAGCAAGGTTGGCCGCGAGCAACGCCACCAACCCGAACCGGCAGCCAGCACCGGTCCGGCGCACCCGTTCCCGTTGGCGCAAGCCGTGACAACTGTCGCCAGCCCGGAAACAAGCCGCCCTCTTTTGAGCGCAGCGTATGGGCGGCGCCGGGATGGCGGCAGTTGTCACGGGGATTCTTGCGCCTCCGGGAAGAGCGGGGATTGAAAAGGGGGATGCGGTATCCCCCTTTCCCGTCCGCCGCGCGGAAGCGGCAAGAAAAATCAGCATCCGCGCAGCGGATTCAGCAGGCCCAAGCAAGGTTGGCCGCAAGTCCGTTACGGCCTACGGCCAACCTTTGAACGTCAGCGGTGCGTCGCCCGGCACGCTGGGTGACACACCCTACGCCGGGCGAACAATGACAAAAGGGCAAGCCACCGGCTTGCCCTTTCCTGTTGCCTCTTGCGGCCAACCTCGGCCGCCAGCTCAATCCCTCAGCTCCCCTCCGACAGCTGCGCCAGCAGCTCCGCCTGGCGCTCGGCCACCAGCGCGTCGGTCAGCTCGAACAGGTCGCCGTCCATCGCCTGGTCCAGCTTGTACAGGGTGAGATTGATGCGGTGGTCGGTGATGCGGCCCTGCGGGTAGTTGTAGGTGCGGATGCGCTCGGAGCGGTCGCCGGAGCCGATCAGGCTCTTGCGCTCGGCCGCTTCCTTCTGGTTCTTCTCGCGCAGCTGGATGTCGTAGATGCGCGCCGCCAGCACCTGCATCGCGCTGGCCTTGTTGGCGTGCTGCGAGCGGCCGTCCTGGCATTCGGCGACGATGCCGGTCGGCAGGTGGGTGATGCGCACCGCGGAGTCGGTCTTGTTGATGTGCTGGCCGCCGGCACCGCTGGCACGATAGGTGTCGATGCGCAGGTCGGCGGGGTTGAGCACCACCTCGGCGATCTCGTCGGCCTCGGCCATCACCGCCACGGTGCAGGCGGAGGTGTGGATGCGGCCCTGGGTCTCGGTGGCCGGCACGCGCTGCACGCGGTGGCCGCCGGATTCGAACTTCAGCCGCGAGTAGGCGCCCTGGCCGACCAGGCGCACGATGACCTCCTTGTAGCCGCCGAGGTCGGATTCGCTGGCGGAGACGATCTCGGCCTGCCAGCGGTTGCGTTCGGCAAAGCGGGTGTACATGCGCAAGAGGTCGGCGGCGAACAGCGCGGCCTCGTCGCCGCCGGTGCCGGCGCGGATTTCGAGAAAGATGTTCTTGTCGTCGTTGGGGTCTTTCGGCAGCAGCAGCTTCTGCAGTTCGAGATCCAGCGCGGCCAGTTTTTCCTTGGCCTCGCCGATTTCTTCCTGCGCGAACTCCTTCATGTCCGGGTCGTCCAGCAGTTCGCTGGCGGTGGCGATGTCGGCTTCGCACTGGCGGTAGGCGTTGAACGCCTCGACCACCGGAGTCAGTTCGGCGTGTTCGCGGGTGAGCTTGCGGAAGGTGTCCATGTTGGCGGTGGCCTGTTCGGACATCAGCAGTTGCGTGACTTCTTCCAGCCGGTCATCGAGCTGGGCCAGTTTCGCGGCAATCGAGGGTTTCATTACGACTCCGGGTGCAAACGATACAGGCTGGCGATCAGCGCCACCTGTGCGTCGTGCGCCGCGCCGCTGCCGGAAGACAGCGCCTGCGTCGGCGGATGCATCAGTTTGTTGGTCAGTTGTACCGACAGGACTTCCAGCACTTTTTCCGGCGGTGCGCCTTTGGCCAGCTGTTTCATCGCGGCCTCCAGCGCGTTGCGGCGGGTGCGCTCCGCCTCGTCGCGCAGCGCGCGGATCAGCGGCACGCTTTCGCGGCGCTTGAGCCAGTCGCTGAATTCGCCGACGCGGTGGGCGATGATGGTTTCGGCTTCTTCCGCCGCCTGGCTGCGCGCCTGCTGGCCGACTTCGACGATGCCGGCGATGTCGTCGACGGTGTAGAGGTAGACGTCGGACAGCTCGCCGACCTCGGCCTCGATGTCGCGCGGCACCGCCAGATCAAGCATGAAGATGGGGCGATGGCGACGCGCCTTGATCGCGCGCTCGACCATGCCCTTGCCGATGATGGGCAGCTGGCTGGCGGTGGAGCTGACCACCACGTCGTAGTGGTGCAGGTGGTCCGGCAGCTCGGCGAGGGTGATGGCGTTGCCGCCGAATTGCGTCGCCAATGCCTGGCCACGCTCCAGCGTGCGGTTGGCGACGGTGATACAGGCCGGCTTGCGCGCGGCGTAGTGGGTGGCGACCAGCTCGATCATCTCGCCGGCGCCGATGAACAGCACGTTCAGCTCGCCGACCGAGGCGAAGATCTGCTCGGTGAGGCGCACGCCGGCGGCGGCCATCGACACCGAGCTGGCGCCGACCGCGGTCTGGCTGCGCACGTCCTTGGCCACGGCGAAGGTTTTCTGGAACAGGCCGTTGAGCAGGCTGCCCAGGGTGCCGGCGCGCTCGGCCACGCGCACCGCGTCCTTGATCTGCCCCAGGATCTGCGTCTCGCCCAGCACCATGGAATCCAGCCCGGAGGCGACGCGGAAGGCGTGGCGCGCCGCTTCGGCGGCGTCGAGCTGGTACAGGTAGGGACGCACTTCGTCCAGGCTCAGGCCGTGGTAGCTGGCCAGCCACGCCAGTGCCGCGTCCGGCTGCTGCGTGGCGCAGTACAGCTCGGTGCGGTTACAGGTGGAGACGATGGTCGCCTCGCGCGCGGCCTGCGAATCCACCAGCTGCGCCAGGGCGCCCGGCAGGGTTTCTGCAGGGAAGGCCAGCCGTTCGCGTATCGCCAGCGGGGCGGTGTGGTGGTTCAGTCCAAAGGCAACCAGGTGCATGAGTGCAAGGAAAAGCCGCAGTGGGAAACGGGCTATTCTAGCCCAAAACCGCCGTGCCGAGGGCGCCGGCCGCGCACCGGCCGGTGCTGGCCGGCGGCGGCTTGACCTGTATCAGGCGAACAGGTAGCCGGCGTGGAAGCGCAGCTGCGCCTCGATGAAGCTGGCGATGAAGTAGTAGCTGTGGTCGTAGCCGTCGTGGCGGTGCAGCTGCAGCGGGTAGCCGCTGGCGGCGGCGGCGCGTTCCAGCGCCTCCGGCTGCAGCTGTTCGGCGAGGAAGCCGTCGGCGAGGCCGATGTCCACCCGGCACGGCAGGCGCGCATCGGCGCCGGCGGCGGCCATCAGCACGCTGGCGTCCCATGCCTGCCACGCGGCGCGGTCGGCGCCGAGGTAGGCGCTGAACGCCTTCTGCCCCCACGGCGCGTTGACCGGGTTGGCGATCGGGCTGAACGCCGACACCGACACGTAGTCCTGCGGCCGTTTCAGCGCGCACACCAGCGCACCGTGGCCGCCCATGGAGTGGCCGGCGATGGCGCGGCGGTCGCTGACCGGGAAGTGGGCGGCGACCAGCGCCGGCAGCTCCTGGCTCACGTAGTCGTACATGCGGTAGTGCCGCATCCACGGCGCCTCGCTGGCGTTGAGGTAGAAGCCGGCGCCCTGGCCGAGGTCGTAGCCGGTGTCGTCGGCGACGTCCTCGCCGCGCGGGCTGGTATCCGGCGCCACGATGGCGATGCCCAGCTCGGCGGCGACGCGCTGCGCGCCGGCCTTCTGCATGAAGTTCTCGTCGCTGCAGGTCAGCCCCGACAGCCAGTACAGCACCGGCACCGGCTGGCCGCTGGCGGCCTGCGGCGGCAGGTAGACGGCAAAGCGCATGCGGCAGCCCAGCACCGCCGAATCGTGGTGGTACTGCTTGTGCCAGCCGCCGAAGCTCTTGTTGCTGGCGATCATTTCCAGGTTCATCGGTCGCGTCTCTCCCGGTGGCGGCTGCGGCCAACGTTGGCCGCAAGCGCCGGTGGTTTACGGGTTGTAGTGGATCACCGAGCGGATGCTCTTGCCTTCGTGCATCAGCTCGAAGGCGGTGTTGATGTCCTGCAGCGGCATGGTGTGGGTGATGAAGTCGTCGAGGCGGAACTCGCCCTTCAGGTAGCGCTCGACGTAGTCCGGCAGCTCGGAGCGGCCGCGCACGCCGCCGAAGGCCGAGCCGCGCCACACGCGGCCGGTCACCAGCTGGAACGGGCGGGTGCTGATTTCCTGGCCGGCACCGGCGACGCCGATGATCACCGACTCGCCCCAGCCCTTGTGGCAGCACTCCAGCGCCGAACGCATCACGTTGACGTTGCCGATGCACTCGAAGGAGAAATCGACGCCGCCATCGGTCATTTCCACGATCACGTCCTGGATAGGCTGGTCGAAGCTTTTCGGGTTGATCACGTCGGTGGCGCCCAGTTTCTTCGCCAGCTCGAACTTGCCCTCGTTGATGTCGATGCCGATGATGCGGCCGGCACCGGCCATGCGCGCGCCGATGATGGCCGACAGGCCGATGCCGCCGAGGCCGAAGATGGCGACGCTGTCACCGGCCTTGACCTTGGCGGTGTTCACCACCGCGCCCATGCCGGTGGTGACGCCGCAGCCGAGCAGGCACACCTCTTCCAGCGGGGCGTCCTTATTGATCTTGGCCAGCGAGATCTCCGGCAGCACGGTGTACTCGGAGAAGGTGGAGCAGCCCATGTAGTGGTAGATCGGCTGGCCGTCCTTGGAAAAACGGGTCGTGCCGTCCGGCATCAGGCCACGGCCCTGGGTGGCGCGGATCTTCTGGCACAAATTGGTCTTGCCCGACTTGCAGAACTTGCACTCGCCGCACTCCGGCGTGTACAGCGGGATCACGTGGTCGCCGACGGCGACGCTGGTCACGCCCTCGCCGACCGACTCCACGATGCCGCCGCCCTCGTGGCCGAGGATGCAGGGGAAGATGCCTTCCGGATCCTCGCCGGACAGGGTGAAGGCGTCGGTGTGGCATACGCCGCTGGCGACGATGCGCACGCGCACCTCGCCGGCCTGCGGCGGCATCACTTCGATGTCTTCGATGGACAGTGGCTGGCCGGCGGCCCAGGCCACCGCGGCCTTGCATTTAATGATCTCGCTCACGACGTGCTCCTTGTTGAGAGGCGGCAGGTTAAAGCGGCATTGTATTACCGCTTTTTTCGCCGATAATCGTCGCTATCGGTAAATGATTTTTTACAGGGAGCAACAATGCCGGCATGGGAAGGGGTGTGCGAGTTCGTCAGCGTGGCCGAGCAGGGCAGCTTCACCCGCGCCGCGCTGGCGCTGTCGCTGTCGGTGGCGCAGGTCAGCCGCCAGGTGACGCGGCTGGAGACGCGGCTGGGCGCGCAGCTCTTGTACCGCACCACCCGCCACGTGACGCTGACCGAGACCGGCCAGCTGTACCTGCAGCACTGCCGCCAGCTGCTGGATTCGCTGGCCGACGCCGAGCGCGCGGTATCGCAGCATCTGGCGGTGCCGCAGGGCACGCTGAAGCTGACCGCGCCGCTGGCCTACGGCGAGAGCCACATCGCGCCGCTGATCACCGCCTTCGGCCGGCAGTACCCGGCGCTGGAGATCAACCTCAACCTCAGCAACCAGCTGCTGGACCTGGTGCACGACGGCTACGACCTGGCGATCCGCATCGGCCACCTTGCCGACTCCTCGCTGATGGCGCGGCGGCTGGCGTCGCGGCGGCAGTACATCTGCGCCGCGCCCGGCTACCTGGCGCGCCACGGCATCCCCAACAGCCTGCCGGAGCTGGAGCAGCACAACTGCCTGCTGGGCAGCAACGAGGTGTGGCACGTGCAGGAACAGGGCAAGCGCCGCCTGCTGCGCGTGCGCGGCAGCCTGCGCTGCAACAGCGGCCACGCGCTGGTGCACGCCGCGCTGCAGGAGGTCGGCATCGTGCAGCTGCCCGACTACTACGTGGCGCGCCACCTGCAAAGCGGCGCGCTGGTGGCGCTGCTGGGCGCCTACCAGGAGCCGGACGAGGGCATCTGGGCGCTGTACCCGCACAACCGCCAGCTGTCGCCCAAGGTGCGCATGCTGGTCGATTTCCTCGCCGCCGAGCTGCCGCAGCGGCAGCGGCCGTAAGGCAACGCTACCCATCGCGGCAACCGCCTGCGGTATCATGGCGGCCAACACTGCCGCCTCGCGGCCACCGCCGTCATTCATTCAGGAGCCAGCCATGGCGCTCAATCTCGCCGATATCCGCCTCGAATACAGCCGACACGAACTCTCGCCCGACGACTGCCTGCCGGACCCGGTGGCCCAGTTCGAGCAGTGGCTGCACGAGGCCATCGCCGCCGAAGTCAACGAGCCGACCGCGATGCACGTCGCCAGTGTCGACGAGCACGGCCGGCCGTCGGCGCGCATCGTGCTGCTGAAAGGGGTGGAACACGGGCAACTGCTGTTCTATACCAACTACCTCAGCCGCAAGGGCCGCCAGCTGGACGGCAATCCCTACATCGCGCTGACCTTCTTCTGGCCGGAGCTGGAACGGCAGGTGCGCATCGAGGGCCGCGTGGCGCGGGTGGCGGACGAGGTGTCCGACACCTACTTCGCCAGCCGCCCATACACCAGCCGCATCGGCGCCTGGGCCAGCGAGCAGAGCAGCGTGATCGACAACAAGGCGGTGCTGGTCAGCCGCGCCGCCGGCTTCGGCCTCAAGCACCCGCTGTCGGTACCGCGCCCGCCGCACTGGGGCGGCTACGCGGTGGTACCGGACCGCGTCGAATTCTGGCAGGGCCGCCCCAGCCGCCTGCACGACCGCGTGCTGTACACCCTGCAAGCCGACGGCAGCTGGCTGCGCCAGCGCCTCGCCCCCTAACCCGATATTGGCCGCCTGCGGCCAACCCTGAAGACAGCCATGATCAATAACGACATCCTGCGCAGCGTGCGCTTCATCATCGATTGCCCCGACAACCGCATGCTGGCGATCCTGCGCCACGTCGAGCCGCTGGCCGACGACGACTTCGCGCCGCTGCTGAAGAAGGACGACGACCCGGCCTTCCGCCCGTGCAGCGACGAGCTGCTCGGCGCCTTTCTCGACGGTCTGATCATCGAGCGCCGTGGTCGCCGCGACGGCGCGCCGGCCCCGGCGCCGCTCCTGCGCCTCAACAACAACGAGATCCTGAAGAAGCTGCGCATCGCCTTCGACCTGAAACAGGAAGACATCAAGGCGCTGATGGCGCGCAGCGACTTCAAGGTGTCCAGCAGCGAGATCGGCGCGCTGTTCCGCAAGCCGGACCACAAGCACTTCCGCCCCTGCGGCGACCAGTTCCTGCGCTACCTGCTGAAGGGGCTGGCGCTGCGCGAGCGGCCGGACAGCCCGGCGGCCAAGGCCTAAGCCGCCCGCCAGACGAGCGGCAGCAAAACACGGCGGCCAACCTTGTC
>NZ_BMYW01000003.1:0-29088 GCF_014652475.1 Vogesella alkaliphila | reverse complement strand
CCAAGGTTGGCCGCCGTGTCATTTCGCCGGCGCCGGCGGTCAGCTGCCGCGCGCGCGGCGCACGGTAACGCTCTCGCCGCCGATGCCCCAGTTGTCGGTGTCGACCTCGTCGATCACCACCACGGTGGTGGCCGGGTTCTTGCCCAGCACGTCGCGCAGCAGGTCGGTCACCCCGGCGATCAGTTCCGCCTTCTGCTCGGGCGTCGCGCCCTCACGGGTAATCTTGATATTCACGTACGGCATGGTTTTTCCTCGGTAAGGGTGGGCCGCGACCCGCGGTCGCGGCCACGTTCAACGGATGCCGGACGCGCGACCCACCACGCGCCCAGCGACACACTCAACAACGCACCGGCCAGCGCCGGCGTCAGCGGCTCGTGCAAGAGCGGCACCGCCGCCACCCCGGCCACCACCGGGATCAGCGCCATCAGCGCCGCCACCCGCGACGGCCCCAGCAGCGCCACCGCGCGCAGGTAGCACAGCATGGCGACGATGGCCGGGCTGATGCCGTGAAACAGCGCCTGGCCGGCGATCACCGGCCACGGCGTCTGCGCCAGCCCCTTGGGCAGCCACAGCAGGTAGACCGGCAGGTACAGCAGCGCCGAGGCCAGGGTGACGAAACTGGTCATCTGCCACGCGTCGTACGGCCGGCGCTTGGCCAGCAGCGCGTACAGCGCCCACAGCACGCCGGCCAAGAGCAGCATGCCGTCACCCAGCCACTGCCCCGGTGCCGCCTGGCCGGCGAACAGCGGCCACGCCAGCAGCAACAGCCCCAGCGCCATCAGCGCGTAGCCCGGCCACGTCGCGCGTTGCGGCCAACCCTGCCGCCACAACAGCAGCAACAGGGCAAGCAGGAAGGGCTGCAGGCCGGCCACCAGCAGCGCCAGGTGCGCCGCCGGCACCCAGCGTACCGCACCGTAGCACAGCAGGCAGAAGGCGACGCAGCCGATCAGCGCCAGCCCCCACATGGCCGCGTCGCGCCACGCGGCGGCCGGCGGCCTGGGCAGCCAGCACAGCACCGCGCTGGCGGTGGCCAGCCGCAGCGCCAGCACATCGTACGGCGTCAGCGGCGTCTTGCCGCCGAGGCGGGCGATCAGCATGAAGCTGCTCCACAGCAGCACGCAGGCCAGGATGTAGACATAACCGCGACGCGGGACGGCAGGGGACATGGCAGGCTTTCGGCAACGACGATCAGGCACCCACTATGCCGCAGCACGCCCATCCTGAAAAATGAATTAACATGATCATAATCATCTTCCCAAGAGAACGATCATGGACCTCGGTGACCTCGCCATTTTCCAGGCGGTGCTGCAGGAAGGCGGCATCACCGCCGCCGCGCGCCGCCTCAACCGCGTGCAGTCCAACATCACCACCCGCATCCGCCAGCTGGAAGACGACCTCGGCGTGCCCCTGTTCCAGCGCGAGGGCCGTCGGCTGCAGCCGACGCCGGCGGCGCGCATCCTGCAGGACTACGCCGGCCGCCTGCTGGGGCTGGCACAGGAGGCGCGCGACGCGGTGGTCAGCAACGCGCCGCAGGGCCAGCTGCGGCTGGGGGCGATGGAAAACACCGCCGCGGTGCGGCTGCCGCCGCTGCTGGCCGACTTCCACCAGCGCTACCCGGCGGTGCAGCTGGAGCTGCGCACCGGCGCCACCGCGCGCCTGATCGCCGAGGTGCTGGCCGGCACGCTCGATTGCGCGCTGGTGTGCGGCCCGGTGGAGGACCCGCGGCTGGAGAGCCAGCCGTTCTGCCGCGAGACGCTGCTGCTGATCGGCGCGCGCGGGCGGCCGCCGCTGCCGGACGACCAGCCGCACACGCTGCTGGCCTTCGACAGCGGCTGCGCCTACCGCCAGCGGCTGGAGCTGTGGCTGCGCCATAGCGGCTGCGCGGTGGACCGCATCGTGGAGCTGGACTCCTACCACGCGATGATCAGCTGCGCCGCCAGCGGCATGGGGCTGGCGCTGGTGCCGCAGGCGCTGCTGGCCTGCCTGCCGGCCGGCGACAGCGTGGCCTGCCACGCGCTGCCGGAGCACATCGCCATCGCCGACACCGTGCTGATCCGCCGCCGCCAGCAGCGCCACGCCGCGGTGGACGCCTTTGCCGCGCTGCTGGCAGCCCGTGCCACGAGCGGCGGCGAAAGCGCGGCCTGATGCCGGGCCAGGCGGCCGTTCGTGAAAAATCTTTCCAATCAAAAGGATAAGCAGTCGCAATTGACCAAAATCAACATGCCATCGTCACACCACGGCTAGCATCCGGCGCATTGTTGTCATCGCAAGACCGTTTCATGACAACAACCACCCCCTCATCACCGGATGTCGCCATGCCCCGTCTGCAACTCGCCGGATTGTCTCTGGCCCAAAAGCTCAGCCTGTTGCTGAGCATCGCTCTTTTCGTGATCCTCGGTATCGCCGGGGTCGTCCTCAGCAGCTGGCTGGGAGAGCGCATGGAGCAGCGCTCGATCGACGCCATGAGCCAGACCAACCGCCAGGTGGTGGACACCATCGACGCCTACGCCAGCGTGCTGGAAGGCAATGCCCGCAACAGCGCGGCGCAGCTGGCGGCCAGCCTGCCGCAACCACTGCGCAACGACAGCAGCGCCCCGGTCAGCGTCGGCGGCGTCAGCACCCCGGCGCTGTACGGTGGCGAGCTGCTGCTCAACGGCAACGAGGCGCTGGTCGACCGCTTCACCACCGCCACCCGCGGCGTGGCGACGCTGTTCGTGCGCGAGGGTAACGACTTCGTGCGCGTCGCCTCGTCGCTGAAGAAGGAGGACGGCACCCGTGCCGTCGCCACCCGTCTCGACCACGACCACCCCGCCTACCCGCTGCTGCGCGGCGGCCAGCCGTACACCGGCCCCGCCAACCTGTTCGGCCGCGACTACATGACCCACTACCTGCCGCTGAAGGATGGCAGCGGCGCGGTGGTCGGCGCCCTGTTCGCCGGCATCGACTACAGCGACGGGCTGCAGGCGCTGAAGCAGAAGATCCTGTCGCTGAAGATCGGCGACAGCGGCTACGTGTACGTGGTGGACGCCAAGAACCGCCCCGGCGAGCTGCTGATCCACCCCAATGCGGCCGGCAAGAACCTGCTGGACAAGACCGACGCCGACGGCAATCCCTTCATCAAGACCATGCTGGCGCAGAAGAACGGGCAAAGCAGCTACCTGTGGCTGGACCCGGGCGCCAGCGAACCGCGCCGCAAGCTGGCCACCTTCCTCACCTACGAGCGCTGGGGCTGGCTGGTGGCCACCGGCGCCTACCAGGACGAGCTGGTGCGCGAGCCGCACGAGATGCAGCTGAAGATGCTGCTGGGCACGCTGCTGGTGACGCTGCTGCTGGTGGTCCTGGTGTACTTTTCGATGCGCCACTGGGTCAGCCGCCCGCTGGCGCAGCTGGTGGATACCTCGCGCCGCGTCGCCTCCGGCGACCTGACCGTGAGCATCGACAGCCGGCGCCGCGACGAGATCGGCGAGGTGCTGGCCGCCAGCGACCACATGTGCCAGGCGCTGCGCCAGCTGATCAGCGAGGTGAACCAGAGCGTGGACAGCCTGGCGCACAACGCGCACAACCTGGCGGCGCTGTCCGACGACGTGTCCGGCAGCTCGCGCGAACAGAGCGCGGCGGTGTCGGCGATGGCCGCCTGCGTCGAGGAAATGACGCAGAGCATCCAGCAGGTCAACCAGCACGCCGGCAGCGCGCGCGAGCTGGCGGTGCAGTCGGACGAGGTGTCGCGCAGCGGCGAGGCCGTCGTCAGCCGCACGGTGCAGACCATGCGCGAGATCGCGGCGGCCTCGGGCAGCACCGCCGCCACCGTCACCCAGCTGGGCGAGCGCTCGGAGCAGATCAGCCGCGTGGTGACGGTGATCCGCGACATCGCCGAGCAGACCAACCTGCTGGCGCTGAACGCGGCGATCGAGGCGGCGCGCGCCGGCGAGATGGGACGCGGCTTTGCCGTGGTCGCCGACGAGGTCCGCAAGCTGGCGGAGCGCACCACGCAGTCGACGCTGGAGATCAGCGCCACCGTTGGCCGCATCCAGAACGAGGCGCGCGAGGCGGTGGACAGCATGAGCAGCGGCGTGGTGCAGGTGGAGGCCGGGGTGAAAGCGGCCGGCGAGGCCGGCGCCAGCCTGCAGAGCATCCGCGACGGTGCCAAGCAGGTGGAGCTGGCGGTGGCCGGCATCTCCGACGCGCTGCGCGAGCAGAGCACCGCCAGCCTCGACATCGCCCACAACGTGGAGCGGGTGGCGCAGCAGGCCGACCAGAACCACCGCAAGGCGCACGACGCCTCGCTGGCCGCCTGCGAGATGACGGCGATGGCGCAGCAGCTGCGGCAGTCGGTGGCACGCTTCCGCGTGTAAGAACCTGTTCATGCCTGCTGCGCGCAGGCACCCAACAGCAAAAAGGCGTTACCGCAGCGGTAACGCCTTTTTGCTTGCGGCCAACCCTGGCCGGCACTCACTTCATGCCCAGCCGCTCCAGCCGGTAGCGCAGCGAGCGGAAGCTGACGCCGAGCAGCCGAGCAGCCTGGGTGCGGTTGCCGTCGCTGGCCTGCAGCGCCTTGTCGATGGCGGCGCGCTCGACGCGGTCGAGGTAGTCCTGCAGCGTCTCGCCGCCGTCCTGCGGCTGCGCGCCGGGGACGGCCGCCTCCGCGCCGCTGGCGCCCAGCTGCAGGTCGCCGGCGCGGATGCAGCCGTCGCTGGCCAGCGCCACCGCCCGCTCCAGGATATTCTCCAGCTCGCGGAAGTTGCCGGGGTAGTGGTAGGCCAGCAGTGCCTGCAGCGCGGTCTCGTCCAGCTGCGGCTGCGCGCTGCCGGCGCTGAAACGCTGCAGCAGGCGGGCGACGAACTGCGGCAGGTCGTCGCGCAGCTCGCGCAGCGGCGGCATCGCCAGCCCGATCACGTTGAGGCGGTAGTACAGGTCCTGGCGGAAGCGGCCCTGTTCCACCAGCTGCACCAGGTCGCGGTGGGTGGCGCTGACCAGGCGCACGTCGACCGCCTCCTCCTGCGCCGCGCCCAGCCGGCGCACCTTCTTTTCCTGGATCGCACGCAGCAGCTTGACCTGCATCGCCAGCGGCAGGTCGGCGACCTCGTCGAGGAACAGCGTGCCGCCGTGGGCGAGCTGGAAGAAGCCGTCGCGGTCGGCGTCGGCGCCGGTGAAGGCGCCCTTGCGGTAGCCGAAGAACTCGCTCTCCATCAGCGTCTCCGGGATCGCGCCGCAGTTCACCGCGACGAAAGGCTGGCTTGCGCGCGCGCTCTGCTCGTGGATCTGCCGCGCCGCCTGCTCCTTGCCGGTGCCGGACTCGCCACTGATGTGCACCGCCGCCTGCGTCCGCGCCAGCTTGTCTATCATCGCGCGCACGTCGCGGATCGCCGCCGCGCCGCCCAGGAGGCGCGGTTCGCTGCCGTCGGCGGCGGCCGGCGCCGGCTCGCGTACCGCCAGCGCCGACTTCACCAGCGCGCGCAGCGCGGCCAGGCTCAGCGGCTTGGCCAGGTAGTCGAAGGCGCCGGCCTTCATCGCCGCCACCGCGTTCTCGGTGCTGCCGTAGGCGGTGATCACCGCCACCGGGATGTCCAGCTGCTGTTGCTGGATGTACTGCACCACCTGCAGCCCCTCGCCGTCCGGCAGCCGCATGTCGGTGAGCACCAGGTCGCAGCGCTCGCGTGCCAGCAGGCGACAGGCGTCGGCCACGTTGGCCGCCGCCAGCACCTGCAGCCCCATCTTGAGCAGGGTCAGCTGCAGCAGCTCGCGCAGGTCCGGCTCGTCGTCAACGATCAGTACGCAGGAGGAGGTCGGGGTCATGGCTTTCCGGAAAGGTCAGTTGAAAGCAGCCGCCGGGCGGCTGGTAGGACAGCTGCGCGCCGTTGGCCTGCGCCAGCTCTCGCGCGATGTACAGGCCGAGGCCGGTGCCGCTGCTTTCGGTGGTGAAGAAGGGTTCGAACAGGCGGCCCTGCGCGGTGGCATTGAGGCCGGGGCCGTCGTCCAGCACCGTCAGCCGCTGTGCGGTGGCCACCAGCTGCACCGCACCCGGCTGCGCGCTGCCGTGACGGCAGGCATTGGCCAGCAGGTTGGTGAGGATGCGCTGCAGGTGGCTGCGGTCGAAGCGCACCGTCGCCCCCGCCTCCACCTGCCAGCCGAGGCGGCCGTGGTATTCCGGGTGCGCCAGCAGGAAGCTCTCGATCAGCTCGTCGACAAAGGGGCGCAGCGGGAACACCTCGCCGTGCACGCGGTCGCGGCGGCCCAGTTGCAGCACCTCGGCCACCAGATGCTCGATGCGCGCGCAGTTGTCGCGCACCATGCCGCTCAGCCGCTGCGTCAGCGGTGTCGCCGCCTCTTCGCCCAGCAGCTCGGCGGCGTGGCTGATCGCCGCCAGCGGGTTGCGGATCTCGTGCGCGATATTGGCGGTCAGCCGCCCCAGCGCCGCCAGCTTCAGCTGCTGCGCCTCGGCGGCCAGCTGGTCCGCCGGCCGCAGGAACATCACCAGCAGCAGGCTGTCGTCCTCCGCCAGCGGCACCATGCGTCCGATCAGCTGCCGGCCGCCCAGATCCAGATCGACGGCCTGCTCCCGCAGCGGCAGGCCCTGCTGGTGCCAGCGCCGGATCAGCGGCTGCAGCGCCGGCGGCGACTGGTCGCGCTGCAGCTCGCCGAACAGGCGGCTGGCCGGGGTGTTGAACTGGCGCAGCACGCCCTGCGCGTCCAGCACCAGCACCGCCTCGCGCAGCGCCTGCAGCGCCAGCGCGTTGACGCGGTTGAGGCTGGCCAGCTGGCTGCCGCGCAGCGCCGCCAGCAGCTCGGACTGCCGCGCCTTGCGCGACAGCAGCCACATGGTGGCGCTGGTGACGAAGCCGGCGATCGCCAGCAGCGCCGCCTGCAGCAGCTGGCTGCTGTCCAGCCCGTCGTGCCAGGCGTTCAGCGCGACGCTGGCGAACAGGCTGAAGGTGGCCAGCGCGGCGTAGAACAGCGCCAGCCGGCCGCTGACCAGCATGCCGGCCACCGCCAGGAAGGGCAGCAGCAGCATGCCGAAGCCGCTTCTCACACCGCCGTAGAGATGGGTAAAGGTGCTGATCAGCACGATGTCGGCGGCCAGCGTCGCCGTCAGCAGCCACGACAGCGGCAGCGCCAGGCGGCCGACCAGCGCGCCGGCCACCACCAGCGCGCCGTAGGCCAGCGCCCACTGCCCCAGCGCGACGCGATCCAGCGCCTGCTCCGGCAGCACCCACTGCGTCATCAGCAGCAGCACCGCCACCAGCGCGATGCGGAACAGGTTGAAAAAGCGCAGCGCCTTGCGGGTCGACAGCAGCGAGGCGGGCGGCGGCGTCATCGCGTTCAGTCCGGCTGGCGGATGGCGCCGACTGTCCACTTCTTCGGCAGCAGCTTGCCCTTGGCGCCGCGCTTGCCGTCGAATTCGGCCAGCGCCAGCTTCTCGTCCGCGCTCTTGCCGCGCACCGAGACCGTGGACAACAGCGCCTTGTCGCCGGCCACCAGGCCGATGGCGGTCAGCGCCTCGCCCGCGGCCAGCGACATCAGCATCAGGCCGCGGCCCTTGGCCAGCTCCTTCAGCTCGCCGGCCGGGAAGGCCAGCGCGCGGCCGCCGTCGCTGGCGGCCACCAGGCGCACACCGTCAAGGTTGGCCGCAATGCGCACCGGCGCCAGCACCGTCTCGCCGGCGTCCAGCGTCAGGAACGCCTTGCCGGCCTTGACGCGGCCACTCATGTCGCCAAGCTTGGCGATGAAGCCGTAGCCGCCGCTGCCGGCCACCACGTAGCGGGTGGCGTCCGGCGCCGACAACAGCTGCGCCGGCTTGGCGCCGTCCTGCAGCTCGACCAGGGACGCCACCGGCACGCCGTCGCCGCGCCCGGTCGGCACGTCGGCGGGGTCGATGGTGTAGGCGCGGCCGCGGCTGTCGAGCACGATCAGCGACCACACGGTGCGCGTCTCCACCACGGTGTGCAGGCCGTCGCCGTCCTTGAAGCTCAGCGCCGACAGGTCGACGTTGTGGCCGACGCGGGCGCGGATCCATCCCTTCTGCGACAGGATCACCGTCACCGGCTCGTCGGCGGTGGTCTGCGTCAATACCGCGCGCTCGGCGGCCTTGATCTCGCTGCGGCGCGCGTCGCCGTACTTCACCGCATCGCTGCGGATTTCCTCGGCCATCAGCCCGCGCAAGGCCGCCTCGCTGGACAGCAGGTGGCGCAGGTTGTCGCGTTCCTTGCGCAGGTCGGCCAGCTCCTTCTCCAGCTTGAAGCCTTCCAGCCGCGCCAGCTGGCGCAGGCGGATCTCGAGGATGTCCTCGGCCTGCGCCTCGGACAGGCCGAAGGCCTTGATCAGGTCCGGCTTCGGCTCGTCCGACTCGCGGATCACGCGGATCACCTCATCGATGTGGATGAAGGCGATCATGCGCCCTTCGAGGATGTGGATGCGCTTGTCGACCTGGCCCAGGCGGTAGTTCAGGCGGCGGGTGATGGTGTGCTGGCGGAAGCTCAGCCACTCGGCGAGGATGGCTTTCAGCCCCTTCTGCGCCGGACGGCCGTCGAGGCCGATCATCACCAGGTTCATCGAGGCGTTGCCTTCCAGGCTGGTCTGCGCCAGCAGGATGTTGATGAACTCGTCCGGGTCCTGGCGGCTGGATTTCGGCTCGAACACCAGCCGCACCGGCTGTTCGCTGTCGGACTCGTCGCGCACGCGGTCGAGCAGCGACAGCATCAGGCTCTTCAGGTTCTGCTGCTCCTGGGTCAGCGCCTTCTTGCCGGATTTCAGCTTCGGGTTGGTGGCTTCCTCGATCTCGGCCAGCACCTTCTGCGCGCTGGAGCCGGGCGGCAGCTCGGACACGATCACGCGCCACTGGCCGCGCGCCAGCTTTTCCACCTCCCACTTGGCGCGCACGCGCACGCTGCCGCGGCCAACCTCGTAGGCGGCCAGGATGTCCTCGGCCGGGGTGATGATCTGGCCGCCGCCGGGGAAGTCCGGTCCCGGCACGTGAGCCATCAGCTCGGCGGTGCTGAGGTCAGGATCGGCCAGCAGCGCCAGCGCGGCGGAGGCGACCTCCTTCAGGTTGTGCGGCGGGATCTCGGTGGCCATGCCCACCGCGATGCCGGAGGCGCCGTTGAGCAGCATCATCGGCAGGCGGGCCGGCAGCAGCGCCGGCTCCTCGAAGGCGCCGTCGTAGTTGGGCACGAAGTCCACGGTGCCCATGTCGATCTCGGACAGCAAGAGCTCGGCGATCGGGGTCAGTCGCGCCTCGGTGTAACGCATCGCCGCCGCACCGTCGCCGTCGCGCGAGCCGAAGTTGCCCTGGCCGTCGATCAGCGGATAGCGCAGGGTGAAGTCCTGCGCCATGCGCACCAGCGCCTCGTAGGCGGAGCTGTCGCCGTGCGGGTGGTACTTACCGAGGATTTCGCCGACCACGCGGGCGGATTTCACCGGCTTGGCGCCGTGCACCAGGCCCATGTCGCGCATCGCGTACAGGATGCGGCGCTGCACCGGCTTCTGGCCGTCGGCCACCTCCGGCAGCGCGCGGCCCTTGACCACGCTCATCGCGTATTCGAGATAGGCGCGCTCGGCGTACAGGTCGAGCGCCAGATGGCCGTCGTCGTCGACCAGATCGGCCGCCGGCGGCGCGGGCGGGGCGGGGGGCACGCTGGCGTCGGGCAGCGTGCCGGCAAACAGATCGTCGTGATTCATAAGGGTCCGTACGGCGTGCGGTCAGCACATCGTGCTATGGTTTGGGTCACAAAACTGGCAATGGGGCAAATTGTACTATGGCAAGTCAAGTGAAGTGGCACTGCCACGGTTTCGGGGACTTCGGCGTGCAGCAGCTGTACGAGGTGCTGCAGCTGCGCGATCAGGTGTTCGTGGTGGAGCAGCAGTCGATCTACGGCGATCTGGACGGTCTGGACCAGCGCTGCTGGCATCTCAGCGGCCGCGACGGCCGCGAGCGGCTGGTGGCCTACGCCCGGCTGCTGGCGCCGGGCGTCAAGTACCCGGACGCGGTGGCCATCGGCCGGGTGGTGATCGCGCCCGATCGCCGCGGCGGCGGGCTGGGGCGGCAGCTGGTGCGGCAGGCGATCCACCACTGCGAGCAGCTGTATCCGGGGCGCGCCATCATGCTGTCGGCGCAGGCCTCGCTGCAGCGCTTCTACGAGGGTCTCGGCTTCGTGGTGCAGTCCGAGCCCTACGACGACGGCGGCATCCTGCACCTGGACATGCGCCGCCACAACGCCTGCGCCTGACGCGGCCTGACCGGGTGCGAGCGGCGGCCGGCGCAAGGTTGGCCGCGACCGCCTAGCGGTGGCGCGGCATGCCCTCGCCGCAGACGTCGTGCCAGGCCATGAACACGGTGACGAACATCACCGGCAGCCATAGCAGCAGGCCGAGGCCGAAGGGCAGCAGCGCCAGCCCGAACAGCACCGCCAGGATCAGGCCGCAGTACAGCATCGCGCCCCAGTTCGCCATGCCGGCGCGCGCGCTGTAGCGCATCGCCGGCAGCGGCTCGCCCTCGCGCAGCACGATTTCCGCCGGCGCGAACCAGTAGCTCAGCGACGCGACGAACAGGCTGCCGCCCATCAGCAGCGTCAGCAGCAGCATCAGCACCGGCGAGCGCTCGAACGCCTGCCCGGTCTGCAGCGTGTCGCCGAACAGCAGCAACAGCAGCACCGCCATCATCATCAGCAACAGCACCAGCAGGCCGAAGTAGGCGATGCCCAGCATCACCAGCCGCTGCCAGTGCGGCTTCAGCATCAGGAACAGGTCCAGCGGCCGCAGCTGCTCGCCGCGCATCGCCTTGGCCGCGGCCAGCACGAAGCCGCCGGCGAACACCGGCACCGACACCATGCTCAGGAACTGGCCGACCACCGGCAGCGCCGCCACGGTGAGCTGGATCATGCCGTACATCGCGGCAAACAGCAGCCAGGTCAGCGGCTGCTCGCGCACCAGGAAAAAGGCCTGCTGGATCCAGACGCCCCCCTGGCGAAACGGCACCTTGTGCGGCACCGGAATGGATAGAGACTCCACGGCTGACAACTCCCCTGTTGTTGATGTGATGGCCGCCCGCCAGTGCACGGTGGCGGCATAAGCCCCGGCAAATGACTCACCATTGGCATGGTTATACCCGCTGGCACCGCCTTTCTGCCGAAAATCCTGCCCTTTGCCCCGCCGCAGCCTGCGGCCAACCTTGCCTGAAAAGACCGAATTCAGCGATAATTCCATGATTTCGCAACGGTTACCCCGTCGGCAAAAGCGATGGCGTCACTGTTGTTCCGGTTCCCTACAAATTGAGGTTCTTCTCGCATGGTCTCCCGCACCGAGCTTGCCAATGCCGTACGCTTCCTGTCGATGGACGCGGTGGAAAAGGCCAAATCCGGTCACCCCGGCGCCCCGATGGGCATGGCGGATATCGCCGAAGTACTGTGGCGCGATCACCTGAAGCATAGCCCTGTCAATCCAGACTGGTCCAACCGCGACCGCTTCGTGCTGTCCAACGGCCACGGCTCCATGCTGCTGTACAGCCTGCTGCATCTCTCGGGCTACGACCTGTCGATCGACGATCTCAAGAACTTCCGCCAGCTGCACAGCAAGACCCCGGGCCACCCGGAGTACGGCTACGCACCGGGCGTGGAGACCACCACCGGCCCGCTGGGCCAGGGCATCAGCAACGCGGTGGGCATGGCGCTGGCCGAGAAGATCCTCGCCGCCGAATTCAACCGCGACGGCTTCCCTATCGTCGACCATCACACCTACACCTTCCTCGGTGACGGCTGCATGATGGAAGGCATCAGCCACGAAGCCTGCGCGCTGGCCGGCACCTGGGGCCTGGGCAAACTGATCGCCTTCTACGACGACAACGGCATCTCCATCGACGGCGACGTCGAAGGCTGGTTCACCGACGACACCCCGGCCCGCTTCGAAGCCTACGGCTGGCAGGTGATCCGCCACGTCGACGGCCACGACGCCGAAGAGCTGCAGATCGCCATCGCCACCGCGAAGAAGGAAACCGCGCGGCCAACCCTGATCTGCTGCAAGACCGTGATCGGCAAGGGCGCACCGAACAAGGAAGGCGGCCACGACGTGCACGGCGCGCCGCTGGGCAGCGCCGAAATCGCCGCCGCGCGCGCTAACCTGAAGTGGGCGTACGAGCCGTTCGTGATCCCGCAGGACATCTACGACGCGTGGAACTACCGCGCCAAGGGCAGCGAGCTGGAGGCCGGCTGGAACCAGCTGTTCGCCGACTACGCCGCCGCGCATCCGGAACTGGCCGCCGAGTACACCCGCCGCATGGCCGGCGAACTGCCGGCCGGCTGGGACGCGCACGTCGCCGCCAAGATCGCCGCCGCCAACGACAAGGGCGAGACCATCGCCACCCGCAAGGCCTCGCAGAACGCCATCGCCGCGCTGGCCGAGGTGCTGCCGGAACTGGTAGGCGGCTCCGCCGACCTGACGCCGTCCAACCTGACCAACTGGCCGGGCTCCGTTGCCGTGACGGCCGAAGCCGGTGGCAACTACATCCACTACGGCGTACGCGAGTTCGGCATGGCCGCCATCATGAACGGCCTGGCCCTGCACGGCGGCGTGAAGCCGTTCGGCGCCACCTTCCTGATGTTCAGCGAATACGCGCGCAACGCGCTGCGCATGGCCGCGCTGATGAAGATCAACCCGGTGTTCGTGTTCACCCACGATTCCATCGGCCTGGGCGAAGACGGCCCGACCCACCAGCCGGTGGAACAGATCGCCACCCTGCGCCTGATCCCGAACATGGCGGTATGGCGTCCGTGCGACACCGTGGAATCCATGGTGGCCTGGGCCGACGCGCTGGCCGCCAAGGATCACCCGTCCTGCCTGATCTTCAGCCGCCAGAACCTGCCCTTCGTCACCCGTGACGCCGCGCAGATCGCCGGCGTGAAGAAGGGCGGCTACGTGCTGCGCGATGCGGCCGACGCCAAGGCGGTACTGATCGCCACCGGTTCCGAAGTGGAACTGGCGCTGAAGGCGCAGGAAGCGCTGGCCGCCGAAGGCATCGCCGTGCGCGTGGTGTCCATGCCGTGCACCAACGCCTTCGACAAGCAGGACAAGGCCTACCAGGCCAGCGTGCTGCCGGCAGGCGTGCCGCGCGTGGCCATCGAGGCCGGCGTCACCGACAGCTGGCGCAAGTACGTGGGCCTGGAAGGCGACGTGGTCGGCATCGACCACTTCGGCGAATCCGCCCCGGCCGGCGTGCTGTTCAAGGAATTCGGCTTCACCGTGGACAACGTGGTCGCCAAGACCAAGGGCGTGATCCGCGCATAACTGACAGGCCGCCCCGCCTCGCGCGGGGCGGCCGCTTCGTTTCTGTGCCACCAGACCGGCAAAAGCCGGCAGACACGGGCACTTTCCGGTTTCAGACATTTTTCTTGGGAGAGAAAACATGACCATCCGCATCGCGATCAACGGCTACGGCCGTATCGGCCGCCAGGCACTGCGCTCCATCTACGAATACAAGCTGCGCGGCGACTTCGAAATCGTGGCCGTCAACGCCTCCGGCGACCTGGCCACCAACGCGCACCTGACCAAGTTCGACACCGTACACGGCCGTTTCGACGCCGAGGTGAGCCACGACGACAACCACCTGATCGTCAACGGCGACGTGATCCCGTTCTTCTCCACCCGCAACCCGGCCGAACTGCCGTGGGACAAGCTGCAGGTGGACCTGGTGCTGGAGTGCACCGGCTCCTTCACCACCAAGGAAAAGTGCCAGGCGCACCTGAACGCCGGCGCCAAGAAGGTGCTGATCTCGGCCCCGGGCGGCGACGACGTGGACGCCACCATCGTGTACGGCGTGAACCACGACGTGCTGACCGCCGACATGACCGTCGTGTCCAACGCGTCCTGCACCACCAACTGCCTGGCCCCGGTGGCCAAGGCGCTGAACGACGCCATCGGCATCAAGAAGGGCCTGATGACCACCATTCACGCCTTCACCAACGACCAGGTGCTGACCGACGTGCGTCACAAGGACCTGCGCCGCGCCCGTTCCGCCACCGACAACCTGATCCCGACCAAGACCGGCGCCGCCAAGGCGGTGGGCCTGGTGCTGCCGGAACTGAAGGGCCGTCTGGACGGCTTCTCGGTACGCGTGCCGACCATCAACGTGTCGCTGGTTGACCTGACCTTCACCGCGTCCCGCGACACCACCAAGGACGAGATCAACGAGATCGTCAAGGCCGCGTCCGAAGGCAGCATGAAGGGCACCCTGGGCTACAACACCCTGCCGCTGGTCTCCAGCGACTTCAACCACAGCACCGAAGGCTCCATCTTCGACGCCACCCTGACCAAGGTCACCGGCGGCAACATGGTGAAGGTGCTGGCCTGGTACGACAACGAGTGGGGCTTCTGCCAGCAGATGCTGAAGACCGCCAAGGCGATGTTCGCAGCAAAATAAAGCCAGACCATGCCGCCGGCCGCAAGGTTGGCCGCATGCCTGGTAGGGTGGGCCGGACACGTCCGGCCCACACCGTTGTTTGAACGGCAATGCGACGATCTGCCTGCGGGCAGATCGTCGCATTCCGGGCGATGGTGGGCCGAACCGCCCACCCTACCTAGCTGAGGAGATGAAATTGCAATTCAAGAAACTGACCGATCTGGATCTGGCCGGCAAGCGCGTCCTGATCCGCGTGGACATGAACGTGCCGGTGAAGAACGGCGTGATCGGCGACGACACCCGCATCCGCGCCAGCCTGCCGTCCATCGAGTACTGCCTGAAGGCCGGCGCCAGCGTGATCCTGATGACCCACCTCGGCCGCCCGACCGAAGGCGAGCCGAAGCCGGAAGACAGCCTGGCGCCGGTCGCCGCGCGCCTGTCCGAGCTGCTGGGCCAGGCCGTGACCGTGGCCGCCGACTGGCAAGCCGGCCTGCCGTTGGCCGCCGGCGAGGTGGCGATGCTGGAGAACGTGCGCCTGAACAAGGGCGAGAAAAAGAACAACGCCGAACTGGGCCGTGCTTACGCCAGCCTGTGCGACGTGTTTGTCAACGACGCCTTCGGCACCGCCCACCGCGCCGAAGCCTCCACCCACGCCGTGGCGCAGTTCGCGCCGGTGGCCTGCGCCGGCATCCTGCTGGCCGCCGAGCTGGACGCGCTGGGCAAGGCGCTGCTGGCGCCGGCCCGCCCGCTGGTGGCCATCGTCGCCGGCTCCAAGGTATCGACCAAGCTGACCATCCTGGAGGCGCTGGCCGACAAGGTGGACCAGCTGATCGTCGGCGGCGGCATCGCCAACACCTTCCTGCTGGCCGAAGGCAAGACCATCGGCAAGTCGCTGGCCGAGGCCGACCTGGTGGACGACGCCCGCCGCGTGATCGCCAAAATCCGCGCCCGCGGCGGCAATGTGCCGCTGCCGAGCGACGTGGTGTGCGCCAGCGAGTTCTCCGACACCGCCGCCGCCACGCTGAAGAACGTGGCGGAAGTGACGGCCGACGACATGATCCTGGACATCGGCCCGGACTCGGCCAAGGTGCTGGCCGACATCGTCGCCAAGGCCGGCACCGTGGTGTGGAACGGCCCGGTCGGCGTGTTCGAGATCGAGCAGTTCAGCCACGGCACCCAGGCGCTGGGCGAGGCCATCGCCAAATCGGCGGCGTTCTCCATCGCCGGCGGTGGCGACACCCTGGCGGCGATCGCCAAGTACGGCCTGACCGAGCAGATCAGCTACATCTCCACCGGCGGCGGTGCCTTCCTGGAGTTCCTGGAAGGCAAGGAGCTGCCGGCGGTCGCGATCCTCGGCGCGCGCGCCTGAGCGTAACGCTGTCACCGTGCGGCCAACGTTGACCGCACGGCGATGCTGTAACTTGCCGGGTACAGGCTTCGCGCCTAGACTCGGCAACACCCCCCATTACAGATGCAAGGAGCAGCGCCCATGGCCTTCGATACCTGGCTGATCTTCGTCGTCACCGTGTTTTTCGTGTCGGCGACCCCCGGTCCCAACATGCTGCTGGCGATGAGCCACGGCATCCGCTTCGGCCTGCGCGGCGCGCTGCCGACCATGGCCGGCCTGCTGCTGGCGCTGGGGCTGATCATGGGCGGTTCCGCTGCCGGCCTCGGCGCACTGCTGGCCGCCTCGGAACAGCTGTTCTCCTTCGTCAAGTACGCCGGCGCCGCCTATCTGGTGTGGCTGGGCTACCAGGCCTGGCGCGCACCGGTCAGCGAGCGCATGGGCAACGACGGTGACGACGACGGCGTGGCCGCCGTCAGCAACTGGCAGCGCTTCCGCACCGGCTTCCTAGTGGCGATGAGCAACCCGAAGGCCTTCGTGTTCTTTGCCGCGCTGTTCCCGCAGTTCATGCGCGCCGATGCACCGCAAATGCCGCAACTGGTGGTGCTGGCCGGCACCTTCTACGTGATCGAGAGCAGCTGGCAGGTGGTGTACGCCTTCGGCGGCGCCAAGCTCAAGCACTGGATCACCAGCCCGCTGCGCCAGCGCCTGATGAACCGCTTCGCCGGCGGCTCCTTCATGGCGGCCGGCGTGGCGCTGAGCACCGTCAGCCGCGCCTGACACGGCGGCCAACCTTTTTCCGCGCCGGCCACGGCTGGCGCGACAGCATTCAACTACTGGAGACACACCCATGGCACTCGTTTCGATGCGTCAGCTGCTGGACCACGCAGCAGAATTCAGCTACGGCCTGCCGGCCTTCAACGTCAACAACCTGGAACAGATGCGCGCCATCATGGAAGCCGCCGACAAGGTCGACGCGCCGGTGATCGTGCAGGCCTCGGCCGGCGCGCGCAAATACGCCGGCGCACCCTTCCTGCGCCACCTGATCCTGGCGGCGGTGGAAGAATTCCCGCACATCCCGGTGGTGATGCACCAGGATCACGGCACCAGCCCGGACGTGTGCCAGCGCTCCATCCAGCTGGGTTTCAGCTCGGTGATGATGGACGGCTCGCTGAAGAGCGACGGCAAGACCCCGGCCGACTACGACTACAACGTGGACGTTACCCGTACCGTGGTGAACTTCGCCCACGCCTGCGGCGTGTCGGTGGAAGGCGAGATCGGCTGCCTGGGCAGCCTGGAAACCGGCATGGCCGGTGAGGAAGACGGCGTGGGCGCCGAAGGCGTGCTGGACCACAGCCAGCTCTTGACCGACCCGGAAGAAGCCGCCCAGTTCGTCAAGGACACCGGCGTGGACGCGCTGGCCATCGCCATCGGCACCAGCCACGGCGCCTACAAGTTCACCAAGAAGCCGACCGGCGACGTGCTGCGCATCGACCGCATCAAGGAAATCCACGCCCGCATCCCCAACACCCACCTGGTGATGCACGGCTCCTCCAGCGTGCCGCAGGAATGGCTGCAGATCATCAACGAATTCGGCGGTGACCTGGGCGAGACCTACGGCGTGCCGGTAGAAGAGATCGTGGAAGGCATCAAGCACGGCGTGCGCAAGGTGAACATCGACACCGACCTGCGCCTGGCCTCCACCGGCGCCATCCGCCGCTTCCTGGCGCAGAACCCGAAGGAATTCGACCCGCGCAAATACCTGAAGGTATCCACCGACGCGATGCGCGACATCGTGCTGGCACGCTACGAAGCCTTCGGCGCCGCCGGCATGGCCAGCAAGATCAAGCCGGTGAGCCTGGATGCCATGGCCAACCTGTACCTGAAAGGCCAACTGGCGCAGATCGTGAAGTAATCACGGCCTGCTGATGCAGAACGCCACTCCGCGGAGTGGCGTTTTTGTTTTTGGCTTGCGGCCAACCTTGGCCGCATCAGGCCGCGTGCAGCCGGTCGCGGAACAGCGCGGCGATCAGGTCCGACTGGCTGATCACGCCGGCCAGCGTGCCGTCGCCCGCCAGCACCGGCACATGGTGCAGGCCGCGGTCGGCAAACAGCGGCACCAGCTCCACCAGGTGCAGGTCGTCGCGCACGCTGATCAGAGTGCTGCTCATGATCGCCGCCACCCGGCTGTCGCCGGCGCGGCCGCTGAGCAGGCGGGCCAGCCGTTCGCGCAGCCCCTGCGGCGAGCCGTCCAGCCGCTTGAGGAAGTCCACCAGCGACACCATGCCCAGCACCTGGCCGGCGTCGGTGACCACCGGCAACGCCCGCACCTTGTGCCGGCGCAGCAGCCGCCACGCCTCCGCCAGCGCGGTGTCCGGGCGCAGGCTGATCACGTCGCGCGACATGATGTCGCGGCAGCGGATGTCGCCCAGCCGGCGGCGGTAGGCGTGCATCTCCGCCAGCGTCATCACCTGTTCCAGATCGCTGCGGCTGATGTCGAGCAGATGGTTGAAGCCGGCCAGCGCCGCTTCCATGTCCTCCTCGCGGATGCCCAGCCGCGCCAGCGGTGCCGGATCGCGGATCAGGTGGCGGTTGGGCGGCGGCAGCGCGCGCGGGTAGGGGCGGCGCAGCAGGTAGTTGTTGAACAGCCAGGCCAGGACCAGCATCAGCAGCGCATTGCACAGCACCAGACCGACAAAGCCGAAACCCATCGCCTGCACCGCCGGGCCGCCGACCACCGCGTTCAGCGCGATGGCGCCGCCGGGCGGGTGCAGGCAACGCAGCGCGATCATGGCGAAGATGGCCAGCCCCACCGCCAGCCCGGCGGCCAGCGCCGGCTGCGCCACGTAGTGCGCGCACAGCACGCCGATGGCGGCCGACACCAGGTGGCCGCCCAGCAGTGGCCACGGTTGCGCCAGCGGGCTGCTGGGCAGCGCGTACAGCAGCACCGCCGCCGCGCCCATCGACGCCACCAGTAGCGGGGCCGGCCCCAGGGTCAGCGCGGTGAACAGGCCGGTGAGCGCGACGGCGAGGAGGGCGGCGGCGGCCACCAGCAGCTGTTCGCGACGGCCGATCACCAGCGGCTCCGGCCACCAGCGCTCCAGACGCCGGCGCAGTCCGGCCGGCAACAAGGCAAGAGAGGTCATCATCCCGCCATTGTATTTGAAGATGTATTTGGTTTGCCACTTTGCGGCCGCCATCCACCGCTTGGCCGCCGCCGCCGCGCTGCGTACACTATGCCGATGAGCGAACTTTTCTCCCCCCTCGAATGGGTCTTCGTGATCATCCTCGGCCTGGTGCCGCTGGCCGGCATCGTGTTCCACCTGTGGATCATGCTGCTGCGGCCGCCGAAGCAGCCGCCGGCCGACGCCGCCCCGCCGGCACAGGACCGCGAGCAGCCCTGACGCGCATCCCGCATCCCGGCTTTGCATTGGGCATGAGCAGCCGCTAGCATGAACGCATGCCGGCAATGGTGCCCAAGGAGAACGAGATGGCAATGGATGTGATCGACTACCAGATCTTCGGCGACGACATGCAGTACGTCGAGGTGGAGCTGGACCCCGGCGAGGCCGCGGTCGGCGAGGCCGGCGCGCTGTACTACATGGAAGACGATGTCAGCATGGACACCATCTTCGGCGACGGCTCGGCGGCGCAGGGCGGGCTGATGGGCAAGCTGCTCGGCGCCGGCAAACGGCTGATCACCGGCGAATCGCTGTTCACCACCGTCTACCTCAACCAGGGCCAGCGCAAGCGCCGCGTCGCCTTTGCCGCCAGCTATCCCGGCAAGATCGTGCCGGTGCACCTCTTGGAGCTGGGCGGCACACTGTACGCGCAGAAGGACAGCTTTCTCGCCGCCGCAAAGGGCGTCAGCCTCAGCCTCGCGTTCCAGAAGAAGATCGGCACCGGCCTGTTCGGCGGCGAGGGCTTCATCATGCAGAAGCTGGACGGCGACGGTTACGTGTTCC
The DNA here is from genome assembly GCF_014652475.1 of Vogesella alkaliphila. Taxonomy (GTDB): domain Bacteria; phylum Pseudomonadota; class Gammaproteobacteria; order Burkholderiales; family Chromobacteriaceae; genus Vogesella; species Vogesella alkaliphila. Next base: position 9,398 of record NZ_BMYW01000003.1, on the reverse strand, counting down.
TGCACGCCGGCGGCACGCTGACCAGCCGCCAGCTGCAGCCGGGCGAGGTGCTGCGCGTCGATACCGGCTGCGTGGTGGCCTACCAGCCGACGGTGGATTTCGACATCGAGTACGTCGGCAAGCTGAAGTCGGCGCTGTTCGGCGGCGAAGGGCTGTTCTTTGCCAAACTGACCGGCCCCGGCCACGTGTGGCTGCAATCGCTGCCGCTGTCGCGGCTGGCCGACCGCATCGTCGCCGCCAGCCCCAAGGCCGGCGGCAACAGCAGCGAACAGGGTTCGCTGCTGGGCGGCCTCGGCAATATCCTGGACGGCAAGGACTGAAAGCTCCGGCATGAAAAAAGCCCGGAGCGCGCTCCGGGCTTTTCTGTCGGCGGCAGGCTTACTTGCCGGACGGCACGCCGACCTTGGCGCGACGGGCCTGGACCGCGTCGGCCAGCGTCTGCAGCAGCGCCTCGGTATTGTCCCAGCCGATGCAGGCGTCGGTGATGCTCTGGCCGTAGGTCAGTTCGCAGCCCGGTTTCAGGTCCTGGCGGCCTTCCACCAGGTGGCTTTCCACCATCACGCCGAAGATGTGCTGGTCACCGGCCGCCAGTTGCGCGGCGACGTCGTCGCACACTTCCATCTGGCGACGGTAGTCCTTGCGGCTGTTGGCGTGGCTGAAGTCCACCATCAGCTTCTGCGGCAGGCCGACGGCGGCCAGCTCGGCGGCGGCGGCCTGCACATAGCGGGCCTCGTAGTTCGGTTCCTTGCCGCCACGCAGGATCACGTGGCAGTCCGGGTTGCCGCCGGTCTCGACGATGGCGGAGTGGCCGGTCTTGGTCACCGACAGGAAGTGGTGCGACACGCTGGCGGAGCGGATGGCGTCGACCGCGATCTTCAGGTTGCCGTCGGTACCGTTCTTGAACCCGACCGGGCAGGACAGGCCGGAGGCCAGTTCGCGGTGCACCTGCGATTCGGTGGTGCGCGCGCCGATGGCGCCCCAGCTGATCAGGTCGGCCAGGTACTGCGGCGTGATCATGTCCAGGAATTCGGTGGCCGCCGGCATGCCCATGCTGTTCAGGTTCAGCAGCAGGCGGCGCGCCAGGCGCAGGCCGGTGTTGATGTCGTAGGACTCGTCCAGGTGCGGATCGTTGATCAGGCCCTTCCAGCCGACGGTGGTGCGCGGTTTTTCGAAGTAGACGCGCATCACGATCTGCAGCTCGTTGGCGTACTTCTGGCGCAGCGGCAGCAGGCGGCGCGCGTACTCTTCCGCCGCGGCCGGATCGTGGATGGAACAGGGGCCGATCACCACCAGCAGGCGGTCGTCCTCGGCACGCAGCAGACGGGCAATGTCACGACGGGCGTTGAAGATCAGCTCGGCGGCGGATTCGTTGATCGGCAGCTCGTACAGGTGGGCAATCGGCGGGAGCAGTTCTTTGATGTCGCGGATTCTGACGTCGTCGGTCTGGCGGTGCATTGCGGTGTCCTTGGTCTCTTTTGTTTGCATAGCAACATTACCCGCTTCACCCAGCCATGCCAAGCCCAAACCGCATCGCGGCCGGCGATTTTTTGGCCCCGCCCGGTCTGGCCACGATGGCATGAGCTGCCAAACACAGGGTCTGAAAACAGCACCACTGGAACATCATTCCAAAACATGTGCCAATAAAAACAAAAAGCACCCCAAAGGGTGCTTTTGCCGGATCATGCGGCCAACCTGGGCTCAGTCGGCGTACTGGCGCTTCATGCGTTCGCGACGCTCCTGCGCTTCCACCGACAGCGATGCCGTCGGGCGGGCCAGCAGGCGCTTGAGGCCGATAGGCTCGCCGGTGTCCTCGCAATAGCCGTAGCTGCCGTCTTCGATCAAACGCAGGGTGGACTGGATCTTCTGCAGCAGCTTGCGCTCGCGGTCGCGGGTGCGCAGCTCCAGCGCGTACTCTTCTTCCAGTGTGGCTCGATCCGCCGGATCGGGCGTGGCTTCCTGCTCCTGCAGGTGGCTAGCCGTGGCACTGGCGTTGCTCAACAGCTCTTGTTGCATGTTCAACAAGCGCTCCTTGAAGAACTCAAGATGGTCGGCGTTCATGTAGTCATCGCCGGACCAGTTGATGATGTCTTGTTCAGTCAGCTTGGCCATAGTTTGATGCTTCCAGCTATAAAGTTGTGGCAACAGGCGTGGAAGATTACCGACGGCATAAGGAAAGTGCAACACAATCCGTACGCCATTTCCGCCGCAACTGTCTTTTATCTTGTGTATATAGTGCCGAACGGGGGTGAACTCAAGAGGACAGGCCGATTAAGGCCAGACTTAAGACATTGGCAAGAAACACGGAAAGCGGCGGCGGCGGCCAGCCGGCGCCGCGCCAACGCAACAAAAGCGCCTGACGGCGCTTTATGTTGCATAAAACATGATTATTTCTGGCTCAATACCCACTTCACCAGTGTTTTCAGATCGGCGTCGCTGACCTGCGGGTGGGCCGGCATCGGGATCGGGCCCCAGACACCGGAACCGCCGGCCTTGACCTTGGCCACCAGCTTGGCTTCGGCGCTCTTGTCGCCCGCGTATTTCTTGGCGACATCCTTGTAGGCCGGGCCGACCAGCTTCTTGTCGACCGAGTGACAGGCGACACAAGCGTATTTCTGCGCCAGCTGCAGGTTGGCAAAAGCAGGGGTGGCCAGCACGCCCAGGGCCACAGCGGCCAATAGCATTTTCTTCATGCAAAGTTCTCCACAGGATCAAATCCCTGCCTGGCTCCGTCGCCAGGCAGGTCAACGCTACTTGATAACTGAATGCTCATACTGCCATCTTGAGTTGCATCAAGAAAGACATTTCCAGCATCCGGACCGGCAGCATCAGGATCACCTGGATCACCAGCAGCAGCACCAGCGGCGACAGGTCGACGCCGCCGACCACCGCGCGCTGGAACGGCCTCAGGTAGGGACGGGTCAGCGCCTCCAACACCGGGCGCAGCCCGTTGTAGGGGTTGACCCAGCTGAGGATGGCCAGCACGAACACCGCGCCCATCAACAGGTACAGCGACAGGCGGAACACGTCGAGCACGGCCAGCAGCGTCAGCGCCAGCCAGCTCTGCGGGTGCAGCAGGTCGTAGGGCAGCGGGTTGAGCAGCAGGATGCAGACCAGCGCCAGCAGCGATACCGCCCACGCCAGCACCATGGTGGCGGTGTCATAACTGCGCCACGCCGGAATCCAGCGCCGCAAGGGCAACACCGCAAAATTGCTGACCGCGATCACGAACTGGGTCAGCGGATGCTTGAACGGCGCCCGCGCCACCTGCAGGTAGAAGCGCATCAGCAGCACCAGCACGAACAGCTCGCTGATGGTCTTGATCAGGAATTGCAGTGTTTCCAGCAGCATCATTCGCCATCCTTGCTCAACAGGTCACCCAGCTCCACCGAGCGGGCACGGCAGTCCAGCGCCCCGGCGATGATCGCCGCCTTGACGCCCTCGGCCTCGAAACGGGCGATGGCGCGCTCGGTGGTGCCGCCCTTGGACATCACGTTGGTACGCAAGGTTGCCACCGGCAGCGGGCTTTGCCTGGCCAGCTCCACCGCGCCCTCGAAGGTGCCTAGCACCAGCGCCCGCGCTTCCTGCTCGCTGAAGCCGACCTGGCAGGCGCCCTCGATCATGCTCTCGATAAAGTAGAACACGTAGGCCGGGCCGCTGCCGGAGACGCTGGTGATGTCGTCGATGCCACCCTCGGTCTCCAGCCAGCTGGTGATGCCGACCGCCTGCATGATGCTCTCCGCGGTGCGGCGATCCGCCTCGCCGACATCGGCGGCGGCGTACAGCCCGGACACGCCCTTGCCGACCATGGCCGGGGTGTTGGGCATCACCCGCACGATGCGCGGGCTGCCCAGCCAGCGGCTCAGCGCGTCCAGCCGCACCCCGGCGGCGATCGACACCACCAGCGCGCCGTGCAGGCGCGGCGCCAGTTGCTGGCACACCGCCTGCAACGCCTGCGGCTTGACCGCCAGCACCACCACCTCGTCGGCGGCAAAGCGCGCCGGCAGGGTCGCCAGCGCGGTGACGCCGAACTCGGCCTGCAGGCTGGCGCGCTTGTCTTCGTGCAGCTCCACCACGCTGATCTGCTGGCCGGGCTGTTTGCAGAGTCCGGAAATGATGGCGGAGGCCATATTGCCGCCACCGATGAACGTGATACGCATGGTTTTCCCCTGGTTCTTGTGGCTTCGCCCGCTGGCGAAGCCTGGTTGGACGGTTAGCCGTAGTGACGCGCGCCGAAGATCGCGGTACCGACGCGCACCATGGTGCTGCCGGCGGCGATCGCCGCCGCCATGTCGCCGGACATGCCCATCGACAGCGTGTCGGTGGCGATGCCGGCCGCCGCCAGCTGCTGCTGCAGCGTGGCCAGCACGCCGAAGCGTGCGGCCAACGTTGCCGCGTCCTGCGTCGGCTCCGGAATGCACATCAGCCCACGCAGGCGCAGGCCGGGCAGGGCGGCGATGGCCTGCGCCAGCGGCAGCACCTCGTCCGGCGCACAGCCGCTCTTGCTGTCCTCGCCGGAGACGTTGACCTGGATGCAGACATTCAGCGGCGGCAAGGCTGCCGGGCGCTGCGCCGACAGCCGTTCGGCGATCTTCAGTCGTTCCACCGAGTGCACCCAGTGCGCCAGCTCCGCCACCGGCCGCGTCTTGTTCGACTGCAGCGGGCCGATGAAATGCCACTCCGGCGCCAGATCCTGCAGCTCGGCGGCCTTGGCCTGCAGCTCCTGCACGTAGTTCTCGCCGAAGCGGCGCTGGCCGGCGGCGTAGGCGTCGCGCACCGCCGCCGCCGGAAAGGTCTTGCTCACCGCCAGCAGGGTCACGCTGTCGGCGTCGCGCCCGGCGGCCTGCGCCGCACTGCCGATCGCCGCGCGTACCCGCTGCAGGGCGCTGCTGATATCTGTCATCGTCTGCTCGCTTTCTCTCCCGCCGGGTGCCGCGACCTCAGTGGGCAGCGGCACCCGGCGGCGTTACAATCGTCCGCATCGATTCGATGAACCCGGCATTGTTGCGGACGCGGAGAAATTATATGGAAATTTCCGAACTTCTGGCCTTTACGGTCAAAAACAAGGCATCGGACCTGCACCTGTCGTCCGGCTTGCCGCCGATCATACGGGTACACGGCGACATCCGCCGCATCAACCTGCCACCGATGCCGCACCACGACGTGCACGACATGGTGTACGACATCATGAACGACCACCAGCGCAAGGCCTTCGAGGAGACCTTCGAGTGCGACTTCTCCTTCGAGCTGCCGGGCATCGCCCGCTTCCGCGTCAACGTGTTCCAGCAGAACCGCGGCATTGCCGCGGTGTTCCGCGTGATTCCATCCAAGGTGCTGTCGCTGGAAGACCTCAACGCGCCGAAGATCTTCCGCGAGATCGCCGACCTGCCGCGCGGCATCGTGCTGGTCACCGGCCCCACCGGCTCCGGCAAGTCCACCACGCTGGCGGCGATGGTCGACTACGTCAACGAGAACCAGTACTCGCACATCCTGACGGTGGAAGACCCGATCGAATTCGTGCACGAGAGCAAGAAGGGCCTGATCAACCAGCGCGAACTCGGTGCCCAGACGCAGAGCTTCGCCAATGCGCTGAAGAGCGCGCTGCGCGAGGACCCGGACGTGATCCTGGTCGGCGAGATGCGCGACCTGGAAACCATCCGCCTGGCGCTGACCGCCGCCGAGACCGGCCACCTGGTGTTCGGCACCCTGCACACCAGCGGCGCCGCCAAGACCGTCGACCGTATCGTTGACGTGTTCCCGGCCGGCGAGAAGGAAATGGTGCGCGCGATGCTGTCGGAAAGCCTGCGCGCGGTGATCTCGCAGACGCTGCTGAAGACCAAGGACGAGAGCGGCCGCGTCGCCGCCCATGAAATCATGATCGGCACCCCGGCGATCCGCAACCTGATCCGCGAGAACAAGATCGCGCAGATCAACTCCATGATCCAGACCGGCCAGCAGCACGGCATGCAGACCATGGACATGTGCCTGCAGGAGCTGGTGCGGCGCAATGTGGTGTCGGTCCAGGAAGCCCGGCAAAAGGCGTCCAACAAGGACGCGTTCTAAGCGAGGAGGCAGCACATGGAAAAGGATCAGGCATCAAAATTCATCCACGACCTGCTCAAGCACGCCGCCAGCAAGAACGCCTCCGACATCTTCATCACCTCCGACTTTCCGCCGGCGATGAAGATCGACGGCAAGATCACGCCGGTGGCACCGCAGGCGCTGACCGCGCAGCACTGCAAGGAGCTGGTGCGCTCGGTGATGAACGACCGCCAGATGGAGGAGTTCGAGTCCAGCTCCGAGGCCAACTTCGCCATCAGCCCGCCCGGCATCGGCCGCTTCCGCGTCAGCGCCTACATGCAGCAGGGCAAGGCCGGCATGGTGCTGCGCAAGATCAACACCGAGATCCCGACGCTGGAGCAGCTGAGCATGCCGGCGGTGCTGAAGGACGTGGCGATGATCAAGCGCGGGCTGGTGATCTTCGTCGGCGGCACCGGCTCCGGCAAGTCCACCTCGCTGGCGGGGCTGGTGGACTGGCGCAACAGCAACGCGGCCGACCACATCATCACCCTGGAAGACCCGATCGAGTACGTGCACCAGCACAAGAAGAGCATCATCACCCAGCGCGAGATCGGCGTGGACACCGAGAGCTGGGAGGTGGCGCTGAAGAACACGCTGCGCCAGGCGCCGGACGTGATCCTGATGGGCGAGATCCGCGACCGCGAGTCGATGATGTACGGCCTGCAGTTCGCCGAGACCGGCCACCTGTGCCTGGCCACGCTGCACGCCAACAACGCCAACCAGGCGCTGGACCGCATCCTCAACTTCTTCCCGGAGGAGCGCCACCAGCAGGTGCTGATGGACCTGTCGCTGAACATGCGCGCCATCGTGTCGCAGCGGCTGATTCCGCTGAAGCAGGTCAAGGGCCGCGTCGCGGCGGTGGAAATCCTGCTCAACAGCCCGCTGATCGCCGACCTGATCTTCAAGGGCGAGGTGTCCGGCATCAAGGAGGTGATGTCGCGCTCGCGCGAGACCGGGATGCAGACCTTCGACCAGGCGCTGTTCGAGCTGTACGAAAGCGGCCAGATCAGCCTCGAGGACGCGCTGCGCAACGCCGACTCGGTCAACGACCTGCGCCTGAAGATCAAGCTCTACGGCGAGGAGAGCAAGCGCAGCGATCCGCTGGGCGGGCTCGATCACCTCGACATCGTGTAAAAAAGGTTGGCCGCAACGGCGTGCGGCCAACCTTGTCTCCTGCCACCACGCTCCCGGCTCAGGCGGGGAAGTCGTCGCTCCACATCCTGCGCACCCACTCCAGCGCCTCCAGCTGCACCTGGTTGAAGTTGTCCGCCGCCAGCGTCGGCAGCGGCGCCGGCACCTCGCGGCACTCGGCCAGCTCGGTCTGCGCCAGCAGCTCGCCGAGCGAGCCCCCGCGGTACAGCAGCGCCTGCAGCACCTTGTCGCGCAGCGCCAGCGACGCCACCAGCGACTGCATGCTCATGCCCAGCAGGCTGTCGGCCAGCGACAGGATGCCGGTCATGAACGCCTCGTCGCGCTCGGCCGGCGGTGCCATCAGCTCCATCATGCGGCCGCGCACCGCCGCCATCTCCAGCAGCGGGCTGGGGCCGCGGCCCGGCCGGCAGTCGGCGGCGAACAGGATGACCAGCGCCCAGCGCTTCAGCCGTGACGAGCCGAGCATAGTCAGCGCCTCGCGGATGGAGCGCACCGGGCGGCCGTAGTTTTCCGCGGCGTTGACCAGCTTCAGCAGGCTGACCACCATGTCCGGCGCGCCCTTGAACGCCTCTTCCAGCGCCAGCAGCTCGGCGTCCTGCATCACCAGCCCCAGCAGGCGCAGCATCAGCGCGCGGTGCGGATGGGCACGCTGCTGCTGCATGACGGTCGGCTTGGCGAAGAAGTAGCCCTGGAACAGGCGGATGCCCAGCTCGCGGCAGCGCTCGAACTGCTCGTAGCTGTCCACCTTTTCCGCCAGCAGCTGGCCGCGGTAGCCCTGCAGCCGCTGCAGCAGCGCCGGCAGCCGCGCCAGCGACACCTGCTGCAGGTCGATCTTCAGGTAGGACACCAGCGGCAGCATCGCCTGGATTTCCGGGGTGATGTCGCTGACATCGTCCAGCGCCAGCCGGTAGCCGCGCGCCCGCAGCTCGCGGCAGCGCGCGCGCACCGAGTCGTCCAGCGGCACGCTCTCCAGGATCTCGATGATGATGCTCTCCGGCGGCAGCAGGTCCAGTACCGGGCTTTTCAGCAGCCATTCATTGACGTTGATGAAGCCGGGACAGCCCTCCAGCACCCGCGACATGCCCAGATCGATGAAGGTGTGGCGGATCACCGAGGCGGTAGCGCTGACGTCATCCGGGAACTGCGCGCGGTTTTCCGGTCCGGAGCGGAACAGCAGTTCGTAGGCGACGCGCTGCTGCTGGACATCGACAATCGGTTGGCGGCCAAGATAGATGGTGGTGTGCATGTCGGCGATATTAGCGGATGCCATCGGCAAACAAAACCGCGATCATGACCACCCGATGTCAGGCATGATCAAGCGCAAGCCTGACGGGGGAAAAAACCACACCCGCAGACGCAGGTGCAAAAAACGCCACCGCAAGGGTGGCGTTCCATGTGAAACGTTGGCCGCAACGGTTGCGGCCAACCTTTTGCTCAGTGCGCCAGGATCTTGGACAGGAACTGGCGCGCACGCTCGGAGCGGGCGTCGATATTGCCGAAGAATTCCTCCTTCTCGCAGTCCTCGACGATGGCGCCGCGGTCCATGAAGATCACGCGGTTGGCCACCTTGCGCGCAAAGCCCATCTCGTGGGTCACGCACATCATGGTCATGCCTTCGTGCGCCAGCTCCACCATCACGTCCAGCACCTCGTTGACCATCTCCGGGTCCAGCGCCGACGTCGGTTCGTCGAACAGCATCGCGATCGGGTCCATCGCCAGCGCGCGGGCGATCGCCACGCGCTGCTGCTGGCCGCCGGACAGCTGGCCGGGAAACTTATTGGCGTGCGCCTTCAGGCCGACGCGGTCGAGGTAGTGCATGCCCTTCTGCATCGCCTCGTCCTTGCTGCGGCCGAGCACGCGCTGTTGCGCGATGGTCAGGTTCTCGGTGATCGACAGGTGCGGGAACAGCTCGAAGTTCTGGAACACCATGCCGATGCGGGCGCGCAGTTTCGGCAGGTCGGTCTTCGGGTCGCCGACCGACACGCCGTCGACGAAGATCTCGCCCTTCTGGAACGGCTCCAGCGCGTTGACGGTCTTGATCAGCGTGGACTTGCCGGAGCCGGACGGGCCGCACACCACCACCACTTCGCCTTTCTTGACGTTGGTCGTGCAATCGGTGAGCACCTGGAAGTCACCGTACCATTTGCTGACGTTCTTGATCTCGATCA
>NZ_BMYW01000002.1:471115-487527 GCF_014652475.1 Vogesella alkaliphila | reverse complement strand
GTTGGCGCAGTGGCAGGCGGCGTTGCGAGCGGTGACCTACACCGACACGGCCATCACGCCCAACACGGCCACTCGCACTGTCAGCTTCAGCGTCAGTGACGGTAGCAAGGACAGCGCAACGGTGACGCGCACCGTGACGGTAGTGGCCACCGACCAGACCCCGATCGCCACTACTAGCGGCAGCGCCGGTGCTTATGTAGTTGGTGGCGGGGAAACGGCAGTGGACAGCGGCCTGACCGTGTCCGATCTGGACAGCGCCACGCTGGCCAGCGCCACCGTGGCCATCACCGGCAACTTCCACCGCGGCGAAGACGTGCTGGCGTTCAGCAACACCAACAGCAGCACCTACGGCAACATCGCCGCCAGCTACCACGCCGGCACCGGGGTGTTGACGCTGACGTCCAGTGGCGGCACCGCCACGCTGGCACAGTGGCAGGCGGCGTTGCGAGCGGTCACGTACAACGACACAGCGGAGACGCCGAGTACAGCCACCCGTACCATCAGTTTCAGCATCAGTGATGGCAGTAAAAACAGCGCGGTGATGGCCCGCAGCATTGAAATGCAGTTGCCGGTGCCCAGCATAACCGGGCTGACGGTAGGCAGTGACACTGGCAGTAGTTCCAGCGACGGGATTACCAGCAATGTCATCCCCACTGTAACCGGCACCGCCGTCGCCAACAGCACCGTGAGCATCTATGTGGATAACGTGCTGATTGACACCACCATTGCCGATGGCAGCGGCGCGTGGAGTTACAGCTTGGTGTCCAGCTTGTCCTCTGGTGCTCACAGCATTACAGCGCTAACAACCATAGGCGGGGTCAGCAGTGCGCAATCCATGGGCTACAGCATCATGGTAGACAGCAACGCCCCGGCCGCTCCGGCTGGACTGGCACTGAGTATGGTCACGGATAGTGGCAGCAGTAGCAGCGACGGTATCACCAGCCAAACCATGCCGACCGTGACCGGCACTGCGGAAGCCAACAGCACTGTGGTGGTGTATGTCGACGGTGTCGCGGTCGGCTCCGTGACGACTGACGGCAGCGGTGCGTGGAACTATACCTTGAGCAGTGCGCTGAGCAGTGGGAGTCACAGTCTACACGCGATCGCCACTGATGCGGCTGGCAATAGCAGCAGTCAGTCTACGACCTACAGCATCACGGTAGACAGCAGTGCGCCGACGGTGCTTGCCATGAGCCTGCTCGATGACAGCCCGGCCAGCAACAGTGTGCGCTATCTGGTGAGTTTTTCCGAAGATGTGGAGGGGGTGGACAGCGCCGATTTCAGCCTGAGCGGTAGTGCCCGCGGCAGTATTGGTGGGGTGCAGCAGCTTAATGCTCGCACCTATATCGTGCTGGTGAACAATGTGGCTGGCAGTGGCGCCTTGCAGCTGAATCTGGCGGCCGGCAGTGTGGGCGATACCGCCGGCAATACCCTGGCTGCGACTTACAACGGTGCCAGCTACAACGTGATACCGCTGGTGGTAGTGGTGGCCGAGCCCGCTCCGGAAGCGGTGGTCTCCGCGCCTGCCGAAGTGGAAGTGACGCCAGTTACACCGAACATCGTGCTGGCGGCCACCGGTCTTGGCGGCGCGCCGATGCCGATTGACACCTTGCTGCCAAGTGCACCGCTTACCGAAACCATTCAGCCGCTGTTGGGCACTGGTGGCATGCCGATCAGCGCCGTCATGGTCAATGCCATGCAAGTGCTGGCCATCGAAGTGAGATTGCCACTGCACATCCAACCCTTGCCGGTGGGCGAGAACTTCAGTTTCTCCCTGCCGCCGGGTACCTTCAGTCTCAAACATGGTGATGGTGTGGTGATGGTTGCCCGCCAAGCCAATGGCCAGCCCTTGCCATCCTGGATGCGCTTTGATCCGGCATCAGGCCGCTTCAGTGGCCTGATGCCGGCGGGCAATAGGCAGCCTGTCGAGGTGGTGGTAACGGTGCGGGATAGCCAAGGCAATCAGGCCGCAACGCGGCTGAGGCTGGAGGTCGGTCGTGCCACCCTGGAGCCGGCGACGGCAGAAGCGACAGATCAAGGGGCTGTGGCCGGCGATGGCCAGAGTGCCGCGCTACAGGATGGACAGGCCATCCTACCTGGCAAGCTGGCCTTGGCGGAACAGCTGGCGAGGCAGGGTAATAAGCATTTTGGTAGCGCAGTAAATGCACTGCTGGCGGCCGCCGACAAGGTGGTGACGCGTGGATGACGATGCTGGCTTTACCGGTTGCTCAATTTCAGTCGGACAAACAGGGATAATTTTATGACTAAGCTTGCAACAAGGGAGGGGGTAAACAGGTTGTTTGCCCTGAGCAGTCTTGCCGTGGCCATATTGCTGCTGGGCGGTTGTGCCATTACACCAAAACCGCTGGACCAGGCCGGGCGCTTGGCTAGCCTCAATACTGATCGTCAGAACATGTTTGCCGGGCAGGAGGCGCTATCCGGCCCGGTAACGCTGCAGGAAACCATGGCCCGTGCGCTGAAATACAATCTGGATTACCGAGTAAAACTGCTGGAAGAGGCACTGGCGCAGCGTCAGCTGGACCTGACCAGCATGGATCTGTTGCCCAAGCTGACCCTGGGGGCCGGTTACAGCCATCGCGACAACGACGCCGCCTCCTCCTCGCAGGATGTCGTGACTGGCAAACAGTCGCTGGTACCGTCGATTTCCAGCGAGCGTACCCGGCTGAATGCCGACCTGAGCATGACCTGGAACGTACTGGATTTCGGGGTCAGCTACTACGGCGCGCAGCAACAGGCCGACCGCGTGCTGATCCTGCAGGAGCGCAAGCGCAAGGTGGCACACCAACTGATGCTGCAGGCGCGACAGGCGTACTGGCTGGCGGTTGGGGCACAGCGCCTGGAGCCGAAAATCAGCAGCCTGCTGATCGAGGCGGAAGCGGCGCTGGACGATGCGAAGAAGGTGGAGCAGGAAAAATTGCGTTCGCCGCTGGAGTCATTGAGCTACCAGCGCCAGCTGTTGGATGTCATTCGCCAGATGACGCAGATCCGTAACATGCTGGTGCAGGCCAAGCCAAGGTTGGCCGCAATCATGAACCTGTCGCCTGGCATAAGTTTCACTGTCGCCGAGCCGACTCAGCTGAGCGAGCCCAAGCTGGGGCTGTCTCTGGGAAAAATGGAAGAAATGGCGTTGAGCAATCGTCCGGAGATGATGGAAGCCCGCTACAACGAACGCATTGGCGTACTAGAAACCCGCAAGGCGGTGGCCAAGCTGCTGCCGGGGCTGGAGCTGAGCATTGGCGGGCACTACGACGACAATAAATTCCTGGTTAACCAGGGTTGGAATGATGCCGGTCTGCGCGTGAGCTGGAACCTGTTTAACTTGCTGAATGCCGGTGCCATCCGCCGCAGTGCCGATGCCCAGCTCAAGGTGGCGCAAGAGCAGCGCATGGCGCTGAACATGGCGGTGCTGACTCAGGTGCATGTTGCTTGGCTGGATTATCAGGGCCGAACCCGCCAGTTCGCACTGGAGCATGACATTTTTGCGGTGGAAAAACGGCTGAAGGAATACAACAGCAACGCAACGCAAAGCAATGCCCAGGGCCGCCTGCCATCCATTTTGGCCAGTGCCAATGCCGTTCTGTCCGAGTTGCGGCTGTATCAAGGCTATGGTGACCTGCAGAACGCTTACGGCCAGATTGCCGTGACGGTGGGCCTGGATCCACTGCCGGCGGAAGTCGGTGCGCATGATGTCGCCACCTTGGGGGCAGCGTTGCAGGATGTTTCCGCGCGGGTGGAACAAACGCTGGCTGGAGGCGTGTGATGGCAACTGCCAAGTATTGTGTTACCGCGTTGCCGCTGCTGCTGGCAGCCAGCCTGCAGGCCGCCACACCACCTGCCAACGGCGGTCGTATCCGCGTACAGTTAATGTCGCGTGCTGCCGTTACCCTATCCAGTGAGCTGCCGGCCAAGATTGCGCGGCTACCTCTGGAGGAGGGTAGTCATTTTGCTAAGGGGCAGACGCTGGTCGAGTTCGATTGCAGCAGCTACCGTGCCCAGCTCAACAAGGCGCAGGCTTCGCAGGAGGCGGCGCAGCAGCTGGTGAAGGTCAACGCCCGGCTGGCCGAACTCAATTCCATCGGGGCACTGGAGCTGACCCAGGCACAAGGCAAGGCCAAGGAAAGTCATGCCGAAGTCAGCTATATGCGCAGCACAGTAGCCAAGTGCGTGATCAGCGCGCCGTTTGCCGGGCGGGTTGCCAAGCGCATTGCCGCTCCACACCAGTATCTCAATACCGGCATGCCGATTCTGGATGTCGTCGATAGCGGCCCACTGGAACTGCGCATACTGGTGCCATCCAGGTGGGTGGCCTGGCTCAAGCCGGGGCAGCGCTTCGATGTGCAGGTAGACGAACTGGGCCGCAGCTTCCCGGCCAGACTGGTCCGGCTGGGCGCCAGGATAGACCCGGTCAGCCAGTCGATTGCCGCCACCGGCCAGATTGAGGCCAAGGATGCAGCGCTGCTGCCGGGCATGAGCGGCTGGGCCACTTTTGCGCTACCCAAATAAACCGCATGGCGCAGTCATGCGCCAGCTGCTGCCGCCAGCCGGCGACAGCTTCTGCAGAGCAAATTCATGAATCCGCTTTCTTCCTCTGGCAGTGACGCGGCTCGCCCGTTGGCAACCCTGCTGCATTTGCTGCGCCGGGCACGCGATGCCGAAAGCGAACACGTGCTGGGCTTTGTCATGGTCAACGAGACCATCAATCTGTTGCCCTACCGCCAGGCTGCGCTGTGGCGTGGCGGGCCGCTAGGGCGGATCGTCAGCCTGTCCGGGCTGGCCGAGGTGGATGCCACCGCACCCCATGTGCAATGGTTGGCGGCCGTGTGCAAGGTATTGCCGGCAAGCATGCCGCTGCAGCGCGTGACTGCGGCCGATTTGCCGCCGGTTCTGGCGGCAGACTGGGGTGAATGGCTGCCGGCCAATCTGCTGTTCATCCGCTTGGAACAGCCGGGTATCCAGGCCGATGGTGCACTGCTGCTGGCGCGCGATGCGGCATGGAGCGATTACGAACTGACTCTGGCTGCCGAGCTGGCGCACGGCTATGCTCATGCCCAGGCCCGCTTTGCTCCTGAACGCAGTTGGCGCGACCGTGTCGCACGGCTGTGGCAGCAGGGTAAGAGCCGGCGCCGCCTGCTGCTATTGCTGCTGGTGCTGGCCTGTTTTCCGGTGCGTCTGAGCGTGCTGGCGCGCAGTGAGGTCACACCACAGGAGGCCATGCTGATGCGTGCGCCGTTGGCCGGAGTGATAGAGCGCATCGAGGTACAGCCTAATCAGCCGGTGACGGCCGGTGCGCCGCTGTTCAGCCTGGACTCCACCGTGCTTGCCGGCCAGTTGGCGCTGGCCAGCACGGCGCAGGATGCGGCGGCAGAAAGCTTTCGCCAGCAGGCGCAGCTGGCGGTGACCGAGGACAAGGCCAGGCTGGAGATGGCCAGCGAGCAGGCGCGGCTGGAACAGAGACGGATCGAGACCGAATACACCTCGCGCCAGCTGGCGCGCATTCACGTCAAGGCACCGCGCGACGGGGTGATCGTGTTTTCCGACCGTAACGACTGGCTAGGGCGGGCGGTGGCTCCGGGAGAGCGGGTGATGCAGCTGGCCGACCCAGGCAGGGTGGAGCTGACCGCTTGGCTGCCGGCATCCGAAGCGATTCATGTCGCCCCCGGCAGCAAACTGCGGCTGTTTCCCAATGCGGCGCCAACCGAGTCTTACGATGCCGTGATCACCCGTGTGGCCTATCGTGCCGAAGTGGGAGAGGACAACGTACTGGCCTACCGGCTCTATGCCCGCTTCAGCGCAGGGCAACCGCTGCCACGCATCGGCCAGATGGGCACCGCCAGGATATATGGCAGCTGGGTGCCGCTGAGCTATTACACGCTGCGCCGGCCGCTGACCTGGCTGCGGCAATGGGTGGGCTGGTAGATGGCAAACAGTTTGCAGTTGCCGGCACTGCGGCAGGATCTGGGACTGCACGCCGCGGCACCGGAGCACGACGGCAGCCCCGGCTGGGTGCTGCACGATGCCGCGGCCAACCGTTTCTATCGCCTGGGCTGGCCGGCCTTCGAAATCCTGTCGCGCTGGCCGCTGGGGACGGCCGAGGCTATCGTGGCGGACATCCATACCACGACCACCCTGCGGCTGCACGCGGACGACGTGGCGGCGGTGGTGGACTTTCTGAGCCGCCACCACCTGCTGCAAGGCGGCAGTCCGGCACATACTGAACAACTGACCAAGCATGCCGCCCGGCTGCGGCTGTCGCCGGCCAAATGGCTGCTCAAGCACTACCTGTTCTTTCGCCTGCCGCTATTGCAGCCGATGCCATTGCTGGCGCGGCTGGCACCGCTGTTCGAGCGGGTGTTTGCTCCCGGCTTCTGGTATCTGGTGTCGGCGGCCCTGTTGCTGGGGTTGCTGCTGGTACTGCAGCGCTGGGAAGCCTTTACCCACACTTTTGCCAATTACCAGGGGATGAGTGGTTTGCTCGGCATCGGCTTGTCGTTGTCGTTTGCCAAGCTGCTGCACGAGTTCGGTCATGCGCTCACCGCCTACCGTTACGGCTGCCGTGTGCCGGCGATGGGGGTGGCGTTCCTGGTGATGTTCCCGGTGCTGTATACCGATACCAACGAAGCTTGGAAGCTGGCATCGCGCCGGCAGCGGCTGCAGATCGGCGCCGCCGGCATGCTGGCCGAGCTGGTGCTGGCGGTGTTCGCCACCCTGTTGTGGAGCTTTCTGCTGGACGGCCCGCTGCGCGCCGGGGTGTTCATGCTGGCGACCACTACCTGGCTGGCTACACTGGCGATCAATGCCAGCCCCTTCATGCGTTTTGACGGCTACTTCCTGCTCTCCGACTGGCTGGGCATTCCCAATCTGCACAGTCGAGCCTTTGCCTTTGGCCGCTGCTGGCTGCGCCGTCAGCTACTGGGACTGGACGAACCCTTGCCGGAAGCGGTGCCGGCGGCACGCCAGCGCATGCTCACCCTGTTTGCGTTTGCCACTTGGCTGTATCGGCTGGTGCTGTTCCTGGGGATTGCATTGGTGGTCTACCACTACTTTTTCAAGGCACTGGGTATCTTCCTGTTGCTGGTGGAATTGGGCTGGTTCATCGCCTACCCGCTGTGGAGCGAACTGAATGTGTGGTGGCAGCGCCGCACCGAGTTGGGCTGGAACCGTATTACCTGCCGCAGCGTGTTGCTGCTGCTCGTCGCGCTCTTATGGGTGGCGGTGCCGTGGCGGGCCGAGCTGTCGGCACCTGCGGTGATGGGGGCACAGGAAGTGAGCGAGCTGTACGCACCGGCAGAGGCCACGGCGGAGGTGGTGCAGGTCTGGGTGCAGGATGGCCAGGCGGTACAGGCCGGCCAACGGTTGCTGACCCTGCGCTCGCCCGAGCTTGTCTGGCAGTGGCAGCAGGCCGAAACCGAGGCCGAGGCATTGCGCTGGCGGCTGGAGCGGCAGCCATTTGACGACAAGCTGCTGGCCGAAGGGCTGGCATTGCAAAAGCAATGGCAGCTGGCACAGCAGCGGGTCAACCAGCTGCAGCAGCAGATCGATCGGCTTAGTGTGCGCGCGCCGCGTGCCGGTCGGGTAGTGGATCGCAGCGAGGCCTTGCAGGTGGGGACAGTGATTCCGCCGGGGGAGCGGTTACTGGCGGTAATCGACCCGCGTCGGCCACGTGGCGAAGCCTTTGTCGATGAAGCCGCGCGCATGCGGCTAACCCTGGGGGGCGAGGCGGTGTTTGTGGCCAACCTCGCCGAGCAGGAACGCGTGCAGTGCCGGATCGACAATATCGATCGCCTGGCTTTGCCCAGCCTGGACCAACCTGCGCTTGCCTCCAGCTTTGGCGGGCCCATCGCTAGCCAGCAACAGCAAGACAGCCTGCAGCCATTGTCGGCACAATTTCGCGTTCGGCTGAGCCAGTGTGACGGCGGTGAACACTGGTGGCAGGAGATGCCCGGTGTGGCACTACTCAAGGGCGAGCGGCAGAGCTTGCTGCAGCAATGGTTGAACCAAGCCGTGGCCTTGCTGCAGCGCGAGGCCGGGCTGTAAGTCCTCGCTGCCGCAAGGCCGGTCTGACAGACAAAACGGCGCTCATCGAGATGAGCGCCGTTTGTGTTTGCTGGCGATGCCGCTTCAGGCCGCGTCGCTGTTGCGGGACTCGAAGCGCGGCTTGTTGGCCGAGAACGGCACCGTGGCGCCGGTCTGGCTGTCGATGCGGAACCAAGCCAGATCGCGGTTCATCTGCGCCGACACCTCGCGCCAGCGCCCCATCGCCGGCGCCAGCGATTCCATCTTGCCGAAGATGTCACTGGCCAGCGCCGACACCTCGCTGCCGCGGCTGCGGATGTGGCCGCCGGCCTGGCTCTGCTGGTGGCTGGCCTCCGCCACCTCGCGCAGCACCTGGTTGATGGTGACCAGCGCGCTGTCCATGCTTTGCAGCGCCTCGCCCAGCGAGGTCTGCGCCACCACGCTGCCGTGGCTGGCCTGGTGCGCGGCGTCCATGGTGGCGGCCAGCGCCTTGGTGGCGCCCTCGATGCGCAGCAGGGTGTCAAAGATGCCGGCGGTGGCGCTGGACGTGCGCTCCGACAGCTTGCGCACCTCGTCGGCGACCACGGCAAAGCCGCGGCCGTGCTCGCCGGCGCGCGCGGCCTCGATCGCCGCGTTCAGCGCCAGCAGGTTGGTCTGCTCCGCCACGTCGCGGATCATGTTGCTGATCTGCGCGATGTCGGAGATGGCGTGCTTCAGCTGTTCGGTCTCGCCCACCGCGCCCTGGATGCGGTCGGCCAGCGCCTGCAGCGTGCCGGCGGTGTCGCCGGCCAGCTCGCGGGCGTGGGAGGTGCGCTCGGTGGCGGTGTCGGCGTCCTGCAGTGCGCGGCGGATGTGGCTGACGATTTCCTCGGCCGAGCTGGCCACCGCGTTGGCGGCGTGGTTGCTGTGCTCGGCGGTTTCCGCCTGCTGGCGGGTGCTGCCGATCACGTGGTGGGTGAGGTCGAGGATGTCCTGCGCCTCGCGCTCGCTGCCGGCGGCGTTGCTGCGCACGGTGCCCAGCAGCTCGCTGAGCTTGTCGAGGAAGCGGTTGATGTGGCCGGCGGCCTGCGATAGCTCGTCGCGGCCGCTGACCGGCAGCCGGGTGCCGAGCTGGCCTTCGCCGAGCAGGTCGGCGGCGTGCTGCATTGCGGCGATCTGCTTCTTCAGCCGCTGCGCCAGCAGCACCTGCGACAGCACCACCGCCACGCTGGCGACGCCGAGCGGCCCCAGCACCAGCAGCACCAGTTGCAGCATCGCCTGCGCCATCGCGCTTTCGGCGCCGGCCAGCTGGCGCTGCTCGTTATCCAGCGTGCTGTCGATCAGGTTGACTAGGGGCACGATGCTGAGGCTGTAGGCGCGCTCCGGGATGGACAGCGCGTCTTCCGGCGCGGTCTCGGCGATGGTCAGTGCCGAGCGCAGGTTCTTGGCAAACTCCTGCCAGTAGCCCTGCGCCTTGCTGGCGAACGCCTGGCGGCTGGCCGGCGGCAGCGCCTGGCTGATCGCCGGGATCAGCCGGCCCACGTTCTGCTGCACCCGCGCCAGCCGCGGCGCGGTGTCTTCCAGCAGCGGGTCGGCGCGCGAGAGCGACAGCACCTCGGCCTTCAGCGTCTGCAGATGGGTGGACAACTGCTGCCGCTCGCGATAGTCGGCGAACTGGTGGCGCAGCGAGAACAGCTGCTGGCTGCTGAGCAGCATCACCACGATCAGGCAGGCAAGGGTAAAGGCTACGGTGAGCCACAGGCGTTTTACCAGCGTCATTTTCAATCATCCCTTCAAGATGCCAACAGTGTAGGGCGGCGACATTACCGGGAGATGACTGTTAACTTCGCCGGCGCGGCGCCTGCGGCGTGGCCGCAGGCGCAGTCTGGTGGATGCCGGTGACAGGGCGATGACGGCTCAGTGCTGGTGCAGGCTCTGTCGTGGCCGGTAGGCGTAGCTGTCGGCAACGTCGGCCTGGGCGGCGTCCAGATAGCGCTCGGCGTAGTGGCGCCAGATGCCGCTGTCGAGGAACAGCCGGTACAGCTCGGGGTCGAGGTGGCCGTCCTCCGCCATCTTGCGCATGATCTGCAGCGCCTCCGACAGCGGCTTGGCCGGCTTGTACGGGCGGTCGGCGGCGGTCAGCGCCTCGAACACGTCGGCGATGGCCATCACCCGCGCCAGCACGCTCATGTCCTCGCCCTTCAGGCCGCGCGGGTAGCCCTTGCCGTCGATGCGCTCGTGGTGGCCGCCGGCGATCTCCGGCACGTGGGCGAGGTGGGCGGGGAAGGGCAGCGCGCTCAGCATCTTGATGGTTTCGGTGATGTGGGCGTTGATCTTGTAGCGCTCCTCCTCGGTCAGCGTGCCGCGGCGGATGGACAGGTTGGTCAGCTCGCCCTTGTGGTACAGCAGCTCCGGCACCTTGACCTTGAAGCCCCAGCGGTTGTCGGCCGGCAGCGTGTCGGCGCCGCCGCGCGCGATGCGGTGCTCCGGCTTGTCGGCGAGCAGGTTTTCCTCGACCGGCAGCGACGGCGCGGGGATGCCGGCCAGCCGCGCCCGCTCCATCGGCCCCAGCCCCAGGCGGTCGTCCAGCGTGCGCGTCCAGCGGCGGCCGGCGATCCGCTGCAGCCGTGCCAGATCGGCGTCGTCCATGAATTCGCCGCCCAGGTTGCAGCGCGCGACGAAGGCGAAGTCGTCGTCCAGCTGCGCCTTCTGCCGCTCGCACTGCTGTTTCAGCAGCGCGGCGTCCTCGCCGGCGGCGAGGCCCTGCCAGTAGGCGACGTCGGCGTCGCGCTTGAGCAGCTCGAAGCGCATCCGGATCTCGTGGATGCGGTCGTACAGCGTTTCCAGCTTGGTGGCCTTGTCGACCACGTACTCCGGGGTGGTGACCTTGCCGCAGTCGTGCAGCCAGCTGGCGATGTATAGCGCCTCGCGGTCGGCGGCGCTGAGACTGAAACCGGCGAACGGCCCCTGGCGGCTCTGGTGCGCGGCCTCGGCCAGCGCCTGCGCCAGCTCCGGCACCCGCTGGCAGTGGCCGCCGGTGTACGGCGACTTGGCGTCGATGGCGCCGGCGACCAGCTCCACCAGCGCGTTCATCAGCTGCTGCAGCGCCGAGGCCAGGCGGCGGTTGTCGATGGCGATGGCGGCAAAGCCGACCAGCGCCTGCAGGTAGTGGATGCGGTGGCCGCTCTGGGTGTGGGCGATGCTTTCGTTGCTGGCCAGCACCAGCAGGCCCAGCAGCTCCCGCGATTCCAGCCGCAGCGGCAGCAGGATCAGCTGCCGGGTGTCCTCGCCCAGCAGGCTGCGCATCTCCACCGGGACCAGCGCAGGGTTGGCCGCAATCTGCTGCGGCGCGCTGGCGGCCAGCGTGTCCAGCAGCAGCGCGTCGTCCAGCGGCAGGCTGCCCAGCAGCAGCGCCTGGCCGTGCTCGTCGCGACTGATGGACGGCGCCAGCTGCGTGCCGTCCATCAGCCACAGCCCGCCGCGCTCGGCCGGCAGCGCGTGCATGGTCGATTGCAGTACGGTATCCAGCAGCTGCTCCAGCGCGTTCTCGGCGACCATGTCGCGGCTGAGGCCGATGAAGTCGCGGATGGTCTCCTTCATCGCCTCCGACGCCGCCATCAACTCGTTCAGCTCGCGCACCGGGCTGGGCGGCAGGCTGCTGTCGGAAAAATCCAGCGACTGGATGCGGCCGGAGGCGGCCACCAGCTGCCGCAGCGGCTGGCTCAAGAGGCGCGACAGCAGCCAGCCCAGGGGCAGCATCAGCAGCAGGATCAATAGCGGAATCCACGCCGCACGCTCGGCCATCGCGCGGCCGGCGGCGAACAGCTCGTGCTCCGGCATCACCATCACCAGCTGCTGGCGGCTGCCGCCGGGCAGTGCCGCCACCGCCACGTGCCACTGCTGGCCCTGCCACTCGACCTGTGCCGGTGCCGGCTTGCCGACGTGCCATTGCCGGCCCAGCATCGCCAGTGCCGACGGCGCGCTCTCGCCGAGCTTGACCGGGCGCGGATCGCGTTCGTCGGTATGGGTGCTGGCCAGGATGTCGTGCGCGGCGTTGACGATGGCCATCTGCGCCGAGGGGCTGGGCAGGTTGTGGCGCAGGAGGCTGCCCAGCGTCAGCAGGCGCAGGTCGGCGCCGGCCACCGCGCTGGCGTCGCCGTTCTGGTGCGCGTAGGTGAGGCCGATCAGGCCGGTGGTGCTGAAGCGGTAGGGCTCGGTGGCGGCGGCGCCGCGACTGGCCACCGCCTGCTGGTACCACGGTCGCTGCCGCGGATCGTACACCCGGCGCAGCACCAGCTCCGGCTGCACGCTGTTCAGCGCGTCGTCGAGAAAGCTGAAGCGCTGCTCGGCGACGCCGTCCGGCTGCTGCTGCACCAGCTGCCTCGCCCAGCGAGCGGCGGGACCGGCGTCCGGCAGCGCCTGGCGCGCGGCGTCGTCCAGCCGCCGCAGCAAGAAAAAGTCGCCGTTGGGATAGGCGATGTACACCGCCTGCAGCGCCGGGTTGCCGCGCAGCACCGCCACTAGCTGGCCGGTGTACAGCACGCGCTCTTCCATGCTGTAGGTTTCCGCCAGCGCGGAGTGCGCCAGCAGGTTGGTGGTGGCGGCGGCGCCGGCACCGCTCTGTTCGATATTGCCGGTGATCAGGGTGCTGGTGGCGCGGAACAGGTTGTGCTGCGCCAGCGTCAGCTGGCTCTGCATCGCGCGGTAGTAGAAGAAGCCGAGTGCGGCCGCGGTGGCCAGCACCAGTACCGAGATCAGTACCGTCAGCCACACTTGTAACGATTGTCCGCTTCTGGGGAAAACCTGCTGCATCACGTGTGGCTCCGCTGGTGTTGGCGTACTCGGTAGCGACTGTTTATGCTTGCAGTATTACAAATGTTTTATGCAGCGGTAGTGAAGAATGCGTGCGGCACGGCATTTGCAGCCGGCCGCGACACCATTTTGGTCACAGATTGGCCTTGTGCTTGTCCATCACCCGCACGTAGTGCTCGGCGGAATAGCGGAAGTAGGCCAGCTCGTCCTCGGTCAGCGGCCGCACCTGCTTCACCGGGTTGCCCAGGTACAGGTAGCCGGATTCCAGGCGCTTGTTCGGCGGCACCAGGCTGCCGGCGCCGATCAGCACCCGGTCCTCGATCACCGCGCGGTCGAGGATGATGCTGCCGATGCCGACCAGCACTTCATTACCGATGCTGCAGCCGTGCAGCGTCACGTGGTGGCCGATGGTGACGTGCTTGCCGATCGTGAGCGGCGCGCCCTGCGGATCGGATTCCTTGCGATGGCTGACGTGCAGCATGGCAAAATCCTGCACATTGCTGCCTTCGCCGATGCTGATGCGGTTCACGTCGCCCCGCACCACCGCGAAGGGCCACACCGACACGTTGGCCGCAAGTTCCACCTCGCCGATCACCACCGCGGCGGGGTCGATGTAACAGGAGTCGTCGATCTGCGGCCGATGGCCGTCGTAAGGGCGGATATTGCGATTCACTGATTTGTCCCTATCTCTAGAAAGATTCGCGCCGGCAACAGCACGGCGCACTGCCTACAGGATGCCAAACATGACCACCAATCCGCTACTGGACTTTAGCGATCTGCCGCGTTTTGCCGCGATCAAGCCCGAACACATCACCCCGGCGCTGGACGTGCTGCTGGTCAATGCCCGCGCCGCCATCGACAAGGTCATCGCGGCCGGCGGCGACGACTGGGACAGCGTGGCCGAACCGCTGTCCGACGCCACCGAGCAGATCTCTCGCGCCTGGGGCGTGGTCGGTCACCTCAACGGCGTGATGGGCAATACCGACGGCCTGCGCGACGCGTACAACGCCGAAATCCCACGCATCTCCGCCTTCTTCACCGAACTGGGGCAGAACCTGGACCTGTACGCGCGCTTCAAGGCCGTTGCGGCCAACCCCGCGTTCGCCGGCGCCTCCGCCGCGCGCAAGAAGATCATCGAAAACGACCTGCGCGACTTCCGCCTCTCCGGCGCCGAGCTGCCGGAGGCCGACAAGCAGCGCTTCGCCGAGCTGTCCAGCCGTCTCGCCGAGCTGTCCAACCAGTTCTCGCAGCACGTGATGGACGCCACCGACAGCTTCGCGCTGTACATCGACGACGTGGCGGAACTGGCCGGCATTCCGGAAGACAGCCTCGCCATGTACGCGGCACTGGCCGAGGCCGACGGTCAGCCGGGCAAGTACAAGCTGGGCCTGCAGTTCCCGCTGTTGTTCCCGGTGCTGCAGTACGCCGACAACCGCGCCCTGCGCGAAAAGCTGTACGAGGCCAACGCCAAGCGCGCGTCCGAATTCGGCCCCGCCGAGCAGGACAACGGCCCGCTGATCCGCGAGAAACTGGTGCTGGCCGCCGAGGAAGCCAAGCTGCTGGGCTTTGCCAACTACGCCGAGCTGTCGCTATACACCAAGATGGCGGAAAGCCCGCAGCAGGTGATCGACTTCCTGCGCGATCTCGCCCGCCGTGCCAAACCCTACGCCGAGCAGGACCGCGCCGAGCTGGAAGCCTTCGCCCGCGACGAGCTGGGCCTCACCACGCTACAGGCGTGGGACATCACCTACGCCGCCGAGAAGCTGCGCGTCGCGCGCTACGCCTTTTCCGAGCACGAGGTAAAACAGTACTTCCCCGAGCCGAAGGTGCTGGCCGGCCTGTTCAGCGTGGTGCACAAGCTGTACGGCATCACCGTCGAGCAGAAGGACGCCGAAACCTGGCACGAGGACGCGCGCTACTACCAGATCTTCAAGGACGGCGCGCTCCTGGGCGGCTTCTACCTCGATCTGTACGCCCGTGACGGCAAGCGCCCCGGCGCGTGGATGGACGACGTGCGCGGCCGCCGCCTGAAAAACGGCCAAGTGCAGACCCCGGTCGCCTACCTGGTGTGCAACTTCACCCGTCCGCTGGGTGACAAGCCGGCCTACTTCAGCCACGACGAAGTCACCACCCTGTTCCACGAATTCGGCCACGGCCTGCACCATCTGCTCACCCGCGTCGACGAGCTGGGCGTGTCCGGCATCAGCGGCGTGGAGTGGGACGCGGTCGAGCTGCCTAGCCAGTTCATGGAGAACTTCTGCTGGGAGTGGGACGTGCTGCAGGGCATGACCGCGCACAGCGAGAGCGGCGAGCCGCTGCCGCGCGCGCTGTACGACAAGATGCTGGCGGCGAAGAACTTCCAGTCCGGCATGCAGACCGTGCGCCAGCTGGAGTTCTCGCTGTTCGACATGCTGCTGTACACCGACGCCAAGCCGGAATCCGTCGACTGGCTGGCGCTCTTGGAAACGGTGCGCGACGAAGTCGCCGTCAACCGTCCGCCGGCCTACAACCGCTTCCCCAACAGCTTCAGCCACATCTTCGGCGGCGGTTACGCCGCCGGCTACTACAGCTACAAGTGGGCGGAAGTGCTGTCCGCCGACGCCTACGCCGCGTTCGAGGAAGCCGGCGGCGCCAATCCGGAAGTCGGTCGCCAGTTCTGGGACGAGATCCTGGCGGTGGGCGGTAGCCGCCCGGCGCTGGAATCGTTCCGCGCCTTCCGCGGCCGCGATCCGCAGATTGATGCGTTGTTGCGGCATAGCGGGATGAGCGAGGTGGCGGCTTCTTGATGGCTGCTTAGCGGGAGAATGCGGTCAAGGTTGGCCGCAGGGTGATTGAGAAAGGGCAAGCCGTGGTGGCTTGCCCTGTATGCTATTGTGGCAACGTTATGATGTTTGAGTTTAAATTGATGTGATGAGAGGCCGGGCTGAATTTTAGTTGGGTGTGGTGCGGGGAGCGGTTAATTTTTGGCTTCACAGGCCTCGCTCAACACGATCGTGCGGCTTCTCCGGGATAAAAAGAAAAGCACATTGAGTGAGGGTGATATGTCTGATGAAGACACAATGATTGAAGAGTTATACTGTATAAAAAATAGTGGAAATATTATGGAGGAAGATTTTTTATTTTATCTTTCTTCAAAATATCCATCGGTTAGGGCATTGGCTGTAATAGTGGTAGGTTTGAACTTGAAGAAGGAATTTGCGTGTAAGCACATTGTCAAGGCAATTGATTCTGAGTGTGACGAGGAGGTAGTTCAGTCATTGGTGGATTCCTTGGTTTCTCTTGTTCATGCTGGGATTTGCGATAAAAAAATTGTTGCGTCTAAGTTAAAGAAATTGCTTGTTTTTGGATGTTGGAGTGATGAGTTGAAGGGTGGGCTTTATTTAGGTCTGTTGAAATTGTTCAAAAAAATTACTCCACGAGAGTATGCGATTGCTCCGGATTGTTTGAGTGAAATGAGCTTGGATGTTGATTTTATTGAATCGATACCTTTGGTGAATGGTGATAAAGGTTGTGAAAGTTAGGTACGGGCGTGCGACGCGTCCGGTAGGGTGCTGTCACCCCGAAGGGGCGACGCATCATTGAATGGA
>NZ_BMYW01000002.1:452869-471051 GCF_014652475.1 Vogesella alkaliphila | reverse complement strand
CATCACACAGCAACAACAAAGGTTGGCCGCAAGCCGTCACAGGTTTGCGGCCAACCTTGTTTTTGTCTGGGGTATCCGCTGCGCGGATGGTTTTTAACTGCCGCTTGCCGCGCGGCGGCGGGAAAAGGGGCTGCCGCCGCCCCTTTTCAATCCCCGCTCCCCCGAAGGCGCAAGAATTCCCGTGCAAACCGCCGCCATCCCGGCGCCGCCCATCCGCTGCGCTCAAAAGGGGGCGGCTTGTTTCCGGGCTGGCGGCAATTTGCACGGCTTGCGCCAACGGGACGGGCGTACCGGTGCGGTTCTGCTTGTTGCGGGGTGTGTCTCATTGATGCCGATGTGTAGCCCGGATAAGCGATAGCGCATCCGGGGAGGTGCTCACGCCCCCGGATGCGCTATCGCTTATCCGGGCCACGGTTGTGCGGTACTTAATGCGGTAAGTCGGGCATGTAGGTTGGGCTGAGCCTGCGAGGCCCAACGATTACCGCGATTGAATGAGCAAGGTTGGCCGTAAGCCGTCACGGTGTTGCGGCCAACCTTGTTTCGGGCTGGGGTAGCCGTTGTGTGGATGGTAGTTGCCTGTTGCTTTGCGTGCGGCCGGCGAGGGGAGATGGCAATATGACAAACTGGTTATGACGGGCGGTTGCGGGTGCGTACGCCGCTCCTGTTTGTCCCGAGCAGCGGGGCCCGCGCTGCCGTGTTTTCTTCCCGACTTCTGGAGTTCAAGATGATTGATCATACCGGCGTTGTTGTCAGTGACTTTGCCAGGAGCAAGGCATTTTATGTCGCAGCACTGCAGGCTATCGGTTACGAACTGCTCATGGCCTTGCCGGCATCGGTGACCGGCCATGCGGATGTGGCCGGTTTTGGCGAACCGCCGAAACCGGATTTCTGGATCAGCAACGGCTCACCCAACAAGCCGCCGGTGCATGTGGCTTTCCGCGTCGAGCAGCGGGCAAGGGTCGATGCTTTTTACCATGCGGCCATCGCCGCCGGCGGGCAGGACAATGGCGCACCGGGCCTGCGTCCCCATTACCATCCGCATTACTATGGCGCGTTTGTTCTGGATCCGGACGGGCACAATATCGAGGTGGTGTGCCATCTCCCCGAATAATCGGGTGCCGGGCTGGCCCGGGCGGTGTGCCTGCGTGGGCGAGGCTTCGCCCGTTGTCTCCGGCAGCGGCGCCCCGGGGGCGAGGTGACGTCAGCCTGTGCCGCACCAGCTGTGCGGCGCGGACATGACCAAGGTTGGCCGCAAGCCGTAACGGGTTTGCGGCCAACCTTGTTTTGGTCTGGGGTATTCGTGGCGCGGATGTTTTTTTACCTGCCGCTTGCGCCAACGGGACGGGGTGCGTCGGTGCGGTTCAGCTTGTGGCAGTGGTGTCTCACCACCGTTTTCTCATACGCAGTTCCACCTGGCTGCGTTTGACCTTGACCGATACGCGGGTGTCGTCGTCCAGCCGCCAGCTGGGGCGCAGATCGATCTTGTTGTTGCTGGACAGTTCGTGTCGCTCCAGCGTGAAGCCGCTGGTTGGCGGGGGGATGAAGGC
Source organism: Vogesella alkaliphila (assembly GCF_014652475.1). Classification (GTDB taxonomy): domain Bacteria; phylum Pseudomonadota; class Gammaproteobacteria; order Burkholderiales; family Chromobacteriaceae; genus Vogesella; species Vogesella alkaliphila. The sequence continues at coordinate 469,504 of NZ_BMYW01000002.1, read as the reverse complement.
CTTGTCGTGGCTGTTGGTGGCTTCCAGTTGCAGGATCAGCGGGGCGGTTCTGGCGCACTTGAGGACTTCCGACACACACAGGGCGTGTGCCGGCTGGATGAGGCCGAGCAAGAGCAGGCTGAAGAGAAAAGAGCGTTTCATGGCGATTGTCCCGCCGGGAGCGGCCCAGTGCCGCTGCTAGATTCAGCATGGTTCATCCGTGGCCACTTGCAAGGCCTGTTTCGGGGCGGGAGGGGACGGTGGGCGGTGCTGTTGCGGCGTTGCCACGCGGCGGCATGACAGCGTTATGGCTAGCCCGTTGTCGGGGTGCCTGGGGGCGAATGCCGGCACGGCCTGCGGCCAAGGTCGGCCGCAGCCGTTCAGCGCTTGAAGGCGAGTTGCACCAGCAGGCCGCCCAGTTGCGGGCCGTCGTGCAGGCTGATGTCGATGTCGTGGAGGCGGCAGATGTCCTTGACGATGGCGAGGCCGAGGCCGCTGCCGCCGGGGGCGGCGTCGGGCAGCTGGTGGAAGCGCTCGAACACCTGTTCGCGCTGCTCGGGCTGGATGCCGGGGCCGCTGTCCTCGATCTCGAAGATGCAGCCGCGGTCGCCGCCGGGGGCGGCGTCGTACAGGCGCAGGGTGATCACGCCGCCGCTCGGGGTGTGGCGCAGCGCGTTGTCGAGCAGGTTGAGCAGCACTTCCTCGATCAGCATCTGCTTGCCGTGGATCGGCACGTTCTGGTCGCGGCAGCGGTTTTCCAGGCCGAGGTCGATGTCCTTGCGCCGCGCGGCGGCCAGCTTGGCCATCACGATCTTCTCGATGCTGTCGAGCAGCGAGAACGGCGGCTGCGGCCGGTCGCGGCGCAGCTGGTGGCTGCCGGAGTCCATCTTGGCCAGCAGCAGCAGCTGGTTGGTGAGGCGGGTGGTCTTCTTCAGCATCTGCTTCAGCTCGGTGAGGCTTTCGCGCATCACTTCCGGGCTGCCGTCGCGCAGTGCGTGTTCGGCCTGGGTGGTCATCACCGCCAGCGGGGTGCGCAGCTGGTGCGAGGCGTCGGCGGCGAAGCGCTGGTAGCGCATCAGCAGCTGCGCCAGGCGGCGGCGGTACTGGTTGATGGCGGCGACCAGCGGCAGCAGCTCGCTGTGGGTGGTGCCGACCTCGATGTCGCTGAAGTCGCCGGGCGGGCGGCGGATCACCTCCTCGCCCAGCTGGCGGATGGGCTGCAGGATGCGCGTCATCGCCAGCCCGACGAAGCACAGCGCGCAGAACACCAGTAGTCCCTGGCCCCACAGCGTGTAGTTGAGCACCTGGTGCGTCATGTACTGCCGCGCCTCGGTGGTTTCGGCGACCTCGACCTTGATGATGCCCTGCAGCCCGCCCTCGAACAGCGGCTTGTAGAAGGTGGCCATGCGGATCGGCCGTTCGCGGTAGACGTCGTCGTGGAAGTGCACCAGCGCCGGGTACAGCTCGGTGCGCGGCGTGTTCTTCGGCATCTGCGGCAGGTCGCCGTAGCCGGAGATGATGTTGCCGGCGAAGTCGCTGACGCGGTAGAACATCTGGCCGCGGTTGTCGTACTCGAAGTTGTCGAGCGCGATGTAGGGCACTTCCACCTGCAGCTTGCCGTTGCGCACCATCACCTGTTCCGCGATCACTCGCGCCGAGGCCAGCAGGGTGCGGTCGTAGGCCAGGTTGGCCGCGGCGCTGCTGATCTGGTAGGCGACCACGGTGTTGATGATCCACAGCAGCAAGAGCGGCAGCAGCAGCCAGCGCACGAACTTGCCGAGCAGGCTGCGGCGGTTGAACAGCTGCTCAAGGCGCATCGCGCTGTTCCAGCAGGTAGCCCAGGCCGCGCAGGGTGGTGATGCTGACGTTGCTGCCGTCCAGCTTCTTGCGCAGGCGGTGGATGTAGACCTCGATCGCTTCCTGGTTGGCGTTGTCGTCGAGGGTGAACACCTGGTTGAACAGCCGTTCTCGGTTCAGCGGCTGGCCCTTGCGCCGGATCAGCACTTCCAGCACGGTGTGTTCGCGCCGCGTCAGCGTCAGCAGCTTGCCGGCCAGCTCGAAGAACTGCTGCTGCTTGCTGTAGCGCAGGTCGCCGCACTGCAGCCAGGCGTTTTCGTGGCCCTGGTGGCGGCGCAGCAGCGCCTTCAGCCGCGCCTCCAGCTCGTCCAGCTCGAAGGGCTTGACCAGGTAGTCGTCGGCGCCCATTTCCAGGCCCTTGACCTTGTCCGACAGCTCGCCGCGCGCGGTGAGCACCAGCACCGGCAGGGTCTGGTGGCGGGCGCGCAGCCGTTGCAGGATGGTTTCGCCGCTCAGCCGCGGCAGGTTCATGTCGAGGATGGCGAGGTCGTATTCTTCGGTCTTCAGCGCGTTGTCGGCGTCGATGCCGTCGCCGATCACGTCGACGACGTAGCCGCTGGCGGTCAGCGCCCGCGCCAGCCAGTGGGCGAGGTCGGGCTGGTCTTCTATCAGGATGATGCGCATGCTCTCTCTTGGTCTCTGTGCGTGCCGGGTGAAAGGTTGGTGAAAGTGCTTGTGCTTATGATCGTCTCCAATAATACGGAGCGTGATTCGCCAACCCCGGACTAGCGTTGCGCCTGGCGGCGCGGCTGTCAATAGCCAGCGCCGGGGCCGGACAAGGCGAACGGAATAATGAGGAGAAACAACATCATGGCGAGATGCGGTATGGCCGTGCTGGCCGGCGCGCTGCTGCTGGTGTCGCTGGGCGCGGCCGCGGAGCCGGACGACCCGGAATGCATCGCCCCGGCGCGGCCCGGCGGCGGCTTCGACCTGACCTGCAAGCTGGCGCGCGCGGCGCTGAACGACAGCAAGCTGCTGACGCGGCCGCTGCGCATCACCTACATGCCGGGCGGCATCGGCGCGGTGGCCTACAACACCGTGGTGGCACAGCGCCCGGCGGACGGCAACATCATCGTCGCCTTTTCCGGCGGCTCGCTGCTGAATCTGGCGCAGGGCAAGTTCGGCAAGTACAACGTCAACGACGTGCGCTGGCTGGCCGGGGTCGGCGCCGACTACGGCATGATCGCGGTGCGCGCCGATTCGCCGTACCAGAACCTGAAGCAGCTGGTGGCGGCGGTGAAGGCGAACCCCAGCGAGATCGTGTTCGGCGCCGGCGGCACCGTCGGCAGCCAGGACTGGATCAAGACGGTGCTGATCGCGCGCCAGGCCGGGGTCGGCCACCAGCAGATGCGCTACGTCGCGTTCGAGGGCGGCGGCGAGACCACCACCGCGCTGCTCGGCGGCCACATCCAGGCCGCGTCCGGCGACCTGAGCGAGGTGATGCCGCAGCTGGACCAGCGCAAGATCCGCGTGCTGGCGGTGATGTCGGACAAGCGCCTGCCGGGCCGGCTGTCCGCCATTCCCACCGCGCGCGAGCAGGGCTTCGACATCGTGTGGCCCATCATCCGCGGCTTCTATGTCGGGCCCAAGGTGTCGGCCGCCGATTACGCGTACTGGGAAACCAGCTTCCGCAAGGTGATGGCGACGCCGCAGTTCGCGCGTCTGCGCGAGGGCTACGACCTGTTCCCGTTCAGCCTCACCGGCGCGCAGATGGACGCCTACGTCAAACGCCAGGTGCAGGAATACCGCAAGATCGCCACCCAGTTCGGGCTGGTGTACCAGACACTGTGAGCGCCTGCCGGCGCTCGCCACCGCTTCCACGTAGTACTCTCTTTTGCCACGCCTGACCGGCGTGGTTTTTTTATGCGGCGGCGGTGGAACTTGTGGCCGGCTGGCGTGCTCCTACCCGAGGTTGCATGCAGTGAAAGAACTAGACGTTGGCCCCCGCCGCAAGCGGGGGCATTCTTTTTGGTACGTCAGTGCTGCATCGCGGCCAGCGTCACGCCGGCCACCACGAACAGGCCGCCGGAGGTGCGCGAGAAGCGCTGCAAACGTTGGCCGCAGGCCAGCCACACGCCCAGCCGGCCACCGGCGGCAGCCAGCAGCACGGCGACGACCAGATCGGCCACCACCCAGGTGACGGCCATCACCGCGTATTGCGGCCACAGCGGCTGTTGCGGATCGAGAAAGCGCGGCAGCAGCGCGCTGAAGAACACGGTGTCCTCCGGATTGCTGATCGCCAGCAGGAAGGCGGGGCGGAAGCCGCTCCACAGCTTGCTGGCCGGCGTGCCGCCGGCGCCCGCGCCGAGGCTGAACGGCTTGCGCCACAGCGCCACCCCCAGCCACACCAGATAGCCGGCGCCGAGCAGCTTCACCACGTTGAACGCGGTGGGCGAGGCCAGCAGCAGCGCGCTGATGCCCAGCGCCGACAGCGCCATCAGCAGCAGCGCACCGGCGGAAAAGCCCAGCGCATTGGGAATGCCGCCACGGGCGCCGTGCTGCGCGCCGTGCGACAGGGTCAAGAGGGGCGCCGGGCCGGGCGCCGCCATCAACAGCACGATGGTGCCGAGGTACATCAACCAGTTCTGGAATTCCATTGCAACATCCTTGGCCCGCGGCCCGGGCGGCGGCAACACCGGGCCGGCCGCGGCTGGCGCAGGGAAAAGGCGGCAGGCAGGCGGCGTGACGGCATCACCGTGCGGCGGGGCGGCAGCGGGCGGTGGGCACAGTACGGGCGCGGGGCGCGGGTACGGCGCGTTTACGACATCAAATCAGCGGGAAGTAGGACGAACAGCGGCGGGAAGCTAACGGGGCGGCTCGGACTGGGTGTCCGGCTGGGCAGCGGCGTGCAGGGTGTCGCGATGACGGAAGGTCGGGGTACGCATGGCAAAGCTCTGCGCGATCGGCGCCAGGCGGTTACGTTGCGGGTGCAGCGTCGGGCAGATGGCGACGGCGGACTGCGGCAGTTGTTTGGAATTGAACGACAATTTGGACATCCGGTTACGATAACGGGACCATTCTAGGCGGCCGCGCGCGGGCTTGGCAAATCGGCGTGCGCTGCCTGTTGTTTATTTGTTTAAACATTGTTTGGCAAAAATCAGCCACTTGGCGCTTTTTTTGGCCTTGTCGTGTTTGGAATATTAGTCACCGCCGCGCTGTCCGGCGGCTGCGGCCGGACACGGTTTGCCAGCCCGCGGCCGGCACGCTAAGGTGGCGGGCTGCAATCAATGAGGAGCCTCGCTATGCGTCTTGCCACCTGGAACGTCAACTCGCTGAAAGTGCGCCTGCCGCAAGTGCTGCAATGGCTGGCCGACAACCCGATCGAGGTGTTGTGCCTGCAGGAGCTGAAGATGGACCACCCGGCCTTCCCGCTGGCCGAGATCGAGGCCGCCGGCTACCAGGCGGCGTGGTTCGGGCAGAAGACCTATAACGGCGTCGCCATCCTGGTGAAGAACGGCTGCAGCCTCGGCGACGTGGTGGCCGGCATTCCCGGCTACGACGACGAGCAGCGCCGCGTGATCGCCGCCACCGTGGACGGCGTGCGCGTGGTGTGCGCCTACTTCGTCAACGGCGAATCGGTGGAGTCGCCGAAGTACCAGTACAAGCTGCAGTGGCTGGCCGAGCTGGAGCGCTACGTCGCCAGCGAGCTGGCGCAGCATCAGGATTTCGCGCTGCTGGGCGACTACAACATCGCGCCGGAAGACCGCGACGTGTACGACCCGGAAGGCTGGCGCGAGCAGGTGCTGTGCACCACGCCCGAGCGCGAGGCCTTCCGCCGCCTGATCGGCCTGGGGCTGGCGGACAGCTTCCGCCTGTTCAACGACGAGGACAAGCAGTACAGCTGGTGGGATTACCGCGCGATGATGTTCCGCCGCAACATGGGGGTGCGCATCGACCACATCCTGATCAGCGCCAGCCTGCAGGCGCGCGCCAGCGGCTGCGTGATCGACAAGGTGCCGCGCAAGTGGGAGCGGCCGTCGGACCACACCCCGGTGGTGGTCACGCTGGCCTGAGATCGCGTGTCAGCCTGGCATTGAACATTGCGGCCAACCTTGGCAAAGGTTGGCCGCAATGCCGTTCAGGCGGCCGGCATCGCGATCAGGTCGGTCACGCCGACATCCAGCCCCAGCTGCGACAGCAGGGTGGTGAGCTGGCCGCGATGGTGGGTCTGGTGGTTGAACAGGTGCACCAGCACCTCGGGCAGCGGCCGGTTTTGCGCTTCGCCACGCGTATTGTGGTAGTCCAGCGCCTGTGCCAGCGCGGCCGGCGTCAGCTCCAGGCTCCATTGCACGATCAGCGCATCCAGTTGCCGGCGCCGCGCCTGCAGTGCGGCAAAACCGTCGGCCAGTGGCAGGTCCAGTCGTGCCGGCATCGCCAGCGCCTGCAGCGGCGCCAGGCTGGCAAAGCCGGCCGGATGCGCTGCCAGCCGTTTCAGCCAGATGGTGTCGGCGACCAGCAGATGGTTGAGCGTGCCGCTGATCGAGCCGAAAAAGGCACCGCGCTCGGCGTCCAGCGCCGTTTGCGGCAGCGTGCCGGCGACGGCGTACAGCTTGTCGTTCATCCAGCGGTTGTAACGGGCCATGTGCCGTACGTAGTCGCAGCTGATCATGTCATCTCCTTGCTTGATGGCGGCCGGCCGGTCAGGCTCCGGTCTGGCCGGACGGCTTGTCGTCCGGCTGGCGGCGTGTCGCGCGCAGCAGGCCCCAGCCGGCGGCGGCGAGCAGGGCGAACCACAGCGTGAACCAGAACCAGCGGAAAAAGCTCCAGGTGGCTTCGCCGGCCACGGCGAGGCGGACGTCGGTGACGTTGGGGTACAGCGACAGCATGTTGATGCGCCAGCCGTAGCTGGTGAGGTAGGCCGGCTGCCGGGCGTTGGCCAGCGCGTTGGCGGTGGCCTGCACGTCGGAGGCGTCGAACTTGAAGTAGAACGGCCAGCCCCAGCCGGTGTCCTCGTTGCGGTAGACGCGCACGTCGTCGATGGCGTGCTGGGTGTAGATCAGGTACATGTCGCGCACCGGCTGGTCGGCCGGATTCTGGCGGCTGATCGGGCCGTCCTTGTCCACCAGCTTGACCTCGACGCCGGTGATGGTGGTGACGCTGTGTTCCGGCAGGTAGTAGTCCAGCAGCGCGCTGCCGGACAGGGCGGCCAGCGCCAGCAGGGCGAGGCCGAAGTTGCGGAGTTTGCGGCGCATGGTGGCGGTTCCGGAAGGCGATGATGCCAGCATTGTACGGGCCGCCCGCGGGCGCTGTACACGGCGGCAAGGTTGGCCGCAACGTGGCCGGCCATAAAAAAGCGGCTTTCACCGCCGGCGCGGGGCCGGGATGAAAGCCGCTGTCGCGGACTGAGGCGTGACTTACTTGATCACGGTCACCGGCACCGCCGACTGGTGTACCACGTCGGTGGCCACCGAACCCAGCAGCAGCTGGCCGAGGCCGCTGCGGCCGTGCGAGCCGATGATGATCTGGCTGAACGCCATCTCCTGCGCGTAGCGGGCGATGGTGTCGGCGATGTGGCCGACCGCGATGTGCTGCTGGAAGGCCTGACCGGCCTGTTGCAGCAGGGCCGCCGCCGCTTGCAGCGCGGCGAGGCCTTCCTCGCGGTAGTAGTCTTCCAGCTGGTCGTGGCCGACAAACAGGCGCACGTGGCCGGATTCGACCGGGATCTGCACGTTCAGCAGGTGCAGTTCCAGTGCCGGGTTGAGCTTGGCCAGTTGCAGCGCGTGTTCTACCGCGCGCAGTGCGTGCGCCGAGCCGTCTACCGGAATCAGGATGCGGGTGCTCATGGTGTCCCTTTCTTAGCTGTGGTCTTTGTTGGCGGCCAGCGGAATCTCGTGCAGCGGCGCGGCGGCGGTGGTCTTGCGGCTGGCGAGGAACTTGCCGGTCACCACCACGAAGGTGGCGCCTACCGCGGCGTTGACGTAGTGCAGCCAGCTCGGTGCGTCGGCCAGGTACGGCTTCACCGCCACGTCGCCGGTCACCATGTCGCCGGCGATCCAGCCCAGCAGCGCGGCACCGAAGGTGATCACGATCGGGAAGCGGTCCATCAGCTTGAGCACGAACTTGCTGCCCCACACGATGATCGGGATGCTGATCACGATGCCGAATACCACCATGCCGAGGTTGCCCTTGGCGGCGCCGGCGACGGCGATCACGTTGTCCAGGCTCATCACCGCGTCGGCGATGATGATGGTCTTGATGGCGCCCCACAGGTGGGTGCTGCCCTCGATGTTGCCGTGGGCGTCGTCGTCTTCCGGTTGCAGCAGCTTGATGCCGATCCACAGCAGCAGCAGCGCGCCGACCACCTTCAGGTACGGCAGCGCCAGCAGTTGCAGCGCGAAGAAGATCAGCACCACGCGCAGGCCGATGGCCCCGGCCACGCCCCAGAAGATGCCGCGACGGCGTTGTTCTTCCGGCAGTTTGCGGCAAGCCAGCGCGATGACGACCGCGTTGTCGCCGCCGAGCAGGATGTCGATGGCGATGATCTGCAGCACCGCCAGCCAGAAGGAGCTTTCAAACAGGATCTCCGGCATTGTGTTGTCCTTGTGCAGTGAAAAATGTCAATTAAAAGGACACCTGGCCAGCTAAGAGCCAGGTGTCCCGGGAGGTTTGGTTTAACGTGCGCTGTCCAGCAGGACCTGGCGGCGTTTCATCAGCGGCGGCAGCACCAGGATGGCGGCGGTGACCAGCAGGATGAGCAGCGAGATCGGATGCGTCAGGAACACGGTCAGGTCACCTTCGTTGATCGACATCGCGCGGCGGAAGTGCTTCTCCGCCATCGGTCCGACGATCAGGCCGACCACCAGTGGCACCACCGGGAAGTCGAAACGCCGCATCAGGAAGCCCAACACGCCGATTATATAGAGCAGCATCAGGTCGAACCAGCTCTGGCGCAGCGCGTAGGCGCCCATGGTGGCCAGCACGATGATGCCGCCGTATAGCAGCGGGCGCGGCACCTTCAGGAACTGCACCCACAGGCCGACCAGCGGCAGGTTCAGCACCAGCAGCATCACGTTGCCGATGTACAGCGAGGCGATCAGGCCCCACACCAGTTCCGGGTTGGTATCGAACAGCAGCGGGCCGGGCACGATGTTGTACTGCTGGAACGCGGACAGCATGATGGCGGCGGTGGCCGAGGTCGGGATGCCCAGCGTCAACAGCGGTACCAGGGTGCCGGTGACGGCGGCGTTGTTGGCCGCTTCCGGGCCGGCCACGCCTTCGATGGCGCCCTTGCCGAACTGCTTGCGCGTCTTCTCGTCGGCCAGCTTGCGCTCGGCCGAGTAGGACAGGAAGGTCGGCATCTCGGTGCCGCCGGCCGGCAGGGTGCCGAACGGGAAGCCGATGGCGGTGCCGCGCAGCCACGGTTTCCACGAGCGTTTCCAGTCGTCCTTGCTCATCCAGAAGCTGCCCTTCAGCGATTCGATGCGGCCGGCGATCTTGTTCTCGTAGGTGGCGGTGTACAGCGTCTCGCCCACCGCGAACAGGCCCATCGCCACCACCACGATGTCGATGCCGTCGATCAGCGGCAGCAGGCCGAAGGTGAAGCGCGACTGGCCAGACTGGCCTTCGATGCCGATCAGGCCCATGGCCAGGCCCAGCAGCAGCGCGATGAAGCCCTTCAGCGGCGAGTTGCCGAGCACGGCCGACACCGCGGCGAAGGTCAGCATCATCAGCGAGAAGGTTTCCACCGGGCCCAGCTGCAGCGCGAAGCCGGCGATCACCGGCGCCAGCAGCGTCAGCAGCACGGTGGCGATGGAGCCGGCGACGAAGGAGCCGATGGCGGCGGTGGACAGTGCCGGACCGGCGCGCCCCATCTTGGCCATCTTGTTGCCTTCCAGCGCCGACACGATGGAGCCGGCTTCACCCGGGGTGTTGAGCAGGATGGAGGTGGTGGAGCCGCCGAACATGGCGCCGTAGTAGACACCGGCCAGCATGATCAGCGCGCCGGTCGGGTCCACGCTTTGGGTGACCGGCAGCAGCAGCGCCACGGTCACCGCCGGGCCGACGCCGGGCAGCACGCCGATGGCGGTGCCCAGCGTGCAGCCCAGCAGCGCCCACAGCAGGTTGGCCGGCGTCAGCGCGGTGGCAAAGCCCAGCGAAAACAGGGCATTCAGGGATTCCATTTACAGTACTCCTCCCGGCAACAGGGCGGGCAGGTTCAGGCCCAGCGTCTTGAACAGGTGAAACAGGCCGAGGGCCAGCAGGAAGGACAGCACCAGGTCCAGCGCCGGACGGCGTGTCTCCAGCGCGCGGCAGATGCCGAAGCAGAGGAAGGTGCCGGCCAGGGTGAAACCGACGATGCCGATCAGCGCCATGTGCGCCAGCAGGCTGCCGCTGGCGATGATGAACATGTTCCAGTTGGCCTCGCCGCGGGCGGCGGCTTCTTCCGCTTCCAGTTGTTCCGTGTCGTCTTCGCCGTCGCTGAGGATGGTGTCCGGCCCGTTGCGGTGGCGACGCTGCATCAGCAACGCGCCCCCGGCAACGATCAAACCGGCCACCACCAGCGAAGGAAAGAAGCGCGGACCGATGCCGGCATAACCGGCCTCCTCAGGGATATCGCCGATCTGCCAGGCCATCACCAGGCCGATCAGGATGATCCCGATGGCGAGCAGCTGCTCGCCGGTTACGCGCTTGATCATGGCTTAGTTACCCAGCTTCAGTTTCTTGACGGTGGCTGCGGTACGCTTGATGTCTTCGTTGAGGAAGGCCTTGAAGCTGTCGCCGCTTTGCAGCATGTCCAGCCATTCCATCTTCTCGGCCTTGGCTTTCCAGCTTGGCGACTTGACCGCGGTTTCCACCATCTTGATCAGCTCGTTGCGCTGGGCAGGGGTGATGCCCGGGGCGCCGAACACGCCGCGCCAGTTGTAGACCACCACGTCGGTGCCCTGCTCGCGCAGCGTCGGTACCGGGATGTCGGCGTTGCGGGTGGAGGCGGAGATGCCCAGCGCGCGCACCTTGCCGGCCTTGATCAGGTCGGCCAGTTCGCCGTAGCCGCTGATGTAGGCGGAGATCTGGTTGCCCAGAATCGCGGCCTTGCCCTCGCCGCCGCCGGCGAACGGGATGTAGTTCAGCTTGTCCGGATCGACGCCGGCTTTCTCGGACATCAGGCTGGCCATGATGTGGTCGATGCCACCGGCCGAGCCGCCGCCGATGCTCACCGCACCCGGCTTCGCCTTGTAGGCGGCCATCAGGTCTTTCAGGGTCTTGAACGGTGAGGCGGTCGGCACCACGATGACGTTGAATTCACCCATCAGGCGCGAGATCGGCGTCACCATGCCGAAGTTGACCGGCGACTTGTTGGTTTCCAGCGCGCCCACGGTCACGGCACCGGCCACCAGCAGCGCGTGCGGGTTGCCTTTTTCGTTATTGACGAACTGCGCCATGCCGATGGCGCCACCGGCGCCGGCCTTGTTCTCGACCACCACGCTCTTGGCCTGGCCGGACGCCTGCAGCGCCTCGCCCAAGGAACGGGCCACGGTGTCAAAGCCGCCGCCCGGGTTGGCCGGGGCCATGATCTTGAATTGCTCTACCTGGGCCTGGGCGACGAACGGGGTGACCGCCAGCAGGCAGCTTACGAACAGTTTCGACAGTTTCATTGTGTAATCTCCGGAGTGTTGCATATTGTTGTGTATGCCGAGGTGGCATCAGCGGGAGCTTGGCTCCTCACCCTGTGCGCCCCCTGCGACCTGACGTTGCCTGCGGTGCAGGTCACGCCACCTCAGGTGGGGCGAGCAAATTATAGGGGGGCCAAGCTTTCAACTAGCTTTCAGCGCGGCAAGCAGTTTCAATGCCGCCAGCCCGTGCATTTGGCATAGGTAAAGATGCGCCGGAATACAAGCCTGCCCGTTGCCGCCACCCGGCCCGGGCGGCGGGCAGAGCTTGGTGGCGCCGTGGTCTGCCGGCCGCGACAGCCGCTGATGGCGGGGAGACTGACTTTTATGAGATTTATTGAGGGTAAAGAAAAAATAAATTCAATTAATCGTTGACCGGGGGTGGGATGCTGCGTATAACGGTGCTGGCAGGACCTTCAAGCAGCAGATTGCTTGCGACATCGTTGATCCACCTCAAAAGCGGCACGTCATTGTTACCGGTTTGATTCCTTGATCGTCATGCACCTGGGCAATTGCCCGTCAATCTCGTTTTAAAGGAATTAAAAATGGAAACTGGTACCGTTAAATGGTTTAACGATGCAAAAGGCTTTGGCTTCATCACTCCGGATGCAGGCGGCAACGACCTGTTCGCCCACTTCTCCGAAGTGCGCTCGGAAGGCTTCAAATCGTTGACCGAAGGCCAGAAAGTCAGCTACACCCCAGGTATGGGTCAAAAAGGCCCACAAGCCACCAACATCCAGGCACTGTAATTTTTTACAGCGTTTGATAAAAACCCCGCTACGGCGGGGTTTTTTGTTTTTGTCCGTCTGTGGCCAGGGTTGGCCGCAGCCTAGCCGGTGCGTAGTTCAAAGTGTGCAAAATGGCGGGCTACCGTCGCCTGCAGCGCCGGCGCCGGCCAGCCCGCGGCGATCGGCGCGAAGGCTTGCGGCAGTTGCGGGCCGGGGCGCAGCAGTTGCCAGGCGTAGCGGCGCACGCCGCGCTGCGCCAGCCACGCGGCCAGCTGCGTCAGCGTGTGCTCGTCGTGCAGCGTCGGGTGGAGGGTGCTGCGGCATTCGTAGTCGACGCCGCTGGCTTGCAGCAGTGCGAGGCTGGTCTCGGCCCGCTCGCCGCTGCCGGCCACCGCGGTGATGGCCGGGTACTGCACAGGCAGGGTCTTGATGTCCAGCCCGACCCAGTCCAGGAGTGGCAGCACACGCTGCAGGCGCTCGGGGTGACTACCGCCGCTGTGCAGGCCGGTGGCAAAGCCCATGGCGCGCACCTCGGCCAGCAGCGCCGGCAAGGCCGGCTCGGTCAGCGGTTCGCCGCCGGAAAACACCACCCCGTCCAGCAGGCCGCGTCGGCGCTGCAGCTGTTCGCGCAGCTGCGGCCAACTGGTCTGGCCGTGGCGGCGTTGCAGCAGGCCGGGGTTGTGGCAGTAGCCGCAGCGCCACGGGCAGCCGGCCAGGAACACCACGGCGGCGAGCCGGCCCGGCCAGTCGCAGGCGGAGAACGGCTGCCAGCCGCCGATGCGCGCGCGCTCAGCCGGCGCGCTGTTCGTCGAAGTGGCAGCGTTCATGGAACTCGCCCTGCTTGCCGGTGTTGAACGAGGCCACCGGGCGGTGGTAGCCCATCACCCGTGTCCACACCTCGCAGCGGGTGCGTTCTTCGTCTTTCAGTTCGATGGTTGCTTGGTTCTGCATGGGGTTTCCTTTCAAGGTTGGCCGCATGGCGGCGATGGGTATTTATTTACGGGGTGCAGGCGGCCTGCTGCTTTTTCGCGATCAGCTCGGCATCGCACTTCGGGCAGTAGTCGTGGCGGCCGGACAGGTAGCCGTGTGTCGGGCAGATCGAGAACGTCGGCGTGATGGTGATGTAGGGCAGGCGGAAGTTTTCCAGCGCGCGGCGCACCAGCTGGCGGCAGGCGTCGGCGCTGCTCACCGCCTCGCTCATGTACAGGTGCAGCACGGTGCCGCCGGTGTACTTGCGCTGCAGTGGATCCTGGCGCAGCAGCGCCTCGAACGGGTCGTCGGTAAAACCCACCGGCAGCTGGCTGGAGTTGGTGTAGTACGGCTGTTGCGGCGTGCCGGCCTGCAGGATGCCGGGGTAGCGCTTGTTGTCCTCGCGGGCGAAGCGGTAGGTGGTGCCTTCCGCCGGCGTGGCTTCCAGGTTGTACAGGTGGCCGGTGGCCTGCTGGAACTCGACCATGCGCGCGCGGATGTGGTCCAGGTAGCGGCAGGCGAAGGCATGCCCCCAGTCGCTGGTGATGTCGTGCGCATCCGCGCTGAAGTTGCGGATCATCTCGTTGATGCCATTCACCCCCAGGGTGGAGAAGTGGTTGCGCAGGCTGCCGAGGAAGTGGCGGGTGTACGGGTACAGGCCGCCGTCGATGTGCTGCTGCACCTTGCTGCGGCGCGCTTCCAGCACCTCGCGGCCGAGGTTCAGCAGGCGGTCGGTCTCGGCCAGCAGTGCGGCCTCATCGCCGGCAAAGCGGTGGCCCAGGCGCGCGCAGTTGAGGGTGACCACGCCCACCGAGCCGGTCTGCTCGGCGCTGCCGAACAGGCCGTTGCCGCGTTTCATCAGCTCGCGCAGGTCCAGCTGCAGGCGGCAGCACATGCTGCGCACCATGTGCGGCTCCAGCTCGGAGTTCACGAAGTTCTGGAAGTAGGGCAGGCCGTACTTGGCGGTCATCGCGAACAGCAAATCGGTGTTGTCGCCGTACCAGTCGAAGTCGCGGGTGATGTTGTAGGTGGGAATCGGAAAGGTGAAGGCGCGGCCGCAGGCGTCGCCGGCCAGCATCACCTCGATATAGGCGCGGTTGATCAGCGCCATTTCCGCCGCGCAGTCGCCGTAGCGGAACGGCATCTCCTCGCCGCCCAGCACCGGGATCTGCTCGCGCAGGTCTTCCGGGCATACCCAGTCGAAGGTGAGGTTGGTGAACGGTGTCTGCGTACCCCAGCGGCTGGGTACGTTCAGGTTGTAGATCAGCTCCTGGATGCACTGCTTCACCTGCGGGTAGTCCAGCGCGTCCTTTTTCACGAACGGCGCCAGGTAGGTGTCGAAGGAGCTGAACGCCTGCGCGCCGGCCCATTCGTTCTGCAGCGTGCCGAGGAAGTTGACGATCTGGCCGCAGGCGCTGGACAGGTGGCGCGGCGGGGCGGATTCCACCTTGCCGCCGACGCCGGCAAAGCCCAGCTGCAGCAGGGTGCGCAGCGACCAGCCGGCGCAGTAGCCGGACAGCATGTCCAGGTCGTGGATGTGCAGGTCGCCGTGGCGGTGCGCGGTGGCGGCCTCGGCCGGAAACACTTCGTGCAGCCAGTACTCGGCGGTGAGCTTGCCGGCGATGTTGAGGATCATGCCGCCCAGGCTGTAGCCCTGGTTGGCGTTGGCCTGCACCCGCCAGTCGGCGCGGGACAGGTATTCGCTGATGCTGCTGACCGCATCCACGTGGTGGCTGGGGCGTGCGTCCATGTTTGGCTCCAATATCTTGTGTCTGGCGCATTGTATGGACGCAGCATCTGGTGGTGATTGATGTGGATCAAGCGTGTAAAAATTCTTATTGCATGGTGCGTCGCCATGAAAAACGGCCAGCCGGTCGTTGCCGGGCTGGCCATCGGGATGCGGGGCAGTCGGCCAGGGTTGGCCGCAGTCTCAGCCGGGCGCCGGCATCACGATGCTGCGCTGGAAGCGCAGCAGATTGCTACCCGGATTGTGGTAGCGGTAGCCGTGCTCGGTGCCGTAGCCGGCGGTGCCGCCCGCCTGCAGCGTGTGCTCGTGCCCGGCGTAGGCCAGCTGCAGCGTGCCGCTGTGCACCTCGACGATCTCGCCGCAGCCGGCCGGGTCCGGCGCGGCGAGGTAGCTGTCGCCGGGCGCCAGCTGCCACTGCCACAGCTCCAGCGTGCAGCCGGCCAGCGCCAGGCTGTGCAGCAGGGTGGCGTGGCTGTCGCCGCTATCGCCCTGCCACACCCGCACCGGCGCGTCGCTGCCGGGGGCGCGCACCAGCTCGGAAAAGGTCAGCCCCAGCGCGCTGGCGAGGCGGTCGAGGGTGGCGATGCTGACATTGCTGGCGCCGGCTTCGATATTCACCAGCATGCGGCGGCTGACCTCGGCGCTGGCGGCCAGCTTTTCCTGGCTCAGGCCGCGCTGCTGGCGCGCGTTGCGCAGGTTGTGGGCGACGTGGCTGAAGACTTGCAGGGGGGCGTGTTCGCTCATAAGTGCAATATATTGCTCAATTGAATTGTTGTGCAGTATAGTGCACAAAACCGAGCCACCACCTTACCTGCGAGCCTTCTCCATGTCCACCATCGCCCTGTCCGCGGCCCCGCCGCACCGTTCCTGGCTGCCCGACCTGTCGCTGGTCGGGGTCACCCTGATCTGGGGCGGCACCTTCCTTGCGGTGCAGACCGCCTTGCAGTGGAGCGGCGCCTTCGCCTTCGTCGGCATGCGCTTCGCCGTCGCCGCCTTGCTGGCACTGCTGCTGTGCCGCCGCCAGCTGGCCGGCCTCAACCGCACCGAGCTGCTGGGTGGCGTCTTCATCGGTGTGATCCTGTATTTCAGCTACAACCTGCAGACGCTGGGGCTGGGGCATATCGCCAGTAGCACCTCGGCCTTTCTCACCGGCCTGTACGTGCCGCTGGTGCCGCTGCTGCAGTGGGGGCTGTTCCGCCAGCGTCCGGGCTGGCTGGCGTGGGCGGGGGTGGCGCTGGCCTTCGCCGGCCTGCTGCTCCTGGCCGGGGTCGATGGCCTCAGCATCCGGCTGGGCTTGGGCGAATGGCTGACCATCGCCGCCACCGTCACCATCGCGCTGGAGATCTGCCTGCTCAGCCGCTTTGCCGCCGGCTGCAACGCCGGGCGCATGGCGCTGGTGCAGCTGGCGACGGTGGCGCTGCTGTCGCTGGCCACCGCGCCGCTGGCCGGCGAGGCGCCGCCGCAGTGGCAGCCGCTGCTGCTGGTGAGCGTGCTGGCGCTGGGCGCGGCCACCGCGCTGATCCAGATCGTGATGAACTGGGCGCAGAAAACCGTGCCGGCCACCCGCGCCACCATCATCTACGCGATGGAGCCGGTGTGGGGCGGGCTGATCGGCTGGCTGGCCGGCGAGGCGATGAGCGCCGGCAAGGTCGGCGGCGCGGCGCTGATCGTGGCCAGCGTGCTCTTGAGCCAGCTCAGCGCGCACAAGGCGACGCACGCGCCGGCCTGATCCTGACGAGGCAAAACC
>NZ_BMYW01000002.1:319075-452829 GCF_014652475.1 Vogesella alkaliphila | reverse complement strand
CCTGCGGCCAACCTTGGACAAGGTTGGCCGCAGGGTTTTGGACATCACGTTCAGCGGCCGCCGCCGGTGGTGAAGGCCATGCCTTCCTGCTCGCCCAGCGGGCGCGGGCAGAGGTGGGATTCGAACTGCCGCGTCGCCGCCGTCCACGAGTAGCCCTCGGCCACGCGGCGCACCTGGTCGCGGTCCAGCGTCAGCGCCTGCAGGCAGGCGGTGCGCAGGTCCTGGTGCAGCACGCCGCCGCCGCTGCTGCCGACCACGTCCAGCGGGCCGGCCACCGGGTAGGCGGCCACCGGCGTGCCGCAGGCCATCGCCTCCAGCAGCACCAGGCCGAAGGTGTCGGTCAGGCTGGGGAACACGAACACGTCGCCGGCACGGTAGAAGCGCGCCAGCTCGTGCTGCGGGAACACGCCGGCGAAGTAGACATCGGGGTATTTGGCCTTCAGCTCGGCCAGCTGCGGCCCCTCGCCGACCACCCATTTCGAGCCCGGCAAGTCCAGTTTGAGGAAGGCCTCGATGTTCTTTTCCACCGCCACGCGGCCGATGTAGAGGAAGCGCGGCTGCGCGGTGTCCAGCCGCTCGCGCTCGCCGGGGCTGAACAGGCGGGTGTCGACGCCGCGGCTCCACAGCACCACGTTGTGAAAGCCGCGGGCCTTGAGGTCGGCGACGATGGCCGGCGTCGGCGCCATCACCGCCTGCGCGCGGTTGTGGAAGCGGCGCATCCACGCGTAGCTGAGCGCCAGCGGCAGCCGGGTGCGGGCGTGGATGTATTCCGGGAAACGGGTGTGGTAGGCGGTGGTGAACGGCTGGCCGTGGCGGCGGCACCAGCGCTGCGCGGCGAGGCCCAGCGGGCCTTCGGTGGCGATGTGCACCGCGTGCGGCGCGAAGGCGGCCAGTTTCGCCGCCACCTTGCGGTAGGGGAACAGCGACAGGCGGATGTCGGGATAGGTCGGGCAGGGCAGGGTGGCGAAGCCGTCGCCGTCGTCCGTCTCGCCGCCCAGCGGCGTGACCAGGGCCACCTGGTGGCCGAAGCCGCGCAGCTCGCGCACGGTTTCGGTGATGCTGCGGACCACGCCGTTGACCTGCGGCAGCCAGGCGTCGCTGATGATCATGATGCGCATGTTTCGACCTCTGTCGGGATGGGGGCGGGCGGTACAAGGTTGGCCGCAATGCTCTGCGGGAGGCTGTCGCCGGCCTGCTGCGTCCAGTGCACGACTTCCAGCGTGCCGTCGTGGTGCTCGACCAGCGCCGACAGGCTTTCCACCCAGTCGCCGCAATTGCCGTACACGATGCCGTCGATGTCCTTCACCTCGGCCTTGTGGATGTGGCCGCAGACCACGCCGTCGTAGCCGCGGCGGCGCGCCTCGGCGGCGAGGATGTGCTCGAAGTCGCTGATGAAGTTCACCGCGTTCTTCACCTTGTGCTTCAGGTACTGCGACAGCGACCAGTACGGCCGCCCCAGCTTGTGGCGCAGCCAGTTGTAGTGGCGGTTGAGGCCGAGGATCAGCGTGTACAGGCTGTCGCCGACGTAGGCCAGCCACTTCGCGTGCTGGATCACGCCGTCGAACTCGTCGCCGTGGATCACCAGCAGGCGCTTGCCGTCGGCGGTGCGGTGTTCGGCCTCGCTGCGGATGGCGATGCCGCCGAAGTCCAGCCCTGCGTACTGCCGCGCCGCCTCGTCGTGGTTGCCGGGCACGTAGATCACCCGCGTGCCCTTGCGCGCCTTGCGCAGCACCTTCTGCACCACGTCGTTGTGGCCCTGCTTCCAGTACCACGACTTCTTCAGCTGCCAGCCGTCGATGATGTCGCCGACCAGGTACAGGGTGTCGGACTCGTGGTGGCGCAGGAAGTCGAGCAGGAAGGCGGCCTGGCAGCCGGCGGTGCCGAGGTGGACATCGGAAATCCAGATGGTGCGGTAGCGCTGGTTCATCGCGTGCTCCGGCGGGGGCAGATGCGCCGATGGTGGCGCAGCGATGTGACAGGCGGATGTGGCGGTGATGACGATACGGTGACGTGCGGTGAACAGGCTCTAAGGCTGGCTTAAGCCTGGCCTGTTTTCATCGGCGGCAGGATGAGCGGGCGTGCCTGCTCCGAAACCCGTTGCCGAGAGACCCCGCATGAAGCTTCTGTTCCGTCCGCTGCGCGCCGAATGGCTGGCGCTGCTCATGGCGCTGCTGTTCGTCACCCTGTTCAACCTGCCGTTCTGGCGCCACCTGTTGCAGATCATGGCGCCGCTGGACGGCCAGGACGTGCGCATGCTGCTGCTGGCCTTCGTGTTCGTCACCGCCTTTTTCACCCTGCTGCTGCTGTTGCTGCTGTGGCCGAGGCTCGCCAAGCCGCTGCTGACGCTGCTGTTGCTGCTCACCGCCGCGGTCAGCTATTTCATGAACCAGTACGGGGTGCTGATCGACAGCGACATGGTGCGCAACGCGCTGCAGACCGACGTGGCCGAGGCCGGCGACCTGCTGTCGTGGCGGCTGCTGCTGACCGTGCTGCTGCTGGGCGGCCTGCCGTCGTGGTGGCTGTGGCGCACGCCGCTGCACTTTCGCGCCGCGCTGCCGGAGCTGGGCGTGCGCGCGCTGGCGCTGCTGCTCAGCGGCGCGGTGCTGCTGCTGGTGGCGCTGGGCGCCTACCAGGACTTCGCCTCGCTGTTCCGCAACCACCGCGAGCTGCGGCTGGAGCTGACGCCGAGCAACTACCTGCAGGCCACCAGTTCCTATCTGCGCAAGGTCAACGCCACGCCGCAGCCGCTGCTGCGCATCGGCGGCGACGCCAGGCGCGATGCGGCCGCCAGCGGCAAGCCGCGGCTGCTGGTGCTGGTGGTTGGCGAGACCGCCCGTGCCGACCACTTCTCGCTCAACGGCTACCCGCGGCCGACCAACCCGCAGCTGGCCAAGGTG
The DNA here is from genome assembly GCF_014652475.1 of Vogesella alkaliphila. Lineage (GTDB taxonomy): Bacteria > Pseudomonadota > Gammaproteobacteria > Burkholderiales > Chromobacteriaceae > Vogesella > Vogesella alkaliphila. The sequence continues at coordinate 449,932 of NZ_BMYW01000002.1, read as the reverse complement.
GCGGGGCTGGTCAACTTCCCCGATGTCTGGTCCTGCGGCACCGAAACCGCGATCTCGGTGCCGTGCATGTTCTCGTCGCGGCCGCGCGACAGCTTCGACGCCGAAGAGGCGCGCCACCGCGAAAACCTGCTCGACGTGCTGGCCCACGCCGGGGTGCAGGTCAGCTGGCGCGACAACAACTCCGGCTGCAAGGAGGTGTGCAAGCGCGTGGCCAGCAGCATGCTGTACGACAGCACCGATCCGCGCTTCTGCAGCGGCGGCGAGTGTCACGACGCGATCCTGCTCGACAGCCTGGCGGCCCGGCTGCAGAACCTGCGCGGCGACAGCGTGCTGGTGCTGCACCAGAAGGGCAGCCACGGCCCGGCCTACTACAAGCGCTACCCGGCGGCGTTCGGGCGCTTCGGCCCGGTGTGCGAAACCGGTGAATTACAGAAATGCAGCCGCGAGCAGATCGTCAACGCCTTCGACAACACCATCCTCTATACCGACCACGTGCTGGCGCAGCTGATCGCCACGCTGCAGGCGGCGCCGCAGGTGGCCAGCAGCATGGTCTACCTGTCCGACCACGGCGAATCGCTGGGCGAGAACAACCTCTACCTGCACGCCACGCCCTACCTGATCGCGCCGGACGCGCAGAAGCATATCCCGATGCTGGCGTGGTTCTCGCCGCAGTGGCAGCAGGGCAGCGGGCTGGATCAGGGCTGCCTGCAACAGCGGAGCCGGCAGCGCTACAGCCAGGACAACCTGTTCCACAGCGTGCTGGGGCTGATGGCGGTGCGCACCGCGCTGTACCAGCCGGCGCTGGACATCTTCGCCACCTGCCGCGCGCCGCGGGCGGCCGCGGCGCCGGCGACTCAGGGCGCCTGAGATGGCGGTGCTTGAGATGGCAGCGCCAAGGTTGGCCGCAAGCCCTGACGGCCTGAGCGCCGCCTTCTACGCGCGGCAGCTGCTGTGGCTGCTGCTGCTCGGTGCCGTGCTGTGGTGGCTGGAGGCGGCCACCCGCCTCGATGTCACGCTGGCGCAGTGGTTCTTCGATCCGCTTGCCCAGCGCTTTCCGTTGCAGCACAGCCTGTGGCTGGAGTGGCTCAACCACCGCTTGCCGAAGTACGCGCTGATCGCCGCCAGCGGCGGGCTGGCGCTGCGTGCCGTGCGGCGGCGCGAGGCGCGCCTGGGCTACGCGGTGCTGGTGATGTGGCTGGCGACGCTGGCGGTGTCGCTGCTGAAGGCGCACAGCGCGCACTCCTGCCCGTGGGATCTGCAGGCCTTCGGCGGCAGCGGCGAGTGGTTCGCGCTGTTCGGCGCGGTGGCGGCCAATCCCGGCCCGGGGCAGTGCTTCCCCGGCGGTCACGCCTCCGGCGGCTTTGCGCTGCTGGCGCTGTTCTTCTACTGGCGGCCGCACGCGCCGCGGCGGGCACGGCAGGCGGCGGTCGCCGCGCTGGTACTGGGCTTGCTGATGGGGCTGGGGCAGATGGCGCGCGGCGCGCACTTCCTGTCGCACAACCTGTGGAGCGGCTGGGTGGTGTGGCTGGTGGCGGTGCTGCTGTTTGCCGCCTTCGACCTGGGCCGTGCCGCCAGCACCGCAAAAAGTGCCGGCCAGTTACCCGGCATAAGCGGCGCTTAAGCTTGCCTTGCTTTAATGAAGCTGTACCTGCGCTGTTGCAGGCTTTGACCAGGAGCGTAACGATGAAAAAACTGATTGCTGTGGCCCTGATGGCCGCTTTTGCTTCCTCCGCCGCCTTTGCCGGTGCCGAGTGCGCGGCGCAGCCGAAAGACAAGTGGCAGAAAGAAGCCGACTTCCAGAAACAGCTGACGGCGCAGGGTTACCAGATCAAGAAGTTCAAGGTGTCCGGCAACTGCTACGAAATCTACGGCAAGAACAAGCAGGGCCAGAAAGTGGAAATCTACTTCGATCCGGTCTCCGGCAAGGCAGTGAAGAGCGAAATCGACGATTGATCCGTCGCGCGGCCGGCGGCGCTCGCCGCCGCCGGCCAGGTTTCAGCCGCGGTGAGGCCGCGACTGTCCGCGGGGCAGGGTTACGGCCCTGCCCCGTATTGTCTTTGCAAGGAGTGTTGTCATGACGCCGACTGCCTTACCCCGTCAGGAAAAAGTGTGGGACATCGTGGTGCGCCTGTTCCACTGGAGCCTGGTCGCCTGTGTGCTGGCCAATCTGCTGTTGCTGGAAGAGGGCGATCCGCCGCACCGCTGGGCCGGCTATATCGCGCTGGGCCTGATCGCGCTGCGCCTGGTGTGGGGCTTTGTCGGCAGCCGGCATGCCCGCTTCGCCAGCTTCTTCCCGACCCCGTCGCGGCTGGCCGCCCACCTGGCGGCCCTGAAAAGCGGCCGCCACCAGCCCAGCGTCGGCCACAATCCGGCCGGGGCGCTGATGATGCTGGCGCTGATGGCGCTGGTGATCGGCCTCGGCGTCAGCGGTTACCTGATGGGCACCGACCAGTTCTGGGGCGAGGAATGGCTGGAGGAGGTGCACGAGGCACTGGCGACCCTGCTGCAGGTCGCGGTGCTGCTGCACGTTGCCGCCGCGCTGCTGATGAGCCGCATCGAGCGGGTGAACCTGCTTCGTGCGATGATTACCGGCATCAAGACGTGGCGCTGAGCCGCGGCGACGCTTAACAGGGCAGGGCATGCGGATACTGATAATCGAAGACGACGAGCTGATCGGCGACGGGCTGCAGGCCGGCCTGTCGGCGCTGGGTTTTGCCTGCGACTGGCTGCGCGACGGCAAGCAGGGCCTGGCCGGCATCGGCGCCGCGCCCTACGACGCGGTGGTGCTGGATCTCGGCCTGCCCGGCATGGACGGGCTGGCGGTGCTGGCCGCGTGGCGGCGCAGCGGCCGCAACGAGCCGGTGCTGCTGCTGACCGCCCGCGACGCGGTGGACGACCGCATCCGCGGCCTGGACAGCGGCGCCGACGACTACCTGGTGAAGCCGTTCGCGCTGGGCGAGGTGGCGGCGCGGCTGCGCGCGCTGGTGCGCCGCCGCGGCGGCCACAACACGCCGCTGCTGCAGCACGGCCGCGTCAGCTTCGACCCGGCGGCGCGGCAGGCGACGCTGGACGGCGCGGTGGTGGACCTCAGCGCACGCGAGCTGGCGCTGCTGGAGTTGCTGCTCAGCAACAAGGGCCGCGTGCTGCGCCGCGAACAGATCGAGGAAAAGCTGTACGACTGGGCGCACGAGGTGGAGAGCAACGCCATCGAGGTGCACGTGCACCACCTGCGCAAGAAGCTGGGCAGCGACTTCATCAAGACGCGGCGCGGCATCGGCTACACCCTCGGGGACGGGGCATGAGCTACAGCCTGCGCGGCACGCTGATCCGGAGCCTGCTCAAGGTGGTGACGCCGCTGTGGTTGCTGGCCTGCGCGCTGCTGGCCTTTCACGCCTGGCACGAGGTCAACGAGCTGTACGAGCAGCAGCAGGCGCTGTTCGCACGCCAGCTGTACGGCACCCTGCCGACGCTGGGCGCGCGCAGCGAGCCGGAGCGGCCGCAGGTCGGTGACGACGACGTTGACTTCATGGCGGTGGCGGCGTGGAACCGGCACGGCCAGCTGCTGCTGGTCGACAGCGAAGGCCTGCAGCTGGACGCCCGCCCCGGTTACACCGGCTTTGCCAGCCTGCGCCAGCACGACGAGGACTGGCGCGTCTACTACCTGTCCGGCGAGGCCGGCAGCGTGGCGGTGGCGCAGGAGATGTCCGAGCGCTGGGAGATGATAGGCGGGCTGCTGCTGACGCAGGGCCTGCTGTGGCTGCTGCTGCTGCCGTTCGCGCTGCTGGCCCTGTGGTGGGCGGTGGGGCGCGGCCTCGCGCCGCTGGCGCACATCCGCGAGCAGCTGCAGCGGCGCGCGCCGGACGATGCCACGCCGCTGCCGCGCGAGGTGCCCAGCGAGCTGCACACCCTGATCGACGCGATGAACGACCTGATCGGGCGCGTGGCGCAGACCCTGCAGCGCGAACGGCGCTTTACCGCCGACGCCGCGCACGAGCTGCGCAGCCCGCTGGCGGCGATGCGGGTGCAGGCCGAGGTGGCGCAGCTGGTGCAGGACCCGGCGCTGCGCGAGCGGGCGCTGCAGCAGCTGATGAACGGCGTCGACCGCAGCAGCCACCTGCTGGCGCAACTGCTGGCGCTGTCGCGGGTGGACGCGGAACAGCAGCACGACGAGGCGCTGGACTGGCCGCTGCTGCTGCAGGAGCTGGGCGAGGCGGTGTCCGGGCTGGCCGCCAGCCACCACGTCACCCTGCGGCTGCCGCCGGCCGGGCACACGCAGTGGCCGCTGCAGCACGGCGACCGCACCCTGCTGCTGCTGATGCTGCGCAATCTGCTGGACAACGCGATCCGCTATGGCGGCGGCACCGTCAGCCTCGAGGCCGACGCGACGCGGATCAGCGTCAGCGACGAGGGCGACGGCGTACCGGAGGCCCTGCTGGACAAGGTGCGCGAGCGCTTCTACCGGCCGCCGGGCCAGCAGCAGACCGGCAGCGGCCTCGGCCTGTCCATCGTGGAGCGCATCGCCGCACTGCACGGCCTGCGGCTGAGCCTGCACAACCGCGACGGCGGCGGCCTGCAGGCGGTGCTGACGCGCGGCCACGGCACCTAGCGCGGGCGGCCAGGGTTGGCCGCAACGACCGCTCAGGCGCCGCGCAGGTCCAGCGGCTTCTCGCCGGTCAGGAAGTAGTGGATGGTTTCGCGCGCGCTCTTGATCGCGTCGCCGAAGGGCAGCGGCTCGGCGCCGCGGAAGAACAGCCCCTTGCTGGTTTCGCCGCGGAAGGCGGCCGCCAGCTTCAGGTCGATGCAGAACTGGCCGACCTTGGACAGGCCGTCGCGCAGGCCGCACACCGTCAGGCAGTTCAGCGCCTGGGTGCAGCGCTGCGGATCGGCCTTGGCGTTGGCCTGCAGCTTGTCCTCGCGCTTGAGGTAGCTCTTCAGGAACGGGGTCAGGATGCCGCGCGCCGGCAGGCCGGCCACCGACATGAACTCGACGATGTCCTCGCGCGTGGCGCCGGCCAGCGTGCGCTTGAAATTGATGTGCGCGTCGCCGTCGCTGGTGACGGCGAAGGCGGTGCCGATCTGCACGCCGCTGGCGCCGTAGTCGTTGAGGTAGGTCTGCACCTTCTGGTGGCTGTTGACGCCGCCGGCGACGATCAGCGGAATGCGCTCGCGCTCCAGCCCCAGGCCCTTGAACAGCTCGAAGCTTTCCTCCAGCACGCGGGCGAAGTCGAACTTGCCATCGTCGACCCCGGCGATGCTGGCGGCGCCGAGGTGGCCGCCGGCGTGGTTGGGGTGCTCGATCACGATCGCATCCGGCAGGCGGCCCTTCTTCATCCAGCGCTTGAGCACGATGCCGATGCCGCGCGACTCGGACAGGATGGGGATCAGCGCCACGTCCGGGTGGTCACCGGCCAGCTCCGGCAGGTCCAGCGGCAGGCCGGCGCCCATCACCACCGCGTGCGCGCCGGACTCGCAGGCCTGGCGCACCAGCGCGGCGTGGTCGTCCACCGCCTTCATGATGTTGACCGCCACCATGCCGTGACCGTCGGCGCGTTGCAGCGCGCCCTTCACCTCGCGGTCGAGCGCGATGCGGTTGAGGCGGTTGATGCCGTCCTGGCCCTCAAGGTTGGCCGCATCGGCCAGCAGGTCTTCGTGCAGGTGGCGCAGGTCGACGCTGGCCACGGTGCCGACGCCGCCCTCACGCGCCACGGCACCGGCCAGCTGTTTGGCGGAAATGCCGACACCCATCCCGCCTTGCACGATGGGCAACAGGCTGCGGCCGCGAATCACGAGCGGGGAAAAGGCATGGGGGCGGGACATGGCAAACTTTCTGTTGGGCAAAGGAACGATTGTGGCGGCAAGGGCGCGCGCCAGCGTTGACGTGGGTCAAGCGGCCTTGGCACCCGGCGGGGCGGCGGCGCGCCGCGACGGCGGCAGTGTTGTATTCCCGCCTCAATAAATGACAGATGAGATTAATGCCGCCGCATCTGGCCGCGGGCCGCTTTTATCCGCAGTGACGGCGCCGTTTCCGGCCATTTTTCTGTCATTGCCGCCGTTTTCGTCATATTTTGCTGCCGACGGGCACTTTTACAGGCGTCGAAGGCCACAACAAGGCCGTTGCAGGCCGCCTTGGCTTGCCACTTGCATGAAATGCTATCCGTTGCCCCACAAATTCGACACAAAACTGGTAGGAATGGGACTTATCATATTTAATGGAAAATAAGGAAATAGCTTTAACAGGATCGCTGTTTCGCTTATTATCTTTCAAAGTGTTTTGTTAATCGCCGGTCTCTTTTGTGGTGTCCATTGTTAAATGTGGGGCACCGCCGGCCTCAATGATTGAGTCGAGCTATGGATACCTTGAAAGCACTAATGGTCTTCATGACCACGGCCGAGAATGGCAGCTTTTCCGACGCCGCCCGCAAACTGGGCGTGTCGCCTGCCGCGGTCAGCCAGAGTATTGCCAGGCTCGAACAGGAACTGGAGGTGCGGCTGTTCAACCGCACCACGCGCCAGCTGACCCTGACCGAGGACGGCCGCCGCTTCTACGCGCAGTGCCGCGGCCCGGTCAACAACCTGGACTCCGCGATCAACCAGCTGAAGGCCAGCCGCGACGAGCCGGCCGGCCACCTGCGCATCAGCCTGCCCAACTCCTTCGGCCGCCGCTTCATCCTGCCGCTGATGGAGGAGTTCTGCACCCGTTACCCGAAGATCCGCGTGTTCTTCGGCATGGATGACCACTTCAGCGACCTGATCGAGGACGGCTACGATGTCGGCGTGCGCGTCGGCATGATGCCGGACAGCCGCATGGTGGCGCGCCACCTGGCGCACATCCCGCAATACGTGGTGGCCGCGCCGGAATACTGGGAGGCGCACGGCAAGCCGCGCATCCCGGAGGACCTGTCCTCGCACGACTGCATCAACTTCCAGTTCCCGACCTCCGGCCGGCTGTACAAGTGGGAATTCGAGCGTGACGGCGAGCGCATCCCGCTGGAAGTCGCCGGCACCTACACCGCCAACGACGTCGACGGCGTGCGCGAGCTGGCGCGCCTGGGCCTGGGCGTGGCGCAGCTGCCGGGACACGAGATCCTCAATGACGTGCGTGCCGGCAAGCTGCAGGTGGTGCTCACCGACTTCGTGTCGATGGAGCGCTCGATCTACATCTGCTTCCCGCACCGCGACCACATCGCGCCGCGCACGCGGGTGTTCGTCGATTTCGTGGTGGAAAAGCTGCTCGACCACCCGGACATCATCGCCGAGCTGCCCGGTGTCGACCTGTCGCAAAAGCGCGAAGAGCTGCGGCAGAGCGTACTGTAAGCACACGCACCGCCCGGGCAACCGGGCTTTTTTTGCGGTGCAATGTTTAACATATTAGACATTTTTGCGGCGCTATCTGATAATTGAAGCCAGATTGAGCGCCGCCCGTGGCGGCCCTGTTTAAAAAATGCAGTATCGAGGACTCCGCCATGAGCCAGACCACCGAACACACCCGCTCCTATTACGCCTACTCCGCCAACCCGTCGCCGCAGCGCCCGGCGCTGCAGGGCAGCCAGCAGGCCGACGTCTGCATCATCGGCGCCGGCTACACCGGCCTGTCCACCGCGCTGCATCTCGCCGAGGCCGGCTTCAAGGTGATCGTGCTGGAGGCGGCGCGCGTCGGCTGGGGCGCTTCCGGCCGCAACGGCGGCCAGATCGTCAACAGCTACAGCCGCGACATGGACGTGATCGAGGCGCGCCACGGCAAGGACGCCGCGCGCAAGCTGGGTGCGATGGCCTTCGAGGGCGGCAAGATCATCCGCGAGCGCATCGCCAAGTACGGTATCCGGTGCGACCTGAAGAACGGCAACGTGTTCGCCGCCTTTACCGACAAGCAGCTGGACGAGCTGGAGGCGAAAAAGCGGCTGTGGGAAAGCTACGGCCACACCGGCATCGAGATGATCGACAAGGCCGGCATGGCGCGCATCGTCGACTCCGACCAGTACGTCGGCGCGCTGCTCGACCACTGGGGCGGCCACATCCACCCGCTGAACCTGGCGCTGGGCGAGGCGGCGGCGTTCGAGTCGCTGGGCGGCCAGATTTTCGAGCAGTCGGCGGTGACCGACATCCAGCGTGGCGAGGTGGCGGTGGTGAAAACCGCCGAGGGCCAGGTCAGCGCCCGCTTCGTGGTGGTGGCCGGCAATGCCTACCTCGGCGACCTGATCCCGAAACTGGCGGAAAAGAGCCTGCCGTGCGGCACCCAGGTGGTGACCACCGAGCGGCTGGACCCGGCGCTGGCGCGCTCGCTGCTGCCGGGCGACCACTGCGTGGAAGACTGCAACTTCCTGCTCGACTATTACCGCCTGACCGCCGACAACCGCCTGCTGTACGGCGGCGGCACCGTCTACGGCGCGCGCGATCCGGGCGAGATCGAGAGCCTGATCCGCCCCAAGATGCTGCACACCTTCCCGCAGCTGAAGGACGTGAAGATCGAGTTCGGCTGGACCGGCAACTTCTCGCTGACGCTGTCGCGCCTGCCGCAGGTTGGCCGCATCGACAGCAACATCTACTACTCGCAGGGCTGCAGCGGCCACGGCGTCACCTTTACCCACCTCGCCGGCCGCATCCTGTCCGAGGCGATCCGCGGCCAGAGCGAGCGCTTCGACGCCTTCGCCAGCCTGCCGCACTATCCGTTCCCCGGCGGCCGCCTGCTGCGCGTGCCGATGCTGACGCTGGGCGCGTGGTGGTACGGCATGCGCGACCGCCTCGGCGTCTGACCCTTATTCTTGCTCCCTGCTGTCTGTTGCACCGGCCCCCGATCAGGGCCGGTTTTTTTTCGCGCTCAGAACGGCCACGCCAGCTTGGTCTTCGCCACCGCGATCATGTACAGCGGCATCGCGAGCGCCAGCGCCAGCACCAGCGCGCGCCACGGCGAGCCGTGCAGCTTTTTCAGGGCGAGGCTGCCCAGCGCGATATAGGCCAGCAGCGCCACGAGCTTGGCCGCCAGCCATGGCTGATTGTGCGGCGAGAAGCCGGCCCACACCGCCAGCGTCACCCCGGCGGCAAGCAGCAGGGTGTCGATCACATGCGGCGCGATGCGCAGCGCCTTGCCCTGAAGCAAGCCTGGCCGCACGAAAGACAGCGCGGCGCGTGCGGCGAACAGCGTCACCGACAGATAGGCCAGCCCGGCGTGGGCGTGTTTGAGTACGAGATAGTCCATGCTTGATCTTCCTGTGACGCGTTGCTGATTCAAAGCGGGTAATGGTAGCGGCTTTGCCCGGCGGCGGGGGTGCTAAACTGGGCACCCTGATGACTCCGCCATCACCTCGCCATGTCCCTGAACCTGTACCAGTCCAACCGCCTCGAAGCCCTCGGCATCCTCTACCGCCACCTGACTGACAGCCCGCTGGCCGATCCGTTCGCGCCGGAGGTGGTGATGGTGCAAAGCCGCGGCATGGGGCGCTGGCTGACGCTGCAGCTGGCGCGCGAGCGTGGCCTGGCGGCCAACATGGAATTCGTGCTGCCGGCCGGCTTCGGCTGGCGGCTGATGAAGACGGTGCTGCCGGAGCTGCCGGCCAAGTCCGCGTTCGCCCCCGAGGTGCTGACCTGGCGGCTGATGGAGGTGCTGCCGACGCTCTCCGGCGAGCCGTACACGCCGCTGGTGCGCTATCTGCAGGGCGGGCCACTGGCCTGTTTCGAGCTGGCCGGCAAGATCGCCGACATCTACGACCAGTACCTGGTGTTCCGCCCGGCGTGGATACGCGCGTGGGAGGCCGGCCAGCGCCTGGATCTGGGCGAGGACGAGGCGTGGCAGGCGGCGCTGTGGCAACAGCTGGCCGCCGAATTGCCCGGCCGCCACCGCGTCACCATGCTCGACGACTTCTTTGCCCGCCTGCGGCCGGAGCACCTGCCGGAGCGGGTGTCGGTGTTCGGCATCGCCACGCTGGCGCCGATGTACCTCGCGCTGTTGCTGCGCATGGCTGAGCTGACCGAGGTCAACGTGTTCCTGCTCAACCCGTGCGAGGCCTACTGGGGCGACATCGTCGACGCCCGTGGCCAGCTCAAGCTGTTCGCCCGTGGCGAAAGCGCCGACGGCGGCCACCCGCTGCTGGCCTCGCTGGGGCAGCAGGGGCGCGACTTCTTCGACGACATCGCCGCCGGCGTGCCGGACGCCGAGTCGATGTTCCTGCCCCCGGCCGGCGACAGCCTGCTGGCGCGGCTGCAGCGCGACATCCTGCAGCTCAGCCCGCCTGCGGACAACGTGCAGCCGCCGGCGGCGGACGACCGCTCCATCGTCTGCCACATCACCCACAGCCCGATGCGCGAGCTGGAAGTGCTGAAGGACCGGCTGCTGGCGATGCTGGTGGCCGACCCGACGCTGACCCCGGCCGACATCGCGGTGCTGACGCCGGACATCAACGCCTACGCGCCCTATATCGATGCGGTGTTCGGCTACCGCAGCGACGCGCCGTCCATCCCCTACAGCATCGCCGACCGTCGCCTGACGCGCGAAGTGCCGCTGTTGGCCACCTTCGGCGCGGTGCTTGAGCTGGCCGACTCGCGCTTTGCCGCCGACGAGGTGCTGGCGCTGCTCGACTGCCGCGAGCTGCTGGCGCGCTTCGGCCTCGCCGACGAGGACGTCACCCTGCTGCGTGGCTGGGTGCGCGGCGCCGGCATCCGCTGGGGCCGCGACGCGGCGCACAAGGCGGCGCTGGGGCTGCCGGCCGAGGCCACGCACAGCTGGCGCTGGGGGCTGGACCGCCTGCTGCTGGGCACGCTGCTGCCGGCCAGCCTCGCCGGCGACGGCGAGCCGCTGTTCGGCGGCCTGCTGCCCGACGGCGCGGCGCAGGGCCAGGCCGCCGAGCGCCTGGCGCGGCTGGGCGCGCTGTTCGACACCCTGTGCGCGCAGGCCGAGCGGTGGGCGCAGCCGGCCAGTGTCGCCGACTGGGCGGAGCGCCTGCGCAGCGCCGCCGCCAGCCTGTTCCAGGTGGAGGAGGACGGCGAGGCCGCGCTGCAGGTGCTGCACGGCATCGCCGACGAGCTGGCCGCCGATGCCGCGCTGGCCGCTTTTGACGGCAGCGTGCCGCTGGCGGTGGTACGCGACGCGGTGCTGCGCCAGCTGCAGGTGGCCAGCAGCGGCGGCTTCCTCACCGGCGGGCTGACCTTCTGCGCGATGGTGCCGATGCGCTCCATCCCGTTCCGCGTGCTGTGCCTGATCGGCATGAACGACGGCGCCTACCCGCGCGACGAACGCCCGGTCAGCTTCGACCTGGTGGCACGCCATCCGCAAAAGGGCGACCGCTCGCGCCGCTTCGACGACCGCTACCTGTTCCTGGAGGCCATCCTCTCCGCCCGCGACACGCTGTACCTGAGCTGGGTCGGCCGCAGCGTGCGCAGCGACGAGCCGCTGCCGCCGTCGCCGCTGGTGGCCGAGCTGCTGGACACGCTGGCCGCGATGAGCGGCGGCGACATTGGCGACGCCATCACCACCCGCCATCCGCTGCAGCCGTTCTCGCGCCGCTACTACCGCGCCGCCGACAGCTTCGAGCCGGTGTGGCAGCAGGCACTGGCGGCGCCGCCGGCCGTGCCGCAGCCGTTTGCGGCCAACCTTGCCGTGCCGGAGGTGAGCTCGGTGCGGCTGGCCGACCTGCTGCGCTTCTGGCGCAACCCGGTGCGCGCCTGGCTGGCCGACCGCCTCGGCCTGAAGCTGGAACGCATCGCCGACGAACTGCCCACGCGCGAGCCGTTCGCCATCGACCGCGACAGCCGCGCCGACATCCGCGACACCCTGGTGCACACCCTGCTGGCGCGCCAGCCGCTGCGCCACGCCGAAGCGCGACTGCAGGGCCGCGGCCTGCTGCCCGACGCCGCGCTGGGCGAGTCGTGGCTGGCGCTAGAGCGTGCCGCCAGCGCCCGCTTCGCCGCGCGCCTGCCGGCCACGCTGCTGGACGACACCCTGCCGCCGCAGCCGGTGCGGCTGCAGCTGGGCGACATCCTGCTCAGCGGCGAGCTGTCCGGCCTGCGTCCCGAGGGCCTGCTGCGCGTGGTGCCGCGCAAGGCCTACGCCGGCGACCTCATCGCGCTGTGGCTGGAACACCTGGTACGCCTCGCCGCCGCCGTGCCCGGCATCGCGCCGCAATCGCAGCTGTTCGCCGAAGACGGCGTGCACAGCTTCGGCCCGGACGACGGCGACGGCGTGGCGCTGGACGCTTGCGGCCTGCTGCACTCCTGGCTGCTGCGCTACCGTCAGGGCCAAGCTCAGCCGCTGCCCTTCTTCGCCCGCACCTCGCTGGCCTACGCCCGCGCCAAGCCGGGAGAGGAAATGAAAAAGGCGATGGCGGAGTGGAATCCGGACTTTGTCGGCGAACACACCGCCGCGCAGCGCGACGACGCCGCCAACCAGCTGGTGTTCCGCCACCAGGAACCGCTGTCCGACCCGCTGTTCGCGCAACTGGCGGAAACGCTGCTGAAGCCGATGGTGAGTGCGTTGAAGGCGGGGGAGGAGTGAGGGGGATGCATTACCGTCAGCTAATACCATGCCGACGCGCCCGATCCCGTTGGTGCAAGCCGTGAAAAATGGCGCCATCCCGGAAACCAGCCGCCCTCTTTTGAGCGCAGCGTATGGGCGGCGCCGGGGTGGAGGCAGTTTTCACGGGAATGCTTGCGCCGTCGGGAGAGCGGGGATTGAAAAGGGGGAGGCGGTATCCCCCTTTCCCGCCGCCGCGCGGCAAGCGGCAGATAAAATCATCCGCGCAGCGGATACAAAACCAAACCGTGCGCAGTCGGCACACCAGACGGCAGCCAGAGAACACCCGCGCAGCGGATACCCAACCGGTAGATAACAGACATGCACCCCCTCGACCCCCTGAACTGCCCGCTCGCCGGCACCAACCTGATCGAAGCCTCGGCCGGTACCGGCAAGACCTGGACCATCGCCGCGCTGTATACCCGCCTGCTGCTGGAGCACGACGCCGACGGCAACCCGCCGCCGACGCTGGACAAGCTCTTGGTGGTGACCTACACCAAGGCCGCCACCGCCGAGCTGCGCGACCGCCTGCGCCGGCGGCTGACCGAGCTCGCGCGGGTGATGGACGGCGAGGCGGCCGGGGACGACTTCCTCGCCGCGCTGGCGGCGCGGCTGGCGGCGCAGGACGGCGCGATGGCGCGCGAGCGGCTGCGCACCGCCATCAACGGTTTCGACGCGGCGGCGATCTACACCATCCACGGTTTCTGCCAGCGGGTGCTGACCGACGCCGCCTTCGACAGCGGCCAGACCTTCGCCGCCGAGCTGGCCAGCGACAACCTGGCCGACCTGCAGCAGCTGGCCGACGACTTCTGGCGCCAGCACATCGTGGCGCTGCCGTCGCTTGCGCAGGTGCTGGCCGAGAACGGCGACACGCCGGAAGGTTGGCTGGCCGAGATCCGCCCCTTCCTGTCCAAGCCCTATCTGCGCCACCCCGACATCGACAGCAGCGCGCTGCTGGCCGCGCGTGCGGCGGTGGCGGCGGCGTGGCAGCCGCTGCAGGCTGCTGCTGCCACCATCGAGGAGGGCGGCGCCTGCCTGCTGGCGGCCGAAGGGCTGAACCGCACCAGCTACAAGCCGGAACAGCGTCTGCGCTACCTGAAACTGCTGCAGCATCTGGCGGCGGATGCCAGCCTGCCGCAGCTGTCGTCGGCACAGGAAAAAGACCTGCAGCGGCTGACGCCGGCGGCGCTGGCCAAGGGTTGCAACAAGGGCGCCACCCCGCCCGAGCATGCGCTGTTCGGCCTGATTGAAACGTGGCTGGCGGCGTGGGCGCAGTACAGCGCCGCGCTGGGGCAGCAGCTGGCCGGGCTGAAGCTGCAGCTGATCGCCTGGATCAACCGCCACGCGGTGGCGCAGCGTCGCGCCACGCGCAGCCGCGGTTTCGACGACCTGCTCACCGATCTGGCCGCCGCGCTGGAGGATGCCGAGCACGGGCCAAGGTTGGCCGCACGCATCGCCGCGGATTTCTCGGTGGCGCTGATCGACGAATTTCAGGATACCGATCCGCTGCAGTACCGCATCTTCCGCCACGCCTTCGTGCAGCAGCGGCGGCCGGTGTTCATGGTCGGCGATCCGAAGCAGGCGATCTACAGCTTTCGCGGTGCCGACATCTTCGCCTACCTCGCCGCGCGCAACGACGCGCCCGCCGAGCGCCAGTACACGCTGCTGACCAACCGCCGCTCGCAAGCGCCGCTGGTGGCGGCGGTGAATGCGCTGTTCGACCGGCCGCAGCCCTTTTTGCTGGACGGCATCGACTACCCGCCGGTGGATGCGGCGCCGGCCGGCGGCAGCGTGCTGGAGCTGGACGACGGCGACGCCGCCTTCAACCTGCTGACCTTCCCGGCCAGCGACAGCGCCAAGGGCGTGTCGAAGACCGAGGCCACGCCCTACGCCGCCGACGCCTGCGCGCACGAGATCGCGCGCCTGCTGGCGCTGGCGCGGGCCGATCAGGCGCGGCTGCGCAAGGGCGACAGTGTGCGGCCGCTGGCCGGCGGCGACATCGCGGTGCTGGTGGCCACCCACCGCCAGGGCGACGCGGTGCGCGAGGCGCTGGCGGCGCGCGGCGTACCCTCGGTGGCGCTGACGCAGGAAAGCGTGTTCGCCAGCCGCGAGGCGGGCGAGCTGCTGGCGCTGCTGCGCGCGTGGGCGGAGCCGGCGTCGGAAGGGCGGCTGAAGGCGCTGTGCGCCACCGAGCTGTTCGGCCTTGACGCCGCGCGGCTGCTGGCGTTGCTGGACGACGAAACGGCGTGGGAGGCACAGCTGGCGGCCAACCTTGACGATCACAAGGCGTGGCAGCAACGCGGCTTCATGGCCGCGTGGCGGGCGTTCTTCGCGCGGCAGACGGTGGCGCTGCGGCTGCTGCCGCAGCCGGACGGCGAGCGGCGGCTGACCAACCTCGGCCACCTGGCCGAGCTGATCCAGCAGCAGAGCGAGAGCATGGCCGGCATCGCGCCGCTGCTGGCGTGGTTCGAGGCGCAGGTGGCCAGCCCGCCGGCGGCGGAAGAGGCGCTGCTGCGGCTGGAAAGCGACGCCGAGCTGGTCAAGATCGTCACCATCCACACCGCGAAAGGGCTGCAGTATCCGCTGGTGTTCTGCCCCTTCCTGTGGGACGGCGCGCTGGAGCGGCGCGACACCACCTTCTGGCGCTACCGCGACGGCGAGGAGTCGTGGCTGGCGCCGGACGATCTGGTCAGCGCCGGCGCGCGCGACGCGGCGCGCAGCGAGATCCTGGCGGAAAAGCTGCGCCTGCTGTACGTGGCACTGACCCGCGCCGAGCACCGCCAATACGTGGTGTGGGGGCATGTACAGAAGATGCACACCGCCGCGCTGTCCTGGCTGCTGCACGGCCGCGCCGCGGCCAACCTGGCGCAGCTGGAAGCCGGCGAATTGCTGGCGTCGCAGCTGGCGGACGACGTGGCCGATCTGGCCGCGCGGCTGCCGCACGCGGTGCGCTGCCGCGAGGTGAGCGTCGCGCTCAACGCGCTGCCGCCGGAGGCGGCGCCGGACTTCGTGCCGCGGCTGGCCGGCGTCAACCGTTCGCTGTACACGCCGTGGCGGGTCAGCAGCTTTACCGGCCTGACGCGGCACCTGCACGGCACTGCCAGCCCGCGCAGCGAGGCGCCGGATCACGATCACGGCCCGCTGCAAGAGCCGGACGCGGCGCTGGCCGCCGACCGCTTCAGCTTCCCGCGCGGCGCCCGCGCCGGCACCTGCCTGCACGACGTGTTCGAGCGCGCCGATTTCAGCCGGCCGGAAGGTTGGCCGCAGGTGGTGCAGGAGGCGCTGCACCGGCACGGCTTCGACGCGCTGTGGCAGGACGCGGCGCTGGCGATGCTGCACGACACCCTCCACTGCGAGATCGCGCCCGGCGTGCGCCTGGCCGGCGTGCCGAATACGCGGCGGCTGGTGGAGATGGAGTTCACGCTGCCGGCCGACGGCCTGAGCCTCGCGGCGCTCAAGCGCATCCTCACCGACCCGGCCATGGGCCTCGCCGCGCCGCTGCGCGCGGCGGCGGCCACGCTGACCTTCGACCGCGTGCAGGGCTACCTGAAAGGCTTCATCGACCTCGCCTTCATCCACGGCGACGCGCTGTGGCTGGTGGACTACAAGTCCAACCACCTCGGCGACGGCTTTGCCTGCTACGACGACGAGGCGCTGGCGGCGTCGGTGGCGCGCGAGCACTACTACCTGCAATACCTGATCTACTGCGTGGCGCTGCGCCGCTACCTGGCCCAGCGCGCGCCGCAGCTGCACCTGGGTGGCGTGCGCTACCTGTACCTGCGCGGCATCAGCGGCGCGGGCTACGGCGTGTGGCGCGATGCGCCGTCGGACGCGCTGCTGGATGCG
Organism: Vogesella alkaliphila; assembly: GCF_014652475.1. Taxonomy (GTDB): domain Bacteria; phylum Pseudomonadota; class Gammaproteobacteria; order Burkholderiales; family Chromobacteriaceae; genus Vogesella; species Vogesella alkaliphila. Next base: position 433,587 of record NZ_BMYW01000002.1, on the reverse strand, counting down.
CTGGACGGGGTGTTTGTGGCAGTGGAGTAGTGCTATGGCTCGGGTAAGTCACAAGTGTATTCGGGAGCGCATGGTTATATGGTCATCCGGGACACGACAGGTGGTGATCTGGGTGGCGAGGTTTGGTGAGTATTTTGAATGTCAAGTTAAAAGGTGAATTATGAAAAATATATTTGTATTGCCTTGGCAGTTTTACTTGCCTATTGCTGTTGTTTTGATTGGTTGTTTTCTGGCTTTATATTTGATTGTTATTAATAATTTGAGTGCGAAAGATGTTACATTTTCCTTTGTGGTTTTGTTTTCTGCGTCTGTTATGTTTTTTTTGAATGTTTGCTTCGGTTTGAAGGATGAGCAAAAAATAGATAATTTCTATGTTCATCTTACTTTGGATTCTGGTCAGGTTGTTGATGTGCTATCACACTCAGAAGGCAAGTCTAGGTTTGTGGTTTTTAATAGAGATGAAGTTAGTAGGTCATGTGATGATGTTTTAAAAAATTTCTTAAAGGATGGCAAGGTTGTTATTCCTGAAGGATATGAGTCTGTTAGGGGTCGGTTGGATAGTTGTTTGCAGTTTTATATGAGGAATATGGTAATTGGGCATTTGATTGATGTTTTGCCGGACTGGGATATCAATGAAGAAAATTTCAGAGGGTCGCGGCAGGTTAGTTATCGTAATGGTGATGTTGATAAAAAAGAAGGTGTTTTTTATTCGAGGCAAAAAATTGATGATTTGTTTGGTAATAAATATTTTAATTATTCGCTTTTGGATGCGCATTTGTTTAATTCTGGAATTGTTTTGCCGCCAAAAACGGTTGTTAGTTTGAGAGATAATAATATTATTTTTGATAATCCGTTTTTCAATTTGGAACTGCAATTTTTCTTTGCTAGTGGCGCTACTTTAGGTACGCCGGTTTTGTATGATAGTGGAAAGCTTTCTTTGCTTGTTGGTGGTGAAAATTCATGTTTGAATATTGATTCGAAAATTGTTGCTAGGGTTTTGTATAAAAAATTGAATGCAGGTAACTTTGATAGAGATAAATATACTAAATGGGTTGATGCTGTTTTGAGTGGCTTGCGAAAGGGTTTTGATCTGAAGTGATTGCATCTTTATATTTGGCATTATCCCTGATGTTTGGGTGTACGTTTGAAACGTTGGCCGCAAGCGGCTACCGCATTGCTGCCAACGTTGGCTCGTTAACTCCGCATAAATGACGAGCACAAGCCTTGATCCTGGTCGCGATGGCGCCGACCGATCCGTGCTGCAATGGCCGTCTCCGTGCCGCTGACATTGCCGATACAATCATGTCATCGAACATCGCCACCTGCGCCGCTTGCGGCCAACCTTGCAAAGGATCGCCCCATGTTTGAATCCGCCGAGATCGGCCACGCCATCGACAAGAACACCTACAAGGCCGAGGAGGCCGCGCTGCGCGAGGCGCTGCTGGACGTGCAGTACGAGCTGAAGCAGCGCGGCGAATTCCCGCTCTTGCTGCTGATCCACGGCATGGACGGCGCCGGCCGCGGCGAGACGCTGAGCCAGATCAACGAGTGGCTGGACCCGCGCCTGATCCACACCGCGGCCTTCGACAAGCCCAACGACGACGCGCGCGAGCGGCCGTGGATGTGGCGCTACTGGCGCGAGCTGCCGGCCAAGGGCCGCATCGGCATGTTCTTCGGCTCCTACTATTCCGATGCGCTGTTCGACCGCGTCGACGGTAAGACCAACCGTGACGCCTTCGACAGGCAGCTGTTCGACATCCTGCGCTTCGAGCGCATGCTGGCCAACGACGGCGTGCTGGTGCTGAAGTTCTGGCTGCACCTGACCGAGGACAAGCAGAAGAAGCGCCTGAAGACGCTGGAGAAGGACCCGGCCACCGCGTGGCGGGTGAGCGAGGCCGACTGGAAGCACCACGGCCAGTACGGCCGCATCAAGAACAATGCCGAACACATGATGCGGCTGACCAATACCGCCTACGCGCCGTGGCTGGTGGTGGACGGCGAGGATGCCAACTACCGCAGCCTGACCGTCGGCCGCGCGCTGTTGCAGGCGCTGCAGCAGCGGCTGGCGCTGGATCATGCGTGGCAGGCGCGTTCCGACGTGGCCGCGATCACGCCGCCGGCGGACAACAAGCTGCTGCTGGAGTCGCTGCAGCTGGATCAGGAACTGTCCAAGGGCGACTACCAGCGGCAGCTGGAGGTGCTGCAGGGGCGGCTGAACGGGCTGACGCGGCATCCGAAGTTCGCCGAGCACTCGCTGGTGCTGGTCTTCGAGGGCAACGACGCCGCCGGCAAGGGCGGCGCCATCCGCCGCATCACCCAGGCGCTGGACGCGCGGCGTTACCGCATCGTGCCGGTGGCTGCGCCGACCGAGGAGGAACGCGCGCAGCCGTGGCTGTGGCGCTTCTGGCGTCACGTGCCGGGCAAGGGCAAGGTCACCATCTTCGACCGCAGCTGGTACGGCCGCGTGCTGGTGGAGCGGGTGGAGGGCTTCGCCAGCACCGCCGACTGGATGCGCGGCTACTACGAGATCAACGACTTCGAGCACCAGCTGCGCGACAACAACGCCATCGTGCTCAAGTTCTGGCTGGCGATCAGCGCCGACGAGCAGCTGGCGCGCTTCAAGTCGCGCGAGGAAACCGGCTTCAAGCGCTTCAAGATCACCGAGGAAGACTGGCGCAACCGCGACAAGTGGGACGACTACAAGGTGGCGGTGTGCGACATGATCGACCGCACCAGCACCAGCGCCGTGCCGTGGACTCTGGTGCCGGCCAACAACAAGTACTACGCGCGCATCAAGATCCTGAGCACCATCTGCGAGGCGCTGGAGGCCAAGCTGGGCGCCTGAGCGCGCCGTGCGGTATCGTGAGCGGGTTCTAACGTCCGTTACCAGGTTTGCCCATGACTGCCACTGTCAGCGACAGCTTTCTTCCCGACCAGCTTGCGCGCCTGTTCGCGCGGCTGGACCCCGAGCACGGCCCGGCGCTGCAGCCCCTGCTGCAACGGCTGCTGGCGGCGGTGGCCGGCGGCCACGTCTGCCTGGCCGGCCTGTCCGGCGACGACTACGCGCGGCTGCGGCGCAGCCCGCTGGCTGGTCGCGCCGGCGACTACACGCCGCTGGTGCTGGACGAGGGCGGGCGGCTGTACCTCGCGCGGCACTGGCAGGACGAGACGCAGCTGGTGGCGGCGCTGACGCTGCTGGCGCGCGACCCGCAGCCGCTGGGTGGCGATATCGAGCCGGTGCTTGACGCGCTGTTCGGGCCGGCCGCTGCCGGCGACTGGCAAAGGTTGGCCGCGCGGCTGGCCACCGAGCGCCGCTTCATGGTGATCTCCGGTGGCCCCGGCACCGGCAAGACCACCACCGTGGTGCGGCTGCTGGCGGCGCTGGCGGCGTTGTCGCCACGGCCGCTGGTGATGGCGATGGCGGCGCCGACCGGCAAGGCGGCGGCGCGGCTGACCGACTCGGTGCGCGCCGCGCGCGATGCGCTGCCGGTGGCCGACGGGGTGCGCGCGCAGCTGCCGGACAAGGCGCAGACGCTGCACCGCCTGATCGGTCTGATCCCCGGCACCGCGCGGCCGCGTCAGCATGCGGCCAACCCGCTGCCGCTGGACGTGCTGGTGGTGGACGAGGCGTCGATGGTGGATCTCAGCCTGATGGCGCAGACGGTGGCGGCGCTGCCGTCGCACGCGCGGCTGATCCTGCTCGGCGACCGCGACCAGCTGGCCTCGGTGGAGGCCGGCGCGGTGCTGGGCGACATCTGCAGCCGGCAGGCGTGGCGCAGCGACACGGCGCAAAGCCTGCTTGCTGCCGGCGTCAGCCTGCCCGGCGTGATCGACGACAGCGCCATCCTCGCCGACAGCGTGGTGGTGCTGCAGAAAAGCCACCGCTTCGGCGCCGACTCCGGCATCGGCCGCCTGGCGCGCGCGGTCAATGCCGCGGCGCTGGACGAGGTGCACGCGCTGCTGGCGCAGCCCGAGCTGGCCGACATCCGGCTGCAGCCGGCGCTGCCCGACGCCGCCGGCCTGCTGGCACAGCGCGCCGACTACTGGCAGGCGCTGGCGCAGCTGGATGAGGGCGACACCGACTGGGCGCCGCTGTTTGCCGCCTTCCACCGCTTCATGCTGCTGGCGGCGGAGCGGCACACGGTGGCGGCCATCAACGCGCAGCTCGAGGCCGAGCTGGAAAAGCTTGGCCGCAAGGCCGCCGGCAGCGACTGGTATGCCGGTCGCCCGGTGATGGTGACGCGCAACGACTACGGCATCGGCCTGTTCAACGGCGACATAGGCCTCACCGTGGCGCGTGGCGGGCGCTTGCGGGTGGTGTTCCCCACCAGCGACGGCGGCTGGCGCGAGGTGGCACCGGCGCGGCTGCCGGAGCACGACACCGTGTACGCGATGACGGTGCACAAGTCGCAGGGCTCGGAGTTCGCCAGCGTGTGGCTGGCGCTGCCGGCGGCGCCAAGCGCGGTGCTGACCCGCGCGCTGGTGTACACCGCGATTACCCGCGCCCGCGACCTGTTCGTGCTGGCCGGCAACCCGGCGGTGCTGGAGGCCGGCGTGCTCAACGCGCCGCCGCGGCAATCCGGCCTCGCGCAGCGGCTGTGGCCGCAGCCGGGGGCGTGAGCATCGGTCTGTTACAGGCCTGGCAGACTGGCTGCCGGTACCCTGCTGCCGGAGCCTTGCCTGTTGAGCGCGCGCGGCGCGGAACGGCGCCGCCGCATTTTTTGGGGGGAACACCTTGACAGAGTAGGGGGTGTCGTCTACAATCCGCTCCACTTCTTCGGAAGTGACGGAGTGTAGCACAGCCCGGTAGTGCGCCTGCTTTGGGAGCAGGAGGTCCAAGGTTCGAATCCTTGTACTCCGACCAACATGAAAGCCAGTTATCCTCGCGATAACTGGCTTTTGCGTATTCTACGCCCCGCCGGATGAGTCCGGCGGGCCGTGCCGTTTCCGCGCGCCCTCGCCGTGCGCCGGCGCCGCCCGTGTCGCGCCACGCCACCATCGTCCCCGCCGCTGTCAGAACTTCCCCATCGTGCCGCCGTTTAGCTGCGCCCCTCGGACCGTGCCGTGGCGGTATGGCCGCCTGCGCCGGCTTATCCACAGTGACTGGCCTGCGCTGCAAGTTATCCACAATCGACACGCCATGCCCGGCGCGCCAACACGCGCGGGCGGGCGCCAACAGCAAAACACCCCGCACGCGGCGGGGTGTGTGACGGGCTGGCCGCAAGCGGCAGGGCCGGTATTACTTTTCGACGAAGGCGCGTTCGATCGCGTAGTGGCCAGGCTCACCCATGCGTGGCGACTCGACGAAGCCGAGGCCGTCCAGCATCTTGCAGGTGTCTTCCAGCATCGCCGGGCTGCCGCACAGCAGCGCGCGGTCGGTCTGCGGGTTCAGCTGCGGCAGGCCGATGTCGCTGGCCAGCTTGCCGTTGAGGATCAGGTCGGTCAGGCGGCCCTGGTTGCGGAACGGCTCGCGCGTCACGGTCGGGTAGTAGATCAGCTTTTCGCGGATCATCTCGCCCAGGAACTCGTGCTCGGCCAGTTCCTTGGTGATGTAGTCCTGGTAGCCCAGCTCGCTGACCCAGCGTACGCCGTGGATCAGCACGATCTTCTCGTAGCGGTCGTACACGTCCGGATCCTTGATGATGGACATGAACGGGGCGAGGCCGGTGCCGGTGGACAGCAGGTACAGGTTCTTGGCGTCCGGCAGCAGGTTGTCTTGCACCAGGGTGCCGGTCGGCTTGCCGGAGATCACCACCTTGTCGCCCGGCTGGATGTTCTGCAGGCGCGAGGTCAGCGGGCCGTTCGGCACCTTGATCGAATAGAACTCAAGGTGCTCTTCCCAGTTGGCGCTGGCCACCGAGTAGGCACGGATCAGCGGTTTGCCGTTCACTTCCAGACCGATCATCACGAACTGGCCGTTGATGAAGCGCAGACCCGGATCGCGGGTGCAGGTGAAGCTGAACAGGGTGTCGTTCCAGTGATGGACGGACAGGACGGTTTCGGAGGAAAGAGTAGCCATGAGTGTCGTCTTTATCAAACGGGCAAATTCAACAAGCGCGTATTCTAACCCGACTTCCAAATAACTGCTTGGATGTAAAGGTTCTGTCTTTATTGCTTTTTTGATTTATATCAGGGGATAGAATGATAGCCGTTCTCGAATGGCCCGCCGTGGCGGGCTGGCCGGCGCGGATGGCGGCGTCGCTTGCCCTGCCGCCGGCGGCGCGATATGTTGCCATGCAACAACAAGCGGGAGGGATCGGGGCATGAAACTGTGCGTGATAAACGGCGACGGCATCGGTCGCGAGGTGGTGCCGCAGGCGGTACGGGTGTTGCGCCGGCTGCTGCCGGATCTGCAGATCGTCGAGGCCGAGGCCGGCTGGGACACCTTCCGGCAGCAGGGCACGGCGCTGCCGGCGGCGACGCTGGCGGCGGCGCGTGAGTGCGGCGCGGTGCTGTTCGGCGCAGTCAGCTCGCCGGCGTATCCGGTGGCCGGCTACCGCTCGCCCATCGTGCAGCTGCGGCGCGAGCTGGGCTGCCACGCCAATGTGCGGCCAACCCTGAGCCTGCCCGGCAGCGGCGCGGCCGAGGGCGTCGACCTGCTGATCGTGCGCGAGAACACCGAAGACCTCTACGTCGGCGAGGAGCAGTCCGACGGCGAAACCGCCACCGCCATCAAGCGCATCACCCGTGCCGCCTCGCGCCGCGTCGCCGAGACCGCGTTCCGGCTGGCGCAGGACGGCGGCCGCCGGCGCGTGACCATCGTGCACAAGGCCAACATCATGCCGCTCACCGACGGCCTGTTCCGCGACGCGGCGCGCGACGTGGCGGCGGATTATCCGCAGATCGCGGTGGACGAGCTGCTGGTCGACACCGCCGCGCTGAAGCTGGCGCAGGCGCCGCAAAGTTTCGACGTGCTGCTGGCGCCCAATCTCTACGGCGACATCCTGTCCGATCTGGCGGCGGCGTTCGGCGGCGGGCTGGGCGTGGCGGCATCGCTGAACCTGGGCGCCGAGGCGGCGATCGCCGAGCCGGTGCACGGCTCGGCGCCGGACATCGCCGGGCGCGGCATCGCCAACCCGGTGGCAGCGCTGCTGTCGCTGGCGCTGCTGCTGCGCCACTGGTGGGCGCGGCCAACGTTGGCCGCAACGCTGGAGCTGGCGGTGCGGCGCACGCTGGCCGACAGCATCGCCACGCCCGACCTCGGCGGGGATGCGGGTACGGCGGCGTTTTGCGATGCGGTGCTGCGACGGCTGGATCTGGATCGGCTGGATCTGGATTAACTACAGCGGGACAGGCTGCGACAAGATGCCGCATTCCGCCGCCGCCGGCCCTTGGCTATAGTCGGGCGTGGCGGGGAGGCGTCTTCGCCAGGCGAACTGGAACCGGCCGTCCGCAGCAGCGGGCGGCCTTTTCTTTACGTGCGGGCGCGCAAACAAAAAAGCCCTGACGCGGTTGCGCAGGGCTTTGATGAGTCTTGTGGTGGGGGGAGAAGGATTCGAACCTTCGAAGGCTGAGCCGTCAGATTTACAGTCTGATCCCTTTGACCGCTCGGGAATCCCCCCGACAAGAGCCGCGCATATTAGCCGCCTGTTTTGCGCCTGTCAAGCGGGGACCCGGCAAAAGGCGCGGCCGGCCGCTGCGACAAATCGTCGCAGCCTGCCGTGGCGGGCGACGGCGATGCTAAAGTAGCCGCCATGATGACTTCCACCTTCCCGCTGCTGTTTGCGGCCAACCTTGGGCCGGTGGCGCAGGCGGTGCGGCGTTTGCGCTGGCTGATGCTGGGCGCGGCGCTGCTGACCCTGCTGCTGGCCGCGGTGCTGGCGCTGCGGCTGCCGTGGCTGCTGCTGGCGCAGGCGCTGGCGACGCTGGCGCTGCTCAACTTCGCGCTGCGGCACTGGCCGCTGCCGCCACGGCGGCAGCTGGCGCTGGGCCTGTTCGGCGACGTGCTGGTGCTCTCCGAGGTGCTGGCCTTCAGCGGCGGCGCCGCCAATCCGCTGGCCTCGCTGTACCTGCCGCCGGTGCTGCTGGCGGCGCTGCTGTTGCCGCCGCGCCAGGCGTGGCTGCTGGCGCTGTCGAGCCTGGCGAGCTACGCGCTGCTGTTTGGCTGGCACCTGCCGTGGCCGCTGGCCGGCGACGATGCCGCCTACGCCTTCCGCCTGCATCTGGTCGGCATGTGGCTGACCTTTGCCGTGTCGGTGCTGCTGCTGACCGGCTTCGTGTCGTCGCTGGCGCGGCAGCTGGCGCAGCGCGAGGCGGCGCTGGCGCAGGCGCGCGAGGCGCAGCTGCGCGACGAGCAGCTGGTGGCGCTGGGCGTGCAGGCGGCCGGCACCGCGCACAGCCTGTCGACGCCGCTCAACACGCTGACCCTGCTGTGCGACGAGCTGTGCGCCAGCCACGCCGCCGATGCCGATCTGCAGCCCGACCTGCAGCTGATGCGGCAGCAGCTGGCGCTGTGCCGCCAGTCGCTGGTGCAGCTGAAGGCCGGCGCCGAGAGCCGGCCGCCACCGCAGCCGATAGGCGACGCGCTGGCGCAGCAGTTGCAGGGCTGGCAGGCGACGCGGCCGGGGGTGCGGCTGCAGCGCGACGGCCTGCTGCACGGCGGGCCGGCGATGGCGCCGGACCCGCGCTTCTGGCCGGCGCTGTTCAACCTGCTCAACAACGCGGCGGAGGCCGGCGGCGGCGAGGTGGAGCTGGACGCCGCCATCGTCGCCGGCCAGCTGCAACTGCGCATCCGCAACCGTCGCGGCCGCCTCAGCGCCGCGCAGCTGGCGCGGGCCGGGCTGGCGCCGCTGGACAGCGACAAGCCGGCCGGCCTCGGCATCGGCGTGATGCTGTCGCACGTGACGCTGTCGCACCTGGGCGGCGAATTGCGACTGGAAAACGATGCCGCCGGCGGCGTGTGCGCCACGCTGCGGCTGCCGCTGGAGGGCGACGCATGATGGACATCCTGCTGGTGGAGGACGACGCGGCCTTCGCCGCGATGCTGGCGCGCAGCCTGCAGCGCCGCGGCCATGCGGTACGCCATGCGGCCAACGTGGCGGCGGCGCTGCAGGAAGTGGCCCGCGCGCCGCAGGCGATCATCCTCGACCTCAATCTTGGCGGCGACAGCGGCCTGCGCCTGCTGCCGCAACTGCTGGCTGCGGCGCCGCAGGCGCGGCTGCTGGTGCTGACCGGCTACGCCAGCATCGCCACCGCGGTGGAGGCGGTGAAGCTGGGCGCGGTCAACTACCTGGCCAAGCCGGCCGGCGCCGACGAGATCCTCGCCGCGCTAGGCGCGCCGGCGGCGAACCCGGAGTGCGCACTGCCCGCCGCACCGATGTCGCTGAAGCGCGTCAGCTGGGAGCACCTGCAACGGGTGCTGGCCGAACACGACGGCAATGTCTCGGCCACCGCCCGCGCGCTGAACATGCACCGCCGCAGCGTGCAGCGCATGCTGGCCAAGCGTCCGGTGCGCGATTGAGGTGCCGGTCTCGCGGGGTGCGAAAACGGCGTGTCCGCGGCTAAGCCCCTGATAAAGCAGTGGACAAATTAGAGCAATTGCCTTAAATTGTGCGCTGCACTCAAGCCGAAAGGTTTTTGTGGTGTTAGCCCCTCGAAGCATCCGTCGGCCCCGTGCCGGTGTGGTGTTTCTTCCTCGTGTTGGCCCCTGTGGAAACCCTCAGGGGATTTTTTTTGCCTGCTCGCCGTGACCTGCCGGCAGCGGCGCCGGATACGACAATGCGGCCAACCTTGAGACAAGGTTGGCCGCATCGTTTTGGGGACGGACGGTTGCAAGGGCGCTGCTTAGACCTGCAGCAGCCGCAGCACGTGCTGGCCCTGGCTGTTGGCCTGCGCCAGCATCGCGGTGCCGGCCTGCTGCAGCACGCTTTGCCGCGTCTGGTTGGCGGTTTCCTGCGCGTAGTCGGCGTCCATGATGCGCGAGCGCGCGGTGCTGGCGTTCTCGGTCGAGCTCTGCAGGTTCTGGCTGGCACTGTCCAGCCGCGACATCATGCCGCCGATCTTGGCCCGCTCCTGCGAGACGTAGTCCAGTGCCTGGTCGAGGTGGAAGATGGCGAACTTGGCCAGCTTGTCGAGATCGAGATCCTGTAGCCCGAGCGAGGCCACGTTCACCGCGCCGACCGAGCCTTGCAGCGTGTCGCCGGCATTGCTGCCGCTCTGTACGGTGAAGAAGTTCTGCCCGGTGGCGCCGGCAATGTCGGGGAAGTCCAGCTTGAAGCCCTGCAGCACGTTGGCGCCGGACAGCGAGGCGTTGTTGTCGTCCAGCGCGGTTTCTGCGGTCAATATCGTGCCGCCGTCGGCATCGGCGCCGCCGACCGCGCCGGTGTCGGCATTGCTCAGGTCCATACCGCCGATGAAGGCCGCGCCGTTGGTGTTCCATGAGGCGATGAAGGCGGCGCTAGTGGCCAGGTTGCCCTTGGTGGCGCTGTTGATGGCGGCATCGAGGGTGGCGCCGCCATTCAGCGCCTGCATCACGTCCTTGATGCCGCTGCCGCCGGCCTGTTTCACCTGCTGGTGCAGGTAGCGGGTGGCGGCGTAGGCGGCGGAATAGTGCGCCGAGTCGCTGGCCCAGGCGCCGAGCGCGTTGCTGCTGACCAGGTTGGCGGCCCCGCCGGCCGCCGCCACGTCGCCGGCCAGCCGCTCGTCGGCACCATGGATGAATTCGGCGGTGCCCTCCATGAACCAGGTGGGCAGCGTGGTGATGTTCATGCTGCGCCCCATCACCGCGTGCACCATCTCGTGGGCGATCACGCGGTCGTTGTAGAACGGGGCGCTGCCACCGTTGGGCAGGTTGGCCGGGGTGAAGTCGGCCATCTCGACATTGAGCGCCACGCCCAGCATCCTGCCGCCGCCGTCGGTGCCGGTGTAGCTGACCGAGGCCAGCGTGCCGCCCGGGGTGCCCGGATCCAGGTTCACCGTCATGGTGGCGCCGTCGCCCTGGATGCCGTAGAACTGCTTGATGCGGCGCTCCGAGGCCTCCAGCCAGCCCAGCTGCAGGCCGTCCATCACCGCGCGCTTGTCGGCATCGCCGCCGAGGCTGGTGGTGGATTGCGAAAACACCTGCTGGCCGTTGAATTCGGTCTCGCGCCCGATCTGGTCTATGCCCTGCAACAGCTGGTTGGCTTCCGCCTGCAGTGCCTGCCGGTCGGGGCTGCTCAGCGTGCCGTTGGCGGCCTGCACCGACAGCTCGCGCATGCGCTGCAGCATGTCGCTGACCTTGGCCAGCGCGCCTTCGGTGACCTGCAGCATCGAGGCGTTGTCGGTGAGGTTGCGCAGGCCCTGGCGCTCGCCGCGGATTTTCGCATCCATGCGGCTGGCGCTGGCCTGGCCGGCGGCGTCGTCCATCGCGCTGTTGATGCGCAAGCCGGAAGACAGCCGCGCGAGGGTCCGCGTCAGGCTGTTGCTCGACTTTTCCAGTTGTCGCTGCGCCTGCATGGCCAGCGTATTGGTATTGATTTGCACGAAGCGCGATCTCGCAGAACGATGCGGGTGGCAAGGGATGATCCCTTATCGGCGCGGCGCGCGTGTTCTTGAGGGCTTTTGTTGCCGGATTATGGTGGTTTTGTATTGCCATGCCATTGTTTTTTATAGAAATACAAATGCATGACCGATGCGCTTGCTGCCAACCTTGGGACAAGGTTGGCAGCATCGTTCAGGGCGGGGACTGGTGCGTTACAGCCACTTGCCCGGGTTCATGAGGTGTTGCGGATCGAGTGCCTGTTTCACCGCGCGCATCACCGCCAGCGCCGCCGGGTCCTTGTAGCGCTGCAGCCAGTGGCCCTTGAGCTGGCCGACGCCGTGCTCGGCCGCCAGCGTGCCGCGCAGGCGGTGGACCTGTTCGTAGACGATGGCGTTGACCGCGTCCTCGTCGGCAAACAGCTCGGCATTGCCGGGGCGGGTGTGGCTGATGTTGTAGTGCAGGTTGCCGTCGCCGGCGTGGCCGAAGGCGACGATGCGCACGCCGGGGAAGGCGGCCTGCAGCGCCGTGCCGCAGGCGTCGAGAAAGGCCGGGATCGCCGAGGTCGGCACGCCGATGTCGTGCTTGATGCTGGGGCCGTCGCGCTTTTGCAGCGCCGACATCTGTTCGCGCAGCTGCCACAGCCGCGCGCGTTCGCTGTCGTTCTGCGCCAGCACGCCGTCGCCGAGGCCGCGCGCGGCCAGCCACTGCAGCAGCCGCTCCTGCAGGCTGGTGTTGTCGCCGCTGTCGGACAGCTCGACCAGCAGCGCCCACGGCGCCCGGAACGGCAGCGCGCCCGGCTGGTACTTGTCGACCAGCTGCTGGCACACCTCGGACATCATCTCGAAGCTGGTCAGCCGGTCGCCGAACGCCGCCTGCAGCGCGTTGAGGGTGGCGATGGCTTCGTCGGCGCCGGCGACGCCGAGCAGCGCGGTGGCGTGCGCGGTGGGCTGCGGGAACAGCTTCAGCGTGGCGGCGGTGATCAGCCCGAGCTGGCCCTCGGCGCCGATGAACAGCTGCTTCACGTCCAGGCCGCTGGTGTCCTTGCGCAGCGCGGTCAGCGCGTCCAGCAGCTGGCCGTCCGGCAGCACCACCTCCAGCCCCAGCGTCAGCTCGCGCATGGTGCCGAAGCGCAGCACGGCGAGGCCGCCGGCGTTGGTGGACAGGTTGCCGCCGATCTGGCAGCTGCCCTCGCTCGCCAGCGACAGCGGGAACAGCAGCCCGGCATCGGCCGCCGCCGCCTGCACCGCCGCCAGCGTGCAGCCGGCCTCGACGGTGATGGTCTGGTTGGCCGCGTCGACGGCACGGATGCGGTTCAGGCGCCGAAAGGCGATCAGCAGCTGCCGGCCGCTGCCGTCCGGCGTCGCCGCGCCGCAGGTGGAGGTGTTGCCGCCCTGCGGCACGATGGCGATGCGGTGGGCGGCGCAGAAGCGCACCAGCGCCGCCACCTCGTCGCGGCTGGCCGGCAGCGCCACCGCCAGTGGCGCCCCGTGGTAGCGGCCGCGGTAATCGGTAATGAAGGGCGCGATGTCGTGCGGTGCGGTCAGCAAGTTGGCGGCGCCGACAATGGCGGCCAGTGGCGCAAGCAGATCGGTCATGGGGTGGTTTCCGGTTCGGCGCTGGTGTCGGAGTCGCAGCCGGCGCCGATCGCCAGATAGCGTCGCGCCAGTCGCGCGAACAGCGGCACGGCGACGGCGGGCAGCCAGCGCAGGTAGTGGGTGGGGGCGGCGAGCAGGCCGCAGTGGTAGCGCGCGGCCGCCGCCTGCCAGTGCAGCGCCGGGCAGGCGCTGCCACGGTGGCGCAGCAGCAGGGTCGACAGCGGGCAGGGCGCGGCCGCGCAGCACACGCCGCAGCCGTTGCAGGCGGCGCCGAGCGCCGGTTTGGCCGGCGCGGCGCGGGCCAGCCAGATGCGCTGCGGCGCGCTCATGTCAGTTCTCCGGCGCCATCAGCGCATCCGGATGCTGCCAGCCGGGCTGGGCGGCGATGCGCGCCAGCCAAGCGCCGACCTGCGGCCAAGCTTGCAGGTCGATGCCGGCGTCGGCGGCCCACCACAGGTAGGCGCTGGCCGACAGGTCGGCAACCGACAGGCCGCCGGCGAGCAGGTAGTCCTGCGTCGCCAGTTGCGCGTCCAGCACGTCGAGGTCGGCACGGCAGCGCTGTTCCAGCCAGGCTTCGACTGCCGCCGGCTGCGACTCGAAGCGGCGCGCATAGCGCAGATTGGGCAGCGACAGGCCGATGCGGTTGCTCTCCCAGCTCAGCCATTCGCGCAGCGCCTGGCGCTCGCCGGGCTGGCCGGCGAGCACGCCCTGGCTCTCTGCTAGCCATTGCAGGATGGCGTTGGACTGCACCATCGCCACGCCGTCGACCACCAGTGCCGGCACCTCGTCCCAGCGGCTGGCGGCGCGGAATTCGGCCGGGCGCGCGGCGCGCGGCGTGGACAGCGCAACGTTGCGGTATTGGTGTGCGACCTTGCCCAGCACCAGCGCCAGCCTGATTTTGTAGCTGTGGCCGGACAGACGGTTGCCGTAGAGGACGAGACTGTTCATCGGGGAAATCCTGTGCCAGACGGGCGCGGCCCGCTCAAGCCCTTGATGATACGCGCAAGCGGCGGCTTAACCCAGCCAGTCGCCCTGCAGCAGGCGGTAGCCCCAGGCCAGGATTTCGGCGCCGGCCCACCACAGCAGCGCGACGTAGGCCCACGCCAGCACGGTGACGACGTAGCCGGCCAGCAGCAGCGCGCCGTCGCGCAGCCGCAGTCCCCACGCCAGCAGCGCTACCGCGGCGGCGGGCACCATGTTGTCGAAGGAGATCACCGGCACCGGCACCATCATCGACAGCCCGGCCAGCGCCAGCATGCCGCCATTGAGATGGCGGTAGCGCGGCGAGCTGAGCCGCAACAGTCGCGGCCGGCTGCGTGCCAGCAGGCGCTGGTTGAGCCGGGCCAGCAGCCCTTGCAGGCGCTCGCCCAGCGCCGGCGGCAGGCGGCGTTGCGCCAGCCATGCCGGCAGTGCCACCGGTCGCGCCAGCAGCAGGCCGCCGGCCAGCAGCAGGCACAGCGCGCCGACGCTGGTGGCCATGCCGGGCACGGTCAGCGGCAACAGCAGCGGCAGCGCCAGCAGCCCGAGCCAGCGCAACTGCTGGCGCGGGTGGCGGCCGACGGCCTCGCCCAGGGTGGCGTGCGACAGCGGGGGAGGGAGCGCGCGCGCCCGGCGGGTGCGGGCGGGGCGGGAGCGATGAGGCAGCATGGCGGTCCACGGAATGAAGGCAACAGGCACTATGCGACCGGCGCATGGCGAATTTGTTGCAGGCCGCGGCCGCCACGGGGCTTATTTTTGCCAGTAGGTCTTCACGTTGACGAATTCGTAGAGGCCGAATTCGGACAGCTCGCGGCCGTAGCCGGAGGCCTTGACGCCGCCGAAGGGCAGGCGCAGGTCGGAGCTGGTGTAGCGGTTGATGAACACCGCGCCGGCCTCGATCTCGCGGCCCAGCCGCCACGCCTGCTCGGTGTCGGCGCTGAAGATGGTGGCGCCGAGGCCGAACGGGGTGTCGTTGGCCAGACGGATGGCGTCGTCGACGTTGGCCGCACGCAGGATGCTGGCCACCGGGCCGAACACCTCCTCGTGGTAGATGCGGCAGGCGCTGTTGACGTGGTCCAGCACCGTGGCCGGGTAGTAGAAGCCGGCGCCGTGCGGCATGAGGCCGCCGGCCAGCAGCTGCGCGCCGTGGCCCTGCGCGTCCAGCACCTGCGCGTGCAGCGCCTCGCGCAGGTCGGCGCGGGTCAGCGGCGCCAGCGTGGTGGCGGCGTCGGCCGGATGGCCGGGCACCAGCGCGCGGACGTGTTCGAGAAAGGCGGCGACGAAGGCGTCGGCGATCTCCGGCACCACGATCATGCGCTTGGCGGCGTTGCAGCTCTGGCCGGCGTCGCGAAAGCGCGAGTGCGCGGCCTCGCTGGCGGCGGCCTCGACGTCGGCGTCGGCTAGCACGATGAAGGGGTTGCTGCCACCCAGCTCCAGCACGGTTTTCTTCAGGTGGCGGCCGGCCATGGCGGCGATCTGGCGCCCGGTGGTGGTGGAGCCGGTGAAGGCGACCGCGTCGCAGCCGCGTATCGCGTCGTCGACCGCCTCGTGGTCGATCCACGCCACGTCCAGCACGTCCAGTCCGGCCGCGTGCACGATGTCCAGCAGCAGCGCGCTGCACTGCGGCACCGACGGCGCCGGCTTCACCAGGCAGGCGTTGCCGGCCATCAGCGCCGGCACCGCGAAGCGCAGCACCTGCCACACCGGGTAGTTCCACGGCATGATCGCCAGCACGATGCCCAGCGGCTCGAAGGCGACGCCGCTCTTGCTGGCGCCGGTGGCGATGTCCTTGCTGGCCAGCAGCGTCGGCGCGAGGTCGGCGTAGTAGCGGATCAGTTGCACCGACTTGTCGATCTCGGCCAGGCATTCGCGCTCCAGCTTGCCCACTTCCAGCGACACCAGGGCCGCCAGCGCATGACGGCTGGCCGCCAGCCTGTCGGCCAGCCGCAGCAGGCGCGCGGCGCGATCGGCGGTCGCGAGGTGAGACCACGCGTGCTGCGCGCGGCGCAGCGCGACCAGTTGTGGCGGCAGGGAATCGGCGGACAGGGCGGGGCGGGTGTACACCACCTCGCCGGAGGCGGGGTTGCAGCTGGTAAAGGCGGTCATGACGCGGCGGCTTGGCTACGGGGAAAGAAGGTCACTGTAGCAAAAATCCATCCGCCGCGGCAGGCGGCAAAGCTTGGCCGCAACGGTTGCGGCCAACCTTGGTGCCGGCTTAGCGGCCGGCGGTGTCGGTGCCGGGTACGCCGCGCACCCCGGCCAGCAGCGCGTGCAGCGCGGTATCGTCGCCCCAGTAACCCAGCCGTGCCAGGCAGTCGATGGCGGTCAGCGCGGCGTCGCTCATGAACTGGCCGTTGACCAGGTGCTGTTCCACTTCCGCCAGCGGCATCAGCACGTGCTCGGCCACTTCGCCGTCCTGGTTCTGCGGGATTTCGCCTTCCTTCAGCCACAGGTCGAACACGTAAAGCCATTCGCGGTGCAGGCCGCGCGGCACCGGGCGCTCGGCCAGCAAGAGCGCGGTCTGCGGCAGCAGTTCCAGCCGCGTCGGCGGGATGCCGGCCTCTTCCCAGCCTTCGCGCTCCAGCGCGATCTGGATGCTCTCGCCGGCGGCGATGCCACCGCCCATCAGGTTGTCGAGGCGGTTGGGCGCCACGTCCTTGAACGGGCTGCGGCGGCCGACCCACATGCGGATCTCGCCGTCGGCCATGCGCTGCAGGCCGTTGAGGTGCACCGCGCGGCTGGTCAGCCCCAGCGGACGGAACGCGGCGCGTTCCATCGCGAAGGCCGGCGTGCCGTCGGTGAAGTAGGCGGTGAACTGCTCGTCGCGCCAGCCGTTGAGCCAGCCGGCGTCGCGCCAGCGCAGCGCGGCGGCGGCGAGGGTGGCGCTGCGCGCGGCAAAGTCCGGCTCGTCGTCCAGCGCCTTCAGCACGCCGTTTTCCTCGCGGAAGATCGCTGCCTCCTGCGTCAGCAGGCGTTCGCGCCAGATGTCGTTGACACAGCCGATACGCTGACCTGCGAGTTCGAGGGGGGAATAACCGGTCTTGTCGTAGCACACGATCTGTTCGAGTGCGCCGGTAACGGCTTGCAACTGCATGACATCTCCTGCCTGATCTTCGGGAAGGCGACATCTTACGGAGATTTGCCACGCCGGGCAGGAATTTGCGGCAGGATGGCATCTGGCGCGCGTGCCGGCGTGTGTAGCTGCAACACATCGCGCGATATGACCGCGCACGGGACATGCTCGGGGTATATAAATTCGGCAGACGCCGGGGAGGGGCACAGCGAGGAGGCGGCTTTGACAATCCGCAAAGAACACCGCGGCGGGATGCCGGATAATCCGGCGGATTGGCGCACCCGAGTGGGATCGAACCACTGACCTTCAGCTTCGGAAACTGACACTCTATCCAACTGAGCTACGGGTGCTGCGCAAAAAAGCAGGCGGATCATAGCGCATAGCGGCGCCCAGCGTCCAGTCGTGACTGCCGGTTTCACGGATTTCCGGAAAGTTCCTGGCGCCTTTGCCTTGTGCGGGGGCTTTCCGTATAATTTCCCCAATTTTTGAATGACATTATTACAGCGAGGCTGGAATGAGTAACGAAACCAAAGCGCCAGGCCAGATCGTCACGATCTTGCTCGGTATCGTCGTACTGGTCGTGGTGGGTATCTGGTTGCTGGCGAAACTGGCCACCAGCGGTTTTGATGTCAATGCGGAAGTGATGAGCAAGGAAGCCGTTGCCGCCCGCCTCAAGCCTATCGGCGAATCCGTGGCCAGCGACGCGCCTCCGGGTATGCGCACCGGCCAGCAGGTTTACACCGGCATCTGCATCTCCTGTCACGGCGCCGGCCTGGCTGGCGCACCGAAATTCGGCGACGCCGGCGCCTGGGGCCCGCGCGTGGCACAGGGCTGGGATACCCTGGTCAAGCACGCGCTGGAAGGCTTCAACGCGATGCCGGCTAAGGGCGGCGCGGCCGACCTGACCGACGACGAGCTGAAGCGCGCGGTGGCCTATATGGGTAACGCCGCCGGCGGCCAGTTCACCGAGCCGCCAGTGGGTGGTGCCGAAGCCGGTGCCGCTGCCGATCCGGCGGTCGTGGGCAAGAAAGTGTACGCCAGCGTGTGCATGGCCTGCCACGACAGCGGCGCGGCCGGTGCACCGAAGTTCGGCGACAAGGCTGCTTGGGCGCCACGTCTGGCCAAGGGCCTGGACGGTCTGGTGGCGTCCGCCACCAAGGGCCTGAACGCGATGCCACCGAAGGGCGGCTACAGCGGTTCCGATGCCGAATTCAAGGCCGCCGTGGAATACCTGACCAACGCCGCCAAGTAAGCCGTTGCTTGTCGTCAGAAAAAACGCCGCGCTGTTGCGCGGCGTTTTTCATTGCGGCCAGGGTTGGCCGCAAGGCCGTACTCACTCCTCCGGCTTCTGCACCTTGCTGTCGAGGCTGGCCATCAGGCTGGCGAGCTTGCTCTTGCCCTCGCGCTTGCTGACGATGGGTTCGGCGCCGGGCTTGCCGAAGTGGCGGATGTCGTCGCCGTTGATCTCGCCGATGAAGCGCGACGGCTCGACGAACAGCCACTCGCCGGCGCGGCGGCGCTTCACGCAGTAGGTCAGCGTCAGGCTGCGCTGGGCGCGGGTGATGCCGACGTACATCAGCCGCCGTTCTTCCTCCACCATGCCGTTGTCCACCGATTCGCTGTGCGGCAGGATGCCCTCCTCGCAGCCGATCAGGAACACGTGCGGGTATTCCAGCCCTTTCGATGCGTGCAGGGTCGACATCTTCACCGCGTCGACCTCGCCCTCGTCGCGGCCTTCCAGCATGGTAATCAGTGCGATGGTCTGCGACAGCTCGATCAGGTTCTTGCCATCGGCCTCGCCCTTCTTCTGCAGCCACGCCACCAGGTCCATCACGTTTTTCCACTTCACCTCGGCGGCGCGCTGGCTGTCCTCGCTGTCGTACAGCCAGGCCTCGAAGCCGACCGCCTTCAGCATCTCCATCACCAGCTCGCCGGCCGGTTCGCGCGTGGCGCGGTATTCCAGGTTGACGATGAAGCGGCAGAAGTCCTGCAGCGGCGCCAGCTGTGCGGCACCGACCTGCTGCTGGAAGCCTTCCTCGTGCGCGGCGGCGAACAGGCTGTTGCCGCGCTGGCCGGCCCAGGCGCCGAGCCGCTCCAGCGTGGTGGCGCCGACGCCGCGCTTGGGTGTGGTCAGCGCGCGGATGAAGGCCGGGTCGTCGTCGGGGTTGGCGATCAGGCGCAGGTAGGACAGCACGTCCTTGATCTCCGGCTTGTCGAAGAAGCTCTGCCCGCCGGCCATCTGGTAGGGGATGCGCTGGTTGCGCAGCGCCTGCTCGAAGATGCGCGCCTGGTAGTTGCCGCGGTAGAGGATGGCGTAGTCCTTGAACTCGGTGCGGTGCTCGAACTTGTGCGCCAGCAGGCGCTGCACCACCACGTCGGCCTCGTGCTCCTCGTCCTTGCACTGCACCACGTGGATGGGTTCGCCCAGGCCCAGCTCGCTCCACAGCTGCTTCTCGAACAGCTTGGGGTTGTTGGCGATCACCGAGTTGGCCGCACGCAGGATGCGCGCGGTGGAGCGGTAGTTCTGCTCCAGCTTGATCACCTTGAGTTTTGGGAAGTCGTGCTGCAGCAGGCGCAGGTTTTCCATATTGGCGCCGCGCCAGGCGTAGATGGACTGGTCGTCGTCGCCCACCGCGGTGAACATGCCGCGCGCGCCGGTGAGCAGCTTCACCAGCTGGTACTGGCAGGTGTTGGTGTCCTGGTATTCGTCGATCAGCAGGTAGCGCAGCTTGTGCTGCCACTTCTGCAGCACCTCGGCGTTGCCCAGGAACAGCTCGACCGGGAAGCGGATCAGGTCGTCGAAGTCCATCGCCTGGTAGGCGGTGAGCGTGGCCTGGTAGCTGGCGTAGGTCATCGCGCAGATGCGGTCGAACTCGTTGTCGGCCTGCACGATGGCGGCGTCGGGGCCGAGCAGCTCGTTCTTCCACAGCGAGATGCGGCTCTGCACCTTGCGCACCTCGTCCTTGTGCGTGGTCTTGAGCACGTCGGAGATGATCTTGGCGGCGTCGTAGCTGTCGAGGATGGAGAACTGCGGCTTGTAGCCCAGGTGCGGTGCCTCCTGGCGCAGCAATTGCATGCCCAGCGAGTGGAAGGTGGACACGGTGATGCCCTTCAGCTCGCGGCTGCTCATCAGCTTGCCGACGCGCTCCAGCATCTCGCGCGCCGCCTTGTTGGTGAAGGTGATGGCGGCGATGTTGCGCGCGTCGTAGCCGCCCTCGCGGATCAGGTACTCGATCTTCTGGGTGATCACCCGCGTCTTGCCGGAGCCGGCGCCGGCCAGTACCAGCAGCGGGCCGTCCAGCGACATGATGGCGGCGCGTTGCGGCGGATTCAGTTGCAGCAGGGACATGGGATGTCGTCAATCTTTCATGGGCAACGCGCATTGTAGAGCCAGCGGCACGATACGGCCATGCGCTTTCCTTTATCATTGGCGGCCGGCCCGCCGCCGCTTGCTGTGCCGGCGGGCGCGGCGGTGCGGCACGGCTCAGGCCAAGGTTGGCCGCATTCATCAACAGGACAACAACACATGGCCACCTACGCGATTGGCGATTTGCAGGGCTGCTTCACGCCCTTTATGGCGCTCTTGCGCCAGATTGAATTCAACCCCGGCCGCGACACGCTGTGGCTGACCGGCGACCTGGTCAACCGCGGCCCGGAGTCGCTGGCGGTGCTGCGCTGGGTGTTCGAGCACCAGGACTGCACGCAGATGGTGCTCGGCAACCACGACCTGCACCTGCTGGCGGTGGCCGAGGGCTACGGCAAGATCCACAGCGACGACACCATCGACGACGTGCTGGACGCCGCCGACAGCAAGCTGCTGCTGGACTGGCTGCGCTGCCAGCCGCTGATGATCTACGAGCAGGGCTACGCGATGGTGCACGCCGGCCTGCTGCCGGAGTGGAGCATCAACAAGGCGCTGCGGCTGGCGGAGGAGGTCGAGGACGAGCTGTCGGGCAAGGACTACCGCAAGCTGTTCGCCAAGCTGTACGGCAACAAGCCCTCGCGCTGGCACGGCGAGCTGAAGGGCATGGACCGCTGGCGGCTGATCATCAACGCGATGACGCGGATGCGCTTCATCAACAGCGACGGCGAGCTGGACCTGTCCTACAAGGGCGAGCTGGACGGCGCGCCGGCGCACCTGCAGCCGTGGTTCGCGGTGGAGGGGCGGCGCAGCATGGACACGCCCATCGTCTGCGGCCACTGGTCGGCGCTGGGGCTGATGCTGAGCGAGGACGTGCTGGCCATCGACAGCGGCTGCCTGTGGGGCGGCAGCCTCACCGCGGTGCGGCTGGAAGACCGCGCCCAGTTCTCGCTGCCGTGCCCGCCGTACCGCGAGATCGGCAAGGTCAAGTAAGCCCAAGATAAGGCGCGGCGGCTGCGGCCAACGTTGGCCGCAAGCAAAAAGCCCCTGTCTCGCGACAGGGGCTTTGTGTTTGGCGGTGAACGCGATCAGCTCAGCTCTTGCGACACTTCGCGGATCAGGTGCGGGGCCTGTACCGGGGCGCCGTGGTTGATCGGCGTCGGGTTGGCCAGCTCGCGGGCCATCTGTTCTGCATCCAGCGAGTTTTCCCACTTGGCGACCACCACGGTGGCCACCGCGTTGCCGATCAGGTTGGTGATGGCGCGGGCTTCGGACATGAAGCGGTCGATACCGAGGATCAGCGCGAGGCCGGCGACCGGGATTTCCGGTACCACCGCCAGCGTGGCGGCCAGGGTGATGAAGCCGGAGCCGGTGACGCCGGCGGCGCCCTTGGAGGTCAGCAGCAGCACGCCGAGGATGGTCAGCTCCTGGGTCAGGGTCAGGTCGATATTGCAGGCCTGGGCGATGAAGATCGCCGCCATGGTCAGGTAGATCGAGGTGCCGTCCAGGTTGAAGGAGTAACCGGTCGGTACCACCAGGCCCACCACCGGCTTGGCGCAGCCCAGCTGTTCCAGCTTGCTCATCAGGCGCGGCAGCGCGGATTCGGAGGACGAGGTGCCCAGTACGATCAGCAGCTCTTCCTTGATGTACTTGATCAGCTTCCACACGCTGAAACCGTAGCAGCGGGCGATGGTGCCCAGCACCAGGCCGACGAACAGCACGCAGGTCAGGTAGAAGGTCCCCATCAGCGAGGCCAGCTGCACCAGGCTGCCGACGCCGTACTTGCCGATGGTGAAGGCCATCGCGCCGAAGGCGCCGATCGGGGCCAGCTTCATGATGAAGCCGATCATCGCGAACAGCACGTGCGACACTTTTTCAAAGAAGCCCAGCACCGGTTTGCCCTGCTCGCCCATCAGCGACAGGCCGGCGCCGAACAGCACCGAGAACAGCAGGACCTGCAGGATCTCGCCTTCGGCAAAGGCGCCGATCGCGCTTTGCGGAATCACGTGCAGGATGAAGTCCACCGTGCTCTGGCCGGCGGCCTTTTCGGTGTACTTGGCGATGGCACCGGCGTCCAGCGTGCTCGGGTCCACGTTCATGCCGGCACCCGGCTGCACGTAGTTCACCACCAGCAGGCCGATGGCCAGCGCCAGCGTGGTCACCACCTCGAAGTACAGCAAGGCCTTGCCGCCGACGCGGCCAACCTTCTTCATGTCTTCCATGCCGGCAATGCCGACCACGATGGTGCAGAAGATGATCGGCGCGATCATCATTTTCACCAGCTTGATGAAGCCGTCGCCCAGCGGCTTCAGCTTGGCGCCGAGTTCCGGCATCAGGTGCCCGAGGGTCACCCCCAGTACGATGGCGACAATGACCTGGAAATACAGGCTCTTGTAAAAGGGTTTGTTCTGCATGGTGCACTCTCCTGTGTCTGGCGACGTGATGGCCGCTCACGCTGTGTTGGCGTCTTGGCGAGGATCATGCGGCAGGCGGGCAGGGCGCCAACATTGGGTATTTCCCCATCGCGGAAAACCCTATTGGGGAATCTCCGTATTGGCTTTCTCCGTCTAGCAGGCTGGCATTGTTGCTGCGCAGCATCGGCACCCCCATGCCGGCGGCGTGAAGGGTGGCCGGAGTAGGGGCGGGGCGGCTAGTCGGCGGCGGCAACGGCGTCTGGCGGCAGCTGCAGCGCGTCGCGGATGGCGTCGCGCGCGGTTTCCGACAGCTGGAAGCGGCTGGCCAGCGCGGTGTCGTAGGGCGGGATGGCGGCGGTGTAGCTCAGCTCCACCACCATGGCGCGGCTGGCCAGGATCAGGCACAGGCTCTGCCAGAAGCTGGTGTCGCCGGCGTAGGCGGCGGCGGCGCAGTGGTGGCCGCCGGGAGTCAGGTAGCGGATCGCCACCGGCTGCACCGTGGCGTGCGCCAGGCGCGAGGCCTCGAACAGCGAGGCCTTGAACGGCAGCAGGCGGCGGCCGTCGGAGGTGGTGGCCTCCGGGAACACCGCCATGCAGCCGCCGTCCTGCAAGGCCTTGGCCAGCTGCTCGTTGACGCGGCTGGCGTCGCGGCGGTTGTTGCGGTCGATGAACAGGGTGCCGGCGTTCTTGATCAGGAAACCGGCCAGCGGCCAGTCGCGCAGCTCCTTCTTGGCCACAAAGCGCGACACGGTGACGCTGTTGAGCGCGAAGATGTCCAGCCACGACACGTGGTTGGCGACCACCAGGGTGTTGGCCGGGTACACCGCCGGCGGCGTGCCGTGGACGCGCACCTTGATCGCCAGGATGTGCAGCAGGTGGCGCGACCAGCGTTGGGTGATCACTGCGCGGGCCGGTTGCGTCAGGTGCGGATAGCGGGTGGCGATCACCAGCAGGCCGCGCAGCAAGTGCATGCCGAGGCGGCCGAGGCGGAGCAGGCGGGTAGGCCAGGAGGTGGGACGATGCACGATGGGCTTTATCAGTCAGGCGACGCGGCGCAATTTAACACGGCTGGCAATGCGGGCAAAAGCAGGAGCTGCGCTGTCCCTGGCGCAGCTCGCGGATCAGGCTGCCGCAGACGTGGCAGGGCAGGTCGCGGCGGCCGTAGACCATATAGCTTTGCTGGAAGTAGCCCGGTTTCCCTTTGGCGTCGACAAAGTCGCGCAGCGTGCTGCCGCCGGCGTCGATGGCGCGCGCCAGCACCGCCTTGATCTCGGCGGCCAGCCGCGCGCACTCCTCGCCGCTGAGGCCGTTGGCGGCGCGGGCCGGGTGGATGCCGGCGTGGAACAGCGCCTCGTTGGCGTAGATGTTGCCGACGCCGACCACCACGTGGTTGTCCATGATCGCCAGCTTGATGGCGCTGCCGCGGCGCCGGAGCGCCTGCTGCAGCACCGCGCCGTCGAAGGCGTAGGACAGCGGCTCCGGCCCCAGCCGTGCCAGCAGCGGATGCGCAAGGGCCGGACCCTGCTGCCACAGGATGGCGCCAAAGCGGCGCGGATCGCGATAGCGCAGAACCGTTTGCCCCAGATCGATGTCTACATGGTCATGTTTTTCCGGCGGCGTGCCCGGCGCCACGAAGCGCAGGCTGCCGGACATGCCCAGATGCAGGATCAGCGTGCCGTGTTCGAAGTCGACGAGCAGGTACTTGGCGCGGCGGCTGATGCCGAGCACGCGGCGACCGGCAAGGTTGGCCGCAAGGTCCGGCGGCACCGGCCAGCGCAGGCGCGCCTCGCGCACGGTCACGCCACGGATGGTGGCGTGCAGCAGCAGAGGCGTGATGCCGCGACAGGTGGTTTCGACTTCTGGCAATTCCGGCATTGCAGTTTTCCTTGCCGTGGGCATGATTAAACGAATGGGCGTGGTATTCTACCCGTCTGAACCGATGTTTAGGCCAAGCATGAACGCACTACTCCGTATCGCCGCAGCACTCGCTCCCCTTGCCCTGGCCGCCTGCGCCAGCGTCCCGCCCGCTCCCCCCGCGCCGTCCGTCAGCGCGGAAGCGGTGGTCGAGGATCTCGCCGACGAGGCGGTCGAAGAGGAAACAGTCGACAACCCGCGCATCCCCAAGCTGGAGCTGAGCGAGGAGTGGCTGTACGGCCTGCTGGCCGGCGAGATCGTGGTGCAGCGCGGCGGCGCCGGTGTCGCCGCGGAAACCTATCTGCAACTGGCGCGCGAAACCCGCGACCCGCGCGTGGCGCAGCGCGCCTCCGAATTCGCGATGTTCTCCGGCAACGTGCGCCAGGCCTCCGAGGCGCTGGCCCTGTGGATCGAGCTGGACCCGGATGCCGATTCGGCGCGTGAACAGCTGCTGATCGCGCTGCTGCGCGCCGGCAAGCTGGCGGAAAGCCAGCCGCTGGTGGAAGGCATGCTGGCGCGGCAACCGGCGCGCGCCGGTGCCATCTTCGTGCAGCTGGCGCGCCTGCTGGCCCGCCAGCCGGACCGGGGCGCCGCGGCGAAACTGGTCAGCGACCTGGCCGAGCGCTATCCGGAGCTGCCGGAGGCGCGCTTCGCCCACCTGGCGGTCGCCGCCGAGGCCGGCGAGCAGGCCGAGGTCGACAAGGAGTTCGCCCGTCTCGCCCAAATCGCCCCGACGTGGGATCTGCCGCTGCTGTGGCAGGTCGACCGCCTGCGCCGCCACTCGGTCCCCTCCGCCATCGACTTCCTGCAGGCGCAGCTGCAGCTGCGTCCCGCCGCCAGCCTGGAGCTGAACCTGACCATGGTGCGGCTGCTGGCCAGCGAGAAGCGCTACACCGACGCGCAGCGCCACGCCGAAAAGGCGCTGCAACAGTACCCGAAACAGGCGGAACTGCTGAACATGGTCGGCCTGCTGGCGTTCCAGAACGGCAACCTGCCGCTGGCGCGCCGTCAGCTGGAGGCCGCGCTGCAAGCCGGTTACGCCGATGCCGACTCCCTGCGCTACACCCTGGGCCAGCTGGCGGACGAACAGAAACAGCCGCAACAGGCGCGCCACTGGTACCAGCAGGTGGGGCAGGGCGAGAACTACCTGCCGGCACGGCTGCGCCTGGCGCAGCTGGACGCCGCGGACGGCAACTGGCAGCAGGCGATCAACGACCTGCAGCCGCTGGCCGGCGACGGCAGCCAGCTGGTGCGGGTGGTCGCGCTGCAGGCGCAGATCGCCAAGAATGCCGGCGACCGCGCGCAGGCGATGACGCTGCTGAACCAGGGCCTGCAACGCCAGCCGCGGGCCACCGAACTGCTGTACGACCGCGCACTGCTGTCGGAGCTGGACGGGCAGTTCCCGCTGGCGGAAAAGGACCTGCTGCAGGTGCTGGAGCTGGTGCCGGACCACGTGCACGCGCTGAATGCGTTGGGCTACGCGCTCAGCAACCACACCACGCGCTACCGCGAGGCGCTGGCCTACGTGGAGAAGGCGCACCAGGCGGCGCCGGACGACCCGATGATCCTCGACAGCCTGGGCTGGGTGTACTACAAGCTCGGCAAGCTGGAGCAGGCGCTGCAATACCTGCAGGCCTCCTACGCCAGCATGCCGGACGCCGAAGTGGCCGCCCATCTGGGCGAGGTGCTGTGGCAGTCCGGGCGCCTCGACGAGGCGCGCAAGCTGTGGGCCGAGGCGCACAAGAAGGAGCCGGATCACCCGGTGCTGCGTGAAACCCTGCAACGCCTGCTGCCATGATCGCGCGCTGGCTATTACTGCTGCTGCCGCTGTGGCTGTTCGCTGGCTGTGCCTCGTTCAAGGAAGTGCCGTCCAGTGCGGCACCGTTGCAGCCTCAGGTGCAGGACCAGCCCTTCGACGTCGCCGGCCGGCTGGCGGTGAATCTGGACGGCAAGGGCCACGTCGCCGGCTTTGACTGGCAGCACACCGCGGACGACGACCAGCTGGCGATCAAGACGCCGGTGGGCAATACCGTCGCCAGCCTGCACCGTGACAGCCACGGCGTCACCCTGCTGGCCGACGGCCAGCAGCAGTTCGCCAGCGACGTCGAGACGCTGACCGAACGCCAGCTGGGCTGGCCGCTGCCGCTGGCCAACCTGGTGTGGTGGGTGCGTGGCCACCCGGCGCCGCAGTTTCCCTACACCACCACCCCGGAAGGCCATCTGCAGCAGCAGGGCTGGCTGATCCGCATCCACCGCGATGCGGCCAACCTTGGCCAGCCGCGCCGCGTCGAGCTGGAGCGCGAGGGCCTGACCATCCGCCTGGTGCTGTCCGACTGGCGCCAGTTTGTTCCCCTGCAACCCGATACTGCCCTTCCCGCTCCATGACCGAACCTGTGTTCCATACCTTTCCGGCGCCGGCCAAGCTCAACCTCAACCTGCTGATCACCGGCAAGCGTGACGACGGCTATCACCTGCTGGACAGCGATTTCCGCTTCATCGACCTGTGCGACAGCATCGACATCGCGCTGCGCGACGACGGCGACATCGTGCTGCTGAATCCCATTCCCGGCGTGCCGGCGGACAGCGATCTCACCGTGCGGGCGGCGCGGCTGTTGCAGCAGGCCAGTGGCAGCACGCAGGGCGCCAACCTGCGTCTGCACAAGCGCATCCCGATGGGCGGCGGCCTCGGCGGCGGCTCCTCCGATGCGGCGACCGTGCTGCTGGCGCTCAACCAGCTGTGGGGCTGCGGCCTGTCGCGCGAGGCGCTGATGCAGCTGGGCGTGCAACTGGGGGCCGACGTGCCGGTGTTCATCTTCGGGCGCAATGCGCGCGCCACCGGCATCGGCGAAGAGCTGAGCGAAATCAGCCTGCCGGAAACCTGGTATGTGGTGTTGCACCCAACAGTGCATGTGCCGACGGTGGCGGTTTTCAAGGAATTTTCACGCCAGGTGTTGACAGGGCAGGCCAGTTTCTCCACAATGCGAACCCTAGCAACGACGCCGCAAAAACAGAACGATTTGCAAGGCGTTGTTTGCCAAATGTATCCAGCGGTAAATGAAGCCTTGAGCGCATTAAGAGAATGTGGCTCGCCGTTGATGACCGGTTCCGGAGCCTGCGTGTTTCTGGAATGCGGCAACGAAGATCAAGCAAAAACAGTATATCGTTCCCTGTCGTCACGATTCAGCGGCTTTGTTGCCAAGGGGTTGGCAGCGCATCCGATGTTTGACGGGGAATAGCAGTGCTACTGGGGAGTCGCCAAGTTGGTTAAGGCACCGGATTTTGATTCCGGCATGCGAAGGTTCGAATCCTTCCTCCTCAGCCAAAACCCTGCACAATTTAAAGAATACTGGGGAGTCGCCAAGTTGGTTAAGGCACCGGATTTTGATTCCGGCATGCGAAGGTTCGAATCCTTCCTCCTCAGCCAGGCTTACGAGAGTAAACTAAGAAAAAAAGCGTGTAAGGCTCCTTACACGCTTTTTCTTTATCTACCGATTTAAGGCAATTCTTTTATTATGGCTGCATACGATAGTTTGATGGTCTTCACCGGTACCGCAAATCCGGAACTTGCACAAAACGTGGTCAAGCACCTCGACATTTCCCTCGGCCGCGCCGATGTGGGCAAGTTCAGCGATGGTGAAGTCGCGGTGGAGCTGCTGGAAAACGTGCGCGGTCGCGACGTGTTCATCCTGCAGTCGACCTGTGCGCCGACCAACGACAACCTGATGGAGATCCTGACCATGGCCGACGCGCTGAAACGCGCCTCCGCCGGTCGTATCACCGCCGCGATTCCGTACTTCGGTTACGCGCGCCAGGATCGTCGTCCGCGCTCCGCCCGTGTGCCGATCACCGCCAAACTGGTGGCCAACATGCTGACCAGCGCCGGTATCGACCGCGTGCTGACCGTCGACCTGCACGCCGACCAGATCCAGGGCTTCTTCGACATGCCGGTGGACAACGTGTACGCGACCCCGGTGCTGCTGAAGGACATCCGTTCGCAGCGCATCGAAGACCTGATCGTGGTCAGCCCGGACGTCGGCGGCGTGGTACGTGCCCGTGCAGTGGCCAAGGCGCTGAATACCGATCTCGCGATCATCGACAAGCGTCGTCCGAAAGCCAACGTGGCCGAAGTGATGAACATCATCGGTGACGTGCAGGGCCGTACCTGCCTGATC
Organism: Vogesella alkaliphila; assembly: GCF_014652475.1. Lineage (GTDB taxonomy): Bacteria > Pseudomonadota > Gammaproteobacteria > Burkholderiales > Chromobacteriaceae > Vogesella > Vogesella alkaliphila. Next base: position 404,622 of record NZ_BMYW01000002.1, on the reverse strand, counting down.
GTCGACGACATGATCGACACCGCGAACACCCTGTGCAAGGCCGCTTCCGCACTGAAAGAGCGCGGTGCCGAGCGCGTGCTGGCCTACGCCTCGCACGCCATCTTCTCCGGCCAGGCCGTGGATCGCATCAACAATTCGGACATCGACCAAGTCGTGATCACCGATACCATTCCGCTGTCGGCGCAAGCCAAGCAGAGCAGCCGCATCCGCGTGGTATCGATTGGTGGCCTGATCGCAGAAACCCTGCGTCGCATCAACAACGAAGAATCGGTGTCCTACCTCTTCAACGAGGACCTGGTTTCGTCGGGCGCCTGCCTGCCGTAAACGTTCAGCCCACTGGTCGCGGCGGGCTGGAGATTTAAATCAAGCTGCAAAGCTAACTGGAGTTATTCAAATGGCAATCGAAGTTATCGCTACCAAGCGCGTTCTGGAAGGTACTGGTGCGAGCCGCCGCCTGCGTCGCGCTGGTCAAACCCCTGCTGTCGTTTACGGCGCAGGCAAGGAAGCCGTGTCCATCACCCTGGACCACAACACCATGTACTACGCGCTGAAAACCGAAGCCTTCCACAACGAAGTGCTGGATCTGGTGATCGACGGTCAGAAAGAGCAAGTCAAGGTTGCTGCTTTCCAGAACCACCCGTTCAAGCAACTGGTGCTGCACATCGACTTCGCTCGCGTGTAATGCTTAAGCGCCTCACCGTTTGACGGTGCGGTACGAGGCCCGCTGCTGATACTCTCTGCAGCGGGTTTTTCATTGTTGGGATCAAGAGAATGTCGGCAATCCGTCTGGTGGTGGGGCTGGGGAATCCCGGGCCGGAATACGAAAGAACGCGCCATAACGCAGGCTTCTGGCTGGTGGACGAGCTGGCCTGGCAGCACAAGGCGCCGCTGCGTGGCGAGGGCAAGTATTTCGGCGAGGTGTCGCGCGCCACGCTGGCCGCAGGCGACCTGTGGCTGCTCAAGCCGATGACCTACATGAACCTGTCCGGCCAGGCGGTGGGCGCGCTGGCGCGCTTCTACAAGATCGCGCCGGAAGAAATCCTGGTGGTGCACGACGAGCTGGACCTGCCGCCGGGCGCGGCGCGGCTGAAGCAGGGCGGCGGCCACGGCGGCCACAACGGCCTGAAGGACATCATCGCCAAGCTGGGTTCGCCCAACTTCTGGCGCCTGCGCCTGGGTATCGGCCATCCCGGCGATCGCAACGAGGTCGCCAACTTCGTGCTGAAAAAGGCGCGCGCCGAAGAGCAGCAGGCGATCGACGACGCCATCGCCAAGGCGCTGCAGGTGATGCCGGACGTGCTGGCCGGCAACAGCGCGGCGGCGATGAAGACGCTGCACACCGCCGCCAAGTAAAGGTTGGCCGCAGGCTGCGGCCAGGCCCGAGTGCACAAAAAATGATCGGCCAGGTGGTACAATGCCACCGGTCAATGCCTGCGGCGCCCAGCGCGCAGGCCGGAAAATTCGAGGAATTCCCATGAGTCTGAAATGCGGTATCGTCGGTCTGCCCAACGTCGGCAAGTCCACCCTGTTCAATGCACTGACCAAGGCCGGTATCGAAGCGGCCAACTATCCGTTCTGCACCATCGAGCCTAACGTCGGCATCGTGGAAGTGCCGGACCCGCGCCTGGACGAGCTGTGCAAGATCGTCAACCCGCAGAAGACCCAGCCGGCCATCGTCGAATTCGTCGACATCGCCGGTCTGGTGGCGGGCGCCTCCAAGGGCGAGGGCCTGGGCAACAAGTTCCTGGCCAACATCCGCGAGACCGACGCCATCGTCAACGTGGTGCGCTGCTTCGACGACGACAACGTGGTGCACGTTGCCGGCCGTGTCGATCCGATCGCCGACCTGGAAACCATCGGCACAGAACTGGCACTGGCCGACATGTCGGCGGTGGAAAAGGCCATCGTCCGTGACGGCAAGAAGGCCCGCGCCGGCGACAAGGACGCGCAGAAGCTGGTGGCGCTGCTGGAAAAACTGATGCCGCACCTGAACGAAGGCAAGCCGGTACGCAGCATGAAGCTGGACGCGGACGAGCTGGCCCTGCTCAAGCCGCTGTGCCTGCTGACCGTCAAGCCGGCGATGTACGTCGCCAACGTGGCGGAAGACGGCTTCGACAACAACCCGCACCTGGACAAGCTGAAGGCGCTGGCCGAAGCCGAAGGCGCACCGGTGGTGGCGCTGTGCGCCGCCATCGAGAGCGAGATCGCCGATCTCGACGACGCCGACAAGGCGGAATTCCTCGCCGACATGGGCCTGGAAGAGCCGGGCCTCAACCGCCTGATCCGCACCGGCTACAAGCTCTTGGGCCTGCAGACCTACTTCACCGCCGGGGTGAAGGAAGTGCGCGCCTGGACCATCCACGTCGGCGACACCGCGCCGCAGGCGGCCGGCGTGATCCACACCGACTTCGAACGCGGCTTCATCCGTGCGCAGACCATCTCCTTTGCCGATTTCGTCGCCTACGGCGGCGAGGCCAAGGCCAAGGAGGCCGGCAAGATGCGCGCTGAAGGCAAGGACTACGTGGTGCAGGACGGCGACGTGCTGAACTTCCTGTTCAACGTCTAAGCCCGTTCCCGGCCGCGACGGCATCAGCAAGCCCGGCATGGCCGGGCTTTTTCTTTGCCTGCGGGGTGGGCCGGCTTGCCAGGGACTGGCAATACTTCCGCGCCAGCGCGCGGGATATTGCGTACAATCGCGCTCTGGATTGCCGCTGACCCGGCGCCGCTGTTATCCGCTTTTGGTGATTTCCTTATGCGTTTTCATTCGCTGCCAAGGCTGGAGCAAAGCGGTCGGCTTTGTTATAGTTCTTTCTGTTTTATTGATTTTGAAATCAATATCAAAAAGGAATAAAAAATGAAAAAAGTTCTGCTTACCCTGACGCTGCTGGGCGCTGCGGCCAACGTTTACGCGGCCGACCTGCTGGACACCGTGCAGCAGCGCGGCACGCTGAAGATCGCGCTGGAAGGCACCTACCCGCCGTTCAACTTCAAGGACAAGGACCAGAAGCTGACCGGTTTCGAGGTGGAGCTGGGCTCGGCGCTGGCGCAGAAGCTGAAGCTGAAGCCGGAATTCATCACCGGCGAGTGGAGCGGCCTGCTGGCCGGCCTGCAGGGTGGCAAGTTCGACGTGGTGATGAACCAGGTGTCGATCACCGACAAGCGCAAGGAAGTGTTCGACTTCTCGCAGCCGTACACCATCTCCAGCGCGCAGCTGATCGTGCGCAAGAACGAGAAGCGCAACTTCAAGAGCCTGGCCGACCTCGCCGGCAAGAAGATGGGCGTGACCCAGGGCAGCAACTACGCCGAGATGGTGAAGGCGCAGGGCGCTATCGAGTCCAAGTTCTACCCGTCGGCACCGGAAATCTTCCAGGATCTGGCCACCGGCCGCATCGATGCCGGCATCAACGACAGCCTGCTGATCCCGTTCGCGATCAAGGAAGCCAAGCTGCCGCTGAAGGCGGGCGCCGCGGTGGGCAGCGCGACGCAGATGGGCATCCCGTTCGCCAAGGGCAATCCGAAGTTCAAGGTGGCGCTGGACGGCGCGCTGAATGCCTTGCACAAGGACGGCAGCTTCAAGAAAATCTCGGTGAAGTGGTTCGGCATCGACGTATCGAAGGCACCGGGCGCACGCTGAGCGCTGCGGCCAAGCTTGACGCCTCCGCCAGTTGCGGAGGCGTTTGTATTTGAAGGATGAATGATGGAATGGCTTGAGTTGGCAATGACCGCCGTCCCGGTGCTGATGACCGGGGTCGGCTACACCTTGCTGTTCGCGGTCTCGGCGATGGTGCTGGGCCTGACGCTGGGCTTCGCCGTGGCGCTGCTGCGCATCGCGCAGGTGCCGCTGCTGTCGCAGCTGGCGGCGCTGTACGTCAGCCTGATGCGCGGCACGCCGCTGCTGGTGCAGATTTTTGTCATCTACTACGGCCTGCCCAGCGTCGGCATCGAGTTCGAGCCGGTCACCGCCGGCATTCTGGCGCTGACGCTGAACGTGGCCGCCTACCTGTCGGAGAGCCTGCGCGGCGCGATGGCCGGCGTCGAGCGCGGGCAGTGGGACGCGGCGCTGTCGCTGGGCCTGGGCTGGTGGCCTGCGGTGCGCTACGTCATCGCGCCGCAGGCGGTGCGGCTGGCGGTGCCCAGCCTCGCCAACAGCCTGATCTCGCTGATCAAGGACACCTCGCTGGTGTCGGTGATCACCGTCTCCGAGCTGATGATGGTGACCAAGGACCTGATCGCGCAGACTTTCCAGCCGCTGCCGCTGTACCTGATGGCGGCGGCGATCTACTGGGTGCTGAGCGCGCTGTTCGAACAGCTGCAGCAACGGGTGGAGCGCCACTTCGGCCGCGCCCACGCCCGCTGACGCGCCCCATGCGGCCATGAGCGAAACGAGGGAGACCATGAAATTTGCCACCAAGGCGATCCACGCCGGTTTTGACTACCACCAGCACAACCGCGCGGTGATGCCGCCGATCTACCAGACCTCCGCCTTTGCCCACGACGCGGTGGGCGAGTCGCTGGAATTCGCCTACGCCCGTACCGGCACCCCGACGCGGGCGGTGCTGGAGGCCAATTTCGCGGCGCTGGAAGACGCGGCGCACGGCCTCGCCTTCGCCAGCGGCATGGCGGCGATCGACGCGGTGATGCGCGCCACGCTGGGGCCCGGCGACGAGGTGATCGCGGTGGCCGACCTGTACGGCGGCGCCTACCGCATCCTCGACAAGGTGATGGCGGCGCAGGGCATCAAGGTGACCTTTGCCGACCTGTCCGATGCGGCCAACCTTGAGGCCGTCATCGGCAGCAGCACCCGGCTTGTGTGGCTGGAGACGCCGACCAACCCGCTGCTGGGCATGGTCGACATCGCCGCGCTGGCGGCGATCGCCCACAGCCACGGGGCGGTGGTGGCGGTGGACAACACCTTCGCCACGCCCTACCTGCAGAACCCGCTGAACCAGGGCGCCGACATCGTGGTGCACTCCGCCACCAAGTACCTCGGCGGCCACTCCGACGTGCTGCTGGGGCTGGTGGCGGTCAACGACGCGGCGCTGTTCAAGGCGATCAAGTTCATCCAGAACGCCGCCGGCGCGGTGCCGGGGCCGCAGGACTGTTTCCTGACCCTGCGCGGCATCAAGACGCTGGCGCTGCGCATGGAGCGGCACTGCGACAACGCGGAGAAGGTCGCCGCCTTCCTGCAGGGCCATCCGGCGATCGACAGGGTGTTCTTCCCCGGCCTGCCCGACCACCCTGGCCACGAGCTGGCCAAACGCCAGATGCGCCGCTTCGGCGGCATCGTCACCGTCTACCTGAAGGAAGACCGCCGCGAGGCCGCCAGCCGCGTCGCCAGCCGGCTGCAGCTGTTCCTGCTCGCCGAGTCGCTGGGCGGGGTGGAGTCGCTGGTCAACCACAGCTATACCATGTCGCACGGCGGCATGCCGCCGGCGCAGAAGGCGGCGCTGGGCATCCGCGAGGGCCAGCTGCGCTTGTCGATCGGCATCGAGGACATCGCCGACATCCTGGCCGACCTGGCGCAGGCGCTGGCGGACTGAGCCACCGCTCGCATTGCAAAGCACAAGGCCACGCCCATGGGCGTGGCCTTGTGCTGTGCGGCTGCGGCCAACGTTGGCCGCAGGGTGCTTACTTGAACAGCGCGGCGTTGGCTTCAATCGCGGCCAGTGCGCACTGCTCGTCCAGGTGGCCGCCCGGTGCGCCGCCGATGCCAATGGCGCCGATCACCTCGTTACCGGCCTTCAGCGGCACGCCGCCGCCCAGCAGCAGGAAGCCCGGGATGTCGGTCAGGTTGGCCGCGCCCGGATTCTTCTGCGCGTTTTCCATCATCGCCTGGGTCGGGGCCTTGGCGGAGGCGGAGGTGTAGGCCTTGGCACGGCTGGCCTCGATGGTGTGCGGGCCGGCGTTGTCGGCGCGGGCGAAGGCCTTCAGGTTGCCGGCGCGGTCGACCACGCTGACACCGACGTTCCAGCCCTTGGCCTGGCACTGGGCCACGGCGTCGGTGGCCAGCTTGCCGGCATCGGCCAGCGAGATATTGCGTTCGGTCAGCGGGGCGGCCTGGGCCAGGGTGGCGGTGGCGAGCAGCAGGGCGGTGCAGGTGGTGCGGATCATGGTGAAGCTCCTGTTCGTTGTGGGGCGAGGGATGGCTTCATCTTAGGCAAACATGGGCGATGGCAACATTCGGTCGATTACGCCGCCGCCTCCGTAGCACTACGGAGGGGGCGTCAGGCGCCATCCGGCAGCAGCGCCAGGTAGTGGCGGATCAGCTGCGCCAGGGTGTCGACCTCCAGCTTGGCGAACACGTTGGCGCGGTAGGTCTCCACCGTGCGCGGCGACAGCACCAGCTCGCGCGCGATCTCCTTGTTGCTCAGGCCGTCGGCGATGCGCTGCAGCACTTCCAGCTCGCGCGCGGATAGCCGTGCCAGTTTCTGCCGTGCGGCCAACGTGGCCGCCTGCCGTTCGCGGCTGCCGATGTGCTGGCGCACCGCCTTTTGCACGGCGTCGAGGAACAGGTCGTCGTCCACCGGCTTCTGCAGGAACTCCACCGCGCCGCTCTTGAACGCGCGGCGGCACAGGTCGACGTTGCCGTGGCCGGTCAGCATGATCACCGGCAGGTCGCTGCCGGCGGCGAGGGTGTCGAGCACATCCAGGCCGCTGATGCCGGGCATGCGGATGTCCAGCACCACGCAGCCGATGCCGTGGCGGTCGTGCTGCGCGAGGAACTGCTGCGGGCTGGCAAAGCCCTCGGCGCGCAGGCCGACGCTTTTCAGCAGCAGCGCCAGCGCCTCGCGCACCGCGTCGTCGTCGTCGACCAGGTAGATCAGCGGGGAGTGCTGCTGGTTCATGGTGTTTCCTCATCGGCCAGCGGCAGGCTCAGCGTGAAGCAGGCGCCGCCGGCGGGCAGGTTGGCCGCGGTGAGCCGGCCGTGCAGGCTGTGCGCCAGGGTCTCGCACAGGCTGAGGCCCAGCCCCATGCCGCCGGGCTTGGTGCTGAAGAAGGGCTGGAACAGCTGCGGCAGGTCGGCCTCGGCGATGCCGGGGCCGCTGTCGCGGACTTGCAGCCGGTAGCGGCCGGCGTCGATGTCGGCGCGGATGTCGACGCTGCCGGGCCGGCCGGCCAGCGCGTCGACGGCGTTCTGCAGCAGGTTGTGCACGATCTGCTCCAGCGCCACGCCGTCGGCCAGTGGCCGCCGTCCGGCGCTGGCGTCATGGCAGTGCAGGCGGATGCCCTGCGCCGCCAGCTCGGCCTGGCGCAGGTGCTGTACCGAGGCCAGCAGCGCGGCGCTGTCGACGCCAGCCAGCGGCCGCGGTGCCTGCTGTGTCACCAGCGCGCGCAGGCGGGCGATGATGTCGCCGGCGCGCTTGGCCTGCGCCGCGCTGCTGGCCAGCGCCTGGCGCACCGTGTCGCGCTCGTCGTCGTCGTCCAGCAGCCGCTGGCAGGCGCGCAGGTTGGCGAGGATGGCGGTCAGCGGCTGGTTCAGCTCGTGCGCCATGCCGGCGGCCATCTCGCCCAGGGTGCTGAGGCGGCTGACGGCGGCCAGGCGTGCCTGTTCCCGCTCGCGTTGCGCCTGTCGCTGCGCCTGGCGGCGGCTGTGCTGCCACGCCAGCAGCAGCGCCAGCGCCGCGCTCGTGGCCAGCCAGCTCAGCCACGGCCACTGCGCGATGCCGTAACGCTGCCGGCTGTGAAAGGTGAACGGCTGCGCGCTGGTCGGCAGCGGCTTGGCTAGCGCCATCGGCCAGCCCCAGGCCGGCATCGGCTGGTTCAGCAGCACGCTGGTGCCGCCGGGCAGTTGCAGCTGCACCCGCTGCAGCGTGGCCGGCCATTCGCCGGGCGCCAGCAGGCGGCGGCTGTCGAGCAGCAGGCTCCAGCCGGACGGCGCCACCAGCCAGTATTGCGCGGCGCCGGCGGCCTGGGTCTGGATGCGGCGCTGTTGCCGCGCCCGTGCCAGCGTGGCGGCCAGCGGTGGCAGTGTGTTGCCGCTGCCCAGCCAGCGGCCGTCCTGCAGCAGGCCCAGCGCCCGCAGCTGCGGCATCGCCGGGCGCAGGCCGGCCAGCAGCTCCGCCGCGGGCGGCGGCCGTTGCTGCAGCGCGAGGGTGGCCAGCACCGCCTCGTGCTGCACCATCTTCTGGCTGAGCAGGCGGTGGGCGATGCTGCTGTTTTGCTGGAACTGGCTGCGCTGCTGGCTGAGGCCGGCCAGCAGCAGCACGCCGCCGGCGAGCAGGCTCAGCAGCAGCCAGCTGGCGGGCAGCAGATAGGGGCGCAGGGGTGTCATGCCGGCATTATGGCATTGCCGCGGGCGGCCGGCTTTCCGTAGCGCTACGGAGCCGGGGCGGGCGGGCACTGCTGGCGGCTGGCTTGTTTCGCTTGCCCAGGTGGGCTACAACGCAGCAAGATGCGGGCTTTTCCTGCTCCGGAGGGCTTATGCGGCTTGCGAATGCACTGTTGCTGGCCTGTTGCTGCCTGCTGTCGCTGCCGACGGGGGCCCAGGCCATGCTCAAGGTGGTGACCGAAGACGCGCCGCCGTTCAATTTCATCGTCGGCCAGCGCCTGCAGGGGCCGGCGCCGCGCTTTGTCGAGCGCTTGCTGCGCCATGCCGGGCTGCCGTTCCAGCATCATGTCTATCCGTGGGCGCGCAGCATGGCGCTGGCCAGCCACCAGCCCAACGTGCTGATCTATTCGCTGGCGCGCACCCCGGCGCGCGAGGCGCAGTTCCACTGGCTGGGGTGGCTGGGGGCGGAGCGGGTGGCGCTGTATGCGCTGGCGAGCCGCCGCGAGTTGCACGCCGGCACGCTGGCGGAGGCGGGCAAGCTGCGCATCGGCATCAGCAACCAGGACGTGCGCGGCCAGTGGCTGCGCGAACAGGGCTTTGCCGAGGTCAGCGCCAACCGCCACGCCGGGCTGGACGTCGCCGACAACATGGAAACCAATCTGCGCCGGCTGCAGCTGGGCTGGATCGATGCGGTGCCGCTTTCCGAGGGCAGCCTGCAGGCCTACTGCCGCCGCGAGCTGCTGGACTGCCGCCAGTTCCGCCAGCTGCTGCCCTTGCCGCTGACCATGGAGCTGTACCTGGCCGCCAGCCTCGGCACGCCGCCGGCGACGCTGGCGCGGCTGCGCCACAGCTACCAGGCGCTGCGGCGCGACGGCAGCTTTGCCCGCGCCTTTCGCGACTACCAGTAAGCCCACCGTGCGGGCATGAAAAATGCGGCCAACCTTTCACAAGGTTGGCCGCATGCTTTGTTGCCGCGCGGGATCAGGCTTTCACGCAGTCCACGAAGTAGGTCTTCTTGCCGTCGCGCACCTCGGCGATCAGGCCGTGCACGTCGGTCTCGAAGCCGGGGAAGCTGCGGTTGAACTGCTCGGTGAAGCGCAGGTAGTCGACGATGGTCTTGTTGAACACCTCACCCGGGATCAGCAGCGGGATGCCCGGCGGATACGGGGTCAGCAGTACCGCGGTGACACGGCCTTCCAGCTGGTCGACCGGCACGCGCTCGACCTCGCGGTGCGCCATCTTGGCAAACGCGTCCGACGGCTTCATGCCCGGCACCATTTCCGACAGGTAGATCTCGGTGGTCAGCCGCGCCACGTTGTGCTCGTGGTAGGCGCGGTGGATCTTCAGGCACAGGTCCTTGAGGCCGACGCGCTCGTACTGCGGATGGCTGGCGACGAAGTCCGGCATGCAGCGCCACAGCGGCTGGTTCTTGTCGAAGTCGTCCTTGAACTGTTGCAGCGCGGCCAGCAGCGTGTTCCAGCGGCCCTTGGTGATGCCGATGGTGAACATGATGAAGAAGCTGTACAGGCCGGTCTTTTCCACGACCACGCCGTGTTCGGCCAGGTACTTGGTGACCATCGACGCCGGGATGCCCAGCTCTTCGAAGCTGCCGTCCACGTTCAGGCCCGGGGTCAGGATGGTGGCCTTGATCGGGTCCAGCAGGTTGAAGCCGTCCTCGATGCCGGCAAAGCCGTGCCAGGCTTCGCCGTTCTTCAGTTCCCAGTCCTGCGGGTCGCAGATGCCGTCTTCCGACAGCTTCTCCGGGCCCCACACGCGGAACCACCAGTCCTCGCCGTACTCCTCGTCCACCTTGCGCATCGAGCGGCGGAATTCCAGCGCCTCGGCCAGCGATTCCTCGACCAGCGCCTGGCCGCCCGGCTGCTCCATCATCGCCGCCGCCACGTCGCAGCTGGCGATGATCGCGTACTGCGGGCTGGTGGAGGTGTGCATCAGGTAGGCTTCGTTGAAGCTGTGGGTGTCCAGCTGGCGGTTCTGCGGGTCCTGCACCAGGATCTGCGACGCCTGCGAGATGCCGGCCAGCAGCTTGTGCGTGGACTGGGTGGAGAAGATCATCGACTCCTTGCAGCGCGGGCGGCCCTCGCCGATGGCGTGGAAGTCGCCGTAGAAGTCGTGGAAGCTGGCGTGCGGCAGCCAGGCTTCGTCGAAGTGCAGGGTGTCGACCTCGCCATCCAGAATGCCCTTGATCTCCTCGACGTTGTACATGATGCCGTCGTAGGTGGACTGGGTGATGGTCAGGATGCGCGGCTTGGCGTTCGGGTTCTTTTCCAGCGCCTCGCGCGCGAACGGGTTGGCCGCGATCTTGGCGCGGATCGCGTCCAGCGAGAATTCCGCCTTCGGGATCGGGCCGATGATGCCGTAGTGGTTGCGCGTCGGCATCAGGAACACCGGAATGGCGCCGGTCATCATGATCGCGTGCAGGTTGGACTTGTGGCAGTTGCGGTCTACCAGCACGATGTCGCCGGCGGCGACGGTGCTGTGCCATACGATCTTGTTCGAGGTCGAGGTGCCGTTGGTGACGAAGAAGCAGTGGTCGGAGCTGAAGATGCGCGCTGCGTTGCGTTCCGAGGCCGCCACCGGGCCGGTGTGGTCCAGCAGCTGACCCAGTTCTTCCACCGCGTTGCACACGTCGGCGCGCAGCATGTTCTCGCCGAAGAACTGGTGGAACATCTGGCCGACCGGCGATTTCAGGAAGGCCACGCCGCCGGAGTGGCCGGGGCAGTGCCAGGAGTAGGAGCCGTCCTGCGCGTAGTTGACCAGCGCGCGGAAGAACGGCGGCGCCAGGGTGTCGAGGTAGCTCTTGGCCTCGCGGATGATGTGGCGTGCCACGAACTCCGGCGTGTCCTCGTGCATGTGGATGAAGCCGTGCAGCTCGCGCAGGATGTCGTTGGGGATGTGGCGCGCGGTGCGCGTCTCGCCGTACAGGTAGACCGGGATATCCGGGTTGCGGCGGCGGATTTCGGCGACAAAGCCGTACAGGCCGCCCAGTGCCGAGGTGGCATCCTCGTCGGTCTGGAATTCCTCGTCGTCGATCGACAGGATGAAGCCGGCGGCGCGGCTTTGCTGCTGCGCGAACGAAGTCAGGTCGCCGTAGCTGGTGTAGCCGATCACGTCCATGCCTTCGGCCTGGATGGCGTTGGCCAGCTCGCGGATGCCGGAGCCGCTGGTGTTCTCGCTACGGAAATCTTCGTCGATGATGACGATCGGGAAGTGAAAACGCATACCTGAGTCCTTAGTTGCTTTAACTCGGACACTGCCGTGATGCGCAAGGCGGCTGCAGACGAAGGCTTGGGCTTCCCGCGTGGGCAGGAGGAGTCCCGGGCACCTGTAACGCCTGTTACGGCCTTCGCGGCATGGCCGGAAGTGTCACTCGGTGCGCGTTGGGGCACAGTTCTGTACGTACGACGTGATGCCGCCGCCCTGGATGGCTGGCCTTGAGGCGCGTGGTTTTTCCGTCTTGCCGCCACGATGGAAATCGGGCGCAAGGCCGGAGCAAAGGGGCGCTTTGCACCGCGGTCCGCACTGGGCAAAGCCTTGCTTTGCCTTCACGTCTGCCGGCTTAGGGTGTTGTCGTCCGGGTGGCCCCGCAAGGTTGGCCGCAACGGAAAACACCTTCGAATAACCCAAGAAAGCGCGCATTGTAGCGGCAATGGCGGTGCAGATGTTGCACAGCAGTATCACGCCCCCGCCGCCGCTGTCATTTCGTCGTAATACGACTCCGGGCAAGGCCGGCCGGGGCGCGGCGGATGATCGCAAAATCAAGGCTTAACATCATCGTCCGGCGGCGGCTTGTCCGGCCTGGCGGGGGCGGCGGAGTGTTGTTTTTTTTGCCAGCGGCGGCGGTACAGCGTGGCGGCGCGCAGCAGCACCGAGACGCCGGCAAAACCGAGCAGCAGCGCCAGCGGCAGCGCCGCCAGCCAAGGAAACAGCAGCACCAGCAGCGCGAGGCCCAGCAGGGTCAGCGCGATGCTGAGGAAGGAGGCGGCCTCGCTCTGCTCCACGCTGCGGGTGCCGCGCACCGCGGCGCCGACGGCATCGCCGATGCGCAGCGCCTGGCGCGCGGCGGCGGCAGCCCCGACCACCGCCTGCTGCCGCACCGGCAGACGCCGCCGCGCGCCGCGCGCGTGTTTCAGCGCCGGGCGCAGGTGCTGGCCGCTGAGCACGATCTCGGTGGCGTGGTCCAGGTCGTGCAGGAAGCGGGTTTCCATCTGCCGCGCCAGCGCCTCGTCCTCGATCGCCAGGTCCAGCTCGCGGTTGGCCAGCCAGCTGGAGACGTTGAGATTGGTGGAGCCGATGCGCGCCCAGCGGCTGTCGGCGACCGCGGTCTTGGCGTGGATCATGGTGCCGTCCCACTCGAACACCCGCACTCCGGCGCTGAGCAGTGGCCGGTACAGCGTGCGCGACACGGTGGCGATCCAGCCGATGTCGCTGGCGCGCGGCACCAAGAGGCGCACGTCGACGCCGTCGCGCGCCGCCTGCTGCAAGGCGGTGAGGTAGGTGCTGGTGCCCATGAAGTAGGCGTCGGTCAGCCACAGCCGCCGCCGCGCAAAGCCGGCGATCAGCAGATCCAGCCGCATCAGGTTGGCGGTGGCCGGGGTGGTGGCGATCAGGCGCGCGGCGACCTCGCCGTGGCTGCTGCGGTCGGTGACGACGGCCGGTAGCGCGCCGTCGCCGGCGTGCTGCCAGCTGTCGGCAAAGGCGGTGACGGCATCGTCCAGCAGCGGCCCCTGCAGCCGCAGCCCGGTATCGCGCCAGTCCTTCCAGCGCGAGCTGGCGCACAGCCCGCCGATGAAGGCGGTGTGGCCGTCGACCACGATCAGCTTGCGGTGATCGCGGCCCAGCAGGCGCAAGCCCTTGCCGAAGGACGGCGGCTGCCACACCCGCACCTCGGCACCGGCCTGCTGCAGCGGCTTGAAAAAGCCGCGGTAGTGTTCGCGCCAGCAGCCCAGCCAGTCGTAGAGCAGGTACACCCTGACGCCTTGCCGTGCCTTGTCCTGCAGCGCGCCGCGCAGCCGGCGGCCGAAGTCGTCGTCGGCGAACAGGTACATCTCGACCAGGATGCAGTGCTCGGCCTGAGCGATGGCGTCCAGCCAGGCGGCAAAGTTGGCCGCGGCGTCGAACAGCAGTTCGACGCGGTTGCCGGCCACCAGCGGGGCGCCGGCCGAGCGCGCCAGTGCCTGTTCGGCCAGCTGGCGGAACAGGCTGGTGGTGGGGGCGGGGCGACCGTCGCGCATGCTCATTGCCTATCCTGTTTTGTATACATTACACAGTAGTTTGTAGGGTGTCAGACGTGGCTTGTTCTGGTCGTGTTTTTGAATGTTGATGTCTCTTAAACATAAACTTTTGTGGTGTTTGCGTTGTATTTTTTTTGCATAAAAACAACGCAAGTTGTTGATTTTATGTTGATAATGCGTCGCACAAAAAGCGGTTGCAGGTCAGCTATCTTGACCTTAGAATCAATCCATTCGCTACACATTATAATCAGGGACCTAGAATGGACAGACAGCGTTGGTTGGAGGGCACCTTATACAGCCCCGACTTCGAGCAAGACAGCTGTGGTTTCGGCTTGATCGCGCAACTGGACGACAAGCCGTCGCACTGGCTGGTGAATACCGCCATTTCCTCGCTGGCCAAGCTGACGCACCGCGGTGCCGTCGCCGCCGACGGCAAATCCGGTGACGGCTGTGGCCTGCTGTTTCGCAAGCCGGACGGCTTCCTGCGCGAAGTGGCCGCCGAAGCCGGCATCACCCTCAAGGCAGTGTACGCCGCCGGCCTGGTGTTTGCGCACCCGCAAGAGGGCGAGCGCAGCCGCAACCGGCTGAAGGAGTATCTGGAGCAGCAGGGGCTGGAAGTCGCCGGCTTCCGCATGGTGCCGATCGACCTCGCCGCCTGTGGCGAGCAGGCGCTGGCGTCGCTGCCGAGCTTCCATCAGGTGTTCGTCAACTGCCCGTTCGGCATGGACGAGCTGACTTTCCAGCGTCGCCTGTACATGGGCCGCCGCCAGGCGGAAAAGGCCAACAAGGCCGATGACCCGTACTTCTACCTGCCGACGCTGTCGCCGCACACGCTGTCGTACAAGGGTCTGGTGACGCCGGATAACCTGCACAAGTTCTACCTCGACCTGTCCGACCCGCGCTTCGAGTCCAGCCTGGCGGTGTTCCACCAGCGCTTCTCCACCAACACCTGGCCACAGTGGAAACTGGCGCAGCCGTTCCGCTTCCTCGCCCACAACGGCGAGATCAACACCGTGCAGGGCAACCGCCACTGGGCGCGAGCGCGCGAGCGCATCATGTCCTCGCCGCACATCGACATGGACGCCATCCGCCCGATCGTGCAGACCGACGGCTCCGACTCCATGTCGCTGGACAATATGCTGGAAGGCCTGCTGATGGGCGGCATTCCGCTGTTCCGCGCGCTGCGCCTGCTGGTGCCGCCGGCATGGCAGAACGTCGACTCCACCGACAAGGACCTGCGCGCGTTCTACGAGTTCAACTCCATGCACATGGAGCCGTGGGACGGCCCGGCCGGCATCGTGCTGACCGACGGCCGCTACGCCGGCTGCATGCTGGACCGCAACGGCCTGCGCCCGGCGCGCTGGGTACTGACCAAGGACAACATCCTCACCATCGCCTCCGAAGTGGGCGTGTGGGACTACAAGCCGGAAGACGTGGTGAAGAAGGGGCGCGTGAAGCCGGGCCAGCTGTTCGCCGCCGACCTGCAGACCGGCGAGATCCTGTATCCGGAAGACATCGACGCGCAGCTGAAATCCGCCAAGCCGTACCGGCAGTGGATCAAGGACGCCGGTTCGCGCCTGGAGCTGTCCATCGAGGACGACGCCGGCCTGGAAGCGTGGCCGAAAGAGCAGCTGCTGACCTACCAGAAGCTGTTCAACATCAGCTTCGAAGAGCGCGACCAGATCCTGCGCGTGCTGGCCGAGGACGGCCAGGAAGCCGTCGGCTCCATGGGTGACGATACCCCGATGGCGGTGCTCTCCCAGAAGGTGCGCTCGCCGTTCGACTACCTGCGCCAGCAGTTCGCGCAGGTGACCAACCCGCCGATCGACCCGATCCGCGAAGCGATCGTGATGTCGCTGAACACCGTGTTCGGCCCCGAGCGCAACATGTTCGAGGAGACCGCCGAGCACGCGAAGCGCCTGGAAGTGCGCAGCCCGGTGCTGTCGCGCGAGAAATTCCTGCGCATCACCACCCGTCCGGAAGCCTACCTGAAGGCCACCACCTTCGACCTGTGCTACGACCCGGCGGAAATCGGCCTGGAAGACGCCATCCGCAAGCTGTGCACCCACGTGGTGGAAGCGGTACAGGAAGGCACCGTGATCGTGGTGCTGTCCGACCGCACCATTGCGGCCAACCGTCTGCCCATCCACGCGCTGTTCGCCACCGGTGCCGTGCACCATGCGCTGATCGACGCCGGCCTGCGCTGCAAGTCCAACATCCTGCTGGAAACCGGTACCGTGCGCGACCCGCACCAGATGGCCGCACTGATCGGCTACGGTGCCACTGCGGTGTACCCGTACCTCGCCTACCAGAGCATTGTCGACCTGGTGGCCACCGGCGACGTCAACCTGCGCGTGAACGAGGCGCTGCAGCACTACCGCAAGGGCATCAACAAGGGTCTGATGAAGGTGCTGTCCAAGATGGGTATCTCCACCATCGCCAGCTATCGCGGTGCCCAGCTGTTCGAAGGCATCGGCCTGCACGAAAGCGTGGTGGCACTGTGCCTGAAGGGCACCGTGTCGCGCATCTCCGGCGCCGGCTTCGACGACTTCGAGGACGACCAGAAAAAACTGTCAAAACTCGCCTTCAACCCGATGCGTCCGGTGACCCAGGGCGGCCTGCTCAAGTACGTGCACGGCGAGGAGTACCACGCCTACAACCCGGACGTGGTGATGACGCTGCAGAAGGCGGTGCAGAACACCGACTACGACGCCTACAAGCAGTATGCCGAGCTGGTCAACAACCGTCCGGTGGCGATGTTCCGCGACCTGATGACGCTGAACTTCGACGGCATCACCCCGATCTCCATCGACGAGGTGGAACCGGTGGAAAGCATCCTCAAGCGTTTCGACTCCGCCGGCATGTCGCTGGGCGCGCTGTCTCCGGAAGCGCACGAGGCGATGGCGACCGCGATGAACCGCCTCGGCGGCCGTTCCAACTCCGGCGAGGGCGGCGAAGACCCGTCGCGTTACGGCACCGAGAAGATGTCCAAGATCAAGCAGGTTGCCTCCGGTCGTTTCGGTGTCACCCCGCACTATCTGGTCAACGCCGAAGTGCTGCAGATCAAGGTGGCGCAGGGTGCCAAGCCGGGTGAAGGTGGCCAGCTGCCGGGCGACAAGGTCTCCCCGTTGATCGCCAAGCTGCGTTGCTCCAAGCCGGGCATCTCGCTGATCTCGCCTCCGCCGCACCACGACATCTACTCCATCGAAGACCTGGCGCAGCTGATCTTCGACCTGAAGCAGGTCAACCCGACCGCGCTGGTGTCGGTGAAACTGGTGGCCGAGCCGGGTGTGGGCACCATTGCCGCCGGCGTGGCCAAGGCCTATGCCGACCTGATCACCATCTCCGGTTACGACGGTGGTACCGGTGCCAGCCCGCTCGCGTCGGTGAAGTACGCCGGCAGCCCTTGGGAGCTGGGCCTGACCGAGGCGCAGCAGGTACTGCGTGCCAACGGCCTGCGTGGCCGCGTGCGGGTACAGACCGATGGCGGCCTGAAGACCGGCCTCGACGTGATCAAGGCCGCGATCATGGGCGCCGAGAGCTTCGGCTTCGGTACCGGCCCGATGGTGGCGCTGGGCTGCAAGTTCCTGCGCATCTGCCATCTGAACAACTGCGCCACCGGTGTGGCCACCCAGGAAATCAAGCTGCGCTCGAAGTACTTCATCGGCCTGCCGGAAATGGTGATGAACTACTTCCTGTTCATCGCGCAGGAAACCCGCGAGTGGATGGCCAAGCTCGGCGCCCGCAACATGGAAGAGCTGATCGGTCGCATGGAACTGCTCAACCTGGAGGCCGGCGTGACCGACCGCCAGCACAAGCTGAACCTGGCACCGCTGCTGTCGCAGGGCACGGTACCGGATGACGTGCCGCGCTTCTGCGTCACCGATTCCAACCCGTCCTTCGACAAGGGCGAGCTGGCCGAGCAGATCCTCAAGGACGCGCTGCCGGCTATCCACAATAAGCAGATGCTGGAGCTGCGTTACGACATCGAGAACATCCACCGCTCCATCGGTGCGCGCCTGTCCGGCGAGATCGCCCGCGTGCACGGTGCCGCCGGCCTGCCGTTCGGCTGCCTGAAGGTGAAGTTCAGCGGCTCCGCCGGCCAGAGTTTCGGCGTGTGGAACGCGCCGGGCCTGCACCTGGAGCTGGAAGGCGACGCCAACGACTACGTGGGCAAGGGCATGGCCGGTGGCCGCGTGGTGATCTACCCGCCGAAGGACGCCGCCTACAAGCCGGACGAGTCCATCATCATCGGTAACACCTGCCTGTACGGCGCCACCGGCGGCCAGCTGTTCGCGGCCGGCGTCGCCGGCGAGCGCTTCGGGGTGCGCAACTCCGGCGCGCTGGCGGTGATCGAGGGCGCGGGCGACCACTGCTGCGAATACATGACCGGCGGCAGCGTGATCGTGCTGGGCGAGACTGGCTACAACTTCGGTGCCGGCATGACCGGTGGCTTCGCCTTCGTGTTCGACCGTGCCGAGAAGTTTGCCTACCGCTACAACAACGAGCTGATCGACATCAACCTGATCAACGGCGAGGCGATGGGCATGTACCGCGCCTACCTGCTGGAGAAGATCGCCAAGCATGTCGAGTTGACCGGTTCCGAAACCGGGCGCGCGATGCTAGAGAACTTCGACGACTACGTCGACTATTTCTGGCTGGTGAAACCGAAGGCGGCCAAGCTCGAGAGCCTGCTGAAAGACTAAGGGACGGGCGGCCTGTCCGCCCCCGAACAAGAAAGGAACGCCTTGCGGCCAACGTTGGCCGCAAGGACGGAGGAATGATCATGGGTGACGTTTTCCAGTTCATGAAGCTCTCGCGCAACCCCGGCGACAAGGTCGAAGCCGCGGTGCGCAAGATCGAATTCAAAGAGATTTACACCCCGCTGCACGCGGTGGACGCCGGCGACCAGGCCGGGCGCTGCCTGTCCTGTGGCAACCCCTACTGTGAGTGGGAGTGCCCGGTGCACAACTACATCCCCAACTGGCTGAAGCTGGTGAAGGAGGGCAAGCTGTTCGAGGCGGCCGAGATGTCGCACAAGACCAACTCCCTGCCGGAAATCTGCGGCCGCGTCTGCCCGCAGGACCGCCTGTGCGAAGGCGCCTGCACCCTGGAGCAGGGCGGCTTCGGCGCCGTCACCATCGGCAGCGTGGAGAAGTACATCACCGACGAGGCATTCAAGGCCGGCTGGCGTCCGGACATGTCCAAGGTGGTGTGGACCGACAAGAAGGTCGCCATCATCGGCGCCGGCCCGGCCGGCCTCGCCTGTGCCGACGTGCTGGTGCGCAACGGCGTCAAGCCGGTGGTGTTCGACCGCTACGAGGAAATCGGCGGCCTGATCACCTTCGGCATCCCGGAGTTCAAGCTGGAAAAGAGCGTGATCAAGACCCGCCGCCTGATCATGGAAGAGATGGGCGTCACCTTCCGTCTCAACACCGAGATCGGCGTGCACGTCACCATCGACGAGCTGCTGGAAGAGTACGACGCGGTGTTCATGGGCATGGGCGCCTACAAGTTCATGAAGGGCGGCTTCGACGGTGAGTATCTGCCTGGTGTGCTGGAAGCGCTGCCGTTCCTGATCAACAACGTGCGCCACAGCATGGGCACCCTGCCGGAAGGCGAGGCGCACCTGTCGATGCAGGGCAAGCGCGTGGTGGTACTGGGTGGTGGCGACACCGCGATGGACTGCAACCGCACGGCCATCCGCCAGGGCGCCAAGAGCGTGATCTGCGCCTACCGCCGCGACGAGGCCAACATGCCGGGCTCCAAGCGCGAAGTCGGCAATGCCAAGGAAGAGGGCGTCGAGTTCCTGTGGAACCGACAGCCGCTGGGCATCGGCGAAGGCGCCGACGGTAGCCTGCGCCTGCACCTGGCGGAAACCCGTCTGGGGGCGCCGGACGAGAAGGGCCGCCGTGCTGCCGAGGTGGTCGAAGGCTCGGAACAAGTCATCGAGTGCGACCACGTCGTGATCGCCTTCGGTTTCCAGACCGAGGCGGCAGACTGGTTCGGCCATACCGGTATCAAGACCGACAAGCGCGGCCGCACCGTGGCACCGGAAAAGCAGCCGTTCAAGCACCAGACCAGCAACCCGAAGATCTTCGCCGGCGGCGACCAGGTGCGCGGCGCCGATCTGGTCGTGCGGGCAGTGTTCGAGGGGCGCCAGGCGGCGGAGGGGATGCTGAGCTACCTGCAGGAGTGGTAAGCCAAGAAGTTGTTCTATTTTGTTTGGAGACCCGTCGTTAGACGGGTTTTTTGCTGAGTTATTATGGGTTAGGGCAGGGGGTAAAATTGGTATTGCTCAATGTATCCTGCAAGGCCATTAAAGAGTAGTATTTAATTTGCCTATAATTTTCGTGTAATATGACGTTGACTATACTATAACTCCCTGATTTTGCTTAAAATGGGGGTTGTTAGTCTGGTCTTGACCATGTCTAGTATTCAGTGTCTGCAAGAAACGGAGCTTTTAAGATGAAAAAATCCCTGATGTTGGTTCTCATTTCTGGTCTGCTCGCAGGCCAATCCTTTGCGGCTGAACCCGCTGCGGCGACCTCTGCGGCTGGTTCTTCTGCAGCTGGTACCACTTCTGCCGCTGCGGCTGGTGCCGCGGGTACTACTGCTGGCATCGCTGGACTGTCGGTAGGTACGATCGCTGCTATCGGTGCTGCTGTGGCCGCTGCTGTGGCGGTATCGTCGAATTCCGATTCGTCGACCTCCCACTCTGCGACCTCGCACAACTAAGCAGCCTTACTCTTGTAAGACGAGCCAGATGCTGTTTGACTTGGCATCTGGCTTTTATTGTCTTTGCATCATAAAAGCCCACTGTGTCAAAATTTCTTGTCCTGTTTTGTCGTAGTTCCCCATTTCTGGTCTGTAGCCTTGCGTTTGGCGCTTCCAACCTTTCGGGCCAAGAGGGCTATATTAATATGCCTAACGCATATGTTGGCGCGGATGGGACATGGAGTATTGGCTATAGCTTCGACAAGCCCTATAGCTCACTCTGGACGTCGGCAACATTGCTGCCCGCCTTGCAGGGGACGGCGCGCTATGTCGGGATCGCGGGTATCAGCGGGTTTGATAATCCGGAGTACGGTGGTGATTATGGTCGCTATAAAGACAAGGTATTTGATGTCAAGCTCCAACTGTTACCCGAGAGTGACTATTTCCCCGCCATTGCTGTCGGCCGTACCGATTTGTTTGGTACTGGCCTGTTTCGTGGAGAGTACATCGCCGCCAGTAAACAGCTGGGGGATGTGGAAGCCACGGTGGGTTATGGCAAAAATCGTATAGACGGTCACTTCGCCGGAGCTCGCTGGACACCTTCCCAGCATCGCAACTGGTCTCTGCTGGCAGAGTACGATGCCAACAATTATCAAGAAGATTTTCGTGCCAGCGAGACCTTTGCTCGCGGGCGCAAGGCAGGTCTCAAGACGGGGGTGGAGTACCGCTGGGGCTGGCTATCCATGCAGGCTGCGTACCAGCAAAGCCATAGCAGCCTCAATGCCATGGTGAACATTCCACTCAATGAGCGCGAGTTTGTTCCCAAGATATCTGAACCGGGCTATTACGCACCCTCCGAGCTTCCAGTTCGTCCTACTGGGGAGGAGTGGCGCTCGAATCCAGAGCACGCAAAAGCATTGCAACAAGCTTTGCAAAAACAGAACTACACTTTGGTTAGCATGGCGTATCGCCGTGGCACACTCATATTGAATCTGGGTAATAGCCGTATTTCCGAGGTGGGGCGTGCTGTTGGACGTGCGGTACGCACCGCGCTCTACTTTGCACCGCTAGAAACGCGCACCATCAAGGTCACCTATACCGAGCTTGATCTACCTGTGGCCACCTACGAGTTCTTCGATATGGCTACCTTGCGTGACTATCTGGCTGGCAAGATCCACCGCGAACGGTTTAACGAATTCGTCCTTGTCCGATCCGGAGGGCCTCAGGATCGAATCGAGCATGGTCACGACAATGCCTCCCTGGCAACAGGACTGTCCGAAGAAGCTAATCTCTCCGTCTTGCTATCGGAAGATGGGGACATCGTGCAATTACGGAAACAGGATTCGCTGCTTAACCGATTCAAGATTGCTCCAAAACTGGGCTTCTACTTCAACGACCCTAGTGGCGCCCTGCATTACGACCTCAGCATGGCCAGTAATATCGATCGGCGGTTGGGCGAGGGGCTTTACTTGAATACCAGCGTGGGCGCAACGGTGCTGGAAGATGTCAGCGATGTAAAACAATCCTCAAACAGCTTGTTGCCGCATGTCCGCTCAGACGTCGCCGAATACAAACGTGGCGGCAAGGTCAAATTGTTCAAGGCTGTGCTCAATCAGTACTACAAGCCTGCCCCCGATTGGTATGCCCGTGCCTCGGTCGGCCTCTATGAAGAAATGTTTGCAGGGGCGGGGGGGCAGCTTTTATTTGCCCCGTCTGGTTTGCGCTGGGCGGCAGACATCAGCATGGATGCGGTTCGGCAACGAGATTTCAAGGGATGGTTCGGTATGAGGGATTACCAAACTATCACTTCCCTAGCCTCGTTACACTATAGACTGCCATATGGTGTAACCGCCACGGCTCGCGCAGGGCGCTTTTTGGCCAAGGATAACGGGATTCGTCTGGAGTTCAAGCGCCGCTTTCGCTCCAATGTGGAAATCGGAGCTTGGTATACCCGCACGGATGGTAAAGATATTACTAGTCCGGGAACCCCTTCTTCTCCCTATAACGACAAAGGGATTTTTATTTCGATTCCTCTCGATTCGATGCTGACTGTCGATTCGCGTTCGAAAGGCAGTTTTTCGATCTCGCCATGGACTCGCGATGTAGGGCAAATGGTGGCAAGTCCGGGAGATTTGTACGGTTTGATCGAGGATGACCGAGAGCAAGTCCAAGCCTTCGATGGCCTTGGCAACTTTGCTGAACACTCCTCCGAGAGTGGACGGCCGGAAGTGGATCAGCCCATCGAGCGCTTTACGCCGTGGCCCAATATCAAGTTGCGGCTGGAGGATTCGGCTCGGGTCTTTCCCGAGCTGCCTCCATTGGTCAAAGGTGGGCTGTTGGCTGGCGGGGCGATTGCCCTGGCTTCACTGAGCGATAAAAGATGGGATAGCCTGATTAGTCAACGTCAGGACAACCGAGGATTCAAAGCGTGGAACAGCTTTGGTAACGCGGCTCCATGGCTTGCCGTAGGTGGTGTCGGCATGGCTTTGGCCTTGGGGGATGAACGCTTGCAAAATACTAGCTTCATCAGCCTGCAATCGGCGTTAGCAGCTGGTGCGAGTAGCATGCTGTTGAAGCAGGCCGTCGGACGTAGTCGGCCAGAAGGTGATAATGGCTACTGGGGGCGTATTTCTGGTAGTAAATCTCGTCAGGACAGTTCTTTTCCTTCCAATCATGCTGCTATCACTTTTGCGACACTGACGCCGTTTGCCAGCGAATACGATGCACCATGGTTGTATGGGGTCGCAACCGCCGCCGCCTTGGGGCGTACAGCCGGTAGAAAGCACTGGCTCTCTGACACTGTGGCCGGTGGTTTGCTAGGCCATGTAGTGGGTCAATGGCTGTGGACGGCACAGCATCAAAATAGTCGTTACCAGACCGTATTTGATTTTGGTCGGAGTAAGGCTGGGGTGACTATTAACGCCCGTTATTGATCGGCAATTATTTGTTTATTTTATTTTCGACAAGGTTTACAGATGCGCCAACAACGGTTTGCCAGAAAGTGGCTGATTGCAGGTTCCGCCGGACTGTTACTGGTTCAGCCCGTGCTAGCGGCTCAACAGGCCGTAACAAATCCTCAGGTAGTGGCGGCAGTAGGTGGTGAGCAAGGTTTGCCCGTTTTGTCTATTCCAGAGGTTCAGGTAAACAAGCAGCAACCCCAAAAAACTCCTCAATTGAGCCCAGTGGAGGTTATTGCTCGTCAGAAGAGCTCGTTTGCTGATTTTGCCAAACGGGTTTCCGGAGTGGAGTTGCCGGTATTTGGCCAGGAGTTGTTTCAGAGTGCCTTATCAACCTTTGCCCCGCTGGATGCTATCCAGGTCAATGGCGATTATCTGATAGGTCCTGGCGATGAGATTCAGCTTAGAGGTTGGGGGATGGTGGATATCGATATCACCAGCACGGTCGACCGTAATGGCAGCGTTTATCTACCCAGTGTAGGTTCGATCAAGGTAGCAGGCATCAAATATCGCGACTTGCAGGGCTATCTCAAAAAAGCTATTAGCCGAGTGTTTACCAATTTCGATTTGACTGTCAGCGTGGTGCAAACCCGTTCGGTACAAATTTATGTCGTTGGCCATGCTGTGCGTCCGGGCACCTACACGCTCAGTTCAATGAGCACGCTGCTTAATGCGCTCTTTAGCTCGGGGGGGCCTTCCGGCTCAGGTTCGATGCGTGCCATCCAGGTCAAGCGGGGAGGAGAGGTCATCACCATGTTTGACCTTTATGAGATGCTAGCCCGAGGCGACAAGAGCAAGGACATTGCGTTGCAAGATGGCGACGTGATTTACATCCCACCGGTCGGTCCGCAAGTGGCCATGGTGGGGGATGTGAAGCATCCCGCCGTTTTCGAACTGAAAGATAAGACCTCGTTGGCCGATGCCGTAGAATGGGCGGGGGGCTTTTTGTCTTCAGCGCCTCAACGGGAAGTCATCGTTGAGAAAAGCGTCGATAATCGTTACCAGACGGTGGCTGAACTCAGCGGGGCGCCAGGTGATATCCGGGGTAAGCTCGCGACCTTGCCACTGGTATCAGCGGATGTAGTCCGTATAGTGGCTCCGGGCTCTGTTGCGGTAGAGGCCCAGAAGCAGCGTGAATTCGTCAAAGTCGCTGGCGAGGTGCGCAACACGGGCGTGTTCCAGATTCAAAAAGGGGAAACCCTGCGTGAGCTGATGGCTCGCTTGGGTGGGGTAACAGATAATGGCTACCTGTTTGCCATGAGCATCCGCCGTGAAACCGTTCGACTCCAGCAGCAAGTCAAGCTGGACGAAATCGCAGATCGGTTTGAAAAAGAGATCCAGACTGCAGCTACGCAAAAACTGTCAGGGACGACGGACAGGGACTTGGCCGCAACGACCAAGGCAGAACTGGATCGTCAGCAACACTTGGCAGACAAGATGCGCTCGGTAAAAGCCAGTGGGCGCATCGTCCTTGAACTGGATGATGCCAACGCTGGTATCAAGAACCTACCGGATCTGCCGCTGCAGGATGGTGACAGTATCAATGTGCCAAGGATGCCGGGGACGGTTGACGTACTGGGGTCGGTCTACCAGCAAAATACCTTTATCTACAAACCAGGTCGGAATGCCAATGATTATCTGGCTTTGGCGGGGGGGGGCACTCCGGGAGGCGATAAGTCTGAAATGTATGTCATCCGTGCAGATGGCACGATTCGTAGTGTGAACAACGCCGGATGGTTGTCACGGGTGGGAGGGCAACAAATCAATCCAGGAGATACCATTGTTCTGCCGGAGAAAGTCGAGCGTAGCAGCTGGACACAGTCCTTTAAAGAATGGACCACTATCCTGTACCAGTTTGGCTTGGGTGCAGCCGGCCTGAAGGTATTGAAGGATTAAGCGCAACGGCGTAGCTTCGAGCGCCCTCGCCTACCCATTGAACGGAATGACAATACATGTCTGAGAACGTAAAACCGGCAACCGAGCAATCCAGCACCGCGGACGAAATTGATCTGCTCGACGTGCTGATCGTCCTCGCTCGCCACAAGAAATGGATTGCAGGTTGCACTATCGGTATTGGCAGTGCGGCCTTGGTCGCCAGCCTGCTGATGACACCGATCTTCACCTCCACCGCCACGATCATGCCGCCGCAACAGCAGAGTTCCGGTCTTGCCGCCATGATGGGCCAGCTTGGCGCCTTGGCTGGGGCTGCAGGTGGCATTGCCGGGCTGAAAAACCCCAACGACCTGTACGTGGGCATGTTGCAGAGCCAGACAGTAGCAAACAATCTGGTGACCCGTTTCAAACTCATGGAAAAATTTGAAACCCCAACCATGGTCGACACCCGCAGTCAATTGGCTGCGATAAGCAATATTTCGTCTGGCAAGGACGGACTGATCAGCGTCAGTGTCGATGACGATGACCCCAAATTTGCTGCTGAACTGGCCAATGCCTACGTCGATGAACTGATCAAGCTGACACAAACCCTTGCGGTGACAGATGCAGCCCAGCAACGCCTGTTCTATGAGAAACAGCTTCAGGCCACCAAGGACAAACTGGCTCAGGCCGAAGTTGCCCTGAAACGAACCCAGGAAAAAACCGGCCTGTTGCAACCGGACGGCCAAGTGCAGGCCATCATCGCCAATGTCGCACAATTGAAGGCAACGATTGCCGCCAAAGAGGTGGAAATGACTGCCATGCGCAGTTTTGCCACCGAGCAGAACCCCGACTACATCCGCACCCAGCAAGAAATCCAGGGGCTGAAAGCGCAGTTGACCAAGCTGGAGCAAGGCCAACCCGAAGCGGGTGATTTCATGGTGCCCACCGGGAAGGTGCCACAAACGGGACTGGAGTATGTCCGCAAACTGCGCGACGTAAAGTACTACGAAACCATGTTCGAACTATTGGCCAAGCAGTATGAATTGGCGAAGATCAACGAGGCCAAGGACAGTTCGACGGTTCAGGTGCTGGACAAAGCGACACCACCCGACAGGAAATCCAAGCCGAAGCGAGCTCTAATTGTTGCCTTGGGGTTGATAGGTGGCTTGTTCTCTGGTCTGTTTGTTGCATTTTTTAAAGAACAGCGCCATAGAGCCAAATTGGCAGGAACCTCTCGTTGGCAAGAAGTTGCTCACGCGTGGCGGACATAGACTCTTTTATCACGAGCACCATCATGACATACTCAACAGCCTGCTTAGTACAACCTCACAAATTGATAAAATAATTTAAACACTGCAAGCCTAAAATGACTTCTACTTTAGATTTGATCGGTCGCACCGAAAAATTGTTCGTTGCCGATATTCAAAAGCACGAGAAAATTCTATCGGAAATTATCTGCCAGTCACGTTTTCTGGTTCTAGGCGGAGCTGGCTCTATCGGCCAGGCGGTAGTTAAAGAGATTTTTAAGCGTAACCCACAGAAATTGCATGTCGTAGACATTAGCGAAAATAATATGGTTGAGCTGGTTCGCGACACCCGCAGCAATTTCGGCTACATCGATGGTGATTTCCAAACCTTTGCTCTCGATATAGGCTCCGTGGAATATGATGCCTTTATCGAAGCAGATGGCTGCTATGACTATGTGCTCAATCTGTCCGCATTGAAGCATGTCAGGAGTGAAAAAGATCCCTTCACTCTGATGCGGATGATTGACGTCAACGTTTTCAATACGGACAAAACCATCAGGCAGTCTATTGAAAAAGGCACCAAGAAATATTTCTGCGTATCAACCGACAAAGCGGCCAACCCCGTCAACATGATGGGGGCGTCCAAGCGCATCATGGAAATGTTCTTGATGCAGCGCAGCCATGCATTGGAAATTTCGACTGCACGTTTTGCCAATGTTGCATTCTCGGATGGTAGCCTGCTGCACGGTTTCAATCAGCGCCTCATGAAGAAGCAACCGATTGTTGCCCCGAATGACATTCGTCGCTACTTCGTCACTCCCCAAGAGTCCGGCGAGCTGTGCCTGATGTCATGTATTTTCGGTGAAAATCGCGATATTTTCTTCCCGAAACTCAGCGAAGCACTGCATCTGATCACCTTTGGCGAGATTGCCGAAAAATATCTGCGTTCAAGGGGGTACGAGCCACACCTGTGTGCCAGCGAGGACGAGGCGCGTGAACTGGCCAGCGTTTTGCCGGAGCAAGGGAAATGGCCATGCCTATTCACTTCCAGTGACACCACGGGAGAAAAAGATTTTGAAGAATTTTTCACCGAGCATGAGACGCTGGACATGGCACGCTTTGACAACCTGGGCGTGATCAAGAATTCCGGCGACTTCAATGCAGAGAAGATCGCCATGTTCAGAGAGCGCATTACCTGCATGAAGCAAGAAAAACGTTGGACCAAACAGAACATCGTCGATTTGTTCCATGAAATGATTCCGGACTTTGGTCATAAGGAGACCGGAAAATATCTTGACGCTAAGATGTAATTTCAACCATGAACAAAAAACTGACTCGCTTTGTACGTGACATTTACCGGACGGATGATTTTATCCCGCTGCACACTCCGGTTTTTGCTGGCAACGAAAAACAATATGTGCTGGATACGATTGACAGCACATTTGTTTCGAGTGTCGGCAAATATGTGGACGACTTCGAAAGGAGGATGGAGCAGTTCACCGGCAGCCCCAAGGCTGTGGCAACGGTAAACGGCACAGCAGCGCTGCATGCGGCGCTGTACATGGCTGGCGTGCGCGCTGGCGATTGTGTCATTACACAAGCACTGACCTTTGTTGCGACCTGCAATGCTCTGCATCACATGGGAGCCAAACCAGTATTTGTCGATGTATCCCGCATCAGCCTGAGCCTTTGTCCGCAGGCGACCGAATCCTGGCTGAGCGAATATGCACGCCTTGATGGCGAAGGCATCTGCCGTCATGTGCCAAGCGGCCAGATCATCCGCGCAGTAGTGCCGATGCACACATTCGGTCACCCCGCGGAGTTGGATGAGTTGATCGCAGTCTGCCGCCGTTGGAACCTGGTCCTGGTAGAAGACGCCGCAGAAAGTCTGGGCTCTTACTACAAGGGCCGACACACCGGCACATTAGGTGAATACGGCGCCATCAGCTTCAACGGCAACAAGATCATTACCACGGGCGGTGGCGGGATGGTACTGTGCCATTCGGAAGAGGCTGGCCGTCGCACCAAGCACGTTACGACGACGGCCAAACAGCCCCACCCGTACGAGTTCTTCCATGACGAACCCGGTTTCAACTACCGTCTGCCCAATTTGAATGCAGCACTGGGCTGTGCCCAGATGGAGTCGCTCCCTCTCTTTCTGGAGCAAAAGCGCAAGTTGGCAGAATGCTATGCACAACTATTTGCCGGTTCCGACTATCAGTTTGTTACAGAACCGGCCTATGCCAAATCCAACTATTGGCTTAACGCCGTGATCTGTCCCGATACCACAACACGTGATGCTTTGTTGAAAGAAAGCAATACGGCAGGGGTGATGACGCGCCCGATCTGGAAACTAATGCATCGATTGCCGATGTTTGCCGAAGCGCTCCGTGCCCCATTACCCATATCGGAATGGGTAGAGGCTCATCTGGTCAATCTGCCAAGCTCACCGATAGCGCAGGAGTAACACGGTGAAGAAAATCGCCGTCTTTACCGGTACCCGAGCCGAATACGGCCTGCTGTACTGGTTGCTGAAAGACATCCAGACAAATGATGAACTGATGCTACAGCTCATAGTGTCAGGTATGCATCTGTCCCCAGAATTTGGTTTGACATACCAACAAATCGAAGAAGACGGATTCAATATCGATGCCAAGGTGGAAATCCAGCTGTCTTCCGATACCTCGGTAGGCGTAGCCAAAAGCATGGGGCTGGGGGTGCTGGGCCTTGCCGATGCTCTACAGCGTTTACAGCCTGAAGCACTGGTTGTGCTAGGAGACCGCTTCGAAGCGTTGGCTGCGGCACAGACTGCGATGATCATGCGCATCCCCGTCGTCCACCTGCATGGGGGGGAAATTACCGAAGGTGCTTACGACGATGCCATCCGCCACGCGATAACCAAACTCAGCCATCTGCATTGCACTGCGGCAGAACCTTACAGACAGCGTGTCATCCAAATGGGAGAAGCGCCCGGGCAGGTGCACAACGTTGGGGCAATTGGTCTTGACCACCTGCGAAGAACAAAACTGCTGAATATCGCTGAACTGGGACAAGCATTGGGCTTCCCGCTGCAAAAGCCCTATTTCCTGGTGACATACCACCCTGTGACGCTGGCTGATGAGCCGGTCGAGACATCGTTTCAGGCACTGCTTGACGCTTTGGACGATTTTCCAGATCACCAGGTCATTCTGACCTATCCCAATGCAGACGATGGCGGCCGCAAGATCATTCCGCTGCTCAATGACTATGCTGCCGGACGGTCAAATGTCCTGGCAATGCCATCGCTTGGGCAGGTTCGCTACCTCAGCGCAGTCAAACATGCCACAGCCGTGATTGGGAACTCCTCCAGTGGAATTATCGAAGTCCCGGCATTTGCTGTTCCGACGGTCGATATCGGACAACGTCAAAAGGGTCGGCTGGCAGCCGCCAGCGTCATTCATTGTGATGCCAACCGCCTTGCAATCAAGACCGCCATCAAGGCGGCCGTAAGCATGCACGCCAAACTTGCAGGAAAGCCTGTGGCCAACCCCTACGGACAAGGGGATGCCAGTGGCCGGATTATTAGCCTGCTTAAGAATCTGCCCACTAACGTGGTCAAAATATTCCATGATTTGAACAAGGATGCCACGCAATGACCCAGATAATTGCCGAAGCCGGAGTAAACCATAATGGCCATGAAGATCTGGCGTTCGAACTCGTCAAGGCTGCTCATGCTGCCGGTGCCGATATAATCAAATTTCAGACCTTTAAAGCAAGCAAGCTGGTAACCGCTACTGCACGCCAAGCCGAGTATCAGCAAAACAATACCGGCAAGACGGAAAGCCAACTAGCCATGCTCAGCCGGCTGGAACTCTCCTATGAAGCGCATCACCGCCTGCTGGCCTATTGCCGTCAGCTCGGTATCGAATTTCTGTCCACGGCGTTTGATAACGACAGCCTGATCTTTCTGGTGGAAGACCTGAAGCTTGCGACACTGAAAATCCCGTCTGGCGAGTTGACCAATGCACCATTTGTGCTGGCTCATGCACGTACCGGCTGCAAGCTGATCGTTTCAACAGGCATGGCAACACTGGCCGAAGTAGAAGCAGCGCTGGGTGTTATCGCATTCGGACTGATTGCACCTCGCGATGCCGAGCCGTCAGAAAGCGCATTTGCTAGGGCCTATGCATCAGAAGAAGGCCAGGCGGCCCTGACCAGCCAAGTCACACTCCTGCACTGCACAACCGAATACCCGGCCCCGCTGCACGAAATCAACTTGCGAGCAATGGACACCATGGCGGCTGCTTTTGGACTGCAAGTGGGTTACTCCGATCACAGTGCCGGTATCAGCGTGCCGATTGCTGCGGTAGCTCGGGGCGCGATGCTCATCGAGAAGCACTTCACTCTAGATAGGAACATGGAAGGACCTGATCACCAGGCATCGCTTGAACCGCAGGAACTGGCTGATATGGTACAAGCCATCCGTGATGTGGGCCTTGCACTGGGCAACGGCCGTAAAGGTCCCCAACCGTCCGAAATCAAGAACAAAGAAATCGCACGCAAGAGTCTTGTCGCGGCCAAGGAAATCCAGATAGGTGACCCTTTCTGCGCAGAAAACCTGGAGATTAAGCGCCCCGGCACAGGTACGAGTCCCTATCGTTATTGGGGTTTGTTAGGCAAAGCAGCCCAACGCAGTTATCAGGAAGGCGATGTCATCGTTGAATAAACCACTGATTATTTTGGGTGCGGGTGGCCATGCTGCGGTGCTGGTAGACATTCTCAGGCAGCAGCGCCGTGACATTATGGCAATAATCAGCCCAGGCAACGACGTACTACGACCAGTGTTCGATGGCTTGTCACGCTGGCATGATAATGATGATGTACTACAGTGTGCTCCCGACGAGGTCGAGCTGGTAAATGGCCTTGGCTCCTTGCCTGGCAATACCCACCGCCAAAAGCTATATGGCGACTTCGTTTGCAAGGGCTATGTCTTTGCAAAAGTTATTGCTGACAGCGCGGTGATTTCTCCCTATGCGCATTTGGGTGATGGCGTTCAGGTGCTGCACAAGGCTGTAGTACAAGCAGGGACAGATATCTCAGAAAACACCATCATCAATACAGCTTCTGTCGTTGAACATGACTGTTGTATCGGTGCTCATAACCATCTAGCGCCAGGTAGTGTACTCAGTGGAGGAGTTCACACTGGCAACAGTGTGCATATCAGCACTGGAGCTGTAGTAATTCAAAATATCAATATTGGTGATGATGTTGTTATTGGTGCGGGTGTCACCATCAACAAAAACGTAGCAGAAGCCGTTACGGTATATGGCGCGCGCCCCTTTGTAAAAACGCACTGAAAGAAAGAGCAACAAGTGCAAAAAGACTGGAAAAAAGTTCGACTGTCCCCGACCCAAACGCTTCGTGAAGCATTGGCCATCATCAACGAAGAAGCTTTGCGCATTGCATTGGTCGTTGATGAATGGCAAAAGCTGCTTGGCATTGTGACGGATGGAGACATCCGCCGGGCTCTTCTCAAGGGCCTTGGTCTCGAAGCCCCAGTGAATCTTGTCATGAACCGGACACCTGTTCTTGTTGGTCCCGACATGGGGCGCGCCCATGCCTTGGCACTCATGCAGCAGAAAAGCGTTCTCTCCCTCCCAATTGTTGATGATAATGGCACGTTATTGGGACTAGAAACGTGGGAGCATGCACTTGAGCCATCCCGCTATGACAATCCCGTGTTTCTGATGGCTGGAGGTTTTGGCACAAGGCTTAAGCCACTCACCGACCATTGTCCGAAGCCTTTGTTAAAGGTGGGGGATCGCCCCATTTTGGAAACACTGCTGCTAAGCTTTATTCGCCACGGCTTTTCCGATTTTTATATTTCTACCCACTACATGCCGGAGCAGATTCGCCAACACTTTGGCGATGGCAGCAAATGGAATGTCACCATCACTTATGTGCATGAAGAAAAGCCGTTGGGTACTGGCGGAGCGCTCGGTTTGTTACCGAAGACACTGCCGGATCTGCCACTGATCATGATTAACGGTGATGTACTCACCACGGTAGATTTTGATCGTCTTTTAGCTTTTCATAGTGAGCATTTGCCAGCAGCCACTATGTGCGTGCGCGAGTATGACTATCAGATACCTTATGGTGTCATCCAGGGAAATGGCCACCGTATCATCAGCATGGTGGAAAAACCGATTCAACGTTACTTTGTCAATGCTGGCATCTACGTTGTGAGCCCCCATGTGTTCAAATCCGTACCAGCACACCAACGCATTGACATGCCGACTTTACTGGAGCAACAAATGGAGGCAGATAAAGATGTCTTGATGTTCCCTATCCACGAGTACTGGCTGGATATTGGCCACATCGATGATTTCAGGCGAGCCCAGACAGATATTTATGGCTTAGGATTATGAGAAGTGACATTTGCATCGTTGTTGTAGGCTTGGGAAATATTGCACGCCGGCATCGGCGTAACCTGCGCCAGCTTTTTCCGGAAAGCACAATTGTTGCCGTATCGGCAAGTGGCCGCGAGCCACAAGAAGCAGTTTGCAACGCCGACAAGGTGGCGTCATCAATCGACGCAGCGCTTGCCATACCGTCTGCATTTGCCATTGTGGCTTCACCTGCCAGCTACCACTACCAGCATGCAGCGCCGTTTATTAACGCCGGAGTTCCAGTATTAATCGAAAAACCGGTTGTAGCGGATAGCAGCGATGCAGCCCGCCTACAAGAGTTGGCCCGCAGAACAAACACGATGGTCGCTGTTGCCTATTGTCTGCGTTATCTACCCTCTACGATTATCGCCAAGCAGCTACTTGATGCAGGTGATATTGGACACATTCATAACGCTCTAATAACGATAGGGCAGTTTTTGCCTGATTGGCGCCCGACCACCGACTTCAGACAGTCGGTCTCGGCACGACAAGCCTTGGGTGGCGGCGTCTTACTCGAGCTAAGCCATGAGCTGGACTACCTGCAATGGTTACTAGGCCCTCAACAAGTATTACATGCTGTGCTGCGCAACTCACGGGAGCTGGATCTGGAGGTGGAAGAAATTGCCGATATGGTGATGGTAAACACTCGGGGAACCATTAGCACCCTGCATATGGATTTCTTGCAAAAGCAGGCTTGCCGCCGTTGCACTTTCATCGGCAGCAAGGCCCGACTGGAGTGGGACCTGATAGCTAATAGCGTAACCCGTCACAGTGCGGATGGTACCGTAAGCTGCTATAGCCAGCCAAGTTGGGACAAAAATGGTATGTATTTGGCCATGTTGGAGGATTTTATGGCTGCCATAGCAGGCAAGCCCAACAACTGCATAACGCTGGATGAGGCATTGGCTACTGTAGAACTGATAGAACAGATAAAGAAAATGGCAACACAAGGGAAAGTCCAATGACCATTCATGCCTTCATTTTTGCACGCGGCGGCTCGAAAGGTTTGCCGGGGAAAAACATCAAGCTACTGGCAGGCAAACCCCTCCTTGCCTATTCGATAGAGGTTGCGAAGCAGTTACCTGAAATTTCACAAGTTTTTGTTTCAACCGATGACAAAGATATTGCTAGCGTTGCTGTCGAGTATGGTGCAACGGTCATCCCCAGGCCTGATAACCTGGCGCAGGACGACACTCCAGAATGGTTTGCCTGGCGCCATGCCATTAACTGGGTAAAAGAACGGTACGGTGAGTTTGACGATTTTGTTAGCTTGCCAGCCACCAGCCCACTGCGAAGTGAGCAAGACGTGCAAACAGCCATCAAGAAGCGGCGGCAAACCGGTGCAGATATCTGCATCAGCGTCACCCCTGCCTCGCGCAGCCCCTATTTCAATATGGTAAAGGCTACGGCCGAAGGCGAGGTTGAATTAGTTATTCCTCCGACCGGAGAAGTGCAGCGCAGACAAGATGCGCCCACCGTTTTCGACATTACTACCGTGGTATATGCCACCACACCACACTTTGTACTGGAACAGTATGGCCTATTTAGTGGCAAGGTGGTGGCAATAGAGGTTCCTAAACATCGTGCGGTGGACATTGACGACATCTGTGATTTTCGCCTAGCCGAAGTCATGCTGTCCTACGGAGAATAAACATCATGTTGCTCAACAAGAAAATTCTGGTAATGGGTGCGGGTGGCTTACTGGGCAGCCACCTGGTGCCCGCCCTGCTGAAAGCAGGTGCTGCGGTTATCGCTACCGATATCAGCGTGGCACATATGCAGCAACGCCTGTACCCTCAAGGCATCGACAATAACCAGCCTAGCCTACTTTTGCGTGAGTGCGATATTACCGATGCTGAACAAGTAAAGCAGCTTCTGCTTGAGTGCGAGGGGTTGTCTGGTGCAGTGAATACCACGTATCCGCGTAACAAGCAGTACGGTGCACATTTCTTTGATGTAACTGCCGAGAGCTTCAATGAGAATCTGTCGCTGCACTTGGGCTCGTCCTTCCTGTTCATGCAGCAGAGTGCAGCCTATTTCAGACAACAACAGCGACCATTCTCGCTGGTAAATGTTGCATCCATCTATGGTGTAGTAGCTCCCAAATTTGACATCTACGCAAACACCCCAATGACCATGCCGGTAGAGTATGCCGCCATCAAGTCAGCTATCATTCACTTGGGCAAATACGCTGCCGCTTATGTCTGCGACAGCCGGTTTCGTGTCAATACTGTAAGCCCTGGCGGCATTTTCGACCATCAGCCCGAGCCTTTCCTAACAGCCTACAAGGCGCAAACCCACGGCACGGGGATGCTAGATGTAACAGAAGTGCTAGGGAGCATTATTTATTTGCTTTCCGATAGTTCCCGCTATGTCACTGGGCAGAACATAGTCATTGACGATGGCTTTTTACTGTGAAAATTACGGTCGTCAGATTTGTCAATATCACTGCAAGATTCATAACTCTTGCTTCCAAATTTGGTTTTTTGTTTTTTATAGCCAAGTTTTTAACGGAGAACGAAGTTGGCCTGTATGGGTTAATTTCCGCTGCTATTGTCTACGCAGTTGGATTTGTCGGGTTGGAGTTCCATGTATACAGTTCTAGAGAGCTTATTGTTTCAGGCAACGACCGCAGAGGGTTTGTTCTAAAAAACAATATAATGCTATACTTTTTGTCTTATATTATCTCATTTCCCTTGTTGTCGTTAATTTTCTTTTTAAATCTTATTCCTTTCGATTATTTGTTCTATTTTTTCTTGTTGGTGATAGTTGAGCATTTTTCTCTGGAGCTATATAGAGTGCTGACGGCTCTATCTAGAAATTTGTCCGCCTCTATTGTTCTTTTTGTTAAGTCTGCATTCTGGTTTGTTTTGGCCGCCCCATTGTTTTTTTATTCCAAAACCTTCCACAGTCTTCACTTCATACTTGGATTTTGGCTCTTAGGCGGATTTTTAGCTTGCTGCTATGGCTTATATGAACTTAGGGATTTAGTAGGGTTGTCGCTACGCGCTCAGATTGACAAAGACTGGATAAGGCAAGGGTTAAAGAAAACCTCTCTATTTTATTTTTCAACAATTTTTGTTGTCCTTATGCTAAGTGCCGATAGATTTCTTGTTAATTATTTTGGCGGAATTATACAGGTTGCCCCTTATGTAGTTTTCATCGGCGTTGCAAATGCAATGATTTCCCTAGTAGAAGCAGGTGTATTTGTATTTTATTACCCTAAATTGGTTGCGGCTGTTTTTGAGGTGCGTTTTTTTGATTTTCAGAATCTTTATAAGAAAATGTCAGCCCAGGCAGTGCTCTCATTTTTTGCATTTTCTATTTTGTCGGCATTCTTTACCATTTTCGCATTTCGTTACCTAGGCAAAGCCGTTTACCTTAATTCAAAAATGATGTTCTTTTTGGTGTTGCTTTCTAGTTTTTTTAAAGTACTATCTATGATTCCACAGTATGCCCTTACAGCACTCAAGAGAGATAATTGGATTGCCACGATTAATTTCATCTCCGTAGTACTGTTTTTTCTGATTGTTTTTGGGCTTGGCTTCTGGATCGAAGAAATGTCAGTTCCCGTGGCCCTAGTCGTTGTTTATTTTTTCCAGTGGTTTACCAAGCAGAAAGCCTGTCAAGCATGTTTATCCTTCAGATATAAAAGTCTGGCAGGTGAAATAAAATGACAAAAACCTTGCAGCTACATTGTAAATTCATTTTTACGATGTTTTTTTCATTTATCATCGCCGGTTTGTCGTTGATCGCAATCCCCGCCGTGTCAAAAATTCAGGAATTAAATTTTATACTTCTCCTTAATTCAACTTTTCTTCTGTTTGTTACTTTAGGCTCAGTTCTTTGCATTTTGATTCTGACTGGCTTTAAGCCAAAGCCTGGCCGAAAAATAGAAGGAGCACAAATGGTTGCAAATTTCAAGCTTGCAGCCTATGGCTCTTTGAGTGGCATCTTGATGATGTCTTATGATCGGGTGTTTATTCGAGGAATTGATTATACACAAGGATTGCGAGCCTCTCGCTATGAGTGGCTAGATACAACCGGAGGTTCTCTCTCCAGCATTCTTGGCAATTTATTAGTGCACCTAGCCTATTATGGAATTTTCTTGTGTGTTGCACATGGCTATAAAGTCACAAAGAACATGAGGTATTTCGTCATGCTATCATCCCTTGTCGGCATATTTGGCCATGCTGCATTAAATGGTGGGCGAAGCAATATTCTTTTGGCAATAGTGATTTTTATTATTGCCAGAGTTGTTCGTCGCGCACCGAAAGAAATTGAAAGCAGGATAGTCAAGAGGTCCAGATGGGCTTGGCTTAGCGGCTTGATCATATTAGTAATTGCAGTTAGATACGTTGCATATATCATTCAATCGAGTGCTGATATTGGTGGCGTTGATTTAAAGACCATTACCTATCTTGGCATAGATATGCTTTATGGAAAAGAAACTGATTTTTTCCATAAAATTGGAGGGGTGAATGAATCTCTATATTTTCCAATCTATGCTCTTGCATATTTGTACCATGGGAACTGGACGTCGCAAATCGCATTTGCTATTAGCCAAAGACCTGGAAGTTATGTTTTTTTTCCAATAAGCGTAATTCTTAATAATATGGGAATCCTAGATAAGCCTCTTGAACCTGGATATTTTTCTGATGTTGGTGCATTTATCAGCCTTCCTGGTGCATTTTTCTATGATTTCTCTTGGGTGGGAGTTGTGGTCCTATCAACTTTGTTGGGATTTCTTGTAGGACTATCCATACTATTTGCAGGCGCAGGCCGAGTCGGATCTATAAAAATGGCCGTTATTTTATATGCATTATACATGACCATCTTGGCCCCCATAGTACCTGGATATGGCTTCGCATACTTAAATTTTATCGTCTTTGCATTTGTTATGGCTGATTTTTTTAATTCCATTATTTACGGACGAAGAACATGCTTTCTAAGTTGAGTAGGAATAAAAGTATAGATTTTTTGATCATATATGAGCGAAAAAATAGGGAGCTAGAGAACGCTATTCTTTTGCAATCAGAATTAGAGCGCAGGGGCTTTGTATGCAAAATTGCACAATTTTATGATGGCGCCGCTTTTAATATTTTTAACCATAATCCTCCTGGGGTAATAGTTGTCCCGCATTTATATGATACGAACGAAGTCGCTCGTGTTGTCGCAAGATTCGGCCGCCCATCTGCAATCGTCAACTTACAATATGAGCAGGTCCTATCTGAAAAGTGGGAAAAACATGGCCATCACAATCCAAAAGGATTAGCTATTTATGGGCATCATGTTTGCTGGGGATGGAAAACCGTTGATCGGCTTCACAATGCAGGAGTTCCAAGAGATAACCTTCATTTGTTAGGGGCTATTCAACTTGATTTGTTACGCAGCGAGTTTACCCAGCCTGAAAATTCAAGAAAGCAGCTTGCAAAAGAGTTTTGCCTGCCTGATGCTAAGGCATGGAATTTATTTTTGTCTAGCTTCACGTATGCCGACATAGAAGAACATCGTCTAGCGATGAATGAATCTGTCGCAGGCACAAACTTGAGTTCTTTTGTAAAGATTCACACAAAATCAAGAGATGAAATTCTGATTTGGTTTGAACGTATTTTGGAAATCGATGTAGAGACGATATTTATTTATCGCCCACACCCTGATGAGTTAAACCTTGAAAAGGTTTTAAAACTTCAAGAGAAATTCGATAATTTCCATGTTATATCGGCTTTTGCAGCCAAGGTTTGGATTGAGGCAAGTGACAAAATTTTCTCTTGGTATTCTACTACGATAGTAGAGTCACACTTTCTTGACAAGGCTTATTCTATTTTGCGTCCGTATGAGTTGCCAGATTATTTTGACAGCGTACTATTAAGACATGGGGTGTTTGTAGAAACCTACAGTGATTTCAAAGGGATTTACCTATCTTCATCTAAAGTCAAATCCAAGGCATTAGATAATAAATTTATTGACATGTACTATTCCACTGACAATGCGCAGCCATCCTTTGTGTTGCTTTCAGATTTTCTTGTTAATTTGCTGGGTCGATCGACAAGGCTTATCACGCCTAATTGGAAATTGATTTTTAAGTATAAAATAATTTCACTGGCTGTCCTGTTGGTGTATTGGCTCTATTGCACTTTCAGCCTTGAGTCGATCAAGCCTTTAAAATTTAAATTTCTGGCAAATTGGTTTAAAGAGTTTAAAACTCAAATTGCAGACGGCCAAGAGCTGAATTCTATTAGAAAAACTATTGATAGCAGAATCGGTCCGAGCTAAATTCATGAGAATTTCTAGCCTGTTTTATCTCTTGTATCGACAAGCCAGGTGTGCTTACTCCAGGCGCCGCTATCGCCTGCGTTTCGCAGGGAGGAATGTCTTAATTGCGGGCGGTTGCCGGATCTCTAGAGATTTGGTGGTCGGTGATTTTTCATACATAGGTCCAAACTCAATAGTTTGCCCAAAAGTTAAAATGGGGCGTTTTGTAATGTTTGGCCCGTCAGTAGTGATTATGGGGAAGGATCATAGGTTTGACATTATAGGCCAGCCAATGATTTTTTCGGGAAGAGAGCCACTAAAAGGCACCACCATTGGTGACGACGTTTGGATTGGGGCGGGTGTATTTATAATGGAGGGTGTTACCGTAGGTGCCGGTGCAATAATTGGTGCTAACTCAGTAGTTACTAAGGACGTGCCGGCTGGCGAAATACATGCCGGCAATCCCGCCAAAAAAATCAAGGAGCGCTTCTCCTCCCACAATGAGCTACAAGTTCATTTGGAAAAATTGGCCAAGGGAAATTATAAGATTTGTTATTCGGAGCGACGATAACCATGTTTTTCTTTAAAAAAACCCTTCTCATTACTGGCGGTACCGGCTCTTTCGGAAATGCAGTTCTGCATCGCTTTCTGAATACGGACATCAAGGAAGTCCGCATCTTCAGCCGTGACGAAAAAAAGCAGGACGACATGCGGAAGAAGTACAACAGCCCCAAACTGAAGTTCTATATCGGCGATGTACGCGACTACACGAGCGTGCTGAATGCGACACGGGGCGTGGACTACATTTTCCACGCAGCCGCCCTGAAGCAGGTGCCGTCCTGCGAGTTCCACCCGATGGAAGCGGTCAAAACCAACGTGATGGGCACCGAGAACGTACTTGAGGCTGCCATTGCCAATGAGGTGCAGCGCGTCGTGTGTCTGAGCACCGATAAGGCGGTGTACCCCATCAACGCCATGGGCATTTCCAAGGCAATGATGGAAAAGGTCATGGTGGCCAAGTCGCGCAATGTCGACGAGAACAAGACCATGATCTGCGGTACGCGCTACGGCAACGTGATGGCGTCGCGTGGCTCGGTGATTCCTTTGTTCGTCGATCAATTCCGGGCA
Source organism: Vogesella alkaliphila (assembly GCF_014652475.1). GTDB lineage: Bacteria > Pseudomonadota > Gammaproteobacteria > Burkholderiales > Chromobacteriaceae > Vogesella > Vogesella alkaliphila. The sequence goes on along the minus strand of NZ_BMYW01000002.1, from coordinate 364,494 downwards.
GGAAAGCCACTGACCATCACCGATCCGGCCATGACCCGTTTCATGATGACGCTGGATGACGCTGTAGAACTGGTTCTCTATGCCTTCGAGCACGGTCGCAACGGCGATATCTTCGTGCAGAAAGCCCCTGCCGCCACGGTTGAAACACTGGCCCATGCACTGCTCGGCATCCTGGATAAACCTCACCATCCAGTACATGTGATCGGCACTCGCCACGGTGAGAAGCTGTATGAAGGTCTGCTCAGCCGGGAAGAAATGGCAGTGGCAGAAGACCTGGGGGGCTACTATCGGGTGCCACCAGACTTGCGTGATCTCAACTACGGCAAGTTCGTGGAACAAGGCGATACGCGTATCAGCGAAATGCAAGACTACAACTCTCACAACACCGAGCGACTGGACGTGGCAGGCATGCAAAAGCTGCTGTTCAAACTGGACTTTATCCGTGCAATCCACGACGGCCTCGATGCCGAGCCGGAGGCTTGATCATGAAATTGGTAATCACTGGCGCACATGGCTTTGTCGGCAAGAACCTGCAAGTTCACTTGCAAGAGGCTGGCTATAGTGACATCCGCTGTATTGGCCGGGACTCGTCCCAGGAAGAGCTGAGGGCGGCGCTGGCCGATGCGGATTTCGTATTTCATCTGGCAGGCATCAACCGCCCACAGGACGTGACCGAGTTCCATACCGGCAACGTCGGGCTGACTGAAATACTGCTTGCCGAATTGCAATCGGCCGGCCGAGCCGTGCCGGTGGCTTACACCTCGTCCACCCAAGCCACCCTGGACAACCCCTATGGCGTCAGCAAGCTTGGGGGCGAGCATGCCCTGCTGGCCTACGGGCAGAAAACTGGCGCCCCCGTGTATGTGTTCCGGCTCCCGAACATTTTTGGCAAGTGGTGTCGCCCCTTCTACAACTCCGCTGTAGCGACATTTTGTCATCAGATCGCTCGCGGTGAGCCAATTACCATTCACAATCCTGATGCGCCGCTACGCCTGGTGTACATCGATGATGTCTGCCGTTGCCTGATCGACTTGCTGGGCAGCGACGCCACTTTGCCCGGCTATGTCGAAGCCTCTCCAGTTTATGACGCCACGGTAGGCGCTCTCGCTGACCAGATTCAGGCATTCCGTAATAGCCGTGAAATGCTGGTAACCGAGCCTGTGGGCACGGGTCTTGTCCGGGCACTCTATGCCACCTATGTCAGCCACCTGCCCCACGATGACTTTGCCTATACCGTGCCCAGCTATGGTGACTCCCGTGGAGTGTTCGTGGAAATGCTGAAAACCAAGGACTCCGGCCAGTTCAGCTTCTTCACGGCGCATCCGGGCATTACCCGGGGTGGGCATTACCACCACAGCAAGACGGAGAAATTCCTGGTAATCAGAGGTGAAGCCCGCTTTGGCTTCCGCCACATTCTGACAGGAGAACGGTTGGAACTTGTTACCTCCGGCAGCAAGCCGCAGATCGTAGAAACCATTCCAGGCTGGATACATGACATCACCAATATTGGTGATGACGAGATGATCGTCATGCTGTGGGCTAATGAAATTTTTGACCGGCAGAATCCGGACACTATCGCGCACAAGGTTTGACATGAAGAAATTAAAAGTAGCCACCGTAGTCGGCACCCGCCCCGAGATCATCCGACTGTCCCGTGTACTGGCTCGCCTTGATCAGTACTGTGACCATGTATTGATCCACACCGGCCAGAACTACGATTATGAGCTGAACCAGATTTTCTTTGATGATCTTGGCGTCAAGAAACCGGACTATTTTCTGTCCGCTGCCGGCAAAAATGCAGCAGAAACCATCGGTCAGGTGATTATCGCGGTGGACCGCGTGTTGGAAGAGGTAAAGCCGGACGCGTTGCTGGTGCTGGGGGATACCAACAGTTGCCTGGCCGCCATCCCGGCCAAGCGCCGAAAGATTCCCATCTTCCACATGGAAGCCGGTAACCGTTGCTTCGACATGCGCGTTCCGGAAGAAACCAACCGGCGCATCGTCGACCATACTGCCGACATCAATCTGACCTACAGTGACATCGCACGCGAGTATCTACTACGCGAGGGCTTGTCGCCGGACCGTGTCATCAAGACCGGCAGCCCGATGTTCGAGGTGTTGACATACTATCTCCAGAATATCGAGGCGTCCGATGTGCTGTCTCGCCTGGGTCTGGAGCAAGGCAGGTTCTTCGTGGTGAGCGCGCACCGCGAGGAGAACATCGATTCCGATATCAACCTCGCTAAGTTGGCCGAAACCTTGAATACGGTCGCGGAGCATTACGGCGAGCCGGTGATCGTATCCACCCACCCGCGCACACAGAAGCGCATCGATGCCAAGGGGCTGGTTTTCCATCCGCAGGTAAGGCTATTGAAGCCACTGGGCTTTACTGATTATGTGCATCTGCAGATGAAGTCGCGCGCGGTGTTGTCCGATAGCGGCACGATTACCGAGGAGTCATCCATCCTCAACTTCCCTGCGCTGAATATTCGGGAGGCTCATGAGCGTCCGGAGGGCATGGAAGAGGCTTCGGTGATGATGACGGGCCTGGATGTAGAGCGGGTGATGCAGGCACTCAACATCCTGCAAGATCAGCCCCGTGGAGAGGGACGTCTGTTGCGCCTGGTAGCTGACTACTCCATGCCCAACGTATCCGACAAAGTGATACGTATCATCCATAGCTACACCGACTACGTGAAACGTGTGGTATGGAGGCAGAACTAAGATGCGCCTAGCCTTGGTCATTGATGACTACCTCCCCGACAGTACGCGGGTCGGGGCAAAAATGATGCACGAACTGGCCTTGGAGTTACTACGCCAAGGCCATGAGCCATTTGTCATTGCTCCGGGGGGGCATCAGAAGCATAGCTTGCTCGAAGATACCATAGATGGAATTCCTATTCTTCGTTTCCGGAGTGGTCCGGTAAAAGACATCTCCAAGGTGAGAAGAGTTATTAATGAATCCCGTTTGTCAAGAAGAGCGTGGGGAGCGACAAAAAAGCAAGTCCAATCCAAGAAAATTGATGGCATCGTTTATTACTCCCCATCTATATTTTTTGGTGGACTGATAAAAAAAATAAAATCCACTTGGAGCTGCCCTTCTTTCTTGATTTTGCGGGATTTTTTCCCGCAATGGGTCATTGATAACGGAATGATCAAAGAAGGGTCTCTAATCGCCCGCTACTTCCGCCATCATGAGAGGAAGAGTTATGAAGCTGCGGATCATATTGGTTTGATGTCTCAAAAGAATCAAACTTTTTTTCAAAGTCATCATCCAGGGTTAATAACCTCCGTCCTCCCTAATTGGGCAAGCTTGGAACCTTCACCAGCCCCAACTCGGGAAGAGAGTTTCCGTGAAAAGCTGGGGTTGCTAGATAAAACCATTTTCTTTTATGGTGGAAATATTGGTCATGCACAAGATATGAGCAATTTGATGCGATTGGCATTGTCAATGAAGGGCGACTCGACTTCACATTTCCTTTTTGTTGGTCAAGGAGATGAGGTTGAGCTTGTCCAGAATTTCATCCAGGAAAAGGCCCTAAACAACGCCACCTACCTTCCACCAATATCGCAGGAGGATTTCAAAAAATTGCTTCACGAGGTGGACGTAGGGCTATTCAGTCTTTCTCGTGATCATAAAGCGCACAATTTCCCTGGTAAGCTCTTGGGCTATATGGTCAACAAGATCCCAATTCTCGGAAGTGTGAACCCGGGCAACGATCTGCTAGACATTATTCTGCAGCATGATGCAGGTTTTGCATTTGAGAATGGGCAAGACGAGCAACTTCTCCAGTCAGCCAGACTATTGGCCTCTAACTTAGAGACCAGGAAGCGTCTTGGTGAAAATGCAAGAAGGCTTCTTGTTGAGCATTTCTCAGTAGAGTCGGCCGCCAAGAAAATCGTTGACCACCTCTCTAACCATAGGCAACTCCTGATTTGAACCACTAGATCGCATATCTGTGATCTGCTCCCCTTAGGCCTTACCAATCGAAAGGAGAGAGAAGTCCGTCTCCGAAGGAGAATGACGGACATGAAGAAGAGTAGATTCACCGAAGAGCAGATCAGCGGTTTTCTCAAGCAGGCGGAACTGGGCATGGCCATCAAGAAGGTCTGCCGTCAGGGCGGCTTCTCTGAGGCTACCTTCTACAAGTGGCGAAGCCGATACGGCGGCTGAATGTCGCCGAACTTCAGTGCTTACGAGATCTAGAGGCCGAGAACGCCCGCCTCAAGAAGTTGCTGGCCGAAGCCCATCTGGATATTGAGCCCTCAAGGTGGCCTTCGGGGTAAAGCATTAGCCCCGCCGGCCAAACGGCAGGCCATCAGTATCATGCTGGCCAGCGGCCTGACGCTATCCGAGCGCCGGGCCTGCCGGCTTGTGGGGCTCTCCCGAGATGCCTGGCGGCATCCGCCACAAACAGATGCGCTGACGTGTCAGCTGACGGCACGCATCATCGAGATCGCGCTGACTCGCCGCCGTTTTGGCTACCGGCGGGGGTATGACCTGCTGCGCGCCGAGTTTCCCATTATCAATCACAAGCGGGTGTACCGCTTGTGCCGCGAGCCAGGGCCTGGCCGTCAGGCGACGCAACCGTCTGTGCAAGCTGATTGGCGTGCGTACGCCATTGCAAGCTGCCACGCAGTTGAACGAGGTATGGAGCATGGATTTCGTCAGCGACCAGTTGCCCTGAGGCCGGCGTTTGAAATGCCTGACGGTAGCCGATGACTTCAGCCACGAAGCGGGGCAGATTGCGGTAGATTTCTCGATGCCCGGCCAATACGTTCCGCGCATGCTAGATCAGATTGCACAATTTCGCGGCTATTCATCCGCGGTCAGGACGGATAACAGGACAGAATTCACCAGCCGGGTCTTCATGAGCTGGGCGCGAACGCATGGCATCCAGCATATACTGATCCAGCCGGGCCGGCCGATGCAGAACCGGTACATTGAAAGCTTCAATGCCAGATTCCGTGATGAGTGTTTGAACGAACACTGGTTTACCAGCCTGCGCCATGCACAGGTCGTGATCGAAGCCTGGCGGGAGGAGTACAACAACGAAAGGCCAAAGAAGGCCCTTGGCGGCTTGACGCCGGCGGCCTACGCCAAATCACTCGCGGAGAAATCAGGTAAATTAAGCTCGGACTCTAAAGCGCTCTGCTACTGAAAACGGGGGACGTCGCATAGACACCGCCACTTTCTAGCCAGGCCTGTTTGATTTGCCCCAGCAAACGCTGGTCTTCGCGGGCGCGGGGCGAATGCGGGGACGCTTTCCTGGCGTAGTAGCCACTGGGATGCACAAACATGACACGACACAGGCGTCGGACTGGAAACAGCTGCTCGTAGGCCCGGATGAAGGCATACCTTACCCGGACTCTTTGGCAAAGTATGCGGCGGCCTTTTTTAGGATGTCGCGCTCCTTGGTGACCCGTTTCAGCTCTGCCTTGAGGCGGTGAATTTCGGCTTGCTGGTCCGCTGATTCGACCGGCTTGGCACGCTTGGGGTCGTAGCGTTTCAGCCATTGATACAGGCTGTGGGCAGATACGCCGAGATGGCTGGCGACTTCGGCGACGGGGTAGCCGCGTTCAGTGACCTGTTTGACGGCTTCGATCTTGAACTCTTCGGGGAAACGCTGCCTGCTCATGACTCCTCCTTGTAGGGCCAAGTGTGAGGCTCACGAGGTATCTAGGAAAGGAGGGGCGATTCAAAAATGTGTTAAAATGATGGCATAGTTATTGTTTGATTTGTGGAGTGCTTGGTGAGTAAAGCTCTACTTATGTAGAGTCGGATGTTCGGTAGCTTTCTAGCTGACTCTGCAGGTTGGCTGCAGCCCTATGGGGTAGTTGAGCTTAATATGTTATTGTATTTAATTGTGGCTTGAATTTCAATTGTTACAAATATTAATAATTTCTGAGGAAATTAACATGTTCATCAGCTTATTCTTTGGAGGGCTGACGGTTGCCATGCTTACAGCGATTGCAATTATCCGCAGTGCTCATCTACATGAGCACTTGTCTATGGATGGCGATCTGTCCGGTCCACAGAAATTTCACACCACCCCCACCCCCCGGGTGGGGGGGGTGCCCATCATGGCCGGTTTGATGTTGGCGGCGGCCGTAGCTTGGTGTGAGGGTTTGTCAGAAATTGCTACTTTGCTGCTGGCTGGTCTGCCGGTATTCTTGGCCGGTTTAGTCGAGGATTTGACCAAGCGGGTACGCCCACTATACCGCTTGTTGTTTGCTTTTGTGTCCGCCGCCATGGCTGTGTGGTTGTTGGGGGCAGTATTGCCGGTACTCGGCATTGCTTGGCTGGATGAAGCCTTGACGGCACTGCCTTGGCTGGCGTTGTTGGTCACGGTATTCGCCGTGGGTGGGGTGTGCCATGCCACGAATATTATTGATGGCTACAACGGGCTGATGGGGGGAGTAGCCATGACGATGGCTGCGGCCTTGGCCTATGTGTCTTTTGCCGTGGGCGACACAGCGCTACTGGCCATTTCCGTCTCCATGATGGGGGCTATTTTGGGTTTCTTGGTGTGGAATTTTCCGCGCGGGATGATCTTTGCGGGTGATGCTGGAGCTTATCTGATTGGCTTCTTGCTGGCCGAGGTATCGGTGTTGCTGGTGGTTCGCCACCCTGGCGTGGTGTCCCCGTGGTTTCCCATGCTGCTGATGATTTATCCGGTATTTGAGACGCTCTTTTCTATCTATCGCCGTAAAAAACGTCAAGCAGCAGCTGGTCTGCCCGATAGTATGCATTTTCACCAGATGGTTTACAAGCGACTAGTGCGGTGGATGGTAGGTAAGCGCGAGGCCAAGCATCTGCTGCGCCGTAACAGCCTGACGGCCCCGTACTTGTGGAGTGTTGCCTTGTTCTCTGTAATGCCGGCAACTTTATTCTGGCAATATGAATGGGTGTTGCAGCTGTGCTGCGCCCTGTTTGTGCTGATGTATGTGTGGCTGTATCGCCGAATCGTGCAGTTTCGCGCTCCGCGTTGGTTGGTGCTGCGTCGTGTCGAGAGTGATGCCCGCTCCAAGCTGATTGTCCGCTCCCGCTAGTTGTTTTTTCCACCCGACGTCCCCACCGTATTGAGTAGCACGTGACTTTAAGAGTCCAATTCACCATGACAAAGAGATTGGACATAAAGAAACAATTCACCGAAGAACAGATCATCGGCTTCCTGCGCGAAGCAGAAGCCGGCATCCCGGTTGCCGAACTATGCCGCAAGCACGCCTTCTCGGAAGCCAATTACGACCTCTGGCGCAGCAAGTTTGGCGGGATGAGTGTGTCGGAAGCCAAGCGCCTTAAGGAACTGGAAACCGAGAACGCACGACTGAAGAAACTCCTGGCCGAGACGATGCTAGAGAACGAAATTGCCAAGGAAGCCCCCCGAAAAAAGTGGTAAGCGCACCGTCACGGCGGGAACTGGTGCACCACCTGGTGGAAAAGGGCTCAGTGAGCGTCGATCGCTGCGTTTGGCTGGTATCAGCCCCAGTTCATTCCGTTACCAGCCCGCCACCGACCGCAATGCCACCTTGGAAGCGAAGATCATCGCGCTCGCGCAACGTCACCGGCGCTACGGCGCTGGCATGTTTTACCTGAAGTTGCGGCAGGCTGGCATGGCGTCAATCACAAACGGGTGGATCGACTCTATGCCGAGGCGGGTCTGCAAATTCGCCGGAGGAAGCGCAAGAAGGTACCGGTGGCAGATCGTCACCCGCTGGCCCGCCCCTTGGCTGCCAATCAGGTCTGGTCGATGGATTTCGTGTCCGACCGGACGGCAGAGGGTCGTGTCATCAAGAGTCTGACCGTCGTCGATGACGCAACGCACGAGGCGGTAGCCATTGTGCCGGAGCGGGCGATGAGTGGCCTGCATCTGACGCGCATCCTCGACCAGCTGGCGCAGACACGTGGTTTGCCAAAAGCGATCAGAACGGATAACGGCAAGGAATTCTGCAGCCGCGCCATGCTCACCTGGGCGCATGCCCGCGGTGTTCAGCTCTTCCTGATTGAGCCCGGCAAGCCCAATCAGAATGCGTATATCGAATCGTTTAACGGGCTCCAGGATGGGGGCCTGAACGAGCACTGGTTCACCAGCCTGCGCCATGCGCAAGTCGTGATCGAAGTCTGGCGTAGGGAATACAACAACGAAAGGCCCAAGAAAGCCCTGGGTGGTTTGACGCCAGCAGCCTACGCCAAATCACTCGCTGAGAAATCAGGTAAATTAGCCTCGAACTCTAAAGCCCTCGGCTACTGAAAACGGGGGGGCGTCGGATTTATAAAAATTCGATCGTGCTTGCTCTTGAAATCCCCTCATTGCGTCCCTACCATTAGCACTCGCAAGCGCCGAGTGCCAGTCGCTCGGTCAATCTGCTGATTTGATAGGTATCCATCTTTCAACAGCCACTGCTATTAGGAGAGATCAATGGCAATTCGTCCTTTACACGATCGTGTTGTTATCAAGCGCCTTGAGGCTGAAGAGAAGACAGCTTCCGGCATCGTTCTGCCTGGCGCCGCTGCTGAAAAGCCGGACATGGGCCAAGTCGTTGCTGTGGGTAATGGCAAGATTCTGGAAAACGGCGAGCGTCGCGCACTGGAGCTGAAAGTCGGCGACAAGGTGATTTTCGGCAAGTACTCCGGCCAGACCGTCAAGGTTGACGGCGACGAGCTGCTGGTGATGCGCGAAGAAGACGTGATGGGCATCGTCGAGTAATCCGACCCGTTACCGTTTATTGAACAGAATTCTGGAGATTGAAGAACATGGCTGCAAAAGACGTACGCTTTGGTGATTCCGCCCGCGCCAAGATGGTGGTGGGTGTCAATGTGCTGGCTGATGCCGTAAAAGTGACCCTGGGCCCGAAAGGCCGCAACGTGGTACTGGATCGCTCTTTCGGCGCGCCGACCATCACCAAGGATGGTGTTTCCGTTGCCAAGGAAATCGAACTGAAGGACAAGTTCGAGAACATGGGCGCGCAGATGGTGAAGGAAGTCGCCTCCAAGACTTCCGACGTGGCCGGTGACGGCACCACTACCGCCACCGTACTGGCCCAGGCCATCGTGCACGAAGGCATGAAGTTCGTGACCGCCGGCATGAACCCGATGGACCTGAAGCGCGGCATCGACAAGGCCGTGGTAGCCCTGGTTGGCGAGATCGCCAAGATCGCCAAGCCTTGCGCGACCACCAAGGAAATCGCCCAGGTGGGTTCCATCTCCGCCAACTCCGATAGCGATATCGGCGACATCATCGCGACCGCGATGGAAAAAGTGGGCAAGGAAGGCGTGATCACCGTTGAAGACGGCAAGTCGCTGAACAACGAGCTGGACGTGGTGGAAGGCATGCAGTTCGACCGCGGCTACCTGTCCCCGTACTTCATCAACAACCAGGAAAAACAGATCGCCGCACTGGACAATCCGTTCATCCTGCTGTTCGACAAGAAGATCTCCAACATCCGCGACCTGCTGCCGGTACTGGAGCAGGTGGCCAAGTCCGGCCGTCCGCTGTTGATCATCGCCGAAGACGTGGAAGGCGAAGCGCTGGCCACCCTGGTGGTGAACACCATCCGCGGCATCCTGAAAGTGGTTGCCGTGAAGGCGCCAGGCTTCGGCGACCGCCGCAAGGCCATGCTGCAGGACATCGCCACCCTGACCGGCGGTACCGTGATCGCTGAAGAAGTGGGCCTGACCCTGGAAAAAGTGACCCTGGAAATGCTGGGCCAAGCCAAGCGCGTTGAAGTGGGCAAGGAAAACTCCACCATCATCGACGGCGCCGGTGACGTTGCCGCCATCCAGGCGCGCGTGGCCGAGGTTCGCCAGCAGATCGAAGCCGCGACTTCCGACTACGACCGCGAAAAACTGCAAGAGCGCGTGGCCAAGCTGGCCGGCGGCGTTGCCGTGATCAAGGTTGGCGCTGCCACCGAAGTGGAAATGAAAGAGAAGAAGGCCCGTGTCGAAGACGCGCTGCACGCGACCCGTGCCGCCGTTGAAGAAGGCGTGGTGCCTGGCGGTGGTGTGGCTCTGCTGCGTGCCCGTTCCACGCTGACCAGCCTGGCTACCTCCAACGCCGACCAGGCTGCCGGTGTGAAGATCGTGCTGAAGGCGATCGAAGCGCCGCTTCGCCAGATCGTGCAGAACGCCGGTGACGAGCCATCCGTGGTAGTGAACAAGGTACTGGAAGGCAAGGGTAACTTCGGTTACAACGCGGCGTCCGGCGAATACGGCGACATGCTGGAAATGGGCGTACTGGATCCAGCCAAAGTGACCCGCACCGCACTGCAGAACGCGGCGTCCATCGCCGGTCTGATGCTGACTACCGACTGCATGGTTGCCGAACTGCCGGAAGACAAGCCAGCGATGCCGGACATGGGCGGCATGGGTGGTATGGGCGGCATGGGCGGCATGATGTAAGCAGCCTCGCTTCCGCGAAGCCTTGAAAACCCCGCGCTACGGCGCGGGGTTTTTTATTGCGGCCAACCTTGCGCCAAGGTTGGCCGCATTGTTTTCCGGCGCTGCTCTGGCACAATGGCGGCAATTCAAGGAGATGATCATGCAATTGACGGAATTGCTGGCGGTGCTCGACGCCAAACTGGAGCCGGCCCGCTTCAAGGATTACGCCCCCAACGGCTTGCAGGTGGAGGGGCGCAGCGAGGTCAGGAAGATCGTGACCGGCGTTACCGCCTCGCAGGCGCTGATCGACGCCGCCATCGCGGCACAAGCCGATGCCATCGTGGTGCATCACGGCTATTTCTGGAAAAACGAGGCGGCGCCGATCGTCGGCATCAAGCGCCAGCGCATCGCCAGCCTGTTGCAGCACGGCATCAGCCTGCTGGCCTACCATCTGCCGCTGGACGCCCACCCCGAGCTGGGCAATAACGCGCAGCTGGCGCGGCAGCTGGGCATTGCCAATCCGCAGCCGACCGCGACGGAGCCCCTGCTGTGGCAGGGCGATTGGGGGCAGGGCACGGCGGCCGATTTTGCCGCGCAGCTGGCCAGTCGCCTGGGGCGCACGCCGCTGCTGCTGGGCAACGCACAGCGCCGTGCCCGCCATATCGCGTGGTGTACCGGCGGCGCGCAAGGCTATTTCGAGCAGGCGATCGCGCTGGGGGTGGACGTGTTCATTTCCGGGGAAGTGTCCGAGCAGAACCTGCACCTGGCCGAAGAGACCGGTGTCGTATTTCTTGCTGCAGGTCATCATGCGACCGAGCGTTATGGTGTAAAAGCACTGGGTGAATGGCTGGCTACGCAACATGCATTAAATGTTCAGTTTATCGATCTGTACAACCCGGTTTAATGCGATGTCCATGACGTCAATCAGGTGATTTGTCGTCTATGCGCTTCAAGTTCCATCCGGTAATCAGGTAGAATTACGAGGTTTTAAGTTTAGAGCTCGGTTTCCACGTTTGAGGATGACTGTAATGAGTGAACAACACGTTGACACGGGGCGCCGTCGCTTTCTGACGGTGGCCACCAGCGCGGTTGGTGGTGTGGCGGCAGCCGGGGTGGCTGTGCCGTTTTTGATGAGCTTTGCGCCGTCTGAGCGTGCCAAGGCTGCTGGTGCGCCGGTCGAGGTCGATATCAGCAAGCTGGAGCCGGGTCAGAAGATCAACGTCGAATGGCGCGGCAAGCCGGTATGGGTGCTGTCCCGCACCCCGGAGCAGCTGAAGAACCTGGCGACCATCGAAGGCGAACTGCTGGATCCGAAATCGGAATCGCCGGAACAGCCGGAATATTGCAAGAACGCGACCCGCTCCATCAAGCCGGAGATCCTGGTCGCGGTCGGTATTTGTACCCACCTGGGCTGTTCGCCAACCCATCGCCCGGACATCGCGCCTGCCGATCTGGGTCCGAAGTGGGTCGGTGGTTTCTACTGTCCTTGCCACGGCTCCAAGTTCGACTTGGCCGCCCGTGTCTACAACGGTGTGCCGGCGCCGAAGAACATGGAAGTCCCGCCGCACAAGTACATGTCCGATACCCGTCTGCTGATTGGCGACGACAAATAAGCGAGGGGAGAACACATGAGCAAAGGACAACAACTGCTGAACTGGATCGATGACCGCTTCCCGCTGTCGTCGATGCTGAAAGAGCACGTTACCGAATACTACGCGCCGAAAAACTTCAACTTCTGGTACTTCTTCGGCAGCCTGGCGATGCTGGTGCTGGTGATCCAGATCGTGACCGGCATTTTCCTGACCATGAACTACAAGCCGGACGGCACGCTGAACGGCGCCGGTATCCCGGTGGCGTTCGCCTCGGTCGAGTACATCATGCGCGACGTGGCCGGCGGCTGGGTCATCCGTTACATGCACTCCACCGGCGCCTCCATGTTCTTCGTGGTGGTTTACCTGCACATGTTCCGCGGCCTGATCTACGGTTCCTACAAGCAGCCACGCGAGCTGGTGTGGGTGTTCGGTACCCTGATCTTCCTGTGCCTGATGGCGGAAGCGTTCATGGGCTACCTGCTGCCGTGGGGCCAGATGTCGTTCTGGGGGGCGCAGGTGATCGTCAACCTGTTTGCCTCGATCCCGGTAATCGGTCCGGACCTGTCGGTCTTCATCCGTGGTGACTTCGTGGTCGGCGACGCAACGCTGAACCGCTTCTTTGCGCTGCACGTGATCGCGGTGCCGCTGATCCTGCTGGCGCTGGTGGTGGCCCACCTGATCGCACTGCACGAAGTCGGCTCCAACAACCCGGACGGCGTCGAGATCAAGAAGCTGAAGGACGACAAGGGCATTCCGCTGGACGGCATTCCTTTCCATCCTTACTACACCGTGAAAGACGTGCTGGGTGTGGCGGTGTTCCTGATCGTGTTCTCCGCGATCGTGTTCTTCGCGCCGGAGATGGGGGGCTACTTCCTGGAGCATCCTAACTTCGACCAGGCCGACCCGCTGAAGACCCCTGCACATATCGCGCCGGTATGGTACTTCACCCCGTTCTACGCGATTCTGCGTGCGGTGCCGTCGTTTGCCGGTACCCAGGTATGGGGCGTGCTGGCGATGGGCGCAGCGGTGGTGCTGATCGCCTTCCTGCCGTGGCTGGACAAGTCGCCGGTGAAGTCGATCCGCTATCGCGGTTCCAAGTTCAAGGCCATGCTGGTGCTGTTCATCATCAGCTTCATCGGTCTTGGCATCCTGGGCGCGCTGCCGTCGACCAACGTGCGGACCGTCGTTGCCCAGATCTTCTCTGTGGTGTACTTCGCATTCTTCCTGGCCATGCCGTTCTACACCAAGAATGATGTGGGTTCGACCCCGGTTCCGACTCGCGTCACCATGAGCACGCCTGCCCGTCAGGTACGCTTCGCAGTACTGGTGATCGTGACGCTGGTGGCCGCAACCCTGTTTGCGAAATTCATCTGATAGAGGGGGCACTATGAACAAGACTATTCGTCAACTGATCGCCGCTGTCGCCCTCGTTGTTCCTGCTGCCGGCGCATTCGCGTCCGCGGCCGGTCCGGCGCTGGAAAAGGCGCCGATCAACGTCCAGGACACCGAAAGCCTGCAGCGCGGTGCGCAGATTTTCGTCAACAACTGCCTGTCCTGCCACTCGGCCAGCGCCATGCGCTACAACCGTCTGACCGAAATCGGCCTGACCGAAGACCAGATCAAGGGCAACCTGATGCTGGCGACGGACAAGATCGGCGAGCAGATGAACGTGGCGATGGACAAGAAGGATGCCAAGGTATGGTTCGGTGCGGTACCGCCGGACCTGTCGGTGATCGCGCGTTCGCGTGGCGCCGACTACCTGTACGGCTACCTGCGCGGTTTCTACCGCGACGAGACCCGTCCGACCGGCTGGAACAACCTGGTGTTCGACAAGGTGGGCATGCCGCACATCCTGTGGAACTGGCAGGGTGAGCAGGTGCTGGAAACCGTGAAGAATGCGGAAGGCCACGAAGAGCACAAGCTGAAGCTGGTCAAGGCCGGTACGCTGACCAAGCTGGAAAACGGCAAGGCCAATACCGCCGAGTTCGACAAGCGCATGGCCGACCTGACCAACTTCATGGTGTACATGGCCGAGCCGATGCAGGTCAAGCGCCAGCAAATCGGTTACATGGTGCTGCTGTTCCTGACCCTGCTGCTGCTGCCGCTGGCCTACTTCCTGAAGAAGGAATACTGGAAAGACGTGCACTAAGCGGGTTCTGACAGAAAAAAGGCGATGCTGCGGCATCGCCTTTTTTGTTTGCAATCAATGGCTTGTTAAACTTTTCTGGTAATTGTCAAGCCAAAAGTGCTAAAATTGCCTGTTATTTCATCAATTTGCCCGCTTTAAGGAATCCGATCCGCCATGATGACCCTCTATTCCGGTACTACCTGCCCTTTCAGCCAGCGCTGTCGCATCGTGTTGTTCGAGAAAGGCATGGACTTCGAGATCATCGACGTGGATATCCACAACAAGCCGGAAGACCTGGCTGTGATGAACCCGTACAACGAGGTACCGGTGCTGGTCGAACGCGACCTGATCCTGCATGAGTCCAACATCATCAACGAGTACATCGACGAGCGCTTCCCGCACCCGCAGCTGATGCCGGCCGATCCGGTGATGCGTGCCCGCGCGCGCCTGTTCCTGTTCCGCTTCGAGCAGGAGCTGTTCGTGCACGTCAAGGCGCTGGAAAACGGTGCCAGCGGTAAGGAAGCCACCAAGGCCCGCGACGGCATTCGCGACGGCCTGGTGACCATCGCCCCGATTTTCGCCAAGCAGAAGTTCATGCTCGGCGAAGAGTTCTCGATGATCGACGTGGCGATTGCGCCGCTGATGTGGCGTCTGGAGCACTACGGCATCGACCTGGGCAAGAGTGCGGCGCCGATCCTGAAGTACGCCGAGCGCCTGTTCCAGCGCCAGTCCTTCATCGATTCGCTGACGCCGGCTGAAAAAGCCATGCGCAAGTAAGGAATGGCCGTGTCGACCAGTACCAAGCCCTACCTGATCCGCGCGCTACACCAGTGGTGCACCGACAACGAGCAGACACCGTACCTGGTGGTGCACGTCGATGGCAGCGTCACGGTACCGCTGGAGTTCGTGAAGGACAACGAGATCGTGCTCAACATCGGCTACAACGCCACCAAGAACCTGCAGATCGACAATGACTGGCTGTCGTTCTCGGCGCGCTTTGGCGGGGTCAGCCGCGACATCTGGGTGCCGATCGGCAATGTGCTGTCCATCTTCTCGCGCGAAACCGGCGAGGGCATGGGCTTCGAGCTGGAGCCGGTCACCGGCGAGCGGCCGCAGCCGGTCGGGCCGGAGTCGGCCGCGACAGACACGCCGGCCGGGGGCAAGGACAAACCGTCGCGCTCGCACCTGCGTATCGTCAAGTAGGCCACGCGGCACGCGCGCACAAAAAACCGCCCGATATCGGGCGGTTTTCTTTTGCCACGCAAGCGGCAAGGTTGGCCGCAGGCCGCCCGTGCGCTTGGGCGCAGAGTCGGGCGGTTGCCGACGCGGCTCTGTCGGCGTCTACCCGCCACATCGGGGGTGGCAAGAAAAAACCGCCCGGCAAGCGGGCGGTTGCGATTGCGGCCAACGTTGGCCGCGTAGGCATTTGTTTACTCGATACGCTCGCCGTGCAGTGCCACGTCCAGGCCTTCGCGTTCTTCTTCTTCGCTGACACGCAGCCCCATCACCGCATCGATGATCTTCAGCAGCACGAAGGTGACGATGGCGCAGTAGACGGCGGTCGCCAGTGCACCCACGGTCTGGGTCATCACGCTGCCTTCCACACCGCCGATTTCCTTCACCGCAAACACGCCGGTGAGGATGGCGCCGATCAGGCCGCCGACACCGTGCACACCGAAGGCATCCAGCGAGTCGTCATACTTCAGCATGTGCTTCAGCGAGGTGGCGCTCCAGTAGCACACCAGACCGGAAATCAGGCCGATGGCCAGTGCGCCTTTGGCGTCGACAAAACCGGCTGCCGGGGTGATGGCCACCAGGCCGGCGACGGCGCCGGAGACGATGCCCAGTACCGACGGCTTGCCCTTGGCGATCCATTCCGCCGCCATCCACGCCAGCGCGGCCATGCCGGTGGCAACCTGGGTGGCGACCATCGCCATCGCGGCGCGACCGTCGGCCGCGACCGCCGAGCCGGCGTTGAAGCCGAACCAGCCGACCCATAGCATCG
Organism: Vogesella alkaliphila; assembly: GCF_014652475.1. Lineage (GTDB taxonomy): Bacteria > Pseudomonadota > Gammaproteobacteria > Burkholderiales > Chromobacteriaceae > Vogesella > Vogesella alkaliphila. Next base: position 348,391 of record NZ_BMYW01000002.1, on the reverse strand, counting down.
AGGCACCGACCATGGTCAGCACCAGGTTGTGCGGCGCCATCGCTTCGCGGCCGTAACCGACCCGCTTGCCCAGGACCAGTGCCGCTACCAGACCGGCAATACCGGCGTTGATGTGCACCACGGTGCCGCCGGCGAAGTCGAGCACGCCATGGTCAAACATCCAGCCGCCCGGTGCCCATACCCAGTGTGCGACCGGCACGTACACGACCAGCGACCACAGCGCCATGAACACCATCATCGACGAAAACTTCATGCGTTCGGCGAAGGCGCCGGCGATCAGCGCCGGGGTGATGATGGCAAACGTCATCTGGAACATCATGAACACGCCTTCCGGAATGGAGGCGGCCAGCGGGTGTACCGTCAGCTTGGCTTCGTCCTTCAGGTACAGCATGCCGTCGAGGAAGATGCGGTCGAAGCCACCGATGTACGGGTTGCCCGGCATGAAGGCCAGGCTGTAGCCGATCACGGCCCACAGCACGGTGATCATGGCGCAGATGGCAAAGCTTTGCATCAGCGTGGACAGCACGTTTTTCTTGCGCACCATGCCGGCGTAGAACAGGGCCAGGCCGGGAATGGTCATGAACAGCACCAGCGCGGTGGAGGTCAGCATCCAGGCGGTGTCGCCGCCGCTGATGGTGCTGGTGGCAACCAGTTGTGGCAGGTTGGCAAAGCTGGGTGCCGCGAACAGTGCCGACAGTAGCGCCGAGGCGCCGATGGACAGTTTTTTCATTGTATTTCCCCTTGCATCAAGCTTCAGACGGCATCGGCGCCGGTTTCGCCGGTGCGGATACGAACGACTTGCTCCAGATCCATCACGAAAATCTTGCCGTCACCGATCTTGCCGGTGCGGGCGGCGTTCTCGATGGCCTCGACCACCTGATCCAGCAATTCGTTGGCGATGGCGATTTCCAGTTTGACCTTGGGTAGGAAGTCGACCACATATTCCGCGCCACGATACAGCTCGGTATGCCCCTTCTGACGACCGAAGCCTTTGACTTCGGTCACGGTAATGCCCTGAACACCGATGGCAGAAAGCGCCTCCCGGACTTCGTCAAGCTTGAACGGCTTGATAATCGCGCTGACCAGTTTCATGTTTGACTCCTTGATGCGAGGTTGTGCGTAAAAAGACGATTCGGCCAATGCATGAACTGTGCCAGCAGTGTATTTTCCTTATTTATCAGCAGCATAGTCTGTGCTTTCCTTTTTGGTGCATCATTTTTCGCGCCTTGCACTGCAATCCGGCCATCGCATGCCTCAGTGTGGTGCGCGCGTGTTCCTGCAGGGGTGTACGCTTTTTGCTAAACTCAGATTCGATCCATCATGACAAAGTCAAGGAACTGCCATGCTTAGCCAGAAACTGTTCGATGAAATCAGCAACAAGATCAGCGAGACCATCGCCGCCAGTCCGGCCAAGGACATCGAGAAAAACATCAAGGCGATGATGGGCGCCACCTTCGCGCGCATGGATCTGGTGACGCGCGAGGAGTTCGACGTGCAGCAGGAAGTGCTGGCCCGCACCCGCGAGCAGCTGACGCAGCTGGAAGCGCGTCTGCAGGCGTTGGAAGCCGCTGCCGGGCCTGCAACCGGCGCTCCTGCGGCGGATGCCCCCGCGGCAGACACCGAGGCCCAATAAGCCCATGACGCTGGCCGTTTGCTTCAGTCGTGCCCTGTCCGGCTTGTGTGCGCCACAAGTCAGCGTCGAGGTGCACCTGTCAAACGGCTTGCCGTCGTTCACGCTGGTCGGCCTGCCGGATACCGAGGTCAAGGAAAGCCGCGAGCGGGTGCGTGCCGCGCTGCTGCAATCCGGCTTTGATTTCCCGGCGCGGCGCATCACCGTCAATCTCGCGCCGGCGGATCTACCGAAGGAGTCCGGGCGTTTCGATTTGCCGCTGGCGGTCGCCTTGCTGGCCGCAGCCGGGCAACTGCCGGCGGAGCAGCTGGCCGGCTACGAACTGGCGGGCGAGCTGGGTCTGGGCGGCGAATTGCGTCCGGTGCGTGGCGCGCTGGCGATGGTCAGTGCCGCGCGCGACAGCGGTCGCGCCTTCATCCTGCCGCGTGCCAGTGCCAACGAGGCGGCGCTGGTGCATGGGGTCTGCATCTTTGCCGCCGATACCCTGGCCGAGGTGTGCGCGCATCTGGCCGGTATCGCCCGTTTGCCGGAGGTATCGGCAACGCTGACGCTGCCAGCGGAACAAGGCTATCCCGACCTGTCGGAGGTTCGTGGCCAGGGTGCGGCCAAGCTGGCGCTGGAGTTGGCTGCCGCCGGTGGCCACAGCCTGCTGATGCAGGGACCGCCGGGCACCGGCAAGTCGATGTTGGCCGCACGCCTGCCCGGCATCCTGCCGCCGATGACGCTGGATGAGGCGCTGGAGAGCGCGGCGGTGCAGTCGTTGGGTAGCCAGGGCTTTGCCCTGTCCCGCTGGCGGACTCGCCCCTACCGCTCGCCGCACCACACCGCTTCCGCGGTGGCGCTGGTCGGGGGCGGCTCCGATCCGCGCCCCGGCGAGATCAGCCTTGCCCATCGCGGCGTGCTGTTTCTGGACGAGCTACCGGAATACGATCGCAAAGTATTGGAGGTGCTGCGGGAACCGCTGGAGAGCGGCGAGATCCATATCTCCAGAGCCGCGCGGCAGGTAAGCTATCCCGCGCGTTTCCAGTTGCTGGCCGCGATGAATCCCTGCCCGTGCGGCTATCTGGGTCATCCGCGCAAACCCTGTCGCTGTACGCCCGAGCAGGTCAGCCGATATCGCGCTAAAATATCGGGCCCGCTGCTGGACCGCTTTGACCTGATGGTGGAAGTCGGCGCCCTGTCGCTGGACGAACTGCAGGCCTTGCCTAGCGGCGAGGGCAGCCAGATGGTACGGGAACGGGTGGCCACGGCACGCGAGCGGCAGTTGCAACGGCAGGGCAAGATCAATGCCGAGTTGAACTCGGCGGAGCTGGCCGAGGTCTGTCCGTTGCCCGAGGCAGAAAGCGCATTACTGAACCAGATGCTGGACAAGCTGGACTTGTCGGCGCGTGCCTACTTCCGGGTGCTGCGCATCGCACGCACGCTGGCGGATATCGGCGGGCACGCCTATCCCGCGCGGGCGCATCTGTTGCAGGCAGTACAATTCAGGCGAGGGTTGGCCAGCTTTGGCAGTCGTTGAATCCCCGTGTTGTTGGCAATACCCTCCATTTAGTGAGTTTCATGAGTAATCGAGATTTGAAGCAGGTGCGTAGTTCTTCCCGCAAACCGTCCAGCAACAGCAAGGGCGGTGGCGGCATGATGGCCGGCGTGCTGGTCGGTCTGATCGTCGGCGTCGGCGTGGCGATCGGCGTGGCGTTTTACATGAACAAGGCCAGCGTGCCGTACAGCAATCTGGAGCGCTTGCAGGCCACGCGCTCCCCTGCGTCGGCACCGGCCGCCGAGGTGCTGGCGCCGGGGGCGAAACTGAGTACCGCCGAGCCGGCACCGGTGGTGACGGCACCGAAAGCGGCGGCATCGCAAAGTGCCGCCGTGGCACCGCAGGACGACGAGCAGCGCTTTGATTTTTACAAGATCCTGCCGGGGCAGCTGGAAGCGGTGCCGGTCGATCCGGCACAGGGAACTGATGCGAAGACCGAGCGTCCGACAGCAGCACCGGTCAGGCTCTATCTGCAGGCTGGTGCATTCAATAACGAAAGCGATGCCGACAATATGAAGGCCAAGCTGGCGTTGATGGGGGTGGAGGCCAACATCCTGTCCAGCAATGTGCCGGAAAAAGGCCTGATTCACCGGGTGCGAATCGGACCGTTCGAGCGTGCCGCCGATGTCGACGCCCTGCGTCAGCGCCTGCGGCAGGACGGTATCGATGTCGTGGTGGTGAAGTTGTCTGCCAAACAATAATCGAGTGGATTTCATGATGAAAAAATGGGTATTAGCCGCTTTGTTCCTGTCGTCGTCGCTGGCGCAGGCCGCGCTGGTCGAAGGCCGTGACTACACCGTGCTGGCCAAGCCGCAGCCCACCGTTGCCGCGGGCAAGGTGGAGGTGATCGAGTTCTTCTCTTACGCCTGCATTCACTGCTACAACCTCGACCCGGCACTGGAGGCCTGGCGCAAGAAGCTGCCGGCCAACGTGCAGTTCCGTCGCGAGCAGATCGTATGGAACAAGCCGATGGAAGGACTGGCCCGCCTGTTTGCCACCCTCAATGCCACCAAGACACTGGAAAAGCTGCACCAGCCGGCGTTTGACGCGGTGCTGAAGAAGAACATCAATCTGGCGGAGGAGGACAAGCTGCGCCAGTGGCTGCCAAGCCAGGGCGTCAATGTCGCCAGCTTCATGCAGACCTACAAGTCGTTTGGCGTGAATGCGCAGGTGGCCCGCGCCAGCAAGATGACGCGCGATTACGCGGTACAGGGCACGCCGGCGATCGTGGTCGGCGGCAAGTACATGGCGCAGCCGGCGGAACCGGCACGCCTGCTGCAGGTGGTCAACGAGCTGGTGGCCAAGGTGGCGAGCGGCAAATAAGCGTCGCATGCGGGCAATGCAAGGGTCGTCTGTGGACGGCCCTTTTATTATTGAAGTGAAAGATCGGGGGCGTGGTGGACTGGCTGTTTTTGGCGAAAGCATTGTTGTTGGGGGTGGTAGAGGGCTTGACCGAGTTCCTGCCGGTATCCAGTACCGGCCACCTGATCGTGGTCGGCGACCTGATCGGCTTCTTTAACAAGGGCAAGGTGTTCGAAGTGGCGATCCAGCTGGGGGCAATCCTGGCGGTACTGTTTGAGTACCGGCAGCGCTTTGTCAGTGTCGCTACCGGTTTGCGTTCCGATCCCAAGGCGCAACGCTTCGTGCTGAACCTGCTGGTGGCGTTCCTGCCGGCGGCGGTGATGGGCCTGCTGTTCATCAAGCAGATCAAGTACTACTTCTTCAACCCGGTCAGCGTCGCCACGGCGCTGATCGTTGGCGGCTTGCTGATCCTGTACGCCGAGCGCCGCACCCACACCGCGCGGGTACACCAGGTGGACGACATCGGCTGGCGCGATGCGCTGAAGGTCGGCTGTGCCCAGGTGCTGGCGATGATTCCGGGCACCTCGCGCTCCGGCGCCACCATCATCGGCGGCATGTTCTTCGGTCTGGATCGCAAGGTCGCCGCCGAGTTCTCCTTCTTCCTGGCGGTGCCGACCATGTTTGCCGCCACCTTTTACGACCTGTACAAGCACCGCGACGTGCTGTCGCTGAACGATGCGCCGATGTTCGCGGTCGGCTTCGTGGCCGCCTTTGTCAGTGCCTTGCTGGCGGTGCGTACCCTGGTGCGCTTCATCGCCACCCATACCTACGAAGTCTTTGCCTGGTACCGTATCGTGTTCGGTGTGGTCATTCTGGCGACCTGGTACTGGGGCTGGGTAAGCTGGAACGTTTAATGCTTGACGTCGGGATCCCGACAAGGTAATATTGTTTTCTCAGTCGCGGGATGGAGCAGTCTGGTAGCTCGTCGGGCTCATAACCCGAAGGTCGTAGGTTCAAATCCTGCTCCCGCAACCAAGGATTTTAAAAGCCGTCAATCAATCAGATTGACGGCTTTTTGTCGTGCACGTTTTTTGTGCAGGCCGCTGGCCACAATGGTGCGGCCATGAAAAAAGCCACCCGACGGGTGGCTTGGTGCCTGCAAGGTTGGCCGCAACTCAGATGCGGCGGGCCAGCTCTTCCGCCTTGCCGACGTAACCGGCCGGGGTCAGCTCCAGCAGGCGGACTTTTTCCGCTTCCGGAATTTCCAGGCCCTTGATGAAGGCGGACAGGGTGTCGCGGGTGATGCCGTCCTTGCCGCGGGTCAGCTCTTTCAGCTGCTCGTACGGGTTCGGCACGCCGTAGCGGCGCATCACGGTCTGGATCGGCTCGGCCAGCAGTTCCCAGGTGGCGTCCAGGTCGGAAGCCAGCATCGCCGGGTTGATTTCCAGCTTGTTGAGGCCCTTCATCAGCGCCTTGAAGCCGAGCAGGGTGTAGCCGAAGCCGACACCCATATTGCGCAGCACGGTGGAGTCGGTCAGGTCACGCTGCCAGCGCGACAGCGGCAGCTTCTCCGCCAGGTGGCCCAGCACGGCATTGGCGAGGCCGAAGTTGCCTTCCGAGTTTTCGAAGTCGATCGGGTTGACCTTGTGCGGCATGGTCGAACTGCCGACTTCGTCCTTCTTCACCTTCTGCTTGAAGTAGCCCAGCGAGATGTAGCCCCAGATGTCGCGATCCAGGTCGATCAGGATGGTGTTGATGCGCGACAGCTGCTGGTACAGCTCGGCCATGTAGTCGTGCGGCTCGATCTGGATGGTGTACGGGTTGAAGGTCAGACCCAGGCCGGTCACGAAGCGGCCGGCCAGGCTTTCCCAGTCCACGTCCGGATAGGCGACGATGTGGGCGTTGTAGTTGCCGACCGCGCCGTTGATCTTGCCCAGCAGTTCCTGCTTCACCAGCTGCTCGCGCTGGCGCTTCAGGCGGTACACCACGTTGGCCAGTTCCTTGCCCATGGTGGACGGGGTGGCCGGCTGGCCGTGGGTGCGGCTCATCATCGGCACGGCAGCCTGCTCGTGTGCCAGCTGCGACAGCTTGGCGATCACTTCGTCCACGGCCGGCAGCATCACGGTGTTGCGGGCCGTCTTCAGCATCAGCGCGTGCGACAGGTTGTTGATGTCTTCCGAGGTGCAGGCGAAGTGGATGAATTCGCTGGCGGCCATCACTTCCGGGTTGCCGGACAGGCGCTCCTTCAGCCAGTACTCGATCGCCTTCACGTCGTGGTTGGTGCGGGCCTCGATCGCCTTCACTTCTTCGCCGTGCTGGATCGAGAAGTTGTCGATGACGTCGTCGATTTCACGGATGGTGGCGGCGGAGAACGGCTTTACCTCCTCGATGCCCGGTTCGGCTGCCAGCATTTTCAGCCATTCCAGTTCGACCTTGATGCGCGCCTTCATCAGGCCGAATTCGGAGAAAATGGCGCGCAGTGGCTCGGCCTGGCCGGAGTAGCGGCCGTCGAGCGGGGAGAGGGCGGTCAGCGTTGTCAGATTCATCACTCAGTGCTTCCAGGTTGCTGGCCAGCAGGGCTGGCCGGTTGCTTCAAAAAGAAATGGGTACCAAGGTTGGCCGCAATCAGGCGGCCAGACGGCGCGCGATGCCGGCGGCCAGCTTGTCGGCGGCGTCCGGGCAAAAGCGGAAAAACAGCTCCGGCTCGATCATTTCCAGCTCCATGATCGCCAGTTGGCCGTCGTTGTCGCGGATCAGGTCGACGCGGGCGTACAGCACGTCGAACGGTACCGCCGCCACCGCGGCCTCGGCGAACAGGATCTCGTCGGCCGACGGCTCGAAGCGGTGCACGGTGCCGCCGTGGTCGTCCTGCACGCGGAAGTCGCCGGCCTTGGCGGTCTTGCGGATGGCGTGGGTGTACTGGCCGTCGATCACCATCAGCGACAGCTCGCCCTGTTCCAGGATGTTGCGCTGGAACGGTTGCAGCATCAGCGCCTCCTGTTCCACCAGCTCGCCGAAGGTGCACTCGTGCCGTTCGCTGTCGAGCGCGTGGAAGCGATAGGTGTGGCGGGCGGCGCCGGAGACGGTGGGTTTCAGGATGAGCTCTTCCCAGCCGCTCTCGGCGACGATGTGTGCCAGTGAGCGCGGATCGCCGCGTTCGATGAACAGGGTCGGCACGATGTTGACGTCGCTTTCGGCCAGTGCGCCGAGGTAGTGCTTGTCGATGTTCCAGTGGATCAGGCCCGCCTCGTTGAACAGGCGGGTGCTGCGGCTGACCTGGGTCAGCCACGGCGCGAATTCGGCGAAGCGGTGGAAGTAGTCCCAGGTGCTGCGGAACACGGCGGCGCGGCATTGCGTCCAGTCGTAGTCCGGATCGGCCCAGTCCTTGCGGCCAACCTTGAGGCCTTGCCGTTCCAGTGCAGCCAGCACCAGGTTGTCCTCGGTGTGCACCTGCTGGCTGTACCAGTCGGCGGCATCCAGCGACAGCAGTTTGTGATCGGTCAGCACGACAACGTCGTAATGCATAGGCGGTACTCTATCGGTGTGCAAGGTGAAAAACGGGGCCGGCCGTCGCCGGCGCCCGTTCACTTACATGCCAGGCATCATGCCTTTCATGCCCTTCATCAGTTTCATCATGCCGCCCTTGGACGAGAACTGCTTCATCATCTTCTGGGTCTGCTCGAACTGCTTCAGCAGGCGGTTGACCTCCTGCACGCTGACGCCGGAGCCGGTGGCGATGCGGCGCTTGCGGCTGGCTTTCAGCAATTCCGGCTTGCGGCGCTCTTCCATGGTCATCGAGTTGATGATGCCCTCGATGCGGCGCATGGATTTCTCGGCCTCGGCGCCCTGCACGCCCTTGGCCAGCTGGCCGATCTCGCCCGGCATCTTTTCCAGCAGGCTGGTCATGCCACCCATCTTCTTCATCTGCTGCATCTGCGCCTTGAAGTCCTCGAGGTCGAAGCCCTTGCCGGACTTCAGCTTCTTGGCCATCGCCTGCGCTTCTTTTTCGTCGATGCCCTTCTGCACATCCTCGATCAGCGACAGCACGTCACCCATGCCCAGAATGCGGCTGGCGAGACGGTCGGGGTGGAACGGTTCGAGGCCGGTCAGTTTTTCACCGACACCGATGAACTTGATCGGCTTGCCGGTGATGTGGCGAACCGACAGCGCGGCACCGCCGCGCGAGTCGCCGTCCATCTTGGTCAGGATCACGCCGGTCAGCGGCAGGGTCTCGTTGAAGGCCTTGGCGGTGTTGACCGCATCCTGGCCCTGCATCGCGTCGACCACGAACAGGGTCTCGATCGGGTTGAGGAAACCGTGCAGCGCCTTGATCTCGGCCATCATCGCGTCGTCGATGGCGAGGCGGCCGGCGGTGTCGACCATCAGCACGTCGAACAGGTGGCGCTTGGCGTGATCCAGCGCGGCGGCGGCGATGTCCAGCGGCTTCTGGTCCGGAGACGACGGGAAGAACTCGACGCCGACCTGTTCGGCCAGCGTCTTCAGCTGTTCGATCGCGGCCGGGCGGTACACGTCGGCGGAAACCACCAGAATCTTCTTTTTCTGGGTTTCCTTCAGCAGCTTGGACAGCTTGCCGACGGTGGTGGTCTTACCGGCGCCCTGCAGACCGGCCATCAGCACGATCGCCGGCGGCACGGCGGCCAGGTTCAGCGCGTCGTTCTTGTCCCCCATCAGCCGCACCAGCTCGTCGTTGACGATGCCGATCAGCGCCTGGCCCGGGGTCAGGCTGCCCATCACTTCCTGGCCCAGCGCGCGTTCCTTGACCTGGGCGATGAAAGTCTTGACGACCGGGAGCGCGACGTCGGCCTCCAGCAAGGCCAGCCGCACTTCGCGCAGGGCGTCCTGGATATTGGTTTCGCTGATGCGCGCCTGGCCACGAATGGTTTTCAGCGCACTGCTAAGTCTGGAAGTAAGGTTGTCGAGCATGCGGTGTCCTTCTGTCTGCCAAGCAAGGGCTGCTTTGGTGTAGACTCTTTAATCGTTTATTTTACCACGAGCCGCCCCCGGTTCGCAGACCTGCCACACCTCCATGAGCGGATTACTTTTCATCTTGGTCACTTTGTTGACTTTTGGTTACCTAGGCCTGGCGGTTCACTATCTTGGCCACTGGCGCGGACACGTGTTGTGGCCACGCCGGAGCGCTATCGAGCACTCCCTGCTGGGGGCGCTGCTGCTGCTGCACGCCATCGTGCTGACGCTGCCGGTTTTCCATAGCGGCACGGTGAGCCTGGGGCTGGGCACCGCGCTGTCGCTGCTGTCGTGGATGATGTTGCTGATCTTCTGGACCGGCAGCTATTTTTCGCGCATGGAAGGACTGCAGACCTTCTTGGTGCCGGTTGCGTTCGTCGCGGTGTTGCTGGCGGAAATCCTGCCGCTGCCGCGCAATACCTACGCCGTGAACGATGTCGCTTTTCTGCTGCATATGGTGGTGTCGCTGCTGGCCTACAGCCTGTTTGCCATCGGGGCGCTGATCGCGATCCTGATGCTGATGCAGGAGCGGGCGTTGCACGAGCGCAAGCCGGGCCGTCTGTCCGGCAAGCTGCCGCCGTTGATGGTGATGGAAAACCTGATGTTCCAGACGCTGGGTACCGGTTTCCTGCTCTTGACCGCCAGTCTGGCCAGCGGCGTGCTCTTTTCCGAGGAGGTGTTCGGCAAGCCGGCGGTATTCAGCCACAAGACCGTGTTTGCGGTGACCTCCTGGCTGGTGTTCGGCGCCTTGCTGGTTGGCCGCAAGTACCGCGGCTGGCGTGGCCGGATGGCGATACGCTGGACGCTGGGCGGTTTTGCGCTGTTGTTGCTGGCGTACATCGGAACCAAGGCGGTCATGCAATTTGTCTTGCACTGACGTTTATTTATTTGGGATATTTGTTGCGCGGTCATTAAAAACCATGGGAGCCAAATGATGAAACTGTTCTTCGCTGCATTGCTGTCCCTGCTGTTCTCCGTGGCGGCGCTCGCTGCCGTCAATGCCAACACCGCCAGCCAGCAGGAGCTGGAGTCGCTAAACGGCATCGGTCCGGTCAAGGCCAAGGCGATCATCGACTATCGCACCAAGAATGGCCCGTTCAAGAGCTACGCCGATCTGGAAAACGTCCCGGGCATCGGTGCCAAGACCCTGGAAAAGCTGAAGGCGGATCTGCAGGTCGGTGGCGGCGCAGCCAAGGCGGCGGCCAAGACACCGGCAGCCAAGGCGCCAGCAGCCAAACCTGCTGCTACCGCCAAGCCAACCGTGGTCCCGGCACCGGCTCCGGCGAAAAAGCCGTAAGCTGGGCACCCGCCAGTTCCAACAAAAAACCTGCACCGTGGTGCAGGTTTTTTTACGGCCATACGGCGTGATTAGCCGTCGGACAACACCTTGATGTGTGCCGCGGCACTGCGGCCCAGTGCCGACAGGTCGTAGCCGCCCTCCAGTACCGACACGATGCGTCCCTCGCAATGGGTGGCCGCCAGCTGCAGCAGCTTGCGCGTCACCCACTCGTAGTCGGCCTCGGTCAGCGCCAGCGAAGCCATGTCGTCTTCGCGGTGGGCGTCGAATCCGGCCGAGATGAAGATCATCTCCGGCTTGAATTCTTCCAGTTGCGGCAGCCACAGGTACTCGACCGCCTCGCGGAATTCGCGGCTGCCGCTACCGGCTTTCAGCGGTACATGGTGCATGTTTGCCCCCAGCGGCTGGTCGCCGCTGTAGGGAAAGAACGGATGCTGGAAAATCGACACCATCATCACCCGAGGGTCATCGCGGAAGATCTCCTCGGTGCCGTTGCCGTGGTGGACATCGAAATCGACGACGGCAATGCGCTGCAACTTGTAGCTGGACAGCGCATGGGCAATGCCGACCGCGATATTGTTGAAAAAGCAGAAGCCCATCGAGCGGGCGCTTTCGGCGTGGTGTCCCGGCGGCCGGATCGAGCAGAACGCATTCGGCGCCTCCTTGTTACACACCATGTCGACCGCCTTCACCACCGCACCGGCGGCGCGCCTGGCCGCCTGCAGGGTGCCGGGGCACATCGCGGTATCCGGGTCGACGCGGAAGGTGCCCACCGACGGCGAGCACGCCTCGATGTATTCAACGTAATGGGGCGGGTGCACGCGGGCCAGTTGCTGTTCGCTCACCAGTGGCGCCTCCACTTCCTGCAGGCTGTCAAACAGCTGCGCCGCCATCAGCTGGTCCTTGATGGCGACCAAGCGCTCCGGGCATTCCGGATGGCCGCTCCCCATATTGTGCTGCAAGCAGTCGGAGTGGCTGATAAAGGCGGTGAGACCACCGCCGGTCAGGTGCGATTTGAGCCAGGTGAGCACGCGCGTTTCCTTGTTGCGTTGTGGTGGCAAAAGGGATATATGAAATCTTTATAAAGTGTGCGGCCAACGGACTTCAAATGCAATCCATCTCCTTTGCGTATCGTCAACTGAACGCGCTGATTCTGGGTAAACCGCTGCAAATCCGCCTGGCGCTGACCTGCATGCTGGCCGGTGGCCACTTGCTGATCGAGGATGTGCCGGGGGTCGGCAAGACCACGCTGGCGCATGGTCTGGCCGGCGTGCTGGGGCTGGACTATCGGCGGGTGCAGTTCACCAGCGACCTGCTGCCGGCCGACATGCTGGGGGTCAGCCTGTTCCGTCCCGACGAAGGGCGCTTCGAATTCCAGCCGGGGCCGGTGTTTTCGCAGCTTTTGCTGGCCGACGAGATCAACCGTGCCTCGCCCAAGGTGCAGTCGGCGTTGCTGGAAGCGATGGAGGAGCGGCAGGTGTCGATCGACGGCCAGACGCACGCGCTGCCCAAACCGTTTTTCGTGATCGCCACCCAGAATCCGGATGGGCAGCTGGGTACCTTCCCGCTGCCGGAGTCGCAGCTGGACCGCTTCCTGATGCGCATCTCGCTGGGCTATCCGTCGCCGGAGTCGGAGCGTGCGCTGCTGCTGGCCGGTGACCGGCGGCAGGCCTTGTCGGCATTGCCGGCAGCGCTGCAGGCCGGCGAGCTGCTGGCGCTGCAGCAGAAGGCGGCGAAGGTCTCCGCCAGCAGTGCGCTGGCCGACTACGTGCTGGCCTTGCTGCTGGCCAGCCGCAAGCGCGAATTGTTCGTGCACGGCCTCAGTCCCCGTGCCGGGCTGGCCATACTGGCCGCCGCCCGCGCCTGGGCGATGCTGGACGGGCGCGACCACGTGCTGCCCGAGGACGTGAAGGCGGTGTTCGTCGTGGTGTGCGCGCATCGCCTGCAGTCGCGGCTGCCGGGCATGAGCAGTATCGATGCCGCACAGCGGTTGCTGGACCATGTCCCGCTGGCGTAAGGCGGCGTCGTCCTGGCTGCTGCGCCGGTTGCCGCGTCAGCCGCAGCTGGTGCTGGGGCAGTCGCGCATCTACCTGCTGCCGACTTCGTTTGGCTGGGGCCTGCTGCTGGTGGCGTGGGCGGTGTGGATCGGCGCGCTCAACTATGCGGTCAGTCTCGCCTATGTGTTGTCGTTCTGGATCGTGTCACTGGTGCTGATCGCGGTGGTGCTGGCCTATCGCCAGCTGGCCGGCCTCGCGATCCGTTGCGGAGCGGCCGACGATGTGGTGGCCGGCAGTCACGCGCTGTTTCCGCTGCAATTGCAGTGGCCGGAGGGCGAGTCGCGCTTGTTGCGCCTCGGCTGGCATGACGAGGCCGGCGGCGTGCTGCTGGACCGTCCCGGCGAGGTGCTGTTGCCGCGACTGACGCTGCAACGCGGCCAGATGACGATACCGCCGCTCCGGGTCTATTCCGAATCGCCATTGGGGCTGGTGCGGGCCTTTGCCTATCTGCGGCTGCAGGCGCAGGTGTGCGTTTATCCGCAGCCCTGCGCCGACGAGCGGGCGGCGGCCAGCCTGCCCGACGGCGGCCAGTCGCGCGAACCGCAGCCGGTGCCGGGCGAGTTGTTTTCCCACCTGGTGGCCTGGCAGCCGGAGCTGGGTGCCCGGCGCATCGCCTGGAAAGCCTACGCCCGCCGCGGCGTGCTGCTGGCGCGGCGTTTCGAGGAGCCGCAGGCGGCGCGCTCGACCTGCCTGCTGGAGTGGTCCGCCTATCCGGCGCAGATGACGGCCGAGGCCCGCCTGTCGCGGCTGTGCTGGCAGTTGCTGGCGGCCGCGCGGCGCGGCGAGGATGTCGTGCTGCGGCTGCCGCAGCAGGAGTTGCGGCTGACGGCGGGCGAGGTGCGTCCGGGCTTGCGCGCACTGGCCGGCTTTGGAGTGCGCGATGCGCAGTGAACCGCGCCTGGCCCACTTTGCCGTGCTGGCGGCGCTGGCGCTGACCGTGCTGCCGCTGTTCCTGCAATTGCCGCCGTGGGTGCCGCTGCTGTTTGCGCTGCAGCTGGGCGGTCGCGCGTGGCTGGCGTGGCAGGGCCGGCAACTGCCGCATCGCGTGTGGCTGCTGCTGGCGATGATCGTGCCGGTGCTGCTGTTGTGGCTCAGCCTGCGCACCCTGGTTGGCCGCGAAGGCGGCGTGGCGCTGCTGCTGTTGCTGACCGGATTCAAGGCCTTCGAGACGGTGACGCTACGCGACTGGCGCGTATTGCTGGGGCTGGGCTTTTTCCTGGCCGCGACGCCGCTGCTGTTTGACCAGAGCCTGCCGTCGGCCCTGTGGCTGCTGCTGTCGCTGTTCGTGCTGACCTGGGCGATGGTGTTGCTCGCCGGGGGCGACAGTGCCGCCAGCCCGCGTGCCGCCGCGCAGGCGCTGCTGTATGCGATGCCGCTGATGCTGCTGCTGTTCGTTGCCATGCCGCGGCTGCCCGGCCCGCTGTGGAGCATGCCGACAACGGACCAGCGTGCCACCAGCGGTCTCAGCGACAGCATGGCGCCGGGCAGCATCGGGCAGATGATCCCGTCGCAGGAGCCGGCGTTTACCGCCCAGTTTCGCGGTCGCCAGCCGGCGCGCGAGCAACTGTACTGGCGGGTGATGGTGTTCGACCGTTTCGACGGTGCGCGCTGGACGGCGGGCAGTGTGCCGGACAGCGCCGCCGCCTTGGCATCGGGCGCGGCCGGCGAGCTGTCGTACTCGATCACCGCCACGCCGTTCAAGGGGGCGCTGCCGGTGCTGGAGCACGCGGTGTGGGCCGGCGAGGGCGTGCAGCAGGGCACCGCCCAGCTGGTGCGACGCATCGATGCCCGCAACGAGGCGCGCCTGCGCTACGACATGCGCAGTGTGGCACAGGCCGCTTATCCGGCGACGCTGAGTGCCGAGCAGCGTGCTCACTATCTGCAACTGCCTGCGGCCAACCTTCGCACCCGGCAGCAGGGGGAATTCTTCGCGCGCCAGTTCCGGGACGAGACCGGGCGTCTGGCGGCACTGAGCGCCTGGCTGCAGCAGCAGGGACTGCGCTACACGCTGTCGCCACCGCTGCTGCAGGGCGATGTGGTCGACGACTTCCTGTTCTCCAGCCGCCAGGGTTTCTGCGAGCACTTCGCCTCGGCCTTCGCCACCCTGGCCCGTGCCGCCGGCCTGCCGGCACGAATCGTGGTCGGGTTTCAGGGCGGCGAATTCAACGCGGGCGGGCAGTTCTGGCTGGTGCGCTCCTCCGATGCCCACGCCTGGACCGAGGTCTGGCTGCAGGGACGCTGGCAGCGGGTGGACCCGACGGCGCTGGTGGCGCCGTCGCGCATCGTTAGCGAAGTCGGCGAACTGGTGCCGGAGGCGCAGGCGGTGTTGCCGGTGCTGGGACGCCGTCCGCCACAGTGGTGGCACACGGTTCATGCGCAATGGCAGCGCGCGGGTTTTGTCTGGCAGCAGTGGGTGGTGGACTACGATGCCCGGCGGCAGCAGAGCCTGTTCCAGCGCCTGGGGCTGGGCCGGGTGGGCGTGGGCAGCGTGATGACAATCCTGCTGCTCGGCGGCGTGTTGCTGGTGTTGCCGTTGCTGTTATGGCTGTTGTGGCGCCGGCCTCCGGTGCGCAGCTATCCGGTGCGCGGCTGGCAGCTGCTGGTGTCGCGCCTGCAGGAGGCCGGTGTCGCGGCGCAGGCCAGCGACACGCCGGCGCAGCTGCGCGACAAGGCCACGGTGCTGGCGGCTGTGCAGCAACAACAGCTGACGCGCCTGCTCGCTGACTGGCAGCAATGGCGTTACGCCGAGGGCGCCACCGACTCCGATCCGCGCTGGCGCGGCTGGTGGTGGCAGGTGCGCCGCTTCCGTCCGCCAAGGTTGGCCGCAAAAAAACGCACAGGGCGTTAGCGCTGTGCGTTTCGTTGGTTGGCGAGCTTCAGAGCAGGAAGTCCTTGGAGATGCCCTTGCGGCGCAGGATGCGGCGCAGGTGCTCCAGTGCCTCGATCTGGATCTGGCGCACCCGTTCCCGGGTCAGGCTCAGCGTGGCGGCCAGTTCTTCCAGCGTGCAGATCTCGTGGTTGTTGAGACCGTAGCGGCGCTCGATCACCATGCGCTGCTTTTCGGTCAGCTGCGACAGCCATTCGTGCACGAAATGTTCGATCTGCACATTGTGCAGCTGGGTGTCCGGCTCCTCGTGCTGCTCGTCGGGAATCGACTCGCCGATCGACAGCATCGGATCGATATCCAGCGGTGCATCCAGTGAGGCCATGCGTTCGTTGAGGCTCATCACCTTGCGCACTTCTTCCACCGGCTTGTCGACCAGATGGGCGATCTCGTCCAGGGTCGGCTCGCGGCCGATCTGGCTTTCCAGATGGCGAGAGGCACGCAGGTAGATGTTGAGTTCCTTGATGACGTGTACCGGCAGGCGGATGGTGCGCGACTGGTTCATGATTGCGCGTTCCACGCTCTGCCGGATCCACCAGGTGGCATAGGTGGAGAAGCGGAAGCCGCGCTCAGGATCGAACTTCTCCAGCGCGTGCATCAGGCCGATGTTGCCTTCCTCGATCAGGTCGAGCAGCGCCAGCCCGCGATTGATGTAGTGCTTGGCAATATTGACCACCAGCCGCAGGTTGTGCTCGATCATCTTCTGCCGGGCGGCGAAGTCGCCTTGCACCACGCGGCGTGCCAGCGCCACTTCTTCCACAGGCGTCAGCAGGGCATTGTTGCCGATATCGTTGAGGTAGATCTGGGTGACGTCGGTGACCTCGCTGACCGTCGGGCTGACACTGCTTTCCTCGGCCTCAGCGGTTTCCTTGGCTTCTGCCTCCTGCTCTACCTCTTCATCCAGCACTTCTTCAAGTAGTTCCAGATCATCGCTCATGATGCTTTCCCCCGCTTGCAGTTACCCCGATGCAGGGGAGTCCCTGCTAGGGTTTAGCTTCCAGAAACTTGCTCGGATCGACCGGCTTGCCCATCTCCCGGATCTCGAAATGGAGTTTTACCTGATCTGCGTCGGTATCGCCCATTTCGGCAATTTTCTGGCCCTTCTTGACCGCTTGTCCTTCTTTGACCACTAATGCACTGTTGTGTGCGTAGGCTGACAAATAAGTCTTGTCGTGGCGGATGATGATCAGCTTGCCATAACCACGCAGACCGCTGCCACTGTAGACCACCTTGCCGTCATTGGCCGCCATTACCGGCTGGCCCAGTTTGCCGCTAATGTTGATGCCCTTGTTCTGGTCCGAGAAGCCCCGTACCACCTTGCCCTGCGTCGGCCACTGCCACTGGTTGCCTGTCGCGGCCGAGCTTTCCGGGCGGCTGTTGTCAATCACCACGCCGGTCGTGGCCGGAGCCGTCGTGCCGGCGACCTTCGGTGGCTGTTTCTCTTGTGGCAGCTTCTCCTGCGGTACGGGCGGCTTGCTGCTGCCTTCTGCCAATTGAGGCAGCTGCTTGTTCGCATTCTCCGAGTACGGCAGCTTCAATGCCTTCGGGTATTGTTTCAGCGTCTCGTTACCGTTCTTGGCGACGCTGCCGACCGTATTGCTTGCTGTTGCCACTTCGGCTGGCGGCTTGGCCACCGTCACCAGGCTGGGGGTGCCGGGTGGGGTCAGGCGCAGTGTCTGGCCAACCTTGATGTTGTAGCCATCCAGATTATTCCATTCCGCCAGATCCTGATAGCGCAGACCATTATTAACCGCAATGCGGTACAGCGTTTCGCCGGCCTGTACCTGGTGCGTGCTGCCGGCCGTCGGTGTGTTCGCCTTCGGCAGTGAGCCCAGCCGGATCGGGCTGCTCTGCGTGCCACCCGCTACCGGGTTGCTGCTTGCGGCCTTGCTGCCGGTGGCGGTGCTGCCGAGAACGCTGGCTTGGCCGGCCACAATCGGTGCCGGAGTCGGGCTGCTGGTGGCGCAGGCGGCCAAGAGCAGCGGCAGGACGCAAGGCAGCGGTCGGATCAGTTTAAATACATGCTTGTACATTGTCTTAAAGGTGTTATAAGCCAGTTCTGAGCTGGCTGTAAATTGTCTGACAATCTGGCTGGTGTGTGTTGTTGCGTTTGTGCCCTGCATCATTGTTTGCCGGGTAGCAGCGGCACAAAGCGGACGGCTTCCAGCCGGGTTTCCTGAATTGCGGTGGCGGTCTTTTCGTACAGCCACAGAAACTGCTCCTGATCACCGATCGGCAGGACCAGCCGGCCGCCGGTGGCCAGTTGTGGCAGCAGCGCCGGCGGCACCTGGCGGGCGGCGGCGGTCATGATGATGCCGTCAAACGGTGCCACGTCGGGCAGCCCCTGATGGCCGTCGCCATGAACCAGTCTGGCATGGACCAGCTTGGCATTGCGAAGGTTCAGCCGTGCCTTGTCGAGGATGCCGGACAGGCGCTCTACGGAGTAGACCTGGGCGCCGGTTTTCAGCAGCACGGCGGTCTGGTAGCCGCAGCCGGTGCCGATCTCCAGGATCTTGCCGGGGCTGCTGCGTCCTTCCAGCAACTTTTCGGTCATGCGTGCCACCGTCAGCGGCTGGGAGATGGTCTGTCCCTGTCCGATCGGCAGCGACACGTCATCGTAGGCGCGGGTTGCCAGTGCCTGGTCGATGAACAGGTGGCGCGGCACCTCGTACATCGCCGCCAGCACCCGCTCGTCGCGTATGCCCTGCTGGCGCAGGCGCTCGATCATGCGCAGGCGCGTGCGCTCGGAAATCATGCCGTAGCTGCCCTGGGCAAGGCTTACTGGTTGAGCCATGTGCGGATGAATCCCATTTGTTCGCTGGCGGTCAGGTCTATCATCAGCGGCGTGACCGAAATCCGGTTATGGCGAATGGCGTGGAAATCGGTGCCGGCGCCGGCGTCCTGCTCCGGGCCGACCGGGCCGACCCAGTACACGGTGTCGCCCCGCGGATTCTTGCCGGCAATCACCGGCTCGGCATGATGACGGCGGCCGAGGCGGGTGACCTCGATCTCTTGCAGCTGTGCCACCGGTACGTCGGGGACATTGACGTTCAGCAATACCGGGTGGGTAAACGGTGTCTTGAGAATGTTGGCCATCAGCAGGTCGACGGCATGACAGGCGCTGGCGAAATGGTGCTGCTTGCCGGCAAGCGAAACGGCGACCGCCGGAATGCCGAGCAGGAAAGCTTCGGTGGCGGCGGCGACGGTGCCAGAGTACAGCGTGTCGTCGCCCATGTTCGGACCGTGGTTGATGCCGGAGAACACCATGTCTGGCTTGAAATCCAGGAAGCCGGTGACGGCAACGTGCACGCAGTCGGTAGGTGTGCCGTTGACATAGTTGTAACCGGAAGCCGCCCGCTTCACGCTCAGTGGCCGGTCCAGCGTCAGCGAGTTGCTGGCGCCGCTGCGGTCGCGCTCCGGCGCCACCACCACCACCTCGCCGTACTTGGCCAGGGTGCTGGCCAGGGCCGCGATCCCCGGCGAGAAATAACCATCATCATTGCTAACAAGAAATTTCATGGCAACCTTCCGTCCAGACCTCCCGATTGTATCCGCGTATGCCGGTGGCGCAAAATTTCTCTGTCTGCTTGTTTTGGCGTGCCGCTGCAGAATGAAAAAGGCCGGCATGAGGCCGGCCCGGAGTGTTGTGCAGTACCGTCGACTCAGGCGTAGTAGCGCTGGCTGAAGTCGAGCATGCGTTCGATCGGCAGTCTGGCGGCGTCCATCTCGGCCTGGCTCAGGTAGTCGATGCGGGTGCCCTGGCCCTGCTGCGCACGCTTGACCGCTTCGATGGTGTTCATCTTCATGTACGGACAGGAGTTGCACTGGCAGCCGGCGTAGATAGGCGCCTGGCGGATGTCCAGTTCCGGGCGGGCCAGACGCATGTTGTAGAGGATGCCGTCTTCGGTGGCGACAAAGATCACGTCGCTGACCGCGCCGTCATAGGCCTTGATCCAGTTGAGCATGCCGGAGGTGGAGCCGACGTACTGCGCGCGCTTGAGCACCGGCAGCGGGCTCTCCGGGTGGGCAATCAGGTAGGCCTTGCTGTTGACGGCTTCCAGTGCCTCGTTGAGGGCGGCCTCGTTGAACTTGTCGTGTACCTCGCACACCGCCGACCACAGTGGCATGTCGTAGC
This sequence comes from Vogesella alkaliphila, assembly GCF_014652475.1. Classification (GTDB taxonomy): domain Bacteria; phylum Pseudomonadota; class Gammaproteobacteria; order Burkholderiales; family Chromobacteriaceae; genus Vogesella; species Vogesella alkaliphila. The sequence goes on along the minus strand of NZ_BMYW01000002.1, from coordinate 328,563 downwards.
CGTACTGGTAGTTGAGGTAGCCGCCCATGTTGCGATCCGGCGAGAAGATGACTTTTTTGCCTTGCTCGTACAGGTGAGCAATGATGTCATCGACGTTGCGGCTGGTGACGATCCAGTCGGAGAGTGCCTTGTGTGCGGCCGAGGAGTTGATATAGGACACATGCACGTGGTCGGGGTAGCTCTCGCGCCACTGGCGCAGCGCATCGACATCGGTCTGTGTCACCAGTGAGCAGGTGGAGCCGGCATCCGGCAGGATCACTTCGGCTTGCGGGTTCAGGATTTTTGCCGTCTCGGCCATGAAGCGCACGCCGGCGAAGACAATGATGTCGGCATTGGATTCGCGCGCGAACAGGGACAGCTCCAGGCTGTCTCCCACCTTGTCGGCCATTTGCTGGATTTCGGGCTGAGTGTAGTAGTGCGCAAGTGTAACGACGCGTTTAGACATGGTAGCAATCCCCGGCACGGGCATGAGCCCTGGCTGTTGGCGTTGATTCTTGATGCGGCGCAACAAAAATGCAGCGCCAAACAGGGAAGATTAGCAATAATGTTCGTGCGGCGCTACTGTCGAGATGCGTTGTATGCCGACGGCAAGTGGCCGTTGTATCTTTACACATCTGCAATGGCAACCGGCTATCGCGTGCGCCACTCGGGCCGGAAACCTCTGTCCATCAGGATGGCAAAACTATGAAACCGCACTATCTGACTCCCTTGTTTTCCCCTCGCAATGTTGCCGTGATCGGCGCCAGCGATACGCCCGGCTCGGTGGGGCAGGCGGTGTTTGCCAATCTGCTGGCCGGCAACTTCCAGGGCAAGCTGTATCCGGTCAATCTCAATCACCGCATCGTCGGCGGCATTGCCGCCACGCCGTCGGTGCGGCTTATCGAAGGGCCGATCGATCTGGCGGTGGTGACCACGGCGTTGCGCGGTCTGCCGGCCATCGTCAAGGATTGCGGCAAGAAGGGGGTCAAGGCGATCCTGCTGGCCAAGGATTTTTCCGATTCCGAGGACGTGGAGCGCGCGGCGATGGACGAGGCGCGCTCGCTGGCACGCCACTACGGCATCCGCATTCTAGGTCCCAACGTGCTGGGGCTGATGCGGCCGGTGGCCGGCTTCAATGCCAGCAACTACAACAGCCGGGTGAAGGCGGGCAATCTGGCGCTGGTGTCGCAGTCCTCGGCGCTGTGTACCGCGATGCTGGACTGGGCCGACAGCAAGGGTATCGGCTTTTCCAGCGTGGTATCGGTCGGCGAGGCGCTGGACGTCGAGTTCGGCGAAATCCTCGATTATCTGATCGCCGACAACTTCACCCAGGGCATCCTGTTGCACGTGCACCATGTGCACGATTCGCGCCGCTTCATGAGTGCGCTGCGGGCGGCGGCGCGGACCAAGCCGGTGGTGGTGGTGAAGTCCGGCCGTTACGAGGATGACGTGATCGGCGTCACCCACTCCTCGAACATGGTCGAAAGCGGCGACGTGTTCGATGCCGCGCTGTCGCGGGCCGGTGTGCTGCGGGTGGCTACCATTGCGCAGCTGTTTACCGCCGCCAAGGTGCTTGCGGCCAACTATCGCGTCACCGGCAAGCGCCTGGCGATCGTCACCAACGGCATCGGCCCCGGCGTGCTGGCGGCCGACAGTGCCTATATGTACGGCGTGGAGCTGGCCAAGTTGTCTGCCGCCAGTCTCGACCTGCTCAACGAATCCCTGCCGCGCAACTGGTCCGGCAGCAACCCGGTCGACATCATCGGCGACGCCAGCCCGGTGCGCTTCCGTACCGCGGTCAAGGTCTGCCTCGACGATCCCAATGTCGACGGCGTACTGGTGATCTTCACGCCGCAGGCCGGCACCGACCACCTGACCACCGCGCAGCTGATGGTCGGCTTGCAGCGCGAGAGCAACAAGCCGCTGTTCCTGTCGTGGCTGGGCGATGCCAAGGTGTCGGAAAGCCGTGAGCTGTTTTCCAAGTCGAAGTGCGCGCATTTCCGCGCGCCGGAGTTCGCCATCGAGGTGTTCCGCAACCTGGCCTCCTACCACCAGAACCAGCAGTTGCTGCTGCAGACGCCGGGGCCGCTGGAAGGCGAGCGGCTGGTGCCGGACGTGCTCAGCGCCCGCGCGGTGATCGCCGCGGCGCAGGCGGAAGGGCGCAGCATCCTGTCGGAGCGCGAGTCGAAGGCGGTGCTGGCCGCCTTCAACATCCCGGTCAACCCGACAAGGTTGGCCGCAAGCGAGGACGAGGCGGTGCGCTACGCCGCCGAGATCGGTTACCCGGTGGTGCTGAAGATCGATTCGCCGGACATCATCTACAAGTCGGATGTCGGTGGTGTCGAACTCAATATCAGCAACGAAGCCACACTGCGCGACGCCTATCGCGGCATCATCGGTCGCACGCTGCAGGCACGGCCGGAGGCGAAGATCGTCGGCATCTCGGTGCAGCCGATGCGCAAGCGCCGTTTTGCCCGCGAGCTGATGGTGGGCGTGACCCACGATGCCTCGTTCGGGCCGGTGATCACCTTCGGTGCCGGCGGGATCGCGGTGGAAGTGATGCAGGACCGCGCCTTGAGCCTGCCGCCGGTCAACCACTATCTGGTTGAGCGCATGATCGACAAGACCCGCATCGGCAAGATACTCGGCCCGTTCAAGAACATGCCCGGCATCGATCTCGAGGCGCTGAAGAATATTGTGCTGCACGTGTCGGAGCTGGTGTGCGAGCTGCCGGAAGTGCGCGAGATGGACATCAATCCGCTGATGGCGGACGAGTCCGGCGTGGTGGCGCTGGACGCACGCATCATCGTGCAGCCGACCACGGCGACCAAACCGTACGGCCACATGGCAATCATGCCGTACCCGGTGCACATCGTGCACTGCGCGATGCTGAAGGACGGCACCACGGTGATGATCCGGCCGGTGCGCCCGGAAGACGCGCAGATGCAGCAGGAGTTCGTGCGCAACCTGTCCGAAGAGAGCCGCTACAACCGCTACATGTCCAGCATCAAGCAGCTGTCGCAGAGCATGCTGGTGCGCTTCACCCAGCTCGACTACGACCGCGAGATGGCGCTGGCGATGGTGCGGCAAACCGATAACGGCGAAGAGCAGCTGGCGGTGGCGCGCTACATCACCGATCCCGACAACGAGAGCTGCGAGTTCGCGCTGGAGGTGGCCGACTCGTGGCAGGGCAAGGGCATCGGCGTGACCCTGATGCAGGCGCTGTTCGACGCGGCGCGCGAACAGGGGCTGAAAACCATGGTTGGCGAGGTGCTGGCCGGCAACAAGGGCATGCTGAAACTGATGGCGCGGCTGGGCTTCGTGGTGACCACGCATCCGGAAGACCGGGCGCTGACCATCGTGACCAAAGACCTGCAGGGCGAGGCGACGGTGAAGTCGCTGCAATAAGCGCTTGCGGTATAAGGGAAAAGTGCCATAAAATCGGAAGCTTTTCTACGATTCCGTAATTTTAAGGACAATCGACAATGGTAGTGATTCGTCTTGCACGTGGTGGCTCCAAGAACCGCCCGTTCTACAGCGTGGTAGTAACTGATTCCCGCAGCCGTCGCGATGGCCGCTTCATCGAGCGCGTTGGTTTCTACAACCCGGTCGCCAACGAGAAGGAAGAGCGCGTTCGCCTGTCCATGGACCGTCTGAACTACTGGATTGGTACTGGCGCACAAGTATCTGATTCCGTTGCAAAACTGCTGAAAGAGCAGCCAAAAGCCGCTTGATCTCCGTTGATCTGCCAATAACGGAGCCTGAGCGCATGCGTGATGATGATCTGGCAATAATGGGTTTTGTCCGCGGCGCGTTCGGTGTTCGTGGCTGGATCAAGGTACACGCGGATACCCAGTTCGCTGACAGCCTGTTTGACTATCCGGTCTGGTGGATCGGCAAGGAAAACGACTGGAAGCCTTTTACGTTCAAGGACGGGGCGGTGCAGCCAAAGAATCTGGTGGCACAGCTGGAAGAAGTCACTGGGCGTGAGCAGGCTGAGGCGATGCGTGGCCTGAAAGTTGCAGTACCCAAGGCGGAATTGCCGCCTGCCGAAGAGGGCGAATACTACTGGTCGGATCTGATCGGTATGGACGTCATCAACGCGGAAGGCCTCTGTCTGGGCAAGGTTGTGGATCTGATGGAAACCGGTGCCAATGACGTGCTGGTGATCAGCGGTGAACACGGCCAGATCCTGATCCCGTTTGTGGCTGCCTATGTCGGCGATGTCGACACGCAGAGCAAGCAGATCAAGGTCGAATGGGGGCTGGATTACTGATGCAGCTTGATGCGGTATCACTGTTCCCCGAAATGTTTGATGCCATCACCCGCCACGGGGTCACCCGTCGGGCGCTGGAACAATCGATCTGGCAGTTCTCGGCGTGGAATCCGCGTGATTTCACGACCGACAATTACAAGACAGTCGACGATCGCCCTTACGGCGGCGGCCCCGGAATGGTCATGATGGCCAATCCGCTGGAGCAGGCCATTGCGGCCGCGAAAGCCAGGCAGCAGCAGCAAGGTGTCGAGCGTAGCCATGTCGTGTACCTGTCGCCTCAGGGGCAGCCGCTGACGCACCAACGGGTGGCAAGCCTGGCCGCAATGCCGGGCCTGATCCTGTTGTGCGGGCGTTACGAAGGCATCGACGAGCGCTTGATCGACCAGGAGGTCGATGAAGAGATTTCGGTCGGTGACTACGTGCTGTCCGGTGGTGAATTGCCGGCGATGATCGTGATGGACGCGGTGGTACGGCTGTTGCCGGGGGTGCTCAATGACATGCAGTCCGCCTACGAAGACTCCTTCGTGGATGGTCTGCTGGATTGCCCGCACTACACGCGTCCGGAAGAATACCGGGGTGTCCGGGTACCGGAGGTTCTGCTTTCCGGTAACCATGCCCTGATCGCCAAATGGCGGCTGCAGCAGTCTCTCGGACGCACCTGGTTGCGCCGGCCGGACTTGCTGAAAGACCGCATTTTGACAAAACAGGAATCTCGGCTGCTGACGGAGTTTCAGCAGGAACAAGATTCCCTGAAAAACAAGGAGTAGTAACATGAATCTGATCCAGCAACTGGAACAGGAAGAAATCGCTCGTCTGGGCAAGACTTTCCCTGAATTCGCACCTGGCGACACCGTTGTCGTGCAAGTCAAGGTTAAGGAAGGTAACCGTGAGCGTCTGCAGGCTTACGAAGGTGTTGTGATCGCTCGCAGCAACCGTGGTCTGAACAGCTCTTTCATCGTGCGCAAACTGTCCGCCGGTGAAGGCGTTGAGCGTACCTTCCAGCTGTACTCCCCGCTGATGGCTTCCATCGAAGTGAAGCGTCGCGGTGACGTACGTCGTGCCAAGCTGTACTACCTGCGTGGTCGTACCGGCAAGTCCGCACGTATCAAGGAAAAGCTGCCAAACCGCAAGTAATCCACTTGCGAAGGCTTTGCCTCAAGAAAGCGCCAGCCTGTTGCTGGCGCTTTTTTCATGTCCGTACGCAATAAAAAAACCATGGCACAGCACACTCAGTCCCTCTCGTTGGCGCCGGCATTGGACGGCTTTCTCGATCACCTCTGGCTGCTGGATAACCTGTCGCTGAACACGCTGGCCGCCTACCGCCGCGATCTGGGGCGGGTGCAAGAGTTGCTGCTGGCACAAGGCACGACGCTGGAGGAGGCCGATACCCCGGCGCTGGAGCAGGTGATGCTGGCGCTGATCGAGGTCGACAAGCCGGCCACGCGCGCGCGGCGTCTGTCGGCGGTGCGGCGCTATTACCAGTACCTGTGCCAGCAGCAGCTGCGCGATGACGATCCGGCGGCCAGACTGCAGGCGCCGCGGCTGGGACTGCGCCTGCCGACCTCGCTGTCGGAGCAGCATGTGGAGGCGCTGTTGCAGGCACCGGATTGCGAGACCCCGCTCGGGCTACGCGACCGGGCGCTGATGGAGGTGCTGTACGCTACCGGCTTGCGCATCAGCGAACTGGTCGGTCTGCAGCTGGGGCAGTTGCATCTCAACGACGGTTATCTGCGTGTGGTCGGCAAGGGCAACAAGGAGCGGCTGGTGCCGCTGGGCGAGGTGGCCGAGGACTGGTTGCGGCGCTATCTGGCTGGGGCACGCACGCTGATCCTGGGGGCGCATCGCTGCGATGCGGTGTTTGTCAGTCGCCGCAAGCAGGCGCTGACCCGGCAGATGGCCTGGGTGCTGATCACGCGCTACGCGCGGCAGGCGCAGTTGCCGCCATTGAGTCCGCATACCCTGCGCCATGCCTTCGCCACCCATCTGGTCAACCACGGCGCCGACCTGCGCGTGGTGCAGCTGCTGCTGGGCCATGCCAGCCTGTCCACCACCCAGATCTACACCCATGTCGCGCGCGAACGCCTGAAAGCACTGCACCTGGCGCATCACCCGCGCGGCTAAGGTTGGCCGCAGGCAAGAAAAAACCCCGCGTCGTGACGCGGGGTTGTGCTTTGGACGTCAGTCTCAGGCAACGTCGGCGGTTTCCTCGAAGCTCAGCTGAACCTTCTCCGCGTCGTCGATGTCCACCGTCACCTCGCCGCCATTGGCCAGGCGGCCGAACAGCAGCTCGTCGGCCAGCGCCTTGCGGATCATGTCCTGGATCAGGCGTGCCATCGGGCGGGCGCCCATCAGCGGGTCGAAGCCCTTCTTCGCGAGGTAGGTGCGCAGCTCGTCGGAGAAGTGGACCTCCACTTTTTTCTCTTGCAGCTGCTGTTCCAGTTGCATCAGGAACTTGTCCACCACTTGCAGGATGATCTGCTCGTCCAGCATGCGGAACGGGATGGTGGCATCCAGCCGGTTGCGGAATTCCGGGCTGAACAGGCGTTTGATGTCCGCCATTTCATCCCCGGCCTGCTTGCTGTTGGTGAAGCCCATGCTCGGCTTGGCCAGCGCTTCGGCACCGGCGTTGGTGGTCATGATGATCACCACGTTGCGGAAGTCGGCCTTGCGCCCGTTGTTGTCGGTCAGCTTGCCGTGATCCATCACCTGCAGCAGCACGTTGAAGATGTCCGGATGTGCCTTCTCGATTTCGTCCAGCAGCAGCACCGCGTACGGCTGCTTGTTGATGGCCTCGGTCAGCAGGCCGCCCTGCTCGAAACCGACGTAGCCCGGTGGCGCACCGATCAGGCGCGATACCGCATGACGCTCCATGTATTCCGACATGTCGAAGCGGATCAGCTCGACGCCGAGGAAGTAGGCCAGCTGTTTCGCCACCTCGGTCTTGCCGACGCCGGTCGGGCCGGAGAACAGGAAGGAGCCGATCGGTTTCTGCGGGTTGCCGAGGCCGGAGCGGGCCATCTTGATGGCGCTGGTCAGCGCCTCGATCGCCTTGTCCTGGCCGAACACCACGTTCTTCAGGTCGCGGTCGAGGTTTTTCAGCACGTTGCGGTCATCGCTGGAGATGGTCTTCGGCGGAATGCGCGCAATCTTGGCGATGATTTCCTCGATCTCGGACTTGTTGATCACCTTCTTCTGGCGCGACTTCGGCAGGATCTTCTGCGCGGCGCCGGCTTCGTCGATCACGTCGATCGCCTTGTCCGGCAGGTGGCGGTCGTTGATGTAGCGGGCGGACAGCTCGGCGGCGGTGGTCAGCGCCGACACGGTGTACTTCACGCCGTGGTGCTCTTCAAAGCGGCTCTTCAGTCCCTTGAGGATTTCCACGGTCTGTTCCACGGTCGGTTCCACCACGTCGATCTTCTGGAAGCGGCGCGACAGCGCGCTGTCCTTCTCGAAGATGCCGCGGAACTCGGTGTAAGTGGTGGCACCGATGCAGCGCAGGCTGCCGTTGGACAGCGCCGGCTTCAGCAGGTTGGACGCGTCCAGCGTGCCGCCGGAGGCGGAGCCGGCACCGATCAGGGTGTGGATCTCGTCGATGAACAGGATCGCGCCCTTGTCTTCCGACAGCTGCTTGATCACCTGCTTCAGGCGCTGCTCGAAGTCGCCGCGGTACTTGGTGCCGGCGAGCAGGGCGCCCATGTCCAGCGAGTAGACGGTCGCGGTGGCCAGCACATCCGGCACGTCGCCGCCGACGATGCGGCGGGCCAGACCTTCGGCGATGGCGGTCTTGCCCACACCGGCCTCGCCGACCAGCAGCGGGTTGTTCTTGCGGCGGCGGCACAGGATCTGGATCACGCGCTCGACTTCGCTGGCGCGGCCGATCAGCGGATCGATCTTGCCGTCACGGGCCAGCTGGTTCAGGTTCTGGGTATAGCTTTCCAGCGCCCGGCCAGGGTTGGCCGCGGCTTCTTCCTGGTCGGCGTCGTTGTTCTCGCTGTGCTCGCTGCTGCCCGGGCCGCTGGCTTTCGGGCTTTGCTTGGTGATGCCGTGCGAGATGAAGTTGACCACGTCCAGGCGCGAGGTTCCCTGCTGGTGCAGGTAGTACACGGCATGGGAATCCTTTTCGCCGAAGATCGCGACCAGGATGTTGGCGCCGGTGACCTCTTTCTTGCCGGAGGACTGCACGTGCAGGATGGCGCGCTGGATCACGCGCTGGAAGCCGAGCGTGGGCTGGGTTTCCACTTCGTTGTCACCCGGGACGATCGGGGTGTGTTCGTCGATGAAATCGCCCAGCTGCTTCTTCAGCTGTTCGATATTGGCGCCGCATGCGCGCAGCACTTCGGCAGCAGACGGATTGTCTGTCATCGCCAGCAGCAGATGCTCAACGCTGATGAGTTCATGCCGCTTGCGCCTTGCCTCCATGAATGCCATGTGCAGGCTTACTTCCAGTTCTTGGGCAATCATCAGTTTTCCTCCATGACACACTGCAGCGGTTGCTGGTGCGCCCGTGCGTGCTGCGAAACTTGTTCAACTTTGGTCGCGGCGACATCTTTAGTATAAACACCGCAAACGCCTTTGCCTTCTGTATGTACCTGCAACATGACGCGTGTTGCCTTGGTCTCGTCCATGTAAAAAAACTGCTGCAACACGGCGACCACAAAATCCATCGGGGTAAAGTCATCGTTCAGCAGCAAGACCTTGTACAGGGGTGGTGGGGCCGTCTTGCTGCGGGACGCCTGGAGCGTCGTGTCATCCTGATACTGCGTAGACATGTGGGCTTTCTACTAATTTCGTGCTTGCTTGAAGTTTGGTTCGCGGTGCTTTTTTTTCAAGAGTAACGCATGGTATTGTGCTTGTCGCTTGACGTCTTGGTACGGCTGGCGTAAAAACGAACTGTAAGTTGGCTTACCAGTTTGCATAAGGTTGTCCTTTGCATGCTTGTAGGCTCGAATTGTCAGGCTGCTGCAGCCTGTTTTCATTATGCATGTAAGGATAGTTACAGATGGCAACTGGTATTGTTAAATGGTTTAACGACGCTAAAGGTTTCGGTTTCATCACTCCTGATGGCGGTGGTGACGACCTGTTCGCGCACTTCTCCGCGATCAATATGCAAGGCTTCAAGACCCTGACCGAAGGTCAGCGTGTATCTTTCGACATCGTCCAGGGCCCTAAAGGCAACCAGGCGTCGAACATTCAGGCTGCCTGATTTAGCCGCGTCTGACGCAAAACCCCCGCC
>NZ_BMYW01000002.1:0-319049 GCF_014652475.1 Vogesella alkaliphila | reverse complement strand
GCGGGGGTTTTTGCTTTGGCGGGGGGCATTCAGTGCGAGGGCTGGGCGGCCAGCCACCAGCGCCGCTGCCGGCCGGCGCCGCGGTCGGTGCGGAACTGGCGGTGCAGCAGCAGGCAGGTCAGGTAGCCGACGAGGCCGAGCACCAGCCACGGCAGGCCGGGCTGCTGCAACTGGCGCGCGATGTCCAGCAGCCAGCCGCCGCCGACATAGCCGCTGGCGCCGCCCAGCGCGAGCCCCATGCGGCTCATGCCCATATAGCTGGCGCGGGCCTCGGCCCTGGCGAAGCCGGCGATGCGCGCCTCGCGTGGCGGCTCGGTGATGATGGTGCCAAGATAGAACAGTCCCAGGACGACGAAGGCGGGTTGCCAGGACTGGATCTGGCTCATCAAGAGCAGGCTGCTGCTCATCAGCAGGATGCCGGCCAGAATGCGCGCCTCCAGCGACAGATAGCGTTCGCCGAGCCGCGCCAGCGGGTACAGCAGGCTCAGCGACAGCAGGGTTTCCAGCGTGTACATCCAGCCGACGGCGGCGGGGGTGCCGGCCAGCTGCTTCAGCGTCACCGGCACCAGCAGCATGATCTGCACGCCCAGTGCGTAGTAGCCGCTGAGGATCAGCACGAAGCGCATGTAGGCGCGATCGCGCAGCACGGTGCGCGCCGCGGCCAACGGTGGTGCGCGCTTGCTGGCCACGCGGTAGGGCGGCAGCAGCAGCGCGTTGACCAGTGCCGCCAGCAGGAAGATGGCACAGCCGCTCATGCCGACCCACCAGAAGTCGTAGTGCAGCAGCCAGGAGCCGAGCAGGGCGCCGATCACCGCGCCGGCGCTATCCTGCATCATCAGCAGGGTGTAGAAGCGGTTGCGCTCGTGCGGGCGGGTCAGCTTCACGATCAGCGCCGAGCGCGGCGGATCGAACAGCGTGCCGCCCAGCCCGGAGAACACGCAGGAGGCGATCAGCCACCACGGCGAGCTGGCGTTGGCCATCATCGCGAAGCCGGCGGCGCGCAGCAGCATGCCGCTGACGATCAGCGGCTTGGCACCGTAGCGGTCGGCCAGCGTGCCGCCGAGCAGGCCCAGCCCCTGTTGCAGCAGCTGGCGGATGGCCAGCGCCACGCCGACCAGCGTGGCGGCCCAGCCGAGCCGGTCGACGAAGTGCAGGCTGATCAGCGGAAAGACGATGAAGAAGCCCATCACCACCAGCAGGTTGTCGCTCATGATGAACCATCGGCCGTAACGGCGGGCTTGTTCCGGGTTGGACATGATAGGCTTTCCACAGGGTTGATAACGGCATTTTCCGCGCGCGTCAGTTATTATTGAAGCCATTAACTTGCAATATTTGCTATCGGATTTGCTTATGTCTATCGCGATGGATGACCTCTCTCTGCTGCTCGACATCGTGGCCTGCGGCAGCTTCAGCCAGGCGGCGGCACGGCGCGGCTGGTCGCAGCCGCAGGTGAGCCAGCGCGTGGCGCTGCTGGAGGCCGAGGTCGGCGCGCAGCTGTTTCGCCGCCACCGGCGCGGCGCCTTGCCGACGCCGGCGTGCGAGGCCTTCCTGCCGGCGGCACAGCAGGCGCTGGATGCGCTGCAACGCGGGCGCGAGGCGCTGCAGCGCGAGCCGGCGCTGCCACGGCTGACGCTGGCCAGCCTGCCGTCGCTGTCCTCGGTGATCTTCGGCCCGCTGCTGCTGGCGCTGGCCGATGCCGCGCTGGAGATCCGCTGCAGCACCGACCATTCGCCGGCGATCATGGAGCGCCTGCTGACCGGGCAGGCGCAGGTCGGCTTCGTGCTGCGCTGCCCGCCGATGGCCGGCATCCAGATGGAGCGCATCTGGCGCTCACCGATGGTGGCGGTGGTGCACCACCGTCACCCGCTGGCCGGCGCCGGCAGCCTGCAGCTGGCCGACATCGCCAACGAGCGGCTGGCGCCGCAGTACTGGGGCGAGGGCTGCGACGAGCTGCTGGCGCTGATCCGCGCCGCGCGGCGGGTGGCCGGCCCGATCCACGCGGTGCAGCCGGCGGTGGCGGCGCGCGAGCTGGCGCTGGAGCACGGCTTTCTGACCTTCATGCCGGAGGTGGCGGTGCGGCGCGACCTGCGCGACGGTCGGCTGGTGAAGCTGCAGATCGGCGACCTGCCGCTGTGGGAGTGGGAGGTGATGATGGCGTGGCGCACCGGCAAGCGCGCGGACGCGCCCTTGCAGCAGGTGCTGGACACCGTGCGCGCGCTGGCCGGCGAGTGGCGCTAGCGTTGCGGCCAACGTTGGCCGCAACGCAAAAGGCCCGCCGTGGCGGGCCTGGCCGGACGAGCGCCGGGGTTTACATGCGCGCGATCATCGCGTCGCCGAAGGCGGAGCACGACACCTCGGTGGCGCCGTCCATCAGGCGGGCGAAGTCGTAGGTCACCTGCTTGTCGGCGATGGCGGCCTCCATCGACTTGATCACCAGGTCGGCGGCTTCCTTCCAGCCCAGGTGACGCAGCATCATCTCGGCGGACAGGATCAGCGAGCCCGGGTTCACCTTGTCGAGGCCGGCGTACTTCGGCGCGGTGCCGTGGGTGGCCTCGAAGCAGGCGTAGTGGTCGGAGATGTTGGCGCCCGGCGCGATGCCGATGCCGCCGACCTGTGCCGCCAGCGCGTCGGAGATGTAGTCGCCGTTGAGGTTGGTGGTGACGATGGTGTCGTACTCGGCCGGGCGCAGCAGGATCTGCTGCAGGAAGGCGTCGGCGATGGCGTCCTTGACGATGATGTCGCGGCCGGTGTGCGGGTTCTGGAAGCGGCACCACGGGCCGCCGTCGATAGCCTGGGCGCCGAACTCTTCCTGCGCCACCTTGTAGGCGACGTCGCGGAACAGGCCCTCGGTGAACTTCATGATGTTGCCCTTGTGCACGATGGTCAGCGACTGGCGGTCGTTGGCGATCACGTACTTCAGCGCGGCGCGTACCAGGCGGGTGGTGCCCTCGACGGAGATTGGCTTGATGCCGATGCCGGAGCTGTCCGGGAAGCGGATCTTCCTGACGCCCATTTCCTGCTGCAGGAATTCGATCACCTTCCTCGCGCCTTCGGATTCGGCCGCCCACTCGATGCCGGCGTAGATGTCCTCGGTGTTCTCGCGGAAGATCACCATGTTGACCAGTTCCGGGTGCTTCAGCGGCGAGGGGACGCCTTGGAAGTACTGCACCGGGCGCACGCACTGGTACAGGTCCAGCTCCTGGCGCAGCGCCACGTTCAGCGAGCGGATGCCGCCGCCGACCGGCGTGGTCATCGGGCCCTTGATGGAGACCGAGTACTCCTTCAGCGCGTCGAAGGTTTCCTTCGGCAGCCACTCGTCCGGGCCGTACAGGCGGGTGGACTTCTCGCCGGCGTACACCTCCATCCAGTGGATTTTCTTGCTACCGCCGTAGGCCTTGTGCACCGCGGCGTCGATGACCTTGATCATCACCGGGGTGATGTCGATGCCGATGCCGTCGCCTTCGATGAAGGGAATGATCGGGTTGTCCGGGATGGCTTGGCCCGGAATGATTTTCTGTCCGTCGGCCGGTACCCGGATATGGGATGCGCTCATCACTATCTCTCCTTTGTGGACTCCATCTGTGTTGACCTGTGTCGTGGCAATCCGCGTTGCCTGTCGCCTCCAGCGTGACTGAGGGCTGCTGCTTGTTATTGTTAGCTCAAGGTTGGCCGCAGCGGTATCGGTGTTTTGACGGGCTGCCACGCCGCTCCATTGTAGTCGAGCAGGTGCTTGCTAGAACATGACCGACCGCAAGCGCTCATCGACGGCAAGAAAAAACGCCAGGGCTGGGCCCTGGCGTTGTCGGGTGCCGGCAGGGCGCTTGCCCCGCCGTCTGTTGCGGCTTAGCCGCGCGCTGCGGCCAGCGCGGCGTTGAAGGTGGCGCTCGGGCGCATTACCGCCTGGCACTTGGCGCGATCGGCCAGGTAGTAGCCGCCGATGTCTACCGGTTTGCCCTGCACGGCCTTCAGCTCGGCCACGATCTGCTGCTCGCTCTCGCTCAGCGTCTTGGCCAGCGGCGCGAACTGGGCCGCCAGTGCGGCGTCCTCGGTCTGCGCGGCCAGTTCCTGCGCCCAGTACATGGCGAGGTAGAACTGGCTGCCGCGGTTGTCCAGCTCACCGGTCTTCGGCGACGGACCCTTGCTGTTGTCCAGCAGCTTGCCGGTGGCGGCGTCCAGCGTCTTGGCCAGGATCTTGGCCTTGTCGTTGCCGGTCTTCAGGCCCAGGTCTTCCAGCGATACCGCCAGCGCCAGGAACTCGCCCAGCGAATCCCAGCGCAGGTGGTTCTCTTCCACCAGCTGCTGCACGTGCTTAGGCGCGGAGCCGCCGGCGCCGGTTTCGTACATGCCGCCACCGGCCATCAGCGGCACGATGGACAGCATCTTGGCCGAGGTGCCCAGTTCCATGATCGGGAACAGGTCGGTCAGGTAGTCGCGCAGGATGTTGCCGGTCACCGAGATGGTGTCCAGGCCGCGGATCACGCGTTCCAGCGTGTAGCGCATTGCGCGCACCTGCGACATGCACTCGATGTGCAGGCCGGTGGTGTCGTGATCCTTCAGGTACAGCTTCACCTTCTTGATCAGCTCGTTCTCGTGCGGACGGTACGGGTCCAGCCAGAAGATCGCCGGCATGCCGGAGTTGCGGGCGCGGGTCACCGCCAGCTTCACCCAGTCGCGGATCGGGGCGTCCTTCACCTGGCACATGCGCCAGATGTCGCCTTGCTCCACGTCCTGGCTCAGCAGCACTTCGCCGGTCGCCAGGTCAACGATGTTGGCCACGCCGTCTTCGGAGATCTCGAAGGTCTTGTCGTGCGAGCCGTACTCTTCGGCCTTCTGCGCCATCAGGCCGACGTTAGGCACGGTGCCCATGGTCTTCGGATCGAATGCGCCGTGCCATTTGCAGAAGTTGATCATCTCCTGGTAGATGCGGGCGAAGGTCGATTCCGGCATCACGGCCTTCACGTCCTTCAGGCGGCCGTCGGCGCCCCACATCTTGCCGCCGTTGCGGATCATGGCCGGCATGGAGGCGTCGACGATGATGTCGTTCGGCGAGTGGAAGTTGGTGATGCCCTTGGCGGAGTCCACCATCGCCAGTTCCGGACGGTGTTCGTGGCAGGCGTGCAGGTCGCGCTTGATCTCGTCCTGCTTCGATTGCGGCAGGGTGGCGATCTTGTCGTACAGGTTGGCCATGCCGTTGTTCACGTTCACGCCCAGCTCGTCGAACAGCGCGCCGTGCTTGGCGAACGCGTCCTTGTAGAAGATCTTCACGCAGTGGCCGAACACGATCGGGTGCGACACCTTCATCATGGTGGCCTTCACGTGCAGCGAGAACATCACGCCGGTCTTGTGCGCGTCTTCGATTTCCTTCTCGTAGAACTCGCACAGCGCCTTCTTGCTCATGAACATGCTGTCGATGATCTCGCCTTCCAGCAGCGATACCTTAGGCTTCAGCACGATGGTCTGGCCGCTCTTGGTCTCCAGCTCCATCTTCACGTCACGGGCGCGGTCCAGGGTCATGGATTTTTCGCCGTGGTAGAAGTCGCCGTGGTGCATGTGCGACACGTGGGTGCGCGATGCCTGGCTCCACTCGGCCATGCTGTGCGGGTGCTTGCGCGCGTATTCTTTTACCGCCTTCGGTGCGCGGCGGTCGGAGTTGCCTTCACGCAGCACCGGGTTGACGGCCGAGCCCAGGCACTTGCTGTAGCGGGTCTTGATCGCTTTTTCTTCGTCGCTGGTCGGGTTTTCCGGGTAGTCCGGCACCGCGTAGCCCTTGGCTTGCAGTTCCTTGATGCAGGCCTGCAGCTGGCCGACGGAGGCGCTGATGTTCGGCAGCTTGATGATGTTGGCGTTCGGGTCCTGCGTCAGGCGGCCCAGTTCGGCCAGGGTGTCCGGCACCTTCTGGGCGTCGGTCAGGTAGTCGGGGAATTCAGCCAGCACGCGCGCCGCAACCGAGATGTCGGCGGTGTCGATGGTGATGCCGGCGGCGCCGGTAAAGGTCTGGATGATGGGCAGGAAGGCGTTGGTTGCCAGCGCGGGCGCTTCGTCGGTGAGGGTGTAGATGATGGTCGGTTGTTCCGAAGGCATTACTCTATCTCCATGATTATTTTGGTGACGACTAACGATGGCACGGGGGCTTGCGGTGCTGGACGACAACCCGTGTCGACGCGGGGAAAGGCTGTGAAAGGCCGGCTCTTGGTTCGTCAGGTGCCAGCGGCGCCCGGAACGGTGATGCCCGGTGGCTCTCGGGCGACTTTTCAGAAGCGAATTATACTCCGTCCGCGCCCCGCTGTTCGACGCACATTCGAACTTTGGTGTCGTTTTTCCGGTGAACGCTTGTTCGAATATGAATTGTGTTGCGCCGCGGCTACGCCGGGCGCGGGCTATTCCGAAGCGCGATAGCGGCTAGGGTGCCGCCGTTTTCTGAAACGAATGTTTGAATTGTCGCGCAGGGCACGTCGCGCAGGGCACAAGGTTGGCCGCAGCCGCCGGCGGCAACGCGCATGTGACCGCAGGCGGGCAGCCTTGCTATCATCCGGATCATTACTTCCATACCGGCCGGCGCGGACATGTCCCAACTCTTCCTGCTCAACAAGCCCTACGGCGTGATTTGCCAGTTTTCCGAACACCCCCTGCATCCCACGCTCAAGTCCTGCGTCGCCCAGCCCGGTATCTACCCGGCCGGGCGGCTGGACACCGACAGCGAGGGCCTGCTGCTGCTGACCGGCGACGGCGAGCTGCAGCACCGCATCAGCGACCCGCGCTGGAAGCTGCCCAAGACCTACTGGGTGCAGGTGGAAGGGCGGCCGGACGAGGACAAGCTGGCGGCGCTGCGCGCCGGCGTCGATCTCGGCGACTTCGTCACCCGGCCGGCCGAGGTGCGCGTGCTGCCGGAGGCGCCGGCGCTGTGGGAGCGCAAGCCGCCGGTGCGCTTTCGCAAGACGGTGCCGGACTGCTGGCTGGAGATCATCATCAGCGAGGGCAAGAACCGCCAGGTGCGGCGCATGACCGCCAAGGTCGGCCTGCCCACCCTGCGCCTGGTGCGCGTCGCCATCGGCCCGTGGCGGCTGGACGGGCTGCAGCCGGGCATGCTGCGCAGCGTCGAGGTGTCGCTGGCCGACCTGCCGCGCATGCGACCGGCCAAGCCGACCGGGCCGGCGCCGGCGCGCAGGGAGCCCGCGGGCAAGGGCTTCGCGAACCAGAACCCCGCGGACAGGCACGCCGCGAACGGGAGCAGAACGCCGCCCGCCGCGCCCGCGCCGCGTTTCCGTTTCGCCAAGAAGAAGTAGGGCCACGGCAGTCATTCCTCTGCGCCGGGCAGCCGGCGCAAGCGAGGTGTCACGATGCAGATTCCCGAGTACTACAACCCGGTGGCGCGCGAGATCGCGCAGGCGCTGGTGGACGGCTTCGACCGCCACTACCGGCTGTTCCGCGCGGTCAGCCAGCAGGCCAAGCCGCTGTTCGAGGCGGCCGACTGGCAGGGGGTGCAGAACCTGGTGCGCGACCGCATCCAGTTCTACGACGAGCGCGTGCACGAGACGGTGCAGCGGCTGAAGCACCAGTTCCACGCCGACCTGCTGGACGACGAGATCTGGCAGCAGGCCAAGCTGTACTTCATCGGCCTGTTGACCAACCACAAGCAGCCGGAGCTGGCCGAAACCTTCTTCAACTCGGTGTTCACCCGCATCCTGCACCGCGACTACTTCAACAACGATTTCATCTTCATCCGCCCGGCGATCTCCACCGAGTACATCGAGTCCGACCCGCCGAGCTACCGCAGCTACTACCCGGCACAGCACGGCCTGCGCCGTACGCTGCGCCGGATCGTCGCGGACTTCGGCTGGCGGCGGCCGTTTGCCCGGCTGTCGCGCGACCTGGCGCGGGTGATCCGGGCGGTGGACGAATTCTGCGGCCAACGTTGGCCGCAGGCCGAGGCCAACCTGCAGATCCAGCTGCTGTCCAGCGCCTTCTACCGCAACAAGAGCGCCTACCTCTTCGGCAAGGTGATCAACGGCGGGCAGGTCTACCCGTTCGCGGTGCCGGTGCTGCACGACGCCGACGGCCGGCTGTACCTGGACACCATCCTGCTGGAGCCGTGGCGCATCGGCGTGCTGTTCTCCTTCAGCCGCGCCTACTTCATGGCCGACATGGAGGTGCCGTCCGGCTACGTGCAGTTCCTGCGCTCCATGCTGCCGACCAAGACCAAGGCCGAGCTGTACACCATGCTGGGGTTGCAGAAGCAGGGCAAGAACACCTTCTACCGCGACTTCATGCAGCACCTGCAGCACTCCGGCGACCAGTTCACCGTGGCGCCGGGCATCCGCGGCCTGGTGATGCTGGTGTTCACCCTGCCGTCCTACCCCTACGTGTTCAAGCTGATCAAGGACGTGTTTGGCGGGCCGAAGGAGGTGGACCGCGCCACGGTGAAGGCCAAGTACCAGCTGGTGAAGCGCCACGACCGGGTTGGCCGCATGGCCGACACGCTGGAGTTCTCCAACGTGGCGTTTCCCAAGGCGCGCTTCAGCGACGAGCTGCTGGACGAGTTGCGCCGCCTGGCCACCAGCAGCATCGAGGAGGGCGAGGACACGCTGGTGATCCGCCACCTGTACATCGAGCGGCGCATGAAGCCCCTTAACCTGTACCTGATGAACTGCGACGAACAGGAGAAGGAGCGGGTGGTGCGCGAATACGGCGACGCGATCCGCGATCTGGCGGCGGCCAACATCTTCCCCGGCGACATGCTGTTCAAGAATTTCGGCGTCACCCGCTACGGCCGGGTGATCTTCTACGACTACGACGAAATCGAGTACATGAGCGACTGCCACTTCCGCCGCATCCCGCCGGCGCCGAACCCGGAAATGGAGATGTCGGGCGAGGTGTGGTACCCGGTGGCGCGCGGCGACGTGTTCCCGGAGGAGTTCGGCACCTTCCTGCTGGGCGATCCGCTGGTGCGGCGGGTGTTCCTCAAGTACCACCGCGAGCTGCTGGACGCCGGCTTCTGGCAGCACAAGCAGCAGCGCATCCGCGACGGCTTCATCGAGGACTTCTATCCCTACCCGGTGGAGCTGCGCTTCTGCAACCGCTACGCCGCCCGGCCGCGGGCATAAAAAAACCGGGAGTTCAGCGCTCCCGGTGTGGTGGTGACCGCGTGCCTGGTGCCTATTGAGGCGTGCACTGCTGATCCTGGAAGTAGGCGATCGGGCCTGCGCTGGTCAGGCCGATGTGAAAACAGCTGTCCTCCGCAAAAGTGACACCCAGGTTTTCGGTGGCGCGTACCACCTCGAACAACACTTCGACTTCCTTGAAATACTTGGCAACACGGTCATTGCCGTCCAGCCACGCCAGAATGCGGTCCCGCTGCGGGTGTTCGCTTTCCAGGGTGAGCTGGCAATCGGAACAGCTGACCAGGCTGATTGCCGGTGGGATGGAAATATTCAGGCTGGCAAGCTCTTCACGCACAATGGCGGAGAATTGCGACAACTCCCGCATCGCGCGCTCGCGGATGCCTGAAAGAGGGAGGGCTTCGCCACCGTTGGCCGTACCGAACAGGCGGGCCAGAGCGGATGTCACGGCGTAACCTTCTGCATGCATGATATGGGGTTCCTCCAGTGGGACAGCGTTGATCGGTTGCTCACTTATCTGCACTGTGTTTGCGGCAGATTCGTGTTTGTATTGTAGGCAACCGTATGCAGAACGCCTGTCTTTATTTTGTCATTTTTTGCAATTCGTACAGCAGCTCCAGCGCCTGCCGTGGCGTCAAGCTGTCGCTGTCGATATCGCGCAGCCGCTCCAACGCCGGGTGCGGCTCGGCCTCCACCTCCACCACGCGCGGCGTGCTGAACAGGTCCGGCTGCTGGCTGGCGGCGGACTGGTTTTCCAGCTCGGCGAGATAGCGTTTCGCCTCGCGGATCACCTTGGGCGGCACGCCGGCCAGCTGCGCCACCGCGAGGCCGTAGCTCTGGCTGGCCGGGCCGTCCTCGACGTGGTGCAGGAACACGATGCGGTCCTTGTGCTCCACCGCCGACAGGTGCACGTTGGCCACCGTGTTGTAGCTGGCGGCGAGGCTGGTCAGCTCGAAGTAGTGGGTGGCGAACAGCGTGTAGGCGCGGTTCTTCTCGATCAGCGCCTTGGCAATCGCCCACGCCAGCGCCAGGCCGTCGAAGGTGGACGTGCCGCGGCCAACCTCGTCCATCAGCACCAGCGACTTGTCGGTCGCGTTGTTGAGGATGTTGGCGGTCTCGGTCATCTCCACCATGAAGGTGGAGCGCCCGCCGGCCAGGTCGTCGCTGGCGCCGATGCGGGTGAAGATGCGGTCGATCTGGCCGATGGTGGCGGCGTCGGCCGGCACGAAGCTGCCGATGTGCGCCATCAGCGTGATCAGCGCGTTCTGGCGCATATAGGTGGACTTACCGCCCATGTTCGGGCCGGTGATCAGCAGCAGCTTGCGCTCTGCGGCCAAGCTGGTGTCGTTGGCGATGAAGCGCTCGACCTCGGCCTCCACCACCGGGTGGCGGCCGGCGACGATGTCCAGCCGCGTCTCCGGCACGAACCGCGGCTCCACGTAGTTGTGGGTCTCGGCGCGCTCGGCAAACGCCGCCAGCACGTCCAGCCCGGCCACCGCCTGCGCGATCAGCTTCAGCTCGCTGATGTGCGGCGCCAGCTGGTCCAGCACCAGCTCGTACAGCTGCTTTTCCAGCGCCAGCGACTTGTCCTGCGCCGACAGCGCCTTGTCCTCGAAGGTTTTCAGCTCCGGCGTGATGTAGCGCTCGGCGTTCTTCAGCGTCTGGCGGCGGCGGTAGTCTTCCGGCACGTTCACCGACTGCGCCTTCGACACCTCGATGTAGAAGCCGTGCACGCGGTTGAATTCCACCTTCAGCGTGCTGATGCCGGTGCGCTCCCGCTCACGCGCCTCCAGCGCCAAGAGGAAGTCGCCGCAGTCGTTCTGGATCGCGCGCAGCTCGTCGAGGTCGGCATTGAGGCCGTGGTTGATCACGCCGCCGTCGCGCAGGAAGGTGGCCGGCTCCGGCAGGATGGCGGCGCGCAGCAGGCTTTCCACCGGCGAATTGTCCGGCAGCAGCGTCGCCAGCTCGGCCAAGAGCGGCGCGTCCAGGCTTGCGGCCAGGGTCTTGGCGCCGCTGAGCGCCGCCAGCGAGTCGCGCAGCGCGGCCAGGTCGCGCGGGCGCGCCGAGCGCAGCGCCACGCGCGCGGTGATGCGCTCGATGTCGGCCACCTCGCGCAGTTGCGCGTGGATGTCTGTGTGTACCGGCAGCAGCGCGCGCACCGCCTGCAGGCGGCGCGCCAGCTTGTCGTGACGGCGGATCGGGTGGTGCAGCCAGTGGCGCAGCAGGCGGCTGCCCATGCTGGTGGCGCAGCTGTCCAGCAAGGACGCCAGCGTCGGCGACGGCTCGCCGCGGATGGTTTCGGTCAGCTCCAGATTGCGGCGGGTGGCGGCGTCCATGCGGATCAGCTCGCCGGCGTCTTCCACCGCCAGCTGCGCGATGTGCGCCGGGTTCACCCCCTGCGTCGACTTCACGTACTCCAGCAAGGCGCCGGCGGCGCCCACCGCCACCGGCAGGGTGTCGGCGCCGAAGCCGGCCAGGTCGCGGGTGCCGAAGTGGCGGGTCAGCGCCAGCGTGGACGACTCGCTGTCGAACTGCCACGGCGGCAGCTTTTTCTTGGGCACCGCGATGGCGTCGAAGGCCGCGAGGCCGGTGTCGTCGGGAATCACCAGCTCGGCCGGCTTCAGCCGCTCCAGCTCGCTGGACAGCTCCTCCACGCCGGTCTGCATCACCTTGAACTCGCCGCTGGCCAGCGACAGCCAGGCCAGGCCCAGCACGCCCTTGTGCATATTGACGGCCAGCACCAGGTTGTCGCGCTTGTCGTCCAGCAGCGCGGCATCGGTGAGCGTGCCGGGGGTGACGATGCGCACCACCTTGCGCTCCACCGGGCCCTTGCTCAGGGCCGGGTCGCCGATCTGCTCGGCGATGGCCACCGACTCGCCCATTTTCACCAGTCTCGCGAGATAGCCTTCCGCCGCGTGGTAGGGAATGCCGGCCATGCGGATCGGGTTGCCGCCGCTGGCGCCGCGCGCGGTGAGGGTGATGTCCAGCAGCCGCGACGCCTTCTCGGCGTCGTCGTAGAACAGCTCGTAGAAGTCGCCCATGCGGTAGAACAGCAGCTTGTCGGCGTGTTCGCGTTTCAGGGCGAGGTACTGCTGCATCATCGGAGTGTGTTCTGATTTTGTCATGAAGATAAATTATTAATTTATATGCAAAATATAATTAAGTTGCTGATTTTGCTTGATTATTTTTATGTGGGTGTCGCCATTGATATGGTGGCGACACTTGTCAGCTAGTGGGCGCACTTGACTGTTTGGTGTAGGTTTTTGCTATGCCGGAGCATGAAACCTATAGCGCTGGCATTTGATGATCAAGCACCTATACCAGCTGCTATGTTTGATGCCCGCTCTATGAAATTGCTCGCGCCGGGGCAATATCTTATCAGTCCAGACTATCCAGGGCTTCGTTTCGAAGCCACCAACTCGACTCGCACATGGATTTACCGTTATCGCCGCATGGCGGACAGTCGCCTATGGCAAGTCAAGATCGGCAATTGACCGGCGATGTCGTTGCAAGCCGTGGTAGTGACGTGGGAGGGGCTGCGCAAGGTGCATGATGCTGGTGGCGACCCGGCGGAGGATCGTAAGCTCCAGCGCACGTCAGTCAAAGAGGCGGCATTGGCTCGACGCCCCCCTGTATTGAGTAGCTGGCGGAGCAAATTTGGCGGAATTGAGTGTCTCGGATGCCAAGCGGCTCAGGAGCTTGATGCCAAGAACACTCGGTTGAAGAAACGCCTGGCTGAGTCGCTGCTGGAGAACAAAATTGCCAAGGACGACGTCGGGGGAACGTCGCCCACAGGCTGCGTATTTCCTAAGATTGTTTAGTCTGAGGTTTTTGCTCCCTGAGCCACTCGCTTATACATGCCTATGTCGCTGATTTCGCGGGCAGCGAACTCTGTTAGATTGTTTCGTGCCACGCTGCCTGGCCTTATGTCGAGCGACTCCAGCAGCTCTAGTATTTCTTTTCTGGAAGCCTTAATGCTCAGAAAATACGCCTTGAGGGATTCGGCGTCCATGGCCATCAACTCTTCTGGGCTCTTGGTCAGCTTTTGGCGCGTTCGTTTGATCAATGCCCGAATCAAGTCATTTCGCTTCAGCTTTGAGTATCCAGTTGGCTTCCACTCCGGCATCAGTTCACTGATTTCTGCAGCGGTAAGTTCGCTTTCTTCAAGACCGGCGATTGCGCCTTCAACACCTAGCCATTCGATGAGTTTCACTAGATCAATCATGGACACACCTTCATGAATTCGTTAGTTAATGCTCTGAATTGATCTGCTTGTTTTGCTGCGTTTGCACCACTTACATCAAAGACTGGTTGTCGGTTTGCTGCAGCAAGTCTTAACCCGTCTCCTTCAGTTACATAGTTCACGAAGATCTCACCAGATCTTCGCAGGCGGTTGTATTCCAATTGTTCGCTTTGCTTCAATGATTCGGCGTATTCCCGTGCCATCATGCCCATCGCACCGGAAAAAATAGTATCTCTATACCCGTCCTCAACACCTAGCGAACGTCTGATCATTGAGATGTCGCTGTTGACGTTAGCAATCTCCCCGATCACAGTGGCTACTCCGATGGAAGACTGTCTGTCCAATTTGACAGGTGAAACACAATAGTCAGATGCGTAAATGATTGATCTCATCACGTCAGAAACTTCTGGATGGGAGTCAATCAAGATGTAGTCATAGTGATCTTGCAGACTGTCTAGAACGAGGCAAATCGTTTTCAAATGCGCAAGCAACAACATGTTGTTTTCTCTAATGTTGTTTGTGCTGGGGAGTTTGTCGACAGAGACAGTTGCTAGTCTTGGATCCGCGGGAACTAGATCGATATTATACCCCATCCCATTCCAGGTGTAGATGTCTACCTCCGGTGTCTGAGACATCGCACTGTAGAGTTGCTGGAACTTGTTGAATAGCGTTGTTCCAGACGGAATTTTCGTCCCAAATCCTTCGATCAGCTCTGGGAAGAAGCGCCCTGATATACCACCTCGTTGATAGTCCGCATCAATGACTAGAACTCGCTTCTTTTTGAAACGGCTAAGTGCTACAGCGATGTGGTAACAAGCCGTTGTCTTGCCCACACCACCCTTTTCGCTGATGAATCCCACGACTGTTGCCATCAAGAATCCCCTTCCTCTTTTTCATATGCCCATTGGTCACTGTTGATGTTAACACGGCAAGTTCTGCACGCTTCTCCCTTAGATCATCAGGTCAAGGCGGCTGCTTCACTGAAGCCGGGACAGTCCAGTTGTCATTCAAAATGAGTATGAAAAGCAGGGCAAGCTAGGTTGGGAAGTAGAGTAGAACATGTCGATGGTGGTTACTTTGTTCCGAGTTGTAGAGTGCTCCCTTGGCGTTTTTCTTGTATGAAATTTAGTGTTGCTTTGTAGTTGAAAACTAATTTGATTAATAAAATCAAATACATGAAGCCGTTGCATCATCGGCGTGCGTTGGGGGCATCAGGCTGTCCGTCGGAGGTAAAAGGTTGGCCGCAATAGGCAACGCCCCGACAGGCGGGGCGTGGCAAGGCATTTTACGGGATGTGACCGGCGTCGTCACGGCGGGTCGGCGCTGAGCGCGACGGCGCGGTGGCGGCCGGCGGCCTTGGCCGCGTACAGCGCGCTGTCGGCGCGGGCGAGCAGGGTGCGGCTGTCGTCGCCGGCCTGCAGGCAGGCGACGCCGATGGAGCAGGTGATGGCGAGGATGTGGTGCCCGCTCTGGATGCGCAGCTCGCTGATGTCGTCGATGATGCGCTCGGCCAGGTCCAGCGCCTCGTGCAGCCCCAGTCCCGGCAGCAGCAGGCAGAACTCCTCGCCGCCGATGCGCCCGGCGACGTCGCTTTCGCGCAGCACTTCTTCCAGCGCGTCGCCCAGCGCGGCCAGCACCAGGTCGCCGGCGTGGTGGCCGTGGTGGTCGTTGATCTGCTTGAAGTGGTCGAGGTCCAGCATCAGCACCGACAGCGGCGCGTGCTGCACCTGCGCCAGCTGCAGCTGCGTTTCCAGCCGCGCCAGCAGCGTCGGGCGGTTGAACAGCCCGGTCAGCGCGTCGATGGTGGCCTGCTGCTCCAGGATGCGCTGCAGCGCCTTGCGCTGGCTGATGTCGCGCGCCGAGCCCCAGATCACCGGCTGGCCGTCCAGCATCAGGCGGCGGGCGCTGACCTCGACATCAAGCAGCGTGCCGTCCTTGGTGCGGTTGACGCTTTCGAAGGTCTCGCCGTCCTCGCCGGTGGCGGCCAGGCGCTCGCGGATGCTCTGCGGCGTGCTGCCGGGCACCACCTGCCACAGGTGCATGCGCAGCAGCTCGTCCAGGTCGTAGCCCAGCATCTGGCACAGGCTGTCGCTGGCCTCCAGGAAGCGGCCGTTCATGTCGATCACGGACAGGCCGTCGGCGGCGTTCTGCAGGATGGCGCGGTACCACTGGCTGCGGCTGTCCAGCTGGCGGTGGATGGTCTGGTTTTCCAGCAGCAGCGCCAGCAGGCGCGCGGTGTCCTCGAGGATGGTGATCGCCTGCGGCGTCGGTGCCAGCGGCGTGCGGTGGTAGACGGCGAAGGTGCCGTGCACGGTGCCCTTGCTGTCGATCAGCGGCTCCGACCAGCAGCTGCCCAGTTCGAAGCGTGCCGCCAGTTCGCGGTACGGCGCCCAGTTCGGGTGCAGCTGCAGGTTCTCCGCCACCACCCGCTTCGCGTGCCACACCGCGGCGCCACAGCTGCCGACCATCGGGCCGGGGGCGAGGCCGACCAGGCGCTGCTGGTAGGCGCCGGGCAGCGACGGCCCGGCCACCGGCTGCAGGCGGCCGCGCGAATCCAGCAGCAGGATGGAACAGCGCCACTCCGGCAGCGCCAGCTCGATCTGCTGCACCACGGTGCGCAGCAGGGCGTCCAGCGGCGCGCCCTGCGCGTTCTGGCGCAGGATGTCGCTGTGCAGCAGCTGCCAGTGCTGACGCCGGGCCTGTTTCTCGCGCTGTTGCAGCTGTGCGAGCTCGGCGCCGGCGCGCTCGACGAAGGGCTGCAGCAGCGCCGTCAGTTCCGGCGCGAAGAAGTCGGGGCGCGCATCCAGTAACGCCAGGTGGCCCAGGCAATGCGCCTCTTCGTCCAGCAGCGGCCAGGCGAGGCAGCTCTGCCACGCCTGCTGGCCGGCCTCGGGCTGGCACTGGCGCAGGCCGCGGCCGAGCAGCAGTGGCTGGCGGTTGTCGAACTGGCAGTTGCAGGGCAGCGCGTGCGGCGCAGCGCCGGCGTCGTTGGCAAACAGCACCTGCAGCTGGCGGTGCGGGCCGCTGCTGCGCTGCGACAGCAGCACGCGCTCGGCGCCGGTCAGGCAGGCGAGCTGGCTGACCAGTTGTTGCAGGTACTTTTTGCCGATGCAGCTGGCGCTGTGCAGCAGCAGGGCATCGCGGATGCGGTCGGGATCGGGCATGGCAGGCGCGCTCGGTGCGTATCCGTTTCAGTATGCGACTTAGTGCCGGCTTGCGGAAGCAATGAATGGCGGCCGCCGCGTCATGGTGGCGGCGTGTGGTTTGACAAGCATTATTTCTCGCGTCTATGATCCATATCAAACTTTCAGAAATTACTGAAAACTGGAAAACGACATGAACCTGCCACCCCTGATTCAATCCTTCGTGCTGCATTTCGGCGAGATGGGCAGCCACTGGGGCATCAACCGCACCGTGGGCCAGATCTACGCCTTGCTGTACGTGTCCGACAAGCCGCTGAACGCCGACGACATTGTCGAGGCCATCGGCTGTTCACGCTCCAATACCAGCATGGCGCTGAAGGAGCTGCAGGCCTGGCGGCTGGTCAAGCTGCAGCACCTGCCGGGCGACCGCCGCGAGTACTTCTCCACCCCGGACGACGTGTGGGCGATCTTCAAGACCCTGGCCGAGGAGCGGCAGAAGCGCGAGGTGGAGCCGACGCTGACCATGCTGCGCGGCGCGATCATGGAAACGCCGTCCGGCGACGCCGAACGCCACGCGCAGGCGCGCATGAACGAGATGTACCAGCTGATCGAGCTGGTGACCAAGTGGTTCGCCGACATCCGCGACATGGACGTGGACACGCTGCAGAAGCTGATGAAGCTGGGCAGCCAGGTGCAGAAGGTGCTGCAGTTCACGCAGAGCATCGGCCGCCTCACCGGCCGCGACAGCAACCGTAACGCCGACGCGGAGGCCTGACCATGGACAGCTTCGACCCGCTGACGCTGGCGCGCATCCAGTTTGCGGCCAACATCAGCTTTCACATCCTGTTTCCCACCATCAGCATCGCCATGGGCTGGGTGCTGCTGTACTTCAAGACCCGTTTCGACCGCAGCGGCGACGCGGCCTGGCTGGATGCCTACGGCTTCTGGGTGAAGATCTTCGCGCTGACCTTTGCGCTGGGCGTGGTGTCCGGCATCACCATGAGCTTCCAGTTCGGCACCAACTGGCCAGGCTATATGCAGAAGGTCGGCAACGTGGCCGGGCCGCTGCTGGCCTACGAGGTGCTGACCGCGTTTTTCCTGGAGGCCACCTTCCTCGGCATCATGCTGTTCGGCCGCTCGCGGGTGAGCAACCGCGTGCACACGCTGGCCACCTTCCTGGTGGCCTTCGGCACCACGGTGTCGGCGTTCTGGATCATCGCGCTGAATTCCTGGATGCAGACGCCGGCCGGCGTCAGCATGCTGGACGGCAAGGTGCACGTCGAGAGCTGGCTGGCGGTGATCTTCAATCCGTCCATGCCCTACCGCCTGACCCACATGCTGCTGGCTTCCGGCCTGACCGTCGCCTTCCTGGTGGCCGGGGTGTCGGCCTACCGCTGGCTGCGCGGCGACCGTGCCGCCGGCGTGCGCCACGCGCTGACCACCGGGGTAACGTTGGCCGCAGTGCTGATTCCGCTGCAGATCCTGGTCGGCGACGCGCACGGGCTGAACACCTTCCACCACCAGCCGGCCAAGCTGGCCGCCATTGAAGGCGTGTGGCACACCGAGCGCGGCGCGCCGCTGCTGCTGTTCGCGCTGCCGGACGAGGCGACGCAGTCCAACCGCTACGCCGTGGGCATTCCCAAGCTGGCCAGCCTGATCATCACCCACCAGCCGGACGGCGAGATCCGCGGCCTCAACGAGTTTGCCGGCGCGCATCCGCCGGTGGCCAAGGTGTTCTGGAGCTTCCGCGTGATGGTGGCGGTGGGTGTGGCGATGCTGCTGGCCAGCTGGCTGGCGGCGTGGCAGCTGCGCCGCCGTGGCGAACCGGCGCCGTGGCTGAGTCGCGTGCTGGTAGCGATGACCTTCTCCGGCTGGGTGGCGACGCTGGCCGGCTGGTTCGTCACCGAGATCGGCCGCCAGCCGTGGCTGGTGACCGGCATCCTGCGCACCGCCGATACCGCCTCGACGGTGGGCGGCGGCATGATCCTGTCCACGCTGCTGATGTATCTCGCGCTGTACGCGGTGCTGCTGGCGAGCTATGTGTCGGTGGTGTTCTACCTGGCACGCAAGGCCGGCGCACCGGCTGCGGCCAACCTTGAAGGAGTATCGGCATGACTGCGGAACTGGTATTGCCGGTGATCTTCGCCGGCCTGATGGCCGTCTCGCTGCTGGCCTACGTGATCCTCGATGGCTACGACCTGGGCGTCGGCATGCTGCTGCCGCTGGGCAGCGACCGCCAGCGCGACACCATGATCGCCAGCATCGGCCCGTTCTGGGACGCCAACGAGACCTGGCTGGTGCTGGGCGTCGGCCTGCTGCTGGTGGCGTTTCCGCTGGCGCACGGCATCATCCTCGGCGAGCTGTACCTGCCGGTGGCGCTGATGCTGCTGGGGCTGATCCTGCGCGGCGTGGCCTTCGACTTCCGCGTCAAGGCGCAGGCGCAGCACCAGCCGGCGTGGAACGCCGCCTTCGCTGCCGGTTCGCTGTTGGCCGCCTTGAGCCAGGGGGTGATGCTGGGGCGCTACCTCACCGGCTTTGCGCCCGGCGCGGCGGCCTGGGGCTTCGCGCTGCTGGCCGGGGCCGGGCTGGCCGCCGGCTACGTGCTGCTGGGGGCCGGCTGGCTGATCATGAAAACCGAGGGCGAGCTGCAGCAGCGCGCCACGCGCTGGGCGCAGCGCGCGCTGCTGGGCACCGGTCTCGCGGTACTGCTGGTGTCCATCGCCACGCCGCTGGCAAGCAGCCGCATCGCCGCCAAGTGGTTCGTGCTGCCGGACTTCCTGCTGCTGTTGCCGCTGCCCTTGATCACGCTGGCGCTGTTCGCGCTGCTGGCCGTCAGCCTGCCAAGGTTGGCCGCAAGGCAGGCGGCGGGCAACGACCACTTCTGCTGGCTGCCGTTCGCCGCCAGCGTCGGCATCGTGCTGCTGTCGTTCTGGGGCCTGGCCTACAGCGTGTTCCCGGAGATCGTCATCGGCCGGCTGGACATCTGGCAGGCGGCCAGCGACGCGGAGGCGCTGTGGGTGATCCTGATCGGTGCCGCGGTGGTGCTGCCGGCCATCATCGGCTACACCGTGTTCGCCTACCGCGTGTTCTGGGGCAAGGCGCGTGGACTGAGCTATTCCTGAGGGGGGAGGGTGGCGGGCCGTTGCTTTCCCGCGGGTGCCTCGCGGCGGATTGACCTGTATCAAAGTCCCTGTCAAGGGTAGGGGTAAGATCGAATTTATCCTGATTAGATACCGGAAACCACCGGGAGGAGCTTGAAATGGAACTGTGGAAACAACTGCTCTCCGACGACGTCGGCCTGCTGAGCGTCATCACCATCGGCGTGACGTCGGTGATCGTCACCACCATCATCGTGATGTTCATCAAGAAGGTGAAAAACAGCGACCGCAAGTAAGCGCGACGCCGATTTCCGCAAGAAGGGTACGACCGGGGTCGTGCCCTTTTTCATGGGCGCGCGCGGCGGCAGGGGGCGTTAAACGGCAAAAGCCGGAAATGCTGGGCAGCACTTCCGGCTTTCTGATCCTGGTCGGGGTGAGAGGATTCGAACCTCCGGCCTCTACGTCCCGAACGTAGCGCTCTACCAGGCTAAGCTACACCCCGAATGCTGCGCATTTTAACCGGCTTGGCGGCCAAAGAAAAGCCCCTGCGGTGGTGTGGCTTAAGCCCAAGCGCCTTTGCCGGCGGCGCAGCTAGCGATTCTTGCGGTAAAACAAGGTCTTAGCGGCGGCTGCGTGACGAGGCTCAGGGCGCGGTTTTTTTCCTGCGTCCGCGCGGGCTTTTCTGCTGGCTCTCCTGCGCGCGATACCACGCCTCCAGCGCTTCCTCCGCGTTCATCACGTGCTGGCGCAGGAAGGCCGCCGCGCTGATGGCGTCCTTCTGCTTGCACAGCTCCAGCAGCCGGGTGTGCTCGTGGTGGGCGCGGTCGTTGAAGCCGGTGAGCAGGATCTGCATCCGCGTGTAGCGGTCGGTGCGGTTGTGCAGCTGCTCGATGATGGCCAGCGTTTGCGGCCGGCCAGCTGCCCGGTACAGCGCCATGTGGAACTGCGCGTTGAGGATGCCCCAGGCGCTGATGTCCTTGTCGCGCAGCGCGATCTCGAACTTGGCCAGCAGCGCCTCGGCTTCGGCGATGTCGGCGCTGGTCTGGCGCGGGATCGCCTCCAGCAGCACGTCGCACTCCAGCAGCACGCGCACGCGCAGCAGCTCGACGATTTCCGGCAGCGACAGCTGCGACACCACCGCGCCCTTGTTGTCCTCGATATTGACCAGCCCTTCCGCTTCCAGCTGGCGCAGCGCCTCGCGGACCGGGACCCGGCTCATGCCCAGCTCGCGCGACAGCGCTTCCTGGCGCAGCTGGCTGCCATCCGCCCATTCGCCGGCCAGGATGCGCTGGCGGATGGCGTCGGTGGCGACGGTGGTGAGTGACAGCGGTGCGCTGTCCTTGCTTTCCTGACTCATGGTGACCTCTTTCATGCAGGCGCTACCTTACCATAGCTGGCCGGCCGGCCACGCGCTTGTCATTGCTGGCGGCGACAAAAAAGCGCCCCGCAGGGCGCAAGGTGCAGCCAGGCATGGTTGCACGCAGAGCAAGCATTACAGGCCGAGATAGGCGGTTTTCACCGTGGTGTAGAACTCCGCCGCGTAGCGACCCTGCTCGCGCGGGCCGTGGCTGGAGCCTTTGCGGCCGCCGAACGGCACGTGGTAGTCCACCCCGGCGGTGGGCAGGTTCACCATCACCATGCCGGCCTCGCTGTGGCGGCGGAAGTGCGTGGCCAGCGCCAGCGACTGGGTGCAGATGCCGGAGGCCAGGCCGAACGGCGTGTCGTTGGCAAGCTGCAGCGCGTGCTCGTAGTCATCGGCACGCAGCACCGCCGCCACCGGGCCGAAGATTTCCTCGCGGCTGATGGCCATTTCCGGCGTGCAGCCGGCAAACAGCGCCGGCGACTGGTAATAGCCGCGCGACGCCAGCTGCAGGCGCTCGCCGCCGCACAGCAGGCTGGCGCCCGCCGCCAGGCCTTGTTCCACGTAAGCGAGGTTGCCGGCCAGCTGCGCTTCGCTGGCCACCGGGCCGATCTGCGTTTCCGCCGCCAGCGCATTGCCCACCCGCAGTGCCGCGGTGCGTTCGGCCAACCTGGCGACGAAGGCATCGTGAATGCCGCTGCACACGATCAGCCGGCTGCTGGCGGTGCAGCGCTGGCCGGTGGAATAGAACGCGCCGTTGATCGCGCATTCCACCGCCTGTTCCAGCCTGGCGTCGTCGGCAATCAGCAGCGGGTTCTTGCCGCCCATCTCCAGCTGCACCTTGATGCCGCGTACCGCGCAATCTGCGGCCAACCTTTCACCGGTAGCCTGCGAGCCGGTAAAGCTCAGCGCGTTGATGCCGGCATCCAGCAACGCCGGCCCCAGTACGCGGCCGCTCCCCATCACCAGGTTGAACACCCCGGCCGGCAGGCCGGCTCGCTGCAGGATGTCGGCCAGCGCCCAGGCCGAACCCGGCACCAGCTCGGCCGGCTTCATCACCACGCAGTTGCCGAAGGCCAGCGCCGGCGCGGCCTTCCAGGCCGGAATGGCGATAGGGAAGTTCCACGGCGTAATCAGGCCCACCACGCCCACCGGCTCGCGGCTGATCAGCACTTCCACGCCGGGACGCACCGAATCCACCATCTCGCCATGCGCGCGCAGCGCTTCGCCGGCAAAGAATTTGAAGATATGCCCGGCGCGGGTCACCTCGCCGATGGCCTCCGGCAGGGTCTTGCCTTCCTCGCGTGCCAGCAGCGTGCCCAGCTCCTGCTTGCGTGCCAGGATTTCGTTACCGGCGGTATCCAGAATGTCGGCGCGCTGTTGCGGCGTGGTACGCGACCAGGCCGGAAAGGCGGCACGGGCTGCAGCCACCGCCTCGCGCATGTCGTCGGCACTGGCACTGGCGTATTCGCCCACTACGTCATCGAGGTCGGAAGGGTTGCGGTTGACGATGGCCGGCTGCCCGCCGCGCCATTCGCCATTGATCAGATTGCAATGCATAGAGACTCCTGCTGGCTGCCGCGGGCACCCGCCTGTCGCGCAGCCGAAAAAAATGGCCCTCCCGCCGCGGGGGCGGGGCGGGAAGGCATCGAGTGCGGTCAAGGTTGGCCGCAAGATCGGGGAGAGTACTGCGGTGATGCTTACACCGCCGGTAGTGCTGGACGGCTGGCGAGACCGGCCTTGACCACTGCGGCCACGCGCTCGCGCTCAGCGCCGGCCAGCGGCAGACGCGGGGCGCGCACATGCTCGGTGCCCACGCCCACCATGGCTTCGCACAGCTTCAGGTTCTGTACCAGCTTCATCGATACGTCCAGGTGCAGCAGCGGTGCAAACCAGCGGTAGATGGCGCGGGCCTCTTCCAGGCGGCCGGCCTTGGCCAGCTTGTAAATGGCCACGGTCTCTTTCGGGAACGCCACCACCAGGCCGGCTACCCAGCCGTCGGCGCCCATCACGATGCTTTCCAGCGCCAGGTCATCCACACCGCTGAAGATGGCGTAGCGGTTGCCCACGGCGTTGATCACGTTGGTCAGGGTGCGGATGTCGCCGCTGGATTCCTTGATCGCCACGTATTTCGGCTCCTTCGCCATCTCTATGTACATTTCCGGAGTGATGTTCACGCCGTAAGCGATCGGGTTGTTGTAGATCATGATCGGCAGCGGGCTGGCATCGGCCACGCGCTGGTAGTGATTGATGGTCTCGCGCTCGTCGGACACGTAGCGCATGGCCGGCAGCAGCATGATGCCGTCGGCGCCGGCGGCGTGCGCGGCCTGGGCCAGCGCGGCTGCGGCGCGGGTGCTGTCTTCGGCCACGGTCAGCAGTACCGGCTTGCTGCCGGCCACTTCCTTGGCGGCCTTCAGGATGGCGATTTTCTCGTCCGCGGTGAGGGTGGAGGCTTCGCCCAGCGAACCGCAGACGATGATGCCGTCAGCGCCGCATTCCAGCTGCCACTCGATGTGGTTCACGGTGCCGGCGATGTCCAGCGATTCGTCAGCGTTGAACTTGGTGGTGACAGCGGGGAAAACGCCAGTCCAGAGATGTGCCATGGTGTTGCTCCTTCAGGGGGTAGGGTGCAGCGGCTGTGCTGCGGTCCATTCCATGCTAGGACTTTTTGAATACAAAACTCAACAATTTTTGCATTCAAAATCCACATCGCAGTGCAGCATGCACTTATCCAAAATTGACGGTGGTTTTTTACAACACCAGCAGAAAAGCTTGATTTAACAGCCTTTCATACGCATACGCAGTAGATACAAGAGCGTATACACCGTGTGGTGTTTTAGCAAAATTGCATCCAATTATTGTATTCAATGTAGCAAAATACTACAGTGAAGCCAACGCAAGCCAAGGAGCACAGCGATGGCAGTAAGCGAATTTGAATGCATTGATGGCCACACCTGCGGCAACCCGGTGCGGCTGGTCGCCAAGGGCGCCCCGCTACTTACCGGTAACACCCAGGCCGAACGCCGGCTGGATTTCCTGGAACGCTACGACTGGATGCGCACCGGCCTGATGTACGAGCCGCGCGGCCATGCGCAGATGTCCGGCGCCTTTCTGTATCCGCCCACCCGCGACGATTGCGACGTGGCGGTGCTGTATATCGAGACCAGCGGCTGCCTGCCGATGTGCGGCCACGGCACCATCGGCGTGGTCACCATGGCCATCGAGCACGGCATCGTTACCCCGAAAACCCCGGGCGTGCTGAACCTGGACACCCCGGCCGGCAAGGTAGTCGCCGAGTACACGCAGGTTGGCCGCAAGGTGAAATCGGTGAAGCTCACCAATGTGCCGTCCTTCCTGCTGCTGCAGGACGTGGAGGTGGAGATTGCCGCGCTGGGCAAGCTGAAAGTGGACATCGCCTACGGCGGCAACTTCTACCCCATCGTGGAAGCGCAGCAGAACTACCGCGACATGGCCGACTACACCCCGGCGCAGCTGGTGGCGATGGGCAATGAAATGCGCGACTACATCAACGCGCACTATGAAATCGTGCACCCGCTGGATGCCAATATCCGCGGCGTGCGCCACGTACAGTGGACCGGCGCACCGAAAACCCCCGGCTCGCATGCGGCCAACGCCGTGCTGTACGGTGCGGCGGCACTGGACCGCTCACCATGCGGCACCGGCACCTCGGCGCGGCTGGCGCAGCGCTACGGCCGTGGGCTGATGAAGAAGGGCGACGTGCTGGTGCACGAGAGCATCATCGGCAGCCAGTTCACCGGCACCATCGAGGCGGAAACCGAGGTAGCCGGCATTCCGGCCATCATCCCCGGCATCGAAGGCTGGGCGATCACCACCGGCTACAACCGCATCCTGCTGGACGATGCCGATCCGTATGTACACGGCTTCGTGGTGGGTTGAATGGAAACCATCACCAAGCCTGCTGCGCGGGCCGATTGCCGCGTTGCGCGGTGCTCGCTCCCTCGCTGTACCACTCGTACTATCTCGGTCGCTGTGCTCCGGGCGCCTTGCACTCGGCCCGCTCGCGACGGCTTTGCGAGGTTCCCATGAGCAAACACGTCATCGTGGTCGGCGCCGGCGTGGTGGGCATCGCCACCGCGTTGCAGCTACGGCTGGCTGGCTGCCGCGTCACCCTGCTGGACCGCGGCGAACCGGCGATGGAAACCAGCTACGGCAATGCCGGCGCCTTTGCGGTAAGCGACATCATTCCGCTGGCCGAGCCGGGCGTGCTGCGCAAGGTACCGGGCTGGATGTTCGACCCGCTGGGGCCGCTGGCACTGCGCTGGCGCTACCTGCCCAGCCTCACGCCGTGGCTGCTGCGCTTCCTGGCGGCCAGCCGCCCGAGCAAGGTGGCCGAGCTGACCACGCAGCTGAACGCGCTGCTGTCACGGGTAAATGCCGACTACGCGCCGCTGATCGAACGTGCCGGGCTGGAGCCCATGTGGCGCCGCCACGGCAACCTCACCCTGTACCGCAGCGAAGCGGAATTCCGCGCCGCCGAAGCCGCCTGGCACAGCAAGCGCGCCCACGGTGTGGCGTGGCGCAAGCTCGACCGCGCCCAGCTGGCCGCAGCAGCGCCGCAGATCGCCGACGAATGGCAGGTGGCAGTGGAAGTACCGCAGTGGTCGCACGTGGACGACCCGTACACCTTCAGCTGCGGCCTGTTCGATGCCTTCATCCGCGAGGGTGGCAGCTTCATCCAGGACGAGGTGCTGGCCACCGCCAGCGAGGCTGGCCGCATCGTCGGCGTGGACACCGAGCACAGCGGCCGGCTGGCAGCCGACTGCGTGGTGATTGCCTGCGGCGTGTGGAGCGACCGCTTCAGCCGGCAGCACCGCTGCCGCATGCCGCTGGAAAGCGAGCGCGGCTACCACGTCACCCTGCCGCATGCCGGCGTGGCGCTGCATCACTTCATCCAGTGCGCCAGCGAAAGCTTCGTGATCCTGCCGATGGCGAACGGCGGCCTGCGCCTGGCCGGCACCGTGGAGCTGGCCCACCGCGACGCGGCGCCGAACTGGCAGCGCGCCCACATCCTGGTGGAGCGGGCTCGGCGCATCGTCGGCGACTTCGACACCCGCGACATGACGGTATGGATGGGCAACCGCCCGTCGCTGCCGGACACCGTGCCGGTGATCGGCCCGGCGCCGGATACCGCCGGCCTGTATTTCGCCACCGGCCACGGCCACCTGGGCCTGACGCTGGCGGCCACCACCGGCGCGCTGTTGACCGAGCAGATTTGCGCGCTGGCGCCCAGCATGGATACCGCCGCCTATCGGCCGAACCGTTTTTGAAGCATTTCCCGGTGCATGTCGTACCGGGGGTTTTACCCGCACGCGGCAACAAGACCGCAACACAGCTCTTAGGCAACAAACAGCCGCCCTGCGGCCAACCTTCCAGTAGTGAACACAAAGGAGAAACAGCATGAAAGCTTCCATCGCACCGCGTACGCTGCACCTGGTTCTGGCCCTGGGCGGCATGATGGCCCCGTTCGCCATCAGCGCGGCACAGGCCGATACCGTGGTGAAACTCGGCTTTGCCTCGCCGCTGTCCGGCCCGCAGGCGCACTACGGCAAGGACAACGAGAACGCCACCCGACTGGCAATCGACGACCTGAACGCCAAGCCGATCACCATCGGTGGCCAGAAGGTGAAGTTCGAACTGGTGTCCGAGGACGACCAGGCCGACCCGCGCGTCGGCACCCAGGTGGCGCAGCGGCTGGTGGACGCCGGCGTGAAAGCGGTGATCGGCCACTTCAACTCCGGCGTGTCCATCCCCGCCTCGCGCATCTACTCCGATGCCGGCATTCCGCAACTGTCGGTCTCCACCAACCCCGCCTACACCGCCGCCGGCTACAAGACCACCTTCCGCCTGGTAGGCAGCGACAGCCAGGTGGGCGGCTCGCTGGGCCGCTACGCGGTGATGCAGCTCAAGGCGCAGCGCATCGCGGTCATCGATGACCGCTCCGCCTACGGCCAGGGCATTGCCGACGAATTCATCAAGTCGCTGCAGGGCCTGGGCAAGAAGCCGATCAAGCGTGAGTACACCAACGACAAGGCCACCGACTTCACCGCCATCCTCACCGCGCTGAAGGCGCAGAATCCGGACGTGGTGTTCTACGGCGGCGCCGATGCGCAGGCCGCGCCGATGGCACGCCAGATGAAGCGCCTCGGCATCAACGCCAAGCTGATGGGCGGCGACATGCTGAGCACCCCGACCTTCATCAAGCTGGCCGGCAGCGACTCCGCCGGTCACTTCTCGGCGGTACCGGGCGGCGAACTGGGCGCCCGCCCGGCCGGCAAGGACTTCGAAACCCGCTACAAGGCTCGCTTCAAGCAGGACGTGGTGCTGCTTGGGCCGCAGTTCTACGACGGCGTGATGATCGTGGCCGACGCCATGAAGCGCGCCAACTCCACCGAGCCGGCCAAGTTCCTGCCGCTGATCGCCAAGACCGGCTACAAGGGCGTGACCGCCGATTTCAGCTTCGACGCCAACGGCAACCTGAAAAACGCACCGGTGACCATTTCCGCGGTGGAAGGCAATGACTGGAAGGTGAAATCCGTGGTGCAGTAAACGGTGCAGTAAACGAAGTCAGCGCAGTAGGCGCCGAGGTCACTTGATCGTTGCATTTGCGGCCGGCAGCAGCCGGCCGTTTTCTTGATGGAGCAGCAGCATGAACTGGCAGACCCGCAGCTTCGACACCGTCGACATGCACACCGGCGGCGAGCCGGTGCGCATCATCCCCGGCCTGTATGACGACATCCACGGCGCCGACATCCTGGCCAAGCGCCGCGACATGCGCGAGCGGCTGGACGGCGTGCGCAAATTATTGATGTTCGAGCCGCGCGGCCACGACGACATGTACGGCGCGGTACTGGTAAGCCCCAGCCTGCCCGGCGCGGACCTCGCGGTGCTGTTCATCCACAACGAGGGCTACAGCACCATGTGCGGCCACGCGGTGATCGCGCTGGCGCGCTACGCGGTGGATCAGGGCCTGGTGGCGCGCACCGCGCCGTTGACGCGGGTAGGCATCGAATGCCCGTGCGGGCTGGTGACCGCCTGGCTGGCGGAAGACGGCCGCGTGAGCTTCGACAGCGTGCCGGCCTTCGCCTTCGCGCTGGATCACGAGCTGCACGTGCCTGGGGTTGGCCGCATCCGCGTCGACATCGGCTACGGCGGCGCCTTCTACGCCGTCGCCCCGGCAGCCCGGCTGGGCGTATCGCTGGATGGCCGCCTGCGCGACCTGGTGGACGCCGCCACCACGCTGAGCGAGGCGGTGCGCCACAGCATCCGCGTGCGCCACCCCGAGGCCGAGGACCTGGGCTTTCTGTACGGCAGCATCCTCACCGACGGCTTTGAGCGCGCCGCCGACGGCCCCAGCCGCAACGTGTGCGTGTTCGCCGACGCCGAAGTGGACCGCAGCCCCACCGGCTCCGGCGTCACCACCCGCATGGCGCTGCGCCACGCCCGCGGCCTGGTGGCAGCGGGAGAAAGCTGCCAGTTCGAGAGCCTCACCGGCGCGCGTTTCACCGCCAGCGTGAACGGCCCGGCCAGCCTGCCCGGCCACGACGCGGTAACGGTGCGCGTGTCCGGTCGCGCCCACTACAGCGGCAAAGCCAGCTGGACGCTGGAGGCGGACGACGAGATTGGGCGGGGGTTTCTGCTGCGCTAGGCGGGGCGGCGCCACAAGGCAAAACACCCCCGGCCGTGAGGCGCGGGGGTGTTTGTCTGTTGCGGCCAGGGTTGGCCGCAACGGGGATTACTTGACGTGCTTGCCGATGATGGGCAGCAGCTGGCCCAGCACCTTCGGCGGCGCGGCCACGATGTCGCCGCTTTCCAGCCAGGTCTGCTCGCCGTGCATGTCGGTGACGATGCCGCCTGCCTCTTGCACGATCAGGCTGCCGGCGGCGATGTCCCACGGCTTGAGGTTGAACTCGAAGAAACCGTCAACGCGGCCGATGGCGACGTTGCACAGGTCCAGCGCGGCCGAGCCTTCGCGGCGTGCGCCGGCGGTCTTCTTCAGCACGTCCTTCAGGATGTCCAGATGGGTGTCCAGCATGCTCTGGTCCACCACCGGGAAGCCGGTGGCGATCAGGCATTCGTTCATGTTGATGCGCTTGGAGACGCGGATGCGGCGGTCGTTCATGAACGAGCCGACGCCGCGGCTGGCGGAGTACAGTTCGTTACGGTTCGGGTCGTAGACCACCGCCTGCTGGATCTGGCCGCGATGCGCCATCGCGATGGAGATGCAGTACTGCGGGTGGCCGTGCAGGAAGTTGGTGGTACCGTCCAGTGGGTCGATGATCCATTCGTATTCGGACTCGCCGATGCCTTTGGCGCCGGACTCTTCTGCTAGAATCGCGTGCTTCGGATAGGCCTCCATGATCACATCGATGATCGCCTGTTCGGCGGCACGGTCTACGTCGGAAACAAAGTCGTTGTGCTTCTTGTTTTCGACACGCACGGATTCCATGTTCAGCGATGCTCGCTGGATGATGTTGCCCGCACGGCGTGCTGCTTTGATGGCGATGGTGAGAATTGGATGCATGGATAGCCTCTGAATGAATCATCTGGGCAGGCGCGCGGGCGGGGTCGCCACGGCGCGGCTGCCATATCACTGGTCGATGTTAAGGAACAAAAAAACCCCGCGCGGTGCGGAGTTTTTGAATAAACCGCGATTCTACGCAAAAGTAGCCAATGAATAAACCCCAAGTACCTGATTTTTTGAAGAACATTCGCGTCGTGCTGGCGCGTCCCAGCCATCCGGGCAATATCGGCTCGGCGGCGCGGGCGATGAAAACCATGGGCCTGACCCGGCTGTACCTGGTCGAGCCTAAGGCCTTCCCGCACGAGGAGGCCAATGTGCTGGCCTCCGGCGCGGTGGACGTGGTGGAAAACGCCACCGTGGTGTCCAGCCTGGCCGAGGCGCTGGCCGATGTCAGCGTCGCCTGCGCGCTGACCAGCCGCCGCCGCGAGCTGTCCACGCCGCTGTCCACGCCGCGCGAAACGGCGCCGGAGCTGATGGCGCGGGCGCGCGACGGCGAGCAGGTGGCGCTGGTGTTCGGCAACGAGACCTTCGGCCTGTCCATCGACGAGGTGGAGCAGTGCAACCGGCTGGTGACGGTACCGGGCAACCCGGACTACTTCTCGCTGAACCTGGCGATGGCGGTGCAGGTGATGACCTACGAGCTGTTCAGCCACAGCGGCGTCAACGTCGACTACCTGAAGCCGGAAGACCGCACCGCGACGCTGGGCGAGGTCGACAGCTTCTGCGGCCACCTGGAAGCGGCGATGGCCGACGTCGGCTATCTGGAGCACCGCAACAGCGAGCGCCTGCTGCGCCGCATGCGCACGCTGTTCCACCGCGCCGCGCTGCAGCGCGAGGAGATCGACATCCTGCGCGGCTTCTTCAAGCAGGCGCAGCGCTTTGCCGACGGCACGCTGCCGCCGCGCAAGAAACGCGAAGACTGAGATGCTTGCGGCGCTGCACACGCCGGCGGTGCGCGACCTGGCCTGGCTGCTGACGTCGCCGTCGCCGTGGCAGGATGCCGCCGACATCGACCCGGCGCGGCTGCTGGGCGCGCAAGGTTGGCCGCAATTGCTGGCGCTGGACGCGGCGCCGCAGCCCTTGCTGGCCTATCTGGCCGCGCACCCGGCGCGGCGGCTGGGTTTCTACGCCGAGCGGCTGCTGGCGTTCTGGTTCGGCCTCGCGCCGCACATCGAGCTGGTGGCGGCCAACCTGGCGGTGCGCGACGGCGGCAAGACCGTCGGCGAGTTCGACTTCCTGCTGCGCGTCGACGGTGCGCCGCTGCACCTGGAGGCGGCCAGCAAGTTCTACCTGCAACTGGAGGACGGCGCCTGGGTCGGCGCCAGCCTGCGCGACGCGCTGCGGCTGAAGGCCGGCAAGACGCGGCAGCAGCTGCAGCTGTCGCGCCATCCGGCGGCCTGCCTGCCGGACAGTTTCGCCGGCTGCGAGGCGGCGGCGCGCACCAGCGGCTGGCTGTTCTCGCCGCCCGCGGCACTGGCGACAAGCTTGGCCGCACCGCTGAACCCGCTGGCCAATCGCGGCTGGTGGATCGCGTGCGATGAGGTCTGGCCGCAGCAGGCGGTGGGCAGCCGCTGGTGCCAGCTGCCGCGCCTGCGCTGGCTGGCGCCGGCCTTGCTCGATGCCGACGACACGTTGTCGTTGGCCGAGCTGCAAGGCGCCAGCCGGCAGTTTGCCGCGCCGCAGCTGGTGGCGGAGCTGCAGCCGCGCGGCGACGGCCGCTGGCAGGAAGTGGCGCGCGGCTTTGTCACGCCGCAGGGCTGGCCGCAGCCGGCGCTGCTGGCTCCGTTGCTGGCCCGGCTGGAGAGAGCATGAAGACGCTGCTGCTGGTGTACGCCAGCCAGAGCGGCCACACCCTGCAGCTGGCGGACGCCGCCGCGCGCGGCATCGCCCAGCTGGCGGAGGAGGTCAGCCTGCGCCAGCTGCCGGCGCTGCAGGCCGGCAT
The DNA here is from genome assembly GCF_014652475.1 of Vogesella alkaliphila. Lineage (GTDB taxonomy): Bacteria > Pseudomonadota > Gammaproteobacteria > Burkholderiales > Chromobacteriaceae > Vogesella > Vogesella alkaliphila. The sequence goes on along the minus strand of NZ_BMYW01000002.1, from coordinate 287,584 downwards.
CGACGACCTGCTGCAGGCCGACGCCTTGCTGCTGGCGACGCCGGAAAACTTCGGCTACATGGCCGGCGCGCTGAAGGATTTTTTCGACCGCACCTTTTATCCGGCGCAGGGGCGGGTCGACGGCCTGCCCTACGCGTTGCTGGTGTCGGCCGGCAACGACGGCCGCGGCGCGGTGCAGGCGGTGGAGCGCATCGCGCGCGGCTATCCGTTGCAGCAGGTGCTGCCGCCGCTGATCGTGCGCGGCGAGGCGACGGCGGCGGATCTGGCAGCGGCGGAGGAACTGGGCGCCACGCTGGCGGCGGGGCTGTCGATCGGCATGTACTGAGCGTTGCGGCCAACCCTGGCGCCGCTAGCCGCACGACCGCCAGGCCGAGGCAAAGAAAAAGCCACCACAGGGGTGGCTTGGTTCGTAGCAGGTTGCCGGCTCAGGGCGCGCTGGCGTCTTTTGCCTCTGGGGCGCTGGCGTCGTTCGTCACCGGGGCGCTGGCGTCCGCGTCGTCGACCAGATCGTCGATGTTCAGGTCTTCTTCCTGTTGCTGCTTGCCCTGCGGCAGGCCCAGCTGGTGGGCGCGCATCTGCAGGAAACCGTCACGCACGTAGCTGTAGTTGTCCAGCGCCGCGCCGTCGACCACTTCTTCCAGCCCCAGCAGCTTTTCGCGGGTGTTGACCGCATTCAGCACCCGCGCCGCGGTGGCCTGGGTGTGGGTCTGGAACACGCCGGTGGCCGGCTCCAGCGAGTTGCTGATCAGCATGCCGCTGCCGTCGCGCACGGTGGACGGCCCCAGCAGCGGCAGCACCAGGTAGCTGCTGTCCTGCCAGCCGTAGTGGGCGAAGGTGTCGCCCAGCGTCGCCTTGCTGCTCTTCAGCCCCATCGGCGTGGCGATGTCGATCAGGCCGAACAGGCCGAAGGTGCTGTTGAACGACACGCGCAGCACGTCGGTGAGCGCCAGCTCCGCCTTGCCCTGCAGGGTGTGATTGGCGGCGCTGTACACGTCGCGCAGGTTGTCGAAGAAGTTGCCGACCCCGGTGCGCACCGGCTGCGGCGTCACCTTCTGGTAGGCCTGCGCCACCGGTTTCAGCACCGCCTTGTCCGCGGCGTCGTTGAAGCGGTAAACGGCGCGGTTCAGCGGCTCCAGCGGGTCCTGCGGATGGCTGGGGGTACTGGCACAGGCGGCCAGCAACAGGCAGCCGCCGACGACAAGCAGACGTTTCATGATCAGTTTTCCGGGGGCAGTTCCAGCAGCGGGGTCAGTTCGTAGAGCCGGGCGAGGCCGTACAGGCTGGCCGGGATGTGGCTCAGCTTGATGTTGCGCGCGTCCTTGCGCCGGCGCAATGCCAACAGCAAGGCCAGTGCCGCGGAGTCGCAGTGGCTGACGCCGCCGAAATCCAGCGTCATGGCACCGTTGACCAGCATCCTGTCCAGCTGCAACTGGGTGTCGGCGACGCTGTCCATGGTCAGCGCGCCGTCCAGGCGCACCACGCCGCTCTGGGTTTCGGTCAGTTTCATGTCGCCTTGGCGCCGCTGTTCTTGTCCTGCAGCGACTTGATCAGGCCGTCGATGCCGCTCTTGCGCACCTGTTCGCCGAACTGGTTGCGGTAGATGGTGACCAGGCTGCCGCCTTCAACGGTGACGTTGAATACCTTCCAGCCCTGTGGCGTCTTGTACAGGGTGTAGTCGACGTTGATCGGCTTCTTCTCGGCCGAGCCCGGCAGCGTCACTTCCGACTTCACCACCGCCTCGCGGCCTTCGTTGTTGAGCAGCGCGTTCGGCTTGATCTCGATCTGTGCGTTCTTGAAGCGGGTCATGGTGGCGGAGTAGGTGCCGACCAGCAGGGTCTCGAATTCCTTGGCCAGTTGCTGTTTCTGGGCCGGGGTGGCGGCGCGCCAGTCCTTGCCCACCGCCAGCGCGGTCATGCGCTGGAAGTCGAACTTCGGCGTCACCATGCTGATCAGCTGCTCGCGGACCTTGGCACTGTTCTTGCCATTGTCCTTGCTCAGCATTTCCAGCGCCTGGCGCGAGGTGTCACGTACCAGGTCCACCGGGGTATCGGCGGCGTGGGCCACGCTGCTCAGGCCGAACAGCAGGGCAAAACAGGCAAACAGCTTTTTCATGATGGTTTTCCGTATCTCGGGTAACAAGGTCTTGGAGGGTTTTTTCAGGGGGCAGTTTCCGCTGCAGCGGCATCGGCCGCGGCGGCTTTGTTGTTGCCTTCGGCAAAACTGGTCATGAACTTGCCGATCAGCTGTTCCAGCACCAGTGCCGACGAGGTCAGCTGCACGCGGTCGCCGGGCTTCAGGTTTTCTTCCTCGCCGCCCTGTACCAGGCCGACGTACTGTTCGCCGAGCAGGCCGGCGGTGAGGATTTCGGCACTGGTGTCGCGGCTGAAGTGGTACTGGTCGTTCAGGGTCAGCGTGGCGCGGGCGACGTAGCGCTGGGTGTCCAGCTCGATATTGCTGACGCGGCCGACCACCACGCCGGACGACTTCACCGGCGCCTTCACCTTCAGGCCGCCGATATTGTCGAATTCGGCGATCAGGGTGTAGCTGTTGTTGTCGCCTTGCGGCGTCAGGTTGGCCACTTTCAGCGCGAGGAAGGTCACCGAGGCGAGACCGATGGCGACGAAGATGCCGACCCACAAATCAATGATGGAGCGTTTCATGATGACGTATTCCTAAAACATGAAGGCGGTCAGGACAAAGTCCAGCGCCAGGATAACCAGGGCCGAGGTCACCACGGTACGGGTGGTGGCGGAAGACACGCCGGCGGCGGTCGGGGTGGCGTCAAAGCCTTCGAACACCGCGATCAGCGTCACCGCGATGCCGAAGAACAGGCTCTTGATCAGGCCGTTGATCACGTCGGAGTGCAGGTCCACGTTGTTCTGCATCTGCGACCAGAAGGTGCCTTCGTCCAGGCCGATCATCACCACGCCGACCAGGTAGCCGCCGAAGATGCCCATCACGTTGAACAGCGCGGCGAGGATGGGCATCGAGATCACGCCGGCCCAGAAGCGCGGCGCCACCACGCGGGCGACCGGATCGACCGCCATCACGCTCATCGCTTCCAGCTGCTCGGTGGCCTTCATCAGGCCGATCTCGGCAGTCATCGCGCTGCCGGAGCGGCTGGCGAACAGCAATGCGGCCAGCACCGGGCCCAGTTCGCGCAGCAGCGACAGCGCCACCAGCGCGCCCAGCGCGTCGGCGGAACCGAAGCGCGACAGCGTGTTGTAGCCCTGCAGCCCCAGCACCATGCCGACGAACAGGCCGGACACCACGATGATGATCAGCGACAGCACGCCGGCAAAGTACACCTCGCGGATGGTGAGCTGGAAGCGCAGCAGGCTTTGCCCGGAGTGGGCGAGGATGGCCAGCAGGAAGCGGCTCATCATGCCCAGCTTCCAGATGGCGTTGATGCTGCTGTGGCCGAGGTGGCGCAGCGGGGCGAGCAGGTTGTCCAGCATCATGCGCCCTCCAGACCGAAGCTGCCGGCCAGACTCTGCTGCGCCGGGTAGGCGAAGTGCACCGGGCCGTCGGCCTCGCCGTGGATGAACTGGTGTACCCACGGCGAATCGGAGGCGCGTACCTCGTCCGGGGTCCCGGCGGCGGCGATCTTGCCGCCGGCGATGAAGTAGACGTAGTCGACGATTTCCAGCGACTTGTGCACGTCGTGGGTGACCATCACCGCCGAGGTGCCCAGCGCGTCGCTCAGCTTCTTGATCAAGAGCGCGATGGTGGCCAGCGAGATCGGGTCCAGGCCGGTGAACGGTTCGTCGTAGAGCATGATCTGCGGGTCGAGCGCGATGGCGCGCGCCAGCGCGATGCGGCGCGACATGCCGCCGGACAGCTCGGCCGGCATCAGCGACTCGGTGCCGCGCAGGCCGACGGCGTGCAGCTTCATCAGCACCAGGTCGCGCACCATGGCCGGGCTCAGCGAGGTGTGCTCGCGGATCGGGAAGGCGACGTTGTCGAATACCGGCAGGTCGGTGAACAGCGCGCCGAACTGGAACAGCATGCCCATGCGGCGGCGGTGCTGGTACAGCTCGCGCTGGTTCATGCGGCCAACGTCGCGGCCGTCGACCAGCACCTGGCCCTGCTGGGCGCGGATCTGGCCGGAGATCAGCCGCAGGAGCGTGGTCTTGCCGCTGCCGCTGCCGCCCATGATGGCGACCAGCTGGCCACGGCCGATTTTCAGCGAGATGTCCTGCAGGATGAGACGGTCGCCATAGCCGAAGCTGACGTGTTTGAATTCGATGAAACTGTCGTTTTGCACGATGTGGTGGCGAGTCCTTGGGGGGAACAGGTAAGGGGATCGTATTCACGATCCCCTCCGCTTTGTTCCTTATTCTACCTGCCTATGCTGCATGGCGCAAAAAGGCGGCGCCATGACGGGTGCAATTGTGGCAGGGCGGTGCACAGTGTGGCACCGGCGCCGGCTTAGAGCCTGCGCACGATCTGCTGCGGCTTGATCTCAGTGGGGCGATACGGCGTTGAAAACGGCTTCGGAATGCTCATTTACTACTTGTAAATTCCGCTTCCTCAGCCGTTTTCGCCTTGTCTCGCTCTAGCTCGCGAGATCGTGAATACGCTCTCTTACACGCCGCGCAGTAGTTCGTTGATGCTGGTCTTGCTGCGGGTCTGCGCGTCGACTTTCTTCACGATCACCGCGCAGTACAGGCTGTGGCTGCCGTCTTTCGATGGCAGGTTGCCGGACACCACCACCGAGCCCGGCGGGATGCGACCGTAGCTGACTTCGCCGGTTTCGCGGTCGTAGATCTTGGTCGACTGGCCGATGTACACGCCCATCGAGATCACCGAGCCTTCGCCGACGATCACACCTTCCACCACTTCGGAGCGCGCGCCGATGAAGCAGTTGTCCTCGATGATGGTCGGGTTGGCCTGCAGCGGCTCCAGCACGCCGCCGATGCCGACGCCGCCGGACAGGTGCACGTTCTTGCCGATCTGCGCGCAGCTGCCGACGGTGGCCCAGGTGTCGACCATGGTGCCTTCGTCGACGTAGGCGCCGATGTTCACGTAGGACGGCATCAGCACGGTGTTCTTGGCGATGAAGCTGCCCTTGCGCGCCACGGCGCCCGGTACCACGCGGAAGCCGGCGTCGGCGAAGCGCTGCTGGTTCCAGTCGTGGAACTTGGTGTCGACCTTGTCGAAGTAGCGCGACACGCCGTCGTCCAGCACTTCGTTGTCGCGGATGCGGAAGGACAGCAGCACGGCCTTCTTCACCCACTGGTTGACCACCCAGTCGCTACCGTTCTTCTCGGCGACGCGCAGGGTGCCGGCATCCAGCTCGTTGATGACCTGTTCGATCGCCGACTTCAGCTCGACGGAGACGGTGGCCGGAGTGATCTCGGCGCGTTTTTCAAAAGCTTCTTCGATGAGGGCTTGAATCGGGTGCATTTGGCTCAGTCCTTTGGCAAGGTGGATTTCTACAGACATGATGGGTCTTCTGCTGGTTTGGTTGTTCGGTTGTGTGATTGCTTTTAGCGGTAGTGCTGCAAAAACTGTTCGATGCGCGCGGCGGCGGCGACGCATTCCGCCAGCGGCGCCACCAGCGCCAGGCGCACACGGCCGGCGCCGGGGTTGACGCCGTGCGCGTCGCGGGCGAGGAAGCTGCCGGGCAGCACGGTGATGTGCTGCTGCGCGAACAGCTCGCGGGCGAAGCGGGCATCGTCACCGCCGGGCACCGCCGCCCACAGGTAGAAGCCGGCGTCCGGCCGCGTGACGTCCAGCACTCGCGACAGGCGCGGGGTAACGGCGTCGAATTTGGCAGTATACGCGTCACGGTTGGCCGCAACATGCTCTTCGTCGTTCCAGGCGGCGATGCTGGCCTGCTGGATGGTGACGCTCATCGCGCTGCCATGATAGGTACGATACAGAAGGAATTTTTCCAGCACTTTGGCATCGCCGGCGACGAAGCCGGAGCGCAGGCCGGGGGCGTTGGAGCGCTTGGACAGGCTGGTGAACATCACCAGCCGCTCGAAGCTGCGGCCGAGCTGTTGCGCCGCCTGCAGCCCGCCCAGCGGCGGGGTGCCGAAGTGGATCTCGGAGTAGCACTCGTCGCTGGCGATGATGAAGCCGTAACGGTCGGACAGCGAGAACAGTGTGTTCCAGTCGGCAAGCGACATTACCGCCCCGGTCGGGTTGCCCGGACTGCATACTACGACGACCTGCGTGCGCTGCCAGACGGCCTCCGGCACCGCCGCCCAGTCCGGCTGGTAGCGGTTGGCGGCCAGGCAGTTGACGTAGTAGGGCTCGGCGCCGGCCAGCAGCGCGGCGCCTTCGTAGATCTGGTAGAACGGGTTGGGCGAGATCAGCACCGGCTTCTGTTCTCCGCGCGGATCGATCACCGCCTGCACGAAGGAAAACAGCGCCTCGCGGCTGCCGCACACCGGCAGCACTTCGCGGGCGGCGTCCACCGCGACGCCGTAGCGGCGCTGCAGCCAGCCGGCGCAGGTGGTGCGCAGCGCGTCGCTGCCCAGGGTCGCCGGGTAGGCGGCCAGGCCGTCGAGGTTGGCGACGAGCGCCTGCTTCACCACCTCCGGCGTCGGGTGTTTCGGCTCGCCGATCGACAGGTTGATGTGCGGCAGGTCGACGGGGGGCGTCACGCCGGCCAGCAGGCCGCGCAAACGCTGGAACGGGTAGGGCTGCAACAGTTCGAGGTGGGGATTCAACGCCGCTTCCTTGCAATGCAACAAAACGACAAGTGTAAGAAAAGACTATGAATCTGGCAAAACAAAAGCTGCTGGCGGTGACGTGCGCACTGACCACGGCACTGGTGTGGGGGCTGATGTGGTTCCCGTTTCGCGCGCTGCACGAGGCCGGCTTTTCCACCGCCGCCACCTCGCTGACGGTGTACTTGGTCGCCGCCGCGCTGGGCGTGGTGCTGTTCCGCGAGGTGTTCCGCCGCGAGGCGCGTTTCGAGTTCATCCTGCTGCCGCTGGCCCTGCTCTATGGCTGGTGCAACTTCAGCTACACCTGGGCGGTGTCGGAAGGGCAGGTGATGCGCGTGCTGCTGCTGTTCTACCTGTCGCCGCTGTGGAGCGCGCTGTTTTCCTGGCTGCTGCTGCACGAGCGCCTGAGCCGCATCGGCTGGCTGGTGATCGCCATGTCGCTGGGCGGCATGATGGTGATCCTGTACCGGCCGGGGCTGTTTGCCGGCGACTTCTTCTCCAGCCGCGCCGACTGGCTGGCGCTGTCCGGCGGCATCAGCTTCGCGCTGGGCAATGTGCTGTCCAAGAGGGCGCACGCGCTGCCGGTGGCGCTGAAGTCGGCGATGGTGTGGCTGGGCGTGGCCGCCTGCGGCCTGGCCTCGCTGCTGTGGCGCGGCCAGCTGGGTGCTGAACTGGGGCTGCTGCACGGCGAGGTGTTGCTGATCGTGCTGGTGCTGGGCGTCACGCTGCTGGCGACCAGCATCATCTCCATGCACGGCCTGTCCATCCTGCCGGCGACGCAGGTGATGACGCTGATGCTGATGGAGCTGCTGTTCGCCGCCATCTCCGCCTATCTGCTCGCCGGCGAGCGCATGCAGCTGCAGGAGTGGATAGGCGGCACGCTGATCGCCAGCGCCAGCCTGCTGTCCGGGCATATCGTGCAGAAAAAGCCGGCTACCGCTGCCAAGCTGGCCGTGATCACCGAGCATTGATCAGGAGGCGATATGCGGTTGCGGATGATGACAGAGGGAGACTTTCGGCGTTTCTGGCCGGTGTTTCAGGGGGTGATCGCGGCGCAGGACAGCTATGCCTATGCGCCAGACATGACGCCGAAGCAGGGCTGGCAGCTGTGGGGCGAACTGCCGCTGCAGACCTGGGTGGCAGAAGAAGACGGCGAGCTGTTGGGCAGCTATTTCCTGAAAGCCAATGCGGCAGGACCCGGCGGCCATGTGGCCAACTGCGGCTATATGGTGGCGCCGGCAGCGCGCGGGCGCGGCATTGCCGCGGCCATGTGCGAGCACTCGCAGCGGCAAGCGCGCGAGGCCGGTTTTCTGGCCATGCAGTTCAACAGTGTGGTGGCCTGCAACGAGGTGGCGGTAGCGCTGTGGCAGAAGCTGGGTTTTGCGATTGTTGGCCGCGTGCCGCTGGCTTACCGCCATCGTGAGCTTGGCCTGGTGGATATCCTGGTGATGCATAAGCCGCTGGCCTAGCCGGATCGTCTTGACGGCAGGTGTTGAGTGCAGGCAAAATCGCTTCAATATTTCAACGATTGTAAAAATATGGAAACGAAATCCGCCGTCAGGATGCTGGCCGCGCTGGCGCAGGAGACCCGCCTCGCGGTGTTCCGCCAGCTGGTGGAGGCCGGCCCCGCCGGTCGCGCCGCCGGCGAGCTGGCCGAAGCGCTGGGCTGCGCGCCGGCCACGCTGTCCTTCCACCTGAAAGAGCTGTCCAACGCGGCGCTGATCGAGGGGCGCCAGGACGGCCGCTTCGTGATCTACGCCGCCAACTTCGCCAGCATGAACGCGCTGCTGGCGTTCATGACCGAAAACTGCTGCCGCGCCTCCAGTGCCGACGGCTGCGGCTGCTGAAACAGGAGAATTGCCATGAAACGTCTGCATATCCACGTGTCGGTGGACGAGCTGGCCACCAGCGTCCGCTTCTACAACGCGCTGTTCGGCGCCGAGCCGACGGTACTGAAACACGACTACGCCAAGTGGATGCTGGACGACCCGCGCGTCAACTTCGCGATCAGCCAGCGCGGCGCCCCGGCCGGGCTGGATCACCTGGGCATCCAGGCCGAGAACGGCGACGAGCTGGCCGAGCTGAAGCAGCGCATCGACGCCGCCGGCATGGCGGCGCTGACGGAAGCGGGCACCACCTGCTGCTACGCCAGATCGGACAAGCACTGGGTGCAGGACCCGTCCGGCATCGCGTGGGAGACCTACCACACGCTGGACAGCGCGCCGACCTATAACGACGCGCCGCAGGCGGTGGCGGCCAACCCGGACAGCTGCTGTGCCCCGGCACCGGCCGCGCTGGCGGCCGCCGACGCCTGCTGCACCCCGGCCGCCAGCAGCGCGGATAGCGGCAGCTGCTGCGCGCCGGCCCCGCAGAAGGTCCAGCTGATCGCGCGCAAGAACATCGAAGCCATCGTTTCCAAGGAAAGGAAGTCCCGTGACTGACAAGGTCTACAACGTACTGATCCTGTGCACCGGCAACTCGGCGCGCAGCATACTCGGCGAAGCGCTGATCAATCACCTCGGCCAGGGCCGCTTCAGGGGCTACAGCGCCGGCAGCCAGCCTGCCGGCAAGGTCAACCCCTACGCGCTGAAGACCCTGGAAAAGCACGGCATCGACAGCAGCGGCTACCGCAGCAAGAGCTGGGACGAGTTCGGCGCACCGGATGCGCCGCAGATGGACTTCGTGTTCACCGTCTGCGGCAGCGCCGCCGGCGAGACCTGCCCGCTGTGGCCGGGCACGCCGCTGCGCGCGCACTGGGGGCTGGAGGATCCGGCCGGCGTCGGCAGCAACGACGACGAGGCGATGGCGGCGTTCGCGACGGCGTACCAGATCATCCATCGCCGCGTCAGCCGCTTCGTGGCGCTGGACATCGCCGTCATGGGCGAGGACGAACTGAAGGCCGAGCTGGCCGCCATCGGGAAGGCATAAACGATGCGGGCACTGGTTGCAGAAGCCATCGGCAGTGCGCTGCTGCTGGCGGTGGTGGTCGGCTCCGGCATCATGGGGCAGACGTTGGCCGCAGGAAACGACGCGGTCGCGCTGCTGGCCAATGCGCTGGCCACCGGCGCCGGCCTGCTGGTGCTGATCACGCTGTTCGCGCCGCTGTCGGGCGCGCACTTCAATCCGGCGGTCAGCCTGGTGATGGCGGCGCGCGGCGAGCTGCCGTGGCCGCGCCTGCTGCCGTATCTGGCGGCGCAAGTGGCCGGCGCCGTCGCCGGCGTGCTGCTGGCGCACGCGATGTTCGGCCTGCCCCTGCTGCAGGCGTCGCAGCACGTGCGCAGCGGCTGGCCGCAATGGCTGGCCGAGGTCACCGCGACCGCCGGCCTGCTGCTGACCATCCTTGGCGGCGTGCGTCACGCCCGCGACAAGGTGGCGTTGCTGGTGGCGCTGTACATCGTGGCGGCGTACTGGTTTACCGCCTCGACCTCGTTCGCCAACCCGGCGGTGACGCTGGCGCGCAGCCTGACCGATACCTTTGCCGGCATCGCGCCGGCCGATGTCGGCGGCTTTGTGCTGGCGCAGCTGGCAGGGGCGGCCATCGGTGGCGCGCTGGGCGGCTGGCTGTTCGGCGCGGACAAGGACGCGGCCGGCGCCTGATCCTGCTGATTGATCGGTTTTGGGCCGCAGCGTGCTGCGGCCCTTTTTGCATCCAAAAAAAAAAACGGCCCGCAGGCCGTATCAAGAGAAGCAACAACGCAGTATTCAGACGAAGATCACCAGCGCCGCCATCGCGCCGTGCGCGCCCATCACCAGGCTCTGTTCGATGTCGGCGGTGCGCGAGCTGCCGCTGATGAAGCCGCCGAAGCCGTGCTCGCGGATACTGACGCGGGCGTAGGCGTCGCGCATGGTGTCGACGATGGCGTCTTTCGGCACCACCAGCACCAGTTTCTGGGTCAGGAAGTACAGCGCGCGCTGGCTGTTGCCGGCGTGGCTGACCCACACCGCGGCGCTTTCCGCCACCGCCAGCTCGCCGGGCACGATGGCGATGTCCACGTCGTGCCAGTCGTGCGGCGCGGTCACCCGTTCCGGGTTGGCGGCGGTGACATCGGCCACGCGGCCGTGTTGCGGCCAACGTTGCGCCACGATGTCCTGCACCGTTTCGCCCGGCTGCAGCTGTACCGCGTCGCCGCCGAGGTTGCGCACCAGCGTGCGAAAGGCGTCGAACTTGTCGGCAAAGGTGATGAAGGGCACCGCGTCGATGTCCGGCAGCGCCGGGCCTTGCGGGCGGTTCTGCCGCAGGCGGGCGAGGATGGTTTCGCGGCTGCTCATTGCTTGTTTTCCTTTCTGGCCTGCCACATTTCCTTGAAGCTCTGCGCCGGCATCGGCGGCAGCTCGCGCCCCGGCCGGCTCCACGCGCTGTGCTGCGTCAGTGCCTGCGGCACGATGGGTACCACCTTGCGCATCAGCTTGCCGCCGGCGTCCATCAGGCTGGGGTGCTGGGTCAGGAAGCGCATCGCCAGCAGCCCCATCTTCTTCGCCGGCTTCAGCGCGCCGGCGTCGAAGGCGCGCTTGCGCTGCAGCACCAGCTGCTCGTGCAGGTTGATCTTCACCGGGCACACGTTGCTGCACGAGCCGCAGGTGGTGCAGGCGAAGGCCATGCTGCCGTGTTTCCTGATGTCGCGGCTGGGGCCCAGCGTGGAGCCGATCGGCCCCGGAATGATGTAGCTGTAGCTGTGGCCGGTGCTGCGGCGGTATACCGGGCAGGTGTTCATGCAGGCGCCGCAGCGGATGCAGCGCAGGCTCTGGTAGAAGTCGTCGCTGCCGAGGATGTCGCTGCGGCCGTTGTCGACAATCACGATGTGCATCTGCCCGCCCGGGCGCGCCTGCTGGAAGTGCGAGGTGTAGGTGGTGATCGGCGAGCCGATGGCCGAGCGCGCCAACAGGCGGGTGAATACGCCCAGGTGCGCCTGCTTGGGGATGATCTTCTCCAGCCCCATGCTGGCGATGTGGATAGCCGGCAGCGCGGTGCCCAGATCGGCGTTGCCCTCGTTGGTGCACACCACCACGCCGCCGGTTTCGGCGATGGCGAAGTTGACGCCGGTGAGGCCGGCGCCGGCGCTGAGAAAGTGCTCGCGCAGGTTGGCGCGCGCGGCGTGGGTGAGGTAGGTCGGGTCGTTGTTGCCGGCCTCGGTGCCCAGCTCCTTGTGAAACAGCTCGGAGATCTGTTCCTTTTTCAGGTGGATCGCCGGCATCACGATGTGGCTCGGCGGTTCGTGGCGCAGCTGCACGATGCGCTCGCCCAGATCGGTATCGATCACCTCGATGCCATGCTGTTCCAGAAACGGGTTCAGCCCGCACTCCTCGGTCAGCATCGACTTCGACTTCACCAGCTTCTTAACGTTGGCCGCAGCCAGGATGCCGTGCACGATGCGGTTGTGTTCTTCGGCGTCGGCCGCCCAGTGCACGGTGACGCCATTCTGCTCGGCGTTGCGCTGGAACTGTTCCAGGTATTCGTCCAGCCGCGACAGCGTGTGCGCCTTGATCTGCTGCGCCAGTGCGCGCAGCTGTTCCCACTCCGGCAGCTGCTTGGCCTGCATGTCGCGCTTCTGCCGCACCCACCAGATGGCGGAGTCGTGCCAGCGCGCCTGTTCGCGGTCCTGCAGGAAGTCGGCCGCCGCTTTGGCGTGGTTGATGTTGTCGTGCTTCATGCCGCGCCCCCGCGTCCGGTGAGGATCTCGACGATGTGCAGCGGGCGGATCGGACGGCACTTGTGGCGGATGATGCCGCCCATGTGCATCAGGCAGGACGGGTCGGCGCCGACGATGAACTCGGCGCCGGTGGCCTCGTGCTGCGCGACGCGGTCTTCGCCCATCGCCACCGACACTTCCGGCTCGTCCACGCTGAAGGTGCCGCCAAAGCCGCAGCACTCGTCGCGGCGCTCCGGCAGGCGCACGTCCACGCCGTCCACCAGCTGCAGGATGCGCTCCAGCCGCGAGTGGTAGGGGATCATCAGCTCCGACGGCGCGGCGTGGCCCAGCTCGCGCAGGCCGTGGCAGCTCTGGTGGATGGACACCGGGTGCGGGAAGTACACCGGCTTGGGCAGCCTGTCCACCTTCAGCACGTCCTGCAGGAATTCCACGATCTCGTACACGCGCGGCTGCATGGCCTGGTAGTCGGCGTCGTCGGCGATGTACCAGCCGTAGTGGTGCTTGACGTGCGAGGTGCAGCTGCCGGACGGCGACACGATGTAGTCGTAGTCCTTGAACACGCCGGTGAAGCGTCGCGCGGCGTCGCAGGCGCCCTGGCTGTCGCCGTTGTTGCTCAGAGGTTGGCCGCAACAGGACTGCGCCAGCGGATAGTCAACGTTCAGGCCGTAGCCTTCCAGCAGCTCGGCGGTGGCCATCGCCACGTGCGGATACAGCTCGTTGACGAAACAGGGAATGAAAAGGGCGACGTTCATGGCGTAAGCGGGGTCTCCAGCGCAATGCCCGGGCAGGCTCGTTCTGGATTAAAGCCCGTGCCGGCACCGCTGCCAATGCGGAATTACCCTTGCGCCGCCAATTGTCAGCAGCCTGATACATTGCGGTGATGATGGCGACAACTTGCCGCGCTGAAATGGGCGTCCGTACTGGAGGATGTCATGACGCAACACTCAGCAAATCCGGCAGCAAAGCCGGCGCGCCGCTGGCGCCGGCGCGGCCTCGGCCTGCTGCTGCTCGCGGCGGCGGTACTGGCCGCCTGCACGCTGTGGCCGCAACCGGCGGCGAACACGAAATGGCTGACGCAAGAGGTTCGCCTCGGCGAGCTGGAGCAGACCGTGACCGCGCAGGGCGCGCTGGCGCCGCGCGACTATGTCGATGTCGGCGCCCAGGTGTCCGGCCAGCTCAGCCGCGTCTACGTCGCCATCGGCGAGCAGGTGAAGAAAGGCCAGCTGCTGGCGCAGATCGATCCCGAGGTGTACCAGACCAAGGTCGCCGCCGACCAGGCCGCGGTCGCCGACCTGCAGGCGCAGCTGGAACAGCAGCAGGTCGCGACCGAGCGTGCGCGCCAGTTGCTGGCGCGGCAGACGGCGCTGGCCAGGGTGGACGCGACCACCGCCGAGACGCTGGAACAGGCGCAGGCCGGCTTCGACCAGGCCCGCGCCGGCGAGCGCTCGCTGCAGGCGCAGCTGGCCAAGGCGCAGGCGACGCTGAAGGGAGATGCGGCCAACCTTGGCTACACCCGCCTCTACGCGCCGATCGACGGCACCGTGGTGTCGCAGACGGTGCAGCAGGGGCAGACCATCAACGCCAGCCAGTCGGCGCCGACGCTGCTGCGCGTGGCGCGGCTGGACACCATGACGGTGGAGGCGGAGGTGGCCGAGGCCGACATCCCGCTGCTGCGCCCCGGCATGGCCGCCTATTTCACCACCCTGGGCGACAGCCAGACCCGCCACGCCACCACGATCCGCCAGATCAGGCCGACCCCGACCACCAGCAACGACGTGGTGCTGTACACCGTGCTGCTGGACGTCGCCAATCCCGGCCACAAGCTGATGATAGACATGACGGCGCAGGTGTTTTTTCGCCTCGCCCACGTCAGCGGCCTGCCGGTGGTGCCGCTCTCCGCGCTGCAGCCGCTGGCGACGGACGGCAAGCGCTACCGCGCGCAGGTGCTGAACCGCGACGGCCAGCCGGAAACGCGCGAGGTGGAGGTGGCGCTGGCCACCCGCAGCCAGGCGGCGATCCGCAGCGGCCTGCGCGCCGGCGAACAGTTGATACTGGCGCAGCAGACCAGCGACAGCAGCAAGGGCGGCAGCCTGCCGCCGCCACCGGGAGGCTGACATGGGCGCACTGTTAAGCCTGCAGCAACTGGGCAAGGACTACCCCGACGGCGACGACACGGTATCGGCGCTGGCCGGCATCACGCTGGACATCGCCGAGGGCGAGTTCGTCGCGCTGCTGGGGCCGTCCGGCTGCGGCAAGTCGACGCTGATGAACATCCTCGGCTGCCTCGACCGCCCCAGCCACGGCCGCTACCTGGTCAACGGCCGGGACGTGGCGACGCTGGACGGCGACGCGCTGGCGACGCTGCGCCGCGACAGCTTCGGCTTCGTGTTCCAGCGCTACAACCTGCTGGCGACGGCGAGCGCCGAGGACAACGTGGCGCTGCCGGCGATCTACGCCGGCGTCGGCCGCCGCCAGCGCCGCCAGAAGGCGCGGGCGCTGCTGACGCGGCTGGGACTGGGCGCGCGGCTGACGCACAAGCCGGGGCAATTGTCCGGCGGCCAGCAGCAGCGGGTGTCGATCGCGCGCGCACTGGTCAACGACGCGCCGGTGATCCTCGCCGACGAGCCGACCGGCGCGCTGGACAGCCACAGCGGCGAGCAGGTGCTGGCGCTGCTGCAGCAGCTGCACCGCGAGGGGCGCACCATCGTGCTGATCACCCATGATCTGGACATCGCCCGCCACGCCGGGCGCATCGTGCGCCTGCGCGACGGCCGCATCGAGTCCGACAGCGGCGCGGTGTTGCGGCCAACGTTGGCCGCAACCGTAGCCGCAACGCCGGCCCCGCTGCGGCCGGCCGGGGCGGTGCCGTGGCTGGAGACGCTGCACATGGCGCTGGGCAGCCTGCGCGCCAAGCTGTTCCGCACTGCGCTGACGCTGCTGGGGGTGATCATCGGCGTCGCCGCGGTGGTGACCATGCTGGCGATCGGCGACGGCAGCAAGGCCGACGTGCTGCAGCGCATCTCGGCGATGGGCACCAACCTGCTCTTGGTGCGCCCCGGCGCCGCCGGCATCCGCCCGACGGGCGAGATCGCCACCCTCACCGCCGACGACGCGCACGCGATGCAGGGGCTGCCCAATATCGACGGCGTGGTGCCGATGCGCAGCGGCAGCGCCACCCTGCGCGTCGGCAACCGCGACTACCAGACGCAGCAGGTGCAGGGGGTGTGGCCGAGCTACGGCCGCGTCAAGGACTGGACGGTCGGCCGCGGCGCCTTCTTCGGCGACGCGGAAGAGCGGGCGCAGGCGGCGGTGATCGTGCTGGGGCAGACCGTGGCCGACAGCCTGTTCCCGGGCGGGCAGGATCCGGTCGGCCGGTACGTGATGGTGTCCAGCATCCCGTTCGAGGTGGTGGGGGTGATGAGCAGCAAGGGCGCCAATACCTTCGGCCAGGACCAGGACGACGTCGCCTTCGTGCCGCTGTCCACCGCGCAGTCGCGGCTGTTCGGCGGCCAGTACGTCAATTCGATCACGGTGAAGATCGCCGACATCGGCGTCAGCGGCGCCACCGAAACCATGCTGCAGCAGCTGCTGCGCGCCCGTCACGGCAGCGAGGACTTCCAGCTGCGCAACACCGCGTCGCTGGTGGAGATGATCACCTCGACGCAGAACACGCTGACGCTGCTGCTGGGCTCGGTGGCGGCGGTGTCGCTGCTGGTCGGCGGCATCGGGGTGATGAACATCATGCTGGTGTCGGTGACCGAGCGCACCCGCGAGATCGGGCTGCGCATGGCCACCGGCGCGCGGATGCAGGCGATCCTGCTGCAGTTCAATGTCGAGGCGGTGCTGGTGTGCGGCCTCGGCGGCGTGATCGGCATCGTGCTGGGGCTGGCGCTGGTGTGGGGCCTGCGCCTGGGCGGGGTGTCGGTGGCGTTTTCATGGCTGCCGCCGCTGCTGGCCTTCGGCTGCGCGTTTGCCACCGGCTGCGTGTTCGGCTACCTGCCGGCGCGCAAGGCGGCGCAGCTGGACCCGGTGCTGGCGCTGGCCGCGGAATAATCAGGAACATAATCATGAAACAACACACATCCTGGCGCCGGCGGCTGGGCGTGCTGGCCGTGGCGCTGGCCCTCAGCACCGTAACGTTGGCCGCAACGACGGGCACGGCCGACATCCCGCTGCGGCAGAACGGCTGGCGCGCGCCGGCCGGCCAGTGGCACGCGCCGCGCAGCAATGCGGCATGGTGGCAGGCCTTCGGCAGCGCCGAGCTGGTGCAGCTGATCGCCGACGCGCGCGCCGCCAACCCGGAGCTGCTGGCGGCGCAGGCGGCGATCGCCAAGGCGCAGGCGGTGCGGACGCAGACCGCCGCCGGCGGCCTGCCGCAGCTGAGCCTGTCCGGCAGCGCGCAGCGGCAGCAGGGCAGCAGTACCAGTGTCAGCCTGGGGCCGACGCTGAGCTACCAGCTCGACTGGTGGGGGCGGCAGCAGGCGCTGCTGGACGGCGACAGCGCACGGCTGGTGGCCAGTGTCGCCAGTCGCGACGCGGCGGCGCTGACGCTGGAGAGCGAGGTGGCGCGCCAGTATTTCTCGCTGCTGCTGCTGGACGAACAGCAGCAGCTGGACAGCCGGCGCCTGCTGCTGCTGACGCAGCGGCTGGGCCTGTTGCAGCAGCAGATCCGGCTGGGACAGGCGGCGCCGCGCGACGAGGCGGAGCTGGTGCAGAGCATCGCCACGCTGCAGGCGACGCTGGCGTCACAGCGGCTGGAACTGCAGCAGGCCTACAACGCGCTGGCGGTGCTGTGCGGCAAGGCGCCGCAGGATTTCCGGCCGCAGGGCAGCAAGCTGCAGGCATTGTCCCTGCCGCTGCCGGCCGACATCCAGCCAGCAGAACTGCTGCAGCGGCGGCCGGACATCCGCGCCGCCGACGCCACGCTGCAGGCCTTGCAGGGCGACGTGGCGGCGGCGCGCGCCGCGCTGTACCCGACGCTGACGCTCACGCTGCAGGGCGTGCTCAGCAGCGCCGGCGGCGGTCCGGCACAGTGGCTGGGCAGCGCGCTGGCCAGCCTGGCGGCGCCGCTGTTCGACGGCGGCAAGCTGAGGGCCGGCGTGGCATTGAGCGAGGCGCAGTACCAGGAACAGTTGCAGAACTGGCGCGGCACGGTGCTGGCCGCGTTGCAGCAGGCCGACGACGCGCTGCACGAGGTGGCCAGCGGCGAGCAGGGGATGCAGGCGCAGCAGGCGAAGCTGGGCGCGGCACGGCGCACGGAACAGATCGATAGCGCGCGTTACCGGCTGGGGGCGCTGGATCGCGGCACGCTGCTGGACACGCAGGCGAATACCTTGGCGGCGGAGTCGGCCTGGCTGGCGGCGCGGCAGGCGCAGCTGGCGGCCACGGTCACGCTGTACCAGGCACTGGGCGGCGCGCCGCTGGCGGCAGAACACGACGCCGCCTGAGGCGGCGTGCGTGACGGTGCCGCGCCGGCCTGGCGGCGGCCGGGACGGCGGGGTGAACGGCACCGCACCAAGACACCGTGACGCCTGGCGGCGTCACGGTGTTTTCCTGCGCGCAGCTAAGACCGAGAACAGGTTCCAAGGTTGGCCGCAGGCGTTCACACCGGGTCGATGTGGGTCATCACGTCCAGCACCGGCTGGCTGCTCATCACCCGCAGCCGCGCCGCGGCGGCGATGTCGTGGCCCTGGTGTACGGTCAGGTTGCCGTCGATCTCGAGGTGGACGTCGACCTGGATCTGGTCGGCCATGCGCCGCGTGCGCAGGTCGTGCACGCCCTGTACCCCCGGCGTCGCCAGCAGTGTGGCGCGGATGGCGGCCACGGTGTCCGCGTCGGCGGCGCGGTCCATCAGGTCGTGCAGCGCGTCCCAGGCGAAGCCCCAGCCGGTCTTGCCGACCATGAAGCCGACCAGCGCCGCCGCCAGCGGATCGAGCCAGGTGTAGCCGGCGAGGTTGCCGGCGATGCCCAGCGCCACCACCAGCGACGAGGCGGCGTCGGCGCGCGCATGCCAGGCGTTGGCCACCAGCATGCTGGATTTGACCTCGCTGGCGATCTTCAGCATGTAGCGGAACAGCAGTTCCTTGGACAGCAGCGTCAGCAGCGCGACCCACAGCGCCGCCTGGTGCACCGGCGCCAGCGGCGTCGCGCTGGTGATCTTGCTGCCGGCGCCGAGCAGCATGCCGGCGCCGGCGCCCAGCAGCAGCAGGCCCAGCGCCAGCGAGGCGGCGGTCTCGTAGCGCTGGTGGCCGTAGTGGTGGTCGTCGTCAGGCGCCTTGTGGCTGTGGCGGCGCGCCAGCAGCGCGACGAAGTCGGCGACCAGGTCGGACAGCGAGTGCAGCGCGTCGGCCACCAGCGCCTGCGAACCGGCCCACAGCCCGGTGACGATCTGCAGCAGGGTGAGCACCACATTGACGGCGACGCTGAGCCACAGGCTGCGCTGCGCGGCCTGCTGCAGGGAGGGATGCGGATGCGGGTTCATGCCGGGCTCCGGAAAAAAGGGGGGATGCTGGCAGCGGCGGCTGAAGCCGGCCTTAACGCGTGCCGGCCGCTCACGGCTGGTCCTGTTCGCCGCTCTCGTCCAGCGGCGGCAGGTTGGCCAGCAGCTCGCCGAGCAGGCTCTGCGTCAGCCACGGCGGGATGGCCGGCAGCTGCCAGTCGGCCTTGTCGGCGCACAGCAGCAGCGTGCGCAGGAAACGGTGAAAGCCGGGGCGGCTCTGGCGCAGGTTCAGCGTCTTGTCGCCGCAGACGAAGCTGAGGCTGGCGTAGTCGCGGCCCAGCTGCGCATCCAGCCCGGTGCACAGCAGGATGTCGTCGTCGCCCGGCCGTGCCGGCGCGTTGTCGCTGAACTGCAGCGGGCGCTGGTGCGGATCGCTGCCGTCGAAGTCTTCCCCGTCCATCGCCATGCGGTGTTCCAGCGCAATGCGCTCGTCCTCGTTGCCGGCGCCGGGAATGCCG
Organism: Vogesella alkaliphila; assembly: GCF_014652475.1. Lineage (GTDB taxonomy): Bacteria > Pseudomonadota > Gammaproteobacteria > Burkholderiales > Chromobacteriaceae > Vogesella > Vogesella alkaliphila. Next base: position 268,296 of record NZ_BMYW01000002.1, on the reverse strand, counting down.
TCGCCGGGCACCTGGCTGGCGAACAGGCGGGCGATGTCGCCGACGATGGAACAGGTCAGGCGCCGTGTCAGCCACAGCTTGTGGTCGCCCGGCTGCACCACCACCAGCAGGCGGTCCTCGGACTGGAAATAACTGAAGGAAGTTGAGCTCATCCGCGGATGGTAAAGGCTGGCCGACAAATCGCAAAGCATCGCGCCATGCGCCTTATAATGCCGGTCATGACAGCCCACTCTTTGCACCCCTTTTCCCGCCTGACCCCGGACTTCCTGCTCGACGCGGTGGAGAGCCTGGGCCTGCGCTGCGACGGCCGCCTGCTGGCGCTGAACAGCTACGAAAACCGCGTCTACCAGATCGGCATCGAGGACGGCGCGCCGCTGGTGGCCAAGTTCTACCGCCCGGAGCGCTGGAGCGACGCGCAGATCCAGGAGGAGCACGACTTCGCCGCCGAGCTGGCCGCGCGCGACATCCCGGTGGTGACGGCGCTGGCCTTCGGCGGCCGCACGCTGCACCACTACCAGGACTTCCGCCTCGCACTGTTCCCGCGCCGCGGCGGCCACGCGCCGGAGCTGGACGACGCGGACACCCTCGCCTGGCTGGGGCGCTTCCTCGGCCGCCTGCACGCGCACGGCGCGGTGGCGCCCTACCACTTGCGGCCAACCCTGGACCCGGACAGCTACGGCGAGGCCTCGCTGCGCTGTGTGCAGGAACAGGCGCACTTGCCCGACGACCTGGCCGGCCCCTACGAGCAGGCGGCACGGCTGGCGCTGGACGAAGTGCGTCGCGCCTTCGACCGCGCCGGCGACATCGGCTGGCGCCGCGTGCACGGCGACTGTCATGTCGGCAACATCCTGTGGACGCAGGAGGGGCCGCACTTCGTCGACCTCGACGACAGCTGCATGGCGCCGGCGCTGCAGGACCTGTGGATGCTGCTCAGCGGCGACCGTGCGCAGCAACAGGCGCAGCTGCTGGAGCTGATCGTCGCCTACGAGGACTTCTGCGATTTCGACCGCCGCGAGCTGCACCTGCTGGAAGCGCTGCGCACGCTGCGCCTGCTGCACTACAGCGCGTGGCTGACGCGGCGGCGCGACGATCCGGCCTTCGTCGTCGCCTTCCCGTGGTTCGATACCGCGCAGTACTGGCAGGAGCGCATTGCCGAACTGCAACAGCAGGTAGAGGCGATGCGCGAGGCCCCGCTCTGCGTCTGAACCCGCCCTCCGGCGGGTTTTTTTGACCCCGGAACGGCAGCCGCCGCGCACGGTTGCGGCACGGCTTGCTGCACTGCGGGACAGCACGTGTTTTTTGCGGCGCGGCGGCTTGCATTTCTGTGCCAGATCAGGCAAGAATCATCGTTCGACATCCAAAACCCTATCAAGAAAACATAAACATGGCACTTATCGTACAAAAGTACGGCGGTACCTCGATGGGCTCCCCGGAGCGCATCAAGAACGTGGCCCGCCGTGTCGCCAAATGGAAAGCCCAGGGACATGATGTGGTGGTTGTCGTATCCGCCATGAGCGGGGAAACCAACCGCCTGATCGCATTGGCCAAGGAAATCCAGGATCAGCCTGATCCGCGCGAACTCGATGTCATCATCTCTACCGGCGAACAGGTCACCATCGGCCTCTTGTCCATGGCGCTGAAGGAAATCGGCGTCGAGGCCAAGAGCTACTGCGGCTGGCAGGTGCGTGTCGTCACCGACAGCGCCTTCAACAAGGCCCGCATCCAGTCGATCGACGAAGCCGCGATGCGTGGCGACCTCACCGAAGGCCGCGTGGTCGTCGTCGCCGGTTTCCAGGGCATCGACGAGCAGGGCAACCTCACCACGCTGGGCCGTGGCGGTTCCGACACCTCCGCCGTGGCACTGGCGGCGGCTCTGAAGGCCGACGAATGCCAGATCTACACCGACGTGGACGGTGTCTACACCACCGACCCGCGCGTGGTGCCGGAAGCTCGCCGCCTGAAGACCATCACCTTCGAAGAGATGATCGAGATGGCGTCGCTGGGCTCCAAGATCCTGCAGATCCGCTCGGTGGAATTCGCCGGCAAGTACAAGGTACGCCTGCGCGTGCTCTCCAGCTTCGAGGACGAGGGCGAGGGCACACTGATTACGTTTGAGGAAGATGAGAATATGGAAAAGGCCGTAGTTGCCGGTATCGCGTTCGACCGTAACGAAGCACGCATCAACGTGAAGGGCGTGCCGGACAAGCCGGGCATCGCCTACCAGATCCTGGGCCCGATCGCCGATGCCAACGTTGAAGTCGACATGATCATCCAGAATGTCGGCGAAAACGGCACCACCGACTTCTCCTTCACCGTGCCGCGCGGCGAGTTCCCGCGCACCATGGGCGTGCTGCGCGACGTGCAGACCCACATCGGCGCCGCCAAGATCGACGCCGACGACAAGGTGGCCAAGGTGTCCATCGTCGGTGTCGGCATGCGCTCGCACTGCGGCATCGCCTCCACCATGTTCCGCACCCTGGCGGAAGAGGGCATCAACATCCAGATGATCTCCACTTCCGAGATCAAGGTATCGGTGCTGATCGACGAGAAGTATCTGGAGCTGGCGGTGCGCGTGTTGCACAAGGCCTTCGGTCTGGACCAGGCAATTGCCAATTAATTGGCGCTAGAGCTTGACAGCAGGCGCCTTCGTTAGTATTATGGCGCCTCGCTTGACGGAGAAATGGCCGAGAGGTCGAAGGCACTTCCCTGCTAAGGAAGCATACGGGCTTAAACCTGTATCGAGGGTTCGAATCCCTCTTTCTCCGCCAGCACTGCACCCGTAGCTCAGTTGGATAGAGTATTTGGCTACGAACCAAAGGGTCGGGCGTTCGAATCGCTCCGGGTGCACCACAGTCCCTATAGTTTAGCGGTTAGAACACTGCCCTTTCACGGCGGCGGCCGGGGTTCGATTCCCCGTGGGGACGCCAGTATTCAAGCAAAAACACCACCTTCGGGTGGTGTTTTTGTTTTGTCCGTCGCCGGTGTGCGCCGGCCGGTAAAAAAGCCCACCGTATCGCGGTGGGCTTTTGCCGTGGGCAGCTTATTGCGGGCTGCGCTTCAGGCAGTTGTCGTAGCGCCAGCCGACGCGTCTGGCGAACCACTCGGTAGTCAGCTTGCGCGTGATCTTCGGGCTGTTCAGCCGGATCTGCGGGAACGCCTCGCGCGCCACCTTGCGCCCCTGCTGCTGGTCGGCCAGCGCCATCACCTTCTGGTACAGCACGCTCTGGCTGAAGCCGCTGTTCTTTTCCTGTTTCAGGTCGCGCAGGATGGCGCTGTCGCTCAGCCCCAGCTGCTGGCTCATCCGGTACAGCGCGCGCTCGGTGCTGCTGGCCTCGCCGGAGGGCAGGCCGTCGCGGTAGCGCAGCAGGTCGCCGTCCGGCGCCAGCTTGCGCCCGCTCAGCTGCGCCACCGCGAGCTGGAAGGCGGCGTTGCGGCTGGAGTAGCGGCCGGCGTTGAAGTCGGCGAAGCGGTAGATCATGTCGCGGTAGCCGGCCGGGTAGTGCAGCAGGTTGGCCACGCCGAAGTAGATGCCGCCGCGGCGGCTGAACGCCTCGTTGCGCAGGCTGCCCTGGTAGCGGTAAGGGTAGGGCCAGGCGCGGACGTGGCCCTGGGCGAAGGCGACGCTGACCTGCATCGAGCCGACGGTGTTGATCGGGTTTTTCATGCCCACCGGCAGGTTCAGCTTGCCGGCCTCGGCCGCCATGTCCTCGAACAGATCGTTCATCTCGCGCTCGGTGCGCAGGCCGTCGATGCGCGACTTGTAGCTCTCGCCGGTCGGTGACGGCTTCAGCAGCGCCGCCTTCACCAGCGGCAGCGGGATGTGGTAGCCGGCGACCTTTTCCCCGATCTTGTTCCACACGATGGCCGGCAGGCCCGGCACCACCGGGTCGGCCTGGAAGGTCGACTCCTGCTCGATCACCGCGATCGCCGCGCAGAAGTTCTCCGCCGTCGGCGGCAGCTGCAGCGCGGCGAAGGCGTTGACGATGTCGTCGCGCCAGCCGCTGCGCGGCTTGACGTAGTCCGGCAGCAGCCTGTCCAGCAGTTGTGCCGGCGGCAGGCTGGCCTTTTTCGGCGGCGCTACGCTGACCGGCGCGCTCGGGGTGAGCACCGGCGCGCTGGCAATCGGCGCCGGGGTCGGTGCCGGCTCGGCCAGGCCGTCCTGCTGGCTGGCCAGCGGGAAGGGCGTGGCCACCGGGGCGGGGGTGTGGCTGGCGCAGCCGCCCAGCAGCGACAGCAGGGCAACGGGGAAAAACAGCGATCTCATGGCACGGTGTTCCGCTCATCGGCAAAGGGCAGATTCTAGCGTAACTGCCCGCCGTTCAGTCGATGTCGTCGGGCTCCTGGTAGCGCTGGAGGATGCGCTGGTGCAGGCCGTTGTCGTAGAGCGTGGCCAGCCCGCGGTTGAAGCGGTCGCGCAGCGCGGCAGAGCGGAAGGCGACGCGGTAGGGCAGCTTCTCGAACAGCGGGTGGTAGCTGACCGGTTGCACCAGCTCGCGGAAATCGCTGACCACGCGCCGGTTCATGTACTTGAAGATGCGGTGGTCGGCAACCACCACGTCGACCAGGTGGCGGTACAGCAGCCGGTTCTGGTCGACCTGGTTGCCGGTCTCGCCGTAGCGCGGATTGCCCGCCGCCATGCGCGCGAACTCGGCGCCCAGGTACTGCGTCGCCAGCGGAAAGGCGGAGATGCTGTACTTGCCCAGCTCGGCCACCTCGCGCAGCTGCAGGTTGCGGCTGCGCAGGGTGATGGCGACATCCTCGTAATAGACGTAGGGCTCGGAATAGGCGGCCTTCAGCCCGGAGTCGGGGCGGATGGTGGCGATGGCGTCGATGTGCGGGCTTTTCAGCGCCAGCGGCAGCCGCTGCTGCGCCATGAACACCGGCTGCATGCCCAGCCCGGCGGCGCGCAGCGCCTCGCGCACGGTGTCCACCTCGATGCCGGCGGCCTGCTGCGGCATCACGTAGGGTTCCAGCGATTCGCCGAAGGCGACGTTCAGCACCTGCGCCGCGGCCAACATTGGGTACAGGCTCAGCAGCACGACGGGCAGCAGCAGACGGTAAGGGCGGCTCATGGGGGGCATCCTGGGCGGATTAATGACATTCGCCTGAGTGATTGGCCGCGGCAATGGCCGCGCCTTATTGCATGCTACACCTTCCGCGCGCGAATGAACGGCCATCGCCGGCAGAACAGCCTGTTCCGTCGCTGCAAAACCGTAATTTTTCTGTGGGTATTGTGACGCTATGTCGATGAAAAAAAAGCCTTTTTCAGATGAAAGCCGCGCCGCTTTCTGGCACAATGCGCGGTCTTACACGGAATACCTGCCACGATGACGCTTCCTGCCGCACCCCAACCGATCAACAGTTACCGCAAATACTGGGCGCAACGCTTCGGCACCGCGTCCTTCCTGCCGATGAGCCGCGCCGAGATGGACGAGCTGGGCTGGGACTCCTGCGACATCATCATTGTCAGCGGCGACTGCTACATCGACCATCCGAGCTTCGGCATGGCGCTGATCGGACGGCTGCTGGAGGCGCAGGGCTTCCGCGTCGGCATCATCGCGCAGCCGGACTGGAACAGCGCCGACGCCTTCCGCGAACTGGGCAAGCCCAACCTGTTCTTCGGCGTCACCGCCGGCAACATGGACTCGATGATCAACCGCTACACCGCCGATCGCCGCCCGCGCTCCGACGACGCCTACACCCCGCACGCCGAGGCCAACAAGCGCCCGGACCGCGCGGTGACGGTGTACGCGCAGCGCTGCCGCGAAGCCTATCCCGGTGTCGGCGTGATGATCGGCTCCATCGAGGCGTCCTTGCGCCGCATCGCCCACTACGACTACTGGAGCGAGAAGGTGCGCCCGTCGGTGCTGATCAACTCCAAGGCCGACATCCTGCTGTACGGCAACGCCGAGCGCGCGCTGGTGGAAATCGCCCATCGCGCCTCGCGCGGCGAGAAGCTGTCCGAAATCCGCGACGTGCGCGGCACCGCCTTCGTGGTGCCGCACGGCTGGCGCCCGGACGAGGAGTGGCAGGAGATGGACTCCAGCGTGGTCGACGTGCCGGGCAAGGTCGATGTCCACCTCAACCCGTACGAGGAAATCCCGGAGCAGGCGGCCAAGGCCACCGCCGGCAACGATCCGGCCAAGCCCCAGGTGATCCGCATCGAATCGCGCGAAGAGCGCCTGGCCAAGCGCCGCGCCGAACGCGCCAAGACCGTGATCCGCATTCCGTCCTACGAGGCGGTGGCGCACGATCCGGTACTGTACGCGCACGCCAGCCGCACGCTGCATCTGGAATCCAACCCCGGCAACGCCCGCGCGCTGGTGCAGCTGCACGGCACGCGCGACGTGTGGCTGACGCCGCCGCCGATCCCGCTGACCACCGAGGAAATGGACTTCGTGTTCGGTGCGCCCTACGCGCGCAACCCGCACCCGAGCTACGGCGACGCGCACATCCCGGCGTGGGAGATGATCAAGTACTCGGTCAACATCATGCGCGGCTGTTTCGGCGGCTGTACCTTCTGCTCGATCACCGAGCACGAGGGCCGCATCATCCAGAGCCGCTCGGAAGAATCGATCCTGAAGGAGATCGAGGAGATCCGCGACAAGACGCCGGGCTTCACCGGCCATATTTCCGACCTCGGCGGCCCGACCGCCAACATGTATCGCCTGAGCTGCAAGGATCCGAAGATCGAGCGTTCCTGCCGCAAGCTGTCCTGCGTCTATCCGGACGTGTGCGAGAACCTCGGCACCGACCACGGCCCGCTGATCCAGCTGTACCGCAAGGCGCGCGCGCTGCCGGGCATCAAGAAGATCAACATCCAGTCCGGCCTGCGCTACGACCTGGCGGTGAAGTCGCCGGAGTACATCAAGGAACTGGTGCAGCACCACGTCGGCGGCTACCTGAAGATCGCGCCGGAGCACACCGAAGAAGGCCCGCTGTCCAAGATGATGAAGCCGGGCATGGGCGCCTACGACAAGTTCAAGGAGCTGTTCGAGCGCTTCAGCCGCCAGGCGGGCAAGGAGCAGTACCTGATCCCGTACTTCATCGCCGCCCACCCGGGCACCAGCGACGAGGACATGGTCAACCTGGCGCTGTGGCTGAAGAAGAACAACTTCCGCCTCGACCAGGTGCAGACCTTCACCCCGACACCGATGGCGATGGCCACCACCATGTGGCACACCCGCCGCAACCCGCTGAAGCGGCTGTCGCGCAGCTCGGAGAAGGTGGACGTGGTGCGCGACGGCTACCGTCGCAAGCTGCACAAGGCGCTGCTGCGCTACCACCACCCGGACAACTGGCAGATCATCTACGACGCGCTGCAGCAGATGGGTCGCAGCGACCTGATCGGCCATGCCAAGCATTGCCTGATCCCGCCAACGCCGCCGGGCGACAAGGCCGCCGCCGCGCGCCACCGCTTCGGCCAGCAGCCGCTGGGCCGCGGCAAGCCGCAGGGCCAGCGTGCGCCGGCCGGCAGTCCGCGCAGCGGAGGCAAGACCTTTGCCGCTACTGCCAAGCCTGCCGCCGCCCGCGCACCGGCCGGCAAGAGCACCGCCGCCAAGCCCAACACCGGTCGTGGCGGTGGCGGTGCCAAACCGGGCAGCAAGGTTGGCCGCAGCCGGTAACCGACAGTCAGCCGCCCTCCGGGGCGGCTTTTTGCTGCCGCGCATGGCGCACCTTGCCGTCGCCGTGCGGTCGAACCCTCATTCAGTCTTGACGCCGGAAAGCCAGATCATGCCCCTCATCGCCTTCGACAACAGCTACGCCCGCGACCTGCCGCAACACGCGGTGCCGTGGCAACCGGCCACCCCGCCGCAGCCGCGGCTGCTGTACTGGAACGCCGCGCTGGCGGCGGAACTGGGGCTGGCGACCAGTGATGTCGCTGCGGAAACCCTGGCCGCCCAGTTCTCCGGCGCGCAGCTGCCGGACGGCGCCCAGCCGGTGGCGCAGGCCTACGCCGGTCACCAGTTCGGCGGCTACTCGCCGACGCTGGGCGACGGCCGCGCGCTGCTCTTGGGCGAGGTGATCGACCGCGCCGGCCAGCGTCGCGACCTCGCCTTCAAGGGCAGCGGCCGCACGCCGTTCTCGCGTCGCGGCGACGGCAAGGCGGCGGTGGGGCCGATGCTGCGCGAACTGATCATCGGCGAGGCGATGCAGGCGCTGGCCATTCCCACCACCCGCGCGCTGGCGGTGGTGGCTACCGGCGAGAACGTGTACCGCGAGCGGCCGTTGCCCGGCGCGGTGCTGACCCGCGTCGCCGCCAGCCACCTGCGCGTCGGCACCTTCGAGTACTTCGCCAACGGCGAGGACGAGGACGCGCTGCGCCAGCTGGCCGACTACGCCATCCGCCGCCACGATCCGGCGCTGCTGGATGCGGCCAACCCTTATCTTGCCTTCCTCGACGCGGTGTGCCGGCGCCAGGCGCGGCTGATCGCGCAGTGGATGCACGCCGGCTTCATCCACGGCGTGATGAACACCGACAACATGGCCATCAGCGGCGAAACCATCGACTACGGCCCGTGCGCGTTCATGGACGCCTACGACCCGGCCACCGTGTTCAGCTCCATCGACGAGCGCGGCCGCTACGCCTACGGCAACCAGCCGGCCATCGCGCAGTGGAACCTGGCGCGGCTGGCGGAAACGCTGCTGCCGCTGCTGGACGCCGAGTCGCAGCAACAGGCGGTGGCGCAGGCCACCGACGTCATCCGGCGCTTTGCCGACGAGTACCGCGAACAGTGGCTGGCGCAGGCACGGCGCAAGCTCGGCCTCTACACGGCACAGGATGGCGACCAGCAGCTGGCCGACGACTGGCTGGCGCTGCTGCAGGCGCAGCAGGCGGACTTCACCCTCGCCTGGCGTTACCTCGCCGACGCGGTGGACGGCGACGGTTCAAGCTTGGCCGCACAGTTTGCCGATCCGGCCGCGCTGCAGCCGTGGCTCACGCGCTGGCTGCAGCGCCTCGCCGCCGAGCCGCAGCCGGCTACCGAACGCGCCGCCGCGATGCGCGCGCTCAACCCGCTGTACATCGCGCGCAATCATCTGGTGGAAGAGGCGCTGGCCGCCGCCAGCGAGCACGGCGACATGAGTCTGACGCTACGCCTGCTCGACGTGCTGGCTGATCCGTTCACCGAGCGCGCCGGGCTGGAACGCTACGCGCTGCCGGCGGCGCCGGAGCTGGCGGCCGGCTACCGCACCTTCTGCGGCACCTGAGCGACCATGCGGCCAACCTTGGCCGCCGTTTCGGGACACCACCGTACCGATGCGGGCACACCGCCTCGCCGGCGAGTGGCAATGACCGCTAGACTGGCGGCTCCATCAATCGGGAGTCCGCTCATGTCGCAGTACCGTTTCCAGTTCACCCTTGGCGCCGATCCGCAGGCGCGCGCGGTTGTCCAGCAGGGGCTCAAGGCCTTCAACGTCGAACAGATCGGCGACTACGCCTATCGGGATGTCGAGCTCTACGCGCGCGATGCGGCCGGCAAGGTGGTCGGCGGCCTGTTCGGCCACTCCGGCATGGGCTGGCTGTACGTGGACTACCTGTGGCTGGCCGAGGCGCAGCGCGGCGCCGGGCTGGGCGCGCAGCTGCTGGCGCTGGTCGAGGCCGAGGCGCGCGAGCGCGGCTGTGTCGGTGTGTTCCTGTACACCTACAGCTTCCAGGCGCCGGACTTCTACCACCGGCTGGGCTACCAGCCGATGGGCGTGCTGGACGACTGCCCGCCGGGGCACCAGCGGCTGTACCTGAAAAAGTCTCTGGCCGATTGAGATCTTGGCTGCATGGCAATGCCGCTCGGCTGCGCGGCGCGAATCGGGTGCCCTCTAGCCTGTCGGCTAGCTAGTGGTGGGCATCCGTAGCGGAGCAGGCCCGGTCTGCTACGGACTTTATCCACGCCGCAACGCGAGTGCGGTTGAAAGGTTGGCCGCAAGCCATCATGGTTTGCGGCCAACCTTTTGCCAGCAGCGGTGCGACGGCTGCTTGATACACTTGCTGCCGGACATCTGGGAAAGCTGCCGCAGCGTCCTGCCCTGGCCGGATGGCATGCTGCTTGTCACCCACTGCCACGGGTTGGCCCCGTGAACATCTTCGGTGTTGATGAATATCGAACAGTGTCGATGTCAATTGATATGCCACTTGATTTTCCGGAATTGTTGCCTAGAACTGAATCTCCAAGTTATTTGTCATTGACAACTTAATTTGGGTGCAAATATGTATTTTATGTATTTGCTGTTTGTGCCGGCATCGTTGCCGGCCTCACTTCCAGGAGAGCATATGGACGCCTACATGGGTACGATCACGGTTTTCGGCTTCAACTATGCACCGCAGGACTGGGCACTATGCCAGGGACAGACTTACCAGGTTTCGCAATATGAAGCGCTGTATTCCCTGTTGGGCGTCATTTACGGCGGCAGTGCATCGCAGAATTTCAAGCTGCCCAATCTCTCCGGGCGCATGCCCATCGGTACCGGTCCGGCGCAGCCGGCATACAACTTGCCAGCCTACAACCCCGGCCAGATCGGTGGTCAGCAGAACGTTACGCTCACCAGCAACAACCTGCCGCCGCACACCCATGGCGGAACAGCCATGAAGGTCGCGTTCAATGCGGCGGGCGTGCCGACCCCTGCCACGCCGGCCAGCGCGCCCAGTAGCAGCAATTGCTATCTTGGTGCCTCCGGCGCCGGCACCGGGCTGGCCAACATCTGGTCCACTGCACTGAATAGTCCGGTTGCGGTACAGGGATTCTCGATCGCCGGCACAACGGACTCGACCGGCAACGGTGCGGCGGTGAGCGTGCTCAATCCTTTCCTGGCGTTGAATTTCTGTATTGCCATCAACGGTTTGTATCCGGTACGTCCGTAAACTGCAGGCAGGTCAGGGCATCTGCTATGCCTTGGCCGTTTTGTTGATGCCAAAGAGGGGGTTGCCATGCTGGCTACGATTTGTGCCGATGATTTCATGCCTTTGCTGGGGCAGTGCTGTTACTTTCACTGTGCGCAGCAGCCGGTGCTGGAGCTGCAGATACAGGCGGTACGCCTGCGCCCGCGAGCCCAGGTTCCTACTGGTAAACGGGTGCCGTTTGTGGTGGAGCTGGCTTCCACGCAGGATATGGGATTGGGTGATGCCGTGGGGAGGCTTGCGCTGCCAGCGCAAGCGGGCTTGCCGGCGCAGGTGCTGCACGAGGTATGGCTTGGCCGCGTCATTCCGGCCGGGCGTGACCCGGCCTTCGCCTATTTCCAGTTGCCGTTCAACTGATCGCCACCGCTGGTGCTGGTGGCAGAGCCGGATCCCGCTCTGGGTACCACACCAGCTTGTTGGCCATTACGCTGTGCTCGGCCACGACAAAGCCCAGTGCTAGGTACAGCTGGAGTGCCGACTGATTGCTCTGCCACACCACGACGCTTAGCGGTGTGGATACTTTCCAGGCTGCCTGCTGCAGGCTTTGCAGCACGGTGCGGCCATAACCCTTACCGCGCAGCTGCGGCAGCATAGCCAGGAAGATGATGTGTATTTCGTTGTGGCCGAAATCTACCAGCGCTACTCCGGCAGGGCTGTCATGGAGTTCGGCGATGAAATGCATGGCATTGGGATGGGCCTCGCCGGCACCCTGCTGCAGCACGCGCTGCTGTAGCTCGATTACCGACTCAACCAGATCAGTATCACCGTCGATGTATTGCAGGTCTGGCCGTGCGCTACGAAAGACGCGGGCGATGAAGGACTGATCATGCGGTGTGGCGGCGCGCAGGCGGATTGCCGCGCTTGAAGACATCAGATTCAACATGTGAACTTACCCCTATGGTGGCGGGTTAACGCCTGTTTTTGCTTATTGCATAAAATGCATATTAGATAGAAAACACAGGGTTTGCGACAGCAATGCCGCAGGGTGTTGCCCGCGCATGACGCTATCTCCGGCGATGCCAAGCGCTGTCCGCCACCGGCTATCCACAGTAAGATGGTCGTCGGTCCTTTATCGAAATTGCATCATGATCCTGATCCACACCCCCAGCAGCAAGGAAGTTGCCGCCTACCTCGAGCTGTTCCGCGCCGCGCTGCCGCAGCAGCGTTTCGTCAGCCTGGACGAGATGACACAGCCGGAGGCGGTGCGCTACGTGATTACCTGGGGGCCGCCGCCGGCGCTGTTCGCCGGCCTGCCGAATCTGCAGGCGGTGTTCGCGCTGGGCGCCGGCGTCGACAAGCTGCTGGCGCGCGACGACCTGTCGCCGCAGACGCCGATCTACCGGCTGCTCGACGGCGGCATGGCGCAGCAGATGAGCGAGTACATCCGCTTCGGCGTGCTGTCCTACCAGCGGCACATGGACATCTACCGTCGCCAGCAGGCGGCGGGGGTGTGGAAGATGCTGGCGCCGAAGCTGCCGGCCGACGTGCGCGTTGGTGTGCTGGGGCTGGGCGAGATCGGCCGCGCGGTGGCGCAGGCGCTGGCCGCCGACGGTTACACGGTCAGCGGCTGGAGCCGCACGCCGCGCCAGGTGCCGGGCGTGGACTGCCTGTTCGGCGACGAGGGGCTGGACGAGCTCCTGGCCGGCAGCGAGGTGCTGGCCTGCGTGCTGCCGTCGACGCCGCAGACGCAGGGCCTGCTGGATGCGCAAAGGTTGGCCGCACTGCCGCCAGGCGCGATGCTGATCAACGCCGGCCGCGGCGACCTGCTGGACGAGGACGCGCTGCTGGCGTTGCTCGATAGCGGCCACCTGCGCTGTGCGCAGCTGGACGTGTTCGCCAGCGAACCGCTGCCGCACGGCCATCGCCTGTGGCAGCACCCGGCGGTGACGGTGACGCCGCACATCGCCGCCATCACCCTGCGCGAGGAAGCGGTGCGCCAGATTGCGGCCAACCTTGGGCGGCTGGCGGCGGGCGAGGAAGCGCAGGGGCGGGTCGTGCGCGAGCGCGGCTACTGATGGGGTCGCCGGTCAGCTGCGACAGCTGCCGCGCCTGCTGTTGCCGGCTGGAGGTGATGCTGATCGCCGGTGACGACGACGTGCCGGAGCGCTTTGTCACGCGTGACCAGTGGGGCGGCCACGTGATGCTGCGCCTGGACGACGGCTGGTGTGCGGCGCTGGACCGGCAGACCATGCGCTGCACCATCTACGCGGTGCGGCCGTGGATCTGCGCCGACTATCAGGAAGGCGAGCCGGATTGCCTGGAGCAGCGCAAGCTGATCCCGCTGTTTCCGGCACGCAGCTAGCCGCGGCGGGCGCCGGCCGCGGCCGGACAGCGCTGCGGCCAGGCTTGCGTACCGGCTCGCATCACCGCCACCTCATGCCCGTATCACGGCCGTACCACGTGCCACACGCCGCCGATATTGTCGCCCATGGCATCGCCCGGTTTCTGGTCGCCGGACCAGAAGTACAGCGGCTTGCCGCGGTGGGTCCATTGCCGGCTGCCGTCGTTGCGCGGGACAAGGCCGAAGTCGCCGCTGGCGCTGGCGCCGGCCGGGGCGAGGTAGGGCGGCCACTTCATCGCGCAGTCGCCGTAGCAGGCGCTGCTGCCGGGCTGATCGCGGTCGAAGCGGTACAGTGTCCTGCCGCCGTGCGCCACCAGCATGCCGCCGCGGAACATCGCCGGCGCCATCATCGCCATGCCGCCATGCATGCCACCGCCTTGCATGCCGCCGCCTTGCATTATCGCGCCGTCCGGCGGCATGCCGCCCTGTGGGTGATGGGCGCGATGGCCGTAGCCGGCGCAGCCGGCCAGCAGCGACAGCGCCACGGCGGCAAGAATCAGGGGAGGGTTCATGATCGTATCCTTTGCTCAAGTGTGGCACATGCCTCCCTTACCATAGCCCATGCCCCGGCGCGGGCGGCCGCGAATGTGCCGCCTCGGCCTCAAGCCTGGCCGCAGGCCGGCCGGCGCGCCAGGAGCCGCGCGCGGGCGTGGTCGTAGCACCAGTTGAAGACGTAGGTGTAGGGCAGGAAGAACAGCAGGATGCCGACATCGAGCAAAAACGCCTGCCAGTAGCTGATGGCCATCCACCACGCCGCCACCGGCACGCACAGGAACACCAGCCCGCCCTCGAAGGCGATGGCGTGCACGCTGCGCACCAGCGGCGTGCGCTGCCAGCCGGCGCGCCGCTCCAGCCGTTCGAACAGCGCGTTGAACAGCATGTTCCAGCTCATCGCGATGCTGGACATCAGCAGCGCCAGCACGCCGACGTGGCCGAGGCCGGCATCCAGCAGCCAGCTGCCCAGCGGCACCAGCAGCGCCATCGCGCACACCTCGTACAGCACGGCGTGCAACAGCCGTTCACGCAGCGTCTTGTCGGTAGTCATCATTGCGGCCAACCTTTCTGTGCTATCGGATTGACGGCCAGTGTGATAGGTTTTTCTGCCTGATAACAGCTAGCATCCATCGGAGAAACCGATATGTTCATCTCTGCCGACGCGATCGCCGCGTTCGTGCTGGCCGCGGAGCTGGGTTCGTTCTCGGCGGCGGCGCGGCGGCTGGGCAAGCGCCAGTCCACCATCAGCGAGACCATCGCCAACCTGGAAATCGACCTCGGCGTCACGCTGTTCGAACGTGGCGGGCGCCAGCCGCAGCTCACCGCCGCCGGGCAGCGCCTGCTGCCGGCGGCGCGGCAGACGCTGGCGGCGCAGGACAGCCTGCAGCTGGAGGCGCAGCTGCTGGCCGGCGGGCTGGAGCCGCGGCTGACGCTGGTGCTGTCCGACACCTTCCACACCGGCGATTTCGAGGCGATGCTGTCCGAGTTTGCCGAGCGCTTTCCGACGCTGGAGCTGGAGTGCCTGGTCGGCGAACAGGAGGACGTGCTGGCGCTGCTGCAGAGCGGCCGCGCGCAGCTGGGCCTGCTCACCGCGCTGGCCGCTTACCCGGCCGACATCGCCAGCTGCAGCCTGCCGCGCCCTGCCGACACCGCGCTGTACGTCGCGGCCGGCCACGCGCTGGCAGGGCAAGCCACGGTGACGGCGGCGGCGCTGCGCCAGCACCGCGAGCTGCGGCTGAAGACCTATCAGGACAGCCCGGTGGCGGATAACGGCGGCCTGTGCTGGTCGGCGCCCAGCTATCTGCTGCTGATGGAGATGGCGCTGCACGGCTTCGGCTGGGCCGAGCTGCCGGACTGGCTGGTGGCGCGCTACGGCGCCGGCCTGCAGATGCTGCCGGTGGCCGGCTGGCCACGGCGGCAGCGCATCGACGCGGTGTGGGCGCGGCCGCGGCCGCTGGGCGCCGCCGCGGCGTGGGTGCTGCAGCGCCTGCTCACGCCGGACGCGACCTGATGCAGTGCGGCCAACCTTGCGGGATGGCGTCCAGCAGCTGGCGGGTGTACGGGTGCTGCGGCGCGGCGTACAGGGTGTCGGCGTCGGCCAGCTCCACGCAGCGGCCCTGCTGCATCACCAGCACCTGGTCGGACAGGTGCTTCACTACCGCCAGATCGTGTGAGATGAACAGGTAGGACAGGCCCAGCTCGTCCTGTAGCGACTGCAGCAGGTTGAGCACCTGCGCCTGCACCGACACGTCCAGCGCCGACACCGATTCGTCGCAGATCAGGATTTCCGGGTGCATGGTCAGGCAGCGCGCGATGGCGATGCGCTGGCGCTGGCCGCCGGAAAACTCGTGCGGATACTTGGCCAGCGCCTTGCGCGGCAGGCCGACGTGTTCCAGCCAGTCGCCGGCCAGCTGCAGGCGCTCCTCGGCATCGCAGCCGATGCCGTGCAGCAGCATCGGCTCGGTCAGGATCTGCGCTACCGAGCAGCGCGGGTTGAGCGAGGCGTACGGGTTCTGGAACACGATCTGGATGCGGCGCTTGTAGGCGCGCAGCTGGCGCGGCGTCAGCGTCAGCATGTCCTCGCCCTCGAACAGCACCCGCCCGGCGCTGGCCTGCTGCAGCCGCATCAGCGCCAGCCCCAGCGTGCTCTTGCCGCTGCCGGATTCGCCGACGATGCCCAGCGTGCGGCCGCGCATCAGCCTGAACGACACCCCGTCCACCGCGCGCTGGCTGTGGCGGCCGAACCAGCCGTGGCGGCTGTGGTAGTCGACGCAGAGGTCCTGCACTTCCAGGATCACGCGGTCTTCCGCCTGGTAGCCGCGCTCGCGCTGCGGCGGCTCGAAGTGGCAGCTGTCGCCGAGGAAATCCCGGATCACCGGCAGCCGCGCCGGGCGCCGATCCAGGTGCGGGCGGCAGCGCAGCAGCGCCTTGGTGTAGGCGTCCTGCGGTGCCTCGAAGATCTGCTGCACCGGCGCGTGTTCGTGGATGCTGCCGTGGTGCATCACCACCACCTCGTCGGCGAACTGGCCGACCAGCTCCAGGTCGTGGCTGATGAACAGCACCGCCATGCCGTGCTTTTGCTGCAGCGTGGTCAGCAGCTGCAGGATCTGCTGCTGGATGGTGACGTCCAGCGCGGTGGTCGGCTCGTCGGCGATCAGCAGCTTGGGTTCGCAGGCGATGGCCATCGCGATCATCACCCGCTGCTGCTGGCCGCCGGACAGCTGGTGCGGGTAGCTGCGCATCTTGCGCTCCGGTGCCGGCAGGCCGACTTCCTGCAGCAGCGCCAGCGCGCGCTGCTGCGCCGCCTTGCGGCCAACCCCGGTGTGCAGCATCAGCGTCTCGATGATCTGCTCGCCGACGCTGAACACCGGGTTGAGCGAGCTCATCGGCTCCTGGAACACCATGGCGATGTCGCCGCCGCGCAGGCAGCGCAGCTCGCGGCGGCTGGCGGTGAGCAGGTTGCGGCCGTCGAACAGGATCTCGCTGCCGGGGTCGATGTGGCAGCCGTGCTCCGGCAGCAGCCGGGTGATCGCCATCGCGGTCACCGACTTGCCGGAGCCGGATTCGCCGACCAGCGCCACGGTCTTGCCGGCCGGGATGTCGAAGCTGATGCCTTTCACCGCTTCGGCGCCGTGGCCGTGTTCGTCGCGGAAGCTGACGCGCAGCTTGCGCACGCTGAGCAGGGGCGGGGCGGGGTTCACGATGTCACCTTGGGAGCCTGTTTCACGGAGCTGTTTCACCTTGGGGCTATTTCACTTTCGGTGCTATTTCACTTTGGGATCGAGCGCGTCGCGCAGGCTGTCGGCCAGCAGCGAGAACGCGGTGACCAGCAGCGACATGCACAGGGTGACGGCCAGCATCTGCCACCAGTAGCCCTGCAGCAGCTCGGCCGGCGCCTCGGCCAGCATCGCGCCCCAGCTGACCTGGGTGACGCCGACGCCGAAGCCGAGGAAGGACAGGATGGCCTCGTACTTGATCAGCGCCACGGTGAGCATGGAAAACTGCACCAGCAGCAGGTGGCCGACGTTGGGCAGGATGTGGTGGAACATGCGGCGGCCGTGGCCGGCGCCGATGGCGTCGGCGGCGCGCACGTAGTCGCGGCCCTTGTGCTTGATGAATTCGGCGCGCATCAGGCGGAAGGTGCCGGTCCAGCTGGTGAACGCCATCACCAGCACCACGGTGCCGATGCCGCGGCCGCTGACCGCGGCAAACGCGAGCAGCAGCAGCATGTCCGGCACCGAGGTGAACACGCTGTAGCCCCACATCAGCGCATCGTCGAGCAGGCCGCCGAAATAGCCGGACAGCGCGCCGAGCACGGTGCCGATGGCCAAGGCCAGCAGCGCGCCGGCGATGCCGACCTGCAGCGAGGTGGCGCTGCCCTGCAGCAGCTTCTGCAGCACGTCGCGGCCGCGCTGGTCGGCGCCCAGCGGCAGGCTGTCGGCCCGGGCCTGCTCGGCGCCGCGGTATTGCGCGGACTGCTGCTCTGCGGCGGCGAGATCGGCGGCCAGCGGGTCCTCGTCGGCGGACAGGCCGGTGGCGCCGCTGCCGTCCTGGGCGGCGGCGCTGGTGGCGCGGCGGTCGGCGGCGTCGATGTCGGCGGCGCTGAGTTCAAGATGGTGCGGTGCGGTGCCGGCGAACAGCGTCGGCGGTGCGTAGGGATGGGCGACCTCGTCCTGCCAGTGGCTGGCGAGGAGGCCGCTCCAGGCGGCCAGCGCCAGCAGCAGGTAGGCGCCGACGATGCACAGCGCGGCAAAGCCGACGCGGTCGCGGCGCAGCCGGCGCCAGCCGATGCGCGTCAGGCTGTTGTGGGGGTGCGGGGCCGCAGGCGGCGGGGAAGCGGAGTGGGGCATGGTGTCAGTGTAGTTGCACGCGCGGGTCGATCAGCTTGTAGATGATGTCGGTCAGCAGGTTGAACAGCATGGTGGCCAGCGCGATGTAGATGGTGATCGCCTTGATCACCGGGAAATCGCTGCGCTCCACCGCCATCACCACCTCCTTGCCCATGCCGGGAATGCCGAAGAAGGTCTCCAGCAGCATGGCGCCCATCATCAGGTAGGGCAGCGACATCATCAGCGAGGTCACCACCGGGATCATCGCGTTGCGCAGCACGTGCTTGAGCATGATCACCGGCTCGGACAGGCCCTTGGCGCGCGCGGTGCGCACGTAGTCGTGGCCCAGCTCCTCGACAAAGCAGCTGCGGTAGAAGCGGATGTCCGGCGCCAGGCCGACGATCACCCCCAGCAGCAGCGGCAGCGGCAGGTAGTGCAGCAGGTTGTCGAGCGTGCTGTCGCTCCAGCCCATGATCGGGAACCAGCCGCCCTTGAACGCCAGCCAGTACTGGCCGGCGATGATGTACACCAGTGCGCTGACCGACATCGCGCAGGTGGCGATCAGCGTTACCAGCCGGTCGGTGAGGCTGCCGCGCAGGTAGGCGACCAGCGCGGCGATGCCGATGGCCAGCACGGTGCCCAGCAGCAGGATGCTGCCGGTGAGCAGCAGCGACGGCCCGATGCGGCTGTGCAGCAGCGTCGACACCGGCTGCTGCGTCGACCACGAGGTGCCGAAGTCCAGCGTCAGCACCTGCTTCACGAAGATCAGGAACTGCTGCGGCAGCGGCAGGTCCAGCCCCAGCTGCTGGCGGATGCCGGCCAGCGCCTCCGCGCTGAGGTTCTTGCCGGCCAGGATGTAGGACGGGTCGCCGCCCACCCAGTTGAACAGCACGAACAGCAGCAGCATCACGCCGAACAGCGTCGGCACCATCTGCCACACGCGGCGGACGATATAAGCCAGCATGATTCACCCTCCGGCCGCGCGGCCGCTCATTTCTGCAGGTCCAGGTAGCGCCAGCTGGTGCCCAGCAGCGGGTGCAGCTTCAGCCCCTTCACGTGGCGGTGCGCCAGCGTGCTGCGCATGCGGATGTCGCCGAAGATCCACGGCTGCTGCGCCACCGCGATCTTGTTCATCGCGTCGTACAGCTTGTTGCGCGCCGGACCGTGCGGCAGTTTCAGCGAGGCTTCGAACAGGCGGTCGTAGTCGGCGTTCTTGAAGTCGGCGGCGTTGGAGTCGCCGGCATTCTTGCCGTACAGCAGCTGCATGAAGTTCTCGCCGTCAGGGTAGTCGGCGCCCCAGGCCATGCCCCACATCTGCAGCTTGCCCTGGTGGTTGGCCTTGGACAGCTCGTTCCACTTGCCCTGCCTGAAGCCGAGGCGGATCTTCAGCGTGTCGAAGGTCTTCTGCCAGTACTCGTTCCACTGCTTGTCGGTGCTGCTGGTGCCGCAGGCCAGCTCGATGGACAGCGGCTTGCCGTCCGGCCGGGTGCGGTAGCCGTCGCTACCGATGCGGTAGCCGAAGCGGTCGAGCAGCGCGTTGGCCGCCGCCGGATCGTACTTCGGCGCGCCGCGGAAGGCCGGGTTGTGGCCGGCGACCCCGGCCGGCACGATGTAGTTCATCGGCACCGCCTGGCCGCGGCGGATGCCGGCGATGGCCTCGCTGACCGGGAAGGACATCGCGATGGCGCGGCGCAGCGCGATCCTGTCCTTGCTGTCGCCGCCGACCACCGGGTCCTGCATGTTGAAGAAGTGGAAGGTGATCTCCGGCAGCAGCTGGCGCTGCAGCTGGATGCCCTGCCGCGCGTACTGCTCGGCCAGCCGCACCTTGAGCGGGTTTTTCGGGTCGATCACCAGCGCGTTCTGCAGCGCGACCTGCGGGATGCCGCTGATGTCCAGCTGGCGGTTGAGGAATGACAGCCACAGCGGCTGCTCCTCCTCGATGACGGAGATCTCGATGCGGCCAACCTGCGGCAGGGTCTTGCCCTGCAGCGCCTGCACCACCGCCTTGTCCACCGGGTCGTTACCCGGCGTCGCGTTGAACACCAGCTTGCGAAAGCCCGGGTTGGCCTCCAGCACGATCCTGCTGCCCGGCTTCCACTCCTTCAGCAAATAGGGGCCGGTGCCCACCGGGTGGGCGTTGGTGTTGTCGCGGTTGGCCTCGATCACCTCGCGCGCCACCGCGCCGAAGGCCGGCATCGCCAGGATGGGCAGGAAGTTGAAATTGGTCTCGGTCAGCGTCAGCTGCAGCGTGTACTTGTCCAGCACCCGGATGCCGTCCAGCGGCGCGTCGTAGTTCAGCGCGCCCTTGCCGGCGGCCTTCACCAGCTCGTTGCCGCCGACGAAGCGGCCGTCGACCAGGAAGCTCCACGGCGAGTGGATGGCGGGGTCGAGGTGGCGCTTGATGCTGTAGGCGTAGTCGGCGGCGGTCAGCTCGCGCTTCTTGCCCTTGAAGGCCGGATCGGCGGCGAAGTAGATGCCGGGCTTGAGGCGGAAGGTGTACACCTTGCCGTCGGCGGAGATGGCGGGCAGCGCGCTGACGGTGTTGGGGATCAGCTTCGCCGGCCGCGCCAGGTAGTCGTAGGTCACCAGCGGATCGAAGATGTTCTCGGTGACGGTGCTGGAGTACAGGTCGGACACCTTGGCCGGATCGAAGCCGGTTTCCGGCGCGTTCAGCGCCACGCGCAGCACCTTGTTCATGTCGGCGGCCTGCGCCGGCAGCAGTGCCAGCGCGGCCAGGGTGGCCAGCAGGGCGTGTGGGTTCATGTCGGCTCCTCGGGTTTTGTTTCTATTCTGGCAACAAATGCGCGCTTTTGCGCGCGCAATGCCGGGTGGCGTGCTGGCGGCCATGGGTTAAGCAAACGGCGCGCCGGTGCCGGGGGTCAGCGCGCAGCCGCCGGCGCCAGCCGCGCCAGCATGTCCTGCAGCAGCTCGATCAGCACCCGCACCTTCATCGGCAGGTAGCGCCGCGCCGGGTACACCACGTACACCTCGGCGCTGCGCGTGCGGTAGTCCGCCAGCAGCGGCTGCAGCCGGCCCTGTTGCAGCGCGTCCTCCAGCAGGAAGCGCGGCTGCAGCAGGATGCCCATGCCGGCCACCGCGGCGCTGACCAGCACGTCGCCGTTATTGCTATGCAGCGGGCCGTCCACCGCCACCGCGATTTCCTCGTCGCCGTGCCAGAAGCGCCATACCTGCGGCTGGTTGCCCTGCTGGTAGCGCAGGCAGCTGTGGCGGGCGAGGTCGGCCGGCGTCTGCGGCGCAGGGTTGGCCGCAAGGTAGGACGGCGCCGCGCACGGCAGCATGTCGATGCGCCCCAGCGGGCGCGCGATCAGGCCGCCGCCCAAGGGCTGGGTGCTGATGCGCAGCGCGAGGTCGAAGCCGTCCTCCACCAGGTCGACCTGGCGGTCGGACAGCTCCAGCTCCACCTGCAGCAGCGGGTGGCGGCAGCGCAGCTCGGCCAGCCACTCGCCGAGGTAGCGCATGCCGAACGACAGCGGCGCCGCCATGCGCAGCGTGCCGCGCGCCTCCACGCTCTGCTGCATCGCGGCAGCGTCGGCTTCTTCCAGCTGCGCCAGCACCAGCGCGGTGCGCCGCGCGTAGTCCAGCCCGGCCTCGGTGAACGCCAGCCGCCGCGTGGTGCGCTGGATCAGGCGGGTGCCCAGCTCCTGTTCCAGCGCGCCGAGGTACTTGCTGACCATGGCGGTGGACATCTCCAGCCGTGCCGCCGCGGCGACGAAGCTGCCGCTGTCGTGAATGCTGTGGAACACCCGCAAGGCCACCAGCTTGTCCATGATTGTTTCTTTTTGGTTATCAATTCATTGCATGAATAGCCGTTTATTCGCGCTCTGGCAAGGTGTTTAATGCAGTCATCGCCACAGCGCGTGGCGCCAACCACCCGAAGGAAACCATCATGATCGACCAACGTACCGCTCCTTACGCCGCCCTGATCCTGCGTCTGGCACTGGGCCTGATGTTCGTCGCGCACGGCGCGCTGAAACTGTTCGTGTTCACCCCGGCCGGCACCGTCGGCTACTTCGCCTCGCTGGGGCTGCCGGCGATCTTCGCCTACTTCACCATCGCCGCCGAGCTGGGTGGCGGCGTGCTGCTGCTGCTGGGCGTGGCCACCCGTCCGGTGGCGCTGGCCCTGATCCCGCTGTTGATCGGCGCCGGCGTGCTCGGCCACGGCGGCAACGGCTGGGTGTTCAGCAACCAGGGCGGCGGCTGGGAATATCCGGCCTTCCTGGTGGTGGCGGCGCTGGTGCAGGTGCTGCTCGGTGACGGCGCCGCGGCGCTGAAGCCGGTCGGCTACAAGAAAGGCTGATTCAGCATCTAATAAATGATCCCGATGGCGGTGCCACAGTGGCACCGCCCTTGCTACAGGTAACGCACCATGTTCTTCGCTCCCTTGTTTCTGTCCCATGGCGGTCCGGATGTGCTGATCAACGGCTCGCCGGCACCGGCGGTATGGCGCGCTCACGCCGACAGCCTGCCGCGGCCACGCGCCATCCTGATGATGTCGGCGCACTACCTCGCGCTGCAGCCGCTGCTCGGCAGCAGCCCGCGCTGGGGCACGGTGCACGACTTCGGCGGCTTCCCGCGCGAATTGTACAAACTGCAGTATCCGGCGGCGGGCGACGACAAGGTGCTGGCCGAGGCGATGGCGCTGCTGGCAGTGGCGGGCATCGGTGCCCGTCACGACGGCGCCGAGGGGCTGGATCACGGCGCGTGGGTGCCGCTGTTGGCGATGTATCCGCAGGCCGACATCCCGGTGATCACCCTCAGTACCCTGCCGCGGCAGGACGCGCGCGCGCACTACCGGCTGGGGCTGGCGCTGGCGCAGCTGGCCGAGCAGGGGGTGCTGATCATCGGCTCCGGCAGCATGACGCACAATCTGTACGAGCTGTCGCGCGCCGGCGGCCCGGAACAGCCGTGGGCGAAGGCGTTTGCCGACTGGATGGCGCAGCGCCTGCTGGACAACGATATCGAGGCCTTGCTGGACTGGGAGGCGCGGGTGCCGTTCGCCAAGCAGAACCACCCCAGCGACGAACATCTGCTGCCGCTGTTCTTTGCGCTGGGCGCGGCCCACGGCAAGGTTGGCCGCAGCCTGCACCGCGGCATCGAGCTGGGCGCGCTGGCGATGGACGCCTGGGCGTTCGACGGCGCGGCGGCCTGAGTCAGATCGCCCGCTGCAGCCACTGCACCAGCGGCTGCACCCGGCGCAGGTGGCGGTCGTGCGGCGGCAGCACCAGGTAGTAGCCCTTGCCGCTGCGCACGCTGCGCGGGCAGGGGGTGACCAGGCTGCCGTCGCGCAGCGCGTCCTGCACGATCAGCGGATCGACCAGCGCGATGCCCAGCCCGTGCCGCGCCGCCTCGATGCCCATCACGTCGGCGTCGAACAGCAATTCCTTCTGCCCCTTCGGCCACGGCGCCGCCAGCCACAGCTGCCAGTCGTGGCGGTCGCGGCTGGTGTGGATCAGCGGATACTGCGCCAGCGCGTCCTCGGACAGCGTCTGCGCGCCGCCCAGCAGCGACGGCGCCGCCACCGGCGTCAGCACCTCCTGGTGCAGCAGCTGCACGCTGACCCCCGGCCAGTTGCCGTCGCCGTACTGGATCGCCATGTCGAACAGCCCCCAGTCGAAGGCGGGCTTCTCCTCCCACACCGTGCTGACGCTGATGTCGAGGTCGGGAAACTGTTCCTTGAAGTGCTGCAGTTGCGGCACCAGCCAGCGCACCGCGATCGACGGCGGCGACTTGATGCGGATGCTGTGCTGGCGCTGGTTCAGCTGTTCGCAGGTTTCGCTGATCTTCTGGATCGCCTCGTGCAGGCCGTGCTGCAGCGTGGCGCCTTCGGGCGTCAGGGTGATGCCGCGCTGGCTGCGTACCAGCAGCGGAAAGCCGAAGTGTTCTTCCAGGTTGCGCACCTGGTGGCTGACCGCGCTCTGGGTCAGGCACAGCGTGTCGGCGGCTTTGGTGAAGCTTTGCAGGCGGGCGACCGCCTCAAAGATACGCAAGGCATTGAGCGGGGGCAGTTTGGTCATCGGGCAGCGGGCGCGGGTGGCTATCCGCCACAATCTGCCGCACCGGCAGCCGGCTCGTCAATGCGCACTGCAATTCCTCGCTGATGGTGCCGCAGCGCCAGGCGATCTCGTCGCAGCTCAGCGCCGCATCGCCCCACAGCGTCACCTCGTCGCCGATGCCCACCGCGGGGTGCTCGGACAGGTCGATGGCCAGCACGTTCATCGCCACGCGGCCGACCAGCGGCACGCGCTGGCCGTTCACCAGCACCGGGGTGCCGCTGGGCGCCGCGCGCGGGTAGCCGTCGCCGTAGCCGGCGCCGACGATGCCGATGCGCATCGGCTTCTCGGCGGTGAACGCGGCGCCGTAGCCGATGCTGTCGCCGGCTTGCAGCTCGCCGATGTGCACGATGCGGGCGGCGAAGCGCATCGCCGGCAGGATGCCGGCCGGCCACAGGCTGGTGTCGGGGTAGAACGGGTTGTTGTTGTACAGGAGGCCGCCCAGGCGCACCGCGGCGCCGTGGGTCAGCGGCGCGCGCAGGGTGGCGGCGCTGTTGGCCGCGGTAAACGGCAGGCCGGTGCTGGTGACCACCTGCATGAAGCGCTGCCACGGCGCGTCCAGCCGCGTCGCCAGATCGTCGGCGCAGGCGAAGTGCGTCATCAGCCCGGCCACCTCGCAGACGCCGTCCTGCTGCAGTTGCCGCACCACCTCGATCGCGCGCTCCGGCACGAAGCCGAAGCGGTTCATGCCGGTATTGACCTTCACCCACACACGCAAGGGTTGGCCGCAGGCGCGCAGCCACTGCAGCTGGTGCTCGGAGCGCAGCACCACGTCCAGCTGCCAGGCGTGCGCCTCGTCCAGCTCGCGCGCCTCGATGGCGCCCTCCAGCAGCAGGATGGGCGCGCGGATGCCGGCGTGGCGCAGCGCGATGGCGTCGTCGAGGTTGATCAGCGCGAAGCCGTCGGCCTCCGGCAGCGCCTGCGCCACGCGCAGCAGGCCGTGGCCGTAGCCGTTGGATTTCACCACCGCCCACACCCGGGTGCCGGGCAGCTGCCGTTTGGCGATGGCGTAGTTGTGGCGCAGGGCGGGGAGGTTGATTTCGGCGTAGGCGGTGCGGGTCATGGCGGGTCTTTCGTGCCGGGGCAGGGCGCCCCGGCGGTCGGTCAGCAAGGGGTGATGCTTACTTGAACGGGTAGATGTCGTAGCTGAAGTACTTGTTCTGCACCTGTTTGTAGGTGCCGTTGTCGATGATCTTCTTCAGCGCGGCGTTGACCTTGCCCAGCAGCTCCTTGTTGCCCTTCTGCACCGCGATGCCGGAGCCCATGTAGTACTTCGGATCGTTGTACACCGGGCCGACAAAGGAGTAGCCCTTGCCCATCGGCTTCTTCAGGAAGTCCTCGTCGCCGACGTTGGCGTCGAGGTAGACCGCGTCCAGGCGCTGGTTGCTGAGGTCAAGGAAGCTGTCGGTGACCTTGCCGTACAGCTTGAGCTTGACGCCCTTCGGCACCCACTTGGCGGTGGCTTCCTCGCGCTGCACCGAGGTGCGCAGCACGCCGATGGTCTTGCCCTTGAACCACTTGTCGTCGATCTTGGTGCCGGCCTTGGCGATCAGGCGGCCGGGGATGTTGAAGTACATGTCGCTGAAGTCGACCGCCTTCGCGCGCTCCGGGGTGATGTTCATCGAGGCGATGGCCAGGTCGTACTTCTTGGCCTGCACCGCCGGGATGATGCCGTCGAAGTCCATGGTGCTGACTTCGCACTGCAGCTTGGCCTCGGTGCAGATGGCGCGGGCGATGTCCGGATCGAAGCCGACGATGCTGCCGTCCGGGTTGACCTTGGAGAACGGCGGGTAGCTGACGTCGGTGACGATGCGCACGGTCTGGGCATTGGCCAGCAGCGGCAGGGCGCACAACAGGGACAGCGCGAGGACTTTGTTGCAGTTCATGGTGATCTCCGATTGTTTCTTGGTTTGGTGTTGGCGGCGTGCCGGTGCCGTTGAAGTCAGGCTAATGATCCGGCGGCTGCGGAACAAATGATTTATGGCGATCGGCGCATGAGAGAAATTCATGCTGCACTGCACTGAGCCGCGGCGGCCAGGCTTGCGGCCAACGTTGGCCGCAGACGGCAAAACACCGGCGCGTGGCCGGTGTGGTCGGGTGTGTTGCCGCGCGGGCGGATCAGTCTTCCAGCAGGCCGTCCAGCTGGTGCTTCTTCAGCAGCGCCGCGTACTCGCCGCTGGCCTTCACCTGGTCGATGGCCTTGTTGAAGCGCTGCTTCAGCTCGCCGTCCTGCTTGCGCAGCGCCACCGCCACGCCCTCGCCGAGGAGCTTGTCCTTGCGGCCGTCGAACACCGGGCCGCTGAAGGCGAAGGCCTTGCCGTTAGCGGTATCGAGGAAGCCCTTCTGCAGCTGCACGGTGTTGCCGAAGGTGAAGTCGGCGCGGCCGGAAGTCAGCTCCAGCATCGGGTCCTGCGCGTTGACGTAGCGCTTGATGCTGGCGCTCTTGAAGTGCTGGCTGACGAAGCGGTCCTGCGGCGTGCCGGTCTGCACCGCGATGGTCTTGCCCTTCAGGTCGGCGGACAGCTGCACGCCCTTGCGGCCGACGAAGCGGTTCTGCATCAGGTAGTACACCTTGCTGAAGTCCACCACCTTGCGCCGCTCGTCGGTGATGTTCATCGACGACATGATCGCGTCGTACTTCTTCGCCTGCAGGCCGGGGATCAGCCCGTCCCACGGCTGGTTGATGACCTCGCACGGCGTGGCCATCGCCTTGCACAGCGCGTAGGCGAAGTCGACCTCGAAGCCGGCGACCTTGCCGCTGGCGTCGACATACTCGAACGGCGGGTAGGTGGCGTCGGTGGCGATCACGAGCTTGTCGGCGGCGTGGGTGGCGAACGGGGCCAGCAGGCTGGCGGTCAGGATCAGGTGCTTGAGTTTCATGTTTTCTCCTTGAGACGCTTTGATGGGGCTTATCCAATGAAACGACGGTGTTGCAGCGCTGGCAGGCGGCTGCGCCAGGTCTGTTGCCCGGTGAAATCGAGTGTCGCCAGCGCGATGCCCTCGCCCTCGGCGTGGCAGGCCAGCACCTGCCCCCAGGGGTCGACGATCATGCTGTGGCCGAAGGTGCGTTTGCCGCCGGGGTGGACGCCGCCCTGGCCGGGCGCCACCACGAAGGCGAGGTTTTCCACCGCCCGGGCGCGCAGCAGCAGCTCCCAGTGCGCCTGGCCGGTGGTGTGGGTGAACGCCGCCGGCGCGGTGATCAGCACCGGGGCCGGGGCCTGGCGGTACAGCTCGGGGAAGCGCAGGTCGTAGCACACCGACAGCCGCGTCGGCCCCCACGGCGTGGCGGCGCTGACGATGCTGTCGCCGGCCTGCATGGTGTCGGCCTCGGCGTAGCGTTCGCGGCCGTCGTCGAAGCCGAACAAATGGGTCTTGTCGTAGCGCGCCGCGCACTGTCCCTGCGGACCGAACAGCAGGCTGCTGTTGCAGAAGCGCCCCGGCTGCGTGCCCTGCAGCGGCAGGGTGCCGGCCAGCAGCCAGACGCCGTGGTGGGCGGCGGCGGCGGCCAACCTTTGCTGCAGCGGGCCGGCGCCGAACGGCTCGGCCAGTGCCAGCCGCGCGCGCTCGTCGGCCGGCATCAGGTAGAAGTACTCCGGCAGCGCGACGAACTGCGCGCCCTGCGCCGCGGCCTCGGCCAGCAGCGCCTCGGCCCGTTCAAGGTTGGCCGCAAGGTCGTCGCCGGACACCATCTGGATGGCGGCGGCGGTCAGTGTCTCCATCATCATGCTCAGCCTCCGATCCGGCACAGGCGCTCGGCGCCGGCGAGCAGGGTGGCGTCGTCCTTGGCGAAGGACAGCCGGATCACGCGCTGGTCGGTGCCGTCGCGGTAGAACGCCGACACCGGGATGGTGGCCACGCCGTGCTCCACGATCAGGCGCTGCACGAAGTCGCTGTCGCTGTCGTCCGTCAGGTGGCCGAAGCTGGCCAGCATGAAGAAGCTGCCCTGGCTCGGGATCAGCTTCAGCGGCGATTCCGCCAGCGCCTGACTCAGCAGGTCGCGCTTGTGCTGGTAAAAACCGGATAGGCCGAGGTAGTGCGCCGGCTCCGCCATCAGCCGCGCCAGCGCGTACTGCATCGGGGTGTCGGCGGCGAACATCGCGAACTGGTGCACCTTGCGGATCTCGTCCATCAGCGCCCTGGGCGCCAGGCAGTAGCCGACGCGCCAGCCGGTGACGTGAAAGGTCTTGCCGAAAGACGTCACCACCACCGAACGGGCGGCCAACCTGGGGTGGCGGCTCATGCTGTGGTGCAGTTGGCCGTCGAACACCACGTGCTCGTACACCTCGTCGGAGAGGATGACGATGTCGGTGCCGTCGGTGAGCGCCTCCAGCCGCGCCACGTCGGCGGCGGACAGCACGGTGCCGGTCGGGTTGTGCGGGGTGTTGAGCAGGATCATGCGCGTGCGCGGCGTGACGCGGGCGGCGACCTCGTCCCACGGGATGGCGAACTCGGGGGCCGCAAGCTTGATCACCACCGGGGTGGCGCCCTGCAGCTCGATCATCGGGATGTAGCTGTCGAAGGCCGGCTCGAACACGATCACCTCGTCGCCGGCGTGCACCAGCGCGGTAATCGCCGAGAACAGCGCCTCGCTGGCGCTGGCCATCACCGTCACCTCGTCGTCGACGTCGTAGCGCTGGCCGTACAGCGTCTCGACCTTGGCGGCGATCGCCTCGCGCAGCGCCGGCAGCCCGCTCATCGGTGCGTACTGGTTGTGGCCGGCCTGCATCGCCTCGTGCGCGTAGCGCACCAGATCGGCGCTGCACGGGAAGTTGGGCGCGCCCTGCGACAGGTTGATCGCCTGGTGTTTGGCGGCCAGCTGGCCGATCACGGTGAAGATGGTGGTGCCGACGTGCGGCAGCTTGGACTGGACGGTGACGGAGTTGTGCATGATCTGTGGAGCCGGTTGTGGTATCTGGCGTCCATTGAACGCCACTGCCCCTTGTGCGACAAACGATTTATCGGCATGTTATGGCTGAGAATTTTTCAGTCATGGAGGCCGCGATGTCGCGCCGCAATCTGCCGCTGTACGCCTTGTCGCTGTTCGAGGCCGCCGCCCGTCACCAGAGCTTCACCCGCGCCGCCGACGAGCTGTGCCTGACCCAGGGCGCGGTCAGCAAGCAGATGGCGCAGCTGGAGGCGCACCTGGGCTACCCGCTGTTCCACCGCTACGCGCGCAGCCTGAAACTGTCGGTGCAGGGCGAGTGCCTGCTCGGCTACGTGCAGCAGGCGCTGGGCCTGCTCGACAAGGGCGTGGCGGAGGCGGCGGCGGCCAGCGCGCCGTTGCGGCTGAAGGCGCCCAGCTGCATCGCGCGCTGGTTATTGCAGCAGTTGCGCGCCTTTGCCGACGAGGCGCCGGAGATCAGCGTGCAGCTCAGCGGCGTGCACGCCCACGACATCGACTTTGCCCGCGAGAACTACGACCTGGCCATCGTCTACCGGCCGCTGGCCAGCGCCGGCGATCGCGGCGTGGTGCTGTTCGCCGAACGGCTGACGCCGGTGCTGTCGCCGTCGCTGCTGGCACAGGTTGGCCGCAAGCTGGACAGCCCGGCGGCGCTGGGCGCCTACCCGCTGTTGCACCCGTCCGCCGACCGCCGCGACTGGCGGCAATGGCTGCAGGCCAACGGCGAGCGGCAACCGGCGCTGATGGCCGGCACCGTGTTCGACACCCTCGACCAGGCGATGAATGCGGCGCTGCAGGGCTTCGGCGTCACCCTCGGCGACGTCACCCTGCTGGCGGAAGAGCTGAAAAACGGGCAGGCGATCGCGCCGTTCGCCAGCTGCCTGGACAGCGGCTACGGCTACGTGCTGCTGCTGCCGGAACAGGCGCCGGCGGCCGCGGCGCTGCGGCTGCAGCAGTGGTTCCGGCAACGCGTCGCGCCGCTTGCCTAGTCCCTGAACACGGGCCAGCCGGCTGCTCAGTGCAGCCAGCGTGCGGCCAGCCAGCGGCAGAAATCCTGCACCATCGCCGCGGTCAGCTGGTGACCGGCCGGGTACAGCTGCAGCTGGTGCGGCACGCCCAGCTCGTCCAGCCACTGGTGGGCCTTTTCCGCCCACGCCAGCGGCAGCTTGTCGTCGAACTCGCCGTGCGAGACGAAGCCGGCCAGCGTTGCCAGATCCTGCGGCGCGGCCAGCCGCGGCGCGATTTCCGGCAGGATGCGCCCGGACAGCAGGCCGAAACCGCCGACCAGCTGCGGCGAGGTCAGCGCCAGACCGGCGCTCATGATGCCGCCCTGGCTGAAGCCGGCGACCACCGTCTGCGCCGCGCCCAGCGCGCATTCCGTCTGCAGGCTGGCCACCAGACGCTGCAACTGCTGGCGGCTGGCCTCCGCCTGCGCCGGGTTGATCGTCGGCCCTTGCGCGCCGAAGCTGACCTGGAACCAGCCGAACTGGCCGGGGCCGAACTGTAGCGGCGCCTGCACCAGCACCACTCTCACCCTGCTATCCAGCTGCTGGCCAAGCGCGGCCAGCTGACCCTCGTTACCGCCCACGCCATGCAACAGCAGCAGCAACAGCTGCGGCGCGGCGGCGGTATCGGCCTGCAGTACGCGGTAGTGCAGGCCGGAGGCGGCATCCTGGCGCAGCGCCGATGGCGCTTGTGAAGAAAGGGGCGGGTGGGGTGGCTGGCTGTGCATCGGGGTTCCTCGGCTAAACGGCGGCGCCATGGCTGACGGATGACCCCGATTCTGCGGCCGGACTGGCTGGCGATAAACAGCGATGGACGAAACGGATTGTTGCCTTGCAGGAAAGAATCAAGCTGCGGCGGAGAGGGGCAATGTTTATCGCATGGCCGGTGTGGCCAGGATGGCAGGGCAGCGGGCAACAAAGAAAAAGGACTTACAGCGTGAACTGTAAGTCCTTGATTTCTTGTGGTGGGCCCTGCGGGGCTCGAACCCGCGACCAAAGGATTATGAGTCCTCTGCTCTAACCAACTGAGCTAAAGGCCCAAACGGCGGCCATTATAGCAGGATATTGGCTTACTGGTTGCCCGGTTCGTTGTCGAGGAAGCTGCGCAGGCGCTCGGAACGGGTCGGGTGGCGCAGCTTGCGCAGCGCCTTGGCTTCGATCTGGCGAATCCGCTCGCGCGTCACGTCAAACTGCTTGCCGACTTCTTCCAGCGTGTGGTCGGTATTCATGTCGATACCGAAGCGCATGCGCAGGACCTTGGCTTCGCGCGGGGTCAGCGAGTCCAGCACTTCCTTGGTCGCGTCGCGCAGGCTGGAGTACATCGCCGCTTCCGCCGGTGCCACGGTCACCGAATCCTCGATGAAGTCGCCCAGATGGGAGTCGTCATCGTCGCCGATCGGGGTTTCCATCGAGATCGGCTCTTTGGAAATCTTCATGATCTTGCGGATCTTGTCTTCCGGCATTTCCATCTTCTCTGCCAGCTCGGCCGGGTCGGGTTCGCGACCGGTCTCCTGCAGGATCTGACGGCTGATACGATTCATCTTGTTGATGGTTTCGATCATGTGCACCGGAATGCGGATGGTCCGTGCCTGGTCGGCGATGGAACGGGTAATCGCCTGACGGATCCACCAAGTGGCGTAGGTGGAGAACTTGTAGCCGCGGCGGTATTCGAACTTGTCCACCGCCTTCATCAGGCCGATGTTGCCCTCCTGGATCAGGTCGAGGAACTGCAGGCCGCGGTTGGTGTACTTCTTGGCGATGGAGATCACCAGGCGCAAGTTGGCCTCGATCATCTCGCGCTTGGCCAGACGAGCCTTGGTCTCGCCGGACGACATCTGGCGATTGATTTCCTTCAGCTCGTTGATGGTCAGCATCGACTGCGTCTGCAGTTCGGCAATCTTGCCCTGCTTCTCGATGATCGCGTACTTGAAGCGCGACAGCACGTCGGACCATGGCTTGCCGGCCGCGATTTCGCGCTCGACCCAGTCCGGGTTGCACTCGTTGCCCGGGAACTGGCTGACGAAGTGCTTGCGGTCCATGCGCACACGGCTGACGCAGATGTCGAGGATCTCGCGTTCCAGCTTGCGGATGTCGTTGACGCTGCTGCGCAGGCTCTCGCACAGGCTCTCGATCTGGCGGGTGGAGAAGCGCACCAGCATGAACTGGGCGGAAATCGCGTCCTGCACCTCGTTGTACTGCTTGCTGCCAAAGCCGTGCTTGGCCAGCGCCTTCAGCAGCTGGTCGTAGAGGGTGCGCACTTCGGCGAAGTGGGCCAGTGCCTGCTGCTTCAACTCTTCCAGATTGGCTTCGTTGATGCGTGCCTGGTTGGCTTCTTCGTCCTCTTCGCTTTCTTCCTCCTCATCCTCGTCCAGCTCCTCGTCGGAGGCCGGTTCGGCGAACGGGACTTCTTCGGTGGCTTCTTCGGCGTTCGGGTCGATGATGCCTTCGATGATTTCGTCGATGCGCATCTCGCCGGCTTCGACCTTGCTGATCAGGGCCAGCACCTGCGCAACCGATCCCGGGCAAGCCGAGATCGCCTGGATCATGTTCTTCAGGCCTTCCTCGATGCGCTTGGCAATGACGATTTCGCCCTCGCGCGTCAGCAGCTCGACCGAACCCATTTCGCGCATGTACATGCGCACCGGGTCGGTGGTGCGGCCGAATTCGGCGTCCACGGACGACAGCGCGGCTTCCGCTTCTTCCACCGCGTCTTCATCGGCCACCGCCGGCGTCGAGTCGGACATCAGCAGGGTTTCCGCGTCCGGTGCCTCGTCGTAGACCTGGATGCCCAGGCCGCCGATCATGGTGACGATGTTCTCGATCTGCTCGGTGTCGGAGACGTCCTCGGGCAGGTGGTCGTTGATCTCGGCGTAGGTGAGATAGCCACGCTCTTTGCCCAAGGCAATGAGCATACGAAGCCGCTTGCGCTGCTCTTCGATGCTCATTGGCTCGGTTGCCGGTTCGTTATTCTGTTT
Organism: Vogesella alkaliphila; assembly: GCF_014652475.1. Classification (GTDB taxonomy): domain Bacteria; phylum Pseudomonadota; class Gammaproteobacteria; order Burkholderiales; family Chromobacteriaceae; genus Vogesella; species Vogesella alkaliphila. Next base: position 235,291 of record NZ_BMYW01000002.1, on the reverse strand, counting down.
CTTGATGTCGGGAGAAGCCGCCATTTGGTTTCCTGCTCAAAAAAAGCCGAAAAAAACAATTGATTATATCACAACCCGGTATCACCCGTTGCGGGGAGCCGCGCCGGAGGGCGCCAGCTTTCTGGCAAGCAGGGTACGCAGCAGTTGTAACTCCTCGCTGCTCAGGTGTTCGTAGCCTTTGGCCGACAGGCCGGAGATCAGGTCGTCGTCGTAACGGTCGGTCAGGCGGATGAAGCCCAGCCGGAAGTTTTCACGGTCGTTCTGATCCGGGTTGGAGAATTCTTCGGGTTCGCGCATGGTGTCCAACAGGACGGAGTCGATCGTGAGCTCGTGTGGGCTGTGCCGGAAAAATTCTGCCAGTCGTGCTGTCGTCAGTTCGCTGTCACTGGCCTGTATTGCTTCCACGATGGCCACCAGGGTGGCCATCTCGTTTTCGTAGGGCCGATTGTCACTTACTAGGACATCGTGCGCCCACGCGGGGTTCATCAGTAGCCACTTGATCTGCTTGCGCACCATCGAGCTGCTGCCGGGGCGGTTCGACTGTTCAGGTAGCTGGTAATCGCGACGCCCCTTGCGCTCCGGACGGCTGTGTCCGGTGAGCATGTCGAATTCGTCGACATCCATGCCGGCCAGTTCGGCCAGCCTTTTCTTAATGATATAGCCCAAGGTGGGGGCGGCAATCTGTTCCAACAGGGGCTTGGCCTGACGGACCAGATCGGCACGCCCTTCCGGGGTGCTCATGTCGACGCGGGCGGTCAGCTCCTGCGTGAAATACGCTGACAGTGGCACGCTTTGTTCCTTTAGCGCTGCCTCGAAGGCCTCGCGGCCGAACTCGCGGATGTAGCTGTCGGGGTCGTGCTCCTGCGGCAGGAACAGGAAGTGCAGCGCCTTGCCGTCGACCAGTTGCGGCAGGCTGTTTTCCAGTGCCCGCCACGCCGCCTTCTGCCCGGCCTTGTCGCCGTCGAAGCAGAAGTAGACGTGGTCGGCATGGCGCAGCAGCTTGCGCACGTGTTCGCCGGTGGTGGCGGTGCCGAGGGTGGCCACCGCGTACGCCACGCCGTACTGCGCCAGCGCCACCACGTCCATATAGCCTTCCACCACCAGCACCGCGTTCGCGTCGCGGATCGCCTGGCGCGCCTCGTACAGGCCGTACAGCTCGCGGCCCTTCTCGAACAGCGGCGTTTCCGGCGAGTTCAGGTACTTCGGCGCATTGGGCGCCTTGTCTTTCGACAGGATGCGGCCGCCGAAACCGATGATGCCGCCACGCTGGTTGCGGATCGGGAACATCACCCGTTCGCGGAAGCGGTCGTAGCGGCGGCCGCCGTCCTCGGCGTCGATGACCAGGCCGCACTCGGCCAGAACCGGGCTCAAGTATTCGGGAAATACGCTGGCCAGGTTCTGCCGGTTGTCCGGGGCGTAGCCCAGGGCAAAGCGGGCGGCGATTTCGCCGGTCAGGCCGCGCCCCTTCAGGTAGTCGATGGCGACCGGCGCCTGTTTCAGCTGCTGCTTGTAGTAGCGGGCAGCCTGTTCCAGCGCGCCCTCCAGCGACAGCTTCTTCTCGCGCGCCGCACGGCTGGCCTCGGGGTTGGCCGCACGTTCTTCCGGCACCGGCAGGCCGATGCCTTCGGCCAGCGTCTTCACCGCGTCGACAAAGGGCAGCCCCTGGTACTCCATCACGAAGCCGATGGCGGAGCCGTGTGCACCGCAACCGAAGCAGTGGTAGAACTGCTTGCTGGGGCTGACGGTGAAGGACGGCGACTTTTCCTTGTGGAACGGGCAGCAGGCCATGTAGTTCTGGCCGGCCTTTTTCAGCGGGACGTAACGATCCACCACGTCGACGATGTCGACGCGGGACAGCAACTGGTCGATGAAATCCTGCGGGATCATCCGGTGGGGATCAGCCTGCCAGCTTTGCCTTGATGCGGGCGGAGACGGCGGCCATGTCGGCACGGCCGGCCATGTGCGGCTTCAGCAGCGCCATCACCTTGCCCATGTCCTGCATGCCGGCAGCGCCGCTGCTGAGGATGGCGCCTTCGATCATGGTGTCGATCTCGGCCTCGCTCAGCTGCTGCGGCAGGTAGGCCATCAGCACGGCCATTTCCGCCTTTTCCTTGTCGGCCAGGTCCTGGCGCTGGGCGGCTTCGTACTGGCTGATCGAGTCACGGCGCTGTTTCAGCATCTTGTCGACCACCGCGGTGATGGCGGTGTCGTCCAGCTCGATACGCTCGTCGACTTCCTTTTGCTTGATCGCGGCCATCAGCAGGCGGATGGCGGCCAGGCGTTCGGTTTCGCGGGCTTTCATCGCCGATTTCATGTCGTCTTGGATGCGTGCTTTCAGGCTCATGATCGTGTCCGTACTTGAGGGGGAAACGTTGGCCGCGTGCGGCCAACGTATAAATGGCAAAACCGCAGGACAGGCCTGCGGTCTTCATGCGTACAACCGGGAAGCTTAGTACAGCTTCGGTGGCAGCATCTGGCTGCGGATGCGCTTGTAGTGGCGCTTAACGGCAGCCGCTTTCTTGCGCTTGCGTTCTGCAGTTGGCTTTTCGTAGAACTCACGAGCACGCAGTTCGGTCAGCAGACCGGTTTTTTCGATCGCGCGCTTGAAGCGACGCATGGCAACTTCGAACGGCTCGTTCTCTTTAACGCGAATATTCGGCATTTAGCGAAGGTCCTTAAAATCTTGGCTTGAGGCGTAAAACCGCCCCGAGGAAAATGAGTATTGTAAACAACGTCGTAGCTTTTGTAAAAGCCTGATGCAGGGCAAAGGGTATTTGTGTGCCTGAATGCATCATCCCTTGCGGGAAGAAATCACCCCCTCGAGTGGCGAAGACGGAGTCGCCGAATAAAAGCGTCGAGGCATGCGGCCCGCCAAATGGGCTTCGCGGCCTGCTTCGACAGCAAGTTTCATTGCCCGTGCCATACGCACGGGGTCTTGTGCTGCGGCGATGGCGGTGTTCATCAACACACCGTCACAGCCTAATTCCATACCGATGGCGGCATCGGAAGCGGTACCGACGCCGGCATCGACCAGAACAGGCACATTGGCCTGCTCGATGATCAGTTGCAGGTTCCACGGATTGAGGATGCCCATGCCGGAGCCGATCAGGCTGGCCAGCGGCATGATCGCGCAGCAGCCGATCTGTTCCAGCTCGCGTGCGGCAATTGGATCATCCGAGGTGTACACCATGACGTCGAAACCTTCCTTCACCAGCGTTTCCGCGGCTTTCAGGGTTTCGCGCATATTGGGATACAGATTGTTCGGGTCGCCCAGCACTTCGAGCTTGACCAGTCTGTGGTCGTCCAGCAGCTCGCGCGCCAGGCGCAGCGTGCGCACGGCATCGTCTGCCGAGTAGCAGCCCGCCGTGTTGGGCAGCAGTGTATACCGGTTTTTCGGCAGAAAGTCCAGCAGGTTCGGCTCGCCGGCCGTCTGTCCCAGGTTGACGCGGCGGATGGCGACGGTGACGATTTCGCAGCCGGAGGCATCCAGGGCGTCGGCGGTCTGCTGGAAATCCCGGTATTTGCCGGTGCCTACCAGCAGTCGCGATTGATAGGATTTTCCTGCGATGGTCAGAGCGTCCTGCACGGTGTCTTTCTCCTTGATTGGGTTAGCCGCCGCCAACGGCAACGACGACTTCCAGCGTGTCGCCATCGCACAGCCGGGTGTGCGCATGCTGGCTGCGCGGCACGATTTCGCCATTGTGTTCGATGGCGATGCGCTTGCCGCGCAGGGCGAGGGTGTCGATCAGCGCGTCCAGCGTGCCGATCTCGTCAAACTGGCGCGTTTCGCCGTTGATGATGAGCGTGGTCATGGTTATTGGCGTCGTTCGGCCTGCTGCACGACAGGGACCTGCTGGATCGCGGTCAGCACGTTTTCCAGGTGGGTCAGGTTGTCGACCTGCAGGCGGAAGTGGATGTGGATGAAGCCGTCGCCACCGTGGTTTTCCTGGGTGTCGACCGTTTCGATATTGGCCGAGGCGTGCGAGATGGCGGCGGCGATTTCGGCCAGCGCGCCGCGCTGGTTGTGCGCCAGTACGCTGATGTTGACGCCGAACATGCGGTCCTTCTGCGGCTCCCAGTTCACTTCCAGCAGCTTTTCCGGGTCGATGCGCGCGGCATTGCCGCAGCCCTTGCGGTGGACCAGCAGTCCCTGGCCCTTGCTGATCACGCCGATGATGGCGTCGCCCGGGATCGGGTTGCAGCAGCTGGACAGTTGCACCGCGCCGCCCTCGTTGCCGCGGATGGTAACCGGGCCGACGTCCGGAGTCTGCCCCAGCTGTTCGCCGGACAGCTCGAACAGCTTGCGCGCGATCACGATCGCCAGCTGTTTGCCGGTGCCGATGTCGGCCAGGAGGTCGTTGAAGCTGCGCTGGCGTTCGCCCAGCGCGTGCAGCAGGCTGTCTTCCAGCTTGGGCGAGATGTCCAGCGGGGTCGGCGACAGCGCGCTGGCGGCCTGGCGCAGCAGCTTTTCGCCGAGCTGCACCGCGTCCTTCTGCTGCAGCGTCTTCAGGTAGTTGCGGATGCCGGAGCGGGCGCGGCCGCTCTGCACGAAATTGAGCCACGACGGGTTCGGCTTGGCCTGGGTCGAGGTGATGATCTCGACGGTGTCGCCGTTGCGCAGCACGGTGCGCAGCGGTACCAGGTTGAAGTTGACGCGGCCGGCGATGCAGCGGTGGCCGATGTCGGTGTGCACCGCGTAGGCAAAGTCGACCGGGGTGGAACCTTGCGGCAGCACCATGATCTTGCCCTTGGGGGTGAAGACGTAGACTTCGTCCGGGAACAGGTCGATCTTGATGTGTTCCAGGAATTCGATCGCGTCTTCGCTCTCTTCCTGCATGTCGAGGATGCTCTGCAGCCACTGGTGGGTGCGCTGCTTGGCGGCGTCGATGCTGGCGTCGCCGGACTTGTACATCCAGTGCGAGGCGACGCCGGCCTCGGCGACGGCGTTCATCTCCTGGGTGCGGATCTGCATCTCCACCGGCGTGCCGTAGGGGCCGAACAGGGTGGTGTGTAGGCTCTGGTAGCCGTTGCCCTTGGGGATGGCGATGTAGTCCTTGAACTTGCCGGGGATGGGCTTGTACAGGCTGTGCAGCGCGCCCAGCGTCAGGTAGCAGCTGGCGTTGTCCTTGACCACGATGCGGAAGCCGTAGATGTCGAGCACCTCGGAAAACGACAGGTGCTTCTCCTGCATCTTCTTGTAGATGCTGTATAGGTTCTTCTCGCGGCCCTTGATGGTGGCCTCGATATTGGCCTCGCCCAGCTTGTGGGTGACGGCCTGCAGGATCTTGTTGACCACTTCGCGGCGGTTGCCGCGCGCGGCGCGTACCGCCTTGGACAGCACGCTGTAGCGGTGCGGGTGCAGGTGCTTGAACGCCAGGTCCTGCAGTTCGCGATAGACCTTGTTCAGGCCGATGCGGTTGGCGATCGGCGCGTAGATTTCCAGCGTTTCCAGCGCGATGCGCTGGCGCTTGTCCTCGCGCATGGCGTCCAGCGTGCGCATATTGTGCAGCCGGTCGGCGAGCTTGACGATGATGACGCGGATGTCGCGCGCCATCGCCAGCACCATCTTGCGGAAGTTTTCCGCCTGCGCCGATTCCTTGGTCTGGTATTCCAGCCTCTCCAGCTTGGACAGGCCGTCGACCAGGTCGGCGATGGTGCGACCGAACTTCTCGCTCAGCGTCGGCTTGCTGACGCCGGTGTCTTCGAGCACGTCGTGCATCAGTGCTGCGGCCAGGCCCTGCGCATCGAGGCGCCAGTCGGTGAGCATCGCCGCTACCGCCAGCGGGTGGGTGATGTAGGGCTCGCCGCTCTTGCGGGTCTGGCCTTCGTGCGCCTCGCGCGCGGTGGCGAACGCCTGCCGCAGCAGCTGCACGTCCTCCGGGCGCAGGTACTGGTTGGCCGCGTCGAACAGGGCCGCCGCCTCGGCGTCAACGAGGGCGTTGTAGTCGATGTGTTCGGCGGCGCTGTCCTGGCTCATGTTGCGGCTTACGACTTGTTGCGGGTCAGGATCTCGCGGCCGATGTGGCCGGCGGCGATTTCGCGCAGCGCGACAACGGTCGGCTTGTTGCGGCCCTGGTCCACGAAGGTGGTGGCGCCGGAGGCGACCTGGCGGGCGCGGTAGGAGGCGGCCAGGGTCAGGTCAAAGCGGTTCTGGATACGGTCCAGGCAGTCGTCAACGGTAATGCGGGCCATGAATGGGGGTCTCCCTGGTGAAGGTGGTGCAAAAAATAATGGGGTTGTTGCGGCGTCTCTGCAAGTATCAGGCCGGCGTCTGCATCGCGGCAATCGCTGCCTGATGGTGACGGCATTGCCGCTCGCCGCGCAAGCGCTGGCTGCGGATGACGCTGATCAGGTCCAGGCGCGCCTGTTCGAAATCGTCGTTGACGATCAGGTAGTCGTACTCGGCGACCTGGTCGATCTCGGCGCGCGCCTCGGACAGGCGGCGGGCGATGACCTCCTCGCTGTCGGTGGCGCGGCCGCGCAGGCGGGCTTCCAGTACCTCGATCGACGGCGGCAGGATGAATACCGACACCGCGTCCGGGAACACCTCGCGCACCTGGCGCGCACCCTGCCAGTCGATCTCCAGCAGGATGTCGCGGCCTGCGGCCAACCTTTCGCGCAGCCAGCGCTTGCTGGTGCCGTAGTAGTTGCCGTAGACCTCGGCGTACTCGAGGAAATCGCCGGCTTCGATCATGTTTTCGAACGTGGCGCGATCGGTAAAGTGGTAGTGCCTGCCGTTTTCTTCACCGGTGCGCGGGGCGCGGGTGGTATAGGACACGGAGAGTTCGACGCCGGGTTCGGCTTGCAGCAGCGTGCTGACCAGCGAGGTTTTACCGGCTCCGGACGGGGCGACCACGATGAAAATCGTGCCGTTTGTTTGCGACATGAGGCTTCCTGCCAACGATCGGAAATAATATTTCAGGATACCACAAGGGCCATTGTTGGTTAAGTACCGCGCGGCAGCGCATCTCGCCGAGCGTGAAACGGGCGTTTCAGTTAAAATCGCGCGTTTTGTCAGAAACTTATCTGCGTAATCTGAGGGATAACACAATGCTGCTGGAAAGCTTTTTCAAGCTGAAAGAGCACGGCACCGACGTGAGAACGGAGGTCATCGCCGGCTTTACCACCTTCCTGACCATGGCCTACATCGTCATCGTCAACCCGGCGATCCTGTCGCTCACCGGCATGGATTTCAACGCCGTGTTCGTGGCCACCTGCCTTGCTGCGGCGCTGGGCACCGGCATCATGGCGCTGGTCGCCAACTACCCGATCGCGCTGGCGCCGGGCATGGGCCTGAACGCCTACTTCACCTTCACCGTGGTACAGGGCATGGGCGTGCCGTGGCAGGCGGCGCTGGGCGCGGTGTTCATCTCCGGCATCGTGTTCCTGGCGGTAAGCCTGTTCAAGGTGCGCGAGGCGATCGTCAACGCGATTCCGCAGTCGCTGAAGTTCGCGATCTCCGCCGGGGTCGGCCTGTTCCTCGCCATCATCGCGCTGAAGAACGCCGGCGTGGTGGCCGATCATCCAGCCACGCTGGTGACGCTGGGCAACCTGCACGACCCGAAAGTGCTGCTCGCCATCCTCGGCTTCTTCATCATCGTGGCGCTGGAATACCGCCGCGTGCACGGCTCCATCATCATCGGCATCCTGGCGGTGACGGTGCTGTCGGTGGCGCTGGGCCTGTCCGGTTTCGAAGGCGTGGTGGCGCCGGTGCCGAGCATGGCGCCGACCTTCATGCAGATGGACCTGGAGGGGGCAATGACCGCCGGCCTGCTGGGCGTGATCTTCGTGTTCTTCTTCGTCGACCTGTTCGACACCACCGGCACTCTGGTCGGCGTGTCGCACCGCGCCGGCCTCTTGGACAAGGACGGCAAGCTGCCGCGTCTGAAGCGCGCGCTGATGGCCGACTCGATCGCCATTACCGCCGGCGCGGCGATGGGCACCTCGTCGACCACCGCCTATATTGAATCTGCGGCGGGCACCGCCGTCGGCGGCCGTACCGGCCTCACCGCGCTGGTGGTGGCGATCCTGTTCCTCGCCTGCCTGTGGATCTCGCCGCTGGCCAAGACGGTGCCGGCCTACGCCACCGCGCCGGCGCTGTGCTACGTCGCGGTGCTGATGACGCGCGGCCTGGCCGAGATCGACTGGGACGACCTGACCGAATCGGCACCGGCGGTGATGACCGCGGTGGCGATGCCGTTCACCTTCTCCATCGCCGACGGCATCGCCTTCGGCTTCATCAGCTACGCCGTGATCAAGATCCTGGCCGGCCGCTTTGCCGACCTGAGACCGGCGGTACTGGTGATCGCCGGGCTGTGGATCGTGAAACTGGCATTCTTCCACTAAGGCACTGAATTGATGGAAAACCTGAGCAATCTGGACTACGCCAGCTACCTGAAGGGCTGGATCCGCACCGTACCGAACTGGCCGAGCGAGGGGGTGATGTTCCGCGACATCACGCCGCTGCTGCAGAATCCGAAAACCTTCCGCATGCTGATCGACATCTTCGTGCACCGCTACATGGGCGAGCGTATCGACATGGTGGCGGGGCTGGACGCGCGCGGCTTCATCATCGGCTCGGTGCTGGCCTACGAGCTGAATGTCGGCTTCGTGCCGATCCGCAAGAAGGGCAAGCTGCCGTTCACCACCGTGGCCGAGGAGTACGAGCTGGAGTACGGCAACGCCACTGTGGAGATGCATACCGACGCAGTGAAACCGGGCGACCGCGTGGTGCTGATCGACGACCTGATCGCCACCGGCGGCACCATGATGGCCGGCTACAAGCTACTGCAGCGTCTCGGCGCGGAAGTGGTCGAGACCGCCGGCATCATCGAGCTGCCGGAACTGGGCGGCGGCGATCTGATGCGCGAGCTGAACATCCCGCTGTTTACGGTGTGCTCGTTCGACGGCCACTAAGCGTTGTTGCCGCCTGAACCGACAACCGGCAGTGCCCTCACGGGGCCTGCCGGTTTTTTCATGCCCAAGGTTGGCCGCAAGAGCTTGCGGCCAACCTTGTGCCTTTAGAACCTGTTCAATGTCTGCTGCGCTTCGGCGATACCGCGTTAAAAATGCCTTCGGAATGCTCATTTACCCCATGTAAACTCCGCTTCCTCAGGCGTTTTTGCCTTGTCTCGCTCTAGCTCGCGAGACTTTGAACAGGTTCTTACAGCTTGAAGCGCTCGATGCGCTGCTGCAGCTCGTCCGCCAGCTGGCGCAGCTGCCCGGTGGCGCGGGTGGCGTGCAGCACCGACTGATCGGTGCCGTCGATCATGTCGTGGATCTGCGCCACGTTGCGCGCGATGTCGTGGCTGGCGCTGGACTGCTGGGCGGTGGCGCTGGCGATGCCGGCCACGGTACGCATCACCTGCTGGTTGTGGTGGTGGATGCCGGAGATGGCGGCGGCGGCACGTTCCGCCTGCTGCACCCCGGTTTCCACCTGGCGGATGGCGGCGTTCATGCTGTCGTTGGCATTGCGGGTTTCGTCCTGCACCTGGCGGATGCTGGCGGCGATTTCCACGGTGGCGCCGGCGCTGCGCTCGGCCAGCTTGCGCACCTCGTCGGCAACCACGGCAAAGCCGCGGCCCTGTTCGCCGGCGCGGGCGGCCTCGATCGCCGCGTTCAGCGCCAGCAGGTTGGTCTGCTCGGCGATGTCGCGGATCACCTGCACCACGTGGCTGATCTGGCCGGAGCGCTGCTCCAGTCCGGCCAGCACGCCGCTGAGCTGGCGGATGGTGTCGGCGATGCGCGCGATCCCGCTGGCGGTGGCGTGCACGCTGTCGGCGACCTGTTCCGCCTCCTGGCCGGCCTCGCGCACGCTGTCTTCGGCGACGCGGGCGGAGTCGGCGATGTGGCTGATGCTGACCGACAGCTGCTCGATGGCGGCGGCGGTGGCGGTGGCGGCCACCGATTGCTGCTGCGAGCGGGCGCTGATGTCGCCGGTTTCGCCGGCCAGCGCGCGGGTGGCGTGGTGCACGGCGCCGACCCGTTCGCGTACCTCCAGCAGCATCTGGCGCAGCGACTGGCTGAAGCGGTTGAAGGCGCTGGCGGAGGCGCCGATCTCGTCGCGGCCGCGGATCGCCAGCTCGCGGGTGAGGTCGCCGTCGCCGGTGGCCAGCGCGCTCAGCGCCTGCTGCAGCCGGGTCAGCGGGGTGGTCAGCCGCCGCAGCAGCGCGGCAAGCACCAGCAGGATCAGCAGCAGCGCGCCGAGGCTGAACAGGATGGTGTCGCGGGTGGCGGCGCGGCTGTCGGCCAGCGCACTGTCCAGCGGGATCGAGACGCGCACCGCCCACGCGTTGCGGATGTTGCCGACGCGCATCGGCTCGATGTAGTGCAGCACCTGTGCGTCGTCGACGTACTGCAGGCTGGCGCCGCTGCGGATCGCGCGCCGCGCCACCGCCGGCAGCCCCGCGTCCGCCTTGCCGACCAGCGCCTTGTCGCCGGCGCCGAGCACCATGCCCTTGCCGGAGTAGATGGTCATGAAGCCGCTGCCGTAGGGCCTGATCGCGGCGGCGACCGCCTGCAGCTGCTCCAGGCTGAAGTCGAGGCCGGCGACGCCGACAAAGCGGCCGTTCTCGAGGATGGGGTAGGACAGCGTCGCCATCAGCACCTTGATGTCGTGGTCCTCGTAAGGCTCGGTCAGCACCGGCTGCAGGCTGTGCTTCGGACCGTCGTAGTACTCGCTGCCGTCGGTGTCCTCCGAGCCCCACACCACGTCCTCCTTGCCGCCCTTGCGGAACCAGTAGCTGCCGGCGCGGCCGCTGGCGCCGTTTTCCGGCTGCCCGGCCAGCTCGCTGTCGCGCCCGTCCAGCGCGTTCGGCTCCCAGCTGAGGAACACGCCGATGGCCTGCGGGTTGGTCTGCATCAGCAGGCGGGTGTGGGCGCCGGCCAGCGCGCGGGCGTTGGCCGGCGCGCCGTGTTTGAGCACCTGCGCGTAGGCGGCGAGGTCCTTGGCGGTGGTGTAGGCGGCTTCCAGGCGCTGGTTGAGCCTAGCGGCCTCGTTGGCGGCCAGCAGGCGGGTGGCGGCCAGCACGTGCTGTTCCGCCTGTTGTGCGGAGAGGCGGGCGTTGACGCCGATGATCAGGCTGAAGCCGCCCAGGACGAGCAGGCCGGTGCCCAGCAGCAGCTTGGCCTTGATGGTGTCGAACATGGTCTTCCTTGCCGCGGCAGCGGGGTTGTGGTGGTGCGGGTCGGCTGATGATAGGCGGCGGCGAGGCGGAAGATAAAGCGACGAGTGTTTAATATTTTAAATTAACGTGCGACAAATGACGTTTGTGCAACAGTTTTGTTAAACAATGCTGGCCATAAAAAACCGCCGTGGTTGCGGATGCAGTCACGGCGGTGGTATCGCTGTTTAAGATTTAGCTCGCGACGCGGGTGATGTTGGCACCGACGGCATTGAGCTTGGCCTCGATGTGCTCGTAGCCGCGATCCAGGTGGTAGATGCGGTCGACGATGGTCTCGCCCTCGGCGGCGAGGCCGGCGATCACCAGGCTGGCGGAGGCGCGCAGGTCGGTGGCCATCACGGTGGCGCCAGACAGCTTTTCCACGCCCTTGACGATGGCGGTGTTGCCTTCCACTTCGATGTTGGCGCCCATGCGGTTCAGCTCCGGCACGTGCATGAAGCGGTTCTCGAAGATGGTCTCGGTCATCACCGCCGCGCCGTCGGCGATGGTGTTCAGCGTCATCATCTGCGCCTGCATGTCGGTCGGGAAGGCCGGATGCGGCAGGGTGCGCACGTTGACCGCTTTCGGACGGCGCTTCATGTCCAGCGAGATCCAGTCGTCGCCGCACTCGATCACGGCGCCGGTTTCGGTCAGCTTGTCGAGGATCACGTCCATGCTGCGCGGGGCGGCATTGCGCAGCACCACGTGGCCCTGGGTCATGGCGCCGGCGACGAGGAAGGTGCCGGCCTCGATGCGGTCCGGCATGATCGCGTGTTCGGCGCCGTGCAGGCGCTCGACGCCCTCGATGATCAGCTTGTCGCTGCCGATGCCCTGGATCTTGGCGCCCATCGCCACCAGGCAGTGGGCGAGGTCGACCACTTCCGGCTCGCGCGCGGCGTTTTCCAGGATGGTGGTGCCTTCGGCCAGCACTGCCGCCATCATCAGGTTTTCGGTGCCGCCGACGGTGACCATGTCCATCACGATGTGGGCGCCGCGCAGCTTCTTGGCGCGCGCCTTGACGTAGCCGTGCTCGATGGAGATCTCGGCGCCCATGGCGACCATGCCCTTGATGTGCTGCTCCACCGGACGCGAGCCGATGGCGCAGCCGCCGGGCAGGGACACGGTGGCCTCGCCGAAGCGGGCCAGCGTCGGGCCCAGCACCAGGATGGACGCGCGCATGGTTTTCACCAGGTCGTACGGTGCCACCAGGGTGTCAAGGTTGGCCGCGGTGATCTCGAACTCGTGCACGTTGTCGGTCATCACGCGCACGCCCATGCCCTGCAGCAGCTTCTGCGTGGTGGACACGTCGCGCAGCATCGGCACGTTGGTGAGTTTCAGCGTGTCGGCGGTCAGCAGGCCGGCGCACAGGATGGGCAGGGCGGCGTTCTTGGCGCCGGAAACACGGATTTCACCGTTGAGCGGGCCGTTGCCGCCTTGAATGACCAGTTTTTCCATTTTCGTGATTTAGCCTTGTTGCTGCGCCCATTCTTCCGGGCTGAGTGTCTTCATTCCCAATGCGTGGATCTCGGCGCGCATGCGGTCGCCGAGGGCCTGGTACACCAACTGGTGGCGTTGGACGCGATTGCGGCCGGAGAATTCCGCGCTGACGATCACGGCGTTGAAGTGGGTGCCGTCGTCGCCCTGCACGTCGATGTAGTCGCAGGCGAGCCCGGCGAGAATGACTTCCTTGATATAGTCTGCACTTACCATTTTGGTTCCTGTCTTTATGTTGTCATGGCGCGGCACGCAGGGTGCCACCGCTCAATGGCGAAGCTTGTAGCCGCTGGCGATCAGCCGCATCACCCACGCCGACAGCGCGACGAAGCAGCCGCCGACCACCGCCAGCGACAGCCACGGCGACACGTCGGCCTGGCCGAAGAAACCGTAGCGGAAGCCGTCGATCATGTAGAACACCGGGTTGAGGTGGGAGACGCCGCGCCAGAGCGGCGGCAGGCTGTTGATAGAGTAGAACACGCCGGACAGGAAGGTCAGCGGCATGATCAGGAAGTTCTGGAACGCGGCCAGCTGATCGAACTTGTCGGCCCAGATGCCGGCCATGATGCCCAGCGCGCCGAGCACGCCGCAGCCGAGCACGGCAAAGGCCAGCAGCCACAGCGGCTGCGCCGGCAGCGGCAGCCCGAACCAGGCGGTGACCAGCAGCACGCCGGCACCGACCACCAGCCCGCGCACGATGGATGCCAGCAGGTAGGCGCCGAAGAAGGCCGGCGCGCTGATCGGCGGCAGCAGCAGGAACACGATGTTGCCGGTGATCTTGGACTGGATCAGGCTGGACGAGCTGTTGGCGAACGCATTCTGCGCCATCGACATCATCGCGAGGCCGGGGATCAGGAAGGCGGTGTAGCTGACGCCGGGATAGGCCTCGACATGCTGCGACAGCACGTGCGAGAAGATCATCTGGTACAGCAGCGCGGTCAGCACCGGCGCCATCACCGTCTGGAAACCGACCTTCCAGAAGCGCAGGATTTCCTTCTTGAACAGGGTGATAAAGCCGTACATCAGGCTTGTCCTCCGTGCATCAGCTTGACGAAGACCTGCTCCAGATCGGTTTCGTGCACCGACAGCTCGCGTACTTCCACTGCGGCCAACCTCAGTTCGCTCAATACCTGCTCCAGTTTGGCAATGTCCGGCAGCGCCAGGATGTGGCGGCCGTCCTGCTGGCGCAGGCTCAGCGGCTGCAGGCTGGCAGGCAGCTCGCCCGACAGCTGCAGCGACACTTCGCGCGCCGCGCTGCGCGACAGCAGGGTGTCCTTGTTCTCCAGCGCGATCAGCCGGCCTTTTTTCATCATCGCGATGCGGCTGCACAGCGCTTCGGCTTCTTCCAGATAGTGGGTGGTCAGCACGATGGTGTGGCCGGCGGCGTTGAGCTCCTTCACGAACGCCCACAGGCTCTGCCGCAGTTCGACGTCGACGCCGGCGGTGGGTTCATCCAGCACGATCACCGGCGGGCGGTGCACCAGCGCCTGCGCCACCATCACCCGCCGTTTCATGCCGCCGGACAGCGCGCGCATGTTGACGTTGGCCTTGTCGGTCAGTCCCAGCTTGTGCAGCAGCTCGTCGACCCAGGCGTCGTTGTGGCGGATGCCGAAATAGCCGGACTGGAAGGTCAGCGTCTCGCGCACGGTGAAGAACGGGTCGAATACCAGTTCCTGCGGCACCACGCCCAGTTTCATGCGTGCGTCACGTGCCTCGGTCACGGTGTCGTGGCCCATGATGCGGATCTGGCCGTTGTCGGCGCGCGACAGCCCGGCCATGGCGGAAATCAGCGTGGTCTTGCCGGCACCGTTGGGGCCGAGCAGGGCGAAGAACTCGCCGTGCTCCACCGTGAAGCTGATGCGGTCCAGGGCCTGCAGCGACGCGAAGCGCTTGCTGACAGCATCGATGCTGATGGCGTGAGTCATGACAGAAGGGCGGAAGGCGTAAAGACGCGGAGTATAACGCTATTCAGCAGCGCATGGCAGGGGTTGCAGCCAGTAGCGCTCCTTGAAAATGCCTTCAAAATAAGGGCTTAACAGCGCGGATAGATTATGGTGAATGGTGCGGTCGTCCTGTGCCAGCAGCCAGCTGTGGATCAGGCCTCCGTACAGGCTGTGCAGGCCGATGGCGGCCAGCTTGGGATCGACGTCGTCGCGCAGCAGGTGCTGCTCCTGCGCGCAGTGCAGCACCTGCTGCAGCTTGGCCTGTTTTTCCTGGGTCCAGCTGATTTGCTCCAGCAGCAGCGGCGCCATTTCGCCGACCTGCTCGCAGCCGAGGTGGTGGATGCCGCAGATGCGGCGGATGCGCGGATTGTCGTGCAGCAGCGCGAACATGGCGTGGCCGTGCTGCCACAGCCGGGTCGCCGGGTTGACGTTGCGGTCGAGCAGGCGCGCGTCGAGGATCTCCAGCTCCGGAATGATGCGGTCGCACAGCGCGTTGAACAGGTCGAGCTTGTTGGAAAAGTGCCAGTAGATCGCGCCGCGGGTCAGCCCGGCGGCGGCGGCGATGTCGGCCAGCGAGGTCCCGGCGACACCCTTTTCCCAGAATACCTGTTCGGCGGTATCCAGCAGCAGGTGGCGGGTTTGCTCGGCTTCTTCTCGGGTTTTGCGTGCCATGTTCTCGAAAGGGTTATTCAGCGCGGCGTAAGGATAGCGTTAAAGCCGCCGGTGCGCTGCCTGATTTGTTTACATACATACACGAATGTATGTATTATGGCGCAAATTTGTCGCATTGTCTGTACCGGAATTCGGAAACGCGTCCTGGCAAGCGGCTGTCCAGCACGATTGCATGCTATATAGCCGGTTGGCATTTTCTGACCGGCAAGCAGCGCGCAGACGGCTGTTGCCTACGTACGACGCACACATCAAGGAGATCTCTGGTGAGTTCTTTCAATAATCATAAATGGACGCTGGCGCTGTTGCCGCTGGCAGTGATGCTGACCGCTTGCGGGCAGCAGGGCGAGCAGGCAGCCGGCCACGGGGCGATGCCGCCGCTGCCGGTCAGCGTGGTGAAGATGGCCGCCGCCGATGTGCCGGTGGTCACCGAGTACGTCGGTCAGGCGGTCGGCTCGCGCGAGGTGGAAGTGCGCGCCCGCGTCTCCGGCATCCTGCAGAAGCGCGCCTACACCGAGGGTGCCAGCGTGCGCGCCGGCGACGTGCTGTTCCAGCTCGACGCCGCACCGTACCAGGCGGCACTGGAGCAGGCGGAGGCGACGCTGAAGCTGGAAGAGGCCAAGCTGATCCGCGCGCAGCAGGACCACGACCGCGTGCTGCCGCTGTTCAAGGAAAACGCCGTCAGCCAGAAGGACCGCGACGACGCGGTGGCCGCGCTGGCCACGGCCAAGGCCTCGGTCGCCGCCGCCCGCGCCGCGATGAAGTCGGCGCAGATCAACCTCGGTTACACCCGCGTCACCGCGCCGATCTCCGGTGTCACCAGCGCCGAGGCACGCTCCGAGGGCAGCCTGGTGCAGCCGGGCGATGCCGGGCTGCTGACCAAGATCTCGCAGCTGGACCCGATCTACGTCAAGTTCTCGCTGTCCGACAACGACGTGCTGAAGAACCAGCAGCTGGCGGCCAGCGGCAAGCTGCGCCAGCCGGAAGGTGGCCGCTACATCGTGTCGCTGAAACTGCCGGATGGCAGCACCTACGGCCGTGAAGGCCGCATCAACTTTGCCGACCGCGTCATCGACCCGACCACCGGCACCTCGGCGGCGCGCGCCAGCTTCGACAACCCGGAGGGCACCGTGCGTGCCGGCCAGTTCGTGCGTGTCGAGTTGAAGGGCGCGGTGCGCCTGAATGCGCTGGTGGTGCCGCAGAAGGCGGTGCTGACCTCGCAGCAGGGCAAGATGGTGTGGGTGGTCGGCAAGGACAACACCGTCGAGGCCCGTCCGCTGCAGATCGGCGACAGCGCCAGTAACGGCTTCATCGTCGAGAGCGGGCTGAAGGCCGGCGACCTGGTGATTACCGACAACCTGATCAAGCTGCGTCCGGGTGCCAAGGTGGTGCCGCAGACGGCTGCGGCCAACGTTGCCGCCCCGGCGACGACCCAGGGCTAAGGCGAGGAATAACACATGTTTTCATCTTTCTTCATCCGCCGGCCGATCTTCGCCAGCGTGCTGTCGATCGTGATCGTGCTGGCCGGTTTCTTCGGCATGCGCGCGCTGCCGATCGAACAGTACCCGCAGATCGTGCCGCCGTCGGTGGCGGTGACCACCGCCTACCCCGGCGCCTCCGCCGAGGTGATCGCCGATACCGTGGCCTCGCCGCTGGAACAGGCGATCAACGGCGTCGACGACATGCTGTACATGCAGTCCAGCAGCGCCAGCAACGGACGGCTGACCATCAACGTGACGTTCAAGATCGGCACCAATCCGGACCAGGCGTCGATCAACGTCAACAACCGCGTGCAGTCGGTGCTGTCCTCGCTGCCGGAAGAGGTGCGCCGCCAGAGCGTGAACGTGCGCAAGCAGGCCGCCACCTTCCTGCAGGTGATCTCGCTGTACTCGCCGGACAAACGCTTTGACACGCTGTTCATGAGCAACTACGCGCTGCTCAACGTGGTCGACGAGATCAAGCGCATTCCCGGCGTCGGCCAGGTCACCAACTTCGCCGGCAAGGACTACGCGATGCGGGTGTGGCTGCGGCCGGACCGCCTGGCGCAGCTGAAGCTGACGCCCAGCGACGTGGCACAGGCCATCCGCGAGCAGAACGCGCAGTTCGCCGCCGGCAAGATCAGCGCCGAGCCGAACGCCGGCAAGCCGGACTTCACCTACACCATCACCACCAAGGGCCGCCTGACCGAGGCCAGCGAGTTCGAGAACATCATCGTGCGCGCTGCCGCCGACGGGGCCAAGGTGCGGCTGAAGGACGTGGCACGGGTGGAGCTGGGCGCGCTGGGCTACGACTTCTACGGCAAGCACAACGGCCGTCCGAGCATCCCTATCGGTATCAACCTGGCGCCGGGCGCCAACCAGCTGGACACCGCCAAGGCGGTGCAGGCGAAGATGGACGAACTGGCTGCGAAATTCCCGGCCGGGCTGTCCTACTCGATCCCGTATGACACCACCCGCTTCGTCGAGGTGTCGATCCAGGAGGTGATCACCACGCTGATGGAAGCGATGGTGCTGGTGTTCGCCGTGGTGTACCTGTTCCTGCAGAACTGGCGCGCGACGCTGATTCCGGGCCTCGCGGTGCCGGTGTCCATCGTCGGCACCTTTGCCGGCATGTACCTGTTCGGCTACTCCATCAACACGCTGACGCTGTTCGGCATGGTGCTGGCGATCGGTATCGTGGTCGACGACGCCATCGTGGTGCTGGAGAACGTCGAACGCATCATGATGAAGGAGGGCAAGCCGCCGCGCGAAGCCACCATCCAGGCGATGAAGGAAGTCAGCGGCCCGGTGGTCGCCATCGTGCTGGTGTTGTGCTCGGTGTTCATCCCGGTGGCGTTCATGGGCGGCATCGCCGGCCAGATGTACAAGCAGTTCGCCATCACCATCGCGATGTCGGTGACCATCTCCGGTATCGTGGCGCTGACGCTGACCCCTGCGCTGTGCGCGGCGATGCTGAAGTCCGAGCATCAGCACAGCAACGCCTTCTTCGATGGCTTCAACCGCCTGTTTGACCGCATCACCCACCGCTACAGCAGCGGCGTGGCCTTCCTGATCAAGCGTTCCGTGCTGGCGCTGGTGCTGTTCGGCCTGCTGATCGGCGCGTCGGCGTGGCTGTTCAAGCTGATTCCGTCGTCGCTGGCGCCGGAAGAAGACCAGGGCTACGTGATCTCCGCCACCATCCTGCCGGACGGCGCGGCGATCAACCGCACCGTGGACGCGATGGACAAGCTGGACGTGGAAATCGCCAAGAACCCGGCGGTGAAGGACGTGATGAGCTTTGCCGGCTTCGACATCCTGTCCGGCTCCAACCGCACCAACACTGGTGTCACCTTCATCACCCTGAAGCCGTGGGACGAGCGCAAGGCGCCGGGCATGTCGGCGCAGGCGGTGGTCGGCGACGTGTTCATGAAGGGCGCCGGCATCAAGGAAGGGCTGGTGCTGGCCTTCAACCCGCCACCGATCTCCGGCATGTCCTCCACCGGTGGCTTCGAGGCCTACGTGCAGAACCGCGCCGGTGCCTCGGCCGGCGAGCTGGCGGCGCAGGCGCAGGCGCTGATGATGGCGGCGGCGAAACGGCCGGAACTGGCCGGCGTGCAGAGCACCTTCTCGGCCAACGTGCCGCAGGTCAACGTGCAGCTGGACCGTGAAAAGGCCAAGGCGCTGGGCGTGCCGATCGACGACGTGTTCGACACCATGCAGAGCACCTTCGGCGCGCTGTACGTGAACGACTTCAACAAGTTCGGCCGCATCTTCACCGTGCAGCTGCAGTCGGAGGCCGAGTTCCGCAAGAGCGTGGACAACCTGCGCACCGTGTTCGTGCGCGCGCAGAACGGGCAGATGATCCCGCTGTCCAGCCTGGTGACGGTGGAGCAGACCACCGGCCCGGAAATCGTCGAGCGCTACAACGCCTTCCCGTCGGCCAAGCTGGTCGGCGGCCCGGCGCCGGGCTACAGCTCCGGCGAGGCGCTGGCGGTGATGGAACAGCTGGCGAAGGAAACCTTGCCGGACGGCTACACCCTGGCGTGGACCGGCTCGGCCTTCCAGGAGAAATCCACCGGCGGTGCCTCGTCGACGGTGTTCGTGATCGCGCTGGTGATGGTGTTCCTGATCCTGGCGGCACAGTACGAGCGCTGGACGCTGCCGATCTCGGTGCTGACCGCGGTGCCGTTCGCGGTGTTCGGCGCGCTGGTGGCCAACTGGCTGCGCGGGCTGGAGAACGACATCTACTTCCAGGTGGCGCTGGTGACGCTGATCGGCCTCGCGGCGAAGAACGCGATCCTGATCGTCGAGTTCGCGGTGCTGAAGATGGAAGAAGGGCGCTCGCTGGCCGAGGCGGCGGTGGAGGCGGCCAAGCTGCGTTTCCGCCCGATCGTGATGACCTCGCTGGCCTTCATCCTCGGTTGCGTGCCGCTGGCGATTTCCAGCGGTGCCGGCTCCGCCAGCCGTCACTCGATCGGTACCGGCGTGATCGGGGGCATGTTGGCCGCAACCTTCATCGCGGCGCTGTTCATCCCCCTGTTTTTCAAACTGATTATGCAGTGGAGCCAGCGCAAGCCGGCGCCACAAGGAGAGCAGCATGATGCTTAAGCAAGCGCTGTTGCCAGTACTGGTCGCCGCCGCGCTGTCCGCGTGCGCGGCGGTCGGCCCCGACTACCAGCGTCCGCAGCTGGACATGCCGCAGGCTGCGGCCAACGTGGCGCCGGTCGCCAGCGACTGGTGGCGCAGTTTCGAGGATCCGGTGCTGGACGCGATGATAGACGAATCGCTGCGCTACAACCGCGATCTGGTGCAGGCCGCGGCGCGGGTGGAAGAAGCCGCCGCCGCCGCCGGTGTGGCGCGTGCCGGCCTGCTGCCGCAGGTCAGCGCCAGCGTCGGCAGCGGCCGCAGCCAGACCTCGAGCTACAGCAGTGGTGGCGGGGCGCTGCTCGACAGCCGCCAGGCCGGGCTGACCGCCAGCTGGGAGCTGGACCTGTGGGGCAAGCTGCGCCGCGAACGCGAGGCGGCGCTGGCCGACGTCAGCGCCAGCGAGCGCTCGCTGGCTGCGCTGCGGCTGTCGCTGGGCAGCCAGGTGGCCAAGAGCTACTTCCAGCTCGCCAGCTACGACGCCCAGCTCGCCAGCGCCCGTGCCACGCTGCAAAGCCGCGAGGAATCGCTGCAGCTGCGCCGCAAACGCTTCAACGGCGGCATGACCTCGGAGCTGGAAATGCGCCAGGCTGAGGCCGAGGCCGCCAGCGCGCGCGCCACCGTGCCGCAGCTGGCGCAGGCGGTGACGCAGACCGAACACGCGCTGGCGGTGCTGCTGGGCCGCTCGCCGCGCGACATTGCGGCCAACCTTGGCCGCGGCAAGGCCTTGTCGGTGCTGGCCGAGCCGGAGCAGATCCCGTCCGGGCTGCCGTCCGACCTGCTGCTGCGCCGTGCCGACGTGGCGGCGGCGGAAGCCAGCCTGATCGCGGCCAACGCCCGCATCGGCGTCGCCCGCGCCGCCTACTTCCCGAGCATCAGCCTGTCGGCCGGCATCGGCAGCGCCAGCACCGCGCTGGTCGACCTGTTCAGCGGCCCGGCGCAGACCTGGAACTTCGCGGCCAACCTGACCGCGCCGATCTTCAATGCCGGGCGCATCGCCGCCGGTGTCGATGCCGCCAACGCGCGCCAGAAACAGGCGCTGGCGGTGTACGAGAAGACGGTGCAGCAGGCGTTCGCCGACACCCTGGACGCGATGTCGGCGGTCAGCACCACGCGCGCCACCGAACAGGCGCAGCTGCAGCAGTTGGCATCCCTGCGCGAGGCGCTGCGCCTGGCGCGGCTGCGCTACGACAACGGCTACTCCAGCTATCTGGACGTGCTCGACGCCGAGCGCGGCGTGTTCCAGGTGGAGCAGGCGCTGTCCAGCGCCCGCCTTGCGCGACTGTCGGCGGTGGTGTCGCTGTACGCGGCACTGGGTGGCGGCTGGCAGGCCGGCTAAGCCCGCAGCGTTAGCCAACAAAAAAGCCCGGATCCACCGATCCGGGCTTTTTGCATCGTGACGCGGCGGGCTTAGCCGGCGCTGTTGGCTTGCGAGCAGCCGGCCACCAGGGCCTTCAGCTCTTCCGGGCGGACCAGCTGGATGTGCTTGTGATCGACCCGGATCCAGCCCTGCTGCTGGAATTTCGATAGCGTGCGGCTGACGGTTTCCAGTTTCAGGCCGAGGAAGCTGCCGATCTCCTCGCGGCTCATGCGCAGGATGAAGTCGTTGGCGGCAAAGCCGCGGCTGGCCAGGCGCTGCGACAGGTTGAGCAGGAAGGCGGCGAGGCGTTCTTCCGCCTTCATATTGCCCAGCAGCAGCATCACCGACTGGTCGCGCACGATCTCGCGGCTCATCAGGCGGAAGAAGTGGTGCTGCAGGCTGGGGATGTCGCGCCCCAGGCTTTCCATGCGGCTGAACGGCAGCTCGCACACCTCGCTGTCCTCCAGCGCGATGGCGTCGCAACCGTGGGTGTTGGAGGAAATGCCGTCCAGCCCCATCAGCTCGCCGGACATGTGGAAACCGGTCACCTGTTCCCGGCCGTCCTGGCTGGAAACGCAGGTCTTGAAATAACCGGTGCGCACTGCGTATAAAGAACGGAAACCCTCACCGCTGCGGAACAGGTACTCGCCGCGCTTGAAGCGGCGGCTCTGACGGATGACGGCATCCAGCTGCGCCATCTCGTCGCGGTTCAGCCCTACCGGCAGGCACAGTTCACGCAGGCTGCAGTTGGAGCAAGTGACTTTCAGCGAATGCAGGGGAGAGGACAGATCGTTCATACCGAGAGTCGATTTCCAGGGACAGATGAGCTTGCTTGATGAGCGTCAATGCAGATCAAGGCGTAATTGCGCAAATTTACCAGTCCCCCACCAGATTTCCAATCAAAATATATGATGGCTGCTCATTCTGCATTTATCCCGACCCAATGTGTTTTCGACCGGACCCTGATCGAAACACTGGAAGGGTCCGGTCCGCGTTATACCTCCTATCCGACCGCCGACCGCTTTCACGCGGGTTTCGGGGTGAGTGATTATGAGCATTGCCTGGCGCAGCGTGCCATTGGGGCAAACCATCGCGGCATCTCGCTGTACGTGCACATCCCGTTCTGCAACACCATCTGCTACTACTGCGGCTGCAACAAGATCATCACCAAGGACAAGAGCCGCGCCGACGCCTACCTCGACTACCTGGAAAAGGAGATCGCGCTGGTGGCGGCAAAGCTCGGCTGTCGCGAGAAGGTGATCCAGCTGCATTTCGGCGGCGGCACGCCGACCTTCCTGTCCGATGCGCAGCTGGACCGGGTGATGGGCGTCATCAACCGCCACTTCGAGCTGCTGCCGGAAGGCGAGTTCTCCATCGAGATCGACCCGCGCAAGGTTGGCCGCGACACCGTGCTGCACCTGGGCCGTCTCGGCTTCAACCGCATGAGCGTCGGCATCCAGGACTTCGATCCGGCGGTGCAGCAGGCGGTGAACCGCATCCAGAGCGAGGAAGAAACCCGGCTGGTGATCGACGCCGCGCGCGAGGCCGGCTTCAAGTCGGTGAGCGTGGACCTGATCTACGGCCTGCCG
Source organism: Vogesella alkaliphila (assembly GCF_014652475.1). Taxonomy (GTDB): domain Bacteria; phylum Pseudomonadota; class Gammaproteobacteria; order Burkholderiales; family Chromobacteriaceae; genus Vogesella; species Vogesella alkaliphila. The sequence goes on along the minus strand of NZ_BMYW01000002.1, from coordinate 212,452 downwards.
CTGCAGACCGCGCACTCGCTGGAAAGCACCGTCAACAAGGTGATCGCGATGTCGCCGGACCGCATCGCGCTGTACAACTACGCGCACCTGCCGACCGTGTTCAAGCCGCAGCGCCGCATCAACGAGGCCGACCTGCCGTCCGGTGCCACCAAGCTCGACATCCTGCAGAACTCGGTGCAGCAGCTGAGCGACGCCGGCTACGTGTTCATCGGCATGGACCACTTCGCCAAGCCCGGTGACGAGCTGACGCGCGCGCTGGAGCAGGGTCGCCTGCAGCGCAACTTCCAGGGCTACTCCACCCACGCCGATTGCGACATGATCGGCTTCGGCGTGTCGTCGATCGGCAAGGTCGGCCCCTGCTACTCGCAGAACGAAAAGGACATCGACGCCTACTACGCGGCGCTGGACGCCGGCCACCTGCCGGTGATGCGCGGCATGACGCTGACCCAGGACGACATCCTGCGCCGCAGCGTGATCCAGGCGCTGATGTGCCGCTTCTCGCTGTCGGTGGAGGCGATCGAGCAGACCTTCGCCATCAATTTCGCCGACTACTTCGCCGACGAGCTGCCGAAGATCCGCGAATTCCAGCAGATGGGCCTGCTGCACTTCGACGGCGATTTCCTGATGGTGGAGCCGAAGGGCCGCTTCCTGATCCGCAATATCGCGATGGCGTTCGACCGCCACCTGCGCGAACGCGAAACGCACGCGCGCTATTCGAAAACCATCTGACGCGCGCCGCTCGGGCTGCGTGATGGCAATACACCAGGTTGGCCGCAGCGATGCGGCCAACCTTTCTTTTCAGATAAACGGCTGCACCGACGCTGTTCCGCTTTGACGCTCACCGGGGCGGGTGGGGGCGAGGCGGCGCGCTGGGTTTGTCCCCCGAGGCGTTGGCGGGGCGTTAATCAAGGGGGGCTTTGTGCTGTCTGGTTGGCGGTCACGAAGGTCAACGTTCCAATGCCCGATGCCGAGAACGAGAGTAGTGCCTTGCTGCCAAGCGGTATCTGCCAGGCATCGGGAGGCATAGGCGTTACCGGGTAACCTACCGGCACGATCATGTCGAGGCGAAACAGTTCGTATGCGTCTGCCTCCAGCAGCACGTTGCTATTGGGCGCCACAGTGACGCTGCAGCCCCAGTATATTTCTTCCATTCCCATACCCAGGCCAACACGGACGCTGTATTTTCTACTGTCATAGGGCGGTATTCGCCAACCATTCTCGTCATGTTCCAGGGTGATTTCATTATTAAGCCGCATCGAGAATTGGTCAGAATTGGAACTGAATGGATAGGCAAGCTGATTTGGACTGATTTCCCCGGTGACCAGTACGGAGGCAACCCAGGATAGAGGTAATTGATTGCTGAGCTCGATAATTACCTTGCTGTGTACTGACTGAATTCCTGCCAGAATATAATTGGCCTCTGGATAGGCCTTGGTATAAAACGTTAAACCGAGTTTTATATCAAGATCACTGACGGAATTAATCGTGATGCTTGTATCCGGCGTCGATGCCAGTAATGCCTCCGCTCTTTTTATGGAAGGAAATGCGACCGTATCGTCTGCGGATTTCATGCCGGATATTGCTTTCAATGACAGGGCACAAACGTTTAATCGGTAAACGCTTGTGCCCCGACTCAAGTAATGGGCAGATTACTTGTGGAATTCCAGTGGCGCGCCGGGCTTGAACAAGTCCTGTACGGCCTTGGCAGAACGATCACCGGAGTAATCGAATTCGCACTGGAAGGATCCCTGCTGCGTCGAGCCCTTGATGTTGAAGCGCACACCGCTAAGCAGGAAGAAGGTGAAGCCGGCCATCAGTGCGCTGCCCACCGACAAGCGCCCCTTGAGGAAGGTATAGGCCATGTCGGATTGCACCATGCCATCGACGGCATTGTCCTGCCACACCACGCTGGACACGGTATCGAGGAAGGTCGGGTCGCCTTCCAGCTGCGGTTGCTGCAGTGGGGCGGATTGCGTGAGGGCAAGCAGGTTTTCGTGTGCCTTGCAGAGCGACTGGTGGCTGCTGACCAGGGCGTGCACCACGTCGTCGGCCACGTTGACGACGGGTTTGCCGGGGGTGACGGTCCAGTCGCCGGTTTCGGTCAGCGTCACGGTGCAGTTGAACTGGCTGAATTTGTCCAGGCTGATCTCGGCCGCCTTGGTCGACACGTCGGTCCATTGCGCCAGGGTGTTGTAGTCGAAGTCGCCGGTGCTCACGTAGAACGAGAATTTGGGCTGGATGTGGCGGGTAACACCAGGGTCCGGGGACCAGGTCATGCCGATATAGCCGGCAGCGGTCTGGATGCCGAAACTCTGGTTGGCAAACCAGCCATGATCTTCGTTGCCGGGTTTATTGAAATTGTTGGTGACGATGTCGATGAGGCCGCTGGAGCCGGCACCGACTTCCTTGAGCTGGGGCCCTTGGCGCGGCGGGCAAGTAACATAGTCCGCCTCGTACTGCTTGCCCAGGGTGGCAAGCATGGGGACGTTGGAGGTAATGGCCACGTCGAGGCCAACGGCCTCGTTGCTGGCGCCTGCGGCAACCGAATATTGCACCGGTACCGTGAAAAGGTTGTAACCCTGGGCATTGTTGATAATGCTCAGGCATGCGCTGGAGTTCGCGAAAACGCCGGGATCGGCTTTCATTTGCTCGGGCGGCTGCAGGAACAGCCAGAAATTACGGGTGCTGCCCGATTTGTTGACCAGGTAGATATTGTACTTTTCAGCCATTTCCAATTCTCCAATCAGTTAGATGTAATGTCGCTGACAAGTCAGCCAAGTCACTATAACCATTGCATAAAAAGAAAATGGCTCTGTTGCCGGTCAAGTTGGTATCAATTGGGCATCAGAATGATGCGTGAAAATACTGTAAAAATTTAGAGAATGATAGTCTGGTGTTTGCCGAATAGATCATTCGGAGAATAATAGATTGACCTCGACCCCCAGTGCCTGTGCCAGGTTTTTTGCCGTTCGGTAACGTACCGGCGTGCCCAGTTCGGCCCTTTTGATCGAGGCGGTTGAAACAGGGCAGCGATTGATTCGGGCGTGCTCAGCCAGATCATCCTGGCTAAAACACTTGTCGCGTCTTAACTTCTTGAGCTTGGCAGGATCAAGCATGACTCGTCCATCGGCTACGGTTTGTTCAGACATTTTCCTTGGCCCTCAACATGGCAGCAGAAATCATACAATAGTCATTTTCTGGCCTCTATCAGCAAAACTACCTACGGGTCGCCACCTGCCTTCCCTGTCTCATGCGACGTCGGCTACTGCGCGTGGCTGCCGGCGAGGACCCGCGTCCGGGGTGGGTGGCGGGGCAATGGCAGATCTGGTCGTGCTGGCGTCGTCATCGTGCGCCGCCGCCGGGCGCAAAAAAGCCCGCCAGTGGCGGGCTTGTTCAGGACAGGGTTGGCCGCAAGGCTTACCACACGTCCTTATGGATCTTGGCTTCGATTTCCGGGTACTTCTTCACGTCGAACACCGGCTGTTTCACGCCGGCCTTCAGCTGTTGCTGGTAGTCCTTCAGCAGCACGAACACGTACTTGGACAGCATCACGATGGCGAACAGGTTGATCAGCGCCATCACGCCCATCGCCAGGTCGGCCATGTCCCAGACCAGCATCGAGCTGCCCAGGCAGCCGAAGACCACCATGCCCAGCACGGTCAGACGGAACAGGAAGATCACCACCTTGTTGTTCTTGATGAACTCGACGTTGCCCTCGGCGTAAGCGTAGTTGCCGATGATGGTGCTGAAGCAGAACAGGAACATGATCACCGCCAGCAGGGTGCCGCCCCAGCTGCCCAGCGTGGCGCTCATCGCCGCCTGGGTCAGTTGCACGCCCTTCAGCTCGGCGCCGGGCACGAAGGCGCCGGACAGCAGCACGATCAGCGCGGTGCAGGTGCACACGATCATGGTGTCGATGAACACGCCGAACATCTGGATCAGGCCCTGCGATGCCGGGTGACGGGTGGTGGCGGCGGCGGCGGCGTTCGGCGCCGAGCCCATGCCGGCCTCGTTGGAGAACAGGCCGCGCTTGATACCCAGCATCATCGCCTGGCTCAGCGCGTAGCCGGCAAAGCCGCCGGCGGCCTGTTCCAGACCGAAGGCGCTCTTCACGATCAGCACCAGCACGCCCGGTACTTCACTGGCGTGGGTGATGATCACGTACACGGTCATGCCCAGATACAGCGCGGCCATCAGCGGCACCATCCATTCCGCCACCTGGCCGACCTTGCGCAGGCCGCCGAAGATGATCGGCGCGGTCAGCAGCACCAGGCCGATGGCGACCAGGTTCTTGTTCCAGCCCAGCGCGCCTTCGGTGGCGGCGACGATGGAGTTGGCCTGCACCGCGTTGAACACCAGGCCGAAGGCGACGATCAGCGAGATCGAGAACGCCATGCCCAGCCAGCGCATGTTCAGGCCCTTCTGGATGTAGTAGGCCGGACCGCCGCGGAAGGTGTTGTCGTGGTGGCTGACCTTGAACAGCTGCGCCAGCGAGGATTCGGCGAAGGCGCTGGCCATGCCCAGCAGTGCGGTCATCCACATCCAGAACACGGCGCCGGGGCCGCCCAGCGCGATGGCGGTGGCGACACCGGCGACGTTGCCGGTGCCGACGCGGCTGGCGAGGCCGGTGGCGAAGGCCTGGAACGAGGAGATGTCGTTACTGCCGGCGACGTGGTTGCGGCCGCCCAGCATCTCCTTCACGCCGCGCGGCAGCAGGCGGATCTGCATGAAGCCCATGCGCAGGGTGAAGAACAGGCCGATGCCCAGTAACAGATAGATCAGCAACTGACCCCAGATCAGGTCGTTGCCGGCATTGATCCAGCCATGAAGTAATTCCATACGTGCTCCTAGTACATGTCGAGCGCAACGCGGCCGGCCGCGCTTGTGGCGGTGCCGGCGACATCAACGGGCTCTGGGTGTTGTTTGGACAATCGCCGCTCAGGCGGTCTTGTTGTGCCGGTTTTACAGCGCCGATTGGTGCTGAAGGGGCGGCATGATAGCGTAAATTGCAACGGGGGTGTGTTCGTTTGTGGTGATTCTTGGCGGGAAAAACCCTGTTTGCCGGCGGGTTTCCGGTTGTTTCGATTCGATTTGATTGAAAATGAACCGAAACGAACGGCGGCCACGCGGCCGCCGCGGGGGCGTCAGGGGCCGACGTAGCGCAGCAGCAGGTGGCGCAGGCGCGGCGCCCCGATCAGCACCAGCGGGAAGGCGCAGCTCCACGCCAGCAGCCAGGCGCGCAGCCAGCGGCCGACGAAGCCGGCGTCGATGCCGGTGTTGACCGCGGTGAGGATGGCCGACATCAGGAAGGCCATGTAGCAGGACATCAGCAGGGCGAACAGCAGGGTGTGCTTGCGGGAGGGGATGGACATGGGGGGCTCGCTACGGTGGTGGGGAGCACATTTTATAGAACGTAAAGCAGATTGACCAATGTGTGGCGGCTCAAGGGCCGCCGCCCGCGCTCAGGCCTGTGCGCGCGGCGACATGCGGTGCAGGATGGCGATCGCCTGGCTGGTCGGCGTGCGCACCGCATCGGCCAGCGTGTAGCGGTCCAGCGCGCTGAAAAAGGCCTGCAGCGCCTCGTCCAGCATGCCCTTCAGCTGGCAGCTGCCGCGCAGCTGGCACGGCGGCTCGGCGCAGTCGATCAGCTCGGTGACGCCTTCCAGCTGGCGGATCACCTGTCCCAGCGGGTAAAGGTTGGCCGCACGCGCCAGCGCGAGGCCCCCGCCCTTGCCGCGGGTGGTGACCAGCCAGCCCTGCTGCGACATGAAGTGCACCACCTTGACCAGATGGTTGCGCGACACGGCAAAGCGCTCGGCGATCTCGCCGATGGTGACCGGCGCCACGCGCGGCTCGTCGGTGAGGTACATCAGGACGCGCAGGCCAAGATCGGTGAAGTGGGTCAGTTGCATGCAGGGTATCCGGGTAAAAGCGGGCCGCCGTTGCGGCCCGCTCTGCGCGATTATAGCGCGGTGCCACCGGTGCCGAAGGCTTCGGCGTGAAGGCGCGCGGCGTCGACGCCCAGCGCCAGCAGCGCTTGCTGCTGCGCCTGCAAGAACGGCAGCGGGCCGCACAGGTAGTAGTCGGCGTCGGCGACGATCGACTCCGCCGTCAGCGTGATGCGGCCGGCGTGGTGGTAGTGCACGCCCGGCTGGTCCTCGGCGCGCGGCGCTTCATAGTAGATGCGGCTGTCCAGCTGCGGGTACTCGGCCGCCAGATTGGCGACGTGCTGGCGGAAGGCGTGCACGCTGCCGTCGCGGCAGGCGTGCAGGAAGCGGATCCGGCGCGGGCTGTCCTCGCGCAGCAGCTGCTCCAGCATCGCCAGCAGCGGCGTGATGCCGACGCCGCCGCTGATCAGCACCACCGGCGTGCTGCGTTCCTGGTGCAGGAAGAAGTCGCCCATTGGCGGCGCCAGGTCCAGCAGCACGCCGGCTTCGATCGAGTCGTGCAGCACGTTGGACACCATCCCCGCCGGACGGCTGTCGTCGCCGGCCTCGCGCTTCACCGAGATGCGCAGCGCCGTGCCGCCGGGCGCGGCCGACAGGCTGTACTGCCGCGGCTGCATCATGCCCAGTTCCGGCACCGCCAGCCGCACGGACACGTACTGCCCCGGCAGGTAGTCCGGCAGCGCGCCGCCGTCGGCCGGCTGCAGATAGAAGGAGGTGATCTCCGCGCTCTCCGCCACCTTGCGGCCAACCTTGAACGCGCGCCAGCCGCTCCAGCCGCCGCGCCGGGTGGCCGCCTGCTGGTACAGCTTGCTTTCCTCGGCGATCAGGATGTCGGCCAGCTGGCCGTAGGCGGCGGCCCAGGCGGCGATCAGCTCGTCGCTGGCCGCGTCGCCCAGCACCTCGCGGATCGAGGCCAGCAGGTGGCCGCCGACGATAGGGTAGTGCTCGGCGCGGATGCCGAGGCTGGCGTGCTTGTTGGCCACCAGCGTCAGCACCGGCGCCAGCACCGACGGATCGTCGATGTGCTCGGCGTAGGCGGCCACCGCCATCGCCAGCGCCTGTTGCTGGCTGCCGGCCTGCTGGTGGCCCTGGTTGAAGATCTGCTTCAGCTCCGGATTGTGCTGGAACATGCGCGCGTAGAAATGGCGGGTGAGGGTGACGCCGTGTTGTTTCAGGACGGGGGCGGTGGCCTTGACCAGTTGACGGGTGTGCTGATCCAGCATCGTGCTTTCCTTTTGTTGTGTAGAAAATACATGTTTATGCGCGCAAGCGGCGAGACGCGGCCAAGGTTCGGACCGGTGGTGGGCGGTGGCGAACGCGGCGGGACAGGCTGGTTTAAAACATGTACAAATAATACATGTTTAATCTTGTCGTGTCAGCCCCGGAGTCCGTCATGTCGCACACCATCGAAACCACCGCTCGCTGCGCCGCCGTCATCGCCCTGTTGCTGTTCGGCACCTGCCTGTATCTGGCCTACCAGGAAAGCGTGCCGCTGGCGCTGGGCTGGGTCGTCGCTTCCCACCTGCTGCTGACGCTGTCGGCCGGGGTGTTCAAGCTGTCGGTGGTGGTGGTGATGGCCTGCCGTCACGGCCGCCGCCATGCAATGTGATTTTTCACACTTTGCCGCATTTAAGCCGCGGTGCATCGCTGCCGTCTTGTACTGGTGATGGCGCAACAAGCGCTGTTCCACACTTCCTCAATACGGAGCGATAGATCATGCTGAGCCTGCACACCAACGCCGCATCCCTGTACACCAAAAGCAACCTGGCCACCAGCCAGAACTCGCTGACGACCTCGATGACCCGTCTGGGTACCGGTTACCGTATCAACTCGGCGATGGACGATGCCGCCGGCCTGCAGATCGCGACCCGTCTGGACGCGCAAAGCCGTGGTATGACCGTGGCGATGAAGAACACCCAGAATGGCATCAGCATGCTGCAGACCGCCGACGGCGCGCTGTCCGAAGTGTCCAACATCATGCTGCGCATGAAGGACCTGGCCACCGAAGCCGCCAACGGCACCGCGACCGCTGCCGACAAGACCGCGCTGGAAACCGAGTTCAATCAGTTGGGTAATGAAATTACCAACATCATGAGCAACACCAAGTTCGGCGGCGAAGCGCTGCTGACCGGCGGCAAGATGGCCGCTGCCGTAACCTTCCAGATCGGTTCCGATGCTGCCGAAACTTACGCGTTTGACGCCAGCGCCGGCATGACCACTTTGGCCGCGTCCATTACCGCCCTGAAGGCTGGCGACCTTGACGCTGCTGCCAATGCCGCGATCACCCTGGCAGGGACCGCGCTGAACGACCTGGGTACCGTGCGTTCCGCCATCGGTGCCGGCGCCAACCGCCTGAACCACGTGCACAACAACCTGGCCAACGTCAACAACAACACCCAGATCGCCAAGTCGCGCATCATGGACACCGACTACGCCAACGAAACCGCCAACATGACTTCGCGTCAGATGCTGATGCAGGCCGGCACCTCGATGCTGAAGCAGTCCGGTTCCATCGGTCAGCTGGCGATGTCGCTGATGCAGTAAACGCCGTACCCGTTGTACCTTTAATCAGTCTGCAGCCGCCGCGAGGCGGCTGTTGTCATATTGGCGGAGGGCAGGATGGCGGAAGCGATACGGTCGGTCGGGGCGCCCAGTGCGGTCAGCGCCTCCGCTCCGGTACAGCCGGGGGCAACGGGCACGTCGCAGCAGCGGCTGCAAGCGGGCAACATCCTCGACCTGCGCGTGGCGGCGCTCATGGCCGACGGCAGCGTGCAGCTGGAAGGCGACGCGCTGCACTGGCTGCTGCGGCAATGGCCGGCGAGCCTGCCGCCGCCGGTGGTGGGCAGCGTGCTGCCGTTCCGGGTGCTGGCCGCCGGACCGCCGCCGCAGCTGACCCCGCTGCTGCCGTCCGCCGCGCCGCCGCAGGCGCCAGTGGCGGACGATGCGCCACCGTTGGCGGCGACGCTGCCGGCGCCGGCGTTCCGCCAGGCGGCCTTGCCGCCGGCGCAGCTGGCCAGCGCCTGGCGCGAGGCGCTGGTGGGCACCTTGGCCGCGGCGGCGGCGCAGTTTCACCGCGAGGCCGGCAGCCATCTGCCCGGCGCGCTGCTCGGCGCCTTGCCCGATCTCGCCTTGGCGTCGCTGCGCGGCCAGGCGCCGTTGCCGCTGCCGCTCTGGCTGCCGATGTGGCTGTGGGGCGGGCCGCCGCTGGGCTGGCAGGTGGAGGACCAGCCGGAGGCGGAGGATGCCGCCGCGCCACCGGCGGCGCTGGACCTGCTGCTGGAGTGCGAACTGCCGCAGGGGCGGCTACGGCTACGGCTGCGGCTGGGTGGCGCGGGGCTGCTGCTGTGTTTTCACGGCGAGGACGCGCTGTGCGACTGGCTGCAGACGCAGCGCGGCAGCCTGCTGGCGGTGCTGCACGGTGCCGGTTTCGAGATCAATGCCTGCCACATCGGCCGCCTGCCGGCGCTGTCCGGCCTGGCGCTGGGGCGGCACGGCGTCAGCCTGTTCGAGGCGTCGCGGCTGCCGGCGTCGCTGTTTGTCGCCGCGGCGCTGATTCTGGAAATCCTGCTGCCGGCTAGCCCAGCGTCCCCACCAGGCTGACCTCGCGGTTTTCCGGCACTTCGTTGTAGGACAGGATGTGCAGGCCGGGCGCGAACAGGCGGCCGTAGCGCGCCAGCAGCGGGCGCAGCTGCGGCATCACCAGCAACAGCGGCGGCGTGGCCATCTGCTTCATCTGGTCGCGGATGATGGGCATGTTCTGCTGCAGCTGCTGCAGCACGTTGGGGTCGATCGGGAAGCTGTCCAGCGCCGCCTTGCCGCTCTGCTGCGCCTGGCCCAGCGCGCCCAGCAGCAGGTTTTCCAGGTCGGCGCCGAGGTTGAACGCCTTCATCTCGCCGCGCGGGCCGAGGATGGCCTGCACGATCTGCCGCTTCAGCGCGGCGCGCACCTCCGCCGCCAGCATGATCGGCTCCTTGCTGTTGTCGGCGGCTTCCACCAGCGTGGTGGCGATCGCCTCCACCGGCTTCAGCGACACGCCGTCGGCCAGCAGCGCGCGGTACACCTTCAGCTGCTGGTTGGCGGTCAGCGCCTGCGACAGCGCCTGCGCCAGCTTGGGCGCCTGTGCGGCCAACCTTTCGCCCAGCGCGGCGACGTCGTCGTGGCGGAACAGCTCGGCCAGGTGGTCGCGCATTACCTTGTTGAGGTGGGTGGCGATCACGCTGGCGCAATCGACCACCTGGTAGCCCAGCCCCAGCGCGCGCGCCTTGTCCTGCATCTCGATCCAGGTCACCGGCATCGCGAATGCCGGGTCGACGCCGGGGATGCCGTCCAGCGTGCCGTACACCTGCGGCGACGGGATCGCCATCAGCCGGTCGGCGTGCACCTCGGCCTCGGCGATGGTGCTGCCGGCGAGCAGGATCGCGTACTGCGCCGGCTTCAGCTTCAGGTCGTCGCGCACCGCCACCGCCGGCAGCAGCAGGCCCATGCTCTCGCTCAGCGTCTGGCGCACGCCTTTCAGGCGCTTGCTCAGCGGCGCGCCCTGCGCCTTGTCGATCAGCGTCACCAGCTTGTAGCCCAGCGACAGCGTCAGCGTCTCGCTGTAGGGCAGGCTGTGCCAGTCCAGCTCCGGCTCGCCGTCGCCCTGCAGCGCCTGCTGCAGCGCGCCGTGGTCCAGCGGTGCGCCGGGTTTGGCCGGCGCCTGCTGCAGCCGCCAGCCGACAAAGGCCAGCACCGCGGCAAAGCCGATGAAGGTCGGCCACGGCATGCCGGGGATGACGGCGAGCACGAACATCATGCCGGCGGCGGAGTACAGCACTACCGGCGAGGCCAGCATCTGGCTGCTGACCTGCTCCTGCATGTCGCCGGAGTCGCTGACGCGGGTGACGATGATGGCGGCGGCGGAGGACAGCAGCAGCGCCGGGATCTGCGCCACCAGGCCGTCGCCGATGGTCATCAGCGCGTACTGGCGGAAGGCGTCGCCCAGCGCCATGTCGTGCATCAGCGCGCCGATGGCGACGCCGCCGATCAGGTTGATCAGCAGGATCAGGATGCCGGCGATGGCGTCGCCGCGCACGAACTTGGAGGCGCCGTCCATCGCGCCGTAGAAGTCGGCCTCGTTGGCGATGTCGCGGCGGCGCTGCTGCGCCGCCTCCTGAGTGATCACCCCGGCGTTGAGGTCGGCGTCGATCGCCATCTGCTTGCCCGGCAGCGCGTCCAGCGTGAAGCGCGCCGACACCTCGGAGATGCGCTCGGCGCCCTTGGTCACCACCATGAAGTTGATGATCATCAGGATCACGAACACCACCAGCCCGACCACGAAGTTGCCGCCGATCACCACGTGGCCGAAGGCCTCGATCACGCGGCCGGCGGCGTCGGTGCCCTGGTGGCCGTCGAGCAGCACCACCCGCGTCGACGCCACGTTCAGCGTCAGCCGCAGCAGCGTGGTGCCGAGGATGATGGTGGGGAAGACGGAGAAGTCCAGCGGCCGCCGCGCCGACACGCTGACCAGGATGATGATGATGGCCAGCACGATATTGAAGGTGAACAGCAGGTCCAGCACCAGCGGCGGCAGCGGCAGGATCACCATCGCCAGGATGGCGAGCAGATACAGCGGGGTGGCGACCTTGTGGCGCGCCATGAGGGCAAGCAGGCGGTTGAGGGCGGTCATGTTGTCGTCTTCGGATTGGCGAGATGGTCTGGCACCGGCAAATCATCCGGCAAGGTTGGCCGCACGCGGCGCTGGCCGCTGCGGAAGGCTTTCAGTTGCAGCACGTAGGTCAGCACCTGCGCCACGGCGCGGTACAGCGGCGCCGGGATCTGCTGGTTGACCTGGGTGGTGTGGTACACCGCCCGCGCCAAGGGCGGGATGGTGAGCACGGCAATATCGTGTTCGGCGGCGATGCGGCCGATGCACAGCGCCATCTCGTCGACGCCCTTGGCGATAATGAACGGCGCCTCGGCGCGGTCCTCGTCGTACTTCAGCGCCACCGCGTAGTGGGTGGGGTTGACGATGATCACGTCGGCACCGGGCACCGACTTGCGCAGCCCGCGCTGCGCCAGCTGCTGCTGCACCTGGCGGATGCGCTGCTTGATCTGCGGGCTGCCCTCGGTCTTCTTGTATTCGTCCTTCAGGTCCTGCTTGCTCATGCGCTGCTCACGCTGGAACAGCAGCCACTGCAGCGGCAGGTCGATCAGCGCGAACAGCACGAATACCGCCGCCAGCGCCAGCAGCGCCTGCAGCAGGCGTGCGCCGGCGGCGGCCAGCGCCTCGTCCAGCGGCAGGTCCTGCAGCGCGAAGAAGTCCTGCATCGCGGCGCGCGCCACGGCGTACAGCACGCCGCCGAGCAGCAGCGCCTTGAGGATGGACTTGCCGACCTCGCTGGCGTGCTTGGCCGACACCACCCGTTCCAGGTGGCTCAGCGGGTTGAGCCGCTTCAGCTGCGGGAAGAAGTGCTGGCCGACGAAGATCCAGCCGCCGGGCAGAAGCGAGAACACCACCACCAGCAGCGGGATCACCAAGAGCGGCAGCAGCATCTTCACCAAGAGCGTCAGGCTGCCAGCGAACAGCATCGACCACACGTTCTCCAGCGTGCCGCGGCCGCCGAGCGAGGCGAAGGCCAGCGCGAACAGGCGGCGGAAATCGGCCAGCCAGTCCGGCATCTGCCAGAAGCTGAGCCACACCGCCACCACGATGCCGACCGCGGTGGCGACATCCTTCGAGCGCGGCACCTGGCCCTGCTTGCGCGCCTCGCGCAGCTTGTGCGGCGAGGCCTTTTCCGTCTTGTCGCCGTTGTGCGCCTCAGCCACCGCGCGCTCCCAGCATGCCCTGCAGCAGGTTGAGCATCTGGCCGCTGAGGCGCAGGTAGTGCTGCGGCAGGTAGTGCAGCACCAGCCCCAGCGTCAGCAGCCCGAACAGCGTCACCACCGGAAAACCGAGCGAGAACAGGTTCAGCGCCGGCGCCACGCGGTTGATCAGGCCGAAGCCGACCTGCACCACGAAGGTGGCGAACACCGCCGGCAGCGCCAGCAGGATGGCGGCGGAAAACACCCAGCCCAGGCTTGCGGCCAACCTTGCCAGCGACTGCGGCAGCAGGCCGCTGCCGACCGGCCACACCTTGAAGCTGTCGAACACCACCTGGGTCAGCACCAGGTGGCCGTCCATGGCGAAGAACAGCAGCGCCGCCAGCAGGTACAACAGGTTGGAGATCACGTCGGACGAGCTGCCGTTGCCGGGGTCGTTCATCACCGCCATCGACAGCCCCATCTGCGACGATACCAGGAAGCCCAAGAGCGACAGGATGGTCATCACCAGCTGGAAGGCGAGGCCGAACAGCAGGCCGAGGACGGCCTGTTCGATGGCGGTGACCACGCCGTGTAATGAAAACGGGTCGATGGGCGGCAGGCCGCGCATCGCCGGCAGTGTCGCCACCGCCAGCGCCAGCGCGAGGCCCAGGCGGGCGCGTACCGGCACCACGCTTTCGCCGAGGAAGGGCGCGATGCTGATCGCTGCGGCGTAGCGGCAGAACGGCCACCACAGCGCCGGCAGCAGCACCAGCAGTTCGGCGAGTACGGCGTTCATGTCGCTCAGCCGACCAGCGTGGCGGCGCGCTGGAAGATGTCGATGCAGAAATCCATCAGCATGCCGGTGATCCAGTGCCCGGCCAGCGCGATGGTGGCCAGCGTCACCAGCAGGCGCGGCAAAAAGGACAGCGTCTGTTCGTTGATCTGCGTCGCCGCCTGCACCAGGCTGACGATGACGCCGACGATCAGGCTGGGCAGCACCAGCAGCACCACCAGCACGATCACTACGTGCAGGCTGTCGTTGACGAGGTCGACGGCAATATCGGGAGTCAGCATCAGTAGGCCTGTATCGAGGTAACCAGGGTGTTGACGGTCAGCGACCAGCCGTCCACCAGCACGAACAGCAAGAGCTTCAGCGGCAGCGAGATCACCAGCGGCGACAGCATCATCATGCCCATCGCCATCAGCACGCTGGACACCACCAGATCAATCACCAGGAAGGGGATGAACAGCATGCAGCCGATCTGGAACGCGGTCTTCAGCTCCGACAGCACGAAGGCGGCCAGCTTCACCGCAAAGGCGTGCTGGCGCGGGTCGCGGATGTGGCTTTCGCCGGACAGCTTGGCGATCTGCGCCAGCGCGCTCTTGCCGGTCTGCGCCAGCATGAAGCGCGACAGCGGCGCCTCGGCGCGCAGCAGCGCCTCCGGCATGCTGATCTGGTCCTGGTCGTAGGGCAGCATCGCCTTGTTCCACACCTCGACGCCGACCGGGCGCATCACCAGTAGCGTCAGGATCAGCGCCACGCCGGTGACGATGCGGTTGGGCAGGCCCTGCTGCAGGCCCAGCGCCTGGCGCAGCAGCGACAGCACGATCACGAAGCGGGTGAAGCTGGTCATCATCAGCACCAGCACCGGCAGCAGACCGAGCAGGGTCATCAGCACCAGGATCTGGGTCTTGACGGTGAAATCCACCGCGCCACCCTGGCCGCTGGCGGACAGCAGCTTCAGCGTATCGTCGGCCTGCGCCAGCGGCGCGGCCAGCAGCAACAGCGCCGGCAGCAGCGGCCGCCAGCGGCGCCACAGCAATGCCATCATGAGGTCAGCGCGTCGAGGTCGAGATTGTCCAGCGCGATCACGCGCAGGCCGTAGTTCTCGCCGGCGACCACCACTTCGGCCTTGCCGATGGCGGTGCCGTTGATCTTGATATCCAGCGGCGCGCCGGCCAGCTTGTCCAGCTCGATCACCGAGCCGGGGTCGATGCTGGCGAGGTCGGCGAGCGAGATCTCGGCGGTGCCGACTTCCAGCGTCAGCGACACCGGGATCTTGCGCAGGAAGCCCTGCATGTCGCGCGCCGGGCGTGCCGCGGCTAGCGGCTCGGGGCTGGCGTCGGCGGCGGGCATGCCGTCCAGCATGCCGTCGAGGTCGAAATCGTCGGGTGATTGCATCGTTTACTCCACATCCTGAAATGAGGTAAGGCACAGCTTGCCGCCGCGGTCGACCACGCTGGCGGCGAACAGGCGCTTGCGGCCAACGTAGACATCGGTCTGCGGCGGCAGCCGGATCGGCAGCACGCTGCCGACCTGCAGGTCGAGCACCTCGCCCAGCGGCAGCCGTTTTTCCAGCAGCTGCGCGCGCAGGCGCAGGCGCAGCTGCTCGGTGAACGGCAGCGGCTCGCTGCTGGCCACCGTTTCCGGCAGCCGGTCGCCGGCCAGCTGTTGCAGCAGGTAGCCGACGCTGTCGTCGTCCAGCCCCAGCGCGATGCGGCCCTGCGGTGCGCCGCTGGCGTCGGCCAGGGTCAGCACCGCCTCCCAGCTCGGCTTGTCGCGCAGCGCGAACGACAGGTTGTCGATGCCGTCGCCGGCGGCCAGCGCATGGCCGCCGCGCTGCATGCTGGCCAGCAGCAGCTGCGACAGGCGGTTGCCGAGCAGGCGCGCCAGGCGGTGTTCGGTTTCGGTTTCCCGGCTGCCGTCGGCCGCGCCGGCACCGCTGCCGTTGCCGCCGTAGCGGTAGTCGAGGATCTGCAGCAGCAGCCGGCGTTCGATGTGCACGGCGAAGGCGCCGCCGCCCCAGCGGTGCCAGGTGCGGCGCGGCGCCTCCTGCGGCGCGTCGCCGGCAACGAGCTCGCCGAGCACGAAGCGGGCGTGGTAGCGCGCGTTCAGCTCGCGCTGCACGAAGTCGGCCAGCGCCTGCTGCAGGGTGCGCAAGTACACGGGCAGCAGGTGGAAGGGGCGGCCCAGGGTTGCGGTGGCAACGGGGGGCAGTCGCGCACCGTCGGCTGGAGCAAGAATTCTGGACTTGGGCATGGCGGGTCGGTTTCTGGTGGCGGTATCGGGCCGGCCGGCGGGCGGTTGCCGCCGCGACGCACTGGCGGAAGCCGCATCTTACTGAATGCCCTCCGGCCGGAAGGGTGAAAATTCACATAACGATCTGTGAAAATTTACACGGTTCATTGGTAAGTGCACGTTTAAACTGCGCCACGTTCTTATCCTTCCTGCATCGCGCAGGCAAACGCTTTTCGTGAGAGAGAGCATGGCAATTAACCTTGATCTGCTGATCGCTGCCGATCAGCAGCAGATCGCCAAAGACATGGGTGCGCTGACGCACATCGCGGCCGCCTCGCCGCTGGAGACGGGCAGCGCCGACACGGCGGTCAGTTTCTCCGGCGCGATGATGAGGGCGGTCAGCGAGGTCGATACCCAGAACCGCGTCGCCAGCGACAAGATGGCCGATGTCGACAGCGGCCGCAGCGACGACCTGGTCGGCGCTATGATGCTGAGCCAGGAAGCCAGCCTGTCCTTCTCCATGCTGATGCAGGTCCGTAACAAGGTCGTCGCCGCCGTCGACGACCTGATCAAGATGCCAATCTGACTGGCGGTTCCCCGTGCTGACTCAACTCAAAAACGGCTTTTCCGGCCTGCGGGCCAAAGGCCTGCCCCCGGCGGCGCTGCCCGCCGCCGCCTGGCGTTACCTGTTGCCGCTGCTGATGCTGGCGCTGGCGCTCACCGTGCTGGTGGTGGTCTACCTGTGGCACGACGACGCCAGCTACAAGCCGGTGTTCGGCGAGCAGGAAAAGGTGTCCGCCGCCGACATGATGGCGGTGCTCGACGCCGAGAAGATCCCCTATCGCCTGCATCCGCAGAGCGGCCAGGTGCTGGTGCCGGAGGCGCAGCTGGGCCGCGTGCGCATGCAGCTGGCCGGCAAGGGCGTGGTGGCGCAGCTGCCGGCCGGGCTGGAGCTGCTCGACAACAACGATCCACTGGGCGTCAGCCAGTTCGTGCAGGACGTGCGCTTCCGCCGCGGCCTGGAGGGCGAGCTGGTACAGAGCATCCTGGCGCTGGAGCCGGTGCGCGCCGCGCGCGTGCACCTGTCGCTGCCCAAGAGCAGCGCCTTCGTCGGCGCCAGCGAAGACAAGGGCTCGGCCTCGGTGGTGGTGACGCTGAAGGCGGGGCAGAGCCTGAGCAACGAACAGGTGTCCGCCATCGTCAAGCTGGTGTCCGGCAGCGTGTCCACGCTGGACCCGGCCCGGGTGACGCTGGTCGACCAGGCCGGCAACCTGCTGTCGGCGCGGCTGACGCTGGCCGAGGGCGGCACGCTGCTCAACGAGAGCGACAGCGAGCGCCGCCACCGCGAGCAGGCGCTGGAGAACGTGCGCGCCTTGCTGGCGCCGGTGGTCGGCGCCGACAACTTCCGCGTCAGCATCGCCGCCGAAGTCGACAACGACCGCGTCAACGAAACGCGCGAGAAGTACGGCGAGGCGCCGAAGGTGACCAACGAGGCCTCGCGCGAGGAAAAGACCAACGAAAAGGCGGCGCTGGGCATCCCCGGCTCGCTGTCCAACCTGCCGATCGACACCGACGCCTCGATGCCGGTGGCCGATAGCGCCGCGGTCAGCAAGAACGCCGTCACCCGCCAGTACGCCTACGACCGCAGCATCATGCAGATCCAGCATGCGCGCGGCGAGCTGTCGCGCCTCAGCGTGGCGGTGGTGCTGAACGAGGGCGCGGCGCCGAACGGCAAGGCGTGGACGCCGGCGCAGCTGGCCGGCATCGACAAGCTGCTGCGCGGCGGCCTCGGCATCAAGGCCGAGCGCGGCGACGCGCTGGTGCTGTCGGCACTGGCCTTCCCGGCGCAGGCGGCGCCGCTGCCGTGGTGGGAAGAGGGCGGCGTGTGGCTGCCGGCCGCGCTGTCGTGGGCCGGTTACGCGATCAGCGGCCTGCTGCTGTACCTGCTGCTGGCGCGACCGCTGTTGAAGCTGCTGCGGCAAAGGTTGGCCGCACCGCTGCCGGCGGCCCTGCCGGTGGCGATGGCCGGCCCGGAGCCGCTGCTGCTGACCCCGGACGACACGCCGCAGCCGGCCCCGGCCGACGAGCGCGCCGCGGTGGCGGCGCTGCCGGACCCGACGGCGGCACGCAGCGGCAGCACCGTGGTGCCGCTGCTGGAGAACTACGATCTGCCGCCGGCCGGTTCCAGCGTCGACGTGCTGGTCGATCACCTGAAGCATCTGGCGGCGAAAGAGCCGGAGCGCGTCGCCGAAGTCGTCAAACAATGGGTACAGAAAAATGGACGAACTCAATAAGTCCGACCTGCTCAACAACGCGGCGGCCAGCGCCGGCATCGCGCTGGGCAACGCGGACGGCATGACGCCGCTGGAACAGGCCGCCATCCTGCTGCTGTGCATGGGCGAGGAGCCGGCGTCGGCGGTGCTGCGCTGCCTGTCGCGCGAGGAGCTGCTGGCGGTGACGCAGGAGATGTCGTCGCTGAGCGGCATCAAGGTTGACGCGGTGAAGACCAGCATCCAGAAGTTCTTCGATGAATACCGCGAGCAGAGCGGGGTGCACGGTGCCAGCCGCGCCTTCCTCAAGCGCTCGCTGGACCTGGCGCTGGGCAGCGACATCGCCAACAGCGTGCTCAACAATATCTACGGCGACGCCATCCGCCCGAAAATGGCGCGCCTGCAGTGGGTGTCGCCGAAGTGGCTGGCCGACCGCATCGCCGGCGAACACGTGCGCATGCAGGCGGTGTTCCTCGCCTTCCTGCCTCCGGCGCTGGCCGGGCAGGTGGTCGACGCGCTGCCGCAGGACAGCCGCGACCTGGTGCTGGTCAACATCGCGCGGCTGAAGGACATCGACCGCGAACTGCTGCAGGAGCTGGAGGAGCTGGTCAACAGCTGCCTGGACAGCCTGCACACGCAAAGCACGCTGGTGGAAGGCATGCAGCAGACCGCCGACATCATCAACCGCCTGCCGGGCGACCGCGCGCGCATGATCGAGCTGCTGCGCGGCCACGATCCGGAGATCGTCAACGAGATCGAGGCGCGCATGTACGACTTCTTCATCCTGTCGCGCCAGACCGAGACCGTGCTGCTGCGCCTGACCGAGGAAGTGCCGCTGGAGATGTGGGCGATCGCGCTGAAGGGCGCCGAGCCGGCGGTCAGCCAGGCCATCACCCAGACCATGCCGCGCCGCCAGGCGCAGGCGTTCGAGGCGATGATGCGCCGCTCCGGCCCGGTGCCGCTCAGCCGCGTCGAGGAAGTGCGCCGCGACATCATGGCGCAGGTCAAGACGCTGGCCGACGCCGGCGAGATCGACCTGCAGCTGTTCGCCGAGGAAGTCGTCGAGTGAACCCCTGGCGTCCCTACCGCTTTCCGCCGCTGCTGGCGGCGCAGCTGGCGACCCAGCTTGACGCCGGCTCGGCGCAGGCGTCCGCCGCCGACGGCTTCCGCCAGGGCATGGACCTGGGCTACGGCGAGGGCTACGCCAGCGGCGAGAGCGCCGGCAAGCAGGCCGGTTTTGACGCCGGCCTCGCCGCCGGGCGCGAGCAGGGCCGCCGCGAGGCGATGCAGCAGGTGCTGGCCCAGTTCGACGGCGCGGCACGGCCGCTGGACGCCGCCACCGCCGCCATGGAGCGCTGCCGCGTCGACTACCAGAGCGCGCTGCGCGAGGACGTGATCAACCTGGTGGCCAAGGTGGCGCGGCAGGTGATCCGCTGCGAGCTGACGCTGAAACCGGCGCAGATCCTCGACCTGGTGGAGGAAACGTTGGCCGCACTGCCGCCGCGCGCCGGCGAGGTGGAAATCCTGCTCAACAGCGAGGAATACCAGCGCATCCGCGAGCTGGCGCCGGAACGCGCCAGCCGCTGGGCGCTGCGCCCGGACAGCACGCTGGCGCAGGGCGAGTGCCGCATCCGCAGCGCCGACAGCGACATCGACGCCGGCTGCGAGCAGCGCCTCGGCGCCTGCGTCGAGCGCCTGCGCGAACAATTGAGTGCCGACAGCGCGCTGCCGCTGCCGGCCGGGGACGACTGAGATGCTGCGCGACGCGCTGGCGCGGCTGGACCTGTCCGACGTGCCGCTGGCCACCGTCACCGGCAAGCTGGTCGGCGCCTCCGGCCTGCTGCTGGAGAGCATCGGCTGTCCGCTGGAAACCGGGCAGCGTTGCCTGATCGAGACCGCCGGCGGCCACTACCTGGAAGCGCAGGTGGTCGGTTTCCGCCGCGAGGTGTCCTACCTGATGCCGTACAAGAAGCCGGTCGGGCTCAGCACCGGCGCGCGGGTGATTCCCGCCGCCGACAGCGCCGGGCTGATGATCGGCGACAGCTGGCTGGGGCGCATCGTCAACGGCCTGGGCGAGCCGCTGGACGAGCGCGGCCGCCTCGGCGGCGACATGCCGCTGGCGGCGCATCCGCCGCAGATCAACCCGCTGCGCAAGCAGCCGGTGGCACAGCCGCTGGATGTCGGCGTCGCCGCCATCAACGGCCTGTTGACGCTGGGCCGCGGCCAACGTGTCGGCCTGTTCGCCGGCAGCGGCGTCGGCAAGAGCGTGCTGCTGGGCATGATCACCCGCCACACCGAGGCCGACGTGGTGGTGGTCGGCCTGATCGGCGAGCGCGGCCGCGAGGTGCGCGAATTCGTCGAGCACGCGCTGGGGCCGGCCGGCCTCGCCAAGGCGGTGCTGGTGGTGGCGCCGGCCGACGAATCGCCGCTGATGCGGCTGAAGGCGACCGAGCTGTGCCACACCATCGCCGCCCATTTCCGTGATCAGGGCCGCAACGTGCTGCTGCTGGTCGATTCGCTGACCCGCTACGCGATGGCGCAGCGCGAGGTGGCGCTGGCGCTGGGCGAACCGCCGGCGACGCGCGGCTACCCGCCGTCGGTGTTCGGCATGCTGCCGGCGCTGGCGGAAACGGCCGGCAACGGCGAGGGCACGAGCGGCAGCATGACCGCGATCTACACCGTGCTGGCGGAGGGCGACGACCAGCAGGACCCGGTGGCCGACACCGCGCGCGCCATTCTCGACGGCCACATCGTGCTGTCGCGGGCGCTGGCGGAGCAGGGCCACTACCCGGCGATCGACATCGGGGCCTCGGTCAGCCGCTGCATGAGCCAGATCGGCAGCCGGCCTCACCTGGACGCGGCGCGCACGCTGAAGGCGCTGTGGGGCCGCTACCAGGAAATTCGCGGCCTGATCCCGCTCGGCGGCTACGTGCCGGGCGCCGACGCCCAGGCCGACCGCGCGGTACGGCTGATGCCGCAGATCGAACAGCTGCTGTGCCAGCGTGCCGACGACGCCGTCACGCTGCCGCAGGTGATCGCACAACTGGAGGCGATGCTCGCATGATCAAGGCCCGCACCACGCTGCAAAACCTGCAGCAACTGCTGACGCTGAAGGACGCCGACGTGGCGCGCCTGCAGCGCGAAGTCGCCGACAAGCGGCAGCTGCAGGAACGCTACCAGCGCAACATCCAGCGCATGGACGAGCTGTGCCGCCACAGCGGGGCCAGCGGCAGCCGCACGCTGCCGGCGCTTGCCCTCAATTGCGCCGGCTACAAGGACGCGCTGCTGCAGCTGAAACAGTCGCAGCAGCTGGACCTGCAGCTGGCCGAGGCCGACACCGCGGTCAGCCAGCAGGCGCTGCTGGCGGCAAGCAGGCGGCGCGAGGTGCTGGCGAGCCTGCAGCAGCGCACCGCCGCCGATCTGGCGCAGCAGCAGCAACGGCAGGAACAGAAGCGCAGCGACGACCAGGCCAGCCTGGCGTGGCTGCGACAGCAGGGGTTGATGTGATTATTCACACTTTTTCAAGCAAACAGCGCGCCGCGTCGCCTTGTCAGGTATTCGCTACGCGTTCGGAGGAACAGGAAAGTGGAGATTAATCCGTCACAGATGGCATCGCAGATGGCATCGATCTACATGCAGAGCGCCGAGCAGCAGCTGGCGGCGCAGAACAAGACCAGCAAGGCGCGCAGCGACGGCCTCAGCCAGTTGCAGAAGGCGCTGCAGGACTTCCGCAGCAGCCTTGCCACCCTGGCCGGCAAGAAGAGCATGCTGGCGATGAGCGCCAGCCTGAGCCGCGACGGTATCGCCACCGCCAGCGCCGGGGCCACCGCGCAGGCCGGCAGCTATTCGCTGTTCGTGGACAAGGTCGCCACCGCGCACCAGCTGGCGTTCGGCAATATCGGCGGCGTGCCGGCGGCCGAGGGCGGCAGCTTCAGCGTCACGCTGCAGGGCGGCGCCACCTTCAATGTCAGCCTCGCCAGCGCCGACGTCGACGGCGACCTCAGCCTGTCGGCCAGCGAGATCGCGCGCGCCATCAACCAGGCCGCCGACAACCAGGGCAAGGTCAACGCCATGGTGCTGACCGCCGACGGCCAGAGCCGGCTGGTGCTGTCGTCCGCCGCCACCGGCGCCGCCGGCCAGATCAGCCTGAATACCGGCGGTATCGGCAATGCCGCACTGAAGGCGACACTGGACGCGCCGACGCAGCTGAGCGCGGCGCAGGACGCGGAGGTGTGGCTGGGCGAGAAAGGCACCGGGGTGCTGGTGAAACAGGCGTCGAACACCTTTACCGCGATCCAGGGCGTGACGCTGACGCTCAGCCGCGCGATGAGCCCGGGCGACGCGCAACTGCAGCTGACGGTTTCGCGCAACGACGGCGACACCGCGGCCAACCTGCAAAGCTTCGTTGACAGCTACAACTCGCTGCTCAAGTCGCTGGGCACGCTGACCAGCAACGGCGACGGCAAGACCGCCGCCGGCATCTTCGCCACCGATTCCGGGGTGCGCACCCTGCGCGACCAGCTCAACAGCATGGTGCGGCAGAGCATCGGCGGCGTGCGCCTGGCGGAGATGGGCGTCAGCGCCAGCCGCGACGGCAGCCTGACGCTGGACCGCAGCAAGCTGACAAAGCTGCTGCAGGACAAGCCGACCGCGCTGGACAGCTTCTTCAGCGACAGCAACGGCGACGGCCTGATCAAGTCGGTGCGCGGCTACCTCGACCAGTGGCTGAGCACCACCACGGGCGTGATCACGCAGCGCCGCGACTCCATCACGCGCATGCAGGACGATCTGGACAAGCGCCAGATCCGCCTCGAAGCCGAATACCAGCAGGTCTACCAGCGCTATCTGGGGCAGTACTCGCGCCTGCAGGCGATGCAGAGCCAGATGAGCAGCACGCTGGACAGCCTCAACAACTACTTCGCCCAGAACCAATAAGGACCGCGCCATCGTGGACTACGACGCTTACCGCAGCTATCACGCTGTCAACCTGGAATCGCAAACCGCCACCGCCTCGCCGGTGCAGCTGGTGCTGGTGCTGTTTGACGGCCTGCTGGAAGAGCTGGCGCGCGCGCGCGGCCACCTGGAAGAGCGGCGCTACGAGCAGAAGGGCGACAGCATCAGCAAGTGCATCAACATCCTGAACGGCCTGTCCAGCGCGCTGGACAGCGACCACGGCGGCGAGGTGGTGACCAATCTGGCACGGCTGTACGACTACTGCGTGTTCCGCCTCTACCACGCCAGCATCGAGCTGGACCTGGCGGCGCTGGACGAGGTGGTGCAGCTGCTGCACACGCTGAAGGGCGGCTGGATGGGAGTACAGGAACAGCATGCCGCGCTTTGACGTGAACGTTTTCGGCCAGCAGCTGCAGCAGGCGGTGGCCAGCCGCGACTGGGACGCGTTGCAGCGCCTCGACCGCGCGCTGGCCGCGCAGCTGCCGCAGGCGCCACGGCTGTGCCCGGACGAGGTGGCGCAGCTGCAGCAGTTCTATCAGGCGCTGCTGCGCGAGATCGGCAGCGCGCTGCAGCAATCGGAACAGGACATGGCACGCTGCCTGCAGCAGCGCGAGCAGAGTCTTGCCTACGCCAACGTCAGCGAATTTGCGGAACAACCATGAACAGCCCCCTTTTGGCGCCTGCCGCCACCCCCGTTCCTGCCACCGCCCCCGCCAGTGCGGCCGTGGCACCGGCCTTGCCGTCTGCCACGGCCGTCGGCAGCGCCCCGTCGCTGTTTGCACTGCTGATGGACGGCCTGCCGGCGAGCGACGGCGAGCTTGCGACCGACACGGCCGCGCCTGACGCGGCGAGCGCCGGCAGCGCGGCACCGGTGCTGGCTGGCGCGTTGCCATTCGCCCCGCTGCCCCTGCCGTCGGCGAGCGCACCGGTACCGGTCGCCGACACGGCGACCACGCCGGTCGGCGCTGGTGCCGTGCCGGCGCCTGTCGCCGGCCTGACGTCGCCGGGCACGGAGCCGGCCGCGCCGGCCACCCTTGTTCCGCTGGCGACGCGTGCGACGGCTCCGGCCGCGGCCTTGGCGGCAACGGCACTGCCGGTCATGGCGGGCAGCCTGCTTGCGGCCAACGTTGGCCGCAACGGCGGTACGAGCAGCGAGGGCAGCAGCCCGCTCGCAGGCAGCAGCAGCGAGGCGGCCGCGCCGTTGACGGCTGACGCGACGGCCGGCGCACCGTTGCCGGCCGAGCCGCGCTTGCTGGCCGGTAGCCTGAGCGCGCTGCCGGTGCCGGCGCACGAACTGGGCCAGCGCCCGGCGGCCGCGGCGGCGGTGCCGGAGTGGGCGCCGCTGCCGGTCGAGGACGGCAGCGCCAGCGCCCAGGGCGGCGCGCTGCACCAGCTGCTGGCGCAGCGGCTGGCGGTGCAGTCCAGCCACGGCATCGACCGCGCGCTGATCCGCCTCGACCCGCCGTCGTTCGGCTCGCTGGAGATCGCGCTGCGCCACGAGGGCGGCCACCTGACGGTGCAGCTGACCGCCAGCAACGGCGACATGGCGCGCCAGCTGCAGGGCATCGGCGATCTGCTGCGCCAGGAACTGGGCAACCGCCAGTTCCAGTCGGTGCAGCTGGAGGTGCGCCACGGCGCCGGCGACGGCCAGGGCGGGCAGCAGCAGGGACGGCGCGAGCCGGAGCAGCAGGCGAGCCCGGGGCGCGCGCTGCAGCTGGCGACAGAAGATGACGGATTTGGCCTGGCACCTTACCAGGCAGGAGCAGAAGCATGAAAAGCAAGACGGTGGTGATTTTCGCGGGCAGCATGCTGCTGACGCTGTTGCTGGGCGGCGGCGGCACCTACTGGTGGCTGCAGCAGCAGGGCGGAGTCGCCGCGCTGCACAGCCCGCTGCGCGAGCCGGTGGCCGCGGCCGAGCCGGCGACGCCCAAGCGCTACCTCACCCTCGACAAGATCATCGTGATGCTGCGCGAGGCGGGGCAGGACGAGCTGCACTACATGTCGATCGATCTGGTGTTCCGCACCGACAACGAGCAGCAGGCGCAGGTGAAGGAGCAGCTGCCGCTGCTGAAGAGCATCGCGGTACGCGCGCTGTCGCAGCTGACGCGCACGCAGGCAGCGGCGATGAGCGTGGACCAGTTCCAGGCCCTGCTGCTGCAGCACTACGGCGCGGCCTACCGCAAGGACCAGCAGCCGCAGCCGTTCAGCGACGTGCTGGTCAGCAAGCTGATCGTCGAGTAAGCGATGAACGCCGCCTACGCGCTGTTCGACACCCCGGCGCTGGACGAGGGCGCGATCATCGCCCGCCACGCGCCGCTGGTGAAGCGCGCGGTACGGCAGCTGTCGTCGCAGGTCGGCGCGGTGCTGGAGCGCGAGGACATGGAGCAGGTCGGCCTGCTGGCGCTGCTGGAGGCGGCGCGGCGCTACGGCGAGCCGGACGAGCAGTTCACCGGTTTTGCCATGCTGCGCATCCGCGGCGCCATCCTCGACGAATTGCGGCGCCTGGACTGGCGGCCGCGCAGCGTGCGCCAGGACGCGCACCGCCTGCGCGACGGCTGGCGCGCGCTGACGCGGCAGCTGGGGCGCGAGCCGTCGGAGCGCGAGGCGGCCGCGGCGCTGGGTATCAGCCTCGACGAGGTGCAGGCGCTGCTGCTGGCGGAAAACGCCGAGGCGATGCACAGCTTCGACGAGATCGTCGCCAACGGCGGCGATGTCGGCGACGAGCGTGCGCCGGAGCAGCAGCTGCAGCTGCGCATCGCGCTGGCATCGGCGCTGCGGCACCTGGCGCCGCGCGAGCAGCAGGTGATCCAGCTGTACTACGAGCACGAGCTGAGCCTGAAGGAAATCGCGTTGGTGCTGGAGCTGACCGAGGCGCGGGTGTGCCAGATCAACAAGGCGGCACTGAAGAAGATGAAAAACTGCCTGGCGGCAACACCCGACTGAGGACCGCCGCCGGCTCTTGCTTAACAGGGAAGGAACAACATGCAGCTCATCGTGGGCATCAGCATCGTGCTGGTGTGTGTATTTGGCGGCTTCATGCTGCATGGCGGCTCGATGGCGGTGATCTGGCAGCCGGTGGAGCTGCTGATCATCTGCGGCGCGGCGCTGGGCGCGCTGGTGCTGGGCAACCCCAAGCACGTGCTGGTGGAGATGGTGGGCC
Organism: Vogesella alkaliphila; assembly: GCF_014652475.1. Classification (GTDB taxonomy): domain Bacteria; phylum Pseudomonadota; class Gammaproteobacteria; order Burkholderiales; family Chromobacteriaceae; genus Vogesella; species Vogesella alkaliphila. The sequence continues at coordinate 186,322 of NZ_BMYW01000002.1, read as the reverse complement.
AGATCAAGCGCATCGTGCTGCGCAAGAAGCACGGTGCCGAGTTCCAGCGCCAGCTGCTGCTGCTGATGTACGAGCTGCTGATCACCGCGAGCCAGGGGCTGAAGGCGCTGGACGAGCACGTGGAATCGCCGCGGCAGAGCCCGCTGTTCAACCGCTACCCGCTGGTGCTGGAGCAGCCGAAGCTGCTGGCCTTCATCGTCGACAACTTCCGCCTGATGGCGATGGGCAAGATCAACGCGCACGAGCTGGAAGGCGTGCTGGACCAGGAGATCGACGCCATCCACGAGGAGCTGAGCCAGCCGTCGAAATCGCTGCACAAGATCGGCGAGGGCATGCCGGGCTTCGGCATCCTGGCGGCGGTGCTGGGCATCGTGATGGCGATGAACAGCGTCAGCGAGGGCGCCAGCGCCGGCGAGATCAGCCAGAAGGTGGCGGCGGCGATGGTGGGTACCTTCATCGGCATCTTCTTCTGCTACGGCGTGCTCGACCCGATCAGCAACGTGATGCACCAGCAGGTGAAGGAGGAGCTGTCCAACTTCGAATCGGTGAAGGTGGTGCTGACCACCCACGCCGCCGGCAAGCCGCCGCTGTTGGCGATCGACGCCGGCCGCCGCCTGGTGCAGCTCAATACCAAGCCCAGCTTTTCGCAGCTGGAGTCGTGGATCAATGCGCTGGAAGGCGTGTGAGGCATAGCGCGCAATGAGTGCACTGAAACACCGCGAGCAGCACGAGGGCACGGTCATCAAGAAGGTGTCGCGGCGCGAGGAGGACGGCGCCCACGGCGGCGCCTGGAAGGTGGCGTTCGCCGACTTCGTGCTGGCGCTGATGTGCCTGTTCCTGGTGCTGTGGGTGCTGGCGGCGCGCGAACAGGAAAACCTGGAGCAGCTGCTGCGCGACGGCGGCGGCAAGCCGACCGCGGAGGGCACCAACTACCGCATCGAGCACCAGGGCACGCCGCCGGGCAGCCTGATTCCGCGCGAGCCGGTGCCGGGGATGAGTTCTTCGCAACAGAACCCGAACAGCCAGGTGAAGACCACCGGCTTCCCGACGGTGCTGGATGGCGAGGGGCGCCGCGTGCGCCAGAAGCTGGCGTCGCCGGCGGCGCTGAACCAGCTGGCGCAGATGCTGAGCTCGATGTCGAAACAGGCCGGGCTGGAGAGCAACCTGCAGCTGGTGGTGACGCCGCAGGGCTTGCGCGTGATGCTGCACGACACCGACCGCGAGGGCATGTTCGAGCGCGGCAGCGCCATCATCAACCGCCGCTTCAAGGGCCTGCTGCTGGAGATGGGCCAGCTGCTGTCCTCGCTCGACAACCAGCTGCTGGTGATCGGCCACACCGACGCCATGCAGTACCGCAGCGCCGGCAACACCGCGCTGTCGAACTGGAGCCTGTCCGCCAACCGCGCGATGAGCGCGCGCCTGCACCTGCTCGACGGCGGCCTGCGCAAGGAGAGCGTGCTGCAGGTGGTCGGCATGGCCGACCGCGCGCCGCTGGACAAGCGGCAACCGACCGCGGCGCACAACCGCCGCATCGAGCTGCTGGTGCTGACGCCGACGCAGGCGGAGAACATAAGCGCGATGTTCGGCCCGCCGCAGGCGGCCGGTGCCGACGAAAAACGCAGCGAAATCAGCGTGGCGCCCAACCCCGACCTGGACATGCTGCGCGCCAAGATGAACAACCCCGGCTGAGGGCGCAAGTCCTTGTCGCGCAACGGAAAACCCCGGCCATGTGCCGGGGTTTTCCGTTGCGGGTAGCACGTTGTCGTGCCGGGATCGCGGCGTTTATCGATATTGTAAACATTGTGTATCTAATTGACGGGTTGATTGGTAATATTTACAATCAAATGATAATACGAAAAACGGCCCGTCCGGATGATCCCGGCCGGGATAGAGCAAACCCGTAGTGCACACACTGTAGGAAGAAGTAAAGAAATGAATCTGGACGACATCAAGGCGCAGTTGGCCGCAACCGATTTTTTTGCCGACCAGTCCCCCGTGGTTTTGGACAGAGTGATCGACCATGCCATTTCCCTGCGCGTGCGCAAGGGCGAATACGTGTTCCAGGAGGGGCAGACCGTGTCCGCCATCTACCTGGTCGTCAGCGGCCGCCTGCAGGCGCACGTCTCGGACAGCGCCAACCGCAAGTACGTGCTGATGTTCAACAACCCCGGCGAGCTGATGGGCGAGGTGTCCTACCTTGACGGCGGGCCCTGTGCCTGGAGCGCGATGGCGGAGGAGGACTGCCTGCTGTTCAAGTTCAACCGCCAAGACCTGATCAGCATTTTCGGCACCGCCGACGGCCTGCCCAGCGACACGGTGCGCAACCAGATCCTGATGCGCCTGGCCGGCATGGTGCGCCGCATCTCGGCGTCGGCCAAGAGCCTGGCGCTGCTCGATGTCTACGGCCGCATCCGCCTGCTGTTCAACGACTACACCGTGCACCAGGACGGCGTGATGCAGCTGCAAAAGACCTTCACCCAGCAGGAAATCGCCGACCTGATCGGCTCCTCGCGCGAGATGGTGGCGCGCATCCTGAAGGAGCTGGTGTTCGGCCGCTACATCACCATGGAAAACCGCCGCATCGTGCTGCTGAAGATGCTGCCGGAGAACTTCTGAGCCGGCGCCCGCGCCGATTTAAGTTTTCCGCCGCGACGGTCGTCCTTTACTGGATAACCGTCTTATTCCTGTCCGAGGCCGCCATGCGCATTACCCCACTCCGTCCCGAACTGCGTGACAACGCGATCCAGTCCGACCGCAGCCAGGCGCCGGCCGCCAGCGGCAAGGCGTCTGTCGCGCCGCTGCCGGCTGCCCAGCCACTGAGCCAGGCCGCCGGCGTGCTGCAGGCGCAGCCCGAGGTCGACCTCGACAAGGTGGCCGCGGTGCGCGCCGCGCTGGCACGCGGTGAAATCGGCTTCGACGCGGACAAGCTGGCGGCCATCATCGCCGCCTACCACCGGGGCTGAGCATGACGGCGAAGGCGCAGTGGCGGCAGTTGCTGCAGGACATCCACAGCGACCAGGCCGATTACCGGCAGCTGCAGCTGGCGCTGGAGCAGCAGTTTTCCGCCGCGCTGGCGCACGACGCGGCGGCACTGTCCTGGCACGCCGACCGCATCGGCCAGCTGGTGGCGCAGTTGCAGCAGCGCCGCCTGCGCCGCGAACAGCTGGCGCGGCAGCTGCTGGCCGGCAACGTTGGCCGCAAGCCGTCGCTGACGGCGCTGTTCGCGCTGCTGCCGGAGCCGGCACGCCTGCGCTGCCAGCAGCAGTGGCAGGCGCTGCAGGAACTGGCGGCCGACTGCAAGCGGCTCAACGAGCGCAACGGCCAGCTGCTGCTCAACCAGCACGAGTGCTACCAGCGCGTGCTGTTCGGCGAAAGCGATACCTATGCTGCACCCTGATTTCCGCATCAACATCCCGACCATCACCCCGCCAGCCAGCGGCGGCATCGCGCCGGCGGCGGACGGTGGCCAGTTCGCCGCCGTGTTCCGCGACACGCGCCAGGAAATCACCGCGCTGATCGACCGGGGCTTCCCGGCCGGCGACGAGGCGCTGACCCCGCAAGGGCTGCTGCTGCGGCAGCGGGCACAGGCGGCCGCGGCGCCGCTGGACGGCAGCCATCTCGACGCGCAGCAGCAGGCGTTTCTCGGCGACATCCTGCCGCACGCGCAGAAGGCGGCGCGCGCGCTGGGGGTGTCGCCCGACATCATCGCCGCGCACGCGGCACTGGAATCCGGCTGGGGACAGGCGCCGCTGCGCCGTGCCGACGGCTCCAGCAGCCACAACCTGTTCGGCATCAAGGCCGGGCAGGGCTGGCGCGGCGAGCGCATCGCCGCGCTGACCACCGAACACCAGGACGGGGTGGACGTGAAGCAGGTGGCGCCGTTCCGCGCCTACGCCGACTACGACGGCGCCTTTGCCGACTACGTCAGCCTGCTGTCGTCGTCGCCGCGCTTCAAGGCGGTGCAGGGCGTGGGCAGCGACGCCGCCGCCTTTGCCGCGGTGCTGGCTCGCGGCGGCTACGCCACCGATCCCGCCTACGCCAGCAAGCTGCAGCAGACCGTCAGCCGCCTGCGCGGCCCGGGCTGAGCCCGGCCCGCACCTGGATCCTTACTGGCCGATCTCCGGTCTGACCACGCCGCTGTCGATGACGCGGGCGCGGATGACCTTGCCGCTGTTGCCGTTCTTCACCCGTACCCACTCGTCCTTGCCGGCGGTTTCCAGCGCCGTGCCCGCCACCTCGACGCGGATGCCTTCCTGCTCGGCGACGATCGCCACCGCCATGCCGCGTTTCACCAGCGGTGCCGTTTCCAGCAGCAGGCCGCGCAGCGGCGTGCCCTGGCGGATCTGCGTCTTGCTGCGCAGGCCGTCCAGCGCCACGTCCGGCGCCAGCAGCGGCTGCGGGCTGCGCAGCAGCACGCGCTGTTCGCTGACGTCGTCCGCGCCCAGCGTCTGGCCGGGGTCGATGTCCCTGGCCGCGGCCAGCGCCAGGCCGCTGACTTCGGCGCGGAACAGGTAGCCGATCTCGCCCGCGCCCTGGCAGCGCACCCGCACCCGCACGCGGCCGAGCTGGCTGTCGCTGCCGACTTCGGCCACGGGCTTGCCGAGGCAGCTGCCCGGCGGCTGGCGGGCGGGCAGCGCCTGCAGCCGGACTTGCGGTGCGCGCAGGCCGCTGGCGGCCGCCTGTTGCAGCAGCCATTGCTGCGCGCTCTGCTGCGCCAGTTCGGCCGGGGTGGCGGCCAGCGCGGCCGGCGACAGCAGGCTGCCGGCGCTGGCCAGCAGCAGGCCCGCCGTGCGTCGCAGCGCGGCCGGCGGGCGGTTCGTGAATATTGCCATTGGCTCGGTCTTGGTAATTATTACGTGTACTTGCGGTAGGACGATTAATTAGTATCGCCTTATAACTGGTGGCCAGATTGTCAATCATTGCCACCATATCCATCTTAAGAGAACCGCAAGAGGTGTGGCAATGGGCTTCAGTCTGAGTCAGGCGCTGAGCGTGCATCCGGAGGCGCTGAAACTGCGTGCCGAGCGTACCAAGGTGCTGGCATCCAATATCGCCAACGAAAGCACCCCCGGCTACCAGGCGCGGGATTTCGATTTCCGCAGCGCCCTTGCCGAGTCCGATACCGCCGGCGGCCTGCTGCTGCAGACCGACGGCGGCGAGCTGGCCTACCGCACGCCCAATCATCCGTCGCGGGACGGCAATACCGTGGAGCTGGGCGTGGAGCAGGCCGAGTTCGCGCAGAACGTCGCCGATTTCCAGGTCAGCCTGACTTTTCTCAACATGAAATACAAGGGGCTGGCAAAAGCGATTGCCGGGCAATAAACCATGTCCTTCCGAGATATTTCCCGCATCGCCGGCTCGGCGATGACCGCGCAGACGGTGCGCCTCAATACCGTGGCCAGCAACCTGGCCAACGCCGATTCCGCCGCCGGCTCCGAGGCCGCTGCCTTTCGCGGCCGCAAGCCGGTGTTCGCGAGCCAGATGCAGGGCAGCGGCGAGTGGCAGGGCGTCGGCGTGCGCGTGCTGGACGTGGTGAAAAGCGACAAGCCGGTGCGCAAGGTGAACGATCCGTCCAACCCGCTGGCCGACCAGGACGGCAACGTCTACTTCGGCAACGTCAACGCGGTGGAGGAGATGACCGACATGATGGCCGCCTCGCGCGCGTTCCAGACCAACGTCGAGGTGATGGCGCGGGTGAAGGTGATGCAGCAGGACCTGCTGAAACTGGGAGAAGGCTGATGGCCATCGACGCAAGCGCGCTCAACCAGCGCAGCCAGAACGGCAGCAGCACGCAGGCCACCGCGGTGGCCGGCCAGCAGCTGGGGGCCGACAGCGACATGTTCATGACGCTGCTGATGGCGCAGATCAAGAACCAGAACCCGCTGGAGCCGACCGACCCGGCGCAGTTCGTCGGCCAGCTGGTGCAGATGAACCAGATGCAGAGCACGCTGGGCATGCTGTCGGAGCTGAAAAGCAATGCGCTGATGATGCGCGAGCTGCAGGGCCTGGCGCTGGGCGAGCAGGTCGGCAAGCAGGTGCTGGTGCAGAGCGACCGGCTGCTGCTGGACGGCAAGCCGGTCGGCGGGCGCATCACGCTGGACGGCAGCGACGAAGTGCAGCTGCAGCTCACCGGCGCCGACGGCAGCAGCAAGCTGATCACGCTGGGGCGCCAGGCCGCCGGCGAATTTTCCTTCACGCTGGACCCGGCCGCCCACGGCCTGCCGGCCGGCCAGTACCAGGCGCAGGTGATCACCGCCGCCAAGTCCGGCGCGCGGCTGGAGTTCGCCGCCGAGGTGCAGGCGGTGCGGCTGCCGGTGCAGGGCGGCGAACCGATTCTTTCCCTTGCCGGGCTGGGTGAGTACCCGGCGTCGTCGATCACCCGACTGTTGGGGGCTGCCAGCAGCACCTCGTCTACCAGGAGCTAACTCAGCATGAGTTTCGAAATCGCGCTTTCCGGCATCAACGCCGTCAATAGCCAGCTTGGCAACATCAGCAACAACATCGCCAACTCCGGTACCTACGGCTTCAAGTCCAGCCGCGACAACTTCGCCTCCATGTACGCCGGCAGCCAGGCCACCGGTGTCGAGGTCGGCTCCACCACCCAGAACATCGGCCGCGGCGGCAGCGTGGTCGCCACCGGCCGCGCGCTGGACGCGGCGATCCAGGGCGGCGGCTTCTTCGTCACCAAGGACAACAACGGCAGCGTCGCCTACACCCGCGTCGGCATCTTCAATACCGACAAGGACGGCGTGCTGGTCGACGCCTTCGGCCGCAAGGTGCAGGGCTATGCCGCGGTAGAGGGCGCGCCGGCGGGGACGCTGGGCGCGCTGGGCGACATCCAGGTGCCGACCGGGCAGGTCGCGGCCAAGGCCAGCAGCACGCTGGAGTACAGCGGCAACCTGTCCTCCGGCTGGGTGGCGCCGGCGGTGGCGTTCGACAAGGACAATCCGGCCACCTTCAACGGCTCCAGCGTGTCGACGGTGTTCGATTCGCTGGGTCAGAAGCACAGCGTCACGCAGTACTTCGTGAAGACCAACGCCAACGAGGTGACCGTGCACTACGCGATGAACGGCGCGCTGCTGCCGACCACCGCGGTGATGACCTTCGGCACCGACGGCCAGCTGACCGCCCCGGCGGCCCCGGTGGCGCTGCCGCTGGGCACTCCGGCCGGCGCCGCGGCGCTGAGCGTCAACGTCGACTACAGCGGCACCTCGCAGTTTGCCGGCGAGACCACCTCGGCGGTGAACAGCAGCGACGGCTACGCCGCCGGCACCCGTACCGGCCTGCGGCTGGAAGAGGACGGCACCGTCACCGCCACCTACAGCAACGGCGAGAAACGCGCCGTCGGCACCATCGCGCTGGCGACCTTCCCCAACGAGAACGGCCTGGTGGCGGTATCCGATACCAGCTGGACCGAATCCGGCGCCTCCGGCACCGCGCTGCTGTCGGCGCCGGGCAGCGGTAACGTCGGCACGCTGGCGGTCAACGCGCTGGAGCAGTCCAACGTCGACCTCACCGCCGAGCTGGTCAACCTGATGACCGCGCAGCGCAACTACCAGGCCAACACCAAGGTGATCTCCACCGAGAACCAGGTGATCCAGGCCCTGATGCAGGCCGTCTGAGCATGGATGCGCTGATCTACACCATCATGAGCGGTGCCAACCGCACCCTCAAGGCGCAGCAGGTGCGCGCCAACAACCTGGCCAACGCCGACACCCCCGGCTTTCGCGCCGACATCGAGGTCGCCAGCAGCCAGGCGGTGCCCGGCTACGGCTACGACGCGCGCCACATGACGGTACTGCAGCCCAGCGCGGTGTCGGTGAAGCAGGGCGTGATCGCGCAGACCGGGCGCGAGCTGGACGTGGCGATCCGGGGCGAGGGCTTCTTCACCGTCGCCACCGCCGGCGGCGAGGCCTACACCCGCGGCGGCCAGTTCGACGTCGCCGCCGACGGCTCGCTGATGCTGGGCGGCCGCCAGGTACTGGGCGACGGCGGCGCCATCGTGCTGCCGGAACACCGCCAGGTGCAGGTTGCCGCCGACGGCACGGTGTCGGTACTGCCGCCGGGCTCGGAGGCGATGCAGGCGGTCGGCCGCCTCAAGCTGGTGAAACCGGCGCCGGAAGAACTGAGCAAGACCAGCGACGGCCTGATCGTCAGCCGGCTGGAGCCAACGTTGGCCGCAGACGACACGGTACGGGTGCAGGGCGGCCATCTGGAGCGCAGCAACGTATCGGCCGTGGAAGAGATGATCGCCTCGATGACGCTGAACCGCAGCTTCGAGATGCAGTTGAAGATGTTCAATGCCGCCAATGACATGGTCGAGGCCGGCAACCGCCTGGTGCGCGGCTGACAGGAGAAACCACCATGAATCCAGCACTGTGGATCAGCAAGACCGGCATCCAGGCGCAGGACGCGCGCCTGGGCGCCATCGCCAACAACCTCGCCAACGCCAACACCGTCGGCTTCAAGCGCGACCGCATGGTGTTCGAAGACCTGTTCTACCAGGTGGAACGCCAGCCCGGCGCGCAGGTGGACGACAACAACCTGTCGCCGTCCGGCGTGCAGCTGGGCAACGGCACCCGCCTGGTCGGCACCCAGAAGATCTTCACCACCGGCAGCATCAACACCACCGGCCAGGCGCTGGACGTGGCCATCGTCGGCCAGGGCTTTCTGCAGGTGCAGATGGCCAACGGCGAAACCGGCTACACCCGCGCCGGCCAGCTGCAGGTCAACGCCGAGGGCCGCCTGGTCAACGCGCAGGGCCTGCCGCTGCTGCCGGCGATCACGCTGCCGGCGGACACCACCGCGGTCAACATCAGCGACAGCGGCATGGTGTCGGTGACGCTGTCCGGCGGCACCGCCACCACCGAGGTCGGGCAGCTGACGCTGGCCAACTTCGTCAACCCCACCGGCCTCTTGGCGCTGGGCGACAACCTGTTCCAGCAGACCACCGCCAGCGGCGAGGCCGTGGTCGGCAACCCCGGCAGCGACGCGCTGGGCAAGCTGCGCCAGCGCGCGCTGGAAGGCTCCAACGTGCAGGTGGTGGAGGAAATGGTGGACATGATCGCCGCGCAGCGTACCTACGAGATGAACACCAAGGTGCTGTCCGCCGCCGACAACATGATGCAGAACCTGGCGCAGGCGGTGCGATGAAGGCGCTGCTGCCGCTGTTGCTGCTGCTGTCGGCCTGCGCGCAGCTGCCGCTGGCGCGCGACAGCGAGGAGCTGCCGCCGCCACCGGTGGAAGAGGTGGCGGCGCGGGGTGTAGCCGGCGGCGTGTTCAACCCGGCCGCCGGCTGGTCGCTGCTGTCCGACCGGCGCGCCTTTCGCAGCGGCGACGTGCTGACGGTGCTGCTGGAAGAAACCACCCAGGCCAGCAAGAGCGCCGGCACCAGCTTCGACAAGCAGTCCGGCGTCAGCATCACCCCGTCCATCATCGGCACCCGCGAGTTCGATACCCAGGTCGGCATCTCCGCCGGCCGCGAGTTTGACGGCAACGCCAGCTCATCGCAGCAGAACAGCCTGTCCGGCGCGCTGACCGTGATCGTGCAGCAGGTGCTGCCCAACGGCCTGCTGCTGATCAAGGGCGAGAAGCAGCTGACGCTGAACCAGGGCGAGGAATTCCTGCGCCTGGCCGGCTACGTGCGCAGCGACGACATCGACGCGCGCAACCGCGTGTCCTCGCTGCGCATCGCCAATGCCCGCATCGCCTATTCCGGCCGCGGCGCGCTCAGCGACGCCAACGCCCCCGGCTGGCTGACGCGCTTCTTTACCAGTCCGTGGATGCCGTTCTAAGAGACATCATGCCGAAATTCCTTACCCTGCTGTTCGCGCTGCTGCTGTGCGGCAGCCTCCTCCCGGCGCAGGCGCAGCCCTTGCGCAACCTGGTGCATGTCGAGGGCATCCGCGACAACCAGCTGGTCGGCTACGGCATCGTGGTCGGCCTCGACGGCAGCGGCGACAATTCGCAGGTCAAGTTCACCGGCCAGGCGGTGGCCAACCTGCTGAAACAGCTGGGCCTGCAGCAGGGCGAGCAGGCCGATCCCAAGGTGAAGAACGTGGCGGCGGTGACGGTCAGCGCGGTGCTGCCGCCGGGCTACCGCCGCGGCCAGACCATCGACGTCACGGTGTCGTCGCTGGGCGACGCCAAGAGCCTGCGCGGCGGCACCCTGCTGCTGACGCAGCTGCGCGCCGCCGACGGCGAGATCTACGCGCTGGCGCAGGGCAATGTGGTGATCGCCGGGCTGTCGGCGCAGGGCAAGAGCGGCTCCAGCATCACCGTCAACACGCCGACCTCCGGCCGCATTCCCAACGGTGCCTCGGTGGAGCGCGAGATCGCCAGCGATTTCGACAGCGGCCCGAGCGTGCATCTCAGCCTGAAGAAACCCAATTTCGAGACCGCGACCAACGTGGTCAACGCCATCAACCAGCGCTACGGCCGCATCGCCAGCACCCGCAACGCCACCGCCATCGAGGTGCAGGCCCCGACGGACCCGACCGCGCGCGTCGCCTTCGTCGCAAGGCTGCAGGCGCTGAACGTCAACGTCGGCGGCGAACTGCCCAAGGTGGTGTTCAATTCGCGCACCGGCACCGTGGTGGTCAGCCAGGGGGTGACGGTACGTCCGGCCGCAGTGTCGCACGGCAGCCTGAAGGTGGTGATTTCCGAGCGGCAGCAGGTCAGCCAGCCCGGCGCCTTCAGCAACGGCACCACCACCACGGTGCCGGAGTCGCAGCTGCGGGTGGAGCAGGGCGAGGGCCGCATGTTCCAGTGGCCGGCCGGCGCGCGGCTGCAGAGCATCATCGACACCGTCAACAGCACCGGCGCCACCCCGGACGACATCATGGCCATCCTGCAGGCGCTGGATCAGGCCGGCGCCATCGACGGCGAACTGGTGGTGATCTGATGGAAACGGTTTTTTCCCCGGACGGCGGCGCAAGGTTGGCCGCAAACGCCGACGGCACACCGGCGATCGCGCCGGCGCAGCGGCAGCAGATCGAGCGCGCGGCGGAAGGCTTCGAGGCGCTGTTCATCAAGGAGATGCTGGCGCAGATGCGCAAGGCGACGCGCAGCATGGCCGGAGAAGACAGCATCTTTGCCGACAGCATCAACAGCGACATGCTCGATTTTGCCGACATGGCGATCGCCGAGCAGCTGGCGCGCGAGCGCCGCTTCGGCATCAGCGAGGTGCTGATCGCGCAGCTGCTGCCGCAAAATGCGGCGCCGCCACTTAAGGAATCGCCGGCGGCGGTCGCTTATTCCCCGGTACAGGCCGGTAGCGGCAGCGAACTCGCTGCCTTCGCGATGCCGGTGAATCTCCCATTCCGTCAGTAAGGTTACGCTATGCGCATGGTGCACAACGCGCTGTCCGGTACCGCCGCCGCCCAGGCCGCGCTCAATACCGTCAGCCAGAACATCGCCAACGTGATGACCCCCGGCTACTCGCGCCAGGGCGTGGTGCTGGCCACGCTGGTGCCCAACGCCGGCGATCCGCACAGCGCCGGCTCCGGCGTCGACGTTGCCGCCATCCGCCGCTTCAGCGACGACTACAAGAACCTGCAGCTGTGGCAGGCGGCGGCCAGCCGCGGCGAGCTGAGTGCGGCGCGCCCCTACTACACCCAGCTGGAACAGGTGATGGGCAACAGCGGCAGCAGCCTGTCGGTCGGCCTCGACAAATTCTACGCCGCGCTGAACGCGGTCAGCGCCGATGTCGGCTCCAGCCCGCTGCGCGACCAGGTGATCAGCGAAGCCGGCGCGCTGGCGCAGCGCGTCAACCACCTCAACCGCGTCTACGCCACGCAGCAGGCGTCGGTCAACGAACAGCGGGCCGCCACGCTGACCCAGATCAACAGCCTGTCCGGCAATATCGCGGCCCTCAACGCCAAGATCGCCGCGGTACAGTCGTCGGAGGTGAACACCTCCGGCCTGCTCGACGAGCGCGACCGCCAGATCGACCAGCTGGCGGCGCTGGTCGACGTGCGGGTGATGTCGCAGCCGGATGGCAGCAAGAGCCTGACCCTGCGCAGCGGCCAGCCGCTGGTGATGGGCGACACCGCCGCCACCCTCGGCAGCAGCACGCAGCCCGACGGCTCGCAGCGGGTGACGCTGGCCTTCGCGCAGGAAACCTTCGTGCTGGCCAACGACAATGTCGGCGGCCAGCTCGGCGGCCTCAACCACTACGAACGCGCGGTGCTGCGCCCGATGGTGGCGGCGGTAAGCACGCTGGCGCAGGAGCTGGCCGATCGCGTCAACGGCCAGCTGGCCGCCGGTTTCGACATGGCCGGCAACCCCGGCGCGCCGCTGTTCGTGTTCGACGCCGCCAGCGCCGACGGCATGCTGCAGCTGGCCGCGATCCAGTCGTCGCAGCTGGGTTTCTCCGGCGACGCCACTGCCGCCGGCGACAGCCAGAACCTGCTGGCGCTGATCGCGGTGAAGGATCAGCAGGTGGTGATCCCCGGCCTTGGCAGCGTGACTCTGAGCGACGCCTACTCGCAGCTCACCGGCCGCCTCGCCATCGACAGCCAGCAGAACAAGGCGGCGCTGAGCACCGCCGAGGTGGTGCGCGCGGAGGCGGAGAGCAGCTGGAAGTCGACCAGCAGCGTCAACAACGACGAAGAAGCGGTCAACCTGATCGAATTCCAGAAAATGTACCAGGCGAACATGAAGGTGATCGCCGTCGCCAACGAGCTGTTCGACAGCACGCTGGCCATGTTGTAAGGAGCCGCCGATGCGCATCGCCAGTACCCAGTACCACACCACCATGAGCCTGGCGCTGGACCAGACCAGCGCCAAGACCGCCGAGCTGCTGCAGCAGATGTCGTCCGGCAAGCGCCTGCTGCTGCCGTCCGACGACCCGATCGCCAGCGTGCGCCTGCTGCGCCTGGGGCGCGAGGAGGCGGCGCTGGGCCAGTACCGCGACAACATCGCCAGCGTGCGCAGCAAGCTGTCGGTGAACGAGTCCTACCTGGCCGGCATGGGGCGCGACATGCTCGACGTGCGCGACCTGCTGCTGATGGCACTGGAGGGCAGCTACACCGCGCAGGATCTGCGCGACATGGCCGGGCCGCTGCAGAGCCTGCGCGACAGCCTGTTCTACGCCGCCAACACCAAGGACCAGGAGGGGCGTCACCTGTTCTCCGGCACCGCCATCGCGCAGCCGGCGCTGAGCCTCGATGCGGCGCAGCCGGCCGGCAGCCGCTACAGCTTCACCGGCAACAGCCAGCCGCAGCAGGTGATGGTCGGCCACGGCGTGACCCAGGCGGCCAACGTGACGCTGGAACACCTGCCGGATTTCCTCAACAGCCTGGACGCGACCATCGCCGTGCTGCAGGACCCGGCGCTGAACCCGCAGGATCCGGCCACCGGCAGCCAGCTGCGCGCCACGCTGCAGGCGCTGGACGTGGCGCACAACCGCAATACCAGCAAGATCTCGCAGCTGGGCAGCAGCCAGAACACCTTGCAGATGATGGCCGACAACCACGGCAACGTCAGTCTCTCCAACCAGCAGAGCATCACCCAGCTGGAAAGCCTGGATTACGCGCAGGCCAATATCAACATGAACAGCTACATGCTGGCGCTGCAGTCCAGCCAGAAGGCCTACGGCCGCGTCAGCAGCCTGACGCTGTTCGACGTGCTGTAAGGTTGGCCGCATCATGACCCGCTCCTCGCTTCATCTGGACAGCCCGCGCCAGCCGCTGGCGCGCACCGCTGCCGGCAGTCCGGCGCCGGCCGGCAATGTCACGACCGAACCGGCCGCCACCACCAGCAGCGCGGCGTCGCCGGCGCCACGCCGCCACGGCGGCGACAACTGGCGCTACAGCAGCCAGCTCAACCAGCAGCTGACCGCGGCGCAGCGCGCGCTCGGCTTTGTCGACGGCCTCGCCGGCCAGCTGGAGGCGCTCAAGGGCGAACTCAGCGGCCAGCTGACGCAACGGCGGGTGGACAGCGCGCGGCTGGCGCGCGGCATCGAGCAGGTGGCGCAGCAGTGGTCGCAGCGTGGCGTGGCCAGCGGCGGCAGCCTAGACAGCCGCCTGCAGTTCCGCCTCGCCGCCGACGCGCGGCAGACCTTCACCGTGCGCGGCCTGGAGGTCGCCAACCTGACCCAGGGCGCGGCGGAAACGCTGGTGTTCTTCACCGGCGAGCCGGGCAGCGGCCCGGCGGCGGTCCAGGTCGGCGAGCCGCTGAGCGAGTCGGCGCTGCTGGCCGCGCTCGGCCGCGCGCTGGCGCCGTCCGGCATCCAGCCGCAGCTGGACGAGCAGGGACAATTGCAGTTTTCGGTGGCGGAAGAGGCATGGCAGGGCGTGCGCGAACGCTTCAGCCTGCGCGGCGGCGGCATCCGCTTCCCGGCCGGCCAGCCGCAGCACCTGAAACTGCAGCCGACCGAGCAGGCGCTGCAGCCGCAGCAGTGGCAAAGCGCGGACCACGCCGGCACCCGCCAGACGCTGCAGAAGGTGCTGCGCGCGCTGGACCAGCTGCAGCTGTCGCGCGCCGCCATCAGCCGCGCGATGGCCGAGGTGCGCCACGCCATCGCGCAGCTGTCGCAGATGAGCGAGCAGCTGTGGGCCGACGGCTTCGTCAACGATTTCAACGCCCGCTTCAACACACCGGACAGCGAGTCGGGGCTGTACGAGGTGGTGCCGGCGCTGCTGGGCGTCAGCCGCTACCGCGTGCTGTCGCTGCTGGCGCTGCCGTAAGCGCCACGGCGCAAGGTTGGCCGCAAAAAAGGGCGTGCCTCCGTGACGGAGACACGCCCTTGTCGCGTGTGTGGTGGTGCGTCAGGCGATCAGGCTGGCCACCTTGGTGGTGATGATGTCCACCGCCGGATCGTTGGCGCCGTGCGGCAGGATCACGTCGGCAAAGCGCTTGGTCGGCTCGATGAACTGGTTGTGCATCGGGCGCACCGTGGCCAGGTACTGCTCGATCACGCTGTCGGTGGTGCGGCCGCGTTCGGCGATGTCGCGCTTCAGGCGGCGGATGAAACGCACGTCGGCGTCGGTGTCGACGAAGATCTTCAGCGACATCATCTCGCGCAGCGCGGCGTCGTACAGCGGGAACAGGCCCTCGATCACGATCACCGGCGCCGGCTGGATGGTCACGGTGCGGCTGGCGCGGGTGTGCCTGGTGAAGTCGTAGCTGGGCATCTCGATGGCGCGGCCGCAGCGCAGCTCGTCGATGTGCTCGATCAACAGCGGCCAGTCGAAGGCGTGTGGATGGTCGTAGTTGGTGGCGAGGCGCTGCTCGAAGCTGAGGTGGCTCTGGTCGCGGTAGTAGTCATCCTGCACGATCACCGCCGCCATCTCCGCGCCTATGGTTTCCAGCACCTTGCGGGTCACCGTGGTTTTGCCGCTGCCGCTGCCGCCAGCGACGCCGATGATGAACGGAGTCGTCATGTTGTCTGTGCCCGATCGAAATGAAAAACCCGCCATTCTAATGACTTGCCGCCATTTTCTCCATCGGCAATGCCGCCTGCGGCCCGCGGATATGCCAGAAAACAGCCATCGCGGGCTATTTTCCGGCGATGGCATGCTCAGGCGTCGGTGGCGGCCTGCTCCAGTTCCGCGTCATCCAGCCATTGCTGCATCGCCGGCAGCGACAGCAGGCTGTCGGCGTAGGCTTGCGACACCGGGTCCAGCGCCACGCCGTAGCTGACAAAGCGCAGCACCACCGGCGCGAACATGGCGTCGGCGATGCCGAAGTGGCCGAACAGGAAGTCGCCGTCGGCGACGAAACGCTGGCGCAGCTGGCGCCAGATGGCGGTAATGCGCGCGATGTCGGCGGCGCAGTCGGCGGACGGCTGCAGCTGGGTGCGCAGGCAGGCGTTCATCGGCATCTCGCTGCGCAGCGCGGTGAAGCCGGCGTGCATCTCGGCGCTGATGGCGCGCGCCTCGGCGCGGTCGGCGCGCTCCTGCGGCCACAGCCGCGCCGCCGGGAACAGCTCGGCGAGGTATTCGCAGATCGCCAGCGAGTCGTGCACGCGCAGCAGGCCGTCGAACAGCACCGGCACCTTGCCGGCGGGGTTGGCCGCCAGCAGCTGCTGCTTGCTGTCCGGGTGGTAGAGGTGGATGTGTTTCTCGGCGAACGGCTCGCCCAGCTGTTTCAGTACCAGCCACGGCCGCAGCGACCAGGAGGAGAAGTTCTTGTTGCCGATGACGAGGGTCAGCATGATGGCTCCAGTGCAGGATTGAGGGTCATGCTGCATTACAGCCCAGCACCGGCATCAGGACAAGCAAAACGCCCTGCCGGAATGGGCAGGGCGTGACGGCTGTTGCGGCCAACGTTGTTCAGTCGGCTTCGTTGATCCAGGCCTGCTGGATCGCTTCCAGCACCTTTTCGCCGCCGCGGCCGTGGTCGTCGTCAAAACCCGGCAGCTCCACCACCCAGTTGTGCAGGTCGGTAAAGCGGATGGTGGTCGGGTCGATGTCCGGATGCGCCTCGTACAGTTCGATGGCGATATCGTTGATGTCGGTCCATTTCATGGCACGTCTCCTTGGATGCGGCGTGGCTCAGTGGTGTTCGCGGGCGTGGTTGATGGTGTAGCGCGGGATCTCCACCACCAGGTCTTCGCTGGTGACGATGGCCTGACAGGACAGCCGCGACTGCGCTTCCAGCCCCCAGGCCTTGTCCAGCATGTCGTCTTCCAGGTCGTCGGACGGCGGCAGCGAGTTGAAGCCTTCGCGCACGATGACGTGGCAGGTGGTGCAGGCGCAGGACATCTCGCAGGCGTGTTCGATCTCGATGTCGTGGGCGAGCAGGGCTTCGCACACGGTGGTGCCGGTGGCGACATCGTCGAGTACGGCGCCCTCGGGGCACAGGTCGGCGTGTGGCAGCACAATGATACGCGGCATGGTCAATCCTTCAGGTGTCGTTCTGCGTTGCGGCCAACGTTGGCCACAACGCTTACAGGGTTTCGATGTTCTTGCCGGTCAGCGCGCGCTGGATGTTGCGGTCCATGCGGCGCGCGGCAAACGGTTCACTGGCCTGGTTGAGCTTGTGCGAGCAGGCGTTGATGTCCTTGGTACTCTCTGCGGCCATGGCGTCGCGCAGCGCCTGCATCGCCTCGTCCAGCGCAGCGCGTTCGGCCTCGTCGAGCAGGTCGGCGTCGCTGGCCAGCGCGACGTCCAGCGCGTCCAGCAGGCTGTCGGCGTCGACCATCGCCTCGCGCAGCTTGCGCGCGTTGATGTCGTCGGCGACGTGGGCGATCGAGTCGCTCAGCATGCGCGTGATCTCGTCATCGGACAGGCCGTAGGACGGTTTCACCTCGATGCTGGCCTCGACGCCGGAGATGATCTCGCGCGCGGTCACCGCCAGCAGGCCGTCGGCGTCGACCTGGAAGGTGACGCGGATGCGCGCGGCGCCGGCCACCATCGGCGGGATGCCGCGCAGCACGAACTTGGCCAGGCTGCGGCAATCGGACACCAGTTCGCGCTCGCCCTGCAGGATGTGCACGGAGAGGGCGGTCTGGCCGTCCTTGAAGGTGGTGAATTCCTGCGCCCGCGCGATCGGGATGGTGCTGTTGCGCGGGATGATCTTCTCGGTGAGGCCGCCCATGGTTTCCAGCCCCAGCGACAGCGGGATCACGTCCAGCAGCAGCCACTCGTCGTCGCCCTTGTTGCCGGCCAGCACGTTAGCCTGGATGGCGGCGCCCAGCGCCACCACCTTGTCAGGGTCGAGGTTGGTCAGCGGCGGGGTGCCGAAGAAATCGCCGACCGCCTTCTGTACCTGCGGCATGCGCGTGGCGCCGCCGACCATCACCACACCCTTGACGTCCTCGGCGCCGATCTTGGCGTCGCGCAGCGCCTTGCGTACCGGCAGCAGCGTCTTGTCGATCAGCGTCTTGCTGATGGCGTGGAAGGTGGCCTGCGACAGTTGCAGGTCGATGGTCTGGCCGTCGGACAGCACGGCGGTGATGCGGGTGTCGGCGTGCTCGGTCAGCGCTTCCTTCGCCTCGCGGGCGCGGGTCAGCAGCAGGCGGGTGTCGTGCGCGGACAGGCCGTGCAGGCCGGCCTGTTCCAGGATCCAGCAGTAGATGCGGTGGTCGAAGTCGTCGCCGCCCAGCGAGGAGTCGCCGCTGGTGGCCAGCACCTCGAACACGCCGCGGGTCAGCGCCAGCACCGACACGTCGAAGGTGCCGCCGCCGAGGTCGTACACCACGTAGGTGCCCTCGGCGCCGTTATCCAGCCCGTAGGCGATGGCGGCGGCGGTTGGCTCGTTCAGGAGGCGCAGCACGTTGAGGCCGGCAAGCTTGGCGGCGTCCTTGGTCGCCTGGCGCTGTGCGTCGTCGAAGTAGGCCGGCACGGTGATCACCGCGCCGATCAGCTCGCCGCCGAGGCTGGCCTCGGCGCGTTCGCGCAGGCTGCGCAGGATGTCGGCGGACACCTCCACCGGGCTCTTGTGGCCGGCGCGGGTCACCAGCTGCACCATGCCCGGCGCGTCGACGAAGCGGTAGGGGCTGCGGCCAACGTCCTGGATGTCGGCGAGACCGCGGCCCATGAAGCGCTTCACCGACACGATGGTGTTGTTCGGGTCGCGGCTCTGTTCCGCCTGCGCGTCGAAACCGACGATGGTGCGGCCGTCGTCGCGGTAGCGCACCACCGACGGCAGCAGGCTGCGGCCGTGCTCGTCCGGCAGCACGGTGGCGGCACCGCTTTTCACGGTGGCGACCAGCGAGTTGGTGGTGCCAAGGTCGATCCCGACCGCCAGACGGTGCTGGTGCGGGGCGGCGGACAAGCCGGGTTCGGCGATTTGCAGTAGGGCCATGGCTGCTAGCTACTCTTTATTCAATGATCCGGGCTGGCCGCGGTATTGCGGCCAACCTTGGGTATGCTCAAAACAGCAACGCCTCGATGGCGTCGCCGATTTCCTGATCCAGCTTTTCCAGAAAGCGCAGCTTGCGCACCAGGAGCGCGGCGCCGGCGTGGTCGTGCCGTTCGTCCAGCGCGGCGCCCAGTTCGTCTTCCATCGCGCGCACGTCCTGGCGCAGCTGGCGCGACAGGCGCTCCAGCGCGTCGACGTCATGGCCGTGGCGGGCGTCCTCGATCGCCTCGCGCCACTCCATCTGCGCCATCAGGAAGGCCGGCGGCATGCTGGTGTTGGTTTCCTCGGCGGTGTCGATACCGGCCAGCCGCAGCAGGTAGCGCGCACGCGCCAGCGGCGATTTCAGCGTCTGGTAGGCTTCGTTGACGCGGGTGGCGGCCATCAGCGCGACGCGCTTTTCGGTGTCGCCGGCGCTGGCGAAGCGGTCCGGATGCACCTGCGCGGCGGCGGTGCGCCACAGCGTGTCCAGCTCGGCGCCGTCCAGCGCGAAGCGGCGCGGCAGGCCGAACAGGGCAAAGTGGTCCTGCTGGAAGTCGGAGAACAGGTCGGCGGTCATGGAGGCTTTCTGCGGGCAACACCCGGGCGGGGCCGGGACGCGACAGCGGCCCCTGTCAGACAGGGGCCGTCGGCGCGGCAAGGGGATCAGACGTTGAAGCTCTCGCCACAACCGCACTCGTTTTTCACGTTCGGGTTGTTGAACTTGAAGCCTTCGTTGAGGCCTTCCTTGGTGTAGTCCAGCTCGGTGCCGTCAAGGTAGGCGAGGCTCTTGGCGTCGGTGAACACCTTGACGCCGAAGCTCTCGAACGCGATGTCGTCATCGCTGGCGACATCGACGAATTCCAGCTTGTAGGCCATGCCGGAACAGCCGGAAGTCTTGACGCCGAGGCGGACGCCCAGCCCCTTGCCGCGCTTGGCGATGAAGTTGCTGACGTGACGGGCGGCGTTTTCGGAAAGCGTGATAGCCATAGTGCGTTTGCCTTCAGGATTAGGAGGGCGGCCACGGCCGCCCGGAATCATTTAGCGTGCTTTTGCTTGTAGTCGGCGACGGCCGCCTTGATCGCGTCTTCGGCCAGGATCGAGCAGTGGATCTTGACCGGCGGCAGCGCCAGTTCTTCGGCGATCTCGGTGTTCTTCAGCGCCATCGCCTGGTCCAGCGTCTTGCCCTTGACCCATTCGGTCACCAGCGAGCTGGAGGCAATGGCGGAGCCACAGCCGTAGGTCTTGAACTTGGCGTCTTCGATCACGCCCTGTTCGTTGACCTTGATCTGCAGCTTCATCACGTCGCCACAGGCCGGCGCGCCGACCATGCCGGTGCCGACCGATTCGTCGCCCTTGTCGAAAGCCCCCACGTTACGCGGGTTCTCGTAGTGGTCCATTACCTTGTCGCTGTATGCCATGATTTTCTCCTTGTCGATGCGGCCGGCCGGTGCAGGGTTGGCCGCATCATGCCATCTGTTAGTGTGCAGCCCATTCGATGCTGTTGAGGTCGACGCCGTCCTTGAACATCTCCCACAGCGGGGACATCTCGCGCAGCTTGCCGATCTTTTCGTGCAGCAGCTTGATCGTGTAGTCGACATCGGCCTCGGTGGTGAAGCGGCCGATGGAGAAGCGGATCGAGCTGTGCGCCAGTTCGTCGTTGCGGCCCAGTGCGCGCAGCACGTAGGACGGTTCCAGCGAGGCCGAGGTACAGGCCGAGCCGGACGATACCGCCAGGTCCTTGATCGCCATGATCAGGCTCTCGCCTTCGACGAAGTTGAAGCTCACGTTCAGGTTGTGCGGTACGCGGGCGTCGATGTCGCCGTTGAGGTAGACCTCCTCGATGTCCTGCAGACCGGCCCACAGGCGGTCGCGCAGCATGCGGATGCGCTCGTTTTCGGCGTGCATGCTCTCGCGGGCGATGCGGTAGGCCTCACCCATGCCGGCGATCTGGTGCGTGGCCAGGGTGCCGGAGCGGAAGCCACGCTCGTGGCCGCCACCGTGCATTTGCGCCTCCAGGCGCACGCGCGGCTTGCGGCGGATGTACAGCGCGCCGATGCCTTTCGGGCCGTAGGTCTTGTGTGCGGAGAAGCTCATCAGGTCGACCTTGAGCTTGTCGAGGTCGATGTCGATCTTGCCGGTGGCCTGAGCCGAATCCACGTGCAGCAGGATGCCGCGGCTGCGCAGCAGCTCGCCGATGGCCGGGATGTCCTGGATCACGCCGATCTCGTTGTTCACGAACAGCACCGACACCAGGATGGTGTCCGGGCGCAGCGCCGCTTCCAGTGCCGCGAGGTCGAGCAGGCCGTTGTCCTGCACGTCGAGGTAGGTGACCTCGAAGCCCTGGCGTTCCAGCTCGCGCATGGTGTCCAGCGTGGCCTTGTGTTCGGTCTTCAGCGTGATCAGGTGCTTGCCCTTGCTCTTGTAGAACTGGGCGGCGCCCTTCAGCGCGAGGTTGATCGATTCGGTGGCGCCGGAGGTCCACACGATTTCCTTCGGATCGCAGTTCACCAGTGCGGCGACCTGGGCGCGGGCGTTTTCCACCGCTTCCTCGGCGGTCCAGCCGTAGACGTGGCTACGCGATGCCGGGTTGCCGAAGTTCTCGGTCAGGAACGGGATCATTACCTCCGCCACACGCGGGTCGACCGGCGTGGTCGCGGAGTAATCGAGGTAAATGGGGTGTTTCAGCTCGCTCATTACGGGTTCTCCACGAGGTCGACGGTCAGATGGTGCCGGCGAGAGGCTCGCTACAGGTGCCATTACGGCGTTGTGGGCGTTGATCTATTACTACGCAGGTTTCTTTGGCGCGCTGCGCGTCGACCAGGCTGGCCAGGCTGACCTTGGACAGGTAGTCGAAGATGGTCAGGTTCAGGTTGGTCCACAGGTCGTGAGTCATGCAGCGGTGGTTGTCGTGACAGTTCTCGCGGCCGCCGCACTGGGTGGCGTCCACCGATTCGTCGACCGCGACGATGATGTCGGCGACGGAGATTTCCTGCACGGTGCGCGCCAGCGTGTAGCCGCCACCGGGGCCGCGCACGCTGTCCACCAGCTGCGAACGGCGCAGCTTGCCGAATAATTGCTCGAGATACGACAGGGAAATGCCCTGGCGCTCGCTGATGCCGGCCAGCGTCACCGGACCGTTTGCTTCGCGCAGGGCGAGGTCCAGCATGGCTGTTACGGCAAAGCGGCCTTTGGTGGTCAAGCGCATGGTGAAAGGCTCCCTGAATAGTTGTGGCGATTATACCCTAAATCCGAGTAATTTAGTCAACTATTGCGGGTCTTGGTTCCACGGGGCTGTGGTATCGGGAGTGCCGTCCGGCGAAGGTTGGCCGCAAGGGCCGGGAAGGCTGGCGCGTGATTATAACGCGCTTTGCTGCGCGTGGCCGGGATTTTTCCGCGGCGACTGGTGTATGATTCGCACAAACAATTGTTTGAATTTTAGCTGCCCTAGCGCACACGCCGAAGGATTCTCTATGTACAAGGTTGTCATCAGCGGCACCGGCCTGTTTACCCCGCCCCACGCCGTCAGCAACGAGGCCCTGGTGGTGGCCTTCAACCAACACGTTGCCGACTTCAACGCCGCCCACGCGACGCAGATCGCCAGCGGCGAGATCGCGGCGCTGACCGAGTCCAGTGCCGAATTCATCGAGAAGGCCTCTGGCATCAAGCAGCGCTACCTGATGGATGCCGCCGGCGTGCTCGACAGCCGGCGCATGGCGCCATCGCTGCCGGAGCGCGACAACGACGCGCTGTCGGTGCAGGCGGAGATGGCGGTGGCGGCGGCGCGCGAGGCGCTGGTCCGCGCCGGGCGCACGGCGGCGGACATCGACATGGTGATCGTGGCCTGCTCCAATATGCCGCGGCCGTACCCGGCGCTGTCGATCGAGGTGCAGCAGGCACTGGGCATCAGCGGCTACGCCTTCGACATGAACGTCGCCTGCTCGTCGGCCACCTTCGGCATCCAGACCGCGGTTAATGCCATCGCCAGCGGCCAGGCGCGCGCGGTGCTGATGGTGAACCCGGAGATCTGCTCGGCGCACCTGAACTTCCGCGACCGCGACAGCCACTTCATCTTCGGCGACGCCTGCACCGCGGTGCTGCTGGAGCGCGCCGAGCTGGCCACGGCGGCACAGCGCTTCGAGGTGGTGGACTGCAAGCTGGCGACGCTGTTCTCCAACAATATCCGCAACAACTTCGGCTTCCTCAACCGTTGCGACGAGCGCGGCATCGGCGCACTGGACAAGCTGTTCGTGCAGCAGGGGCGCAAGGTATTTAAAGAGGTGTGTCCGATGGTGGGCGAACACATCGTCGCGCACCTGGCCAGCCAGGCCATCCAGCCTGGCGACGTGAAGCGCTTCTGGCTGCACCAGGCCAACCTGAGCATGAACCAGCTGATCGCCCGCCGCGTGCTGGGACGTGACGCCGAGGCCGCCGAGGCGCCGGTGATCCTCGACCGCTACGCCAATACCAGTTCTGCCGGTTCGGTGATCGCGCTGCACCTGCATCACGAGGACATGGCCGCCGGCGAGCTTGGTGTGCTGTCCTCGTTCGGCGCCGGCTACTCGGTGGGCAGCGTGATCCTACGCAAATGCTGAGCGACAAAATTTAAGTGTCACTAAAATGCCACAGTTTCCGGTGGCATTTTTTACGGCTTTTTTTACTGGATGGCGGCATGTTGCCACGGCACCAGCGCCGGGTCCTGGATCACTTTCATGGTGGCAGTGCGGAAGTCATGCACCAAACTGGAGCGGCGGCCGGTACTGGGGTAGGCCAGCACGTAATCGTGGGTGGCCTCGGTCTGGAAAGGCTTTACGACAACGCCATGTTTTTCCCATACCTGGGCGCCGAACGGCTCGACGATGGAGACGCCCAGACCGTGCGCGACCATCGCGTAGCGGGTGTGCGAGGTGTGGGTTCGGATGGGAAATTGAGGTTTTTCAATGGCTTGCGGAAAGTACTTGTCTTCTTGCCCCTGGCTGAGCGGGCGGTTGGGAATCCAGCCGATCACGTTCTCGCCGGCCAGGTCGGCCGGGGTGATCACCGCCCGTTCGCACAGCCGGTGTCCGGCCGGCAGCGCGCACAGCACCTCGGCCTGCAGGATGGGTTCCACCTCGATGCCGGCGATGGCGGGGAAGGCGAGGCTGAGCGCGACGTCCACCTTCAGGTCCTGCAGCCGCACCAGCACCTCGGCGTTGCCGACCGAGTCGATGTTGACCGGCACGTCCGGTTGCATCTTGAAAAACTCTTTTAGAATCAAAGGCAACAGCGTGGTGGATAGCACCGGCATGCAGGCGACGCTCAGCGCCTGGGTCTCGTCCTTGCGGATGGTCTCGGCGGCCTTGCGCAGGCGTTCGAGGCCGAGGAAATTCTCTTCCACCGCCAGCTGGAAGCGCACCGCCGCGGTGGTCGGTTCCATGCGGCCCTTGGTGCGGTTGAACAGGCGGAAGCCGAGGTCGGCCTCCAGGTCGGCGATCAGGCGGCTGACCGCCGGCTGGGTGATGTGCATGCGCCGCGCCGCACCCACCGTGGTGCCGGTGTCCATTAACGAGCGGAATGCCTCAATTTGGCGAAAACGGATCATGGTGCGGCCCTGGAAAAGTGAAAGCAAAAGCCTATAACAAAATCACATTGATGATGATAATAACTTAGTGGATGTGATAGGTTGGCTGTGAAATACTGCGCCGCAGCCGGCAGACTTTGCCCGGTTCGCAGTTTTTTGACTTGGGCTGAGGTGTGCTTTTTCTGATGCTCCGTTGCAGCGATCGGTATAAAGTCAACACGAACATGCTGCTGCCAGCCATCCACGTAGAACGTTATCGGCTTGTTAGTTGTATGTCGTAATCGGGAAGGGCTTTGCTGCGGTCGTCCCCTGGATGACTGCGGAAAATGAGCGGCCCGTCAGCCCGGAACTATGGAGGCGTAACAACGCCGTCATTAAAAACACAATAAGGAATAGAGAAACTATGCGAGTTGCTAAACACCTTTTGCTGGCTGCCGGTCTGACTGCCGCGGCATCCGCCGCCCAGGCTGCAGGGACCCTGATCTACTGCTCGGAAGCCAGCCCTGAAGGCTTTGATTCTGCACAATACACCGGCGGTTCCACCTTTGACGCCGCCGGTCACGCCATGTTCAACCGCCTGATCGAGTTCAAGGCCGGTTCCACCAATATCGAGCCGGGTCTGGCCGAGTCGTGGACTTCGTCGCCGGACGGCCTGACCTACACCTTCAAGCTACGCAAGGGCGTCAAGTTCCACACGACCGAATACTTCACCCCGTCCCGCGATTTCAACGCCGATGACGTGGTGTTCAGCTTCATGCGGATGATCGACAAGAACCATCCGTTCCGCAAAGCGTACAACGTCGAATTCCCGTACGCGTCCGATACCGGCCTGGACAGCAACATCAGCGCCGTCGAGAAGACCGATCCGTACACCGTGGTGTTCAAGCTGAAGGCCCCGGATGCCGACCTGCTGGCCAAGATCGCGATGCCGTTCGCGTCCATCCTGTCCGCCGAGTTCGGCGACAAGCTGATGAAGGAAGGCAAGGCGTCGATGATCAACCAGCAGCCGGTCGGCACTGGTCCGTTCATCCTGAAGCGCTACCAGAAAGACGCGCAGATCCGTTACGCGGCCAACAAGCAATACTGGAAAAAAGGCGACGTCAAGGTCGACAACCTGATCTTCGCGATCACCACCGACCCGTCGGTACGCGCCCAGAAGATGAAGGCCGGCGAATGCCAGATCATGTCCTATCCGAAGCCGCAGGATCTGGCCGGCATGAAGGCCGATCCGGCTCTGAAGATGCTGTCCGCACCGGGCTTCAACATCGGCTACCTCGCCTACAACGTTGAAAAGCCGCAGCTGAAGAAGCTGGAAGTGCGCCAGGCACTGGACATGGCCATCAACCGCAAGGCGATCATCGACGCCGTGTACCAGGGCCAGGGCCAGGAAGCGGCCAACCCGTTCCCGGCGTCCTTGTGGTCGTACAACAAGTCGCTGCGCAACCAGCCGACCGATATCGCCAAGGCCAAGGCCCTGCTGGCCAAGGCCGGCTACCCGAACGGCTTCGAGATCACCCTGTGGGCGATGCCGGTACAGCGTCCGTACAACCCGAACGCCAAGCTGATGGCGGAAATGATCCAGGCCGACTGGGCCAAGATCGGCGTCAAGGCCAAGATCACTTCCTACGAGTGGGGCGAATACCTCAAGCGCATGAAGAACGGCGAGCATGACGCGGGCCTGATCGGCTGGACCGGCGACTACGCCAGCCCGGACAACTTCCTCGGCGTGTTGCTGACCTGCGAAGCCATCGGCGGCTCCAACTACGCGCGCTACTGCAGCAAGGCCTTCGACAAGGAAGTGCTGGGCGCCCGCAAGAGCACCGACCTGAAGCAGCGCACCGCCATGTACGCGAAGGCGCAGGAAATCTTCAAGAAGGACCTGCCGTGGTCGACCATCGCCCACTCGGTGGTGAACCAGCCGATGCGCAAGGAAGTGAACGGCTTCAAGATCAGCCCGTTCGGCGACTATTCCTTCAAGGGTGTTAGCGTCAAGTAAGTTCGCGGTATCGCCCGGCGGGTCCGGGTGAATGGCAAGGAGGGCGCCTTTGGCCCCTCCTTGTTCATTATCAGGCGAACGGTTTATGCAAAAGGAAAGTCGGGGCGCACCAGCGGTGCATTGATGTCCCGTGATTGACCTGTATCAAGGCGGTCACGGTGTGCGATCCGTAAAGTGCGTCTTGCCGTGGCGGCGATGCATCTGGTGTAGGTGGGTGGTCAGATGCAGTTACGTCGCCCGGCACCCCTCCTGCTTTCCTTCCGGCAGTTCCCGTTCCCTGTCTCTTGCAGCAATACGTCACGCCTATCTCTGTGCGTGGACGGGAGACCTTCACATGTTTTTCTTTATCCTGCGTCGTCTTGGCGTGCTGATTCCGACCTTTTTCGGCATCACGCTGATTACCTTCAGCCTGATCCGCATGATCCCGGGCGATCCCATCGAGGTGATGATGGGCGAGCGTTCGCTAGACCCCGCCCTGCACGCGGCGGCGATGAAGCGCCTGGGCCTGGATCAGCCGCTGTATATCCAGTACTTCGACTACATCGGCAACCTGTTCCAGGGCAACCTGGGCGCCTCGCTGAAAACCCAGCAAAGCGTGTGGAGCGAATTCACCACCCTGTTCCCGGCCACGCTGGAGCTGGCGTTGTGCGCACTGGTGTTCGCCACCGTCTGTGGCCTGCTGGCCGGCGTGGTGGCGGCGATCAAGCGCGGCTCCATCTTCGACCACGGCGTGATGGGCATCTCGCTGACCGGCTTCTCGATGCCGATCTTCTGGTGGGGCCTGATCCTGATCATGCTGTTCTCGGTACAGCTGGGCTGGACCCCGGTTTCCGGCCGCCTCGATCTCGCCTTTGACGTGCAGCCGCAGACCGGCTTCATGCTGATCGATGCCTGGCGCGCCGAAATGGCCGATCCCGAATACAACGCCGGCGCCTTCAAGGACGCGGTGATGCACCTGATCCTGCCGGCCATCGTGCTGGGCACCATCCCGCTGGCGGTGATCGCGCGGATGACGCGCTCGTCGATGCTGGAAGTGCTGCGCGAGGACTACGTGCGCACCGCCCGCGCCAAGGGCCTGTCGCCGGCGCGCGTGATCTTCATCCACACCCTGCGCAACGCGCTGATCCCGGTGCTGACCGTGATCGGCCTGCAGGTGGGCACGCTGATGGGCGGCGCGGTGCTGACCGAGACCATCTTCTCCTGGCCGGGCATCGGCAAGTGGCTGATCGACGCCATCGGCCGCCGCGACTACCCGGTGGTGCAGAACGGCATCCTGATCGTGGCCACGCTGGTGATCCTCACCAACTTCATCGTAGACATCCTGTACGGCATCGCGAACCCGCGCATCCGTCATGCCAAGTAAGAGGCGAGCAATGACATCCATTTCTACTGCGCCCACCGCGGCGCCGGTTGAAGAGTTGGCCGCAGGCTATCCTTCGCCGCTCAAGGAGTTCTGGCAGGGCTTCTCCCACAACAAGGGTGCCGTCGCCGGGCTGGTGTTCATGTCCATCGTCGCCTTCTGTGCGCTGTTTGCGCCGTGGATCGCGCCGTACGACCCGATCGAACAGTTCCGCGACTACTTCCTGACGCCGCCGGCCTGGGCCGACGGTGGCAGCAGCCAGTTCTTGCTCGGCACCGACGAGCTGGGCCGCGACATCCTGTCGCGCCTGATCTACGGCGCGCGCCTGTCGCTGCTGATCGGTCTGGTGTCGGTGGTGATGGCGCTGATTCCCGGCGTGGTGATGGGCCTGCTGGCCGCCTTCTTCCCGAAGGCGCTGGGCACCGTGATCATGCGCCTGATGGACGTGATGATGGCCTTGCCGTCGCTGCTGCTGGCGGTGGCGATCATGGCCATCCTCGGGCCCGGCCTGGTCAACGCGATGATCGCCATCGCCGTGGTGTCGCTGCCGGCCTATGTGCGCCTGACGCGCGCCTCGGCGATGACCGAACTGAACCGCGACTACGTGACCGCCTCGCGCGTCGCCGGCGCCGGCCTGCTGCGCCTGATGTTCGTTACCGTGCTGCCCAACTGCATGGCGCCGCTGATCGTGCACGCCACCATGAGCTTCTCCTCCGCCATCCTGGAAATCGCGGCGCTGGGCTTCCTCGGCCTCGGCGTACAGCCGCCGACACCGGAGTGGGGCACCATGCTGGCCTCGGCGCGTGACTACATGGACAGCGCCTGGTGGGTGGTGACCCTGCCGGGTCTGACCATCCTGGTGTCGGTGTTGTCGATCAACCTGATGGGCGACGGCCTGCGCGATGCGCTGGACCCGAAAATGAAGCGCGCGGCGTAAGGGAAAATCATGAGTCTGTTGCAAATCAAGAACCTCTCGGTCGAGTTTGGCTCCGAGAAAAACCCATTCCGCGCCGTGGAAGGGCTGGACCTGTCGGTCGACCAGGGCGAGATCGTCGGCATCGTCGGCGAGTCCGGCTCCGGCAAGTCGGTGACCATGATGGCGATGATGGGCCTCTTGGAAGGGCAGGGTCGCATCGTCGCCGACGAGCTGACCTTCGACGGCAAGAACCTGCTCACCATCAGCGCCAGGGAGCGCCGCAAGATCGTGGGCAAGGACATCGCCATGATCTTCCAGGACCCGATGACCTCGCTGAACCCGAGCTACACCGTCGGCTACCAGATCATGGAGGTGCTGAAGGTGCACCAGGGCCTGCGCGGCGCCGAGCTGCGCGCGCGTGCGCTGGAACTGATGGAGCTGGTGGAGATCCCGGCGGCCAAGACCCGTCTGGAAGCCTATCCGCACCAGCTGTCCGGCGGCATGAGCCAGCGCGTGATGATCGCGGTGGCACTGGCCTGCAACCCCAAGCTGCTGATTGCCGACGAGCCGACCACCGCGCTGGACGTCACCATCCAGGCGCAGATCATGGACCTGCTGGTCAACCTGCAAAAAGAACGCAATATGGCACTGCTGATGATCACCCACGATCTGGCGGTGATTGCCGAGGTGGCGCACCGCGTGGCGGTGATGTACGCCGGCCAGGTGGCGGAAGAGGGCTCCGTGCCGCAGCTGTTCCGTCACCCGGTGCATCCGTATACCCAGGCGCTGCTGTCCTCCATTCCGGAGCACAGCAAGGGCGCACGCCGGCTGGTGACCCTGCCCGGCATCGTGCCCGGCCAGTACGACCGCCCGAGCGGCTGTCTGCTGTCGCCGCGCTGCCCGTACGCGCAGGAACGCTGCCGCAACGAGCGTCCCGGCATTACCGCGCACGAGCATGGTGCCGTGCGTTGCTTCTACCCGCTGTTCGAGAAGAAGGAGGCCCCATGAGCCAGACTGTATTGCAGGCTCGCGACCTGACCCGTCACTACGAGGTGTCGCAGGGCTTCATGAAACCGAAGGCCGTGGTCAAGGCGCTGAACGGTGTGTCGTTTGAACTCAAGGCCGGCAAGACGCTGGCGGTGGTCGGCGAATCCGGCTGCGGCAAGTCCACGCTGGCACGGCAGCTGACGCTGATCGAGGCACCGACCGCCGGTTCGCTGGTGCTGGACGGTGTCGACATCGCCCATGCCGGCAAGGCCGAACTCAAGGCGCTGCGCAGCAAGGTGCAGATGGTGTTCCAGAACCCGTACGCCTCGCTCAACCCGCGGCAGAAGGTCGGCGACCAGCTGGGCGAGCCGCTGCTGATCAACACCAAGCTGACGGCAAAGGAGCGCGAGGACAAGGTCAAGGCGATGATGAAGCGCGTCGGCCTGCGCCCCGAGCACTACTACCGCTACCCGCACATGTTCTCCGGCGGCCAGCGCCAGCGTATCGCCATCGCGCGCGCCATGATGCTGCAGCCGCAGATCGTGATCGCCGACGAGCCGACCTCGGCACTGGACGTGTCGATCCAGGCGCAGGTGCTGAACCTGTTCATGGACCTGCAGGAAGAGTTCAACACCGCCTACGTGTTCATCTCGCACAACCTGGCGGTGGTGGAGCACGTCGCCGACGACCTGATGGTGATGTACCTCGGCCGCGCGGTGGAGGTGGGCAGCAAGGAAACGATCTACGCCAGGCCGCTGCACCCCTACACCCAGGCGCTGCTGTCGGCGACACCGTCGATCTATCCTGAGGATCGCAGCATCAAGATCAAGATCCACGGCGAGCTGCCCAGCCCGCTCAACCCGCCGAGCGGCTGCGCCTTCCACAAGCGCTGCCCCTACGCGACCGAGCTGTGCGGCAGGGAAGTGCCGCAATTGCGCACCCTCGAAGGCCGCGAAGTGGCGTGCCATCATGCGGAAACCATCAACGCCTGATATTCTGCAATAGAGTGCCGCACCGGCGTGATGCGTTACTGCACCGCGCCGGTGCTTTTATTTTTGCAACGCAGCAAAAACTCCTTGTCCACCATCCCCAGCCACGCTACATTCCGCCATGACAAACAGTCGCAAAGGAAAGCATCAATTGAAGCGCGCCGTCTATGCCGGTAGTTTTGACCCGGTGACCAACGGGCATTTGTGGATGATTCGCGAGGCCGTGGAACTGTTTGACGAGGTGGTGGTGGCCATCGGCGTCAATCCGGAAAAACATTGCACCTTCAGCGTGGACGAGCGTCTGGACATGCTGCGTGCCGTCACGCGCGGTTTTTCCAAGCTGCGGGTCGAGGTGTTCGAGAACCAGTTCCTGGTCAACTATGCGCAGAGCATTGAAGCCAACTACATCATTCGCGGCATCCGCACCGCCAGCGACTACGAGTACGAGCGCACCATGCGCTACATCAACTCCGATCTGCACGCCGACATCACCACCATCTTCCTGCTGCCGCCACGCGAGTACGCCGAGGTGTCCTCCACCATGGTCAAGGGCCTGATGGGGCCGCAGGGCTGGGAACAGGTGATCCGCCAGTACGTGCCGGAACCGGTGTACCGACGCCTGGTGGCCTATCATGAACGGCAGCAGGCCGCGCTGAACAACGACTAGCCGTGCGGCCAACCCTGGCCGCAACGCACCGAATATTGGCGCCGGACATGTTCCGGCGCTTGGTTTTTATCGAAAAGGAAGTTGCATGGTTGACGTTTCCGCCTTTGCCAACCGGCTTGCCAAGAACTACAAGCACTACGCCAAATGGGCGCGCCGCAACGGACTGGACGCCTGGCGCGTCTACGACCGCGACGTGCCGCAGTTTCCGCTGATCATCGACCTGTACGGCCAGCGCATCCACCTGCAGGAGTACGACACCGGCTGGCAGATCGAGGAATCCGAGTACGTGGCGTGGATCGCCGCGGTGCAGCAGGCGATCAGCGAGGTCACCGGCGTGCCGCTGTGGAACATCGCGCTGAAGACGCGCCGCCGCCAGAAGGGTGAGAGCCAGTACGAGAAGACCGGCCGCGAGGGCGAGGACTTCGTGGTGGCGGAGCAGGGCCAGCGCTTCTGGGTCAACCTCGACGCCTACCTCGACACCGGCCTGTTCCTCGACCACCGCAACACCCGCAAGCGGGTGCGCGACGAGGCGGCCGGCAAGCGCTTTCTCAACCTGTTCGCCTACACCGGCAGCTTCACCGTGTACGCGGCCGCCGGCGGCGCGGTCAGCAGCGAGACGGTGGACCTCTCCAACACCTACCAGGCGTGGAGCCGGCGCAATTTCGAGCTGAACGGCCTGGATCTGGACAAGCACCAGCTGATCCGCGACGACGTGTTCCAGTACCTGGAAGACGCCGCCTTTGCCGGCAAGCAGTTCGACCTGATCGTGATGGACCCGCCCAGCTTCTCCAACTCCAAGAAGATGGTGGACGAGCTGGACGTGCAGCGCGACCAGGTCAAGCTGGTCGACGGCGCGATGCGGCTGTTGGCGCCGGACGGCGTGCTGTACTTCTCCAACAACCTGCGCAGCTTCACGCTGGACGACAGGTTGGCCGCAGACTACGCGGTGCAGGACATCAGCGCGCAGTCGGTGCCGGAGGACTTCCGCAACAGGAAGATCCACCAGTGCTGGCGCATCCGCCATCGCCACTGATAGCGGTCGCCAATGTGCGGCATCGCGAAATTCAATGGCGGCCATCCCTTGCCTGATCGCTGCATTGCGACAATCTTGAAAAGCAGCAAGCTTGGCCGCAGCGGCCGCCACAACGAACCCAAGGAGCCGTCATGGCCTACGTAAACATCACCGCCGATACCTTTAACGACACCGTAGACCGCGACGGCATGGTGATCCTCGACTTCTGGGCGCCGTGGTGCGGCCCGTGCAAGTCGTTCGGCCCGATCTTCGAGGCGGCGGCGGAAAAACACCCCGACATCGTGTTCGCCAAGATCAACACCGAGGACGAGCAGGAGCTGGCCGCCCACTTCAAGATCCGTTCCATCCCGACGCTGATGGCGCTGAAGGACGGCATCGTGGTGTTCCACCAGGCCGGTGCGATGATGGCGCCGCAGTTCGAGCAGCTGGTGCAGGCGGTACGCGACCTGGACATGGAGCAGGTGCGCGCCGACATGGCCGCCCAGGACCAGGGCTGAGCGGTGACGCACGCATGGCCGGCCGCTGCGGCAACGCGCTGCCGGCCGGATGGCGGACACGGCGGCTGTCGTATTCACGACAGCCGCATTGTTTTTCCGGCCGCCGTTCCAGTACCATCCGAACTTTCCGGTGCCGTGCCGCTCTAGCACCCGTGCCTGTTCCGGGTTTTCCGAGAGTCCTGTTTCCATGCTGAACCGTTTACTGCTGTGCGCCAGCCTGCTGTGGCTGGCCGCCTGTTCCACCGTTTCCACCCCGCCGTCGTCGTCGCCCGCCGACGCCATCCGCTACCAGCCGGCCGCGTTCAGCCAGCTGCCGCAGTGGGACAGCTCGCTGGCCAGCGAGAGCCTGCTGGCGCTGCGCGAAAGCTGCCGCCCGCTGGCCGGCCGTCCGCAGTGGCAGGCGGTCTGCAGCGAGGCCGCGACGCTGGATGCGGCCAACGTTGACGGCATCCGCCGCTTTTACGAGAGCCGTTTCGTGCCGTGGCAGGTCAGTGAGGCCGGAAAGGACAGCGGCCTGATCACCGGCTACTACGAGCCGCTGCTCAGCGGCAGCCGCCAGCGCAGCGTGCAGACGCCGTACCCGGTGTACGGCGTGCCGCAGGACCTGCTGCTGCTGGACATCAGCGCGGAACAGCGCGCGGCCACGCAGCTGGTGGCGCGCCGCAGCGGCGGCAACCGGCTGCAGGTGGTGGCGGGCAAGACCCAGCCCGGCGCCGACGAGCTGCTGGTGAGGCCGGCGGATTTCGTCATCGACAGCCGCACCCGCACGCTGAAGGGCCGCCTCGACGGCAACCGCCTGCTGCCGTACTACAGCCGCGCCGAGATCAACGCCGGCAAGGGCATCAACAGCGCGCCGGTGCTGGCCTGGGTGGAGGACGAAACCGAGCTGTTCTTCCTGCAGGTGCAAGGCTCCGGCCGCATCCAGCTGGAAGACGGCAGCTTTTTGCGGGTGACCTACGCCGAGCAGAACGGCCACCCGTACAAGTCGATCGGCCGCTGGCTGATCGACCAGCAGCAGCTGACGCTGGCCGAGGCCAGCATGCAGGGCATCAAGGGCTGGCTGGAAGCCAATCCGCAGCGCCGCCGCGAGCTGTTCGACGTCAACCCGAGCTACGTGTTCTTCCGCACCCTGAACAGCACGGGCGGCGGCCCGATCGGCGCGCTGGGCGTGCCGCTGACCGACGGCCACAGCCTGGCGGTCGATCCGCGCTACATCCCGCTGGGCGCGCCGGTCTACCTGGCCACCACCTGGCCGCTGGACGGCAGCCCCAAGCCGCTGACCCGGTTGATGCACGCGCAGGACACCGGCGGGGCCATCCGCGGTGCGGTGCGCGGCGACTTCTTTTTCGGCTTCGGCACCGAGGCCGGTATGTACGCCGGCCGCATGAAGCAGCAGGGCAGGTTCTGGCTGCTGCTGCCGCGCGGCATGACCCCGGCCGCGCGCCCCTGAGCCGTCACCATTCCGAGAAACGACCCGTCATGATCCGTCCAACCCTGTTCCGAAGCGCTTGTCTCGCCGCCTGTGTGCTGCTTGCCGCCTGCGGCCAACCTGCCACCAGCGGCAAGGATGCCAGCGCTGGCGCCGCTGCCGCGCCACTGCGCCAGCTGGCGCGCGGCGACGTGCTGCAGGCGACGCAGGCGCCGGTGGCCGCCAGCCTGCCGTTTACCGCCACCCTCAACGCGCTGACCAGCATCGAGGTCGCCGCCGAGATCGACGCCAGCGTGCGCGAGGTGCTGGTGCGCGAGGGCGAAAGCGTGCGCCGCGGCCAGCTCTTGGCGCGGCTGGACGGCGAGACGTTGCAGCAGGCGCTGCTGGAGCAGCAGGCGCAGCTGGCCAACGATGAGGCAAGGCTGCGGCTGGCGCGGCTGAAGCTGGACAAGCAGCGCGAGCTGTACCAGCAGGGCTTCATTTCCAAGCTGGCCTTCGACGAGGTGGACAGCGAGTACCGAATCCGCGAAGGCGACGTCAACGCCCGCCGCAGCCAGCTGGCGCGCGCGCGCAAGAGCCTGGCCGATACCGCGGTGCACTCGCCGATGGACGGCGTGGTCTACGCCCGCCGCATCCAGCCGGGCGAGCAGGTCAGCCGCAACCAGAAGCTGTTCGCCATCGCCGACCTGAGCCAGCTGGAGGCGACCGCCAGCATCCCGGCGCGGCAGGTGGCCCAGCTGCAGCCCGGCCAGCGCGCGCACTTCCGCGTCGAGGGCGCGACCGAGCAGTTCGCCGCGCAGCTGCTGCGCATCAACCCGGTGGCCAATGCCGGCAGCCGCACCTTCAATGCCTATCTGCGCGTCGACAACCGCGCCGGCCGCTTGCAGGCCGGCCAGTTCGTCAGCGGCGAGGTGATCCTGCGCGAGGTCGGCGACGCGGTGCGCCTGCCGCAGGCGGCAGTGCGCGACGCCGACGGCAGCGCGCCGTGGGTGATGCTGCTGGACGGCGACACCCTGCGCCGCCAGCCGGTCAGCGTCGTGCTGCGCAACGACAACGAGCGGGTGCTGGCGGTGCGCGGCATCGAGCTTGGCCGCACGCTGCTGGCGGCGCCGCTGCTGGGGCTGAAGCCCGGCGACCGCGTGGCGCTGCCGCGCTAAGGAGAGGGCGATACCATGTGGTTGACCCGCGTCAGCGTGCAGAACCCCTATCTGGCCGCCGTGATGATGCTGCTGTTGACGGTGCTGGGCCTGTTTGCCTGGAAGCAGCTGCCGGTGGAGGAGTTTCCCGATATCCGTTTCCCGGTGGCGGTGGTGTCGGCGACCTATCCCGGCGCCTCGCCGGAGGTGATCGAGAGCGAGGTCACCCGCCCGCTGGAAGAGGCGGTCAATACCATCAACGGCGTCAAGCACATCCGTTCCTACTCCTCCGAGGGCGTCGCCACGCTGGTGGTGGAGTTCGAGCTGTCCACCGACGCGGCCGCCGGCCTGCAGGAGGTGCGCGACAAGGTCGGCGCCGCACAGGGCCGGCTGCGGCGCGAGGTGAGCACACCGACCATCTCGCAGATGAATCCCAACGACGAGCCGCTGATGTCCTACACCTTCAGCCAGCAGGACGGCTCGCTGCGCGAGCTGAGCAACTGGCTGGACAATGTGCTGAAGAAGCGGCTGCAGACGGTGAGCGGCGTCGGCGAGGTGAAGCTGACCGGCGCCAGCAAGCGCGAGATCCGCATCGAGCTGCAGCCGTACCGGCTGGAGGCGCTGGGGCTGTCGGTCAGCGAGGTGGCCGACGCCATCGCCGCGGCCAACCGTGATTTCCCGGCCGGCCAGGTCAGCAGCCAGCGCGACGAGCTGTCGGTGCGCGTCGCCGGCAAGCTTGCGTCGGTGGACGACTTCCGCGAGCTGGGCATCGCCACGCGCCAGGGCGCGACCATCCGTCTGGCCGACGTGGCCGAGGTGCGCGACAGCGAGGAAGAGAAGAACAGCATCAGCCTGATCGACGGCAAGCCGGCGGTGGGGCTGGACGTGCGCGCCGCGCGCGGCGCCAACGTGGTGGCGGTGGCCGACGCGGTGAAGGCGATCATCGCCGAGCAGCGGGCGCAGCTGCCGGCCGGCAGCGAGGTCAGGCTCACCTACGACAAGTCGGACGAGGTGCGCAAGTCGCTGAGCGGGGTGCAGCAGACGCTGCTGGAGGGCGCGCTGCTGACGGTGCTGATCGTGTTCCTGTTCCTTGGCAGCTGGCGCAGTACGGTGATTACCGGCCTGACGCTGCCGATCGCGCTGCTGGGCACCCTGTTCGCGGTGCAGGCGCTGGGCTTTACCCTCAACGTGATGACGCTGATGGCGCTGTCGCTGTCCATCGGGCTGTTGATCGACGACGCCATCGTGGTGCGCGAGAACATCGTGCGCCACGCCACGCTGGGCAAGGGGCACTACCAGGCGGCGCTGGACGGCACCAACGAGATCGGGCTGGCGGTACTGGCCACCACGCTGACCATCGTCGCGGTGTTCCTGCCGGTCGGCTTCATGGGCGGCATCATCGGCAAGTTCTTCCACCAGTTCGGCCTCGCGGTGACGGTGGCGGTGCTGATCTCGATGTTCGTGTCGTTCACGCTGGACCCGATGCTGTCCTCGGTGTGGCACGATCCGCACCGCCACGGCGACCACCACAAGGGCCCGGTCGGCCGCGCGCTGGACTGGTTCGAGGCCTCGCTCGACCGCCTCGGCGACGGCTACGTGCGGGTGATCCGCTGGGCGCTGGCGCACCGCAAGACGGTGCTGGCCGCGGTGCTGGCGCTGACCGTCGGCAGCTTCATGCTGGTGCCGGTGATCGGCGGCGAATTCCTGCCGCGCGCCGACAACGGCGATTTCCGCCTGTCGTTCAAGACCGCGCCCGGCTCGACGCTGGAGTACACCGCCGCCAAGGCGCGCGAGGTGGAGGCGCAGCTGCGCAGCATTCCGGAGGTGAGCAGCGTCGACAGCAAGATCGGCGGCGGCCGCTTCGGCGCCGGCCGCAACGAGGCGCAGCTGACCGTCGACGTCGGCGACAAGCAGACGCGCCAGCGTGACCTGTTCCAGCTGATGGCAGCGGCGCGCAGCAGCGCGCAGCGCGTGGCCGGCATCGAGCTGGATTCGGTGCAGGAGCTGGGCCAGCACGGCCCCGGCGGCAAGCCGGTCAATATCGGTATCCGCGGCAGCGACCTGCAGGCGCTGCGCCAGGCCACCGACGCGGTGATGACGGCGATCGCGCGCGTCAACGGCGTGCGCGACGTGCAGAGCAGCTTTTCCGACGCCGATCCGGCGCTGGACGTGCGCCTGGACCGCGATGCCGCCGCCTCGCTGGGTGTGGATCTCAACCGCGTCGGCAACACGCTGTCGGTGCTGCTGGCCGGCAGCACGGTGACGACGTGGGAGGCGCCGGACGGCGAAAACTACGACGTGCGGCTGCAGTTGCCGCGCGAGGGGCGCGAGGCGGCGCTGCTGGAGGTGCTGATGGTGCCCGGCACGCGGCGCGACAACGGTGAGGCCAATATGGTGCCGCTGGCGCAGCTGGCGCGCATCGAGCCGGGCAGCAGCCCGCGCCAGATCGAGCGCACCGACCTGATGCGCGAGATCAGCGTCACCGCCAACATCAGCGGCCGCAGCGCCGGCGAGGTGTTTGCCGGCGTCGATGCCGCGCTGAAGCAACTGCGGCTGCCGGCCGGAGTGGTGCTGTCGCAGGAGGGCGAGCGCAAGAGCATGCAGGAGTCGCTGGACTACGCGATACAGGCGCTGGCGATGGGCGTGATCTTCATTTATCTCATCCTCGCCGCGCAGTTCCGCAGCTTCACGCTGCCGGTGACCATCATGATGGCGCTGCCGCTGGCCTTCGTCGGCGTGTTCGCCGCGCTGTGGCTGTTCGGCTCCACGCTGAACATGTTCTCGGTGATCGGCATCATCATGCTGATGGGGCTGGCGGCGAAGAACGGCATCCTGCTGGTCGACTTCATCAACCAGAGCCGCAAGGAGGGCATGGCGCGGCTGGACGCCATCGTCGAGGCCGGCCGCGTGCGGCTGCGCCCGATCATGATGACCAGCCTGGCGATGATCTTCGGCATGCTGCCGCTGGCGCTGGCCAGCGGTGCCGGTTCGGAGACGCAGCGGCCGATGGCGCACGCGATCATCGGCGGCCTGATCACCTCCACCGTGCTGACGCTGATCGTGCTGCCGGTGGTGTACACCTACCTCGACGGCCTGCGCACGCGCATCCGCCGCCTCTTGGCGCGGCTCACCGGCCAGACGGCGGCCTCGCCGCACTGAGCCGCCGCGCACGAATACCCCGGGCCGCTGCCGATGTTCATCGGCCGCGGCCCCGGGCATTGACGGCGCTTGCGGCCAACCTTACTGCTTCACGTACACCACCTGCGCCGGCATCGGCGGCGGGAACGCCTCGCCGCCCAGCGCGTCGCGGATCAGCTGGTTGCTGTCGAAGTACACCTGCCAGTAGTGGTCGTTGTGGCAGAACGGCCGCACCGCCAGCACCGGCCCCACCAGGTTGAATTCCAGGATCGCCACCTCCACCGCCGGCTCGGCCAGCACGTTGGGTATCACCGCCAGCCGTTGCCGCAACAGCGCGATGGCGGCGGCGGGATCGGCGCTGCCGGCCAGCTGCGCCTTCAGCTCCACGCGGCGGAACGGGTTGCTGCTGAAGTTCTGGATGGTGTCGCCCATGATCTTGCCGTTGCCGACCATGGTCAGCACGTTGTCCGGGGTGTTGAGGGCGGTGGTGAACAGGCCGATCTCCTTCACCGTGCCGGTCACGCCGCCGGCGGTGACGAAATCGCCGACCTTCATCGGCCGCAGCACGATCAGGAACACCCCGGCGGCGAAGTTGGACAGCAGGCCGGACCAGGCCATGCCGATGGCGACGCCGGCGGCGGCGAACAGCGCGGCGAAGGTGGTGGTCTGGATGCCGAAGTAGCCGAGGATGCCGACCACCAGGATCACGTTGAGGGTGACGTTGATGGTGGTGCCGAGGTAACGCATGATGGTGGCGTCGACGTGCTGCCGCTCCAGCGTGCGCTGCACCAGACTGCCGACCTGGCCGATCAGCCAGCGGCCGATGATCCAGAAAGCCAGCGCGGCCAGCAGCGTGCCGCCGATACTGAACGCGTAGTCGGTGGCCAGCTGCTGCCAGCGGGAAAGGTCGAGCTGATTCATGGCAACTCCTTGTTCGGGTGGGGGGATTCCCTCTGCAGTTAAGCAGCCGGCATCACCGACAACAAGTTCATTTGCATGAATTGTCGCCGCCGCCGGCCAAAAACATCGGCCGATGCCGCAGTCAGGTCAAGGCAGCGCCGCCGGCGCAGGGTATAATGCGGCCAACTTTTTTCAGCCCCGACAGCCAACATGACCCAGCTCAAGAACGATACCTTCCTGCGTGCGCTGCTGAAGCAGCCGGTTGACTACACCCCGATCTGGATGATGCGCCAGGCCGGCCGCTACCTGCCGGAATACCGCGCCACCCGCGCGCGCGCCGGCAGCTTCATGGGGCTGTGCACCAGCCCGGACTACGCCACCGAGGTCACGCTGCAGCCGCTGGAGCGCTTCCCGCTGGACGCGGCCATCCTGTTCTCCGACATCCTGACGGTGCCGGACGCGATGGGTCTGGGGCTGTCCTTCGCCGAGGGCGAGGGCCCGCGCTTTGCCCGTCCGCTGCGCGACGAGGCGGCGATCAAGGCGCTGCAGGTGGCGCCGCTGGACAAGCTGCAGTACGTGTTCGACGCGGTAAGCAGCATCCGCCGCGCGCTGGACGGCCGCGTGCCGCTGATCGGCTTCTCCGGCAGCCCGTTCACGCTGGCCTGCTACATGATCGAGGGCGCCGGCTCCGCCGACTTCCGCCACGTCAAGGCGATGCTGTACGGCCGTCCGGAGCTGCTGCACCACATTCTGCGCATCACCGCCGACTCGGTGACCGCCTACCTCAACGCGCAGATCGATGCCGGCGCGCAGGCGGTGCAGATTTTCGATACCTGGGGCGGCGCGCTGAGCCACGCCGCGTACCAGGAATTCTCGCTGGCCTACATGCAGCAGATCATCGCCGGCCTCAAGCGCGAGGCCGACGGCCGCCGCGTGCCGGTGATCGTGTTCACCAAGGGGGGCGGCCAGTGGCTGGAGCAGATCGCCGCCATCGGCGCCGACTGCGTGGGTCTGGACTGGACCACCGACATCGGCCAGGCGCGCGCGCGCGTCGGCGACAAGGTGGCGCTGCAGGGCAACTTCGACCCCAACGCGCTGTTCGGCAGCCCGGCGGCGATCGAGCAGGAAGCCGGCCGCATCCTGGCGGCCTACGGCCACGGTTCCGGTCACGTGTTCAACCTCGGCCACGGCATCTCGCAGTTTGCCGACCCGGAGCACGCCAAGGCCCTGGTCGCCGCCGTGCACCGCCTGTCGCGCCCGTACCACGCCGTCTGAGCGTCGCCCTGCCCACAGCCACCGCCAGCCGGCGGTGGCTTTTTTTGACGCATAAACAAAGCTTGCCGGCAAGGCTTGACAGTTGCCGCCGCAGTTGTTCCACGACTTATGCACACCAAAACGGGGCATTTTTCCGGCCTGTCAAGGCTTGTTGCCAAAGAAACGCGAAATTTATATAAGCGTCTGATTTTATTGGATTTAATATTTCAGATTAAAATTTGTGCAATCTAATGGAATGCCCGATTGACGCGCTTTTTGCCAGCCGGTTCGTCAGTTGTTCACAAAGTTATCCACAGTATCTGTGCACAGCTGGCGCCAAGCCGCGCCAGTGCTGGATTAGCGGGGAGTCCGTCCCATCATGACTGCAATGCAGCACATCAGTGTCTGGCTCGACGTGCCCTTGCGTGGTGCATTTACCTACCTGCATCCGCAGCCGCTGCCCAGCGGCCAGCGCGTCCGCGTCGCCTTCGGCAATCGCGAACTGTGCGGCGTGGTCGACAACGACGTGCCGCCGCAGGCGCTGGACGAGGCGCGCTGCAAGCCGATCCTGGCGGTGCTGGACGAGTTGCCGCCGCTGCCGGAGGCGCTGCTGCAGCAAGTGCGCTTCGCCGCGCGCTACTACCTGCATCCGCAGGGGCAGGCGCTGTTCACCGCCTTGCCCACCGCGCTGCGCGAGCCGCGCGCGGTGACGCTGGCCGACCGCCAGTCCTACCGGCTCAATGCCGCCGGCCTCGCCGCCGAGCCGTCGGCGCGCAGCACGGTGCAGCGGCAGCTGTGGCTGGCGCTGCAGCAGCCGCAATCGCGCGACGCGCTGCGCCGCGTGCATCCGCAGGCGATGGCTTTTCTCAAGCAAAGGTTGGCCGCAGGCCACATCGACATCCTGCCGTGGCAGGCACCGCCCTTGCAGGTGGCCGCGGCGCTGACGCTGAACGACGAGCAGCAGGCGGCGCTGGATGCGGTGGCGGCCAAGCTTGGCCGCTTCGGCGCCTTCCTGCTGCACGGCATCACTGGCAGCGGCAAGACCGAGGTCTACCTGCAGCTGATCGCCCGCGTGCTGGCCGCCGGGCAGCAGGCGCTGGTGATCATTCCCGAGATCAACCTCACCCCGCAGCTGATCGAGCGCTTCGCGCAGCGTTTTCCCGCCAGCCACATCGTCTGCCTGCACAGCGGCCTGTCCGACGGCGAGCGGCTGCAGGGCTGGGTCGACGCCTGGCAGGGCGTCGCCGACATCGTGATCGGCACCCGGCTGGCGGTGTTCACGCCGCAGCCGCGCGCCGGGCTGGTGATCGTGGACGAGGAGCACGACGGCTCGTTCAAGCAGCAGGACGGCCTGCGCTACCACGCGCGCGATCTGGCGGTGTGGCGCGCCAGCCAGGCGCAGGTGCCGGTGCTGCTCGGTAGCGCCACCCCCAGCCTGGAGACGGTGGCCAACGTCGAGGCCGGCCGCTACCACAGGCTGGTGTTGTCGGCGCGGGCGCACGGCAGCGCGCGGCTGCCGCGCATCGGCCTGGTCGACACCCGCCGCCTGAAGCTGGTGGACGGCCTGTCCGAGCCGGTGATCGCCGCGCTGCAGCAGCGGCTGGCGCGGCGCGAGATGAGCCTGGTGTTCATCAACCGCCGCGGCTACTCGCCGGTGCTGGCCTGCACCGCCTGCGGCTGGACCTCGGCCTGCCAGCACTGCAGCGCGCGCATGGTGCTGCACCTGTCGGCGCGCCAGCTGCGCTGTCACCACTGCGGCGCGCAGCAGCGGGTGCCGCTGCAGTGCCCGGCCTGCGGCAATCCCGACGTGCAGCCGCTGGGCGAGGGCACGCAGCGGCTTGAGGAGGCGCTGCGCCGGCTGTTGCCGGAGGCGCGCATCCTGCGCATCGATCGCGACAGTACCAGCCACAAGGCGGCGTGGGACGCGGTGTACCAGCGCGTGCACGCCGGCGAGGTGGACATCCTGCTCGGTACCCAGATGCTGGCCAAGGGCCACGACTTCGGCGCGCTGTCGCTGGTGGTGGTGCTGGGCAGCGACGGGGGTCTCTATTCCGCCGACTACCGCGCCAGCGAACGCCTGTTCGCGCAGCTGCTGCAGGTGTCCGGCCGCGCCGGCCGCGCCGAGCTGGCCGGCGACGTCATCGTGCAGACCAACTGGCCGGAGCACCCGCTGTACCTGGCGCTGACGCAGCACGATTTCGACGGCTTTGCCGCCAGCCAGCTACAGGAGCGGCGCGAGGCCGGCTTCCCGCCGGCGGCTAGCCAGGTGATCCTGCGCGCCGACGCGCCGCAGTACCACGAGGCCGAGGCCTTCCTGCAGCAGGTGCTGGCGCTGTGCGGCGAGCTGCCGCCACCGCTGTTCGTGTTCGGCCCGGCGCCGGCGCTGATGGCGCGCCTCGCCGGCCGCGAGCGCGCACAGCTGACCTTCGAGGCGCCACAACGCCCGGCGCTGCACGCCTGGCTGCGCGCGCTGCTGCCGCAACTGGATGCGCTGGCGCGCAAGGCGCCGCGCCACTTACGCTGGTCGCTGGATGTCGACCCGCAGGAGATCTGAGTGAGCTTACGTTTGATGATGGCCATGCTGGCCGTTTCGCCGCTGGCGCTTGCGGCCAACCTTGGCACCTTGCGCGCCGACGAGGTGGCGCTGTGGGCGGCGCCGGTGGAAGGGCGCACGGTGTTCGACGAGCACCGCGCCGACGCCGCGATGAACCCGGCCTCGACCATGAAGCTGGTCACCGCCTGGGCGGCGCTGAACCGGCTGGGGCCGGGCTACCGCTGGCGCAGCGAACTGAAAAGCAATGCCGTGCTGGAAAACGGCGTGCTGCGCGGCGACCTGTACTGGATAGGTCGCGGCGATCCGCGCTTCGATTCCGCGCGCCTGACCGAGCTGCTGCGCCAGCTGCGCCTGCGCGGCGTGCAGCGCATCGACGGCCAGCTGCTGCTGGACAAGCGCGCCTTCAGCCGCATCAGCAGCGCCGACGGCTTCGACGGCGACGCCGAGCGCGTGTTCTCGGTG
Source organism: Vogesella alkaliphila (assembly GCF_014652475.1). GTDB lineage: Bacteria > Pseudomonadota > Gammaproteobacteria > Burkholderiales > Chromobacteriaceae > Vogesella > Vogesella alkaliphila. The sequence continues at coordinate 142,658 of NZ_BMYW01000002.1, read as the reverse complement.
CCGCCGGACACCCACCTGTCCAACCTGAAGGTGGCCTGGCTGCGCTACTTCTACGAGCAGGGCCGGCCGCAGGTGGTGCTGGACCCGCCGCTGCCGGGCTTCCGCCTCGACAACCGGCTGCAGCCGGGCGTCGCCGCCAGCTGCGGCGACGTGCGCGAGTTCGCCGAGGTCAGCGTCAGCGGCAACGGCATCCGCGTCAGCGGCAAGCTGCCGCCGGCCTGCGACGGTGCGGCCAGCTACGTCAACGTGCTGGATAACGACGGCTACGCCGCGCAGAGCTTCACCGCCATCTGGCAGATGCTGGGCGGCGAGGGGCCGCGCGGCATCGCGCAGGGCAGCACCCCGCCCGACGCGCGCCAGCTGGTGCGCCTGGATTCCGAGCCGCTGCCGCAGGCGCTGAACGACATCAACAAGTACAGCAACAACACCATGGCGCGCAGCGTGTGGCTGACGCTGGGCGCGGAAAACCCGCACAGCGGCGATACCGTGACCGACGCGCAGCTGGCGGTGCGCTCGCTGCTGCTGGAGCGCGGCATCGCCGCCGAGCCACTGCAGCTGGAAAACGGCGCCGGCCTGTCGCGGCGCGAGCGCATCAGCGCGCGCCAGCTGGGCGCGATCCTGCTCGATGCCGCACGCGGGCCGTACGCGGCGGAATTCATCGCCAGCCTGCCGCTGGCCAGCGAGGACGGCACCCTGCGCCGCCGCTTCGCCGGGCTGGGGCCGCGCTTGCGGCTGAAGACCGGCACCCTCGGCGACACCCGCGCGCTGGCCGGCTACTGGCAGGCGCCGTCCGGGCAGCGGCTGGCGATCGTGGCGCTGCTCAATTCCGCGCGCGCGGCGCAGCAGCAGGGCGCGCTGGACGCGCTGGTCGGCGAGGTGGTCGAGCGTTACGCGGCGCAGCTGCAACGGCAGCCCTGAGCCTTGCCTTGGGCGCGGTAACTGGCCTTATAATCACCGTTTGTTCTAGCTTAAGGTCGTCACCATGCAACCCGTTACCATGTACACCTCGGCCTACTGCCCGTACTGCATCCGCGCCAAGCAGGTGCTGGCCCAGAACGGCGTGACCGACATCGAAGAAGTCCGCATCGATCTTGACCCGCAGGCGCGCGACACCATGATGTCGCTGACCGGGCGCCGCACCGTGCCGCAGATCTTCATCGGCGACGTGCACGTCGGCGGCTGTGACGACCTGGTGGCGCTGCATTCGGCCGGCAAGCTGGATGTGCTGCTGGCCGGTTGACGCGCACAGCTGTCATCATTTTCGTGCGATGATCCGCACTTGATTCCAACCCCGCGCCCGACGGCGCTACCGAGATCCAACACCATGAGCGAACAACAAGAGCTGCAACCGGTATTCTCCATCGAAAAAATCTACGTCAAAGACCTGTCGCTGGAAATCCCGAACGCACCCGCCATCTTCCTGGAGCAGGAACAGCCGGAAATCGACATGCAGCTGGCTTCCGAAGGCCGCCAGCTGGAAGACGGCTTCTTCGAAGTGTCGCTGACCGTGACCGTGACCGCCAAGCTGCCGGAAAAAACCATGTTCCTGTGCGAAGTGGCGCAGGCCGGCATCTTCCAGATCCAGAACATCCCTGCCGAAGACATCGACCCGATCCTCGGCGTGGCCTGCCCGAACATCCTGTTCCCGTACGCCCGCGAAACCGTGTCCAGCCTGGTTGGCCGCGCCGGCTTCCCGCCGGTGCTGCTGGCACCGATCAACTTCGAAGCCCTGTACATGCAGCAACGCGCCGCCCAGGCCGAAGCCGGTACAGCCTGATCGCGATGAAACCGACTCGCATTGTGTTTGCCGCCGTACTGGCCCTGCTGGCCAGTACGGTTTTTGCATTGGAATTCCGTTCGGTGAAGGAAACCGGCGTCGCGCTGTACGAGGCGCCCAACCTTGCCGCCAAAAAACTGTTCGTGGTCAGCCGCTACTACCCGGTGGAGGTGCTGGTGACGCAGAAGGACTGGGCGCGGGTGCGTGACGCCACCGGCGGCATCGCCTGGATCCCGGCGGCGGCGCTGTCGACGCGGCAGATGCTGCTGGTCACCGCCGAGCAGCTGCCGGTGCGTGCCGCGCCGGCGGAAACGGCCGCCGTGCTGTACCAGGCCGGCAAGGATCTGGCGCTGGAGCTGCTGGAACCGCCGCAAAGCGGCTGGGTCAAGGTACGTCATCGCGACAATACCGTGGGCTATGCCCGCATCGCCGGCCTGTGGGGGCTGTAAGGAACACGATGAAAATAGCCGTACTTGGTGCCGGTGCCTGGGGCACGGCGCTGGCCTTCGCATTCTGCCGCCAGCATCATGTCACGCTGTGGGGCCGCAACGCCGAGCAGATGATAGACATGCAGGCCACGCGCCAGAACCGGCGCTACCTGCCGGAGTGCCCGTTCCCGGCCGATCTGCACCTGTCCGCCGACCTGTCCGAGGCGGTGCTCGGGGTCGACCTGGTGCTGGTGGTGACACCGATCGCCGGCCTGCGGCCAACCTTGCGCGAGCTGGCGCGGCTGAAGGTGGATGCGCCGCTGCTGTGGGCGTGCAAGGGCTTCGAGGCCGGCTCCAGCCTGCTGCCGCACCAGGTGGTGGCCGAGGAGTTCCCCCATCTCAAGAGCGTCGGCGTGCTGTCCGGCCCGAGCTTTGCCCGCGAGGTGGCGCAGGGGCTGCCGGCGGCGGTGACGCTAGCGTCGGAAAACTACGCGTTTGCCCGCGACTACGCGCGCGAGCTGCACAGCCCGCTGCTGCGCATCTACGCCAATGACGATCTGGTGGGGGTGGAAGTCGGCGGCGCGGTGAAAAACGTGATGGCGATCGCCACCGGCGTCGCCGACGGTCTCGGCTTCGGCATGAACGCGCGCGCGGCGCTGATCACCCGCGGCCTCGCCGAAATCACCCGCCTCGCGGTGGCGCTCGGTGGCAGCCAGCAGAGCATGATGGGCCTGTCCGGCGTCGGCGACCTGCTGCTGACCTGCACCGGTGCGCTGTCGCGCAACCGCCAGGTCGGCCTCAAGCTGGCGGAGGGCAAGTCGCTGGACACCATCCTCGCCGAGCTGGGCCACGTCGCCGAGGGCGTGCCGACGGCGCGCGAGGTGCTGAAGATGGCGGAGCGGCTGCAGGTGGACATGCCGATCACCGCGGCGGTGTGCGAGCTGCTGTACCACCAGGCCACGCCGCAGCACGTGGTGGAGCGCCTGCTCGGACGCTCGCCCAAGCCGGAGTTCCATGCGCCCGGCGCCTGAAGCGTTTCCGCGCATCATTTTCGCGCATCACCCCGACCGGCAGCCTGGCGCTGCCGGTTTTCACGTCCGCACTGGTGGCAATGCCCTAGCGCGGCAGGGTGGCGTAGCGTGCCACCAGCTGCTGCCGCAGCTCGGCGAAGTCGAAGTCCTCGTCTTCGCTCTGCAGCCGCTGTGCGTAGCCGATGCGGTCGTCGCCATCCACCAGCCACAGCGCCGGGCAGGTCATGCCGGCCAGCGGCACGTCCCGGATCAGCACGCCGAAGTGCTTGTGGAAGTCGCGCCCGCGCAGGGTGGAGAGCAGCACCGCATAGGGCAGGCCGTGCGCCTGGCGCGCGCGGGCGAGGCTGAACGGCGAGTCGACGGTGATCACGATCAGCTGCAGCTGCGGCCACGGCTCCAGTTGTCGGCGCAATGCCTGCAGCAGCGCCAGGCCGGCCTTGGGCGCGTCCAGCGACAACAGGGTCACCACCAGCTTGTCGTGGCCGAGAAAGCGTTCCAGCGACATGTCGCGCAGCTGTTCGTCGACCAGCATGAAGCTGGGCAGGGTCTCGCCCGCCTGCGGGAAGTGGCCTTCTACCATCAGCCAGTCGTCGGCATAGCGGAAATGGGAATGGGTCATGGTCTGCTCCTGGTGGTTTCTTCATGGTGGAACAGAACATGCGAAAAGCAAGCGCCGGGCGGCTGGCTTATGAAAAAAGCCGGCGACCGGCAGCGTGGGGGCTGCGGGCACCGGCTTTAGCGGCTGGCGCTATCAGGGGTAGTAGAAGTGCAGGCTGTAGCCCAGCGCCTTGGCGTCGCGGACTTCCATGCGGGTGACGATCTTCAGTTCGCTGTTGGCGTTGAAGCGCCCCAGCTTGAGGTCGTCGGCGGACAGGTACTGTTCCGGCTTCAGCGTCTTGCGGATCAACACGCGATCCTCGCCGTCCTTCAGCGACACCTCCATCAGCGGGAAGGCCTGCGGATAGGGCGCCAGGTTCTTCAGCGTGGCATCCAGCTGGATCAGATGCTCGTGCTGCGGCACGAACGACAGCTCGGACCACTCGGTGCGGATCAGCTGGCGCTGGGTCGGCAGCGGCACCTCGCAGCCGAGCGACTGGCACAGCGATTCGAAGGCGGGGCGCAGTTCCGGCAGCTCGGCGCTGACCGCGGTGCGGTTGATGAAGGCCAGCTGCAGCAGCAGCACCAGCACGCCGATGACGCCGAGCAGGCCGAAGGCGGTGGCGCGCAGCCAGTTGCCGTCGCCGCTGCTGGCGGTGTCGCTTGCCTCCGCGTCGCTGTCGGCCGGTGCGGGGACGTCGTCGTCCAGGTCGGCGGCGGAAATCGGCGGCAGCGGGCTGTCCGCGCTATCGGCTGTGTCGTACTGTGCGGCCAACCTTTGCTGGCGATTGGGTGCCGGCGCAGCGGCGGCTGGCGGTTCGTCCACCAGTGCCACCGGCTCGCTCGCGCGGCTGGCCGGTGTCTGCAGCGCCTCGGCCAGCGCGCGCTGGAAGGCGGCGATGTCCTGCTGCGGCTCGGCGGGCGGGGTGTCGTCCTGCCGGGGTGGGGTATCCAGGTCCTGCCACGACAGCGGTTGCTCCGGTTCCAGCAACAGGTCGAAGTCGGGCAGGTCCAGTGCCGTCTCAGGCTCGGGGGGCGCGGCTACCGCTGCCGCGCGCGGTTCGGCCGCGGGGGCAAGGTTGGCCGCATCCCGTTCCGGATGAAAGTCCGGCAGCTCCAGCTCGAAGTCGTCGTCGGGCGCCGTTTCGATTCGGGAGGCGGCCGCACCGGCCTGCGTGGTGATGACCGGCGGCGCCTCGACTATCGCCGGCGCCTGCTCGAAATGGCTGGGTGCGTGGAAGACATGGCTACAGCGTCCGCAGCGCACCATGCCGGAAGCAAGGGCGAGGTGGGCATCGGAGACCTTGAAGCGGGTCTGGCAGGCGGGGCACTGTGTGGTGTAGCTCATGTCGTCAGCCGCGTTTCACGCCGGAAAGACGGGTCCAGCCTTCGTCGAACACCGGCGCGTCCATGTCGAACCATTGGCCGTAGATGGCCGCCAGTTCTTCCACCTGTTCCTGCAGGATGCCGGACAGCACGATGCGGCCACCGGCGCGCACATGGCCGGCCAGCAGGCCGCCCAGCAGGCGCAGCGGATTGGCGAGGATGTTGGCGACGACGACGTCGTACTCGCCCGGCAGCAGGCTGTCGGGCAGGCCGAAGTCGGCGCTGACGCCATTCTGCTCCGCGTTGTCGATGCTGGCGCGCACCGCCTGGGCGTCGATGTCGATGCCGCGGGTGGCGCCGGCGCCCAGCTTCAGCGCGGCGATGGCAAGGATGCCGGAGCCGCAACCGTAGTCGAGTACCGTTTCGCCGCCCTTGATCTCTTCGTCCAGCCATTGCAGGCACAGACGGGTCGTCGGGTGGCTGCCGGTGCCGAAGGCGAGGCCCGGGTCCAGCTGCAGGTTGATCGCCGCCGGGTCCGGCGACTGGTGCCAGGTCGGGGTGATCCACAGCCGCGACGAGATGCGGATCGGGTCGAACTGGCTCTGCGTCAGGCGCACCCAGTCCTGTTCCTCGACACGGCCAAGCTCGTACTGCGGCAGCGGCAGGCCGCACTTGAGCGCGGCCAGCGCGATCATGGCGGCGACGTCGGCGTCCTCGGCAAACAGGCAGTTGATCAGGCTGTGTTGCCACATCTGGTCAACCGGCTCGCCCGGTTCGCCGAAAATCGGCTGCTCTTCGGCGGTGCCGGCCAGCGCGTCCTCGATGGTGGCGGACAGGGCGCCGACGTCCATTAGCACGTCGGCGAAGCGCTCGGCCACCGCCGAGTCTGCTTGAATGGTGGCTTGCAGCCATGCCATAGAATTAACTGCCTTTCTTCAACTGCGCCAGACGTTCTTCCAGGTAGTGAATGCTGGTGCTGCCTTTCTGGAAGGCGGCATCGAGGAACAGCTCCTGGTGCAGCGGGATATTGGTCTTGATGCCGGTGATGGCCATTTCCGACAGCGCGACGCGCATGCGCGCCATCGCCTGGTCGCGGGTATCGCCGTAGGCAATCAGTTTACCCACCATCGAATCGTAGTGCGATGGCACGGTATAGCCTTGGTAGATGTGCGAATCGATACGGATGCCCGGGCCGCCGGCCGGATGGTAGCTCTCGATCTTGCCCGGCGACGGCACGAAGGTGAACGGGTCTTCGGCGTTGATGCGGCACTCCATCGCGTGGCCGCGGAAGTGGATGTCCTTCTGCTTGAAGCGCAGCGGCAGGCCGGCGGCGATGCGGATCTGCTCCTGCACGATGTCGATGCCGGTGATCAGCTCGGAGACCGGATGCTCCACCTGCACGCGGGTGTTCATCTCGATGAAGTAGAACTCGCCGTTCTCGTACAGGAATTCAAAGGTGCCGGCGCCGCGGTAGCCGATGCGGCGGCAGGCGTCGGCGCAGGCTTCGCCGATCTTCTTGCGCTGCTCGGCGGTGATGCCCGGTGCCGGCGCTTCTTCGATGATCTTCTGGTGGCGGCGCTGCATCGAGCAGTCGCGCTCGCCCAGATGCACGGCGTTGCCGTGCTGGTCGGACAGCACCTGGATCTCGATGTGGCGCGGCTGCTCCAGGAACTTTTCCATGTACACGGTCGGGTTGCCGAAGGCGGCACCGGCTTCGGTACGGGTCATGTTCACCGAGTTGATCAGCGCGGCTTCGGTGTGCACCACGCGCATGCCGCGGCCGCCACCGCCGCCGGAGGCCTTGATGATTACCGGGAAGCCGATCTTGCGGGCGATCTTGGTGATCTCGGCCGGATCGTCCGGCAGCGCGCCGGCGACACCGGGTACCGTCGGCACGCCGGCTTCGATCATCGCCTGCTTGGCGGACACCTTGTCGCCCATCAGGCGGATGGTTTCCGAGCGCGGGCCGATGAACACGAAGCCGGACTGCTCCACGCGTTCGGCGAAGTCGGCGTTTTCCGACAGGAAACCGTAGCCGGGGTGTATCGCCTGGGCGTCGGTGACTTCGGCGGCGGCGATCAGGGCCGGTACGTTCAGGTAGCTGAGGGTGGAGGAGGCCGGGCCGATGCAGACCGATTCGTCGGCCAGCTTCACGTATTTGGCTTCGCGGTCGGCCTCGGAGTGCACCACCACGGTCTTGATGCCCATTTCGCGGCAGGCGCGCTGGATGCGCAGGGCGATTTCGCCGCGGTTTGCAATCAGGATCTTTTCAAACATGTATTTCTCCACTGCAGGGCGCGCGCCGGTGTGCGATGTGGACCGGGCGCCGTGCGCAGGCTGGGGTTTTCCCGTAAACGGTGCGTCAAACAACAAGGGCACTGACCAGACTGGCGTGCCCTGTGTTCAGCATGTCGTGCGGCAGGCTGCTTATTCGATGATGAACATCGGCTCGCCGAACTCGACCGGCTGGCCTTCTTCGATCAGGATGGCTTTCACCACGCCGGCGCGCTCGGCCTCGATCTCGTTCATCAGCTTCATCGCTTCGATGATGCACAGCGTGTCGCCGACATTGACCTGCTGGCCCACTTCGACAAACGGGGTCGACTGCGGGCTAGGACGACGGTAGAAGGTGCCGACCATCGGCGACTTGACGGTGCCGGGATTGTTGGCTGCCGATACCGCGACCGGCGCTTCGGCGGCGGCCGGTGCGGCGGCTGCTGGCGCGGCGTGCTGCGGCACCTGCATGGTCATCGGCTGGGCGTAGTGCACGGTGCTGTTCGGGGAAACGCGGGTGATGCGGACTTTTTCTTCGCCTTCGGTCACTTCCAGTTCGGCAATGCCGGACTCTTCGACCAGATCAATCAGCTTTTTCAGTTTGCGCAGGTCCATGGTTTTCCTTCTTTAGGTATTCGGGTGTTTATGCCGGCTGTGCCAGACGCTTGATCGCGTGGGCCAGGGCCAGCTCGTAGCCGTGGGCGCCCAGACCGCAAATGACGCCGATCGCCAGATCCGAGAAATAGGAGTGGTGGCGGAAGGCTTCACGGGCGTGGACGTTCGACAGGTGAACTTCGATGAACGGTACCTTGACACCGGCCAGCGCATCGCGCAGGGCGACGCTGGTGTGGGTGAATGCGGCCGGATTGATGATGACCAGATCGGTGCCGTCACCAAGACAGGCGTGGATGCGGTCGATCAGCACGGACTCGGCGTTGCTTTGCAGCGAATCCAGTTCAATACCGGCCGCAGTGGCCTGTTCCTGCAGACGACGGTTGATGTCGTCCAGTGTGTCCCGGCCATAGTGCTGTGGCTCGCGCAGTCCGAGGAGATTCAGATTGGGGCCGTGCAGCACAAGGATTTTTCGGGTCAAGGTAGCAGTCTCGGTTTCGATATGGGCGCGAGTTTGCCGCAATTGTCAGCACGATGTCCAGTATTTGCAGTATTTCAAACGCGCGTTTGCTTTTTGCGGTGACGAAAAATCGTGGGGGTTTGGAGTAAAAACCCCAGTGCCGGTTCCCGCGACACGGCAGCTTGCCGCCTTGGCGCCGGCGATGACTTGATCTGGGGCAAGTGATGCCACCGGCGGAACGCTGTGCGGCAAACGCGCTCGAAAGGTATAATCCGCCGGTTTCCCAGAAGATGCCTGTCATGCTTGTTTCCGATTTCGATTACCACCTGCCCGAACACCTGATTGCCCAGCATCCGCCGGCCGAACGCGGCGGCAGCCGTCTGCTGCGCGTCAACGGACGGCTGTTGCAGGATGATCACTTTGCCGCCATTGCCGACGCCCTCGACGCCGGCGACGTGCTGGTCTTCAACGATACCCGCGTGATCAAGGCGCGCCTGTTCGGCGAAAAGGCCAGCGGCGGCAAGATCGAGGCGCTGGTGGAGCGGGTGCTGAACGAGCACGAGGTGCTGGCGCACGTGCGCGCCAGCAAGTCGCCGAAGCCGGGCACGCGGCTGGTGTTTGCCGGCCGCTGGCAGGCGGAGATGGTCGAGCGCGCCGGCGAGCTGTTCAAGCTGCGCTTCCTGGATGCGGCCAACGTGTTCGACATCCTCGATGCCTCCGGCAAGCTGCCGCTGCCGCCTTATATCGAACGCGATACCGACGGCGACGATGACGAGCGCTACCAGACGGTGTACGCGCGGGAGAAGGGCGCGGTGGCGGCGCCGACCGCCGGCCTGCACTTCACCGACGCCATGCTGCAGACGCTGCGCGACAAGGGCGTGATCCTCGCCAGCGTGACGCTGCACGTCGGCGCCGGCACCTTTCAGCCGGTACGGGTGGAGCACATCGCCGAGCACAAGATGCACAGCGAGATCTATGACATCCCGCAGGCGACGGTGGACGCCATCGACGCCGCACACAAGGTTGGCCGCAAGGTGCTGGCGGTGGGCACCACCAGCATGCGCGCACTGGAGTCGGCGGCACGGCCGGACGGCGTGCTGCGCGCCGGCCGCGGCGAGACCGACATCTTCATCACCCCCGGCTACCGCTTCAACGTGGTGGACAGGCTGCTGACCAATTTCCACCTGCCCAAGTCGACGCTGCTGATGCTGGTGTCGGCGTTCGCCGGCTACGAGGAAATGCGTGCCGCCTACGCCCACGCGGTGGCGCAGGAATACCGTTTCTTCAGCTATGGCGATGCCATGCTGCTGACCCGCAAGGAGTGAGACCATGAGCGGACTGAGCCCGGACAGCGCGCGCCCGGTGGAGATCAAGCTGCACAGCGTGTCGAAAAAGCTGGAGATCAGCTTCGACGACGGCGCCAGCTTCCAGCTGCCGGCCGAGTACCTGCGCGTCTACTCGCCGTCGGCGGAAGTGCGCGGCCACGGCGTCGGCAACGAAACGCTGCAGACCGGCAAGATGCACGTGGCCATCACCGCGCTGGAGCCGGTCGGCCACTACGCGCTGAAGATCACCTTTGACGACGGCCACGACAGCGGGCTGTACAGCTGGGCCTACTTATACGAGCTGGGCGTCAAGCACGACCAGTACTGGCAGGATTATCTGAATCGGCTCGCCGCTGCCGGCGCGCTCAGGGAGTAAACATGGACAAGCAGACGCACTTTGGTTTCAAGACCGTCGACGAGAGCGAAAAGGCGGGCAAGGTCGCCGAGGTGTTCCACTCGGTGGCACAGAAGTACGACGTGATGAACGACCTGATGTCCGGTGGCCTGCACCGGGTGTGGAAGCACTTCACGCTGACCACCTCCGGCGTGCGCGCCGGTGATAAGGTGCTGGACATCGCCGGCGGCACCGGCGACCTCGCGCGCGGCTGGGCCAAGCGCGTCGGCAAGAGCGGCGAAGTGTGGCTCACCGACATCAACAGCTCGATGCTGACCGTCGGCCGCGACCGGCTGCTGGACGAGGGCCTGATCCTGCCGGTGTCGCTGGCCGACGCCGAGAAGCTGCCCTTCCCGGACAACTACTTCAACGCGGTGTCGGTGGCCTTCGGCCTGCGCAACATGACGCACAAGGACGCGGCGCTGAAGGAGATGTGCCGCGTGCTGAAGCCGGGCGGCAAGTTGTTCGTGCTGGAATTCTCCAAGGTGTGGAAGCCGCTGTCGCCGTTCTACGACTTCTACTCCTTCAAGGCGCTGCCGGTGATGGGCAAGCTGGTGGCCGGCGACGCCGACAGCTACCAGTACCTGGCCGAATCCATCCGCATGCACCCGGACCAGGAAACGCTGAAACAGATGATGCTGGACGCCGGTTTCGGCCGCGTCGACTACCACAACATGACCGGCGGCGTGGTCGCGCTGCACAAGGGCGTCAAGTTCTGATGACGGACGAGCTGGCCGCGCTCAACGCCACACTCGGCATCGACGTGCAAACGTTGGCCGCACGCGGCCTGACGCCGTTCGCCGAGGCGACGACGCTGGTGCTGGCGGAGCGCAACGCCAGCGGTCGCGAGTTCGAGCTGACGCCGTCCGCGGCCGCGGCGTGGCTGGCGATGCGCGACGCCGCGGCCGCGGACGGGGTGACGCTGCAGCTGGTGTCGGCCTTTCGCAGCATCGCGCGCCAGCACGAGATCGTCGCCGCCAAGCTGGCGCGCGGCCAGAGCCTGGACGCGATCCTGCAGGTCAGCGCCGCGCCCGGCTTCAGCGAGCACCACACCGGCCGTGCCGTCGATATCGGCACCCCGGACTCGCCGGCGCTGGAAGAAGCATTCGAGCAGACGCCGGCCTTCGCCTGGCTGCAGGCCAATGCCGCCCGCTTCGGCTTCGTGCTGAGCTTCCCGCGCGGCAACGCCTGCGGCTACCTGTACGAACCGTGGCACTGGTGCTACCGACAGGAGACGGCATGAACCCGTGGCTGATGCTGGCGCTGGCGATCGTCACCGAGGTGATCGCCACCAGTTCGCTGAAGCTGGCCGCCGGTTTCACCAAACCGCTGCCGTCGCTGCTGGTGGTGCTCGGCTACATCGCCTCGTTCTGGCTGCTGTCGCAGGTGCTGCTCAGGCTCGATCTCGGCGTGGTGTACGCCATCTGGTGCGGGGTCGGCATCGCGGTGGTGGCGACGGTGGGCGTGCTGCTGTTCGGCGAGAGCCTGTCGCCACTGCGCATCGCCGGGCTGCTGGCGATCATGATCGGCACCATCTTGTTGAGTTTGTCGGGCAAAGGACCTTAATGATGCGTATCCGCGTGGCGGCTTTCAATCATCTGCTGAACCAGCATCCGGCGCAGCGCGCCGAGCTCGCGCAGTTCGCCGGGCGCCGCATCGGCATCGTGCTGCCGCCGCTGGACGTGCACGGCGTGGTCACCGAGGAGGGCTGGCTGGCGGTGTGCGAGGGCGGGGCCGAGGCCACGCTGCGCTTGAAGCACGGTGTGGCACTGGCGCAGCTGTCCGGCCGCGCGCCGGACCTGGCCGACGTGCTGCTGGAAGGCGATACCGAACTGGCGGCCAACGTTGGCCGCATCGTGCGCCAGCTGAAGTGGGACGCCACCGAAGACCTGTCGCGCGTGGTCGGCGACATCGCCGCGCAGCGGCTGCAGGGCTTTGCCCGCGGCCTGTTCGGCATCAAGGGCGAGATCGGCGGCCGCCTGCTGGAAAACTGGCTGGAGCACCTGCGCGAGGAAAGCCCGCTGCTGGCGCGCAAGGACAGCGTTCAGCAGTTCGTGCGCGCGGTGGATACCCTGCGCGACGACGCCGAACGCCTGGAAAAACGCCTCGCCCATCTCGAAGCCCTGGCGCAAGCCAGCAACCGGAACTGACTTCCCCCATCATGCGGATTGCCCGTTTTAGCAAAATCGTTGCCACGTTTTACCGTTTCGGTCTCGACGAATTCCTTGCCGGTCGCGCGCGCGTCGGCTTCATCCACCGCCTGTGCCAGCTGACGCCGCTGCCGCGCGACCTGTCGGCGCCGTTGCCGCAGCGCGTGCGGCTGGCGCTGGAGGCGCTGGGGCCGATCTTCGTCAAGTTCGGCCAGGTGCTGTCCACCCGCCGCGACCTGCTGCCGGAGGCGTACGCCGACGCGCTGGCCCACCTGCAGGACAATGTGCAGGCCTTCGACGGCGCCATCTCGCACCAGGTGATCGCACGCAATCTGGGGCGGCCGGTGGCGGAACTGTACGCCGAGTTCGACGACGTGCCGGTGGCCAGCGCCTCGGTGGCGCAGGTGCACCGCGCGCGGCTGCACGGTCGTGACGGCCAGCCGGGGCGCGCGGTGGCGGTGAAGGTGCTGCGCCCGGGCATCCTGCCGGTGATCGAGCAGGACCTGGCGCTGATGCGGCTGCTGGCGCGGCTGGTGGAGCGCTTCCTGCCGGACGGCAAGCGGCTGAAGCCGCAGGAGGTGGTGGCCGAGTTCGACCGCCATCTGCACGACGAGCTGGACCTGATGCACGAGGCCGGCAACGCCAGCCAGCTGCGCCGCAACTTCACCGGCTCCGACATGCTGCTGGTGCCGGAAGTGTTCTACGACTACTCGGCGCGCGAGGTGCTGACGCTGGAGTGGATGGACGGCATTCCGGTGGGGCAGATCGAGCGCCTGCGCGAGGCCGGTGTCGACCTGAAGAAACTCAGCCGCTTCGGCGTCGAGATCTTCTTCACCCAGGTGTTCCGCCACGGCTTCTTCCACGCCGACATGCACCCGGGCAACATCTTCGTCGCCGCCGACGGCCGCTACATCGCGCTCGACTTCGGCATCGTCGGCAGCCTCACCGAGTCCGACAAGCACTACCTGGCGGTGAACTTCCTCGCCTTCTTCAACCGCGACTACCACCGCGTTGCCACCGCGCACATCGAATCCGGCTGGGTGCCGAAAGACACCCGCGCCGAGGAGCTGGAAGCGGCGGTGCGCACGGTGTGCGAGCCGATCTTCGACAAGCCGCTGTCGCAGATCTCCTTCGGCCTGGTGCTGCTGCGCCTGTTCGAGACCAGCCGCCGCTTCAACGTCGAAATCCAGCCGCAGCTGGTGCTGCTGCAGAAGACGCTGCTCAATATCGAGGGCCTCGGCCGTCAGCTCGATCCCGATCTCGACCTGTGGGACACCGCCAAGCCCTTCCTGACCAAGTGGATGAACGAGCAGATCGGCTGGCGCGGCCTGCTGCGCACGCTGAAGCACGAGGCGCCGGAGTGGGCGACCACGCTGCCGGCGATCCCGCGCAAGCTGAACGAGGCGCTGTCCGGCAAGAGCACGGAGCTGGTGGTGCAGGGCTACATCCAGCTGATGCGCGAACAGAAAACGCAAAACTTCCTGCTGAAGCTGATCGCGCTGTTGCTTGGCGCTCTGCTGCTGCGCGACCTGCTGTAACGCGCACCGATCCCGCTCCATCCACAAGCCGCCCACGGGCGGCTTTTTTGCGGCCAAGGTTGGCCGCCGGCTTGACCTTGCGAATTAAATATATAAATATATATAACGTAAATTATTTAACTGTCAGGGGAAGAGCATGAGCCACAACTATCAGGAACTGACCGCCGCGCTATCGGCCAAGCTGGCCGAATTCCGCAAGGAAATGCCGGACACCATGCGCGGCTTCGGCCAGATGAGCCGCAGCGCGCACAGCGACGGCGCGCTGGACAACAAGACCAAGGAGCTGATCGCGCTGGCCATCGGCATCGCCGGCCGCTGCCAGGGCTGCCTCGCCTTTCACGGCAAGGCACTGGTGGAACTGGGCTGCACGCGCGCGGAATTCATGGAGATGCTGCAGGTGGCGGTGTACATGGGCGGCGGACCGTCGCTGATGACGGCGGCGGAGGCACTGCTGGCCTACGAGAGCTTCGGCGGTGAGCGTGCCGGCTAGCAGTAGTGCGGGGGCTGGCGGGCGTGATCGGCTGGCTTGCGGCCAACCCTGGCGGCCTCAGCCCGTCAGCCGCGCCCAGCCCCACAGCAGCAGCGCGGCGGCCAAAAGCCAGGCGAGGGTGGCCAGCAGCAGCGTCGGCAGCAGCGCGGTGCGGGTGCTGAGCCAGTACACCGCCAGCAGGTACAGCGCGTAGGGCAGCAGCGACCACAGCCCGAACAGCGCGGTGCTGCGCAGGGCCTGCGCGTCGCGCTCGCTGCCGACGATGTAGTGCGCGATCAGCGCGAAGGTGGGAAACAGCGGCACCAGTCCGGCGATGTAAAAGGCGCGCGACTGCGACAGCAGCGCGATCAGCAGTACCGCCAGCGCGCCGAGGCTGCACTTGGCGAACAGCGCCAGCATCAGTCCTGCAGCAGCGCGGCGACCACGCCGCGGCCTTCGGCCAGCAGGATGTTATAGGTGCGGCACAGCGCGGCGGTGTCCATCACCTCGACGCCGATGCCGGCATTGGTCAGCGCCGCGTAAAGCCTCGGGTGCGGAAAGCGCAGCTTGCGGCCGGTGCCCAGCAGCACCAGTTCCGGCTGCAGCGCCAGCACCGCAGCGAAGTCGGCGTCGCTGAAATCCTCGAAACGGGCCGGGCGCCACGGCGTGATGCTGTCGGCGGTGACGATCAGGCTGCCCTCGTGGCGTACCTTGTTGATCTCGACATGGCCGGCGCCGGAGGCGGTGAACAGGTTGGATCCGGCGGTGTCGGCTTCGTGAAGTTTCATGATGTCATCCTGGCGTGAGAAGCTGGTGCAGTGCACCACGTATTGGGATAGGATTATACCTTGCCCGCAAGCGGTGCATGCCCTGCATTGCGCTTGCGACATATCGTGAACCGACACCCCCAGCCAGTGGTAACAGTGCCCATGCAGCCTATCCAGAAATCACAAAAACTCGCCAACGTCTGCTACGACATTCGTGGCCCGGTACTCGAACACGCCAAGCGCATGGAAGAGGAAGGCCACCGCATCATCAAGCTCAATATCGGCAACCCGGCGCCATTCGGCTTTTTCGCCCCGGACGAGATCATCGAAGACGTGATCGCCAATCTGCAGAATGCGTCCGGTTATTGTGATTCCAAGGGCCTGTTCGCCGCGCGCAAGGCGATCATGCACTACGCGCAGCAAAAGCACATTCCCAACGTCGGCATGGAAGACATCTACATCGGCAACGGCGTGTCCGAGCTGATCGTGATGGCGATGCAGGCGCTGCTGGACAACGGCGACGAGGTGCTGGTGCCGGCGCCGGACTATCCGCTGTGGACCGCAGCGGTGAGCCTGGCCGGCGGCCGCCCGGTGCACTACCTGTGCGACGAGGCCGAGGGCTGGATGCCGTCCATCGCCGACATCCGCGCCAAGATCACGCCGCGCACCAAGGCGCTGGTGGTGATCAACCCCAACAACCCGACCGGCGCGCTGTACCCGGACCACGTGCTGCAGCAACTGGTCGAGGTCGCCCGCGAGTTCGGCCTGATCCTCTACGCCGACGAAATCTACGACAAGGTGCTGTACGACGGCGCCACCCACACCTCCATCGCCTCGCTGGCGCCGGACCTGCTGGTGTGCACCTTCAACGGCCTGTCGAAGAACTACCGCGCCTGCGGCTACCGCGCCGGCTGGATGATCCTCGCCGGCGAAAAGCGCCACGCCAAGGACTACATCGAGGGCCTGAACATGCTGGCCTCGATGCGCCTGTGCGCCAACGTGCCGGCGCAGTACGCGATCCAGACCGCGCTGGGCGGCTACCAGAGCATCGACGACCTGGTGGCGCCGGGCGGACGCCTGGCGCGGCAGCGCGATCTGGCCTGGGAGCTGCTGACCGCCATTCCCGGCGTGAGCTGCGTCAAGCCGCAGGGCGCGCTGTACCTGTTCCCGCGCCTGGACCCGGCCATCTATCCGATCGAGGACGACCAGCAGTTCATCCTGGAGCTGCTGCAGCAGGAGCGCGTGCTGCTGGTGCAGGGCAGCGGCTTCAACTGGGTGGCCCCCGATCACTTCCGCGTCGTGTTCCTGCCTAATAGCGACGACCTGATCGAAGCCATTGGCCGTATCGCACGTTTTCTGGAAAACTACCGCAAACAGCACGGTACCGCCTGATCGTGATGCAAAGGGGAGCCGCGGGCTCCCCTTTTTGCGCGCGGCAGGACGCCCAGTACGGCTAATCAAGGTTGGCCGCACTGGACGCCTTGCGCCAGGGACAAATCAATAACACTTTGGAGTTCAGCATGAAACCGATCAACATTGGTCTGATGGGAGTGGGGACAGTCGGTGGCGGTACCGCCACCGTATTGAAGCGCAACGCGGAAGAGATCAGCCGCCGGGCCGGACGCGAGATCCGCCTGTTCATGGCCGCCAACCGCGATCTGGCGCGCGCGCGCGAAGTCGTCGGCGACGGCGTGCCGCTGGTCGACGACGCCTTCCAGGTGGTCAACCATCCGGAAGTCGACATCGTGGTCGAGCTGATCGGCGGCGACACCATCGCCAAGGAGCTGGTGCTCAAGGCCATCGACAACGGCAAGCACGTGGTCACCGCCAACAAGAAGCTGCTGGCGATGCACGGCAACGAGATCTTCGCCCGCGCGCAGGAAAAGGGCGTGATGGTGGCGTTCGAGGCCGCGGTAGCCGGCGGCATCCCCATCATCAAGGCGTTGCGCGAAGGCCTGTCCGCCAACCGCATCGAGTGGCTGGCCGGCATCATCAACGGCACGTCCAACTTCATCCTGTCGGAAATGCGCGAAAAAGGCGCCGACTTCGCCGACGTGCTGAAAGAGGCGCAGCGTCTGGGCTACGCCGAAGCCGACCCGACCTTCGACGTGGAAGGCCACGACGCCGGCCACAAGCTGACCATCATGGCGGCGATCGCGTTCGGCATCCCGATGAACTTCGACAACTGCTACCTGGAAGGCATCAGCCAGCTGGAAGGCAAGGACATCCAGTACGCGGAAGAGCTGGGCTACCGCGTCAAGCTCTTGGGCCTGACCCGCCGCACCGACAAGGGCGTCGAGCTGCGCGTGCACCCGACGCTGATCCCGGAAGACCAGCTGATCGCCAACGTCAACGGCGTGATGAACGCGGTACTGGTGCGTGGCGACGCTATCGGCCAGGCGCTGTTCAACGGCCCGGGCGCCGGTGCGCTGCCGACCGCGTCGGCGGTGGTGGCCGACATCGTCGATGTCGCACGCCTGCTGACCTCCGATCCGGAACACCGCGTGCCGCATCTGGCGTTCCAGCCGGACCGGCTGCAGAACCTGCCCATCCTGCCGATGGGCGAGGTGGTCAGCAGCTACTACCTGCGCATCCAGGCCGCCGACCGCGCCGGGGTGATGGCCGACATCACCCGCCTGCTGGCGGAAAACAACATCTCGATCGAGGCGCTGATCCAGAAGGGCTCCGCCACCGACGGTTCCGCCGAGATCGTGATCCTGACCCACCGCGTGGTGGAGAAGTCCGCCAACAAGGCGATCGCCGCCATCGAGGCGCTGGACAGCGTCGCCGGCAAGGTGGTGCGCCTGCGCATGGAAGAGCTGAATGGCTAAGGGTGGCTGGCTGCTGTTGCTGCTGCCGGCGCTGGCTTGTGCCGGCAACGTCGCCAGTGATGGTGCTGGCGCGATTCCGCGCCAGCCGGTGATACAACTGCTGACCGCCGCCTGTCTGGCCAAGGCCGGGCAGGAACCGCTGCTGAAAAGTCTGCTCAGCAGCCCGGCGGCGGCCAGCGCCTACTGCGGCTGCGCCGGCGAGCGCATCGTCGGCGGCCTCAGCGACGGCGAATTGATGGATGCAGTCAGCAAGGGCAAGGGCGTGGCGCAGGATCCGGTATGGAAACGGCGCCTGCTCAATGTCGGACTGCAATGTCTGGATCAACTGGTTAAATGAACAACATGCGATACATCAGCACCCGTGGCGGCATGGCGCCGCTTGAATTCTCCGACACCATCCTGATGGGCCTGGCTCCGGACGGCGGTCTGGCGCTGCCGGAAAGCTACCCGCAGATCACGCGCGCGCAGCTGGACGCCTGGCGCGGCCTGTCCTACGCCGATCTCGCCTTCGAGATCGTCAGCCTGTTCGCCACCGACATCCCGGCGGCCGACCTCAAGGACATCCTCGACCGCACCTACACCGCCGAGGTGTACGGCAGCGCAGCCATCACCCCGGTGAAGCGCTTGCACGACGGCCTGGTGATCCTGGAGCTGTCCAACGGCCCGACGCTGGCGTTCAAGGACATGGCGATGCAGTTCCTCGGCAACCTGTTCGAGTACGTGCTGGCGAAGAAGGGCGAGCAGCTCAACATCGTCGGCGCCACCTCCGGCGATACCGGCTCGGCGGCCGAATACGCGATGCGCGGCAAGCAGAACATCAACGTGTTCATGATGAGCCCGGACGGGTTGATGAGTACGTTCCAGCGCGCGCAGATGTACAGCCTGCAGGATGCCAACATCCACAACATCGCCATCCGCGGCATGTTCGACGATTGTCAGGACATCGTGAAGGCGGTGCAGAACGATCACGCCTTCAAGGCCAAGTACAAGGTCGGCACCGTCAACTCCATCAACTGGGCGCGCATCGTGGCGCAGGTGGTGTACTACTTCAAGGGCTACTTCAACGCGACGCAAAGCAATGACGAACAGGTCAGCTTCTGCGTGCCGTCCGGTAACTTCGGCAACGTCTGCGCCGGTCACATCGCGCGCCAGATGGGGCTGCCGGTGCAGCGCCTGATCGTGGCCACCAACGAGAACGACGTGCTGGACGAGTTCTTCAAGAGCGGCAAGTACGCGCCGCGCGGCACCGCCAATACCTGGGTCACCTCCAGCCCGTCGATGGACATCTCCAAGGCGTCCAACTTCGAGCGCTTCATCTTCGACCTGGTCGGTCGCGACGGCGACAAGGTCAAGGCGCTGTGGGCCGAGGTCGATAGCGGCAAGGGCTTCGACCTTGCGGCCAACCTTGGCGCGGTGCGCGAGCGCTTCGGCTTCGTGTCCGGCAAGAGCACGCACGCCGACCGGCTGGCCACCATCCGCACGGTGGATGCCGAGGACGGCATGGTGGTGGACACCCACACCGCCGACGGCATCAAGGTGGCGCGCGAAGTGCGCCTGCCGGGTGAAACCATCGTCTGCCTGGAAACGGCGCTGCCAGCCAAGTTCGCCGACACCATCCGCGAGGCGCTGAACCGCGACGCGCCACGCCCGGCCGGCTTCGACGGCCTGGAAGACCTGCCGCAACGGGTGACGGTATTCGATGCCGATGCCGCCGCGGTGAAGGCCTATATCGAACGGGCGCTGAACTGAGCCTGTCCGCTCCTGTCGCCTCCCGGCCCCTGCCCAATGGCAGGGGCTTTTTGTTGCCCATGGAGCGGTGCGGCAGCGTAGGGCGGCAAGCGTTTTTGCAAGGCAGGATGACGCGGGTACAATGGGCGGATGATGCGAAACCCATTGTTGTACGGCCTGTTGCTGCTCAGCCAGTTCGCCAGTGCCGCCGGCGTGCAGGACCTGCGCCAGCTGGAGCAGGTGGCCAGGGCGTTTGCCGAGTCGGACGCCGGGGGCGACGGCTTCCGCTACCAGGCTGGCAAGGCCGATCCGCGCTTGCGCCTGCCGGCCTGTGCGCAGCCGCCTGTGGCCGCCTGGCCGGGCGGGCAGAAACCGCCGTTCACGGCACTGGAGTTGGCCTGTGCTGGGCAGGGCTGGCGCATCCTGTTGCCGGTGACGGCCAGCCAGCTCAGCGTCGGCTACGTCACCACGCGGCAGCTGCGCGCCGGCGAGGTGCTGCAGGAGACGGATATCAAGCTGGCCCCGGTCAGCAACCGCGCGCTGGCGCTGCAGGCGGTGCGCGATCCGGCGCTGCTCGTGGGCAAGGCGCTGCGCAGCACCCTGCCGGCCGGCAGCCTGTTGCGCGAAAGCCAGCTGCGCCTGCCGCTGGTGATCAAGACCAACCAGCCGGTGCGGGTGCTGGTGCAGGGCAGCGGCTTCACCATCGGCAGCGACGCGGTGGCGCTGGGCAATGCCGCCGTCGGCGAACGGCTGAATGTGCGGGTGCCGTCCGGCAAGGTGATCTCGGGCGTGGTACAGGAAGATCTGAGTGTGCTGATCGCGGCGCCCTGAAAAAATAGTCAAGTTTTTGGATTTTCAGGCGATAATGACTTCAGATTACAAAACTTTTTGTCGGGCGGGTGACATATGAAAATCGACAATTCGGGCAAGGTGGCTGCGGCCTACGGCGCGCCGGTGCGTGCTGCCAAGAAGGAAGACGTCGCCACCAAGGCGTCGGGTGCCGCGTCGCACAGCGAAAGCGTGGCGATCAGCTCGCAGGGTCTCGCCAAGGCGGCGCAAACGGCCGAGGCTTTCGATGCGGACAAGGTTGCCGCCATCAAGGCCGCCATTGCCGCCGGCGAATTCAAGATCAATCCGGAAGCCATCGCCGACAGCCTGATCGCCAGCACGCGCGAGCTGCTGGCCGGCTGATAGCGGATGATGCCAAACGAACTGTTTTTACAGCAGTGCCAGCAGGAAACGGCGGCACTGCATGCGCTATTGTCGCTGCTGGAAGAAGAGCAGCGCGCGATCGTGCGTTTTGACGCGCTGAAACTGGATGCCTGCGCCGTCAGCAAGCAGCAGCAACTGCAGCTGCTGCAGGACAGCAAGGCGAAGCGCCTGGCGCTGCTGGCCGCGCACCAGCTGGACGGCAAGACCGCCTTCCTCTCGTGGCTGTCTGCCGCCGAGCCGGCGTTGCAGCAGGCCTGGATGGCGCTGGAGCACGAGCTGGCCAAGGTGCAGGCGCTGAACGACAGCAATGCCGCGATGGCGGCGGAACGCATGACCTTTGCTACCGAGACGCTGACCGCGCTGCGCGAGGAAGCCAAGGCCATCGACGGCTACGGCCGCGACGGCAACTTCGCCACCACGCTGGCCGCGTCGCGCCGTCTGGGTTCTGCCTGACAGCGTTTGTTGTTTTTGTGTTATCTTCCCTCGCGAGTTCATCTCTTGCGTCTGCGTTAATTCATGACCCTGATCTCCCTTATCGTTGCACTGGCACTGGAACAATTGCGCCCCCTGGGTAACCGTAACCGGGTATGGCGCGTGTTTACCCGTTACGCCAACCATCTGGAACGCACGCTGAATGCCGGCTACAACCGGCACGGCGTACTGGCCTGGGTGGTCGCGGTGCTGCCGGTGGTGGCGGTGGTGATGGCGGTGTACTACGCGCTGTACCAGGCCAGCCCGCTGTTTGCCCTGCTGTGGAACATCCTGGTGCTGTACCTGACCATGGGCTTCCGCCATTTCTCGGGTTCGTTCTCCGAAATCGCGCTGGCACTGGGCGAGGGGCGGGATTTTGACGCACGCAAGGAGCTGGCACGCTGGACCAACCAGCCGACCTCCGAGCTGTCGATCGAGGAAGTCTCGCGACTGGCGATCGAGCAGGGTGTGCTGGACAGCTACCGCCACGTGTTCGGCACCATGTTCTGGTTCGTGCTGCTGCCCGGTCCGGCCGGTGCCGTGCTGTACCGTACCACGCAGATGCTGGCGCAGAAGTGGGGCGCCCGCGACGACGACCTGTTCGGCCGTTTCTCGCGCCGTGCCGGCGAGTGGCTGGACTGGATACCGGTGCGCCTGACCGCGGCCAGCTTTGCGGTGATGGGCGACTTCGAGGACGCGGTGTACTGCTGGCGCTCGCAGGCCAAGACCTGGGGCAACTACGCGACCGGCATCCTGCTGGCCTCGGCGGCCGGCGCACTGGGCGTCAAGCTCGGCGATCCGCTGCGTCAGGACTACACCGTGAAATACCGCCCGGAACTGGGTGTCGGCGACGATGCCGATCCCAACTACCTGAAGAGCGCCGTCGGTCTGGTATGGCGGACCGTGCTGCTGTGGCTGTTCGTGGTGTTGCTGATCAGCGTGATCTCATTCTTTGGCTGAACCCAGCCTGTTGCTGCGCCGCCAGTGTTGGCGGCGCTTCGCTTTTTAATTGATTATTGAACGGGGCCGGGGCGCAGTAGCGGCGCCAGCCCTGATGGAGTTCCCGACATGTCTTTTGCCGAACTGGGTCTATCGCCCGAAATCCTGCGGGCCGTAGATGAACTGGGGTACAGCGAAGCCACCCCGATCCAGGCCAAGGCGATTCCGCTGGTGTTGTCCGGCCGTGACCTGTTGGCCGCGGCGCAGACGGGTACCGGCAAGACGGCGGCCTTCCTGCTGCCTATCCTGGAGCGTCTGAAAAAATTTGCCAATCCCAGCGTGTCGCCGGCGATGCACCCGGTGCGCGCGCTGATCCTGTCGCCGACGCGCGAGCTGGCCGACCAGATCGGCGTCAACGCCAAGGCCTACACCAAGCACCTGCCGCTGCGCAGCACCACCATCTACGGCGGCGTGAACATGGATCCGCAGACGGCGGAACTGCGTCGCGGCATCGAGATCGTGATCGCCACGCCGGGCCGCCTGCTCGACCACATCCAGCAGAAGACCATCCAGCTGAACAAGGTCGACGTGCTGGTGCTGGACGAGGCCGACCGCATGCTGGACATGGGCTTCATCCAGGACATCCGCAAGATCATGTCCCTGCTGCCCAAGCAGCGCCAGACCCTGCTGTTCTCCGCCACCTTCGCGCCGGAGATCAAAAGGTTGGCCGCAGACTTCATGCACGACCCGCAAACGGTGGAGGTGGCGCGCCAGAACTCCACCAATGCCCAGGTCGAGCAGCTGGTGTATGCCGTCGACAGCGGCCGCAAGCGCGCGCTGCTGTCGCACCTGATCCGCGAACGCGAGATGAGCCAGGTGATCGTGTTCTGCAAGACCAAGATTTCCGCCGACCAGCTGTCGCGCGACCTGAAGCGCGACGGCCACGCCGCCGAGGCCATCCACGGCGACAAGGCGCAGAGCGCGCGCCTGGAAACGCTGAACAGCTTCAAGAGCGGCGAGGTGAAGGTGCTGGTGGCCACCGACGTGGCCGCGCGCGGTCTCGACATCTCCGAGCTGCCCTTCGTGGTCAACTACGAAATGCCGAATTCGCCGGAAGACTACGTGCACCGCATCGGCCGTACCGGTCGTGCCGGCGCCTCCGGGGTGGCGATCTCGCTGATGTCGCCGGACGAGGTCAAGCAGCACGAAGCCATCGAGAAGCTGACCCGGCAGACGCTGCCGCCGCAGACCGTCAGCGGTTTCGAGCGCCGCGAGTCGTCCGCCGCCGACAGCGGCTTCGGCAGCCGCAATGCCGGCCGCGAGCGCAGCGACGCGCGGCCAGTGCGCGAGCCGCGCGCCGAGCGCAGTGAGCGTCCCGAGCGCAGCGAACGCCCGGAACGCAGCGAGCGTCCCGAGCGCAGCGAACGCCCGGAACGCAGCGAGCGTCCCGAGCGCAGCGAGCGTGCGCCGCGCGACAATCCGCACCGCGACAGCAGCCGCCAGCGCGAGCAGCGCGATCCGCAGGAAGGCCTGAAAGTGGCGCGCGCCGGCGTGATCGGCGGCCGCGTCCTGCCGCAGCGGCAGCGTGAGGTGCCGGCACTGCTGCTGCCGCCGCGTTACAAGGTGAACCAGGAGCGCTAAGCCCCGCGGTTCCGTCCCCACCCGCGCAAGCCGTTTGCGCGGGTTTGTTTTTCCGGCGTGCCTAGTCGGCGAGGGCGATCACCACCCGCTTGTTGCGCGCGCCCTTGCTTTCGATCTTTTTCACCAGCACGCGGCCGATTTCGCCGGTGCGGGCGACGTGGGTGCCGCCACAGGGTTGCAGGTCGACGCCGTCGATCTCGATCAGGCGGATTTCCGGCAGGTGCAGCGGCGGCGTCACCGACATGGTCTTGATCAGCTCGGGCTGTGCCTGCAGCGCGGCGCCGCTGGTCATTTTCACGCTGACCGGCAGATCGCGCGCGATCAGCTCGTTGAGCGCCTGCTCGATGGCCTGCGGCTCCAGTTGCATGCCTTCCGGCAGGTCGAAGTCGAGGCGGCCGCCGTCGGCGCTGAGGTTGCCGCCGGTGACGCCGGCCTTGATCACCACCGATAGCAGGTGCAGGCAGGTGTGCACCCGCATGTGGCGGTAGCGGCGCGCCCAGTCCAGCGTCAGCGTCAGCGGCGTGCCGGGCGCCAGCAGCGGCGCGTCGGCGTCGAACTGGTGCACGATGCGGCGGCTTTCCTTGTCGCGGCGGGTGTCGTGGACGGCCAGCTGGCGGCCGTCGGCCAGCGTCAGCGTGGCGCGGTCGCCGGGCTGGCCGCCGCCCAGCGGGTAGCACAGGGTGTCGGCCAGCACCAGGCCGTGGGCGTCGTGCTGCAGTACCTGGGTGTCCAGCGTGCGCTGGTAGGCGTCGAGATTGAATTGTTCGGACATGGTTTCCCCCGGGTGTCGTGTCGCCGTTGCCGCGCACGAGCGGTATGGTTATAGGCAAAGGCTGGCCGCAAGCGGTCAGCGAATAGAATAGATGAAGACGTTGTCGCCACAATCAAGCGTGCATACGCTGGATGATTACTCGCCGCCGCAGGAGGCGGTCGCGGTGCTGCACGCCGACGCCCAGCTGCTGGTGGTGGCCAAGCCGGCCGGCCTGCTGGCGGTGCCGGGGCGGCTGCCGGAGATGCAGGACTGCCTGATCCACCGCGTGCAGCAGCAGTATCCGGACGCGCTGGTGGTGCACCGCCTGGACATGGCGACCTCCGGGCTGATGGTGCTGGCGCGCAGCCTGGCGGCGCAGCGCGCGCTGAGCGAGGCCTTTGCCCGCCGCGCGGTGAGCAAGCAGTACGTCGCGCTGCTGGACGGCCAGCTGCCGGACGCGGCCGGGACGGTGGACTTGCCGCTGATGAGCGACTGGCTGCGGCGGCCGCGGCAGAAGGTGGACGCCGCCGGCAAGCCGGCGCTGACCGAATACCGGCTGTTGCAGCGGCAGGCCGACGGCTGCCGCGTGCTGCTGACGCCGGTCACCGGCCGCACCCACCAGTTGCGGGTACACATGCTGGCGCTGGGCTGTCCGATCGTCGGCGACGCGCTGTACGGCGGCCGTGCCGCGCCGCGGCTGATGCTGCACGCGCAGTCGCTGGCGCTGCGTCATCCACATAGCGACGCCTTGCTGCAGTGGCAGCTGGCGGCGCCGTTCTGAACGGCCGCCAAACCGAAAACCGAGGAAATGAGGCGCATGAGCCAGACCAGACAGTTGTCCCGAGACGAGATCAAGACCCTGCCGCTGTTCCCGGCGCTGGGGCCGGCGCAGATCACCGTGGTCGATCGCGCCGCCTTGCCGGGGGCGCTGGCGGCGCTGCGCGCGGCGCGGGTGGCCGGCTTCGATACCGAGTCGCGGCCAACCTTTCGCAAGGGCGAAGAGGCCACCGGCCCGCACCTGATCCAGCTGGCCACCAGCGACCACGCCTACCTGTTCCCGGTGTCCGATGCCGAGGTGCTGGCGGCGCTGGGCGCGCTCCTGGCCAGCGGCGAGGTGCTGGTGGTCGGCTTCGACCTGCGCTCCGACAAGCGCCACCTGCGCGACCGCTTCGGCATCGAGTGCAAGGCGCTGCTGGATGTCGGCAGCCTGTTCCAGAGCGATTCGCCGACCATCACCGTCGGTGCGGTGCAGGCGGTGGCGCGGGTGTTCGGCCAGTACTTCCGCAAGTCGAAAAGACTGTCCACCTCCAACTGGGGCGCCAAAGTGCTGAGCGAAGCGCAGCAGGTGTACGCCGCCAACGACGCCTGGGTGGCGCTGCGCATCTACCAGGCGCTGCGCCCGGCGCTGTGATGCGGCCAATGTTGGCCGCAAGCCGGCCTCATGCGGCAGCGCGCTGCCGAGATCGATCGATTGACTAGGGGTAAGCATGCTGTTTGATCGGCCTTGTGCCATTGTCGACCTGGAAACCACCGGCGGCCACATCAGCCGCGACCGGGTGACCGAGGTCGGCGTCATCCTGATTGACGGCGAGTGCGTCGAGCGCTTCGACATGCTGGTCAATCCCGGGCAACCGATCCCGCCCTTTATCGAGCAGATCACCGGCATCAGCGACGCGATGGTGGCCGACGCGTCGCCGTTCGCCGACATCGCTGCCCGGCTGCTGGACAAGCTGCGCGGCCGGCTGCTGATCGCGCACAACGTGCGCTTCGACTACGGCTTCCTGAAGAACGAATTCAAGCGCCTCAACCTGCCGTTCCGCAGCGAGGTGCTGTGTACCGTCAAGCTGTCGCGGCTGCTGTATCCGCAGCACTTCAAGCACAGCCTGGACAGCATCATCGCGCGCCACGGCATCGTGCAGGCCGAGCGCCACCGCGCGCTGGCCGACGCCGACGCGCTGTACCAGTTCCTGCAGCAGGCGATCGCCGAGCACGGTCAGCAACAGGTCGAGACGCAGGCTGCGCTGCTGATGGCGGCGCCGGCCGCGCCGCCGGGCATCGATCCGGAGGTGGTGGAGCAGCTGCCGGACGTGCCGGGGGTGTACTCCTTCTACGGCGACGACGGCCAGGCGCTGTATGTCGGCCGCAGCGACAACCTGCGCCGCCGCGTGCTGGCGCACTTCGGCGCCGAGCCGCGCCCGCACAAGGACGTGCGCATCGGCGAGCCGATCAAGCGCATCGAGTGGCAGGAGACGGTCGGCGACTTCGGCGCGCAGCTGCAGGAGTTGCAGCTGATCCGCGCCTTGCAGCCGTTGCACAATCTGCGCGGCCGCCTGTCGCAGGAGCTGTGCTCGCTGCAGCTGGCGCCGCTGGACAACGGCTTCCTGACGCCGCGCATCGTGCTGGCCAGTGAGGTCGACTTCTCGCGGCTGGACACGCTGTACGGCCTGTTCCGCAGCCAGAAGGAGGCGAAGAAGGCGCTGGCCGATCTGTGCGCCGGCAACGGTCTGTGCCAGACCTGCCTCGCGCTGGAAAAACGCGGCGCGCGCAAGGGCGCCTGCTCCGCCTTCGCGCTGGGCCGCTGCAAGGGGGCCTGCATCGGGCGCGAGGACGCGGACAGCCACAACCGGCGCCTGCAGCAGGCGCTGTCACGGCTGAAGCTGCAAAGCTGGCCCTATCCCGGCGCGGTGGCGGTGCGCGAGACCGATCCGGTGTCCGGCCAGTGGCAGGAGCACCTGTTCGAGCGCTGGTGCTACCTCGGCTCGCGCCGCGAGGAGGCGGCCGCGCCGCAGGGCACGCCGACCTTCGACGCCGATACCTACAAGCTGCTGGCCGCCTTCCTGCGCAAGCCGCAGCCCGATGCCGAATTGCGCGTGCTGTGACGCGCGCGCCAGCCACGAGCGAGAGCCATGTTTGATCTGCTGCACACCGATCCGCGTTTTTACGTCATCGCCAAGCATCCCGGCGTCAGCTTCCACGCCGACGGCGAGGAGGCCGGGCTGATGAGCGCACTGCGCGCCGGGCTGGACGACGACGCGCTGTGGCCGGTGCACCGCCTCGACCGCGTCACCTCCGGCCTGCTGCTGATCGCGCGCAGCCAGCAGGTTGCGGCCAACCTTGGCGCCGCCTTTGCCGGGCGCGAGGTGGAGAAGTACTACCTGGCGCTGTCCGACGCCAAGCCGGCGAAGAAGCAGGGCCTGATCCGCGGCGACATGGAAAAGGGGCGCGGCGGCGCGTGGAAGCTGTGCCAGAGCCAGCTCAATCCGGCGGTGACGCAGTTCTTCAGCCACTCGCTGGCGCCGGGGCGGCGCCTGTTCCTGCTGCGGCCGCGCACCGGCAAGACCCACCAGCTGCGGGTGGCGATGAAGTCGCTGGGCGCGCCCATCCTCGGTGACACGCTGTACGGCGGCAGCGCCGCCGACCGCACCTATCTGCACGCCTATGCACTGGCGCTGACGCTGGACGGCGAGGCGCTGCGTTTCGTCTGCCCGCCGGCACAGGGCGAGGAGTTCGCCGTGCCGGCGCTGGCCGACTACCTGCAGCAACAGCCGCCGTGGACGCTGCCCTGGCCGCAACGCGGCTAGCCGCGGCAGCGGCCACCGATACGGCAACTGGATATGCTGCAGAGTGTGGCTGCGGCAGCTATGCTTTTAAGGGAAAGTGCCTTGCGCGCCGTTTTCATTACGGCGCCATGGCGGGCAGGGGGCGATGCAGGCGGCAAGCTGCGCCGCTCGCCTGCCTGGCTGCCGGCACCGGGGGCGCCGGTTTTGCCCCGGTACCCGCGGCGGTGTGGCGGCCTGTGCGGCCGTGGTCGCAGCAGCCGCGTTGATTGAATAAAACATTGTGGTCGACATTCCCGCTGGTGAAGCGACGCCATGGATAATCCGGACATCAAATTCGAAAGGGGTAACGGCCGCGGCTGCCGTTATGCGCTGTGGTTCGTACTCATCCTGTTGCTGCTGCTGTTTGGCGGCCTGCTGTATCTGTTGCTGGACGAGCTGCAGCACTCGCGGCAGCAGGCGCGTTTCTTCAGCGATGCGGCGCGCGAGGCCAGCTATCGGGTCAAGCCGGGGCCGAGCAAGGCGATCCGCTTCCCGACGAGTGGCGGCCCCTACGACCTGCGCCTGGGCTACGCCGCCATGCCCGCCTACCTGCAGCGGCTGCAGACGCGCGGCTACGCCATCGCCAGCCAGGCCGAGCTGTCCGACGGCATGGTCGCGCTGGCCGATCGCGGCGTGACGGCGCCGGTTCTGCCGCTGGGCCTGTTCCTGCCGTATCACGAGAAAGACCAGGCCGGCCTCAGCCTGTACGACGGCTACGGCCAGAGCCTCTACCAGTCGCGCACGCCGCAGCGCGTGTACGCCGATTTCAAGGCCTTGCCGACCTTGCTGGTCAATGGCCTGCTCTACATCGAGAACCGTACCCTGCTCGACGCCGACACGCCCAAGCGCAACCCGGCGGTGGACTGGTCGCGTTTCAGCAAGGCGCTGCTCGACAAGACGCTGCACCTGTTCGACTCCGGCTACCGCGCCGCCGGCGCCAGCACGCTGGCCACCCAGATCGAGAAGTACCGCCATTCGCCGGCCGGGCGCACCAGCTCGGAGCAGGAAAAGCTGCGTCAGATGCTGTCGGCCTCGGTACGCGCCTATCTCGATGGCGAGGACACCATGGCCGCGCGCCGCCAGCTGGTGGTCAGATACCTGAACACGGTGCCGCTGGCGGCGCGTGCCGGCTTCGGCGAGGTGTCCGGCATCGGCGACGGCATGTGGGCGTGGTACGGGCGCGACTTCGCGCAGGTCAACCGGGCGCTGACCGATGCCAGCGTGCCGGTGGCGGAACGCGCGGTGGTGTTCAAGGAGGCGTTGAGCCTGATGATCTCGCAGCGCAGTCCGTCCGTGTTCCTGAACGGCGACATGAAGGTGCTGCAGTCGATGACCGACGCCTACCTGCGCATGATGGCCAGGGACCAGCTGATTAGCCCGGCGCTGCGCGACGCGGCGTTGCGGGTGTCGCTGCGGCAGCAGCGCGAACGGGTGCGGCTGCCGGCGGTGGCGCCGGTCGCGCAGAAGGGCGCCAATGCGGTGCGCATCAAGCTGGCCGCCCTGCTGGGCGTGCCGCGCATGTACGATCTGGACCGGCTGGACCTCGCCGCCAGCAGCACGCTGGACCTGACGCTGCAGCGGCAGGTCACCGCCGAGCTGCTCCGGCTGCGCGATCCGGAGTACGCGCGTGCGGCCAACCTTGACAACGAATACCTGCTGCAGCAGGGCTCGCCGCAGGGGGTGACCTACAGCTTCACCCTGATGGAGCGCACGCCGACCGGCAACAAGGTGCGGGTGCAGGCCGACAACTTCGACCAGCCCTTCGACATCAACGAGGGCGCCAAGCTGGATCTCGGCTCCACCGCCAAGCTGCGCACGCTGGTCAGCTACCTGATGGTGATCCACGAGCTGCACCAGCAGTACGCGCAGACGAGCCGCGAGCAGCTGGCCGCCATCCGGCCCGCCGCCGGCGAGTCCGCGCTGCGCCGCTGGGCGATCGACTACCTGGCGCAGGCGGAGGACAACGACCTGACGACGATGCTGGAGGCGGCGCTGGAGCGGACCTATTCCGCCAGCCCCGGCGAGAGCTTCTTCACCGCCGGCGGGCTGCATACCTTCAACAACTTCGACGAGAACGACGACGGCAAAATACTCACCGTGCGCGAGGCCACCCGCCGCTCCGTCAACCTGGTCTACATCCGGCTGATGCGCGACATCGTGCGTTACTACACGCAGCCGGCGGCAGCCGATGGCGAAACCGCGGACGACGACGCCACGCGCCGCGAATACCTGCAGCGTTTTGCCGATCGCGAAGGGCGCACCTTCCTGGCCGGCTTCTACAACAAGTACCGCCACAAGAGCGCGGCCGAAATCGACACCCTGCTGGTGGCGCGGGCACGGCAGAGCCCGAAAAGACTGGCGGTCATTTTCCGCAGCATCCGGCCCACGGCCGGGCTGGACGCGTTCGCCGCCTTCCTGCAGCTGCATCTCGACCCGAAGCTGCTGCCCGACGCCAAAGTGCAGGCCAGGCTGTACGACGAGTTCGGCCCAGAGCGCTTCAACCTGAACGACCGCGGCTATCTGGCCGGCGTGCACCCGCTTGAACTGTGGCTGGTCGCCTACCTGCACGAGCATCCGCAGGCCAGCTGGTCGGAGCTGGTCAATGCCAGCACGCAGCAGCGGCAGGAGGTCTACCAGTGGCTGCTCAACAGCAAGAACCGGGCAGGGCAGGCGTCGCGCATCCGCGAAATCAAGGAGATCGACGCCTTCAAGAAGATCCACCAGGGCTGGAAGCGGTTGGGCTATCCGTTCGATGTGCTGGTGCCGTCCTACGCTACCGCGCTGGGCGCCTCCGCCGACCGCCCGGCGTCGCTGGCGGAGCTGATGGGCATCCTGTCCAGTGACGGCCTGCGCCTGCCGACGGTCTACCTCGACAGGCTGCACTTTGCCGCCGGCACCCCGTACGAGACCAGCCTCACCCAGCTGCCCGTCAACGGCGAGCGCGTGTTGCCGGCTGAGGTCGCACAGGTGGTGCGCAGGGCGCTGGCCGAGGTGGTGGAACTGGGCACCGCGCGCCGCATCGCCGGCGCCTTCGATCTGGCGGACGGCACGCACATCCCGGTGGGCGGCAAGACCGGCACCGGCGATCACCGCTTCAAGGTGTTTGCCAGGGGCGGGGCGCTGCTCTCCGAGCGGGTGGTCAGCCGTGCCGGGGCCTTCGCGTTCTATATTGGCGACCGCTACTTCGGCACGCTGATCGCCTACGTGGCCGGGCCGCAGGCGGGTGACTACCGCTTCACCAGCGCCTTGCCGGTGCAGGTGCTGAAGATACTGGCACCGACCCTGCGCCAGCGCCTGGCGCTGAAAGCGGCGCCGGTGATGACCGAAGCCGGTTTCCACTCCCCGGGGGCGGGTGGCCACGCCGGGCCTGCCGGCGGGTGGGGCGCGGGCTAATGTGCGTCGCTTTCCTTCCGTGTCGACTGTTCCCTGCTGCGGGGGAGGAGTGGCCCGGGCGCAGGAGGGCATCGCGGCCGGCGGATTCGGGCCTGTCGGCGGCTTGCGGCCAACGTTTGATTTGTCATGTGCAGCTTGAAAGCGCGTCAGTATCAATAAATGTCGAATGACTATTCGGCCAGTTGTGCTACATAGAAAAGGGTCTGTCCCTCGTTCTGACGCGATCCATAGTGAGTTGCCCGAACCATGCAGCGATCAGCCTCATTGCAGTACGAAGGGTTCGCCTTTCTGTCCACCTCTGCCCCCTCGCATAAACAGCAGCGGCTGATGCTGGCGGTGATTGTCATTTCCGCGCTGCTGTTCGCGGCGCTGGTGCCCTTTGCCAGCCAGCCGCAGGCCAAGGTATGGGCCTTTATCCCGGCCTACCAGTCGGCGCTGGTGCTGAACGACCTGATCACCGCGATCCTGCTGTTCGGCCAGTTCTATATCCTGCGCTCGCTGGCCCTGCTGGCGCTGGCCACCGGCTACCTGTTCACCGCCTGCATGGCGGTGGTGCATGCGCTGAGTTTTCCCGGCCTGTTTTCCCCCTCGGGCTTGCTGGGGGCCGGGCCGCAGACCACGGCCTGGCTGTACATGTTCTGGCATGGCGGTTTTCCGCTGCTGGTAATGGCCTACACCATGCTGGTGAGGCGGAAGCGGGAGCTGCCGCCGCACTGGCATCCCGGCTACGCCATCCTGCTGTGCTGCACGTTGGCCGCACTGGCCACGCTGGCCTTGTTGCTGGTGGTCACGCTGGGGCATGCCTATCTGCCGCCCATCATGCAGGGCAACCGCTACACGCCAGTCATGCGCGGGGTGGTGCTCAGCGTGTGGGGGCTCAGTCTGCTGGCGTTTGTGCTGCTGCTGCGCGACCGGCTGCGTACGACGCTGGACTTGTGGCTGAGCGTGGTGATGTTCGCCTGGCTGTGCGATATCGCCTTGTCCGCGGTATTGAACGCCGGCCGCTTCGATCTGGGCTTCTACGCCGGCCGCATCTACGGGCTGCTGGCGGCCAGCTTCGTGCTGGTCGTGTTGCTGCTGGAAAACGGCCTGCTGTACACCCGGCTGGCGCAGAGCGCCGCGGCACTGCGCGCGGCCAAACACGAGGCCGAGCAAGCCACCAGCGCCAAGTCCATGTTCCTGGCCAACATGAGCCACGAGATCCGCACGCCGATGAACGCCATCATCGGCATGTCCTATCTGGCGCTGAAAACCGAGCTCAGTCCGCGCCAGCGCGACTATGTCAGCAAGATCCACAATGCCGGCACCTCGCTGCTGGGTATCATCAACGACATCCTGGACTTCTCCAAGGTGGAGGCCGATCGCATCGAGCTGGAGACGGTGAGCTTCCGGCTGGACGAGGTGCTGGAAAACGTGTCGTCGCTGGTCGGGCAGAAGGCGGCGGACAAGGGGCTGGAGCTGCTGTTCGAGTGCAGCCCGGCAGTGCCGCAGAACCTGGTGGGCGACCCGCTTCGCCTGGGACAGGTGCTGACCAATCTGGTGGGCAACGCGATCAAGTTCACCGAACAGGGGCAGGTGACCGTGAGCATCCAGTTGCTGGAGCAGGTGGGCGACAAGGTCAAGCTGCGCATCGGCGTGAGCGATAGCGGCATCGGCATGGACGAGGCGCAGCAGGCGCGACTGTTCCGGGCCTTCAGCCAGGCCGACGGCTCCACCACGCGCCGCTTTGGCGGCACCGGGCTGGGCCTGGCGATTGCCAAGCGGCTGGTGGAGCTGATGGGCGGCACCATCCAGGTGGAGTCGGCGCCGGGCTGCGGCAGCAGCTTCCTGTTCAGTGCCTGGCTGGGGGTGTCCACAGCGGTCGATACCCGCGGCAAGTCCCTGTCCGAAGTGGCGCGCGGCTTGCGCGTGCTGGTCATCGACGACAACGCCTCGGCGCGCGACATCCTGTCCGAGCAGCTGCGCGGGCTGGGACTGGCCGTCAGCAGCTGCGCTTCCGGACGCGAGGCGCTGGACATCTATCGCCAGGCCAGCATGGATCACCCGTTCGACATCGTGTTCGTGGACTGGATGATGCCGGTGATGGACGGCGTCGAGACCGCGCGCCGCATCCGGGCGCTCAACGGTGCCAGGATCATCATGGTCACCGCTTTCGGCCGTGACGACGTGCGCGCGGCGGCAGAGGCGGTCGGCGTGGACGCCTTCCTGGTCAAGCCGGTGAGCCAGTCGTCGCTGCTGGACGTGATGCTTGGCCTGTTCGGTGCCCGGCCCGAGAGCGACACCGCACGCCCGATGCTGGCCCTGCCGTGTCTGGACGGCGTGCGCGTGCTGCTGGCCGAGGACAACAAGATCAATCAGCAGCTGACGGTGGAACTGCTGCAGGCGGCCGGCGCCACGGTCGAGGTGGTGGACAATGGCCGCGACGCGGTGATCCGCCTGGCGGAGCAGGCGGCGGATCACTACCAGCTGGTGTTGATGGACGTGCAGATGCCGGTGCTGGACGGCATCGAGGCCACACGACTGATTCGCGGTGACCCGCGCCTGCTGGAGCTGCCCATCATCGCGCTGACCGCGGATGTGCAGGCGACCGAGTACGATATTTGCATGGCTGCCGGCATGGTCGACCGCATCCTCAAACCGGTGGACCCGTACCTGATGTTCGAAACCCTGCTGCGCTGGCTGCCGCCGGGGCCGGACGCCGGCGCAGCGGCGCCGGTTACGGTGACACCGGCGGCAGCAGCGTCTGTCCCCGCGGCGCTGCTCAGCCAGAGTGCCGGCCTCGCCAGCGTGGCCGGCAACCGCAGCCTGTACCTGCACCTGTTGCGCCAGTTCGTGGCGGAAGAGGGCGACGCGGCCACGCGTGTCGCGACCGCGCTGGCCGCCGCCGACTACGAGACCGCGGTGCGGGTCGTGCATAGCCTCAAGGGGCTGGCCGGTACCCTGGGCTTTTTGCGGCTGCAGGCGGTGGCGGCCAGCCTGCAGCGGGCCATCGTCGAGCGCGAGGCCTATCAGCAGCTGCTCGCGGACTTCGACCAGCAAATGCAGCGGGTACTGGCGCTGCTGAAGGACGCGCTGGCGCAGGAAGAGGGCGCCAACGAGCCGCGCCCGGACAATACGGCGCTGCAGCTGCGCGAGTTGGCCGCACTGCTGGCGGCCAGCGACGGCGATGCGCTGGGGGTCTTTCTGGAACACTCCGATAGCCTGCGCGCGGCCTTGCCTGCCGCCAGTTATGCCGCTTTCGACAAGGCGATGCGGCAGTTCGACTTTCCCGCCGCGCGCGAGTGGCTGGAGCAGGCCGCGTCGGAGGCGGGCATCTGCTGGCAGGAGGACGCGCCATGATCGACTCTCAGCTACGGCAAGCGCGGCAGACGGTATTGGTCGTCGACGACACGCCGGAAAACCTGACCCTGCTGTACAGCCTGCTGAAAGACCGCTACCGCGTGCTGGTGGCCAACAGAGGCGAGCGCGCGCTGCAGCTGCTGGCCGGCGAGGCGCTGCCGGACCTGGTGCTGCTGGACGTGATGATGCCGGGCATCGGCGGCTTTGCCGTGTGCCGCCAGCTGAAGAGCGACCCGCGTACCGCCAGGATTCCGGTGATCTTCCTGACCGCGATGAGCGAACACGACGACGAGCAGGCCGGTTTCAATGCCGGCGCGGTCGACTACATCGTCAAGCCGATCTCGCCCCCCATCGTGCTGGCGCGGGTGAATACCCATATGCAGCTGAAGGCAGCGGCGGATTTTCTGGAGGACCAGGCTGCCTTCCTGCGGCGCGAGGTAGACATCCGCACCCGGGAGGTGCAGGTGATCCAGGACGTCACCATCATGGCTCTGGCGTCGCTGGCCGAGACCCGCGACCACGAGACCGGCAACCATATCCGCCGCACGCAGAACTACGTGCGGGCGCTGGCACGGCAGCTGCAGTCCCTCCCGCGTTTTGGCGCCGTGCTGGACGACGACACCATCGACATGCTGTACAAGTCGGCACCGTTGCACGACATCGGCAAGGTGGGGATTCCGGATGCGATCCTGCTCAAGCCGGGCAAGCTGACGCCGGAAGAGTTCGAGATCATGAAGACGCACACCACGCTGGGGCGCGATGCCATCGCCACGGCGGAGAAGCTGCTGGACGCACCCAGCAGCTTTCTGCGGCTGGCACGCGAGATCGCCAACTATCACCAGGAAAAATGGGACGGCAGCGGCTATCCGGAAGGTCTGGCCGGCGATGCCATCCCGGTCTCGGCCCGCCTGATGGCGGTCGCCGATGTCTACGACGCGCTGATCTCGCGCCGGGTGTACAAACCGCCGTTTCCGCACGAGCAGGCGGTGGAGATGATACGTGCCGGGCGCGGCCAGCATTTCGACCCCGACATGGTGGACGCCTTCGACGCGATTGCCGAGGAATTCCGCGCCATCGCCCGACGCTACGCCGACGAGTAAGGGGGCGGCAGCCCGTCTGCGGTGACGCCTGCAACAGCCATCAGGCGTCGGAAGTTCAATGCAAAAAGCCCCGGCATCGCTGCCGGGGCTTGGGCTTCACAAGCGCTGAGCACCTGTCGCTCAGGCCTGGCCTTCCAGTCTCATCTGCGGGAACAGGATGACGTCACGGATAGATGGCGAGTCGGTGAGCAGCATCACCAGACGGTCGATGCCGATGCCGCAGCCGCCGGTCGGTGGCAGGCCGTATTCCATCGCACGGATGTAGTCGGCGTCGTAGTGCATCGCCTCGTCGTCGCCGGCGTCCTTCTGCTCGACCTGGGACAGGAAGCGCGCGGCCTGGTCTTCCGGATCGTTCAACTCGGAGTAGCCGTTGGCGTGTTCGCGGCCAACGATGAACAGCTCGAAACGCTCGGTGATCGACTGGTCGGCGTCGGAGCCGCGTGCCAGTGGCGATACTTCGACCGGGTAGTCGACAATGAAGGTCGGGTTCCACAGCTGGCCTTCGGCGCACTCTTCAAACAGCGTCAGCTGCAGGCTGCCCAGGCCTGGTGCCGGTGGCAGCTTGCCGCCCAGACGCTGGATCTCAGCGGCCACCCACTCGGCGTCGAACAGCTGCGCGTCGGTGTACTGCGGGTTGTAGTGCTTGATGGCGCCGACGATGGTGAAGCGGTCGAATGGCTTGCCGAGGTCCACTTCCTTGCCGTGGTAGGTCACGGTGGTGTGGCCGGTGGCGGCGATGGCGCACTGGCGGATGATGTGCTCGGTCATCTGCATCATGCGCTGGTAGTCGCTGTAGGCCTCGTAGAATTCGATCATGGTGAACTCGGGGTTGTGGCGGGTGCTCATCCCCTCGTTGCGGAAGTTGCGGTTGATCTCGAACACGCGCTCC
Organism: Vogesella alkaliphila; assembly: GCF_014652475.1. Classification (GTDB taxonomy): domain Bacteria; phylum Pseudomonadota; class Gammaproteobacteria; order Burkholderiales; family Chromobacteriaceae; genus Vogesella; species Vogesella alkaliphila. Next base: position 105,617 of record NZ_BMYW01000002.1, on the reverse strand, counting down.
AGGCCGCCGACCACCAGGCGCTTCAGGTACAGCTCCGGGGCCACGCGCAGGTACAGCGACATGTCCAGCGCGTTGTGGTGGGTGACGAAGGGCTTGGCGGTGGCGCCACCCGGGATCGGGTGCATCATCGGGGTTTCCACTTCCAGATAGTGCTGGGCGACCATCACTTCACGGATGGTTTGCACGATCTTGGAGCGCTTGATGAAGGTGTTGCGGCTGTGCTCGCTGGTGATCAGGTCGACGTAGCGCTGGCGGTATTTCTGTTCCTGGTCGGTCATGCCGTGGAACTTGTCCGGCAGCGGACGCAGCGATTTGGTCAACAGGCGCAGCTCGGTCACGTTCACCGACAGCTCGCCCTTGTTGGTCTTGAACAGGGTGCCGCGCGCGGCGATGATGTCGCCCATGTCCCAGTGCTTGAACGCGGCGTGGACTTCCGGGCCGACGCCCTGGTCGTTGATGTAGAGCTGGATCTGGCCGGTCACGTCCTGGATGGTGGCGAAGCTGGCCTTGCCCATCACGCGCTTGAGCATCATGCGGCCGGCCACGGCGACCTGCACGTTCAGCGGCTCCAGCTCTTCCTTGCTGTTGTCGTTGTAGCGGGTGTGCAGGTCGCCGCTGAAGTCTTCGCGCTTGAAGTCGTTGGGGAAGGCAACGCCGGCTTCGCGCAGCGCTTTCAGTTTGTCACGGCGCTCGGCCATGATGTGGTTTTCGTCGTGCTGCGGCTGACTGGATTCGTGTTCCGACATGGTATCTCCATCAATGTAAAAGGTTGGCCGCATCGCGTGCGGCCAACCTTGGGTATCGTTTAAACGCCCTGTTTCAGGCTGGCTTCGATAAAGCCGTCCAGGTCGCCGTCCATCACGCCCTTGATGTTGCCAACTTCATAGCTGGTACGCAGGTCCTTGATGCGCGACTGGTCGAATACGTAGGAGCGGATCTGGTGGCCCCAGCCCACGTCCGTCTTGCTGTCTTCCAGCGACTGCTTGGCTTCGTTGCGCAGTTTCAGTTCGCGCTCGTACAGCTTGGCGCGCAGCATCTGCCACGCTTCGTCGCGGTTGCGGTGCTGCGAGCGGTCGTTCTGGCACTGCACCACGATATTGGTCGGGATGTGCGTCAGGCGCACCGCCGAATCGGTCTTGTTGATGTGCTGGCCGCCGGCACCGGAGGCGCGGTAGGTGTCGGTCCGCACGTCGGCCGGATTGATGGTGATCTCGAAGCTGTCGTCCACTTCCGGATACACGAACACCGAGCAGAACGAGGTATGGCGGCGCGCGTTGGAGTCGAACGGCGACACGCGCACCAGGCGATGGACGCCCACTTCGGTACGCAGCAGGCCGTAGGCGTATTCGCCCTCGATCTTGATGGTGGCGCTGGAGATGCCGGCCACTTCGCCTTCGGACTCTTCCAGGATCTCGACCTTGAAGCCCTTGCGTTCGGCGTAGCGCACGTACATGCGCAGCAGCATGCCGGCCCAGTCCTGGGCCTCGGTGCCGCCGGCGCCGGCCTGGATGTCCAGGAAGCAGTTGTTCGGGTCCATCGGGTCGTGGAACATGCGGCGGAATTCGAGCTTGCCCAGCTTGGCCTCGACCTCGTCCAGATCCGCCTTGACGGCCAGGATGGTGTCGTCGTCGCCTTCGGCGCGGCCCATTTCAAACAGCTCGGCGCAGTCGGAGAGCGTAGCGGCGATGCCTTCGATCACCAGGACCACGTCTTCCAGCTGCTTGCGCTCGCGGCCGAGTTCTTGTGCCTTTTTGGGGTCGTTCCAGATATCGGGATCTTCGGTCAGGCGGGAAACTTCTTCCAGACGGTCTTTTTTACCGTCGTAGTCAAAGATACCCCCGGATATCAGCGTTGCGGGTAGCCAGATCGTCGATCTGTGCCTGGATTTGATTGAGTACTTCGGCTTCAATCATGGTGTTTCGACCTCCAAAAAGAGCGGGATTGCGTTGTGATTCGGTAATTCGGTAAAGACAAAAAGCGCACCTCGCGGTGCGCTTTTGCCGGAACGCTCAGTGATCAACCCAGCAGGTGGGCAACGCCGGCGCGTTCTTCTTCCAGTTCGTTCAGGGTGACGTTGATGCAGTCACGGCTGAACTGATCGATCTCCAGGCCTTCAACCAGCTTGTACTCGCCGTTTTCGCAAGTCACAGGGAAGCCGAACATCACGTCTTTCGGGATGCCGTAGGAGCCGTCGGACGGGATACCCATGGTCACCCACTTGCCGTTGGTGCCCAGCACCCAGTCGCGAATGTGGTCGATGGCAGCGTTGGCGGCCGAGGCGGCGGAGGACAGGCCACGCGCTTCGATGATGGCGGCGCCGCGCTTGCCCACGGTCGGCAGGAACACGTCGCGGTTCCATTCGTGGTCGTTGATCATGTCTTTTACCGACTGGCCATCGATGGTGGCGAAGCGGTAGTCGGCGTACATGGTCGGCGAGTGGTTACCCCACACGGCCAGTTTCTCGATGGCGGCAACCGGCTTGCCGGTCTTGGCGGCGATCTGCGACAGCGCGCGGTTGTGGTCCAGACGCAACATGGCGGTGAAGTTTTTCGGATTCAGATCCGGAGCCGACTTCATCGCGATGTAGGCGTTGGTGTTGGCCGGGTTGCCGACGACCAGCACCTTGACGTTGCGGTCGGCTACCTTGTTCAGGGCGGCGCCCTGCACGGTGAAGATCTCGGCGTTGGCGGTCAGCAGGTCCTTGCGTTCCATGCCTTTGCTGCGCGGACGGGCGCCAACCAGCAGGGCAACCTGTACATCCTTGAAAGCCACTTCCGGGTCGTCGGTCGCAACCATGCCGGCCAGCAGCGGGAACGCGCAGTCTTCCAGTTCCATCATCACGCCTTTAACGGCGGTCTGGGCTTGTGGCAGATCCAGCAGTTGCAGGATGACCGGCTGGTCCTTGCCCAGCATTTCACCACTGGCAATGCGGAACAACAGGCTGTAACCAATCTGACCGGCTGCACCAGTGACGGCGACGCGAACGGGGGCTTTCATCGATGTACTCTCCTTTAGAACTTTGGAATGACTGCTCTTTGGATGCTGCTTTGCAACAGTTTCAGCGAGTTTAGCATGCTGCACTGCCTTTGTGCTGCCCTTGCACCGCTAGCTGCAATCAGGACGTGACTTTTTGTCTTATGTCTTATATAAGACTGGTGTTTACCTTGATCGCGTTTGGTGTTAAAAAGTCCATGAACAGCAAGAGTCTCAATCGTATCCCTTTGTATAGACAGGCAAGACAGCAGATTCTGGAGCGTCTGTGCGACGGGGAGTGGCAGGTGGCGGAGTCGCTGCCCAGCGAGTGGGAGCTGGCCGAACAGCTGTCCGTCAGCCAGGGCACGGTGCGTAAGGCGCTGACCGAACTGGTGGCGGACGGGGTGCTGTACCGGCAGCAGGGCAAGGGCACGTTTGTGGCGCCCGGCGCCGATGACTGGGCCGGGATGTCGATGATCTCGCCGGGGCTGTTGTCGGAGAGTCCGGACCGCCTGCAGCGCGAGTTTCTCGGTATCGCGCGCGGCAACGCGCCGGACGATGTGTCGGCGGCGCTGGGTTTGCGTCGCGCGGCGCCGGTGTTTCGCATCCGCCTGTTGTGGCGGCTGCGCGGTCAGGCGGTGGCGCTGGACGAGGTGCTGTTGTCGGCCGAGCGTTTTCCGGCGCTGGATTCGCGCTGGTTGCGGCAGTTGCCCGGCGTGTGGGCGGTGCTGCAGCAGCACTTCGGCGTCCGCTTGCGGGTGGCGACCGAGCAGTGGCGGGCGGTGGTGCTGGAGCGCGACGAGGCGCAGTTGCTGGCGGCGGTGTCCGGTACGCCGGTGCTGTCGCACCTCAGGTTGGCGGTGGATGTCAACGGTGCGGCGGTGGAGTGGCGGCAGCGCCTGTGCCTGACCGACAGGCTGGCGTTGACGCTGCAGCATTCGCCGGCATGACGCTGTGTCGCAAACGCGGTTTTGTGTGTCGCATTTCGGATAGCCCGGTCGGCAGCGACGCGCAGATTTGGTAGAATCTTCAGATTATGTTGCACGTGCAGCATCGTGCAGCATGATCTTGATGGATCAGGGGTGGCCCCTGGCTCCTAACGGCGACGGCAGTTTTCGGGCCGCCGCTAACGTAAAAAACCACTTGGTTCATGCACATCCAAGGAAGCTATATGCAGAAGCAACGACCAAAGCACTTAGATCTGAGCAAGATCAGACTGCCCGTGCCGGGTATCGTCTCGATCCTGCACCGGATCAGCGGTGTGGCACTGTTTTTCTCCCTGCCACTCCTGATTTACCTTCTCAGCGGTTCGCTCAGTTCCGCCGACGCCTTTGACAGCTACCGCGCTGTTGTCGCCCACCCCCTGGTGAAATTGATCCTGATCGGCTTGTTGTGGGGCTTCCTGCACCACGCCGCCGCCGGCATCCGTTTCCTGCTGCTGGATATCCACAAGGGTCTTGAGCTGCAAACTGCCCGCGCTACCGCGAAAATGGTTCTGGCCGTCAGCCTGAGCCTGACCGCCATCATCGGAGGCATCCTATGGTAAACCGTCAAGTTGTCGGTGCTCACTACGGCCTGAAAGACTGGATCGTCCAGCGTGCCACGGCCGTGATCATGCTGGTGTATACCGCCGCCCTGATCCTGTTCCTGCTGGCGATGCCTTCCGGCTACGAAGGCTGGAAGCTGCTGTTCGGCCAGACCTGGGTAAAAGTGCTGACCCAGACCACCTTGATCGCGCTGTTCCTGCATGCATGGGTAGGTATTCGTGATCTCTGGATGGACTACATCAAACCGGTTGGCGTGCGTTTGACCATGCACACCCTGACCGCGGTTTGGCTGGTGTCCTGTTTTATTTATTCGCTTAAGGTTGTATGGGGGCTGTAATGACCATTCCCGTTCGTCGATTTGATGCAGTAATTGTTGGCGGCGGTGGCGCAGGTCTGCGTGCTGCCTTGCAACTGTCCGAGTCCGGCCTGAAAACTGCCGTACTGTCCAAAGTATTCCCGACCCGTTCGCACACCGTTGCCGCACAAGGTGGTATCTCCGCCTCGCTGGGCAACGTGCAGGAAGACCGCTGGGAATGGCACATGTTCGATACCGTGAAGGGTTCGGACTGGCTGGGTGACCAGGACGCCATCGAATTCATGTGCCGCAAGGCGCCTGAAGCCGTGATCGAGCTTGAGCACTTCGGCATGCCGTTCGACCGTCTGGAAAACGGCAAGATCTACCAGCGCCCGTTCGGCGGCCACACCCAGAACGAAGGCGAAGCGCCGGTGCAGCGTGCCTGCGCCGCGGCCGACCGTACCGGTCACGCCATGCTGCACACCCTGTACCAGCGCAACGTGCGCGCCAACACCCAGTTCTTCATCGAGTGGATGGCGCTGGACCTGATCCGTGACGAAGACGGTGACGTAGTGGGCGTGACCGCGCTGGAAATGGAAACCGGCGAGGTTTACAACTTCCACGCCAAGGGCGTGCTGTTCGCCACCGGCGGCGCTGGCCGTATCTACGCCGCCTCCACCAACGCCTTCATCAACACCGGTGACGGCCTGGGCATGAGCGTGCGCGCCGGCATCCCGCTGGAAGACATGGAATTCTGGCAGTTCCACCCGACCGGCGTGGCCGGCGCGGGCGTGCTGATTACCGAAGGCGTGCGCGGCGAGGGCGGTATCCTGCTGAACGCCAACGGCGAGCGCTTCATGGAGCGCTACGCCCCTAACCTGAAAGACCTGGCCCCGCGCGACTTCGTGGCCCGCTCGATGGAGCAGGAAGTGCTGGAAGGTCGCGGTTGCGGCCCGAACAAGGATCACGTGCTACTGAAGCTGGACCACCTCGGTCCGGACATCATCAAGCAGCGTCTGCCTGGCATCCGCGAGATCGCCATCAAGTTTGCCGGCGTCGACCCGATCAAGGAACCGATTCCGGTGATCCCGACCTGCCACTACATGATGGGCGGTATTCCGACCAACTACCGTGGCGAAGTGGTGATCCCGAAAGGCGACAACCCGGAAGCCCGCGTCAACGGCTTCTACGCCGCCGGCGAATGCGCGTGCGCCTCGGTGCACGGTGCCAACCGTCTGGGTACCAACTCGCTGCTCGACCTGGTGGTCTTCGGCAAGTCGGCCGGTGACAGCATGGTCGAATTCATCAAGAGCGAAATGCCGACCTGGAAACCGCTGCCAGCCAACGCCGGCCAGATCTCGCTGGACCGTATCGCGCGTCTGGACAACCAGACCGGTGGCGAAGAAGTCGCCGACGTGCGTGCCGCGATGCAGCGTACCGTGCAGGCGCGTGCCGCCGTGTTCCGCAACTCGGAAAACCTGGCGCTGGGCGTGAAGGAAATCCAGGAAGTGGCCGAGCGCGTGAAGCGCACCCAGATCAAGGACAAGTCCAAGGTGTTCAACACCGCCCGCGTGGAAGCGCTGGAACTGGAAAACCTGATCGAAGTGGCGGTGGCGACCCTGATCTCGGCCGAAGCGCGCAAGGAGTCCCGTGGCGCCCACGCCCACGCCGACTACCAGGAGCGCGACGACGAAGTCTGGATGAAGCACACCCTGTACTACGGTGAAGATCGTCGTCTGACCTACAAGCCGGTACACACCAAGCCGCTGTCGGTTGAGTACATCGCACCGAAAGTGCGTACCTTCTAAGCGCCGGCCGGAGACTTATATGAAAACAGCACGTTTTTCCATCTATCGCTACGATCCGGACAAGGACGCCAAGCCTTACATGCAGGATTACGAAGTCGAGCTGTCGCCGACCGACGTGAAGCTGCTGGACGTGATCGTGAAGCTCAAGGCGATGGACGACACCCTGTCGTTCCGCCGCTCCTGCCGCGAAGGCATCTGCGGCTCCGACGCGATGAACATCAACGGCAAGAACGGTCTGGCCTGCGTGACCAACGTCGCCGACCTGAAACAGCCGATCGAGCTGCGTCCGCTGCCGGGCCTGCCGGTCATCCGCGACCTGATCGTGGACATGACCCAGTTCTTCAAGCAGTACCACTCGATCAAGCCGTACGTGATCAACGACACGCCGCCGCCTGAGCGCGAGCGTCTGCAGTCGCCGGAAGATCGCGAAGAGCTGGACGGTCTGTACGAGTGCATCCTGTGCGCCTGCTGTTCCACGTCCTGCCCGTCGTTCTGGTGGAACCCGGACAAGTTCGTCGGCCCGGCCGGCCTGCTGGCCGCGTACCGCTTCATCGCCGATACCCGCGACGAAGCCACCAACGAGCGTCTGGACAACCTGGAAGACCCGTACCGTCTGTTCCGCTGCCATACCATCATGAACTGCGTCGACGTATGTCCTAAGGGTCTGAACCCGACCAAGGCCATCGGCAAGATCAAGGACCTGATGGTCAAGCGTGCGGTATGACCGATTTTGATCCGATCGAACTGAAACGGATCCGCTGGCGCTCGCGCCGTGGCCTGCTCGAACTCGACCTGGTGCTGGAACGCTTCCTCGCCAACGGCTTCGAGCAGCTCACCACGGCCGAGCTGTTTGCGTACCAGAAGTGTCTGGATCTCGACGACAACGACTTTCTGGACTACGTGAACGGCAAGGCGGAAGTGGACGATCCCGAACTGGCGCACATCATCGGGATCTTGCGGGCAGCCTGACGCCCGCAGCAGCAAACATTACTACAACGACCATAAATTTAGACTGGGAGTATTGCTGTGGAAAACAATCGTAAAGTGACGCTCACCTACAACGACGGCAAAGACACGCTGGAAATGCCGGTACTGAAAGGTACCCTGGGTCCGGACGTCGTTGACATCCGCGCCTTCTCCAAGACCGGCATGTTCACCTTCGACCCGGGCTTCCTGGCGACCGCCAGCTGCGAGTCCGCCATCACCTTCATCGACGGTGACGTCGGCCAGCTGTACTACCGCGGCTACCCGATCGAGCAACTGGCCGAGAAGAGCGACTACCTCGAAGTCTGCTACCTGCTGCTGAACGGCGAACTGCCGACGGCGGAACAGCGCAAGGAATTCGAGCGCGGCATCATGCGTCACAACATGCTGCACGACCAGATCATCAGCTTCTACAAGGGCTTCCGCCGCGACGCGCACCCGATGGCCGTGATGGTGGGGGTGGTCGGCGCGCTGTCCGCGTTCTATCACGACTCGCTGGACATCAATAACGCGGATCACCGCAAGATCTCGGCGCACCGCCTGATCGCCAAGCTGCCGAACATCGCGGCCCAGGCGTATCGCTACAACAAGGGCCTGCCGTTCTCCTATCCGAAGAATGGCCTGACCTACGCCGAGAACTTCCTGCACATGATGTTCTCCACCCCGTGCGAAGAGTACAAGGTGAATGCCGTGACCGCGCGCGCGCTGGACCGCATCTTCACCCTGCACGCCGACCACGAGCAGAACGCCTCCACCTCCACCGTGCGTCTGGCCGGCTCCTCCGGTGCCAACCCGTTCGCGTGTATCGCGGCCGGTATCGCCTGCCTGTGGGGCCCGTCGCACGGCGGCGCCAACGAGGCCGTACTGAAGATGCTGGACGAAATCGGTTCCGTGGACAACGTGGCCGAGTTCATGCAGGGCGTGAAGGACAAGCGCTACAAGCTGATGGGCTTCGGCCACCGCGTGTACAAGAACATGGACCCGCGCGCCGCCATCATGAAGAAGACCTGCGACGAAGTGCTGACCGAGCTGGGCCTGCAGGACGATCCGAAGTTCAAGCTGGCCATGGCGCTGGAAAAGATCGCCCTGGAAGACCCGTACTTCATCGAGCGCAAGCTGTACCCGAACGTCGACTTCTACTCCGGCATCGTGCTGTCCGCGATCGGTATCCCGGTATCGATGTTCACGCCGATCTTCGCGCTGGCACGTACCGTGGGCTGGATTTCGCACTGGACCGAAATGATCGCCGATCCGGCGATGAAGATCGGCCGTCCGCGCCAGCTGTACACCGGCTCGCCGCGTCGTGACTTCATCGACGAAGGCAAGCGCTAAGCCGTAAGCAAGGTTGGCCGCAGGCTTGCGGCCAACCTTTTTCTGCCCGCCGGGGCAGGGCAGAGCGTTCTGTCAAGGGGAGCGGGGCAACCCCCACTCTCTTTGTCAAAACGGTTTTTGCAAAGCAGCAACGCAGACAAAAGGGTCGAATAATGATGCAATCCCTGTACAGTCATTCCTACCTGTTTGGTGGGAATGCACCGTTCATCGAGGATCTCTACGAGCAGTACCTCGCTGATCCGACAGTCGTTTCGCCGGAGTGGCGGGACTACTTCGACAAGCTTTCTACCGCGCCTGGTGCTGCCGACCGTGACGTCGCCCACCAGCCGATCCAGGAATCCTTCATCCAGCTGGCCAAGCGCCCGCCGGCAGCGTCGCGCAGCAGCGCCGCCACCGACTGGGAGTCGATGCAGAAACAGGTGGCGGTGCTGAAGCTGATCTCGGCCTACCGCGTACTGGGTTCGCGCCAGGCCAACCTCGACCCGCTGAAGCGCATGGACCAGGCGACGCTGCGCGAGCTGGATCACGCCACCCACGGCCTGACCGATGCCGACATGGCGGTGCACTTCAATGTCGGCTCGCTGGTGGCGCCGCAAAAGCTGCCGCTGTCCGAGATCATTGCCCGTCTGAAGCAGACCTACTGCGGCAATATCGGCGTCGAGTACATGCACATCACCAACTCCGAAGAAAAGCACTGGGTACAGAAGCGCTTCGAGGGTGACCTGTCGACCCCGCACTACAACGCCGACAAGAAAAAGCGCATCTTCAAGCAGATCACCGCTGCCGAAACGCTGGAACGCTACCTGCACACCAAGTACGTCGGCCAGAAGCGCTTCTCGCTGGAAGGTGGCGAATCCGCCATCGCCGCGCTGGACCACCTGATCCAGAACGCCACCGCCGTGGGCGTGGAAGAGCTGATCATCGGCATGGCCCACCGCGGCCGTCTGAACGTGCTGGTCAACACCCTGGGCAAGCAGCCGCGCGACCTGTTCGCCGAGTTCGAAGGCAAGGCGGCACAGGAGCTGGCCTCCGGCGACGTGAAGTACCACATGGGCTTCTCCTCCGACATCCCGACCGCCAACGGCCCGATGCACGTGTCGCTGGCGTTCAACCCGTCGCACCTGGAAATCGTCAACCCGGTGGTCGAGGGTTCGGTGCGCGCGCGCCAGGATCGCCGTAAGGACAGCGAGCGCAAGGCCGCGGTACCGGTGCTGATCCACGGTGACTCCGCCTTTGCCGGTCTCGGCGTCAATCAGGGCACCTTCAACCTGTCGCAGACGCGTGGTTACGGTACCGGTGGCACCGTGCACATCGTGATCAACAACCAGGTCGGCTTCACCACCTCCGATACCCGCGACATGCGTTCCACGCTGTACTGTACCGACGTGGCGAAGATGATCGAAGCACCGATCTTCCACGTCAACGGCGACGATCCGGAAGCGGTGTGCTACGTGATGCAGGCGGCGTTGGACTTCCGTATGAAGTTCAACAAGGACGTGGTCATCGACCTCGTCTGCTACCGCAAACTGGGCCACAACGAGGGCGACGACCCGTTCCTGACCCAGCCGATGATGTACAAGAAGATCGCCAAGCACGGCGGCGTGCGCGCGATGTACGCCGAGCGTCTGGTGAGCGAGGGCGTGCTGACCGCCGCCGAAGCCGACAACTTCATCCAGGCCTACCGCGACGCGCTGGATAAGGGCGAACACGTCGAGCAGACCGTGCTGTCCAACTACCGCCGCGAACACGCGCTGGACTGGTCGCAGTACCAGGGCACCCACTGGGCACACCCGACCGACACCTCGCTGCCGCACGCCGACATCCAGCGTCTGGCCGAGAAGTTCACCACCGTGCCGGAAAACTACAAGCTGCACCCGACCGTGAAGCGCGTGCAGGACGCCCGTCGCGCGATGGCTGCCGGCGAGCAGGCGATCGACTGGGGCATGGCCGAAACGCTGGCCTACGCAAGCCTGGTGACCAACGGTTACGGCGTGCGCATCTCCGGTGAAGACTCCGGCCGCGGCACCTTCTCGCACCGTCATGCCGTCGTGCACGACCAGAACCGCGAGCGCTGGGACCAGGGCACCTACGTGCCGCTGCGCAACATGTCCGACAACCAGGCCGATTTCCTGGTGATCGACTCGATCCTGAACGAAGAAGCGGTACTGGCCTACGAATACGGCTACGCCTGCTCGGCTCCGGACCAGCTGGTGATCTGGGAAGCCCAGTTCGGCGACTTCGCCAACGGTGCCCAGGTCGCCATCGACCAGTTCATCTCCTCCGGCGAAACCAAGTGGGGCCGTCTGTGCGGCCTGACCACCATCCTGCCGCACGGCTACGATGGCCAGGGCCCGGAACACTCCTCCGCGCGCCTGGAACGCTGGCTGCAGCTGTGCGCCGAGCACAACATGCAGATCGTGATGCCGTCCGAAGCCAGCCAGATGTTCCACGTGCTGCGCCGCCAGGTACTGCGTCCGTTCCGCAAGCCGCTGGTGATCTTCCTGTCCAAGCGCCTGCTGCGCTACAAGGATGCGATGAGCCCGCTGGAAGACTTCACCTCCCACAGCTTCCGTCCGGTGATCGGCGATGCCAGCATCAGCGACGCCAAGGCGGTGAAACGAGTGATCCTGTGTTCCGGTCAGGTCTACTACGACCTGGTCAACGGTCGCAAGGAGCGCGAGCTGGACAGCGAAGTGGCGATCATCCGCGTCGAGCAGCTGTATCCGTTCCCGACGGAACAGCTGCAGGCCGAGCTGGCACGCTTCTCCCACGTGAAGGAAATCATGTGGGTTCAGGAAGAGCCACGCAACCAGGGCGCCTGGTACCAGATCCGCCACCGTCTGGAGGCGCTGCTGGGCGCCAAGCAGAACCTGCTGTTTGCCGGTCGTCCGTCGTCGGCATCGCCGGCCGTGGGTTACATGAGCAAGCACGTTGCGCAACTGAAGGGCTTCATCGAAGAAGCCATGTCGGTTAACAAATAACACCTGTAGAACAAAGGGCGGCTGCCAGCCGCCCCAAAACGGAGAAGAACATGGCCATTATCGAAGTGAAAGTGCCGCAGTTGCCGGAATCGGTTTCCGAAGCCACCCTGATGTCCTGGCACAAGCGTGTCGGTCAGGCTGTCGCCCGTGACGAAAACCTGATCGATCTGGAGACCGACAAGGTCGTGCTGGAACTGCCGGCACCGCTGGCCGGCGTGATCGTCGAAATCATCGAGCAGGATGGCGCGACCGTGGTTTCCGGTCAGCTGATCGCCCGCATCGACACCGCCGCCACCGCCGGCGATGCCGCCCCTGCAGCGGCTGCTGCTGCTCCAGCCCCGGTTGCCGCGGCACCGGTACAGGCTGCAGCGCCAGGTGGCGCAGCGATGCCATCGGCTGCCAAGCTGGCTGCCGAAAGCGGCGTGGACCTGGCTGGCGTGGCCGGCTCCGGTCGTGACGGTCGCATCCTGAAAGAAGACGTGGCCGCTGCCGCCGCCAAACCGGCCGCTGCCGCCGCTGCCAAGCCGCTGGCGCCGCTGCCACCGGTTGCCGCCGATGCTTCCGGCCGTCCGGAGCAGCGCGTGGCGATGTCCCGCCTGCGCCAGCGCGTGGCCGAGCGCCTGCTGCAATCGCAGCAGACCAATGCGATTCTGACCACTTTCAACGAAGTGAACATGAAGCCGCTGATGGACCTGCGCGCCAAGTACAAGGACAAGTTCGAGAAAGAGCACGGCGTGAAGCTGGGCTTCATGGGCTTCTTCGTCAAGGCCGCCGTGGCCGCGCTGAAGAAATTCCCGATCGTGAACGCCTCGGTTGACGGCAACGACATCATCTACCACGGTTACTTCGACATCGGCGTCGCCGTTGGCAGCCCGCGTGGTCTGGTGGTACCGGTGATCCGCAACGCCGACCAGCTGTCGCTGGCCGACATCGAGAAGCAGATCGCCGAATTCGGCAAGCGTGCGCAGGAAGGCAAGCTGACCGTGGAAGAGCTGACCGGCGGTACCTACACCATCTCCAACGGCGGTACCTTCGGCTCGATGATGTCGACCCCGATCATCAACCCGCCACAGTCCGCCATCCTCGGCATGCACGCGACCAAAGAGCGCGCCGTTGTTGAAAACGGCCAGATCGTGATCCGTCCGATGATGTACCTGGCACAGTCCTACGACCACCGCATCATCGACGGCCGCGAAGCGGTGCTGTCGCTGGTGGCGATCAAGGACGCGATCGAAGATCCGGCCCGCCTGATCCTCGACCTGTAATCCTGTCCGGGACGGCTGGTCCCGCTTTCCCGGTTGCGGCCAACCTTGCGAGGTTGGCCGCAATGAATACAAGGAACAATCATGAGTCAACAGTTTGACGTGGTGGTAATCGGCGGCGGCCCAGGCGGCTACGTCGCGGCCATCCGTGCTGCCCAGCTGGGTTTCAGCACCGCTTGTGTGGACGCCACCAAGAACCCGGAAGGCAAGCCTTCTCTGGGTGGTACCTGCCTGAACGTCGGTTGCATTCCGTCCAAGGCGCTGCTGCAGTCGTCGGAAAACTTCCACGCGGTGCAGCACGACTTCCAGAAGCACGGCATCAGCGTCGATGGCGCCCAGATGGACGTGGCCAAGATGCTGGCGCGCAAGAACGACATCATCACCAAGAACGCCGGCGGCATCGCCTTCCTGTTCAAGAAGAACAAGGTGGCCAACGTGCACGGTCTGGGTAGCCTCAAGGGCCGCCAGGGCGACAAGTGGGTCATCGAAGTGACCGACAATGGCGCCGTGGTTGACACCCTGGAAGCCACCCACGTGATCGTTGCCACCGGCTCCAGCCCGCGTCAGCTGCCGGGCCTGCCGACCGACAACCAGATCGTGCTGGACAACGAAGGCGCGCTGGCGCTGAGCGAAGTGCCGGCCCGCCTGGGCGTGATCGGCGCCGGCGTGATCGGCCTGGAAATGGGTTCGGTGTGGAAGCGCCTCGGCGCCGACGTGACCATCCTGGAAGCCATGCCAACCTTCCTCGCCGCTGCCGACCAGCAGATTGCCAAGGAAGCGTTCAAGACGCTGACCCGCGACACCGGCCTGGACATCAAGCTGGGCGTGAAGATCGGCGAGATCGTCAAGGGCGACAAGGGCGTGACCGTGAACTACGAGCTGAACGGCGAAGCCGTGAAGGCCGAGTTCGACAAGCTGATCGTGTCCATCGGCCGCGTGCCGCACACGGCCGGCCTCGGTGCCGAAACCGTCGGCCTGCAGCTGGACGAGCGCGGCTTCGTGGTGGTCGACGACCACTGCCTGACCAACCTGCCGAACGTATGGGCGATCGGCGACGTGGTGCGCGGCCCGATGCTGGCGCACAAGGCGTCGGAAGAGGGCGTGGCCGTGGCCGAGCGTATCGCCGGCCAGAAGCCGCACGTGGACTTCGGCGTGATTCCGTGGGTGATCTACACCTCGCCGGAAATCGCCTGGGTCGGCAAGACCGAAGAACAGCTCAAGGCCGAAGGCATCGAGTACAAGAAGGGCACCTCCGGTTTCGCCGCCAACGGTCGCGCGCTGGGCCTGGGTCAGGCACAGGGTACCGTCAAGCTCCTGGCCTGCGCCAAGACCGACCGCATCCTCGGCCTGCACATGATCGGCCCGATGGTGTCCGAGCTGGTGACCGAAGGCGTGGTGTCGATGGAGTTCAAGGCGGCCAGCGAAGACCTGGCCCGCATTGTCCACGCCCATCCGTCGCTGTCCGAGGTGGTGCACGAGGCGGCACTGGCTGCCGACAAGCGCGCACTGCACGGCTAAGCACGCTGCACGATTAAACAAGACCGCCCGCACCGCGGGCGGTACAATCGCAGAATTACAGGCATAGCAAGGTTGGCCGCAAGGCCTGCCAACTATCCACCCGAAAGGAAACTCAATGAACCTGCACGAATACCAAGCGAAAGAGCTGCTGGCCAAATACGGCTTGCCGGTGCAAAAGGGCATCCTGGCGAACTCGCCGGAAGAAGCCGCTGCTGCTTACGACCAACTGGGCGGCAAGTTTGCCGTTGTGAAGGCCCAGGTCCACGCCGGTGGCCGTGGCAAGGCCGGTGGCGTGAAAGTGGTGAAAAGCCGCGAAGAAGCCGCCGAAGTGGCCAAGAGCCTGATCGGTACCAACTTGGTGACCTACCAGACCGACGCCGCCGGCCAGCCGGTTCACAGCGTCCTGGTATGCGAAGACATGTACCCGGTGCAGCGCGAACTGTACCTGGGCGCCGTGGTTGACCGTGGCTCCCAGCGCGTGGTGTTCATGGTCTCCACCGAAGGCGGCGTGGAAATCGAAAAAGTAGCGGAAGAAACCCCGGAAAAAATCATCAAGGTGGAAGTGGATCCGCTGGTCGGCATGCAGCCGTTCCAGGCTCGCGATTGCGCGTTCGCCCTGGGCCTGTCCGGCAAGCAGATCGGTGAATTCACCAAGCTGATGCTGGGCGCCTACGACGCCTTCGTGTCCAACGATTTCGCGCTGTTCGAAGTGAACCCGCTGGCGCTGCGTGAAAACGGCGAACTGGCTTGCGTCGACGGCAAGATCAACCTGGACTCCAACGCCCTGTACCGTCACCCAGAGCTGCTGGCCCAGCGCGACAAGTCGCAGGAAAACGAGCGCGAAGTGAAGGCTTCCGAGTTCGACCTGAACTACGTGGCCCTGGAAGGCAACATCGGCTGCATGGTGAACGGCGCTGGCCTGGCGATGGCCACCATGGACATCATCAAGCTGAAAGGTGGCCAACCAGCCAACTTCCTGGACGTGGGCGGTGGCGCCACCAAGGAGCGCGTGATCGAAGCGTTCAAGCTGATCCTGGCCGACACCTCGGTCAAGGGCGTGCTGATCAACATCTTCGGCGGTATCGTTCGTTGCGACATGATCGCCGAAGCGATCATCGCTGCCGTTAAGGAAGTGAACGTGACCGTTCCTGTCGTTGTGCGCCTGGAAGGCAACAACGCCGAACTGGGCGCCAAGATCCTGGACGAATCCGGTCTGAAACTGACCTCCGCCCAGGGCCTGAACGACGCAGCCGAGAAGATCGTTGCTGCCGTTGCCGCGCTTTAATCACCTGCACCGCATAAGGATTTCAAAATGAGCGTATTGGTAAACAAAGATACGAAAGTGCTGGTGCAAGGCTTCACCGGCAAGAACGGTACTTTCCACGCCGAACAGGCGCTGAAAGTCGGCACCAAGGTTGTCGGTGGCGTGACCCCAGGCAAGGGCGGTTCCGAGCACCTGGGCCTGCCGGTGTTCAACACCATGAAGGACGCCGTACGCCAGACCCAGGCTGACGCCTCGGTCATCTACGTACCGGCAGCGTTCGCCAAGGACTCCATCCTGGAAGCCGTTGATTCCGGCGTGAAGCTGATCGTGTGCATCACCGAAGGCGTGCCGACCCTGGACATGCTGTACGTGAAGAAAGCCGTCGACGAAGCCGGCATCCGCCTGATCGGCCCTAACTGCCCAGGCATCATCACTCCGGGCGAGTGCAAGATCGGCATCATGCCGTGGCACATCCACAACCCGGGCCGCATTGGTATCGTGTCCCGTTCCGGCACCCTGACCTACGAAGCCGTGGCACAAACCACCGCCCTGGGTCTGGGCCAGTCGACCTGCATCGGTATCGGCGGCGACCCGATCCCGGGCACCAGCCACATCGACGCGCTGAAACTGTTCCAGGACGATCCGGACACCGACGCCATCGTGATGATCGGTGAAATCGGCGGCTCCGCTGAAGAAGAAGCGGCCGAATTCGCCAAGGCTTACGTGACCAAGCCGGTTGTCGGCTACATCGCCGGTGTGACTGCCCCGAAAGGCAAGCGCATGGGCCACGCTGGCGCCATCATCTCCGGCGGCAAGGGTACTGCCGAAGAGAAGTTCAAGGCTTTCGAGCAGGCTGGCATCGCCTACACCCGCAGCCCGGCCGAGATCGGCAAGACCATGTTCGAACTGCTGAAAAGCAAGGGCATGATCTAAGTCGCAAGACTGCCTGATCCAAGCACAACGCCACCGTTCGCGGTGGCGTTTTTCATGGTGTCGTGGAAATGGCGCGGTGTGATGGCAACAAGGTTGGCCGCATGCCTTGCGGCCAACCTTGTGCGGTCAGGGGGCCTGGCGCGCGGCTCAGTGTCCCGGCAGCAGGATTTCGCGGGTCAGCGTGATCCAGGCGCGGGCGGCGTGCGACAGGTAGCTGTCCTTCTTCCAGATCAGGCCGATGTGCCACACGATGCGCTCCTCGTCGACCGGCACCACGTCGAAACGGTGCGGTTCCAGGTGGCGTGCCACCACCTCCGGCAGCAGCGCGATGCCTAGCCGCGCCTCCACCATCGCGGCGATGAAGTCCCAGTGCGCGCTGCGCCCGGCGATGTGCACGCTCTTGCCGAGCAGGCGGAAGGCATCGGTAATGCGTGCGCTGAGCGAGAAGTCCTCCGGATAGAACACCAGCGGCCGGTCGGCGATGTCGAGCAGGGTGACACTGGCCATGCCGTGCCACGGGCTGCCGGTAGGGGCGACCAGACACAGCCGGTCGCGTACCAGGCTCAGGCTTTCGAACACGCTGTTGTCCACCGGCAGCACCGCGGCGCCGATTTCCAGCAGGCCGTTGCGCACGCTGCTTTCGATGGCGCGGGCGCCGTCTTCCACCATCTTCAGCTCGACATTGGGGTAGCGGTCGCGAAAGGCGCCGACCACCGGCGCGAAGAAGGCGCCGCCGGTCATCGGCGGCAGACCGACCACCAGCTCGCCACGCGCCAGCTCCGCCAGCTCCGCCAGCTGGCTGTTGAGGCGCATCTGCGCCGCCAGCACGTCCTGGCCGCGCTGGTACACCACGCGGCCGGCGTCGGTGAGGTGGAAGCTCTTGCCCTCGCGGATCAGCAGCGGGCTGCCGATCTCGTCCTCCAGCTGTTTCACCATCTTGCTGATGGTGGGCTGGGTGACAAACAGCGCCTCGGCGGCGCGGGTGAAGTTCTGCTGGCGCACCAGCTCGGTAAAGTAACGCAGTGCCTTGATGTCCATCTTGACTATTCTTTAATGGAATTGATTTGATAATTTTAATTCATTTCCAGAATAGACGGGGGCTCCCTATACTGCAATCACTCTCTGTGTTGTGTTGTGGCTCGTAACGACAACCGGCACTGGCACCCAGGCTGCAGGACGGATTCTCCTCCCGACTCGCGCCGCCAGTGGCAGGTTGTGACAGCGGTAGCGATACCGCTGAAGGCATCAGCCGAGTGCTGAATCAGAATTGACTGATGCCTCGTACCACCGGGGATGAGGTACGAGCTTTATTCCTTGGATTCCCCTTACGAGCGTTGTTAGGCCGGCTACTTAGCCGGCTATTTTTTTGCCTGCCGTTGGTTGATTCCTTAATGGAATAATTTTGATAATTTTAATTCATTTCCGGAATGGCTAGGGCCTGCTTATACTGCACTCACTCTCTGTGTTGTGTTGTGGCTCGTAACGACAACCGGCGCTGGCACCCAGGCTGCAGGACGGATTCTCCTCCCGACTCGCGCCGCCAGTGACAGGTTGTGACAGCGGTAGCGATACCGCTGAAAGGCATCAGCCTAGTGCTGAATCAGAATTGACTGATGCCTCGTACCACCGGGGATGAGGTACGAGGTCTATCCTTGGAATCCCCTTACGAGCATGTTAGGCCGGCTACTTAGCCGGCTATTTTTTTGCCTGCCGTTTGTTGATTTCTTGATGGAATGATTTTTATAATTTTAATTCATTTCTGGAATGGCTAGGGCCTGCTTATACTGTACTCACTCTCTGTGTTGTGTTGTGGCTCGTAACGACAACCGACCGCTGGCACCCAGGCTGCAGAACGGATTCTCCTCCCGACTCGCGCCGCCAGTGACAGGTTGTGACAGCGGTAGCGATACCGCTGAAGGCATCAGCCGAGTGCTGAATCAGAATTGACTGATGCCTCGTACAGCCGGGGATGGTGTACGAGGTCTATCCTTGGAATCCCCTTACGAGCGTTGTTAGGCCGGCTATCTAGCCGGCTATTTTTTTGCCCGTCGCCGGCGGATGGCAGGCGCAGGGCTCGCCGCTGGAGGCGTCTTCCAGCGTCTTCAGGATGCCGCAATCGGCCAGCGTGTGCGGGCTGTGACAGCGCCCGCGCAGGGCCAGCAGCTGCCGCTCCAGCTGCTGCAGCGTCTCGATCTGGCTGTGCACGCGGCGGATCTGGTCGTCGATCAGCGCGTTGACGCGGTCGCACGGCTCCGGTGCCGGATGCCGGTGATAGTCGGCCAGCTGGCGGATGTCGGCCAGCGACATGCCCAGCGAGCGGCAGTGGCGGATGAAGTTGAGCTGCTCGACGTGGCCCGGCTCGTAGCGGCGATAGCCGCTGGCGCTGCGCGCCGGCGCCGGCAACAGCCCCTCGCGCTCGTAGTAGCGTATGGTTTCCACCTCGCAGCCAGTCTGTCTGGCCAGTTCCCCGATTTGCATTGCCTGCTCCCGCGCTCATCAATTCGTGCTTGACCCTATAGTAGCTACAGGGTGTGCAATACAGCAACGAAACCTGCGGGAGCCCGCCATGTCCTCTTGTTGCAAGCATCAACACGCCGCCACTGCAGCCCCGGCCTGCGCCACGGCGGAACACGCCGGCCACGATCATGCCGATCACACGGGCCACGCCCATGGCGAGACGCCGCCGCCGGTCAATGCTGCCGGTGCCCGCCTGCAGCTGGCGATCCCGGCGATGGACTGCCCGACCGAGGGCCAGCTGGTCGCCAAGGTGCTGCGCCCGCTGGCCGGCGTCAACGACCTGTCCTTCAACTACATCGAGCGCACGGTGACGCTGTACCACGACGGCGTGGCGGAGACCGAGGTGCTGGTCGCGCTGTCCGCGATCGGCATGCCCGCCACGCTGCACGCGAGTACTGCCCCAGCCGTCACCACCACACATGGCCAGGCCGGCTGGCCGCTGTGGCTGGCCGGGGCTCTGGCGGTGCTGGCCGAGGCGCTGGCCTTCGGCGGCGCCGGCGACGCCAGCCTGCCGGTGGTGGCCTGCGCGGTGCCGTCCATGCTGCTGGCCGGGCGCAGCACCGCGCGCAAGGGCTGGTTCGCGCTGAAGACGGCGACGCTGAACATCTACTTCCTGATGAGCGTGGCGGTGCTCGGCGCGATGCTGCTGGGGCAGTGGCCGGAAGCGGCGATGGTGCTGTTCCTGTTCGCCTTGTCGGAAAGGCTGGAGGCGCGGGCGCTGGCGCGCGCCGGCGACGCGGTGAAGGCGCTGATGGCGCTGCGTCCGGAAACCGCCTGGCTGCAGCAGGGCGACGGCTGGCAGGAAGTGGCGGTGGCCACGGTCAAGGTTGGCCGCATCGTGCGCGTGCGTCCCGGCGAGCGGGTGCCGCTGGACGGCGAGATCCTCAGCGGCCACAGCCAGTTCAACGAGGCGCCGATCACCGGCGAGAGCCTGCCGCTGGACAAGGGGCCGGGCGACGCGGTGTACGCCGGCGCCATCAACGGCGGCGCGCTGGTGCAGCTGCGCGTCACCGCGCCGGCCGACGGCAGCGTGCTGGCGCGCATCATCCGCAGCGTGCGCGAGGCGCAGGCCGGCAAGGCGCCGACGCAGCGCTTCATCGACCGCTTCGCCGCGCGCTACACGCCGCTGGTGGTGGGGCTGGCCGTGCTGCTGGCGGTGGCGCTGCCGGCGCTGGGGCTGATGGGCTGGCAGGCGGCGCTGTATCAGGCGCTGGTGCTGCTGGTGATCGCCTGCCCCTGCGCGCTGGTGATCGCCTCCCCGGTGACGCTGGTGTCGGCGCTGGCCGCCGCCGCGCGCCACGGCATGCTGATCAAGGGCGGCGCCGCGCTGGAGGCCGCCGCGCGCGTCCGCACCGTCGCGCTGGACAAGACCGGCACCCTTACCAGCGGCACGGTGGCGGTGACGCGCGTCGAGCCGTTGGCCGACGGCCACGACGAGGCAACGGTGCTGGCGCTGGCGGCGGCGCTGGAGCAGCACTCCACCCATCCGCTGGCGCGGGCGGTGTGCCGGCGCGCGGCTGCGGCCAACGTTGCCGCTGCCGTGCTGCACGGCGCGGTGACGGAGCGGCCGGGGCAGGGCATGCTGGGCCGTATCGACGGCCGGCAACTGGCGCTGGGCAACCGCCGCCTGGCGCTGGCGCAGGGCGTGGCGGCGGCGCGGCTGGACGCGCTGCTGGCACCGCTGGAGGCGCAGGGCGAGGGCTATCTGCTGTTGCTGCTGGACGGCGAACTGCTGGCGCTGCTGCACGTCAACGACACGCTGCGGCCGCTGGCCGGGCACACCATGGCCGCGCTGCAGGCGCAGGGCTTGCGCGTGCTGATGCTGTCCGGCGACCAGCCGGCGGTGGTGCGCCGCGTCGCCGCCGAACTGAAGCTGGACGAGGCCCACGGCGGCCTGTTGCCGGACGACAAGCTGCAAAGCTTGGCCGCGGCGCAGCGCCACGGCGCGGTGGCGATGGTCGGCGACGGCGTCAACGACGCGCCGGCGCTGGCGCAGGCCGAGCTGGGGGTCGCGATGGGCGCGGCCGGATCGGACACCGCGCTGGAGACGGCGCAGGTGGCGCTGATGGACGACAGGCTGGAGAAGCTGCCCTTGCTGTTCGCCCACGCGCGGCGCAGCATGGCGGTGCTGCGCGCCAATATCGCGATCGCGCTGGCGATCAAGCTGCTGTTCTTCGTGCTGGCGCTGGCCGGGGTGGCCACGCTGTGGATGGCGGTGTTCGCCGATGTCGGCGCCAGCCTGCTGGTGATCGGCAACGGCCTGCGCCTGGCGCGGGCGCGGCTGGGCGATGAAAACAGAAAGGAGGCAACATGATGCGCTGGCTGGAGTGCCGTATCCCGCCGCCACTGGTGGGCCTGACGTGCGCCGCGCTGATGGCGGCGCTGACGTGGTGGCGCGGCGGCTGGCCGCCGCCGCCGGCGGTGCAATGGCCGCTGTGGCTGCTGGCCGGGCTGGCCGTGCTGCTGGACGGCGGCGCGGTGCTGGCCTTCGTGCGCCGGCACACCACCGTCAACCCGCTGACGCCGCAGCGCAGCAGCGTGCTGGTGGTCAGCGGTTTCTACCGCCTCAGCCGCAACCCGATGTATCTGGGCATGCTGTGCCTGTTGCTGGCCTGGGCGTGGTGGCTGCAGCCGTGGCCGGCGCTGCTGGGGCCGCTGCTGTTCGTGCTGTGGCTGAACCGCTTCCAGATCGCACCGGAGGAGCGCGCGCTGCTGGCGCTGTTCGGCGAGGACTACGCCGCCTATTGCCGCCGCGTGCGGCGCTGGTGCTAGCCGCTTGCGGCCAACGTTGGCCGCAAGCGGCGGCACATAAAGTAAACAGCCCGGCAAACGCCGGGCTGTTTTCATCTAACAGGCCGCCGGATAGAGAGCCGGCCGCGATACGGCAGCTAGGCGACCTCGGCGCTGCGCTCGCCGGTCTGCAGCCGCCACAGCGCGGCGTAGCTGCCGTCCTGCGCCAGCAGCGTATCGTGGGTGCCGGATTCGATCAGGCGGCCGTGCTCCATCACGTGGATGCAGTGCGCGTGGCGCACGGTGGACAGGCGGTGCGCGATCACCACCGTGGTGCGGCCGCGCGACACCACGTCCAGCGAGCGCTGGATGGCGGCCTCGGTCTCGTTGTCCACCGCGCTGGTGGCCTCGTCCAGGATCAGGATCTTCGGGTCTTTCAGGATCGCGCGCGCCAGCGCCAGCCGCTGGCGCTGGCCGCCGGACAGCTTCTGGCCGCGCTCGCCGATCGGCGTGTCGTAGCCCTGCGGCAGGCGCTCGATGAACTCGTGCGCCTCGGCGGCGCGCGCGGCGGCGACGATGGCGTCGCGGCCAAGCTCCGGCATGCCGTAGGCGATGTTCTGCGCCACGCTGCCGTCGGTCAGGAACACGTCCTGGCTGACGTAGCCGATGGCGCGGCGCAGGTCGGTCAGCGCCAGCTGGCGGATGTCCTGGCCGTCGAGGCGGATCTCGCCGTGCTGCGCGTCGTAGAAGCGCAGCAGCAGCTTGACCAGCGTGCTCTTGCCGGAGCCGGTGGCGCCGACGAAGGCCACCGTGCGTCCCGGCGGGATGGTCAGCGAGATGTCGTGCAGCACGGTGAGATCGCCGTAGCCGAAGGACAGGTGGCTGAAGCTCAGCTGGCCGCTGACGCTGTCGTGCGGCAGCGCACGGCCGTGGTAGTCGATGGACAGCGGCGCCTGCAGCACGTCCAGCACGCGGTCGACGGCGGTCATCGAGCGCTGGTACAGGTCGGCGATGTCGGCGAGGCCGGTCAGCGGCCACAGCAGGCGCTGGGTCAGGAACACCAGCACCGAGTAGCTGCCGACGCCGATGGCGCCGCTGAGCGCCAGGTGGCCGCCGTACACCAGCGTCACCACGAAGCCGGACAGGATGGCCATGCGGATCACCGGGATGATGGCCGACGACAGGCGGATGGCGGCGGCGTTGGTGGCGCGGTAGTGTTCGCTGGCGTCGCGGATGTGCGCCGCCTCGAACGCCTCGGCGGTGAACGCCTTGATGGTGGCGACGCCGAGCAGGTTGTTGTTGAGGCGGCCGCTGATCACCGCCGCCGCCTCGCGCACCGCCGCGTAGCGCGGCGCGATGCGCTTCTGGAACCAGAAGGTGCCGTACAGGATCAGCGGGATCGGCGCCAGCGCGATCATCGCCAGCGTCGGCGCCAGGTAGAAGAACACCGCGCTGACCATCACCGTCGAGCACAGCACCTGGATGATGCTGTTGGCGCCGCCGTTGAGGAAGCGCTCCAGCTGGTTGATGTCGTCGTTCAGCACCGCCATCAGCTTGCCGGTGCTCTTGTCCTCGAAGTAGGACAGCGGCAGCTTCTGCACGTGCTGGTAGGCGTCCAGCCGCAGCTCGTGCTGCAGGTTCTGCGCCAGATTGCGCCAGCGCAGCTGGTACAGGTACTCGAACAGCGACTCGCCGCCCCAGATCAGCACCGTCAGCAGGCCCAGCCACAGCAGCTGGCTGAAGGCATCGGTCACGCCCAGCGCCGCCAGGAACGACGCCTCGCGGTTGACCACCACGTCCACCGCTACGCCGATCAGCACCTCGGGCAGGATGTCGAAGAACTTGTTGACCACGGAAAAGCAGCTGGCCAGGTACACGTCGCGGCGATAGCGGCGCGCGTACTGGAACAATCGGGACAGGGATGACATGATGGCGACGGCACAGACAAGAGGGCGGGCAACGATTGTACGCTGCCGTGCCGCAAAAATGCATAAAGGATAGGACAGAATGCTTGAACACACTGTAAACCAGCGCGAACTCACCATGTCGGTGCTGATGACGCCGGACATGGCCAATTTTTCCGGCAACGTGCACGGCGGCGTGCTGCTGAAACTGCTGGACCAGGTCGCCTACGCCTGCGCCAGCCGCTACGCCGGCTGCTACGTGGTCACGCTGTCGGTGGACCAGGTGCTGTTCAAGCAGCCTATCCACGTCGGCGAGATGGTGACCTTCCTCGCCAGCGTCAACCACGTTGGCCGCACCTCGATGGAGGTCGGCATCAAGGTGATCGCCGAGGACATCCAGAAGCGCAGCGTGCGCCACACCAACAGCTGCTACTTCACCATGGTGGCCTTCGACAACGGCAAGGCGATGCCGGTGCCGGCGCTGTCGCTGGACAGCGATACCCACAAGAAGCGCTTCCGCGAGGCGGAAATCCGCAAGAAGATGCGCATGGAAGCGGAACAGCACATGCAGGCCGCCGCCGAGTGACTCACGGCGGCGCGCTGCAGCCCTTGCTGGCCGGCGAGCAGCAGGCCGCCTACGCGCTGTACCGCAACGCGATGATGCCCGGCCTGCGCCGCGTCGCACGCTGGGACGAGGCACTGCAACGGCAGCGCTTCGCCACCAGCCAGCAGGCGGCGTCGCTGTTCTGGTTCCAGCAGGGCGACGCCAGGCAGGCGCTGCTCAGCCTGCGCCGCGACAATGCCGGCCTGATCGTCGACCTGCTGGTGGTGCCGCCGGCGCAGCAGCGCAGCGGTTGTGGCCGGCGCGCGATGCAGCTGGTGCAGGCGCTGTGCCGCCCCGGCGAGCAGGTGCGGCTGAGCTGTTTGCGCCGCGACCGCCGCGTGCGCGCCTTCTATGCCGCGCTCGGTTACCGCATCGCGCACGCCGGCACCGATTTCCTCGACCTGGTGTGGCAGGCGCCGGCCTGAACCGTTGCGGCCAACCTTGTTCCGCTCTCGCACCGCTGGCCGTACAATGCCCCCCTTGCCGCCCACCCGCTTCCCCCGACCATGACCGAACCGCTTGCCGACTTCCAGCTCACCGCGCCCGAACTGCCGCCGGCGCTGCCGATCGCGCACGTGTTCGGCCAGCCGGTACTGGAAATCCCGCAGGACCTGTTCATCCCGCCCGACGCGCTGCAGGTGATCCTGGACAGCTTCGAAGGCCCGCTCGACCTGCTGCTGTACCTGATCCGCAAGCAGAACCTCGACGTGCTCAACATCCCGCTGGCCGAGGTCACCGCGCAGTACATGAGCTATGTCGAGGTGATGAAGGCCGGCCAGTTCGAGCTGGCGGCGGAATACCTGCTGATGGCGGCGCTGCTGATCGAGATCAAGTCGCGGCTGCTGCTGCCGCGGCCGCCGGTGGAAGGCGAGGACGACCCGGACGACCCGCGTGCCGAGCTGGTGCGCCGGCTGCTGGAGTACGAACAGATGAAGCTGGCGGCACTGGCGCTGGACAAGCTGCCGCAGGCCGACCGCGACTTCGCCTGGCTGGCGGTGCTGGTGGAGCAGTCCGCCGAACAGCGGCTGCCGGAAGTCAGCGCACTGGACCTGCGCCAGGCGTGGCTGTCCATCCTGTCGCGCGCCAAGCACAACCGCCACCACAAGGTGAAGCAGGACGAGCTGTCGGTGCGCGAGCAGATGAGCTGGATCGTGCGCTACCTCGACGGTCGCGACTATGTGGCCTTCGAGGAGCTGTTCGACATCGGCAAGGGCGTCGCCCACCTGGTGGTCAACTTCATCGCGGTGCTGGAGCTGGTGAAGGAGGGCATGGTCAGGGTCAGCCAGGACGAACCGTACCAGCCTATCTATGTGCGCTTGGCGGTTGTGTAGGGGGAGGATAGCTAACGTGGAGTTGAGGCGCCTGCGCTGTTTTTTGCGCAGGTCGCCTTGAACGAAAGGTTATTGCTATACGGTGAGATCGGGAAGTTGGCGAGGGTTTGAGGTAGGAAGCAAATGACCACTGCGGTTGTATTCCACAAATGGGAAGGCTGATTTGTTCGAAAGAGCTTTTACCTCCGCAGTGACAGTCCGCACCATTTCGTCTTGGACTGCTTTATGCACCTTGAACATTTCTTCGTCAGCTTCCTTGATAGTTTTACTAAGCGCTTCTAGAGCAGTGCCTAGTACAGGGAGCTTTGAGAGTTCGCCCCACATATAGTTGTTCAGGAAACTCAGCAGAAACTCCCACGCACTGTTAAGCGAAAAGTATGAGCCGTCCTTGCACTTCCGAATAGTGGCAATTACTTTCGCAAGTGCCCTAAGCATACTGACACTGTCGACCTCACCACTAGCTTCAATCTCTTCTAGAAGTCGGATAATTTCGTCGAACAGCTCGGGGAGGCGGCTACCTTTTTTGTAGTGTTCGAAGATCGAGTCAAAATCAAATGCTGCCTCAGCTACGTGGTCAAACTGCCAGCGATGGAGATCAAGCTGAGCCTTAATATTCACAAAGTTGGTGATAAAGTCCTTCGCTCTCCAATTTCCGGCAGTGAATTGGGAAATGTAGTTAATCGTGTCGTTGAGCCATCCTGGAACATCGGATCGCGAAAGAATGGTGCGCAGATCGGTTGCAACTCGCAAAGCTTTTTCGGCTGATGATTTTTTCGTCGCTGGATCATCACCGGCAAGATCACGAAGCAGAGTGTTTGCAGCCGCCTTCAGCTCTGAATCTTTTTCTTGAACCAGACGAACGAATAGCTGGACGCTTTGGTTTGTTGTCATAAATCACTACCTGTTGTGCGGAGTTCAAACGTGAAAGGTACACATACCCAGTGTGTATAACGTATTGGATGGTGTGCCTAACGGCACTTTGTCATGTGGAGTATTCTGCCTTATCAAGGCCGTGCGGCTTAGTCTCTCAGCAAGGGCTCGTGATAATGAGGCGTCTGTTCAGTGGCAAGCCACCTGCATGAATAATTAGCTGTTCATGATAATGGCAAATTTCATTCGGGCAAATTGTTCTGGCTTGCCGGTTTGTCTGCCATCAAGCCTTGCGGCCAACCTTTGGGCGTTCGAGTCGTCCCGATACGCCACCCCATACGCTGTGGCATCATGCCGCCCCATCGCAAGCGACGTCGTAGGCAAACAAGGTTGGCCGCAAGCACAGCGCCATACCGGCCGTAGCAACGGCTTGCCATCGCTCCCGCAATCAACAAGACACCAGTAAAGGACACCCCATGCACACTCTCGGCTTGTTCGTGCTGACGGCATTGGCCGAGATCGTCGGCTGCTATCTGCCGTGGCTGTGGCTGAAAAAGGGCGGTTCGCCGTGGTTGCTGCTGCCGGCGGCGATGAGTCTCGCGCTGTTCGCCTGGCTGCTGACGCTGCATCCGGACGCGTCGGGGCGCATCTATGCCGCGTACGGCGGGGTTTATGTCAGCGTGGCGCTGGTGTGGCTGTGGGCGGTGGATGGCGTGTGGCCAACGTTGTGGGATGTGGCCGGGGTCGGGCTGTGCCTGGCCGGTATGGCGGTGATCGTGCTGGCGCCGCGCTCGTGAATAAATGCGCGGTTTGGCAAAAAATCGTGTAAAATCCGCACCTTCCGTTCTGTTGTGCCCGTTGTTCCGGGGCTGTCATGTCGACCATTACCGACCTTAATTACCTCAAGATCGTGCTGGAAACCGCGCTGTTGACGGCGCAGGAGCCGCTCACCGTCGGCCAGCTGAAAAAGCTGTTCACCGAAGACGTGAAGGCGGCGCTGATCAATGACATCCTCGACGAGATCCGGCAGAACTGGAAGGGCAGGGGCGTGGAGCTGGTCAAGCTCGCCTCCGGCTGGCGCTTTCGGGCGCGCGCCGAGTTCACGCCCTACCTTGCGCGACTGACGCCGGAAAAACCGCCGCGTTATTCGCGTGCCGTGATGGAAACACTGGCCATCATTGCCTATAAACAGCCGGTTACCCGCGGGGATATCGAATCCATCCGCGGTGTGTCGGTGTCCACCAGTGTGATGCAGACCCTGCTGGAGCGGGGCTGGATCGAAGTGATCGGGCATAAGGACGTGCCCGGCCGTCCCGGGCTGTACGCCAGCACCCACAAGTTTCTCGATGATCTGGGTTTCAACACCCTGCGTGACCTGCCGCCGCTGGCGGAGCTGGGCACGCTGGTGTTGCCGGAGCAGCTTGCGGCCAACGTGGATGAGGACGGTGAAGTGCCCCTCGCTGATGAGGCGCCCCAAAATACTGAACAGGAATCATGATGTCTAAAGGACAACGCAATCACGCGCGCCAACCCGTCGCCCGCGTCCGTGGCCAGGAATCCGGCCAATCCCGCAACCCGGCCTTCGGCGGCAAACCGCTGCAACCGAAGGCGCCGGCCAGCTTCAACGCGCGTCCGGCACCTGCCGCGGCGCCAAGCGGCAAGCCGCAGCCGAAAACCGTGCTGAAAACCCGCCGTGACGGCAGCACCTATCCCGCCGATGCCCGCACCGTGGCCCCGGCCGCGCAGAGCCGCCGCGACGCGACCGCGCCCGATAGCCGCCGCGCACCCGCCACCAGCCGCCGTGACGGCAAGCCGCTGGACCCGGATACCCGTCCGGCCACCCGCCGCGATGGCCAGGCCTTCCACCAGGACGACCGCCGCACTGCCGGCCGTGGCGAGGCCGCGTTCAAGCACGAGCGCCAGTTCGGCAACAAGAATTTCGCGGTTCCGGGCGGCGCGCCGTCGCCGGACGGCCGCGGCAGCAACGAGTTCGGCAAGGCGCGCCGCGAGGCGCCGGCGGCGAAGGTGCCGCGTGCCAAGAAACTGGCGCTGCGCGCGCCGAAGCAGGAGATCGCCGAGCGCTCCGCCCGTCTGCGCGAAACCCGCGTCGACTACAGCAATATCGAGCCGGTACGCCTGCAGAAGGCGCTGGCCGCCTCCGGCGTCGGCTCCCGTCGCGAGATGGAAGAGTGGATCGAGGCCGGCTTCATCACCGTCAACGGCAAGAAGGCGGAGCTGGGCGACAAGGTCGGCCCGCAGGACCGCGTGACCGCCAAGGGCAACCCGATCAAGCTGAAGTGGGCCGACCGCCTGCCGCGCGTGATCATGTACCACAAGCAGGAAGGCGAGATCGTGTCGCGTGACGACCCGGGCGGCCGCATCACCGTGTTCGACCGCCTGCCGCAGGCCAAGTCCAGCCGCTGGGTGGCGATTGGCCGTCTCGACGTCAACACCTCCGGCCTGCTGCTGGTGACCACCAGCGGCGAACTGGCCAACCGCATGATGCACCCGAGCTTCGAGTTCGACCGCGAGTACGCGGTGCGTGTGCTGGGCGAGCTGACCCGCGAGCAGATGAAGGAAATGACTTCCGGCATCGAACTGGAAGACGGCACCGCCCACTTCCAGCGCATCAGCGAGCAGGGCGGCGCCGACGAGGGCGCCAACCGCTGGTACAAGGTGGTGATCCGCGAAGGCCGCAACCGCGAAGTGCGCCGCATGTTCGAGCACTTCGGCATCACCGTCAGCCGCCTGATCCGCGTCCGTTTCGGCAATATCGGCTTGCCACCGCGCCTCAAGCGCGGTCAGTATTACGAGCTGAACGAGGCCGAAGTGGCCGCGGTGATGAAGTGGGCCGGGCTGACCGCCACCGGCCAGATCAAGGTACGCGGCGGCGACGCCAAGTAAGCCTGCTGCCGGCCAGCAACGCCTCCTGCTCCGGCCGGGGGCGTTTTTTCATTCCGGGATGTATACATGAGCAAAGCCTTTACCCGCGAGCAGGACGACGAACACGACGACGAGCTGCCGGCGGAACAGCGGCTGCCGGCCGCGAGCAAGAACTACATCACGCCGGCGGGCTGGCACCGCCTGCGCGAGGAGCTGAACCAGCTGGTCAAGCACGAGCGCCCGCACATGACGCAGGTGGTGAACTGGGCGGCCAGCAACGGCGACCGCTCGGAGAACGGCGACTACCTGTACGGCAAGCGCCGCCTGCGCGAGATCGACCGTCGCATCCGTTTCCTCACCAAGCGGCTGGAAATCGCCGAGGTGGTCGATCCGGAGCTGCGCGAGGCCACCGACCAGGTGTTCTTCTCGGCCACGGTGCTGATCCAGCGCGGCCACGGCGGTGAGCAGCTGCTGCGCATCGTCGGCGTCGACGAGATCGACCTGGCGCGTGGCCACATCAGCTGGATTTCGCCGATCGCGCGCACGCTGATCAAGGCGCGCGAGGGCGACACGGTGTTCTTCCGTGGTCCGGACGGCGAGGAGGAAATCGAGATTCTGGAGGTGCGCTACGAGCGCATAGCCTGAGGGGCGGGGAGGGGGCGCTTGCGGCCAACGTTGGCCGCAGCGCATGTCAGCTGCGCGGGATGTCGGACTTGCTGAGCAGGCTCATCGCCTGGTTGACCTTGAGCCAGCCTTCGGTGGCGTCCTGGCCGGCCTCGGCGAATGCCTGCATCAGCAGGCGCGCCTGTTCGCGGTGCAGCGCCTCTTCCAGCTTGCGGCCTTCCTCGGTCAGGCGCAGCTCCTTCACCCGCTTGTCGTGGCTGGCGGTGTCGGTGGCGATCAGCCCCATCTCGATCAGCTGCCGCAGCGGGATGTTGATCGCCTGTTTGGTGACGTCGAGACAGGCCAGCAGGTCCTTGATCGACAGCGCGGGATACAGTGCCACGAAGAACAGGATGCGGTGATGCACCCGCGCCAGGCCGCGCCGCGCCAGCATTTCGTCCGGCTTGTCGGTAAAGGCCTGGTAGGCATGAAAAAACGCCTTCATGGCGTCGCGCAAAACAAAGGAATCTGGCAAGGAAATCATGGTTGACGTAAAGGTCATTAAGCGTTAAGTTGGTCAAACAATTTGACTAATAAAAACCTGTCTTCCAGAGGAGAGTACCATGTTTTCAGAGCGCGTCGAACGCCTGTCCGGTTCCCTGATCCGCGAGATCCTGGCCGCGGCACAACGTCCGGAAGTGATCTCGTTTGCCGGTGGCCTGCCGGCCGCCGATTGCCTGCCGGCACTGGATTTCAAGGGCGTACCGCCAGCCCTGGCGCAGTACGGCACCAGCGAGGGCGAACCGGAGCTGCGCGAGCAGATCGCACGTGAAGTTGGCCGCATCGGCCTGCAGTGCGACCCGTCGCAGGTGCTGGTGCTGTCCGGCTCGCAGCAGGCGCTGGACCTGGCCGCCAAGCTGTTCATCGATCCGGGCACACCGATCATCACCGAAGGCCCGACCTATCTCGCGGCGCTGCAGGTATTCAAGCTGTTCGGTGCCGACATCACCACCGTGCAGCAGGTCGACGGCCAGCTGCCGGCGGCCACGCTGGCCGCGGCACTGGACAGCAGCAAGGCCCGCCTTGCCTACCTGATCCCGACCTTCCAGAACCCGTCCGGCGCCTGTTACACACCGGACACGCGCAAGGCGCTGGCCGAGGTCATCGACGCCGCCGGCACCGTGCTGATCGAGGACGACCCGTACCGCGCGCTGTCCTACGACGGCGACGCGCCGGCCCCGCTGGTCACCCACCTGAAGTCGGCGTCGTGGATCTACTGCGGCTCCTTCTCCAAGACGCTGGCACCGGGCCTGCGCATCGGCTACCTGATCGCCTCGCCGGACCTGATGCCCTACCTGCTGAAGCTGAAGCAGGCGGTGGACCTGCACTCCAATCGTCTGGGCCAGTGGTTCATCAGCGAATGGCTGAAGAGCGGCAACTACCCCGCGCATCTGGCCGGGCTGCAGGCCAAGTACAAGGTTGGCCGCGACGCGATGCAGGCCGCGCTGGAGAAGCACTTTGCCGATCTCGCCGACTGGCAGGTGCCGCAGGGCGGCCTGTTCTTCTGGCTGAAGCTGAAAACCACGCGCGACACCCGCGAGCTGCTGAAGGTGGCGCTGGGCGAGCACAACGTGGCGTTCATGCCCGGCGAGCCGTTCTACGCCAACCAGGCCGACGGCATCGGCCGCCTGCGCCTGAACTTCAGCCACGCCACGCCGGCGCGCATCGAGGAAGGTGTCGCCCGTCTCGCCAAGCTGATCCGCGACACGCAGTAAACCATCGCACGGCGGAAGAGCGAGTTATGTACGAATTGATCGTTGAACAGCAGCCGGATACGGATTTGCTTGATCTGCTGGAGCAAAAGATCGACGAGTTCAATGCTGAACACTGGGAAGTGAAACAACGCTTTCCGCTGGCTGTGAGTGTCAAGGACGAAGCGGGGGCATTACTCGCCGGTGCAGCCGGGCGTACTTTTGGCAAGTGGCTGCTGCTGGATAATCTATGGGTGTCGCCGGAATTGCGGGGGCAGCGGATGGGGCAGCAGCTCTTGCTGAAGCTGGAAGAGGCCGCGTGCGAGCGGGGATGTGAATTCGTGCTGCTGGATACGCTGGGTTTTCAGGCGCGGCCGTTTTACGAGAGCAACGGCTACCAGATGCAGTGGACGCAAGCACAGTACCCTAGCACCGGCTGCAAGTATTTCATGACGAAATCATTGCTGGATGTGTCAGCCTGAGCGGATTTTGCCAAAGGTTGGCCACAATGCAAAAGCACCTGTCGCGACAGGTGCTTTTTATTTGCGGCCAACCTTGTGTTTATTCCTCGTCATCGCCGTGGTGCAGCGCGGCGTCCACTTCCTTGCGGTGCAGGTGCGGCGCGAACAGCTCGATGAAGGTGTAGGCGTAGCCGCGCAGGTAGGCGTCCTTGCGCAGCCCGATCTTGGTCACCGAGGCGTCGAACAGGTGGCTGGCATCGCGCGCCTGCAGTCCGATGTCGCGCTCGGCCTCGAAGGCCATGCTGGCGATGATGCCGATGCCGAGGCCGAGCTTGACGTAGGTCTTGATCACGTCGGTGTCGATCGCGGTCAGCACCACGTTCGGCGTCTTGCCGATGCTGCTGAAAGCCTGGTTGATCTTGGAGCGGCCGGCAAAGGCGAAGTCGTAGGTGATGATCGGATGGGCGACGATGTCTTCCAGCGTCAGCGGTCGCTGCAGCGCCAATAGCGGGTGGCCGTCCGGTGCCACGATGCTGCGGTTCCACTCGTAGCAGGGCAGCATCGCCAGTTCCTTGTACAGCGAGATGCCTTCGGTGGCGATGGCGAGGTCGGCCTCGCCGGACACCACCATGTCGCAGATCTGCGTCGGGCTGCCCTGTTTGATCGACAGCCGTACCTTCGGGTAGCGCTGCACGAATTCGGCGATCACCTTGGGCAGCGCGTAGCGGGCCTGGGTGTGGGTGGTGGCGATGGTGAGCGCGCCTTCGGCTTCCTTGGAGAATTCGTCGCCGACGCGCTTGAGGTTCTGCGCCTCGCGCAGGATGCGCTCCGAGATGCGCAGCACTTCCTTGCCCGGCTCCGACACCGCGACCACGCGCTTGCCGTTGCGGATGAACACCTGGATGCCGAGCTCGTCTTCCAGCAGGCGGATCTGCTTGGAGATGCCCGGCTGCGAGGTGTGCAGCTTTTCCGCCGCTTCGGACACGTTCAGGCCCTGCTTGGCCACTTCGACCAGATAGCGTAACTGCTGGAGTTTCATCGTGCGCTCCTTAAAACCTAAAGTAATTAAATACTAACACAATATTCTTTTCGGCTTTAAAGGCTTTCGCTACCATGGCAGACTTCACACCGAACGCCCATGGAGGCCCCACGATGAGCCTTGCCGACAAGCTAGCGCATACCGAAGCCCTGCTCGATACCATCGCCCGCGACCACGCGCCCGTTGCGCTGGCCAACAGCTTTGGTGCCGAAGACATGGTGCTGATGCACCTGATCGCCAGCCGCAAGCTGCCGATCGGCATTTTCAGCCTCGATACCGGGCGCCTGCCGGTGGAAACCTACACCCTGATGCAGCAGGTCGGCGAGCGCTACCCCAGCCACCCGATCCGTGTTTACTATCCGGATGCGACGGCGCTGGAAGCCTACGTCAACCAGAACGGCATCAACGCTTTTTATAACAGCGTCGAGCTGCGCAAGTCCTGTTGCCATATCCGCAAGATCGAGCCGCTGAAGCGCGCGCTGAACGGCCTGTCGGCGTGGATCACCGGCCTGCGCCGTGAGCAGTCGCCGACGCGGCAGGATCTCACCGACCGCGAGTTCGACGCCGACAACGGCCTGATGAAGTTCAACCCGCTGATCGAGTGGACCGAGAAAGAGGTGTGGGAATATATCCGCGCCAACGACGTGCCCTACAACAGCCTGCACGACAAGCATGTGCCGTCCATCGGCTGTGCGCCCTGTACCCGGCCGATTTCCGTCGGCGAGGATATCCGTGCCGGTCGCTGGTGGTGGGAAAACCCGGAATCCAAGGAATGTGGCCTGCACGTGAAGGCCAGTCCGCTGAAACGCCCGAATGCCTGACAAGGTTGGCCGCAGCCAGTGCGGCCAATACCGCTTGAGGAAACAGAAGCATGTACAAGTACGATGAAGTGGATCACCGCCTGGTGCGCGAGCGCGTCGAGCAGTTCCGCGACCAGACCCGCCGCTACCTGGCCGGCGAGCTGTCGGAAGACGAATTCCGCCCGCTGCGGCTGATGAATGGCCTCTATGTGCAACGCCACGCGCCGATGCTGCGCGTCGCCATTCCCTATGGCCACCTGTCCAGCACCCAGCTGCGCAAGCTGTCCCACATCGCCCGTACCTACGATCGCGGCTATGGCCACTTCACCACGCGCCAGAACATCCAGTTCAACTGGCCGGCGCTGGAGCGGGTGCCCGACATCCTCGCCGAGCTGGCCGAGGTCGAGATGCACGCGATCCAGACCTCCGGTAACTGCGTGCGCAACACCACCACCGACGCCTTTGCCGGTGTTGCCGCCGACGAGTACCTGGACGGCCGCGCCTACTGCGAGATCATCCGCCAGTGGAGCACGCTGCACCCGGAGTTCGCCTACCTGCCGCGCAAGTTCAAGATCGCCGTCTCCGGCAGTGCCGACGACCGTGCCGCCACCCAGGTGCACGACATCGGCCTGCACGTGGTAAAGAACGACGCCGGTGAAGTCGGCTTCAAGGTCATCGTCGGCGGCGGCCTCGGCCGCACCCCGCTGGTCGGCAAGACCATCCGCGAATTCCTGCCGACCCGCCATCTGCTGACCTACCTCGACGCCGTGCTGCGCGTGTACAACCGCTTCGGCCGTCGTGACAACAAGTACAAGGCGCGCATCAAGATCCTGGTGCAGGCGATGACGCCGGAAGCCTTCGCCGCCAAGGTGGAAGACGAGTGGGCGCACCTGAAGGATGGCCCGGCCACGTTGCGCGACGAGGACGTGGCGCACTACGCCAGCTTCTTTACCGACCCGGCCTACGAGCAGCTGGCCGCCAACCCGGAAGCCTTCACCGTGCCGCTGGTCAGCGATGCGGCATTCGCCAAGTGGGTGGCGCGCAATACCCGTAGCCACAAGCAGACCGGCTACCGCTCGGTGGTACTGTCGCTGAAGAAGACCGGCGTACCGCCGGGCGACATCACGGCCGAGCAGATGGATGCGGCCGCCGACTGGGCCGACCGTTTCGGCTTCGGCGAGCTGCGCGTGGCGCACGAACAGAACCTGATCCTGCCGGACGTGAAGGAAAGCGACCTGTACGAGGTGTGGCAGCTGGCACGCCAGCACGGCTTCGCCACCCCGAACGTCGGCCTACTCACCGACATCATCTGCTGTCCGGGTGGCGACTTCTGCTCGCTGGCCAATGCCCGTTCCATTCCGGTGGCGGAAGCGATCCAGCAGAAGTTCGACAACCTCGACTACCTGTTCGACCTCGGCGACATCGACTGCAACTTCTCCGGCTGCATGAACGCCTGTGGCCATCATCACATCGGCAACATCGGTATTCTTGGCGTTGATAAAAATGGCGAAGAGTGGTACCAGATCACCCTCGGCGGCAGCCAGGGCAACCACACCGCCATCGGCAAGGTGATCGGACCGTCGTTCGCGCAGGCCGACGTGCCGCTGGCATTCGAGAAGATCATGAACCTGTATGTCGAGCAACGCCTGGCTGGCGAACGCTTTATCGAGACCGTACGCCGTATCGGGCTGGAGCCATTCAAGGAGCGCGTTTATGCAAAATCTCATTAAGAACGACGCGGTCACGGAAGATGCATGGCACCTGATCCGCAGCGAAGACGAAAGCTATGGCGCGGCGGAGGACGTCATCCTGCCGCTGGCCGCCTGGCTGGCGCTTGATCCTGCCCGTAGCGGCCAGGCCGCGCCATGGCTGGCACCGGATGCCGACCTGAGCCTGCTGTTGCCGGTGCTGGCGCAGCTGCCGCTGATCGCCATCGATTTCCCGGCCTTTACCGATGGCCGTGGCTATAGCCTTGCCCGATTGCTGCGCGAGCGCTACGGTTATCAGGGGGAGTTGCGTGCCATTGGCGACGTGCAGCGCGATCAGCTGGCGTACCTGTCCCAGGTCGGCTTTACCGTGTTCGCGATCCGCGACGACCGTCCGGCCCAGGCGGCACTGGATGGTCTGCGCGATTTCAGCGACCAGTACCAGGCCACCGTGCTGCAGCCGGAGCCGTTGTTTAAAAGACGCACTTCGCGCTAAATTGTTGCTTGTTAGCAACTGAAAGTGTGGTGTTTCGATAGAATGGTCCGCTTTTGTGTTGCTTTTTTTGTCGCATTCCATTGAGCTAAAGTTGACATGGTGGTGATCGACTACCTATAGTCACTCCAACTATCTGGCAA
The DNA here is from genome assembly GCF_014652475.1 of Vogesella alkaliphila. Classification (GTDB taxonomy): domain Bacteria; phylum Pseudomonadota; class Gammaproteobacteria; order Burkholderiales; family Chromobacteriaceae; genus Vogesella; species Vogesella alkaliphila. Next base: position 68,885 of record NZ_BMYW01000002.1, on the reverse strand, counting down.
CGGATGAATTTCGCGTTTGTCTTAAAGCTTGACGTGCTGTGCTTGTCATAAGCAGTTTTGCGAAGCTGGTAGACTTATCCAACAAAGAGGAAATGCTATGAAAAAATCGATCAAACTGAGCGCTCTGGTTGTTGCCATGATGCTGTCCAGCGGCGCTTTCGCTGCCAAGGCCGGCTACGCGACTGACGGCGTTGTTGATAACGTGGCTCGCAACGCCTACGGCGAATGCTGGAAAGACGGCTACTTCAACAAGGAAGCCAACGGTCTGGTTGAGTGCGGCGACAAGGAAGCTCCTAAGCCAGTTGCGGTAGCGCCTGCCGCTCCGGCTCCTGCGCCAGTGGTTTCCCAGATCAAGTCCTTCTCCCTGTCGGCAGCCGGCCTGTTCGCCTTCGACAAGACCGTGATCACTTCCGGCAACGCAGCGCTGGACGGCGTGGTTGCGGAACTGAAGGGCGACAAGTACCTGAAGTCGGTTGCCATCGTTGGCCACACTGACTCCATGGGCGCCGAAGCCTACAACCAGAAGCTGTCCGAGCGTCGTGCCAACGCCGTGAAGGACTACCTGGTTGCCGGCGGCATCCCTGCCGAGAAGATCACCGCTTCCGGCGCTGGCGAATCGCAAGCCAAGATGACCGAGCAGTGCTCGAAGATCAAGGCCCGCAACCAGCGCATCGCCTGCATGGAGCCGGATCGTCGCTTCGAAGTGACTGTAGAAACCGCCAAAGAAGTGAAGATGTAAGTCTCGCTTCTTGCCAGAAAGCCCCGGCTCCTGCCGGGGCTTTTGTTTTTTGGCTTTGGGCTGGCGCGGCTCAGGGTGGCTGGTTAAAATCACCGTTTGTTTCTTTTCGAGCACGACTGTCCATGCGAGCGTTTCTGGGCGACCCGCGTCGCCATGACTTGTTGCCCTGTGCGCTGACCATCGGTAATTTCGACGGTGTCCACCTTGGCCATCAGAAGATGCTGGCCCGTTTGCGGCACGAGGCCGCCGCCCGCGGCCTGCCCACCGCGCTGCTGACTTTCGAGCCGCATCCGCGCGAGTTCTTTGCCCGCAGCCAGCCGCCGGCGCGGCTGTCGGTGCTGCGCGACAAGCTGCAATTCCTGGCGGAAGAAGAACGGGTCGACTACGTGTTTGTCTATCGTTTCAACCACGCCTTTTCGCGCATGCCGGCCGAGTTGTTCATGCGCGAGGTGCTGCAGCAGCAATTGCAGACCCGTTACCTGCTGATCGGCGACGATTTCCAGTTCGGTGCCGACCGCAAGGGCAATTTCGAGCTGCTCAGCGCCTGTCCCGATTTCGTCACCGAAGCGATGCCGTCGGTGCTGGTGGCCGGCGAGCGCGCCTCCAGCACCCTGGTGCGCGATACCCTGGCCGCCGGCGACCTGCAGCGCGCGGCGACCCTGCTGGGGCGGCCGTACCAGATCAGTGGCAAGGTGATGCACGGCCAGAAGCTGGGGCGCACCATCGGCTTTCCGACCGCCAACGTGCACCTGCCGCATCTGCGACCGGCGCTGCAGGGGGTGTTCGTGGTGGAGGTCGACACGCCGCAGGGGCGTCTCGGCGGCGTGGCCAGCCTCGGCAAGAACCCGACGGTCACCGACAGCCAGCACTACAAGCTGGAAGTGCATTTGTTCGATTTTCACGGTGATCTGTACGGCCAGCGTGTTTCGGTGCACTTTCTGAAAAAATTGCGCGATGAAGCGCGTTATGATGATTTGAACGAGCTGGTGGCGCAGATTGAACGCGATGCCGCCAGCGCCAAGACCTATTTGACCAGTTTGCAACGAGATCAGGCATGAGCATCGACTATCGCAAGACCGTAAACCTGCTGGATACCCCGTTCCCGATGCGGGGTGATCTGGCCAAACGTGAACCCGCTTGGCTCAAGCGCTGGACCGAACAGCAGCGCTACCAGAAACTGCGCAAGGTCGCCGCCGGCCGTCCCAAGTTCATCCTGCACGACGGCCCACCGTACGCCAACGGCGATATCCATATCGGCCACGCCGTCAACAAGGTGCTGAAGGACATCATCGTCCGCTCCAAGACCCTGTCCGGCTTCGACGCACCCTACGTGCCGGGCTGGGACTGTCACGGTCTGCCGATCGAGCTGATGGTGGAGAAACTGCACGGCAAGGACATCCCGGCCGCCAAGTTCCGCGAACTGTGCCGCGAATACGCGCACGAGCAGATCGCGCGCCAGAAGAAGGACTTCATCCGTCTGGGCGTGCTGGGCGACTGGGACAACCCCTACCTGACCATGGATTTCAAGACCGAGGCCGACATCGTGCGCACCCTCGGCAAGATTTACGAGAACGGCTACCTGTTCAAGGGCGAGAAGCCGGTGCACTGGTGCATCGAGTGCGGCTCGGCGCTGGCCGAGGCGGAAGTCGAATACGAAGACAAGACCTCGCCGGCCATCGACGTCGGCTTCACGGTGCTGGAAGGCGACAAGTTGGCCGCAGCCTTCGGCCTGGCGGGCAGCGTCGATGACGCGCAGGCCATCATCTGGACCACCACGCCGTGGACGCTGCCGGCCAACCAGGCGGTGTCGGTCAATGCCAAACTGGTGTACCAGCTGCTGGACACCGCCAAGGGCAAGCTGATCCTGGCCAAGGATCTGGTCGAAGCGACTCTCAAGCGCTACGGCGTGGACGGCACCGTGCTGGCGGAAACCAGCGGCGACAAGCTGGAGCTGATCCGCCTGCAGCACCCGTTCTACGACCGCCAGGTGCCGATCATCTGCGGTGAGCACGTGACCACCGACGCCGGTACCGGCCTGGTGCACACCGCGCCGGCGCACGGTCTGGAAGACTTCCAGGTCGGCCAGCAGTACGGCATCCCGGTGGACAACCCGGTGGCCGACAACGGCCGCTACAAGTCCACCACCGCGCTGTACGCCGGCCTGTCGGTGTGGGAAGCCAACCCGAAAGTGATCGAAACGCTGGCCGAGCAGGGCGCGCTGATCCACCAGGAAAAGCTGCTGCACAGCTACCCGCACTGCTGGCGCCACAAGACCCCGATCATCTTCCGCGCCACCGCGCAGTGGTTCATCGGCATGGACAAGTCCGGCAAGGACAGCGAGGTGCTGCGCGAGCGCGCCAAGCAAGCGGTGGACAGTACCGAGTTCTTCCCGGCCTGGGGTCGTGCCCGTCTGGAAGCGATGATCAGCAACCGCCCGGACTGGTGCGTGTCGCGCCAGCGTAACTGGGGCGTGCCGATGACCTTCTTCGTGCACAAGGAAAGCGGCGAGCTGCATCCGGACTCCGCCGCGCTGCTGGAACAGGTGGCGCTGCGCATCGAACAGCAGGGCATCGAAGCCTGGTTCAGCCTCGATGCCGCCGAGCTGCTGGGCGAGGATGCGGCCAACTACCGCAAGCTCAGTGACACTCTGGACGTGTGGTTCGATTCCGGTTCCACCCACTTCGCGGTGCTGAAACAGCGCCCGGAACTGGCGTGGCCGGCCGACCTGTATCTGGAGGGCTCCGACCAGCACCGCGGCTGGTTCCAGTCGTCGCTGCTCACCGGTTGCGCCACCATCGGCCGCGCGCCGTACCAGCAGCTGCTGACCCACGGCTTCGTGGTCGACGGCAAGGGCCTGAAGATGTCCAAGTCCAAGGGCAACGTGGTGGCACCGCAGAAGGTCAACGACAGCCTCGGCGCCGACATCCTGCGCCTGTGGGTGGCGTCCACCGACTACTCCGGCGAGCTGGCGATCTCCGACGAGATCCTCAAGCGCGTCACCGAGAGCTACCGCCGCCTGCGCAATACCTTCCGCTTCCTGCTGGCCAACCTGTCGGACTACGACCCGATGGAGCACGCGGTGCCGTTCGGCAGCATGCTGGAGATCGACCGCTACGCGCTGCTGATGGCCAAGGAAATGCAGGAGAAGGTGACCGGCGAGCTATACCCGCGCTACGCCTTCCACCACGCGGTGCAGGAAATCGTCAACTACTGCTCCGAGGATCTGGGTGCCTTCTACCTCGACATCCTCAAGGACCGCCTGTACACCACCAAGGCGGGCAGCCATGCGCGCCGCAGCGCGCAGACCGCGCTGTACCACATCACCCGCAGCCTGCTGCTGCTGGTGTCGCCCATCCTGTGCTTCACCGCCGATGAGGCGTGGGAAGTGCTGGTCGGCAGCGACGAGGAATCGCCGCTGTTCCACGTATGGCATGAGTTCCCGCTCACCGGCGAGCAGCAGGAAGCGGACCTGGTCGGCAAGTGGCAGGCCATCCGCGCCTTCCGCGCTCAGCTGAACAAGGATATCGAGGCGCTGCGCAGTGCCGAGCAGCTCGGTTCCGCGCTGCAGGCCGAGGTCGATGTCGTGGCCGATGAGGTGCTGTTCCCGCTGCTGGCCAGCCTGGGCGACGACCTCAAGTTCGTGCTGATGGTGTCGCGCGTCAGCGTCAGCGAAGGCAGCGCGCTGAGCATCACCGTCACGCCGTCGGCGCACGCCAAGTGCGACCGTTGCTGGCACTACCGCAGCGACGTCGGCAGCCATGCCGGCCACGGCAATGTCTGCGGCCGCTGCGTCGACAACATCGATGGTAAAGGTGAGGCCCGTGTCCACGCCTGACGTCGAACTGCAAACGGCAGCGCCGGCCACGGCGCTGCGTGACAGCCTGAAGTGGTTCGTGCTGGCGCTGCTGATCATCGTGATCGACCAGCTCAGCAAGATCCACTTCAATACCAGCTACCAGTTCGGCGAGTACCGCGCGGTGATCCCGGGTTATTTCGGTTTCACCCTGCTGTACAACCCGGGGGCGGCGTTCAGCTTCCTCGCCGACGCCGGCGGCTGGCAGAAGTTCTTCTTCACCGCGCTGGCCTTCGCCGTCTCCGGCTGGCTGGGCTGGCAGATGGTGAAAGGGCGCTTCAGCACGGTGATGAGCCTGGCGGCATCGTTCATCATCGGCGGCGCGCTGGGCAATGTGATCGACCGCCTGCTGCACGGCCACGTCATCGATTTCATTCAGGTGCACTACTACGACAGCTGGTACTACCCGGCCTTCAACCTCGCCGACAGCTTCATCTGTGTCGGCGCCGTGTTGATGGTGATCGACAGCTTCCGCCACCCGCAACCATGACGACAACGTTGGCCGCAGCCTTGCGGCCAACCTTTTAGCTACTGAAGGATACCCGATGACGAAGACCATCATGCTGGCCAACCCGCGCGGTTTCTGCGCCGGCGTCGACCGTGCCATCGCCATCGTCGAGCGCGCGCTGGAAATCTACGGCGCCCCGATCTATGTCCGCCACGAGGTGGTGCACAACCGTTTCGTGGTCGACAACCTGCGCGACAAGGGCGCCATTTTCATCGAGGAGCTGCAGGACGTGCCGCCCGGCGCCACCCTGATCTACTCGGCGCATGGCGTGCCGCAATCGGTGCGCCAGGAGGCGGAAGCCCGCGGCCTGACGGTGTACGACGCCACCTGTCCGCTGGTGACCAAGGTGCACGTCGAGGTCAAGCGCATGCACCAGGCCGGCATGAGCATCATCATGATCGGCCACAAGGGCCACCCCGAGGTGGAGGGCACCATGGGCCAGGTCGAGCACGGCATGTACCTGGTGGAGACGGTCGACGACGTCGCCACGCTGCAGCTGCCGGACGAGTCGCGGCTGTCCTACGTCAGCCAGACCACGCTGTCGGTGGACGAGACCCGCGACATCATCAACGCGCTGAAGGCGCGCTTCCCGCAGATCACCAGCCCGAAGAAGGACGACATCTGCTACGCCACGCAGAATCGTCAGGATGCGGTGAAGGTGCTGTCCGACGAGTGCGACATCGTGATCGTGGTCGGCTCGCCGAACAGCTCCAACTCCAACCGCCTGCGCGAAGTGGCGGCCTTGCGCGGCGTGACCGCCTACATGGTCGACAACGCCACCCTGCTGCAGCGGGAATGGTTCGACGGCAAGCAGCGCGTCGGCGTCACCGCCGGTGCCAGCGCGCCGGAGGTGCTGGTGCAGGCGGTGATCGAGCAGATCCGCCAGTTTGGCGCCACCAGCGTCAGCGAGCTGAACGGGGTGGAGGAGAGCATCGTGTTCGCGCTGCCGCCCGGCCTGCGCGAGAAGAAGGACGGCGCCGGCGCCTGATACGCGCACCCGCCCTCCGCAACCCGGCTACCGGCAGGTGCCGGGTTTTTTCATGCCCGCAGCCGGTCGCGTGCGCCGGCTCTTGAAGAATCTGCGCCTGTCGCCATCTTGTCCTCTGTTATCAACTCTTCATTCAGACATAGCCATGAGCGCACAGAAAGAAACCCTGGGTTTTCAGACCGAAGTCAAGCAGCTGCTGAAACTGATGATCCATTCCTTGTACTCCAACAAGGAAATCTTCCTGCGTGAGCTGGTGTCCAACGCCAGCGATGCGGCCGACAAGCTGCGTTTCGAGGGGCTGAACAATGCCGCCCTGTTCGAGAATGATCCCGAGCTGAAAATCCGCATCAGCGTCGACAAGGATGCCAAGACCATCACCATCGCCGACAACGGCATCGGCATGAGCCGCGACGAGGTGATCGCCAACATCGGTACCATCGCCAAGTCCGGCACCAAGGCCTTCTTCGAGCAGCTGTCCGGCGACGCCAAGAAGGACGCCAACCTGATCGGCCAGTTCGGCGTCGGCTTCTACTCCGCCTTCATCGTCGCCGACAAGGTAACGCTGACCACCCGCCGCGCCGGCAGCGCCGCCAGCGAAGGCGTGCGCTGGGAGTCGGCCGGCGAGGGCGACTTCACCCTGGAGCAGGTGGACAAGGTTGGCCGCGGCACCGAGATCGTGCTGCACCTGAAGGACGGCAACGAGGACTTCCTCAACGACTGGTCGCTCAAGCGCATCGTGCGCACCTACTCCGACCACATCTCGATCCCGATCGAGATGAAGAAGGGCAACAGCTACGGCGAGAACGGCGAAGTGATCGTCAGCGACGATTTCGAAGTGGTGAACGAGGCCTCCGCGCTGTGGACCCGCAGCAAGAACGACATCAGCGACGAGCAGTACCAGGAATTCTACAAGCACGTGGCGCACGACTTCACCGAGCCGCTGGCCTGGAGCCACGCCCGCGTCGAAGGCCGCCAGGAGTACACCGAGCTGCTGTACATCCCGTCGCGCGCGCCGTTCGACATGTGGGACCGCGAGCGCAAGCAGGGCGTGAAGCTGTACGTGCGTCGCGTGTTCATCATGGAAGACAGCAACAAGCTGATGCCGCAGTACCTGCGCTTCGTGCGCGGCGTGATCGACAGCAACGACCTGCCGCTGAACGTGTCGCGCGAGATCCTGCAGGAGTCCAAGGACATCGACGCCATCCGCGCCGGTTGCGTGAAGAAGGTGCTGGGCCTGCTGGATGACCTGGCCGCCAACGACAAGGACAAGTACGCCGCCTTCTGGAAGGAATTCGGCCAGGTGCTGAAAGAGGGCGTGGGCGAGGACTTTGCCAACAAGGAGCGCATCGCCAAGCTGCTGCGCTTCGTGTCCACCACTTCTGAAGGCGACGTGCCGGACGTGTCGCTGGCCGACTACGCCTCCCGCATGAAGGAAGGCCAGGACAAGATCTACTTCATCACTGCAGATACCCTGTCCGCTGCGCGCAACAGCCCACATCTGGAAGTGTTCAAGAAAAAGGGCGTGGAAGTGCTGCTGCTGACCGACCGCGTCGACGAGTGGGTGACCGGCTCGCTGACCGAGTTCGACGGCAAGCAGCTGCAATCTGTCGCCAAGGGCGCACTGGATCTGGGTGCGCTGGAAGACGAGGCTGACAAGGAAGCGCAGAAGCAGGTGGAAGAAGCCGCCAAGCCGGTGGTGGAGCTGGTGCAGAAGGCGCTGGGCGAGCGGGTGAAGGACGTGCGTGCCACCGCACGCCTGACCGACAGCCCGGCCTGCCTGGTGGTGGGCGAGCACGAGATGAGCGCGCACCTGGAGCGCATGCTCAAGGCCGCCGGCCAGCCGGTGCCGGAAGGCAGCAAGCCGACACTGGAGATCAACCCGGAACACGTGCTGGTCAAGCGTCTGGCCGCAGAAAGCGACGACAGCCGCCGCGAAGACCTGGCGCACGTGCTGTACGATCAGGCATTGCTGGCGGAAGGCGGCAAGCTGGAAGACCCGGCCACCTTCGTGAAGCGGATCAACAAGCTGATGCTGGAATTGTCTGTCTGATCCGGCGCATTGCGGCCAACCTTGGCCGCAGTGGCTTGCCCCTTACGAACCGTCCTGCCCGTTGGCAGGGCGGTTTTTTTATTGGGGTGCCGTCCGGTAGTGGGGCTGCGCTGGCAGGGTGTGGCAGTCGGCGCGCTTAGCGGGCCGCGGCGATGTAGGCATCGCCCTGATAGTGTGCACTGGACAATCCCAGTGCCGAGTTGAAGGTCACCATGAAACGGCGGCCAACCTGGCGGATGGCGATGACTTCGTAGGCGACGGTGTGGTCAAGACGTTGTTCGGTGATGCGATCACCTGGTTGCAATTCCTGGATTTTCATTAAATTCCTTGTTCAATTCTCAATATCAGCGGCGGAAGTGCTGTGGTGCACCTTCCGGGCGCGCTGTCGGGTGGCGGAAGTTGATCCGTCCCTTGCTCAAATCATACGGTGACATTTCTACGGTGACGCGGTCGCCCATCAGCACGCGGATGCGGTGCATGCGCATTTTGCCGGAGCCGTAGGCGAGGATTTCCACGCCGTTGTCCAGCAATACACGAAAGCGCGATTCAGGCAGCATTTCGGTAACGACACCTTGCAGTTCGATCATATCTTCTTTAGACATTGTATTCTTTCGGGTAGCTGGTTCCGTGCCCGGTCGTCAGACCATGCACCAAGGCCCGTTCATAAGCGGCATGAACGGGAAAGAAATGTGAAACCGTGTTGGGGAGTGTCGCCTGCGAGGTAGGGCAGGGCAGGCAAAAACAGACGGCAGCAGTACGAGAACAGTGCCAGCAAGACGGAAACAAACCGTACTATACCGCTAAATCCATGATTTGTCAGTTTTTTCGTGCCACGGGACGACGAGCCCCAGTCAGCGATCGCAGGCCAGATAAAAAGCAGGCGGATACCGCGCGGGCATCCGGCCGCTTTTGACGGGCTGGCTTTAGCTGGATAGCTGCTTCATTGCACTGCGAAAGCGCGCATGCGCGCGTGAAACGGTAGAGAGACTGATATCGAGTTGGCGCGAGGCGGCATAACCGGTCATGCCGTCGATCTCCATCAGGCAGACTGCTTCACGGGACTTTTTCTTCAGGCCGATCATGTCCGCGATGCGTTTCATTTGTTCCAACCGCATGATGATTCTCCTTGCTGGATAACAGGCGACAGCGCATGCCTGATATAAGCTTAGTCCGTATTGGCCGAATTGCCATGCTGTCTGGCACAAGCCGTTTACGCCGGCGGCAGCGTGTCGCTGAAGCTGCTGCGCTGCTGCAGGCGTAGCGCCAGGCTGGCCAAATTCGGATGTAGCGTGCGCCAGTCGAAGTCGGCAAAGCGGAAGTCGAGGTAGCCCAGGCAGCAACCGACGCTGATGTCGGCAATGCCGTAGCTGTCGGCGCAGCACCAGTGGCGCTCGCCGAGGTCGTGCGCGAGGGCGGCCAGGCCGCGGATGATCTTGTCGTGCTGGCGGTTGATCCAGTCGGCGCTTTGCAGTGCCGGCGGGCGGCGTTGCTCGATCACGATATTGGCGGCGGCATCGCAGATGCCATCGGCCAAAGCCTCCCAGCGGCGGGCTTCGATCAGCTGGCGGCGTTCCTGCGGGAACAGCCGTGCCACCGGGGAAATACTGTCCAGGTACTCGACGATGACGCGGGAATCAAACAGCGTGCTGCCGTCGTCCAGCAGCAAGACCGGCACCTTGCCCAGCGGGTTGAACTCGGGGACCCGGCTGCCGGCCTCCCAGGGCATGTCCAGTTCCAGCGGGCAGTCGATCTTTTTCTCGGCCAGCACCACGCGCACCTTGCGGGCAAACGGGCTGGTCAGTGAGGCAATCAGTTTCATGATGGTGTGTGTGCTTGGCGGCTTGTGTCGCGGGAGTGCGATATTGTAAGCGCAGTATCAGCAACGGCGGGATGAGCGTCAATCTCGCCGTTGCCGCGCATCGCCTTATTGCAGCTCGATGCGACCGCTGACATTGAGCTGGATGGTGCTTTTACCCGGTTGCCATTCCGGCGTGGTCACCTCGGCTGCGGCATCGGCCGTCATTGCCTTGGCGCGCATCAGCAGCGGCGGCATGTTCGGCTGGCTTTCGCCTATGGTCAGCTCGCGCACCTGCTGTTGCGGCTTGCCCAGTGCCTTGCCGGCGGCGGTGGCCTGGTGCTGCAGCAGGGCAATCGCCTCCGGAATCAGCGTCTGCTCGGTGGCCTTGCGCGTGCTGTCGGCGACGCTGAACTGCACGCCCTCCAGCAGCATGTATTTCTGCAGCTGGGCGATCAGCTCGGCAGCGGCGGCAAAGTCGCGGCTGTGCAGGCGGATGTCGGCGCGGCCTTGCCAGCCGTTGATCTTGCCGTTCTTGTCGTAGCTGGGCCAGCTGTTGTAGTTGCCGCTGCTGATGGTCACCTTCGGGTAGCCGGCGGCGTCGGCCTTGGCGCGGTTGAGGGCGCGGTTCAGCTTGTCCGCCAGCTGTGCCGCCTGTGGCTGCCGCTCCTGGATGTAGAGCGTCGCATTCAGCTGGTCATTCGGCAGCTCGCGCTGGGCGCTGGCGCTGAGGTGGAGGACGGTGGCGGGCTCGGCCGCCTGGGCCGGTGCCAGCTGGCTCAGCAGCAGGGTGACGCCGAGCAGCAAGGGACGGGAAGAACGCAGGAACAGGGACATGATGGGCCTTTCGCGGTGAAAACAGCGCTGTGACTGTGGCGATGCGTGATGGTTGCAATCGTACCGGCTCATTATGGCATCCGGATGTGGTGCCGGCGCCTGCTTTGCGGCCAACCTTGTGATGAAAAAGCACGGCCCGGGGGCCGTGCTGTCGGGAGTGCGCGCCGGTCTCAGCCCAGCAGCAGCGCGTCGTCGTCGATCTGTTCGCCGCGGGTCTTCTCGAACATCGCCAGCAGGTCGCTGACCTGCATCTGCTTGCGCTCGTCGCCGCTGACATCCAGCACCACGCGGCCCTGGTGCAGCATCACCGTGCGGTGGCCGTGATCCAGCGCCTGGCGCATGGAGTGGGTGACCATCATCGCGGTGAGCTTGTTCTCCTGCACGATGCGGTCGGTCAGCTCCAGCACGAAGGCGGCGGTTTTCGGGTCCAGCGCCGCGGTGTGCTCGTCCAGCAGCAGGATGCGAGACGGCTGCAGCGAGGCCATCAGCAGGCTGACCGCCTGGCGCTGGCCGCCGGAGAGCAGGTCGATGCGGTCGGCGAGACGGTTTTCCAGCCCCAGCTTCAGCATCGCCAGCTTGTCGCGGAACAGCTCGCGCTGCTCGGCGCGGATGGCACGGCCAAAGCCGCGGCTACGGCCGCGGTGCCAGGCCAGCGCCATGTTTTCCTCGATGCTGAGCCCTTCGCAGGTGCCGGCCATCGGGTCCTGGAACACGCGCGCCACCATGCCGGCGCGTTGCCAGGCCGGTACGCGGGTGACGTCCTGCTCGTCGATGTGCAGGCTGCCGCTGTCGACGAACAGGTCGCCGGAGATCGCGTTCAGCAGCGTGGATTTGCCGGCGCCGTTGCTGCCGATCACGGTCACGAACTGGCCGGACTCGATGGTCAACGACAGGCCGCGCAGCACCGGATTCTCGATCGGGGTGCCGGGGTTGAAGGTCTTGAACAGCTGTTCGGCGCGCATCATGATGCTTTACCTCCTTTGCGGCGCAGTTTGGCTTTCAGTTGCGGCAGCACCAGCGCGCCACCCACCAGCAGCGCGGTGATCAGGTTCAGGTCCTGCGCCTGCAGGCCGATGAAGTCGGCGTTCAGCGCCACCGCGATCAGCAGGCGGTAGAGCAGGGCGCCGATGATGGTGGCCAGCGTGATCACCCACAGCTTGCGCGACGGCAGCAGGGTTTCGCCGATGATCACCGCGGCCAACCCCACCACGATGGTGCCGACGCCCATCGACACGTCGGCGCCACCCTGGGTCTGCACGTACAGCGCGCCGGCCAGCGCGATCAGCGCATTGGACAGCGCCATGCCGGCCAGCACCATGCGCTCGGTGGCCACGCCCTGGGCGCGTGCCATGCGCGGGTTGGCGCCGGTGGCGCGCATCGCGAGGCCGGTCTGCGATGCAAAGAACAGGTCCAGCGCGATCTTGGCTGCGACGATGATCACCGCCAGCACCGCCGGCTGTACCAGCCAGCTGTTTTCCAGCGCCTCGCCGATGAACGGGGCAAACACCGTCGGCGAGCCGATCAGCGGCATATTGGGCGCGCCCATGATGCGCAGGTTGATCGAGTACAGCGCGATCATCACCAGGATGCTGGCCAGCAGCTGCAGGATGTTGAGGCGCACGTGCAGCCAGGCGGTGACCAGGCCGGAGACGGCGCCGGCCAGCGCGCCGAAGCCGCAGGCCAGCCACGGGTCGTGGCCGCCGGCGATCAGGGTGGCGGCGACGGCGCCGCCCAGCGGGAAGCTGCCGTCGGCGGTGAGGTCGGGGAAATCAAGGATGCGGAAGGAAATCAGCACGCCCAGCGCCACCAGCGCAAAGATCAGACCGATTTCCAGGGCACCCATCAACGCGATAGGGGTCATGGCTTACCTGCAATAACAAGCGCTCCTGTGCGCCAATCGGTAATCGGGCATCGCGGAGCGCGGGGTGAACAAGGTTGGCCGCAACGGTGGCTGCGGCCAACGTTGGCATTACTTGATGATTTCCTTGGCTTCCTTCAGCAGGGCCGGGGACAGGGTGACGCCCTGTTTCTGCGCGGCGCCCTGGTTCAGCGTCAGCGACAGCTTCTCGCCGACCTGCGGCGCGATGGCGGCGGCTTTCTCGCCCTTCAGGATGCGCACCACCAGCTTGCCGGTCTGGCGGCCGATGTCGTAGTAGTTCTGGCCCAGCGCCGCGGTGGCGCCGCGCTTCACCGAATCGGTATCGGCGGCCACCAGCGGGATCTTGGCCTGCTGTGCCACGCCGACCAGCGACTCGTAGGTCGACACCACGTTGTTGTCGGTGCTGGTGTAGATCACGTCCACCTTGCCGATCAGGCTCTTGGCGGCCGGGGCCACGTCCACGGTGCGCGCCGCCGGGGCTTCCACCAGGGTCATGCCGCGCTTGGCCAGCTCGGCCTTCAGCTCCTTGGCCACGATCACCGAGTTGACTTCACCCGGGCTGTACACCATGCCGACGCGCTTGGCGCCCGGCTTCACCTTGGCGATCAGGTCAACCTGCGACGACAGCTTCAGCATGTCGGAGACGCCGGTGACGTTGCCGTTGCCGGCTTTCCAGCTTTTCACCAGCTTGGCGGCCACCGGGTCGGTCACCGCGGTGAACACCACCGGAATGCTGCGGGTGCCGGCGACGGCGGCCTGCGCGCTCGGCGTGGCGATGGCCACGATCACGTCCGGACCGTCACCGATGAACTTGCGGGCGATCTGCGCGGCGGTGGCCGGGTTGCCCTGCGCGCTCTGGTATTGGTACTTGATCTGCTTGCCGGCTTCGAAGCCGGCGGCCTTCAGTTCGTCTTCCACGCCCTTGCGCGCAGCATCCAGTGCCGGGTGATCGACAATGGCGGTGACGGCGACCGATTTCATGTCGGCGGCAGTGGCGAACGGGCTGAGGCTGGCGGCCAGCAGCGCGGCCAGTACGGTGCGGCGAGGGAAGTTCATCATGGCGATACCTTTGGTTCCGGATGGTATTGTTGACTTGGTAATGCGGCTTTCGCGCAATGATATTGCAAAACGACACGAATTTCAGTTTGTGCAAAGCAATAATATTTCAAATATTGTATCCATGAGAAGCAATCTGCCACCGCTTGGTGCATTGCGAAATGAAAAGGCCCCATAACGGGGCCTGGGCGCTGTTTGCTATCAAAATGAGCAGGGCGGCGGCTCAGTCCAGATACTCGTTGCCGGGCAGGGTCAGGAAGTCGATGAACTCGTCGCTGCTGATCAGCAGGTCGAACAGCTGCGCCGCGTCCTCGAACTGGCGGCGCCAGCGGCTGCCGTACTCGGCGCGCAGCTTGTTGATCTCGTCGGCGGCCAGGTCGCGGAACAGGCCCAGCGTCACCTTGCGGCCGTCGTCCAGCACCCCTTTCGGGCTGCGTATCCACTGCCAGATCTGCGAGCGGGCGATCTCGGCGGTGGCGGCCTCTTCCAGCAGGTTGTGGATCGGCACGCAGCCGTTGCCGCTGAACCAGGCGCCGAGGTACTGGATGCCGACGTTGATGTTGTTGCGCAGGCCGTGCTCGGTGATCGGCGTTTCCGGCTGGAAGTTGAGCAGGTCGGCGGCGGTGATCAGCACGTCGTCGCGCCGGCGTTGCCACTGGTGCACGGCACCGCCCAGCACGCTGCGGAAGGCTTCGTGCGCCAGCGGCACCAGTCCGGGATGGGCGACCCAGCCGCCGTCGTAGCCGTCGCGCGCGTCGCGTTCCTTTTCTGCGCGGATTTCGGCCAGCGCCAGCTCGTTGCGGCTGGGGTCGTGCTTGATCGGGATCAGCGCCGACATGCCGCCGATGGCCGGCGCGCCGCGCTGGTGGCAGGTCTTGATCAGCAGCAGGGTGTAGGAGCGCATGAAGGGCACGCGCATGGTGATGCGTTCACGGTCGGCAAGGCAGAACTCGCGGTTGTGGCGGAAGTGCTTGATGCAGCTGAAGATGTAGTCCCAGCGCCCGGCGTTCAGCCCGGCGCTGTGCTCGCGCAGCTCGTACAGGATTTCGTCCATCTCGAAGGCAGCGAGGATGTTCTCGATCATCGCGGTGGCCTTGATGCTGCCGCGCGGCAGCTGCAGCAGTTCCTGGGCACAGATGAAAATATCGTTCCATAGCCGCGCCTCGAGGTGCGACTCCAGCTTGGGCAGGTAGTAGTAGGGCGCGCGGCCAAGCTCGTGCAGGGCGGCGGCACTATGAAAGTACGACAGCGCAAAATCGAACAGGCTGCCGTTGACCATCTGGCCGTCGACCAGCAGGTGCTTCTCCGGCAGGTGCCAGCCGCGCGGGCGCACCATCAGCGTGGCGATCTCGTCATTGAGGCGGTAGTGGCGGCCGTCGTGGCCGTGGTAGGCCAGCGTCTTGCGCCAGGCGTCGCGCAGGTTGATCTGGCCCTGCAGCTGGTTGTCCCAGCTCGGGCATTGCGCATCCTCGAAATCGACCATGAACACGCCGGCGCCGGAGTTCAGCGCGTTGATCATCACCTTGCGTTCGGCGGGGCCGGTAATCTCGACGCGGCGGTCGTGCAGGTCGGCCGGCAGCGGCGCGATCTGCCAGTCACCCTGGCGGATGGCGGCGGTTTCCGGCAGGAAGTCGGGCAGGGCGCCGGCATCGAGGCTGGCCTGGCGCTGCTGGCGGCGCTGCATCAGCTCGCGACGCTGCGGCTCGAAGCGGCGGTGCAGCGTCGCGACAAAGGCCAGCGCCTCGGGGGTAAGGATGGCGGCAAACGAGCCGGTGACCGGGGCGTTGATGTCCACGCCTGGCGGCAGGGCCTGCGTCATGGGGATTCTCTCCTGGGCTTGTCGGGTGGTGGCGGCAAGTTTCTGTTTTTATTTGCGATCTTGCTTAGCAACTGCTTGCTTTTTCGATGGCAGTTTAGCATGTGGCAGTGTGGGAAAATCCGGTAAGATCGCGAAACATATTTTACTTTTTGTGAGGTAATGCCCGGTGCTGAAGCAGATGGAAACCTTTGTCGCGGTGGTCAACCTGGGCAGCCTGTCGGCGGCGGCGCGGCAGGAGGGCGTGGTGGCGGCGATGATAGGCCGGCGCCTGGATGCGCTGGAGGAGCGGCTGGGGGTCAAGCTGCTGGTGCGCACCACGCGCAGCGTGACGCTGACGCAGGAGGGCAGCGCCTTTTTCGAGGATTGCCAGCGCATCCTGGCCGAGCTGGCCGAGGCCGAGGCGGCGGTGGCCTCCGGCAGCGGCCGGGCCCGCGGCCACCTGCGCTTGTCGGCGCCGGCCGGTTTTGGCCGCCGCCACGTCGCACCGCACATCGCGTCCTTCCTGCAGGCGCATCCCGACCTGCGCGTCACGCTGGACCTGTCCGACCGGCTGGTGGACCTGGCGCGCGACCGCATCGACTGCGCCATCCGCATTTCCGATCTGGCCGACTCCTCGCTGGTGGCGGTACGGCTGGCGGAAAACCGCCGCGTAGTGGTGGCATCGCCGGCCTATCTGGCGCGGCACGGCATCCCGCGCACGCTGGAGGATCTGGCCGGCCACAACTGCCTGTCGCTGGGCGAGAGCCAGAGCCGCGGCTGGACCTTCAAGGTCGACGGCGAGCTGCTCAACCTGCGCGTGCGCGGCGTGCTGGAGTGCAACGACGGCGCGGTGCTGCACGACTGGGCGCTGGCCGGGCTGGGGCTGGCGTGGCGTTCGCTGTGGGAGGTGAAGGACGACCTGTCCGACGGGCGGCTGGTGACGGTGCTGGAGCGCTTTTCGTCGCCGGATTACCCGGTGTACGCGGTGGTGCCGCAGCGGCGCTTCCTGCCCGGGCGGGTGCGGCTGTTCATCGACCACCTGAAGGCGTGCTACAGCAGCCCCGGCTACTGGGACTGATGGGACAGGCTTGCGGCCAACCTTGGGGCGGCGGGTCCCTGATTGCGGGGCGGATTCGGTGAGGGGGGCGGGTAGACGGGCAGCACGCACCGGTGCGGCCACCCGTTGCTAAGATCAGGGCGTTTCCGCCGACAGGGTGCGGTTCTTGCCGGCCAGCTTGGCGCGGTACATGGCGCTGTCGGCGCGTTCGATCACGTCGCTATCGCACTCGCCGAGGTGCCACAGCGCGACACCGGCGCTGAAGGTCACCACCAGCCTGTCCTGGTTGGCGAGGAAGAAGTTCTTGGTCAGTTCGCGCTGCAGACGTTGCACCAGCTCGACCGCCTCGTTGATGCCGGTATCCGGCAGCAGCACCACGAACTCTTCGCCGCCGAAGCGGGCGACGATGTCGGAGCTGCGCAGCGAGCGGTGCATCAGCTCCACCAGATACTTGAGCACGTCGTCGCCGGTCAGGTGGCCGTAGCGGTCGTTCAGCTGCTTGAAGTTGTCGACGTCGATCAGCGCCACCGACAAGGGTTGGCCGCTGCGCTTGGCGCGGCTGATCTCGCGCTCGAAGTGTTCTTCCAGTCCGCGGCGGTTGTAGGCGCCGGTGAGCTGGTCTTCCTTGATCTTGGCGCTGGCCGCTTCCAGCGCGTGCTCCAGCTCGCTGATGCGC
This sequence comes from Vogesella alkaliphila, assembly GCF_014652475.1. GTDB lineage: Bacteria > Pseudomonadota > Gammaproteobacteria > Burkholderiales > Chromobacteriaceae > Vogesella > Vogesella alkaliphila. The sequence continues at coordinate 51,649 of NZ_BMYW01000002.1, read as the reverse complement.
TGCTGCGCGCTGTGTACCTCGTTGCGGGCGGCCAGCAGTTCGCCGTGCGATTCGCTGAGGTTGGTCTGCATGCTGGCGGTGTCGCTCAGCAGCGATTGCAGGATGTCGTTCAGCTGGTTGACGTCCCGGGTGCCGCGGATACTTTCGCTGTGGCTGTGCAGGCGTTGCTGGAAATCGCCGGTGCTATTGCTCATCAGCGACAGCTTGTCAAGGAAGGTGTCAAGCAACGCGCGCAGCGAGCTGGTGGCCTCGTCCAGCGAGTGTTTCAGCGTGCCCTGCTTGTGGATCACTTCCTTGAGGCTGGCTTCCAGCTGGTAGATGTGCTGGATCGAGATGTTCGGTTGCGCCAGGATCTGCTGCAGGCCGCTGATCTGGCCGAGCAGATAGCTGTCGGACTGGTTCAGCTCGGCGACATTCTGCAGCATCAGCTGCATCAGGTTGGACAGGCCGGTGACCAGCCGTTCGTCGTCCTGCGACTGCAGTTCGAGGCGGATCAGGAAGCTGCGCAGCTGCGGGAAGAAGTTGTCGACATCGTGGCTGCTGTGGATGCTGCCCAGTGCGCTGCGGGTGTCGCTGAAGTGCTGCGACAGTTCCGGATAGTGCACCAGTCGCGGCTCGATGCCGAACTTGAGGGTGTAGTCGAAGACATCCTTCCACACCTGGCAGCGGTCGTCGCCGTCCGCCTCGTCGGCGACTGCGGCCGGGCTTGGCTCCGGCACGCTGCCGGCGGCTGCGGCCGCAGCATCGGCTTCCGGCTGGCCGGCCTGGACGCTTGCCGGTTGCAGCCAGCTTTTCACCAGGTTGTGCAGTTTTTCGTTGAGTTCGTCCGGGGCGTTGCCGAAGGATAGCAGCACCCGTTCCAGTGCCGACTGCTTGTAGTTCTGGCTCAGGGCCGGATTGCGGATTTCCCAGGCCTTCATCAGGTCCTGGATCAGGCTGCCCCAGCTTTGCGCCAGCTGGCGCTTGCGGCCGTTGAGCTCGGCCAGCTCCAGCGTCAGCTGTGGCACTAGCTCCCATTTTTCGTCGTCGATGGCGCGGCGCAGCTTGGCGATGGCGATCTTGCTGGATGCTTCTTCCGCCGGCAGGCTCTCGTAGGCGCGCAGCAGCAGGTCGGCCAGCTTGTTGGTGCGCGCCTCGGCGGGCACGCCCATGATTTCGCTGTAAACGCGTTCGAAATTGTCCGGAGTCGGGAGGAGTTTGCGCAGCGTCAGTTGTTTCAGCGTCTCGCGCGCGGTGTCGATTGGATTGTGCGTCGTCATGGACCAGACCCTGGAGCTTTTATGAGCAGCCATTATGTTTTTTTGAGCCTGCAGTGAAGGTCAGAACCGGTGCGGCTAGGGAGTCTCCGAGGCGGTGCTGTTGTCCAGCAGCTGGAAAAATACCTCGTTGTTGCGGATCATACCAAGTTCATTCCGCGCACGCTCTTCGATTGCGGCAGAACCTTGTTTCAGGTCACGCACTTCGGCGTCGAGTGCGGCGTTGCGGCCAACCAGGACTGCGTTGGCCGCACGTTGTTCCTCGACCTGGGAGTCGAGTTGCCAGACCCTGAGCCAGCTGCCCTTGCCTAGCCAGAGTGGCCATTGCAGGGCAGCGATCAGGACAATCAGCGTCAGGGTCAGCCAGCGCATTGCTTATTTCAGGTGGTAGAAGGCAGCGCGGCCCGGGTACCAGGCGGCATCACCCAGCTCTTCTTCGATACGCAGCAGCTGGTTGTACTTGGCCATGCGGTCGGAACGCGACAGCGAGCCGGTCTTGATCTGCATGCAGTTGGTGGCCACGGCCAGGTCGGCGATGGTGCTGTCTTCGGTTTCGCCGGAACGGTGGCTCATCACGCTGGTGTAGCGCGAGCGCTTGGCCAGGTCGACGGCTTTCAGGGTCTCGGACAGGGTGCCGATCTGGTTCACCTTCACCAGCAGCGAGTTGGCGAGGCCGCCTTCGATGCCTTTGGCCAGGATCGCCGGGTTGGTCACGAACAGGTCGTCGCCGACCAGCTGCACGCGCTCGCCCAGACGCTCGGTCAGGATCTTCCAGCCGTTCCAGTCGTGCTCGCTCATGCCGTCCTCGATCGAGATGATCGGGTACTTGTCGGCCAGCGTTTCCAGGTAGTCGGTGAACTGCTCGGAAGTCAGCGACAGGCCTTCGGCGGTCAGGTGGTACTTGCCGTCCTTGTAGAACTCGGAGGAGGCGCAGTCCAGGGCCAGCATCACGTCCTGGCCGGCAACGTAACCGGCGGCGTCGATGGCTTCCAGAATCAGCGTGATCGCTTCTTCGTGGCTGGTCAGGTTGGGCGCGAAGCCGCCTTCGTCGCCGACGGTGGTGGCGTAGCCCTTGCTGTCGCACAGTTTCTTCAGCGCGTGGAAGATCTCGGCGCCGCAGCGCAGTGCTTCGCGGAAGGTGGCTGCGCCGACCGGCAGGATCATGAATTCCTGGATGTCCAGGGTGTTGTTGGCGTGCGCGCCACCGTTGATCACGTTCATCATCGGTACCGGCAGGGCCATCGGGCCGGCGCCGCCGAGGTAGCGGTACAGCGGCAGGCCGGCGTCTTCGGCGGCGGCGCGGGCCACGGCCATCGACACCGCCAGCATGGCGTTGGCGCCGAGGCGGGATTTGGTTTCGGTGCCGTCCAGCTCGATCAGGGTCTTGTCGATGAAGGCCTGGTCGGAGGCGTCGAGGCCGATGATGGCTTCGCAGATCTCGGTGTTGATGTTCTCAACGGCCTTCAGTACGCCCTTGCCGAGGTAGCGACCCTTGTCGCCATCGCGCAGTTCCAGTGCTTCCTTCTCGCCGGTGGAGGCGCCGGACGGTACGGCAGCGCGGCCCATCACGCCGGAGTCCAGCAAGACGTCGGCTTCAACTGTCGGGTTGCCACGGGAATCGAGGATTTCGCGGGCAATCACGTCGATGATCGAACTCATGAATGTTTCCTTCAAGGGGTCTAGGTTAGTCAAACCGGAATACGGTGCGGCCAACCTTGCAACAGGTTGGCCGTGAAATCAACCTGTTACAGCGTTTGTTCGGCAAATGGCTGACCCTTGACCAGCGCATCGATCTGCTTGAGCGTGTGCAGCAGTTCTTTCATGCGCGGCAGCGGCCAGGCGTTGGGGCCGTCGGACATGGCCTTGGCCGGATCCGGGTGGGTCTCCATGAACAGGCCGGCGATGCCGGTGGCGACCGCGGCGCGCGCCAGTACCGGCACGAATTCGCGCTGGCCGCCGGAGCTGGTGCCCTGGCCGCCGGGCAGCTGTACCGAGTGGGTGGCGTCGTACACCACCGGGCAGCCGGTCTCGCGCATGATCGCCAGCGAGCGCATGTCGGACACCAGGTTGTTGTAGCCGAAGGAGGCACCGCGTTCGCAGGCCATGAAGCTGTCCGGGTCGAGGCCGGCTTCCAGCGCCGCTTCGCGTGCCTTGTCGATCACGTGCTTCATGTCGCCCGGCGCCATGAACTGGCCCTTCTTGATGTTCACCGGCTTGCCGCACACGGCGACGGCGCGGATGAAGTCGGTCTGGCGCGCGAGGAAGGCCGGGGTTTGCAGCACGTCGACAACGGCGGCAACGTGCGGCACCTGTTCCTCGGTGTGCACGTCGGTCAGCACCGGCACGCCGATCTGGCGGCGGACCTCGGCCAGGATGCGCAGGCCTTCTTCCATGCCGAAGCCGCGGAACGACTTGCCGGACGAGCGGTTGGCCTTGTCGAAACTGGACTTGTAGATGAAGTTGATGCCCAGTTCGCTGGTGATTTCCTTCAGCTGACCGGCGGTGTCCAGCGCCATCTGTTCGCTCTCGATCACGCAGGGACCGGCGATCAGGAACAGCGGCTGGTCAAGGCCGACTTCGAATCCGGCGAGTTTCATGGTGTGTGTCCTTCAGCTGGAAGCAGGGTTGGCCGCAGTGCCGCGGCCAACCCTGGATGGCATCAAGCCTTGGCTATATCAGCCTGGTAGGCGAGCGCCGCTTTGACGTAGGCGATGAACAGCGGGTGGCCGTCACGCGGGGTGGAAGTGAATTCCGGATGGAACTGGCAGGCGAAGAACCAGCGGTGGTTGCCCAGCTCGATGGTTTCCACCAGCTTCTCGTGACCGGCGGACAGGCCGCTGATGGTCAGGCCGGCGTCCGACAGGCGGCCAACGTAGTGGTTGTTCACTTCGTAGCGGTGACGGTGGCGCTCGGTGATCTCGGTGCTGCCGTACACGCGTGCCGCCAGCGAGCCTGGCGTCAGGTCGCACTGCTGGCTGCCCAGGCGCATGGTGCCGCCAAGGTTGGAGTTCTCGTCGCGGGTTTCGATCTTGCCGTCGTGGTTCACCCACTCGTCGATCAGGGCCACCACCGGGTAGTCGGTTTCGAGGTCGAATTCGGTGGAGTTGGCGCCAGTCATGCCGGCCACGTCGCGGGCGTACTCGATCAGCGCGATCTGCATCCCCAGGCAGATGCCGAGGTAAGGGATGTTGTTCTCGCGGGCGAACTTCACCGCCTTGATCTTGCCTTCCACGCCGCGCTTGCCGAAGCCGCCAGGTACCAGGATCGCGTCCATGTCCTTCAGCGATTCGGCGCCGTCGCGCTCGATCTCTTCCGAGTCGACGTAGATGATGTTGACGTTGGTGCGGGTGTGCACGCCGGCGTGCTTCAGCGCCTCGGTCAGCGACTTGTACGATTCGGTCAGGTCGACGTACTTGCCGACCATGGCGATGTTGACTTCGTGCTGTGGGTGCTCGATGGCGTCGATGATGCCGTTCCACACCGACAGGTCCGCCTTCGGCAGCTCCAGCTGCAGCTGTTCGCAGATGATGTCGTCGATACCCTGCGCGTGCAGCATGCCCGGTACCTTGTAGATGGAGTCGGCGTCGTAGCAGCCGATCACCGCGTTCTCTTCCACGTTGCAGAACAGCGCGATCTTGCGCTTTTCGTCTTCCGGCAGCTCGCGGTCCATGCGGCACAGCAGGATGTCCGGCTGGATGCCGATCTCGCGCATCTCCTTCACCGAGTGCTGGGTCGGCTTGGTCTTGATCTCGCCGGCGGTGGCGATATAAGGCACGTAGGAGAGGTGCACGAACAGGGTGTTCTTGCGGCCCAGGTTGGAGCGCATCTGGCGGATCGCTTCCAGGAAGGGCAGCGATTCGATGTCGCCGACAGTGCCGCCGATTTCCACGATGGCCACGTCCACGTCACCGGCGCCTTCGCGTACTTTCAGCTTGATCTCGTCGGTAATGTGCGGGATCACCTGCACGGTGCCGCCCAGGTAGTCGCCGCGGCGTTCCTTGGTGATCACCGATTCGTAGATCTGGCCGGTGGTGAAGTTGTTGCTTTTCTTCATCTTGGCCTTGATGAAGCGCTCGTAGTGACCCAGATCCAGGTCGGTTTCCGCACCGTCTTCGGTCACGAAGACTTCGCCGTGCTGGAACGGGCTCATGGTGCCCGGATCGACGTTGATGTAGGGGTCGAGCTTCAGCATGGTGACTTTAAGCCCGCGAGACTCAAGGATAGCGGCGATGGACGCAGCGGCGATGCCCTTGCCGAGGGAGGACACCACACCGCCGGTTACGAAGATGTACTTGGTCATGGGAATGCAACTCTGTTGGAATCTGTGATTTTAACCGAAAGCCGCACTTTTTTGAATGGGCAATGCGCGACTGTTTGCCGTTTGCCCGCAATTACTTGCCGCCAGCGTGCCGGGTGGGCGGCGCGGGTTTTTGCGGTGCAAGCCACAGTTGTCCGCCGTCTCCGCGCTTCATGACAATTAAAGCGTGCGTGCGCCGTAGCCTTGTTGTATTATTGCGGATTCTTTTAGCCGCTCACGCATGGCGGGTGATACTGTCGGGTTGCACAACCGGCAGGGCGCCGTCTTGTCGAATGGCTTCTTAATATGGTATAAGTTTACCTTTTACCGGCTTTTGGGAGTGATGAACCATGGCGCGTGTTTGCAAAGTCACCGGCAAGCGTCCGATGACCGGGAACAATGTGTCCCACGCCAATAACAAGACTAAGCGTCGTTTTCTGCCTAACCTGCAATATCGCAAGTTCTGGGTAGAGAGCGAAAATCGTTGGGTGCGTCTGCGTATTTCTAACGCAGCACTGCGTACCATCGATAAGGTAGGCATCGACGCCGTTCTGGCCGACCTGCGTGCTCGCGGCGAGCTGTAATTTTTCGACCGACGAAATCGACAATAAGGAATAGCCATGCGCGACAAGATCAAGCTGGAATCGACCGCAGGTACCGGTCACTTCTACACTACCACCAAGAACAAGCGTACGATGCCTGAGAAAATGGAGATCAAAAAGTTTGATCCCGTTGCTCGCAAGCATGTTCTGTACAAGGAAATCAAACTGAAGTAATTCAGTCTGGTTGTCTTGTTGAAAAAAGCCCTTTGATTCGTCAAAGGGCTTTTTGTTTGGTGCTTGCGCTTATCGAGCAGCAAGGACACGCTGCGGCCAGGGTTGGCCGCAGCGTGTTTTCATTTGCCGGGCAGGCCGATGCGCAGGCCGCGCGCCAGCGGCGACAGGCCCAGAGCGTAGCGCACCACTTCCTGTTTCAGCCGGCCGGGGCGGTTGGCCAGCTTCAACGCCAGATTGCGCAGCAGGCGCAGCGTCGGCGCGCTGTTGCCGAAGCCGTAGCAGAAGGCATCCATCAGCCGCTGCATGGCGTGGTTGGGCAGCATGCGCTGGCGCTGGTAGCGCTGCAGCAGCACCGGTGCCGCCGGGTCCTGCCCCAGGCGGAAGGCCTCGTGCAGCAGCGCGGACAGCGCCTGCACATCCTGGAAGCCGAGGTTGACGCCCTGTCCGGCCAGCGGGTGGATGGTGTGCGCGGCGTCGCCGGCCAGCACCACGCGGCCGCGATAGTACTGCTGCGCGTGGCGGCGGGTGAGGGCGAAGCTGCCGCGGCTGACCAGCTGGCGCAGCACCGGCAGGCGGGTGGGGAATTCGCGCTGGAAGGCGGCGATCAGCGCCGCTTCGCTGAGGGTTTCCAGCTCGCGTACCCGTGCCGGCTGGTGGTACCACACCAGCGACGCGTAGTCGCCGGGCAGTGGCAGCAGCGACTGCGGGCCGTCGGCGGTGAACTGCTGCCAGGTGATGTCGCGCTCGCCGCCCTCGATGGCGAAGGTGGCGACAAAGGCGTGCATCGGGTAGTCGTGGCTGTTGATGCCGATGCCGGCCAGCCGGCGCGCGGCGGACTGGGCGCCGTCGGCGGCCACCACCAGTCGGGCGGCGAACTGGCGACCGCTGCCCAGCGTCACCAGGCAGTGATCGCCCTGTTCGCTCAGCGATTGCAGCAGGTCGGGGCAGATCAGTTCGACATTGCCGTGCTGCGCTAACGCCTGCTGACAGGCCAGCTGCACGATGCGGTTCTCGATGATGTGGCCCAGCTCGGCCTCGCCCAGTTCGGCGGCGTCGAACAGCGTGCCTTCCTGCTCGTCGTTTTCCCACACCAGCATGCGCCGGTACGGCGCGCTGCGCATCGCCTCAATATATGGCCAGGCGCCGATGGCGGACAGCAGTTGACGCGATGCCGGGCTGATGGCGGACACGCGCAGGTCCGGCGCGCTGGCCGGATCGAAGGCGGCGGGCGCCTGTTGTTCCAGCACCACGATGCGGCGGCCGGTGTCGGCCAGCGCCGCGGCCAGTGCCGCCCCGACCATGCCGCCACCGACGATGAACAGATCAGCTTGTTCGACCATGTTTAGCCTCTTGTACCGAATAAAGTCGGGGCCGACTTTAGCAGTACGCCTTGCGGCCAACCTTGGTCTGGGTCAAATCCCGTCCAGCGCCGCCTGCAACCGCGGAATGATGAAGGAGATGAAGGCTTGGTGCTTGCGCGGCATCGGCTGGTGGTAGGCAAACACCAGGAACACCGGCCAGCCGGCGGCGCGCCACTGCGGCAGCACCGCGACAATGTCGCCTTTTTCCAGCAGCGGCCTGGCCATGTAGCTGGGCAACAGGCCGATGCCGTGCCCCGCCTGGATGATGCTGGACACCACCGCGTACTGGTCCACCACCAGCGACGGGCAGATGTTGAGGGTGGCGCTGGTGTCGTCGCAGGCCAGCCGCCATTCGCTGCCCTGCTTGCCGTAGTAGGCGTTGCTGATCAGGCGGTGCTGGTGCAGCTGCTCGGTGCTGTCCGGCGCCGGGTGCTGCGCCAGATAGGCCGGGCTGGCGTACAGCGCCTCCCACACCAGGCCCACCGGGCGCGCCACCAGCCGGTCGTCGTGGACATTGCGCGTGCGCAGGGTAAAATCCAGCCCCTCGCCGACCGGGTCCTGGATGCGGTTTTCCACGATCAGTTCGATGCGCAGCGCCGGGTACAGCATGGTCATCTCCGCCAGCAGCGGCCCCAACAGCTGTTGCGCGAGGCCGGCGGAGCAGCCGATGCGCAGCACGCCTTCCACGCTGTCGCGCGCCTGTTCGATGTCGTGACGCACGCTGTCCAGCAGCTCGCGCAGGCGGGTGGCGTGCGCGGCCAGGCGCTGGCCGCTCTCGGTGAGCGCCACGCGACGGGTATTGCGCAGCACCAGCACGGTGCCCAGCTCCTGTTCCAGTTCCTTGATCAGCTGGCTGATGCGGCTCTTGGCGCAGTGCAGCGCCTCGGCGGCGGCGGTGAAACTGCCGTGACGGGCGAGGGCGTCGAAAGCCAGAAGCGCGTCAGGCGAAAGGGTGGGTGTTGTTTTCATTGCAGAACAATCTGTTTAGCATCTTGTGGTATTCAGTAGTGTAACGCGGGATTAAGCTGTCGTTCACCTCGCTGTCATGGTTTCGCAACCTGCGCGACGGTTGATGCACTCCAGTGTGACCTATGGCCGACCGCCCATGTCGGCCATTTTTTTTGCCGCCGCGCCGGCTGCCAGACGGAAAATCATGTTGCCCTATATCGCCTTGACCACGGCCATGCTGCTGTGGGCCAGCTCCTTCATCGCCCTGAAAACGGTGTTCCAGGTATTCGACCCGCTGTTCGTGCTGTTCTGCCGCATGGTGATCGCCACCGCGCTGCTGCTGCCGCTGATGGCGTGGCGGGGCAGTCGCTGGCACTACCGCGCCGGCGACTGGAAGTGGATCCTGCTGCTGGGCCTGTGCGAGCCGTGCCTGTACTTCCTGTTCGAGGCGCAGGCGCTGCTGTACACCAGCGCCTCGCAGGCCGGGCTGATCACCGCCACGCTGCCGGTGCTGGCCGCGCTCGGCGCGCTGCTGTTCCTGCGCGAGCGCCTTGGCCGGCGCGCCTGGTGCGGCATCGCCATCTCGCTGCTGGGCGTGGCGTGGCTGACGCTGACCAGCGAATCCTCGGCCGCGGCGCCCAATCCGCTGCTGGGCAACACGCTGGAGTTCCTCGCCATGGTCTGCGCCACCGGTTACGTGCTGATGGCGAAGAAGCTGTCCAGCCGCTACTCGGCGCTGGCGATCACCGCGATCCAGACGGTGATGGGGTGCGTCTGGTTCGGCGTCAGCCTGCTGACGCCGTGGGCCAGCTGGCCGCAGGCGTTCCCGGCCGACGCGGTGTTCTGGGTGGTGTACCTCGGCGCCTTCATCACCCTTGGCGCCTACGGTCTGTACACCTGGTCGGTGTCCAAGGTGCCGGTGGCGATGGCGGCGGCCTTCATCAACCTGATCCCGGTGTTCACCCTGCTGCTGGCCGGCCTGCTGCTGGACGAGCGCCTCAACGGCTGGCAGTGGCTGGCCTGCCTGCTGGTGCTGGGCGGGGTGATGCTGAGCCAGAGCAAGCGCGGTGCGGCCTGAGTTTGCCGCCGGGCGATAGTGTATTACCCTTGCACTTTGGCATTATTCACCGGTGGCTTTTCATGACGTCTTATCTCGCGGCGCTCGCCGCTTCCTGCTGCCTGCTGCTGCCGGCACTATCCCAAGCCCAGACGCCGGCCATCGCCCACGGCGCGGCCGTGCCGGCCACACCGGCCGCCGCCCACGACATACCAAAGGCGGCGCCGCACGAGAAGCTGCCACCGTCGATGCGGCCGCTGTCGCCGCCGGTGCCGGTCTACCATCCGCCACGGCGCCTGCCGCAACAGGCCGTGCACTACGCCCGGCCGGCGGCCAAGCGTCAGCAGCACGCCGCGGCGGCGCGCCGGCCGGCGATGGCCCCGTCGCTGCGCGCCGCCGCCGCGCTGGCTAGCCGGCTGTTGCCGCGCGGCCAGCATGGCGACAAGTCGCCGCGGCTGGCGGTGCTGGCCTGTGCCGACGGTGCGCCGCGCCACGGCGCGCAGGGCACGCTGTACCTGGTGCAGAACCCCGGCAACCAGCTGCTGCTGGGCGAGGCGGGTGTCAGCCACGCGGTGCGTCAGCTGCGCACGCCGCTGCTGCTGGTGCTGGCCAGTGCCGACTGCAAGGCGGTCAACACCGCGCGCGGCGATTTCTCGGCACTGCCGCTGGCCGAGCAGCGCACGTTGCTGAGCATCAATGTGGACAAGGGCGGCACGCCGCTCTCGGCGCAGCTGGACAACCTCGACAACCAGGTCGAGGCGGCGGTGCTGCACTACGGCGGCGAGGTCGAGGCCGGCCGGCTGTCGGTGATCGGTGCCTACTACGATGCCGCCGGCCAGCTGGGCAAGCGCGGCCAGCTGGTGGTGACCAGCATCAACGGCGAACGCGACAAGGCCACCATCGCGCGCCTGCTGCGGCAGCGGGCGGTGTTCAATGCCGCCACCGGCATCGGCACGCCACTGGCCGGCGCCGGCCACTGAACCCTGCGGCGCCTGAGGCGATTGCGGCCAACCTTGTACGGCAAGGTTGGCCGCAATGCCTTGTGGCGTCGTTCGCGCCTGCCGTGACGGCGCGCCTGTACTACGCTACACAGCAACAGCCTGTCGAAAGCCCGCGCCATGTCCGCCTCTGCCCGCCGCATCCTGAAACGACGCCTCGCCCGCTATTGCCGCGACATCCTGCTGGCACGGCAGCAGCTGAGCGCGGCCGACAACGGCGAGGCGCTGCACCAGTTGCGCATCGGCCTGCGCCAGCTGCGCAGCCTGCTGCGCGGCCTCAGTACCTTGCCGGGCGCGGCGCCGCTGCTGCGGCTGTCCGCGCAGTTGCGGCAGCTGGCCTGCGCCGGCAATGACTGGCGCGACCGCGAGGTGCGGCTGGCGCTGCTGCAACAGGCGGCCGGCGCGGCCGACAGCAGCGACTTTGCCGCCTGGCGCCGGCGCGAGCTGACGGCGCTGCAGGCCGGACGCCTGGACTTGCAGCAGCAGGCGATGGCGCTGGATGCGCTGCTGCCGGCCTTGCAGCGCGCCTGCATCCCGCTGCTGGCGCGCCGCAACCGGCGTCTGCGGTGCACGCTGCGGCGGGCGCTGCTGCAGACGCGGCGCCGCTATCGCCGCGCCCGGCGCGACTGGCGACGGCAGCCGGACGACGCCTTGCTGGCGCACCGGCTGCGGCTGCTGGCCAAGCGGCTGCGCTACCAGATCGAGGCTTGCGGCAAGCTGCTGGGCCGGCGCTGGCAGCGGCGGGCGCAGCGTGCCCGCGACTGGCAGCAGCAGCTGGGCGACGAGCGCGACCGGCAGTTGCTGCTGCAGAGCATCGAGCGCGATCGCATCCCGCTGCCGGCGGCGGCGCGGCGCTGGCTGGAGCAGGGTGCCGGCGCCAAGCTGGGCGGCCTGCTGTCTGCGACCGGAGGAGCCTGAATACCGGGCCTTGCCGGTTCCAGCAATGAACTGCTTGCGGCCAGGCTTGCGCGCACGCTACGTCGTCGGCGGCGGAGGGTGAACCGGCGAACGTCTATCGCCTGGCGCCGCCGCGCGCACGGCTGGCCGCCGCCATCCCCGCGCGACCGGATCAGCCCGGCCTGGCCTGGGGTGCACCAGACTGCCACGTCGCACTCACTCGCTTTTCCTGGTGCGCGGCTTGCGCGGCGCAGTGGTCGGCAACCCTTGCTGGATGCGGTGCAGGCGGTGGCGGATGTCGTCGGTATCGAGCCAGATGTCCTCGCCGCGGAAGATGCGCTCCAGCTCCTCCGCGCTGAGGAAGGGCATGCACACGTGGCGCATCACCTTCTCGAACCACTTGCCGCTGGCCATCACCTGCGCCTGCTGCTCGTTGCCCTTGCCGATCAGCGCCGACGAGTAATTGTGGAACATCAGCTGGCAGGTGTCGTGCACGATCAGCTCGTCGCCGGCGAGGAAGATCAGTGCGCCCATCGAGTAGGCACGCGCCTCCAGGATGGTGATCACGTGCGCCGGGCTGGCGGCGATGTTGTTGATGATCTGCAGCCCGGTATCGAAATTGCCGCCCTGGGTGTTCAGGTGCAGGAAGATGATGTCGGATTCGCTGGTGCTGCGCAGCGTATACAGCAGGTCGGTGTAGTGGATCGGCTCGCCGATCTCGCCGGACAGGTAGAACGAGATCTGGCGGATCACGCCCTGGGTTTCGTAGCGGCGGAACAGCGGCACCTTCTTGCTGTCGTCGTCTTCGTCTTCTTCCAGCGCGGCGCTTGGGATGAGGTGTGGCTTGTGCATCGCGGCTCCTTGGCTGAAATCGAGAACAGGTACTTGGCAGCCATGTCTTGATGGTAGTGCCATCCGCCGCCGTCTGCTGCCGGATGGCGGGCAGACGGCCGAGCCGGGCGTTGCAGCTTACTGCACCTTGTACACCTTGCCGCTGTTGGCGCCTTCCACACTCTTGCTGTACGCCAGCGCCACCCGTGCCGCCGGCGCGGATTCAAAGCCGCGGAAGTACGGGGCGTGCTCCGGCAGCGATTCGGTCAGCACCGTCGGGCTGACCACGTTGATGCGCAGCCCGCGCCGCAGCTCGATGGCGGCGCTGCGCACAAAGCCTTCCAGCGCGGCGTTGGCCATGCTGGCGCCACTGCCGTACACGATGGGCTCCTCGCCGAGAATGCCGCTGGTGAGGGTGAAACTGCCGCCGTCGTTGAGCAGGTGCTGGCCGGCCAGTACCAGGTTGACCTGGCCCAGTAGCTTGTCCTGCAGGCCGATCTGGTATTGCTCCGGGGTGAACTCGGCCAGCGCGCCAAAATGCACGTTGCCGGCGGCGCTCACCACCGCGTCCAGCGGGCCGGCGGCGGCGTACATCGCCTGCACGCTGGCCAGATCCGCCATGTTCACCCGCAGCTCGCCGCTGTTGCGGCCGGCGGTAATGATCTGGTGGCGGGCTTGCAGTTCGGCGCTGACCGCGCGGCCGATGGTGCCGTTGGCACCGATGATCAGGATACGCATCACTCACTCCTTGGTTTTAGTTTGTTCACGTGATTAATGCTATCTGGACTTTTTGCCGCGATAATCGGCCTAATGGTGAATAAACTGTCAACCTGATGAAAACAATCGATCTGGCCGGAGAGGCACAGCAACTGCAGTGGGCGATGGCCTTCGTGGCGGTGGTGGAGCAGGGCAGCTTTACCGCCGCCGCCGACAGCCTGCTGGTATCCAAGTCATTGCTCAGCAAGCAGCTGCGCCAGCTGGAGGCGGCGCTGGGCGCCCAGCTGCTGTATCGCACCACCCGCCGCCTGCTGCTGACCGAGGCCGGCGAGCTGTACCTGTCGCACTGCCGCGACTGGCTGCAGCGGGTGCAGGCGGCACGGCAGGCGCTGGCCGAGCTGCGCGAAGACATCGCCGGCAGCCTGCGGCTGACGGTGCCCACCAGTTTCGGCGGCGTCTTCATGGCGCAGGCGATGCTGGCGCTGCGGGCGCAATACCCGGCGCTGCAGCTCGAGCTGGATCTGTCGTCGCATACCCGTGATCTGGAAGCGGACGGCTTCGATCTGGCTATCCGCGCCAATATCCCGCCGCCGGAGCGGCTGGTGGCGCGGCCGCTGGCCGAGGTGGCGGACTGGCTGGTGGCGGCGCCAGCCTATCTGGAGACACGCGGCACGCCGCAGCAGCCGGCCGAGCTGGCCGCCCACGATTGCCTGTGCAACAGCCACTTTGCGCATGGCCGCCACTGGGTGTTCCAGCGCGACGGCGCGCTGCAGACCGTGGACGTGCGCGCGCCGCTCGCGGTGAACGACTACAACCTGATCCGCAACCTGGCCTTGCAGTCGGCAGGCATCGCGCGGCTGCCGGCCTATCTGGTGGGCGGCGATGTGGCGGCCGGACGCCTGCAACGGCTGCTGCCGGACTATCGCAGCGGCGGGCAGCAGCTGTACCTGGTCTACCCGCAGCGGCTGCCGCAACCGGCCAAGCAGCGGGTGCTGGTGGCGTTCCTGCTGCAGTGGTTCGCCGCGCCGGAACAGGCGGCGCTGCTGGGGCATCAGCCGGGCTGATGCCAACAAAAACGGGCCGCAGTGCGGCCCGTTGCCGGTGAGGTCCGGCCTACATGTCCAGCCGGGTGATGCGGGTGCCCTCCAGCGTCAGGTTGGCCATCAGCCCGCTGTTGGTCATCACGAAGCCGATCACCGGCTGCGTCGCGGTGTTGAGGTCGATCTCGCCGTTGGCGCCGACATTGAGCAGCGCGACGGAGGCATCGGCGCCCACGGTCCAGCCGCTGCCGGTGCGGAATTTGTTGAGCGCGTCCTGGGTCATGAACAGGAAGATCACCGCCTTGGATTGCGCGCCGATCTGCCAGCCGAAGGAGCCGCTGACGGTCTGGTAGTAGCCGGCGGGCTTGCCTTCCATGCGCAGCGCGCCCTTGCCGTATTCGGCGCCCACCACCAGCCCGGCGGCGATCACCGACGGGAATACCAGCACACCCTTGGCCTTGGCCACCAGCTCCTGCGAGCCGCGCGCGTTGCCGTACAGCCGCGTCAGGGTGCTGTCGTAGGCGCTGTCGATCTCGCGTTTTTCGTTGGCGATGCTGGCGGCGTCGCGGTTGGCCTGCGTGGTGGTGAGATGACCGCCGCCGGTGGTGGTGCAGCCGGCCAGTAGCGACAGCGTGACGCCGAGGGCGACACCCAGTTTGCGAACTTGCATGATGTTCTCCTGATACTTGCCATCCGGCGTACCGCGCGGTTGCCGTGCGGCGTCCGGTGATGCGGGAAAAGGGCAGGGCCGGGGCCGCGGGCGGATCGGGGCGGGCAACAGGGGGCGGATGGCGTGGGGATAAGGGGGAACGGCTCTCCTGAAGGGCGTGGAATGACGCCAACCCGGCCACCCGAGCACGAGCGGCATGACGCGGCATAAGGGAGAAGTGGCTCACGGCTGGCGGCCGGGTGTCACCGGGCTGGTGCATTCCTTCCGTCGTTATAGGCGATGAAGATGGCGCCAGCCCGTTGATTTAGCAAACAATTCATTGCGGATGCGGTGTTTCGCATTTCATGCTTTATGGCTAAAAAAGCGCCAGTTCGGGCCACGGCGGGGGAGGCCAGAAAGCCTTGCGGCCAACCCTGGTGACAAGGTTGGCCGCAAGGGGCGGACGAGGCTCCGGCTTTCGCTCAGCCCAGCTCGCGCAGCAGCTCCTTCACCCGCACGATGCGCATCGCCACGTCCGGGATGCTGCTTTCCACGCGCAGCTTGTCCTGGCCAGCCAGCCGGTAGTTACGCTTGGTCTGGATCAGCTGGATGATCTTCATCGGGTCGATGGGCGGGTTCTTGATGAAGGTCAGCTGCAGCGCCACCTCGCTGGCGTCCAGCTTCTGGATGCCGATCACCTTCGCCGCCAGCCGCAGGCGGTGGCTTTCGATCAGCGTCTTCACGCTTTGCGGCGGCAGGCCGAAGCGGTCGATCAGCTCCTCGTGGATGGTGTCGATCTCGTCCTCGCTTTCGCAGGTGGCGAGGCGCTTGTAGATGATCAGCCGCTCGTGCACGCCGGGGCAGTACTCGTCCGGCAGCAGCGCCGGGCTGTGCAGGTTGATCTCGGTGGTCACGCCCAGCGGCGCGTCCAGGTCCGGCTCGCGGCCCTTTTTCAGGTCGCGCACCGCCTGCTTCAGCATCTCGGTGAACAGCGAAAAACCGACTTCCTGCATCTCGCCCGACTGGCCCTCGCCCAGCACCTCGCCGGCGCCGCGGATCTCCAGATCGTGCATCGCCAGGTAGAAGCCGGCGCCCAGTTCCTCGGACGCCTGGATCGCCTCCAGCCGCTTCTGCGCGTCGCGGGTCATGCCGTCGCCGGTGAGCAGGTAGGCGTAGGCCTGATGGTGGCTGCGGCCAACCCGACCGCGCAGCTGGTGCAGCTGGGCGAGGCCGAACTTGTCGGCGCGGTTGATCAGGATGGTGTTGGCGTTGGGGATGTCGATGCCGGTCTCGATGATGGTGGAGCACAGCAGCACGTTGTAGCGCTGCTGCAGGAAGTCGCGCATCACCTGTTCCAGCTCGCGCTCGCGCAGCTGGCCGTGGGCGACGCCGATGCGCGCCTCCGGCACCAGTCCGGCCAGCTTCTCGCGCATGTTCTCGATGGTGTCGACCTCGTTGTGCAGGAAGAACACCTGCCCGCCGCGCTTGAATTCGCGCAGCATCGCCTCGCGGATGATGCCGTTGCCGATCGGGCTGACGAAGGTCTTCACCGCCAGCCGGCGCGACGGCGCGGTGGTGATGGCGGAGAACTCGCGCAGCCCTTCCAGCGCCATCGACAGCGTGCGCGGGATCGGCGTCGCGGTCAGCGTCAGCACGTCGACGTTGGCGCGCAGCCGTTTCAGCTGCTCCTTCTGCCGCACGCCGAAGCGGTGCTCCTCGTCGATGATGACGAGGCCGAGGTTCTTGAACTCGACATCCGGCTGCACCAGCTTGTGGGTGCCGATCACGATGTCGATGCTGCCGGCGGCCAGGCCTTCCATCGCCTGCTTCACTTCCTTCGCGCTCTTGAAGCGCGACAGCTCGGCGATCTTCACCGGCCAGTCGGCAAAGCGGTCGGAGAAGTTCTGGTAGTGCTGCTCGGCCAGGAGCGTGGTCGGCACCAGCACCGCCACCTGCTTGCCGCCCATCACCGCGACGAAGGCGGCGCGCAGCGCGACCTCGGTCTTGCCGAAGCCGACGTCGCCGCACACCAGGCGGTCCATCGGCCGGCCGCCGGTCATGTCGGCGATCACCGCCTCGATGGCGGCGGCCTGGTCGACGGTTTCCTCGAAGCCGAAGCCGGCGGCGAAGGCGTCGTAGTCGTGGTGGCTCAGCGTGAAGGCGTGGCCTTCGCGCGCCGCGCGCTGCGCGTACAGGTTGAGCAGCTCGGCGGCGGTGTCGCGCGCCTTCTCGGCGGCCTTTTTCTTGGCCTTGTCCCAGGCCGGGTTGCCCAGCCGGTGCAGGGTGACCTCGTCGCTGGCGCGGCCGGCGTAGCGGCTGATCAGCTGCAGCTGCGACACCGGCACGTACAGCGTGGCGCCCTCGGCGTACTCCAGCTGCATCATCTCGGTTTCGCCTTCGCCGAGGTCGATCGACACCAGGCCCATGTAGCGGCCGATGCCGTGCGCCTCGTGCACCACCGGGTCGCCGACCTTGACCTCGGCCAGGTCGCGCAGCATGGCGTCGGAGCTGGCCGCGCTCTTGCGGCGCTTGCCGTGGCTGCGCGCGATGTGCTGGTACAGCTCGGCCTCGGTGACGATGGCCAAGTTGGCCGCAGCGATTTCAAAGCCGGAGAACAGCGGCGTGGCGGCCAGCGCCAGCGGCTGCCGGCCGTCGGCGAAGGCCTGCCAGCTGTCCACCGGCTGCGGCTGGATGCCGTTGTCGCGCAGGAACTGGAACAGCGTCTCGCGGCGGCCCAGGCTCTCGGCGGCGATCAGCACCCGGCCGCCGTAGCGCTGGATGAAGCCGGCCAGCTTGGCCAGCGGGTTGTCGGCGCGGCGCTCGACGCCGAGGTCGGGCAGCGGCAGGTAGTCGCCCTGCGACTCGCCGTCGCTGGTCAGCTCGATGCGCGGGTAGGGTTTCAGCGCCGCCATCAGCTCGTCCGGACGCAGGAACAGTTCGCCCGGCGGCAGCACCGGTCGTTCCGGATTGCCGCCGGCCATGTTGTAGCGGCTCTGCGCGTCACGCCAGAAGCCTTCCGCCTCGGCCAGCACGTCGCCGTGCACGATCACGCCCGCCGCCGTGCCGAGGTAGTCGAACAGCGTGGCGGTGGCGTCGAAGAACAGCGGCAGGTAGTACTCGATGCCGGCCGGCCACAGGTTGTTGGACACGTCCTTGTAGATGCGGCTCTTGCTCGGATCGCCCTCCATCTGCTCGCGGTAGTGCTGGCGGAAGGCGGTGACGCCGGCCTCGTCGGTCGGGTACTCGCGCGCCGGCAGCAGGCGGATCTCCGGCACCGGGTACAGCGTGCGCTGGGTGTCCGGGTCGAAGGTCTTCAGGCTGTCGATCTCGTCGTCGAACAGGTCGATGCGGTAGGGCAGCGCGCTGCCCATCGGGAACAGGTCGATCAGGCCGCCGCGGAGCGAGAACTCGCCGGGGGCGACCACCTGCGACACGTGCTGGTAGCCGCCGGTGACCATGTCCGCGCGCAGCTTGTCCACGTCCAGCCGCTGCTTCTGCTTCAGCCAGAAGGTGCGCGACAGCAGGAAGCTGACCGGCGACAGGCGGGTGATGACGGTGGACACCGGCGCGATCACCACGTCGCACTCGCCATTGCGGATTTGCCACAGCGTGGCCAGCCGTTCCGACACCAGGTCGCTGTGCGGCGAGAAGTGGTCGTAGGGCAGCGTTTCCCAGTCCGGCAGCAGGGCGATGCGCAGCTCGGGGCGGAAGAACGGCAGCTCGGCCTGCAGCCGCTGCGCGTCCTGCGCGCTGGCGGTGAGGATCAAAACCGGCTGTCCCGGATGCGGCAGCGCAGCAATCAGCGCGCTGTCGGCACTGCCCGCCGGCCGTGCCAGCCGGGTTCTTTGCCCGCTGGCGGGCCACGATCGCAAAGAGGAGGTCATATCGCTATACATTCGCAAAGAGGCGGGTATTATAGCAACGCCACCGGATGACATGGCCGCGCAAGACGGCTAACCAATATCGATAAAATCCGGGGTATTACCCGCGTACGTTTTCACCAGAAAACCCTGTCTTCCCGGCCTGTTACCGGGCCGGCAGGCCATACGCCATCAGCTGATAAGGGTAGGGGAGCAGTGGAGAGACAAACCCGGAACGCCGTACTGGCGTTCGTCGTTTTCGTGGCCGGCATGTCTGCGTGGCCCGCGCAGTTGGCCGCGCCCTTGTTGCCGGCGATGTTCCTGTCGCACGGGGCGCTGGCGTGGCGCGCCGGCAGTGCCGGCCTGCGAGGCAGCCTTGCCTGGTGTGCGCTGGGCGTGGCCGCCGCGCTGTGGCTGCTGCCGCCGCTGCCGGCGCTACTGTGGAGCGCCACGCTGTGCCTGCCGCTGCTGGGGTTGCGCCGGGTGCTGCCGCCGCGCCATTTCCGCCTGTACAGCGCCTTCGGCATCGAGCGGCTGATGCTGCGCCTGTGCCTGCCGGCGCTCCTGATCGTGCTGCCGCTGGCGCTCTCGTCGCTGGCGTCGCCGCTGCAGTGGCTGGGCTGGTTTGCGCTGGCGTGGCTGTCGCTGCTGCTGGGCTGCGGCCTGCTGTTCACGCCGGCCCCCGGCCGCGCGATGCAGCTGCGCACGCTGTGGCTGGGCGCGCTGATGGCCGGCGGCTTTGCGCTGCTGTGGCTGCCGTTTGGCCAGCCGCAACTGCTGTACTGCCTGATTTTGCTGCTGCCGCTGCTGGTGTTCGCCGCGCCGCGCTACGGCAGCGTCGGCCAGAGCGCGCTGCTGGCGCTGGCCTTGCTGCTGCTGTCGCTACCCTTGCGCCTGGGCGTGCCGGGCTGGGCGGTGCTGCAGGAGACCCAGGCGGCGCTGACCATGGCGCTGTGCGCCGGCCTGCTGTGCGGCGTGGCGGTGATGGGCGATCTCTACCGCCGCCGCGAACGCCTGCTGCGCGACGTGCGAGCGCAGTTCGAATCCCTGCTCAACCAGAGCACCAGCCTGATGACGCTGAAGGACACCAACGGCCGCTACCTGCTGGTGAACCTGAACTTTGCCCGCCTGTTCGGCCTGCCGGCCGAGCACTTCAAGGGCAAGACCTCGCGCGACGTGTTCGACGCCGACGAGGCGGCCCGCATCAATGGCCACGACCTGCAGGTGATGCACAGCCTGGAGTCGCGCCAGTTTGAGCAGCGCGTCAGCAGCGGCGGCAAGAGCTACCTGATGCTGTCCAGCGTGTTCCCGTTGTTCGACAGCGACGGCCTGCCGGCCGGCGTCGGCAGCATCTCGGTGGACATCAGCCAGCGCGAGGAAGAAGAACGCCAGCGCCACGAGGCGATGGAGAAGTACCGCGCGGTGGTGGAGCAGTCGCTGATCGGCATCTACATCGTGCAGGGCGACACCCTGGTCTACGTCAATCCCAAACTGTCCGACCTGGTCGGCTACGCGGCGGAGGACTTGCTCGGCCGCTCGATCACCTCGGTGCTGGTGGCCGGCGAGGACGAGCGCATCCGCCTGCAGATCCGTCGCCGCCTGCGCGAGAACATCCAGGTGATGCACTACACCACGCGCCTGCTGCACCAGAGCGGCGACATCGTCGATGTCGAGATCCACAGCCGGCTGTTCGACTACCAGGGCAGGAAGGCGATCATCGGCGTGGTGATGGACATCTCCGAGCGCGTGGCCGCCAGCGCCGAGCTGAGGTTGGCCGCAACAGTGTTCGACAACGCCACCGAGGGCATCCTGGTCACCGACGGCGACGGCGCGGTGGTGATGGTCAACAAGGCCTTTACCCGCATCACCGGCTTTGCCTCCGACGAGGCCATCGGCCGCACCTCGCGCATGCTGAAAACCGCCAACCGCGAGCGCAACAAGCCGCTGATCGACGCGCTCAACCAGCAGGGCTTCTGGAAGGGCGAGATGTTCGACCGCCGCAAGTGCGGCGAGCCGTACACCGCCGAGCTGTCGATCAGCGCGGTGCGCGACGCCCACGGCGCGCTGTCGCACTACGTCGGCGTGTTCTCCGACATCACCGGCCGCAAGCAGGCGGAAGACCGGTTGCAGTTCCTCGCCAGCCACGATCCGCTGACGCGGCTGCCGAACCGCTCGGCGCTGATCGAGGCGCTGGACAGCGCCATCGCCAGCCCGGACGAGGCGCTGCCGACCATGGCGCTGATGTTCATCGACCTCGACCGTTTCAAGCTGATCAACGACTCCTTCGGCCACCAGGCCGGCGACGAGGTGCTGCACGAGATCGCGGGGCGGCTGCTGCAGGCGGCGGAGCGCTTCGGCATGGTGGCGCGCCTGGGCGGCGACGAGTTCACCCTGCTGGTGCGCGACTTCGACAACCACGAGACGCTGGCGCGGATGGCGGAAGAGGTGCTGCACGCGCTGGCGCGGCCGATGCGGGTGGAAAGCCACGAGGTGTTCGTCAGCGGCAGCATCGGCATCAGCGTCTATCCCAACGACGGCGTCGACGCCGCCGCGCTGCTGAAGAACGCCGACGCCGCGATGTACCGCGCCAAGGAAGCCGGCAAGAATACCTACCAGTTCTTCGACGCGCAGATGAACGCGCAGACCTTCGAGCGGCTGCTGATGGAGAGCGGCCTGCGCCAGGCGCTGGAGCGCGGCGAGTTCGAGCTGCACTACCAGCCGCAGGTGGCCTGCGACGATCACCAGCTGGTCGGCGTCGAGGCGCTGATCCGCTGGCGCCATCCGCACCTGGGGCTGGTGTCGCCGGCGCGCTTCATTCCGCTGGCGGAGGAAACCGGCCTGATCAAGCCGATCGGCGCCTGGGTGCTGCGCGAGGCCTGCCGCCAGATGACGGAATGGGACGCCGCGGGGCTGGCCATTCCGCGACTGGCGGTGAACCTGTCGGCGCGCCAGTTCGAACAGCAGAGCCTGCTGCACGACGTGGCCGAGGTGCTGGCCAGCACCGGGCTGGAGCCGGCGCGGCTGGATCTGGAGATTACCGAGAGCATGCTGATGCAGAACCCGCAGGAGGCGGTGCTGCTGCTGGGCGAACTGAAGGCGCTGGGGGTGAGGCTGTCGATCGACGACTTCGGCACCGGCTACTCCTCGCTGTCCAACCTGAAGCGCTTCCCGCTGGACTACCTGAAGATCGACCGCTCCTTCATCGAGGGCCTGCCCGGCGACGAGGACAGCGCCGCCATCACCGAAGCCATCATCGCGATGGCGCGCAAGCTGCACTACACGGTGATCGCCGAAGGCGTGGAGACCGCGGAGCAGGGCGCCTTCCTGCGCCTCAACGGCTGCGCGATCCTGCAGGGCTACTACTTCAGCAAGCCGCTGCCTGCGGCCAACCTTGCCGGCTGGCTGCTCAAGCACCAGCAGCGCTGCCAGGCCAGCCTGACCTGAGAACCTGTTCAATGTCTGCTGCGACTGATCCCAACTTGGGGCGATACGGCGTTGAAAACGGCTTCGGCATGCTTGTCTATATCCAGCCAGGCGCCGCTTCCTCAGCCGTTTTCGCCTTGTCTCGCGTGAGCGCGCGAGACTTTGAACAGGCTCTGAGCACGGCCGTCATGCGCGGGCGAATAAAGCGCTACAATGCGCGCTTGATTTTTACTGGTGATGCCTCATGAGCAACAAGAAACTCATTCACGGCTTCCATGCCGTCAATGCCCGCCTGTGGCAAAACCCGAAAAGCGTACTGGAAATCTTTCTGGCCGGCGGCCGTCAGGACGTGCGCGCGCAGGCGGTGCTGGACAAGGCTGCCGCCGAGGGCGTGAAGGCGCACATCGTCGACAAGGAGCGCCTGGACAGCATGACCGGCAAGGCGCGCCACCAGGGCGTGGTGGCGATGATCGACGCCAACCAGAACTTCGTCACCCTCGACGACGTGCTGGAAAACCTGTCCGAGCCGCCGCTGCTGCTGATCCTCGACGGCGTCACCGACCCGCACAACCTGGGCGCCTGCCTGCGCGTGGCCGACGCCATGGGCGCGCACGCGGTGATCGCGCCGAAGGACCGCTCGGCGACGCTGAACGCGACGGTCTCCAAGGTGGCCTGCGGCGCCGCCGAGGTGGTGCCCTACATCACCGTCACCAACCTCGCGCGTACGCTGCGCGACCTGAAGGATGCCGGAGTGTGGATCGCCGGCACCGACATGGAAGGCAGCACCGACCTGTACCACTTCGACGGCAGCGGCCCGCTGGCGTGGGTGATGGGCGCCGAGGGCGAGGGCATGCGCCGCCTGACGCGCGAACACTGCGACGTGCTGGTGTCGATCCCGATGTTCGGCACCGTGGAGAGCCTCAACGTGTCGGTGTCCGCCGGCATGGTGCTGTCCGAAAGCCGCCGCCAGCGGGTGCTGAAGGCGTCGTAAGCCGCCGCCGTGCGCGACAAGGTTGGCCGCAACGTGCAAGCGTTGCGGCCTTTTTGTTGCCCAATGCCCGGTGCGCTGACTCGTCGCTCGCCTGAACTTGCAGCCCGCGCGCGCTCATTGCCTGCATACCTTGTGGGGGTATAGGATGACGGGTATTGAACAGGAGCCCGTGATGGAGCGTCGCTTTTTCCTGCAGGCCGGCAGCGTGCTGCCCGGCCTGCGCATGTATCACTGCCACATCCTGGAACACGAAGACCAGGGCATGATGGCGCAAATCGACTTTTTGCCGAGGTAACCATGGACGACCCGCAACATGACTGCTGCAGCGACAAGCGCGTGGTGCAGCCGGACAAGGCGGCGCTGCTGAAACGGCTGGCGCGGCTGGAAGGCCAGGTGCGCGGCGTGGCCGGCATGATCGACGCCGACCGCTACTGCGTCGACGTGCTGACCCAGATCGCCGCCGCGCGCTCGGCGCTGGACGCGGTGGCACAGCAGCTGCTGGAAAGCCACCTCAAGGGCTGCGTGGCCCGAGCGGTGAACGAGGGCAACAGCGACGAGGCCATCGCCGAGGTGATGGCCCTGCTCAAGAAAATGCGTTAACGCAAGTTTTTATCCGACTGGAGAACGATATGACCAACCTGATCCTGACCGTCGACGGCATGACCTGCGGCGGCTGCGCCAACAGCGTCAAGAAGGCGCTGGCCGGCGTGCCCGGCGTCGCCGAAGTGGAGGTCGATCTCGCCGCCAAGCGCGTCAGCGTGCGGCACGACGGCAGCGCCGACGAAGGCGCGCTGCGCAGCGCCATCGAAAACGCCGGTTTCGACGTGATCGGCTGAGCGCTTTGCCACAGGTTGCACGGCAAAAGCGCGCAATACGTGCCGCGACATTGCGGCACGGCGCATAAGTCCGTACAATCTTCAGCTTTTAACCCTTGCCCTTCGCTATTTCGCATGACGAAGGGTTTTATAGCCACAAGGAGTTCACATGCGGCACTACGAAATCGTGTTCATCGTCCATCCGGATCAGAGCGAACAGGTTGGCGCCATGGTCGAGCGTTACAAGGGCATGGTCCTGAACGCTGGCGGTCAGATTCACCGTCTGGAAGACTGGGGCCGTCGTCAACTGGCTTACCCGATCCAGAAAGTTCACAAGGCTCACTACGTGCTGATGAACGTTGAATGCGCACCAGAGACCCTGGCTGAAATCGAACACGCCTTCAAGTTCAACGACGCCGTTCTGCGTCACCTGACCATCAAGATGAATCGCGCTATCGTCGAAGCATCCCCGATGATGAAGGACGAAAAGGCGAAGAGCTTGCTGGATAACCAGGCAGCTGCAGCCGAGGCTGAAGTTACTGCCTAATCGGCAGGTAACGGATCCTTGCAGAACCGAATTGAACTGACCGCAACGGTCGAACGCGAAGACTCGCTGAGATGCACGCCCGCCGGCTTGCCGGTGCTGGAAATGTGGCTCAGGCATCAATCCCGTCAGAGTGCGGCCAACCTGGAACGTGATGTGGTCTGTGAAATACAGGCCGTGTTGCTGGGGGAGGCCGCCAGAAAAATGGCCGGCAAGATGGCAGGCAATACCGTGCAGTGCACCGGTTTCCTCAGTCAGCGCAGTTTGCGCAATCCACGGTTGGTTCTACACATCGAACACGTTGAATTTGTAAAAGGTTAATCAAATGGCACGTCAACTCTTCAAGCGCAAGAAGTTCTGCCGCTTCACCGCGGAAGGCATCAAAGAAATCGACTACAAGTCTGTCGATCTGCTGAAAGACTTCATCGCCGAAAACGGCAAAATCATCCCGGCTCGTATCACCGGCACCAAGGCTGGCTACCAGCGTCAACTGACAGAAGCTATCAAGCGCGCGCGCTTCCTGGCTTTCCTGCCATTCACTGACCAGCACTAAGACCGGGAAAGGACCGACAAGATGCAAATCATTCTGCTCGAACAAGTCGCCAACCTGGGTACCCTGGGTGACGTGGTAAACGTGAAGAACGGCTACGCCCGTAACTTCCTGATCCCGCAAGGCAAAGCCAAGCGTGCAACTGAAGCCAACCTGAAAGAATTCGAAGCTCGCCGTGCCGAGCTGGAAGCCAAACAGGCTGAAATTCTGGCAGACGCCAAAGTCCGCGCTGAAAAACTGAACGAAGCTACCGTTACCATCGCGCAAAAAGCCGGTGTTGACGGCCGCCTGTTCGGTTCCGTAACCAACGTTGACGTTGCTGAAGCGGTTACCGCTTACGGCGTAGCGATCAAGCGTTTCGAAGTTCGTCTGCCAAACGGCCCGCTGAAGGCCATCGGCGAGTACGACGTCGAAATCGCCCTGCATCACGACGTTGTGGTTGCGATCAAGGTTGTTATCGTTCCTGCTGTTTAAGCAACGATACACCGCGCAAGAAAAGCCGCCTTCGGGCGGCTTTTTTCATGCGCGCTGCCGGCGACGCCGTGTTATGTCGCATTGCACAACGTCAATGTCCTGTTCTCGAACGCCCGTTTGCCCCGCTTGGCGCATAATGTCAACAGATCAATGGAGGGCGCGATGATGGAACTGGTAATTGCTGCGGTATTGTTATTATTCTTTGTTTTTCCGCTGTTCGGTGGCGTGCTGGCCTTTGTCAGCGGCGCGATCCGGCCGCGTTTTCACCATGGCAAGGTGCTGTCCGGCTGGCATCCGCTGAACCCGTACTACAGGCTGTCGCCGTACCACTTCGGCAAACGTTGAGCCGATACCGCCTGCTGCAGAATGGCCCCGCCCGCGCGGGGCTTTTGTTTTGCGGCCAACCTTGGCCGCAGCGTCAGTCCCGTTGCCCGTCTCCCAGCCGGCGCGCTTCCACCTCGAACGGGTTGTCCCGGTACGGCCGCTTGCCGCGCAGCCACAGCCACAGGCTGGCGGCGGGGTAGGCGAGCAGAAACAGCGCGCCCCAGCGCTGGTACTGGCGCACGTGCACCTGCTCGTGCGCGCGCAGCCGTGCCAGCAGCTGCCGGTTCTGGCCGATGATCACGTGGCCGAAGGTGATGGCGGCGAACGGCAGGCGTCGTGCTTTGTCATCCGGCCACAGCGCGATCTCCAGCGCGCCGTGCTGCCGGCTGGCACGGGCGCCGCACAGCAGCAGCGGCAAGGCCAGCAGCAGGCCCAGCAGCGAGCAGGGCGCCGCCCACAGATAGGCGGCGAGGCGACGCAGGCGGCGCATGGCTACTTCGCCGCTCGCGCCAGGCGCGGGTGGTGCTGGCGGGGCGGGTGGAGGAAAACAGTTGGGCTGGCGTGGTGCATGGGCTGGCTTTCGGGTTGGCAGGCTGCTTGCGATAGTGGGCGGCATCGAGCGTCACAGCATGCCATGCGGCGGTGCCGAATGACAAAGCCCGTGCGGCCAACGTGGTGGCGGCACGGGCAGGTGGCGGGATGAGGCTTAGCGTCGCGGCTGTGTCGCGCTATCCACCAGCACCATCAGGTGTTGGTAGGGAATGCCGCTGTGGCTGGACAGGCCGATTTCGCAGGTGGCGCTGGTGGAGAAGCCGCCGCAGCAGCCGGCCACCTGTTGTTGCAGCCCGCTCAGCGCGCTCTCATTCAGCTCCGGGTGCGAAAAGCCCTTGTCGCCGGCAAAGCCGCAGCAGGTGATGCCGGCCGGCTCGATCACCGTCTTAGCACAGCGTTTGGCCAGCGCATTGAGGGTGGCGGACTGGCCTTTCTTGCGCATCGAGCACACCACGTGCAGCGCCACGGTTTCGTCCTGCGGGCTGAACTGCAGATACGGCGCCGCTTCTTCTTCTACAAACGTGGTCACGTCCACGATGCGCAGCCGCGGGTCCTGCATGCCGTCCAGCAGTGCCGCGGTGCACACGCCGTTGTCGATGATCACCGGCCAGCGGCCGTTGTCGCTGGCGATTAGCAGCGCGGCTTCCATCTCGTTGATTTTCTTCTGCGCCGCATCGGCCGCACCCTTGGACTTGAACGGCGTGCCGCAGCACAGGTTGGCGAGGTTGTCCGGGTACAGCAGCTGGTAGCCGGCCTTGTTCAGCACCGAGGCCACCACCTCGTTCAGCGGCCGCGCATCCGGCGCCTTGGCGGACGGCACGAAGGTGCGGGTCAGGCAGGACGGCAGGTACACCACCTTGCGTGCGCTGCTGCTCTGGCCGCTGGCCAGCTGCAGCTTGCCGGCGGCGCGCGGGAAGTACGGTGTCCAGCGCGGGATCTTGCGGCCAAGCACCTGGCGCAGCCCGCGCATGATGGCGCCGGTGGCGGTGTCGCCGGCCACTGCATGCAGGGTGTCCAGCGCCTTCAGCCCCAGCCTGGCGCCGCTGGCGGCGGTGGCGAAGTTGTCGGCCAGGGTGTTGGCGGTAGCCCAGCCGATGTCGGACAGCTGGGCCTGGCGGATCAGGCTGGTCAGGCTGCCGGTGTTGATGCCCACCGGGCAGGCGGTTTCGCACAGCCCGCAGGTGGTACAGGTTTCATCGCCGGCGTACTGGTAGGCGGCGCGGATGTCGGCCAGCCGCTCGCGGTCGCCGGTTTTTTCCAGCAGTGCCATCTCGCGGTTGGCGACGATGCGCTGGCGCGGGGTGAGGGTGATGGCGCGGCTGGGGCACATCACCTCGCAGAAGCCGCATTCGATGCACTTGTCGATCAGCGGGCCCACCGCCGGAATCGGCTTCAGGTCGCGCACGTGCAGCAGCTTGTCGTGGGTGATGATCACGTCCGGGTTGAGGATGCCCTGCGGGTCGAACAGCGCCTTGATTTCCTGCATCAGGCGATAGGCGGCCGGGCCCCACTCCATCTCCACGAACGGCGCCATATTGCGGCCGGTGCCGTGCTCGGCTTTCAGCGCGCCTTCGTACTCCACCGCCACCAGCTGGCACACCGCCTCGATAAACGCTTCGTAGCGGGCGATTTCCTCCGCGCCGCTAAAGTTGGGGGTGAACACGAAGTGCAGGTTGCCTTCCAGCGCGTGGCCGAAAATGATGGCCTCGTGGTAGCCGAACTGGCGGAACAGCGCCTGCAGCTTGAGTGTGCCCTCGGCCAGGTGCTCGATCGGGAAGGCGACGTCCTCGATGATCACCGTGGTTTCCGCCGCGCGCATCGCCCCCACGCTTGGGAACATGCCCTTGCGGATGTTCCAGTACTGGGTGTACTCGGCCACGTCGCTGGTGAAGCGGATGCCGGTTGCGGTGGCGATGTGCTGGATAAAGCCGCTGATGGCCGCCACGTTGGCCGCAATGGCGTCCGGGCTGGCGGCGCGGGTTTCCATCAGGATGGCGGCGGCGTCCGGCCCCAGCGTCTTGATGAAGTCCGGCACCCCGGCCTTGTTCTCCACCGATTTCAGGCTGGCGCGGTCCAGCAGCTCGGCCGACGACACCACATCCTTGTGCTGCGCCAGGATGGCGATCGCGTCGCAGGCGGCCTTGATGCTGTCGTAGAACACCAGCGCCGACGCCTTGTGCGGGTGCTCCACCACGCTGTGGTAGGTGACCTCGGACACGAAGGCCAGCGTGCCTTCGCTGCCCACGATCAGGTGCGTCAGCATCTCTAGCGGGTCGGCAAAATCCAGCAGCGCGTTCAGGCTGTAGCCGGTGGTGTTCTTCATCTTGTACTTGCGGCGGATCTTGGCCGCCAGATCGGCATCGTCCAGCACGCGCTGGCGCAGCGCGGCCAACTGGGCCAGCAGGCCGGCGTGGCTGACGCGGAACGCCGCCACGCTGGCGGCGTCGCCGCTGTCCAGCAGCGTGCCGTCGGCCAGCAGCAGGCGCAGCGATTTCAGCGTCTGGTAGCTGTTCTCGGCGGTGCCGCAGCACATGCCGCTGGAGTTGTTGTTGACGATGCCGCCGATCATCGCCGAGTTGATGGTGGCCGGGTCCGGGCCGATCTTGCGGCCGTACGGCAGCAGCGCGGCATTGGCCTCGGCGCCGATCACCCCCGGCTGCAGGCGGATGGCGGCGCCGTCATCCAGCACCTGCAGCTTCTTCCAGCCGTGGCTGGCCACCACCAGGATCGAGTCGCTCACCGCCTGGCCGGACAGCGAGGTGCCGGCGGCGCGGAAGGTCACCGGCAGCTGCAGGCTGGCGGCCTCGCGCAGGATGGCACGTACCTCGTCCTCGTGCTCGGTCTTGATGACGAGCTTGGGCGTCAGCCGGTAACAGGAGGCGTCGGTGCCGTAGGCCAGCGTCGACAGCGGGTCGCTGAACACCCGGCGCGCGGGTAGCACTTCCAGGATGCGTTGATGGAATTCGCGGTAGGCACCTTGCAGCATGAGACTCTCCGTGTGGCCGTGGCCGGCCTGTTCTGTTCTGGGTTGCTAGCGATGTTGCCACAACACAAACGCTTTCCCATCAGGGGTTTGCCCTTGTTTATGGCAAGCGGTTAAGCTGTTTGCAGCCATGGAGGAGAAATCATGCTGATCGACAAGGAACGGGCCACCCTGCTGGTGGTGGACATCCAGGAAAAACTGCTGCCGGCGGTGCTGGATGCGGAGGGAATGCTGGCGCGCTGCCGCTGGCTGATTGCGGCGGCACACGATGTCGGCCTGCCGGTGGTGTTTTCCGAGCAGTACCCGCAGGGACTGGGCCATACCGCACCATCGCTGCTGGCGGCGGCCCCCGGCGCGGCGGTGGTGAGCAAGCTGCACTTCTCCTGCGTCGCCAGCCAGTGCCTGCCACCGGACTTGCTGCAGCGGCCGCAGGTGGTGGTGTGCGGCATGGAGACCCATGTCTGCGTGCTGCAGACGGTGCTGGAGCTCTTGGCGCACGGCAAGCAGGTGTTCGTGGTGGCGGACGCGGTGTCCAGCCGCAGCCAGATCGACCGCGACGTGGGGCTGCAGCGCATGCGCGATGCCGGCGCGGTGCTGGTGACGCGCGAGATGGTGCTGTTCGAGGCGCTGCAGGTGTCCGGCACCGAGCTGTTCCGCCAGATGAGCAAGCGTTATCTGGTGGGCGCGCAGCCGTCCTGAGGGCGGGGCGAGCGGCCGGCGCGGCGGCCCCAAAAAGGAAAAGGTTGGCCGCAATCGCTTGCGGCCAACCTTGCCTGTTGAGATGACGGCTGAGCCGTTCTGGTTCTCCCTCTATCAAACCCTGCACGTCGTCGTGCCGACGCCGTGTGACTATCCGGAAAAGAAGCCCCGAATTGGCGCATTGCACCAATTCGGGTGGCTTTGCTGCACCACTATTGTGCAAAAAAACTTCGTCAACTGAGCGTTTGGTCGATCGGACCACGCTGCAAACGAAGAACAACACCTGTCGCTCCGTGGAGCAGGGTAATAGTTAGCAAGGAGTGTGCCAGCCTAGCTAGATCAGCCTGCCCGGAAGGCGATGCGATAGATGTGGCCGTTCTGGTGCAGGTCCAGCAGCCAGTCCGGGCTGCCGCTGACGCAGGCCGGCAGCGTGACGCGCGCTTGCCAGTGGTCGCCGCCATCGACGAAGCGGTAGCGGTTGAAGCCCATGTCCATGTCGCGCATCGAGAACTCCGCCGTCGGCGCCTCGCCGCCGTGCTTGCTCAGCGTCAGCGTGAACGGGCTGCGCTGGCGCGGGCCATCGGCAAAGCGCAGCACGCTGCCGTCCGGCAGCGCACAGCCCTGTTGCAGCGTGCTGCAGCTGACGCTGGTGACGGCCGGTGCGGCCGGCTGGCGCTGCTGCAGATACCAGGTGATCAGCGCCACCTTGAGCGCGGCGAACACCAGCAGTGCCAGCGCGATGAACTGCCATTGCCTGCGGCTGAGTGCCTTCATCGCCACGCTCCCCGCATCAGCGCGATGCCGTGCGCGCCGTGCGCACGGGCGGTGTCCAGGTCCGCCGCCTGCAGGCCGCCGATGGCGAATACCGGCAGCGGGATCTCGTCCTGCAGCAGGCGGGCGAAGCCGTCCCAGCCCAGCGCCGCCTGTTGCGGGTGGCTGGCGGTGGGCTGCACGTGGCCGAGCAGCGCGTAGTCGAGGCCCAGTGCCGCGGCGCGCGCCAGTTCCGCGCGGCTGTGCACCGAGGCACCGACCCAGGCCAGGTGCGGCGGGCGCTCGTCCAGTGCGGCCAACCTTTGGCCGCTCAGGTGCAGGCCGTCCACCGGCCAGCCCTTGATCCATGCCGGATCGGTATTGACCAGCAGCTTGCCGCCCCTGGGGTGGACGATGTCGGCCACTTCGGCGACAAAGTCGGCCAGCTGTTCGCGGCTCTTTTGCGGTTCGCGCACGATGACCCAGCCCGGATCGTCACGCTGCGCCAGCACTTCCAGCGTGTGGTCGCGGCCGCACTCGCCGACGCAGCTGATCTGCAGCACGTCCGGCAGTTGCAGCGAGCGCAGCACCGGGTCGTTGGCCGGCAGCATCGGCGTGACGCTGTGATGGCCCGGCGTCTGCCAGGCAAAGGACTGGCCTTCGTGCGGCTGCGGCGTGCCCTGCCACGCCCAGATGCGGAAGAAGCGCAGGTGCACCGATGCGTGCTCGTAGTGGTGGGTGCGCGTCAGCCACGGCGTGGCGTGGCTGATCTCGATGCCCATTTCCTCGCGGAATTCGCGCACCAGCGCCGCCAGCGGCGTCTCGCCGGGCTCGACCTTGCCGCCGGGGAATTCCCAGTAGCCGGCGTAGGGCTTGCCCGCCGGGCGACTGCCGAGCATGAAGCTGCCGTCGGCGTGCATCAGCGCACCGGCGACAACGGAAACAACAGGTTTGGATTCAGACATGATCGGGATCCCGGATGAGGTATTGCGGTGGGGAAGGGCGGCAAGCAAAACGCCGCCGCTGACAGGCAGCGGCGGCGTGGCGGGCTAGCCGGATCATTTGGCGCCTTTGACGTGCTGCTCCAGCTCGTTGAACGACGGGCGTTCGGTGGAGTACAGCACCTTGCGGCCGAATTCGATCGCGCTTTGCGGCGCATAGCCTTGCAGGCTGGCCAGCAGCGTGGTCTTGATGCACTGGAATTCCTTGGTGCTGTCCTCGACCTTCTGTTCCAGCAGCGAGCCCAGTGGCGACACCACGCCGTAGGCCAGCAGAATGCCGAGGAAGGTGCCGACCAGCGCGCTGCCGATCATGGCGCCGAGAATGGCCGGCGGCTGGCCGACCGAGCCCATGGTGTTCACCACGCCCAGCACCGCCGCCACGATACCGAAGGCCGGCAGCGCATCGCCCAGCTTGGTCACCGCCGAAGCCGGCATCGCCGCCTCGTGGTGGTGGGTCTCGATCTCGTTGTCCATCAGGTTCTCGATCTCGAAGGCGTTGAGGTTGCCGGACACCATGATGCGCAGGTAGTCGGTGAGGAATTCGATCACGTGGTGATCGTTGGCGATATTCGGATACTTGCTGAACAGCGGGCTGTCGTGCGGGTGCTCGACGTCGTTCTCGATCGCCATCAGGCCTTCCTTGCGGATCTTGACCATGATCTCGTACAGCAGCGACAGCAGCTCCATATAGCGCGCCTTGGTGTACTTGGAGCCCTTGAACGCGCCCGGCAGCGCGGCCTTGACCGCTTTCAGCGTCTTGCCCTGGTTGCTGACCACGAAGGCGCCGATGGCGCCGCCCAGAATCGCCAGCATCTCGGTGGGCAGTGCCTTGATGATGACCGTCATGTTCCCGCCGTGCACGATGTAGGCGCCGAAGATACAGCCCAGCGTGATCACATAACCAATGATGACATTCATAAGCAAGACTTCCTGAAATGGGGCGGTAAAGAGGGTTGTTCGGCTGCGCGCTGGCGCAGGGCGCCGGACGGCGGCAGGGCGCGGGCCGGCCGGCGCCGGATCGCTGACATGATATTGCATCGCGACAAGCGCCGTGCATTTTTACCGCGCGGCGCCCGAATTGCGTTGCATACGCCGCGCTGTCCGCGCGCAAGAGCCGGGGACGGCACGGCAATCGACAGGTGGCTCACTCGGCGCGGCGCTCCTTACTGCTGCGCCCGGCCCAGTCGCAGGCAAACTGGTAGGCCACGCGGCCGGAGCGGCTGCCGCGCAGCTGGCTCCACTGCAGCGCCGCGCGTTCGCTGTGCTTGCCGGGCTTGAGGCCGAAGTGCGCCAGCCAGCCGGCCACGGCGGCGAGGTAGGCGTCCTGGTCGAACGGGTAGAAGGACAGCCACAGCCCGAAGCGGTCGGACAGCGAGACTTTCTCCTCGGTGGTCTCGCCGGGATGGATCTCGCCGTCCTTGAGCCAGCCCTCGCGGTTCTCGCTGGCCTTTTCCGGCATCAGGTGGCGGCGGTTGGAGGTGGCGTACACCAGCAGGTTGGCCGCACGCCGCGCGAGGCCGCCGTCCAGCGCCGACTTCAGCGCCTTGTAACTGTCTTCGCCTTCCTCGAACGACAGGTCGTCGCAGAACAGGATGAAGCGTTCCGGTCGTGCCGCGACGGCCTCGACGATCTGTACGAGGTCGGGCAGCTGCGCCTTGTCGACCTCGATCACGCGCAGGCCCTGCGCCGCGTACTGGCCCAGCAGCGCCTTGATCAGCGACGACTTGCCGGTGCCGCGCGCGCCGGTGAGCAGCACGTTGTTGGCCGGGCGGCCGGCGAGGAACTGCTCGGTGTTGCGCAGCAGGCGCTGCTTCTGGCGTTCGATGTGGATCAGCTCGTCCAGTGCCACGCTGTGTGGCTGGTGGATGGCCTCCAGCCAGGCATTGGCGCCGAGGCGACGCCAGCGGAAGGCCGGCGCGCTCCAGTCGGTGGCCGGCAAGGCCGGCGGCAGCAGCGGCTCCAGCCGTGCCAGCATCGCTTCGGCACGGGCGAGAAAGGCTTCGAGTCGGTCCATGTCGATTTTAGGTTCCAATGGATTCCAGTGATCGGCTCCAGCGTACCATGGTGTCAGGCTGGCAATAAAAACCCTCATAGCGGCTGAACGGTAGCAAGTGCTCACGATCACCGCAGACTAGGGAGTAATGGCTATCCCAATGGCTGCACAACATGATGGAGCCATCGGCAGAGAAATAGCGGGCATGAATATGGGAGTTCATCGGATCGGTTAATGGCATGCGCTGGCAGGCATCGCCAAACTCATTACCGTACCACAGCCAGCCCTTGTCTCTCGCCAGCAGTGCTAGCCAGTCATCGTGCCACAGATCGGGAAGCTCCCCTGCACTTGGTGGGATCAGGCCGTTCTGTTCGCAAGCCTGATCAAGCTGTAGAGCAAAGTCTTCGCGACAAAGGTCCTGGCGCAGGGAGAGTGATCTGGTACGCAGGGCAAGATCCACTGCGGCGATATCCGGCAGACCGGTCAGGGTGACTACGGACTGCCAGCTCACTGGATGACAATCGGCAACGATCTCCTCGCGCGACGGATAATGTTCAGGGGTGAAGCGCGTTGCCGGAAGTGTTTGTGGTCGCAGGAAAGGGGGTAGCAATACATAGGCCGCGCTAAATTGCCCTCCCAGCTCTGTCAGCACATAGCCATCCTGCGGACAGAAACAAGCGAGTTTGTCGGCAAGTACGTTGGCTGGCATGGTGATGGTCCTGGTTCGATCTGGTCTGATGTCAGTCGCGCAGGGTGATCACCGGCCAGCCGTGGGCTTCGGCGTGCGCCTTCAGGGTGGCGTCGGCATCGACCGCCACCGGGTTGCTGACGATGGACAGGAGCGGCAGGTCGTTGCGCGAGTCGCTGTAGAAGAATACCTTGTCGTAGCTGTCCAGCGTTTCGCCGCGTGCGGCCAACCATTCGTTGAGACGGGTGATCTTGCCGGCCTGGAAGCTGGGGGTGCCGGTGGGTTTGCCGGTGAAGTTGCCCTGGCCGTCTTCTTCCAGCTCCACCGCGATCAGGTGTTCCACGCCCAGTTCGCGGGCGATGGGGCCGGTGATGAAGCGGTTGGTGGCGGTGATGATCATCACCTCGTCACCCTGGGCGAAGTGCGCCGCCAGCAGATCGCGCGCCTTTTGCGGGATGATGGGCTTGATGTGCTCTTCCATGTAGGCGGCGTGCAGGGTGTCCAGCTCGCTGCGGGAGAAGCGGGTCAGCGGCGCCAGCTGGAAATCGAGGAATTCGTAGATGTCCAGCGTGCCGGCCTTGTACTGCTCGTAGAAGTAGTCGTTCTGCCGCGCGTGGTGCTCGGCGTCGAGGATGCCGCGTTTGATCAGGAATTTCGGCCATTCGCTGTCGGAATCGCCAATGATCAGGGTGTTGTCCAGGTCAAACAGGGCAAGATTCATAGTGCTTCAGCTTTCGGTGGGGGCGGTTTGTAACACGTTCTTGACCAGCGGCACCGTGATCGGGCGGCGCATGGCCAGCGAGTAGCGGTCGAGCATGTCCAGCATGCCGATCAGGCTGGACAGGTCGCGGCGCCAGTGGGTGAGCAGGTAGCGGAACACGTCGTCGCCGATGGCCAGCTGGCGCTCGGCGGCGTGGTGGCGCAGCGCCGCCAGCTTGTCGTCGTCGGACAGCGCCTTCACCTCGAACACCAGGCCCCAGCCGAGGCGGGTGCGCAGGTCGTCGCGCACCGGCGCCTGCATCGGCGGCTGGTGTCCGGCCATCAGCAGGCGGCCTTCGCCGCTTTGCTTCAGCGAGTTGTAGATCGAGAACAGCATGATCTGGTCGTCCGGCGCCAGTTCGTCGACATGGTCGACGGCGATGAAGCTGGCCTCGCGGGCGAAGTCGGGCAGCTGCTCGTGCTTGGCGTCGAGGTAGATCGAGGCGCGGCCGAGCAGCTCGGCGTGGGCGATCCACGCCTGCAGCAGGTGGGTCTTGCCGCAGCCCGGTTCGCCCCACAGGTAGACGAAGCGCTCCCCGCCTTCCGCGGTCAGCGCGGCGATGATTTCGCTGTTGCGCTGGGCAAGAAAGTTGTCAAACCCGGGCAGGGGCGTGGGGCTGAGGTCGAGGACGAGCTGATCCAACATGCGGCAAGGTTCTAAATAGAGTCAGGAATCGATTTTACGCTGATAAAAGCCGCTGTTGAAATAACGCTGCACCAGATGACGTGCCAGCACCACGCTGATGGCCGCCAGCGGCAGCGCCAGCAGCACGCCGACGAAGCCCATCAGCTCGCCGAAGGCCATCAGTGCGAAGATCACCGTCACCGGCGACAGGCCGATGCGCTCGCCCACCAGGTAGGGCGTGATCAGGAAGCTTTCCAGCGTCTGGCCGACCACGAACACGCTCCACACCAGCACGAGGCCGCTGAAGCCGTTGTACTGCAGGACGGCGGCCAGCGTCGCCAGCAGCAGGCCGAGAAAGGCGCCGACGTAGGGGATGAACACCAGCAGGCCGGCGACGATGCCGATGGCGAGGCCGGACTCCAGCCCCACCAGCGCGAGACCGCCGCCGTAGATGATGGCCATCAGCAGCATCACCGACAGCTGGCCGCGCAGGAACTGGCCCAGCACCTCGTCCAGCTCGCGGGCGATGCGGCCAACCTCCGGCGCCCATCGCCGCGGCACCAGCGTGCCGACGCGCGCCACCATCTGGTCCCAGTCGTGCAGGAAGTAGAACAGCAGCACCGGCAGCAGGCTGAGGTTGGCCAGCATGGTCAGCAGCAGCGCGCCGCCGTAACCCAGCTGCGGCGCCAGCTTGGCCAGCAGCTGGCGCAGGTTGCCGGTATTGCTGCTGAGCGTGTCGCGCCAGCTCTGCGTGTCCAGGCTCAGCTCGGTGCCGAGCAGCCGGTTCAGCCACGGCAGCGCCTGTTGCTGGATGAAATCCACCACCGCCGGCAGCCGCTCCACCAGCGCATGGCCCTGGCTGACCAGCATCGGGATCACGATCAGCAGCAGCGCAAGGATGGCAAAAAATCCGGCGAACATCACGCAAACAAGCGACAAGATGCGCGATAAGCCGTGTTTTTGCAGGTAATCGACGGCGGGGTCGAGGATGTAGGCGAGCACGATGGCGGTGACAAAAGGCGTCAGCACCGAGGACAGGCGGTCAAGCAGCCATACCGCGCCGGCGAGGGTGATAGCGACAATCAACCACGGAAGATAGTTTGTGCGGGAGCGTTCCATCGGCTTTTCAGTTAAAATACAGGCGCTTCGGGCCAAGAGCCCGTTTGCCGCAGCAGGAAAACGATCACGTTAGCAGAAAGCGAGTAGACCTTGAATACCACGTCCCTCAGTTACCGCGATGCCGGTGTCGATATTGATGCCGGTGACGCGCTCGTCGAAAACATCAAGCCGTTTGCCAAACGCACCATGCGTCCCGAAGTCCTCGGTGGCCTCGGCGGTTTCGGCGCACTGGTGGAAATCTCCAAGAAATACAAGGAGCCGGTGCTGGTTTCCGGCACGGACGGTGTCGGCACCAAGCTGAAGCTGGCCTTCGACTGGAACCAGCATGATACCGTCGGCATCGACCTGGTGGCCATGAGTGTCAACGACATTCTGGTGCAGGGCGCCGAGCCGCTGTTCTTCCTGGACTACTTTGCCTGCGGCAAGCTGGATGTGCCGCAAGCCACCGACGTGATCAAGGGCATTGCCCAGGGTTGCGAACAGGCGGGCTGCGCACTGATCGGCGGTGAAACCGCCGAAATGCCGGGCATGTACCCGGTGGGCGAATACGACCTCGCCGGCTTCGCCGTCGGCGTGGTGGAAAAGAGCAAGGTCATCACCGGTCGCGACATCAAGCCGGGCGACGTCGTGCTGGGCCTGAAGTCCAACGGCGTGCACTCCAACGGCTACAGCCTGGTGCGCAAGATCATCGATCGCGCGCAGCCGGATCTGGACGCGCCGTTCGAAGGCGACACCACCCTGCGTCAGGCCGTCATCGCCCCGACCCGCATCTACGTCAAGCCGCTCTTGGCGCTGATGGAAAAGCTGACCGTGAAGGGCATGGCGCACATCACCGGTGGCGGCATCACCGAGAACACCCCGCGCGTGCTGCCGGAAAACACCGTGGCACAGATCGACGCCAAGAGCTGGGAGCTGCCTAAGCTGTTCCAGTGGCTGCAGGCCGAAGGCAATGTCGATGCGCAGGAAATGTATCGCACCTTCAACTGCGGTATCGGCATGGTGGTGATCGTGGACGCGGCCGATGCCGACGCCGCGGCCGCCTTCCTGACCGAGCAGGGTGAAACCGTGTCGCGTATCGGCGTGATCCGTGCGCGTAACGGTGACGAGCATCAGACCCAGGTTGCCTGAGCGCCTGAGCTGATGTGACCGGCGCCGCTGGCACTGCTGGCGGCGTTTGTCATTTTTCGGGCGCAGCCCGAGGTAGTCGTTATTGAATGTGGTCCTGCCCGCGGTGGCGCCCCCAATGTGGCGCGCCGGCTACCGGCAGGACCGACGCTGAATTGCAGACATGAAAAACATCGTAATCCTGATCTCCGGCCGCGGCTCCAACATGCAGGCCATCGTCGATGCCGACATCCCCGGCGCCCGCATTGCCGCGGTGATCGCCAACCGTCCCGATGCCGCCGGCCTCGCCTGGGCGGCGGCGCGTGGCATCGCCACCGTCGGTCTGGATCACAAGCAGTTCGCCAGCCGCGAGGCGTTCGACGCGCAGCTGGCGGCCGAGATCGACGCCTTCCAGCCTGATCTCGTGGTGCTGGCCGGCTTCATGCGCATCCTGACGCCGGCGTTCACCGCGCGTTACGAGGGCCGGATGCTGAACATCCATCCGTCGCTGCTGCCGTCCTTCCCCGGCCTGCATACCCACCAGCGCGCCATCGACATGGGCTGCAAGGTGGCCGGCTGCACCGTGCACTTCGTCACCGCCGAGCTGGACCACGGCCCGATCGTGTCGCAGGCGGTGGTGCCGGTGCTGGATGACGATACCGAGACCACGTTGGCCGCACGCGTGCTGCAGCAGGAACACCGGCTGTATCCGGAAGCGGTGCGCCGCTTCGCCGCCGGCGAGCTGCAGATCCGCAACGGCCGCATCGGCGGTGTCGACGCCGCCGCCGCCGGCCTCGCACTGCGGGTGCCGGTACTCTGAACACGATGCCCGCGCGGCGGCGCTGGCGGTGGCCGTTGTTGCTGGCGCTGCTGGCGTCGCTGCTGCTGCATCTGCTGCTGTTCGGCGGCAGCCTGTTGTCCTTCGACGGTGCCGCGCCGGCAGAGGCGCCGCTGCGCAAGCTGACCATCTCGCTGCAGGCGATGGCGCCGGAGCAGGAAGCCTCGGCGCCGGCGGCGGTGGCGCTGGGTATGGCTGCCGCCACCGAAGATGGCGTGGCGGCCGACGCCTCGGCGCCGCCGGCGCAGGCGCCGCGGCCAGCCAGGCCCGTTAAGCCCGTCAGGGCCAAGCCGGCGCCGGTCAGGCCGGTCACCGCGCCGCCCGCGCTGCCGCACTCGGTGGCAACGGTGGCGCAGGCCGGCAGTGATGGCCGCGCGGCCGAGGCG
Source organism: Vogesella alkaliphila (assembly GCF_014652475.1). GTDB lineage: Bacteria > Pseudomonadota > Gammaproteobacteria > Burkholderiales > Chromobacteriaceae > Vogesella > Vogesella alkaliphila. The sequence goes on along the minus strand of NZ_BMYW01000002.1, from coordinate 12,344 downwards.
TCGGCGCCGGCAGCCTCAGCAGAGCCGGTCGAGCAGCCCGCACCGAAGCGGACACGCTTTCCCGATGCGGCGCGGCTGGAGTACGCGCTGCTGAGCAGCGGCCTGCCGCTGGGACGCGGCGAGATGAGCTGGCAGCGCAGCGGTGGCGACTACCGCATCGTCACCACGGTCAAGCCGCTGATCGGCCCGACGCTGCGCTACGAGGTGCACGGCGAGCTCGGCCGCAACGGCCTGCAGCCGCAGCGCTTCAGTGCCAGCCGCAACGATGCGCCGCGCGAATACGCCCGTTTCGACTGGGCCGGCGGCGTGCTGGACTACGGCGACAAGGAGGCGAAACAGGCGCCGCTGCAGCCGGGCGCGCTGGACTGGCTGAGCCTCGCCTTCGAGCTGGGTTTGCGCGGCGAGCCGCCGGGCGCGGCGACGCGGCAGGTGACCACCGGCAAGAAGGTGTACCAGTTTGCGTTGCAGCTGGCCGGTGAAACGGATTTCGAGGCGGGGGGCGGCACGCTGCGTGCGGTGGTGCTGCGCGCCCGCAACGACAAGGATTTGATCGAGTTCTGGCTGGCGCCGGACTTTGCCAATCTGCCCATCCGCATCATGCGGGTGGATAACGACAAGCGCTTTGAATTGCGCGCGACACTGATTGAATTTAACGGTGCGGTAGTGTGGACACCGCCACCCCAAAGGCCCAATAAAGATGAAAATTAACCTGCAGCAATTCAACCAGATCGAACAGGTGCTGTTCGCGATGGTGAAGTTCGACCGCCCGGCCGACGCCGTGCTCACCGCCCACTTCCGTGCCAACAGCAAGCTGGGCGCCACCGACCGTCACCTGATCGCGGAAACCGCCTTCGCCTGCCTGCGCCACCTGGAAACGCTGCGCGCGCTGTGCGGCCAACGTGCCAACACCCGCAAGCTGGCGCTGGCCACGCTGGTGCGCATCGGCGGCGCCAACCTGCGCGAGCTGGACGGCATCATCAAGGAAACCGAGCGCGAATGGCTGTCGTCGCTGAAGGGCGCGCCGCTGCCGGACACGCTGACCGCGCGCGCGGCGCTGCCGCAGTGGGTGCTGGACCTGCTGCCCGCCATGCCGGAAGAAGAAGTGGTGGCGCTGGGCAAGGGCCTGGCCTCCGCCGCGCCGCTGGACATCCGCGTCAACACCCTCAAGCTCAAGCGCGACGACGCGCTGGTGCAGCTGCAGGATTCCGGCGTCGCCTGCGAGGCGACGCCGTACTCGCCGATCGGCATCCGCCTGAAGGGCAAGCCGTCGCTGACCAAGCACCCGCTGTTCGTCGGCGGTGCGATCGAGGTGCAGGACGAGGGCAGCCAGCTGCTGGGCCTGCTCACCGGTGCCCGCCGTGGCGAAATGGTGGTCGACTTCTGCGCCGGCGCCGGCGGCAAGACCCTGCTGCTGGGCGCGCAGATGGCCTCCACCGGCCGCCTGTACGCGTTCGACGTGTCGGAAAAACGCCTCGCCAACTTCAAGCCGCGCATGGCGCGCTCCGGCCTGTCCAACGTCAACACCACGCTGATCGCGCACGAGAACGACACCAAGGTGAAGCGTCTGGCCGGCAAGGCAGACCGCGTGCTGGTCGATGCGCCGTGCTCCGGCCTCGGCACACTGCGCCGCAACCCGGACCTCAAGTACCGCCAGAGCGCGGACAGCGTGGCCGAGCTCAACGCCAAGCAGCAGTCCATTCTCGCCTCCGCCGCGCGGCTGGTGAAGGCAGGCGGCCGGCTGGTGTACGCCACCTGCAGCCTGCTGCCGCAGGAAAACCAGGCCATCGTCGAGGCCTTCCTTGCGGCCAACCCGGCGTTCGAGCTGGTGCCGGCCAACCAGGTGCTGGCGGAGCAGAAGATCGCGCTGGACACCGGCGACTATCTGGCACTGCGTCCGCACCAGCACAATACCGACGGCTTCTTTGCCGCGGTATTGCAGCGCAAGGCTGGCGTGGCGGATGCCGCACTTGAGCCGGAAGCCGAAGCGGGTCTACAATAACCCATTGATTTAGTCGGGTATGCGCCCGGCGCGACCACTTGAAAGAGGAATACCATGTCGATCCAGGACACCATCCGTCAGACCGTGACCGAAAACCCTGTCGTGCTTTTCATGAAGGGCTCGGCGCAGTTCCCGCAGTGCGGCTTTTCCGGCCGCGCGGTACAGATCCTCAAGGCTTGTGGCGTGAACAACTTCGTCACCGTTGACGTGCTGGCCGATCCGGAAATCCGCCAGGGCATCAAGGACTACGCCAACTGGCCGACCATTCCGCAGCTGTACGTCAACGGCGAGTTCCTCGGCGGCTCCGACATCATGTACGAGATGTACCAGTCCGGCGAACTGCAGGAAGTGCTGAAAGACCTGGCCAACTAAGCCGTGTCTGCCTCGCCCCGACAGCCCGTGTGCCTCGCGCCACGGGCTGTTTTGTTTGGGCGGGGCAGAAAGGGCCGCGTGCAGCGGGGCGTTTCAAATGATTGTATAATCCCGCCCCATGCCTGACGCCTGCACCGCCCGGTGCAGCCGGTTTTATCGATTACCGAAAGCGGTTTGCGGGAATTCGTTTCCCCGGCCACTTTTTGCCAAGGTCTGGGATCCTGCCATGAACATTACCGTCGTCAATCATCCCCTGGTGCAGCACAAGCTCGGCCTGCTGCGCGAGGGCGATATCAGCACCATGAAATTCCGCCTGCTGACCCAAGAGCTGGCGCGCCTGCTGGCCTACGAGGCCACCCGCGATTTCGAACTGGAAACCGTCACCATCAACGGCTGGTGCGGCCCGATGGAAGTACAGCAGATCAAGGGCAAGAAAGTGACCGTGGTGCCCATCCTGCGCGCCGGCATCGGCATGCTGGACGGCGTGCTCGATCTGGTGCCGTCGGCCAAGATCAGCGTGGTCGGCCTCGCGCGCAACGAGGAAACGCTGGAGCCGGTGTCCTACTTCGAGAAGTTCGTCGGCAACCTGGACGAGCGCATCGCCATGATCATCGACCCGATGCTGGCCACCGGCGGCTCGCTGATCGCCACCATCGACCTGCTCAAGCGCAACGGCTGCAAGCAGATCAAGGCGGTGGTGATGGTGGCGGCGCCGGAGGGCGTCAAGGCGGTCAACGACGCGCACCCGGACGTGCAGATCGTGGCCGCGTCGCTGGACAGCCACCTGAACGAGCACGGCTACATCATCCCGGGCCTGGGCGACGCCGGCGACAAGATCTTCGGTACCAAACACGCCTGATGGGCCGCTGCCGCCGGCTTGCGGCCAACCTTGCGCGGGGGAATGTCGATGCAGCACAACGTCTATCAACAGCTGGAACATGATTTCCTGTTGCGCTTCCCGCACGGCCTGCAGGACGAGGCGTGGCTGGCGCTGGGCAAGAAGCACCGCGGCATCGAGCGCGTGCTGCAGCTGTGCCGCGACGGCCTGGGCGAGCCGCAGCTGCGCGCCGCCATCGACAGCGGCAATACGGCGGCGGTGATCGACTGCTGCCGCCAGATCGTCAGCCGCTGCACCACGGTCAGCACCTTCGAGCGCATGGCCTTCCGCAACTATCTGGCCTTCAGCGACGTGCACCGCCCGTTCGTGGCGGCGCTGCATGGGCTGCTGTACCGCTTCGACGAGGCCAGCTTCGCTGACTTCGTCGAGGTGCTGCAGCTGTGCCGCCACGACGGCAAGGCCAATGCCGCCAAGTGGCCGCTGGTGAGCTGCTTCCTCGCCTACAGCGACCCGCAACGGCACGTGTGCATCAAGCCGACCACCATCAAAAGGTTGGCCGCACGACTGGAGGTCGACATCGCCTACCGGCCGTTGCCCAATTACGACACCTACCGCCGGGTGCAGCAGATGGTGCAGCAGTTCCGCGCGCACAGCGCGCTGGCGGCGGGGCAGAACAACATCATTGCCCAGGCGGTCATGTATTGCGCGGCAGCCTGAGGCGCGGCGCACGATTTCAACAACAATAAGGAAACACAGCATGTTTCAACAACTGAAGACGGCGGTGTCTGGTGCCCAGATCCTGTTCGTCGCTTTCGGCGCGCTGGTGCTGGTGCCGCTCTTGACCGGCCTCAATCCGGCGATGGCGCTGCTCGGCGCCGGTGTCGGCACGCTGGTGTTCCAGCTGTGTACCGGCCGCCAGGTGCCGATCTTCCTCGGCTCCTCGTTCGCCTTCATCGGTCCCATCATCTACTCGATGCAGACCTGGGGGCAGGGCGCCACCATGTTCGGCCTGTTCTGCGCCGGTTTCATGTACTTCGTGTTCGCCGCCATCGTGCGCTGGCGCGGCATGGCGATGGTCAATCGCCTGCTGCCGCCGGTGGTGACCGGGCCGGTGATCATGATCATCGGCCTCTCGGTGGCCAACGCCGCGTCGAACATGGCGATGGGCCGTGCCGGCGGCAACCAGGTGATGCCGTACGAGACCTCGCTGCTGCTGGCGGCGGTATCGCTGGCCACCACCATCGTGGTGTCGATCTTTGCGCGCGGCATGTTCAAGCTGGTGCCGATCCTGGCCGGCGTCACCGTTGGCTACGTCGTGGCCGCCTTCATCGGCGTGGTGGATTTCGACAAGCTGGCCAACGCGCCGTGGTTCGTGGTGCCGACCTTCGGTAGCATGGAGGTGAACTGGGCGGCGGCGTTGTTCATGCTGCCGGTGGCGATCGCCCCGTCGATCGAGCACATCGGCGGCGTGATGGCGATCGGCGGCGTGACCGGCAAGGACTACACCAAGACCCCGGGCCTGCACCGCACCCTGGCCGGCGATGGCCTGGGCGTGTGCATCGCCGGTGCCATCGGCGGGCCGCCGGTGACGACTTACGCCGAGGTGACCGGCGCGGTGATGATCACCCGCAACTTCAACCCGGTGGTGATGACGTGGGCGGCGCTGTTCGCGATCGCGATGGCCTTCTTCGGCAAGTTCAACGCGCTGCTGCAGTCCATCCCGATGCCGGTGATGGGCGGCATCATGGTGCTGCTGTTCGGCACCATCGCCTCCATCGGCCTGAAGACGCTGATCGAGGCCAAGGTCGACCTGATGGAGCCGCGCAATCTGGTGATCATCTCGGTGGTGCTGACCTCCGGCATCGGCGGGCTGGCACTGAAGTTCGGCAGCTTCGAGCTGGTCGGCGTCGGCCTGTGCTCGGTGCTGGCCATCGTGCTGAACCTGATCCTGCCGCAGCAGGCCGCCAGCCACGACGGCATCGTCGAAGGCCAGGATGTGTAGAGATCGGTTCGTGTAGCAACCCTGGCGCATGACGCGCGGCGGGGGAGTGCCGCCGCGCGTTGTCATGAAAAAACCCGCCAGTGCTGGCGGGTTTTTTTGCGGCCGTACGGATCAGGCCTCGGTGCTGTCGTCCAGCACGATGCGCACGCGCAGGCCGGGCGCGTCCTGTTCGGCAATCGCCAGCAGGCGGTCGATATTGGGATGCTTGCCGGGGTGGGCGCGGGCGTCGTCGGTGTGTTCGGCGTACAGCGCCAGGCCTTCGCGCGCCGCCGCCTTGTCGATGTGGCCGAAGCGTTTGACCAGCGCGTGGTAGACGCGCACCGAGCCGGCGGTGCCCGGCTTGTTGTCGAGGCGTTGCAGCGGTTCGCCGGCGGCATCCAGCAGCATCAGCGCGGCAATGCCGTCGATGGCGGGCAGGGTGGCGAGAATGTCGGCAAATTTCATGATGATCAAAGCTCCGTGGGCAAGATGTTTCGTAGAATGGAATCAGACCCTTCTTATCCCCCCGAGTTTACCCGACATGACGCGCCGCAAAATCCTGCTGTCCCTGTTTTTGCTGTTGCCGCTGCTGGCCGCCGGCTACTGGTGGTGGCGGCCGGCGGCGGTGACGGTGGTGACGCTGGCCGCGCAGGACGTGGTGCGCACGGTGGTCACCAGCGGCCGCGTCGAGGCCAGCCGCCAGAGCCGGCTCGGCGCCACTATCGGCGGCCGGGTGGTGGCGACGCCGGTGGCCAAGGGCCAGACGGTGACCGCCGGCACCGTGCTGCTGCAGCTGGAACCGGAAGAGCTGCTGGCGCAGTTGCAGCAGACCCGCGCCCAGCTGGAGGATGCCGGCCAGCAGCAGGCCGACGCCGAGCGCCAGCTGCAGCGCCAGCTGGCGCTGTTCCGCCAGGGCTTCGTCAGCCAGGCGGCGCTGGATGGCCAGCAGCGCAGCCGCGACCAGGCGCGCTTGCGGGTGGCGCAGCTGCAGGCGCAGCTGGCGCAGTACCAGGCACGGCTGGCGCAGGCGCAGATCCGTGCTCCGGCCGACGGCGTGCTGCTGGCGCGCGAGGTGGAGGTCGGCGACCTGCTCACCGCCGGCAGCGCCAGACTCAGCTTTGCCGCCGCCGGCCCGAAGCACGTGCTGCTGGATGTCGACGAACGCCAGCTGGCGCAACTGGCCAGCGGTCAGCCGGCGCTGATCGCGGCCGACGCCTTCCCGACGCGGCGGGTGGCCGGCAAGGTTGGCCGCATCGCGGCGCAGGTGGATAACGACCGTGGCACCTTGGAGGTGGAGGTGTTGCTGGGCGAGGACGGCGGCTTCCTGCTGCCGGGCATGACGGTGTCGGCGGAGATCGAGACCGCACGCTTGCGCCAGGTGCTGCTGCTGCCGGCCGAGGCGGTGAAGCGCGGCCAGGTGGCGCTGGTGCAGCACGGCCGCCTGCAGCTGCATCCGGTGCAGGCCAGCGCGGTGGTGGACGGCAAGGTGCAGATCCTGCGGGGGCTGCGCGCCGGCATGGCGGTGGTCTCGCCCTTCCCCTTGCTGGCGCCCGGCAGCCGCGTGCGCATCGTGGAGGCGGGGCCATGAACTTCGTGTGGATGGTGGCGTGGCGGCTGCTGCGCGAGGGCCGCTTCCAGACCGCTCTGATCCTGGCCGGGGTCAGCATCGGCGTCGGTGTCATCGTCTACATCACCGCCATCGTCAGCGGCCTGCAGGCCAACATCATCGAGCGCACCCTGTCGACGCAGGCGCACGTGGTGCTGCGCCCGGCCGACATCGTCAACCAGGCGCCGCTGACGGTGCCAGGCAGCGTCAAGCTGGCCGACATCGCCAAGCGCACGCAGCGCGAGAACACCATCGCCAACTGGGGCGGCATCGTGGCGCGGGTGCGCGGCATGCCCAATGTCAGCGCGGTGGCGGCGATGGCCAGCGGCCCCGGGGTCGCGCAGCAGGGCGGCGTGCGCAAGTCGGTCGTGCTGATGGGGGTCGAGCTGGAGGACTATCAGCAGGTGGTGCGGCTGGACAACAAGCTGCAAGCCGGGCGCCTGCTGCTGCCGACCGGCACCGCGCTGATCGGCAAGGAGCTGGCGGCGGACCTGGGCCTACAGCCGGGCGGACGCCTGCGCGTGCAGACCGCGACCGGCGGCAGCCAGAGTGTGACGGTGGGGGCGGTGCTCGACTTCGGCCTCAAGGACCTCAACAAGCGCTGGGTGCTGTTGCCGCTGCGCGAGGCGCAGAACCTGCTCGGCTTCCAGCGCGACGTCACCGAAATCTACGTCAAGAGCGAGCGCCTGTTCGAGGCGGAAAGCCTTGCGGCCAACCTTGCGCTCGTCACCGGCCTGACCGCGGACAGCTGGCAGTCCAGCAACGGCCAGCTGGTGACGGCGCTGAAAAGCCAGACCGCCTCCAGCCTGATGATCCGCGTGTTCGTCACCTTTGCCGTGGCGCTGGGCATCGCCAGCGTGCTGGTGGTGTCGGTGGTGCAGCGCCAGCGCGAGATCGGCATCCTGCGTGCGATGGGCACGCCGGCGTCGCGCATCCTGGCGGTGTTCCTGCTGCAGGGCGGCCTGGTCGGCCTGTTCGGTTCGCTGTTCGGCTCGCTGCTGGGTGCCGTGATGGCGGAGGGCATCAGCCGGATGGCGAAGACTGAGGACGGCAGCCCGCTGTTTCCGGTGGCGCTCGACGGCGAGCTGTTCGTCACCACCGCGCTGATCGCGACCCTGGTCGGCGTGCTGGCGGCGCTGCTGCCGGCGCTGCGCGCCGCCAGGCTGGACCCGGTGGTGGCGATCCGTGGCTGAGATCATGACGCTGGAAGGGGTGAAGAAAAGCTACGGCGGCGGCAAGTCGCCGCTGGTCGAGGTGCTGCACGGCATCGAGCTGCAGCTGGTGGAAGGCGAGTTCGCCGCGCTGCTGGGGCCGTCTGGCTCCGGCAAGTCGACGCTGCTCAACATCATGGGCTTGCTGGAGACGCCGACGGCCGGCGAGCTGCACATTGCCGGCACCGCCACCGCCGGCCTCGACGACGCGGCGCGCACCGCCTTGCGCAATCGCTATCTGGGTTTCGTGTTCCAGTTTCACCATCTGCTGCCGGCATTCTCGGCGCTGGAAAACGTGATGATGCCGCTGTTCGCCGGCCAGGGGCGGGTCACGCCGCAGGACCGGCAGCGCGCCGCGATGCTGTTGCAGCGCGTCGGACTGGCCGATCACGCCGCCAAGCGGCCGGTGCAGCTGTCGGGCGGGCAGCAGCAGCGCGTCGCCATCGTGCGGGCGCTGATGAACCGCCCGCGGCTGGTGCTGGCCGACGAACCGACCGGCAACCTCGACACCCAGACGGCGGACGAGGTGTTTGCGCTGCTGCATGAACTCAATCGCGAGGATGGCACCACCTTCCTGATCGTCACCCACGACCAGCGGCTGGCCGATGGTTGTCCGCGCCAGATACGGCTGCTGGACGGACGACTGCAGCCGGACGGATTGCTCAGTCCAGCGCCTTCAGCCAGTGGCCGCTGACGGTGGCGATCAGCGCCGGCTCCTGCACCACCGGGCCGGACAGGTTGAAGGCGTTGCTGTCGCTCATGAAGTGGCCGTTCAGCGACAGCAGGTATTGCATGGCCGGGCCGAACAGCGTGCGCTCGGCTTCCTTGTGGCGTGACACGTTCATCTGCATCGCCACGTGCTGGCCGGAAAGATGGAATCGCCCCTGATAGCGCGAGGTGGCATCGGTGCCCTGCAGCGAATGGTTGTCGATCACCCACTGGCCATCGCTGTGCTGGCCGTCGCTGGTGGATACCGTGACGTGATAGATCCCGTTGATCATGGTGCGTCTCCTTCGAGGGGAAGATCTGTTGTCTGCCGGCAGGCAGCTACCTGTTTCAACTTAGACTACAAATCACGACAGATAAATCTGGATGACCCCGCCGGCGCGGCGACAAAACAAAGCGGGCAGCCACCGGCTGCCCGCTTTGCGTGTGGCGGGGTGTCGCTTCAGCGCAGGGCGTAAGCCAGCACCAGCCCGGCAAAGATCACCGCGCCGACGCGGTTGTTGTCGAGAAAGGCCTTGAAGCACAGTGCGCGGTCGCGGTGGCGGATGTCCAGGTACTGGCGCCCGATCAGCAGTACCGACAGCAGCAGCGACAGGTAGTAGGGCCAGCCGAGGTCGAGGCTGTGGCCGATGCCGGTCATCAGCGCGATGAAGGCGGCGTGGCACAGCATCACCGCGAGCACGTCGTGATCGCCGAAGGTGATCGCCGAGGTCTTGATGCCGATCTTCAGATCGTCCGGCTTGTCGGTCATCGCGTAGGCGGTGTCGTAGCCGATGGTCCACAGCGCCTTGGCCAGGAACAGCAGCCAGGCCAGCAGCGGCACGTCGCCAGTCACCGCGGCAAACGCCATCGGGATGCCGAAACCGAAGGCCAGGCCGAGATAGGCCTGCGGCAGCGGGAAGAAACGCTTGGTGAACGGGTAGCTGGCGGCGAGGAACACTGCCGGCAGCGACAGCAGCAGGGTTAGCCGGTTCAGCGGCAGGATCAGCAGCAGGCTGAGCAGGGCGAGCAATGCGGCCAGCAGCAGCGCTTCCTTGCCGCTCACCGCGCCGCGGGCGAACGGCCGCTGTTTGGTGCGCGCCACGTGCATGTCGATGTGGCGGTCGGCGAAGTCGTTGATCACGCAGCCGGCGGAGCGCATCAAAAAGGTACCGAGGCTGAAGATCAGCAGCAGCCGCCAGTCCGGCTGGCCGGCGGAGGCGATCCACAGCGCCCACAGCGTCGGCCACAGCAGCAGCAGGGTGCCGATAGGCTTGTCGATACGCATCAGCTGGCCGTAGACCGTCAGCCGCTCCTTGATAAAGTCCATGCTCATCACAGCAATTGCTCCAGTTCCGGCAAGAAGATTTCACAAACCAGCAGGCCTTGCCCGTCCAGCTCGAAGCGGCAGCGGCGGGCCAGGTAGCGGCTGCTGCCATGGGGATCGTGTGCCTGCGCCAGTGCAAACAGCGGGTGTCCGGCGCGCAGCTCGGCAAAGCTCAGCTCGCCGCGCTGCAGTTGCGGCAGGCCGCCGAACAGCGTCAGCCCCAGCGAACGGCTGCCACGCTCCAGTATCGGCCGCCACACCGGGCACGCCGGCAGGCACACGCTGCGCGCCACCACCACCGGTTTGCCGGCCAGGGACAGGCTCACGTGCCTGGCATGCAATTGGCTATCTGGGGTAAGCTCGAACAGGGCGGTTTCGTCGGCATGAATCGCGTCGTTGCCTTGCTGCAGTACGCTGACGGCGAAGTCGTGGCCGGTTGCCATCAGGTAGTTGGTGAGTGAGCCGCTGACGGTGATGCACTCTGCCAGCAGCGGTGAAGTTGGCGGCAACCGGGCCGACCAGTCAGAAAAAGGCGTCATGCGGCGCATTATGCCAAAACCCGTCCTGTCCCGCCGCTGTCGCGTGCGGCCAACCTTGTGACCATCCTGCGAGTTGTCGATGATCGAAACCTTCCTGTGGCTGCTGGGCTACCAGTTTGCCGGCGAGTTGCTGGCGCGCAGCCTCGGCTGGCCCATCCCCGGTGCCGTGCTCGGCATGCTGTTCCTGTTCCTGACGCTGTGCGTGCGCAAGGGCATTCCCGACACGCTGCGCCACAACGTGCCGCGGCTGATGACGCACATGTCGCTGCTGTTCATTCCCGCCGGTGCCGGCATCCTCGCCTTCTGGCCGCTGCTGGCCGAGCGACCGCTGGCGATGGCGGCGGTGCTCTTGCTGTCGACACTGGCGACGCTGCTGATCAGCGCGCTGACGCTGACACTGCTGCTGCGCCGTCAACAAGGCAGAAAGGCCAGACCATGACGCCGACACTCCATGAATGGCTGCACCAGTCGCCGCTGACCGGCATCTTCCTGACGCTGCTGGCCTACCGCGTCGCACTGAGCATCAGCCGCCGCTATCACGGTCATCCGCTGGCCAATACGGTCCTGGTCGGCGCCGGGCTGCTGATCGTCAGCCTGCTGGCGCTGGGGCTGAGTTTCGATGAGTACTTCCGCGGCGCCGGTTTTATCCAGTTCCTGCTCGGGCCGGTCACCGTCGCGCTGGCGATACCGCTATACAACAATCTGGCGCGCCTCAAGCGCAGCGCCTTCGCCATCCTGTGCAGCATCGTGGTCGGCAGTGTCGCCGGCGTGGCCAGCGCGGTACTGATTGCCGTCGCCTTCGACTTGCCGCCGCAGATCGTGCTCAGCCTGGCACCGCGCTCGGCCACCACGCCGATCGCGATCGGTGTGGCCGAGGCCATCGGCGGCATTCCCACCCTGGCCGCCGCCTTTGTCATCGTGACCGGCATCATCGGCGCGGTGCTGGCCAGGCCGCTGCTGGCACTGTTGCGGATGAACGATGACGTGGTGCTGGGGGTTGCCACCGGCATCGCCGCACACGGCATCGGTACCGCCCGCGTGTTCCAGATCTCGGAAACTGCCGGTGCCTTTGCCGGTCTGGCGATGGGGCTGACCGGGTTTGTCACGGCGGTGGTGGCACCATTATTGGTGCATTTCTTGCTGTCGTAACACGCATGGCACAGCATGTAGCAGCCAAACAATAAGACTAAGGAACGATATGGATCTCATCTTGTGGCGTCATGCCGAAGCCGAGGAAGGCTCTGACGACATGCAGCGCGCGCTGACCCGGCGTGGACAGAAGCAGGCGAGTGCGATGGCAGCATGGCTGCGCAAGCAGCTGCCCGACGATTTTGCGCTGCTCGCCTCCGAGGCGCTGCGCTCGCAACAAACCGCGGCACTGTTTGCCAAGAGCTATGAAGTCATGCCGGCACTGAACCCGGACGCCTCGGTCGAGCAGGTGCTGAGCGCCATCGACTGGCCGCGCAGCGGCAAGACCATCGTGCTGGTCGGGCATCAGCCTTATATCGGCCGTCTCGCCGCCACGTTGATGAGCGAACAGCCGCTGCTGTGGAGCGTCAAGAAGGGCGCCATCTGGTGGCTCAGCCATCGCGAACGCCACGGTATCGAGCAAATTCGCCTCAAGGCGATGATGACACCGTCGATGCTGGGTATCGATTGATACGGTCATCACGCTTTATTTTCCATGCCCAAGGTTGGTCGCAAGCGTTGCGGCCAACCTTTTTCATTTTTGTTGCTGGTGGGGTACTTGTGAAATCAACGACTTG
>NZ_BMYW01000001.1:356522-660956 GCF_014652475.1 Vogesella alkaliphila | reverse complement strand
GCTGAGAAATCAGGTAAATTACCCTCGGACTCTAAAGCACTCTGCTACTGAAAACGGGGGGGACGTCGTACCAAAGCAACATTGATCTACAAGAAGACAAAGAACTTGCGTGCGGTGCAAATCTTGCTTGGTCATACCAAGTTAGAAAGCACGGTGCGGTATCTCGGGATCGAAGTCGATGATGCTTTGGAAATTTCTGAGCAGATCGAAATTTAGGTAGTCGTTACGACCACACTTTTCCACCAAGGTGGCGGCTATCTCATGTCGCCACCGAGCTTTTCGGCCAAAGCGGCCAATCGTAGCAAATCTGATGAGCGACAGCTCCCGGCCTATTGCTGTCGGTCGCCATCGCCTGAAATATAGTGGCCATTCATGGGCTGAATATGGGTGGTACCGGTAGCAGACCTGGGAGGTTAAGTGCCGCTAGCTCTTTACCTCAATGACCAACCCGATAGACGCGGCCGCTATGCACGCCTTCCACACTTCGTCGATAGGCCATCGCCACACTTGTCGCCGGCACGCCTTCGTAGCCGGGAAAGAACGGGCCAAACCGGTCCATGGATTCGATCAGCACGGTCGGACTAACGGCATTGATGCGGATGCCCCGGCGAAAATCGCATGCAGCGGCACGTACGAAGCCTTCAATCCCGGCATTCGACGCTGCGGCATGGGAACCCTGCGCAATCGGATCATCGACGGCAATGCCGGAGGTCAAAGTTATTGAGCCGCCGTCGCTCAGGTAATGTTGACCAATCAACGCGACGCGCACTTGGCTGAGCAGTTTGTCCTGCAAGCCTCTATGGAAATCGGCGGCCGTCATGTGCTGCACTGGAGCCAGAATGACGTTGCCTGCGGCAACAACAATGGCATCGACGGTGCCTATCTGCTTGAACAGTGCGCTCACACTGTCATCGCGGGTGATGTCAACTTGATGGTCACCCCGGCTACGGCCGACACGAATGACTTCGTGTTTGCCATCACGTGCAAGTTCATCCGCCACCGGACGACCAATATCCCCACCAGCACCGATTACGACGATCTTCATAAAACAATCCTTTTCGAGTTCAGGTTGAAACGTTGTCATTCTTCCCTGAACTGAAGCAATCATAAATGTGCTTTAATGATTGATACTACTAACTGATGGTTTGTAATATGGATAGACTGCGTGCCATGGAAACCTTCGTTGCCGTCGTGGAGGCAGGCAACTTCACCGAGGCCGCGCAGCAGCTGGACATATCCGCGGTAATGGTCGGCAAATATGTGCGTGAACTTGAAGAGCGTCTTGGTGCGCGCCTGCTGGAGCGCACGACACGGCGCCAGCGTCTGACTGATGCTGGCCGTGTCTTTTACGAAGATGCAAAGCGTGCGCTCGAATACATGCGTATCGCCGAAACCTCGGTCGAGCAGTTACGCGCGTCACCGTCCGGCACGTTGCGTATCAGTGCGCCGATCACCTTTGGCGCCTGTGTCATCGCCCCGCTGGCCGCGACTTTCCGGCAGCTGTATCCGCTCGTGCGCGTGGAACTGGAATTAAGCAACCGTAACGTCGATCTGATTGACGAAGGTTTTGATCTGGCGATCCGCATTGGTGAATTGGGCGATGCCGACCTGGTTGCAAAGCCGTTGACCATGTACCGCATGGTGATCTGTGCATCGCCGGGCTATCTCGCCCAATACGGGTGCCCGGAGACGCCGCAGGATCTGAGTGCCCATCATTGCCTGTCGCATACGGTATGGAATAGCCGTAGCGGCTGGAAGCTCGAGGATGGAGATGGCCCGCGCCTGGTGACGGAATCGGTGTTCACGTGCAATGACGGCAACGGCTTGCGCATGGCGGCAATCGCCGGCGCGGGACTATTACTGCAACCGGAGGTCCTGGTGGCCCACGATCTGGCAAGCGGAACGTTGGTACAAGTGCTGAAGACCTACTCACCCAAACCCCACCCGGTCCACATCGTGTATCGACACGACCGGCGTCCATTGCCAAAGCTCACCCAATTTGTTGCGCATTTGCTTGAGCATGTGCCGAAGCGAGAAGCGTCCTAGCAAACTTTTCCGCTTGTTTGTACGCACGGAGTCAATCGCCCCGACTCTTGTAGGTAGCCCTGGCCTACGAAAAGGGCAATGGCCGGTCTGTAAACAGAGCCGGCCATATTTCATTTGAAGAGTTCACCGACTGCTTAGGCCGAACTACTCTCGGCCGGGCTGACACATCGGCTGTTGGTCGGCCTTTTCCGCCGTTCGGTATGCCGGCCTAATTGGTCGGCAATGGAGCGGTTACCTGTCAGATACAGATTCTGAAACTTCTTTGCGTTTGGCTGTGCAGTGGGCCATAGCTTGATCACCGCCGGCTCGTTGCTGGGAGCTATCTTGTTCTGCCAATAAACCTGATACTGATTTCCCAATTCAGAACCTGCCGCATGCGGTATTCCGCTGCAAAGGCTCAAGTGAAGGGTTAAGTGGCGGCATCGCCAACTTCCCCGCGTCAGGGTACGGTAGAACGATCTGATATTGGGAACAACATCAATGAGAAGAAAGCCGCCTGCAAGGCGGCTTTGCATTATGCAAACGTTATTTAGCCATACCCGGCTTTAAGTCAACACGATGCTAGTAGCCACGACGAATAGGCGAGGATCCCCACCCATGCTCACCTGATCGAGACGTGATACTGTGCCAAGCTTGGTATCCCATGCGTAGGAAAGACGGTTTCCTGTCCAGAAGAATTGGAGACCCTCGCTTCCCATATCGGCTTGCGTGAAAGTGCCGTATGTCGCTAATAGCGCGATGCCATTGATGGTCGGATTAGCCTTTGTCAAAGCCATGATCTTATCAACATCGGCATAAAAGCGACCCCATGCATCGGCTAGCGGGTTATCGGTATTCGGCCGGATCACCTTAAGCTCGAAATGGGTCGAATCGACCCGCTCCTTGCTATTCCGTTCCAGCACGAAGTCACACCGAGCAGCCGATCGATAGTCGTTCGTCTGCCTAGCGTTCTGAACGCCAGCAGCGTACGCAAGATAACGGTAATCCGAGTTTGGAGGTGCCGGATATGGGACCTCCCGCTCGCACCCCTGCATCCAGTCGTTACTCAGAAACAGGCTGGCAATCTCCACCTGCAGCCAGCCCTCCCATCCACCTTTAAGCTGTGCGCATTTAGCCAAGTTGGCAGCGCGTTCCGGGAGGTAGTGCTGCGCAAGTTGGATTAAAAACGGTTGCGCTCTCATGCTTTTTCCTCTCTGGGTGTCTCGTTATGGGTCGCCCTTGCTTTCGTTCGGTTCGATCCGCCCACAGCAGCGGCGCGCCATCATCGGCGAAAGGGCGGTACTGGATGCATCAATACACAGCCCGTGCGCTCATCACCGCGAGAATGACCGGGTTGGCCTTCTCGCCGATTTCGGTGGGTACGATGTTCAGCACGAAGTCGTTATTGCTGCCCTTCTGGATATGGGTGTTGAAGTTGGCATCGGCACCGATTTTCAGACCGAACAGTTCGCCGCCCACGCCGAAATTCACATGTCCGTTCAGTGCAGCATCGATAAACATGCCGTCCTTGGCACTGACATGGATGCGGATGAAGGGCAGCCATACGGCAATGATCTGTGTCGGGTAGAGCACGAGTGAGCCCTTGTTTTCCTCACAATATGGTCCAGACGTATCGCGAAGATTGGGCAGGTCCTTATAGCGATTGAGATAGTCCTTGATTGTGCTGGGGTCGACACTCGACTCCGATGCCACCGCAAACGAGCTAATCGAGTGGCAGCGGAATTCCACTTTACTGGCCTTGAAACCAGCGGCCTTACTGAAGTCGATTCCGCCCGACATTTTCCCTTCAATGCTGAAGATGCCCTTGGAGAACTCGCCAGAGAGGTCGCCATCAATATGGAAATTTTCGAGCTCGCCAGAAGACATATCCAGCACGGAACCCTTAGTGAAGAAAGCGTCTAGTACGTCGCTTGATGCCGCCAGATCAGGCATCGTCTTGCCCTTGGTGCTATTCCGCCATGCCTCAAGCCTCTCGTTCCAACCATCAAGATCCGCTAAATAGATCGGCTTCTTTTTATCCGCACCGCCATGTGCTTCCTGCACTTCCTGGAGCATTTCCTCCGCAGTGGTTTTGGCGTGCTGCCATTTCTGCTGCTGCTTCTCATCACCCGCACTAGTGCCTTCATAATCTGCAGTCTTTATCAAGGCTTTCCAGAGATTCGCGTATTGCTGGACGCAGTTGATGCCGGAATTGGTGTAAAGATTACCCATGCTGGCTGGGCGGTTGCTGGCGTAGCGCCTGGCTGCGTCGTCCGTCAATTCTTCCATACCGATACCGACGAACTGCCGGATCACACTGTCGTCGCTATAGCCGCCGGTCAAAGTATCAACCAGTTTGTAGTACGCCAGCTTGATACTGTCCTCAAAATTCAAATCCGCCATGAAAACACTCCTCTTAGCATCTTCCGGTTATTGAGTTGGAAAGCACACGTTGCGGAAGGAAGATGAATGACCGCTTCGATGAGCAGTAGTGTTTCGCTAGGCAGGCGATCTAGTAAATAGTCTTTTTGCCTATATGTAATCCTTTTGGATTAACAATGTCATTTTTTACTTGCGCCTAGTAGCAGGCACGGATACGGTAGTGACTTCGCTCGGAACCTAATCTTCCCATGCTGCGCAGTCGCCTCCTCCTCATCGACGATCACACCCTATTCCGTACCGGCTTACGCCTGGTGCTGGCGGACAGTCCCCATGTCGGCGATATTCTCGAGGCGGGTTCTGTCATGGAGGCTGTGCAATTGCATGGCAATACTGCTGTCGACATCATCTTGCTCGATATCCAGTTACCTGGTTTGAACGGTCTGGACGGCGTGCAGGTGCTGCGAAATTATTTCAAACCGGCACGCATCTTGATTGTATCCGGCAGTTCAGAACAGGCTGCGTTGCAAGCATCACAGATCAACGACGTACTCGGATACTTGCCCAAAACAGCCAACACGGCACAGATTCAAGAGGCGATTGCCCACTGTCGAAGAGGGATACGTTACTTTCCATTTGAGGCAGACGCCCCCTCACTAACGCTCGCTTCGGCCGGCGGATTAACGCCGCGGCAACTGGAGGTACTGGGACAGTTGTGCCTAGGTCTTTCAAACAAGGCAATTGCTCTGCACCTAGGACTAGCTGAAAACACCGTGCGTGTGCACGTCGCCGCCATCCTCGACCAGTTAGGCGTCGATTCCCGCCTCAAAGCCATGCTGAAAGCGCAGCAGCTTGGCTGGGTGCAAATCTCCAAATGAACAGACCCTCCCTATATCCGCGTTTTGACGAACCGCGTCTGCTGTCGGCCCAGATGGAGTTGATCGACAACAGTTTCGGCATCGCCATGCTCGGCTGCTTCCTCGCCTCAGTACTGCTCGCAACTGGGATCATCATTTCGACTGGGACCTACGGCATCATCCTATGGACAGCGTGCATGGGACTGGCATGCGCATTTGGGCATTTTGGCCGCAACCTGCTACCTGACCGTATTAGTGAAGCCCATGCAACGCGCTACGCCAGGAGCATGACCGCACTGCTGACTGGTATCGGCGGGCTATGGGGCGTAGCAGGTTGGTTTTACATGGATCTGCGCTTCCCGCCCACGGCCATCTGCCTGCTCGCCATGATCGCAGGGATGAGCGCGGCTGCACTGGCCATCTTCTCTCCTTGCCTGCCCGTGGCGGTCGGCTTTTTCTTACCTGCAATCCTGCCGGTATGGACGGTGTTCCTCGCAACCAAGAGCATCTACTATTTGCCGATGTTCCTGGGTGTACCTCTCTACCTTCTAGTTTTGCTTGTCTTCGCCCACAACTATTCGCGTGTAGCGAGGCGCTCAATTCAACTGCGCTTCGCTAATTCCGAGCTGGTAGAGCAACTTCGCCAGCAAACGAACCGTACGGAACAGGCCTTGCGCCACGCCGAAGAGGCGAACCGAGCCAAGTCGGTGTTTCTCGCATCAGCGAGTCACGACTTACGGCAGCCCTTGCACGCGCTTGGTCTCTTCATTGTGTCGTTGGCACGGACGCCGTTGACTGACAAGCAACACGAGCTATTGGGGCATATCGAGGCTTCTTCAGGAGCCGCGCGTGAAATGCTCAATACCTTGCTTGACTTTTCCAAGCTGGAAGCCGGCGTAATCAAGGCGCATCCGCGCGAGCTTCGATTGCAACCCATGCTGCGCAAACTTGAGAATGAGTTCGCACCTCAGGCGGACAGTAAGCAATTAATTTACCGCGTGCGTGATACTGTTGCGGTCACCATCGCCGACCCGGGCTTGCTCGAAATAATTCTGCGCAATTTGATCGCAAATGCCATTCGTTACACCGAGCGAGGGGGCATCTTGATCGGTTGTCGCCGTCGCACTAAATACCTTTCACTCGAGGTGTGGGACACCGGTATCGGCGTGCCTGCTTCGCAGCAACGCGACATCTTCCGTGAGTTCCACCAGCTCGGAAATCCAGAGCGAGATCGCCGCAAGGGGCTTGGCCTGGGTCTCGCCATCGTAGATGGTCTGGCCCAAACCATGGGCCTACAGATCGACGTCGCATCCACCCAAGGACGCGGTTCGGTCTTTCGGGTGAGATTACCGCTGTCGGATGAGCCACACGTCGAGTTTCGAAACTTGACCGTACCGCTCGATACATTCAGCCTGTGCCGTCTACGAGTACTGGTCATCGATGATGACTTGACCGTCCGCACCGCAGTTTCAGAATTGCTAGATGGCTGGGAGTGCCCATGTATGGCTGTCGAGTCGGAACAGGAAGCAGTAGTAGCCTTGGCCGACTTCGTTCCCGACCTAGTGATTGCAGACTACCGTTTGCGCAGCAATCGCACCGGGCAAGAGGCATTAGGGGCAATCCATGCCTACCTGGGACGGCCGCTTCCCGCCATCATTTTGACCGGTGATACCGCACCGGACCGTTTACGGGAAGCGCAGGCCACCGGCGCCATCCTACTGCACAAGCCGGTCGAAGCCGAGACACTACGCCTGGCAATGATGCAATTAGCCACGGCGTCAGCTACACATGATCCGGCTTTACCACCCAAGCAGCAGCCACGCCAAGAGGGATGAAGCCAGGCATTGTCATAGTTCTACTTCTGCTAAAAGTGCTAAGCAATTCCTCCTGTTTGGAAGCGAGAAACTGCGTGGTGTAGCTCGTCTGCCTGCCCCTTGCTTAGATTCGTGGCGCCGTAAGCCTGTTGTACCATCTGCGAGGTCGATTCGGTCAGCGCGACGATGTGTTCTACACTGCTGGCCTGACTCTGTTCCGCTGTGGCTGCCGTCATATCCTGGCTACGTGTCAGCGTTTCGCGTGCGCTGGCCTGAATTTCTTGCAGTACCCCAGCAGCGCGTTCGGCCTGCGTTACGGCATTTCCTACCTTGGGCAAAATGCTGCCAATACTGCTGGATACCTGCTCGGTATCGCCTTGCACCTCTTGGGTGACGCAGCTGATCTCATGGGTGGCTTCAGTCGTGCGTTCAGCTAGTTTGCGCACTTCGTCGGCCACCACCGCGAAGCCGCGTCCGGTCTCGCCTACACTGGCGGCTTCGATGGCTGCATTGAGTGCCAACAGATTGGTCTGTCCGGCGATGTCGCGGATCACGCCGGCAATAGCGTTGATTTCTCGCAAGCGTTCAGCCATACGGCCAACCAGTTCAGCCGTATTGCTGACTTC
This sequence comes from Vogesella alkaliphila, assembly GCF_014652475.1. Classification (GTDB taxonomy): domain Bacteria; phylum Pseudomonadota; class Gammaproteobacteria; order Burkholderiales; family Chromobacteriaceae; genus Vogesella; species Vogesella alkaliphila. Next base: position 653,255 of record NZ_BMYW01000001.1, on the reverse strand, counting down.
GCCCACTACCTCACGCACGCTTTGAGCTGCTTCACGTGCCAGTTCTTCATCGCTATTGGTCGGGAGTACGCGTTCGTCGGCCGAGAAAACAGTCGTTCGACTGCTTGATCTCAGCAACGTCAGCTAACCACTGCGCTGCTGCCGCACAGGGCAACGAGTGCCAACGACGACAATGGCCGAACTGCCGCCGACCAAGTTAACGCTTCGTCAGTTGATCGGCCAAAGCTGCCTGTCGATAACATCGATGTCATTGGCAGCTAGCTGCAGCAAAGCAGACATTAAAGAATATCGTCGCGTGCCTTCCGGCACGACAAATAATGCGCTCATAGGCTATCCAGCGGACTGCTCACGCCCCGGCCTCCCTTGTTCAGTACATGGGTATAAATCATCGTGGTGCTGACATCCGCGTGGCCCAGTAGCTCCTGCACCGTGCGAATAAGCGACCTCGGTATTGTGGCTGTAATGACGGAGCCAACAGACGATCGAGACTTGGTCGAGCAGGCGGGGACGGTTGGCTGCGACTTCACCCCATGAGTGTCACTCCTTCAGGTCAAAAATCGTAGGGTAACGTGCAGCAGGGGGCACGACCATGGCGTCCGGCAGATTGGGGGGTGTTATACGGATAGGTTAATGACAAACAGCTTGAGAAATATGGTATTCGGGTACGATAATGGATGTCAGCAATATCAATTAATATACGGACCTGCGTGTCCGTATAGAGCGCATCCATTCACCAACCACGAGGATTAGATGAAAGCTGTTAAGTCGATCGTGACTCTCTCGGCAATTTGCGCTACTAGCGCATTTGCTGCCGAAATTACAAATTACTCCACGCCGGGGAATCTCGCGTCTACCCATGTCGTGAGATGTGAAAGCATTTCATCCCTATCTAATAAGCACACGCCTGCTGATACGTTCAGAGGCATGTCTAAGTGCCTTGCGGAGAAGAACTATGAAACCGCTGTCGAGTTGTATGCATTTTCGAAAATTTACAGTGGCATAGATGCCAGACGCGTAACGGATAGCACGGCTCGTCAAGCCGTAATCGTTTTGCTAATGGAAGCCACAAGCAAGCTTTCCAAAGAGGAACTAAAGGCGTTCGGCTCGGTTGCTAAGGAGCGTCTCACCGAGGGCAGCCAATCCTTGAAGGAAATTTGCACCAAGATACTAGCCATTGGTGCGCCGGACTATAGGCCGGACTACATGATCCAGCATGGAATGGGAGCGTTTGGTGGGAACGGACCTAGTGATGGTGTGAACCCGGCGATTGACGTTGCTGCTGAACTCAAGGAGGGTCTGAACAAGGGACTCCATTGCAATATATGACCGGCTCCGAGAGAGCCAAAACTACAACAGCCTTGGTCAGGGGCATGGCGAAAATGCGCTCTAACCCGTCCGTCGAGGCGACCCACAAAAAGCTTTGCTTTTTGCGGTCGCCTCACGTCCAACGTTATGGCAGTTTTTCTGTTAACACCGGCCCTTCATATCCCGGATAGTTGAAGCTTGTAAATGTCCGCAACTGGCCGATAGCCGCCATCATGCCAATACATGGGCATAACTTCCTGCTTTGACCGGCCTACTTCCCTGCCTCGCCTTCCCACAAAACCACAAGGTTGGCCGCAAGCCCTGCCCCGGCCTGCGGCCAACCTTGTCCACGCCAGCGGCGGCGACACCGGCAGGCGGCTGCCGGCCTTCACCTCACGCAGCGCCGGGCTGGAGTGGATGGCCCCCAAAGATCAGCCAGCGCATCACCGGTATCGGCCGGTCATTCACCAGCCCGTTTCCGGCTGGCGTTTTTTTACGCGACCACTTTGCGCCTCAGTGACAACCATCCGGCGTGCAAAACGGCGCATCGGTCGTGCCCTGGCCAGCCGCCCCGCCCAGCAAACCCTGCAGATAAGCGGCAAACGCCTCCGGCTTGCCGAGGAACGGCGACAGCTCCACCCGCTGCAGCTGGCCGTTCAGTTCCAGCAGCAGCGAAGGGAAACCGCGCAGGCCGTGCGCGGCCATGTCGCGGTGGCTGCGGCCAACGTGGGCGGCGAACTCGCCCTGCTGGCGCTGGTATTCGGCGGCGAAGGCGGCGCCATCAAACCCCATTTCCTGCGCCAGCTGCTGCAGCACCGCCGGCTCGGCGATGCGCTGCCCGTCCACGTAGTGCGCCTGCTGCAGGCGGTGCAGCATGCTCAGCCCGTCTACGCCCAGCGCCTCGGCGGCGAGAATGGCCAGCGTCGGCGGCGTGCTGTCGAACACCGCGCCGCTATCCAGCAGCAGGCCGTTAAAGTAGCCATCGCCGAACGGCTGGCCGGTAAGCTGCTGGATGCGCTGGTCGTGGCCCATCACGTACTGGCGCAATTGCGGCGTGACCGGCTGGCGGTTCGGCCCGCTCATCATCGCGCCGGCGTGCAGTTCGATAGCGAGGCCGGCAACGTTGGCCGCAGCGGCCAGCAGCGGCGCCGCGCCGTAACACCAGCCACACAGCGGGTCGTAGTAGTAATGCAGAGTGGCGTTCACCATTTCATTTCCCCTTTGTTCACCTTGGCGCCGATGTCCAGCGCCAGCCCCATGCCGGCCTGCGGGTAGGCACGCTGCATGGCGGCAATCAGTTCGGCAGCATTGTTGGCCTTGCCCGCCTCGCTGTCAAAACGCTGCAGGTAATTGCGGGTGTAGCTGATGGCCGTAGAGTCCAGTGCGCTGCCGGCGGCCATGTGGCCCGGCACCACGATGGCGGGCTTGAGCGCGGCCATCTCGTCCAGCTGCGCCAGCCACGCCTGGCGTTCGGCCGGCTGCTGGGTGTCGGCGGTCCAGACGTGCAGGCCGCTGAACAGCGCCACGTTGCCGGCGATGGCGCGCAGCGACGGAATCCACACATACGGCCGATGCGCCAGCACGCCATGAGTGCCGCGCAGCTCGATCTGTTCGCCATCCACGCTCAGGCTGTCTGTTTTCAAGGCACTGGGCACGACGGGCTGCTGCGGCGCGTTGGCGCCCATCTTCGGTCCCCAGAACGCCAGCTTGCCGGCCAGCTTGGCCTGGATTTTCCCGGCCACCGCCGGGGTGGCCACCACCTCGGCCTGCGGGAACAGTTGCTTGAGCACCGCGGCGCCGAAGTAATAGTCCGGGTCGGCATTGCTGATCAGGATGGTCTTCAGCGTCTTGCCGCTGTCCAGCACGTTGGCCGCAATGCGGTAGCCGTCGGCACGGGTAAAGCCGCTGTCGATCACCATCGCCTCGTGCTCGCCGCTGACCACCACGGCATTGGCGTGAAAGCTGCCCTCGCCGGCGTTGTAGACCTTGAGCTGCAAGGGCTGGGCGGCGTGGGCGGCGGCGGTGGCAAGCGCGATGCCAGTTGCGATAACAGTCGCGATGCGGGTGTGGCGAAGCATGATGTGTCCTTTCATGACGGCGACAGCCGCGTAGTTGATGGAGCTCACTATAATTTCCGTATTCGCGCAGATAAAGTGGATAAACTGCGCATATTTATTGCACAAATCGAGCAAATAATATGGATAGAGTCACCGCGATGCGGGTATTCGCCGACGTCGCCAGCAGCGGCAGCTTCAGCGCCAGCGCCGAGCGGCTGGAGATGTCGCGCGCGATGGTGACGCGCTATGTGGCGGAGATGGAGCAATGGCTGGGCGCGCGGCTGCTGCAGCGCACTACCCGCCGCGTGACGCTGACCGATGCCGGGGAACAGGCACTGCGCCGCTGCCTGCAAATGCTGGCGCTGGTGGCGGAGGTGGAGGACGAGGTGGCGCCGGCCGATGGCGGGCTGCGCGGCCAGCTGCGACTCACCAGCAGCATGTCCTTCGGCCACGCCCACCTGGCGGCGGCGCTGGCCGAGTTTCTAGCGCAGCATCCGCAGCTGAAGATCGACCTCAACGTCGGCGATGCCGCCTTGAACCTGGTGGAGGCACGTATCGATCTGGCGATCCGCATCAGCAGCGAGCCGGACCCGGCCTTGATCGCGCGGCCGCTGGCGGTGTGCGATTCGGTGCTGGTGGCCAGCCCGGCCTACCTGGCGGCGGCCGGCACGCCGCAGACGCCGGCGGAGCTGGCCGGCCACCGTTGCCTGGGGCACAGCAACGTTGGCCGCAGCAGCTGGCGTTTCCTGCGCGGCGAGCAGACCGACACCGTCAACGTGGCCACCCGCTTCACCGCCAACGACGCCACCGTGCTGCTGCACGCGGCGCTGGCCGACGGCGGCATCAGCCTGCAGCCGAGCTACCTGGCCAACACGCTGCTGCAGGATGGCCGGCTGCAGCAGGTATTGCCGGAGTGGCAGCCGCCCGCGATGACCATCTACGCGCTGTACCCGTCGCGCCGCCACCTGTCGCCGGCGGTGCGGGCCTTGCTGGATTTTCTGGTCGTGCGCTTCGCCACGCTGCGCTGGTAGCCGCGCGGCAGCTAGTTGCCGGCCACGTCCACGCCGTCATCCGCCTCTGCCCAGCTCGGGAACGGGTCCGCCAGGGCGGCCCAGCTGTCCGCCCCGGCGGCCAGCTCGGCGTCGGTCAGCAGGCAGGCGTCGAAGGCCGCCGTCAGCGCCGCCGCGTCCATGTCGATGCCGATCAGCACCAGCTCCTGCTGGCGGTCGCCCCACGGCTCCTGCCAGCGGCTGGCGATCAGCGCGCGGCTTTCCGCGTCGTCCGGCCAGTCGGCGCGATCGACCGCGTCCCACCACAGCCCGCCCAGGCCGTGACGCGACATGGCGCCGGCCTGCGACCAGCTGCCGACCAGCAGCGGCCGCGTCGCCAGCCAGAAGTGGCCCTTGGAGCGCACCACGCCCGGCCATTCCTGCTGCAGCCAGTGATACAGGCGCTGCGGATGAAACGGCGCGCGCGCGCGGTAGACAAAGCTGCCGATGCCGTAGGCTTCGGTTTCCGGCACGTGCTCGCCGCGCAGCTCCTGCAGCCAGCCCGGTGCCTCGGCGGCGGCGTCGAAATCGAACAGCCCGGTATCCAGCACCGTATCCAGCGGCACGCGGCCAAAGTGGCTATGCACGATGCGCGCGCGCGGGTTGAGCGTGGCCAGGATCGCCTGCAGCTGCCGGATGTCGGCGGCGCTCATCAGGTCGGTCTTGTTGAGCACGATCACGTCGCAGAACTCCACCTGCTCCACCAGCAGGTCCACCACCGTGCGCTCGTCGTCCGCGCCCGCCGCCTCGCCGCGCTGCGCCAGGCTGTCGCGCGAGCCGTAGTCGCGCAGGAAGTTGAAGCCGTCCACCACCGTCACCATGGTGTCCAGCCGCGCGATGTCGGCCAGGCTGTGGCCGTCGTCGTCGCGGAAGGTGAAGGTCTCCGCCACCGGCAGCGGCTCGGCGATGCCGGTGGATTCGATCAGCAGGTAGTCGAAGCGGCCGGCGGCGGCCAGCTGGCGGATTTCGACCAGCAGGTCCTCGCGCAGCGTGCAGCAGATGCAGCCGTTGCTCATCTCCACCAGTTTTTCCTCGGCGCGGCTCAGCGCGGCGCCGCCGTCACGCACCAGCTGCGCGTCGATGTTGACCTCGGACATGTCGTTGACGATCACCGCCACGCGGCGGCCTTCGCGGTTGTGCAGGATGTGGTTGAGCAAGGTGGTCTTGCCGGCACCGAGAAAGCCGGACAGCACGGTGACGGGCAGGCGATGGTCTTGGGGCTGGAACACTGCATTCCTTTCGTTATAACGTAACAATCAATAGAGTTACGTTATAACACAGCTGTCAAGCCCTGCCCTGCGTCACGGTACTGACATCAAGCCGTCACATGCCTGCCACCCGCCGCCGCCACAATGCCGGGATGCCCAACCCCGGAGGCGATATGCATACCCATACCCTGGTCAACAAGGCGGTCCACAACAGCCGCAGCACCGGCGCGCGCGCGCTGGGCGACCGCCTGTTCGCGTGCTGGTTCAGCCAGCTGGTCTACGCGCAGATCTGGGAAGACCCGCTGGTGGACATCGACGCGCTGCAGCTGCAGCCCGGCGCGCGGGTGCTGACCATCTCCTCCGGCGGCTGCAATGCGCTGGCCTACCTCGCCTGCGCGCCGCGGGAGGTGCACGCGGTGGACCTCAACGCCAGCCATCTGGCAATGCTGGCGCTCAAGCGCGCCGCGTTCCGGAGCCTGCCGGACTACCCGTCGCTGCTGGCCTTTCTCGGCGGCGCCGACGATGCGGCCAACCTGCAGCGCTACCGCCAGCATCTGGCGCCGCAGCTGCCGCCGACCGCGCGCCAGTACTGGGAACAAACCGACTGGCGCGGCCGGCCGCGCTACAGCCTGTTCGCGCGCCACGCCTACCGCCACGGCCTGCTCGGCCGCTTCATCGGCGTTTCGCACGTCCTGGGGCGGCTCTTGGGCGGCAACCTGTCGCGGCTGGCCACGGCGGCCAACCTTGACGAGCAGCAGGCGCTGTTCGATCGCCATCTGGCGCCGCTGTTCGACCACCCGCTGCTGCGCTTCCTCGCCCGCCGCCCGGCGATGCTGTACAGCATGGGCATTCCGCCGGCGCAGTTCGCCGCGCTGCTGCACGACGCCGACGGCGACCTGCCGGCGCTGTTCCGCGAGCGCATGCGCCGCCTGGCCTGTGATTTTCCGCTGGCGGACAACCCCTACGCGCAGCAGGCGTTTGCCCGCCGCTACGATACCGGCCGCCAGAGCGCGCTGCCGATGTACCTGCAGCAACAGCACTACGCCGCCATCCGTGAGCACAGCCCGCGCCTGCACAGCCACCACTGTTCGCTGACCGACTTTCTCGTCAACCGCCCGTCGCACTCGCTTGACGCCTATTTGTTCCTCGACGCGCAGGACTGGATGGACGACGCCCAGCTCAATGCGCTGTGGCGCGAAGTGACCCGCACCGCCGACAAGGGCGCGCGGGTGGTGTTCCGCACCGGCGGCAGCGCTTCGCCGCTGGAAACGCGGCTGGCGCCGCAGGTGCGCGCCGTATGGCACACCGACCCCGACCACAACCGCGCGCTGCACCGGCGCGACCGCGCCGCCATCTACGGCGGCGTCCACCTCTACATCAAGCAAACATGAACCGACTCGAACCCGCGCTGCTGCTGGACGGCCACGCCAGCTGGCTGAGCCAGGCCCGGCTCAGCGGCGGCCAGCACTGGGTGCGCAATGCCGCCTGCGACGTCTGCTGCAGCGACGCCGGCAACCCGCCCATCCCCGTCACCCGCCTGCACACCTTCAGCGCGCAGGACAGCTACGTCGCCAGCGCGCGCTCGGCATGGCTGCGCTACGCGCAGGACGAAGCGCAGCGCAAGAGCCGCTCGCTGGGCACGCTGGCGCAGGTCGCCGGCCTGCCGCTGTCCGGCCTGATCACCGCCGCGCGGCTGGACGAGGCGGCGGTGATCAACAACTGGCTGATCTCCACCAACCTGCACCCGGACTGGCAGGACAGCGACCTGTCGCTGCTGACCGAGTCGGTGATGGCGCGCCACTGCGACAGCCCGCTGCTGCTGCGCAATGTCAGCGACGCGGTCAACCCCGGCCTCGCGCAAAGGTTGGCCGCACAGGGCTGGACGCTGCTGCCGGCGCGACAGATCTACACCTGCGATCCGCAAGACCCGGCGGTGTGGCAGAGCCCCAACGTCAGGCGCGACCAGAAGTTGCTGGCACAGCCCGAGCTGCAGCTGTGCGGCCCGGACACGCTGAGCGCGGACGACCTGCCGGCGCTGCGGCGCTGCTTCCGCGCGCTGTTCATCGACAAGCACTCGGTGCTGAACCCGGACTTCACCGATGCCTTCTTCGCGCTGTGCCTCGACAAGCGCTTCCTGGAGCTGCACGCGCTGCGGCTGGACGGCCGCATCGTCGGCGTCATCGGCTTCTACCAGCGCTACGGCTGGCTGACCACGCCGCTGCTGGGCTACGACACCACGCTGCCGCCGGAGCTGGGGCTGTACCGGCGGCTGATGGCGCTGCTGCTGCGCGAGGCGCAGGCGCGCGGCCTGCGCCTGCACTACAGCTCCGGCGCCGGCGCCTTCAAGCAACATCGCGGCGGCGTGCCGGCGCTGGAATACAGCGCGGTGTTCAGCGGCCACCTGCCGGGGCGGCAGCGGCTGGCGTTGGGCACGCTGGCCGGCATCCTGCAACGCATGGCCGGGCCGATTCTCAGCCGCCACGGCTGAGCGCGGCGAGCCGGTTTGGGACTTTGCTTAGCAGAAATCATCATTGGCATAAAACATGCCAATGACGTTATGCTGCGCCATTGGCATGAACGTTATGTACAAAGGACCCCACCATGCAATTGCGCACCCTGCTGCCCTTGTCCCTGCTCGCCCTGTCCGCCACCGCGCTGGCCAAACCGCTCACCGTCTGCACCGACGCCAGCCCGGAAGGCTTCGACGTGGTGCGCTACAACTCGCTGACCACCACCAACGCCAGCGCCGACGTGCTGTTCAACCGGCTGGTGGAGTACGACGCCCGCCAGGGCAAGCTGGTGCCGTCGCTGGCCACGCGCTGGGTGGTGGCGCCGGACGGCCTGTCCATCACCTTCACCCTTCGTGACAAGGTCGCCTTCCACCGCACCGCCTGGTTCAACCCCAGCCGCGCGCTGGATGCCGACGACGTGGTGTTCAGCTTCCAGCGCATGCTGGACGTCAAGCACCCGTGGCACAAGACCGCGCCCACCGGCTACCCGCACGCCAAATCGTTCCAGCTCGACAAGCTGATCAAGGCCGTGGTGCGCGTCGATGCCCGCACCGTGCGCTTCGAGCTGAACCAGCCTGACGCCACCCTGCTGCCGACGCTGTCGATGGGCTTTGCCTCGATCTACTCCGCCGAATACGCGGCGCAACTGGCGCGCGCAGGCACCCCGGAGCTGCTCAACAGCCAGCCGGTCGGCACCGGCCCGTTCCAGCTGCAGAGCTTCGCCAAGGACAGCGCGGTGCGCTACGCGGCCAACCCCGCCTACTTCGGCGGCAAGCCGGCGGCGGAACGGCTGACCTACGCCATCACCCCCGACAGCAATGTGCGCGTGCAAAAGCTGAAGGCTGGCGAATGCCAGATCGCCATCGGCCCGAAACCGCAGGACGTGCAGGAAGCGAGCGCCGACAGCCGCCTGCGCGTGCTGACCACCCCGGCGTTCATGACCGGCTTCGTGGCGCTCAACAGCCAGCACAAGCCGTTTGACGACAAGCGCGTGCGCCAGGCGGTGAACCTCGCCTTCGACAAGGGCAGCTACCTGAAGGCGGTATTCGGCGGCAGCGCCATCGCCGCCAGCAACCCGTTCCCGCCGTCCACCTTCGGCTACAACAAGGCGGTCAAGGACTACCCGCAGGACATCGTCCGCGCCAAAAAACTGCTGGCCGAGGCCGGCCTCGCCAACGGCTTCGACACCAGCATCTGGATCCGCCCCACCGGCAGCACGCTGAACCCGAACCCGAAAGCCGGCGCCGAACTGCTGCAGGCGGACCTCGCCAAAATCGGCATCCGCGCCGAGATTAAGGTCATCGAATGGGGCGAGCTGATCAAGCGCGGCAAGGCCGGCGAGCACGACCTGCTGTTCATGGGCTGGGCCGGCGACAACGGCGACGCCGACAACTTCCTCACCCCGCAATTCAGCTGCGCCGCGGTGCAGTCCGGCACCAACTTCGCCCGCTACTGCGACCCGAAGCTGGACAAGCTGATCACCGACGCCCGCCGCGACGCCAGCCCGAAACTGCGCGCCGCCAACTACGCCCGCGCGCAGCAGATCATCAAGGAGCAGGCGCTGTGGCTGCCGCTGGCGCACCCGACCGCCGCGGCGATCACCAGCAACAAGGTCAGCGGCTACCAGGTCAGCCCGTTCGGGCGCGTGGATTTCAGCAAGGTGGTGCTGAAGTAAGCGTTTTGTCCGACGCCTGAAACAGCTGCGGCCAACCTTGGCGACAAGGTTGGCCGCAGGGTTTGTGGGGTGTTGGGAGGTAATGGATGTGGGCTGGTGATGCCATAGCATTACAGTAGCTGCAATCGGTCATATGCAGCCATTCAAAACATTTCTCAAAAGTAAACTCTCACAAAAATCTCCTCGCCCTATTGTTGGATGTTATTTACAGACCAGAGCAACTGGACGTCGTTGAATACTTACAAATACATAGGCATAATTGGCGTCGAAATTATCAATTTATAATACGAACTCCATTCCGTGTAAACACTGTTATGCACAAGGAAAATTACCAGTGAGCTTCCCTCTAGAACTGACAGCACTCATCAATAGCCACAACGGCAACTTTACCCGTAAGTTTACTTTAAACAAAGGCCTTACAGTTCTGCTTGGGCCAAACGGATCAGGTAAAACTCATCTTCTAAGAGGATTAAAGGATAGTCTCAGCCAACATACGAATGGTAAGCGTGTAAGGTTCCTCTCTGCTGGCCGAATGGGGCTACTGGAACAGTACAGATCAGATTTTGACGGCCATCGCGGCGGCAGGCCTAACTATGACCATGCAACTTTTGGCAGTAAAAGCGATTCTGCACGCAGACATCAAATAGAAACCTTGAATGGAGATTTCCAGACACTTGCAGAACGAGCCGATATTCTTATAAAAATTCAGGAGAGACTCAGAAAGTTATTTAAGAGGGACATTCTTATTGATTGGGATAAAGGAAGTCTGAAAATTTCGTTTACCCGATTAGATGTTGAGGAAAAACCATATTCCTCAGGAAGGGAAGCATCAGGTTTAATGCACTTGGTCGGAATACTGGCCGCGCTTTATGACGATGACGTTGGCGCACTTCTTCTCGATGAACCTGAGGTATCCTTACACCCTCAACTACAGGCCTTTCTTTTAAAAGAAATTCTCAGCGTTGCTGACCACCCAGCAGCCGGTGGAAATAAGAAGATTATAATTATTGCCACACACTCAACGGAGATGCTTCAAATTCAAAGTCCCGAAGACTTATTGTCGCTAGTCTTCTGTTATGACCTAATGGCTGACCCCGTTCAAATTCCGGCTGAAGCGGGTGAGTTTAAGAATAAGAAAGTACAAAACCTGATTGCCCGACTGGGTCAAGAGCATAAGCTTTCATTATTCTCCAAACGGCCTCTACTAGTTGAAGGGCCATCTGACGTAATCATCTGTAGTGCTCTTGCGGGCAAGTTAGATATGCATCTAGAGGCTGCCGGATCGCAGCTCCTTCCTGTTATCGGCAAAGGGCAAATGCCAACCGTTGCAAAGTTGCTACGGCTACTTGGAAAAAACCCAGTAGCATTGACTGACGCGGATGGAATTGCCGATGGGGTCGAACTTGTCAACTCCTACCTTAACGACAACCCTACTGCAGATAAACGCGCAAACTCACTGGGGTTTCCATCCGCGCATCAAATGGCAGGTGCGATATTCGCTGATTTCTGCAGACTAGTGGATTGCCAGTGGAGTGAAATCTCTGCCAAGGCAGAAACTCATCCATATTGGGTGAACAAGAAGGCAGGTGAGGAAACGCAGGCAAAGCGCCGATCTGCTTTATGTACGCTATTTACCACAGATGATATTGAATTAACAAAGCTGGGAACCGATGGCACTTGGGCAAGCATAAAGGCTCGATTTACAGCGTTGTTTGACTTATTGGAGCAGTGTGGTTTATTTGTTTTGCGTAAAGGTTCAATAGAATCTTACTACCTAAGTTCAGATCAGTTTACTTCTGCTGGAAAGCCGAGTGCGGCTGTTAATGAAATCGACTTCCTTAATCAGCTTACATATGGAGACGCTGAATCCGCGTATTCTGATGTTGTGCGCTGTATTCGCCATGCATCAAACGCTGAAATAATTTGTGAGGCGGATGCATTGAGGGACCTCCTGCTTTCAGTGGCTGCCCCCGCACACGCCAGATTTAAGAGCGGAGATTCTTCGCAAAATTTCAACGTGTTAGCTCGTTCAATCCTAGGTGATCGATCAAGAATATTTGGATTAGTTGTAGAAGAAGATAAGCTCGTTATTTCGATTGAGAGCAATATTCTTAACGTAAACGGCTTCCCTGTAGCGCTTGGAAAGGACGATGATGTGCTGAAGTCGATTAATGCTGCCCTTGCAGCCAATGCATAACTAGCTAACTCGTAGCCCGGATAAGCCTAAGCGCATCCGGGGACTTGCCCACCGCACAAGAATCCATCTCGCGGCGCATTGAGGCCATCTCCTCCGCCCACGTTTTGCCTTGCGGCCAACGTTGGTGAGTCCCCGGATGCGGCTGCGCCTTATCCGGGCGACAAATGATTTCCTGCCGGCTTCAAGCGCAGGAAACAGCCCAAAAAAACAAAGCGGCCAACCTTGGTGACAAGGTTGGCCGCAGCCGTTTTGGGTGCAGCGAAGTGGGCGAGGCAGGACCCTGCGTACTTTTCAGGCCAGGCCGGCAGGCTGCTGCAGCTGCTCGGCCAGAAAAGCGACAAAGTGCGACACCCGCGCCGCCAGGAAGCCCTGCCGGTAGTACACCGCCCAGATAGGCTGCCGCCAGTCCAGCGTCTGCGCCGGCAGCACCTCCACCAGCCGCCCCGCCCGCCGGTCCTCGGCAGTCATGAAATCCGACAGGCAGGCGATGCCGCTGCCGTTCAGCGCCAGGTGGCGCAGGGTTTCGCCGTTGGAAGTGCTGATCGCCGCCTCCACCGGGTAGCCGTCGCCGCCGGCGTGGCGCAGCGGCCAGATGTTCAGTGACGCCGGCTGGGTGAAGCCCAGCAGGCTGTGTGCGGCCAGCTCCGCCACTGTGGCAGGTTGGCCGCAACGCTGCAGGTAGTCCGGTGCCGCCAGCAGGCGCAGCCGGCTTTCGCAAAGCAGGCGGGCGCTGAGGGTGGAATCCTGCAGCTGCCCCACCCGTATCGCCACGTCGGCGCGTTCCTCGATCAGGTCGACGATGGTCTCGCCGCTCACCAGCTCCAGGCGGATGCGCGGGTAGCGGCGCTGGAATGCCGGCAGCAGCGGCGCCAGCAGGTGGTTGAACACCGGCGTGGCGGCATTGACGCGCAGCAGCCCGGACGGGTGCTCCGCCGCCGATTGCAGCGTCAGCGCGGTTTCCTGCAGCCGGCTCAGGATGTCGCGCGCATTGGCCAGCAGCCACTGCCCTTCCTCGGTGAGGTCCAGCCGCCGCGTGGTGCGGGTAATCAGCCGCACGCCCAGCTGCTTTTCCAGTTTGGCCACGCTGCGGCTGATGCCGGACGGCGTCAGCCCCAGCCGCTCGGCCGCGGCGGTAAACGAACCGGCCTCAGCGACGGCCACGAAGATGCCCAGGGTATCGCTGGATAGCATTATTGATTTCCAGTCACAGGATTTTGCCATTTACCGCCATTTTTCCCGGCAGCGCAAGCACAGATAATCGCCGCATTCCCTGTCAACCAAGGAGCGATCCATGCCACTTGCCCTCTGGGCGCTAACCCTCAGCGCCTTCGCCATCGGCACCACGGAATTCGTGATTGTCGGTCTGATTCCCACCATTGCCGCCGACCTGCAGGTGTCGCTGCCTTCCGCCGGGCTGCTGGTCAGCCTGTACGCCCTGGGCGTGGCGGTGGGCGCGCCGCTGCTTACCGCGCTCAGCGGCCGCATGCCGCGCAAGACGCTGCTGTTGAGCCTGATGGCGCTGTTCACCCTCGGCAACCTGGTGGCCTGGCAGGCGCCCGGCTACCAGGCGCTGATCATGGCGCGCATCCTCACCGGCCTGGCGCACGGCGTGTTCTTCTCCATCGGCTCCACCATCGCCACCGGCCTGGTGCCGCGCGAAAAAGCCGCCAGCGCCATTGCCATGATGTTCTCCGGTCTGACCGTGGCCTTGGTCAGCGGTGTACCGCTGGGCACCTGGATCGGCCAGCTGTTCGGCTGGCAGAGCACCTTCCTGGCGGTATCGCTGCTGGGGGTGGTGGCCTTCATCGGCAGCCTGTTGCTGGTGCCGCGCCATATCGCCCGTCCGGCGCCCGCCACGCTGGCCAGTCAGTTCGCGGTACTGGCCAAGCCGCGCCTGCTGCTGGTGTATGCCATGACGGCGCTGGGCTACGGCGGCTCCTTCACCGCCTTTACCTACCTGGCGCCCATGTTGCAGCAGGTCAGCGGCTTTCCCGCCGCGGCGGTGAGCCTGGTGATGCTGGCCTACGGCCTGAGCGTGGCGGTGGGCAATGTGTGGGGCGGCCGGCTGGCCGATCGCCTCGGCCCGGTGCGCGCGCTGCAGATCATCTTTGCCGGCCTGGCGGCGGTGCTGCTGTTGCTGACGCTGACCGCGGCATCGAAATGGCTGGTGGTGCTCACCGTGCTGCTGTGGGGCGCGGTGGCGTTCGGCAACGTGGCCGGGCTGCAGCTGTACGTGGTGCAGCAGGCAGAACGCGCCGCGCCGCAGGCGGTGGACGTGGCCTCCGGCCTGAACATCGCCGCCTTCAATGTAGGCATCGCCTTCGGCGCCTGGGCCGGCGGCCACATCGTGGCCAGCCTCGGCATCATGCATACCCCGTGGATCGGCGCGCTGATCGTGCTGGCCGCCTGGCTGCTCACCGGCTGGTCGGGCCGGCTGGACCGCCGCGCCGGGCACCACCCACTGGCCCGCCCGGCCAGCCCGGTGACGGCGCACTGATAGACCAGGCCGCCGGCACGGCCTGCGGCCAACCTTTTCGACTCATCAATACACACAAGGACACATCATGAGCATTCCGGCATTCGGCGTCGGCACCTTCCGCCTGCAGGGCCAGACCGTCATCGACTCGGTGCGCACCGCACTACAACTGGGCTACCGCGCCGTGGACACCGCGCAGATCTACGACAACGAGGCCGAAGTGGGCCAGGCGATTGCCGAATCCGGCGTGGCGCGCAGCGAGCTGTTCCTCACCACCAAGATCTGGACCGCCAACTACGCCGCCGACAAGCTGATCCCCAGCCTGCGCGCCAGCCTGGACAAGCTGCGCACCGACGTGGTGGACCTGACGCTGATCCACTGGCCGGCGCCGGGCGACGACACGCCGCTGGAGGAGTACATGACGGCGCTGGCCGAGGCCAAGGCGCAGGGGCTGACGCGGCAGATCGGCATCTCCAACTTCAACATCGCCCTGACGCAGCGCGCCATTGATGTGGTGGGTGCCGGCGAGATCGCCACCAACCAGATCGAGCTCAGCCCCTACCTGCAGAACCGCCGGCTGACCGCCTTCCTGCGGCAGCAGGGCATTGCCGTCACCTCCTACATGACCCTGGGCTACGGCCGCCTGCTGCAGGAGCCGGTGATCCAGGCGATTGCCGCCCGCCTCGGCGCCACTGCGGCGCAGGTGACGCTCGCCTGGGCGCTGCAGCACGGTTACGCGGTGATTCCCTCCTCCACCCGTCGCGAGAACCTGCTGGGCAATCTGGCTGCCGCCACGCTGCAGCTGTGCGCGGACGACATGGCCGCCATCGACGCGCTGGAGCGCGGCGACCGCCAGGTGAACCCGG
The DNA here is from genome assembly GCF_014652475.1 of Vogesella alkaliphila. Lineage (GTDB taxonomy): Bacteria > Pseudomonadota > Gammaproteobacteria > Burkholderiales > Chromobacteriaceae > Vogesella > Vogesella alkaliphila. The sequence continues at coordinate 637,912 of NZ_BMYW01000001.1, read as the reverse complement.
ACGGACTGGTGCCGGAGTGGGATGACTGAGCCTTTCCCGCCCGTCGGCAAGGCCTGGCGGCTGCCACGTCGTTGAATCGGCAGCCTTCCTGTTTAGCAGGTCATCAAGAAACAGGCGCGGTGGCGGCTGCAGGCGCACCCGACCGCCGCGGTGATCAGCAGCGGCAAGGTCAGCGCTTACCAGGTCAGCCTGTTCGGGTGGGTGGACTTCGGCGAGGTGGTGCTGAAGTCAGCGTTTTATCTGACATCTGAAACGGCTGCGGCCAACCTTGGCGACAAGGTTGGCCGCATGGGGTTGAGGGGGTTGTGGGGGAGTGGATGTGGGCTGGTTACGGCCAGAAGCGGACGCAGGACTAATCGCACCAAAACTGCCATTGGTAAAAGCGCACTCAACATGGCAATGAAATATATCTACCATCACAATCCATTAAGCAACTTATACGGCGCCATGTATGGCTGTCATCTATAGTGAATAGATTCAAGAATTTGCCCGGCACCTGCATTGCTCTGTCATTCAGGATTATTCCTTACCCAAGATATGCCGCACCTAGCCAACTTAATATGGCGAAAATGCCATTTATTTTATATTAACACCTATGAGCCACCTATGCCGCGCCTACATTGCAGTGCTTAGTGTTTTAGCTTTTCAGGCGAGCGCTGCGGATACTCCATCGTTTGCTGAGCGTGTCGCTCTTGCAAAAAATACGGAGAAGCAGAAAGCTACTACCCAGTATTTTCAAAATGAAATGTATCCCACCATTGGGCCCTCTTTGGCGACTGCAATGCAGGAGTGTATGTCGCGTGCGGGTGCCAGCACAGAAAAATTCACTGTGGTAGCGAACGTTTCACAAGACGGCCGATTCATGGATATAGCCCACGAACCAAGCACGAATACTGCTGCTTGTTTGGCCACCGCAATGGCATCGTTTCGCGCACCGCCGCCGCCCACTTGCGACTATGGAGTATTGCCCATCGTCATCAATATGTCAGTCAAACCATAACCAGCCGGTTCCCAAGGGGTCTTCACTTTGTTGAACGTACATCTTCCAATCAGGTGACTTCCGTTTTGGGTCGGCTGTCGCCGCAGGGTGCGCTGGCAGCAGCCGGCCAGTTACAGTCGTTCGATAACCACTTTTTTCGAAACAATGCATGTGTAGAACCCTAATAATGACGCTCTGCGGACGGCGCCAGCCTAGCGGAATAACACTCCTCAGAAGCTGAAATTAGGTTTTTGCATTTTTTGATTTTCTCCATGCTTCCCATCGTGCATTGATCTCAACCACCAAACACCATTGGAGCCAGCCAATAAGCCCGGCAACGAAAGTGGCAAAAACAGAACCATTTGGAATAACATGAAAAGAAAAAAGGGCTAAAGGCATACCACTAATAGCCAAGAGGAAATGACCTGCTATTCCATCCCCAAAACCAACTGCACTAAGCACCAGGCAAAACATCACCCAAATGCCATAAGAAAATGCAAATTTTTGGGTCATAGGGTTCATACAATCTTTATTATCCTAATTGTATTTATACGGACAGTGGTGCCAAAATAACATTTGATGTTGATGATAAAAATCATAGCCCTCAACTAGTTAACACACAAAGATATTGTCATGGCAAAGCGGCCCGCCGCAGCAGCAAGTAGCCCGGATAAGCCTAAGCGCATCCGGGGACTTGCCCGCCTCACAAGACCCCATCTCGCGGCGCATTGAGGTCATCGCCTCCGCCCACGTTTTGCCTTGCGGCCAACATTGGTGAATCCCCGGATGCGGCTTCGCCTTATCCGGGCTACGCATGCTCCCCCGTCGGTTTCAAGCGCATAGAACAACCCCAGAAAACAAAGCGCCAACCTTGTCCAGGGTTGGCCGCTTGTTTGGCTGAGTTTTCCGGGGATTGCGCCCTACTCCCCCATCACCACGCCTTCGCGGCGCGGGTCGGCGCCGCCGAAGTAGCCCTCCGCCGTGCGGCCGATGGCCTGCAGGCCGCTGGTCATGTCGGTTTCGCGTACTTCATGCCCGTGCGCCTGCAGCCACTGCACGGTGTCCGCCGGGAAGCGTTTTTCTTCCAGCAGCGTCGGTGCGCCGGTGGCGCCGAAGTTGGGCAGGTTGATCGCCTGCTGCGCGTTCAGCCCCCAGTTGAGCATGCCGTACAGCGTCTTGGCGGTGTAGTGGATGATCAGCGCGCCGCCGGGGCTGCCGCCGCTGATCAGCAGCTGGCCACTGGCCTTGTCGAACACCAGCGTCGGGCTCATCGAGCTGCGCGGACGCTTGCCCGGCTGCACGCGGTTGGCGGTGGGCAGGCCGGCGGCGTCGTTGGGGGCGAAGTTGAAATCGGTCAGCTCGTTGTTGAGCAGGAAGCCGCCAACGCCCTTGCCGGACGGATTCACCATCTGCCGCGCGCCGAACTGCGCCTCGATGGTGGTGGTCATGCTCAGCGCGTGGCCGTCGGCATCGACGATGCTGATGTGGCTGGTGCCGTACTCCGGTTGCGGCGCGGCGATGCCCAGCGCCAAGGCCATGGCACCGGGCTGGCCCGGCTGCGCCGTCTTCATGCTGTTGTCGCCGATCAGCTTCGCGCGCGCCGCCAGGTAGTCGAGCGCCAGCATGGTGTGCCAGCTGCCGCCGGGGGCGGCCACGAAGTCCGGATCGCCGACGTACTTGGCGCGGTCGGCAAACGCCAGCCGCGACGCCTCGGTATACAGGTGCAGCCACTGCGGCGACGGCAGCGGCTTGCCGTCCGCGCCGGCGGACAGCGGCAGGCCGGCGGCGGCGGTGTTGTTCAATATGCCGAGGATCTGGCCGATGGCGATGGCGCCACTGCTCGGTGGCGGGAAGCCGCACAGGCGGTAGTCGCGGCTGGCGGCGCGGTAGTCGCTGCACAGCGCCTCACGCTTCTTCGGCCGGTAGGCGGCGAGATCAGCCAGCGTCAGCTTGCCGGGGTTGGCCGCATGGCCCTGCACCTTGGCGACGATGGCCTGCGCCACCGCGCCCTGCAGCAGCGCCTTGCTGCCGCGTGCGGCGATCTGGCGCAGCACGTCGGCGTAGGGCTGGTTGCGCAGCTGGTGGCCGACCGGATACGGCTCGCCGCTGGCCTGATAGAAGTAGGCGGCGGCCACCGGATCCTGCTTCAGGAAGGCGTCGGACTTGAGCAGCGTATGCAGCCGCGGGCTGATGGCAAAACCCTGCTCGGCGAGGCGGATGGCCGGCTGGAACAGGTCCGCCCACGGCAGCTTGCCCTGCTCGCGGTGCGCCTGTTCCAGCATCGCCACCACGCCGGGCACGCCCACCGAGCGGCCACCGACCACGGCGTCGTTGAACGGCAGCGGTTTGCCGTCGGCGCCGAGGAACAGCGTCTCGTCGGCGGCAGCCGGTGCGGTCTCGCGGCCGTCCCAAGCGCCGACCTGCTTGCCGTCCCAGTACAGCAGGAAGGCGCCGCCGCCGATGCCGCTGCTTTGCGGCTCCACCAGCCCCAGCACCATCTGCACCGCGATGGCGGCATCCAGCGCGCTGCCGCCGGCGGCCAGCACCTGACGGCCAGCGTCGGTGGCCAGCGGGTTGGCGGCGGCCACCGCGTAGTGGCGGGTGGCCCAGCCCGGCTTGTCCTGGTAGCCGGAGGCGGCTTCCGGCTGCGGCGGCAGCGGGCTGTAGGTGAACGATGGCGGCGTGGCGGCACAGGCGGCCAGCAGCAGCGACAGGGCAACGGTGGACAGGCGGGCGCTCATGGTGGGGTCCTTGTCAGGCGGCGGGAACTATAGCCATAGCACATGCCATGCCAAATGGAAAACCGGCGTGCCCGGCGTGGCGGCCAATCGGCGCGGCGTGGCCGCGGCGGCGCTGTTAGAATGCGCGCTTTTGCCGCCGGCCCCGCCCATGCTCACCATCCTCTATCGTGACCCGCACCTGATCGCCATCGACAAGCCGTCCGGCCTGCTGGTGCACCGCAGCGAGATCGACCGCCGCGAAACCCGCTTCGCGGTGCAATTGCTGCGCGACCAGATCGGGCAGCAGGTGTTTCCGGTGCACAGACTGGATCGCGGCACCAGCGGCGTGCTGCTGTTCGCGCTGGACAGCGACACCGCGCGACTGCTGAACCAGGATTTCGCCGCCAAACAACCGGCCAAGACCTACCTCGCGGTGGTGCGCGGCCATCCGGCCGACAGCGGCGACATCGATCACGCCATCACCCGCCAGCCGGACGAGCGCGAGTACGTGCACGGCAACGCGCAGCTGAACGCGCAGCCGGCGTTCACCCGCTACCGCACGCTGGCGCGCTGCTCCCTGCCCTACGCCGTGGACCGCTACCCGCAAAGCCGCTACGCACTGGTCGAACTGCATCCGGAAACCGGCCGCCGCCACCAGCTGCGCCGCCACCTGAAGCACATCGCGCACCCGATCATCGGCGACGCCACCCACGGCAAGGGCGTGCACAACCGCTTCTTCCAGCAGCAATTCAACGTTGGCCGCATGCTGCTGCACGCGGTGGAGCTGAGCATCCGCCATCCGCACAGCGGCGAGGCGCTGACCATCACCGCGCCGCTGGACGGCGACTTTGCGCGGCTGGTGCACGAGCTGGGCTGGGCCGAGGCGCTGCCAGCGGCATGGCTGAAAAAGACGTAAAACAGGACGAATGACAAAGGTTGGCCGCAAGCTTGTAACAGCTTGCGGCCAACCTTTATTTGAGACGGAACAGATTGCGCAGCGCAAGGCCGGCAAGGAAGAGGCTGGCTAGCGAAATGATTTTGTGCAATGCCAGCACAAGCACGGGCACATTATTGTTTTTTAACGTAGCTATCGAATGCAGCTTGTCAAAGCCTGTCAGCGGCAAAGACTGCGCTAAGCTGAACTCCAGCCATGACCATTGCACCTTACAACTAGCATCCAGTGACCCGCAGATGGTCAAATCATGGGTTGATATGCCGTAGTAACCATATGTGAAAGCGAAGGCAACCCAGGCCACGGCGAACAACGCTAAAGGACGCCATAGGTTGAAACCAAAATCGCTGCTCTTTTCGTACAACAAGTACATGAATTTGGCAGAACCAGCCCGCTTTGCCTCCTCCTTCATTTCCAGTCTAAAGAAGCGTTGCTCCTCGCGCAGCGCCTGCTGTTTACTGAAGGCTTGTTTCAGGGTGCGATAGGCACGGGCCGCCGCGTCACTGCCGCTGGCAGACGGGAATTCTGCACCATCAAAAGTGGTGTCCTGATGTAATTCGCAGCCGTGGAATTTCGGGGCTTTGCCAAACAACACATGGCGGCGAGGCTCTGGATCATCTTCCAAAATCAACTCACCATTCTTGCCGAATTTTGCCTGCCCCGATGCATCACGCTGCACCCTTTTTCTTTGATAGTCCGCAGGCAGACAACCAAAGTCGGTTTTGCCGGTAAATTTACGGTTGGAGAAATCGACTTCACCCGCAAAATGCGCACCTGCAAAACTGATCTCCAAGAATGTATCAGGTGCCAGCCCTCTAGCCTCCGCCCATGCTTTTGCTGACTGATAGTGTTCATCATCTTGGTATATGGTGCGGCTCGTCACCCAATTTGCACCTTGGAAATTTGCACCCTTACCCCACTCGGCGCCATAGAAACGGGCTCCGGCACCCCACTGTGCCGCAACAAAACCGGCAGACGCCCCCCACCTTGCATAGCTGAAATTACTCGCGTCGCCCCACTGCGCACCATGTAGATTGGCGAAATCTCCCCACTGTGTCCCGCTGAAGTTGGCAAACCGACCGCACGATGCTCCTTTGAAATCAGCACTATGCCCCCACTGTGCTCCTCTAAAGTCGGCACCATCCCCAAACACGAAGCCCGAAAAATCAACCGGATCACCTCGAAAATCCAGACCCGAAAGATCGGCGTGGTTAACAAAATGGGGAAACGTCCCCGTCACCGGAAACATCTCCCGCCAAGCATTCCACGCATCCTTGCCTAATTTGGCCAGTGCCAGGCAACCGGGTTTGCTGATGTCGGAAGGCATACCATTTTCAGTGTTGTCAAACAGTGCCTGCACTTCGGGCGGAAGCGTAGCAAAACGTTCAACTATGGAAGGCAGTTCAGGCTTGACGGTATCGTTCATGGTGGGCGTTCTGAATTAGGGGCTTGTTAATTCACCCTGCATTGTACAGGCAAGTATTTACCTGCCGGCAGCGCTGCCGGCGGCGTGGCTGGGCGACGCCAGCGCTGGCAGTGACTGACAAGACCAGCGCGCCTTGCGGCCAACCTTGGCCGCAAGGCCGCGGGATCGGCGGCGATTTGCGCTACAATGTGCGGCTATTTTGTCCGAACGACCGCCATGCTTAGCTATCGCCACGCCTTTCACGCCGGCAACCACGCCGACGTGCTGAAACACCTGATCCAGGTGCAGATCATCGACTACCTCGGCCAGAAGGATAAGCCGTTCTGGTACATCGACACCCACGCCGGTGCCGGTGCCTACAGCCTGACCGAGGGCTACGCCACCAAGACCGCCGAATACGTCGATGGCGTGGCGCGGCTGTGGCAGCGCGACGATCTGCCACCGGCGGTGGCGCGCTATCTGGAGGTGGTGCGCAGCATCAACCCGGACGGCGAGCTGCGCCACTATCCCGGCTCGCCGTGGTTCGCCGCCGAGACCATGAACCGCAGCGAGAAGCTGCGCCTGTTCGAGCTGCACCCCAGCGATTTCCAACTGCTGGGCGAGTGCTTCGCCGACGCCGGCCGCCGCATCAAGGTGGAGAAAAGCAACGGCTTCGAGGCGCTGAAGTCCATCCTGCCACCACCGCCGCGTCGCGCGCTGGTACTGATCGACCCGCCATACGAGGACAAGGGCGACTACCAGCGGGTGGTGAACGCGATGCAGGAATCGCTGAAGCGCTTCGCCACCGGCACCTACGCCATCTGGTACCCGCTGCTGCAGCGCCCGGAGATCAAGGACATGGTGGCGCAGCTGAAGGCGCTGCTGTGCCACAGCTGGCTGGACACGACGCTGACGGTGCGCACGCCGTCGAAGGAAGGCTTCGGCATGCACGGCAGCGGCATGTTCATCGTCAACCCGCCGTGGACGCTGCCAGCGACACTGAACGACACCCTGCCGTGGCTGACCGAGGTGCTGGCGGTGGACAAGGGAGCGTGGCACAGCGTGGAATACCGCGAGAACAAATAAGTCCGCGCGATATAAAAAATGGCCCTGCACGCGCAGGGCCATTTGCTTGCGGCCAACCTTTGACGGCCAAGGTTGGCCACAGGGCAAGTCGGCGCGAAGTCAGTCCGGCGCCAGCAACAGCCGGCGTTCGCTGTGGAACTGGCGCGCCTCGCCGCTGACCGGATCGGTGAAGGCGATGCTGCGCGCCAGCAATTGCAGCGGCTGGCTGAAGTCGTCCACCGCCTTGTCCGGCAGCAGCGCCGGATACCACGGATCGTTGACGATGGGGATGCCCAGCGCGGTCAGGTGCGCGCGCAGCTGGTGCTTGCGCCCGGTCAGCGGCGACAGCCGGTAGTGCGCCAGCGCGCCGGCGCGGGCGATCAGCTCGACGCGCGTCTCGCTGTTGGCTTCGCCGGCCACCTCGTGCATGCGGAAGCAGTCGTCGCGCTCCAGCAGGCGGCTGCGGTGTACCAGCGGCAGCGCGAGATCGTCGCGCCACGGCGCGATCGCCTCGTAGGTCTTGCTCACCTCGCGCGTCTGGAACAGGCCCTGGTAGGCGGCGCGGTGCGCGGGGTCGATGCAGAACAGCATCACGCCGGCGGTTTCGCGGTCGAGACGGTGGATAGGCGTCAGCTGCGGCAGATCCAGCTCGCGGCGCAGGCGGCCCAGCAGCGTCTCGCGCAGATGGCGGCCGCCGGGGATGCAGGCGAGAAAATGCGGCTTGTCGGCCACCAGCAAGCGTTCGTCGCGGTACAGCACCGTGGCCGCAAACGGCACCGGCACCTCGTCCGGCACGTCGCGGTAGTACCAGATGCGGCGGTTGGCCGGGTACGGGCTGTCGGGGCGGTGCGGGCGGCCCTGGTGGTCGAACACCTCGCCGCTCTGCAGCCGCGCGCGCCACACCGCGGCGGGGATGTGCGCAAAGCGCTCGATCAGGAAGCTGCACAGGTCCGGCCAGTCGCCGGCCGGCAGCTGCAGGAAGCTCGGCGCCACGCCGGCGCGCTCGGGAATGGGGGAAACGCGTTGATTCATCGCGCGATTGTAAGGCGATGCGCGCCAGTTGGCAGCAGGCGCGTTAAAATGCCGGCTTCACCGCATCGCGAAAGCGCAGAAACATGGCTGTAAAAAAGAAACCGGCCGCCGCCAAGCCGAACAAGGAAGCCAACGCGCAACTGGCCAAGCGCCTGGCGCGGGCCGACGCCACCGTCAACGCGGTGTGGTCGCTGCTGGACAGCCTGCTGGCCGATGACGGCCTCGCCGCGCAGCCGCTGGCCGAGAAATACGCACAGATGGGCGGCGTCTATTTCCGCAAGATCCGCAACGGCCGCGTGCTGAGCCTCACCGATTACGCCATCGCCATCGACCTGTGCACCGCCGCCCGCCGTGCGCTGCGCAGCATGGACGACAGCCTGCAGTTCGCCGGCCACCCGCGCGGCGAAACGCTGCGCAGCGTCGCCGAACAGGCGCACCAGCTGCTGATGGAGCACTACCACCTGTCCACCAAGCCGGGCCGGCCACTGCCGCCCTGACCGCAGCCCTGCGGCCAACGTTGGCCGCACGCCGCCCCCTACCGCTTACCGCCAAGGCCAGACCATGAAATTCAAACCGATGACCGAACAAGACTACCAGCGCCTGGGCGAAACCCTGAGCCGGCTGGCACCACAGGGCGCGATGTCGCTGGAGAAGCTGGACGGCTTTTTCGCGGCGCTGCACGCCGGGCCGGAGGCGATCAAGCCGGTCGACTGCCTGCCGACCATCCTCGGCGCCGCCTTCGACGACGAGGCCGCCTTCCCCTCGCCCAAGGCCTTCGAGAAGTTCGCGACACAGGTGATGGGCCACTGGCTGGAAATCGCGCGCACGCTGGAAAAAGGCGAAGACTTCCACCCATGGCTGGATGCCGACGAGCACGGCGTGGTGCACGGCAACGACTGGGCCGAGGGCTTCAGTGAAGGCATGCAGATCCTGTACGACGACTGGGCGCTGCTGTTCGACGACGCCGAGGCCGCCGGCGCGCTGGCGCCGATCATGGCGCTGGCGTTCGAGCACCATCCCGACCCGGAAATGCGCCCGTTCCTCGACGGCGCCAGCGCCGAGCAGAAGGCGGAATGGCTGGGCGAGATCTCGGCCTCGGTAGCGCAGATCTACCGTTTCTTCGCCACGCTGCGCCAGGAAATGGAAGACGCGGAAAGCGAAGCCAACGACGACTGACCGCGTCCGCCGCAACCCTCCAGGCCGCCGCCGGCATCCGCCGCGGTGGCCTTTTCCGTTTCCGCCGCTGCCGCCGTTGCAGCGCATCATCGCCCCGCCCCGGCCGGCGCGGCCCAGCCAGCCGTCGCCGCCGTGACGGCCGCCGTCCCGCCTTGCGGCCAACCCTGGTCCGACGCCACCCTTTTCGCCCCGCAGCCGGCGCGTTGCCGTCACGTTCGCCACCGCGACGCACCATCCCCCGCAAAAACAACAGCCCGTCAGCCCCCGCCACGCACTATTTTCACGCCTCGCCGCCAGTGGGGAAATAGCAAAAACTCTAACGCAAACTACTGATAAATATCGTTTTTTGCAGTGCAACATCGTTCGGGGTGATTTTTGCTATCAGAATTTGCGATTGGTCAGCCGCCGCCCGCTTTCGTACAGTCTGAAGCCATGACAAGCCCACACTGTTTTCAGGGCCATAACAAGTACGCCACAACAAGTACGACTGATCCGACGCGTCGAACAAACAGCCTCAACCGCTCGACCTCACTCTGCAAAGCAAAAGGAAACCAACGATGTCAGCTATCGAATCCGTGCTCAAAGAAACCCGCAGCTTCCCTCCTTCCGACGCTTTCCGCGCCAAGGCCACCCTGTCCGGCATGGAAGCCTACAACGCCCAAGCCGCACTTGCCGAAGCGGACTACGCCGGCTTCTGGGGCAATCTGGCACGCGAGCTGCTGACCTGGAGCAAGCCGTTCACCACCGTACTGGACGACAGCAATGCGCCGTTCTTCAAGTGGTTTGCCGATGGCGAGCTGAACGTTTCCTACAACTGCATCGACCGTCACCTGGCCACCAAGGCCAACAAGACCGCGATCATCTTCGAAGCCGATGACGGCAAGGTCGAAAACATCAGCTACCAGCAGCTGCACGAGCGCGTGTCGCGCTTCGCCAACGGCCTGAAATCCCTGGGCGTCACCAAGGGCGACCGCGTGGTGGTGTACATGCCGATGGTGGCGGACGCCGTGGTGGCGATGCAGGCCTGCGCCCGTATCGGCGCCATCCACTCGGTGGTGTTCGGCGGCTTCTCCGCCGGCGCCGTGCGCGATCGCATCCAGGATGCCGGTGCCAAGATTGTGATCACCGCCAACGAGAGCGTGCGCGGCGGCAAGCAGATCCCGCTGAAGGCCACCGTCGACGAGGCGCTGACGCTGGGCGGCTGCGAATCGGTAGAGAAAGTGGTGGTCCTGCAGCGCACCAACGGCCAGGTAGCCTGGGGCGAGCGCGATATCTGGTGGCACGAGCTGACCGCCAGCCAGTCCGCCGACTGCCCGCCGGTGACCATGAACGCGGAAGACCCGCTGTTCATCCTCTACACCTCCGGCTCCACCGGCAAACCGAAGGGCATCCAGCACAGCAGCGCCGGCTACCTGCTGGGCGCGCTGAACAGCTACCGCTGGACCTTCGACGCCCGGGACGACGACGTGTTCTGGTGCACCGCCGACGTGGGCTGGATCACCGGCCACAGCTATGTCGCCTACGGCCCGCTGGCCTTCGGCGCCACCCAGATCATCTTTGAAGGCGTGCCGACCTACCCGGATGCCTCGCGCTTCTGGCGCATGATCGAAACCCACAAGGTCAGCATTTTCTACACCGCACCGACCGCGATCCGCTCGCTGATCAAGCTGGGTGCCGACCTGCCGAAACAGTACGACCTGTCCAGCCTGCGCCTCTTGGGCACCGTGGGCGAGCCGATCAACCCCGAGGCATGGATGTGGTACCACGAAGTGGTCGGCGGCGGCCGTTGCCCTATCGTCGACACCTGGTGGCAGACCGAAACCGGCAGCCACATGATCGCGCCGATGCCGGGCGCGGTGGCCACCAAGCCGGGTTCGTGCACCCTGCCGCTGCCGGGCATCATCGCCGACATCGTCGATGAAGCCGGCGGCCCGGTGGAGGCCGGCAAGGGCGGTTTCCTGGTGATCAAGAAGCCGTTCCCGTCGCTGGTACGCACCATCTGGAACGACGCCGACCGCTTCAAGAAGACCTACTTCCCGGAAGAGTTCAACGGCCAGTACTACCTCGCCGGCGACTCCGCCAACCGCGACCAGGACGGCTACTTCTGGATCATGGGCCGCGTGGACGACGTGCTGAACGTGTCCGGCCATCGCTTGGGCACCATGGAGATCGAATCGGCACTGGTGGCCAACCCGCTGGTGGCGGAAGCCGCGGTGGTCGGCAAGCCGCACGAGGTGAAGGGCGAGGCGGTGGTGGCCTTCGTGGTGCTGAAGGGCGAGCGCCCGACCGGCGAGGACGCGAAGAAAGTCGCCGCCGAGCTGAAGGCCTGGGTCGCGCACGAGATCGGCAAGATCGCGCAGCCTGACGACATCCGCTTCGGCGAGAACCTGCCGAAGACCCGCTCCGGCAAGATCATGCGCCGCCTGCTGCGCTCGATCGCCAAGGGCGAGGAAATCACCCAGGACGTGTCGACGCTGGAAAACCCGCAGATTCTGCAACAGCTGCAAGAACCGCAGTAAGCCTCGCACGCTGTGCAGCCTCAGTCGCCCCGGCCCCGCCGGGGCGTTTTTTCGCCAGACGGGAACCGTCCCATGAGCCGTACCGCCAACGCGACACTGGTCAGCGCCACCGTTGAATTCCTGCGCAAGCACTCGCCGTTCGACCGCATGGAAGACGCGGCGCTGGCCTTCCTCGGCCAGCACGCCAAGCTCGCCTACTACCCGAAAGACAGCCTGATCCTGACCCCGGACATGGGGCCGCCGCCGCACTTCTTCGTGGTGCAGCGTGGCAAGGTGCTGTCGCGCGAGGACGGCGAGAGCGCCTCCGGCAACGTGATCATCAGCAGCGGCGAGTGTTTCCCTATCGGCGCCGCCAGCGGCCAGCGTGCCACCATCTGCACCTACAGCGCGGTGGACGACGTGTTCTGCTACCAGCTGGACAACCAGGACTTCCAGCAGCTGCTGCTGATCAGCCCGGTGTTCAACCGCTTCTGTGCCAGCCACATCTCCACCCTGCTCAGCCAGTCGCGCAAGCAGATGCAGGCGCAGTTTTCGCAACGCGCGCTGGAACAGCAGTCGATGGCGACCAAGCTGCACGAGCTGTGCAAGCGGCCGCCGGTCACCGCCCGTGCCGACGACCCGCTGGAGGCGGTGCTGACGCGGATGGGCGAGACCGGCGTCGGCTCCATCGTCATCGTCAACGAGGCCGGCATCGCGCAGGGCATCTTCACCCAGTCCGACGTGCTGAAACGGGTGGTGCTGCCGAAGCTGGCGCTGGACTGCCCGATCTCGCAGGTGATGTCGCGCAAGCCGCACACCTTGCCGCAGGACGCCACCGCCTACGACGCGGCACTGGCAATGGCGATGCACGGCATCCGCCACGTGCTGGCGGTCGACGACGACAATCTGGTACTGGGCGTGATCTCGGAGCGCGACCTGTTCGCCATGCAGCGCGTCGGCCTGCGCCAGCTGCGCTACGCGGTGGAAACCGCCGCCGACATCGACACCCTGCAACAGGTTGGCCGCGACCTGCGCCAGTTCACCATGAACATGCTGGGCCAGGGCGTCGGCGCCGAGCAGCTGACGCAATTCATCTCCGCGCTCAACGACGGCATCACCCGCCGCGTGATCGAGCTGAACCTGCAACGGCACGACCTGTACGGCGTCGACTGGGCGTGGCTGTCGTTCGGCTCCGAGGGGCGCGAGGAGCAGACCTTCAGCACCGATCAGGATAACGGCATCATCTACCTGTGCCCGGAGGCGATGGACAAGGACCAGCTGACCATGCGGCTGCTGGATTTTGCCCGCGACGTGAACGCCGATCTCGACCGCTGCGGCTTCCCGCTGTGCAAGGGCAACATCATGGCCGGCAACCCGGAGTGGTGCCTGACACTGGAAGAGTGGCAGGAGAAGTTCGCGCGCTGGATCCGCACCCCGGACCCGGTGGCGCTGCTCAACGCGTCGATCTTCTTCGATTTCCGCCCGCTGTACGGCAAGCGCTATCTCGCCAACCAGCTGCACAAGCGCCTGCTCGCGCTGAGCCAGGACAACAGCGTGTTCCAGCGCATGCTGGCCGCCAACGCGCTGGCGGTGGCGCCGCCGCTGGGCCTGCTGCGCGACTTCAGCACCGAGGAATACCACGGCCAGGGCGGCTACATCGACCTGAAGAAATCGGCGGCGCGACTGTTCGTCGACGCCGCGCGGGTGCTGGCGCTGGCCAAGGGCATCGCCGCCAGCAGCACCATCAAGCGGCTGGAGCGCGCGGCGAAACAGACCGGCTCGGCGCCGGAGGAAACCGCCGCCATCATCGACGCCTTCAACTTCATCCAGATGCTGCGCCTGCGCCACCAGCACCTGGAAGACGAGCACGGCCGCCCCGGCGACAACCTGATCCAGCCGGACAAGCTGAACCCGCTCGACCGCCGCATCCTGAAGGAGTCGTTCCGCCAGGCGCGCAAGCTGCAGCAGAAACTGAAGGTGATGTACCAACTATGAACTGGCTGAGCGGCTGGCTGGACCGTTTCCGCCCTGACGGCAAACCGCAGCTCAGCGACGAGCAGCTTGAGCGGCTGCGGCGCTGGCAGGCGCTGCCGGCGTACGACTGGCTGCAGGACAGCCGCAGCACGCGCTATCTGGTGGTCGATGTCGAGGCCAGCGGCCTGCGCATACGCCACGACCACCTGATCTCCATCGGCGCGGTGGCGCTGGATCGCGGCGTGATCAACCCCGCCGACGCCTTCGAGACCGTGCTGCGCCAGGACACGGTGTCCTCCACCGAGAACATCCTGATCCACGGCATCAGCGGCTCGGAGCAGCGCGAGGGGCTGGAGCCGGCGGAGGCGCTGCTGCGTTTTCTGGAGTACAGCGGCCACACGCCGCTGGTGGCCTACCACGCCTACTTCGACCAGGCGATGATCGCGCAGGCGATGCGCCGCTTTCTGGGCATCCGCTACCAGCCGAAGTGGCTGGACCTGGCGTGGCTGATGCCGGCGCTGTTTCCGGACCGCTACTGCAACACGGTGGCGCTGGACGAGTGGCTGGACACCTTCGGCATCGAGAACTTCCAGCGCCACAACGCGATCTCGGACTGCCTGGCGACGGCGCAACTGCTGCAGGTGGCGCTGCAACGGGCGGCGGAGCGCGGCATCGACACGCCGCAGGCGCTGGCCGCCAGCGAGAGCCGGCGCCGCCGCGACAGCTGGTAGCGATTCAGTATCCGCTTAGCCAGCGGCTTTCCAGCTGCCGCAGCCGGCCGCTCTTGCGCAGCTGTGCCATGCCCGTGTCGAAGCGGCTGACCAGGCGCTCGACATCCGGGTGCGCCCTGGAGAACGACACGTATACCGGCCCCGGCGCCAGCTTGCCCACCGGTTTCACCCAGCCGTGCAGATCCGGATTCTGCCGCAGCATGTGGTTGACGGTGCCCTCCCACGCCACCACGTAGGGGATGCGCCCCGCCTTCAGCTTGCGGAAGGCGTTGACCTCGCGGGTGGAGTACTCCTTGCGGATCGCGGTATTGGCGTCGAACTCCTTGCCGTAGCCGTAGCTGAGCACCACGCCGACTTCCTGCCCTTCCAGTGCTTTCATGTCCAGATCGCGCTCCGGGCGGTTGCTGCGGCTGTAGATGCTGATCTGGCCTTCCAGCAGCGGCAGCTGCGGGTAGCGGTAGTAAGGCTCGTAGAAGTCGTTGCGCGAGGTGGTGAAGCAGCCGGCGTAGCGGGCGGTGCGCGCCACTTCCATGCAGCGGCTGTAGGACAGCGGCTGGAAGCGCACCACCACACCCGGCTGCTGGTAGATGGCGCGCATGATGTCGACGGTCAGGCCGGCGGCCTGGCCGTCGCGGACGCCGGAATAGGGGTACCAGTCGTCCTCGCTGGCGAACAGCAGTTCGACCGGTGGCGAACCCTTGGCCACGGCCAGGGCGGGCATCCCGGCCAACAAGATGCACAGCGCCACTCGCAATCGAATCATGGCAATGACCTTCTTATTTTTAAGTTTCTATTCAAAGACACTATACAACACATCCCCACCACGGTGACGCCAATCGGCGTGCTCAGCCCTCCACCAGCTCGCTTTCCTGCTGTAGCCGCCACATCTCCGCGTAACGGCCGCCCGCCGCCAGCAGCTGGCGGTGATGACCGCGCTCGATGATGCGACCACCCTCCATCACGATGATGGTGTCGGCATCGGCGATGGTGGACAGCCGGTGCGCGATGATCAGCGTGGTGCGGTTGGCCGCAATGTCGAACAGCTCGGTCTGGATCGCCTTCTCGGTGCGCGAATCCAGCGCGCTGGTGGCCTCGTCGAAGATCAGCACCGGCGGGTTTTTCAGGATGGTGCGCGCGATCGCCACCCGCTGCTTCTCGCCGCCGGACAGCTTCAGGCCGCGCTCGCCGACGGTGGTGTCGTAGCCGTCCGGCAGGCTCATCACGAAGTCGTGGATGTGCGCCGATTTCGCCGCCTCGATCACCTCCTCACGGCTGGCGCCGGGGCGGCCATAGGCGATGTTGTAGTAGATGCTGTCGTTGAACAGCACCGTGTCCTGCGGCACGATGCCGATGTGCGCGCGCAGGCTGTCCTGCGTCAGCTCGCGGATGTCGGTGCCGTTGAAGCGGATCGTGCCGCTGCCGACATCGTAGAAGCGGAACAGCAGCCGCGACAGCGTCGACTTGCCGGCGCCGCTGGCGCCGACCACCGCCACGGTGTGGCCGGCGGGGATGTCGAAGCTGACGTCGTGCAGGATCTGGCGCTTGGCGTCGTAGCCGAAGCCGATGTTGTCGAAGCGGATCGCCACCTGCTTTGCGGCCAACGTTTGCGCCGTGGGATGGTCGTCGACCTCGGCGTCGACGTTCAGCAGCGTGAACATGCGCTCCATGTCGGCCAGCGAGTGCTTGATCTCGCGGTAGACGAAGCCGAGGAAGTGCAGCGGCGCCCACAGCTGGGTGATGAAGGTGGCCACCAGCACCACGTCGCCGACGGTCATCTCGCGGCTGACCACGCCGCGCGCCGCCAGCCACATGATCAGCGTCACGCCGGTGGCGATGATCACGCCCTGCCCGGCGTTGAGCATGGACAGCGACACCTGGTTCTTGATCGCGGAGCGCTCCCACGACGCCAGGTTGCCGTCGTAGCGCTCGGTCTCGTAGCGCTCGTTGCCGAAGTACTTCACCGTCTCGTAGTTGATCAGCGCGTCCACCGCCTTGCTGTTGGCGCGCGAGTCGAGATCGTTCATGGTGCGGCGGAACACGGTGCGCCACTCGGTGATGACCAGCGTGAAGGCGATGTAGATGGCGATGGTGGACAGCGTCACCACCGCGAACCACACGTCGTAACGGTACAGCAGGATGCCCAGCACCAGCGCGATCTCCACCAGCGTCGGCAGGATGTTGAACACGGTGAAGTTCAGCAGGAAGCCGATGCCCTTGGTGCCGCGCTCGATGTCGCGGCTCATGCCGCCGGTCTGGCGCTCCAGGTGGAAGCGCAGCGACAGCCGGAACAGGTGCGCGAACACCGAGCGCGCCACCGAGCGCACCGCGCCCTGGATCACCCGCGCAAAGATCGCGTCGCGCAATTCGCCCAGCACGCTGGACACCAGCCGCGCGAAGCCGTAGCCGACCAGGGCCAGCACCGGCACCGCCAGCACCGTGGCCGGGATCGACAGCTGGTCGACGATGTCCTTCAGGAACAGCGGCGTGATCACGCCGGCGACCTTGGCCAGGACCAGGCAGGACAGCGCGAACAGCACCCGCCACTTGAAGCTCCACAGATAGGGCAGCAGGGTTTTCAGTGTTTTCAGGTCATCCCGGTCGGTCGGGGGCGGGGTCTGGCTATGGGCGGCTGGTCGCATTCGGCTGCTCTTGATCGGGTACAGGGAGTCGGGTACGGGGATGAGGGGGGCTCAGTGCAGGGTGCGCGGCGCGATCAGGTGGAACTCCGCAATCGGCGCCTCGAAGCGCGTGCCGTCGTCGGCCTGCATCTGGTAACTGCCCTGCATGCTGCCGTACGGGGTGCGCAGCGTGGCGCCGCTGGTGTAGCTGTAGCTCTCGCCCGGCTGCAGGTGCGGATGCTCGCCGACCACGCCCATGCCGCGCACTTCCTGCACGTCGTTGTTGGCGTCGGTGATGATCCAGTGCCGCGACAGCAGCTTGGCCGGGTGGCGCCCGGTATTGCGCAGCGTGATGCGGTAGGCAAACACGTACTGGCCGGCGTCGGCGTTCGAGTATTGCTGCTGGTAGAAGGCTTCGGCCTCGACCGTGATCTGGTAGTCGTCGTTCATGGGTGGCGGTTCCGGCATGGTGCAGGGCAACATGCCCGGCAGCAGAGGCCGATTGTAGCGCCGATCCGGCGCACGCGTCGCCGTCCGGCGGGGCAATGTCGTACAATGGCGGGCATTTCCAGCCCCGCCCCGTATAAAGCCATGAGCCAATTCCGTATTGCCCCGTCCCTGCTGTCCGCCGATTTCGCCCGCCTGGGCGAGGAAGTCCGCAACGTGATCGCCGCCGGCGCCGACATCATCCACTTCGACGTGATGGACAACCACTACGTGCCGAACCTGACCATCGGCCCGCTGGTGTGCGAGGCGATCCGTCCGCACACCACCGCCCCGATCGACGTGCACCTGATGGTGACCCCGGTCGACGCGCTGGCCGCCAGCTTCGCCAAGGCCGGCGCCGACATCATCACCTTCCATCCGGAAGCCTCGCACCACATCGACCGCACCCTGGGCCTGATCAAGGACGCCGGCTGCAAGGCCGGTCTGGTGCTGAACCCGGCTACCTCGCTGTCCCACCTCGACCACGTGATGGACAAGCTGGACATGATCCTGCTGATGTCGGTCAACCCGGGCTTCGGCGGCCAGAAGTTCATTCCGCAGACGCTGGACAAGGTGCGCGCGGTGCGCCAGCGCATCGACGAGTACACCGCCAAGCATGGCGGCGAGATCTGGCTGGAGGTGGACGGCGGCGTGAAGGTCGACAACATCGCCGAGATCGCCGCCGCCGGCGCCGACACCTTTGTCGCCGGCAGCGCCATCTACGGCCAGCCGGACTACAAGGCGGTGATCGACGCGATGCGCGCCGAACTGGCCAAGGTTGGCCGCAAGTGAACGGCTACGTCGTCACCGGCGCCTCGCGCGGGCTGGGCGCGGCGCTCACCGCGCAGCTGTTGCGTGACGGGGGCCGCGTGGTCGCCGTCGCGCGCGACTGCGGCGCGCTGCCGGCACACCCGCAGCTGATCACGCTGGACGCCGACCTGACCGACAGCAGCCTGCCGCCGCTAGTCATGGAACGCGCGCTGGCGGCGCTGGGCGACTGCGACAGCCTGACGCTGATCAACAACGCCGGCACGGTGCAGCCGATCGCGCAGGTCGGCGCCTATCCGCCCGGTGCGGCGGAGACGGCCATCGCGCTGAACCTGACCGCGCCGCTACTGCTGTGCGACGCCTTTGTCGCGCACAGCGCCGGCCACGGCGGCGTCCGTCGCGTGCTGAACATATCCTCCGGCGCCGCGGCCAACCCCTACCGCGGCTGGAGCGTGTACTGCGCCACCAAGGCCGGCGTCGACCACTTCACCCGCACCCTGGCCGCCGAGCAGCAAGGCGCCGCCCGGCCGCTGCTGGCGGTGTCGCTGTATCCCGGCGTGATCGATACCGGCATGCAGGGCGAGATCCGCGCCGCCGATCCGGCACAGTTTCCCGGCAAGCCGCGCTTCGACGCGCTGAAGGCCGACGGCCAGCTGACTTCGCCCGCCGACGCCGCGGCGGCGATTGTCGCCTACCTGCACGGCGCGGCGTTTGGCAGCGTGCCGGTGCTGGACATCCGCCAGCTGTAAGCGCTGCCTGGCCGTCATGGCCGCCCAAGGTTGGCCGCAATGCAAAACAGCCCGTCACGATGTGACGGGCTGTTTTGCTGTTGCCGCCTTCTTACTGGGCGCGGGCGACCGGTTTCGGCTTACGCTTCGCCACCGGCTTGGCTTGCTTGGCCTGTTTGGCCTGTTTGGCGGCCTTCGCCGGCTTCTTGGCCACCGGTGCCTCGGCGGCTTCCTCTGCCGCTTGAGCCGCCCACTCGGCCTCGTCCACCGGCTCCGCGGCAAGCGCGTCCTCTACCTCTTCTTCCTCGGCTTCATCGGCCGGGCGCTTGCCGCCCAGCCACGACGGCGGCTGCAACTCGGTGAAGCTGACCACATTGTTTGCCGTCGGCTGCATGCTGAACACCGGCTGCTCATGGTTGCTCAGGCGCACCGTGGACGCCACCGTTACCGCCAGCTCCTTCTCCTTCGGCACCGAGAACTCGCGCAGCTCGCTGACGCCCAGCAGCTTGCCGCTGCGGCTGACCAGCAGGTCGGTCTGCGAGCTGGTCTGCAGCTCTTCCTGCGACGCGTCCAGCAGCGGGCCGACGGCGGTGGCGAACTCCTCCACCTCCTTCTGGTGCTCGCCAGCGTGACGACGCGCCAGCTGCAGCAGTTCCTGCACCGCCTGCTTGCTCATCTTCGCCTCGGCCAGCGGGTCCAGCGTCAGGCGGATGCGATAGCTGGCGCCGGCCTTGCGCGCCGCCTCGTCCAGCGGCTGGAAGGTGTAGGCCTTGCTGTCGACGGCGGCGTAGATGTTCTTCGCCACCTGCGGCAATTCCGCCAGCACCGCGTCTAGCGGCAGCTTCTTCACCTTGTCCTGCGGCGCCTGGAACATCACGTACTTGCCCTTGTGCTCGCCGCGCAGCGCCGGGATCGCCAGATCCAGCACCGAGGCGTCCACCCACAGCGTCAGCGTGTTCAGCTCGGCCAGCATCGGCAGGCGCAGCCAGGTCTCGGCGTTCGGCCGGCTGAAGCGGAAGGTCGGCGTCATCTCGACACGGCTCTTGTCCATGTCCACCGCACCGCGCAGCTCCAGGCTGAACGATTTCGCCACCTCGCCGATCACGTCGCCCTCCACCACGCTTTCCACCTTGCCCGGCAGGCGGATGGCCTTGACGCGCACCTCGCCGTCGAAGTTGTAGCGCGCCAGCCGCGCGTTCTGCTCGATGGTGTGGATCGCCGCCGCGTCGGCGGTCTTGTTGGCCAGTGGCGACGCGCAGCCGCCCAGCAGCAGGCCGGATAGCGTCACGGCAACAGCCAGTGCACGAGGTTTCATGATGTCCTTTCGATGGAAGCCGCCGGCCACGCCGGCACGACAAAACCGCCCATGCTACTGATTTGTCATTTCCACGGCAAGCAAGCCATGGCGGTGGCAGGCGCGGCTTCCGGTATAATCGGCCTCCATCTTCAACCCGTGGCGCCCGCCGTCACGACACCGTCCGCCCACGCCGAATCATGAATCTGACACATATCAAGGCCATCGCCTTCGACCTCGACGGCACCCTGGTCGACTCCATCGCCGACCTCGCCGCCAGCGCCAACGCCATGCGCGCCGAACTGGGCCTTGCCCCGCTGGCCGCCGAACGCATCCAGTCCCACGTCGGCGACGGCGTCGCCAGCCTGGTGCACCGCGCGCTGACCGACGACCGCGACGGCCAAGCCGACGCGGCGCTGTGGGAAAAAGGCTTTACCTTCTTCATCCAGCACTACCACCGCCACCTGACCGTGCACACCCGCATGTACCCCGGCGTCGCCGAGGGCCTCAAGCTGCTGCACGGCTTCGGCCTGCCGCTGGTGGTGGTCACCAACAAGTCCGAACGGCTGGCGGTGCCGCTGCTGGCGCAGCTGGGCATCGACAGCGCCTTCAGCCTGATCCTCGGCGGCGACAGCCTGCCCGAGAAAAAACCGTCGCCGCTGCCGCTGCAGCATGTCGCCGAGGTGCTGGGCATCACGCCGCAGGAGATCGTGATGGTCGGCGATTCCGAGAACGACGTGCTGTGCGCCCGTGCCGCCGGCAGCGCCGCCGTGGCCGTCAGCTACGGTTACCGCGATGCGGCCAACCTGCACGCCGACCTGGTGATCGACAGCCTGGTCGAGCTGTACGCGCTGGTGAAAAAATCCGCCGAAGTGCCGCAAAACCTGCGCGTATAAGCGCGGCCAAGCCTGCTGCCTCTGTACGGCGCAGGCGTTTTTGCGCAAGAATAGCCGTTCCGTTTACCCATCCACACTTGATAAAGCCTGCATCATGAGATTCCAGCCCGATCGTGCCAGTTGGCGATGGCGACGCTAGACGCCGCCCCGCCCCGCTCCTTTTGACCTGACACCCTGGAACGACCATGACACCGCAACAATTCGCCGAACTGGCCAGCGCAGGCTACAACCGCATCCCCGTCACCCTCGAACTGTTCGCCGACCTCGACACCCCGCTGTCGGTGTACCTGAAGCTGGCCAACCAGCCCTACTCCTACCTGCTGGAATCGGTGGTCGGCGGCGAACGCTCCGGCCGCTACTCCTTCATCGGCCTGCCGGCCACCACCCGGTTGCGGGTGCAGGGCATGAGCGTGCAGGTGGAGTACGGCGACAAGGTGATCGAGCGCCACGAAGGCGACCCGCTCGCCTTCATCGAGGCCTTCAGCCAGCGCTTCCACACCCCGCCGATCGCCGGACTGCCGCGCTTCACCGGCGGCCTGGTCGGCTACTTCGGCTACGACACCGTACGCTACGTCGAGAAAAGGTTGGCCGCCACGCAAAAGCCGGACCCGGTCGGCACCCCCGACATCCTGCTGATGCTGTCGGAAGAGCTGGCGGTGGTCGACAACCTGTCCGGCAAGCTGTACCTGGTGGTGTACGCCGATCCGGCGGTGCCGAACGCGCTGCAGAAGGCCAACGCCCGCCTCGGCCAGTTGCGCGCCAAGCTGCGCGAGCCGGTAGCCATCCCGCTGTCGCTGCCGTCGGTCGCCACCGAGGCGGTGTCGGAATACGGCGAGGAAGCGTTCAAGCAGGCGGTCAGCGACGCCAAGAACTACATCCTCGACGGCGACATCATGCAGGTGGTGCTGGCGCAGCGGCTGAGCATGCCGTTCGCCGAATCGCCGCTGGCGCTATACCGCGCGCTGCGCAGCCTGAACCCGTCGCCGTACATGTTCTTCTACCACTTCGACGATTTCCACGTCGTCGGCGCCTCGCCGGAAATCCTGGTGCGCCGCGAGAACGACACCGTCACCGTGCGTCCGATCGCCGGCACCCGCCCGCGCGGCAAGACGCGCGAGGAGGACCTGGCGCTGGCGGAAGACCTGCTGGCCGACCCGAAGGAAATCGCCGAGCACGTGATGCTGATGGACCTCGGCCGCAACGACGTCGGCCGCGTCGCCGACACCGGCAGCGTGGCGATCACCGAGAACATGATCATCGAGCGCTACTCGCACGTGATGCACATCGTGTCCAGCGTCGAGGGCAAGGTGCAGCCCGATGTCTCCAACATCGACATCCTGAAGGCCACCTTCCCCGCCGGCACCCTGTCCGGCGCACCGAAGGTGCGGGCGATGGAGATCATCGACGAGTTCGAGCCGACCAAGCGCGGCGTGTACGGCGGCGCCGTCGGCTACCTCGGCTTTACCGGCGACATGGACCTGGCGATCGCGATCCGCACCGCGGTGATCAAGAACGAGGTGCTGTACGTGCAGTCCGGCGCCGGCGTGGTCGCCGACTCGGTGCCGGAATCGGAATGGCTGGAAACGCAGAACAAGGCGCGCGCGGTGATCCGGGCCGCGGAGCTGGTGCAGCACGGCCTCGACGCCTGAGCCTTACCCGCTAAAAACATTGCGGCCAACCTTGTCACAAGGTTGGCCGCAATGCATTTCAGGGCTGGTGTTGCGGCATGTCCGGCCAGCGGGCGTAGCGTTGCTCGATGCCGCGCCAGTTGCCGTCGCGCTGCAGCTGGTGCATCGCCTGCCGCAGCTGCTTCACCACGCCGGCATCCAGCTTGCGGTTGCAGGCGAGGTACAGCTCGACGCGATTGAAGGCCAGCACCGGCGCGATGCGCGTGTCCAGCTGCCGCTGCAGCAGCAAGCCGTTGGCGGTGAAGCGGTCGCTGGCCCACAGGTCGATGCGCCGCTGCAGCAGCTTGTCGATGTTGTCGCGGTCCTGCGGCGCGGCATCGACCTTCATATTGCGCTGGCGCAGGTAGCTGTCGCGCACGTCGCTGTAATAGGTGCCGATGCGCAGGTGGCGCACGTCGTCGAGGCTGCGAAACGGGATGAAGCGGCCACGCAGCGCGTACAGCGTCCACTCGCTGTGCGTCAGCGGCCCGATCCACTGGAACGACGCCTCGCGCTCCGGCGTGCGCGTGACCGAGAACAGGCAGGACTCCGGCGTCGCCAGCACCGTGTTGTAGGCGCGCTGCCACGGATAGGCGCGCAGCCGGTACGGCAGATTGGCCTGGCGCAGCATCGCGATCACCTTGTCGGCGACAAAACCGCTGACGTGCTGCTCGCGCTCGATCTGGTACGGCGGGAAGTGTTCGGTGGCAATCAGCAGGCTGTCGGCGCTGGCAAGGTTGGCCGCGGCCAGCAGCAGCATCAGGATCAGGCGCATGGCAACCGTCCGGGAAAATGGAATCGGCGGCAAAGATAGCAGAAAGTCTGTCGCAAAAAATTCTTTTTAGAGCAAATACGCTGACATATTCCGGCGCTGTGGCGCCGCCGCCACCGCGCTCAGCTCATCAGCCACTCGCGCAGGTACTCGCGCGCCTGGCGCAGTTGCGGCCCGGCCAGCAGCGTGATGCGCTGCGATTCGGCGCGACCGACCTCGCTCTCGGTCGGCACGTACAGGCTGGCCAGCATCGCCTTGGCGTGCAGGCCACCGAGGCCGGCGACGCTGTTGAGCTTGAACAGGTTCTCCAGGCCCACGCCGCGCTGCTGGAAGCTGGTGGGCGCGGCGGTCTTGCACTCGATCAGGTACAGGTGGTTGTTGCACAGGATCGCCACGTCGTACTCGTTCTCGACATTGTGATGGCTGATCTTGACGCCGACGGCGGCGTCGCTGACCGGCAGGATCTGCGCCAGCTCGGCCACCTGCGACAGCAGCCACACCTCCAGCCAGCCGCCGGCAAGAAAGAAGCGCGCCCGCGCATCGAGACAGCGCATGTGGCCGCTGTCGCGGAACTCCACCATGCCGCTGGCCAGCAGCCAGTCGTACAGCACGTGCTCGCCGCTGGACAGCGGGTGCTGGCTGAACTGCTCTTCGTCCAGGTCGTTGCACAGCCTGTTGAGCAGCGACAACGACTTCGGCCGCAGCGCCGCGTGTTCGGCCAGATCGCGCGCCAGCTGCTCGTGGCGCGGGCTGCGCCGCTCCAGCCGGTAGTGGATGGTAAGGATGCGGCTGCCATAGAGCGCGAAGTACGCCTCCAGCGACAGCCCTTCGGCGATCTCGGTGCCGCTGTGCAGGCGGCTGCTCTCGCCGCCGAGCAGCCAGATCAGGCGGTCGTTGTCGTGCTCGATCGCCATCAGCGGCAGCCGGTATTCGCGCGCCAGATCGTAGGCCAGCGCCGCCTGCACCGGCGACGCGGCGCTGATGTTGAAGCAGACCCCGCCCTGCACCAGCTCCTGCAGCCGCTGCCGCAGCGCCAGCGGCTGGCTGTCCGCCGGCAGCGTCTCCACCGCCGCGTTCAGGTGCAGCTTGTGGCAGACGCCGAGGATGTCGAAGGCAAGATCAAGGTGGCTGCGGTGACACAGCAGCGTCACCCGGTCGATGTCGAAACGCGGGTCCAGCGCCGGGGTAATGATGTCGCTGACGACATGGTCAACAAAGGCGAGCAGGTGCATGACGCGCTCCAGCGGGACAGGGCATGTCTGAATTCTATGCCCAAGCCCGCCGCAAATGCCACGCCGATTGCCGCGCCGCGCGCCTCAGTACAAGTGCTTGCCCGGCAAGGTTGGCCGCCGGCTCAGGCGCAGCGCGACGCCTGCCGCTGCTGGCGGATATCGGCCACCAGCGCGACCAGCTGGGCGAAGCCGTCCTGCCAGCGGGTGTGGCCGGAGGCGACATTGACATGACCGGCGCCGCGCAGCCAGTGCAGCGGGCTTTGCCACAGCGCCGCCATCCGCGCCGAGCGCAGCGGCAGGCTGAACGGGTCGCTGTCGCTGGCCACCACCCGCGCCGGGAACGGCAGCGCCCGCTCCGGCAGCGGTGCGAACGGCTGCAACGCGACCGGGGCGCCGGCGCGCTCGACGTCGGCCGGCGCCACCAGCAGCGCACCGGCCAGCCGGTTGCCGTAGCGCGCCGCGTAGTGCGCCACCGTGGCGCAGCCGAGGCTGTGCGCGATCACGATCACCGGCTGCGTGGCGGCGGCCACCGCCGCGTCCAGCGCCGCCAGCCAGTCGTCCAGCTGCGGCGTCTGCCAGTCGTGGTTGGCCACCCGCGTGGCGGCCAACGTTTGCTGCCAGTGGCTCTGCCAGTGCTCGGGGCCGGAGTTGTTCCAGCCCGGCTGGATGATGTAGTCGAAGCCGGAAAAATCGTGCGCCATGCTGCTGCCCCCAAGGTGTGGAAAGATTCTGCCGTCACCTTAACCGCGCCTTTATATTTCCAAAAATAATCAATTATTGTTTTGTTATTCTTTTTGAAAATATAAAAGCCGGCGGCGTACGGATGCCGATCTGCTAAAATCGCCGACTGCCTTGGTGCTTCGCCGGCGCACGCCGGCAAGTTAAACGGGAAACAGGTGAGACCTGTGCTGCCCCCGCAACGGTGCGTTTCTATGGTCCAGCGGTCCCGCCGCCACGACCGCCCTGCCCATCGCCACTGTGAGTCATCACGGGAAGGCGGGCAGACGGCGAAACCAGCCCGGATACCGGCCACGGCGAACGCGCGCACCGCCCGGCGGTGCGTCCCGACACATGCTGCGGAGGGCGGCATCCGGTCAGATGGCTGATCCGTGCGCCTGACGCCTGCCCCTTCCGCGATACCGATATCGCGCCCATGTCCCACAGCCTGACGCTGGACCGCCCGCTGCGCGGTGCCCTGCGCTTACCCACCCTGCCCCTGTTGACGCTGCTGACCCTGCTCAGCGGCGGCAGCCTGCTGCTGGCCTGCAGCAGCGGCTCCATCGCGCTGGGCGCCGGCGAGCTGTGGCTGGCCGCCAGCGGCCACGGCAGCACGCTTGCCGACACCCTGCTTAGCCTGCGCCTGGAGAGGGCGCTGACCGCCTGGGTCACCGGCGGCTCGCTGGCACTGGCCGGCGTGCTGATGCAGTCACTGCTGCGCAATCCGCTGGCCGATCCTTACGTGATGGGCGTGTCCGGCGGCGCTTCGGTCGGCGCGCTGCTGGCGCTGTGGCTGGGGCTGGCGCTGTGGCAGGTGGACAGCGCCGCGGTCGCCGGCGCGCTGACGCTGTCGGCGCTGCTGTTCCTGCTGGCGCGCCGCGATTTCGCACGCAGCAGCGGCACGGTGCTGCTGCTGCTCACCGGCGTGCTGCTGTCCGCCGCCTGCGGCGCACTGATCTCGCTGCTGCTCACCATCGCGCCGGACGCGCAATTGCGCGGCATGGTGTTCTGGCTGGTCGGCGACATCGCCGGCACGCCGCTGCGGCCGTGGCCGTGGCTGGTGCTGCTGCCGGCCGCGCTCTTGGCGTGGTGGCAGGCGCCGGCGATCAACCTGCTGGCGCTGCACGGCGACCACGCGCTGACGCTGGGCGTGCCGGTGGCCATGCTGCGCCGCCTGCTGCTGGTGCTGGCCGCGCTGCTCACCGCCAGCGCCGTCAGCCAGGGCGGCAGCATCGGCTTCGTCGGCCTGATGGTGCCGCACGCCTGCCGCCTGCTGTGCGGCCCGGACCTGCGCCGGCTGATCCCCGCCGCCGTGCTCAGCGGCGCCGCGTTGCTGGTGCTGGCCGACACCCTAGCGCGCACCATCGTCGCGCCGATGCAGCTGCCGGTCGGCGTGCTGACTGCGCTCCTGGGCGTGCCGGTGCTGTTCTGGCAGCTGCAACGCACCCGCCGGAGGCTAGCCTGATGCTGCACTGTGACCAGCTCACCCTACGCCAGGGCCGCCGCACGCTGCTGCAGCCACTGGATTGGAAAGTTCGCGCCGGCGAATGCTGGTGGATCGCCGGCCGCAACGGCTGCGGCAAGAGCACGCTGCTGGCCACGCTGGCGGCGCTGCGCCACGCCGATGGCGGCCATATCCGCCTGTGCGGCCAACCCTTGCCGCAGCTGACGCCGCGCCAGCGCGCGCAACGCCTCGCACTGCTGCCGCAGGCCAGCCACGACGCCTTCGACTACGCGGTGCAAGATGCCGTCGCCGCCGCGCGTTTCGCCTGGTCGGACAGCGGCGACACCCCGCAGCGCGTCGCCGCCGCGCTGGACGCCTTCGACCTTGGCCGTCTGGCGACGCGGCCGCTGCAGGCCTTGTCCGGCGGCGAGCGCCAGCGCGTGGCGCTGGCCAGCGTGATGGCGCAGGACGCGCCGCTGATCCTGCTCGACGAGCCGTCCAATTCGCTCGACCTCGCCCATCAGGCCGCGCTGCAGCAGCAGATCGGCCGCTGGCGTGCCCAGGGCAAGGCGGTGCTGCTGGTCAGCCACGACCTGCAGCTGGCCCCGGCCTGCGCCAGCCACGCGCTGCTGCTCGACGAGCACGGCGCGCACCGCCAGTACCCGCTGGCCGAACTCGGCGCCGAACACCTTGCCGCCGTGCTCGGCTACCCGCTAACCCGTCTCCACCACGCAGGCCACCCCTGCTTCTTACCCGGACACCCATCATGAGCCACACCGAAGACAACGGCCGCACCGAGCGCCACAACGCGCGCATGGCGCGCAAGAAAGAAATCATGGATGCCAAGATCGCCGCCGCCAGCCAAAACCGCGGCGTGTTCATCGTCAACTGCGGCAATGGCAAGGGCAAAAGCTCCAGCGGCTTCGGCATGGTGATGCGCGGCCTCGGCCACGAGATGCAGGTCGGCGTGGTGCAGTTCATCAAGGGCGCGATGTCCACCGGCGAAGAGCGCTTCCTGCGCCGCTTCCCCGACGAGGTGCAGTTCCACGCCATGGGCGAGGGCTACACCTGGAACACGCAGAACCGCGAGCGCGACGTCGCCCGCGCCGGCGAAGCGTGGGAAAAAGCGCGCCAGATGCTGCAGGATCCGGCCATCGGCCTCGTGCTGCTGGACGAGCTGAACATCGCGCTGAAGTACAAGTACCTCGACGTGGATCAGGTACTGGCCGACATCGCCGCCCGCCCGCCACAGCAGCACGTGATCGTCACCGGCCGCGGCGCACCGCAAGCCGTCATCGACGCCGCCGACACCGTCACCGAGATGACGCTGGTGAAGCACGCCTTCGCCGCCGGCATCGCCGCGCAGCCGGGCGTGGAGTGGTAAACCCGATTTTTTAGCCACAGAATCCACGGAAAACACGGAAATAAAGACGGACCACCACAAGCAAGTCCGTCCCGAAGCGCAGTGTGGATTGCATCGGTTCTGTCTGTGTCTTTCCGTGGGTTCTGTGGCAAAAAGGTTTTCGCGGCACAAAAAAACAACCCCATCCAGAAAGCAACCATGAGCTGCAAAGCCCTTCTCCTCTCCGCCATCGCCTCCGGCCAGGGCAAGACCACCGTCACCGCCGCCCTCGCCCGCAAGCTCGCGCGCGATGGCCAGCGGGTGCGGGTATTCAAGACCGGCCCCGACTTCATCGACCCGCTGCTGCTGGCCGCCGCCAGCGGCAGCAATGTGGACGTGCTGGACCTGTGGATGTGCACCGAGGCGCAGTGCCACGCGCTGCTGGCCGAGGCGGCGCGGGAGTGCGACTACCTGCTGATCGAGGGCGTGATGGGGCTGTACGACGGCATGCCGTCCAGCGCCGACCTGGCCCGCCACTTCGGGGTGCCGGTGCTGGCGGTGCTGGACTGCTCGGCGATGGTCGGCACCGCGCTGGCCATCGCCCGCGGCCTGCGCGACCACGGCCGGCTGCCGTGGGCGGGGATGCTGGCCAACCGCGTCGCCAGCCCCGGCCACGCCGACATGATCCGCGCCTGCGGCACGCCGGAACTGCCGGTGGTCGGCCACCTGCCGCGGCAGGCCGAGTCGCTGCCGGAGCGCCACCTCGGCCTGCACCTGCCGTCCGAGCTGCCGGATCTAGCCGCGCGGCTGGACGCGCTGGCCGACGCGCTGCAACTGGACGACGCGGTGCTGGCCGCGCTGCCCGTGTTTACGCCGCCGGCGATGCCCTTGCCGCCACTCGCCCCGCTACTGGCCGGCAAAACCATCGCCATCGCCCGCGACGCGGCGTTTGCCTTCCTCTATGCGGCCAACCTGCGCACGCTGACCGGCATGGGTGCGACGCTCGCCTTCTTCTCGCCGCTGGCCGACGAGGCCATTCCGGCCGATGCCGATGCGCTGTGGCTGCCCGGCGGCTATCCGGAACTGCACGCGGCGACGCTGGCGGGCAACCGCCGCTGGCAACACAGCGTGCAGGCCTTCGCGGCCAGCGGCAAACCGCTGTGGGCGGAGTGCGGCGGCATGATGGCGCTGACGGAAAGCCTCACCGACACCGACGGCCAAAGCCACGCGATGGCCGGCGTGCTGCCCGGCAGCGTGCGCATGGGCAAGAAACTGGCGGCGCTGGGCAGCCAGGGGTGGCCCACTGCCGCCGGCGAACTGCGCGGCCACACCTTCCACTACTCCAGCTTCGACACGCCGTTGGCACCGCTGGCCCACTGCCAGCGCAAGGACGGCCGGGCCGGCGGCGAGGCGGTGTACCGCCACGGCAGCGTGCAGGCGTCGTACTTCCACGCCTACTTCGCCAGCAATCCGGCCGCCGCCGCTGCGCTGTTCCTGCCGCCATGCTGAGCGTTGCCGCGCTGATGGCAGCCGCGCTGCTGCTCGATCGCCTGCTGGGCGAGCCGCGCCGCTACCACCCGCTGGTCGGCTTCGGTAATGCGGCCAAGCTGCTGGAAAAAACACTCAACGTTGGCCGCAAGCGCCTGCTGCGCGGCGCGCTGGCCTGGGCGCTGCTGGTGCTGCCGCTGCCGCTGGCCCTGTGCTGGCTGCTGGCGCAACTGCCGGTGCCGGCGGCCGCCGCCCTCAGCGTGGCGGTGCTGTACTTCACCCTCGGCCGGCAAAGCCTGCTGGAACATACCCGCCCCATCGGCGCGGCGCTGCTGGCCGGCGACCTGCCGCAGGCGCGCGCGCTGGCCAGCCGCATCGTCAGCCGTGACCTGCGCCACGCCGACGAGGCCGCCGTCACCCGCGCCGCCGCCGAATCGCTGCTGGAAAACGGCCACGACGCGGTGTTCGGCGCGCTGTTCTGGTTTGCCATCGGCGGCGCCCCGGCCACACTGGCATTCCGCCTCGCCAACACCCTGGACGCGATGTGGGGCTACCGCAACCCGCGTTTCGAACGCTTCGGCAAGGTCGCCGCCCGCGCCGACGACGTGCTCGGTTTCGTGCCGGCACGGCTGACCGCGCTGGCCTACGCGCTGGCCGGCCACACCCGCCTCGCACTGCGCTGCTGGCGCACGCAGGCACCGCAGTGGGACAGCCCCAACGCCGGCCCGGTGATGGCCGCCGGTGCCGGCGCGCTGGCGATCCGGCTGGGCGGCGCCGCCAGCTACCACGGCCGGCTGGAAGAGCGACCAACACTGGGCGATGGCGCCACGCCCGCCGCCGCCGACATCGCCCGCGCCGCGCGCCTGCTGGACCGGGCGCTGCTGCTGTGGCTGCTACTGGCCATTCCCCTATGAACACGCTCAAACCCGTGCACGGCGGCAACCTGCACGCCGCCATCGCCACCTACGGCGGCGAGCCGGCCGGCTGGATCGACCTGTCCGCCGCGCTCAACCCGCGGCCCTACCCGGTGCCAGCCGTGCCGAGCGCGCTGTGGCACACGCTGCCGCAGCCGGACGCTGCCTTCCTCGCCGCCGCCTGCACCTATTACGGCGCGGCCAACCTTTTACCCGTCGCCGGCAGCCAGGCGGCGATCCAGGCGCTGCCGCGGCTGCGGCCGCCCGGCAGCGTCGCCGTCGCCCACCCCAGTTACGGTGAACACGGCTGGCGCTGGGCGCGGCACGGCCACGCCGTCAGCCGCCATGCTCACGCCGACCTCGGCGCGCAGGCCGGCCACGTCGACGTGCTGATCCTGTGCAATCCGGACAACCCGTCCGGCCACGCCTACCCGGCGGCCAGCGTGCTGCGGTGGGCGCAGCAACAGGCCGCGCGCGGCGGCTGGCTGCTGGTGGACGAGGCGTTTGCCGATGTCTGCCCCGAGCTGTCGGTCACCGCCCACGCCGGCCAGCTGCCCGGCCTGATCGTGCTGCGCTCGCCGGGCAAGTTCTTCGGTCTCGCCGGCCTGCGCCTGGGCTTTGTCGCCGCCGAGGCCGCCATCCTGCAGCGGCTGGATGAGGAGCTGGGGCCGTGGACCATTCCCGGCGCGGTGCAGCATCTCGCCACCGCCGCGCTGCGCGACTCGCCCTGGCAGCAGCAGGCACGCGCCAATCTCGCCGCGCGCCGCGCCAGGTTGGCCGCACTGCTGGCAGCCAACGCGCTGCCGCACGCCGGCTGCGACCTGTTCGCCGGCGGCGAGTACGCGCCCGCCGCCGCGTTGCAGCGGCATCTGGCGACGCAACACATCTGGTGCCGGCTGTTTACCGAGCCGCAGCCGCGCTTCCGCCTCGGCCTGCCGGCCGAAGAACCCCACTGGCAACGGCTGGCCGCCGCGCTGGCCGGTTTCCGCGACAAGGACACTACTGCATGAAACGACTCCTCCCGCTGCTGGCCTGTCTGCCGGCACTGGCCGCACCGGTCAGCGTCATCGACGATCAGGGCAGCCGCGTCACTCTGCCGGCACCGGCGCAGCGCGTGATCAGTCTGGCGCCACACGTCACCGAGCTGGCCTTTGCCGCCGGCGGCGGCGCGAGCCTGATCGCCGTCGATGAAAACAGCGACTACCCGGCGGCGGCCAAGGCGCTGCCCAAGGCCGGCAGCTTCCGCGCCATCGACCTGGAGCGCATCGTCGCCGCCAAGCCGGACCTGCTCTTGGTCTGGCTGCACGGCCCGTCGGCGCGGCAGCTGGAGCCGCTGCGCCAGCTCGGCATCCCGCTGTTCTACAGCCAGCCGAAGCGCTTTGCCGACATCCCGTCCAACCTGCGCCGCATCGGCCAGCTGCTGGGCAGCAGCGCGCAGGCGGAACAGGCGGCGCGCCGCTTCGAGCAGGATCTGGCCGCGCTGCGCCGGCAGCAGCAGGGCAAGCCCAAACTCAGCGTGTTCTACCAGGTGTGGGACAAGCCGCTATACACCCTCAACGGCCAGCACATCGTCAGCGACGCCATCGCGCTGTGCGGCGGCAACAACGTCTTCGCCAGCCTGCCGGTCACCGCGCCGGTGGTCACCGACGAGGCGGTGATCGCCGCCAACCCGCAGGTGATCCTGTCCGCCGCCATGCGCCAGAACGACGACCTGCTCAGGCGCTGGCAACGCATGCCCGGCATCGCCGCGGTGCAAAACCGCCAGCTGCACCAGGTCAACGGCGACCTGCTCAACCGTCCGACCCCGCGCATGATCGAGGGCACGCGCCAGCTGTGCGCCAAGCTCGACCTCGCCCGCCGCCACCCCTAACCGCCCCGAGTCCGCCATGAGCCACTACCAACGCATTGCCTGCCTGTGCACCGAAGCCGTCGAAACGCTGTACCTGCTCGGCGCCGAACACCTGATCGCCGGCATCTCCGGCTTTACCGTCTACCCGCCCGAGGCGCGCCAGCACAAGCCCAAGATCAGTGGCTTTTCCAGCGGCAAGCTGGAGAAGATCCTCGCCGTCGAGCCCGACCTGGTGGTGGCCTACTCCAGCCTGCAGAGCGACATCGTCAAGGACGTCGCCGACGCCGGCGTCGACGTGCAGCACTTCAACCACCGCGACCTCGCCGGCGTGCTGCGCATGGTGCGGGTGCTGGGCAGCCTGACCGGCAAGGAGCGCGAGGCCGCAACGTTGGCCGCGAGCCTGCAGGCCGCCATCGACACCGCCGCCGCCGAGA
This sequence comes from Vogesella alkaliphila, assembly GCF_014652475.1. GTDB lineage: Bacteria > Pseudomonadota > Gammaproteobacteria > Burkholderiales > Chromobacteriaceae > Vogesella > Vogesella alkaliphila. The sequence continues at coordinate 604,731 of NZ_BMYW01000001.1, read as the reverse complement.
GCGCGGCCAACGACGCCGCCGGCCTGCCGCGGCCGCTGGTGTACTTCGAGGAGTGGCCGGACCCGATCATCACCGGCATCGGCTGGGTCGGCGAGCTGATCGAGCTGGCCGGCGGCCGCGACGCCTACGCCGAGCACGCGCCGTTCGTGCGCGCCAAGGAGCGCATCGTCGCCGACCCGCTGACCGTCGCCGCTCGCGCGCCGGACCTGATCGTCGGCAGCTGGTGCGGCAAACGCTTCCGCCCGGAAACGCTGCTGGAGCGTGACGGCTGGCAGCAGGTGCCGGCGGTGCGCAACTTCGCACGCGGCCACGTCATCGAGATCAAGTCCGCCGACATCCTCGCCCCCGGCCCGACCCTGCTCACCCGCGGCCTGCCGCAACTGCAGGCGCTGATCCGGCAGTGGCACGCCGACCGCGCCGCCGGAGCGCTGGCATGAGCGACCCGCACTGGCCCTACCCCACGCTGATGGTGCAGGGCTGCACCTCCGACGCCGGCAAGAGCACCGTCGTTGCCGCGCTGTGCCGGCTGCTGGCCGACCGCGGCCTGCGCGTCGCCCCGTTCAAGCCGCAGAACATGGCGCTCAACAGCGCCGTCACCGTCGACGGCGGCGAGATCGGCCGCGCCCAGGCGCTGCAGGCCGTCGCCGCGCGCGTGGCGCCGCACAGCGACATGAACCCGGTGCTGCTCAAGCCCAGCTCCGACACCGGCGCGCAGGTCATCATCCACGGCCAGGTGCGCGCCGACATGAACGCGCGCGACTACCACCACTACAAGACCACCGCGATGCAGGCGGTGCTGAAGTCCTACGGCCGTCTGTGCCAGCAGTACGACGCGGTGATGGTGGAAGGCGCCGGCAGCCCGGCCGAGATCAACCTGCGCGAGCGCGACATCGCCAACATGGGCTTTGCCGAGGCGGTGGACTGCCCGGTGATCCTCGTCGCCGACATCGACCGCGGCGGCGTGTTCGCCCACCTCACCGGCACGCTGGATTGCCTGAGCCAGTCCGAGCGCGACCGCGTGATCGGCTTCGTCATCAACCGCTTCCGCGGCGACATCAGCCTGCTGCAAGGCGGCCTCGGCTGGCTGGAAGCCAAGACCGGCAAACCGGTGCTGGCGGTGCTGCCCTACCTGCACGGCCTGATGCTGGACGCCGAAGACGCGGTACAGACGCAGCAGCAACAAGGCGACTTCAACATCGTGGTGCCGGTGCTGCCGCGCATCAGCAACCATACCGACTTCGACGCGCTGCGCGCCCACCCCGGCGTCAACCTGCATTTCGTCGGCCCCGACGCGCCGAAGCCGCCGGCCGACCTCGTGATCCTGCCCGGCAGCAAGAACACCCGCGCCGACATGGCCTTTTTGCAGGCGCAAGGTTGGCCGCAATACCTGCAGCGCCACCTGCGCTACGGCGGCAAGCTGCTCGGCATCTGCGGCGGCTACCAGATGCTAGGCCAGGCCATCCACGACCCGCTGGGGGTCGAAGGCCAAGCCGGCAGCAGCACGGGCCTCGGCTATCTCGCCGTCGACACCCTGCTTGCCGCCGCCAAGACCCTCACCCGCCGCGAAGGCCGCTTCGTCAACGCCGACGCGGCGGTGAGCGGCTACGAAATCCACATGGGCGTCAGCCACGGCGCGGATTGTGAGCGGCCGGTGTTCGTGCTCGACGACGGCAGCGTCGACGGCGCCGTCAGCCCCGACGGCCAGATCATGGGCAGCTACCTGCACGGGCTGTTCGACCACCCTGATGCATGTCAAACGCTATTGCATTGGGCTGGCATGGACAATGCCACGGGGGTAGACTTGGCGGCGCTGCGCGAAACCAGCATTGCAAGGCTGGCAGAGGCGAGTGAGGAGCTGGTGCGGAAGTTGACAGAGGTGAATACCCGTCTGAATATGTCTTTGCTAGCAGATGACGCACCAAACTCCTGAAAATAAACGAGAATATCCATGACAATGTGTGGATATACTCATCCACAAATCAGATATACACACCGCTGGTGTGTATATCACACGTTAGATGAGACCAAGCATGGAAAATGATGTGACATTAAGTAAAGAAGCAATTGTCCGCCTTATAAAAGACAGGGTCTCTAACTATCCAGACATAGACAAGCTTTTAAGCGAAGGAAAGCTTAAGTACAAATCTGGCTGGTATGAGGTCAGCGACAAAGCAACTTTTGATGCAGTTTCCCCATATGTGACTTCCTTAAAGAGTTCTAAATCTGGAAAGGCACAAGTGAAACTCTCAAAGCCAACAAAGAAAATGCGTGAATTTGCTGCGCGTCATTGATGCTCTTATCCGTTTCCGCTCCAGCGTAGTTCTAACATTTCATTCGACCGGACGCGCTGACGCGCACCAGTTAATTCACACGTTAGGCTTTTCCCAAACACGCGCCTTTTCTAAGGCGTTCACCTCGCTTCAGAGACCTGTTTGAATGGATGAAATATTTTCTAAGAAACACTACCGAAGAACCTTCTTCTGGATCGTGTCTCTCCTGCTCGTTTTGGCTCTAGTAATTCGATTTTTTGTACTGCCGCACTTTTCTCCCGATCAAGCACTAACGGGATCTGCGCTCTTGGGTTCTTTGCTCGACAACTTTGTCGTGTCTCTTTTTCTTGCAGTCTTTCTTGGAGGCTTTGTTTTCTGGTTAACGCCCGCCATTGTCAAGCGATCAGAAATCGAAGTCATCGCTCCAAAGCAAATCAACCCTCTATTAAAAAGCGTAGCAACTGATACACGTGTTTGGATCTACAAAGGCACATGCGGCCGCTACACCCGCGCGACAACCCTTCCCAAGCTAGCTGACGCCGCTCGAATACAAGGCATTGGGCGGGACATCTCGATTTGTATACTCAACCCCAAAAACGAGGCGCTTTGCGCGGCTTATGCCACCTATCGGAGGAGCCTAAAGTCTGCCAACTCTGGTACGCCATGGAGTCGCCAAGTCGTGCAAGAAGAAATCGTTGCAACGGCGGTAGCGGCGCTAAAGTTTCAGTTTTCTGAACCACTTCTTCGTATTCGAGTCTTCTTTGTCGATCACTTTTCCGCATTTCGCCTAGACATATCGGATCAATGCGTAATCGTCACAAAGGAAGACAAAGAAGCATCTGCGCTGCGCGCAGATGCAGGAACATATTTTTACGATTCCTACAAGGACGATGTGAGACTTACGGAGCGTCAGTCTAAAGAGATGACATGCTGCGGAAAGTTAGAGTTTGGAGAGTCTGTAGATGAAGCTAAGCTGCGAGAAGCAATCAAATGCGCAGAGATATTTGAAGAAAACAAGCTTGAAGACTTGAATGTCACCAGACTTTTATCCCTCATCAATACTCCCAGCGATCCGTACTAACACACATGACCCCATCAATTGAAAAAATCGAAGAGTCTCTTGAGAAAGGCCACATTAGTCTTCATGAATTATTGGTCATTCGTAGCGAACTACATTCCGCATTCAAACTACATCCCCTCGGCTTCATCGCTTGCACGCTTTTAAATGAGGGTGCGCGCAAACTTCGCTTGCATTATTGGCCAACAACTGGCGGCGCTCAGCAGTCACTTGATTGTCAGATTCACGACCATCTTTTCAATTTTAAAAGTTGGGTGCTTGCGGGAGCGGTAGAAAACATTGAGTACGAAGCTTCGACGGCAGGTGCAGAGTACGCCGTCTACCAAGCTAGCTACGAAGCAAATCGGTCTATCCTCAGAAAGACCTGTTCTACGCAAAGACTGATAGAGAATACTAGGTCAATTTTTCCCTCAGGATCCTCGTATTATGTTCAGGCAGGAACCCTTCATGAGACGGTCCGATTCGGCAACTTATCCTCATTTACCGTTTTAATAACAACCGACGTATCTTCCTCGGCACCCTTGGTATTTGGCCCTTTGAATGGAAGTGACCGCTACACCTATGTGAGAGAAGAACTCTCGGAAGAATCTATAGAAAGTAAGCTAATGAGCGACTTCGGGAATTCGTCTGTCAATCCTTAAATACATGGGAAATTCAAGCACGGTAGGTTGGGTTGAGCCTGCGAAACCCAACGTTTACCGCGATTGAATAAGCAAGGTTGGCCGCAAGCCGTCACGGTTTTGCGGCCAACCTTTGTTTTTTCTGCTGATTCCGCTGCGCGGAAGATGATTTACCTTGCCGGTTTCGCCCGGCAGACGAGGAAGGGGGATGCCGCATCCCCCTTTCCAATCCCCGCTCTTCCCGAAGGCGCAAGAATTCCCGTGGAAACCGTCACCATCCCGGCGCCGCCCATACGCTGCGCTCAAAAGAGGGCGGCTTGTTTCCGGGCTGGCGACATTTTCCACGGCTTGTGCCAACGGGAATGGTCACGACGATTCCATGCTGGCTGCCGACTGGCACCTAACTGAGAGCAACCTTGGTTACCAGACCGTAGGTCGGGTTCGCGCAGCGTAACCCGACATGCCTGCGGCCAACGTTGGCCGCAGTGCCATTACCCCCCCTGCCGGCTCTCCCCGGCTCGCCGCGCCATGCCTGCGTAATATCACGTCGCCGCGCGGCAAGCGGTGCGCCACGTCGCACCCCATGTACTAATGTTAAGAATCAGCCGGCCATTCTATGGGGTACAGCCCGCGTGTGGCCGGCAGGCAGGCGATGGCACGGGGAGAGGTCTATGCCGGACGAGCTGAATTTCCAGTACATGATCGACACCTTGCAGGGTGCCTTCATCATGGCGGACAGCGCCGACATGACGGTGATGGCCGCCAACCAGCTGGCGTCGATCCAGCTCGGGCTGCCGCTGCCGGAGCTGCTGGGCCAGCCGCTGGCGCGCTTCGTCAGCAAGCCGCTGCTGGACGACATCCTGCGCGACATCCAGCGCCAGGATCTGGTCTACAACCTCGAAGGTGAGCTGTGTTCGGCGCGCGGCCGCTGCTTCCCGGTGCTGCTGTCGGCGCGGGTGGTGGCGTGGTCGTACCCGACGCTGATCTTCACCTTTTCCGATCACAGCCAGCAGCTGCTGATGAACGAGCTGCTGAAGCGGAAGGACGAGCTGTTCGAGCGGGTGCGGCAGCTGATGCCGGCCAGCGACGAGGGCATGGCGGAAGATCCGGACGACTACATCAGCGGCGTGCTGTCCGCCGGCCAGCTGCTGGAGCGCGCCGGCATCGAGGTCGGCCACGCGCGCCGTTATCACAATCCGCTGGCGGCGCTGCAGGTGCACGCCGAGGTGGTACCGATCCGCAACCGCGAGCCGCTGGGCGCCTACAACCGCGCCCATTTCCGCCGCATGGTGAGCTATCTGTGCGTGCAGAGCAGCCGCGACGGCGACCTGGTCGGCCGCCACGAGAACGGCTCGCTGGTGGTGCTGCTGCGCCAGACCACGCTGCTGGATGCGGTCAAGGTCGCCAAGCGGCTGCAGCAGCGGCTGGGCAGCTTTACCTTCTGGCCGGATGGCGCCAATTGCGAGACCAGCACCTGCATCGGCCTCAGCACCTGGCACGAAAGCGACCAGAACGCCCGCCAGCTGCAGATCCGGCTGGAGGCGGCACTGGCCAAGGCGCGGCTGACCGGGCGCAATACCATCGTCAGCCTGAGCTGAACGCCTGCGGCCAAGCCTGGCCGCGCACTCAGAGCGTGTTCACGGTCTCGCGCGCTAACGCGAGACAAGGCGAAACCGGCTGAGGAAGCGGCGTTTAGCTGGGCATAGACCCGCATGCCGAAGGCGTACTCACCGCGTAACGTTTCACGAAGCGCAGCAGATCGTGAACAGGCTCTCAGCCTTGCCGCGTCACGATCACGTAATACTTTTCCACCGCTTCCAGCACCTCGAACACGCCGCGGAATCCGGCCGGGATCACCGCGGCCTCGCCGGGGCCGAAGGCTTCGGCGTGGCCGTTTTCGTCGATCAGCTGCACCCGCCCGTGGCGGATGCAGAAGAACTCTTCCTTGTTGTCGGCAAAGGCGATGCGCCAGGCGCCGCTCTCGCAGGCCCAGATGCCGACGGCGCACACGCCGTCGCCGCTTTCGTAGGCAGGCCAGGTGCGCCGCTGCGGGTTGCCGCGCACCAGTCGTTGCGGGTTGGGGTAGTCGATCTGGGGGCCGAGGTGCTGCCCGTCCACTCTGACGATCATGTGCTTGCTCCGTGATGGGGTGATGCAAAAGCCGGCGCGGCAATACCGGCCAGGCACAAAGGCGCTATTCAAGCAGAACCGCGGCGCGGACTCCAGCGCCGGCCGATGCCGGTTCGCGCCAAGGTTGGCCGCGGCGCTCACACCTGTACCGACGGCACGCTCTTCATGCAGCGCAGGGTGAAGTGCGAACGGCTGTGGCGGATGCCGGAAATCTTGTACAGCTTCTCGCGCAGGAAGCGTTCGTAACCGGCGGTGCCGTCGACGGCGACCTTGATCAGGTAGTCGTACTCGCCGGACACCAGGTGCGCCTCCAGCACTTCCGGCAGCGCCGCCAGCTCCTCGCCGAAGCGCGCCAGCGTACCCTCCTCGTGCGCGTTGAGGGTGACCTCGATCATCACCGTGTCCGGCAAGCCCATCTTCTGCTGGTTGATCAGCGCGACGTAGCCCTGGATGTAGCCGTCGTTTTCCAGCTGCCGGGTGTGGTTCCAGCACGCAGACGGCGACATGCCGACGCGCTCGGCCAGCTCGGCATTGCTGAGGCGGGCATTCTTCTGCAGCTCGTGCAGAATCTTCCGGTCTTGCGCACTGATGGCACGATTGTTTTCCGACATTTTAATCCTTGAGAAACATTCTTCCGGAAAATGAAAATAGCAAAAATATCCTGCGCAAGATAGCGGTTTGTGATGGTGCTTTCGGAAGCCTGTTCCGCCGGGCGCGGGTTACAGTTTGGTCATGGTTCAAACCAGTGCAGCCTGGCCGCCACAAGCCGCCAGAGACGCCGGTAACACCCGCTGCCGGCACTGCAGACAGGCCGCCCACCCGGCGGCAAGCGCCCTAGGACGGACAAGACCCGTCGCACGGCGACAACTGGCATCAGCGACCAAGGGCCATGCCCAGGGACATAACACGCCGCCGGCGCGGAATCCGGCGGCAGGCTGCGGCCAACCTTTTACATGAAAGGTTGGCCGCACGTCTTTTGGCGCCCTGTCACAAAGCGTCACATAGTCGATACAAAACCGCCGACCACGGTTTTCTGCCGCTGCTTACACTGCAATCACGTAATGCAACAAGGAGAACCACCATGCGCAAATCACTCATCATGACCGGTCTGGCCATTGTGCTGGCAACTGGTGCCGCCACCGCTCATGCCGGTGATCTTGACCATGTTATCGGTGGTGCCGTCGGTGGCGCAGCCGGTGCCGCCATCGGCCAGTCGGTCGGCGGGCGCGACGGCGCCATAGTCGGCGGGGCCATCGGCGCCGCTACCGGCGTGATCCTGACCCAACCGACCCGAGAGCGCGTCGTCGTGCGCCCGGTCGCCCAGCCGGTCTACGTGTACGAGCGCGACTACCGCCCTGCCCGCTACTACAAGTTCAAGCATCACAAGTTCAAGCATCATCGCCACTACCATGACCGCGGCCATGACCACGACCACCGCCGCGACTGGCGCGATTGATCGCCGCACCCTACCCGCGTGTTGGCACACCCTGCCCGGACTCCCCCATCGTCCCGGCAGGGTTTTTCTTGCCTGCCGCACGGCCCGCGCCCGCCCCTGATCTCCCCGGCCTGCGGCCAACGTTGGCCGCGCATTGACAAGCGCCGGCGGCAAGAGGACGATCACCTCCCCCTCAACAAAGGATAGTCCGATGACCGACTCCATCGACTGGGACACCCTGGCCCGCGAAGCCCGTGCCGCCGCGCGCCACGCCTATGTGCCGTACAGCCGCTTTGCCGTGGGCGCGGCGATCCTGACCTCCGACGGCAGGGTCGTGCGTGGCTGCAATGTGGAGAATGCCTCCTTCGGCCTGACCAACTGCGCCGAGCGCACCGCCATCTTCAGCGCCCGCGCCGCTGGCATGGAAGAGGTGCTGGCAGTGTGCATCTACACCCCCACCGACGTGCCGACCCCGCCCTGCGGCGCCTGCCGCCAGGTGCTGAACGAGTTCGGCCCCGACATGGCGGTACGCGCTATCTGCAACGGCCCGGACGTCATCGACACCACGCTGTCGCAGCTGCTGCCGGGCGCCTTCGGCCCGAAAAACCTGCGCGACGCCGGCTGACAAAACAACAGCGCCAGCATCGCTGCTGGCGCTGTGTCATGTGGCGGAAGTGTTCAGTCGCCCGCCGGCCGGCTGACGATCGCCAGCGGCTGCCACTGCGGCCACCAGCCCTCGCCGGCCGCCGCGTGCAGCACCGACACCCCCAGTGACGGCACCGCCAGCAGCTCGCCGGCGTCGTCTTCCAGCAACGGCCAGTCCAGCCGCAGCTGCGGCGGCACGCCGGCCTCCTGGAACACCGTCTTCACCGGCTTGCGGCCAACCTTGAGCGGCAGCTTCTCGCCGCCGGAACGCGGCAGCACGTCCAGCAAGCGGCCCTGCCAGTCGTCCGGCAGGCCGCCCGGCGCGCGGCGCCAGGACAATTCGCCGTGCGGCAAGCGCAGCGTCTCGCCGACGACGCAGCACGGCGGCCACGGCTGCGGCGCCACCCGCGGCAAGGCCAGCAGCCGCTGCCGGTAGCGCAGCAGCACCAGCGACTGGTACTCCAGCAGGGGCTGCGTGGCGGCCGCGGCGCTGCGCACCTGCGCCAGCCAGCTGTACAGCGACTCCGGACTCGGCAACGACAGGCCCAGCTGCGTCAGCCACGCCAGCACCACGTGGCGCTGGCGCGCGTCCGGCAGCGCCAGCAGCGCCGGTACCTCCAGCTCACGGCCACGCTGCACCTGCGCCAGGTCCATCGCCGCCAGGGCGTCGACCATCTCGGCGGCGTCGGCCATGCGCTGTGCCAGTCGCGCCAGCTGCTTGTCCAGCGCCGGCGCGCGCTGGCGCAGCCGGCCCATTACCTCGTGGCGCAGGAAATTGCGCAGGAAGTGATCGGTATCGGCATTGCTGTCGTCCTCCACCCACTGCAACTGGCGCGCCGCGGCATAGGTCGCCAGCGCGCTGCGGCCAACCTTGAGCAGGGGGCGCCACAATTGCTGGCCCTGGTGCTCGCGCAACAGCGGCATCGCCGCCAGCGCCCGCGGCCCGCCGCCGCGCAGCACCTGCAGCAGCACCGTTTCGCTCTGGTCATCGGCGTGATGCGCGAGCGCGATCACCTCGGCGCCCCCTTCGGCAAAGGCCTGATAGCGCACCTTGCGCGCCTCGGCCTCCAGGCTGTCGCCGCCACCGGCCTGCACCGCCACCCGCACCACCCGCAGCGGCACCCGGCGCGCACGGCACCAGTCCTCGCAGGCGCGCACCCAGTCGTCGGCCTGCGCACTGAGGCCGTGATGCACGTGCAGCGCCGAAAACGCCGGCCCGCCGCGCTCGTCACGCCAGCGACACAGCAAATCCAGCAGTACCACCGAATCCATGCCGCCCGACAACGCCAGCTCCAAACGACACTGGCCGGACAAAGCGTCCGGCCAGTGTTGGATCAGCGTGTCGAGCAGGTCAGGCGGCGTCTTCCTTGAAGCGGCCATAGCTCATCAGTCTGTCAAAGCGGGTTTTCAGCAATTCGTCCAGGCCACGGGTGCCGGCTTCCTTCAGCTGCTCCTGCAGCACGCGCTTCAGCGACGACATCATCGCGGCGTGATCGCGGTGGGCGCCGCCCAATGGCTCGTTCACCACGCGGTCGATCAGGCCCAGCGTCTTCAGGCGCGGCGCGGTAATGCCCAGCGCTTCGGCGGCATCGCCGGCGCGCTCTGCGGTCTTCCACAGGATGGAGGCGCAGCCTTCCGGCGAGATCACCGAATAGGTGGAGTACTGCAGCATGTTGACGTAGTCGCCGACCGCAATCGCCAGCGCACCGCCGGAGCCGCCCTCACCGATCACGGTGACGATGACCGGCACCTTCAGGCGCGCCATCTCGTACAGGTTGCGGCCGATAGCCTCGGACTGGCCGCGCTCTTCGGCGCCGATGCCGGGATAGGCACCCGGGGTGTCGACAAAGGTCATCACCGGCAGGCCGAACTTCTCGGCGGTACGCATCAGGCGCAGTGCCTTGCGATAGCCTTCCGGACGCGGCATGCCGAAGTTGCGGGCGATCTTTTCCTTGGTGTCGCGGCCCTTCTGGTGACCGATCACCATCACCGGCTGGCCGTTGAAGCGGGCCAGGCCGCCAACGATGGCCGGATCATCAGCAAACGCGCGGTCGCCGCGCATTTCCTGGAAGTCGGTAAACAGACCGTCGACGTAGTCCAGCGTATAAGGACGCTGTGGATGACGCGCAACAATGGCGATCTGGGAAGGTGTCAACTTGCTATAGAGCGTCTTGGTGAGCTCTTGGCTTTTCTTCTGCAGGCGGGAGATCTCTTCCGAGATATCCAGCACGGAGTCATCCTGAACAAAACGGAGTTCTTCTATCTTGTTCTCGAGCTCGGCAATCGGCTGCTCAAAATCGAGAAAGGTCGGCTTCATTGATACATTTCCGATTCGGGGTAATCCGGCAATGATAGCATGAGGCCGAAGCGATGAGCACACCCTGTCCGACAAAATGCGGGTGTCCTTAGATATGTAAAAACGGCTATTCATTCAAATTTTGCAGACACCCTCTTGCAGCCCCGCCCAAGCTGTGTTTTAATTCGCCTCCTCGCTGAACGACGCAGCAAACACAGCGTCGCAGCAGACAAGATTTCGGGCGTTTAGCTCAGTTGGTAGAGCGTCTGCCTTACAAGCAGAATGTCGGCGGTTCGACTCCGTCAACGCCCACCAAGGTTGGAGCGGTAGTTCAGTTGGTTAGAATACCGGCCTGTCACGCCGGGGGTCGCGGGTTCGAGTCCCGTCCGCTCCGCCAACATACAATTTAGGTTTACCGAACAAGTTTCGGGCGTTTAGCTCAGTTGGTAGAGCGTCTGCCTTACAAGCAGAATGTCGGCGGTTCGACTCCGTCAACGCCCACCAAGGTTGGAGCGGTAGTTCAGTTGGTTAGAATACCGGCCTGTCACGCCGGGGGTCGCGGGTTCGAGTCCCGTCCGCTCCGCCAACATACAATTTAGTGTTACCGAACAAGTTTCGGGCGTTTAGCTCAGTTGGTAGAGCGTCTGCCTTACAAGCAGAATGTCGGCGGTTCGACTCCGTCAACGCCCACCAAGGTTGGAGCGGTAGTTCAGTTGGTTAGAATACCGGCCTGTCACGCCGGGGGTCGCGGGTTCGAGTCCCGTCCGCTCCGCCAACCAGACAAAACCCATTCATGCACGCATGAATGGGTTTTTGTTTTTCCTGCCGACAACAGCACGCATCCGTAAAAACGCCCTGCACCACCGAGGCGCAGGGCAGCCCATCTTACTCGGTAAACGGCAACGGCTTGTTCGCCGCCTGCCGGTCCGACACGCCCATCACCGCCAGCAACTCATCCAGCCCGCCAGCCAGCTGCTGCAGCTGCTCGCCACTGAGGCGCGCCAGCGCTTCCGGCAACCAGCCACGCGGCGCCACCGCCACCTTGCCTATCAGCGCCGCCCCCTGCTCGCTCAATGCCACCTGCACCACGCGCAAATCCTGTTCGCTACGCACCCGCGTCACCAGCCCGGCGCTGACCAGCCGGCTCAGCATATTGCTGAGCGTGGCCGGCTTGATCGCCAGCCGCGCGGCCAACTCCCCGGCCCGCAACGGCCCCGCCTCGTGCAATTCGGCCAGCACCCAGGCCTGGGCGCCGGACACCCCCAGCTGTGCCTCGATATTGGCGGAGTGCTGCTGCGCGGAGCGGAAAACGACGCGAAAGCGCTGCAGGACATCCAACGCCATCACGGGAACTTTGTCGGCCGCTGGCGGCTCACTGGAACAGGACATTTGTTTTTGTGCAAAATAAAATTAAGTGAAGGAGAACCGCATGCTGAGCACAGAATACCAACCCAGCACTGCCGCCACACTGGGCATGGAGCTGGAAATCCAGCTGGTCGACAAACAAACGCTCGACCTTGCGCCACGCGCCGACGAAATATTGCATACGCTACACCAAAGTACAACGGCCAGGCACTTCAAACAGGAAGTCACCTGTTCGATGCTGGAACTCAATAGCGGCATCCACGACAGCAGCGCCACGCTGGAAGCCGAGATGCTGCAACTGGGCGCGCAATTGTGCGCCGCGGCAGCCCCGCTAGGAGTACGCCCCTGCGGTGGCGGCACCCACCCGTTCCAGGACTGGCGCGAACGCCAGATTTCCGACTTTCCGCGCTACCGGCACTTCGCCGAACACTACGGCTATCTGGCGCGGCAATTCACCGTTTTCGGCCAGCACGTGCATGTCGGCTGCCCGGATGGCGATGCCGCGATCTGGCTGACGCATGCGCTGAGCTACTACATTCCGCATTTCCTGGCACTGTCCGCCTCCTCTCCCTACATCCAGAACGAAGACAGCGGCTTTGCCTCGGCACGCAGCAATGTGGTCAGCGCCTTTCCCAACAGTGGCCACCTGCCGCAATTCGTGCGCAACTGGCAGGAATTCCAGGGGCACGCGGCAGAACTGGAACACGCCGGCATCATCGGCAGCCTGAAAGACCTGTACTGGGACATCCGCCCCAAGCCGGAGTACGGCACCGTCGAGGTCCGCATTTTCGACACCCCGCTGGACATCCCGCACAGTGTGGCACTGGCGGCACTGGTGCAGACACTGGCGTGCTACCTGCTGAACGAACGGCCACCGCAACCCGGCCGCGCCGCGCTGTACTGCGTCTACGATTTCAATCGCTTCCAGGCCGCCCGCTTCGGCCTGTCCGCCGACATCCACGACGTGCGCAGCGGCAAGCGCATCGCGCTTAGCGAGGCCATCCTCGAGCTGCTGCAGCAACTACAGCCCTACGCCGCCGACCCGCATGCGCGGGAGTGCCTGGAGCGACTGGCGCTGCGCGCCCACCACCGCCACGGCGACTACAGCCTGCTGCGCGAACACGCCAACAACGGCCTCAGCTGCGCCCAGATCACGCACGAGGCGGCCAACCTGTGGCAAGCACCGGCCGGCTGAACACTACTGACCACGCTGCCGGCGCCGGAAATCCCACGGCGGCACCGGTTCGGCATCGTGCCACAAGCCCTGTCGCTGCTGCTGCGCGGCCTGTTGCGCCTGCTCATAGCGGCTGAACTCCTGCGCCGACTGCCCCTTGCGCGCGTACTGCTGGTAGTGCCAGGCATAGCCGGCACGCAACTGGCCGAGATTGACATCCTCGTCGCCAAGCCAGATGCGGCCAACGTTGCGGCCGTAACGGTCCTGTTCCAGCACCTCGACCCGCACCTGCTGGCGGTACAGCTTGTCGGACAGCACCTGCTTGGCCTTGGTCCCGAACGGCTGCGCCTTTTCAGGAGCGTCGATGAAGGCAAAGCGCACCTTGTGCTGCTGCCGGCTGTCGTCCAGCACGGTGATGGTATCGCCATCGGCGACGCCCACCACCACGCCCTCGATCTGCCCGGCGTCAGCGCGCGAAGCGCTACCCGGCCAGATCGCGCCCGCCAGCGCCCCCAGCAACAGCACGCCGGCCGCAATCTTGCGTGCCGGCGTGGCACCGGAAAACAGGGTCGTCAATGCCCGCAGATGTTGCGCCTGTACTTTCATTCCTTCTCCATCAAATAAAAAAGCGGCCGTCACGGCCGCCCGCTGGCAACAGCCGGTTTCAGTCCTTGCGGCGCGGCTGCCACAACACATCGGCCACCTGCGCCTGCTGGTTCAGGTAGCGCGCCAGGATGAACAGCACGTCCGACAAGCGGTTGAGATACTGCCGCGGCAAACCGCGCAGCGTATCGGCCAGCAGCACCAGCCCACGCTCGGCGCGGCGGCACACCGCCCGCCCCTGATGCGCCACCGCCGCGGCACGGCAGCCGCCCGGCAGGATGAACTCCTTCAGCATCGGCAGCTGCGCATTCCATCGCTCGGCCTGCTGTTCCAGCATCGCCAGCTGCGACTCGTGCAGCGCCTCGTAGCCCGGCACCGCCAGTTCCGAACCGAGATCGAACAGGTCGTGCTGCACCTCGGCAAGAAAGGCGTCCACCTCCGCCGGCAAGGCTTCGCAGCGCAGCAGGCCAACGATGCAGTTCAGCTCGTCGACCTCGCCCAGCGCCATCACCCGCGGCGCGCTCTTGGACAAACGGCTGCCATCGCCCAGCCCGGTCGTACCATCGTCCCCGGTACGCGTCACAATCCGCGACAAGCGGTGCCCCATTACTGCTCTCCCTGTCCGGCTTTCGCCTCGCGTATGGCCTCGCGCAGCGACTCGCGCAGCGCCTCGGCCAGCATCATGTCAAAATCTTCCTTCAGATGCTGCATGACGCCGGACATCAGCTGCCTGGCCTGCATCTCCAGCGCATCCTGCATCCACAGCGTCAGCTCCACCTTCATGCGCGGCAGCACGCGCGCGTACAAGGCATCGATCAGCGCCTCCGAGTCCAGCGGCGGTGCCTCCTCGGCGGCGGCGGTTTCCACCACCGCCGGCGGCTGGCTCACCTCCTTCACCCCCGACAGCTGCATCGCCGTCGCGGCCAACCCTGACTCCTCAGGCACCGCTGCAGCCGGAGACGGCGCGGTCAGCACCTGATGCACCGGCAGGGTCGCATCCTGCGGCGTCAGATCGAAAGGCGGCTCCGCCCCCAGATCGCGCGCCCAGGCCAGCTCCACTTCGCGATCCGGAATCATGTCACCGGCGTTACCGGCATCCAGCTCGGCAACCAGACTGGCCGCCAGACCCAGCCCGCCACCCAGCACCCCGGTCGGCAGACTGTCCAGCGAGATGCTCTCGCCCAGCGGATAGCCGTGCGCCGCCGCGTCGCTTTCGGCCGCGACTGGCGCCGCATCCAGTGCCGCGACGTAGGCGGCCGCCACGCCGGCCGGCGCCTCGCCTTCTGCGGTGGCAAGATCAAAGGCAAATTCGTCGCCGGCTGCGGCGTCTTCATCCGCCGCCGCCACCTCGCCCGACGCCGGCTCCATGACCCCGGCGGCGAGAGGCGCAGCCGCCTCGTCGGACAGCAGCGGCGGCTCAACCGTGACCGCCGCCACCTCCGCGGTGGCATCCCCAGCCGAAGGCACGGCATCGGCCTCCGCCTCGGCCAGCGGCCACTCGACAACGCTGGCCGTCACCTCGTTGCTGGCCGTGACGTCAGCCGCCACGGTAGCAACCGTCTCCTCAGGCGCCGACAGCAACACCTCGACCACGGCAGTGTCCGCTTCGGCTGCCCCCGTCACGAGACCCGGCGACACCTCGCCAAGCACCGGCGGCGCTTCGGATTCCGCCGTCAACTCCGGCACCGACTCCGCCGCCTCGGACCCCAGGTCCACTTCGGTCGCGGCCAACTCCGCAGCCGGCAGCGGCACTTCCCATGGCGCAGTCGTCACCTCGGGCGGCACGTCAACTTGCGGTGCCGCGTCGGGCGGCGCCACCTGGGCTGCCTGATCCAGCCACGCCGCCAGTCCCGCCGCCGCAGCAGCGGCAGTCAGCTCGGTTTCCACCGTGTCCAGCAGCGGCGCATCATCCACGTCCGCCAGACCTGGCTCCGGCACACCGGCGTCGGCCATCCCGTCATCACCGGGCATCACGACCACCTGCGGCGGCACCCCCTCAGCAGGCAAGGACGCTGCGGCCAACGTTTCGGCCTCAAGCGGCCTCTCCTCCAGCGACGGTACGGCCTCAGGCTCTATTTCAGCCAGTGCAGCAGCGGCCATGTCCGTCGGCCACGGAGCATCATCCACCGCTACCGGCGGGACATCGGCAGCCACCTCCGGCATGGCAAAACCGGGCAACACCTCGCCCAGATCCAGGTCGTCCGGCAAAGGCACATCCAGGTCCAGCGACGGCAGGCGTCCGATCAGGGCCTCGGCGTCCAGTGCACCATCGCCGTCGACTACCGTATCCGGCGACTGCTCGCCCGCGGACAGCACCTCGTCCAGCGTCAGGTCCGGCGGAAAGCTCAGCTCGGTGTCCGGCAGCGCGTCGGCCAGCTGCGCCATTTCGGCGCTGAAATCAAAATCGGGAATGTCAAAATCGACCAGCACCGGCACCTCGGCCTGCGGCGGCAGCGCCGCCTCCGGCACCGGGGTGTCGACGACTTCGGTCAGCACCGGCAGGGAATCCCAGTCCGGCACCGGGACTTGTGGCTCAGTCATGGCGGGCATCACTCATATTGTGGTGATGGATTTCGAAACCGCTATCCAGATAACGGCGATAGCGCTGTCTGGCGGTCGCCTTGGAGGCGTCGTCGCTGCCGACCACCTCCAGAATGCGCGGAAAGCGCTGCGGCGAGTCGGGGAAGGCCGGCGACAGGTTGAGCAGCACCAGCCCCTCGGCGGCTGCGGCAAAATCCGTCGCCAGCAGCACCGGCGTTTCCGCCGCCAGCGCATCGCTCGCCGCACAGTGCGGGATGAACTCGGTGTCGCCGTAGGCCCACAGTTGCGCGCTGAAACTGCGCAACGCCGCCTCGTCCGGCAGCACGATCAGCATCCGCTCACCCTTGCGGTAAACGGTGCGCGCCGCCCGGCACGCAAACGGGTACAGGGCGGCGACGTCGGTGTAAAAATCAATCCGCGTCATCTTCAACCACTTCGGACAATTCGCGACGTGGGCGACCACGGCGCACGACATTGCCCAAGGCGATATCCGCACGATCTTGCAGGAACTGTACCAGCAACGGCACCGGGCGGCCGGTGGCGCCCTTGTCCTTGCCGCCGCGCCACGCGGTGCCGGCGATGTCCAGGTGAGCCCAGTCGTAAGCCTTGGCGAAGCGCGACAGGAAGCAGGCGGCGGTGATGCTGCCACCGGCGCGGCCCCCGATATTGGCCATGTCGGCAAACGGGCTCTTCAGCAGCTCCTGGTAGTCATCCCACAGCGGCATGTGCCAGGCGCGGTCGCCGACTTCCTCGCCGGCGGCGATCAGCTCCTTGGCCAGACCGTCCTGGTTGCTGAACAGGCCGGTGGCGATATTGCCCAGCGCCACCACGCAGGCGCCGGTCAGCGTCGCCACGTCCACCACCGTCGCCGGGTTCAGGCGCTCGGCATAGGTCAGCGCGTCGCACAGGATTAGGCGGCCTTCGGCGTCGGTGTTGAGCACCTCGATGGTCTGCCCGGACATCGAGCGCACGATGTCGCCCGGTTTCAGCGCTCGACCGGACGGCATGTTCTCGCAGGTCGGGATCAGCGCCACGATGTTGAGCGGCAGCTTCATCTCCACAGCGGCGCGGAAGGTACCCAGCACCGAGGCGGCACCACCCATGTCGTACTTCATCTCGTCCATGCCTTCACCCGGCTTCAGCGAAATGCCGCCAGAATCAAAGGTGATGCCCTTGCCGATCAGCACCACCGGCCGCTCGGCACGGTCGCGGGCGCCGAAGTGCTTCAGCACGATGAAGCGCGCCGGCTCGTCGCTGCCACGCGCCACGGCGAGGAAGGAGTCCATTTTCAGGGCGGCGATTTCGTCCGGGCCGAGCACCTCGACCTCGCAGCCGAAGTCTGCGGCCAACGTTTGCGCCGTTTGCGCCAGATAGCTAGGCGTGCAGTGGTTGCCCGGGGTGTTGGCCAGGTCCTTGGTCAGCTTCATGCCAGCGGCAATGGCCTGGCCGCGCTGCAGGCCGCGCTCGCCATCGGCGAGGTCGCTGCGGCGCGGCACGGCGAAGGTGAACTTGCGCGGCTCGCGCGCCTCGTCCTGCTTGGACTTGAACTGGTCGAAACGGTAGAAGGCGTCGACGGTGGCGACGGTAGCTTGCTCCACCATCCACTCCACATCGTGCTTTTTGACGTGCAATTCGGACAGATAGCTGACGATCTCGTTGGCCTGGGTCGAGGCCAGCGCCTTGACCGAGGCACGGATCGCCTCGCGGTATTCCTTGGCGCGGAAGTCGCGCTCCTTGCCGAGACCGACCAGCATCACGCGGTCGCACAGCGTGTGCGGCACCGAGTGCAGCACCAGGGTGGAGCCAAGCTTGCCGTCCATGTCGCCACGCTTGAGGACATCGGTCAGGAAGCCGTTGGAAATGCGGTCGAGCAGATCGGCGGCAAAGGACAGCTTGCGGGTTTCGTAGACACCGACCACAACGCAGGCGACGCGCTGTTTTTCCGGGCTTCCGCTTTTAATGTTAAACTCCATTGATAGCTCTCCAATGTGTGTTGGGATCATCAAGGCGCATCCCGTCAAGCTTTTGGCTTGGCTTGAATCAACCGGCCCACCTTGATTTTTGACCGAAAGCCTCTTCGGCTAATATTTCTAATTATCACTACCCTTTTGACGCATTGTCAAAAACAGGCCCGCTTTTATGCTTTTTAAGAAAAGCCTCACGCGCGAACTGACTTATACCAGTATCGGCGTTTTTTTCATTTTGTTGGCGATTTTGCTGACCACCCAATCCATCAACCTGCTCGGCCGCGCGGCGCAAGGGCGCATCGCCAACGAGGCGGTGGCGGCGCTGATCGGCTTCTGGACGCTGGGCTTCTTTCCGGTACTGATGATCCTGACCGTGTTCGTCAGCGTAATGGTGGTGTTCACCCGCATGTGGCGCGAGCACGAGATGGCGGTATGGCTGGCCAGCGGCAAGTCGCTGTCCGACTGGGTCGGCCCGGTGATGCGCTACGCGCTGCCGCTGAGCCTGCTGGTGGCCGTCGGCACGCTGGTGGTCGAGCCGTGGGCGCAGCAGCGCAGCCGCGAGTACGCCGAGATACTGAAGCAGCGCGAGGAGATGACCGCGCTGGCGCCGGGCGTGTTCAAGGAGTCGCGCAGCAATGACCGCGTCTACTTCATCGAGAGCTACTCCGTCGCCACCGGCGCCACCCGCAACGTGTTCGTGCAGAACATCGCCGATGGCGAGGTGTCGTCGGTCTTCGCCAAGGAAGGCCAGCTAGGCCGGGACGAATTCGGCAACCGGACGCTGACCCTGCTCAACGGCCGCCGCTATGTCGGCGAGCCGGGCAGCGGCGCCTTCGAGGTGGTGGAGTTCGACAGCTACCGCATCAAGATCAGTGACAATATCCGCACCGCGGCGCCGCAGATGGACAGCAGCACGCGGCCAACCTTGCAGCTGTTCGGCAGCGACGACCCGAAAGACCGCGCCGAGCTGGCCTGGCGCCTGTCGCTGCCGCTGTGCGCGCTGCTGCTGGCGCTGCTGGCGCTGCCGCTGAGCTACTACAACCCGCGCTCCGGCCACGCCTACAATCTGGTGTTCGCGCTGGGCGCCTATCTTGCCTACCAGAACCTGCTCTGGCTGCTGCGCAACTGGATTGCCAGCGACAAGCTGCCGAGCGCGCTGGCAATCCTGCCGGCGCACCTGCTGATCCTGCTGCTGGCACTGGCCTTGCTTCACTACCGCAACCGTCCTGCCGGCTCGCTGCTGCCGGTGCTGCGCGGCTGGCTGCGAAAGACCCCGTAAATGAAGACCGTACGCAACTACATGATGGCGCGCTTTTTCGGCGCGACCCTGTTCACCCTCGCCTGCCTGCTGGGCCTGTACGGCTTTTTCGACATCATCCGCGAAGTGCCTGACCTCGGCAAAGGCAGCTACCAGACCGGCACCATGCTGGCCTACGTCGCGCTGCAGATCCCTGGCCACGCCTACGAGCTGATGCCGCTGGCAGTGCTGATCGGCGCGCTGGTGGCGATGTCGCAGCTGTCCGGCAGTGCCGAGTACACCGCCATCCGCACCTTCGGCGTCTCGCTGGGGCAGATCGCCCGCTTCAAGCTGATCTTCGGCCTGATCATGGCGCTGTCGGCACTGGCGCTGGGCGAGTTCATCTCGCCACAGTCGGAGCAGATGGCCGAACGGCTGAAACTGCAGTCGACGCGTTCGCTGATCGCACAGGAGTTCCGCTCCGGGCTGTGGGTGAAGGACGACAACAACATGATCAACGTGCGCGAGATGCTGCCGGACAACACCCTGCTCGGCATCCGCATCTACAGCTACGACGACGAGTACCGGCTGATCCGCAGCGAGTTCGCCGAGCGCGCCACCTACCGGGGCGAAGGCAACTGGCAGCTGGAAGGCGTGCGCTCGTCCACGCTGCACGCCGACCACGTCAGCACCTCGCGCCAGCCCGGTCGCCAATGGCAGTCGGTACTGCAGCCGGACATCCTGTCGGTGCTGCTGGTGGTGCCGGAACAGATGTCGGCGCTGGACCTGCTGACCTATATCGAGCACCTGCAGAACAACCACCAGAAAACGCAGCGCTACGAGATCGCGCTGTGGAGCAAGCTGTTCTACCCGCTGGCCTGTATCTCGATGGCGCTGGTGGCGCTGGCGTTCACCCCGGCCCAGCGGCGCCAGAACGACCTCGGCGTCAAGCTGTTCACCGGCATCAGCCTCGGCATCGCCTTCCACTTCTGTAACCGGCTGTTCGGCCATCTCGGCCTGCTGTACGACTGGAACCCGCTGCTTTCGGCCACCATCCCCACCACGCTGTTCCTGATCGCGGGAGGCTGGGCCATACTCCGACTGGAAAAACGATGACGGCAACCGCACAACAGCAGCTCTGCCAGCGCTGGCGCAAGACCCTGCAGGACGGCCGCGCCACCTTGGCCGCACGCTATACCGCCGACCGCAACGGCCGCGCCTATCTGCAGGCACACAGCGCGCTGGTCGACGGCGTGATCCGCTCCGCTTGGGACGTACTGGGACTGGGGCAGCGCGCGGCGCTGGTGGCGGTGGGCGGCTACGGCCGCGGCCAGCTGTTTCCGCACTCCGACATCGACCTGCTGCTGCTACTGCCCTCGGCCACCTGCGACAGCCTCAGCAGCTTCGTGGAGGACTTCATCGGCGCGATGTGGGACATCGGCCTCGATGTCGGCCACAGCGTGCGCACCATAGACGAATGCCTGCAGGAAGCGGCCAAGGACATCACCGTCGCCACCACGCTGCTGGAAAACCGCATGCTGGCCGGCAACATCACCCTGTTCCACCAGCTCAACAGCGCGGTCGAGCGCAACCGTGACCCGCTGCCCTTCCTGGAGGGCAAGCTGCTGGAGCAGCAGCAACGTCACAGCAAGCACTACGGCCTTGGCAGCAACCTGGAGCCGAACATCAAGGAAAGCCCGGGCGGCCTGCGCGACCTGCACACCATCCTGTGGATCAGCAAGGCCATCGGCGTCGGCCAGACCTGGGACAGCCTGATCAGCAACGACATCCTCACCGCCTCCGAGGCGCGGCTGATCAAGTACAGCGAACGCCAGCTGGAACGCATCCGCATCGACCTGCACCTGGCCGCCAAACGCCGCGAAGACCGGCTGATCTTCGACCTGCAGAACACCGTCGCCACCATGTCCGGCCTCAGCGACGACGACGCCCGCCGCGCCAGCGAACAGCTGATGCAGACCTTCTACAAGGCGTCGAAGAACGTCAGCCAGCTCAACGGCATCCTGCTACCCAACCTGCGCGCGCGCTACGTCTGCACCGTGCCGCGGCTGACCCAGGACCTCGACGAGCACTTCTACAGCGTCAACTGCATGCTCGGCATCCGCGATCCGGACATCTTCGAGAAGCAGCCGTCGACCATCCTCAGCGCCTTCCTGCACATCCAGCGCCACGGCCTGCGCGGCATGGCGCCGCGCACCCTGCGTGCGCTGTGGCACGCGCGCCGCCAGATCAACGAGCGCTTCCGCCGCGACCCGCACAACCGCGCGCTGTTCATGCAGTTCTTCAAGGAGCCGGTCGGCCTGACCCGCACCCTGCGCCGCATGAACCTGTACGGCGTGCTGGGCAAGTACCTGCCGGCCTTCGGCAAGATCATCGGCCAGATGCAGCACGACCTGTTCCACGTCTACACCGTCGACGAACACATCCTGATGGTGGTGCGCAACCTGCGCCGCTTCGCGGTGCCGGCGTTCAACCACGAATACCCGCTGCTCAGCCGCCTGATCGACGAGTTCGAGCGCCCGGAAGTGCTGTACATCGCCGGCCTGTTCCACGACATCGCCAAGGGCCGCGGCGGCGACCACTCGCAACTGGGCATGGCCGACATCCGCCAGTTCTGTGAGGCGCACGGCATGTCCGCCGCCGACACCGACCTCGCGGAATGGCTGGTGGCGCAGCACCTGACCATGTCCAGCGTGGCGCAGAAGCAGGACATCTACGACCCGCAGGTGGTGCAGGAGTTTGCGGCCAACGTTGGCGACCTGCGCCATCTGGTGGCGCTGTACATCCTGACCGTCGCCGACATCCGCGGCACCAGCCCCAAGGTGTGGAACGCGTGGAAGGCCAAGCTGCTGGAAGACCTGTTCCAGGCCACGCGGCGCAAGCTGCAGCAAGGCGGCGAGGTCGATCTCGATCTGGAGCTGGCCGAGCGCAAGAAGGCGGCGCAGGCCATCCTGCGCCTGAACGCGGTGCCGGACGGCGCCGAGCAGGCGCTGTGGCAGCACGTCGACAGCATCTACTTCCTGCGCCACGAGGCGCGCGAGATCGCCTGGCACGCGCGGGTACTGAACCGCAGCGTGGACACCCCAACCCCGATCGTGCGGGCGCGGCTGTCGGAGGACAAGGAAGGCATCGAGCTGATCGTCTACGCCGCCGACCAGCCCGACCTGTTCGTGCGCATCTGCGCCTTCCTCGGCGCCGCCAGCTACAGCATCGCCGATGCCAAGATCCACACCACCCGCCACGGCTACGCGCTGGACACCTTCCACGTGTTCCTGCCGGAGCACCACGACGGCGACTATCGCGACCTGATCAACTTCATCGAGTTCGAGCTGGCGGCCAACCTGCAGCGTCAGGACCCGATCCGCATGCCGCCGCCCGGCCGCCTCAGCCGTCACCTGAAGCACTTCCCGATCCAGCCGCAGGTGCTGATCCGCGCCGACGACAAGCAGCGCCACTACGTGCTGTCCATCGTCAGCGGCGACCGCCCCGGCCTGCTGGCCAAGATCGCCAAGGTGCTGTCCGACTATCACGTCAACGTCGACGCCGCCAAGATCATGACGCTGGGCGGCCGGGTGGAGGACTCCTTCCTGCTGTCGCTGCCGTCCGACCACGACGACAAGCTGCTGCTGGCGCTGGAAAACGACCTGATCAACGCACTACGGATCTGACACCATGCTGCACTTCGAAGACCTCACCCCCGGCCGACGCTTCCACACCGCCAGCCACACCCTGACGCTGGACGAGATCCGCGACTTCGCCGGCAGCTTCGACCCGCAGTTTTTCCATCTGGACGAGGTCGCGGCCGAGGACAGCGTGTTCAACGGCCTCGCCGCCAGCGGCTGGCATGTCGCCAGCCTGACCATGCGCCTGGTGGTGGCCAGCGAGCTGAGCCGGGTCGCGGGCGGCCTGGTCGGCATGAAGGTGGACAATATGCGCTGGCCGCGGCCAACCCGCGCCGGCGACACGCTGCAAACCGAGATCGAGGTGCTGGCGCAGCGCGCCTCCGCCAAGCAGCCGCAGTTCGGCATCGTCACGCTGCAGTGGACGACGCGCAACCAGAATGAAGAAATCGCCGTCCAGCTGGAAACGGCGATTTGGGTAAAGCGCAGGGACGGCTAAGGGCTTAGCTCGGCGTCTGCCACTTGCGGTAGTGCAGCGTCAGCCGTTCCAGATCGCCGGCCGCCACTTCCAGTGCCTGCGCGCTGTGTAGCACATTGTTGGCGGTGTCGATGTTCTGCTCGCCCAGCACCGCCAGTTGCTCCACCGACGCCGCCACCTGGTGCACGGTCGAGGAGTCGCTAGCCACCTGGCTCGACAGCTTGCCGGCAAAGTCGTGGGCGCGGTCGGCGATGTCCAGCAACACATCCAGCTGCGACGCCGAGGCGCGGATCTCCGCGCTGACGTGATCCACCTCTTCCACCGAACGGTCCATGTTCAGCGTCACCTTGTCGGTGATCTGCACGATCTGCTGCACCACGTCACCGATGGCGTCGGTCGCCGTCGCGGTCCGCTCGGCCAGCTTGCGCACCTCGTCGGCCACCACGGCAAAGCCGCGGCCGGTTTCGCCGGCACGCGCCGCCTCGATCGCCGCGTTCAGCGCCAGCAGATTGGTCTGCTCGGCGATGCCGTGGATCAGGTTGGTCATGTTGCCGATTTCGGTCATCGACTTGTCCAGCGCCGCCAGTTCTTCCTTGGAGCGGTTGACCACCACCACCGCCTGGGTGGCGGCCTCGGCCGCACGCTGCATCACCTGCTGGCCCTCGGTCGCGGCATTGCGCGTTTCCTGCGCGCCCTGCACGCTGTCCTGCGCCATCGAGGCGACATGGCCGATCGAGCTGCTGATCTGCTCCATACTGATGCTGATCTGCTGCAGACCCTTGCCCTGCTCCTCGGCGCGCGCCACCAGCCCGCCCATTTCCTGGCTGAGCGCGTGCGACTGTTCGTAGGTGCGACCGCCGGCGCTGAGCGAATCCGCCACCATCGCGCGCATGTGCAGGCGCAGGCCTTCCAGACTGTCCATCATCGCGCCGAGCTGGCCGCCAAGTTTGGTCTGAAGCGGCGCCTCCAGCTGGCCTTCCGCCAGATTGAGGAAACCCTGGTGCAGGCGCGTCATCACGCGCCATTCGGAGTAGCGCCACCATGCCGAAGCGCCCGCCAGGGCGCCCAGCGACAGCAGGCTCACCAGCAGCCGCGTGCCGTCGCTCCAGCCCGGCACGCAACCGGCGGCGACCAGGCCGGAGCTGAACAGGCCGGTCAGCACGAAGCCGATCTTGCCGCTATCGCGGCGCTTGGACAGCTGTTTCAGCGTGGATGGCAGGGTGGCCTGCTTGTCGCGCACCTTCTGGTACAGCGCTTCGGCGGCGCTGACTTCGGCGCGGTTGGGCGTGCTGCGTACCGAGACGTAGCCGACGATCTTGCCCATTTCGGTGATCGGCGTGACATGCGCCTCCACCCAGTAGAAGTCGCCGTTCTTGGCGCGGTTTTTCACCAGCCCGCCCCACGGCTTGCCCTGCTTTACCGTTTCCCACAGGTCGGCAAAGGCCTCCGGCGGCATGTCCGGATGACGCACGATATTGTGGTTGTTGCCCAGCAGTTCGGCTTCGCTGAAACCGCTGATGTCGATGAACGCGCGGTTGGCGTAGGTGATGGCGCCCTTGAGATCGGTCTTGGTCACAATCGGACGCAGGGGATCGAGAAACAGCTCGTTGGCTGTCACGGGCATATTTATTTTCATAATCGTGTCTTATTGATGTGTGCGCCAATCGTGCAAGATTATCAAACATTTCTAATCAAGCCTACACAAAGATCGGCAGGCGTGATTGAAAATACCTCTTCCGGCCAGCTTTGCAAACGGGGTGGTACGCGGTACAGTTCAAAAAATATAAATACAAATGATTATCAAATGAATCAAGCGCGCAATACCATCCCGACCGAGCTGCTGCTGGAGGTCATCGAACGGCAACGCATCGGCGCCGAATACCAGCCGATCAAGGCGACCCACAGCCTGCAGACGGTAGGCTACGAGGCGCTGGCAAGGTTCTACGACGCCACGCGCCAGCCGCTGCCACCGCAGGCGGTGTTCGACACGCTGCACGATTCGCCGGTGACGCTGGTGCAGGTTGAGCTGATGAGCAAGCGCTGGCAGATCGAACACGCGCCGCGCGACGGCCTGCTGTTCCTCAACCTCGACCCGCACGCCGTCGCCGGCCTGTCGCTGGCGACACCGGAACACCCGCTGCTCGACCTGCTGCGCCAGCCGCAGCGCACCGTGATCGAGCTGATCGAAAACACCAATGTGCAGGAAGCGGACCACAGCATGCTGCTGGCGGAACTGCTGGCGCAGCGCGGCATCCGCACCGCGCTGGACGACATCGGCGGGCCGGCGACGATGGTGTCGATCCCGATCCTGTGCACGGTGGACATCTACAAGTTCGACCGCCAGTGGCTGCGGCAACTGCAGCAGCCGCGGCAGTTGCGCATGCTGCAGATGCTGCTGGCGTTTGCCCGTGCCGAAGGCAAGCAGACGGTGCTGGAAGGCGTCGAAAGCGAGGCCGACCTGCGCCAGGCGCAGGCGCTGGGCGTCGACTTCGTGCAGGGCTATCTGTTCCGCCCCGAGTTCATCAGCCGGAACGCGCTGTAAAGCAATTTGCCCAAGGTTGGCCGCAGCATTGCGGCCAACCTTGGGCAACGGAGACCAGCCGGCAGGCGGCTCAGGCGCGTTTCAGCTTGAGCTTGCCCGCCAGCCAGGTGTGGTCGTAGCTGACGATTTCGTAGGGATTGCCGAACGGGTCGACGAACGACACCGAGCAGAAGAAGCCGTGGTCGTGTACCGAGTCGCGGGCGATGGTCTGCCCGTCGCGGCTCACCACCCGCTCCACCGCCAGCCGGTCCAGCCACTCCAGAAAATCGTGACCGCTGACACCGAACGCCACCGCGCCGGCCGGCACCACCGCCGCCTCGTCCTGGCTCAGCGCCAGACGCACGCTGGCGCTGGGGTTGGTCAGCATCAATACCCCGTGCGGCCCCTCCTGCAGATGCTTGTAGCGCACGTCCGGCCCCATGCCCAGCACGCGCTGGTACCAGTCCAGCGCCTTGGCGGCGTCATTTACCTTGATGTGCAGATGGTCAATCTTGGCCAGCGTCAGCATGCGTACCCCAAAAAAATAAATTCATGATGTCGTTATGATCGGTTACGGTTTTTTCAGCAAGGGCGCCAGATAGTGCCCGGTGTGGCTGGCCGGGTTGGCCGCCACCTGCTCCGGCGTGCCGCAGGCGATGATCTGGCCGCCGCCGGCGCCGCCTTCCGGCCCCAGGTCGATCAGCCAGTCCGCGGTCTTGATCACGTCCAGATTATGCTCGATCACCACCACAGTATTACCGTTCTCGCGCAAGCGGTACAACACGCTCAGCAATAGCTCGATGTCGTGAAAATGCAGGCCGGTGGTCGGTTCATCCAGAATATACAAGGTGCGGCCGGTATCGCGCTTGGACAATTCCAGCCCCAGCTTCACTCGCTGCGCCTCACCGCCGGACAGCGTGGTGGCGCTCTGCCCCAGGCGGATGTAGCCGAGGCCGACATCCATCAGCGTCTTCAGCTTGCGCGCCACCGTCGGCACCGCGCCGAAGAAGTCCAGCGCCTGCTCCACCGTCATCTCCAGCACTTCGTGGATGCTCTTGCCCTTGTACTGCACTTCCAGCGTCTCGCGGTTGTAGCGCTTGCCGTGGCACACGTCGCAGGGCACGTACACGTCCGGCAGGAAGTGCATCTCCACCTTGATCACGCCGTCGCCCTGGCAGGCCTCACAGCGGCCGCCCTTGACGTTGAAGCTGAAGCGCCCCGGACCGTAGCCGCGCTCGCGCGACAGCGGCACGCCGGCAAACAGCTCGCGGATCGGCGTGAACAGGCCAGTGTAGGTGGCCGGGTTGGAACGCGGCGTGCGGCCGATCGGGCTCTGGTCGACGTTGATCACCTTGTCCAGATGCTCCAGACCGCTGATGTCGCGGTACGGCGACGGCTGCTCGCTGGCGCCGTTCAGGTCGCGCGCGGCGATCTTGTACAGCGTGTCGTTGATCAGCGTGGACTTGCCGGAGCCGGACACGCCGGTGACGCACACCAGCATGCCCAGCGGCAGCGCCAGCGTCACGTCCTTCAGGTTATTGCCGCTGACGCCGGCCAGACGCAGCAGGCGCTCGGGATTGACCTCGCGCCGACTGGCCGGCACCGCGATGCCGCGACGGCCGGACAGGTAGGCGCCGGTCACCGACAGCTCGCTGGCGGCGACCTCGGCCGGCGTGCCGGCCACCAGCACCTCGCCGCCGTGCTCGCCGGCGCCCGGCCCCATGTCGACCAGGTAGTCGGCGGCGCGGATGGCGTCCTCGTCGTGCTCGACCACGATCACGCTGTTGCCGAGGTCGCGCAGCCGCCGCAGCGTCGCCAGCAGGCGGTCGTTGTCGCGCTGGTGCAGGCCGATGGACGGCTCGTCCAGCACGTACATCACGCCGGTGAGGCCGGAGCCGATCTGGCTGGCGAGGCGAATGCGCTGCGCCTCGCCGCCGGACAGGGTGTCGGCGGAGCGCGCCAAGCACAGGTAGTCCAAGCCGACGTTATTGAGGAAGGACACGCGGTCGCTGATTTCCTTGACGATCTTCTCGGCCACCGCCTGCTTCTGGCCGCTGAATTCCAGCCCGGCAAAGAAGTTGGCCGCATCCTTCAGCGCCATCTGGTTGATCTGGTGCAGGGTCTTGCGGCCAACGAAGATGTGCCGCGCCTCCTTGCGCAGGCGCGAACCGCCGCAGCTCGGGCAGCACTGGTTGTTCTGGTACTTGGCCAGCTCCTCGCGCACGGTGCTGGAGTCGGTCTCGCGGTAGCGGCGCTCCAGGTTGGGGATGATGCCCTCGAAGGCGTGCGCGCGCTGGAACTTGGTACCGCGCTCGGACACGTAGGTGAAGCCGATCTCCTCGCGACCGGAGCCGTGCAGCACCACCTTCTGCACCTCGTCCGGCAGGTCCTCGAACGCGGTCTCCAGCGAGAAGCCGTAGTGCTCGGCCAGCGCCAGCAGCATCTGGAAGTAGAACTGGTTGCGCTTGTCCCAGCCCTTGATCGCGCCGGCGGCCAGGGTCAGCTCCGGATGCGCCACCACCCGTGTCGGGTCGAAATAGGTGATCTCGCCCAGGCCGTCGCACTTGGGGCAGGCGCCCATCGGGTTGTTGAACGAGAACAGGCGCGGCTCCAGCTCCGGCAGGCTGTAGCTGCACACCGGGCAGGCAAACTTGGCGGAGAACCAGTGCTCCTTGCCGCTATCCATCTCCACCGCGATGGCGCGGCCTTCGGCGTGGCGCAGCGCGGTCTCGAAGCTTTCCGCCAGCCGCTGCTGCATGTCGGCGCGCACCTTGACGCGGTCGATCACCACCTCGATCGAGTGCTTCTTGTTCTTGTCCAGCTTGGGCACCGCGTCCAGCTCGTACACCTCGCCGTCGACGCGCACGCGCACGAAACCCTGCGCGCGCAGATCCTCGAACAGCTCGACGTTCTCGCCCTTGCGGCCAACGATGACCGGCGCCAGGATCATCATCCGCGTCTCCTCCGGCAGCGCCAGCACGTGGTCCACCATCTGGCTGACGGTCTGCGACGCCAGCGGCACGTCGTGATCCGGGCAGTGCGGATCGCCGACGCGGGCGTACAAGAGGCGCAGGTAGTCGTGGATCTCGGTGACGGTGCCCACGGTGGAGCGCGGGTTGTGGCTGGTGGCCTTCTGCTCGATGGAGATCGCCGGGCTCAGGCCCTCGATCAGGTCCACGTCGGGCTTTTCCATCAGCTGCAGGAACTGCCGCGCGTAGGCCGACAGGCTCTCGACGTAACGGCGCTGCCCCTCGGCATACAGCGTGTCGAAGGCCAGCGACGACTTGCCGGAGCCGGACAAGCCGGTAATCACCACCAGCTGGTGGCGTGGCAGGTCGAGATTGATGTTCTTCAGATTGTGCGTACGTGCGCCGCGAATGCGGATGGAATCCATGCCTGTCTCACCGTCGGTCGGGGAACCTGCTACTATACCGGACTTGCGCGCGGCCGCTCCATAGCACGATGGATTTCCTGACCGGGAAACCCGCTGCCGCTGCCCGCCCACTGTGACGACGCCCCTCCAACACCCGTACCGATGACTGCACTTGAGCTACGCGCCAGCCTTGGCCTGGCCGGAATCTACGCCCTGCGCATGCTGGGCATGTTCCTTATCCTCCCCGTCTTTGCGCTCTACGCCGAAACCCTGCGCGGCGCCGACAACCACACCCTGATCGGCATCGCGCTGGGCAGCTACGGCCTGGTGCAGGCGCTGCTGCAGCTGCCGCTGGGCATGCTCTCCGACAAGGTTGGCCGCAAGAAGATCATCTACGGCGGCCTGCTGCTGTTCGCCGCCGGCAGCTTCATCGCCGCCAGCGCCGACGACATCATGATGCTGACCGTGGGCCGCATCATCCAGGGCTCCGGCGCCATCTCGGCGGTAATCACCGCCCTGCTCGCCGACCTCACCCGTGAAGAAGTGCGCACCCGCGCCATGGCCATCATCGGCATGAGCATCGGCACCACCTTTGCCGTCAGCCTGGTACTGGGACCGCTGCTGGCACGCTATATCGGCGTCGACGGCATCTTCGTGCTCACCGGCGTGCTGTCGCTGCTGGCGCTGCTGGGCGTGTGGCGCGTCATCCCCGACCCGGTGCACTCCAGCTTCCACTCCGACACCGGCACCAACACCGCGCGCCTGCCGGCGGTACTGCGCAACCGCGAGCTGCAGCGGCTCAACTTCGGCATCTTCGCGCTGCACGCGGCGCAGATGGCGATGTTCGTCACCATCCCGTTCGCGCTGACCAGCACCGGCGGCCTCGACAAGTCGCAGCACTGGCAGGTGTACCTGCCCGTCGTCGTGGCCGGTTTCTTCCTGATGGTGCCGGCCATCATCTACGGCGAGAAGAAGGCCAAGCTGAAGCAGGTGTTCGTCGCCGCCATCGCGCTGATGGCCACCGCGCAGATCGGCATGGCGCTGGCGCTGTCCAGCTTCTGGCTGATCGTGCTGTGGCTGGGGCTGTACTTCGTCGCCTTCAACATCCTGGAAGCCACGCTGCCGTCGCTGATCTCGAAAATCGCCCCGGCCGATGCCAAGGGAACCGCGATCGGCGTGTATAATACCGCCCAATCTTTCGGCCTGTTTGCCGGTGCCGTTGCCGGCGGCTGGCTGTACAGCCACCACGGCGCGCTGGGCGTGTTTGCCTTCACCAGCGTACTGATGCTGGCCTGGCTGCTGCTGTCGCTGACCATGACGCCACCCAAGGCGGTGAAGAGCCAGATGTTCCACATCGGCGAGCACTGGCAGGGCGATGCCGACGCGCTGTCGCGGCAGCTGGCCAGCCAGCGCGGCGTCAGCGAAGTGGTGGTATTGCTCGGCGAACGGGTGGCCTACCTGAAGGTCTCCCAGCAAGACTGGGACGAAGCCGCGGTCAAGCAGCTGATCCAGGCAACGTATTGAGCCGCCGCACCGCCGTCACCTCAGCCCGTGACGGCGCCGAATCCCTCCTTGAACTGAAATGAAACGGAGCCCCAATGAACAGCATTACTTTTGATGGCCGTCTGGCCGCCGACGCCGAACTGCGTTACACCCCGAGCGGCGAAGCCGTGCTCAGCTTCCGTGTGGCCAGCGACATCGGCTTTGGCGAGCGCAAGACCACCAACTGGTTTACCTGCCAGGTGTGGGGCAAGCGCGGCGAATCGCTGAAGAACTACCTCGGCAAGGGCCAGCAGGTGACCGTCTACGGCCAGCTGACGCTGCGCGAATGGCAGGACAAGGAAGGCCAGAAGCGCGTATCGCCGGACGTGCGCGTCAATGAGATCAGCCTGCAAGGCGGCAAGCGCGACGGTGGCATGGGCGGCGCGGACGAAGACTACAGCTACGGCGGTGGCGCCCAGCGCTACGACGCCCCGGCCGCAGCACCTGCCGCCGCCCCGGCGGCCCCCCGTCGCATGGAGCCGAAACCGGCCCCGAAAATGGACGACATGGACGACGACATCCCGTTCTAATAGACACGTCGGCGAATCAGCAGGCCCGTAACCCCTGTGGTTACGGGCCTTTTTCTTTACCTTCGCGGCTCACGTCAGCGGAACATCGCCCTCGTGCCGCTACGCGGCCTGCAACGGTTGAACACGGCGACGAAGTCCCAGCAACAGCGCCAGCACGATCAGCACCGCGACCACGGCAAACGTCGTGTGCATGCCGCTGCTGGCGGCCTGCGGGCTGCCTGCCGGCAAGGCGGCGCCCCTGCTCGCGATGGCAAACACCGCGCCCATGGCGGCCGTACCGGTAATCAGCCCCAGATTGCGTGACAGGTTGAGCAGGCCGGACACGAGGCCGCGCTGCTCGGCGCTCACCCCGACCATCACCTGCGTATTGTTGGCGGCCTGGAACAAGGCATAACCGGCGGTGGTGGCCGCGAGGGCCGCCACATAGCCCGGCACGCCGGCGACACTGGTCTGCAGCGCCAGTCCGGCGCTGCCGGCCAGCATCAGCAGCAGACCCAGCAGCGTCATCGGGTGTGCGCCGTAGCGGTCGACCAGCCGACCGGCCGGCACGCCGCTGACGGCGGCCACCAGCGGCCCGACCGACATCACCAGCCCCAGCCGGATGGTGGACAGTCCCAGCGCCTGCGTCAGATAGAACGGGCCGACCACCAGGGTGGCCATCACCACGGCCGTCACCAGCGTGCTCATCGCCATGCCGGCCAGCAGCAGCGGCCTGCCCAGCAACGACAGCTTGACCAGGGGGGCGCTGGCCCGCCGCTGGCTGACGACGAACAGCGTGGCCGCCAGCAGCGCCAGTCCCAGCAAGGCGTTGTTGTGCAGTCCCCAGTCACCGCGGCCAACCGTCATGGCCAGCGCATACGCGGCCAGGGCCAGGCTCAGCAGCACGGTGCCGGTATAGTCAAAGCGGCTGCGCCCCGTCTGGCGTGGCGTGGCGCTCGCCGGCAGATGGCGTTGCAGCAAGAAGAAAGTAACGATGCCGAGCGGAACGTTGGCCGCAAAGACCGACTGCCAGCCAAGCGTGCCGATCAGCAAGCCACCCAGCGACGGCCCCATTGCGGTACCGATGGCCGAGGCGGTGCCCAGCAGCCCCATCGCGCTGCCGGTTCGCTCCCTGGGCACGAGATCGGCGACGTAGGCCATGCTCAAGGCCATCATCAGCGCCGCGCCCAGACCCTGCACGGCCCGGGCGGCGATCAGCACCGGCAGCGACGGGTAGGCGCTCAGCAGCGAGGCCAGGGTGAACAGCCCGACCCCGAACAGCAGCAGCGGGCGGCGGCCGAACAGGTCGCCCAGCCGGCCGGCGCTGACGATCAGGGTGGTGATGGCCAGCAGGTAGGACAGCACGACCCACTGCACCTGCTGGAAGGAGGCCGAGAACACCTCGCTCAGGGTGGGGAGCGCCACGTTGGCAATGCTGGTGCCCAGCGCCGACAGCAGCATCGCCAGGGACAGGCTCAGCAGGGCGCGGCGCTCGCCGGCGGTGGCCGCCGGCACGGATTGTTTATCGGTCTTCATGATGAGTCCTTTCGTTCGGGTTGCCGCGGCTTGCGGCCAAGGTTGGCCGCAAGCCGGTCGTGCACGGCCTCAGCCGCGTGTGGCACGCACCAGGCAGTCGATGGCGTAGCGGGTGCCGTCAGCAGTGTGCACCGGACGTTGCAGTCGCTCGGCGCGCTCGATCCGCAGCTCGGGGGCCAGCAGCGTGGCGACCTGCTCCGCGGTGTAGAGCACCTCGGCGTGCCGTGGCCCGCCATGGCCGTGCGTCAGGTTGTGCGTGTGGTGGGCAATCAGCAGCAGGGTGCCGCCCGGCGCCACGGCGCCTGCCGCGCGCAAGAGGATGGGCGCCAGCTCCGGCCACGGCAGCTGCAGGTAAACCAGGGTGACGAGATCGAAAGCCCGTTCGGCGGGGCGGTAGTGATTGAGGTCCGCCGTCACCAGGCGGATGCGCTCCGCCACCTGGCGCGACTGCGCCAGACGCCGCCCCTTCTCCAGCGCCAGCCTGGCAAAATCGACGGCCTCCACCGACCAGCCCTGGCCGGCCAGCCACACCGCGTTGCGGCACTCGCCGGCCGCCAGATCCAGCGCCCGCCCCGCGGACAGTGACCGCACATGCTGTTCCAGAGAACGGTTGGGGTGCTCGCTCCAGATGAAGTCGTCGTTGGCGTAGCGCCGGTTCCAGTCGTCCATCCGCATGCGCCAGGGTTCGCTCGCGGTGTCGAGCGCCTGCGGGCCACGCGGTGTTGCCTTGTCTTGTCGGGTGTTCATGTCATGGGCTCCTGAAATGGTTTCCCCTAGCTTAGGCCCGGGTATAACATGGCGGAAGACGCATGATTTGCACTTGAAACATGCACCAGACGCAATGATTACCACCACAGGCAGGAGGCCCGCATGAGCACGCCGGACTTGAACCTACTGATGACGCTGGACGTGCTGCTCAGCGAGGGTAGCGTCGCCGGCGCAGCGCGCCGTCTCGGCCTGAGCCCGTCGGCCATGAGCCGCGCCCTGCAGCGGCTGCGCGACTGCACCGGCGACCCGCTGCTGGTGCGCTCGGGCCGCAGCCTGGTGCCGACCCCGCGGGCGGTGGCATTGCGCGAACAGGTGGGCGCCCTGGTGCAGCAGGCGCTGCAGGCGCTGAGCCCCGCCACGATGCCGGACCTTGGCACGGTGAGCCGCACCTTCACCCTGCTGTGCAGCGACGGCTTCGTCGAAAACTTCGGGCCATCGCTGCTGACGCGCCTCGATAGCGAGGCCCCCGGCATTCACCTGAACTTCCTGCCCAAGATCAGGCGCGACGGCAGCCATCTGCGGGATGGCAGCGCCGACCTGGAAACCGGCGTGGTCGGCAAGGGCACGGCTCAGGAACTACACGCCCGCGCCCTGTTCCGCGATCATTTCGTGGGCGTGGCGCGCGAGGGACACCCGCTGCTGAGCGGCGACATCACGCTGGAACGCTACGCCGGCTGCGGCCACGTGGCCGACACGCGGCACGGCCCCGGCCATGATCCGGTCGACGTGGCGCTGGCGGCGCTGGGCACACGCCGCCACATCGTGACCTCGGTGGCCGGCTTTGCCACGGCGCTGGCGCTGGCG
The DNA here is from genome assembly GCF_014652475.1 of Vogesella alkaliphila. Classification (GTDB taxonomy): domain Bacteria; phylum Pseudomonadota; class Gammaproteobacteria; order Burkholderiales; family Chromobacteriaceae; genus Vogesella; species Vogesella alkaliphila. The sequence goes on along the minus strand of NZ_BMYW01000001.1, from coordinate 570,201 downwards.
CGCCATACCGGGCTGATTGCCACCGTGCCGGAGCGGCATACCCGCTATTTGCGCACCGGCATGGCCACCTTCCCCCTGCCACTCGCCCTGACCGGCATCACGCTGTCCATGCTCTGGCACCCCAGGCTCGATGCGGACCCGGTGCACAAGTGGTTGCGCGCCGTGGTGCACGAGGTCTGCACGCAATAAGCGATGATTGCTCATCACAGTTCAAACAGGACACACCATGAATAACAAGTTGAAAGGCGGCCTGGCACTCGCGGCGGTCGCAGTAAGCGGCTGGTTCTACTACACGCCGTATGCGGCGGTGCACGGCATGCAGGCGGCGGCGCAGGAACGCGATGCGACAAAGTTGGCCGGCTATGTCGACTTTCCAGTCGTCAAGGAAAACCTGAAGGCCGAGTTGAACGGCCGCATGCTGCAGAAGCTGCAAGGGCAGCCGTTTGCCGCCGTGGGCGCCGTTTTTGCCAGCGCCCTGGTCAACGGCATGGTCGATGCGATTGTTTCGCCCCAGGGTCTGGCCATGATGATGCGGGGTGAAAAGCCCCTGGCCGCCGCGACGGCAGAAAGCCCGGATTCCGGCACGCCGGAACAGGCCGGGGAGGCGGACAAGGTCGAGACCAGTATGGGCTACGACGGGCTCAGCCAGTTTACGATCAAGGTCTATCGGCGCGACACGCCGGACCAGGTCATCCATCTGGTCCTGCAGCGCCGCCATCTGGTGTCGTGGCAACTGGCCGAGATCCGCCTGCCCCAATAGCTGCCCCGCCGGGCTGACGCGCGCGACGACACCGCCCCGCGCCCAGACCGCCCGCCATCAACCGCGGCGGTGCCGGGTTTGCGCCCGGGCGCCCCGGCGCGGCACCTTCCACCTTGCATGTGAAGTCTTTTCCAGCCCGCACAACGATAAAACAAGGGTTAACAGCCGCCGGAGAAACGGTAACGCACCAGACCTGCCCCCTGTCCGCTGGAAAACATGACAGTCCGGCCGCGGGATTTGGCCTATTCTTAGGTTGGGCCGGGGCGGTTAATCAGGCAGGAGGCCGCTGCATTTGCCAAAATGCAGCCATGACCGTCTCGAAACAAAGTGATGCATAACCGGGATTTTCTCCAAAATTATGAAATCCGAGCCATCTCCCGACCTTCAGGACCTGCCACCCGAAATGCCGACCCTGATCGCTCGCCTGGCCTGGGGAGGCGGCACGCTGGTCACCCTGCTGGTGCCGCTCATTTTTTTCATCGTCGGCCACCAGAGCGAGGCGGCCCGCCTGGAGTCCGCACTACAGGTCGGCGTCTACAGCAACATCAAGCCATCGGACTCGGCCCCTGGCGCAAGCTGGGGCAGCTTTCATTCCCCCCAGGCGGTGCTGGCGGCACTGGACTGGCTACCGGATGAAACCGGCATCCGCATCACCGATGAAAACCAGCAAGTGCTGGCCGAAAAAAACCAGGAACCGCCGCCCCCGCTCCTGACCCGGAGCAGCACCCTTGAGCTGAATGCCGACGACAGCGCCCAGCTGACGCTGAGCCGCTCCCTGCGCCCGCTGCTGCTCTACAGCCTGCTGATGACCCTCCCCGGGCTGATACTCGGCATCATCACCTTCGTCACGCTGCGCGACCTGCCGATGCGCGTCTTCCGCCGCACCCTGCAGGAGATCGCCATCCGCAAGGTGACCGAGGAGAAACTGGCCAAATCGCTGTCCATCTTCTCCGCCACGCTGGAATCCACCGCCGACGGCATTTTCGTCACCGATGTCTACGGGCGGGAGGTCGTGGCCAACAAGCGCTTCCGTGACATGTGGCACCTGCACCAGTCGGCCAGCCTCTACGCCAACAACAACGAAACCCTGGCCGAGCTGAGCAACAAGCTGCGCGACCCGACCGCTTTTGCCGCCACGATCAAGGACCTGAGCAAGCACATCGACGTCAACCAGGGCAGCACGCTCGAACTGCGCGACGGGCGCCACTTCGAGTGGAACTCGCAGCCGCAGTTCGTCAATGGCCGCGTGGTCGGGCGGGTGACCAGCTTCCGCGACATCAGCGACCGCAAGCAGGCCGAGGCGCTGCTGGCCATCGAGAACGAAGTCCTGGAGATGGTGGTCTGCGGCCAACCCTTGAAGGCCGCGCTGGGCGTGCTGGCCGACCACGTGGAAGTGCTGTCCGGCGAGATGTTCTGCACCATCCTGTTCCGCAAGGACAGCGAAGGCGCCGAGCTGGCCTGCGTCTCCGGCCGCAGCCTGCCAAGCAATGTGGTCGAGCGCCTAATCCATCACGAACAGGTGGTGCTGGGCAAGGTGTTCGCCGCGATCACGCAACAGGAGAACGTGCCGAAGCACGGCCTGTCGGACGAGTACAGCGGCGTGATCGAGAATATCGGCAGCCAGCCGATCTGGACCGACTACTGCAAGCTGATGGCCAGCCACGGCGTGCACGCCTGCTTCGCCGTGGCCGTCCGCTCGGCTGACCGTTCCCTGCTGGGGCTGATCGTCGCGCACTACCGCACCCCGTCAAAACAGCAGCCGCACGACCGCGAACTGATGTGGGTCGCCGCCCACCTGGTCCACATCGCCATGGAGCGGCGGCAGGCCGAAGAACGGCTGCAGGACCTGGCCCACTACGACTCCCTGACCCGCCTGCCCAACCGGGCGCTGTTCCACGACCGCCTGCACCAGGCGATGACCCGGCTGGAAAGGAGCAAGGGGCTGGTGGCGCTGATGTTCATCGACCTGGACCGTTTCAAGACCATCAACGACACGCTGGGCCACGACCTGGGCGACCAGCTGCTGTGCGACACCGCGGCCAGGCTGCTGGCCTGCGTGCGCGACGTGGACACCGTGGCGCGTCTCGGTGGCGACGAGTTCACCATCATCCTGGAGCAGATCAGCAAGGCCGAAGACGCCGCCGGCATCGCCAGCAAGATCATCGAGATGTTCGCGGCCCCCTTCCACCTCGGCCATCAGGAAACCTTCGTCACGCCCAGCATCGGCATCACCATTTTCCCGTCGGACAGCGACAACAGCAGCCACCTGATCAAGTACGCGGACACCGCGATGTACCGGGCCAAGGAAGACGGCGGCAACGGCTACCGCTTCTTCACCAGCGAGATGAACACCCTCGCCTCCGACCGGCTGGAGATGGAAAACGGGCTGCGCCGCGCGCTGGCACGCGGCGAGTTCGAGGTCTACTACCAGCCCAAGCTCAATCTGGCCGACGGCCGCATCATCGGCGCCGAGGCGCTGCTACGCTGGCGACACCCGCAGCGTGGCCTGGTTTCTCCCGGCGAATTCATCCCCATCCTGGAGGAAACCGGCCTGATCGAGCAGGTCGGCAGCTGGGTGCTGCAAGCGGTGTGCCAGCAGATCCGTCTCTGGCAAACGACAAGCGCGCTGCCGCCGCTGGTCATCGCCGTCAACCTCTCCGGGCGGCAACTGCAGCGCAGCAACCTGGCCACCACCATCGCCGACATACTCGAAGAAACCGGCGTCGAGCCGCGCTTCCTGGAGCTGGAAGTGACCGAGAGCATGCTGATGCACGATCCGCAATGCGCGGTCGACGTGCTGATGCAGATCCGTAACAAAGGCATCCTGCACATCGACGTCGACGACTTCGGCACCGGCTACTCCTCGCTCAGCTACCTCAAGCAATTCCCCATCGACTGCCTGAAGCTGGACAAGTCCTTCGTCGACGGCCTGCCGCTGGACGAAGACGACATCGCCATTTCCCAGGCCGTCATCGCGATGGCGCACAGCCTGCGGCTGACCGTCATCGCCGAAGGCGTCGAGCGCGAGGAGCAGCTGGCCTTCCTGCGCGACAACGGCTGCGACATCATCCAGGGCTACATCATCAGCCCGCCGGTGCCGGCGCCCGCCTTTGCCCAGCTGGTGCTGGCGCACTCGCAGCAGCACTCGACCACGCTGCCCTGATAGCCGCCCGCCGCCCCTCACTTGCGGCCAACGTAGGCGACGCTGATCTGCCGCTCGCGCGCGATCAGGCGCATCCGTTTCGCCAGGTTGTGATTGACGTAGTCCAGAATGATCACCATGTGCGCCACGCGGGACGGAAACTCCCGCGTCAGGTCGCTGCGCTTGCGTCCGCTCCAGTGCAGCACGTCCGCATAGCCCGACGCCTGCAGCGCCCGCCGCGTGGTCTCCACCTTGTCACCGCCGATGATCATCGCCCGCATCGCTGGCCCTCCGCCACACCGTTTCGCCCACCTTATCCGGCGCCCGGTCACGGCAGAACCAAGAAAATCGCCACAGCTTATCGCCGCGCCGCTGCAGTCCATATTCCGACCGCGGCAAACACCATGAAAAACCCCGGCACTTGGCCGGGGTTCGTCCGTGCGGCAGCGCGCCTACGCCAGCGCCTGCGCCAGGTCGGCGATCAGCGCCTCGGCCGACTCGATGCCCACCGACAGCCGGATCAGGTTGTCGCTGATGCCCAGCACGGCGCGGCGCTCGGCCGGCACCGAGGCGTGCGTCATCGCCACCGGCACGCACACCAGGCTCTCCACCCCGCCCAGGCTCTCCGCCAGCGTGAACAGCCGGCTCCTGCCCAGCACCGCCTTCACCTCCGCCGCGCCGCCGTCGAGATAGAAGGACACGATGCCGCCGAAGTGGCGCATCTGCTGTTTGGCCAGTTCATGCTGCGGATGGCTCGCCAGCCCTGGGTACAGTACCCGCGTCACGCGCGGATGCTGTTCCAGCCACTGCGCGATGGCCTGCGCGTTGCGGCTGTGCTGCTCGACGCGCAGCGCCAGGGTGCGGATGCCGCGCAGCACCAGAAAGCTGGAGAACGGGTCCAGAATGGCGCCGGTGGCGTTGTGCAGGAAGGCCAGCTGCTCGGCCAGCTGCGGGCGGTCCTTGGACACCACCGCCACGCCGGCGATCACGTCGGAGTGGCCGTTCAGGTACTTGGTGGCCGAGTGCAGCACGATGTCGAAACCGTAGGCCAGCGGCTGCTGGATCACCGGCGAGGCGAAGGTGTTGTCGGCCACCGCGATCAGCCGGTGGCGGCGCGCGATGTCGGCCAGTTGCGCCAGGTCGGCCAGCCGGTTCAGCGGGTTGGATGGCGTTTCCACCCACAGCATGCGGGTATCGGGCCGGATGGCCGCCTCCAGCGCCGCCGGGTCGTCGGACGGTACGTAGCTGATGGACAGCCCGGCCGACTGGCTGCGCACGCGGTCGAACAGGCGCACCGAGCCGCCGTACAGGTCGTCGATGGCGACAATGTGGCTGCCGGCCGGCAGCAGGTCGAGCACGGTGGCGATGGCGGCGAGGCCGGAGCCGAAGGCGTAGCCGCGCACGCCGCCTTCCAGCTCGGCGACGGCGCGCTCCAGCGCCTCGCGCGTCGGGTTCTGGCTGCGCGAGTACTCGTAGCCGCTGTGCTCTCCCGGCGCCTGCTGGCGGTAGGTGGAGGTGGCGTAGATCGGAGGGATCACCGCGCCGAACGGGTCATCGTGCAGGCCGGCGGTCACGGACAGGGTGTGGAAATCGGTGCTCATGCTGTGTCCTTGCAAAAGGTTGGCCGCAACGCGCGGCGGCAGCGGCCGCCGCACCTTGCGGATCAATAGGAATGTCTCAGAGTCTGTTCAAAGTCTCGCGCGCTCACGCGAGACAAGGCGAAAACGACTGGGGAAGCGGAGTTGAGCTGGATATAAACCAGCATTCCGAAGGCGTACTCACCGTGTAACGTTTCACGAAGCGCAGCAGACATTGAACAGGTTCAGGCGGCGCCGACGCGCTGGCGCCAGTAGGTCAGCAGGTCGCTCTGCGTGATCAGGCCCAGGTAGCGCTCGCGCTCGATCACCACCGCGATATGGCCGTTGTTGAACACCAGCAGCAGGTCCTGCAGCGAGGCGCGCGGCGAGATGGTCTCGACATTGCTGCTCATCGCGGTGAACACCGGCTGGTGGAAGTTCTCCGGCTCGCCGTGTACCGACATCAGCAGGTCCCACTCGTCGATCAGGCCGATCACGCGCTCGCCGTCGATCACCGGCAGCTGCGACACGTCGTGCAGGCGCATGCGCTGGTAGACCACGGTCAGCGGCTCGTCCGGGTGGCACACCACGCTGTGGCCGTGGTCGTGGCGGCGCGCGATCAGGTCGGTGATGTTGCCCACCTGCGGCGGCTGGTGCAGGCCCTGGTCGAACAGCCAGAAGTCGTTGTACATCTTGGACAGGTACTTGTTGCCGCTGTCGCAGACGAAGGTCACCACCCGCTTGGGCGTGGTCTGCGCGCGGCAGTACTGCAACGCGGCGGCCAGCAGCGTGCCGGTGGACGAGCCGCCGAGGATGCCCTCGTGGCGCAGCAGCTCGCGCGCGCTGTCGAAGCTTTGCCGGTCGCTGATGCGGTAGCTGCGGCCAACCTTGCCGAAGTCGGCCAGCGGCGGGATGAAGTCCTCGCCGATGCCCTCCACCAGCCAGCTGCCGGCGGCGCCGTGATGGCCGTGCTCGATGTGGTCGGCCAGGATGGAGCCTTGCGGATCGGCCAGCACGAACTCGGTGTGCGGCGACACCCGCCCGAAAAAGCGGCTCAGGCCGGTGAGCGTGCCGCTGGAGCCGACGCCGACCACCACCGCGTCCACCTCCTGCTGCATCTGCGCCCAGATTTCCGGCCCGGTGCCGGTCTCGTGCGCCAGCGGGTTGGCCGCGTTGTTGAACTGGTCGATGTAGAAGGCACCGGGGATGGTGGCGGCCAGCCGTGCGGCGCGGTCCTGGTAGTAGTCCGGATCGCCCTTGCCGACATCGGAGCGGGTCAGGATCACCTGCGCGCCCAGCGCCTGCAGGTGCAGCACCTTTTCGCGGCTCATCTTGTCCGGCACCACCAGGATCAGGCGGTAGCCCTTCTGCGAGGCGACCAGCGCGAGGCCAAGGCCGGTATTGCCGGCGGTGGCCTCGATGATGGTGCCGCCGGGCGCCAGCCGGCCGTCGCGCTCGGCGGCCTCGATCATCGACAGCGCGACGCGGTCCTTGATCGAGCCGGCCGGGTTCTGGTTTTCCAGCTTCAGGTACAGCTCGCAGGGGCCGGTATCGAGATGGCGCACCCGCAGCAGCGGGGTGTTGCCGATCATTTCCAGCACACTACGACTGCGCGGCGGCAGCGACGCGGCCGGCGCCAGCGTCGGGGATGGGACAGTCATGGTCTTTCCTTGGGTTACGTTCCGGCATTCAGTGGTGCCGCCGCGCCTCATGGGCGGGCGCGGTCGGCATGGGACATGCGTTGGGTGACGGCTCAGAACGCCGGCACCACCGCGCCCTGGTACTTGCTTTCAATGAAGCGCTTCGCTTCCGGGCTGTTCAGCGCGGCCGCCAGCTTCTTCACCGCGGCGCTGTCCTTGTTGTCCGGACGCGCCACCAGCAGGTTGGCGTACGGCGAGGTGGTCTCGGTGAACAGGCCGTCCTTCTTCGGGTTCAGCTTGGCTTCCAGCGCATAGTTGGCGTTGATCAGCGCAAGATCCACCTGATTCAGCACCCGCGGCAGGGTGGCGGCTTCCAGTTCCTTGATCTTCAGGTGCTTGGGGTTGGCCGCAATGTCGCGGGTGGTCGGGTAGATGTTGCTGCGGTCCTTCAGCTTGATCACGCCGCCCTGGTCCAGCAGCAGCAAGGCGCGGCCGGCGTTGGTCGGGTCATTGGGGATGGCCACCGTGGCGCCGTCCTTCAGCTCGGCCACGCGCTTCACCTTCAGCGAGTAGGCGGCAAACGGCTCGATGTGTACCGGCTTGCTGGCCACCACCAGATTGGTGCCGCGGTCCTTGTTGAACTTGTCCAGATACGGGATGTGCTGGAAGAAGTTGGCGTCCAGCTGCTTTTCCTGCACCTGGGTGTTGGGCAGCACGTAGTCGTTGAACACCTTCACGTCCAGATCCACGCCCTGTTTGGCGAGGGTCGGTTTCAGCGCCTCCAGCAGCTCGGCGTGCGGCACCGGCGAGGCGGCCACGGTCAGCTTCACGTTCTGCGCCTGGGCGGCAAAGGTGAAACCGGCAAGGCTGAAAGCAAGGGCAAGTTTGGTCAGGCGGGTCATGATTTTTCCTTTTCGAGAGTAAGTCTTCCCCCTGCCCGGGCCGGACGGGCCAGGGCATGCAGGGGTACAGCATGGGAAAGGGTTGCGGGGTTAAGGCCGCGGAGAGTCAGTCAGTCAAAACGACAGCGGCGCACCAGGCGGTCGCCGGCGGACTGCAGCAGCTGCACCAGTAGCAGCAGCAGCGCCACGGTGACGACCATCACCTCGGTCTGGAAGCGCTGGTAACCGTAGCGCACCGCGAGGTCGCCCAGCCCGCCGCCGCCGATGACGCCGGACATGGCGGTGTAGCCGACCAGCGCCACCGCGGTCACCGTCGCCGCGCCGATCAGGCCGGGCAGCGCCTCCGGCAGCAGCACCTTGAGCACGATCTGCGGCAGGCGCGCGCCCATCGCCTGGCTGGCCTCGATCACGCCGCGATCGACCTCGCGCAGCACGTTTTCCACCAGCCGACCGAAGAACGGCACCGCGCCCACCACCAGCGGCACGATGGCGCCGGCGACGCCGATCGAGGTGCCGACCAGCAGCAGCGTCAGCGGAATCAGCACGATCAGCAGGATCACGAACGGCAGCGAGCGCAGCACGTTCACCAGCAAGGACAGCACCGCGTACAGCCGCGGCCGCGCCCGCAGCTGGCCGGGGGCGGTGACGCACAGCAGCACGCCCAGCGGCAGCCCCAGCGCCACCGTCGCCAGCAGCGACACCCCCAGCATGGTCAGCGTATCCAGCGTGGCCTCGCCGATCTCCGGCCAGTCCACGGCCAGCAACAGGTTCCAGTCAAAATCCGTCATCACAGCACCTCGCAACGCACGCCCTCGCGGGCAAAAATGTCCGGCAATGCCGACACCGCGACATCGCTGGCCACCACGCCGGCCAGCAGCTGGCCGAACGGCGTGGCCTTGATTTCCGACAGCGTGCCGGCCAGCAGGTTGACGCGCAGGCCGGCCTCGCGGCCAACCTTGTCCAGCACCGGCTGCAGCGCCGGCTCGCCGACAAAGGTCAGCTTCAGCACCGGCGTGCCGATGCGCTCGCGCCACTGGCCCTGCAGTGCGCCCTGGACCAGGCCGGTCTCCGCCAGCAGGCTCTGCGTCACCGCGTGCTGCGGCTGCAGCAACACGTCGATCACCCGCCCCTGCTCCACCACGCGGCCGTGATCGAGCACCGCCACCTCGTCGCACAGCTGGCGGATCACGCGCATGTCGTGGGTAATCAGCACGATGGTCAGCCGCAGCTGGCGGTTGATGTCGGCCAAGAGCGCCAGTATCGAATCGGTGGTTTCCGGGTCCAGCGCCGAGGTCGCCTCGTCGCACAGCAGCACGTCGGGGCGGTTGGCCAGCGCGCGGGCGATGCCCACCCGCTGCTTCTGGCCGCCGGACAGCTGCGCCGGACGCTTGTGCTGGTGATCCTGCAGCCCGACCAGCGCCAGCAGCTCGTCCACCCGCGCGTCCATCTGCGCGGCGTCCAGCTCGCCGGCCAGCTCCAGCGGGAAGCGGACGTTGGCCGCCACCGTGCGCGAGCGCAGCAGGTTGAAGTGCTGGAACACCATGCCGATGCGCTGGCGGCGCTGTTGCAGCTGGCGTTCGCTATAGGCGGTCAGCGCGTCGTCGCCGATGCGCACCTCGCCGCTATCGGGGCGCTCCAGCAGGTTGAGGCAGCGGATCAGCGTGCTCTTGCCGGCACCGGAGCGGCCGATGATGCCGAAGATGGTGCCCTCGTCGATGCGCAGGCTGACCCGCTCCAGGGCGGCAACGCGGCGGCCGTGGTGGCTGTAGTGTTTGGTCAGGTCTCGTACTTGGATCATGGTGGCTTTCTCGCGGACCCGGCGTGGGCGTTTCGGTAATCAGCCGCGCCTTTTGCGCTGGCAGGAGGCCAGTGTAGTGCGCCGCCTTAAAAACCAAAAACGATATAAATTGATTTTTTCATTACTTTTTGTGATATCAAAGCCGCGACGGCCAGCCGCATGGCCGCGCTGGCCACATCCCCCAAAAGAAAACAGGCGCTGTCGTGTGACAGCGCCTGTTGTGCCCGCCCGCCTGGAACGTATTCACGATCTCGCGCGCTCACGCGAGACAAGGCGAAAAAGGCTGAGGAAGCGGCGTTGAGCTGGATATAAACAAGCATGCCGAAGCCGTACTCACCGTGTAACGTTTCACGAAGCGCAGCAGGTCGTGAACAGCTTCTTACGGCAGCGCCTGCGCCAGCGCGGCGATGTGTTGCGGCGTAATGCCGCAGCAACCGCCGACCACGCTGGCGCCCTTCTCCACCCACAGCGCCGCCCACTGCGCGTAGTTGCGCGGGGTCAGGTCGGCGCGGATGTCGTCGAGCGTGGCATTGGCCTTCGCGTCTTTCGGCGTCGGCGGGAAGGCATTGGCGTAAACGCCCAGCTGCAGGCTGGCCTGCTCGCGGGCGATCACCACGTTGGCCGCATCCAGCGCCGCCGCCATCACCTCCGGCTGGCTGCAATTGAACAGCACCGCCGCCGCGCCCAGCCGGATCGCTTCGGCCACCGCCGCCGCCACCGTTTCCCCGGAGCGCAGGCGGGCGACGCCATCGCCGTCCTCGTCCTGCAGCGTGAATGACAGCCACAGCGGCTGCGGCTGGCCGGCCAGCGCCTGCTTCACCGCGCGCACTTCGGCCAGCGAGCTTTGCGTCTCGGCCAGCCAGAGATCGACATGCGGCGCCAGCGCGGCAACCAGCACCCGCAGGATGGCCAGCGCCTGCGCCTCGTCGAACAGGTCCGGCCGGTACGAGCCCAGTGCCGGCGGCAGCGAGCCGGCCACCCGCACCGGCTGCGCCGCCTTGGCCGCTGCCTTGCGCGCCAGCTCGCCGGACAGTGCGGCCAACCTTGCGCCGTCGCGGGCAAAGCGCTGTTCGCCGATGTGGAACGGCACCACCGCGTAGCTGTTGCTGGTGATCACCTGCGCCCCGGCCTGCACGAACGCGTCGTGCGCCTGCTCGACGAAGTGCGGCGCCTCCCACAGCGCCAGCGCCGACCATTCCGGCTGGCGGAAAGGCGCGCCGATGCGTTTGAGTTCGCGGCCCATGCCGCCGTCCAGAATCACGGTTTTGCTCATCTTGCTTCCTTTTCCGTTGCCTGCCCGGCCGGGCAGGCGGTGAGTTGATTTTGCAATTTATATAACCAAAATGTATAGTTTTGCAATTGATTAATTTCCAAACGATATATAAGATTTGCCACGTCAGCAAAATAACAAAGGGATATCACCGTGAACAAACAATGACTTATCCGCACCACCGCCGCCCTGCTACCCCTGCTGCTGGCCGTCCCCGGCCATGCCGGCACCACGCTGGACCGCGTCAGCAAGAGCGGCGAACTGCGCGGCGTGCTGCTGGAAAGCTACCCGCCGTTTTCCTTCCTCAACAGCAAGAACCAGCTCGACGGCTTCGACGTGGACGTGGCGAAGGCGGTCGCGAAAAAGCTGAACGTGAAGCTGAAGCTGGATACGCCGTCGTGGGAGGTGATCGCCGCCGGCAAGTGGGGCAAGCGCTGGGATATCTGCATCTGCTCGATGACACCGACCAGGGAAGCCGCCCAGGTGCTGGATTTCCCGGTGATCTACTACAAATCGCCGGCGGTGCTGGTGGTCAACGCCAGCGACCGGCATACCCGCAGCATCAAGACACTGGACGGCAAGAGGATCGGCGTGCAGCAAGGCGCCTCCTATGAGCGCTACCTGCAGAAGACGCTGAAGATCGAGGCGCCGGGCGCGGAGCAGCCCAGCTTCCCGTTCGGCAAGGTCAACATTGCCACCTACGACAACGAAGAAATCATCTTCCAGGACCTGGCGCTGGGTACCGGCAAACGGCTGGACGCGCTGGTTTCCAACCTGAACACCGCCAACGAGCGCATCGCCAGGGGCGGCAAGTTCCGCGTCGCCGCCACCCTGTACGCCGAACCGAACTGGGTCGCGGTCGACAAGGGCGATGCGCAGTGGCAGGCACGGGTGAAGCAGGTGATCACCGAGCTGAAGCAGGACGGCACGCTGGCCGCCATTTCCAGAAAATGGATCGGCAGCGACATCACCCAGTAACCCCCGGGTGCCGACCGCCGCCGCGGCCGGCACCCGCCTGACCCGTCATACCGACTCATGAACATGGAAAACCGCTTCCGGCTGCACGTCAGCCTGGTGATCTTGCTGCTGCTGGGCCTGCTGGCCTGGTTTGCCGCCGCCTTCGGGCTGGACTACCGCTTCGCGCTGGAAAAACTGCCGCTGCTGCTGGGGCTGGAGCTCAATCCGGAGGGGCTGCTGCAGGGCGTGCCGCTCACCGTGCTGCTGTGCCTGGTGTCCACCCTGCTGGCGCTGCTGATCGGCCTGGCATCGGCCCTCGGCCGGCTGTCACGCAAGCCGCTGCTGTACGGGCTGGCGACCTTCTACAACTCGTTTTTCAAGGGCACGCCGCTGCTGGTGCAGATCCTGCTGATCTATCTGGGGCTGCCGCAACTGGGCATCGTGCCGGACGCCATTCCGGCCGGGATCACCGCGCTGACGCTGTGCTACGGCGCCTATCTCAGCGAGGTGCTGCGCGCCGCCATCCTGTCCATTCCGCGCGGCCAGTGGGAAGCGGGCAAGGCGCTGGGCATGTCGTCGCGCGCCATCCTGCGCTTTGTCGTGCTGCCGCAGGCGATGCGGGTGGCGGTACCGCCGGCGTTTTCCCTGTTCATTTCCATGCTGAAGGATTCGTCGCTGGTGTCGGTGATGGGGCTGTGGGAAATCATGTTCCTGTCCCAGAGCTATGGCCGCTCGTCGTACCGCTACATGGAAATGCTGCTCTCGGCGGCACTGATCTACTGGGTGCTGTCGGTAGTGCTCGAAATCTTCCAGCACAGACTGGAGACCAGGATGGCCGCTTCCGGCAGAAGCTGACCACTCACCCATAACAACCATGAATGTCAGGAGTTTCCCGTGAACAAACCTAGCCTTCCACAACTTGACCTGTCCGCCTTCCACGCCGGCGGCGCACAACGCGTCGACTTCCTGCGCGAACTGAAAACCGCCGCGCGCGAGGTCGGCTTCTTCTACCTCAAGGGCCACGGCGTGCCCGACAGCCTGCAACAACAGGTGCTGGACGTCTCGCGCCAGTTCTTCGCGCTGCCGGACGCCGCCAAGCAGCGCGTGGCGATGGTCAACTCGCCGCACTTTCGCGGCTATACCCGCGCCGGCGGCGAGCTGACGCTGGGACAGGCCGACTGGCGCGAACAGTTCGACGTGATGCGCGAGACCCCGCTGCGCCGGCTGCACTACGGCGACCAGCCGTGGCTGCGCCTGCACGGCCCCAACCAGTGGCCGGCAGAGCTGCCGCAGATGCGGGACATCGTGCTGCGCTGGCAGGACAGCCTGACCGAGGTCACCCTCACCCTGCTGCGCGCCTTTGCCATCGCGCTGGAGCAGGCGGAAGACGTGTTCGACCACACCGTGGCCGACGGCCCGTTCCAGCACCTGAAGCTGATCCGCTATCCGGGGCGCGACCATACCGACAGCGAGCAAGGCGTCGGCGCGCACAAGGACGCCGGCTACCTGACGCTGGTGCTGCAGGGCGACCAGCCGGGACTGGAGGTGCTGCTGGGCGACGAGTGGGTGCTGGCGACCCCGGTTGCAGGCACCTTCGTGGTGAATATCGGCGAGCTGCTGGAGCTGGCCTCCAACGGCTACCTCAAGGCGACGCTGCATCGCGTGGTCACGCCGCCGGCCGGTATCGACCGGCTGTCCAGCGCCTTCTTCATGGCGGCGCAGCTGGATGCCAACGTGCCCTTGCTGACCCTGCCGGCACACCTGGCCGCCGAAGCCCGCGGCCCGGCCAGCGACCCGCACAACCCGCTGTTCTACCAGGTTGGCCGCAACGTGCTGAAGGGCCGCCTGCGCTCGCACGTGGACGTGGCCAATGCCCACTACGGCGAGCTGGAGCCGGCCCTGTAACGCTACGCACTCCGCCAGCCGGCGCCGCGCCCGCGCGGATCGGTCTCGCCCCGCCGCCGCCCTGCCGGCGGCGTTTTCCTATCCGGAATTCCTGCAAAGCATTGCACCCGGCTACCGGATATTCAAATCAGATTTCCTTGGTTAGTCCCCGGCGGCGGCCACCGTATAGTGGTTCCACCCCGGCAACACGGCTCACCAGGAAATTGTCATGCCAGAGAACCAAACACCCCCTACCCCCGCCGCCAGCGCGCCGGACGTCGCACACCTGCTGACCGCCGCCCGCCAGCGGGCGCAGGCCGCCGGCCTCGCCTACGCCGGCTGCCTGTACCCGCAGGAAGCGTGGTCGCTGGTCGAGGCCGGCGTCGCGCAACTGGTCGACGTGCGCACCGCGGAAGAGCGCAAGTTCGTCGGCCACGTGCCCGGCTCGCTGCACGTGGCGTGGCAGACCGGCACCGCGCTGCTCAAGAACCCGCGCTTCCTGCGCGAGCTGGAAAGCAAGGCCGGCGGCAAGGATACGGTAATCGTGCTGCTGTGCCGCAGCGGCAAGCGCTCGGCCGCCGCCGCCGAGGCGGCAAGCCGCGCCGGCTTCAGCCGGGTGTTCAACGTGCTGGAAGGCTTCGAAGGCGATCTGGACGAGCAGCACCGCCGTGGCGACGTCGGCGGCTGGCGCCATCACCGCCTGCCGTGGCAACAGGATTAATCCGACTTTTCCCGGAGTGGATCACATGAACGACCGAGCAAAAAGCTGGCTCTCCTTCGGCAACCAGCAGCAGAACTGGGATATCGACCAGGTGGTGCGCGAGCTGCGCGGCGCACGCCAGGCCTGGCGCCAGGCCCACGGCCGCACCCGCGAGCTGGGCGGGCGCGAGTTCCCGTCGCGCGAGGCGCTGCGCGACATCGTCGAGGCGCTGTCCGGCGTGCTGTTTCCGATGCGCCTGGGGCCGCCGGACCTGAACGAAAGCAGCGAAGACTTCTACGTCGGCCACACGCTGGCGCAGGCGCTGGACGCGCTGGTGAAACAGCTGCAGCTGGAGCTGAGCTACAGCGCGCGCCTGCAAGGGCTGAGCGACGCCAAAAGCGAGCAGAACGCGGTGACCATCGCCCGCGGCCTGGCCGCCGAGCTGCCCCGGCTGCGCCGCATTCTGGATGCCGACGTGCACGCCGCCTATATCGGCGACCCGGCCGCCCGCAGCGTAGACGAGGTGCTGCTGTGCTACCCCGGCATCAGCGCCATCCTCTACCACCGCCTGGCGCACTACCTGTACCGCGCCGGCGCCACGCTGGTGGCGCGCATCATCGCCGAGATCGCGCACTCGGACACCGGCATCGACATCCACCCTGGCGCGCAGATCGGCAAGGGCTTCTTCATCGACCACGGCACAGGCGTGGTGATCGGCGAAACCGCCGTCATCGGCGAGCGGGTGCGGCTGTACCAGGCGGTGACGCTGGGCGCCAAGCGCTTTGCCAGCGACGCCGACGGCAAGCTGGAAAAAGGCCAGCCGCGCCACCCGATCGTCGAGGACGACGTGGTGATCTACGCCGGTGCCACCCTGCTGGGCCGCATCACCATCGGCCAGGGCGCCACCATCGGCGGCAACGTGTGGCTCACCCGCGACGTGCTGCCCGGCAGCCACATCACCCAGGCCAACAGCCAGAACCTTACCGGCGCGCCGCATCTGCGCTAGCCGCCACCTTTTTCACCACAACCAACGCCACACAAGGAATCACCATGGCCGAACATCAGGATGCCCAACTGGCACTGGGCGACAACGCCGCCCGCCAGCTGGCGAACGCCACCAAGACCGTCCCGCAACTGTCCACCATCAGCCCGCGCTGGCTGGTGCACCTGCTGCAGTGGACGCCGGTCGAGGCCGGCATCTTCCGCCTCAACCGCGTGAAAAACGCCGGCAATATGCGCGTCGCGTGCTCGCAGCGCGACGAAGCCGAGCTGCCGCAAACCTTCGTCGACTACGAAGAGCAGCCGCGCGAGCTGTTCCTCAATGCCGTCACCACGGTGCTGGACGTGCACACCCGCGTGTCCGACCTGTACTCCAGCCCGCACGACCAGATCAAGGAGCAGCTGCGCCTGACCATCGAGACCATCAAGGAGCGCCAGGAGTCCGAGCTGATCAACAACCCGGAATACGGCCTCTTGGCCAATGTCGACGAGGCCCAGCGCATCAGCACCCTCACCGGCGCGCCGACGCCGGACGACTTCGACGAGCTGCTGACCAAGGTGTGGAAGGAACCCGGCTTCTTCCTCGCCCACCCGCTGGCCATCGCCGCCTTCGGCCGCGAGTGCACCCGCCGCGGCGTGCCGCCGCCGACCGTGAGCCTGTTCGGCTCGCAGTTCATCACCTGGCGCGGCGTGCCCATCATCCCGTCGGACAAGCTGCCGATCGACGAGCACGGCAAGACCAAGATCCTGCTCTTGCGCGTCGGCGACAAGCGCCAGGGCGTGGTCGGCCTGTACCAGCCGGGCGTGGCCGGCGAACAGAGCCCGGGGCTGTCGGTGCGCTTCATGGGCATCAACCGCAACGCCATCGCGTCCTACCTGATTTCGCTGTATTGCTCGCTGGCGGTGCTGACCGAGGACGCCCTGGCGGTACTCGAAGACGTGGAGATTGGCAAGTACCATGACTATCCAGACACTTACAAGTAAGCCCGACGGCCTGCCGGACGCGGGCGAGCTGGCGCGGCTGGCCAACGCCTTCTTCAGCAGCCTGCCCGGCCAGACACCGCAGGACAGCGGCACGCTGACTCCACCATCCAGTGCGGCGCAGCCGGCGCTCCAGCCGCTGCCTGTCACGGTTCCAGCCGCACCGGTGGGTAGCGGCCTGCGCGACCCGGCGGCCTACGCCGTGCCGGAAACCTATGCGGCCAAGGTGCCACAGTTGGCCGCAGCGCAGCCGTCGGCGCCGACGGCTGGTGGCGCACCGGCCTCGTCGCCGTACTACTTCGTCACCGAGGCTGGCCGCTACGGCGAACTGGCCGCTAGCGCCCCGGCCGCGCCACTGCCCGCCGTGGACGACCGCGTCACGGCGCAATCGTTCGGCCTGCCCGGCGAGGACGTGCTGCGCGCGCTGCTGGCCGGCGACAGCCGCCAACAGCTTGCGGCACCAGCACCCGCCGCCGCACCCGCCGGCAGCCAGTTCTACTTCCTGGAACCGGCCGTCAAGCTGGACAAGGCGCCGGACTTCGACCGCCACGTCGCCAGCCGCCAGCATGGTTTCGACGTCAATGCGGTGCGCCGGGATTTTCCCATCCTGGCCGAGCGGGTGAACGGCAAGCCGTTGATCTGGCTGGACAATGCCGCCACCACGCACAAGCCGCAATCGGTGATCGACCGCATCGCGTACTTCTATCAGCACGAGAACTCCAACATCCACCGCGCGGCGCACGAGCTGGCCGCACGCGCCACCGACGCCTACGAGGCCGCCCGCAACAAGGTGGCGCGCTTCATCGGCGCCGGCAGCGCCAACGAGATCATCTTCGTGCGCGGCGCCACCGAGGCGATCAACCTGGTGGCCAACACCTGGGGGCGGCAGAACATCGCGGCCGGCGACGAGATCATCGTCTCCAACCTGGAGCACCACGCCAACATCGTGCCCTGGCAACAGCTGGCGGCCAGCGTGGGGGCAAAGATCCACGTGATCCCGGTGGACGACAGCGGCCAGATCCTGCTCGACGAGTACCGCAAGCTGCTGAACAGCCGAACCAGGCTGGTGGCCATCACCCAGGTGTCCAACGCGCTGGGCACGGTCACCCCGGTGGCCGAGGTCATCGTGCTGGCGCATGCCGCCGGCGCACGGGTGCTGGTGGATGGCGCGCAGTCGGTCTCGCACCTACGCGTCAACGTGCAGGCGCTGGACGCGGACTTCTTCGTGTTCTCCGGCCACAAGGTGTTCGCGCCAACCGGCATCGGCGTGGTGTACGGCAAGGCCGAACTGCTGGAGGCCATGCCGCCGTGGCAGGGGGGCGGCAACATGATTGCCGATGTCACCTTCGAGAAGACGCTGTACCAGCCGGCGCCGAACAAGTTCGAGGCCGGCACCGGCAACATCGCCGACGCCGTCGGCCTGGGCGCCGCCATCGACTACGTCGAGCGCATCGGCCTGGACAACATCGCCCGCTACGAGCACGACCTGCTGCTGTACGCCACCCGCGGCCTGCAGAGCGTGCCGGGGCTGCGGCTGATCGGCACCGCCGAACACAAGGCCAGCGTGCTGTCCTTCGTGCTGCCGGGCTACCGCACCGAGGAGGTGGGCCGCGCGCTGAACCAGGAAGGCATCGCGGTACGCTCCGGCCACCACTGCGCCCAGCCCATCCTGCGCCGCTTCGGCCTTGAAGCCACGGTGCGGCCGTCGCTGGCGTTCTACAACACCTGCGAGGAGATCGACACGCTGGTGGCGGTGGTGCAAGGACTGGCCAAACGCTGACGGTGAAGCGGTAGCGCCCAAGGTTGGCCGCAACAGCGTTGCGGCCAACCTTTCTGTTTGTCCGCGGCAAGCCATCGGCATCGACCCGGCCCGGCCGCTGGTGCCGCTACTGGCGACAAGCCGGCACGACGCACGGCCACCCCGCGGTGGCCGTGGCCGCCTACTTGCCGGCGCTCAGCGTGGTGTAGCTGGTGATCAGGTTGCGGTAGTCCGGGATGTGGTTAGAGAACAGCGTGCCCAGGCCCTCGATGTCGTTGCGCCAGTCGCGGTGCAGCTCGCAGGCCACGCCGAACCAGGTCATCAGCTGGGCGCCCGCCTGCGTCATGCGCGCCCAGGCGGCCTGCCGGGTGATGTCGTTGAAGGTGCCCGAGGCGTCGGTGACCACGAACACCTCGAAGCCCTCTTCGAGCGCGGACAGCGCCGGGAAGGCGACGCACACCTCGGTCACCACGCCGGCAATGATCAGCTGCCGCTTGCCGGTGGCCTTGACCGCCTGCACGAAGTCGGCGTTGTCCCAGGCGTTGATCTGGCCGGGACGGGCGATGTACGGCGCATCCGGAAACTGCGCCTTCAGCTCCGGCACCAGCGGGCCGTTGGGGCCGCTCTCGAAGCTGGTGGTCAGGATGGTCGGCAGCTTGAAGTACTGCGCCAGACTGCCCAGCGCCAGCACGTTGTTCTTGAACTTGTCGGGATCGATATCGCGTACCAGCGACAGCAGCCCGGCCTGGTGGTCCACCAGCAGCACGGCAGCGTTGTTCTTGTCCAGACGTTGGTAGGGGGTGGTCATCGCATTCTCCTTCGGGCATCAAAAAAGCGCCGGCCGCTGCCGGCGCGGTGGGAAACACGCGGCGCAGCAGCCGGCCTCCTGTGGCAAGCGGATGCGGGGAATGTCTGTGTTCAGGATAGCCTGCCCTGCCGCAAGCGCCAGCGGGCGGGGCGGCGTAGATCGCGGGGAAAGCCACGCCGGGATGGATTAGGGATGGCTTGCCGCCGGAATGCGTATTAAGGTAGTGCCGGCCCCTGCCCGGCAGTGACGTTAACCCTTGAAAGCCAGTCCCGATGACCGCACCCCCGCCCTTCCTGATGATGACCCTGAATCTTCACGACGACACCCTCACCCAGCGGCTCAACGAGTTGCACGACCGCCTGCTGGAAACGGTGCCGGTGGTCGATCGCATCGCCTGCGCGCTGTACGACGAGAAAGACGACGTGCTGAAGACCTTCATCAACAGCACCCGCGCGGGCGAGGCCATCACCGCCTACGAGTACAAGCTGTCCGACAGTGCGCTGAGCGCGCTGGCGGCCAGCGGCGAATTCCGCGTGCTCGACGACATCGAGCACGCGCTGCAGTCCGACACCGTGCACAACACCTGGCTGCGCGAACAGGGCTACCGCTCGTCGTTCACGGTGCCCTTCTACGATGGCGGCAGCCTCGCCGGTTTCGTGTTCTTCGACTCGATGCAGGCGGCGGCCTTCAGCCCGCAGGTGCAGCGCGACCTGGTGCTGTACACCAACCTGATCAGCATGGCGATTGCGAACGAGCTGTCCGCCGTGCGCTCGGTGCTGGAGGCGACGCGGGTGGCGCGCGAGCTGGCCGAGGTGCGCGACTTCGAGACCGGCGCCCATCTGGAGCGCATGGCGCGCTATTCGCGCGTGATTGCCCGCGCCGTCGCGCCGCGCTACGGGCGCGATGACGAGTTCGTGGAGTGCGTGTACCTGTTCGCGTCGCTGCACGACATCGGCAAGATCGGCATCCCCGACAAGGTGCTGCTCAAGCCGGGCCGGCTCGATCCGACCGAGCGGGCCATCATGGAAACCCACGTCGACAAGGGGATACAGATCATCGACCGCATCGTGGGCACCGGTGCGCAGCAGCGCCTGCCCGACTCCGCCATCCTGCGCAACATCGTGCACTGCCACCACGAATACCTCGACGGCAGCGGCTATCCGCGGCAGCTGCGGCAGGACGCCATCCCGCTGGAGGCGCGCATCGTGACGGTGGCCGACATCTTCGATGCGCTGACGGCGATCCGGCCGTACAAGCCGGTCTGGTCGCCGACCAATGCGCTGGCCGAGCTGGACCGCATGGTTCAGGCCGGCAAGCTGGACGCCGACTGCGTGCAGGCGCTCCACGACCACCTGGACCAGATCATGGCGATCCACGAGCGCTACGCCGATACCGACGCCGTGTCCTGAGCCGCGGGCGCAAAAAAAAGGCCGGGCTGACAAGCCCGGCCAACAAAAGCCCAAGAGGAGAAAATACAGAGACCACGAGTAAAGCCCACAACAAAAAACGGATCAGACCGGCGGCGGGGTCAGGCGCAGATAGGGGCGCAGCGCGCGATAACCCTTGGGAAACTTCTGCCGGATCAGTTCTTCATCCTGCAGCGAAGGCACGATCACCACCTCGTCGCCCTGCTGCCAGTTGGCCGGCGTCGCCACGCTGTGGTATTCGGTCAGCTGCAGCGAATCGATCACCCGCAGCAGCTCGTTGAAATTGCGGCCGGTACTGGCCGGATAGGTCAGCGTCAGGCGGATCTTCTTCTCCGGGTCGATCACGAACACCGAACGCACGGTATGGGTGCTGCTGGCGTTGGGGTGGATCAGGTCGTACAGCTCGGACACCTTGCGGTCGGCATCGGCGATGATCGGGAAGTTCACCGTGGTGCCCTGCGTGTCGTTGATGTCCTTGATCCACTCCAGGTGCGACGCCACCGGATCGACCGACAGCGCGATCACCTTCACGTTGCGGCGGGCAAATTCGTCCTTGAGCTTGGCGGTCAGCCCCAGCTCGGTGGTGCACACCGGGGTAAAGTCGGCCGGGTGCGAGAACAGCACGCCCCAGCTGTTGCCCAGCCAGTCATGAAAACGGATGTTGCCGTCGCTGGACGCCTGTTCGAAGTCGGGGGCGATGTCGCCGAGACGCAATGTCATAAGAAGCTCCTGTCACCAGAGTGGCTGCGTGTCGTCACGCAATGAGATCACTATAGACAAGCCGCCGGTGCCAGCAAACCAAGCAAAAGTGCATTGCTTATCCGGCGCGCGCTGCAATGCATATCAGGCCGGCGCCAGCCGCTGCGTCAGCAGCTGCCCGCTGTAATAGCGGGCCTGCATCTGCCGTGCCATGGTCAGCATGTTGTCGCACACGATTTCCTCCACCCCCAGCGCGAAGCCCTGCTGCACCAGCTGCGGCATCAGCGCCAGCAGCTGGTCGCGCACCTGCGGATACATCACGGCGCGGCGCATGAAGCGCGGCGACAGGCAGACGAAGTCCGGCTCCAGCCGCCACAGCCGCGACAAGTCGTGCCCGCTGTCGCCAAAGCCGCCCTGCCCCAGCAGATGGCCTTGCTCGCGGTAGCGGCGCACCAGCGCCACCCCCAGCTCGGCGGTGGGCTGGTTGATGAACAGCAGGAACATCACCTGCTGGCTGGCCAGCCCCAGCTGTGCCAGCAGCGCCGTGGTGAAGTCGATGATGCGGTCGCTGAAGGCGTGGCAGATGCGCGGATCGAGATCGATGCGCAGCGGCAGCGCGACATCGTTGCGCCCCAGGTGATTGAGCAGGTGCAGCACGCGGATCAGCTTCAGCAGCGACACGGTCTTGCTTTCGCCGTGGTTCAGCGCGAACAGCCAGTTGGCCGGCAGGTTCTGGCCGAAGCGGCCGTGAATGCGCAGCCGCGCCGCGTAGTGCGCCCGCTGCGGCACCGCGTCGCAGAAGCTGGCCACCGGGAAGAACTCGCTGGTCAGCCACCAGCCGTCAAAGCAGGCAAATACCTCGCGCTCGTTCCAGTGCAATTGCGCGGGACAAGGCAAGTCAGCCAGCAATTGCTGACACCAGCGTAATTGTTGCGGGTTAAATCCCGCCGGAAAACCCTTCGACTGCTTGAAGCGTTTCATGGCCAATATTCATCAGTAATAGCAGCATGCACTTTACCCGCCAATTCACCGCCGCCTTATAAATAAAGCCGATATCGCCATCTGCTTTATTCACAACACCGCTGGCCATTTAATAATTTATCGCCTTATTCATTTAATCGATTAATACCGCAACCGGTGATGAATATAAGGTGCGGCTTTTATTGTTTCCCCGCCTGCCGGTTTCTCTTTTTAATGGCGTCATTGCAAACGACTCACCACTGGAGATTGCCATGACCCGCCCCGCCCTCGTTTCCCTGTTCGTTTCGCTGGCCTTTGTTGCCGGTGCCGCCCACGCCGACGACGGCGTCACCATCGCGTTCCAGACCGGCGTCGACCCGTCCAAGGTGGCGCAGGCCGATGGCGACTACGAAAAAGCCACCGGCAAGAAGATCAACTGGCGCAAGTTCGAGAGCGGCGCCGAGGTGATCGCCGCAGTCGCCTCCGGCGATGTGCCGATCGGCAATATCGGCTCCAGCCCGCTGGCCGCCGCCGCCAGCCGCGGCCTGCCGATCCAGACCTTCCTCGTCACCGGCGTGATCGGCGAGTCCGAGGCGCTGGTGGTGCGCAACGGCAGCGGCATCGCCAAGCCGGCCGACCTGGTCGGCAAGAAGATCGCGGTGCCGTACGTGTCCACCACCCACTACAGCCTGCTGGCGGCGCTGAAGCACTGGCAGGTGGATGCCGGCAAGGTCACCATCCTCAACCTGCGCCCCAGCGAGATCGCCGCCGCCTGGCAGCGTGGCGACATCGACGGCGCCTACGTGTGGGAGCCGGCGCTGGGCAAGGTGCGCGCCAGCGGCAAGGTGCTGACCAGCTCGGCCGAAGTCGCCAAGTGGGGCGCGCCGACCTACGACCTGTGGATCGTGCGCCAGGACTTCGCACAGAAGAATCCGGACTTCCTCAAGCAGTTCGTGAGCGTCACCGGCAAGGTGTTCGAGCGCTACAACAAGGACCCGAAAGGCTTCGCCGGCAATGCGGCCAACGTGGCGAAGATCGCCCGCCTCACCGGCAGCAAGCCGGAGGAAGTGGCCGCCCTGCTGCCGGGCAACCGCTACCCGTCGCTGGCCGAGCAGAGCAAGCTGCTGCAACAGCCGCTGGTGAAGGCGGTCGGCGATACCGCCGCCTTCCTCAAGTCGCAGGGCAAGGTCGACAGCCTGCAGCCGAGCTACACGCCCTACGTGACCAACCGCTTCATCAACGCCGCCCTGCGCTAGACGGAGCCGACCATGAGCCTGCTACAAGTCGACAAGCTTGGCGTCACCTACCCCGGCCAGTCGCAGCCGGCGCTGCACCAGGTGTCGCTGAGCCTGGCGCGTGACGAGCTGCTGGTGGCCCTGGGGCCGTCCGGTTGCGGCAAGAGCACACTGCTGGGGGTGCTGGCCGGTTTCATCGCGCCCAGCCAGGGCCGGGTGCTGTTTGCCGGCCAGCCGGTGACGGCGCCGGGGGTGGAGCGCGCGGTGGTGTTCCAGCACGACGCGCTGCTGCCGTGGCTGAACGTGCACGACAACGTCGCCTTCGGCCTCAAGCTGCAGGGTGCCGATGCGGCGGCGCGCGAGCGCATCGTCGCCGACACCCTGCGCCTGGTCGGGCTGGCCGATGTCGCCACCAAGCGCACCTGGCAGCTGTCCGGCGGCATGCGCCAGCGCGTCGGCATCGCCCGTGCGCTGGCCAGCCGCTCGCAGGTGCTGCTGCTGGACGAACCGTTCGGCGCACTGGACGCCTTCACCCGCGAGCAGATGCAGCAACTGCTGCTGCGCGTGTGGCAGCAGTCGCAGCGCGGTGTGTTCCTGATCACCCACGACATCGAGGAGGCGCTGTTCCTCGCCACCGAGCTGGTGCTGATGTCGCCGGGGCCGGGGCGCATCGTGCAGCGCTTGCGGCCAACCTTTAACCAGCGCTACCGCGCCGGCGAGGACGTGCGCGCGATCAAGTCCGATCCGGCATTCATCGCGCTGCGCGAATCGCTGCTGCACAGCCTGTTCCGCCAAGGTCACGAGGAGGCCGCCTGATGTCCACATCCCCAACCACCCTGATCGCGGTGCCCGACAGCCTCGATACCGGTACTCCGCCCGCCCCGGCCGGCCGCCGCTGGCAGCCGCAAGCGACGCACTGGGCCGCGCTCAGCATCGCCGGCCTGCTGCTGTCGTGGTGGGCGCTCACCGCCAGCGGGCTGATTGCGCCGCTGTTCCTGCCGCCGCCGCAAGCGGTGCTGGCCCGGTTCGGCGAGCTGCTGGCCGGCAGCTACATGGACGCCACCCTGCCGCAGCACCTGCTGGCCAGCCTGCAGCGCATGCTGCTGGCGCTGCTGGCGGCGGTCGTCGTCGGCATCCCGCTGGGCATCGTCATCGGCGTGTTTCCGCTGGCGCGGCACCTGCTCGATCCGGTGATCGAGTTCTACCGCCCGCTGCCGCCGCTGGCCTACCTGCCGCTGATCGTGATCTGGTTCGGCATCGGCGAGGCGTCCAAGGTGCTGCTGATCTTCCTCGCCATCCTGGCGCCGGTGCTGATCGCTACCGCCCACGGCGTCGCCAGCGTCAGCCCGCTGCGGCAACAGGCGGCGCTGTCGCTGGGCGCCAGCCGCTGGCAGCTGCTGCGCCACGTGATCCTGCCCGGCGCGCTGCCGGAGATCATCACCGGCGTGCGCATCGGCCTTGGCGCCGGCTGGTCGACGCTGGTGGCGGCGGAGCTGATCGCCGCCACCCGCGGGCTGGGCTTCATGATCCAGTCCGCCGCGCAGTTCCTGGTCACCGACGTGGTGGTGCTCGGCATCATCGTCATCGCGCTGGTCGCCTTCGCGCTGGAGCTGGGCCTGCGCCGGCTGCAGCAGCGCCTTACCCCGTGGCACGGCCAACCCCATTGAAAGGATTACCGTCATGAGTCTGCACTTCACCCGTCTCAGCCCGGCACTGGGCGCCATCGTCAGCGGCATCGACCTCGCGCAGCCGCTGGACCGCGCACGGCAACAGGCGCTCGGCGCCGCGCTGCTGCAACACCAGGTGCTGTTTTTCCGGAACCAGGACATCAGCCCGCAGCAACAGCGTGATTTCGCCGCCTGGTTCGGCGACCTGCACATCCACCCGCTGTACCCCAAGATCGCGGACACGCCGCAGATCATGGTGCTGGACACCGCGCTGAACGACCTGCGCGACAACGCCATCTGGCACACCGACGTCACCTTCATCGACACCCCGCCGCTGGGTTCGGTGCTGGTGGCACGGCAGCTGCCGGAGTACGGCGGCGACACGCTGTGGGCCAGCGGCACCGCCGCCTACGCCGCGCTGTCGCCACGCCTGCAGCAGCTGCTGGACGGGCTGACCGCGACGCACGACTTCACCAAGTCGTTCCCGCTGGAGCGCTTCGGCCAGACACCGGAGGCGCTGGCCAATTACGAGGCCACCCGCCGCAGCACGCCGCCGGTGAACCACCCGGTGATCCGTACCCACCCGGTCAGCGGCGACAAGGCGCTGTTCGTCAGCGACGGCTTCACCACCCGCATCAACGAGCTGCCGCCGGCGGAGAGCGACGCGCTGCTGGCCTTCCTTTTTGCCCACTATGCCAAGCCGGAATTCAGCGTGCGCTGGCGCTGGCAGCCGGGCGACATCGCGTTCTGGGACAACCGCGTCACCCAGCACTACGCGGTGGACGACTACCGCCCGGCGCACCGCATCATGCACCGCGCCACCATCCTCGGCGACCAGCCGTTCTGAACGGCCACGCCGCACGGCACAGGCCGGCCTGCGGGCGCGGCCTGTGCTGTCGCCGCCGGCTGACGTTGGCCGCAGCGGGACAGCCGGCACCAAGCGCCAGCGCTGATTAGCTTGTGAATTTTGCTTGGTCCACCGCCGCCGGCCGCCCCCGGACAATGACAACCACATTCAACGCAGGGGTACCCCCATGAAACTGAAACCACTTGCCGGCGCGCTGCTGTTTGCCAGCCTGCTGAGCCAACCGGCCATGGCCGATGTCAGCCTGCTCAACGTGTCCTACGACCCGACGCGCGAGCTGTACCAGGAGTTCAACGCCGCCTTCGCCAAGCACTGGCAGGCGCAGACCGGCGAAACCGTCAGCGTCAAGCAGTCGCACGGCGGCTCCGGCAAGCAGGCGCGCTCGGTGATCGACGGGCTGGAGGCGGACGTGGTGACGCTGGCGCTGTCCAACGACATCGACGAGCTGAACAAGAACGGCGCGCTGGTGCCGGCCAACTGGCAGAGCCGCCTGCCGCACAACAGCACGCCGTACACCTCCACCATCGTGCTGCTGGTGCGCAAGGGCAATCCGAAGGCCATCCGCGACTGGAACGACCTGGCCCGCCCCGGGGTGGAGGTGATCGCCCCCAACCCGAAAACCGGCGGCGGCGCGCGCTGGAACTACCTGGCGGCGTGGGGCTACGCGCTGCAACAGCCGGGCGGCAACGACGCCAGTGCCCGCGCGCTGGTGCAGAAGATCTACCAGAACGTGAAGGTGCTGGATTCCGGCGCCCGCGGCTCGCTGGTCACCTTCTCGCAGCGCGGCATCGGCGACGTGCTGATCTCGTGGGAAAACGAGGCCTTCCTCGCCAGCAAGGAGCTGGGGCCGGACAAGTTCGACATCGTGGTGCCGTCGGTGTCCATCCTGGCCGAGCCGCCGGTGAGCGTGGTGGACAAGGTGGTCGACAAGCGCGGCACGCGCAAGGTGGCGGAGGCCTACCTGCGCTACCTGTACAGCCCGGCCGGGCAGGAGCTGGCGGCGCAGAACTACTACCGCCCGCGCGACGCCAGGGTGGCCGCCAAGTACGCCGCCCAGTTCAGCAAGGTGAGGCTGTTCACCATCGACCGGGTATTCGGCGGCTGGGCGCGCGCGCAGAAAACCCACTTCGACGACGGCGCGATCTTCGACCAGATCATCAGCCGTTGAGGCCGGCACGGCCAGGGTTGGCCGCAATGCCAACACCGCCCCGGCCGGTAGGCGGGGGCGGTGTTTTCAGCGCAAATTCGGTACGGCGGCGCGCCTGGCTCAGGCAAAGCCGAAGTCGCGCAGCGCCTCCAGATCCTTCAGCACGATATCGCGGCCGCGCACCTCGATCAGGCCCTCGTCCGCCAGCTGGTGCAGCACGCGGGAGAAGGTCTCCGGCGTCAGGTTCAGTCGCGACGCGATCAGGTTCTTGTTGACCGGCAGGTGCACCACCGAGCCGCTGCTGGCGTCATCTTCCACCTGCAACAGGTAGCCGACCACGCGCTGCACCGCGCTCTCCACCGAGTAGCGTTCCACGTCGCGCACCAGGCTGTGCAGGCGCAGCGACAGCCCGGCCAGCATGCGCTGGGCAAAGGCCGGGTCCTGCGCGATGGCGCCAAAGATCACCTCGGCGCTGACGTGCAGCAGCAGGCCGTCCTCGACGAACTGCGCCATCACCGGGCACGGCCGGCGCAGGAACATCACCGCCTCGGCAAAGCTCTGGCTCGGGTGCAGGATTTCCATCACCTTCTCGGTGCCGTTCTGCGCGGTCAGCGCCAGCTTGACCTTGCCGTACACCACCAGATACATGCCGTCACAGGGGTCGCCCTTCTGGAAGATCACCTGCCCCTTCTGGCCGCGCACCTCGCGGGTGCCCGGCACCAAGGCCTCGCGCTGCGCCTCGGACAGCTGCTGGAACAGTGGCTGATGCTGCAAAAAGGTCCGAATATCAATCTGGTTCATTGCTGTTTTCCTGCGGATGTCGCACCCGCCCGTAAGGGATGGCGCAAGGCTACGCGCTGCCGGTGCGCGCCACCATGCGCCAAAAGGCGGTGGCACCCTAGCCGAAAGAGCTAGTCGTGCCCCGCCGCCTGCGGCCAACCCTGGCCGGCGCTAGTGACTGGTGCCTTCCGAACGCGTCACCTTGTTGTACACGTTGTACTTGCCGATCGGCTTCATCATCGGCAGCGCGGCTACCTCCTTGAACGTCGCCGCATCGACCACCACCAGCTCGCCCGGCGTTTCCATGATGCTGACCAGCGCGTAGCGGCCGTCGCGGGTGAATTCGACGTGGGCATTGGTCTTGCCCGGCCGCAGTGTCAGCTGGCGCACCACCTTGAAACTGCGCTTGTCGATGATGGACAGCGTGTCGCGGCGCGGCGACATCATCGCGTCCACCCAGGCGTAGGGCGTGTTTTCGTGGCTGCGCAGGAAGAAGCCCGGCCCCGGCGTGGCGATGTCGGCCGCCACCTGCCAGCGGTCCATGTCGATCACCGTCACGCGGCCGCCCTTCAGGTTCGGCGTCGCCATGTAGTGGTGACCGTCCTGTTCGAAGGTGATGCCGGAGCCGAGGTGCGGCATGCCGTCCAGCGGCAGCGTCGCCACCTTGCTGCGCGCGTCGAGGTTGATCACCTGCGCCTGGCCGTCGCGCGAGGCGGCCATCACGTGGCGGTAGCCGGCATCGAAGAAGAAGTCGTCCAGCACCATGGACAGCGGCGTCACCCGCGGGTTGAGGAAACCGGGCACGGCTAGGCCCTCGCCCATCTGGTAGTCGTGCACCAGGCCGGGATAAATCTTGTCGGCCTGCGGGTTGTAGGAGATTTCCCACAGCTCGGCGGCGTCCTTCAGCGCCACCACGAAGCTCTGCCGCGGCGCGGCGTCGTACACCGCCGACACCCGCGACGCCTTGCCGGCGCGGTCCCGCACCGCGATGGTCTTCACCGGCTTCAGGCCGTTGGCGTCCAGCAGCACCAGCGTCTGCGGCAGCGTGTTGCCGGCCAGCACCCAGCGCCCGTCGCCGGACACCGCCACGTTGCGGGTGTTCAGCCCGACGCGGATCTCGGCCACAGTCTGCAGCGTGTACAGGTCGTACTGCGTCACCCAGCCGTCGCGGCTGGCGAAGTACACGAAGCGCCCGTCGGGCGAGAACTTCGGCCCGCCGTGCAGCGCGAAGCGGCTCTTGAAGCGGGTGATCGGGGTGAAGCGGTCGCCGTCCAGCACCGTGACATGGTGATCGCCGGCCTCCACCACCACGAACAGGTTGTGCGGATCGACGTTGGCCGCAAAGCCTGGCCGCGGCGGCAGCCTGGCCGGATCGCGGTACTGGATGCGCGAGGCGGCGGTGTCCGCCTCGCGCCACACCGGCGGCGTCGCCGGCGGCGTGGCCAGCCAGGCGGCCAGCTCGCCGATGTCGGCGTCGGACAGGCGGCCGGCGAAACCGGCCATCTGCGTGGCGGCGCGCCCGTCGCGGATCACCGCCAGCACCTCGGACGGCTTGATGCGTTCCAGGCTCTGCGGCAGCAGCGCCGGCGCCATCGCGCCCATGCGCTGCGCGCCGTGGCAGCTCAGGCAGTGCTGCTGGTAGAGGTCGGCGGGATGGGCGGCGGCGGCCGCCAGCGGCAGGCTGGCGATGGCGGCCAGTAACAGGCTGGCGAGTCTCATCGGCGGCCCTCCGCCTGCGGCACGATGCGCTGCCACGGCGTCAGCTGCGGCAACGGATAGGCGCCGTCCGCCACGCCGATCTCGGCGTCGCTGAGGTAGCAGGCCGGATCGGACGCCCAGAAGTCGTCGCTCAGCTGCCACGCCCGCACCCGGGTGTTGCCGTTGCAGATCGCCAGGTGCGCGCAGGCGGCGCAGCGGCCGTGCACCGGGCGCGGCCGCTGCTTGAGGCCGGCCATCAGCGGGTGCGACACGTCCGGCCAGATGGCGGAAAACGGCCGCTCGCGCACATTGCCCAGCGTCACCTGCCACCACATGGTGTCCGGGTGCACGTTGCCGAGGTTGTCGATATTGGCGACGTTGACGCCGCTGGCGTTGCCGCCCCACTGCGTCAGGCGCCGGCGCAGCGCATCCACTTGTTCCGGGTAGTGCCGCGCCGCCCACTGCAGCAGGTAGACGCCGTCGGCGTCGTTGTTGCCGGTGACGAATTCCTTGGCCGTGCCGGCCCGGATGTGGGCAAGACAGGATTCGATCAGCAGGTCCATCGCCCAGCGCGTGCGCGCGTGGCGGGCGTCGCTGTCGCGGTGCTTGTTGCCGCGGCCGGCGTAGTTGAGGTGCGAGAAGTAGAACTTGTCGATGCCCTCGTCGCTCACCAGCTGCAGCAGCGCCGGCAGGTCGTGGGCGTTGTCCTCGGTCATGGTGTAGCGCACGCCGACCTTGATGCCGGCGTCGCGCGCCAGGCGGATGCCGTTCAGCGCCAGCCCGAAGCCGCCGTCCAGGCGGCGGAAACGGTCGTGGGTGGCGCCGATGCCGTCGAGGCTGACGCCGACGTAGTCGAAGCCGACCTCGGCGATGCGGCCAACGTTGGCCGCGTCGATCAGCGTGCCGTTGCTGGACAGGCCGACGTAGAAGCCCATCTGCTTGGCGCGGCGGCCGATGTCGTAGATGTCCGGGCGCAGCAGCGGCTCGCCGCCGGACAGGATCAGCACCGGCACGCCGAAGGCCTTCAGGTCGTCCATCACCGTGAACACCTCGGCGGTGCTCAGCTCACCGGCGAAGTCCTTGTCGGCGGAGATCGAGTAGCAGTGCTGGCAGGTC
The DNA here is from genome assembly GCF_014652475.1 of Vogesella alkaliphila. Lineage (GTDB taxonomy): Bacteria > Pseudomonadota > Gammaproteobacteria > Burkholderiales > Chromobacteriaceae > Vogesella > Vogesella alkaliphila. The sequence continues at coordinate 539,430 of NZ_BMYW01000001.1, read as the reverse complement.
AGGTTGCAGCGGCGGATCAGGTTCCAGATCAGCACCGGGCCGCGCGGCGGGCGCGGCGGTGCGACGGGGGCGGGGTGCAGCAGGCTTTGCAGATAGGGGGTGAGGCGCAGCATGACAGCCTCCGGCAATGACGATGGCGTCATCGTCGGACTTGTCCCGCCCGCGCTCCTTGACCGCAGTCAAGGCTTGCCGGTCCGGCCGGCTGCGCCGCTCAGAACGTGTTCACGATCTCGCGAGCTAGCGCGAGACAAGGCAAAAACGGCTGAGGAAGCGGAGTTGACATGGGGTCAATGAGCATTCCGAAGCCGTTTTTAACGCCGTATCGCCGACGCGCAGCAGATCGTGAACAGGTTCTCAGTGCCAGTGTAGCGGGTGCTCGTGCAGCCACTGTTTCAGGTAGTGGCCGCCGCGCGCGATGCCGATCACGATGCCGGCGCCGGCCAGCGCCGCCAGCAGCAATAGCGGCAGCCACGGCTGCGACATGAACAGCACCAGCACGAAGATGGCCGTGAACAGGTAGGCGCCGTTGTACCAGCCACGCTGCTTGTGCAAGGAAGTCATGATGCGCTCCTCCTCGGCCCACCCGCCGTCCGATGGCGGCGGCAGGCCGTTACCGTTTCGCGCCCTGCGGCGCTTACTTCATTGTAGTGCCTGCCGCGCCATGCGCTGGCACCCGCCGTTCCCAAGCGGCGTGCCATCGCCTATCATCGCCCCCCGTCCCGACATTGCAGAGCCACACCATGCGTCACCTGATCATCGTTACCGTCCTGTGGGCGTTTTCCTTCAGCCTGATCGGCGAATACCTGGCCGGCAAGGTCGACAGCGACTTCGCCGTGCTGCTGCGCGTGCTGATCGCCGCCGCGGTGTTCCTGCCGTTTACCGTCTGGCGCGGACTGCCATCGCGGCTGGTGGCCGGCTTCTGGCTGGCCGGCGCGCTGCAGTTCGGCGTCACCTACCTGTGCCTGTACCGCAGCTTCAGCGTGCTGACGGTGCCGGAGGTGCTGCTGTTCACGGTGCTGACGCCGATCTACGTCACCCTGCTCGACGACGCGCTGGCGCGCCGTCTCAACCGCTGGGCGCTGCTGGCGGCCGCGGTGGCGGTCGGCGGCGGCGTCATCATCCGCTTCCAGCCGCTGGAGGGTGAATACCTGACCGGCTTCCTGCTGCTGCAGCTGGCCAACCTCACCTTCGCCGCCGGCCAGGTGCTGTGCCGCCGCCTGTTGCAGCAGCATCCGGTATCGCAGCCGCTGCACCGCTTCTTCGGCCATTTCTTCCTCGGCGCGCTGCTGCTGGCGCTGCCGTCCTACCTGGTCTTCGGCAACCCGGCGCGCCTGCCGCACACCGCGATGCAGTGGGGCGTGCTGGTGTACATGGGGCTGTTCGCCACCGCGCTGGGCATGTACTGGTGGGTGAAGGGCAGCACCCGCGTCAGCGCCGGCACGCTGGCGATCATGAACGAGCTGCACGTGCCGGCCGGCCTGCTGGTCAACGTGCTGATCTGGAACCGCGACGCCGACCTGCCGCGCCTGGCGCTGGGCGGCGCGGTGATCCTCGCCTCGCTGTGGATCAACCGCCTGGGCCGGTCGCGGCTGCAGCTACAAGCCGCCGCCTGAGCGGGCCATGACAACGTTGGCCGCAGGCGCCGGGTGCCTGCGGCCAACGTTTTGTCTGGCAGAGAGAGAGCGGCGTCGGGGCGCTTACGCCGGCTGCGGCGCGCAACCGCCGTCACCGGACAGGGAGTGATCCTGCGGCGGCAGGCAGGGCTCGCCGCCCTTCTTCGCCCGGTACATCGCGTCGTCGGCGTGGCGCAGCAGCGCCTGCGCGGTATCGCCGTGCTCCGGGTACAGCGCGACGCCGATGCTGGGCAGGATGCGCAGGCTGTGGCCGTCGATGGTCAGCGGCTGGTCCAGCGCCCCGCGCAGCTTGTCGGCGGCCGGCTGCGCGTGTTCCGGCTGCTGCAGGCTCTCCAGCAGCACCACGAACTCGTCGCCGCCGATGCGCGCCACGGTGTCGGCCTCGCGCACGCACTGCTGCAGCCGCCTGGCGACCGCGCGCAGCAGCTGGTCGCCCACCGCGTGGCCGTGGGTGTCGTTGACCTGCTTGAACTTGTCGAGATCGAGGTACAGCAGCGCCAGCTGCCCCTGCTCGCGCCGCGCCCGCGCCAGCGCGGTGTGCAGACGGTCGAACAGCAGGCCGCGGTTGGGCAGCCCGGTCAGCTCGTCGTACTGCGCCATGTAGCGCAGCCGCGCGTGCAGCTGGTGGCGCTCGATGGCGGTGGCGATCTGGTTGGAGACGAACTGCAGCAGCTCCTTGTCCTTTTCGCCGTAGCGCACGCCGCCGGAGTAGCTTTTCAGCACCAGCGCGCCGATGGTGCCGCGGGAGGAGTTGAGCGGCACCCCCAGCCAGCACAGCGACTTGCGGCCAACGATCTGGCGCAGGTGCGCCGGGAGGTCGGCCAGCGTCCCCGGGGTCAGCAGCAGCGGCTGGCCGCTGCGGATCACCTCGGCGCAGAGCGTGCCGGCGGCCGGCTTGCGCACCACCGGCGACGGCTCCTGCACGTCGACGTGGTAGGGAAAGCTCAACTGGTCGTGCACCGCGTCGTACAGCGCCACCGAGAAATTGTCTGCCGGCAGCAGCTCGCCGATGATGCGGTGTATGCGCCGGAACAGCGCCATCATGTCCTCCGCCGCGTGCGCCGCCTCGGAAATCGCGTACAGCGCCGCCTGCATCGAGGCCGCCTGCTTCAGCTCGGTCACGTCGCGCGCCACCGCCACGCGCACCTGTTCGCGCTCCGACCAGCGCGCCGACCACATGATGTGCACCACCTGCCCGTCCTTGCGCACGTAGCGGTTCTCGAAGTGGGGCTTGGGCTGGCCGGCCATGATCTGCTTGGCCGCCTGCAGCGTGCGCGGCCGGTCTTCCGGCAACACCAGGTCGATCATCGGCTTGCCGATCATCTCCTCCGGCGCGTAGCCGAAAATGCGTTCGCAGGCGGCGCTGACGAACACGAAGCGACCCTCGGCGTCGACAACGCAGATGGCGTCGAGCATCAGGTCGATGAAATTGCCCAGCGGCGCGCAGGTCTTGGTTTCCATATCGGCAAGCATACCGGCAATTGATATTGACGGGCAGTGCCTGCAGACCGTTCGTGTATCTGTACTGGCACTGGCTGAAGTGTTGGCGATAGCCGTGACAATTTCCAGTGCCGCCGCGAAAAAACGGCGCGGTTCAGATGCGCAGCCCGCTCTTTTTCAGCATGCGGGTGGAGAACAGCACCTCGTGGCCGCGGCAGGCGGCGCCCAGCAGCTGGCGGATGGCGGACACCTGCTGCATCACCTCGTCGCGGCTGCTGCCGTGGCACATCGCGAACAGGCTGTACGGCCACTGCGGCAGCCGGCGCAGGCGCCGGTAGCAGTGGCTGACATACGGCAGGCCGCCGATGCGCTCGCCCAGCGCGTCGATCTGCGCGTCGTCGACATCGAACACTGCCATGCCGTTGGCCGCGTAGCCGATGGCGTAGTGATTGGGCACCGCGCCGATGCGGCGGATGACGCCGTTTTGCAGCATGCGTCCCAGCCGCCGGCAGACCTCGTCTTCCGGCATCGCCAGCGCGTCGCCCAGATGCCGGTACGGCTGCGCCAGCAGCGGCAGCCCGCCCTGGGTGGCGCGGATCAGCTGCCGGTCCCGCTCGTCCAGTTCCACCTCGTGATTGCCCTCGCTGCTGTCCGGCAGCGTGCCGACCGGCGCCTGGCCGCCGACGGTAAAACGCATGCCAACGTAGTACTCGCGCAGCTTGGGGAAGTCGTACACGCGCAGGCCGGTGGCGGTCTCGATGTCGATGATGGCGTCGGCGATGCCGCCGGGGGTGGCGGTGGCCAGCACGAACCACATATTGAAGCGGTGCTCGCGGCGGTAGTTGTGCGCCACCGCCGGCAAGGCGTTCACCTGCGCCGCCACCGCGTCGAAACGCGCCTCCGGCACCGCCAGCGCCGCCAGCACGAAGGCGCCGCCCATGCGCTCGATCTGGTACATCGGCCCGAAACGGGTCAGCACCCGGCCGGCCAGCAGCCGTTGCAGCCGCTTCAGCAGCACCGCCTCGGTAAGGCCGATGCTGTCGGCGACGGCGGCGTACGGCCGCGGCAGCAGCGGAAAGCCGCCCTGCAGCGTGTCGATGATCAGGCTGTCCAGCGCGTCCAGCGCCGCATCCGGCACGTCGGCCGCGGGCGGGGTGTCGGCGGCTGGCATGGCGTGGGGCATGGCGTGGGACAGTGGCGCGTTCATGGCAGGACTCCGGTCAGTAACGGGCGCCGCGCTGGGTGTAGCGGCGGGTGGAAATCAGCAGCGCCTGCGGCAGCGCGGCGAGGCCGTGGCTTGCGGCCAACCTTTGTGCCTCAGAGCGGGCGCTGGCGGCATCGCGGGCGTGGATCATGCAGAACAGGTTGTACGGCCAGTGCGCGCCCTGCGCCGGCCGCGCGTAGCACAGCGTCACCGCCGGGTCGCCGGCCAGCGCCGCGCCGATGGCGTCGCGCGCCGCCGGCGGCACCTGCCACACGCACATCGCGTTGGCGCGAAAGCCCAGCTCGTGGTGGCGCAGCACGAAGCCGAAGCGACGGATCACGCCGCTGGCCACCCAGCATTGCAGCCGTTGCAGCACCCCGTCCTCGGCAAGACCGCAGGCGTCGGCCAGCAGCGCGAACGGGAGCGGCTGCAGCGCGATGCCCCCGTTCAGCGCCGCGATCAGGCGACGGTCGCCGTCGTCCAGCCGCGGTGCGGGCGGACTCAGGGTTGGCCGCCGCGACGGGCCGCCGGTGCCCAGCGCGAAGCCGAGGTCGATGTGGTATTCGCGCTCCAGCGGCAGGTCCAGCGGCGCAAGGCCGGTGTCGGCGGCGATCTGCGCCAGCGCGGCGTCGATGCCGGCGCGATCCGGGGCCGTCAGCACGAACCACAGGTTGTAGCGGTGTTCGCGCGCGTAGTTGTGGTTGACCTCGCGCAGGCGGCTGACCCGCGCCGCCACCTCGTCCAGCCGCGGCGGCGGCACCGCCAGCGCCGCCAGCGTGCTCACGCCGACGGTATTGGGCGCGAACACCGCGCCCACGCGGCCGAGCAGGCCGTCGGCACGCGCCTGCGCCAGCGATGCCAGCAAGTCGTGCTCGCTCATGCCCGCCTGCGCCGCCAGCAGGCGGAACGGCTGCGGCTGCAGCGGAAAATCGCGCTGGTAGCGGTCCAGCAGCGCCAGCAGCGGCGAGCCGGGTTCTTGCGGCGCGCCCATCACATGCCCATCCGGCCGGCACGCCAGCTGAAGAAGATGCCGGAAGGGTTGGCCGCCGGCAGTTCGCGCCGCGTCTGGAAGGTGGCGGTGTCGATCACCACCAGCTTGTCGTCGTCGCGGCTGGACAGCCACACCGCGTCGCCACGGGCGGTGAATTCCATGTGCAGGATGGCACGCCCCGGTTTCAGCGTCCGGATCACCTGCATCGTCGGCACGTCGATCACCTGCACCGTGTCGTTGTGCGGAAAGGCGAAGTTCACCCACACCCGCCGTCCGGACGGCTCCGCCATCACGAACACCGGCTGGCCGTACACCGGCACCCGCGCCGCTTCCTGCCAGCTGCGGCGGTCGGCGACCAGTACCTCGTGATGGCCGATCGCCGGCAGGAAGGCGTAGTCGCCGGCCAGGCTCCAGCCGCGCAGGTGCGGCATCTTGTACACCGGCTGCGGCTCGCGGCCGTGACCGTAACCGCCCAGGATGCGGCGCACGCCGGCCTGCGGCTGCCAGGTGTCCAGCAGGGCCAGGCCGTCGTCGCCGTACAGGCCGGCGATGTAGTAGCGGCCGTCGCTGCTGGCGAGGCCGTCGTAGGGGTTGCGGCCAACGTTGCGGTATTTGGTGACTTGCGGCGCGCGCGGCTCGGCGGCATCCAGCACCCAGATCTCGCCGGCCTCGAACAGGCTGAAGGCGAAGCGGTTGCCCGGCAGGTCGGCAAGACCCACCACCTTGGACGGCTGACCGTTGTCGTCCAGCGCCGGGATATCGGCCAGCAACGCCAGCGTGTCGGCGTCGAACAGCTTGACCCCGCCCGGGCTGTAGTTCTGCGCCGCCACGATGCGGCCGTCGCTGGAGATGGCGCCGCCGATGCTGTTGCCGGCCTGCAGCACCCGCGCCACCAGCTTGCCGGCGAGGATGTCGACCTTGCTGATGCCGCCGTCGCGGCCAAACACGTACACGTAGCGCGCGTCGCGGCTGTACACCAGCGAGGCGTGCGACAGGTCGCCCAGGCCGACGACGCGCGCCAGCGTGGTATTGCTGCTGTTGCTGACCACCTGCACGCTGCCGGCGGCGCGCTCGATCACCACGCCGAGATCGCCGCTGCCGCGCAGCGCCGGCGCGGCGCAGCCGGCCAGCAGTACGATCGCCCCCGCCGCCATTGCGGCCAACCTTGTACGCGCGGTCATGGTGTCACTCCCTGCTGCAACTGCCGGATCAGCCACTGCGCCTCGGCCTCGCTCATGAACGGCCGCCACGGCGGCATCGCGCTGCCGGGACGGCCATCGAGCAGGGTGGCGACCAGGCTGTCGCCCGGTTTGCCGGCCAGCGCGGCGGCGGTCAGCGGGCTGCCGAGGCCGCCGTTGAGGGTCAGCCCGTGACAGGCTCCGCAGTCCTCGCGCAGCAGGTGGCGCAGCTCGGCGACGCGTTGCGGCGCGGGCGAGACGATGGCGCTGTCGGCATGGACGGCTTCGGTGATGAACAAGGCGGCGCAACAGGCCAGCAGCAGGCACTTGGCGCTCAGCGTACGGCAACAGGCAGGCAGTTTCATGGCGGGATTCCGGTCAGGCTTTCACGGCAGCAGGCGGTGCCTGCTGCGATCAAAGTCCGTGCCGCGGCCGGCCCAAGGACCTGTTCAAGGTCTCGCGAGCTAGAGCGAGACAAGGCGAAAACGGCTGAGGAAGCGGAATTTACAAGTGGTAAATGAGCATTCCGAAGGCGTTTTCAACGCTGTATCGCCGAAGTGCAGCAGACATTGAACAGGTTATAAGGCGGGCCGGCGCGCGGCAAGAAGCGGGGCTTACTGGGCCAGCACCCACTTCACCAGCAGCTTGATGTCGGCATCCGGCACCTGCGGGTTGGGCGACATCGGGATCGGGCCGAAGCTGCCGGCGCCGCCCTTCTTCACCTTCTCTTCCAGCTTGGCCTGCATGTTCTGGCCCTTGTACTTGCTGCCGATGTCCTTGAACGCCGGGCCGACCACCTTCTTGTCCATGCCGTGACAGACGAAACAGTTGTACTTCTTCGCCAGTTCCGGCGAGGCGTGGGCTGCGGATGCCAGCAGCAGGCCGCCACTGAGCAGCAGCGCGGTAAGCAGGGATGTTTTCATGATGATCTCCGTGGCGGGCCGGGTCGTGGCCCGCGCTGAGGGTTAGTAAACGTCGTGCTGGGTGTTGTAGACGTTGAACTTGCCGGTCGGGGTGATCAGGCGCTTGTCCTTGATCACCGCCTTGCAGCTGCGGGTCTTGTCGTCGACCACCACGATGGCCGATTCCTTGTTCTTGGCGCTCCACACCGAGAACCACACCTCGTCGCCGGCCTTGTTGTACTCCGGCTGCACCACGCGCTTGGCACCGTCGTCAGCCAGCTTGGCGCAGGCGGCCACGTCGATCACCTGCGGCCCCTTGGCCAGGTTGTTGATGTCGTACACCGCCACGCTCTGGCTGACCTTGGCATCCGGGTTCAGCGGGGTGTCCACCCACAGGTTCTTCGATTTCGGATGGGTCTTGATGAACAGCGAACCGCCGCCCTGGCCCTTGAAGGTGGCGACCGCCTTCCACGCGTACTGCGGATGTTTCACCGGATCGGTACCGATCAGCGTCACGTCCTCGCTGCCCAGGTGCGAGGTGCTCCACACCGGACCGTATTTCGGATGCACGAAGTTGGCGCCGCGGCCCGGGTGCGGGATCTTGCCGACATCGACCAGTGCCGCCAGCTTGTCTTCCTTGGTGTCGACCACCGCGATCTTGTTGGAGGCGTTGGCCGCCACCAGGAAGTAGCGCCCGCTGCTGTCGAAGCCGCCGTCGTGCAGGAACTTGGCGGAGTCGATGGTGGTGGTTTTCAGGTTATTCAGGTCGGAATAATCGACCATCATGATCTTGCCGGTTTCCTTGGCGTTGATCACGAATTCCGGCTTGTAGTGGCTGCCGACGATGGAGGCCACGCGTGGCTCCGGGTGGTACTCGTTGTCCACGGTCATGCCGCGGGTGGACACCACCTTGCGCGGCTTCAGCGTGTCGCCGTCCATGATCACGAACTGCGGCGGCCAGTAGGTACCGGCGACGGCGATCTTGTCTTCGAAGCCCTTGAACTTGGAAGTCTCCACCGAGCGCGCCTCGAGGCCAACCTTGACCTCGGCCACGTTGTCCGGCTTCGGCAGCCACAGGTCGATCAGGTTGAGACGGGCGTCACGGCCGATCACGTACAGGTAGCGTCCGGACTTGGACAGCCGCGAGATGTGCACCGCGTAGCCGGTCTTGATGATGTTGATGATCTGCTTGCTGTCGCCGTCGATCAGCGCCACTTCGCCGCTGTCGCGCAGGGTGACGGAGAACAGGTTGTCCAGGTTGTAGCTGTTCATCTTCCTGGTCGGGCGCTTTTCTACCGGCAGGTAGATCTTGCGCGACTTCTCGATGTCGGCCAGCGAGAATTCCGGCGGCGTCGGCGGCTCCTGCTGGATGTAGCGCGCCATCAGGTCCACGTCCTGCTCGCTCATCTCGCCCGAGGTCTGCCAGTTCGGCATCCCGGCCGGGCTGCCGTAGGCGATGAACACCTTCAGGTAGTCGGTGCCCTTGCCCAGCGTGATGTCCGGCGTCAGCGGCTTGCCGGTGGCACCCTTGCGCAGCACGCCGTGACAGCCGGCGCAGCGCTCGAAGTAGATCTGCTTGGCGCGCTCGAATTCGACCTTGGTGATCGGCGGCGCCTTGGGGTCACTGTTCTTGTGCATCTCCTGCTGAGACTGGGCCGCCGGACTGCCGGCGGCGTCCGCCAGCGCCAGAGATGCAGCGAACGGCAAGGTTGCCAGTAATACGCCCTGTGCAAGTGCACTTATCCTGAAGCTTTTCATGATGCTCTCCACCACGCTATGAGGGAATTCATGCGCGCATCATCCGCCGGTGGTGACATTGGCATCATTGATTCGAATCAACGGATCGGAATCCGGTGCAAGACGGCGTGAACTTGCCGCAGCGCACAAAAAATCGCGCCGCCAGCGCCGTCCCGCCTTGTGGCCGCAGGCCGGCAGCGCCTATGATGTCGGGCTGGCCTATCCCTCGCCCCCGCTTGCCATCATGATCATCCACTCCCGTCACAACTGGTTCGAGCTGCTGTTCGTCTGGCGCGGCTCGGTACTGCCGCGCATCCTGCCCCGGCTCTGCCTGGTGTTCCTCATCTCGCTGCTGTCCGCCTTCGCCACCAACTGGTGGATCAGCCAGCACGCGCAGTCGTCGCTGAACATCTACATCTTCACGCTGATGGGGGTGTCGCTGGCGATCTTCCTCAGCTTCCGCAACTCGGTCAGCTACGAGCGCTTCTGGGAGGCGCGCAAGCTGTGGGGCACGCTGCTGATCGTGGCGCGCACGCTGGCCGGCAAGCTGCTGGCGGTCGCCGACGCGCGGCCGGAGTCGCGACAGATGCTGCACGGCATCTGCGCGCTGGCCTATGCGCTGAAAGGCCAGCTGCGCCAGGACGACGTCGCCGCCCACCTGCAGCGACTGCTGCCGGCGGAGCAGTGGCAGGCGATCGCCGACGCGCCCGGCAAGCCGGGGCTGATCCTGCTCTACCTGCACCGCCTCAATGCCGGCCTGCGCGACAGCGGCAGCATCGACCAGTGGCAGTGGCAGAGCGTCGACCGCAACCTGGACGCGCTGTCCGACGTGGTCGGCGGCTGCGAGCGCATCCGCAGCACGCCGATCCCGTTCACCTACCGCGTGCTGCTCAACCGCACCGTCACCATCTACTGCATGCTGCTGCCGATCGGGCTGACCACCAGCATCGGCTGGCTGACGCCGATGATCGCGGTGTTCATCGCCTACACCTATATGGCGCTGGACGTGCTGGGCGAGGAGCTGGAAGAGCCGTTCGGCAAGGAAGGCAACGACCTGCCGCTGACCGCGCTGTGCCACGGCATCGAGTCCGCGGTGTGCGACATGCTGCGCCAGCCGGTGCCGGTGCCGGCGCCGCAGCCGGACGGCGTCTACCTGTACTGAGCCGCACGCCGGCGCATCAACAAAAAAGGTTGGCCGCAACGTTGCGGCCAACCTTTTTTACTGGTGGCGACGGGTCAGGCGGTCAGGCTGGCGTACAGGCCGGTCAGCACCTGCGGCAGGCGCCGCGCGTCGTGCACCACGCTGTAGCCGCGGCGGCCGAACAGGTGCGGCAGGTACTCGCCGGCCTCCTTGTCCACCGTGACGCAGAACGGGATCAGCCCCGCCCGCTTCGCCTCCAGCACCGCCTGGCGGGTGTCCTCCACGCCGTAGCGGCCTTCGTAGTGATCAAGATCGTTGGGCTTGCCGTCGGACACGATCAGCAGCAGGCGGCGCTGCGCCGGCTGCTCCAGCAGGATGCGGGTGGACTGGCGGATCGCCGCGCCCATGCGCGTGTAGTAGCCGGGGCGCAGTGCCAGGATGCGGCCGCGGGTGGTGTCGTCGTAGCGCTCGGCAAAATCCTTCAGCAGCAGGTAGCGCACCTCGTCGCGGCGGATCGAGGAGAAGCCGTACAGGCCGAAGTCGTCGCCGCAGGCGGACAGCGCCTCGGCGAACAGCAGCAGGCTGTCGCGGATCACCCCGATCACCTGCCCGGCTTCGCCGAGCCAGCTTTCGGTGGACAGCGACAGGTCGGCCAGCAGCAGGCAGGCCATGTTGCGCCCGCCCGGCGGCCACGCCTGGTACAGCGGCGGCTCGGCCACCGCCACGCCGCTGCGCTTCTCGGCGAGGAAGCGGATCAGACGGTCGAGGTCGATGTCCGGGCCGCTGGCCTCGCCGCTCTTGCGGGTGCGCTCCGGCGACAGCGCCTGGAACTGGCGGCGCAGGCGCCGCGCCAGCGGCTGCAGCTTGTCCGGCAGCGGCGCCGGGGTGGCGTCGCGCGGCAGCATCGGCTTCAGGCAGCAGTGCTCGGCCACCAGCCGTTGCCGCCGGTAGTCCCACTCCGGCAGCAGGATGCCGCTGCCCAGCGGCGTGTCGTCGTAGGCGGCGGCCGGCAGGTCGAGGTCGAACTTCAGCCGGCTGGCGCGGCGGCGGTTGTCGCGGCTGATGGTCAGCGTGTTCATGTCCTCGGCGGCGGCGCCGGCGTCGTCCATGTCGTCATCGTCGGTGTGACGGTTGACGCGCACGTACTCGTCCCAGGTGAAGATGCTCTCGGCGCGGAACACCAGCAGCATGCCGTTCTTGCGCTCGTCGGCCGTGTCGCGCCGCGCGCGGTAGCGGCGCTTTTTCTTCGTTTCCTTGCTGTCGCTGTCTTCCATCTCCGGCGTCTGCTTGTCGTCGGCGCCGGCGGTCGGCGCGGTCGGTGGCGTCGGGTGCAGCCACAGCAGCACCGGCTGTGGCGGGGTGCGGCACGGCGGCAATGCAATGGCGGCTTCAGGCTGTTGCAGTGCGGCGCGGATCGCCGCCTCCTGCGCCGCAGCGGCGGCGTCGCGCGGCGTGTCACGCAGCGGCAGCAGCGCCGTCACCAGCCGCCGGTACAGCGCGGCGAGGCCGGGCATCGCGGCGAGGCAGGCGGCACTGGCGCGGCGGTTGCGCGTCAGCCAGTCGCCATCGTCGCTATGCTGCGGCTGCGCCGCCAGCGCCATCAGCCAGAAGTACAGCTCGCGGTTGCGCGCCGCGTCGGGGAACAGGTCGATCTTCTCCGGCAGGTACAGCGACTGGCCGTCGCGCCACGCCAGCTCGACCTGCTCGCCGGTGCCGGCGATGCGTTCCAGCAGCCGGCGCCGCGCGCCGTGGGCGGTGCCGACGGCGGTGCGCAGGGTCAGCGCCGGGTCGCCGCCCATGGCGCGGAAGAACAGCGGCGCCTGCTTCTCGATGTCCGCCAGCGCCACCGCCGCCTGCGGATAGCCGCGGTAGGCGGTGCGGCGGATCAGCTTGTCCCACCAGCCGCCAACAAGGTCTTCCATGTCAGGCTCCGAACTGGGTGTCCACCACCGCCATCAGCGCCGCCAGGGTGTCGGCTTCGTCCGACAGCGGCTCCACCAGCGCGGTGCGGCAGGCCAGGCGTACGCCCATGCCGCTGGCGATCAGCTTGGCGCAGTACACCAGCAGGCGGGTGCTGACCGCCTCGTCCAGATCGTAGCCGGTGAGGCGACGGATCTGGCCGGCCAGCGTCACCAGCTGTGCGGCCAACCTTTCGTCCACCCCGCCCTCGTGCTGCACCACCGCGCGTTCCACTTCCGGCAGCGGGAAATCGAAGCTCAGCGCCACGAAGCGCTGGCGGGTGGATGGCTTCAGCGTCTTCAGCACGTGCTGGTAGCCGGGGTTGAACGACACCACCAGCATGAAGCCGGGCGGCGCCTGCAATTCTTCGCCGGTGCGCTCGATCGGCAGGATGCGGCGGTCGTCGGTGAGCGGGTGCAGCACCACGGTGGTGTCCTTGCGCGCCTCCACCACTTCGTCGAGATAGCAGATGCCGCCCTCGCGCACCGCACGGGTCAGCGGGCCGTCGCACCAGCGGGTATCGCCGCCGGCGATCAGGTGGCGGCCGACCAGATCGGCGGCGGACAGGTCGTCGTGGCAGGACACGGTGAACAGCGGCAGGCCCAGCTTCGCCGCCATGTGCGCGACGAAACGGGTCTTGCCGCAGCCGGTGGGGCCCTTGATCAGCACCGGCAGCTGCTGGCGCCAGGCGGTTTCGAACACCGTGCATTCATCGGCGACCGGCTGGTAGAACGGAAGCTGGCTTGCCAGCTTGGCATGGACGGGTGCATTCATGGGGGTGGGTTCCTAGGCAAAGCTGATCAGCAGCCCCCCGCACACCAGCAGCAGCCAGCCGTGGACGATGCCGCGCAGCCACAGCGGCGCATGGCGCAGCGCCATCAGCGACTCGACGATGGCGACGCCCTTGAGCCAGGCACCGCCCAGCGCCAGCGTCGCCAGCAGCGTGCTGCCGTGCCATTCGCTCAGCAGCGCCAGCAGCAGGGTCAGCGCGGTCAGCCACAGCCAGACCGGCCACACAGGCGGGGAGAGACGGGAGGAATTCATGGCTGCATCATGCCGCAACGCCGCTGCGGCCAACCTTGATGACAGATAAGGAAAGCCCGCCGCTGAGAGGGCGGCGGGCGACGGTCTCAGCCGGCGTGGGCGGCGGCCACCGGCTGCGGTCTGACGCGCAGCGCCGACAGCACGCCGGCAACCAGCAGAACGATGCCGAGCAGGGTCAGCGGTGCCGGCCACTCGCCGCGCAGCAGGAAGGCGTAGCCCAGCGCCGCCAGCGTCTCGAACACGATCAGCTGCCCCACCAGCGCGGTCGGCAGCCGCTGGCTGGCCTCGTTCCAGCACAGCGTGCCCAGCCACGAGGCGAACAGGCCGATCACCGCCATCAGGCCGAGGAAGACCAGCGGCCTCGGCCCGAACGGCATCGCGAACGGGCTGTCGGCGACGGCCATGCCCCCCCACAGCAGCGCGTAGCCCAGCAGCGCCAGCGGCAGCGTCGCCACGCCCTGCGCGGTGGCCCAGCTGCGCGGACTGCGATCGGGGTGATGGCGCAGCCAGTCGGCGTTGCGCAGCGGGTACCAGGTCCAGCACGCCACCGCCACCGTCGCCAGCAGCGCGCCGCCGAGGTAGCGGCCGAGGTCGCCGCCCGCCTCGCGCTGCAGCGCCGCCAGCTCGACACTGTTGACGCAGCCGATGCCGACGCCGATCAGCAGCAGCGACGGCCACAGCTGCCGCCACGGCAGGCGGCCGTCGCGGCGATGGTCGCGCAGGTTGGCGCTCACCGCGATCACCACCGGCAGCGTGCCGATGATCATGGTCGGCAACGGCGCGCCGGCGCGCTGGATGGCGCTGGCCAGGCACAGGTAGTACAGCAGGTTGCCGACGGCGGCCAGTTTCAGCGCTTCCAGCCAGTCGCCGCGCGTCAGCTCGCGCAGCCGCACCCGGTCCAGCCACGCCAGCGGCAGCGCGATCAGGCCAAAGGCGAGGTAGCGCCCCACCGACTGCAGCGCCGCCGGATATTCCGGCAGCAGCAAGGGGCCGACGAACACCAGCCCCCACATCAGCCCCGCCGCCAGTGCGTACAACATCCCCGTTCCCATCGCCCTGCCCTCCGCCAAATAGGCACACGGTAGCCGGCGGCGCAGGCGGCGTCTTGTACCAGATTGCGGCCAACCTTGAACCAAGGGACAGTCAGGCGCGCACCTGTTTCTGGTAGCGCGCCGGGGTCACGCCGTAGCGGCGCACGAAGGCGCGCGTCAGGTGCGCCTGGTCGGCCAGCCCGGTGGCGGCCGCCACCTGCGCCGGCGCGACGCCGGCCGTCAGCAGCCGCTTGGCCTCGAACAGGCGCAGCGCCATCAGCATCTGCTGCGGCGTGACGTGGTATTGCGCCTGGAAACGGCGCAGAAAATGGAAGGGGCTGAGGCCAGCCACCGCCGCCAGCTGTGGCAGCGTCAGCTTGTCGGCCAGATGCGCGCGCAGGTAGTCCAGCACCGGCGCGAAGCGGTGCGCCGCCTCGGCCGGTGCCGGCTGCGGCACCCGCGCGTGGCGACGGAACTCGGCCAGTAGCCGGAACAGCAGGCTGTCGAAGGCCAGCGGCTCGTGCGCCTGCCACAGCGCGGCCAGCAGCTGGCTGACACGCTGCGCGCCGGCGACATCGTGGCGCACCGCCTCGTCGAACCACCAGCCGTCCTCGCCGCTGACGCGCGCCAGCACTGCCGGATCGAGATACAGCATGCGGTAGCGCCAGCCGTGCTCCGTCTCGGCGCGGCCGGTGTGCAGCTCGTCCGGGTTCATCAGCACGATGGAACCGGGCGGCGCCAGGTGCTCGCCACCGCCGTAACGGAAACGCTCCACCCCGGCCTCGATCGCGCCCAGCCCGAACGCCTCATGGGTGTGCGGCTCGAAGGCGTGGCGCACGATATGGGCGCGGTACAGCTCCACCCCCGGCGCCGGCAGGCAGAATTCGGCGTGGTCGGTGGTGTGTTCGAACACCTCCGGCACCCCGGCCAGCGGCAGCGGGACGGTGATGGCAGAAACGGCGGCAACAGTCATGGCGGGATAGCGGATCGGCGGTCACGGGCGGCAAGCCTAGAGTATGCACCCCGCGCCGTGATCGCGGAAGGCGGGTACTTGCCACCTCGAAGCAGAGCAGTGAGGGGGGGCGTTACCGGATGATGCAGAACATGAACCGGCATGCTGGCAGCCGGAACAAGGCGCCGATGGCCCGGTAGATCCGCAGCCTGAAGACGGCGTGGGCGCCGAAAAGGATGTGGGGAGCGGCCTGATGGCCGGCGACACCGGGCAGCGACCGCACGACACGAACGATGGCCAGCCGCCTGCGATCAGGAAAGCACGACGTCACTCACTGCCCGGAGTTTGGTGAGCACTACCCCCGCATCAGCACGCGGGGGCGCTGTCGTGGTGACGACTCAGGCCAACGCCGGCTGCAGGCTAGGCGCCGGCTCGCTGGCGGCGATGACGCGGTTGCGGCCCTGTTGCTTGGCGGCGTACATGCGCTGGTCGGCGATCTCGATCAGCTGGCGCCAGTCGTTGCAGCCCTCCTCCAGCATGTCGGCAACGCCGATGCTGGCGGTCAGCGGCGTCTGGTCCGGGCGCAGGCCGAAGCCGTTGCGGCGCAGGCGTTGCAAGGCGCTCATCGCCTGGCGGCAGTCGATGTTCGGCAGCAGCAGCAGGAATTCCTCGCCGCCCCAGCGCACCAGTACGTCGCCCTTGCGCAGGCCGTGGGTCAGCGTCTGCGCAAACTGCTTGAGCATGACATCGCCCTGCTGGTGGCCGAACTGGTCGTTGATCGCCTTGAAGTGGTCGATGTCGATGAAGGCCACCGAGAACGGGCTGCCGCTGCGGCTGGCCAGGATGAACTGCAACTCCAGCACCTCCTCGCCGCTGCGGCGCGAAAAGGCACCGGTCAGCGGATCGCGCACCGCCTGCTGCACCAGCGCGATCATGAACGCCAGCTGACAGACGCCGGCCAGCGCCGCCACGCCGGCGATCAGCCCCTGCAGCCAGAACGCACCCCAGAATGACGGCCAGTCCACCACCGGAAACTGGAAGTAACCGGCCGCCACGTGGGCAATCAGGATCGGGGAGGCGAAAGCGGCGCTCTCCAGCAACGTCAGCGGGAAGATGGCGAAACCGGCCAGCAGGATGAACGGCAGGAAGGCGTAACCGGTACCGACCGCGGCCGAGGCGCCTGTGAGCTGGTAGTGCGTCAGCAGCACATAGGAAATCACGTAGAACAGCGTGGGGATGGCAAACAGCATCGCCATGCCGCGCCAGGCGTTGAACAGCGTCACCTCCGGCCGGTAGCAGTAGACGATGAAGGCAAAACAGCCGGTGGCACCCAGCCGCAGCAGCGCCAGTTGCCACGCCAGCGGATTGGGCAGCACCAGCAGATCGACGAACATCCACAGCGGAGTCAGCACGGCAAACAGGCTGGCAAACAGGCGCACCCGGTTCAGGATCATCTGCGCGCGACGATTGCTCATCAGCGGCATGTGATGCCGCGGGGTCACCAGCCAGCTGGCTTCGTTCGGGTTCAGCTCGCCGGGCAGCAGGCCCAGCAGTTTGACCCAGGTGGTGGAATGGAAAATGGTCATGGGCTCCGCAAGCAGGCAGAAGACGTCGAGAAGCCATTATCATGACACAGGCCGCACCCTCGTTTGCCAAATATCAAGCCGCAGCCAGATTTCAGTTACATTTCTCGACATGGCCAGCCGCAAAAATGCCCGGCACGAGGCCGGGCATTTCAGGGGCAGGCGCCATGGCGGCGCGTTCAGTCCCGATACTGCAGGTGCGCGCGTTTCACGTTGCACAGCAGCTCGTAGCTGATGGTGCCGGCGTGGGCGGCCACGGCGTTGACGCTGACCTGTTCGCCCCACAGCTCCACCTCGCTGCCGATGCCGGCCTGCGGCAGGTCGGTCAGGTCGATGGTGATCATGTCCATCGACACGCGGCCGATGATGCGGCTGAGCTGGCCGTCGACCGCCACCGGGCTGCCGGTGGAGGCGAGGCGCGGATAGCCGTCGGCATAACCGCCGGCGATCAGGCCGACGCGGGTCGGCCGCGTGGTGACGAAACTGGCGCCGTAGCCGACCGGCTCGCCGGCAGGCAACTCGCGCACGCCGAACACGCGGCTGGCGAGCCGCATCACCGGCTTGAGGTCGACGTTGGCCGCATGGCCGTCCGGCAGCGGCGTCGAGCCGTACAGCATGATGCCGGGGCGACCCCAGTCGCGGTGCGCGTGCGGGTGGATCATGATGCCGGCGGAGTTGGCGACGCTGCTGTCGCCGGCCAGGCCGGCGGTGGCGGCATCGAAGGCGGCCAGCTGCAGCGCGGTGGCGTCGCAGCCCGGTTCGTCGGCGCGGGCGAAGTGCGTCATCTTGACGATGGCGTCGGCCTTGCCGCTGGCGGCCAGGCGCTGGTAGGCGGCGGCGTAGTCGGCCGGGAAGAAACCGGCGCGATGCATGCCGGAGTCCATCTTCAGCCACACGCGGTACGGCCGCTCGGCCGGCGTCGCCAGCAGCATGTCCAGCTGCTCGCGGTTCTGCACCACCAGCCACAGGCCGTGCGCCTGCACCTCGGCCAGCTCGGCCGCCTCGAACACGCCTTCCAGCAGCAGGATCGGGGCGGTGATGCCGGCGGCGCGCAGCTGCAGCGCCTCTTCCAGGCAGGCCACGGCGAAACCGTCGGCGACGTCGGCCACCGCCTGCGCGCAGCGCACCGCGCCGTGACCGTAGGCATTGGCCTTCACCACCGCCAGCGCGCGACCGCCGTGCTGCCGACGGGCCAGCAGGTAGTTATGGCGGAAATGATCGAGACGAATAGTTGCAATCAACGGACGCATGATGATCCTTACACGTTGGCCGCAAGCGGGCGCGCCATCGGTACCACCAGCGTCTCGCCGCCCTTGGCGTAACGCTGCATCGACAGGCCGTCGATCAGGATTTCCGGCTGCGTGCCGGTGATCAGGTCGGCCAGCACCTTGCCGGAGCCGGCGCTCATGGTCCAGCCCAGCGTGCCGTGGCCGGTGTTCAGCGACAGGTTGGCAAAGCGGGTGCCGCCGATGATGGGCGTGCCGTCCGGGGTCATCGGGCGCAGGCCGGTCCAGAATTCGGCGCGGGACACGTCGCCGCCGTCCGGGTACAGGTCGGTGACCACCATTTCCAACGTGGCACGGCGTTTCGGGTTCAGGCTCAGGTCGAAACCGGCCAGCTCGGCCATGCCGCCGACGCGGATGCGGTCGTCAAAGCGGGTGATGGCGATCTTGTAGGTCTCGTCCAGCACGGTGGACACCGGCGCGCCCTTGGCGTTGGTGATCGGCACCGTCAGCGAGTAGCCCTTCACCGGGTACACCGGGATGTCGATGCCCAGCGACTTCACCATCTCGCGCGAGTAGCTGCCGGTGGCCACCACGTAGTGGTCGGCGGTCAGGCGCTCGCCGTCGACGCGCACGGCGGTGATCTTGTCGCCGTAGTGCTCGATGGCCTCGATGCTCTTGCCCCACAGGAACTTGACGCCGATCGCCGCCGCCATCTCCGCCAGGTGCGAGGTGAACAGCTGGCAATCGCCGGTGTCGTCGTTCGGCAGGCGCAGGCCTCCCTTCAGCTTGTGCTTGGTCTTGGCCAATGCCGGCTCGACACGGGCACAGCCGTCGGCGTCCAGCACCTGGTACTCCACGCCGCACTCCTTCAGCACCTCGATGTCCTTGCCCATCGCGTCCACCTGCTGCTGGCTGCGGAACAGCTGCAGCGTGCCGCCGGTGCGGCCTTCGAAGTTGAGGCCGGTCTCGGCCGTCAGCTCGCGGATCTTGTCGCGGCTGTACTCGGCCAGGCGCATCATGCGGCCCTTGTTGATGTTGTAGTCCTGGTAGTTGCAGTTGGCGAACATGCGCGCCATCCACTCCCACTGGTAGGTGCTGCCGTCGACGCGGATCGCCAGCGGCGCGTGCTTCTGGAACAGCCACTTGGCCGCCTTCAGCGGAATGCCCGGCGCCGCCCACGGTGCGGCGTAGCCCGGAGAGATCTGACCGGCGTTGGCAAAGCTGGTCTCCAGCGCCGGGCCGGGCTGACGCTCGATCACCGTCACCTCCACACCGGCCTTGGCCAGATACCACGCGGTCGAAATACCGATAACGCCGCCACCAAGCACGATTACTTTCATGATCTCTCCTGCCAGTTATGCTGTCTTGTCCAGGCCGGAGCCTGTTTTTCCGGGGTTCGAAAGCGCATTTGCACTTTCAGTGAATTTGCGTAGTATATTGATTGCAAGGCAGTTTTTTCAACTTAGTTACAGCTAAACGGCAGTTAACTTACCTATTAATCGGTGGTTATTTAGTGAAAACGCAGCGCAGCAATTTGAACCTGTCCCGCCAGCTGGACCGCATCGATCGCAAGATCCTGTTGCACCTGCAGGAAAACGGCCGCATCGCCATGACCGAGCTGGCGGAAAAAGTCGGCCTCTCCACCACGCCGTGCACCGAGCGCGTGCGCCGGCTGGAGCGCGAGGGGGTAATTGAAGGCTATCACGCGAAACTGAACCCGCAAGCGCTGGGCGCCAGCCTGCTGGTATTCGTCGAGATCAAGCTGTCGGCCAAGTCCGGCGACATTTTCGACGCCTTCCGCCGCGAGGTGCAGAAGCTGCCGGACGTGCTGGAGTGCCACCTGGTGTCCGGCGAGTACGACTACCTGCTGAAGGTGCGGCTGCCGGACATGTCGATGTACCGCAACATCCTCGGCGACATCCTGCTGAAGCTGCCGCAGGCCAACGAGTCGCGCAGCTACGTGGTGATGGAAGAAGTGAAGGAAACCGGCATCCTGTCGATCACGCCCTGACGCCCGGCGCCGGCCGCAAGGTTGGCCGCAATAAAAAAGGCCGCAGCACCCGCTGCGGCCAACCCTAACAACGACCCACTCAAAAAATCAGCGTACTTCGTCCTCCAGCGCGCGGGCGATCACCAGCTTCTGCACGTCGGAAGTGCCTTCGTAGATCTGCGCCACGCGCACGTCGCGGTAGATGCGCTCCAGCGGATAGTCGGACAGGTAGCCGTATCCGCCCAGGGTCTGGATCGCCGCCGAGCACACCGCCTCGGCCATCTCGGAGGCCACCAGCTTGGCCATGCTCGACTCCTTCAGGCAGGGCTTGCCGGCGTCCTTCAGCGCCGCCGCGTGCCGCACCAGCTGTCGCGCCGCTTCCAGCTTTGCCGCCGCCTCCGCCAGGCGGAAACCCACCGCCTGGTGGCGGATGATGGCCTGGCCGAAGGTCTCGCGCTCGGTGGCGTAGCGGGTGGCAAACTCCAGCGCCGCGCGCGCCATGCCCAGACACTGCGCGGCGATGCCGATGCGACCGGATTCCAGATTGGCCAGCGCGATGCGGTAGCCCTCGCCTTCCCTGCCCAAGAGGTGGCTGGCCGGCACGCGCACGTTGTCGAACACCACCTGGCAGGTGTCGGAGGCGTGCTGCCCCATCTTGTCTTCCACCTTGGCCACGCTGTAGCCGGCGGCGCGGGTCGGCACCAGGAAGGCGCTGATGCCCTTCTTGCCGGCGGCCGGATCGGTGACCGCGAACACGATGGCGACATCTGCGTGCTTGCCGTTGGTGATGAACTGCTTGACGCCGTTGATCACCCAGTCGTCGCCGTCGCGCAGCGCCCGGGTCCTGAGGTTGGCCGCATCGGAGCCGGCGTCCGGCTCGGTGAGGCAGAACGCCGAGATCCACTCGCCGCGCGCGATCGGGCGCAGGAAGGTGTCCTTCTGCCAGTCGTTGCCGAAGCGCTCGATCGGGCCGCAGCCTACCGAGTTGATGACCGAGATGATGGTGGACAGCGCGCCGTCACCGGCGGCGATCTCCTCGATCACCGCGGCCAGGGTGACATAATCGAAACCGGCGCCGTCCCACTGCGGCGCCACGGTCAGGCCGAAGCAGCCCAGCTCGCCCAGGCCGCGCAGCGCCTGGCGCGGGAAGGCATGCGTCTTGTCCCACTCGGCGGCGTGCGGCGCGATTTCGCCCTGTACGAAGTCGCGCACCGCATCGACCACCTGTTCCTGTTCTGTCGTCAGCAGCATGGTCGCCCCTTACACCAGTTCCACCGCCAGCGCGGTCGCTTCGCCGCCGCCAATGCACAGGCTGGCGACGCCGCGCTTGAGACCACGCGCCTGCAGTGCCGCGATCAGCGTCACCACGATGCGCGCACCGCTGGCGCCGATCGGGTGCCCCAGCGCGCAGGCGCCGCCGTTGACGTTGACCTTGGCGTGCGGCAGGCCCAGGTCGTGCATCGCCGCCATGGTCACTACCGCGAAGGCCTCGTTGATTTCGAACAGGTCGACGTCGTCCACCGTCCAGCCGGTCTTGGCCAGCAGCTTCTGCATCGCACCCACCGGCGCGGTGGAGAACCACGCCGGCTCGTGCGCGTGGGTGCTGTGGCCCACGATGCGCGCCAGCGGTGTCAGGCCGCGGGCGCTAGCTTCGCTCTCGCGCATCAGCACCAGCGCGGCGGCGCCGTCGGAAATGGAACTGGCGTTGGCCGGGGTGACGGTGCCATCTTTCTTGAACGCCGGTTTCAGCGTCGGAATCTTGTCCAGATTGGCCTTCAGCGGCTGCTCGTCCTCGGCCACCACTTCCTCGCCCTTGCGGCCAACCACGGTCACCGCCGCGATCTCGCCCTTGAACGCGCCGCTGGTGATCGCGTGCTGGGCACGGGTCAGCGAGGCGATCGCGTACTCGTCCTGCGCCGCGCGGCTGAAGCCGTACTTCTCCGCGCACAGCTCGGCGAACACGCCCATCAGCTTGCCCTTGTCGTAGGCGTCTTCCAGCCCGTCGAGGAACATGTGATCCTTCAGCTCGCCGTGGCCCAGACGCAGGCCGCCGCGCGCCTTCGGGATGATGTAGGGCGCGTTGCTCATGCTTTCCATGCCGCCGGCCACCATCACCGTGTTGCTGCCCGCCTTGAGCAGGTCGTGCGCCAGCATCAGCGCCTTCATGCCGGAGCCGCACATCTTGTTGATGGTGGTGGCGCCCGCCGCCAGCGCCAGCCCACCCTTGATCGCCGCCTGGCGCGCCGGGGCCTGGCCCTGGCCGGCCGGCAGCACGCAACCCATGATCACTTCTTCCACCGCTTCCGGCGCCACCCCGGCGCGCTCCACCGCGGCCCGGATCGCCACCGCGCCCAGCTCGCTGGCGCTCTGGCCGGACAGGCTGCCCTGGAAACCGCCCATCGCGGTGCGCGCCATTCCGACAATCACAATTGCATCGTTCTGCATCATCCGGTTCCTCTGCGGTGAAATATACGTTTACGTTAACGTAAACTAACCACAAAAAACAAGCCGCATCGCAGCGGCTGTGGCACAAACACAAAAACCGGCCGGCGCCGGCTTACAGATCGGGCAGACCGCCGGTGCGCTTTTCCATCCACTGCTCGCACTGGCCGCGCAGCTGGCCGATTTCCTTCAGCACCAGCTGGATGTCGTCCAGCTGCTGCAACAGCTGCCGCTCGCGCCGCGACAGGATGTCGACGAATTTCATCAGCTGCGGCTCGTCGGTGTTGGCCGCGTCGTACAGCTCGAACAGCTCACGGATTTCCTGCAGCGACAGGCCGATGCGCTTGCCGCGCAGCGTCAGCATCAGCCGCACGCGGTCGCGCCGCGAATAGATGCGGCGCTGACCCTTGCGCTCTGGCGTCAGCAGGCCCTCGGCCTCGTAAAACCGGATCGCCCGGGTGGTGACGTCGAACTCCTGCGCCAACTCGGAAATGCTGAATGTACGATCAGCAGAGACAACCACGGCAACCCCCTTGCTTGAACTGTCCAGATACTCGGCTCTTGTCGGCCACCCGCAATTGTAATACGGGCGGCCCCTTGCCGGACATCCGGCAAGGCCCGGCGCCGGCAACAAAACGCGCAGCCGGCACCACAATCCGGTGCCCTTGCTATCACTTTAGTTGACGTTAACGTAAACTGGAAATAATTTTAGTGCACCCCAACAGGAGAACCGCTATGGAATTCAAGCAGATTGGCGTGATCGGCGCCGGCACCATGGGCAACGGCATCGCCCAGGTCTTTGCCCAGGCCGGCTTTAGCGTGGTGATGGCCGACGTCAGCGACGCCGCGGTGGCGCGCGGCCTCGCCAGCATCGGCAGCAGCCTCGCGCGGCTGGTGAAGAAAGGCGTGCAGACCGAAGCCGGCGCCGGCGAGGTCCTGGCCCGCATCCACGGCCGCACCGGCCTCGCCGCGCTGGCCGACTGCCAGCTGGTGATCGAGGCCGCCACCGAGAACGCCGCCATCAAGGAGCAGATCTTCCGCGAGCTGGCCGGCATCGTCGGCCCCGATTGCATCCTCGCCAGCAACACCTCGTCGATCTCGCTGACCACCATCGCCGCCTGGGTACCGCAGCCGCAGCGGGTGATCGGCATGCACTTCATGAACCCGGTGCCGGTGATGCAGCTGGTGGAGATCATCCGCGCACTGCAAACCGACGACGCCACCCACGCCGCCATCCACGCGCTGAGCCTGCAGCTGGGCAAGACGCCGGTGACGGTGAAGGACGGCCCCGGCTTCGTGTCCAACCGCGTGCTGATGCCGATGATCAACGAGGCGGCCTTCGTGCTGTACGAGAACCTGGCCACCGCCGAGGACATCGACACCGTGATGAAGCTGGGCATGAACCACCCGATCGGCCCGCTGGCGCTGGCCGACCTGATCGGACTGGACACCTGCCTGTCCATCATGGACATCCTGCACCGCGAGTTCCGCGACTCGAAATACCGCGCCTGCCCGCTGCTGGTGCAGCTGGTCGCCGCCGGCCGGCTCGGCCGCAAATCCGGCAAGGGCTTCTACGAGTACTGAGCCGATTTCCTAGCCAGATCAGATACTTCCGTCACGGCAGCGCCCGCCGCTGTGACGGAAGCACAACATGACGCAACGCAGTAAACCCGCCGTTCATAAAAACCCTTTGCATAAAACCGAGCGCTTGCTTTAGCTTAGTCACACCAAGTTGACGTTTACGTCAACGCAAAGGCCACAAGCCTTCCGCATTCCCACTGGCCACAAGCCTGTCTGATTTTACCCGGCATCACCCCCGCCCGTTCCGGGCCACGCACCACCCGTGGCAGCCTGCTGCCGCCCAAAAAAACACAAGAGGAGACACGAGAATGGCCAAGCCTGAAACTGTCCGCCCCGCCATCGCGCATGGCTATCCGGCAGACACGTTCCCCAAGCTGCTGCTGGCCCACGCCCAGCAACGTGGCGCGCGCCCGGCGATGCGTGAGAAAGACCTCGGCATCTGGCAGACCTGGAGCTGGCAGGAGGTGGCGACCGAAGTGCGCGCCCTCGCCCTCGGCCTTGCCAGCAAGGGCTTCCAGCGCGGCGACCGTCTGGCCGTGATCGGCGACAACCGCCCGCGCCTGTACATGGCGATCATGGCGGCGCAGTGTCTGGGCGGCGTGCCGGTGCCGCTGTACCAGGACTCGGCGGCCGAGGAGATGGTGTTCGTGCTGTCCGACGCCGAAGTGGTGATGGCGGTGGTCGAGGACCAGGAACAGGTCGACAAGCTGCTGGAAATCCGCGACCGCCTGCCGACGCTGCAGGCCATCGTCTACGACGACGCGCGCGGCCTGCGCCACTACCAGCAGGCAGGCCTCTACGACATCGCCGAAATCCTGGGCTTGGGGCGCGTGCAGCACGACGAGCACCCGCAGCTGTTCCAGAACATGGTCGACCTCGGCCGCGGCGGCGATCCGGCCATCATGCTGTACACCTCCGGCACCACCGGCAATCCCAAGGGCGTGCTGCACACCAACGACAGCATGATCATCACCGCGCGCAATGCGGCCAACCTTGAGGGTCTCACCGAGCACGAGGAAGTGCTGGCCTACCTGCCGATGGCGTGGGTCGGCGACAACCTGTTCTCCTACGCGCAATCGCTGGTCACCGGCTTCTGCGTGTCCTGCCCCGAGTCCAGCGACACGGTGATGACCGACATGCGCGAGATCGGGCCGACCTACTACTTCGCCCCGCCGCGCGTGTACGAGAACCTGCTGACCCAGGTGATGATCCGCATGGAGGACGCCGGCCGCCTCAAGTACAAGATGTTCCACTACTTCATGGACCACGCCCGCCGCGTCGGCACCGCCATCCTGGAGGGCAAGCCGGTCGGCTTCTGGGACCGCGTCGGCTACAAGCTGGGCGAGATGCTGGTCTACGGCCCGGTGAAGAACGTGCTCGGCTTCACCCGCTTGAAGCTCGCCTACACCGCCGGCGAGGCCATCGGCCCCGAGCTGTTCGACTTCTACCGCGCCATCGGCGTCAACATCAAGCAGCTGTACGGCCAGACCGAGGCCTACGTGATGGTGTGCGTGCACCCCAACGACAAGGTCAAGCCGGACACCGTCGGCGTGCCGGTACCGGGGGTGGAGGTGAAGATCGCCGACAGCGGCGAGGTGCTGTTCCGCGGCCCCGGCACCTTCCACAGCTACTGGAAGCGCGACGACGCCACTGCCGAGACGCGCAACAGCGAAGGCTGGGTGCACAGCGGCGACGCCGGCTTCTTCGACGAGGACGGCCACCTCAAGATCATCGACCGCGCCAAGGACGTTGGCCGCATGAACGGCGGCAGCCTGTTCGCACCGAAATACCTGGAAAACAAGCTGAAATTCTTCCAGCAGATCAAGGAAGTGGTCGCCTTCGGCGACGGCTGCGACTACGCCACCGCCTTCATCAACATCGACCTGATCGCGGTCGGCAACTGGGCGGAAAAACGCGGCCTCGCCTACACCGGCTACACCGATCTCGCCGGCCAGGAGCCGGTGTACGAGCTGATCCGCGAGTGCATCGAGAAGATGAACGCCGACCTCGCCACCGACCCGCGGCTGGCCGGCAGCCAGATCCGGCGCTTCCTGATCCTGCACAAGGAGCTGGACGCCGACGACGGCGAGCTGACCCGCACCCGCAAGGTGCGCCGCAAGTTCATCGCCGAGCGCTACGCCCCGCTGATCGCCGCCCTCAACAGCGACGCGCGCGACTGCACCATCGACGCGCAGGTCAAGTTCGAGGACGGCCGCAGCGGCAACATCCGCGCCACGGTGAAAATCCGCGACGCCAAAACCTTCCCCGCCACCGCCAAGGAGGCCGCATGAACCCGCACCGCAAAATCGGCGACGTCATCCTGCAAGCCGAAGCCATCTCGCTGTCCTTCGGCGGCGTGAAAGCGCTGACCAACATCAGCCTGGAAGTGCGCGAGCACGAAGTGCTGTCCATCATCGGCCCCAACGGCGCCGGCAAGAGCTCGATGCTGAACGTGATCAACGGCGTCTACCACCCGCAGCAGGGCCGCGTGATCTACCGCGGCGAGGCGCGCAGCAAGATGCGGCCGCACGAGGCGGCGCGCCAGGGCATCGCGCGCACCTTCCAGAACATCGCGCTGTTCAAGGGCATGAGCGTGCTGGACAACATCATGACCGGCCGCAACCTGAAGATGCGTTCCAACTTCATCCAGCAGGCGCTGTACTGGGGCCGCACCCAGCGCGAGGAAATCGCCAACCGCGAACAGGTGGAAAAGATCATCGACTTCCTCGAGATCCAGCACATCCGCAAGACCCCGGTCGGGCGCCTGCCCTACGGCCTGCAAAAGCGCGTCGAGCTGGCGCGGGCGCTGGCCGCCGAGCCGACGCTGCTGCTCTTGGACGAGCCGATGGCCGGCATGAACGTGGAGGAAAAGCAGGACATGTGCCGCTTCATCCTCGACGTCAACGACGAGTTCGGCACCACCATCGTACTGATCGAGCACGACATGGGCGTGGTGATGGACATCTCCGACCGCGTGGT
The DNA here is from genome assembly GCF_014652475.1 of Vogesella alkaliphila. Classification (GTDB taxonomy): domain Bacteria; phylum Pseudomonadota; class Gammaproteobacteria; order Burkholderiales; family Chromobacteriaceae; genus Vogesella; species Vogesella alkaliphila. The sequence goes on along the minus strand of NZ_BMYW01000001.1, from coordinate 512,416 downwards.
GGTGCTCGACTACGGCAAGAAGATCGGCGACGGCACCCCGGACGAGATCCGCGGCAATGCCGACGTGATCGCCGCCTACCTCGGCACCTCCCACTAATCGCCGTTAGGGCACTTCGAAAAACCGTCGCGAGCCCGTCGAGTGCAAGGCGCAGCGCCCGCAGCGACCGAGATAGTACAAGGCGTACAGCGAGGGAGCGAGGACGATGCAACGCAGCAATCGGCTGGCGCAGCAGGTTTTTCGAGGTGCCCGTTAACGCCGGTTGCGGCCAACGTTGGCCGCAACGCCAGGCAAGGAGCAAGACATGGAATGGCAGTTTTTCCTTGAGGTGCTGGTGGGCGGTCTGCTCGCCGGCGTGATGTATTCGCTGGTGGCGCTGGGCTTCGTGCTGATCTACAAGGCCTCCGGCGTGTTCAACTTTGCGCAGGGCGCGATGGTGCTGTTTGCCGCGCTGTCCTTCGTCTCCATCCAGGCGATGGGCGTGCCGTTCTGGATCGCGCTGCTGCTGACGCTGGCGCTGATGGTGCTGCTCGGCGTCGGCATCGAGCGGGTGGTGCTGCGGCCGCTGGTCAACCAGCCGCCGATCACGCTGTTCATGGCCACCATCGGCCTGTCCTTCTTCCTCGAAGGGCTGGCGCAGATGGTGTGGGGCACCGACGTGCACGGCCTGGAGCTGGGCATCGCCGACGAGCCGTTCGACGTCGGCGGCGTGTTCATCTCCAAGTTCGACCTGTTCGCCGCCGCGGTCGGCGGCACGCTGGTGGCGGCGCTCGCGCTGTTCTTCAGCAAGACCAAGCTGGGGCGCGCGCTGCGCGCGGTGGCCGACGACCACCAGGCGGCGATGTCGGTCGGCATTCCGCTGAAGCACATCTGGGCCATCGTGTGGGGCGTCGCCGGTTTCGTGGCGCTGGTCGCCGGCCTGCTGTGGGGCTCGCGCCTCGGCGTGCAGTTCGCGCTGACGCTGGTGGTGCTGAAGGCGCTGCCGGTGCTGATCCTCGGCGGCTTCACCTCGGTGCCTGGCGCCATCATCGGCGGCCTGATCATCGGCGCCGGCGAGAAGCTGGCCGAGGTCTACCTGGGGCCGTTCGTCGGCGGCGGCATCGAGAACTGGTTCCCTTACATGCTGGCGCTGCTGTTCCTGCTGGTGCGTCCGGAAGGCCTGTTCGGCGAAAAACATATCGAGAGGGTGTAAACCATGTTCTACCGTGAATCGGGTCAGTTCAAGAGTTCCTACGCGGCGGATTCCGCCATCCTCACCATAGCCCAGGACCGGCTGTTCATCGCCGCCCTGCTCGCGCTCGCCTTCGTGGTGCTGCCGGGGCTGGGCAGCGACTACCTGCTGTCCGGCATCCTGATCCCCTTCCTGATCCTGTCGCTGGCGGCACTGGGGCTGAACATCCTCACCGGCTACGCCGGGCAGCTGTCGCTGGGCTCGGCGGCGTTCATGGCGGTGGGCGCGTTTGCCACCTACAACTTCATGCTGCGCCTGCCGGGCATGCCGCTGCTGCTCGCCATCTTCCTCGGCGGCCTGTCGGCGGCGCTGGTCGGCGTCGCCTTCGGCCTGCCGTCCCTGCGCATCAAGGGCTTCTACCTGGCGGTGGCGACGCTGGCGGCGCAGTTCTTCATCGAGTGGGTGTTCACCAAGTTCGGCTGGTTCACCAATTACAGCAGCTCCGGCGTGATCACGGCGCCACCGATGCAGGTGTTCGGCATCGCCATCGACACCCCGGCCAGCAAGTACCTGCTGACGCTGTCCATCGTGGCGCTGATGGCGCTGGCGGCGAAGAACATGGCCCGCGCCAGCATCGGCCGCGCCTGGATGGCGATCCGCGACATGGACGTCGCCGCCGAGGTGATCGGCATCCCGATGCTGCGCACCAAGCTGCTCGCCTTCGCCATCAGCTCGTTCTACTGCGGTGTGGCCGGCGCACTGTACGCCTTCGTGCTGCTGGGCACCGTCGACGCGCAGGCCTTCGACCTGCACCGCTCCTTCCAGGTGCTGTTCATGATCATCGTCGGCGGTGTCGGCAGCATCCTCGGCTCCTTCCTCGGCGCCGCCTTCATCGTGCTGCTGCCGATCTGCCTGAACCTGCTCGGCCAGGCCTTCCACGGCGCGATCAGCACCCAGTTCCTCGCCAACCTGGAAATGATGCTGTTCGGCGGCCTGATCATCTTCTTCCTGATCGTCGAGCCGCACGGCCTCGCCCGGCTGTGGCAGATCGCCAAGGAAAAACTGCGCGTGTGGCCGTTCCCGCACTGACGCACCAGGCAATGACCTAAAGGTTGGCCGCAAGGTCGCGGCCAGCCGATGCATGACCCCAAGCAGCACCACAACAGAGAAAGACCAGGAGACATCACCATGAAGAAATCCGCTGTTGCCGTATCGCTCGCCCTGTTGACCGTTGCCGGTGTGGCCCAGGCCGCCGACCAGTTCATCCCCATCCCCAGCTACCGTGTCGGCGCCTACGCCTCCGGCGGGGCCAAGTTCTACGGCGGCATGATCGACTACCTCAACTACGTCAACCTGAAGGAAGGCGGCGTCGGCGGCGTCAGGCTCACCTACGAGGAGTGCGAGACCGAGTACAAGAACGACCGCGGCGTGGAGTGCTACGAACGCCTGAAGGCGAAGAACGGCGGTGCCTCGGCGTTCAACTTCATGTCCACCGGCATCACCTACGCCACCATGGACCGCGCCGAGAAGGACAAGATTCCGCTGATGACCATGGGCTTCGGCCGCGCCGATGCGCAGGACGGCCGCGCCTTCAAGTACGTGTTCCCGCTGATCACCAGCTACTGGAGCCAGGCCACCGCCAAGGTGCAGTTCCTCGGCCAGCGCGTCGGCGGCATGGACAAGCTCAAGGGCAAGAAGATCGTCAACCTGTACCACGGCTCCGCCTACGGCAAGGAAACCATCCCGGTGCTGGACGCGATGGCGAAGAAGTACGGCTTCGAACTGCAGCACGTGGAAGTGCCGGCTCCCGGCACCGAGCAGCAGTCGCAGTGGCTGGAAATCCGCCGCGCGCGTCCCGACTTCGTGCTGCTGCGCAGCTGGGGGGTGATGACGCCGGCGGCGCTGAAATCGGCGCAGAAGGTCGGCTTCCCGCGTGAAAACATCGTCGCCAACTGGTGGGGCGGCTCGGAAGAGGACGCCGTCGCCGCCGGCGACGCCGCCAAGGGTTATATCGCCGGCAGCTTCGCGCTGGACGGCAAGCAGTTCCCGCTGATCCAGAACATCGAGAAGACCGTGTACGGCGCCGGCAAGGGCAACCTGTCCGACAAGGGCTTCATCGGCACCGTCAACTACAACCGCGGCGTGGTCAGCGGCATCCTGATGGTGGAGGCGATCCGCGCCGCGCAGAAGAAATACGGCGCCAAGACGCTCAACGGCGACCAGATCCGCTGGGGCATGGAAAACCTCAACATCGACGCCAAGCGGCAGCAGGACCTGGGCGTGACCGACATGTTCCCGCAGGTGAAAACCAGCTGCCAGAACCACGAAGGCAGCGGCTACACCCGCTTCATGCAGTGGGACGGCAAGGACTGGAAACCGGTTTCCGGCTGGATCAAGGCCGACACCGGCGTCACCCTGCCGCTGATCAAGGCCTCGGTCGACAAGTACAGCCAGGAAAAGAGCATGAAGCTGCGTGACTGCGCGGCCGAGAAGTAATGCCGCCGGCACCGGCCGCGCCGTCTCGGCGCGCGCCGGCGCCTGCCGACCTCACTGCTGACCCGGCCGGGGCTCCGCCCCGGCCCTCACGGAGCCTACGCCATGCAAGCCACCGCAACGCCTTACCTGCTGTCGGTCAACAACATCGAAGTGATCTACAACCACGTCATTCTGGTGCTCAAGGGCGTGTCGCTGGACGTGCCGGAAGGCCAGATCGTCGCCCTGCTCGGCGCCAACGGCGCCGGCAAGAGCACCACGCTGAAGGCGATCTCCAGCCTGCTGCGCTCCGAGCGCGGCGACATCACCAAGGGCACCATCGAATACCGCGGCCAGCGTATCGACCACGGCACCCCGGACCAGCTGGTGAAACAGGGCGTGATCCAGGTGATGGAAGGCCGCCACTGCTTCGGCCACCTCACCGTCGAGGAAAACCTGCTCACCGGCGCCTACACCCGCGCCATCAGCCGCAGCGAGATCAAGCTGGCGCTGGAGCGCATCTACCACTACTTCCCGCGGCTGAAGACGCGGCGCCAGAGCCAGGCCGGCTACACCAGCGGCGGCGAGCAGCAGATGGTGGCCATCGGCCGCGCGATGATGGCCGACCCAAAGATGATCCTGCTCGACGAGCCGTCGATGGGGCTGGCACCGCAGATCGTCGAGGAGATCTTCGAGATCGTGCGCGAACTGAACCAGCAGGAAAACGTCAGCTTCCTGCTGGCGGAACAGAACACCAGCGTCGCGCTGCGCTACGCCCACTACGGCTACATCCTGGAAAACGGCCGCGTGGTGATGGACGGCAGCGCCGACGAGCTGCGCAGCAACGAGGACGTGAAGGAGTTCTACCTCGGCCTCGGCGGCGAAGGCCGCAAGAGCTTCCGCGAGGTGAAGCACTACCGCCGCCGCAAACGCTGGCTGGCGTGAGGTTTTTGCCAACACAAGACGCTAAAACCCTTTTTGCCACGGAATCCACGGAAGAACACAGACAACAACACCAGGCCCGATACCCGCAGAACGCGACAAACACTCGCGATGCTTGCGACTTGATTCACCGTTTTTGTTTTCTTCCGTGTTTTCCGTGGGTTCTGTGGCAAAAAATCCTTTGCCTTTTGTAGCGAAAACCGACCCCTGGCTCATCACAGGAATACCGCTCATGCCCTATCTCGACGCACTGGAAACCCGCGCTCCCGCCGCAAGGTTGGCCGCACAGCTGGCCGCGCTGCCGGCGCAGATTGCCCACGCCAAGGCGCACAGCGCCGCCTACGCCGCGCTGCTGGCCGACATCGATCCGGCCGCCATCACCTCCCTGCAGGCACTGGCCGGCCTGCCGCTGACGCGCAAGTCGGCGCTGATCGCCGCGCAGCAGGCGGCACCACCGTTCGGCGGCTTCGCCGCGCTGGCGCCGGGGCAGGCGGCGCGGCTGTTCGCCTCGCCCGGCCCGATCTACGAGCCGCAGGGCCACGGCGACGACTTCTGGCGTCTCAGCCGCGCGCTGTACGCCGCCGGCGTGCGTGCCGGCGAACTGGTGCACAACGCCTTTTCCTACCACTTCACCCCCGGCGGCTTCATGCTCGACGCCGGCGCCCGCGCGCTGGGCTGCGCGGTGTTCCCCGCCGGCCCCGGCCAGACCGAACTGCAGGTGGCGGCGCTGCGCGATCTCGGCGCCAGCGTCTACACCGGCACGCCGTCGTTCCTGAAGCTGATTCTGGAAAAGGCCGACCAGCTCGGCGTCGCGCTGCCGCGTCTCAACAAGGCGCTGGTCAGCGGCGAGGCGCTGCCGGCCAGCCTGCGCGCCTGGTTCGCCGCGCGCGGCATCAGCGTACTGCAGTGCTACGCCACCGCCGACCTCGGCCTGATCGCCTACGAAACCGCGCCGGACCAGGGCATGGTCATCGACGAGGGCGTGCTGCTGGAAATCGTGCGTCCCGGCAGCGGCGAGCCGGTGCCGACCGGCGAGATCGGCGAGGTGGTGGTCACCAGCTTCAACCGCGACTATCCGCTGCTGCGCTTTGCCACCGGCGACCTGTCGGCGCTGATCGACACCCCGTCGCCGTGCGGGCGCAGCAACCAGCGCATCAGGGGCTGGCTCGGCCGCGCCGACCAGAGCACCAAGGTCAAGGGCATGTTCGTGCACCCGGAACAGGTGCACGCGGTGACGCAGCGCCACCCGGCGGTGCAGCGCGCGCGGCTGGTGGTGACGCAGCACGAGCAGCTCGACGTGATGACGCTGCACGCCGAGGTCGGCGACCAGCACGACCACAGCCTTGCGGCCAACCTTGCCGCCAGCCTGCGCGAGGTGTGCAAGCTGCGCGGCGAGGTGGTGCTGTGCCCGCCCGGCAGCCTGCCCGCCGACGGCAAGGTCATCGCCGACGAGCGCAGCCTGGCCTGAACGCCGCACCGGCGGCCGCACTTTCGCCGCCGGCGATGGTCTATTGAGACAGATGACAGGCACGACGAAGCGCCGCCTGTACCCGCCACGCAACAGCCTGGCAGCACGGTTTGCCCTTGTCGCCATGCGCCCACAAAAAAACCAAGCGCTTGCTCTAAATTGAGATTAAATTGACGTTTACGTCAACGTGCACTAAATATCCAACACCACGGCCGCTCGCGCCCCGCCGCCCGCAAAGGAGAAACACCATGTCGCACCTGCCCACCGTCAAGCTGCTGATCAACGGCGAATTCGTCGAATCGACCACCAGCGAATGGCGTGACGTGATCAACCCGGCCACCCAAGAGGTGCTGGCCCGGGTACCGATGGCCACCGCCGCCGAGGTGGACGCCGCCGTCGCCGCCGGCAAGGCCGCGTTCAAGAGCTGGAAGAAAACCCCGATCGGCACCCGCGCCCGCATCTTCCTCAAGCTGCAGCAGCTGATCCGCGAACACATGAAGGAGCTGGCCGCCATCCTCACCGCCGAACAGGGCAAGACGCTGCTTGACGCCGAAGGCGACGTGTTCCGCGGCCTGGAAGTGGTCGAGCACGCGGCCAACATCGGCAGCCTGCAGCTGGGCGACTACGCCGAGAACGTCGCCGGCGGTGTCGACACCTACAGCGTGATGCAGCCGCTGGGCGTCTGCGCCGGCATCACCCCGTTCAACTTCCCGGCGATGATCCCGCTGTGGATGTTCCCGATGGCGATCGCCACCGGCAACACCTTCGTGCTGAAGCCGTCGGAGCAGGACCCGATGGTGACCATGCGCCTGGTCGAGCTGGCGCTGGAGGCCGGCGTGCCGCCCGGCGTGCTCAACGTGGTGCACGGCGGGCCGGAAGTGGTGAACGCGATCTGCGACCATCCGGACATCAAGGCGATCTCCTTCGTCGGCTCCAGCAAGGTCGGCACCCACGTCTACAACCGCGCCAGCCTCAACGGCAAGCGCGTGCAGTGCATGATGGGCGCCAAGAACCACGCCATCGTGCTGCCGGACGCCAACAAAGAACAGGCGCTGAACCAGCTCACCGGCGCCGCCTTCGGTGCCGCCGGCCAGCGCTGCATGGCGCTGACGGTGGCGGTACTGGTCGGCGACGCGCAAGCGTGGATCCCCGATCTGGTGACCAAGGCCAAAACACTGCAGGTCGGCCCCGGCCACAGCAATCCCGACATCGGCCCGCTGATTTCCTGCACCGCCAAGGACCGCGTTGCCACGCTGATTGCCAAGGGCGTCGAGCAAGGCGCCACGCTGGAGCTGGACGGTCGCAGCGTCAGCGTCGCCGGCTTCGAGCACGGCAACTTCATCGGCCCCACCATCTTCAGCGGCGTCAAGCCGGGGATGGCGATCTATGACCAGGAAATCTTCGGCCCGGTGCTGTGCCTGATGGCCGCCGACAGCCTCGACGAGGCCATCGACATCATCAATGCCAACCCCAACGGCAACGGCACTGCCATCTTCACCCAGAGCGGTGCCGCGGCGCGCCACTTCCAGGAGGAGATCGACGTCGGCCAGGTCGGCATCAACGTACCGATCCCGGTGCCGGTACCGCTGTTCTCGTTCACCGGCTCGCGCGCGTCCAAGCTGGGCGACCTCGGCCCCTACGGTAAGCAGGTGGTGCTGTTCTATACCCAGACCAAGACCGTCACCAGCCGCTGGTTCGACGACGACGCCAGCAGCGGCAAGGTGCACACCACCATCCAGCTGAAGTAAGGGCAACGTTGGCCGCAGCCACCCAGTAGGGTCTGCGGCCATCCCGGCCATCCCGGCCAGTCGGCGCCACAAGCGCCGCGGCCGGCGAAGCAGAATAAAGGAACAAGACATGGACTTCGCACTCAGCGACGAACAGATCGCCTTTCGTGACAGCGCGCGCGCCTTCGCCGATAACGAGCTGGCGCCGCACGCCGCGCACTGGGACGAGGCGGAAATCTTCCCGGTGGACGCCATCCGCCGCGCCGGCGAGATGGGCTTCTGCGGCCTGTACACGCCGGAGCAGTACGGCGGGCTGGGCCTGACGCGCCAGGATGCCGCCATCGTGTTCGAGGCGCTGGCCGGCGGCTGCACCTCCACCACCGCCTACCTCACCATCCACAACATGGTCAGCTGGATGATAGGCAGCTTCGCCCGCCCGGAAGTGGCGGCGCAGTGGGTGCCGCAGCTGGCGAGCGGCGAGCTGCTCGGCAGCTACTGCCTGACCGAGCCGGGCGCCGGCTCCGATGCGGCCAACCTGCGCACCCGCGCCGAGCGCGACGGTGACAGCTATATTCTCAACGGCAGCAAGGCCTTCATCTCCGGCGCCGGCAGCAGCGACGTGCTGGTGGTAATGGCGCGCACCGGCGGCGCCGGCCCCAAGGGCATTTCCGCCTTTGTGGTGCCGGCCGACCTGCCCGGCATCGTCTACGGCAAGAAGGAAAAGAAGATGGGCTGGAACAGCCAGCCCACGCGCGCCATCACCTTTGACAACGTGGTGGTGCCCGCGGCCAACCTGCTGGGCGAGGAAGGCCAGGGCTTCGGCTTCGCGATGAAGGGGCTGGACGGCGGCCGCATCAACATCGCCACCTGCTCGGTCGGCACCGCGCAGACGGCGCTGGATGCCGCCACCCGCTACGTGCAGGAACGGCAGCAGTTCGGCCAGCCGCTGGCCGAATTCCAGAGCGTGCAGTTCCGTCTCGCCGACATGGTCACCGAACTGGTCGCCGCACGGCAGATGGTGCGCCTCGCCGCCTGGAAGCTGGACAACGCCAGCGCGGACGCCAGCGCCTACTGCGCGATGGCGAAACGCTTCGCCACCGATACCGGCTTCAAGGTCGCCAACGAGGCGCTGCAGCTGTTCGGCGGCTACGGTTACATCAAGGAGTACCCGCTGGAGCGCTACGTGCGCGACAACCGCGTGCACCAGATACTGGAAGGCACCAACGAAATCATGCGCGTGATCATCGCCCGCCGCCTGTTGCAGGACGGCGCGCTGGACACGCTGCGCTGATCGAAATACTGATTCGCCACGGACGTACACGGAAAACACGGAAGAAAACAGCGGCTCCAGCTGACCGCTCTCTTTTCGTGGGGTTTCTTGGCAAGAGAATTCCGTGTCTTTCCGTGTGCTTCCGTGGCAAAAACAAAGGATTTTTTAACATGCACTACACCAACCTGAACCTCGAAAAAATCGGCCACACCGCCCTCGTCACCCTCGCCAACCCGCCGGCCAACACCTGGACCTACGACAGCCTGCAGGCGCTGAAGCGGCTGGTAGCCGACCTCAACGCCGACCGCGACATCTACGCGCTGGTGATTACCGGTGAAGGCGAGAAGTTCTTCTCCGCCGGCGCCGACCTCAAGCTGTTCGCCGACGGCGACAAGGGCGTCGCCGCCAGCATGACCATCCTGTTCGGCGAGGCGTTCGAGGCGCTGTCCGCGTTCCGCGGCGTCAGCATCGCCGCCATCAACGGCTACGCGATGGGCGGCGGGCTGGAGTGCGCGCTGGCCTGCGACATCCGCATCGCCGAGGAACAGGTGCAGATGGCGTTGCCGGAAGCCGCCGTCGGCCTGCTGCCCTGCGCCGGCGGCACGCAGAACCTGCCGCACCTGGTCGGTGAAGGCTGGGCCAAGCGCATGATCCTGTGCGGCGAGCGCGTCGACGCCGCCACCGCGCTGCGCATCGGACTGGTGGAAGAGGTGGTATCGAAAGGTGCCGCCCGCGACGCGGCGCTGGCGCTGGCGGAAAAGGTTGGCCGCCAGTCGCCCTGCTCCGTCACCGCCTGCAAGACGCTGGTCCAGGCCGCGCGCCACGCGCCGCCTGCGGCCAACCTGATCCACGAGCGCGAACTGTTCATCAAGCTGTTCGATACGGAAGACCAGCGCGAAGGGGTGCAGGCCTTCCTGCAGAAGCGCACACCACAGTGGCAAAACCGCTAACCGCGCCAGGCACGAACACCACGCTGGCAGCGTGACCAGCCCAAGTAAGGGAGCAGCATGAACGACGTCGTACTGTTTGAAGAAATCGTTACCGCCAGCGGCCACCGCCTCGGTGTGGCCACACTGAACGCGGAAAAGGCGCTCAACGCGCTCAACGGCGACATGATCCGCCTGCTCGACGCGCGGCTGTCGATCTGGGCTCAGGATGACGGCATCGCTGCCGTGCTGCTGCGCGGTGCCGGCGACAAGGCCTTCTGCGCCGGCGGCGACGTGCGCGCGCTGCGCGACGCGCTGGTGGGTGACCCCGAGCAGCGGTGGCCCAATCCGCAGGCCGAGGCGTTCTTCACCGCCGAATACACGCTGGATTACCGCATCCACACCTACGCCAAGCCCATCCTGTTGTGGGGCAGCGGCATCGTGATGGGCGGTGGCCTCGGCCTGATGGCCGGCGCCAGCCACCGCGTCGCCACCGCCAGCACCCGCATCGCGATGCCGGAGATCAGCATCGGCCTGTATCCCGACGTCGCCGGCAGCTGGTTCCTGCAACGGATGCCGGCCAGGGCCGGCCTGTTCCTCGGCCTCACCGGCGCGCCGCTGAACGCGCGCGACGCGCTGCTGTGCAATCTCGCCGACCACATCCTGCCGCAGGACGGCTGGCCGCAGCTGCTGGCCACCCTGACCGCCAGCGGCTGGCACGCCGACAGCACAGCCAACCATGGCCAGCTCACCGCGCTGCTGGGCGAGCTGGAGGCCGGCAACGGCGACACACTGGCCGACAGCAATGTTTCGCGCTGCCTGCCGCTGATCCACCAGCTGATGAACAAGGGCTCGCTGGCGGCGGTGGACCAGGCGCTGCGCCACACCGCCTTCGAGGACGCGTGGCTGGCCGCGGCCGCCAGGAGCTACGCCGCCGGCAGCCCGAGCAGCGCCGCCGTCACCTGGGAGGTTTTCCGCCGCGCCAGACACCTGTCGCTGGCCGAGGCGCTGCGCATGGAGCTGGTGCTGTCGCTGAATTTCTGCGCCGCGCCGGACTTCCGCGAAGGCGTGCGCGCGCTGCTGGTCGACAAGGACCGCAACCCGCAGTGGTCGCGCCCGACGCTGGCCGCGGTTGACCAACCCTGGGTGGCGCAGCACTTCCGCTCGCCGTGGCGCGAGCAGGATCACCCGCTGGCCGCCCTGCACTGACACTCGAGAAGAGGAGCAACACATGCAACACATAGCCTTTATCGGCCTGGGCAACATGGGCGGCCCAATGGCCATCAATCTGGTGCGCGCCGGCTTCAGCGTCAGCGGGGTCGACCTATCCGCCGAGGCGCTGCAACACTTCAGCGAAAATGGCGGCAAGGCGGCCGCCAGCGTCGCCGAGGCGATACAGGGCGCCGACGCGGTGATCTCGATGCTGCCGGCCGGGCGCCATGTCGAGGGGCTCTACCTCGGTGACGACGGCCTGATCGCGCGCCTGCCCGCCGGTACGCTGGTGCTCGATTGCAGCACCATCGCCGCGCACACCGCGCGCGGCGTCGGCCGTGCCGCCAGCGACGCCGGCCTGCGCTTTCTCGACGCGCCGGTATCCGGCGGCACCGCCGGCGCCGCCGCCGGCACCCTCACCTTCATGGTCGGCGGCGATGCGGCCAACGTTGAGGCAGCACGGCCGCTGCTGGCGGCGATGGGCAAGAACATCTTCCACGCCGGCGACATCGGCGCCGGCCAAACCGCCAAGGTGTGCAACAACATGCTGCTCGGCATCCTGATGGCCGGCACCGCCGAGGCGCTGGCGCTGGGCGTGAAAAACGGCCTCGATCCGGCGGTGCTGTCCGAGATCATGAGCAAAAGCTCCGGCCGCAACTGGGCGCTGGAGCTGTACAACCCGTGGCCGGGGGTGATGGAGAACAGTCCGGCCAGCCGCGGCTACAGCGGCGGCTTCATGTCGGAGCTGATGCTGAAGGATCTCGGCCTCGCCGAGGAAACCGCGCTGCAAAGCCACGCCGCCAACCCGCTGGGCGCGCTGGCGCGCAACCTGTACGAAAGCCACGTCGCCGAGGGCAACGGCAAGCTGGACTTCTCCAGCATCGTGAACCACTTCCGCCACTAGGGTGCCGGACGGGGTGTTGCAATGCAGCACCCCACCCCATCCCGGCCGCATACCGGCAATTTATTGTCAATGATTCGCTGCACAACGGCGGCAATCGGAGTACACTAGCGAATCGCGTGCCACCAATCACCGCGACCTTTTCTTCAGACCCGCACTCTCCCGCCGGGTCCTCCATTGAAAACACTATTTTTGTCCGCCCGGATTGGTATTGTCTTTGCAATGGGCAGACATCCTGATTGCACAATAAATGTCCGAACTGACTTTTGCCGCCCTGGGCCTTGCCGAGCCACTGTTGCGTGCCGTAGCCGATACCGGCTACACCCAGCCTACCCCTATCCAGGCGCAGGCCATTCCTCAAGTATTGCAAGGCGGCGACCTGCTGGCCGCCGCGCAGACCGGTACCGGTAAGACCGCCGGCTTCACCCTGCCGCTGCTGCACCGCCTGATGGACCAGCCGTCCAAGCAGAAAGGCCGTCCGCGCGCACTGGTGCTGACCCCGACCCGCGAACTGGCCGCCCAGGTAGAAGAATCCGTACGCGAGTACGGCAAATACCTGCCGTTGAAATCGATGGTGATGTTCGGCGGCGTCGGCATCAATCCGCAGATCGCCCAGCTGAAGAAGCCGGTCGACATCCTGGTGGCGACACCGGGCCGCCTGCTGGACCACGCCGGTCAGAAGACCGTCGACCTGTCCGGCGTCGAGATCCTGGTGCTGGACGAAGCCGACCGCATGCTGGACATGGGCTTCATCCACGACATCAAGAAAGTGCTGGCCCTGCTGCCGAAGGAGCGCCAGACGCTGCTGTTCTCGGCCACCTTCTCCAGCGAGATCAAGACCCTGGCCGACAAGCTGCTGAACCAGCCCAAGCTGGTGGAAGTGGCGCGTCCAAACCAGACCAACGCCCAGATCACCCAGAAGGTGCATCTGGTCGACCGCGACCGCAAGACCGAGCTGCTGATCGAGATGATCAAAGGCGGCGACTGGCACCAGGTACTGGTGTTCACCCGCACCAAGCACGGCGCCAACCGCCTGGCCGAGAAGCTGGAAAAAGCCGGCATCGCCTCTATGGCGATCCACGGCAACAAGAGCCAGGGCGCGCGCACCAAGGCGCTGGCCGGCTTCAAGGACGGCAGCCTGCCGGTCCTGGTTGCCACCGACATCGCCGCCCGCGGCCTGGACATCGAAGAACTGCCGCACGTGGTCAACTACGAGCTGCCGAACGTGCCGGAAGACTACGTGCACCGCATCGGCCGTACCGGCCGCGCCGGCTGTGTCGGCGAGGCGATCTCGCTGGTTTGCGTCGACGAGCTGGGCTTCCTGCGCGACATCGAAAAGCTGACCAAGCAGACCGTGGACCGCTTCACCGTGCCCGGCTTCGAGGCCAACCCCAACGAAACGCCGCAGGCCATCGAAATCGGCCTTGGCCGCTACATCCACGGCGCGCTGACCCCGACCGCCACGCCGCCGAAAGGCAGCAGCAAGCGCCGCGAAGGCAGCGCTGGCAACAACCAGCGCCGCCAGCCGGCGGCACAAGGCAAACCGCGCCAGGGCGACAGCAACGGCCGCCGCAACGAGCCGCGCGATGACGCCGCCCGCAGCAACGGCAAGCCCGCCGCCGCCAAAGCAGCCAACGGCAGCGCCAAGCCGGCAGCCGGCAAGCCGCGCCAGCCGCAGGCCGAGCCGCGTCGCAACGAGCCGCGCAACAACGCGCCCAAGCGCAATCCGCAGCAGGAACCGAACGGCAACTACTTCCACGACGACGGCCCGCGCCAGCCAACGCTGACGCTGCACGCGCTGGGTATTTCGCCGACCGACGACGCCCCGCTGCGCAAGCCGGCAGGCGGCCAGCCGCGCAACGGTGGCAACGGCAAGCCACGCCAGGGCGGCAGCGGCAAGCCGCGCCAGACCTCGGCGCTGTTCAGCCCGCCGAAGCGCTAAGCGCCAAGGTTGGCCGCAAACAAAAAACCACCGCATTGCGGTGGTTTTTTTCGTTTCTCGACGGTCGACAGCCTCAGCGCGACCACGCCGCCAGGTGTAGCGCCAGCCGCCGCAACATCGCCGCCGTGGCGCCCCAGATGAAGTAGTCGCCGTAACTGATCGCGTAGTAGTGACCGCTGAAGCCGTCGCGCTGCACTACGTGGCGCTGGTAGGCGGCGACATCCATCAGGTGCGCCAGCGGCACGAAGAACACCTCGTCGACCTCGTCCGGCGCCGGCACCGGCTGGAACGGCTGCGCCAGCAGGCCCAGCACCGGCGTCACCTCGTAACCGGTAATGGTGACGTAGGGCGGCATCACCCCGGCCAGCTGCACCAGCGCCGGCGGCAGGCCGACCTCCTCCTCCGCCTCGCGCAAGGCGGCGCTGGCCGCATCCTCGTCCTGCGGCTCCAGCTTGCCGCCGGGCAGGCTGATCTGGCCGCCATGACTGCGCAGGTGTGCGGTACGCCGCGTCAGCAACACGCTGGGCTCATCCTGCTGCCAGACGATGGCCAGCAATACCGCCGCCTGGCTGCGCGCCTGCGGCCGCGGCAACAGCCCCTCGTCGTCCGCCGCCACCGGCATCTGCGCCAGCGCCTCGGCAAACCACGCGTGGGCACGCTCGAATTCGGCAGGCCACATCAGTTATCCCGTCCTTTCCGCTGCGTTGCCAGCTTGGGCAGCGACAGCTCGCCCCAGTGCGCCAGCAGGCGCAACGCCACGCCGGCGACGAATACCAGTTGCACCGCCAGCAGATGGTCCCAGCCGAAGCGGCTGAGCACGAACAGCAGCGCCGCCACCACGATAGACACCGTGCCGTAGAAATCCTTGTGCAGGATGAACGGCACGTCGTTGACCATCATGTCGCGCACGATGCCGCCCCCGACCGCGGTGACGAAACCGAGCAGGATCACGCCGAAGGCATTGAGGTGGAACTCCACCCCCAGCTTGGCCCCGGCCAGGCTGAACGCCACCAGACCGATGGAGTCGGCGATGATGAACAGCGTGGTCAGCACCTCGTTCTCGCGCTTGTGCAGCCGCACCAGCCACGCCAGCAGCACGGTCAGCGCGATCACCACCAGGTTGGTGTTATCGAGGAACACCATCGGCATGCGGCCAACCAGCATGTCGCGGATGATGCCGCCACCGATTGCGGTCAGCAGCGTGACGATCACCACGCCCAGCAGGTCGAGGTGCTTGCGCACGCCCAGCAGGTAGCCGGAGACCGCAAACGCCACCGTGCCGATGATCGAGTAGCCGTCCAGATCCAGCAGTAAATCCATCCAGTTCATTATTTCGCTTCTGCAAAGAAAAACGCCAGGCAAACCTGGCGTTTGAACAGTCATGCCTGGCGTCTCAGCGACGCATCGAATCAAAGAAAGCCAGGTTGGTCTTGGTGGCCTTGATCTTGCCCAGCAAGAACTCCATCGCCTCCAGATCGTCCATCGGGTACAGCAGCTTGCGCAGCACCCAGATGCGCTGCAGCTGGTCCTGCTGGATCAGCAGCTCTTCGCGGCGGGTGCCGGAACGGTTGATGTTGATCGCCGGGAAGGTGCGCTTCTCCGCCATGCGGCGGTCGAGGTGCAGCTCCATGTTACCGGTACCCTTGAACTCCTCGAAGATCACGTCGTCCATGCGCGAACCGGTATCGACCAGCGCGGTGGCGATGATGGTCAGCGAACCGCCTTCCTCGATATTGCGCGCCGCGCCGAAGAAACGCTTCGGGCGTTGCAGCGCGTTGGCGTCGACACCACCGGTCAGCACCTTGCCGGAGGACGGGATCACGGTGTTGTAGGCGCGCGCCAGACGGGTGATGGAGTCCAGCAGGATCACCACGTCCTTCTTGTGCTCGACCAGACGCTTGGCCTTCTCGATCACCATCTCGGCAACCTGCACGTGACGGGTGGCCGGCTCGTCGAAGGTTGACGACACCACTTCGCCCTTCACCGAACGCTGCATCTCGGTCACTTCTTCCGGACGCTCGTCGATGAGCAGCACGATCATTTCCACTTCCGGATGGTTGGCGGTGATGGCGTGCGCGATGTGGGTCAGCATCACGGTCTTGCCCGACTTGGGCGGCGCCACCAGCAAGGCACGCTGGCCTTTGCCGATCGGCGCGATCAGGTCGATGATGCGGCTGGTGATGTTCTCTTCGGCCTTGATGTCGCGTTCCAGCACCAGGCGCTCGGTCGGGAACAGCGGCGTCAGGTTCTCGAACAGGATCTTGTGCTTGGCCGCTTCCGGTGGACCTCCGTTGACCTTGTCGACCTTGACCAGCGCAAAGTAACGCTCGCCCTCTTTCGGGGTGCGGATCTCGCCTTCGATGGTATCGCCGGTATGCAGGTTGAAACGGCGGATCTGCGACGGGCTGACGTAGATGTCGTCAGGACCGGCCAGATAGGACGCTTCCGGGCTGCGCAGAAAGCCGAATCCGTCGGGCAGCACTTCCAGGGTGCCTTCGCCGAAAATGCTTTCGCCTTTTTTGGCCTGATGCTTCAGGATGGCAAAGATGAGATCCTGCTTGCGCAGGCGGTTGGCACCGTCGATCTCGTTGGCGATGGCCATTTCTACGAGTTCGCTGACGTGCTGATGCTTGAGATCGGATAAATGCATGGTATGTGTGGCGTCGACCGGTAACGGGACAAAAAACGGGATGTGCTGCTAATGGGTACGGCGGAAACCGGATGAGAATCGAGCGACCGTGTCAGGTCGCTCGACTTTTGAAGATCTGGCTTGAAGATAGCCGATCAGTACAGGCGTGTCAATTCAATCAGGCCAGGTTATTGTTCAGGAATTCAACCAGTTGCGTTTTGGACAAAGCGCCAACCTTGGTTGCGGCCACTTCGCCGCCCTTGAACAGCATCAGCGTCGGGATACCACGGATGCCGAACTTCGGCGGGGTGGCTTCGTTCTGGTCGATGTTCAGCTTGGCAACAGTCAGACGGCCCTGATATTCCTTGGCAACATCGTCCAGGATCGGTGCAATCATCTTGCAGGGACCGCACCACTCGGCCCAGTAATCCACCAGCACCGGCTGCTCGGACTTAAGTACTTCTTGTTCGAAAGAATCATCAGTCACATGCAGGATCAGGTCGCTCATCGTCTTCCTCTCGAAGTCTGTCAATTTCAGGTTTGATGGCCGATGGTAGCAATACCCGGCACGGGCAGCAAGCCTTGACAGGGGCTGTTTCAACACAGCCTGCACGACAAGCGCAGAGAGAACAAACACTGTCGGACAATAGGCGGTTATAATGCGCGCTTGCTTGAAAATAACGAAGGATTCAACATGGGTTTCTTGCAGGGTAAAAAGATCCTGATTACCGGCATGATTTCTAACCGGTCGATTGCCTACGGTATCGCGCAGGCCTGTCACCGCGAGGGCGCGGAACTGGCGTTCACTTATGTCGTCGACAAACTGGAAGACCGCGTCCGCGAAATGGCCGCCGACTTCGGCAGCACGCAGGTATTCCGCTGCGACGTACAGAACGATCAGGAAATCGATCAGCTGTTTGCTGACCTTGGCAAGGAATGGGACGGTCTCGATGGCCTGGTGCACGCCATTGCATTCGCCCCGCGCGAATCGCTGGAAGGCGACTTCCTCGACGCGCTGACCCGCGAGGCATTCCAGACCGCGCACGACGTGTCGGCCTACAGCTTCCCGGCACTGGCCAAGGCTGCCCGTCCGATGATGCAGGGCCGCAACGGCGCGCTGCTGACCCTGTCCTACCTCGGCGCGGTGCGCGCGATCCCGAACTACAACGTGATGGGTCTGGCCAAGGCCAGCCTGGAAGCTTCGGTCCGCTTCATGGCGGCCAGCCTGGGCAAGGACGGCATCCGCGTGAACGCCATTTCCGCCGGCCCGATCAAGACCCTGGCCGCAGCCGGCATCTCCGGTTTCGGAAAGCTGCTGTCGATGGCGGCCAACCAGTCCTGCCTGCGCCGCAACGTGACCACCGAGGAAGTCGGCAACACCGCCGCCTTCATGCTGTCCGACCTGGCGTCGGGCATCACCGGTGAGATCACTTATGTTGACGGCGGTTTCAGCATCAACTCGCTGAACGTACCGGACGCGTAAGCACTCGCCGGCCGCAGGGCATCACGCCCGGCAAGAGCGCCAGCGAAATACAGGAGGCATCGACTACCCAGGTAGTGATGCCTCTTGTTGCATCCAGCCCACGTTGGCCGCATCGTCCAACCTGGCTCCGCCTGACGATGACAGTGGCAACAACGGCCACCGGCCTGCGCCATGACTGCCATCGTAAAAAAACCGGCACAGAAACCTGTGCCGGTTTTTTGTCCTGCCAGCCGAAGACTTACTGGGCAGCGGAAGCAGCAGGTGCAGCGGCAGCGCCGGCGCCACCCACGGTTTCCATGACTTTCCACTCGCCGCCTTCAACCTTGTACACGGTGATGCCACCGTCTTTCAGGTCGCCGTTCTGGTCGTAGGACCAGGCAGCGGAAGTCACGCCGGAGTAGTTGATCGCGGCCAGTTTCGGCAGGTAGTCAGCCGGCTTGGTCGAATCCGCTTCTTTCATCGCCGCGATGATCACGCGGGTCGCGTCGTAGCCGTATGGCGAGTAGGTTGCCACGTCAGCGTTGAAGCGGGCCTTGTAGCGGGTGGCGTAGTCGCCGCCTTTAGGCATTTTTTCCAGCGGCAGGCCGGCCAGCGAGGCGATGGTGCCTTCCGCTTCCTTGCCAGCCAGCTTCAGGAAGGTCGGGGTCTTGGTCATTTCGCCGGACACCAGCGGTGCCTTCAGGCCCAGACGCTTCATCTGCTTGGCCATCGGGGCGGACTGCGCATCGGCGCCACCGAAGAACACCACGTCAGGTGCAGTGCCCTTGATCGAGGTGATGATGGCGGCAAAGTCGGTCGCCTTGTCGTTGGTGAATTCGCGCTTCACCACTTCGCCACCGGCGGCCTTGACGGCTTTTTCGAATTCGTCAGCCAGGCCCTGGCCGTAAGCGGTGCGGTCGTCAACGATGACGATCTTCTTGGCGGCCAGCTTCTCGACCACGAACTTGCCCATAACCGAACCCTGCTGGGTGTCGGAAGTCATGGAGCGGAAAGTGGTCTTGTAACCTTGCTGGGTGAAAGCCGGGGCAGTCGCCATGGCCACTTGTGGCAGGCCTGCGTCGGAGTAGATCTTCGAAGCCGGGATTGAGGTGCCGGAGTTGAAGTGACCAACAATGCCGCTTACCTGGTTGTCGACGAATTTCTGCGCCAGCTGGGTCGCAGTTTTCGGGTCGGCCTGGTCGTCTTCCGCTACCAGTTCGAAGGTCACCGGCTTGCCGCCGATGGTTGGCTTCTCGGCGTTGGCGTCTTCGATCGCCAGGGTCACGCCGTTCTTGTACTCTTCGCCGTAGTGCGACTGCGGGCCGGTCAGCGGCGCGGCAAAGCCGAGCTTCACGACTTCGCCGGCAGGAGCGCCGGACTGGGCGGCGGAGGCGTCGGCCGGGGCTTCTTCTTTATTGCCGCAGGCAGCCAAAGTCAGCGCAGCAGCAACAGCGAGGGAAAGACGGGTCATTTTGGTCAGTTGCATGTTTCTCTTCTCTAGTTATGTCAGGGAAAGACATCGGAACGATTGTGCCGCTCCAAGGCAAAATGCCAAGGTTGGCCGCATTATTCCAATGCGGCCAACCTCAGGCAAGTCTGATTAATCACCAATGCTCATCAGGCTGGCATTACCGCCCGCGGCTGTGGTGTTTACGCTCACTGCACGCTCCACGACCAGGCGGTGCAGGTTGTAGCCGTCCTCATCCGCGATCAGCAGCGGAATCAGCGCACCGTCGCGCTGGGCCAGGGTCTGGCGCAGACGGTCGGCGGCATCGCCCTCGTACAGCACGGCGGTCACGTCGGCGGTGGCGACATCGCCGCCCTTGGCCACGAAGAAGCCGGCCAGCGTCGCCGGCAAGGCCGCGGTCAGCGCGCCGTCCAGCAGCACCGCGCTGTTGCCGGTGGCAAAGACCGCCACCAGTTGCTGCAGCAGGCCTTCCAGCGTCTGCGCGAGGCAGCCGACGCGGCCGCGTGCGGCGAAGTGCAGGCTGTTGCGCTCGCCGGTCGGGCCGGGCAGCGTCACCATATTCGCCAGCGGCGTGTGGCGACGGGCGTAGGCGATGGCTTCGCGCAAGCGGGTCTGGGCGGTCGCATCCGGCAGCAACTGCGCCAGCACGCTCTGCAGGCGGTCCAGCTCGGACAGCGCCGGCACCACCGGGTTGGCCGCCAGTTCAGGATTCCAGCTGGCGCCGCTGAGGCGGTAGACGTAGAACGGGCCGCCGGCCTTCGGACCGGTACCGGACTTGCCTTCGCCACCGAACGGCTGCACACCGACCACGGCGCCGACGATGTTGCGGTTGACGTAGACGTTGCCGACCTTGATGCGGGCGACGATGTTGTCGATGGACTCGTCGATACGGCTGTGGATGCCGTGGGTCAGGCCGTAGCCGGTGGCATTGATCTCATCCACCACGCGGTCGATATCCTGCGCGGCGAAGCGGATCACGTGCAGCACCGGGCCGAACACCTCGCGCTGCAGCAGGCTGACGCTGTCGATCTCGAACAGGGTCGGCGCCACGTAGGTACCGTCGGCACACTCCGGCGTCAGCCGCGCCTGGTAGCAGTCGCGCGCCTTGGTTTTCATGCTGTCGATGTGACGCAGCAGCCCCTGCTGCGCCTCGGCGTCGATCACCGGGCCGATGTCGGTTTCCAGCAGCGCCGGGTTGCCGACACGCAGCTCGTCCATCGCGCCCTTGATCATGGTGATGACCTTGTCGGCGATGTCCTGCTGCAGGTACAGCACACGCAGTGCCGAGCAGCGCTGGCCGGCGGAGTCGAAGGCGGACGACATCACGTCGGCCACCACCTGCTCCGGCAGCGCCGAGCTGTCGACGATCATCGCGTTCTGGCCGCCGGTTTCGGCTACCAGCGGCACTTCGCCGCTGCGCTTGGCCAGGGTACGGTTGATCAGCTGCGCCACCTCGGTGGAACCGGTGAAGATCACGCCCTTGACGCGCTCGTCGCGGGTCAGCGCGGCGCCGACCACTTCGCCACGGCCCGGCAGGAACTGCAGCGCACCGGCCGGCACGCCGGCCTGATGCAGCAGCTGTACGGCAAAGCCGGCGATCAGCGCGGTCTGCTCGGCCGGCTTGGCCAGCACCACGTTGCCGGCGGCCAGCGAGGCCACCACCTCGCCGATGAAGATCGCCAGCGGGAAGTTCCACGGGCTGATGCACACCACCGGGCCCAGTGCCGGGTGGGTCTGGTTGTCGAATTCGCGACGCACCTGTGCCGCGTAGTAACGGCAGAAGTCGACCGCCTCGCGCACCTCGGCGATGGCGTTGGCAAAGGTCTTGCCCGCCTCGCGCACGGCCAGCCCCATCAGGGTGGCCATGTGCTGTTCCATCAGGTCGGCCATGCGTTCCAGGCAGGCGGCACGCTCTGCCGGCGCGGTGGCGGCCCATTGCGGCGCGGCGAGTACCGCCTGCTGCAAGGCCAGCTCGACATCGGCGGCACTGGCTTCCTGGATGGTGCCGACCACGTCCTGCAGGTTGGCCGGGTTCAGCACGTTCTGCGCCACGCCTTCGCTCAACGGGCCTGCGGCCAACATCGGCTTCAGGTGCAGGCTCTGCGCGGCACCGGCATTCAGCGCGTCGTTCAACTGCTGCAGCACATGCTCGTTGGACAGGTCCATGCCCAGCGAGTTGAGGCGTTCGGCACCGTACAGGGTACGCGGCAGCGCGATCTTGCGATGCGGCTCGCCGCCCTGGCGCAGCGCTTCGGCGACCGGGTCTTCCACCAGATCGTCGATGGACACGCTCTCGTCAACGATGCGGTTCACGAACGAGGAGTTGGCGCCGTTTTCCAGCAGGCGGCGCACCAGATAGGCGAGCAGGGTTTCGTGCGAGCCGACCGGCGCGTAGATGCGGCACGGCTTGTCGAGGTTGTCGGCACCGACCACCTGGTCGTACAGGCTCTCGCCCATGCCGTGCAGGCACTGGAATTCGTAGTCCTTGCCGGCGGCAAGGTGGTACACCGCGGACAGGGTGTAGGCGTTGTGCGAGGCGAACTGCGGGTAGATCGCATCCTGTGCCGCCAGCAGGCGCTTGGCGCAGGCGAGGTAGGACACGTCGGTGTAGACCTTGCGGGTGTACACCGGGTAGCCGTCGAGGCCGTCGACCTGGGCGCGCTTGATCTCGGCGTCCCAGTAGGCGCCCTTCACCAGCCGCACCATGAAGCGGTGCTTGCTGCGACGGGCGAGGTCGATCAGGTAGTCGATCACGTACGGGCAGCGCTTCTGGTAGGCCTGCACCACGATGCCGATGCCCTCGAAACCGGCCAGATCCGGATCATTGGCCAGCGCCTCGATCAGGTCGAGCGAGATTTCCAGACGATCGGCTTCTTCGGCGTCGATATTGAGGCCGATGTCGTACTGCTTGGCCAGCAGGAACAGCTGTTTCAGACGCGGCAGCAGCTCCGCCATCATGCGTTCGTGCTTCATGCGCGCGTAACGCGGGTGGATCGCCGACAGCTTCACCGAGATGCCGGGGCCCTGGTAAATGCCGCGGCCGTTGGATTCCTTGCCGATGGCGTGGATGGCGACTTCGTAGTCACGCAGGTAGCGCTGTGCGTCGGCCTCGGTCATCGCCGCCTCGCCCAGCATGTCGTAGCTGAAGCGGTAGCCACGGGCTTCGCGCTCGCGGCCGTTGGCCAGCGCCTCGTCGATGGTTTCGCCGGTCACGAACTGCTTGCCCAGCATGCGCATCGCCAGATCGACCCCCTTGCGGATCAGCGGCTCGCCGCCCTTGGCAATCAGGCGGGTCAGGGCCGAAGACAGGCCGTGCGCACTGTGCGACGACACCAGCTTGCCGGTGACCAGCAGGCCCCAGGCGGCGGCGTTGACGAACAGCGAGGAACTGTTGCCCAAGTGGGACTTCCAGTCGCCGCCGGAAATCTTGTCGCGGATCAGGCGATCGGCGGTGGCCCGGTCCGGGATGCGTAGCAGCGCTTCGGCCAGGCACATCAGCGCCACGCCTTCCTGGCTGGAGAGGGAGAACTCGTGCATCAGCGCGTCGACACCACTGGATTTGGTGCGCTCGCTGCGCACTTTCGAAACCAGTTTGGCGGCCAGCGTCTTGACCGAGCTCACCTGCTCGGGCGACATCTGCGCCTCGGCGGTCAGTGTCTTGACACAAGCCTGCTCGTCACGGCGATAGGCTGCCGTAATGGCGTCACGGAGTGCGGTTTGTTTGCGCGCGAATGCCTGAAACTGCATGAGAACTCACCTCTATCGATTTTATTTGCCAACTTGCCTATTGTATACAATCTAAAATTAACTTGTTGGACAATATAAAATATAACGCAAGAAGGTTTACGCCTGCGATCGAAACGCAACAAAAATATAGACCACCGTTCCGCGACCGCAACAGCAACGCAACCCCACCTTTCCCGCCCTTGCGCCTTCACGGCGACCTCCACGCCCCACCACCCGCCCGGAAAGCCATCAGGAACAGCGCCTGCCGCGATGTCACCCCACCACTCGGCCGCCCGCCCGACCTCGCCCGCACCGGTTTCGGCCCGCGCCTGGCACCGAAGCGCCAGGCCGGCCTCGTCCGCCGCCGCCAAAACTGCGACAATCACGATCCCGCATTTACACCGCAAAACCGTCATGGTCCTGTCGCCCTACCTGCTGTCACCGCTGCTGCTGATCCTGTCCAACATCTTCATGACCTTCGCCTGGTACGCGCACTTGCGCGACATGGCCGCCAAGCCGTGGTATCTGGCGGCCTTCCTCAGCTGGGGCATCGCGTTGTGCGAATACCTGCTCCAGGTACCAGCCAACCGCATCGGTTTCAGCGTGATGAGCGTGGCACAGCTGAAAATCATCCAGGAGGTGATCTCGCTGTCGGTATTCGTGCCGTTTGCCATCTTCTATATGAACCAGCCGTTCAAGTGGGACTTTGTCTGGGCCGGCCTGTGCATGGTCGGCGCGGTCTACTTCATGTTCCGCGGCTGACGCGTATCCGTCGCTTGCGNGGGTTGCCCGCAAGCTCCCGACCCTTAACCAGCCGAGGCTGCATGTCCTTCACCCTGCAACACGCGGTCCATAGCGAGATCGAGATCAAGAAAAGCCGCTTCCTCGGCTGTGTCGAGCCGATGGCGGACCGCGAAAGCGCACTGGCGCGCATCGCGGCGCTGAAAGCGGCACATCCGGCGGCGGCGCACGTGTGCTGGGCACTGATGGCCGGCGGCCACTCCGCGGCCAACGACGACGGCGAACCGTCCGGCACCGCCGGCCGGCCGATGCTGGAAGTGCTGCGCCACCAGCAACTGGAAGGCGTGCTGGCCAGCGTGGTGCGCTACTACGGCGGCGTGAAGCTCGGCGCCGGCGGCCTGGTACGCGCCTACACCGACAGCGTCGCCAGCGCGCTGGAACAGGCGGTGCGCCTGCCGCTGATCCGCCAGCGCCAGCTGCGGTGTCTCGTCCCCTACCCGCTGGAAGGCAGGCTGCGCCGTCTGTTGCAGGCGGCGGACGCGCAATTACTGACGGTGGAGCACGGCACGGCGGTGCTGTTCAGCTTCAGCCTTGCCGAAACGCAGTGCGCGGCGCTGGTCGCCAGCCTCAACGAGGCCTGTCACGGCCAGCTACAGTGGCCGGACAGCGACCGATAAAGAAAAGGCCCGCAGCAGCGGGCCAAATTGCGACAGGATTGCAGGGACTATCAGCGAAACAGGATGCAACGACGCCAGCTTAGCCCCGCAAGGTTAATGTTCCGTGACAACCGCTGACGGCGCATTGTGCGCGACGGCCCGCTGGCCACGGGCGTAGATCATTTCCAGCAGCTTGCTGCGCGAGGCGATGTGGTGATCCAGGTGCCACTCGCGGATCAGCTGCAGCGCGGTATCGAAATACGGCTCGCCCAGATCATGCAACGGCTGCAACTGGAACGGTTTGCCGGTCTGCAGGCTGTACGCCAGCTGCAGCAGGATTTCGACCTGGGCCGTGTCCTGCCCGGACTGCAGGTAATGCCGGATTTTCTTTGCTGCGTTCATCTTGCTCCTCGCCACCGCCATGACCGTCCGCGCCAGCCGTGCCGACGCAACATGAACCGTCATTTATCCTGAACGAATAGCACATCAATATGAAACAAAGTGCCAGCACTTGCAACCGTGGCGCACGCATCTATCGATAAAACAGCAACGCACGCTTACGGGCGGCCAAGTACACTGAGTATTGTCCACCACCCATCGAGGGAGACACCGATGCCCAAATATCTGCTCCCGCTGCTGCTACTGACAGCCCTGCTCAGTGGCTGCGCCAGCCTGTCGCGGCCACAGCCGGAAGTGCAGCTGGCCGACATCCAGCCCACCGACAAGGCCACGCTGTTCGAGCAGGAGTTCGAGGTCACGCTGCGCATCAGCAACCCGGACCGGCAGCCGCTGAGTGCGCAGGGGCTGCGCTTCAGTGTCAGCCTGGACGGCGACAGCTTTGCCCGCGGCACCACCAGCCAGCCGTTCAGCATCCCGGCGCTGGGCAACGATACCGTCAAGGTACTGCTGCATACCTCGCTCTCCGGCTGGCTGAAACAGCTGGGCAAGCTGGCGGGCGGCAAGACGGCGCTCACCTACCAGATCGACGGCACCCTGTTCGGCGTCGGCGCGCTGGGCGACATGCCGTTCCGCAGCAAGGGCGACTGGCAGCTGCCGGGGCCGTAGCGCAAACGCGAAAAAGCCAGCTGCAAGCAGCTGGCTTTTTCAATACTGGCGGAGAGGGGGGGATTCGAACCCCCGTTAGGGTATTACCCTAAACACGCTTTCCAGGCGTGCGACTTAAACCACTCATCCACCTCTCCGTGAGGTGTACTGCAATATCGTGCCGCGCTAGCGACACAATGGAAATCTGGCGGAGAGGGGGGGATTCGAACCCCCGTTAGGGTATTACCCTAAACACGCTTTCCAGGCGTGCGACTTAAACCACTCATCCACCTCTCCAGATGGCTTTGCCGCCGGCGTTTCCGCTCAAGCAACAGAGGAGGCGCATTGTATAAGCGAGTCGGCCGTTGCGCAAGTTTTTTATGCGGTGCGGGCGAGACAACGCTAAAATCGGCCGATCGATTCTCTACTGGTGGTTCTCCCGATGCGCATTGCACTTGCCCAGTTCAACCCGGTTGTCGGCGACATTGCCGGCAACACCCGCAAAATCCTCGAGCTGGCCAGGACGGCCATGGCGCAGGGTGCCGACGTGCTGGTCACGCCGGAGCTGGCGCTGACCGGCTACAGCCCGGAAGACCTGCTGCTGCGCGACCACTTCTACCGCGCCATCTACGCCGGCCTCGACGAACTGGAAATGCTGGACGGCATCACGCTGGTGATCGGCCACCCTGCCCGCCTCGGCAATGAGCGCTTCAACGCCGCCACCGTGCTGCGCGACGGCAACAGATTGGGCCAGTACCACAAGATGCTGCTGCCCAATAACGAAGTGTTCGACGAGTGCCGCTACTTCACCCCCGGTGCCGCGCCACTGGTGTTCGAGCAGAACGGTGTCAAGGTCGGCATCATCATCTGCGAGGACGGCTGGTCCGTGGAGCCGGCCGCCGAAGCCGCCGATGCCGGCGCCGAGGTGATCGTGTCGCTGAACGCGTCGCCGTTCCACCGCAACAAGATCGCCACCCGTCACGAGGTGATGCGCTACCGGGTGCAGGAGACCGGCCTGCCGATGGCCTACGTCAACCTCACCGGCGGCCAGGACGAATTGGTGTTCGACGGCGCCTCGTTCGCGCTGAACAAGGCCGGCGAAGTGGTGGCGCAGGCCGCCGCCTACGACGACGAACTGCTGCTGCTCGATATCGTCGACGGCGACATCGTTGCGGCCAACCTTGCCGCGCTGCCGGACGAACTGGAAAGCGCGTACCGCGCGCTGGTGGTCGGCGTGCGTGACTACATCGGCAAGAACGGCTTCCCCGGCGTGCTGCTGGGCCTGTCCGGCGGCATCGACTCCGCGCTGACGCTGGCCATCGCGGTCGACGCGCTGGGCGCCGACAAGGTGCACGCGGTGATGATGCCGTCACGCTACACCGCCGACATCAGCGTCGACGACAGCCGCGACATGGTGCAGCGCGTCGGCGTGAAATACGACGAGATCGAGATCTGGCCGATGTACGAAAGCTTCATGAGCGCGCTGGCGCCGTCGTTTGCCGGCCTCCCCGCCGACACCACCGAGGAAAACCTGCAGGCGCGCATCCGCGGCACGCTGCTGATGGCGCTGTCCAACAAGTCCGGCAAGCTGGTGCTGACCACCGGCAACAAGTCGGAGATGACCACCGGCTACTGCACGCTGTACGGCGACATGGCCGGCGGCTTCGCGGTGCTGAAGGACGTGGCCAAGACGCTGGTGTTCGCGCTGTGCCGCTGGCGCAACACCCAGGGCGAGATCATCCCCGAGCGCATCATCACCCGGCCGCCGTCGGCGGAACTTCGCCCGGACCAGAAAGACCAAGACAGTCTGCCGCCGTACGACGTGCTGGACGCGATCATGGAACGCTACGTCGAGCACAACCAGTCCGCCGCCGACATCGTCAAGGCCGGCTATGCCGAGGCCGACGTCAACCGCGTGGTGCGCCTGCTGAAGATCAACGAGTACAAGCGCCGCCAGGCGCCGGTCGGCCCGCGCATCACCCATCGCGGCTTCGGCAAGGACTGGCGCTACCCGATTACCAACCGCTTCAGCTGAACGCGGCCCCCGCGGGCGGGTCATAGCCACAGGGAAACCGCCCGCGCCAGTTTAAGGAAACGCATGAAACAAGCCCTACTCGGCCTGCTGCTGGCCGCCACGCTGCCGGTGCACGCCGCTGCACTGCCACAGTTCAAGGCCTTTATCGCCGGCACCAGGACCCTGGCCGCCGACTTCACCCAGACGGTGAGCGGCAAGCAGCGCCAGGAAACCGCGCACGGCACCATGCAGATCCAGCGCCCCGGCAAGCTGCGCTGGACCTACGCCCAGCCGTTCGAGCAGCTGATCGTCGGCGACGGCAAGACGCTGTGGCTGTACGACAAGGAACTGGCCCAGGTCACCCGCCGCGACCAGACCGGCGCGCTGGGCAATTCGCCGGCGGCGCTGCTGGCCGGCAGCAACGCCATCGAGCGCGACTACCAGCTGCGCGAAGTCGGCAAGACCGGCAAGGTGGAATGGCTGGCCGCCAGCCCGAAGAAGACCGACAACACGTTTGAGTCGATCAAGATGGGCTTCACCGCCAACCAGCTGGTGGAAATGGAACTGGCCGACAGCTTCGGCAACATCACCCGCATCCAGTTCAAGAACCTGCAGCGCAACGTCAAGGTCAACCCGGCGCAGTTCCGCTTTAGCCCGCCCGCCGGCGTCGACGTGGTCGGCGAGTAAGACAGCAAGCGCAAAAAGCCAGCCCCGCGGGGCTGGCTTTTTTGCGTCTGCGGCCAACGTTGGCCGCAACGGTGCCGATTACAGCAGCGGCGTCGCCGACAGCAGCAGCCCGTCCTCGTCGACATACAGCCAGTGGCCGGGCACGAACTCCACCGCACCGAAGGCCAGCACCAGATCGCGCTGCCCTTCGTTGCGCTTCACCGATTTTTTCGGCGTGGTGTCCAGCGCACGCACACCGATGTCCAGCGCGTTGATGGCGACCGAATCGCGGATGCAGCCGTAGATCACCACGCCCTCCCAGCCGTTCTTCACCGCCAGCTCGGCGATCTGGTCGCCCAGCAACGCGCAGCGCCTGGAGCCGCCGCCATCGACCACCAGGATCCTGCCCTGCCCCGGCTCGGCCAGCACCTCGCGCACGCGGGTATTGTCCTCGTACACCTTCAGCGTCACCACCTGGCCGGCAAAGCGGGCGCGGCCGCCGTAGGCGCGGAACATCGGCTCCACCACCGCCACGCGGCCCTCGTTGGCGTCGTAGAGGTCGGTTGTCAGAAAACTCATCATTTCTCCTTTTCTCGCTTGTGTTCAGACAATAAAAAGCCGCCTCTGCGGGCGGCTTGGTTCGAACGGATCACGACGGCAATCAGGCCGGCTGTACCGGCGTCAGCGACGCCAGCTCGGTCATCTGGTTGCGCTCGTCGACGAACACCAGCTTCGGCGTGTGATTGGCCAGCTCGCTGTCTTCGTAGGCGGCGAACGAGGCGATGATCAGCAGATCGCCGGGCGCGGCGCGACGCGCGGCGGAGCCGTTGACCGAGATCACGCCGGAGCCGCGCTCGGCACGAATGGCGTAGGTGGCAAAACGCTCGCCGTTGGTCACGTTCCAGATCTGCACCTCTTCGTATTCCTTGATGTCGGCCGCTTCCAGCAGGTTTTCATCGATGGCGCAGGAGCCGATGTAGTGCAGTTCGGCGTGGGTGGTGGTGACGCGGTGAAGCTTGGATTTCAGCATGGAACGCTGCATGGTTCGGTCTTCCTGTTGTTGCTTGCGGCGCGGATCAGCGCGCCACTTCGATATTGTCGATCAGCCGGGTACGGCCCAGACGCGCCGCCGCCAGCACCACCAGCCGCGCCTCGCCGACGTGGGCGATCTCCAGCGTGTCGGCCTGGCGGATCTCGACGTAGTCCACGCGCCAGCCGTGGCCGTTCAGCTCGTCGCAGGCGGCCTTCTCCAGCGCCGCATAGTTGCTGTCGCCGGCCTGCAGCGCCGCGCGGATGGCGGACAGCTGGCGGTACAGCCGTGGCGCCTCGGCACGCTCTTCGGCGCTGAGGTAGCCGTTGCGCGACGACAGCGCCAGGCCGTCGTCGGCACGGCCGGTATCGACCGGCACGATCTCGATCGGCATGTTGAGGTCGTCGACCATGGCCCGGATCACGTGCAGCTGCTGGAAGTCCTTCTTGCCGAAGCAGGCGACGTCCGGCTGCACGATGTTGAACAGCTTGGCGACCACGGTGGCCACGCCGCGGAAGTGGCCGGGACGGAAGGCGCCGCACAGCTCGTTCTGAATATGCGGCGGCTCGACGTTGAAGTCCTGCTTGATGCGTGGATACAGCTCGCGCTCGTCCGGGAAGAACAGCACCGCGACGCCGGCGGCACGCAGCTTGTCACCGTCGGCCTCGAAGGTGCGCGGGTAGGCGTCGAAATCCTCGCCCTGGCCGAACTGCAGGCGGTTGACGAAGATGCTGACCACCACCTGTTCCGCCTGCTGTCGCGCGGCGGCAACCAGCGCCAGATGGCCTTCGTGCAGATTGCCCATGGTCGGGATGAAGGCGACACGGCCCGCGGTTTTGCGCCAAGCACGCAGCTCGGCGATGCTACGGATGATTTGCATGCTGACCTCAGAAACAGTGTTCAGGCGCCGGGAAGGAACCATCCTTCACCGCGCTGATATAGCCGGCAACCGCACCCTGGATGCTTTGCGCCTCGGCCATGAAATTCTTCACGAAACGGGCTTTCTTGCCCGGGTACACGCCGAGCACGTCGTACAGCACCAGCACCTGGCCGGAGACATCGCGGCCGGCGCCGATACCGATGGTCGGCACGCCGCACTCCTGGCTGATGCGTGCGGCCAACGTTGCCGGTACGCACTCCATCAGCACCAGCGTGGCACCGGCTTCGGCCAGCACGCGGGCGTCGTCCAGCAGGCGCTCGGCATCGCTCTCGCTCTTGCCCTGTACCTTGTAACCGCCAAAGGTGTTCACGAACTGCGGGGTGAGGCCGATGTGCGCGCACACCGGCACGCCGCGCTGCACCAGGAAACGCACGGTTTCCGCCATGAAGGCGCCGCCTTCGATCTTGACCATGTGCGCGCCGGCCTGCATCAGGCGCGCGGCATTGGCAAACGCCTGGGCCGGGCTTTCCTGGTAGCTGCCGAACGGCATGTCGGCCAGCACCATGGCGCGCTTGGCGCCGCGTGCCACGCAACGGGTGTGATACTCCATTTCCGGCATGGACACCGGCAGGGTCGAGTCCTCACCCTGCATCACCATGCCCAGCGAATCCCCCACCAGCAGGATATCGACCCCGGCTTCGTCCAGCAGGGTGGCGAAGCTCGCGTCGTAGCAGGTCAGCATGCCGATCTTCTGACCCTCGGCGGCCATGGCCTGCAAAGTATTAACGGTTATTTTCATATTCTGTCTTTCCTCGTTGCGTGCAGCTGCGACCGGGGTGCGGGTGACCACCCGGATGCGCAGGGATGGCCGCGGCGCGGAGCTGATGGCTCCGCCTTCCGGCCTGGCAGGGTTCAGATACCCTTGTTGAAGTAACTGCGTTGGCCTCGCATCTCGCTGATGCAGCGCAACAATAGCCCGAAATCATCATCACCTTCAACCAAATCAAGATGATCGGTATTGACGATCAGCAGCGGCGCGCCCTCGTAGGCGTGGAAAAACGTGCTGTAGGCAGCGTGTACGCGCTGGACATAGCCTGTCGGCAGCGGAGACATCGCACCGCTGGCCACCGCCTGCTCCAGCCGCTGCTGCACCGTTTCCGGCGACGCCTGCAGATAGATCACCAGGTCCGGCACCGGGTGCGCGCGCAACACCGCCGGCGCGATACGGCGGTACAGCGCCAGCTCGTCGTCTTCCAGCGTCAGCTCGGCGAACAGCGCGTCCTTCTCGAACAGGAAGTCGGCCACCAGCGGTGCCGCCAGCAAGTCGCCGTTGAGCATGTCATGGGCGGCATCGGCACGCTGCAGCAGGAAGGACAGCTGAGTAGCGAGGCCGTGATGCGGGGGATTGCGGTAGAAACGTTCGAGAAACGGATTCTGCTCCGCGGCTTCCGTCAGCAGGCGCACCGCCCAGTGCTCCGCCAGCCGGCGCGCCAGGGCGGCCTTGCCGGAAGCGATGGGGCCTTCCACCACGACATAGCGCAGTTGCGTCATCAAGGTACTCCTCGGAGGGGCAGCCGCTGCTGCCGGGGTTAGTGACTGCGCGGCAGGCGGCTGACACCGCTGCCGTCGAGCGCGGCCGCGATGTCGCCGACCCGGCCCTGCGGCAACTGCCGCTCGGGGGCCATTTCCGCCAGCGGCAGCATCACGAAGGCGCGTTCGTGCATGCGCGGGTGCGGCAGCGTCAAAAACTCGCTGTCGCGCGTGACGCCGTCCATCAGCAGCAGGTCGAGATCCAGCACCCGCGGCGCGTTGCGGAAGCTGCGCACGCGGCCGAAGTCCTGCTCCAGTTGCAGCAGTTGCGCCAGCAGCGCTTCGGCGTCCAGTTCGGTGTCCACCTCGCACACCGCGTTGATGAAGTCGGGTTGCTCGGCGTAGCCGACCGGCGCGGTGCGGTAGCAGGCGGAACGGCGCACCAGGCGCGTACCTGGCAATGCGGCCAACCTTTGCAGCGCCGCTTCCACCTGGTGCACCGGATTTTCCAGATTGCTGCCCAGCGCAATCACCGCGAGGGTCACGCCGGCTCCCCGCCACCGGCGGCGGCAGCAGGCTTGCGACGGCGACGGCGCTTCTTGCGTTCCGGGTTGGCGGCTTCGCCACCGCTGTTGCGCGCGTCGTCGACCAGCTGCTGGCGCTCGGCGGTATCGCCGTTCTGGAAGTCTTCCCACCACTGCTGCAGCTCGCGCGGCACCTCGCCGGCATCGGCGCGCAGGCAGAAGAAGTCATAGGCGGCGCGGAAGCGCGGCTGCTCGACGAAGCGGAACGGGCGCTGCCCGGCACGGCTCTCGAAGCGTGGCTGCAGGAACCAGATCTCGCGCATGGTGGCGGAGAAGCGCTTCGGAATGGCAAAGTCGTTGTCCTGCAGCGTTTCCACCTCCGCCATCGCCTCGACCAGTGCCGCGATGTCGCGCTCGCCCTGCTGCAGGCGCTGCTGCCAGCGGTTGCGCACCTGCGCCCACAGCATCGCCGCCAGCATGAAGCCAACCGACACCGGCTTGTCGGCGCGCACGCGCTCGTCGGTATTGGCCAGCGCGTTCTTGAGGAAGGTTTCGCCGCCCGGCTCGTCCATCACCGCGTCCAGCAGCGGGAAGGTGCCGCGCGACAGGCCTTCGTCGCGCAGCATCTTCAGGCAGGCGTAGGCGTGGCCGGAGTGCAGCAGCTTCAGCAGCTCGTCGAACAGGCGCGCCGGCGGCTCGTTGCGCAGCAGCGCAGCGTTGGCCGCAATCGGCTTGCGGGTATGCTCGTCGATGGTGAAATCCAGCTTGGCGGCCAGACGGACCGCACGCAGCATGCGTACCGGGTCTTCCTGGTAGCGGCGCGCCGGCTGGCCGATCATCACCAGCTTCCGCGCGCGCAGGTCCTTCACGCCGTGGTGATAGTCGATGATGGTTTCGTCGGTTGGGTTGTAAAACAACGCATTGACGGTGAAGTCGCGACGCAGCGCGTCCTCGATCTGGTTGCCGTAGGTGTTGTCCGCCATCACGCGACCGGTTTCGTTCTTGTTGGCGACTTCGCCGCCGCGGAAGGTGGTCACCTCGATGGTTTCCGGACCCATCATCACGTGCACGATGCGGAAGCGGCGGCCGATGATGCGCGAGCGGCGGAACAGGTGGTGCACCTGCTCCGGCGTGGCATTGGTGGCCACGTCGAAATCCTTGGGCGTGACGCCCAGCAGCAGGTCCCGCACAGCACCACCGACGACAAAGGCGGAGAAACCGGCGTCCTGCAGCCGCGAGACCACGCGCAGCGCGGCATGGCTGAGTGCGTCACGGCGTACGCCGTGCTGGGCCAGGGCAAGCACACGCGGCTTGCTCTTGTTGCCGGCCAGGCTGGCAGGCAAGTCGAAGATTCGACTGATGAGTTTACGGATCATCGGGGCTACACAGAAAAAGAAAAAAAGGACACAAAGTCCGCGTTCAGGCGGCGGATTATAGCGCGATTCGCAAAACTGGCTCCAGCGGCCTGCCAATACCGCCGGCGGCCGCACGCCGCAGCGGCTTGACAAGCGCCGCCGCCTTGCCGTAACGTTGCCCCTGCGCCGATTTGATATCAGCTTGCGGGCGCGTTACAAATGCCAGCTAAAGCGTCAGATCAAGCGATCCGCTGCAGCCACTGGCCAGCGGATTTTTTGTTTTCTGCTGCCGCAAAGCCGTACCCCGCGTGAAAACGCATGGCGCCGAGTTAATCGACAACTTGCAGGGCGCCGTTAAACCAACTCTGCTAAAGCGTCGCTCGGGTAGTCCGGGCGACCGACAAGGAAGACCGAGACCATGTACGACTGCGAACAAGACCGTTACACCGAGTTTGCCACCTCCCCTGCCCGTTCCACCCCGGCGCTACGCGGCGAGCTGCGCGCCATCCACCTCGGCGACCCTGCCGGCGCCCGCCAGCTGACCACGCTGCTGGCCTGGGCCAGCGAACGCGGCCTGGCCGCCAGCCTGCAACAGGGCAAGCTGCTGCTGCAGGATGTCGATGTCGACCAGGCGCTGCAGATCAACCGCCTGTTCGGCAACGCGCTGATCATCAGCTGCCACCTGCGCCGCCCCGGCGCCGCCTGAGCCCGCTGCGCGACGCGGGCGCCGCGCACCCGATCCGGCTATAATCGGCGGTTTGCTCCCGAGCTGGATTCACATGCTGTTTCACCTTGACCGGGCCGGCTGGCCGCGCCTCCGCGAAGAAACCCGCACCCTGAGCCATCTGGCGCTGCCGATGATGGTGGCGCAGATCGCCCAGGTCGCGACCGGTTTTGTCGACACGGTGATGGCGGGCCGCGTCAGCACCGACGACCTGGCAGCGGTGTCGCTGGGCGCCAGCATCTTCGTCACCGCCTATGTCACGCTGATGGGTGTCGTCAGCGCGCTGAACCCCATCCTGTCGCACCAGTTCGGCGCCGGCGAGACCCGCGGCATCGGCGAAACCGCACGCCAGGGCCTGTGGTTCGGGCTGCTGCTCGGCTGCCTCGGCGCGCTGCTGATGCTGGCGATCCAGCCGCTGCTACGCCAGTGGCTGAGCCTGCCGGACACGGTGGAAGACAAGGTGATGCTCTACATCGACGGCGCCGCCTTCGGCATGCCGGCGGCGATGATGCACCGTGCGCTGCACGCCTTTGCCTCCAGCCTCAACCGCCCGCGCCCGATCATGGTGGTGAGCCTGATCGCGCTGCTGCTGAACATTCCGCTCAACTACATGCTGATCCACGGCCTGTTCGGCCTGCCGCAACTGGGCGGCGCCGGCTGCGGCTGGGCCACCGGCGTGGTGATGTGGTTCAACGCCATCACCCTGTTCGTCTACCTCGCCCGCAACCGGGCGCTGGCCGGCTACGGCCTGACGCAGCAATTCAGCTGGCCACAATGGTCGCGCTTTCCGGCGATGCTGAGGCTGGGGCTGCCAATCGGGCTGTCGTTCTTCGTCGAGGTCAGCCTGTTTTCCTTCATTGCGCTGCTGATCGCGCAACTGGGCACCCTGGTGGTGGCCAGCCACCAGGCGGTACTGAACTTCTCCAGCCTGATCTACATGATCCCGCAGAGCATCGCCACCGCGCTGACCATCCGCGTCGGCCAGAGCATCGGTAGCGGCGACTACCAGCAGGCGCGGCTGATCAGCGGCCTCGGCATTGCCCTCAGCATCGCCGCCGCGCTGCTGACCATGCTGCTGGTGCTGCTGTTCCGCCACCAGATCATCGCCATGTACAGCCAGGATCCGGCGGTAGTGGCGCTGGGCAGCACGCTGATGCTGTTCGCCGCCTTTTACCAGCTGACCGACGCGATGCAGACGGTCGCCTCCGGCGCACTGCGCGGCTACAAGATCACCACCCTGCCGATGGTGATCCATATCGTGTCGTTCTGGGGCCTCGGCCTCGGGCTGGGCATGGTGCTGGGGCTGACCGACTGGCTACTGCCGCGCCTCGGCGTGCACGGCTTCTGGGCGGCACTGGTGGTCAGCCTCAGCGTGGCGGGGCTGACCCTGGTCGGCTACCTTTCCCATATCAGCAGGCAGCGCCTGCATCGTCAAACCTTGTGAGGCCCGCTTCGTGACCATCACCTTCCAGCAGCACGTTTCGCTGCAAGCGTTCAACACCTTCGGCATTGCCGCCAGCGCCCGCCGCTACACCGAGCTGCAGCAACTGGACCAGCTGCCGGCCCTGCTGGCCGAGCTGGACGGCCCGGTGCTGTGGCTGGGCGGCGGCAGCAACCTGCTGCTGCGCGAAGACTACCCCGGCACCGTGGTGCGCATCCTGCTCAAAGGCATCCGCCTGCTGGCCGACGACGGCGACAGCGTGATCGTCGAGGCCGCCGCCGGCGAAAACTGGCACGACTTCGTCTGCCACACCCTGCAGCAGGGCTGGTGCGGGCTGGAAAACCTCAGCCTGATCCCCGGCACCGTCGGCGCCAGCCCGATCCAGAACATCGGCGCCTACGGCGTGGAAGTGAAGGACTGCATCACGGAAGTGGTGTGCGCCGACCTGCAGCATGGCGGCGCACCGGTGACGCTGGCCAATGCCGACTGCCACTTTGCCTACCGCGACAGCGTGTTCAAGCAGCACGCCGGCCGCTATCTGGTGACCGCGGTACGCTTCCGCCTGTCGCGTCACGTGCTCAGCAAGACCGGCTACGGCGACATCGCGCAGCAACTGCAGGCGATGGGCATCAGCGGCACGCCGACCGCGCAGGACGTCAGCCGCGCGGTGATCGCCATCCGCCAGAGCAAGCTGCCGGACCCGGCGCAGCTGGGCAACGCCGGCAGCTTCTTCAAGAACCCGATCGTCGACAGCGAGCAGGCCGCCGCGCTGCTGGCGCGCTTCCCGGCGCTGCCGCACTACCCGGCCGGCGAAGGCAAGGTGAAGCTGGCGGCCGGCTGGCTGATCGACCAGGCCGGACTGAAGGGCTACCGCGACGGCGACGCCGGCGTGCACGCCAGGCAGGCGCTGGTGCTGGTCAACTACGGCCACGCCAGCGGCCGGCAGATCGCCGCGCTGGCGGCCAAGGTGCAGGACACGGTGCTGGCGCGCTACGGCGTGGCGCTGGAAGCCGAACCGGTCATGCTGTAAAGGAACAGCCAGGCACCAATGCCATGCGGCCAACCTTGCCCAAGGTTGGCCGCATGGCGTTTGGGCAACGGCGTCACAGCAAATGCGCCGCCGCCAGGAACAGGTACACCACCGCGCCAAAGCCCGCCGTCCAGCACAGCGAGCGCGGCGTGGCCCAGTCCGCGACATAGCACACGCCGTAGCCGAGGCGCGCCACGATGAACACCGCGGCCGCCGCATCCAGCTGCTGCGGCGTCACCATCATCAGGTAGGCGACGATGACGGAGGCGGCAAACGGCGCGAACGCCTCCCAGGAATTCTGCTGCGCCCACTGCGCGCGCTGGCGCCAACCGTGCAGGCCGGCGAGATAAAGCCGCGGCTGGTGATTGTCGAAACCCGGCCCGCTTTTGGCCAGCACCGCCCACAGCAGCGGCATCGCCGCGGCCAGCAGGATGGCCCAGAACGCAAACTGCATCACACTCTCCTTTCAGTCAGCGCGCCAGATAGCGCGCGTCATCGAAACTGCGTACCCACTGCGGCCGGTACACCACCATGATCGACAGCACCAGCCCGCTGGTAAACGCCTCCGACCACGACAGCAGGAAATAGAACGGCAGCGCGTTGTCCAGCAGGTAGGGCCAGTCGTACACCCCCAGCAACCACAGCAGCGCCATGCCGCTGGCGGCGGCGACAACGAGGCTCAGCCCGCCGGCGAGAAAGGCGTTGACGAAGACATAGACGAACAGGTGCGCCGGCAGATAACGCTGCGCCAGGCGCAGCGCCAGTGCGGTCACCGCTACCGCCGGCAACAGCGTGACGCAGAAATTCAGCCCCAGCGCCAGCCAGTCGAGCTGCCCCGCCGCCACCTGCAACAGCAGCACCAGCGCCAGTGCCAGCAGCGCCAGCGCCGGCCCCATCAGCAGGGTGAAGATCGCCGCGCCCAGCAGGTGAAACGACAGCCCCGGCTGCAGGCCGGCCTTGACCAGCCACATCGCGGCCAGCAGCACGCAGGCCGCCGACCAGGCGCTGACCGCGCCGTGCGGCAGCGTACGCCACGGCACCCGCCACGCCGCCAGCGACAGCAGCAGCAACATCAGGCCGGTGGCGGCCCACAACAGCGGCGGGGAAAAAAGCGTCTCGGGAAAATTCATCGGCGGATCAGGACGGGCGACAGAACTGCATCATAGCAGAGCGCCCCACCGCCACGCCAAAGCGGGGTAAAATCGCGCTCTTTGCCCCGGACCCAGACCATCATGCCGACCTTGCCCGCCCAGCACCTGATCGCCCACTCCGTCAGTCTTGCCCTAGCCGAAGACATCGGCGACAAGGACTGGACCGCCGCCCTGTGCCCGAACCTGCCGGGCGAGGCGCGCATCGTGGCGCGCGAAACGGCGGTGCTGTGCGGCCAGGCGTGGCTGGACGAGTGCTATCGCCAGATCGACGCGCGCTGCAAGGTGCAATGGCACGTCGCCGAAGGTGCCGGCGTCGCCAGCGGCGACGTGGTGTGCACCATCAGCGGCCCGGCGCAGGCGCTGCTCACCGCCGAGCGCAGCGGCCTGAACTTCCTGCAGACGCTGTCCGGCGTCGCCACCGAAACGCGCCGCTACGTCGATGCCGTCGCCGGCACCCGTGCCGTGATCCACGACACCCGCAAGACGGTGCCCGGCCTGCGCCTGGCGCAGAAGTACGCCGTCACCGTCGGCGGTGGCGCCAACCAGCGCGTCGGCCTCTACGATGGCATCCTGATCAAGGAAAACCACATCATCGCCAACGGCAGCATCACCGCAGCGCTCAAAGCCGCGCGCGCCATCGCCCCGCCGCACGTGACGCTGCAGGTGGAAGTGGAAAACCTGGCCGAGCTGGACGAGGCACTGGCCGCCGCCTGCCCGCTGATCCTGCTCGACAACATGTCGCTGGACGAGATGCGCGAAGCCGTGCGCCGCAATGCCGGCCGTGCCCAGCTGGAAGCCTCCGGCGGCGTCGACCTGGACAGCGTGCGCGCCATCGCCGAGACCGGGGTCGACCGCATTTCCGTCGGCAAGCTGACCAAGGACGTGCGCGCCATCGACTTCTCGATGCGCTTCGTCAACTAGGCACTGGCGCCATACGCCACAATGACAAAAGGTTGGCCGCAGGCAGTGATGCTTGCGGCCAACCTTTTGTCTTGTTGCGGTACTTGATTACGGATGAATGAAGCCGTCCTCGCGGCATCCGTCCCGGCAGCGCCGGCTGTTAGCCTGCTGCCACGGCAGCAGCTAGCCCGCCGGCTTGTCGCGCACCTCGTAGCCCTTGGCCAGCAGCGCCTTGCGCCACTCGCCCAGCGCGATCGCCACCAGCGCCGGCTGGCCGCTGAAGCCAAACTCGATGTGCATCTGCGGGATGGCGTCGGTGCCGAAGTTGGGCAGACTGGAGAAGCGCAGCGTCGGGTAACGCGCTACGAATTCCTGCATCAGCGTGATCAGGTCGCCCTCGCGCGCATCGATGGCGATGCAGCCCTGCTCCACGTCCGGATGATCGGAAAACAGGGCGCGGTACTGCGTGTCCAGCACCCACGCCACCATCGGCCACGCCATATTCGGGAAGCCCGGCACGAAGTGCACGTCACCACAGGAAAAGCCCGGCATCTGGTTGACCGGATTGGGGATCAGCCGTGCGCTGGCCGGCAGCGTGCCCATGTTGATGCGGTGCGGATAGGCGTCGGCGCCAAAGCGGCCCTCGATCAACACCTTGGCCTCGGGATGCACCTGCAGCGGCTCATCCAGCGCACGTGCGGCGCAGGCGCGGGTATGGTCGTCCGGCGTGGCGCCGATGCCGCCGAAGCTGAACACCAGATCGCCGCTGGCGAAGGCGCGCCGCAGCGCCGCCTCGATGCGCGCCGGATCGTCGCCCAGATACTCGACCCAGGCCAGTTTCATGCCGCGTTCCGCCAGCAGGCGGATCAGCGCCGGCATGTGCTTGTCCTGGCGTTTGCCGGATAACAGTTCGTCTCCGATGATCAGCGCGCCGGTATTCATGTCGTCAATCCTGTGATGAGGGAACGCAAGTGATAATACAGCAGCCCCAGCCATTCGCGCTCCGCCTGATACACCTCCTGCATCGCGCGCCCGCTCGGCAGCCAGTGCTGCAGCCAGATGCCGTCATAACGACTATAGCCGGTCGGCGCCGCCACTACCTGCAAGCCGGCGGCACGGAACGACACCAACGCGCGCGGCATGTGCCAGGCCTGCGTCACCAGCGTGATGCGGCCAACCTTGGCCCCGCGCAGCAACGCGGCAGACAGGCGCGCGTTGTCGGCGGTGGTTTCCGCGGCGGCTTCCACCCAGCGCGCGGTGATGCCGTAATCCTGCTGCAGCACGCGCGCCATCACCACCGCCTCGGCCTCGCCGCCGTTGGGTGCGCCGCCGGTCAGCAGCAACGGCAGACCGCTGGCCCGCGCCAGATGGGCGCCATAGCGCAAGCGCGCCAGGCTGTCGCCGGACGGCACGTTGGCCGCATACTCCGGTGCCGGCCGCTGGCCGCCGCCGAGCACCACAATGGCGCCGGTGGTCCGCACCTGCGCCAGCGTGGCCGGCGCAGACGATTCCAGCGCACCGTTAAGCCGCATCGCCAGCCACGGCGTCGCCTGCAGATAGCTCAAGAACAGCGCCAGCAGCAACAGCAAGCGACCAGCCGCCGGCGCCCGTCGCTGCCAGTAGAGGCCGGCCAGCAACAGCAGCAGCCCGTTGAGCGGCGGAAAAAACAAAGCCCCGAGTGCCTGGCGGAGCAGGACATCGGGGCTGAGGGTGTCAAGCATGGTTATTGTTCTCGCGACACGGCGGGCAATGCCGCCTTTGGCAAGCGCACACGGGGCGACCGGCTGGCCGCACCCGTGGCCGGGCGGAATTAACCGCCGAGGTAGGCGTTACGCACGCGCTCGTCGTCCAGCAGTTCCTTCGCCGGGCCGCTCATGCTGATCTTGCCGCTTTCCATCACGTAGCCGCGCTGCGATACCTGCAGCGCCAGCTTGGCGTTCTGCTCCACCAGCAGCATGGTCACGCCCTCGGCGGCCACCATCTGGATGATCTCGAAGATCTTTTCCACGATCAGCGGCGCCAGGCCCATCGACGGCTCGTCCAGCAACAGCAGCTTCGGCTGCGAGATGATCGCGCGTGCCATCGCCACCATCTGCTGCTCGCCACCGGACAGGGTGCCGGCCAGCTGCTTCTGGCGCTCCTTCAGGCGCGGGAACAGCTCGTAGCCGCGCTCGATGTCGCGCTGGATGCCGTCCTTGTCGTTGCGATGGAAACCGCCCATTTGCAGGTTTTCTTCCACCGTCAGCTTGCCGAAGATGCCGCGGCCTTCCGGCACCATCACCAGACCGTTACGCACGAAATCGTGGGTGGCGATACTGGTGGTGTCCTTGCCGTCGAAGTTGATGCTGCCGCCGGCGATCTTGACCATGCCGACCAGGGTTTTCAGCGTGGTGGTCTTGCCGGCGCCGTTGGCACCGATCAGGGTCACCAGCTCGCCCTTGTTGATGTGGAAGTCGATGCCCTTGACGGCCTGAATGCCACCGTAGGAAACCTGCAGGTTCTTGACGTCTAGAATGCTCATTCGTGTGCCACTCCCAGATAAGCCTCGATCACTTTCGGATCTTTACGTACCACTTCGGGCACACCTTCCGCAATTTTCTTGCCATAGTCGAGCACGGCGATGCGATCGCACAGGCCCATCATCAGCTTCACGTCGTGCTCGATCAGCAGCACGGTGACGCCACCGTCGCGGATCTTCTCCATCAACGCCTTCAGCGATTCGGTCTCGCTCGGGTTCATGCCGGCGGCCGGTTCGTCCAGTGCCAGCAGCTTCGGCTCGGTGGCCAGCGCACGGGCGATTTCCAGACGACGCTGGTGACCGTAGGACAGGTTCTTGGCACGCTCGTAGGCGACATCCTCGATGCCGACGTAGCGCAGCAGTTCCCAGGCCTTGGCCTCGATCGCGGCTTCCTCGTCGCGGGTGGCCTTGTTGCGCAGCACCGCACCCAGCGCATTGGCTTTGGAGCGGATGTGACGGCCGACCATCACGTTTTCCAGCGCCGTCATCTCGTGGAACAGACGGATGTTCTGGAAGGTACGGGCGATACCACTCTTCACCACCACGTGCGGTGGCGCGCGGAACAGATCGTTGCCGTCAAAGGTGAAGCTGCCTTCGTCCGGGGTGTACAGGCCGGTCAGCACGTTGAACATGGTGGTCTTGCCGGCGCCGTTAGGACCGATCAGGCCGTAAATCTCGCCCTTGTTGATGTGCAGGCTGACATTACTCAGTGCGTGAAGGCCGCCAAAGCGCTTGTTGATGCCTTCGATTTTCAGCAAAACTTCGGACATGGCTTAACCTTTCTTCGCATCTTTGAATTCGGCCGCACGACGCTTGGACGGCCACATACCTTCAGGGCGGACCAGCATCATGATCACCATCGCTGCGCCGAACAGCAGCATGCGTGCGTTTTCAGGGTCAACCAGCATCTTGCCAAACGCCTTCATCTGCAGCGGGCCGATCACGTCACGCAGGATCTCCGGCGCGATGGTCAGCACCACGGCCCCCAGGATCACGCCCGGGATGTGGCCCATGCCGCCCAGCACCACCATGGCCAGGATCATGATCGATTCCAGCAGACCGAACGATTCCGGCGAGATGAAGCCCTGGAAGGTCGAGAACAGGCCACCGGCAACGCCACCGGACAGCGCGCCCAGCGCAAAGGCCAGCAGCTTGATGTTGCGGATGTTGAGGCCCATCGCCGCCGCGGCGATCGAGTCTTCACGCATCGCCACCCAGGCACGACCGATACGGGAGTGCTGCAGGCGGTAAACCATGATCACCACCATCACGGTCAGGAACAGGAACACGTAGTAGTACAGGTGCACCGGATTCAGGGTAAAACCGAACACCTCGACAGCCTTGCCCAGCGACAGGCCGCCGATCTGGATCGGATCGATCAGGTTGATACCCTGCGGCCCGTTGGTAATGTTCACCGGGGCGTTCAGGTTGTTCATGAAGATACGGATGATTTCACCGAAGCCCAGCGTCACGATCGCCAGGTAGTCGCCCTTCAGTTTCAGTACCGGAGTACCCAGCAGCAGGCCGAACATCGCGGCCAGACCGGCGCCCAGCGGGATCGAGATGTAGAACGGCAGGTGAATATCGAAGTGCGGCGAGCCCAGCAGCGCGAAGGTGTAGGCACCGACGGCGTAGAAGGCGATGAAGCCCAGGTCCAGCAGACCGGCAAAGCCGACCACGATGTTCAGACCCAGCGCCAGCATTACGTACAGCAGTGCGAAGTCGATGGTGCGCACCCAGGAGTTGCCCAGGGTATTGCCGACCACGAATGGCAGCACGGCCAGCACGATGGCGGAGGCAATAAACACCGCCAGTTTTTTGTTGGTATCCATAGTCATGCTCACTTGTCTCTCCCTGTTAGGCGCGATCGGCCATTTTCTCGCCCAGCAGGCCAGAAGGACGGAAGATCAGAACGACGATCAGCACAGCGAAGGCAAAGATGTCCTGATAGTGCGAACCCAGGAAACCGCCGGTCAGGTCACCAATATAGCCGGCGCCCAGACTTTCGATAATGCCCAGCAGGATGCCACCGGCCACGGCACCACCCAGATTGCCGATACCGCCCAGCACCGCGGCGGTAAACGCCTTCAGGCCGATCATGAAGCCCATGTAGTAGTGAGCCTGGTCATAGTTGGTGGCGACCATCACACCGGCGATGGCACCCAGCGCCGAACCCATCACGAAGGTCGCGGAGATGATGGTGTTGACGTTGACGCCCATCAGGCTGGCAACGGCCGGGTTCTGGCTGGTGGCGCGCATCGCGCGGCCCAGCTTGGTCTTCTCGACCACGACCAGCAGGCCGACCATCAGCAGCAGGCACAGGGCGACGATACCCAGTTGCAGCTTGGTGATGGTGGCGCCGAAGATCTCGATGGTTTCGTGATCCAGGATGGCCGGGAACGGGATGTAGTTACGACCCCAGATCAGGATCGCAACCTGCTGCAGCACGATGGACAGGCCGATCGCGGTGATCAGCGGTGCCAGCTTGGGCGCGTTACGCAGCGGGCGATAGGCCACGCGTTCGATGGTGTAGCCCAGCAGCATGCAGGCGGGGATGGCGACCAGCAGGCCGATCAGCACCAGCATCGGGCCCGGCAGACCGACACCGGCATTCATCAGGGTAGTAACGACGGTGATGGTAACCATGGCGCCAAACATCACGACTTCGCCGTGGGCGAAGTTGATGAGGCCCATGATCCCGTACACCATGGTGTAACCAAGTGCGATCAGGGCATAAATGCTGCCCAGCACGAGGCCGTTCAGGATCTGTTGCAGAAAAATGTCCACGGTGGGATCTCCTAAGGATGATTGTCCCGACGATTTATACGGGGTTTACCCTCTTTTACCGTCTTCTGTGCAAAGGTCGGCAGTTGGGTTTCTGTCCGACAAGCCGAGCGGATTATGATAGCGTATCCAATCGACTGTCAATCTGAAAAACTTGAGAAATTCAGGTTTTTTCACTATTTTTATTACACAAGACAAGTTATTGATTTTATTGAAAAAAACGGCAAAAAAAATTACCGGCAACGCTATGTTGCGTTGCAACCAAAGGCTTTTTTTGATGTTCTTTTCCGCGCGCATTCTTTTTGAAAATTTTCCTTTCTTTTCGCAAACGAACTGCTTTTGTTTCAATTCGAATCGCAAATCCGCCCCCAATGCACCAAATCCGCGCAAAAGCAAAAAACCGACAATGGATACAATCGATTTTATTTGTTTTTGCGCTCACACAACAAAAAAGCCACCTGCGACATGATCGCAGATGGCCTGTATGCTGATGAGTTTTCCAGATGGGTTTGATTACACCATTTGGAAAGGATACACCGAGCCTAGCGCCAGGATGCCGCTCAGTTCGTCCAGTGCGGTACGGCACTCGACGAGCAGTTGCGGGTCGGCCA
Organism: Vogesella alkaliphila; assembly: GCF_014652475.1. Classification (GTDB taxonomy): domain Bacteria; phylum Pseudomonadota; class Gammaproteobacteria; order Burkholderiales; family Chromobacteriaceae; genus Vogesella; species Vogesella alkaliphila. The sequence continues at coordinate 467,503 of NZ_BMYW01000001.1, read as the reverse complement.
GATCGCCCGGCGACAGGCGGTCGCGATAATGACGGTCTACCCAAGCATTAAGCGTGCCAAATAATGCATCGCTCATCATTACATTCGGATTGACTGCATCGATCTCCGCCGCCGACAGTGCCACGCGCAGACGCAGGCAGGCCGGGCCGCCGCCATTCTGCATGCTCTGCTTCAGGTCGAACACGCGCACCTCGTCGATCGGGCCGCCCGAGCTGCTCATCTTCTGCAGGTAGGTCCACACGCGCTCGATGTTGCGGCACTCTTCCGGTACCACGATGATCATCTTGCCGTCCGGCTTGGACAGCAGCTGGCTGTTAAACAGGTAGCTCTTCACCGCCTCCTCGACGCTGACTTCCGCCTGCGGCACCTCGATGGCGATGAAGCTGCCGCCGGCCGCGGCCAGCTTGCGGTCCAGCTCGGCCAGCACCTCGGCCTGATGCAGGAAGGACTTCTCGTGGTGGAACAGCACGTTGCGGTTACCGACCGAGATCACGTCGTTGTGGAACACGCCGGCGTCGATGGTGTCCGGATCCTGCTGCGCGTAGACCACGCCCTCTTCCTTCAGACCGTGCAGGCGGGCCACCGCCTGGCAGGCTTCCAGCGTCTGCCGTGCCGGGAAACGCGCCGGTTTCGAATAGCGGTTGTCGAAGGCGGCGGCACCGAACACGAAGAACTCCACCCCTGCCCCGTCGTACTCATGGCAGAAGCGGGTATGGTTGGCCGCACCTTCGTCGCCGAAGTGCATCTGCGCCGGCAGCGCCGGGTGCACCGCGAAGCGCGATTCGTCGGCAAACATCGCCTGCAGGATGCGGCGGGTGGTCGGATGCTCGATGGAACGGTGGAACTTGTTGTTCAGGTTGGCCGGCGTGAAGTGCACGCGACCGTCGGCGGTGTCGCCGGACGGGCTGACGGTGGCCGCGTTGGCGGTCCACATGCACGACGCCGAGGTGGCGGCCGCCAGGATGGCCGGCGCTTCCTTCGCGGCGCGGGCGATCACCTGCGCGTCGGTCCCGCCAAAGCCCAGCAGGCGCAGCGAGGCCACGTCTGGGCGCTCGTGCGGCGCCAGCACGCCCTGCTTGAAGCCCAGGTCGTGCAGCGCCTTCATCTTGGCCAGGCCCTGCTTGGCGGCCAGTTTCGGGTTGGAGGCGGCATTCTGGTTGCCGGTGGAAGCGACGTTGCCGTAGGACAGGCCGCTGTAGTTGTGCGTCGGGCCTACCAGGCCGTCGAAGTTCACTTCAAAAGCGTTGCTCACAGTACGATCCCCGGAGAAAGTTGAGACGGAACGGTCAGGCTGTCGCATTCCAGCGACGCGACCGGCCACGCGCAGTAGTCGGCGGCGTAGTAGGCACTAGGACGGTGATTGCCGGAGGCGCCGATGCCACCAAATGGTGCAGCACTGGACGCGCCGGTCAGCGGCTTGTTCCAGTTCACCACCCCGGCACGGCTTTCCAGCAGGTACTGCTCGTACTGGCCGCGATCGTCGGACAGCACGCCGCCGGCGAGGCCGAAGCGGGTGTCGTTGGCCAGCGCTATGGCCTGGTCGAAATCGCGGTAGCGGATGATCTGCAGCAGCGGGCCGAAGAACTCCTCGTCCGGACGCTGCGCACGGGTGGTGTCGATGATGCCCGGCGACAGGATGGCGCCGACCTCGGACAAGCGCTTCATCTCCAGCAGCACCTTGCCGCCGCTTGCGGCCAACGTGGCCTGCGCCTGCAGCAGCGCGTCGGCAGCCGCAGTGGAAATCACCGAACCCATGAACGGCTGCGGCTCATCGTTGTACAGACCGACCTTGAGGTTGGCCGCAACCTGGACCAGGCGCGCGATGAAGGCATCGCCGGCGGCGCCCTCCGCCACCAGCAGGCGGCGCGCGCAGGTGCAGCGCTGGCCGGCGGAGACGAAGGCGGACTGGATCACGTGATGCACGGCGGCGTCGACATCGGCAACATTGCCGACGATCAGCGGATTGTTGCCGCCCATTTCCAGCGCCAGGATCTTCTCCGGACGGCCGGCGAAATTCTTGTGCAGCAGGTTGCCGGTGCCGGAGCTGCCGGTAAAGAACAGGCCGTCGAGGCCGTCGTGGTTGGCCAGCGCGATGCCGGTGTCGCGGGCGCCCTGGGTCAGGTTGATCACCCCTGCCGGCAGGCCGGCCTCGTGCCACAGGCGCACGGTTTCCTGCGCGGTCCACGGCGTCAGCTCGGACGGCTTGAAGATCACGGTATTGCCCGCGATCAGCGCCGGCACGATGTGGCCGTTCGGCAGGTGCCCCGGGAAGTTGTACGGGCCGAACACCGCCACCACGCCGTGCGGCTTGTGGCGCAGTACCGCCTGCGCGTCGCCCATCGCCGCGGCGCGTTCGCCGGTGCGCTCGTTATAGGCTTTGATCGAGATCTCGACCTTGTTCACCATGGTGGTGACCTCGGTCTGCGCTTCCCACATCGGCTTGCCGGTTTCCTTGGCGATGATCTCCGCCAGCGCCGCCTTGTTGCTGTTCAGCAGTTCGCCGAAGCGGCGGATCACGGCCAGACGCTCGTCCAGCGCGGTGCGCGCCCAGCCCTTGAATGCGGCGCGTGCGGCGCGCACGGCGGCGTCGACCTGCTGCGCATCGGCGGCCTGGCCTTGCCAGATCAGGATGCCGGTGGCCGGGTTGCTCTTCTCCAGCTGCTCGCCGTTACCGGACAACCAGCTGCCGTTGATGAATTGCGTTGCCATTTATGCAGCCTCCTTTGGCGACAGTGCCACCACGCGCACCACGTCGCCCTGCTTGATATTCAGTGTTGCCGCCTGTTCCGCGCTCAGCGTGACGCTGTCCGCCCCCGGCGCCAGTTCGGCCAGCAGCACGCGGAAGCCGTCGAAGCCGGTGTTGGACACCAGATAGAAGCCGGTCGCGCCGGTCGCGCTGTCGCCAACGTTGGCCGCAAGCAGGCGGCTGTCGCGCACCGCGCGGATGTCGCGGGTGTAGGCCTGTACCGTCGGGCCGGCGTCGAAGATGTCGACGTAGCCTTCGTAGCGGAAGCCCTCGCTGTGCAGCATCGCCACCGCCGGGCGGGTGTTGTCGTGGGTCTGGCCGATCACCGCCTGCGCTTCCTGCGGCAGGAAGTCGATGTAGACCGGGAATTTCGGCATCAGCTCGGCGACGAAGGCCTTCTGACCGACGCCGGTCAGGTAGTCGGCCTGCGCGAACTCCATCGAGAAGAAGTGGCGGCCGAGCGCTTCCCAGAACGGCGAGTTGCCGGCGGCGTCGGACACGCCGCGCATCTCCGCCACCACCACCTTGCCGAACATTTCCGGGAACTGCGCCAGGAACAGGAAGCGGCTCTTGGACAGCAGGCCGCCGTTCTTGTTGACGCGGAAATCCGGGTGCAGGAACAGCGTGCACAGCTCGGAGTAGCCGGTGTGGTCGTTGGACAGGAACAGCGTTTCGTGACGGGTGTAGACGTCCAGCTCTTCCGAGGCGTGGACGATGGTGCCGACACGGTAGTTGTACCAGGGCTCCTTCAGGCCGACCGCCGCTTCCAGCGCGCAGATGCCGCCGACACGGCCGCTGGCGGTGTCCTCCAGCACGAACACGTAACCGCGCTCGGCCAGATCGGCCTCGCCGCTGAAGCTCTTCTCGGAACGGGCGATACGGGCGCTGAGGCGCTCTTCGTTCACCGGCAACGAGGTCAGACCCACGCCGGCGCTGCGCGCCAGCTCCATCAGGCCGTCCAGGTCGGACGCCTTGACCGGGCGAATCACCATCATGCTGCAACCCTCCCTTGTTCTGCTTGCAATAGTGGCGCGACACAGGCGATCTGGCCGCTGACGAGCGACAGCGCGCGCGCGGTATCCGGCGTGATGAACAGCACGTCGTCCACCAGGCTGGCGTGCGCCTGCGCCAGGGCGAACTGGTCGCTGCGATGGTTGGAGATCACCATCTCTTCGGCACCTTCCGGCAGCACCGGCGCCACCTCGACCTGCGCCCGCTGCTGGTGGCGCAGGCTGAACAGCTGGTCGACCTCGGCGGTCAGCACCGCGCCGCCGTCAAAGATGTCGATGTAGTTGTCGGCCTCGAAACCTTCGCGGCTGAGAATATTGAACGGACGCTCGAAATCGGGGTGGATCTGGCCGATGGCGTTCTGCGCCTGATCCGGCAGCAGCGGCACGTAGATCGGGTAGGTCGGCATCAGTTCGGCGATAAAGGTCTTGCTGCGCTGGGCGAAGGCCTGCTCCACCTGCGGGAAGTCCATATTGAAGAAGCGGCGGCCGATGGCGTCCCAGAACGGCGACTGCGCGTTGGCGTCGAGGATGCCCTGCATCTCGACCAGGATGCGGCGGCCGAAACGTTCGCGCGCGGCCGCCATATAGAGGAGTCGGGCGCGCGACAGCAATTCCAGCGCGCGCAGCGACAGGTTGGGCCGGCAGTAGAAGCCGAGCAGCTGCACCATGCCGGTCAGGTCGTGACACATGTTCAGCACGTGGATGCGATTGTTCACCTTCAGTGCGCGCGAGGCGTGCACCATGGTTTCACTGCGGTAGCTGTAGAACGGCTCTTCAAAACCGGCGGAGGCGCTGATCGACGCGGTGCCGACCACCTGGCCGTCGTCTTCCAGCACGAACATATAGTATTCGCGGCCGGTGCCGGCCACCGCCTCGTGCTCGAAGGCGCCGAGCGAGGTCTGGATTTTTTCGTAGAGCTTTTCCCGATTGTTCGGCAAGCTGGTGACGCCAATCCCGCTGTCCACCGCCATTGTTTCAATGACGGGCAGATCGGAAATGCGTACTGGACGCACGATCAACATGGTTACTTCTCCCTCGTGGCGTTCCGGAACCGGGCGCAGCAAGCCCCGCTCCGCTGCCATAGCGGCAGCGGAGTTCCCCAGAATGCGGATTTAATTAGGTTCCGGAAACGGAAATCAGGTGCGGTTGGCGGCAACCAGTTCGGCGATGGCGGCATCGAAACGTGCCAGACCCTCGTCGATGTCTTTGTCTTCGATCACCAGCGACGGGGCGAAGCGCACCACCGACAGACCGGCGACCAGCACCATCAGCTGATGGGCTTCGGCGGCTTTCAGGAATTCGCGGGCGCGGCCGGCGAACTCGTCGGACACCACGGCGCCGATCAGCAGGCCCATGCCGCGGATTTCCTTGAACACGTTGTACTTGGCGTTGATCGCGTTCAGGCCGTCGACGAAACGCTGATGCTTGGCGCGCACGCCGGCCAGCACTTCCGGACGGCTGACGATCTCGATCACCTTCTTGGCCACCGCCGACGCCAGCGGGTTGCCGCCGTAGGTGGTGCCGTGGGTGCCGACGCCAAAGCTCTTGGCGATCTCGCTGGTGGTCAGGATCGCGCCCACCGGGAAGCCGCCGCCCAGGCCCTTGGCCGAGGACAGGATGTCCGGGGTCACGTTGTATTCCTGGTAGGCGTACAGCGAGCCGGTACGGCCGACGCCGGTCTGCACTTCGTCGAACACCAGCAGCGCATTGTGCTGGTTGCACAGCTCGCGCGCCGCGTCCAGGTAGGCCTGGGTGGCCGGCAGCACGCCGCCTTCACCCTGTACCGGCTCGATCACCACCGCGCAGGTCTTGTCGGAGATGGCGGCCTTCAGCGCGTCGATGTCGTTGAACGGCACGTGGGTGATACCGGCCGGGTTCGGGCCGAAGCCTTCGGTGTACTTCGGCTGGCCGCCGACGTTGACGGTGAACACGGTACGGCCGTGGAAGGAGTTGGTGCAGGAGATGATCTCGTGCTTGTCGGCGCCGTAGTGGTCGGCGGCGTATTTGCGCGCCAGCTTGAACGCGGCCTCGTTGGCCTCGGCGCCGGAATTGCACAGGAACACGCGCTCGGCAAAGGTGGTTTCGGTCAGCAGCGTGGCCAGTTCCAGCGCCGGCTCGTTGGTGAACACGTTGGACAGGTGCCAGACCTTGTTCGCCTGCTCGGTCAGCGTGGCGACCAGCTCCGGATGGCAGTGCCCCAGGGAATTAACCGCAATACCGCCAGCAAAATCGATGAACTCACGGCCTTGCTGATCCCACACGCGGGAGCCGGCAGCCTTGACCGGGATGAAGCCGGCCGGTGCGTAGTTCGGGACCATGACCTGATCAAAGGTATCGCGGGTAACGTTGGTGCTCATTGATAGTTCCTTATTGCAATCTGTACTGGATTTATTGTGTGAACAGCGTCTGTTACCGATTCTAATCCAATCATGGAAACAGGCCATATCCTCTTTGCGACATCCACTTACACATTTCCCTGAAATGTCCAACAATGTGCAATCACAATAAAATTCTATAAAATCAGATGGTTAGAAATATTTTTATAGATAGGCGCCGGATTTGTCCGGAATTTCGCCGCTTCCCGCCGCCGGCGCCGATCTGCCGGCGCGGCCTGCGCGCTTGATTCGCGTCATTGGCAGGGGCGTCAAGATTACCGACACTCGTGCTTTGCACCAAGCCAGGATATCCCGCATGTCGCCCCTCCCCGTCTTACAAAGGTTGGCCGCCACCCCTCATCGCGCGGCATTCTTGCCCGGCCTCTTCGCCGCCCTGCTGCTGCTGGCGGTCTGGAGCAGCGAACTGCTGCTGCGCCAGCAGGGCGCCAGCCTGCACCGCGAGCTCAGCCCGCTGCAGGCGCACGCGGCGCTGATGCTGTACGGCCTATTTCCGTTTTTCATGACCGGCTTCATCCTCACCGCCGCGCCGCGCTGGCTGAACGCCGCCTCGCCGGCGCGCTGGCGCTGCGTGCTGATCCCGCTGCTGCTGTTTGCCGCCCTGCTCTGCGCGCTGGCGGCACTGCCCGGCTCGCACTACTGGCTGGCCGCCGCCGCGCTGCTGTGGCTGGCGGCGCTGGCGCTGCTGGCGCAGACCATGCAGCAGCTGCTGCGCCAGAGCAGCGTCAGCGACCGCCTGCACGCACAGGCGGTGCTCGCCGCGCTGCTGGCCGGCTGCGGCGGCCTGCTGGCGATGCTGTACTGGCTGCTGGCGGATGTGGCGGCGGCGTGGTGGTGGATGCGCAATCTGGCGCTGTGGGGCTTCCTGCTGCCGGTGTTCCTCGCCGTCAGCCACCGCATGCTGCCGTTTTTCACCCAGAGCGTGATTGCACCCTATCAGGTGTGGCGACCGCGCTGGCTGCTGCTGACGCTGGTGGGCGGCAGCTGGCTGTACGGCGTGCTCGCCATTGCCCAGCTGCCGCTGTGGCCGGCCAGTCTGCTGCTGTGCGGCCTCGGCGCCGCCTGCCTCTATCGCTGGCAGTCGTGGCGCAGCCGCAGCGTCCCCCTGCTGGCCATGCTGCACCTCGCCTTCGCCTGGCTGCCGCTGGCCTTCCTGCTGCTGACGCTGGCGGATTTCGGCCTGGTGTCGCCCTTGGCCGGGCTGCACGCGGTGACGGTCGGTTTTTTCATCACCATGCTGGTCGGCTTCGCCTCGCGGGTGATGCTGGGCCATGCCGGTCATCCGCTGCAGGCCAGCCGCGGCCTGTGGTGGCTATACCTGCTGCTGCACGGCGTGGCGCTGCTGCGCGTCAGCGCCGACCTGCTGCCGGCCTTCGCGCTGCGCGGCTATGTGCTGGCGGCGCTGAGCCTGCTGCTGGGCCTGCTCGGCTGGACCTGGTTCGGCCTGCCGCTGCTGGCGCGCAAGCGCGCCGACGGCAAGCCGGGCTGAGCCGGCAGCCTATTCGCACCATAAAAAAGGTTGGCCGCAAGCATGAAGCTTGCGGCCAACCTTTTGTGCGGGCGGCGTGCCGCGTCAGGCGACGCGGTTCATGCCCGCGCTCACACGTTCAGATACGACGACTGCTTCAGGCCGCGGCAGAACTCGGCGAAGTAGCTGGAGCGCTCTTCCGCGCTCAGGCCGGCGGTACGCGCCTTGGCTTCGTAGCAGTTGAGGATTTCCTCCGGCGACAGGTGCACGTAGCGCAGCATGTCCTCGATGGTGTCGTGCTCTTCCACGCCCTCGTACGACAGGCGGCCGCCTTCGCGCACGTAGACGTTGACCGAGTCCGTATCGCCGAACAGGTTGTGCATGTCGCCCAGGATTTCTTGGTAGGCACCGACCAGGAACACCGCGATCAGGTACTCCTCGCCCGGCTTCACCTCGTGCACCGGCATGCTGGACTCGATGCTCTGCTCGTCCACGTACTGCTTGACCTTGCCGTCGGAGTCGCAGGTCAAATCCTGCAGCACGGCGCGCCGCGTCGGCTGCTCGTCCAGACGGTGGATAGGCATGATCGGCAGCACCTGGTCGATGGCCCAGGTATCCGGCAGGCTCTGGAACACCGAGAAGTTGCAGAAGTACTTGTCGGCCAGACGGTCGGTCAGGTCGTCAAACACCTGGCGCTGCGAACGCTGGCTGGCGGTCAGCTGCGACAGCAGACGGCGGCACAGCGCGGCGTGCAGTTGCTCGGCGACGGCCTTTTCCTTCAGCGTCAGGCGGCCTTCGGCGTACATGTCCGACACTTCCGACGCCAGGTGGCTGGCACGGTAGTAGGTCTCGGTCACCATTTCGGCGTCGGTGAGGCTCATCAGCTCGTACAGCTTGGCCACCGGCTTGGCCAGCAGGCTGGCGTCGTCGATCTGCGGCATGGTGTCCGGCAGGCGCTCGACGTCGGTGACGTTCATCATCAGCACCGCGTGGTGCGCGGTCATCGCGCGGCCGGACTCGGACAGGATGCGCGGATGCGGGATGTCGTTCTCGGCGCAGAATTCGTGCAGCATCGACACGATCACCTGCGCGTACTCGTCCATGTCGTAGTTGATGGAGCTGGCGTTGCGCGAGTGGGTGCCGTCGTAGTCGACGCCCAGGCCGCCGCCGACGTCGACGTGATCGACCGGCAGGCCCAGCGCGCGCAGCTCGGCGAAGTAGCGGATCGCCTCGCGGAAGCCGGCACGGTAGTCGGCGATGTTGGCGATCTGCGAGCCCATGTGGAAGTGCATCAGGCGCACGGTGTCGCCGTGGCCGGCGGCCACCAGCTTGTCCACCGCCGAGATCAGCTGGCCGGCAGAGAGGCCGAACTTGCCCTTGTCGCCACCGGTATCCGCCCATTTGCTGGACGCCAGCGAGGACAGGCGCACGCGCAGGCCGATATTGGCCTTCACGCCCAGCTTCTGGCTTTCCTCGATCAGCAGGTCGACCTCGGACTCCTTCTCGATCACCAGAAACACCTGGTGGCCCAGACGCTGGCCGATCAGCGCCAGGCGGATGTAGTCGCGGTCCTTGTAGCCGTTGCAGATGATGGTGCAACCCTTGGGCGCCAGCGCCAGTACCGCCATCAGTTCCGGCTTGGAGCCGGCTTCGAGGCCGATGGACACGTCCGGGGTGGCGATGATGCTCTTGACCACCGCCTCCTGCTGGTTGACCTTGATTGGGTAGATCGCGGTGTACTTATTGTCGTAGCCGATGCCGGCGATGGCGCTGTCGAAGGCGCGGCACAGGCGGGTGACGCGGTCTTGCAGGATGTCCGGGAAACGCACCAGCAGCGGCATGTCCAGACCCTTGTCCGACAGCGTGTGCGCCAGTTCGTACAGATTGATTTCGCGCTGCTGGTTGGCGTTAGGACGCACCTTGACGCAACCGCTCTCGCCGACGTTGAAATAGCCAGCCCCCCAATGCCGGATGCCGTAGAGGCTCCGGCTATCTGCCACAGTCCAAGCCATGAAAGGATTTCCTGCTGAAAATTTGGAAAAACTGCTCCTTAGTGCGCGGCTTTCGGGCTAAGAAAGCTTCATGTGGGCCTGGGATGTCGGAGCGCGCAATAAACGGCTGATCGCCGCAAAATGAGCGCGGATTTTAGCAACATCACGCGCTGTGACAAGCACAATTTTGGGCCGTCCATTTTAATCGACACGACGCCGGCCACCCCTGCGGCCAACACCCCAGTGTAGCGGCGTCATGTGAATGTTTTTTAACCGTTCCGCCACCGTGCGACCGCCGCCGCGAGCGACCGCCGCGTCCATGATATTCAACACCGCGGCCGCAGGTTGATGTCGCACCGCAACATGCAGCAAAACGTCGACGCCGCTGCACCGTTGCGTGCCACGCCCGGGCGGTGGCACGGCAGCAAAGCGTCATGGCCTCACTATAGCCGTGCCCGGGCACACCGGCTCAGAGGCGATCCTGCAGCCGGTACCAGGCCATGCCCAGCACCAGCGCCGGGGTGCGCAGCAGTTCGCCGCCGGGGAAGCGGCGGTGGCGCAGCCGCTCGAACAGCTTCAGGCGGCTGTCGTCGCCGCTGATCGCCTCCGCCAAGACCTTGCCGGCCAGCCCGGTGATGGCCACGCCGTGACCGGAGAAGCCCTGCGCGTAGTAAACGTTGGCCGCAAGGCGACCGAAGTCCGGCGCCCGGTTCATGGTGATGTCGCAGAAGCCGCCCCAGGCGTAGTCGATCCGCGCGTCGGCCAGCTGCGGGAACACGCGCAGCATGTCGGCGCGCATGCTGCCGGCCAGATCGCGCGGCTCGCGCCCGGAGTAGCTGACCTTGCCGCCGAACAGCAGGCGGTGGTCGGCGGACAGGCGGTAGTAGTCGAGCACGAAATTGGTATCGCACACCGCCATATTGTTGGCGATCAGGCCGCGCGCGCGCGCCTCGCCCAGCGGCTCGGTGGCGATGACATAGGTGCCGACCGGCATGATGCGGCGGTTGAGCGTCGGCGCCAGCTGGCCGACGAAGGCATTGCAGGCCAGCACCAGCTGCCGGCAATGCACCTCTCCCTGCGCGGTGCGCACCCGCGGCCGCTCGCCACCCTCGACACTGGTGACCGGCGAGTTTTCATGCAGCACCGCGCCGGCCGCGCGCGCGGCGCCGGCCAACCCCAGCAGGTAGTTCAGCGGATGGATATGCCCGGCCAGCGGATCGAACAGCCCGCCCTGGTAGCGCCCGGAGGCGAGCTTTGCGGCCAACGTTTCCCTGTCCCACAGCGTGTAGTGACGGTAGCCGTAGAAGCTTTCCGCCTCGTGCTGCCAGGCCAGCAGGTCGTCCAGGTGCGCCGGTTTCACCGCCGCGGTGCAGTAGCCGCGCGTCCAGTCACAGGCGATGCCGTGCCGCTGCACCCGCTGCTCGATGATGTCGATCGCCTCCAGCGACATCTGCCAGAACGCCTTGGCCAGTTCGTCGCCCAGCTGCTGGCGGATGGTGTCCATTTCGCAGGCGTAGCCGGCGATCACCTGGCCGCCGTTGCGGCCGGAGGCGCCGAAGCCGATCGGCGAGCCTTCCAGCAGCACCACGCGCAGCCCGCGCTCGGCCAGGTTCAGCGCGGCGGACACCCCGGTCAGACCGCCGCCGATCACGCACACGTCGCAGTCCACCCGCCCTTGCAGGGCGGCTCCCGGCTCCCACGGCACGGCGGTGGCGGCGTAATAGGATGGGGCGTGCGGCTGGTGGGCGTAATTGAGCATAGAGTCCTCGTCGGTGGTCAGGAAAACGGCAGGGCAAACGGCAAGATCCATCCCTTTTTGGCAAGAAATCACCCGTAACGGGCAAGAAAAACGGCGGAGCCTCGCAACTCCGCCGTCCGGGGGCGCCGGGCGGCGCCCGTCAGCGTCAGCCGGCGCTGCTTTCTCGCATCGCCGCCGCCATCGCTCGTTCGCGCTTGCGCTGCGAATTCAGCATCAGGTAGTTGGCGACGATCACCAGCACGCCGACCACCAGCACGGTAATCGAGGCCAGCGCGTTGATTTCCGGGTTCAGGCCGAGGCGCACCTTGGAGAAGATCACCTGCGGCAGCGTGGTGGAACCGGGGCCGGACAGGAAGGCGGTCATCACCAGGTCGTCCAGCGACAGCGTCACCGACAGCAGGAAGCCGGAGGCGATCGCCTGCGCCACCAGCGGCAGCGTGATCACGAAGAAGATCTTCAGCGGGCGCGCGCCCAGATCCATCGCCGCATCTTCCAGCGACTGGTCGATTTCCAGCAGCCGGGAGCGCACCACCACCGCGACGTAGGCCATGCACAGCGTGGTATGGCCGACCCAGATGGTGAAGAAGCCGCGCTCGGCCGGCACCCCGATCAGCTGCTGCATGGAGATGAACAGCAGCAGCATCGACAGGCCGGTAATCACCTCCGGCATCACCATCGGCGCCGTCATCATGCCGGCGAACAGCGAGCTGCCCGGGAAGCGCTTGAAGCGCGCCAGCACGAAGCCGGCGATGGTGCCCAGCGTCACCGCCGCGGTGGCGCTGGCCAGCGCGATCTGCACCGACAGCTCCACCGCCGAGATGATCTGCTCGTTCTGGAACAGCGATGCGTACCACTTGGTGGAGAAGCCGCCCCATACTGTCACCAGCTTGGAGTCGTTGAACGAGTACACGATCAGGCTGACGATGGGGATGTACAGGAACAGCAGCCCCAGCAGCAGCATGCCCTTGAGGAAGGGAGACAGTTGTTGATTATTCATTGCCTTTTCCTTCCAGCTGGCGGGTTTCGAAGCGGTGCAGGAACGCGATCGGCACGATCAGCAGCAGCACCATCACCGTCGCCACCGCGGCGGCCATCGGCCAGTTGTTGTTGTCGAAGAACTCGTTCCACAGCACCTTGCCGATCATCAGCGTATCCGGGCCACCGACCAGCTCCGGAATCACGAATTCGCCGACCGCCGGGATGAACACCATCATCGAGCCGGCGATGATGCCGTTCTTGGACAACGGCAGCGTGATGGTGAAGAAGGCCTTGATCGGGCCGGCGCCGAGGTCGCTGGCCGCTTCCAGCAGGCGGCCGTCCATCTTCACCAGGTGCGAGAACAGCGGCAGGATCATGAACGGCAGGTAGGCGTACACCATCACCAGATACAGCGAGAAGTCGTTGTGGAACAGCATCAACGGCTCGTTGATGACGCCGATCGCCAGCAGGAAGCTGTTGATGAGGCCGTTTTCGTTGAGCAGGCCCATCCAGGCGTAGACGCGCAGCAGGAACGAGGTCCAGAACGGCAGCATCACCAGCATCAGCAGCACGTTGCGGCGCGCCGGATCGGTACGCGCAATGGCGTAGGCGATCGGGTAGCCCAGCAGCAGGCACATCAGCGTGGTGAACAGTGCTGTCTGCAACGAGGATAAATAAGTCTTGGCGTAGAAATCGTCGCTGAGGATGAAGTCGAAGTTGCCGAGATTGAGCGTAAGGTGCAGCAGCCCGCCCTCCTCCAGGTTCATCAGGCTGGTGAACGGGGGAATGGCGAGATCCTGCTCGGCGAAGCTGATCTTCAGCACGATGAAGAACGGCACCAGGAAAAACAGCAGCAGCCAGAAGTACGGGATCGAGATCACCGCACCGCGACCGGGCTTGAGGCGCTTGAAGAGGCGCTGGATATTCATGTCACAGCTCCTTAACGGGTGAGCACAACCGGCATGTCGGCGCGCCAGCTGACGTAGACCTGATCGCCCCAGGTCGGCGGCTCCAGGTTGGCCTCGTGCCAGCGGTTGACCGGCACCATCGCCTTCAGCACCTTGCCGCTGCCAAGCTTGACGTGATAGACGGAATAGCTGCCGAAGTAGGCGATCTCCGCTACCGAACCCTTGGCGGCGTTGGGGCCGGCAGCCACCGGATCACGGTCGACGCGCACGTCTTCCGGCCGGATGCTGGCCCACACCTGCATGCCTTTCGGGCCGGTGATGCCGTGGTCGATCCAGATGCGGCCGCCCAGCTCGGCGGCCTCGATCTCGACACGGTCCGGCTCGTCGACCACCACCGGGCCGGTGAACAGGTTGGTGTCGCCGATGAATTCGGCGGTAAAGCGGCAGTTCGGGTAGTCGTAGATTTCCGCCGGGGTGCCCACCTGCAGCAGCTGGCCCTCGCTCATGATGCCGATGCGGGTGGCCATGGTCATCGCCTCTTCCTGGTCATGGGTCACCATGATGCAGGTCACGCCCACGCTCTCCAGGGTGTTGACCAGCTCCAGCTGCGTCTGCTGGCGCAGCTTCTTGTCCAGCGCGCCCAGCGGCTCGTCCAGCAGCAGCAGCTTCGGGCGCTTGGCCAGGCTGCGCGCCAGCGCGACACGCTGCTGCTGGCCACCGGACAGCTGGTAGGGCTTGCGGTTGGCGTACTTGCGCATCTGCACCAGATCCAGCATCTCCGCCACGCGGGCGTCGATCTCGCCCTTGGGCATCTTGTCCTGCTTCAGACCGAAGGCGATGTTGTCCGCCACCGACATGTGCGGGAACAACGCGTAGCTCTGGAACATCATGTTGATCGGGCGGTCGTACGGCGCCAGCTTGGTGATGTCCTGGCCATCGAGAATGATCTGGCCGGAAGTGGGCCGCTCCATGCCCGCCAGCATGCGCAGCAGGGTGGATTTGCCGCAGCCGGAGCTGCCGAGCAGGGCAAAGATTTCCTTGCGCTGGATGTCCAGTGTCACACCGTCGACGGCGGTGGTGTCCCCGAATTTCTTGACGATATTGGCAATCGACAAATAAGGCTTTTCGCTAGCAGACTGCTTTGCAGCATCAACCATGATTGTTTCCCCTGAAGGACGTGGTTCGTCCCTGTGATATTTTCGTACGTCTTCGTCATCGTGACGCGGTGGACGTAGCGCCGTTCAACATAAACCGACACCCTACTTGCGGCCAACCTTGCAGGCAATATCCGCAGCCACTGGCATTTGCCGGCAAGCACCGCCAAACCGGGAGTTTTGCGCCCGCTGCGGCGCCGTTTACGGCCTGACACCTGCCGTCTGCCGCCGCGACCGGCACACCGCCCGCCACCACACGGCACACCACAGGCGAGCGTCACCCGCCACGCTGTACGCACAAACGCCGCCACCCGTCGAAAAAAGAGTAGCGCACGTTTAATAAAATTGACAAGGAGAAACGGGAGCGGACCAGGAAAAACGGCGAAACAAAAAACGGACGTGAATCATGGACTTAGCTGTCACGTTCATGCTGCCATGCAGCATGAACGTCGGCAACAACCGCAACAAGAGCAGAAACTGTTTAATTCCTCAAACGGCCAGCGCCGTTGGCCGCACCAAAACGGGGAATTCGCGCGCCTCGACAAACAGGCTGCTACCCTCCTGTTTTTTCGCCATTTTTTTGGCCTGCGTCGCCGCCGCTGCCACTTCGTAGTGCGACAGGAAGCGACCGGGCAAGACCGGCAGCACCCCGATGGACACGCTGGTCAGCGGGAAGAACTGCATCTGCCCGCTGCGGTCGGCGATGTGATAGCCACCGGCATGGCGCGCTGCGGCACAAAAGAACGCCTGCACCCGCTGATCGAACGACCGGATGATGTCCTGCAGCCGACGCCGCCAGTTGCAACTCTGCAACAACAACACGAAGTCATCGCCGCCGATATGGCCGGCAAAATCCATCGTCATGTCCAGCTGCGACAGCAGAATCCGCCCCAGCTCGCGGATCAGGTCGTCGCCGGCGCCGTAGCCGTAGTGATCGTTGAACGGCTTGAAGTGGTCGAGATCGACATAGGCCACCACGAACGGGCGCTCGCCCTCCAGCAGCCGCTGCACCTCCTCGCCGATCGGCACGTTGCCCGGCAACCCGGTCAGCGGATTGGCGTAACGCGCCGCCGACAGCTGCATCTCGCTGATCAGGCGCATCAGGTCGTAGCCGGTGCCCATGCCGAGGTAGGCACCGTCCTCGACGATGATGAAACCGTCGACCAGGTAGCGCTGCTCCGCCTCCACCACCCGCCCGGACAGCGACTGGATGTCCATCTCCGCCGACACCAGCAGCGGCCTGGCGTCGGCCAGCGCCATGCACGGCTTCTTGGCGAACAGCTCGCGGTTGAACGGTTTGGCGAAGGTTTCCAGCACATGGTGCCGGGTCAGCAAGCCCACCGGACGCCGCTCGTGCAGCACCGGAATGGCAAAACGCTGCAGCGAGGCGGCAAACATCTGGTAGGCCTGCTCGCAGCTGTGCGCGGTGCTCAGGTAGGGCACCTCCTGCAGCAGGTCGCGCGCCACCGGCCGGCGCCGGTTGCCGGCGTGCTGCGGCGCGCGCGGCAACGGGTAGTGCTGCGCGAGCGCCGGCTCGGCCTGCGGCCGCGCGATCAGGTAGCCCTGCCCCATCGCCACCCCCAGCTCGCGCAGCACGCGCAACTCTTCCGCCTGCTCCACCCCCTCGGCCACCAGCAGCGCACCGGAGGCGCGCGCCATGTCCACCAGCGAGCGCACGAACTGCGCCTTCAGCGGGTCGGCGTGGATGTTCTGCACGAAGTACTTGTCCAGCTTGACCACGTCCGGGCGCAGTTCCGACCACAGCCGCAGATTGGAGAAGCCCTCGCCCAGGTCGTCCAGCGCCAGCCGCAGACCGCTGCGGCGCAGCTCGTCCGCCACCTGGCGCAGCACCGGGTAGCCGGCATTGGGACGGGTTTCGGTCAGCTCCAGTACCACCCGCTGCGGCGGCACGCCGTTCAGCTGCAGCAGGCCCAGCAGCGCCTCGACCGAGACATCGGCGCTGAGCAGGGTATCGGGAATGACATTGATGAACAGGATGCCGGGCAGCTGGCGCAGTGCAAACTGGCGCAGGATCGCGGCGATGCAGACCTGGTCCAGCACTCCGGACAGGCCGGCGCGCGCCGCCTGCTCGAACAGCATCACCGGCGAATGCAGGATGGAATCGGATGGCCCGCGTACCAGCGCCTCGTAACCGTACAGCTCGCCGTCCGCCAGCTGTACGATGGGCTGGAACACCACCTGCACACTCCCCTGACGAATGATCTGTTCCAGCAGCGCCTGATGCGCCAAGCCCGGCGCGACGCTGATCGTGACGGTTTCCAGCATGGTTTCCATTGCACAAGTCCGTTTCCAAGAGCGGCAAGGCTAGCGCAACAATATGACAAATCGGCGATGACGGCGGCGAGCGCTATTGCGGGCCGGCGCCTCCTGCACCACACTGACATTAACCGCACCCGACAAGGAAGACGCCATGCCCATGCTGCAGCACGATGGACGCCAGTTGTATTACGAGGTCAGCGGCCACGGCGAACAGCCGCTCTTGCTGTTCAACGGCCTGACCATGAGCACCGCCGCCTGGACGCTGATGGCGCCGCTGCTGGAGCCGCGCTTCAGGCTGATCCGTCTCGATTTCCAAGGCCAGGGCCAGAGCGAGCGGCGGGTGCAGGACAGCTACCCGCTGACGCAACAGGCCGACGACGCCGCCGCGCTGCTCGACCACCTCGGCGTCAAACAGTGCTACCTCGCCGGCCTGTCCTACGGCGGCATGGTGGCACTGCACTTCGCCCGCCGCCATCCGGCGCGGCTGTCGCGGCTGCTGCTGGCCTCGACGCTGGCGTGGTCGGATGCGGCCAACGTTTACATCGCGCAGAGCTGGAGCGCGGCGCAACAGGCCGGCGGCCCCGGGCTGCGCTTCGACATCAGCCTGCCGTGGCTGTTTTCCAGCCGCTTCTTCGTCAGCAGTGCACAGATGCTGCCGGACCTGCGCACCATCGCCGCCACCGTGGACTGGCCGGGGGTGGAGCGCATCCTGGCCGGCATCCGCGAGCACGACGCGCGCAGCTGGCTGGACGAGATCAGGGTGCCGACCCACATCATCGTCGGCAGCGAAGACCGCCTCACCCCGCTGTACCAGTCGGAACTGCTGCACCAGGGCATCGCCGGCTCGACGCTGACGGTGCTGCCCGGCGCCGGCCACGCCATCCACATCGAGGCGCCGGCCGCCTTCGCGCAGCAGATCAGCCGCTTCGCCGACGCCTGAGACTGCGAATGTCCGGTTTGCGCCATATACGGACAAGGCGGTGACAGCCGCGTTGGCGCAGGCCGGCATTTGATTAGAATGGGGCAACACCACAAGCACAGGACACCCCATGACGCCGTTCGCTCCCGCCCGTGATTTTCTGCACGCCACGCTGGAGGGCCGCTTTGCCGGCCCCCGCCAGTGGCAGACCGCGACCCTGAGCCTGCAGTGGCTGGCCGAAGGCGTGCTGGCGCTGGCGCCGCTGGACGCCGCCGACGCGCTGGACCACGTGCTGCTGTCCACCGGCATCCACGGCAACGAGACCGCCCCGATCGAGGTGGTCAACAGCATCGTCAACGACCTGCTCGCCGGCGCCATGCCGCTGCGCTGCCGGCTACTGGTGATGCTGGGCAATCCGGTGGCGATGCGCAGCGGCGCGCGCTTTACCGACTACGACATGAACCGCCTGTTCAACGGCGCCCACATCAGCCAGCCGCAGGCGCAGGAAGCGCGCCGCGCCGCCGAGCTGGAACAGCTGGCCGCCGACTTCTTCCGCGCCGCGCCGGCCGGCGTGCAGCGCCTACACTACGACCTGCACACCGCCATCCGCGGCTCGGTGTTCGAGAAGTTCGCCATCTACCCGTACACCGACGGCCGGCCGCACAAGCGCGAACAGCTGCTGTGGCTGGAAAGCGCCGACGTCAGCACCCTGCTGCTGCACAGCAAGCCAGCGGCCACCTTCAGCTACTACACCAGCCACCACTTCCACGCCGACGCGCTGACGCTGGAGCTGGGCAAGGCGCGGCCGTTCGGCGACAACGACCTCGCCCGCTTCGCCGGCATCGACCGCGCGCTGCGACACCTGGTCTCCGGCAGCACCCCGCCGCTGCCGGCCTACGACGCCAGCCGCTTCGCGGTGTTCCACGCCAAGTACGACCTGGTGAAGCACAGCGAGCAGTTCAAGCTGCACCTGGCCGACAGCGTGGAGAACTTCACCGCCCTTCCACACGGCATGACAATTGCCGAAGATGGCGACATCCGTTACGTCGCCGACGGCGGCGAGGAACGCATCCTGTTCCCCAATCCCAAGGTCGGGGTCGGCCTGCGCGCCGGCATCGTGATCAGCCCCTGCCAGCTGGATTAGACGCTTATCCACAGCGAAACAGGGAAAAAGCTGTGGATAAGCTGTTGAAAGCCAAAAAAAACAGCGCGGCGTCAGCAGTTTGCTGACGCCGCGCATTTTTCGGGCATCGTCTGCTTCTTACACCAGCTTGCCCGGGTTCATAATGCCATCCGGATCAAAAAGCGATTTCATCGCTTTCATCAGCCGGATTTCGGCATGACTGCGGCTTACGTCAAGATAGTCGTGCTTGAGCAGGCCGACGCCGTGCTCGGCCGACATGCTGCCCTTGAAGTCGCGCACCAGCTCGAACACGTGCTTGTTGACCTGTTCGCAGGCGCGGCGGAAGTCGTCGATGGCCAGCGCCTCCGGCTTCAGCACGTTGATGTGCAGGTTGCCGTCGCCGATGTGGCCGAACCACACCACCTCGAACTGCGGGTACTCGCGCGCCAGGATCTCGTCCAGCTGCGCGACAAAGGCCGGCACCTTGCTGACCACCACCGCGATGTCGTTCTTGTACGGCTTGTACGGGGTGATGGACTCGCTGATGTCCTCGCGCAGGCGCCACAGCTCCGCCGCCTGCTGCTGCGACTGCGACAGCACGCCGTCGACCAGCCAGCCCTGCTCGGCGCAGTATTCGAACAGCGCCAGCGCCTGCGTCTCGGTGTCCGGCGCGATCTTCTCGAACTCCAGCAGCACGTAGTAGTCGGCCGCCTCGTCGAACGGCCGCTGCACCGCACCGCGCGCCAGCACGTGGCGCAGCGCCTGCTCGGAGAAGAACTCGAACGCGGTCAGGTCCAGCTTGTCGCGGTAGGCGTTGAAAATATTCATGATGTCGGCAAGATTCGGCACCGCCAGCACCATCACCGCCAGCTCCGCTGGCGGCCGCGCCAGCCGCAGCGTGGCCTCGACGATGAAGCCCAGCGTGCCCTCCGAGCCGATGAACAGGTGGCGGAAGTCGTAGCCGGTATTGTTCTTGGCCAGGCCGTGGTTCAGCTCCAGCACCTCGCCCTCGCCGGTGACCACCTTCAGCCCGACCACCCATTCGCGGGTCATGCCGTAGCGCACGACCTTGATGCCGCCGGCGTTGGTGGCGATATTGCCGCCGATCTGGCTGCTGCCGCTGGAGGCGAAATCCACCGGGTAGTACAGGCCGTTGGCCAGCGCGAATTCCTGCAGCGTCTTGGTGATCACCCCCGCCTGGCAGCGCACGGTGCGGCCAACCTTGTCCAGCTCCAGGATCGCGTTCATGCGCTCGAACGACACCACCAGCTCGCCGTTGCGCGCCACCGCGCCGCCGGACAGGCCGGTACGGCCGCCGGACGGCACCAGCGCGAACTGCTCGCGCTGCGCCCAGCGCACCAGCGCCACCACCTCGTCCACCGTCTTCGGGAACAGCACCGCGGCGGCATCGGGCGTGAAATAGCGCGTCCAGTCCAGGCCGTAGCGCGTCAGGGTATCGGTATCGGTGGCCACGCGGTCGGCGGCCAGCAGGCGGCCCAGCTCGGCCAGCTGTTGCGGTGCAAGCATTTGCGCTCTCTCTAGTCAAAAAACGGCAACAAGGGTCATAATACCCGAGAAATTTAGTCAACAAAGGGCCATTCGTATCATGCAAACCGTATCGCTCGCCAAGGACAAGATCAAGGTATTGCTGCTGGAAGGCGTGCACCAGAGTGCCGTCGACACCTTCCGTGACAATGGTTACCACAACATCGAGTATCACAAGAAGGCGCTGCCGGACAGCGAACTGAAGGAGCGCATCGCCGATGCCCACATCGTCGGCATCCGCTCGCGCAGCCAGCTCAGCGACGAGGTGCTGGAGGCGGCGAAAAAGCTGATCACCGTCGGCTGCTTCTGCATCGGCACCAACCAGGTCGACCTCGCCGCCGCCACCCGCCGCGGCATCCCGGTGTTCAACGCGCCGTTCTCCAACACCCGCTCGGTGGCCGAACTGGTGATCGCCGAGACCATCATGCTGCTGCGCGGCATCCCGGAAAAGAACGCCCTCGCCCATCGCGGCGGCTGGCTGAAGTCGGCAGAAGGCAGCTTCGAGGTGCGCGGCAAGACACTGGGCATCGTCGGCTACGGCCACATCGGCACCCAGGTCGGGGTGCTGGCGGAAAGCCTCGGGCTGAAGGTGGTGTTCTACGACATCGAGAACAAGCTGCCGCTGGGCAACGCGCGCCAGATCGGCAAGCTGCACGAGCTGCTGGCCGAGTCCGACGTGGTCACCCTGCACGTGCCGGAAACGGCGCAGACCCGGGACATGTTCGGCGCCGCCGAGCTGGCGGCGATGAAGGCCGGCAGCCACCTGATCAACGCCTCGCGTGGCACGGTGGTGGTAATCGAGGCGCTGGCCGCGGCCCTGGCCAGCAAGCACCTGGCCGGCGCCGCCATCGACGTGTTTCCGGTAGAGCCGGAGGGCAACGGCGAGGAGTTCCTGTCGCCGCTGCGCGAATTCGACAACGTGATCCTGACGCCGCACATCGGCGGCAGCACGCTGGAGGCACAGGCCAACATCGGCGGCGAAGTGGCCGCCAAGCTGGTGAAGTACAGCGACAACGGCTCGACGCTGACCGCGGTCAACTTCCCCGAGGCCTCGCTGCCGGCCCACCCCGGCAAGTGCCGCCTGCTGCACATCCACAAGAACCAGCCCGGCGTGCTGGCGCGCATCAACGACGCCTTCTCCAGCCTGGGCATCAACATCGCCGCACAGTACCTGCAGACCAGCGACGAGATCGGCTACGTGGTGATCGAAACCGACAGCGCCGCCAGCCAGCCGGCGCTGGAGGCGCTGCAGCAGATCCCCGGCACCCTGCGCTGCCGCGTGCTGTACTAGGGTCGGTACCTGCGGCCAACGTTGGCCGCCAATGCAAAAACGCCACGGCAAGCCGTGGCGTTTTGTCTGGCAACCGCGACGATCAGGCGCTGAGCGGCTGCGCTTCCTTCATCAGCATCGCCACCAGCGTCGCCACGCGCAGCTTCAGCTCGCGGCGGTCGACGATCATGTCCAGCGCGCCCTTCTCGATCAGGAACTCCGAGCGCTGGAAGCCTTCCGGCAGCGTCTCGCGCACGGTCTGCTCGATCACGCGCGGGCCGGCAAAGCCGATCAGCGCGCCCGGCTCGCCGATCACCACGTCGCCGAGGAAGGCGAAGGAGGCGGACACGCCGCCCATGGTCGGGTCGGTGAGGATGGAGATGAACGGCAGCTGGTAGTCGGACAGCAGCTGCAGCGCGGCCGAGGTCTTGGCCATCTGCATCAGCGAGTTCAGACCTTCCTGCATGCGCGCGCCACCGGAGGCGGCGACGCAGATGAACGGCGCGCGTGCTTCCACCGCCGCCTGCACGCCGCGCACGAAGCGCTCGCCGACCACCGAACCCATCGAGCCGCCGATGAAGCGGAACTCGAAGGCGGCAACCACCGCCGGCATGTTGTGGATGCTGCCCTGCATCACCACCAGCGCGTCGTCCTCACCGGTGCTTTCTGCCGCGGCGACCAGACGGTCGGGGTACTTCTTGCTGTCCTTGAACTTCAGGATGTCGATCGGCTTGACCTCGGCGCCGATCTCGCGACGGCCTTCCGCATCCAGCAGCATGTCCAGCCGCTCGCGGGCGGTCAGCGAGTGATGATGGTCACACTTGGGACATACCTGCAGATTGGCCTGCAGGTCGGTGTGGTACAGCACCGCCTCACACGCGGGGCACTTGCTCCACAAACCTTCCGGTACCGCCGACGCCTTGCTCGTGCGCGGATCGCGCTTGATCTTAGGCGGCAGGAGTTTATTCAACCAGCTCATTGCTGACTCCTTGAATCAATACGTTGCGGCCAACGGTAAGGTTGGCCGCAGGGTGCTGGCACGGGTGACCAGCATTGTTCTAACGGATGGCATCCTTCAGCGATGCCACCAGACGGGTAAGCTGCTCTTTGGCAGTTTCAGGGGTTGCCGCTTCGATTTCCTGCACCAGACGGCTACCGACCACCACCGCATCCGCGGCGGTGGAGATGGCGCGCGCCGTTTCGGCATCGCGGATTCCGAAGCCGACACCGATCGGCACATCAATAAATTCTCTAAGGGCGGCAATTTTACGCGCTACGTCGTCAATGTCCAGATTTCCGGCACCGGTCACGCCTTTAAGTGACACATAGTAGACATAACCGCGCGCCAGAGCGGCGATTTGCTTGACCCGCGCCATCGGCGTGGTCGGCGCAATCAGGAATACCGGATCGAGCCTGGCGGCAGTCAGCGCCGCCGACAGCTCGGCCGCCTCTTCCGGCGGGCAGTCCACGGTCAGCACGCCGTCGACGCCGGCGGCGGCGGCTTCCTTGGCGAATACCTCGTAGCCCAGCACGTGCACCGGGTTGAGGTAGCCCATCAGCACCACCGGGGTCTGCTGGTTGCTGCGGCGAAATTCGCGCACCATGTCCAGCACGTTGCGCAGGCCGACCTTGTGCGCCAGTGCACGCTCGCTGGCGCGCTGGATCACCGGGCCGTCGGCCATCGGGTCGGAGAACGGAACGCCCAGTTCGATCACGTCGGCACCGCCCTCCACCAGACCGTGCATCAGGCTGACGGTCAGGCCGGGATCGGGATCGCCGGCGGTGATGAACGGGATCAGGGCTTTTTCGCCGGCGGCTTGCAGGCGGGTAAAGGTTTCAGCAATACGGCTCATCACGCGTTTCCTTGCAGCCGGCCCGCGCAGCGCGCCGGCCGGTATCATCGGGGAGCGGCAAAGGTTGGCCGCACGTTGCGGCCAACCCTGGCCACATTACAGGGTCAGGCCCATCAGGCTGGCGACGGTGTTGATGTCCTTGTCGCCACGGCCGGACAGGTTGACCAGAATGATCTGATCACGGCCCATGGTCGGCGCGACCTTGGCGGCGTGCGCCAGCGCGTGGCTGGATTCCAGCGCCGGGATGATGCCTTCCAGATGGCAGCAGTCCTCGAACGCGCGCAAAGCCTCGTCGTCGTTGATGGCCACGTATTCGGCGCGACCGATGTCCTTCAGCAGGCTGTGTTCCGGACCGACGCCCGGGTAGTCGAGGCCGGCGGACACCGAGTGGGTCTCGATGATCTGGCCGTTCTCGTCCTGCATCAGGTAGCTGCGGAAGCCGTGCAGCACGCCCGGCTTGCCGGCCGTCAGCGGCGCCGCGTGGCGACCGGTGGCCACCCCGTCACCGCCGGCCTCGACGCCCACCAGGCGCACGCCCTCCACCTCCACGTAAGGATGGAAGATACCGATGGCGTTGGAGCCGCCACCGACGCAGGCCACCACCATGTCCGGCTGGCGGCCGACCATCTCCTGCATCTGCTCCTTGGCCTCGATGCCGATGATGCGCTGGAAGTCGCGCACCAGCATCGGGTACGGATGCGGGCCGGCGGCGGTGCCGAGGATGTAGAAGGTGCTGTCGATATTGGTGACCCAGTCGCGCATCGCCTCGTTCAGCGCGTCCTTCAGCGTCTTGGAGCCGGACTCCACCGGCACCACGGTGGCGCCAAGCAGCTTCATGCGGAACACGTTCGGCGCCTGACGCTTCACGTCTTCCGCGCCCATGTACACCACGCACTCCATGCCGTAGCGGGCGGCGACGGTGGCCGAGGCCACGCCGTGCTGGCCGGCACCGGTTTCGGCGATCACGCGCTTCTTGCCCATGCGCCGCGCCAGCAGCGCCTGGCCGATGGTGTTGTTGACCTTGTGCGCGCCGGTGTGGTTGAGGTCTTCGCGCTTGAAGTAGATCTGCGCGCCGCCGAGCTGTTCCGACCAGCGCTTGGCGTGGTAGACCGGGCTCGGCCGGCCGACAAAGTGTTTCAGCTCGTAGTGATATTCCTGCCAGAAAGCCGGATCAGCCTTGGCACGGGCATACTCGGCATTCAGCTCGTCCAGGGCTGCCATCAATGTTTCCGCTACATAGACACCGCCGTACGGGCCGAAGTGACCGCGTGCATCGGGGAAGTCATAACTGCTCATGGAATGCTCCTGATGGTTTGATGATGGTGGCGGCACGCCGTGGCGCGCCGTGTTAATTCTGTGCCGCCCGCACCGCGGCGACGAAATCCGCCACCCGCTGCGGGCTCTTGATGCCCTTGCCGGCCTCGACGCCGCTGGACACGTCGACCGCCGCCGGGCGCACGCGACGCACCGCATCGGCGACATTGTGCTCGTCCAGCCCGCCGGACAGGATCAGCGGCAAGGGCAGCTGCGCCGGGAGCAGCGTCCAGTCGAAGGTCTTGCCGGTGCCGCCGTGCGCGCCCTCGACAAAGGCATCGGTCAGCAGGCCGCGCGTGTCGTGATACCGTGCGGCCAACGTTTGCAGGTCGGTACCCGGCTGCACCCGCACCGCCTTCAGGTACGGCCGGTGGAAGCTGCGGCAGAACTCGGGCGACTCTTCACCGTGGAACTGCAGCACGTCGATGGCGCACTGCGCCAGCACGTTTTCCACTTCTTCACGGCTGGCGTTGACGAACAGCGCCACCACGCTCACGAACGGCGGCAGCGCGGCGATGATGGCCTGCGCCTGCGCGATACCGACGTGGCGCGGGCTCTTGTCGTAGAACACCAGGCCGATGGCGTCGATGCCGAGCCTGGCCGCCGCCACCGCGTCCTCGACACGGGTAAAGCCACAGACTTTGATGCGAACGCTCATCTTATCTCCACAAGGTCAGGCGCGCGGCCTGGGCCTGCGACGGCAGGTCGAACTGCGCCGGGTAGCCGACCCCGGTCAGGTACAGCCCGTCCGGCATGAAGGTCGGCGGCGCCTTGGTACGATCACCGGCCGCCAGCAGCGCGGCCATGCCGGCAGCATCGAGGCGACCGGTACCGACATACAGCAGCGCACCGACGATATTGCGCACCATGTGGTGCAGGAAGGCGTCGGCGGTGAGGTCGAAGCGCAGCAGGCCGTCCACCTCGCTGATGTCCAGCTGCTGCAGGTCTTTCAGCGGCGACTTGGCCTGGCACTCGGCCGCGCGGAAGCTGGAAAAATCGTGCCGTCCCAGCAGCACCGCCGTCGCCGCGCGCATCGCGTCCACGTCCAGCGGCTGGTGGTACCAGCCGACGCGGCCGGCGGTCAGCCCGGGGCGCACCGGGTGCGTCAGCAGGAAATAACGATACGAGCGGGAAAACGCGGAAAAGCGCGCATGAAATTCGTCACTGACCTCCCGCGCCCACACCACGGCGATCTCGGGCGGCAGATGGGCATTGACGCCGCGTACCCAGGCGTTGAGCGGGCGGACGGCATCGGTATCGAAGTGCACCACCTGCATCAGCGCGTGCACGCCGGCATCGGTACGGCCGGCGGCGAGGGTGGTCACCGGGTGACCGGCGATGCGCGACAGCGCCTGGTTCAGCTTGTCCTGCACGGTGTTACCACCGGGTTGCGTCTGCCAGCCGGAAAACGCACGGCCGTCATACTCCACACCCAACGCAACTCTCATTGTCCCACTTTCACGAGTAAGCCGGACAACAGCAACAGTAGCAACAAGGCCAACGTGTCACGCATGGTCCACGGCGAAAAGCCTAACTTTACCTCATCCGCCGGGGCTTGTGTCAGTTGCGCCGCCAGCGCCGCGCGCCACGCGGCCAGGCTCAGCGCCGGCGGATGCTGCAACCAGTACTCGGCGTAAAACAGCGTCAGCCCCAGCCGCAGCAGCACGCGCTCCAGCGGCAGGCCGAGCAGCGCCAGCGGCTGCAGCAGCCACGCCAGCGCCTGCAGCATGCCCTGCTGCCCCAGTTGCAGCCAGACGCAGCGCAGGCTGGCCATCAGCAACAGCAGCCGCAACTGCTGCTGCAGCGCCAGCGCCAGCCCCTGCCGCGACGGCGACCACGCGGCGGCGAACAGCGCGTCACCCGGCACCGACCAGGCGGTCACCAGCAGCAGGGTCAGCAGCAGCCAGCGCATGCGCCGCAGCGCCAAGCACAGCTGCCGCCACAACAGGGGAACACAGCACAGGAACAACAGGAAAAGCGCCGGCCAGGACCAGGCTTGCAGCACCAGCGCCAGCAGCAACCACGCCACCAGCGCCAGCGCGGGATGGACGCGCACGATCAGGAACCGTCCACCGCTTCTTTGGGCGCTTCCAGCAGCCCGGCGTCGCGCAGCAGGGTATCGGCCATCTCGCTGTCGCCCATCTCGCGGTAGAGCTGTGCCAGCTCGGCAATCGCCGCCTGCTCCGACAGCTCGCCCGCCACCGACACCGGCTGCCGGTCATTGGCGGCGAAGTCGGCGGCGCGTCGTTTCTCGAGCGGTTCCGGCACGGATTCAGGGGCTGGCTCCGGCGCAGGCTCAGGCGTTGATTCCGGCATCGACAGCAATACGTCCTCAGCCACCGGCAACGGCGCCTCGGGCACCTCGTCCACGGCCGGTGCCGACGCCAGCATCACCGCCTCGCCCATCGGTCGCTCGATGGCACGATACAGCGGGTTGTCCGCGTCCAGCGTGGCGCCCAGCTGCTGCACCCGTGTCCACAGGCCGCTCAGCGGTCCGAATACCGCCAGCACGTCCAGCGCCACCGCCTCGAATTCGCCGCGATTGCCTTGCGCGGCGATCAGGTCGAGCAACTTGATGCGCAGATCCTCGCGCTCAGGCTCGGCACGCAGGGCGTTACGCAGCAGGCTCTCGGCCGCCTCGCTTCGGCCGTACGCCAGCAGCACTTCCGCCTCGGCCAGTACGTCGACGGCATCGAGCCTGACCTCGTCGGCCGGCGCGGGCGGCACAGGTACTGACGCTGCCGCATCCGGCGGCGTCGCGGCCGGCGTCGGGACTGCTTGCGCTGCGCTGACCGCCGGTTTCTGTTTACGGCGCCGCAGCAGCATCCACGCCAGCAGGCTGGCCACGGAAATGCCGCCGACCCCGGTCAGCACCCACTCCGTCAAGCGGCCATCAAGAAACGCCGCCTCACTGTCCGACAAGGGCGGCATCGCGGGCGCGGCACTGGCCGTTGGCGCTGGCGCAGCCTCCAACCGGCTGATTTCCGCTTCCAGCCACTTCATGCGCTGCTGCGCCGCCTTCAACTGCTGGTCGATCCGATCGGACGGCACCGGCGCCGCGGCGGACGGTGCCGAGGCAACCGGCACCGGCGGTACGACTGAAGCCGGCGCCTTGGCCGGCGCGACCGCCGATGCGCCCTTGCTGGCAGCGGGCGCCGGCTTGCCCCCGGGCAGCGCCAGCCAGGCACCGGCGAACAGCAGGTCGCGGTCACCGCCGGCAAAGGCCTGCGGGTTGCGTGCCAGCACTTCCGCCATCCATGCCTGCCGCGCGGCCGGGGCGTAGCGTTGCGCCAGCCGGTTCAGGGTGTCCCCCGCCTTGACGCGGTAACCGTCCACCGGCAGCGCCTGCGCCGACGGGGCCACGTGCTTGCGATAGCGCTGGCCGGCCCTGGGCACGGCGACACTGAAACGGCGCACCACCTCGGCCTCGCCCAGCCGGGCCTGCAACTCAAAACCGATGCGGCGGCTGCTCACCGGCTGCGGATGATGCAGCCGCAAGAACAGGCGCCCGGCGCGGCTGCGCAGCGCGAAGCGTGTCGCTTGTGCCTCGCCCAGCCCCTGCAGCGCCGCCAGCTGGAACAGTCCGGCGCGATCGGCCGCCGGCCAGTCGCCCAGCAGCTCGACCTCCATGCGCAGCGGTAGCCCGCGTACCGACAGCACCCGCCCGACACCGAAGGCGGGCGGGGTCGCGCCGGTGATGAAGGTCGGCTTTTCCGCCGGCAGGGCACTGTGCGGCGAAGGCTTCTTGTCGGGCGCCAACGGCCACGGCCCGGACGCCGGCAGGTGATACTCGCGGATGGCACGGCCGGAAGGCCATGACAGTTCAAGGGCAAAATGCAAATCCTGCTCCCGGGACAGCACCGGCCCCGACAAGATGATCAGGTAGCGGCCGGGCGACACCTCGCTGGTGCGGATCGCCAGCTGGCGTACCGCTTCCGCGTAGGGCCCCAGCATCGGATAACGCTCCAGCGACGCCAGCGACGCCGTCGGCGCGCTGAGTCCGGCCTCCGGCTCGACCGCCACCTCGGCATAAAACGCCTCGTCGGCCGCCGACAGCACCCGCAGCGCGCCGAGACCGGCCCAAGCCGGCAGCACCGCGCAGGCGGTCAGCAGGCCGGCCAGCACCGGGCGCAGGGCAAAGCTCGGGTGACTAGCGCTCGTTTTCATCGGCGGCGGCCAGTGCGGGGATCAAAGTGAGGACAGCAGGTTGGCGGCTTCCTGCTTCAGCAAGCCGCCGGCCTCGGCCACCAGCTCTTCCAGCACTTCGCGCGCGCCATCCTTGTCGCCCATGTCCAGATAGACGCGGGCCAGATCCAGCTTGGTCGACAGCGGATCGTCCGACACCGACAGGCCTTCGGTGCTGACCGCCGGCGTCTCCGCCCCCAGGCTGTCCAGGTCGAAGTCGAAATCGACGCTGTTGGCATCCGGCTCGGCTGCGGCCAACGTTTCCAGCGGACTGGCGATGCTCACCGGTTCGTCCAGCTGGAAATCGAAGTCCAGCATGTGCTTGTTCTCTTCCGGCGCCGGCTCGACCGGTGCCGGTTCCGCCACCACCTGTTCGGCACTGGCCAGCAGGCTTTCGATATCCAGCTCCGGTGCCAGCGCCTTGGGCGGGGTATCCACGGCAAACTGATCGTCGCCGAGCAGCGCGGCACGCAGCGGATCATCGTCCACGGCCGGCGCGACCGGCTCCGGCGCCACAGCGGCGGCCGGCACACTGCCCATCAGTTCGTTGTCGAGGTCGATGTCCATCGGCGACGCCGTGAAGGCGCTGTCGGCCACCGCCTCAGCGGCGACGGCAACCCCGCCATACAGCGCATTGGCAGGATCGATGCCGCGTCCCAGCTTGGCGATCTTGTCCCACAGCGTGCCCTGCCCGTCCAGCGCGTCATGCAGCGATCTGGCGTGCGGTTCGAAGGCGGCACGATCCTGACGCGAGGCGTAGATCTCCAGCAGCTTGGCGCGCACCTCGTGCAGGGTCGGGTCTTTCGCCAGGGCGTCTTTCAGGATTTCCTCGGCCTGCTGGTCGCGACCGTAAGCAAGGTAGACCTCGGCTTCGGCGATCGGGTCGACCTCTCCGGCCTCGGCGCCGCCGGTGTCGCTACGGGTGAAGTCGGTGAGGAAGGTATTGCCGGCGGTCATCGGTTCGGTATGCGGCTGGTGCAGCGACGACTTGCGCAGGGTGCTGGCCGCGCCAGCGTGGCCGGCACCCGCGGCACGACGGCGGCGCAGCATGATGATGGCCGCCAGCCCCAGCAATACCGCGGCCAGCGCGCCACCTATCAGCGGCAGGTAGGCCATTACCCGGTCCAGCAACGGCTCGCCCGCCTCCTCGGCGGCCGGTGCCGCCTGTGGTGTCGCCGCTGCCTGCAGCGCGTTGAGCCGTTTTTCCAGTTCGGTGATTTTCTGCTGCGCCTGCTGCAACTGCAGCGCCTGATCGGAGACCACGGCGGAGGCGTCCACCGCAGGCGCCGAGGCCGGAACGGTAACCGGCTCCAGCTTCACCAGCTGTTCCGCGGCGGCAGCCGGCTTGGCCGGGGCCGGTGCCGGTGTGGCGGCAACCGGTGCTGCCGCGGCGGCCTGCGGGGCACGACCGGCGGCGAGTATGCTGTTGCTGCGTTCGCGCCCCAGGGCACGGATTTGTGACAGCGGCGGCACCCTCAGGCGTGCGCCTGCGCGCAACTGGTCGGGATTGCCGGCGACGAAGGCCTGCGGATTGGCCTCCAGCAGCGCGGCCATCACCTGGCGCAGCGAAACACCCGGCAGCGCCAGCGACGCCGCCAGCTGGTGCAGGGTCTGCCCCGGACGCACACTGATACGGTCCGGTGCGGCGCGATTGACCACCTCGCGCTCGGCACGCAGCGGAGCCGGCCGCCTTGGCGCAGGGGCAGGCGCCAGCCGCTCGCCCTGCGGCCGAACAACGACCGGTGCCGGGTTGGACGGCAGCGCATAGTCGACCGGGTCCAGCAGCACGGTATATTCGCGCACCGAACGGCTGCTCGGCATTTTGGCTTCCACCACAAAGCGCAGATAGGGCTCGCTGATCGGCGCCAGCGACGTGACCCGGATATACGGCCGGCCGTTGGCGCGCTGGGCCAGCGTGAAGCGCAGGCTGCTCAGCAGCGGCGCGTAATCGACTTTCAACTCGCGAAAGGTATCCAGGGTGGCCAGGCCAACCCGCTGCACCTCGCCATCCGAGCCGCTCAGCTCGATTTCGGCGCGCAACGGTTCGCCAAGATTGGACTTGACGACTACCCCCCCCAAACCCGCCCAGGCTGCAGAAGAAAATGCCACTGACAGCATTAATACGCTCAGTTTTTTCTTGGCCAGCATTCTTTTTTGCTACCTTTCGGTGTGTTGTTTTGCTCTAGCGCCGCTACCGCTCATTTATCCACCATTTGCATAAGCGTGATCCTGGCCGATTTTCAAATCGGCCTGATAGATGTTGCAAGCGGATGGCCAGATCAGTATAGCGACATACTACCTTGAGATTCCGGCTCAGGCAAAATAGCCACGCTTCATCAGGGCTGCAGCCAGCGCCACGCAAGGCTCTGCGGCGCCGGCGCGGACATTGTCGGCCGCCAGCCAGAACGACACGGTACCGCCCGCGGTCTGCCGCACGCGGCTGACCCAGACCGCCTCGTTGCCGGACGCTTCCAGTGGCGTGACATAAGGCAGTTCGCCACGCGGATCGTCGACGATTTGCAGACCGCCGGCGGCCAGCAGCTCGCGCGCCTTGTCCGCAGTCAGCGGATCGCGGGTCTGCAGCGTCACCGCCCAGCCGTGGCCGAAGAAGACCGGCACCCGCACGCAGCTGGCCTCGATGCGCAGCTGCGGATCGGCCAGCACCTTGTGCAGCTCGTCAACCAGCGACTGCTCTTCTTCGCTGATGCCCTGCTCGTCCACGTCGCCGATCAGCGGCAGCACGTTGAACGAGATGCGCTTCGGGTAGACCTCCAGCTCGACGTCACGCGCGCCAAACAGCGCGGTGGTCTGGTTGGCCAGCTCTTCCAGCGCGGCGCGACCGGTGCCGGACACCGACTGGTAGGTGGCGACGGTGACCCGCTCCAGGCCGCAGGCCTGCAGCGCGGCCAGGGCCCTGGCCACCGGCGTCACCGTGCAGTTCGGCACCGCCAGCAGCAGGCCTTCGCCGAGATCGTCCAGCGCGGCGTCGTTGATGCCCGGCACCACCAGCGGCACGTCCTCGGACAGCCGGTACACGGCGCTGAAGTCGATCACGGCGCAACCGGCGTTACGTGCTTCCGGCACGAAGCGGCGCGACAGTTCGCTGCCGCCGACAAAGATCGCCAGCGAGGCATTGGCAAAGTCAAAGTCCTCCACCGACGCCACATCCAGCTCGACATTGCCCAGCGACACGGTCTCGCCGTCCTTTTCCGCCACATCCAGCGCAAACACGCGGCCGATAGGCAGCGCGCGTTCGGCCAGCAATTCAAGCACGGCCTCGCCGACCAGCGAGGTGGCACCAACAACAGCAATACGCAGGGTTTCAGACATTCATTTATCCAGTTCTAGAAAACAGAAAGGGCGCCGCTGGCGCCCTTGGCTAACAGTATCGCACTATTTTAGCGTTCAATCAGGATCCGCAACATACGGCGCAGCGGTTCGGCCGCGCCCCACAGCAGCTGGTCGCCGATCACGAAGGCCGACAGGTACTCGCCGCCCATGTTCAGCTTGCGCACGCGGCCGACGCCGATCTGCAGACCGCCGGTGATGGCGGCCGGGGTCAGTTCCTTGACGGTGATGTCGCGGTCGTTCGGCACCCACTTCACCCAGTCATTGCCGGACTTGATGATGGCCTCGATCTCGTCCAGCGGCAGGTCTTTTTTCAGCTTCACGGTCAGCGCCAGGCTGTGGCAGCGCATGGCGCCGATGCGCACGCACAGGCCGTCGACCGGGATGGTCGCAGCGGTGCCCAGAATCTTGTTGACCTCGGCCTGGCCCTTCCACTCTTCCTTGGACTGGCCGTTGTCGAGCTGCTTGTCGATCCACGGGATCAGGCCGCCGGCCAGTGGCGCGCCGAAGAATTCGGTCGGCACGTCTTCACGGATGGTGGCGGCGACCTTGCGGTCGATGTCGAGAATGGCGGACGACGGCGTGGCCAGTTCGTCGGCGACCGCGGCGTGTACCACGCCCATGCCCTTCAGCAGTTCGCGCATGTGGTTGGCGCCGCCACCGGAGGCCGCCTGGTAGGTCATCGAGGACACCCACTCCACCAGGCCCTCGCGGAACAGGCCGCCCATGCCCATCAGCATGATGGAGTTGGTGCAGTTGCCGCCGATGAAGTCCTTGACGCCGTTGGCGAGGCCCGCTTCGATCACGTTGCTGTTGACCGGGTCGAGCACGATGATGGCGTTGTCTTCCATGCGCAGCGTGGAGGCAGCGTCGATCCAGTAGCCGTTCCAGCCGGCGGCGCGCAGCTTGGCGTACACCTCGGTGGTGTAGTCGCCGCCCTGGCAGGTGACGATGGCGTCCATCGCCTTCAGCTCGTCGATGTTGCGCGCATCTTTCAGCGGCGGCACGTCGCGGTCAACGTTGGGCGCGGCGCCACCGACATTGGAGGTCGTGAAGAACACCGGTTCGTCGATAACGGCAAAATCATTCTCTTCCAGCATGCGCTGCATCAGCACGGAACCGACCATGCCGCGCCAGCCAACAAAACCTACTCGCACGATAATTCTCCTGAATGTCTTGGGTGTTTGAAACTGTGTCGCCAGTCATCTCTTGACAGACCGGCTTTATGTAGTGATCAGCCCCATTGTGCAGGGCAACAGCGGCACGCACAATGGG
Organism: Vogesella alkaliphila; assembly: GCF_014652475.1. GTDB lineage: Bacteria > Pseudomonadota > Gammaproteobacteria > Burkholderiales > Chromobacteriaceae > Vogesella > Vogesella alkaliphila. The sequence goes on along the minus strand of NZ_BMYW01000001.1, from coordinate 433,984 downwards.
GCTGACGTTTTTTATTCAAAAGACATTAAAGATGCGAATTACAAGGCTGCCACCACCGCGTCGCCCATGCCGGAACAGCTGACTTTCTCGCAACCGGCCTCGAAGATATCGGCGGTGCGATAGCCCTGCGCCAGCACCGTTTTCACCGCGTTCTCCACGCGCTGGGCGGCGGCTTCCTGGTTGAAGGTGTAGCGCAGCATCATCGCCGCCGACAGGATGGTAGCCAGTGGATTGGCCAGGTCCTTGCCGGCGATGTCCGGTGCAGAGCCGTGGCTAGGCTCGTACAGGCCCTTGTTGTTCTGGTCCAGCGACGCCGACGGCAGCATGCCGATGGAGCCTGTCAGCATCGAGGCTTCGTCGGACAGGATGTCGCCGAAGATGTTGCCGGTCACCATCACGTCGAACTGTTTCGGGTTGCGCACCAGCTGCATCGCGGCGTTGTCGACGTACATGTGGCTCAGCTCCACCTGCGGGTACTCGCGCGCCACGTCGATCATGATCTCCTTCCAGAACTCGGTGGTTTCCAGCACGTTGGCCTTGTCCACCGAACACAGCTTCTTGTTGCGTTTCATCGCGATGCCGAAGGCGACGTGGGCGATGCGGCGGATTTCGCCCTCGCTGTAACGCATGGTGTTGTACGCCTCGCGCTCGCCCAGCTCGTTGACGGCGATGCCGCGCGGCTGGCCGAAGTAGATGTCGCCGGTCAGCTCGCGCACAATCATGATGTCGAGACCGGATACCACTTCCGGCTTCAGCGTCGACGCGTTGGCCAGCTCCGGATACAGGATGGCCGGGCGCAGGTTGGCGAACAGGTTCAGGTCCTTGCGGATCGCCAGCAGGCCGCGCTCCGGACGCAGCGCGCGCTCCAGGTTGTCGTACTGCGGGCCGCCGACGGCGCCGAGCAGCACCGCGTCGGCGTCGCGACACAGGTTCTGCGTGAACGACGGGTAGGGATGACCGAACTCGTCGTAGGCGGCGCCACCCAGCGGCGCCTGCTCCATCTCGATCGGCAGGCCGTCGCTGCGCAACACTTCCAGCACGCGCTGCGCCTGGGCAATGATTTCCGGACCGATGCCGTCACCCGGCAAGACTGCGATTTTCATGATCTTTATCCCGTAGCGTGGAGGACAAGGTTGGCCGCAGTGCGGCCAACCTTTGAGGGTGGGTTCAGGCAAACAGCCACGGCTGTGCCGCGCGGTGCTTGCTCTCGAAGGCCTTGATCTCGGCTTCGTGCTTCAGCGTCAGGCCGATCTCGTCCAGGCCGCCGAGCAGGCAGTGCTTGCGGTGCTCGGTGATGTCGAAGGCGAACACCTTGCCGGACGGCGTGCTGATGGTCTGCGCCGCCAGGTCCACGTTCAGCGTGTAGCCTTCATTGGCCTCGCACTCGCGGAACAGCTGGTCGACCACCTCGGCCGGCTGCACGATGGGCAGCAGGCCGTTCTTGAAGCAGTTGTTGAAGAAGATGTCGGCGAACGACGGCGCGATGATGACGCGGAAGCCCTGGTCTTCCAGTGCCCACGGCGCGTGTTCACGCGAAGAGCCGCAGCCGAAGTTCTCGCGCGCCAGCAGCACCTGTGCGCCGGCGTAGCGCGGGAAGTTCAGCACGAAGTCAGGGTTCAGCGGACGCTGGCTGTTGTCCATGCCCGGCTCGCCGTGGTCCAGGTAGCGCCATTCGTCGAACAGGTTGGGACCGAAGCCGGAACGCTTGATGGACTTCAGGAATTGCTTGGGGATGATCGCGTCGGTATCGACGTTGGCGCGATCCAGCGGGCACACGAGGCCGTCAAGAGTGGTAAATGCCTTCATTGTGCTGCCCTTTCGATGGCGGAACCTGCGTTTCTGAGATCCTGGCCGACACCGGCCACGGTATTGCATCCGGTGACGGCGACCAGCAAGGCCAGCGCAGTCAGAAGTCGCATTGTCATGTCTGTATCTCCTAGCTGTGGCCCGCTTACAGCGCGCGAATGTCGACGAAGTGACCGGCCACCGCGGCGGCGGCGGCCATCGCCGGGCTGACCAGGTGGGTGCGACCGCCCTGACCCTGACGGCCTTCGAAGTTGCGGTTGGAGGTGGACGCGCAACGCTCGCCCGGCTGCAGGCGGTCGGCGTTCATCGCCAGACACATGGAGCAGCCCGGCTCGCGCCACTCGAAACCGGCGGCCACGAACACCTTGTCCAGCCCCTCCTGCTCCGCCTGCGCCTTCACCAGACCGGAGCCCGGCACCACCAGCACCTGCTTGACGTTGGCCGCCTTCTTGCGGCCCTTGGCCACCGCGGCGGCTTCACGCAGGTCTTCGATGCGGCTGTTGGTACAGGAGCCGATGAACACGATGTCCACCGGAATCTCGTTGATCGGGGTATTGGCCTGCAGGCCCATATAGGCCAGCGCGCGCTCGATGGAGCCCTTCTTCACCGGGTCGCTTTCCTGCGCCGGGTCCGGCACGCGGCCGTTGATGTCGGTCACCATTTCCGGCGAGGTGCCCCAGGTCACCTGTGGCTGGATCTCGGCGGCATCCAGCGTTACCACGGCGTCGAAGTGCGCGCCGTCATCGGAGTGCAGGGTGTTCCAGTAGGCCACGGCGGCGTCCCACTGCTCGGCCTTCGGCGCGAACGGACGGCCCTTCACGTAGTCGATGGTTTTCTGGTCCACCGCCACCAGGCCGGAACGGGCACCCGCTTCGATCGCCATATTGCACAGGCTCATGCGGCCTTCCATCGACAGCTCGCGGATCGCTTCGCCGCCGAACTCGATGGCGTAGCCGGTACCGCCGGCGGTGCCGATCTTGCCGATGATCGCCAGCGCCACGTCCTTGCCGGTAATGCCGGCCGGCAGCTTGCCATCGACCCGCACCAGCATGTTCTTGGATTTCTTCGCCACCAGGGTCTGGGTGGCCATCACGTGCTCGACCTCGGAGGTGCCGATGCCGTGCGCCAGCGCGCCGAAGGCGCCGTGGGTGGAGGTGTGGCTGTCGCCACAGACCACGGTCATGCCCGGCAGGGTGGCGCCCTGCTCCGGCCCCATCACGTGCACGATGCCCTGGCCCTTGTCCTTGAACGGGAAGTAGGCCAGCGCGCCGAAGGCCTTGATGTTGGCGTCCAGCGTTTCCACCTGCTGGCGCGAGATCGGGTCCTTGATGCCCTCGTCCCAGTGGTCGGTCGGGGTGTTGTGGTCGGCGGTCGACACCACCGAGTCCACGCGCCACAGCTTGCGACCGGCCAGTTTCAGCCCTTCGAAGGCCTGCGGGCTGGTCACTTCGTGGACCAGATGACGGTCAATATAGAGCAATACGGTGCCGTCTGCTTCTTCGTGCACCACGTGGCTGCTCCACAGCTTGTCGTAGAGGGTCTGTGCGGTCATGGTTCTGCTTTCTCGATGAGTTTGCCGACAACATTCCGGCAGTGGATCCGGTCATTCTGTCACGTCCGCCCGAGGCGGAACAAGCCGCTGCGGCCAAGCTTGGACCGGCCGCAGGCCGTGCGTAGTGGCCCTATCATTGACCAAGCCGGTTCCTAGTACAAGATAAGCATTTATACTAGTAGTCACACTACCAAGATAAGCCGCCCACACCATGAACGACGAGCGCACCACCAGCCCGCTGGGCGACTTCATCCGCAGCCACCGCGAGCGCGTATCGCCGCAGCAGGCCGGCCTGCCCGCCGGCAGCCGCCGCCGCGCCAAGGGCCTGCGCCGCGAGGAAGTCGCCGCGCTGTGCGGCATCAGCCCCACCTGGCTGACCTGGATCGAGCAGGGCCGCACGCAGTCGGTATCGGCCGCCACGCTGGCACGGCTGGCCGACGCGCTGCTGCTGAGCCGCGCCGAACGCGACTACCTGTTCAACCTCGCCGGGCAGAAGAATCCGGACGACGCCCACCTCGCCAGCGATCCGGAGGCACAACAGGCGCTGGCGCTGGCGGTCGGCAAAATCGCCGGCCCGGCCTATGTACTGGACGGGCTATGGTTCGTGCCGGCGTGGAACGCGCAGGCCGCCACCCTGTTTTGCGGCTGGCTGGACCAGCCGGAGCCGCGCCACAACCTGCTGCACTTCATGTTCCTGCACCCGCTGGCGCCGCAGCTGGTGGACGACTGGCCGACGCGGGCGCGGCGCATGGTGGCGGAATTCCGCGCCGAGATCAGCGCCCGCCGCGATGACGGTGAAGTCGGCGCCCTGCTCGATGGCCTGCGCCGGCAGAGCGGCGACTTCGACAGCCTGTGGCGGCAGCAGGACGTGCAGGGGCGAGAAGGCGGCGAGCGCGCGTTCAACCACGCGCAACTGGGACAGGTCAGTTACCAGCAACTGACGCTGCGACTGGCCAACGCGCCGGGACTGAAGCTGGTGATGCTGCTGTCGAGCTGAGGGCGGTGCTGCGGCCAACCTTTGGCCTCAACCGTGCACCGGCGGCGGCGTGCGCAGCCAGCGCCAGCACACCAGCACGCCGATGAAGGTCACCACCGCAGACACGGCAAAGGTCAGCGTCACCCCGCCATACGGCCACAGCACGCCACCAAGCAGGCCGCCGGCACTGCCGCCGATGCCGAAGGAAGCAATCACGTACAGGCCCTGGCCGCGCGCCTGGTGCTGCTCGGCAAAGTAGCGGTGGATCAGCCCCACCGCCGCCGCGTGATGTACACCGAAGGTGAAGGCGTGCAGCGTCTGCGCGAACACCGCCACCGCTGGCTGCGCCAGCAGCAGCGCGATCAGCACGAAGCGCAGCGCGGTCACCAGCAAGGATGCCAGCATCAGCTGCTCCAGCGTGAAGCGCGCCATCAGCCGCGGCATCAGCAGGAAGACGCTGATCTCGCAGATCACCCCCACCGACCACAGCCAGCCGATGGCGCTCTTGCCGTAGCCGGCCTGTTGCAGGCCGATCGAATAGAAGGTGTAGTAAGGCCCCATGCCGAAGGCGAGCAGGAAGCAGCAGGCGAACAGCGCCAGCACCTGCGGCCGGCGCAGGGTAGCGGCGATGGGTTGACGCGACGGACTGCGCGGCGCGGCCTGCACCTCCGGCACGAACCAGGCGGCCAGCGCGATCAGCAGCAACAGCGCCAGCACCGCCCACGGCAGGTTGCGAAGCCCGATCAGCTCCAGCAAGGCGCCGCCGACCAGCGACAGCGTGACAAAGCCGATCGAGCCCCACACCCGCACCCGGCTGTAGCGCCCCGGCGTGGCGCGCGTCAGGTGCGCGGTGCTGGCCTCGACCAGCGGCAGCGCCGCCGCCCAGAAGAAGTGCGATACCGCCAGGCTGACGAACACCCACCAGAAGCCGTTGTCCAGCCCGACGAAGGCGAACGCCAGCGCCGACAGCAGCGAGGTCGACAGGATAATGCTGCGCCGCCGGCCACGCCGGTCGGCCAGCCAGCCCCACAAGCCCGGCGCCACGATGCGCGCCAGCGTCGACAGCGCCATCAGCACCGAGATCTGCACCGTGCTGAACGCCAGCGACTCCAGATACAGCCCCCAGAACGGGCCGAACAGCCCCTGGAAGGCGAAATAGCTGAAGTAGAACGCGGCGAACGGACGCAGATCGGCAACGGGGGGCATGGCGGATTTTCTTTCAGGCAAGGGCAAAAACAGGCGCGGGGCGGCATGATAGCGCCATTGCCGGCCCCCGCCTACCGCTCACCAGCTGTCCTTGAAACGGGAGATGTCGCGGCGCGCCTTTTTCGTCGGCCGGCCGTCACCGTGCGGATAGCTGGCGTGTTCGGCCTTTTGCAGCGCGATCTGGTGTTCGCGCGCGGTCACCGACGCCTCGCTCTCGCTGTACAGCAGCTGCGCTTCCCTGGCCGGCCGTCGTTGTGTCGCCAGCGCCAGGATGGTGACCTTGTACTCCAGCCGCTCGATGCGGATCAACAGCTCGTCGCCCTCCTTCGCCACCCGCGAGCCCTTGACCCGCTCGCCGCCGACCAGCACCCGGCCCAGCTCCAGCGCCTCGTGCGCCAGCTGCCGCGTCTTGTAAAAGCGCGCCGCCCACAGCCACTTGTCCAGCCTTACCTTGTCGTCATCCGCCGTTGCGGCCAACCTTGCCTTGCTCATCGCGCCACCTGCCACTCGGCCTGCAGCAACCCCGGCAGCGCCAGCTGCAGACGATCGCCCCCCTTCAGTCGCCCCACCCCTTCCGGCGTGCCGGTAAACACCAGGTCGCCGGCGCGCAGGCCGTAGACGCGCGACAGGTAGCTGACGATGGTCGCCACCGGAAACTGCATCAGCGCGGTGTCGCCGTGCTGGCGCGGCTCGCCGTTGACGTGCAGATCGAACTGCAGCCGCGCCGGATCGGCGACCAGGTTGGCCGCAACGAAATCCGACACGCAGGCGGCGCCGCGAAAGCCCTTGGCCTTGGTCCACGGCAAGCCCTTGGCCTTCACCTCCGACTGCACGTCGCGCGCGGTCAGGTCCAGGCCGAGGCCGTAGCCGGCGATGCAGGACAGCGCCGCGGCCTCGTCGACGTGGTCGGCGTCCTTGCCGATCAGCAACACCAGCTCGCACTCGTAGTGCACCTCCTGCGAGTAGTCCGGCAGCACGATGGGGCTGCCCTCGCGCAGCAGCGCCGCATTCGGCTTCAGGAACACCACCGGCTCGCTCTCCACCGCGTTGCCCAGCTCGGCGGCATGGGCAGCGTAATTGCGCCCGATGCAGAACACCGTATTCACCCGCTGCGCGGTCCCCGACAGCTGCACGTACATGAATGTTTCCTTTTCTTGAAGTGATTGGGCCGGACTGGAGACAGGCAAAGCGCGGCCACTGCCGCAGTATGATTTTCCAGCCGCCGCAGGGCAACCTTGCCGCCGTCACCGCTACCGGCATCCGGGCATCGCCGACAGAAATTGATGCATCGCAACATACCAAAAGCATGAAGCAGGTTATACTGCCGCCATCATCCGCATCCCCGCCCCGACGGCCATCGCCCATGCGCTGGCATGGCGTTTGCGAGCCCGCAACGATATTCCTGCGCTGCAACAATAAGGCGCTGTGTTTTGTCATAAAGCGGTGGTACAGTCGTAAGCAACTACCGACAGCACCCGCAAGAAAACAGCCTGCATGCAGGGCGGGATGGTGCTGATCGTCTTTCCACTTTCGAAGGAGAACCCATGAGCCAGGAAACCCCCAACCCGCTGGACAGCTTTTTTGCCAACCTGTCCGAGGCCAATCAAAAGTGGATGCAGCAGTTCGTCAACTCCATGAGCAGCGGCCTGACGCCGCAAGATGCCGCCAACCCGATGGCCGGCGCCTGGAACCAGATGGTCAATAACGCCACCCAGTTCATCGCGATGCAGAACAGCCTGTACCAGCAGCAGATGAACCTGTGGATTCAGTTCCTGGGCCAGAACGGCGCCGCCGCTGCCCCGACGGCCAGCACTGACCGCCGCTTCTCGGCACCGGAATGGAACGATCATCCCTTCTACAGCTTCATCAAGCAAAGCTACCTGCTGACCTCGAAATGGATGACCGACCTCGCCGACCAGACCCATCTGGAAGGCGAAGACAAGGAACGACTGGCCTTCGTCACCCGCCAGTACATCGACGCCATGGCGCCGACCAACTTCATGCTGACCAATCCGGAAGTGATCAAGCAGGCCATCGAGACCAAGGGCGAGAGCCTGGTCGAAGGCATGAAGAACATGATGGAAGACATCCAGAAGGGTCACATCTCGATGTCGGACGAGACCAAGTTCGAGATCGGCAAGAACATTGCCTGCACCCCGGGCGAAGTGGTGTTCCGCAACGAGCTGATCGAGCTGATCCAGTACACCCCGACCACCGGCGAAGTCTACGAAAAGCCGCTGCTGATCGTGCCGCCCTGCGTCAACAAGTACTACCTGATGGACCTGCAGCCGGACAACTCCATGGTGCGCCACTTCGTCGCCCAGGGTTACCGCGTGTTCCTGGTCAGCTGGAAGTCCGCGACGCCGGAGATGAGGCTGTACCAGTGGGACAACTACATCGAGGAAGGCGTGATCGCCGCCGCCGAAGCGGTGCGCAAGATCACCAAGCAGCCTAGCATGAACGCGCTGGGCTTCTGCATCGGCGGCGTGATCCTCACCACCGCTCTGTGCGTGATGGAAGCGCGCGGCCTGAACTACATCGATTCCGCCACCTTCATGACCTCGCTGATCGACCACACCGATCCGGGCGAGATCAAGGTCTTCCTCGATGACAACTTCTTCAAGGGTCGCGAGGCCAAGCTGGCCGCCGGCAACGGCGGCATCGTCAGCGGCAAGGAGCTGGGCCGCACCTTTGCCAGCCTGCGCGCCAACGACCTGGTGTGGAACTACGTGGTCAACAACTACCTGCTGGGCAAAACGCCGCCACCGTTCGACCTCTTGTACTGGAACAACGACGCGGTGGACCTGCCGATGCCGATGCACACCTTCTTCCTGCGCGAGTACTACGACCGCAACGCGCTGACCAAGCCGGACAGCATCACCCTGTGCGGCGTGAAGATCGACATCCGCAAGATCAAGGTGCCGGTGTACATCTTCGCCGCGCGTGAAGACCACATCGTGCCGTGGAAATCGGCCTTCGACGGCGTCAAGTTCCTGGAAGGCGCCGCCTCGCGCCGCTTCGTGCTCGGCGCCTCCGGCCACATCGCCGGCTCCATCAACCCGGTGACCAAGGACAAGCGCAACTACTGGGTCAACGACACGTTGGCCGCCGACGCCGACACCTGGCTGGAAACCGCACAGAGCATGCCCGGCAGCTGGTGGAAGGACTGGGACGGCTGGCTGGCGCCGCAGTCCGGCAAGAAAGTGGCCGCGCCGAAGGCGATGGGCAGCAAGGAATTGCCGCCGCTGTGCCCGGCACCGGGTCTGTACGTGCAGGCCAAGGCCATGCCGCAACTGGCGGCCATGCAGTAAACAACCCGTCTCATGGATTGTGCTACAGTGCCCCTTGTGCGTCGCACAACAGCACTGTAGCCAATAACAAGCAAACACACTCGTGGAGAAACTCTCATGCAAGATATCGTGATCGTTGCCGCCCTGCGTACCGCTGTCGGCAGCTTTGGTGGCTCGCTGTCCAAAATCCCGGCTCCGGAGCTGGGTGCAACCGTGATCAAGGGTTTGCTGGAGAAGACCGGCGTGAAGCCGGAAGCGGTGAGCGAAGTGATCCTCGGTCAGGTGCTGACCGCCGGCGCCGGCCAGAACCCGGCGCGCCAGGCGCTGATCAAGGCCGGCCTGCCGGTGTCGACCCCGGCCTCCACCCTCAACGTGGTATGCGGCTCCGGCCTGCGCGCCGTGCACCTGGGTGCCCAGGCCATCGCCAACGGCGACGCCGAGATCGTGATCGCCGGCGGCCAGGAAAGCATGTCGCTGTCGCCGCACATCCTGCCGGGCTCGCGTGACGGCTTCCGCATGGGCAACGCCCAGCTGGTGGACACCATGGTTGCCGACGGCCTGACCGATGTCTACAACCAGTACCACATGGGCATCACCGCCGAAAACGTGGCCGCCAAGTACGAGATCAGCCGCGACGAGCAGGATGCGCTGGCACTGGCCTCGCAGAACCGCGCCGAAGCCGCGCAGAAAGCCGGCAAGTTCGTCGACGAGATCGTGCCGGTGCTGGTACCGCAGCGCAAGGGCGACCCTGTTGCCTTCGCCAGCGACGAGTACATCAAGGTGGGCACCACCACCGAAACCCTGGCCAAGCTGCGCCCGGCGTTCAAGAAAGACGGTTCCGTGACCGCCGGTAACGCCTCCGGCATCAACGACGGCGCCGCCGCGGTGATGCTGATGACCGCCGCCAAGGCCGCCGAACTGGGCCTGACGCCGCTGGCCACCATCAAGTCCTACGCGCTGACCGGCTGCGCACCGGAAATCATGGGCATCGGCCCGGTAGCCGCCACCCGCAAGGCGCTGGACAAGGCCGGCTGGAAGGTGGAAGACCTCGACCTGGTGGAAGCCAACGAAGCCTTCGCCGCACAGGCACTGGGCGTGGCGAAAGAGCTGGGCTGGAGCGCGGACAAGGTTAACGTCAACGGTGGCGCCATTGCACTGGGTCACCCGATCGGCGCTTCCGGCTGCCGCGTGCTGGTGACCCTGCTGCACGAAATGCAGCGTCGCGACGCCAAGAAAGGCCTGGCGACACTGTGCATCGGTGGCGGCATGGGCGTGGCGCTGGCGGTAGAACGCAAGTAAGCCTGTAGTCCGAAAAACCAAGCCGGAGCCTGCTCCGGCTTTTTTCATGCCCTATTCATTTATAGAAAGACAGACTATTGCGCCAATTGGCAAAATAATTTGCACAAAACACCCCGCCATCGCAGAATGCATACAATCTCCCACCGAGAAGTACGATGACGCACACCATCCCGACCCGCCTGGCCGCACTGCGCCGCCACATGCAGCAGCAAGGCATCGCCGCCTGCCTGATTCCGTCCTCCGATCCACACCTGTCCGAGTACCTGCCGCCCCACTGGCAGGGCCGGCGCTGGCTGTCCGGCTTTCACGGCTCGGTCGGCACCCTGATCGTCACCGCCGATTTTGCCGGCCTGTGGGCCGACAGCCGCTACTGGGTGCAGGCGGAACAGGAGCTGGCCGGCAGCGGCATCGCACTGATGAAGATCCAGACCGTGGCCCAGCCGCTGCACCTGGACTGGCTTGCGGCCAACCTTGGTGCCGGCGACGTGCTGGCGGTAGACGGCGACGTGCTGGCCCTGGCCAGCGCCCGCGCGCTGCAGGACAAACTCCTCGCCGCCGGCATCACGCTGCGCAGTGACGACCTGCTGCAGGCGGTGTGGCCGGATCGCTCGCCGCTGCCGGGCCAGCCGGTGTACGAACACCTGCCGCCCTACGCCGCCACCAGCCGCGCCGACAAGCTGGCCGCGGTGCGCGACGCGATGCGGCAGCACGGCGCCAGCCACCACTTCCTCTCCACGCTGGACGACATCGCCTGGCTGCTGAACCTGCGCGGCAGCGACGTCAGTTACAACCCGGTGTTCGTCAGCCACCTGCTGCTGGACGGCAGCGGCGGCACCCTGTTCGTCGGCGACGGCAAGATCGACACCGCGCTGGCGCAAAGGTTGGCCGCAGACGGCATCGCCGTCGCCGCTTACGGTCAGGCCAAGGTCGCGCTGGCGGCCCTGGCGGCGGACAGCCGCCTGCTGCTGGACCCCCGCCGCGTCACCCTCGGCCTGCGCGAGGCCATCGCGGCCAACGTTGCCGTGGTCGAGACCATCAACCCCTCCACCCTGCTCAAGTCGCGCAAGAGCGAGGCCGAGGCGCAGCACGTGCGCGACACCATGGTGCAGGACGGCGTGGCGCTGGCCGAGTTCTTTGCCTGGTTCGAGGGCGCGGTCAACCGCGAGACCATCACCGAGCTGACCATCACCGAGCTGACCATCGACGAGCAGATCACCGCCGCGCGCGCCCGCCGCCCCGGCTTCGTGTCGCCCAGCTTCGCCACCATCGCCGGCTTCAACGCCAACGGCGCGCTGCCGCACTACCGCGCCACCGCGGCACACCACGCGGCGATCGAGGGCGACGGCCTGCTGCTGATCGACTCCGGCGGCCAGTACCTGGGCGGCACCACCGACATCACCCGCGTGGTGGCGGTGGGCCAGCCCAGCGCCGAACAGAAGCGCGACTTCACGCTGGTGCTGAAGGGTATGATCGCCCTGTCGCGCGCGCAGTTTCCGCAGGGCACGCTGTCGCCGATGCTGGACGCGCTGGCGCGGGCGCCGATCTGGCAGCACGGCATCGACTTCGGCCACGGCGTCGGCCACGGTGTCGGCTATTTCCTCAACGTGCACGAAGGCCCGCAGAGCATCTCGCGCTCGCAGCCGGAAGCGACCATGGCGATGCAACCGGGCATGATCACCTCCAACGAGCCGGGCATCTACCGCCCCGGCCAGTGGGGCGTGCGCATCGAGAACCTGCTGCTGAACGTGGCCGCCGACAGCAACGCGTTCGGCGACTTCCTCAAGTTCGAAACGCTGACGCTGTGCCCGATCGACCTGCGCTGCATCGAACCCGCGCTGCTGAACCAGGAGGAAACCGACTGGCTCAACGACTACCACCGCCACGTGCGCGAACGGCTAGCACCTCAGCTGGACGGCGTGGCGCTGGCCTGGCTGCAGCAGCACACCCGCGCGCTGTAAGCCCGCCCCCTCCCTGCCGAACAAGGTTGGCCGCAACACTGCGGCCAACCTTGTTTTTTTGGCACGCCCCGCGACGCCATCGCCGGCTGTAGTAAACTGGCGGCCCAGTCCGTCGGGATATTCATATGCGATACCCTTTCCTTGTCCTGCTCCTGCTGCTGACCGGCTACAGCCAGCCGGGACGCGCACTGGCGATCTACACCGAAGACTGGCCGCCGCTCAGCTTCCGCAACAAGCAGGATGCCGCCGCCGGCATGGCGGTGGAAGTGGTGCAGGCGCTGCAAAAGCGCACCGGCAACCGCGACACCATCCAGGTACAACCGTGGGCGCGCGCCTACCAGCACCTGCTGAGCGAACCAGACGTGCTGCTGTTTACCGTGGGCCGCAATGCCGAGCGCGAAGGCAAGATGACGCTGCTGGGACCGGTGGCGACCTCCAGCACCGACGTGTTCGCGCTGCGCGAACAGGCGCAGCAGCTGCGCGACATGGGCGACGTGCGGCGGCGGTTGCCGACCGCGGCCTATCGCGGCAGCATTTTCGAGAGCACCGCGCGGACGCACGGTTACAACGTCACCGCCACCACCGACCCGCAGCACTCGGCCAGGATGCTGCTGGCCGGCCGCGTGCGGCTGTGGGCGGAGGGCAATATCGTGGTGCCGCAGGTGCTGCAGCGGCTGGGGATCGCCGACAACGCGGTGGAGCGCATCGCGACGCTGGAGTCGCTGGCGCTGTACCTCGCCTTCTCTAGGGGCACGTCGCGGCAACAGGTGCTGGCCTGGGAGCAGGCGCTGCGCGACATGAAGCGTGACGGCAGCTTCCAGGCCATCCACAAGCGCTGGTTCCCGCTCAGCGCGCCACCGCTGGAGGTGCTGCGCGTCGGGCTGGAGCCGTAAGCCCCGCCACGCAACGGCCATGAAAAAACCCCGCTGTCAGACAGCGGGGTTTTTCGTGGTGAAGCCGGCCGGATCGATCAGGCCTTGACCACCTTGGCAATCGCTTCGGCCACGTAGCCGATGTTCTTGCTGTTCAGTGCCGCCAGGCAGATACGGCCGGTGGACACCGCGTAGATGCCGAACTCTTCCTTCAGGCGCTCGACCTGGGCCACGGTCAGGCCGGTGTAGGAGAACATGCCGCGCTGCTTGATCACGAAGCTGAAGTCCTGCGCCACGCCCTGGGCCTGGATCGCTTCCACCAGTGCCACGCGCATGGCGCGGATGCGATCGCGCATGCCTGCCAGTTCGTCTTCCCACTGCTGGCGCAGTTCCGGGCTGGACAGTACCGCCGCCACCACCGCACCGCCGTGGATAGGCGGGTTGGAGTAGTTGGTACGGATCACGCGCTTGAGCTGCGACAGCACGCGCGCGGACTCTTCCTTGCTCTCGGTCACGATGGACAGCGCGCCGACGCGTTCGCCGTACAGCGAGAAGCTCTTGGAGAAGGAGCTGGACACGAAAAACTGCAGGCCGGAGGCGGAGAACAGGCGCACCGCCACCGCATCGGCCTCGATGCCGTCGGCAAAGCCCTGGTAGGCCATGTCGAGGAACGGCACCAGACCGCGGCTGCGGCAGGCGTCCACCACTTCCGCCCACTGGGCGTCGGACAGGTCGGCGCCGGTCGGGTTGTGGCAGCAGGCGTGCAGCACGATCACGGAACCAGCGTCCAGGCCCAGCAGGAAGGCCTTCATCGCCTCGAAGTTCACGCCACGGGTCGCTTCGTCGTAGTACGGGTAGTTTTCAACGGTGAAGCCGGCGGACTCGAACAGCGCGCGGTGGTTTTCCCACGACGGGTTGCTGATGTAGACCTTGGCGTCAGCATTCAGGCGCTTCAGGAAGTCGGCACCGATCTTCAGGGCGCCGGTACCACCCAGCGCTTCGGCGGTCACCACGCGACCGGCGGCGGTCAGCGCGCTGTCGGCGCCGAACAGCAGGTTCTGCACCGCCAAGGTGTAGGTGGCCGGGCCTTCGATCGGCTGGTAGCCGCGCGGCGGCATCGCTTCCAGACGCACCTTTTCGGCGGCCTTCACGGCGGCCAGCAGCGGGATCTTGCCGTTGTCGTCGTAATAAACGCCGACACCCAGGTTGACTTTTGTCGGACGGGTATCGGCGTTGAAGGCTTCGTTCAGGCCAAGAATCGGGTCGCGCGGCGCCATTTCCACGGCGGCGAAGATCGAAGAGGACATGCGGGGCTCCAAAGTGTTGAATGACTTGCTGCCGGCAGCATACGGGTCGCTACCGGCCGGCAGACAGGGTGACAAAATCCGGACACAGAAGTCTATCACGAGGCATCGCGCCGCGCTGCGGCAAGCAGCTTGACGTTTGTGCCGCAGGCTTGCGCCGATAAGCGACATGGCGGCACATCCTGCCATGCCGGCGGCCATGGCTACGGGCCGCGCGCCGCCGGCTGTCCCAGCGGGGCAGCTTTGTGTCAATTCCGCCCGCCAGGGGTTGCGGCCAGGCTTGCGCGCCGGCACCCTGCCCGCTGCGACCGGCACCGGCCGCGTGCTACCATCGCGCTTTCCCTGTCCGGCCCCGACCCTCATGCACATCGTCCGCTTTGCCGACTGCCCGCCCAGCCCGTGGAAAAACGGCGGCGGCATCACCCGCCAGCTGCTGATCCGCCCCGCTGCGGCCAACCTTGACGACTTTGCGCTGCGCGTCAGCGTCGCCGATGTCGACAGCGACGGCCCGTTCTCGCGCTTCGACGGCATCGACCGCACCCTGACGCTGCTGGAAGGCGGCGGCCTGCAGTTGCAGCGCGACGGTGCGCCACTGGCCACGCTGCAAACGGACAGCCCGCTGCTGCACTTTGCCGGCGAATGGCCGATCAGCAGCCGGCGCCTAGCCGGCAAGGTGCGCGACTTCAACATCATGACCCGCCGCAGCCGCTGCCGGCACCGCGCCGAACGGCTGTCGCTCGACGGCAGCCTGACGCTGGCGCACGACGGCCCGCTGCTGCTGTTCCTGGCACAGGGCGACGCGGTGACGGTGAATGGTGGCGAAGTCAGCGACAGGCTGCGGCCGTTCGACCTGCTATGGCGGGAGCAGGCCGGCACGCTGCAGCTGCACAGCGACAACGCCTGCCAACTACTGCTGGCGCATGTCGTGTTTGGGGATGCGGGGACCGACGGCGATGACTGAGGACATCGCCTCGCCCTGCGTCAAGCAATGCCGGCTCGATGCCAGCGGCCGCTACTGCACCGGCTGCCTGCGCACGCTGGCGGAGATCAGCGGCTGGGGCTCGGCCAGCAAGGCGGAGAAACAGGCGGCGTTGCAGCGCATCGCCAGCCTGCGCCAGCCCTTGCCGCTGCGCGAACTGAACTGCGGCCGTTGCGGCCAACCTTTCCACTGCGGCACAGGCGGCGACAAGGGGGGCTGCTGGTGCATGGCCCTGCCGCCGCTGGCCAGCGCCGACAGCGGCGGCGACTGCCTGTGCCCGGCCTGTCTGCAACAGTTGGCCGCAACGCGCTGACCGCTTAGCGCCACTAACAAAACCCCTGCTCCTGCGTTGCGCCGCCTTGCCGTACGACTTGTACTGTCTGCGTCGGCGCGCCTTGGCTCAGGTGCGCTGCGAGGTTTTGTTCGCGGCGCTTACTTCAGCATGTCGTAGGCCAGCTTCAGGATCAGCACGCTGACCAGCAGCAGGAACAGGATGCGCACGAAGCCGGCGCCCTTGCGCATCGCGATGTGCGAGCCGACCATGGCGCCGGCGACATTGCACACCGCCATCGGCAGCGCGTAGCCGAACAGCACGTTGCCGGTCGGGATGAAGAAGCTCAGCGCCGCGATATTGGTCGACAGGTTGACCACCTTGGCCGAGGCCGAGGCGTGCAGGAAGTCGAAGGCGAAAAAGCGCACGAACAAGAACATCAGGAAGCTGCCGGTGCCCGGCCCGAACAGGCCGTCGTAAAAGCCGATGGCGCCGCCGATCAGCAGGCCGACCACCAGCTCGCGGCGGCCGATCGCCACCGGCGCATGCACCGCGCCGAGGGTCTTCTTGCGGAAGGTGTACACCGCCATCACGATCAGCAGCACCAGCACCAGCGGCCGCATCACCGTCGCCGGGATCAGGCTCACCGCCGCCGCGCCGGCGAACGACATCACGAACGCCGCCGCCGCCGCCGGCAGTACCAGCCGCCACGGGATGGTGACCTGACGCAGGTAGGAACGGGCCGCCGACAGCGTGCCCATCGCCGAGGCCATCTTGTTGGTCCCGAACAGCGCCGGCACCGAGGCATTCGGCAGCGCATTGAACAGCGCCGGGATCTGGATCAGGCCGCCACCGCCGACGGCGGCGTCGATCAGACCGGCAAGAAACGCAAACGCGCACAAAAACGACAAAGTCAACATCAATAGCATTCCGGACGAGGCAAGCCGCGCATTGTACGCCTTGCTGCCGGTGCCGCAACAGAACAGCCTGTTCCGGATATGCTATGGTGATATGGCGCTTCGCTTCCAACGGCCGCTGCCGCAGAATGGACGGCAGCCTTCACTCACCGTCTGACCTCTCCGGTAGCACGCCATGGACACCACGCAACTTGGCTATCTCGCCGCCCTGCTCACCACCGGCAGCCTCTTGCCGCAGGTGCTACACACCCTGCGCACCCGCGACACGCACAGTATTTCATTGTCGATGTACCTGATGTTGGTGTGCGGCACCGGCACCTGGCTGCTGTACGGCCTCTCCATCGCGGCGCTGCCGGTGGTGCTGGCCAACGCGCTGTCGATGCTGCTGTCGTCGGTGATCCTGGTCATGAAGCTGCGCGAGGTCTTGCGCACGCGCACAGCAAAAAGCGCGCCGTAGCGCGCCCTGTCATCCGCTTGCGGCCAAGCTTTAGCGCCGCACCGCCAGCAGCGGCTCCAGCAGGCCGCTGAGCCCCATCCAGATGATCTGCACCCCCAGGCACAGCAGGATGAAGGCGGTCAGGCGCAGGAACACCACCGAACCGGTCTGCCCCAGATAGCGGAACAGCTTGTCGGCATTGCGCAGGCACACCCAGATCGCGAGGCAAATGGTGGCCACCGCCGCCAGGCTCGCCACCGGCGCGATGGTGTAGCGCGCCAGCGCGGAACCGGTGCCGGTCAGCGAGGCGCCGATGGTGATCGCCACCGAGATCGAGCCCGGCCCCACCGTCAGCGGAAAGGTCAGCGGATAGAAGGCGCGCTGCTTCAGCGCCTCACGGTGCTCGCCCTGCGCCAGCTGCGGCGACGCCTCCGCCGGCGCGTCGTTGAGCATGCGCCAGGCGGCGATGGTGATCAGCAGGCCGCCGGACACCTGCACCACCGGCAGCGACACGCCGAAGAATTCCAGCACCACGCCGCCGATATACATGCTGCCCAGCAGCAACAGGAAGCAGTAGATCGCGATCCGCCGCGCCAGGAAGGCGCGCTGCGCATTGCTGTTGTGCGAGGTCAGCGAGATGAAGAACGGCACCAGCCCGGGCGGATTGATGATGGGCAGCAGCGCCGCCAGCACGAACAGGTACTTGCTCACAAACAGGGACAACATCGGGGTCATGGCCGGAAAACTCGCAGGGTGGGGGGACGGTCGCCGGATTCTAGCACTGCTTGCCGGCCGCCATGCCAGCTGCGTGCATGGCCACGCGATCGGCGCGGCACAAATACCGGTTTGCACGTAAAATCAGCGCATGAACGACCTGTTTGCCAAAGAACCCCACAAGCCGCTGGCCGAAGCGCTGCGCCCGAGTTCGCTCGACGACGTCATCGGCCAGCAACACCTGATCGGCCCCGGCAAGCCGCTGCGCATGGCGATCGAGGCGCAGGTGCCGCACTCGATGATCCTGTGGGGGCCGCCCGGCGTCGGCAAGACCACGCTGGCGCGCATCCTCGCCGGCGCCTTCGACGCCGACTTCATCCCGCTGTCGGCGGTGCTGTCCGGCGTCAAGGACATCCGCGAGGCGGTGGAACGCGCGCACGCCACGCTGCAGCGCAGCGGCCGCCGCACCATCCTGTTCGTCGACGAGGTGCACCGCTTCAACAAGAGCCAGCAGGACGCCTTCCTGCCCTTCGTCGAATCCGGGCTGCTCACCTTCATCGGCGCCACCACCGAAAACCCGTCCTTCGAGGTCAACGCCGCGCTGCTGTCGCGGGCGCAGGTGTACGTGCTGCAATCCTTGAACAAGGACGAGCTGCTGGCGCTGTTCAAGCGTGCCGAGGCGAGCGGCGCACTGGACGGACTGACATTTGACGACGGCGCCCGCGACGCGCTGGCCGGCTACGCCGACGGCGACGCACGCCGTTTCCTCAACCTGCTGGAGCAGACCCGCACCGCGGCGCTGGCGCGCAAGGTTGGCCGCATCGACAGCGCCTTCCTCGGCGAGGTGCTCAGCGTCAACGCGCGCCGCTTCGACAAGGGCGGCGACGCGTTCTACGACCAGATCTCCGCGCTGCACAAGTCGGTGCGCGGCTCCAATCCCGACGCCGCGCTGTACTGGCTCGCCCGCATGCTGGACGGCGGCGCCGACCCGCGCTACCTGGCGCGACGCATCGTGCGCATGGCGTGGGAAGACATCGGCCTCGCCGATCCGCGCGCGATGCAGATCGCGAACGACGCCGCCCTCACCTACGAGCGGCTGGGCAGCCCGGAGGGCGAGCTGGCGCTGGGACAGGCGGTGATCTATCTCGCCATCGCCGCCAAGAGCAATGCCGGCTACAAGGCGTATAATGCCGCCCGCGCCTTCGTGGCAGGCGACAACTCGCGCCCGGTGCCAGTACACTTGCGTAATGCGCCGACCCGGCTGATGAAAGAGCTGGGCTACGGCCACGACTACCGCTACGCCCACGACGAGCCGCACGCCTATGCGGCGGGCGAAACCTATATGCCGGAAGGCCTGGAAGACGTGCGCTGGTATGAGCCGGTGCCGCGCGGGCTGGAGGGCAAGATTGCCGACAAGCTGGCGTTTTTACGCCAGCTGGATGAACAAGCCAATATAAAGAAACAGGACTGAAACATGCTGGACATTCAACTGCTGCGCAGCAATATCGATGAAGTGGCGGCCCGCCTGGCCGCCCGTGGTTACACACTGGAAGTAGACGCTTTCAACCGCCTGGAAGCCGAACGCAAGTCCCTGCAAACCCGCATGCAGGAGCTGCAGTCGCAGCGCAACAGCACCTCCAAGCAGATCGGCATCGCCAAGAAGAATGGCGAGGACGTGTCCGCCATCATGGCGCAGGTCGCCACCCTGGGTGACGAGCTGAAAGCCGCCGAGGACGCCTTCGCCGCGGTGCAGAGCCACCTCGACAACTGGCTGCTGACCATCCCCAACCTGCCGCACGAATCGGTGCCGGCCGGCGCCGACGAGTCGGGCAACGTGGAAGCCCGCCGCTGGGGCACGCCGCGCGAATTCGACTTCGAAGTGAAGGATCACGTCGATATCGGCAGCCCGCTGGGCCTCGACTTCGAGACCGGCGCCAAGCTGTCCGGCGCCCGCTTTACCGTGCTGCGCGGCCAGATCGCGCAGCTGCACCGTGCGCTGGCGCAGTTCATGCTGAACACCCACACCGACAAGCACGGCTACAGCGAGACCTACACCCCGTACATCGTCAACAGCGACGTGCTGTACGGCACCGGCCAGCTGCCGAAATTCGCCGAGGACATGTTCCGCGTCGAGCGCGGTGGCGAGGCAGCCGCCCAGGCGCAGTACCTGATTTCCACCTCGGAAATCACCATGACCAATATGGTGCGCGAGTCGGTGCTGAAGCACGACGAACTGCCGCTGAAGTTCACCGCCCACTCGCCGTGCTTCCGCTCCGAAGCCGGCGCCTACGGTCGCGACACCCGCGGCCTGATCCGCCAGCACCAGTTCGACAAGGTGGAGATGGTGCAGATCGCGCATCCGGACCACTCCTTCGCCGCACTGGAAGAGATGGTCGGCCACGCCGAGGTGATCCTGCAGGCGCTGGAGCTGCCGTACCGCGTGGTGACGCTGTGCACGGGCGACATGGGCTTCGGCTCGCACAAGACCTACGACCTGGAAGTGTGGCTGCCGGCGCAGAACACCTATCGCGAGATCAGCTCCTGCTCGAACATGGGCGACTTCCAGGCGCGTCGCATGATGGCGCGCTTCAAGGACGCCGACGGCAAGAACCGCTACGTGCACACGCTGAACGGCTCCGGCCTGGCGGTGGGCCGCACGCTGGTGGCGGTGCTGGAGAACTACCAGAACGCCGACGGCTCGGTCACCATTCCGGCGGTACTGCGCCCGTACATGGGCGGCAAGGACAAGATCGGCGCCTGACGTCGAGCACAAGGTTGGCCGCAAGCGTTGCGGCCAACCTTGCAGCAAAAGCCGACGCGTCGCGTCGGCTTTTTTGCGTCCGGCTCCGGCATCAGCCGGGGACGGTCAGCACAGCAGGTGCTGGAAATCGGCGGCGGTCTGCGGCTTGCCGAACAGGTAGCCCTGCGCCTGGTGACAGCCCTGCTCGATCAGGAACGCGCGGTGGGCCGGCGTTTCCACGCCCTCGGCCACGATGGACAGCCCCAGGCTGCGGCCCAGCGAGATCACCGCCGAGGCGATGGCGGCATCGTCCTTGTCGCGATCCAGGTCCTTGATGAAGGAGCGGTCGATCTTCAGCACCTGCACCGGCAGGCGCTTGAGGTAGGCCAGCGAGGAATAGCCGGTGCCGAAATCGTCGATCGCCAGCGTGATGCCCATCGCGCGCAGCCCTTCCAGCGCTTTCATCACCTCGCCGTCGCTGTCCATCGCTGTGCTTTCGGTGATCTCCAGCTCCAGCTGCGACGGCGGCAGGCCGGTCTGCTGCAGCACCTGCGCCACCGTTTCCACGATGTTGCCGAACTTGATCTGGCGACCGGACAGGTTGACCGCCACCCGGCCGCCAAAGCCGCAACGGTCGGCCCACAGCTTGGCCTGGCGGCAGGCTTCCTGCAGCACCCAGGCGCCGATCGGCACGATCAGCGCACACTCCTCGGCCACCGGGATGAACTCCACCGGCGGCACAAAACCCATCTCCGGATGCTGCCAGCGGATCAGCGCCTCCATGCCCACCAGCGCGCCGCTGGCGAGATCGACCTTGGGCTGGTACCAGACCTGGAACTCGTCCTTGATCAGTGCGCGGTGCAGGCTGTACTCCAGCTTCAGCCGCGCCATGGCGCTGGCATTCATGTCGGCGGTGTAGAACTGGAAGGTGTTCTTGCCGCGGTTCTTGGCGCGGTACATCGCGGCATCGGCGTTGACCAGCAGGCTGTCGGCGGTGCGGCCGTCGTCGGGAAACACCGCGATGCCGAGGCTGGCGGAGACAAACACCTTGCTGTTGCCGCCCAGCACCAGCTCGCCGGTGATACCGTCCAGCATGTCCTGCGCCATGCTGGCCAGCGTGGTCAGGCTGCCGGTATTGGGCAGCAGGATGGTGAACTCGTCACCGGCCAGGCGCGCCACGGTGCTGCTGCCCGGCGCCTCTTCCTGCAGCCGCTGCGAGATTTTCACCAGCAGCTCGTCGCCGGCCTGGTGTCCCAGCGTGTCGTTGATCAGCTTGAAGCGGTCCAGATCGATGAACATCAGCGCGAAGCGCTGCTGCTGCTCGCGCGCCAGCTCCACCGCAGCCTGCAGCTTTTCCGCAAACAGGGTGCGGTTGGGCAGCCCGGTCAGTGCGTCGTGGTTGGCGAGGAAGTGCAGCCGCTCCTCCGCCTGCTTGCGCTGGGTGATGTCGGCGAATACCGCGACGTAGTGCTGGGTCACGCCCTGATCGTCGCCGATGGCGGTGATGGTCAGGTGTTCGGTATAGAGCAGGCCGTTCTTGCGGCGGTTGACCACCTCGCCCTGCCAGAAGCCGTCGCTCTTCAGCTGCCGCCACATGTGCTCGTAGAAATCGGCCGACTGGCGCCCGGACTTGAGCAGGGCCGGGGTCTGGCCGATCGCCTCGTCGCGCGAGTAGCCGGTGATGCGGGAAAACGCCGGGTTGACCGACTGGATCAGCCCCTTGCTGTCGGTGATGACGATGCCCTCCATCGTCGACTCGAACACCTTGTCCGCCATCAGCAGGCTCTGCCGCGAGCGCAGCAGCGCCTCGTCGCGCTCGCGCAGCGCGTGGTGCAGCTCGGCGAGGAATTCCTGCTCTATGGTGGCGAGGATGTCGGACATGCCGATGATGGTCAGCAGCTGGCCGCTGCCGTCGGTGACGCCGAGATGGCGCAGCTGGTGCTCCAGCAGCACCTTGCGCGCCGCCAGCAGCGTCATGTGCACCGGCACCGTGCGCAGCGGATGGCTGGCTAGATCGGCCACCGTCAGGCCGCCGCGCGGCTGCGCCAGGTGCTGCAGCATGTCGCGCTGGGTGAGAATGCCCCAGCTGCCGTCGGCGTAGGTCACGCCCAGCGCCTCGGCCTTGTGCTCGCGCATCAGCCGGGTGGCCGCCCCGATATCGGCGCTGGCGGCGATGGTGGCCAGCGGCACGTGCACCATCGCGTCCAGTCGTTTCAGGCGCAGGAAGAACTCGGCCTCCTGGTTGATGACGATGTCGGTGGTCGACACCACGCCCATCACGCGGTCGCAGCCCGGCTCGGTCACCACCAGATGGCGCATGCGCTGCTTGTGCAGCAGCGCGGTGACTTCCTGGATGGTGGCATTGGCGGCAATGGTGCGTACCGGCGACGACATCACCGCCGCCACCGGCGTCGCGGCCACGTCAGGCTGCAGCAGGTCCAGTCGCACCGCGTCGCTCTCGGTCCACACCCCGATCGGCTGCCCGCCCTCGTCCATCACGATGATGGCGCCGCAGCGCTCGCGACACATGGCAAAAGCCGCCTCGCTCACCGTGGCGGTGGGCAGGCAGCTCAGCACCTGGCGTGACAGGATGGACTCGACGGATCGGGAAAACGACACGCAATCAGCTCCAGACTTTCGTTAGACGGTGCAGCAGCTGTTTATACTGAACGCCGTCATTTGATAATGATTAATAGTAAATAATCTTACCACAAGCAGGGTTATTCCTTCACGCAAAACCCGCCAGTTCATGACAAAAGCCTGATCCGCCGCTCACCGTCACCACACCCGCCGCTCACGCCGGCAGCGGGATGAACTCGCTCTCGCCCGGCACCATGGCAAAGCGGCCGGCCTGCCAGTCGTCCCGCGCCACCGCCAGCAGGGACTTGTCGCTGGCGACGAAGTTCCAGTCCAGATAGCGCGGCCCGTCCAGCGGCGCGCCGCCGAAGATCACTCCCTGCACGCAGGCGCTGGCGCGCAATTCGCGCGCGCTGTCGGACAATACCACCAGTTCGCCGGCACGGATCACTTCACCGTCGACCAGTACCTCGCCCTCGATCAGGTACAGCGCGCGCTCGGCCACGTCCTGCGGCAGCGACAGCACGCCGCCGCCCTGCAACTGCCAGGCGGCGTACAGCGTCGGGGCAAAGGTTTTCACCGGCGACACCATGCCGAAGGCGGCGCCAATCAGCAGCTGCACGCTGCCGCGCTCGAAGTCGCGCTGCGGCAGCGCGGCGGCCGGATAGTGATAGAACGCCGGCGCGCAGCGCTCCTGCGCCTGCGGCAACGCCAGCCACATCTGCAAGCCCTCCACCGCCACGCCGGCGGCACGGATGTCGGCCGGAATGCGCTCGGAATGGACGATACCGCGTCCGGCCACCATCAGATTGATGGCGCCCGGCTCGATGCGCTGCACCGTGCCCAGGCTGTCGCGGTGCATCATCGCGCCCTGGCTGAGGTAGGTGACGGTGGCAAGTCCGATGTGCGGGTGCGGGCGCACGTCGCCGCTGGTGCCGGCGGCAACGAAATACGCCGGCCCCATGTGGTCGAGAAACACGAACGGTCCGACGCTGCGCATACCGCGCACCGGCAACAGGCGCCGCACGACAAAGCCGATGTCCTGCTGGCGCGGTTCAATACGCTGGCTGATGGCACTCATGGGGAAAACTCCACGTCAATCGAATGGGAAAAGTTGCAAAAGGTTGGCCGCAACGCCTGCGGCCAACCTTGTGCTGCATCAAGCCAGACGGCCCTGCTGGTAGTCGGCAAACGCCTGCTCCAGCTCGGCGCGCGTGTTCATCACGAACGGGCCGTACTGGGCGATCGGCTCCCGCAGCGGCTGTCCGGACAGCACCAGCACGCTGGCACCGTCGTCGCTGTGCAGGCGCACGCCGTCGCCGCTGTTGCCGAGTATCGCCATGCGTTGCTGCGGCACGCTGACGCCCTCGATGCTGACGCTGCCGTGGTAGACGTAGACAAAGGCGTTGTGGCCGGCGGCGATGTCGATGTCGCGCGTGCCGCCCGCCGGCAGTTGCAGGTCGAGGTACAGCGGCTCGGTATCCGGCTGCCGGATCGCGCCCGCCTGCTCACGGTACTGGCCGGCGATCACCTTCACCGCCACGCCGTCCGCCTCCTGCAGCAGCGGAATCTCCGCCGCAGGGATGTCGCGATAGGCGGCCGGGATCATCTTGCGCGCCGCCGGCAGGTTGATCCACAGCTGGAAGCCGTGCATCAGCCCGTCCTCCTGCTCCGGCATCTCGGAGTGGATCACGCCGCGGCCGGCGGTCATCCACTGCACGCCGCCCGGCCCGAGCAGGCCCTCGTTGTTGCCGCTGTCACGGTGGCGCATGCGCCCGGCCAGCATGTAGGTCACCGTCTCGAAACCGCGGTGCGGATGCGACGGGAAGCCGGCGATGTAGTCGCCCGGATTGTCCGAGCGGAACTCGTCCAGCATCAGGAACGGGTCCAGCCGCCGCTGCAGGTTTTGCGTCAGTACGCGCGTCAGCTTGACGCCGGCACCGTCCGAAGTCGGCATGCCGACCACTTGCTGTTCGACGGTTCGTGATTGCCATTGCAGTTCGGTCATGGAGAGGCTCCTGGTCAGGGGTTGATGGAAACACTATACAAACCGGCCATTCGATAAAAAAGCACAAAAATCTGCAGCCCATGTTCAAAAAAACTGAGCAGGCATGAAAAACGGCGCAAGGTCTGCACCTTGCGCCGCGTTGGCTTCCATCGGGTGGCGTTTACACGCGCTCGCCCCACAGGTCGTGCTCGCTGGCATCGACGATCTCGACCTCGACGAAATCACCGACCGCCAGGCCGGCCGCGTCCTCAACGAACACCAGGCCGTCGATCTCCGGCGCATCGGCGTAGCTGCGGCACACCGCGGTGCCCTCCTCGTCGATCTCGTCGACCAGTACCTGCAGGTGCTGGCCGATGCGTGCGGCCAACCTTGCGGCGCTGATCTCGGCCTGTACCGCCATGAAGCGCTCCTTGCGCGCCTCCTTCACCTCGTCCGGCACCGGGTCCGGCAGCTCGTTGGCGGCCGCGCCCTCTACCGGCGAGTAGGTGAAACAGCCGACGCGATCCAGCTGCGCCTCGCGGATGAAGGCCAGCAGCTCCTCGAAGTCTTCTTCGGTCTCGCCGGGGAAGCCGACGATGAAGGTGGAACGGATCACCAGCTGCGGGCAGATCTCGCGCCACTTCTTGATGCGGCCGAGCACGTTGTCGCTGTTGGCCGGACGCTTCATCAGCTTCAGGATTTTCTGGCTGGCGTGCTGGAACGGGATGTCCAGGTAGGGCAGGATCTTGCCGTCGCGCATCAGCGGAATCACTTCGTCGACGTGCGGGTACGGGTAGACGTAGTGCAGGCGCACCCAGATGCCGTGCTTGCCCAGTTCCTCGCACAGCTCGGTCATCCGCGTCTTCACCGGACGGCCGTTGTGGAAGCCCAGCTTGTACTTGACGTCCACGCCGTAGGCGGAGGTGTCCTGCGAGATGATCAGCAGCTCCTTGACACCGGCCTTCGCCAGGTTCTCGGCTTCCGCCAGCACGTTCTGGATCGGGCGGCTGTCGAGGTCGCCGCGCATCGACGGGATGATGCAGAAGGTGCAGCGATGGTTGCAGCCTTCGGAAATCTTCAGGTAGGCGTAGTGTTTCGGCGTCAGGCGCACGCCGATGTCCGGCACCAGGTCGACGAACGGGTCGTGCGGCTTCGGCAGGTGATTGTGCACGTGCCCCATCACCTCGTCGGTGGCGTGCGGGCCGGTGACGGCCAGCACCGACGGGTGGTTGTCGCGGATCACGTCGCCCTTGGCGCCGAGACAGCCGGTGACGATCACCTTGCCGTTTTCGGTCAGCGCCTCGCCGATGGCATCCAGCGATTCCTGCACCGCCGCGTCGATGAAGCCACAGGTGTTGACCACCACCAGGTCGGCACCGTCATAGGTACCGGAGATCTCGTAACCTTCGGCGCGCAGGCGGGTGAGGATCTGCTCGGAATCGCTGGCCGCCTTCGGACAGCCCAGACTGATAAACCCTACTTTTGGTGCAACGTGCGACATGGGACACAACCTTGAAGAAATTCAATACAGAAAGCCGGACGTTGCATCAACGTCCGGCTGTGAACTGCACATTATAGAAAAAACCGCGCGGGAAAAAAACTACTTCGGCGGGTTCTTGTCGTCGTCGCGGCTGGGCGGGTAGGCCGGGAAGCCGAAACCGCTGAACATGGTGCGCGCCTGCTCCTGCATGCGGTTCTGCATGTCGAGGAACATATTGGTGCTCTGGTCCAGGTAGCTGGTCATCATGTTCTGCATCGCCGGGCCCTGGAAGTTCAGGAAGTCTCCCCACATCTTGGCGTTCACCATCGGGTTGTCGCCGTAGATGGTCTTGGCCTGCTCCTGCATGCGCGACTGCAGCTGGGTGAACAGCTGCAGGTTTTTCTCCAGGAACGGCCCCATCATGCCCTGCATCGCCTGACCGTAGAAACGGATGAACTGGGTCAGCACTTCGTAGCTGAACATCGGCGAGCCGCCACTCTCCTCTTCCAGGATGATCTGCAACAGCACGCCGCGCGTGATGTCGTCGTGACTCTTGGCGTCAACAACCTGGATATCCACATTGTCCAGCACCAGCTGCTTCACATCGCCCAGTGTGATGTAGGAACTGGTGGCGGTATCGTACAAACGGCGATTGGGGTACTTCTTGATGACCCGCTTTTCAACACTCATGTAACACTCCCAGCCTATTTTATCTGTTGTGTGGCGCCACATTATCATAAATGCAACACGGTAGAGCAAAACTTCTAGGCGCCGATTTCGAAGTTACGCTACCATCGTGTTGTCATTGTGCAGCGCAACAGGCCGGTATGATGCGACAAAAAAAGTACAACAACAATGACAACACACCGGACCAAACCGAGTTACATCAACAGCGAGTGAGGGTATCCCAAATGATCAATCCAACCGAACAACTGAGCAAACTGTCCCTGAATGGTTTCGAGGCACTGTTCCGCGCCGCACAAATCTCCCTGGACAGCACCGAACGCCTGGTCAAGCTCAATTTCGAGCTGTCCAAGCAGTCGCTGGAAGAAAACGTCAAGCTGACCCGCGAACTGAGCAGCCTGAAAACCCCACAGGAAGCCCTGACCCGCCTGAACAAGCTGGCCACCCAGAATCTGGAACAGGCTGTCGCCAACTCGCGCAGCGTGTACGACATCGTGTCCGAAACCCAGGCCGAACTGGGCAAGATTGCGGAAAGCAACTTCAACGAGCTGAACAAGTCGGTGATCAGCAACATCGACCTGCTGAGCAAGAACGCACCAGCCGGCTCCGAAACCGCCGTCAACGCGCTGAAATCCGGCATCGCCGCCGGTGCCGCCGCCATCAACTCGATGACCAAGGCCGCGCAGCAAGTGGCCGAGTTCGCCGACTCCAGCGTCAAGGCCGCCAACAGCGCCACCGTGGACGCCGTGAAAACTGCCGCCAAGCGCTCGTCCGCAGCCTGATATACGCCATTGCGACGCAATGGCCAGCACAACCTGCCACCGCTAGCCCGTGGCAGGTTTTTTTATGGTGCAGCACGGCCGCGGCAAGCGTGCCGCCGGCAGCACAACACGCTACAATAAGCGGCTAACAGTAACAGACGGACATACCGCAGCATGAAAATCAGCAGCAATTTCGACGCCGGCAGTATCGAGGTTATCGCGCTCAATAGCTTTGAAGACATCCAGCTTCGCATCCGCAAAGATAATGCCTCCGATTTTGCCCAATGGTTTTACTTCCGGCTGCAGGGCGCCGCCTACGAGCCGTGCAAGCTGCGCTTCCTCAACATCAAGGACACCGCCTACCCCAAGGGTTGGGAAGACTACCAGGCGGTGGCGTCCTACGATCGCGTCAACTGGTTCCGCGTGCCGACCTACCTGGACGGCGACGAGCTGGTGATCGAGCACGTGCCGCTGGCCGGCAGCATCTACTACGCCTACTTCGAGCCGTACTCGCACGAGCAGCACCTGAACCTGATCGGCATGGCGCAAAGCTCCGGCCTGAGCCAGGTGTCCGACCTCGGTTCGACGGTGCAGCAGCGCGACATCAACCTGCTGACCATCGGCCACGAGGTCGAGTCCGACCTCAAGATCTGGGTCATCGCCCGCCAGCACCCCGGCGAAACGATGGCGGAATGGTTTGTCGAAGGCCTGCTCACCCGCCTGCTCGACACCCAGGATCCGACTTCGCGCGCGCTGCTGGACCGGGCCACCTTCTACGTGGTGCCGAACATGAATCCGGACGGCGCCATTCTCGGCAACCTGCGCACCAACGCCGCCGGCGCCAACCTGAACCGCGAGTGGCTGAACCCGAGCCCGGAAACCAGCCCGGAAGTGTTTCATGTCCGCAACAAGATGCTGGAAACCGGCGTCGACCTGTTCCTCGACATCCACGGCGACGAGGCGATTCCGTACGTGTTTGTCGCCGGCACCGAAGGCGTGCCCAATTACAACGAGCGCATCGCGGCGCTGGAAACCGCGTTCAAGCAGCAGCTGCGCGTGGCATCGCCCGACTTCCAGGACGAGCACGGCTACGACAAGGACGCCCCGGGTGCGGCCAACCTTGCGATGGCAACCGCCTGGGTCGGCAACCAGTTCAACTGCCTGGCCTACACCCTGGAAATGCCGTTCAAGGACAACGACAACCTGCCGGACGACGACTTCGGTTGGAACGGTCAGCGCAGCCTGCGTCTGGGCGAAGCCAGCCTGAGCGCCATCTATGGCGTGCTTAAGGACCTGCGCTGAAACGGCACGATCCAGAATGAAAAAAGCCACGATCCGCATCGTGGCTTTTTTTACGTGGCGGCGACCGCTACAGCTGCCGGACCAGCTCGATCTCCACCTGGCACCAGTCGGCGCCCTTTTCCAGCACCCGTCCCAGCGACACCAGGAAGCCCTTGTTTTTGGCAAACATCTGCAGCTTCTTGCCGTGCGCGTAGCTGAACAGCGGGATCAGCAGCGTGTTGCACTTCACGCCGCCCTTCATCGCCGAGGCAAACAGCGCGATCTCGCCCTGATTCCACACCATGCCGGCCGGCAGGGTCGGGTCGGCATTGCGGCCGTTCTCCGCCTTGGTGTACGCTGCCACCGGCCGCGAGCTCAGCAGCTGCAAACCGAGGTATATGCGCTCCTGGTCGTCGCGCTTGATGCGGCGCACGATGCTCAGGTTCCACGCCAGCTGCCCGGCCTCCCGCGTCGCCAGCAGCGCCCCCAGCGACAGCCACTCCGCGCCCGCCGCCCGCAAGGACACCCCCAGACCGCTATCGCTCCGGTTCTCGATATCCCACAGCTGCAGCTCGGTGCCGGTGGCGATCTTGACCACCTCGTCCTGGGCCACGCTTTTTTCACGACGGCGACCGGTCAGGAAACCGTAGATGCGGATTTCGGCCACCGCCTCGACGCTGACCGGCTGACTTTCCTGACGATCGCCCTGCGCCAGGAATTCCTCGTACTCGCGTACCAGCCGGTGCACCCCGCTCAGCGTGCGGCCAACCTCCAGCTGCTTGCTGACCACCGGCACCCGCTCCGCGCGCTCGAAGCGGAACGGCTTGACCGCCCACTCCCGCACCAGGAAGCGCAGCAGGCCCGGATCAACGCCCCGACTGAACCGCTCGCGCAACGCCTGCGGCGTGCTGCCGCCGTCATACACCGCCAGCCAGGCATTGATCTGGTCCACCAGCTCCGTGGTGGACCAGACGCGTATGCCCTGCAGTTGCGGCACATTGTGCGCACGGCTAGGCGGCGCCGCATGCTGGATATTGACGATAAAACTGCTCTCCCCGGACAGGTCGCGGGACAGCGTCATGCGGTTGGACAGCATCAGCGCCAGTTGATAGGCGAGGTGGATCTGGCGGGAAGTCAGGTTGCCGCTGTTCAGCAGCGAGGTCATCAGGAATGCCAGATACAGGTCATGAATGGTCGTGCTTGCCTCGCCGGGAAACAGCTGCAACGGTACCGCATCGATGGCCTGCTCTTCGGCATAACGGAACAGCTGGTTGACGTTGCTCCACATCACCTCGTCCAGCGAGGCGTGGCGGTAGTAATGCCAGAGCGCATTCTCGGTGAGGTAGAACAGCATCTTGCCGATCACCAGCGGCAACAGCAAGCGGATCTGCGGTGCTTCCTCGCCCTCGGGATCGAAGCTCATGAAGCGCTGGAAGGCGGCCACCAACTGACGGCCATAGGACAGGATCTGCGCCCGCCGCTGCGACTCGATGGCCGGCAGCAATTTGGAACTCAGATACTGTGCACACAATTGCTGGTGCGGGATGTGCCCCAGCCGGTCCAGCTCGATGATGGCCTCCAGCGTGGAAACAGTCGGGCTGTCGATATCCTGATTGAACTGCGACAACAGCGTGGTGATCTGGTCATGACTGCCGGCAGCAGACTCGCGCAGGGTCTTGGCGTACCACTCGGTTACCGACTTGACGTCATCAAGGGGATGGGATTTGCGTTTGTCGCCGAACGAAAAAAAATCCAGTTTTGCCATGACCTAAGCCGAAGTTAAGCACTCACACAATCAAGCAGACTCTCATTACCAGCGCATTCTATAATGAATCGTGAATGTTCCGCTGCAAAAGAAAACGCCGTGTTTGCACACGGCGTTTTGCCATTCACAAGCGGTCAGCTCATTTACACGCGCAGGCTATCCAGATCAATACCGGAATCCAGCAGTGCAACAACCCACAACGGCTTGCGACCGCGACCGGTCCAGGTCAGCGATTCATCGTTAGGATGACGGTATTTGACTTCTACCGGTTTGCGGCCACTGGCCGTTGGTGCCACTTTGCCGCCGAGCACATCTTCAACGCTGAAACCATAAGCCTTGGCAATCTCAAGAATCTGCTTCTTGGCTTTGGCTTTTTCTTCCACTTCGCGACGGCGAACTTCAACATCAACGTCATTTTTCAGCTGCAGCAATTCGGCAAAATCGAGTGTGCTCAAATCCATTTAAAACCCCCTTCAATAAACAAAGCCAGCCAGAATATACCGAAAATAGATTACCAGCCGCCCTGCGTCAAGCACTATATTAAATTCGGAATTAACCCTCCTGCAAATCAGGGATTAAATATGGCGTATCCAGCCGCGACAATCGCGAGTTCGGCAGCGCGGCAAGATAAGGCTGCCCTTCCCAGGCCGAGATTTGCATCACCACCAGTGCCAGATATTTTCCTGCCGCCAATGGCACACTTAACATCACCTTGCCGATAGCCTGCTCACCAGTCGCCACAACCTGCACATCCATACCGGCAACGCAATGGTCGGCGTTTACTTCCACCACGAACATGCGGCGTTTTACTTTGCCGAGATACTGGGTGCGCGCCACAATTTCCTGTCCCGGATAACACCCTTTGCGGAAACTGATACCGCCGATCAGATCCAGATTCGCCATCTGCGGCACGAAGGCCTCATAGGTTGCCTGCGACACCCAGGGAATGCCGGCACGGATAAAGAAGGCGTCAAACAGGCGACTGGCCAGCAACTTGCCGGCAAATACCGGCAGCGTGGCCACTTCTTCCGCCCCCAGACAGTTAATACGGATCTGCTCGCCGATCGACACCACCATCCGTTCGGCCGTCCCCGACAGGGCCGGCTCAAAAGCCGGGCGCCCCGTTTCCGCTGCGGCCAGGTATTCACCGACAATCACGCTGTCGGCCACTTCGACCTTCACCTTGGCCCGCAGGACAAACATGGAAAGTCGGCGGCGGAAAGCTTCGGCAATATCTTTTCGCACCAGCAGGAAGAATGCCTGTTCAATACGCCACAACAGGAAACTGGCCTGCATTCGCCCCTTGGCATTGGAATAACTGCTCCATTGCGCCACGCTACCATCCAGCAGTTTTACATCGGAAGAAAACTGCCCCTGCAGGAACGATTCAGCATCGTCGCCATGAACTTTCAACAAAACAAACTGGGTGAGCACGGCATGCGCATCCTGCTCGAATGACAGCACTTGCTGGTTCTCGCCACCGGCCAATACCACATCACCATCGGCATCGAGCATGGCACCATGCTGACTCAAATAAGCCAATACCTGCGACTGGTTCATTAACTGTTCCTTTCTGAATTACGGGCATCGTCACACCCCGTAAATGCCCGTCGGCCGGCTATTCATTCCACGCCGGCCACGTTATGATTTGCGGATGAAAAAATTCACTTTACTGCCAGCATTACTCGCTATTTTACTGTGGTCTTCCCTGGCCGCGTTAGGTGCATTTACCCAGCGCCTGCCGCCATTCCTGGTTACTGGCGTGGCACTTTTCATCGGCAGCCTGCTCGCCATTCACCGCATCCGCGATTGGAAAGTGGCACCGCGCACCCTGCTGATCGGCGTCGCCGGCATTTTCGGCTACCACTGCCTGCTGTTTACCGCTTTTCGCAATGCCCCGGCTCTGGAGGCCAATCTGCTGAATTACTTATGGCCGTTGCTGATAGTCGTGCTGAGCCCGTTGTTCGGATTGGGCAAATTGACCGGCCGCCACATTCTGGCAGCAGTGGTCGGTTTTTGCGGCGCGGTATTGATCGTCAGCAAGGGTCAGTTCGACTTTGCCGACCACCTGCCGATCGGCTACCTGTTCGCGATCGCCGCAGCCTTCACCTGGTCCAGCTACAGTCTGGCGACACGCAAGCTGCCGCCGTTTCCCAACGCGGCGGTCGGCGGCTTCTGCCTGCTGTCCAGCCTGCTTGCCGCACTCTGCCACTGGCTGTTCGAGCCGGCAATCGTTCCCAACGACGAGGAATGGCTGGCGCTGCTGCTGATGGGAGTCGGGCCGCTGGGCGCATCGTTCTTCCTGTGGGACAAGGCGATGAAGGAAGGCGACCCGAAACAGATCGGCGCGCTGTCCTACCTCACCCCCTTGCTCTCCACCCTGATCCTGGCGGTCAGCGGACTGGGAGAACTGAATACCATCACCTGGATTGCCGGCGC
This sequence comes from Vogesella alkaliphila, assembly GCF_014652475.1. Lineage (GTDB taxonomy): Bacteria > Pseudomonadota > Gammaproteobacteria > Burkholderiales > Chromobacteriaceae > Vogesella > Vogesella alkaliphila. Next base: position 400,690 of record NZ_BMYW01000001.1, on the reverse strand, counting down.
CCTGATCCTGATCGGCGCCACCATCGGCTCGCTCAGTCGCGGACGCTGACACTGAGGCCAAGCGACCGCACCATCACGCGGCACCTTTACAGGCTGGGAACGACAGACCGGGAAAGCCGACTCGGGCGAGAGCGGATGCGGCCAACGTCAACGGCACACCGGAAGGACGGGTGGCGACCGCCCCCCATTCTAGAGGGTTGGCCGCGGATAAAACACCGAGGGGGTAACAGGGTTATTGCGGCACTTGCGATACGCATGATGGGCGCCGCGTACCGCGGACAGCGTGGCATAGGAAAAACGGGTGGATGCAAAATGCTGGATCTGGCGGCTGGCGCGCGAGGCAATCAGATAGCCGGAGAAACCGAGATCCAGCGGCAGCGCACAGGGCGCAATCGATAGCAGCGGCGACTGCCGCAACCAGGTTTTCTGCTGCTGGCCAAACCAGCGCTCCAGTACCAGCAGCAGGTCATGCTGCGCGTCGGCAGAGGCCTGCAACACCGAGGCACTCGACATCATCGGCGCATCCAGCTCCCCTATCAGCCCCGGCGCACCGGTGGCCGGCAGAGAAACCTGGCACCAGCTGCGCCAGCAATCGGCCTGTGCGGCCAACATGCGCTGCTGATTGGTCTGCACCGCGTCGAGATACTGCTGGAAAACCGTTGCCATGGCATGCCTCCGGATAAGGTAAGTCGATACTCAGACAGCAGCGTTGCTGCCCAGGCCCCACACCGGCTGCAAGCCGGCAATCAGCGTCCGCAGAATCGGGTCATCGGCACGGTCGGCCGGATAGACGAACTGCAGCTCCGCCATCTTCACGATCTCCGGCACCAGGTCGACCACACCGCGCTCGGCGGCGAGAAGCGCCTCCTCCTCACGCAGCAAGGCAAGGCCGACACCGGCTTGCACCAGCTCGGCAGCGGTGAACAGGTTGTCGCACTCCGACACCTTTTTCGGGGCGATGTTCAGCTCCCGCCACAACTCGGACACGATCTTCGACAGGCTGGAAAACTGGGAAATGCCAACCCACGGCAAGCGCCCCAGCTCCTTGGGGTTGGCCACGTTGATCCGCGCCAGCCAGCCCTTGGGCATCACGATGCGCAGACGCAGCTGCGTCAACAGCAGGGTGTGCACGTTGACGTAGGGGTTTTTGCCGAGATAAAAGCCGGCGTCCAGCTCTTTCTTGCGCACCGCATTGAGCACGTCGCCGGTGACGCCCTGGTGCAGGCACACCTCCAGCAAGGGAAAGCGCTCGACCAGCCCGGCCACCCAGGGGCCGACCCGCAGCACGTCCGGCGTCAGCGCGATGCCGATCTGCACCTTGCCGGTCAACGGCCCCTTCAGGCTGCGGGCATGATCAAGCAGCTGCCGCGCCGACATCAGGATGTCCTGCGCGCGCGGCAGCAGCTCCTGCCCTGCCAGCGTCAGCACCACGCCACCCGCCGTGCGCTCGAACAAGGACATGCCGACTTCTTCTTCAATGGCCTTGATCTGCGCCGTCACCGCCGGCTGCGACAAGTGAAGCAGCTCGGCGGCCTGAGTCAGGTGGCCCTGCTGAGCCACCGTAACAAAGGTGCGCAGTTGGTAGATTTCCATGCTGGACAACTCTCCTGATCGGGTAGGCGCGCGCTACTTTTGCATCGCATAGACGGGGGTGCCGGCCATTTTGTACAAGTTCCCCGCCCGCCCACAAGACATGCACACAAAAAGCTGGATAACGATTGCTGATCCATGCCATCAATAAAGCAAATGCTCGACTGCAAGTCACTAATAAAAAAGAAGAAAAACAAAAACAAACGGTGAAGTTAATTCCTGATATCAGAAAAAACGATTAGCCACATCGACAAGTCGACTTTTAGATTGCAAGCACACGCCAACCGCACTTGCGGCCGGCGAGAAATGGGAGGAGACAACGATGAATGAAGATATCCTTACACGGGTACAAAGCAACCCCAAATTCAAAGAGCTTGTTCACAAGCGGACCCGCCTTGGCTGGCAGCTGAGTATCCTGATGCTGGCTATCTACTACGGCTTTATCCTGGTGCTGGCCTTCGCACCCAATGTGCTTGGTGCATCGCTGTCGGGCGGAACCACTACGGTCGGCATTCCGGTTGGCATTTTCATCATCATCTCGGCATTCGTCCTGACCGGCATCTACGTCCGCAAGGCCAATACCGAGTTTGACCAACTGAACCAACAAATCGTCGAGGATGCCAAACAATGAAAAGCTGGATGAAAACCCTCTGCGCCACCGCGCTGACCGGCCTGCCGGCCCTGGCGCTGGCCGCCGGCGCCTTTGAAGGCGACGTCACCAAGCAGGCGACCAACTGGCACGCCATCATCATGTTCTTCCTGTTTGTTGCGTTCACCATGGGTATTACCTACTGGGCATCGCGACGCACCCGCTCCGCCAGTGACTTCTACACTGCCGGCGGCGGCATTACCGGTTTCCAGAACGGCCTGGCGATTGCCGGCGACTACATGTCTGCCGCCTCCTTCCTCGGTATCTCGGCAATGGTGTTCGACAAGGGCTACGATGGCCTGATCTACTCCATCGGCTTCCTGGTCGGCTGGCCGGTGATCCTGTTCCTGGTGGCAGAACGCCTGCGCAACCTCGGCAAGTTCACCTTTGCCGACGTGGCCTCCTACCGCCTGCAACAGACGCCGGTGCGCACCTTTGCCGCAACCGGCACCCTGGTGGTGGTGGCGCTGTACCTGATCGCGCAGATGGTTGGTGCCGGCAAGCTGATCCAGCTGCTGTTCGGCATGAGCTACTCCTCCGCGGTGATCCTGGTCGGCGTGCTGATGGTGATGTACGTGACCTTCGGCGGCATGCTGGCCACCACCTGGGTACAGATCATCAAGGCCATCATCCTGCTTGGCGGCGCCAGCTTCATGGCCTTCATGGTACTGGCCACCGTTGGCTTCAGCCCGGAAATGATGTTCCAGAAAGCGGTCGCCATCCACGCCAAGGGCGCTGAAATCATGGCTCCGGGCAAGGCAGATCCGATCGACTCGATCTCGCTGGGCCTGGCACTGATGTTCGGTACCGCCGGTCTGCCACACATCCTGATGCGCTTCTTCACCGTGTCCGACGCCAAGGAAGCCCGCAAATCGGTGTTCTACGCGACCGGCTTCATCGGCTACTTCTACATCCTGACCTTCATCATCGGTTTCGGCGCGATCATGCTGCTGCTGGAACAGCCATCGATGATGGAAACCGTGGTCAAGAACGGCAAGGAAGTGACCCAGCTGATCGGTGGCAGCAACATGGCGGCGATCCATCTGGCCAACGCGGTTGGTGGTGACCTGTTCCTCGGCTTCATCTCGGCGGTGGCCTTCGCCACCATCCTGGCGGTGGTTGCCGGTCTGGCCCTGTCGGGTGCCTCGGCGGTATCGCACGACCTGTACGCCTCCGTGATCAAGAAGGGCAAGGCCAACGAAGCCGACGAAATCCGCGTTTCGAAAATCACCACTGTCGTGCTGGGTGTGGTTGCGATCCTGCTGGGCCTGCTGTTCGAAAAGCAGAACATCGCCTTCATGGTCGGCCTGGCCTTCTCGATCGCCGCTTCCGCCAACTTCCCGGTCCTGTTCCTGTCCATGTTCTGGAAAGGGCTGACCACCCGCGGCGCGGTAGTCGGCGGCTTCATCGGCCTGATCTCCGCGGTTGCCCTGATCGTGATGGGCCCGGCGGTATGGGTGGACGTGCTGAAAAACGAAACCGCACTGTTCCCGTACAAGAACCCGGCGATCTTCTCGATCACCCTGGCCTTCGTCTTCACCTGGCTGATCTCGGTTCTGGACAAGTCCAAGTCCGCGGTTGAAGAAAAAGCCAAGTTCGAAGCACAGTTCGTACGCTCGATGACCGGTATTGGTGCCGCAGGTGCCTCCAAACACTAAGCGAGTCGTGTAAAAATGGCCGCACCCGAACGGGTGCGGCCAGTTGCTGTCCGCGAATCATGTTTGCAAGGAACGCTTTATGTCTACTCTTGACTCCATCCTGCGCGAAACCCGCAGCTTTGACCCGGCAGAAGACTTCCGCCGCAAGGCCACGGTTTCCGGGCCGGACGCCTACTACGCGCTGTGCGAACAGGCCGACGATCACTACCTGTCCTTCTGGGGGGATCTGGCGCGAGAGCTGATCAGCTGGAAAAAGCCGTTCTCGCGCGTGCTGGACGACAGCAAAGCGCCGTTCTTCAAATGGTTCGACGATGGCGTGCTCAACGTTTCCTACAACTGCCTGGACCGTCATCTGGCCGTCAACGCCAACAAGATTGCCCTCATTTTCGAAGCGGATGACGGCGACGTCACCCGCGTCACCTATTCCGAACTGCACCGCCGCGTCTGCCAGTTCGCCAACGGCCTGAAGTCGCTGGGCGTCGGCAAAGGCGACCGCGTGGTGATCTACATGCCGATGGTGATCGAGGCCATCGTCGCGATGCAGGCCTGCGCCCGTATCGGCGCCATCCACTCGGTGGTCTTCGGCGGCTTCTCCGCCGGCGCGGTACACGACCGCATCCAGGATGCCGGCGCCAAAGTCGTCATCACCGCCAACGAAGGCCTGCGCGGCGGCAAGATCGTGCCGCTGAAGGCGATGGTCGACGAGGCACTGGCGATGCCCGGCTGCGAGACGGTAACCGCCACCGTGGTCTACCAGCGTACCAATAGCGGCGCCAGCACCTGGCACGACGGCCGCGACATCTGGTGGCACAAGCTGATCGACGGCCAGCCGGAATCCTGCGAACCGGAATGGATGCAGGCCGACGACCCGCTGTTCATCCTGTACACCTCCGGTTCCACCGGGCGCCCGAAAGGCATCCAGCACAGCAGCGCCGGCTACCTGCTCGGCGCCCTCAACAGTTTCCGCTGGGTATTCGACTACAAGCCCAGCGACGTGTTCTGGTGCACCGCCGACGTCGGCTGGATCACCGGTCACTCCTACGTCTGCTACGGCCCGCTGGGCATGGGCGCCACCCAGGTCATTTTCGAAGGCGTGCCGACCTACCCGGACGCCGGCCGCTTCTGGCGCATGATCGAACAGCACAAGGTCACCACCTTCTACACCGCGCCGACCGCGATCCGCACCCTGATTAAGCTCGGCGCCGAACTGCCCAAGCAGTACGACCTGTCCAGCCTGCGCCTGCTCGGCACCGTCGGCGAGCCGATCAACCCCGAGGCGTGGATGTGGTACTACGAGATGGTCGGCGACGAGCGCTGCCCGATCGTCGACACCTGGTGGCAGACCGAAACCGGCTCCGCGATGATCGCGCCGCTGCCCGGCGCCATCGCCACCAAGCCCGGCTCCTGCACCCTGCCGCTGCCCGGCATCATGGCCGACATCGTCGACGAGTCCGGCGCCCCGGTCGAGCCGGGCAAGGGCGGTTTCCTGGTCATCAAGCGGCCGTTCCCGTCGCTGGTGCGCACCATCTGGAACGACCCGGAACGCTTCAAGAGCACCTACTTCCCGGAAGAATTCAACGGCCAGTACTACCTCGCCGGCGACTCCGCCAACCGCGACGAAAGCGGCTACTTCTGGATCATGGGCCGCATCGACGACGTGCTGAACGTGTCCGGCCATCGCCTCGGCACCATGGAGATCGAGTCGGCACTGGTAGCCAACCCGCTGGTGGCAGAAGCCGCGGTGGTCGGCAAGCCGCACGAGGTCAAGGGTGAGGCCGTGGTCGCCTTCGTAGTGCTGAAAGGCCCGCGCCCGACCGGCGAGGAGGCCAAGCGCCTGACCGCGGAGCTGAAGAACTGGGTGGCGCACGAGATCGGCAAGCTGGCACAACCGGACGACATCCGCTTCGGCGACAACCTGCCGAAGACCCGCTCCGGCAAGATCATGCGCCGCCTGTTGCGCTCCATCGCCCGCGGCGAGGAAATCGCCCAGGACGTGTCGACGCTGGAAAATCCGCAGATCCTCAGCCAATTGCAGGAGAGCGCCAGCTGAGCGCCCCTCCCCCGAGCTGTCCTTGTAAACCGCACGCGTGCTGCCATCACCGTGCGGTTCTTTTTGTTTGCGGCAACACAAGGTTGGCCGCAATCCGCCTGCGGCCAACCTTGCGGCGTCCGCCCGGCTGCCGGACAATAGCGCCCAGCCATTTACAGACCCAGCCCGGTTGCACACCGGCCACTCGCGAAGTCAGCACCCCATCATGAGCCAAGCTTTTCCGCCCGCCCGTCTCGACTGGAGCTCCGGTCAACCCGTTTCCGCCGATTACGGCGACGTCTACTTTTCCCGGGAAAGCGGCCTTGATGAAACGCGTCACGTGTTTATCGAGCACAACCAGCTGCCGCAGCGCTTCGCGGCGCTGGCACCGGAGCAGCTGTTCAGCATCGGCGAGACCGGCTTCGGCACCGGCCTGAACTTCCTGGTCGCCTGGCAGTGCTTCCTGCAGCACGCGCCCGCCAGCGCGCGCCTGTCTTTTGTCAGCACCGAGAAACACCCGCTCACCGCCGCCGACCTCGTACAGGCGCAGGCGATGTGGCCGGAGCTGGCCGCCCAGGCCGCAGCGCTGCAACAGCAATACGACGCGATGGCGCCGGGCTGGCACCGCTTCGTGCTGGAAAACGGCCGCGTGATCCTGACGCTGCTGATCGGCGACGTGCTGGAAACCCTGCCGCAGCTGGAGGCGCGCATCGACGCCTGGTTCCTCGACGGCTTCGCCCCGGCTAAGAATCCGGAGATGTGGCAGCCGGCGCTGTTCCAGCAGCTGGCGCGGCTGTCGCACCGCGGCACCACGCTGGCCACCTTCACCAGCGCCGGCATCGTGCGTCGCGGGCTGGAGGAGGCCGGCTTCGGCATCGAGAAGGTCGCCGGCCACGGCAAGAAGCGGGACATGACGCGCGGCCAGCTGCAACAGCCGCCGCACACCGCGTGGCGCGCGCCTTGGTACGCACTCCCGCAACAAACCGTCGGCGAACGCAGCGCGGTGGTGATCGGCGCCGGTATCGCCGGGGCCAGCGTCGCGCGCAGCCTGGCCAGCCGCGGCTGGCAGGTCACCGTACTCGACCGCCACCCGCTGGCGGCGCAGGAAGCGTCCGGCAACCCGCAGGGCGTGCTGTACACCAAGCTGTCGCCGCACTTCACCCCGCTGACCCAGCTGGTGCTGTCCGGCTACGGCTACACCCTGCGCACCTTAAGCCAGCTGCTGCCGGAAGACGGCGTGCAATGGCGGCGCTGTGGCGTGCTGCAACTGGCCGGCGACGCCGCCGAAGAGAAACGCCAGCAAGGCCTGGCCACCGCCGGGCTGTCGCCGCACATCCTGCGCCGCGTCGATGCCGCCGAAGCCTCCGCCCTCGCCGGCGTCGAGCTCGCGCAAGGCGGCCTCTATTTCGAGCAGGGAGGCTGGCTGAACCCGCCCAGCCTGGTCAACACGCTGCTGGATCACCCCAACATCACGCTGCGCCTGGGCGACGCAGTCACCGAGCTCGCGCAAAACCCGGCAGACGGCGGCTGGGTGGCGATGGGCAGCGGCGGCCCGCTGGCGATCGGCAGCATTGCCGTGGTCGCCACTGCCAACGACACCATGCAGTTCGACCCGACCTACTACCTGCCGGTGAAGCGCATCCGCGGCCAGGTCACCGAGCTGGCCGCCACCGCCGACAGCAAGGCACTGCAGACCGTGCTGTGCGGCGAGGGTTATATCGCCCCGGCGCGCCAGGGCCGGCACTGCCTCGGCGCCACCTTCAAGTTCGAATACGAGGATCTGGCGGCCAACGACGCCGAGCACGCCGAAAACCTGGCAATGCTGGCCGACATGGCGCCACGGCTGTACCAGGCGCTGGGGGGCGACGACATCGGCCCGGCACAGTGCCAGGGCCGCGCCGCACTGCGCTGTACCAGCCCGGACTACCTGCCCATGGTCGGCGCCGTCGTCGACCGCGACGCCTTCCTCGACTGCTACCAGCCGCTGGCGCGCGACGCCTCGCTAAAGCTGAGCGCCGAGGCACCGCTGATCAAGGGACTGTACGTCAGCACCGCCCACGGCTCGCGCGGCATGGTCACCGCGCCGCTGGCCGGCGAGATCATTGCCAGCCTGCTGAACGGCGAGCCGGCACCGCTGCCGAGCAGCATCATGGATGCCGTCAACCCCAGCCGCTTCCTGGTGCGCGACCTGATCCGCCAGAAACACCGCGATTGAGTCAGCCGGCCAGTTGCGCCATGATCAGTTCGGCCGTGGCCTGCGGCTGCTCCAGCGGAAACAGGTGCGAACCTTTTTGCACCACGATGTTCACAGCGAAGTGCTTGCGCATATAGGCCAGGTCCGCCGGCGTCAGCACGTCGCTGCTCTCGCCGGCGACAAACACCGTCGGCACCCGCAGCTTTCCCCTGTAGCGCGGCACCGAATGCGGCAGCGTGTTGTAGATCGCGTTTTCGATCGCCGGCCGGAATTTCAGCCGGCGGCCACCGTCCGCCGTCGCCACCGTGCCGAGCTCGGCGTAGTCGTGCAGGCAGTCGGGATCGAAGCGGGCAAACATCGGCTTGCGCGCGAAATAGTCGTACACCGATTCGACGCTGGCCCAGTTGTCGCGCCGCTTCAGGGTATTGCCGCCTGGCGTCACACGGTCGATGAAGCCCAGCTTTTTCGCCAGCCAGATGCCGCGCGAGCGCAGCGGCCCCATCAGCGGCGAATCGAGGATGATCAGCTTGCTGAACAGCTCCGGGTGGCGGATCGCGGCAAAGAACAGGATGAAACCGCCCAGCGAATGCCCGACGCCGACCACCGGCCGGTCATAGTGCTGGCGCAGGTAGGCAACGGTTTCCTCGACCAGATGCGGCCAACAGTCGGTCACCGGATAGCGCGGATCGTGGCCGATGCAGTCAAGGTAGCCGACCTGGCAACCCTGCTCGCGCAGCGACTGGTGCAACTTGCGGTACACCGACGCCGGAAAGCTATTGGCGTGGGAAAAATGAATGATGGGGGTCATGGCGGGCGCTCCTCGTGACCCCACATTATATCAAGCGTTTGCTTGACAGAATAAGGACAGTGCGTTTGGCTTCCGACGCACGACCGCAACAACTTATCAAGGCACCGCCGTTTTGGCGGTCACGAGCTCATGAACAAGCGCATTTTTTCTCTCTTCACCCCTTGCCTGCTGTGGCTGAGCCTGCTGCTGGCCCCCTTTGCCCACGCGCTGGACCAGGACGACCTGCTGCCGCCGGAACAGGCCTTTGCCGTCACCGCCGAGCGCCAGGGGCAACAGTTGCGGCTGACGGTGACCGTCGCCGACGGCTACTACCTGTACCGCGACCGCAGCCGCTTCGAGACGATACCGGCGGCGCTGATCGAGCAGCAGGACCTGCCCGCCGGCAAGCCCAAGGACGACCCCTACTTCGGCAAGCAGGCCACCTATCCGCCGGGGCCGACCGTGATGCAGCTGACGCTGCGCCCGGACGCGCCGCAGCAGTTCACGCTCAAGGCCACGGTGCAGGGCTGTGCCGATGCCGGCCTGTGCTACCCGCCCTACACCCACACCCTCGCCGTCGGCGGCGACAGCAAGGCGCTGTCGCCGTGGCTGCAACCGGCCGGCGCAGAGGGCGGCAGCAGCCCGTCCCAGCCGCGCGAAGGCCTGGCCGCCACGCTGGCGGCCTTCTTCGTGGCCGGTCTGGGCATGGCGTTCACCGCCTGCATGTACCCGCTGCTGCCCATCGTGTCCTCGCTGATTGCCGGCCAGGGCCAGCACCTCACCCGCGGTCGCGGCTGCCTGCTGGCGCTGACTTACGTGCAGGGTCTGGCGGTCAGCTACACCGCCATCGGCATCGTCGCCGGCCTGACCGGCAGCCTGCTCAGCGTTTGGCTGCAGCAGCCGGCGGTGATCCTCGGTGCCAGCCTGCTGATGGTGGTGTTTGCACTGGGCATGTTCGATATCGTGTCCATCCAGCTGCCGTCCAGCTGGCAGACCCGCCTCGCCGCCTCCAGCAACCGCCTGTCCGGCGGCCACATCGTGACCGTGTTCGGCATGGGCGTGCTGTCGGCGCTGCTGATCGGTCCCTGCGTCGGCCCGCCGCTGGCGCTGGCGCTGGGCTACATCGGCCAGACCGGCGACGCCTGGCTGGGCGGTGTCGCCCTCTACGCGATGGCGATGGGGCTGGGCCTGCCACTGGTCATTATCGGCACCTTTGGCGGCCACGTCCTGCCCAAGGCCGGCATGTGGATGAAGACGGTCAAGGCGGTGTTCGGCGTGGTGATGCTGGCGGTAGCCATCTGGCTGGCAACGCCGTTCCTGCCCGCCATCGTGGTGATGCTGCTGTGGGCGGCGCTGGCGCTGGCCAGCGCGGTATTCCTGAAAGCGTTCGATCCGCTGCCGCCGAACGCGTCGTCCGTGCTCAAGCTGGGCAAGGCGCTGGGCCTGCTGCTGGCGCTGGTCGCCACCCTGCAACTGATAGGCGTGTTCAGCGGTGCCAAATCGGCCCGCTATCCGCTGGCGGCGCTCGGCGCCACCGCCGGTGACAGCACCAAGCCGCCGTTCCGCACGATCGGCAGCGTGGCCGAGCTGGACGCCGCCCTCGCTGCCGCCCGCGGCCAGCCAGTGTTGCTGGACTTCTATGCCGACTGGTGCGTGTCCTGCATCGAGATGGAAGAGACCACCTTCCGCGACCCGGCGGTGCGCCAAGCCATGAGCAAGGCGGTGCTGCTGAAGGCCGACGTCACCGCCAACCAGCCGGCGCACCAGGCGCTGCTGCAACGCTTCGGCCTGTACGGCCCGCCGGGCATGATCTTCTTCGACCGCCAAGGCAAGGAGCAGCAACGCCTCATCGGCTACAGCCCGGCCGACGAATTCCTGCCGCTGTTGCAACGCCAGCAAAACGGCGGCTGAGTCCTTGCGGCCAACGTTGGCCGCAATGCGAGCACGCCACGCCGACACCTCATCGCACGCAAAAAAACAGGCCGCCGGTTCGCCCCGGCGGCCTGTGTTGTCACTGCGGTACGCAGTGTCGTGTTTTACTGCCCCTGTTTGCCGGCGACGCTGGCCAGATAGGCGGCGCGACGCGCTTCTTTCGCTGCCACCTTCTCTGCCACTTCCAGCGCCTTCTCGGCGGCGGCCAGCGCCTCGCGCTCCTGGCGTGCCGCCATCGACGCGGCACGGGCCGCATCGCGCACCGCTTCTTCTTCCGCCTCCATCGCCTCGACTTCGGCGCGGGTCTTGCACGGGCCGGTCTTCTCGAACCAGGCCACCGACTCGACGTGGCCGGTGTGCGGGAACATGTTGATGATGCCCGCCGTTTTCAGCGTGTAGCCCTTGGTATTCACCAGCAGACCGGCATCGCGCGCCAGCGTCGCCGGATTGCACGACACGTAGACGATGCGCTGCGGCGCGGTGTCCTCGGTGATCGCCTTCAGCAGCTGCATCGCGCCGTCGCGCGGCGGGTCGACCAGCATCTTGTCGAACTTGCCCAGCGCCGCGAACGATTCCTCGGTCACCTCGAACAGGTTGGCCATCTCGTAGCTGACCTTGTGCTGCAAGCCGTTGTGGGTGGCGTTTTCCACCGCCCGCTTCACCAGCGCCTCGCTGCCTTCCATGCCGTGCACGGTGGCGCCGCTGCGCGCGATCGGCAGCGTGAAGTTGCCGATGCCGCAGAACATGTCGGCAATGCGCTCGCCGGCCTGCGGGTCCAGCAGGCGCAGGGCGCGGCTGACCATCACGTTGTTGATTTCCGGATTGACCTGGGTGAATTCGGTCGGATAGTACGGCATCTCGACGTCGAAATCGCGCAGGCGGTAGGTCAGCTTCGGCGCATCCAGCGGGTAGATCGGATAACAGGTGTCCGGCCCCTTCGGCTGCAGCCAGATCTGCACCGTGCGCTGTGGCGTGGAGTGGGTGTCGGAGAACGCGCGCAGCAGGGCGAAATCGGCCTCGGTGATGTCGTCCATATTGCGGAACACCAGCACGTCCAGCTCGGCACCGACCGCGATTTCCACCTGCGGCATGCGGTTGTAGATCGACAGCTTGGCGATCAGCTCGCGCAGCGGCACGATCAGCGCCGAGATGTGCGGCGGCAGGATGCGGCACTCGCTCATGTCGGCGATGAAGCTGGAGCGCTTCTCGTGGAAGCCGACCAGCACGCCGTCCTTCTTCGCGACATAGCGCGCCGACAGGCGGGCTCGGTGGCGGTAGCCCCAGGCCGCACCGGCGATCGGCGGCATCACCACCTCGGCCTTGACCCTGCCGATATGGCGCAGGTCGTCTTCCAGCACGCGCTGCTTGATGGCAACCTGCGCCGAGAACTCGACGTGCTGCATCGAGCAGCCGCCACACACGCCAAAGTGCGGACAGGACGGCTCGGTGCGCAGGAAGCTCTCCTGCAGCACATCCACCACGTCCGCATTCTCGTAACTCTTCTTGACGCGATAACTTTGATAAGTCACTGTTTCGTAGGGCAAGGCGCCATCGATGAAGATGGCCTTGCCATCGACACGGGCAATGCCGCGACCTTCGTGGTCCAGCGACTCGATATGGGCAACTACAGACGCTTGAGTCATTGTTTCAGCACGTAAAAAGGCAAAAGACAAAGTCTGGAATTGTCGCAGAAAGCGCCATAAAAAGCACGGTGCACCGCCACATTTGGCGGATGTTGCCATCCGGCGTATCTGCTAACATCGGAGTATCCGCTTATCCTGAATCACCAGAGAATGAAATTTTCGTCCCTGCTTGTTGCGGCCGGCACCCTGGCCGCCGCCGTCTCCAGCCACGCCATGACGCCGGAGCCGGATGTGCTGGTCAGCAGCACCGGCCAGCACCTGGTCGTCAACCTGCCGCAAACCCGTGTCTTCCTGTACCAGGACGGTACGCTGGTGAACAGTTACCCGGTGGCGGTCGGCAAGATGGTCACCAACACCCCGACCGGCAACTACGCCATCACCGGCATCTACCGCAATCCGGTCTGGCACGTCCCGAAATCGATCCAGGAAGAAATGGCGCGCGCCGGCAAACCGGTACAGACCACCGTCGCCGCCGGGCCGGACAATCCGCTTGGACCGGTATTCATCCGCTTTGGCGAGAGCAAGCTCGGCCTCGGCTTTCACGGCACCAACCAGCCCGCCAGCGTGCCGGGCTTCCGCAGCCACGGCTGCGTGCGCCTGCGCAGTGAGAATGCGCTGGCACTGGCCGACTGGGTGGACATCGGTGCCGCGGTCACCATCAGCTACCAGACCACGCTGCTGAGCGAGGACAGCGCCGGCGAACTGTGGCTGCACGCCTACCGCGACAGCTACAAGAAGGACGACCTCGTGCCGCAGCTGCTGGCGGAAACCCTGCTCAACTGGCAGCAGGAGAACCAGCGCCCGATCCACGGCAAGCGCGTCGACCAGGCCTTCCGCGAGCGCAACGGCAAGCCGGTGTGCCTCAGCTGCAGCAGCACGCAAAACAACCGCATCACCGGCACGCTCAACGTCGTGCGCTGGTTGAGTCCACCACAGGAAATCATCGAAGAGCAGCTCGATGAACTGCCGCAGCTGGACAGCAACAGCGCCCGTGCGCCACGCAGCGCGCAATTCAAGCAGAAAAGCGCTTGACGCCACAAAAGCCTCGGGCTATAGTGCGCACCTCGCTGACGAATCGACCGATTCTTCAGCGTCCCGTGGGGGTATAGCTCAGCTGGGAGAGCGCTTGCATGGCATGCAAGAGGTCAGCGGTTCGATCCCGCTTATCTCCACCACAATTTGTCCCTATCGTCTAGAGGCCTAGGACGTCGCCCTTTCACGGCGATAACCGGGGTTCGAATCCCCGTGGGGACGCCAGCATTTTGGGGGTATAGCTCAGCTGGGAGAGCGCTTGCATGGCATGCAAGAGGTCAGCGGTTCGATCCCGCTTATCTCCACCAAACAAACAGAAAACCGGCCCACGAGCCGGTTTTCTGCTTTTCCGGCACCCGCTCCCCGATTGACCAGCGCTAGCGCAATGCCTGCTCGCTCTGCTGCAGAGACTGCTGCAAGTCCTGCACCTCGCTGCGCTCGCCGGCCCGCACGACCACCCGCGACACGAAGTGACAGATATTGAATATTCCCGCCAGTCGCGGCGCCACCGCTTCGCGCCACGCTGGTCGCGTGCAGCGCGGCCATAGCGGCACCAGCCGCTGCAACACCTGGCTCACCTGCTGCAACTCCTGCAGCAGGCCGTAGGAAGGATGGCCGCCGCCGAGCAAGGCGCGCTCGCGCATGCTGTACAGCCGCTCTTCCAGCAGCTGCAGCAGGTGCGCCAGCTCCGCCTCCAGCTGCGGCAGATCCAGCGCCGCCGCCGGATGTTCGTCCGGATCCAGCTGCTGCGCATGCTGCGCCAGCAGGCTGAGCTGGAAGGCATCCTGCGGCACCGCCGGCCCGGCGCCCGCCACATGGCGCAGCTCCGGCGTGCGCGGCAACTGCTCACTGACCGGCAACGCCGGATTCACTGCCGTTACCTTGACCATGGCACACGCCCTTTCCTGTCATGCCCGACACTGACCTTATCGGCCAGCTTGCCGGATCATGAAGTCAAAGACCGAACAAATGACCCAGCTTGGCCTTCTTGGTGTCGAGATAGTGGTCGTTGTAGGCGTTGCGGCCAACCTGCAGCGCCACGCGCTCGGCCACGTCGATGCCGGCCTGTTGCAGGGTGGCGATCTTGCGCGGATTGTTGGTCATGATGCGCACTGCCGTCACGCCCAGATGCGCCAGCATCTCACGCGCGACGCGGAAGTCGCGCATGTCGGCGGGGAAGCCCAGCTTCTCGTTGGCCTCGACAGTGTCCGCGCCCTCGTCCTGCAGCTTGTAGGCGCGGATCTTGTTGATCAGGCCGATGCCGCGCCCCTCCTGCCGCAGATACACCAGCACGCCGCGACCTTCGGCGGCGATCGCCTCCAGCGCGGCTTCCAGCTGGAAGCCGCAGTCGCAACGCAGCGAGAACAGCGCGTCGCCGGTCAGGCATTCGGAGTGGATCCGCGTCAGCGGCGCCCCGTCGCTCACCTCGCCCAGGGTCAGCACCACGTGCTCGCGCCCTCCGACCTCTTCAAAGCCGTGCATGTCGAAAACACCCCACTGCGTGGGTAACTGGCAGGTTGCGACATAATCGACGCGCACCGGAGAATCAGGCTGAGTCACGTTGGCTTCCACTTGTTGTGCATTCATCCGGAAGATAATGGGGGCAAAAGCCTGCGGTTTAAAGAGCCGGCGCCGCCGATTTAGCCAGCGCCCGCAGGCCGACGAAGTGTGCCGACAGCGCGCAAGCCAGCGCCGCCAGCATGGCCTGGTGTCCGGCATGGAAAAACCCCGGCTGCGCCGACTCGGCATCGAGAATGCCGATCACCTCGCCGGCCGCGTCGAACACCGGCAGGCACACCTCGCTGCGCACCCTGGGGTCGCACTCGTAATAGGCGCCGCCCTCGCTCTGCCATTGCCGCACATCGTCGATCACCACGCCGCGACCGCTGCGGCCAACCTTGCTGTTGTTGCTGGCGGCGGCAAACGCCTCGCTCAGCGGGAATTCGGCGCGGCTGGGCAGGCCGCGGTAGGCGAGCTTCAGCAGCACGTCGGCCCCCGGCCGCGGTAGCCGGCAGTACACGCCCAGCCAGTCGGCCGGCACCTGTGCCAGCACCGCATCCAGCAAGGCCTGCAGCGCCAGCAGCTGTTGTGCCAGCGCTGGCGACTCACCACCGAATTGCGGCGCGATGTCCCACGGCTCGGCCTCCAGCTCGTCGATCAGCGAGCAACTGCCGCCCTCGCCCAGCTTCGGCACCGGGTAACGGTACAAGTCCGGATAGCCCGTACCCGGCGTTGCCGCCAGCGCCACCGCCAGTGCCTGCTGTGCGGCGGCCAGTTGTGCCGCCGACAAGGCCAGCCCGGCCTGCTGCAGATAGTCAGCCATCAATCCTCCCCTTCGTACACGATCATCGCAAAGGCGCTAGAATTCGCTTATCCCGCACCCTGCGGCATCGCCGCATTATGCCCAATCCCCGCGCAAAGCCGAAATCATGACTGCTGCTATCGATATCACCCCCGCGCCCGCCGCAGGTCCGGCGCGCGACAACAGGTTGGCCGCATGAGCAAGTATCCGGTCTCGCCGCAGGAGGTCGACATCAGCGCCGTGCGTGCGCAGGGCGCAGGCGGCCAGAACGTCAACAAGGTGTCCTCCGCCATCCACCTGCGCTTCGTGATCCGCGATTCGAGCCTGCCGGAGCACATCAAGGAACGCCTGCTGGCGCTGCAGGACCAGCGCCTGAGCAAGGACGGCGTGCTGATCATCAAGGCGCAGCAATACCGCACCCAGGAGCAGAACCGGCAGGATGCACTGCAACGGCTGCAGCAGCTGGTCGACAGCGTCAGCCACGAGCAGAAAGCCCGCCGCGCCAGCAAGCCGAGCTACGGCGCGCGGCAGCGGCGCATGGACAGCAAGAGCCTGCGCGGCAAGATCAAGTCGCTGCGCGGCCCGGTGCGCGACTGAAGTGCGATACGCCGCCGCCGGCACCGTTGCGGCCAACCTTGACGCACCCCCACCGCACATGCTGCAACGCGCATTGACAAGCCCGCCCGCCGCGCCCTCTAATACCGCCCCCGCTGCAAGGAATCGACGATGCAAGACCTGCACCACTGGCAAGCCTTCTGCCTCGCGCTGGCACGCGAACAGGCCGGCGACGACGGCGCCCACGACCTAAACCACCTCGGCCGCGTCTGGCATGCGGCGCGGCAGCTGCTGACCAGCTACCCGCAGGCCGACGCGCTGGTGGTGATGGTGGCCTGCTACCTGCACGACCTGGTCAACCTGCCGAAGAACCACCCCGACCGCCACCTCGCCTCGCGCCAGGCCGCGGCACTGGCCAGCGCCCGACTGGCCGCCGCCGGCTTCGACGCGGCACGGCTGCCAGCGGTGGCGCACGCCATCGAGGCGCACAGCTTTTCCGCCAATATCGCGCCGCAGACGCTGGAAGCGCAGATCGTGCAGGACGCCGACCGCCTGGACGCGCTCGGCGCCGTCGGCCTGGCGCGGCTGTTCTACACCGCCGGTCGCATGAACAGCGCACTGGCCGCCAGCGACGACGTGCTGGCCGTGCAGCGCCCACTGGACGACCACGCCTACGCGCTGGACCACATCGCGGTGAAGCTGGCGACACTGCCCGCCACCATGCAGACCGCCGCCGGCCGCGAACTGGCCGAGGCGCGGCTGCAATGGCTGTACCAGTTCCGTGACGTGTTTGTCGCGGAATGGGCGCCCGAGGCGCTACCGTCCTGAACGGCAACCACTCCACAACGGATCCGGCCGGTAGCCAGCGGCTGCCGGCGGAAATGACTGGCCAGTACGAGGCGGCACAGACCACCCGGCTGGCCAGGGTAGTACCAACAACAACACCTGACCGATAGCAAACCATGAACATCCAACAACTGATCGACGACATCGCCGCCGATGTCCGCCCCTACCTCGCACAGGCCGCGCCCGCCGACTACATCCCGGCCTTGGCCGGCGAGGACCCGCAACAATTCGCGATGGCGGTGGCGACGCTGGACGGCCAGCTGTACGCCACCGGCCACAGCGACAAGCGCTTTTCCATCCAGAGCATCTCCAAGGCCTTCATGCTGGCGCGGGTGCTGGCCGTGTACGGTGACGCGCTATGGCAGCGCGTCGGCAAGGAGCCGTCCGGCAACCCGTTCAACTCGCTGGTGCAGCTGGAGTACGAACAGGGCGTGCCGCGCAACCCGTTCATCAACGCCGGCGCGCTGGTGGTCACCGACATCGCGCTGAGCCAGATCGGCGACTCCAGCAGCGCGCTGCGCGACTTCCTGCGCGAGGAAAGCGCGCAGCCGGCGCTGGACTTCGACTACGTGATCGCGGCGTCGGAGTCGGAGCACGGCCACCGCAACGCGGCACTGGCGCACTTCATGAAGAGCTGCGGCAACCTGCACAACAATGTCGACCAGGTGCTGGCGCACTACTTCCGCGCCTGCAGCCTGCGCATGAGCGTGTCCGAGCTGGCGCGCGCCGGCCTGTTCCTCGCCAACCACGGCACCTCGCCGGTCAGCGGCGTGCAGCGCCTGACGCGCAGCCAGGCCAAGCAGATCAACGCCATCATGCTGACCTGCGGCACCTACGACGCCGCCGGCGAGTTCGCCTACCGCGTCGGCCTGCCGTGCAAGAGCGGCGTCGGCGGCGGCATCCTGGCGGTGCTGCCGGGCAAGATGAGCATCGCGGTGTGGAGCCCGGGACTGGATGCGCGCGGCAACTCGCTGGCCTCCCTGGAGGCGCTGGACCGCTTCACCACCCGCAGCGGCGAGTCGGTGTTCTGAGCCGTAAGGTTGGCCGCAAGCCTTGCGGCCAACCTTGCCGGGCGGCGCGCATAAAAAAGACCTGCCACGCGGCAGGTCTTTTTCAATGAAACACGGGATTACTCATCCATCACCGCGGAGGTGTAGACGTCCTGCACGTCGTCGAGGTCTTCC
Organism: Vogesella alkaliphila; assembly: GCF_014652475.1. Classification (GTDB taxonomy): domain Bacteria; phylum Pseudomonadota; class Gammaproteobacteria; order Burkholderiales; family Chromobacteriaceae; genus Vogesella; species Vogesella alkaliphila. Next base: position 382,289 of record NZ_BMYW01000001.1, on the reverse strand, counting down.
AGCGCGTCGAGCAGCTTCTGCATGCGCACCGCATCGTCGCCACTCAGCTCGGTCTCGTTCTGTGGACGCATAGTCACTTCACCCATTTCCGACTTGTAGCCCGCCTTCTCCAGAGCCGCCTTGATGGCGCTGAATTCGTAAGGGCCGGTGATCACTTCCAGCGAACCGTCGTCGTTGGTGATCACGTCGTTGGCGCCGGCTTCCAGCGCCGCTTCCATCAGGCCGTCTTCGTCCACGCCCGGCGCAAACACCAGGTAGCCGCAATGGGTGAACTGGAAGGCCACGCAGCCGTCGGTACCCATATTGCCACCGTACTTGGAGAAGGCATGGCGCACGTCGGCCACGGTGCGGGTCTTGTTGTCGGTCAGGCAGTCCACCATCACCGCCGCGCCACCGATGCCGTAGCCCTCGTAGCGGCACTCGATGTAGTCGACGCCTTCCAGGGTGCCGGCGCCACGGTCAATCGCGCGCTGCACGTTGTCCTTCGGCATGTTGGCATCCCAGGCCTTGTCCACCGCCAGGCGCAGGCGCGGGTTGGAGTCGAGGTCAGGGCCGCCCATTCTGGCCGCTACCGTGATCTCCTTGATCAGGCGGGTAAAAATTTTGCCGCGCTTGGCGTCAGCGCGTTCTTTCTTGTGCTTGATGTTCGCCCATTTGCTGTGACCAGCCATAGCAGCCTCAATCGAGTAAAAAGTCGGCGACGTACCGCGTGCACGCCGCAAAATGAATCGGATAACGCAGGATGCCGATTTTAGCAAAAAGCTAGGGCGCGATCAGCAGCTTGCTGATAAAGCCGAAACCGTCACGGTAAATCTGCGCGATCGCCGGCTCCAGCAAGGGCAGCACCAGATACAGCGCGATGAAGCCGATGGCCAGCGTCAGCGGAAAGCCGAAGGAAAACACGTTGAACTGCGGCGCCGCGCGCGTCATCACGCCGATGGCGAGGTTGGTCACCAGCAGGCTGCCGACCACCGGCAAGGACAGCCACAGCCCCCACAGGAACAGGTGGCCGCCCCACTCCGCCAGCTGCCGCAGCGACAGCGCCGGCACGCTGACGCCGATCGGCATCTTGTCGAAACTGTCCATCAGCGCGGTGAGCAGGATGTGGTGGCCATCGAAGGCCAGAAACAGCAGCGTGGTGAGGATAGTCAGCACCCGCGATACCGCCGGCACCTGCGCCGCGTGTTGCGGATCGAAGAACATCGCGAAACCCAAGCCCATCTGCGTCGCCATGATGAAGCCGGCCAGCTCCACCGCGGTGATCACGATGCGCATCACGAAGCCGATGATGATGCCGATCAGCAGCTGCTGCAGCACGATCACCAGACCGGCCGCCGACACCAGCGGCACGGTCGGCAGCGGCGGCAGCAGCGGCGCCACCAGCAGCGTCAGCAGCAGCGCGAAACCGGCCTTGAAGCGACGCGGGATGCTGCGCGAGGCGAACAGCGGATCGGCCAGCAGCACGCCGAGAATACGCGAGAACGGCCACACGAAGTAGGCAACCAGCAGGTTGATCTGGGCGTCGCTGATGGCAAACATGTCAGCCGATGGCCAGCGGTATGCTCTGGAACAGCCGCGTGGTGTAGTCCATCAGCGTGGTCAGCATCCACGGCCCGGCCAGCACCAGCACCAGGAACATGGCGATCAGCTTGGGAATGAAGGTCAGCGTCATCTCGTTGATCTGGGTCGCCGCCTGCAGGATGCTGACCAGCAGGCCGACCAGCAGCGACACCGCCAGCGGCGGCGCGGCGACGATGATCAGGATGAACAGCGCATTCTGGATCAGGGTGATGACCGATTCTGGCGTCATGAGCTACCTCCCGCCGAAGCTCTGCACCAGCGAGCCGAGCAGCAGCGTCCACCCGTCGACCAGCACAAACAGCATGATCTTGAACGGCAGGGAAATGATCACCGGCGACACCATCATCATCCCCATCGCCATCAGGATGCTGGCCACCACCAGGTCGATGATCAGGAACGGGATGAAGATCATGAAGCCGATCTGGAACGCGGTTTTCAGCTCGCTGATCACGAAGGCCGGAATCAGCGTCTTCAGCGACACCTCGGCCGGGGTCGCCGGCGCCGGCGAGCGCGAGATCTCGATGAAGAAGGCCAGATCCTTCTCCCGCGTCTGCGTCAGCATGAACGCCTTCATCGGCTTGGCCGCCTCGCCGGCGGCCTGCTCGAACGACATCTTGTTCTCCGACAGCGGCAGCCAGGCATTGGCGTACACCTGGTCCAGCGTCGGCGACATGATGAAGATGGTGAGGAACAGGCTGAGCCCGATCAGCACCTGGTTCGGCGGCGACTGCATGGTGCCCATCGCCTGGCGCAGCAGCGACAGCACGATGATGATGCGCGTGAACGAGGTCATCATCAGCACCATCGCCGGGATGAAGGTCAGCGAGGTCATGAACAGCAGCATCTGCAGGCTCAGCGAATAGCTTTGCCCGCCGGCCGCATCCGGCGCGCTGGTCATCATCGGCAGGCCGGCGGCATGGCTGCCCAGCGGCAGCATCAGCAGCAGCACCGGCACGCCCAATCGTTGGAATTGGCTCATGGCGTATCGTTGGAGGAGGGTCGGCGGTGTTTGGCCAGCGCTGCGGCCAACCATTCGGCAAAGGGCGGCGTGTTTGCCGGCGCGCTAGCGGCACTGGCGGCACCTTCCGGCCGGGCCATGCTGGTCAGCAGGTTGACCTGCTTCGCCGTCACGCCCAGGACCAGCCACTGCCCTTCCAGTTCGACGATCACCACCCGCTCGTGCGGGCCGACCATCACGCCACTGACCACCTTGGCCGGCTGCCAGCGTCCGAGCATGCCGCCCATGCTGACGCGGCGGAACAGCCACGCGGCTCCGACGATCACCGCCAGCACCAGGCCCAGCGCCAGCATCACCTGCACCAGCCCCCACAAAGGCGACGTGCCCGCATCGGCGGCGGGCACGGCAGCGCTGACGGACAGCGGCAGCAACAGCAATACAATCAGCAATCGGTTCATTTCTGTAGTCGGCGGATACGTTCGGCAGGCGTAATGATGTCGGTCAGGCGGATACCGAAACGGTCGTTGACCACCACCACCTCGCCCTGCGCGATCAGGCAGCCGTTGACCAGCACGTCCATCGGCTCGCCGGCCAGGCCGTCCAGCTCCACCACCGAACCCTGCGCCAGCTGCAGCAGGTTGCGGATCGCGATCTTGGTCCGTCCCAGTTCCACGGTCAGCTGTACCGGGATGTCCAGAATCATGTCCAGATTCTGCGGCACCGCCTGGCTCTGGCTGCTACCGGACAGGTCCTGGAACAGGTTGGTCGCCGGTTTCACCTCGGCGGCGGCCGTTTCCGCCACCTCCTGTTCCGCCATGGCGGCAGCCCAGTCGTCCATGGACACTTCTTCGTCAACGGCTCCGGCGACCGAATCCGGATCAAAGCCCTGCTCTTCACTCATCTTCTTGCTCCCCACTCGGCGGCGGCTCAAACAGTTCCTGCGCCCCGGACAGTATCGTTTCCACTTTCAATGCGTAATTGCCGGACACCGTGCCGTAGCTGCACTCCAGCACCGGGATGCCCGACACGTCGGCCACCACCTTCTCCGCCACGTCCACCATCACCACATCGCCAACCTTGAGATTGAGGATGTCGCCCAGCGACACCTTGGTCTGCGCCAGGGTAGCAACCAGTTCCACCTCGGCCGCCTGCACCTGGTACTGCATCAGGTTGACCCAGCGGTTGTCGACCTCGGTACGGTCGGCCTGCATGCTGCTGGCCAGCAGGTCGCGCAGCGGCTCGATCATCGAGTACGGCAGGCAGACGTGGAAGTCGCCGCCGCCGGCGCCCAGCTCGATATGGAAGGTCGCGGCTACCACCACCTCGGTCGGGGTGGCGATGTTGGCAAACTGGGTATTCATCTCCGAGCGCAGATAGACAAACTCGATCGGGTACACCGGCTCCCACGCCTTCTGGTACTCGGCGAACACCACCTCCAGCATCTTGCGGATGATGCGCTGCTCGGTCGGAGTAAAGTCGCGCCCCTCCACCCGCACGTGGAAGCGGCCATCGCTGCCGAACAGGTTATCGACCACCAGGAATACCAGGTCCGGGTCGAAAATCAGCAGCCCGGTGCCGCGCAAGGGCTTGACGTGTACCAGGTTGAGGTTGGTCGGCACCACCAGATTACGGATGAACTCGCTGTACTTCAGCACCCGCACCGGCCCGACCGAGATTTCGGCATTGCGGCGCAGGAAGTTGAAAAAACCGATACGCAGGTTGCGCGCGAAACGCTCGTTGATGATCTCGAGCGTCGGCATCCGGCCGCGGACGATGCGTTCCTGGCGGCCGATGTCATAGGCCCGTACGCCACCGTTGTCGCTGTCCGCGCCGTCGTTGTCCTCTTCCCCGGTCACGCCGCGTAATAGCGCGTCGACCTCTTCCTGGGACAGGATTTCATCAGCCATGATTACTGCAACTGAATGATGAAGGATGTGAAGAGCACGTTTTCAACCGGTTCGTCTTCGCCGGCATCCATCGACTCGTTGATGATTTTCTTGATCTGCGCCTTCAGCTTGATCTTGCCGTCCGCCGACTGCAGCTCTTCTTCGGTCTTGGCCGACAGCAACAGGATCAGCGCGCTGCGGATTTTCGGCAGGTAGGCCTTCATATTGTTTTTGGCGGCTTCGTCATACAGCTCGGCCTGCAGCTCGATCTGCAGCATCGACGAGCCACCGCTCAGGTTGACGACAAACGGTTCCAGCTTCTCGAACACCGGCGGGCCTTCTTTTTTCTCTTTCTTTTCCGGCGCGTGCTCGGCGGAGGCGTGGCTGGCATCGGCTCCGGCGGCCGACTTGTTGCTCAGGAACACATAGGCGGCCAGACCGCCCACCGCGGCCAGTACCAACACCAGCAACACGATGACAACCAAGAGGAGCTTGTTATTGCCGCCTGCCGCGGGCTTGGCTTCTTTAACGTCTTCTTTTTTATCTTTTTCGGCCATGACAATACCTGCTCTCGTTTAAAAGAAATGCTTAACCTCTATTTTCTCCATTTCTTGTCGAGTTGAACAGCCATTTAGTAGATTTCCGGGGAAACAGCAAGTCGCTTTCCGCTTGCGGCCAACCTTGTTTTTAGCCCGCGGCACAACAGGCCAATCAGGCGGTCACGCTCAAGCCGGAGGATACGGCTGCCGCCGGTGCGGCGGACTCCAGCTCAGCCAGCGGCAACGGCGCCTCGGGCTGGGCACGGCCACGCTGCTGCTGCGCCTGCTGGCCGTGCTGTTGCTGGCCCTGCTGCTGCGAGGAGACCTGGGCATCGGCCAGCTGCAGGCCAGCCTGCTCCATCATCCGCGACAGCGCCGGCAGGTGGCTCTCGACGATGTCCTTGGCCATCAGGTTGGAGGTGGTCACCACGATCTGCGCCTGCTCCTTGTTCATGGAGATCTGGACTTCGATCGGCCCCAGCTTCTCCGGGGTGACATGGAAGCGCGCGGAGTCCAGCTGCCGCTCGACTGCTTTCACCACCTGCTGGCCGAAGGCTTCGCCCCACTGCTTGCTGCGATCCATGGTGCCGCCCAGCAGCACTTCCTTCAGCTCCTTGCCGACGCCGCCGGCAGACAGGTCAGTCGGCAATTCCTGCCGCCCGGCGGCAAGTGCCGGCGGCAAGGTTTTCACTTCGGAACCGGCCTCGGCCGCCTCCGCCTCGCGCATGGCCAGTCGCACCGCCACCGCGGCGGACAGGCCGTCGTCCTTCAACGCGCGCAGCGCCCGCTTGTCGCTGCTGGCGGCGGCCAGCAGTCCCGGCAGTGCCGGCGCTTCGTCAGCGGCGGCATCGCCGGTCAGTGCAGCCAGCTCCGACAGCGCGCCGGCAGCCTCGCCGCCCTTGGCGGGCTTGGTTTTGGCACCAGCCAGTGCGGCCAGCTCTTCCGCCGCCAGCGCTTCGCCAAGCGCCGCAGGGTCGGTCAGGGTGGAGATTGCCGCGGCATCCTTGCCGGCGGTGGTCAGCGGGTTGGCCGCGGCATGGCCGGGCATGAACAGCCCCCCCAGCAGCGAGGCTGTGTCTTGCGTTGCAGCGGCAGCCTGCGGAAGCTGACCGATGTCCGGCAGCGTGCGGTCGTCGGCGGGCGCCACGCCCGGCTGACCGAGGGCAAACGCCTGCAGCTGGTTGGCAAAGAACATGGCAAACGGGGAGTCCGGCGTGCTGACGTAGCCCTGGCTCGGGGTCGCCGTGTTGTCGCTCAGGTTTAAAACGGACAGGACGGTAATGGCCATTTAGACATGCTCCTTGTTGTCATCGCCTGACAAAAGCATGAATTGTGCCAATCAAGCGGCCACCTTATTCGTCCTTGCCACGGGCGCCGATGCGGGCGGCAAATTCGTCCATCTGTTTCTGCTCGGCCTTGCGCTGGCGCACGTTCAGGCGCTCCGCCTCGCGCTCCTGCAGCACCTGGTAGGACTTCAGCTGCTTGCGCAGGCCAAGCCAGGCCTGCTTCTCCAGCAGGAAGCGCTGCACGCAACGATCCAGCTCGTGCTGCTGCTGCTGCCGCGCCTCTTCCAGCTTGAGCAGAAACAGGCGCGCATCACGCCACTGCCCGACACCGAGGCCACGCTGTGCCATGTGCAGCACCCGCTGCTGGTAGTCGGCCAGAAAGGCATCCACCTGCCGCAGCGTCGCCTCCGCCTGCGCTTGCGCCTGCTGCGCCTGCTTCATGCGCTTGGCAGCCTCGTCCAGCTTGTCCTGGGCCAGCCGGATCAACAGGTCGAATTTGCTCATGGCCTAGCCTTAGCCGGTCAGTACTTGCTCAAGCTGCGTCAGGCAGGAGGCAAAGTCGTGGTATTCGTTCATCGGCTGGGTCAGGAAGCCGACCAGCTGCAGATGGCGGCGCATCGCCTCGTCCAGCAAGGGGTCGGAGCCGGGCACATAGGCGCCGACGTTGATCAGGTCGCGGCTGCGCTGGTAACGCGAGAACAGCTGCTTGAAGCGGCGCGCCAGGTTGACGTGGTGCGGGGTGGTGACGTCGACCATCACCCGAGAAATGGACTGCTCGATGTCGATTGCCGGGTAGTGGCCGGACTCGGCCAGCTCGCGGGTCAGCACGAAGTGGCCATCGAGAATGGCGCGCGCCGAATCGGCAACCGGGTCCTGCTGGTCATCCCCCTCGGACAGCACGGTATAGAACGCGGTAATGGAACCGGCGCCGGCTTCGGCATTGCCGGCGCGCTCGATCAGCTGTGGCAGCTTGGCGAACACCGACGGCGGGTAGCCCTTGCTGACCGGCGGCTCGCCGATGGCGAGGGCGATCTCGCGCTGCGCCATCGCATAACGGGTGACCGAGTCCATCAGCAGCAGCACGTCCAGGCCCTGGTCGCGGTAGTACTCGGCCAGCGCGGTCGCGTAGGCGGCGCCGTGCAGACGCATCAGCGGCGGCGAGTCCGCCGGTGCCGCCACCACCACCGAGCGCGCGAGGCCTTCCGCGCCGAGGATGTGCTCGATGAAGTCCTTCACCTCGCGCCCCCGCTCGCCGATCAGGCCGACCACCACCACATCGGCGCGGGTAAAACGCGCCATCATGCCCAACAGCACCGACTTGCCGACACCGGAGCCGGCAAACAGGCCCAAACGTTGGCCGCGCCCCACCGTCAGCAGTCCGTTGATCGCACGCACGCCGACATCCAGCACATCGCGCACCGGCGAGCGCCGCAGCGGATTCAGCGGCTGGCTGTACAGCGGGTACAGCGCCTCGGCCAGCGGCTCGGCACCGCCGTCCAGCGGCCGGCCCAGCGAATCCACCACCCGCCCCAGCAGCGACATGCCCACCGGCACCTTGCGCCCCAGCATGCGCACCGTGCCGCCGCTATCGGCCGGCTCTTCGTACAGTGGCGGCCGGATCTCTGGCACCGCGCACACGGCAAGCCCCGGCTGCAGGCCGTGCACGTTGCTGAGCGGCATCAGGTACAGGCGGTCACCGGCAAAACCGACCACTTCGGCCTCGGCCTGATAATCAGCCGACACCATGATCTGGCAGGCGCTACCGACCGGCAAGCGCAGGCCGACCGCCTCCATCACCAGTCCGGTTACCCGCGTCAGGCGCCCCTCAGCCTGCCACACCGGCAGCGGCCGCAGCGCCTGTTCGCAACGTCGCAAGAAGTCGCGCTGCCGCTCAATCAGCATGCTCATCCGCCAGCCCCAGCCCCTTGCGCAGCAGCTGCAAGCGGCTTTCCAGCGTCAGGTCGATGGACGCGGACGGTGTCTCGATGCGGCAACCGCCGCGCGTGAGCGTGGCATCGGCCTGCCACTGCATGCGCCACTGTGGATACTGCTCGCCCAGAAAGGCCTGCAAGGTCGCCAGCTCGTCCGGGTGCGCCTGCACTTTCACCTGCGCCACGCTGTCGGCCAGCGTATCCAGCGCCTCGGTCAGCAGCGAGCGCAGCACCGCCGGGTCGTGCCGCACCACTTCGCCTATCACCTTCTCGGCAAAGCTGACCGCCAGCGACAACACCTCCTGCGACAGGTGCGCGCCCAGCTGCGACAGCTCCTGCTCGAACGACTGCTGCAACTCGGACAGCGGCTGCCAGTACTGCTGAAACTGCTGCTGCGCCTCGAACAGCGCCCGCTCGGCGCCTTCGGCACGGCCACGCTCTTCCCCGGCCTGCATGCCAGCCTGCGTACCGGCCTGCAAGCCGGCGTCGTAGCCAGCCTGCCACGCCTCCTGATGAATCGCCTCCAGCTCGGCCGCGGTCGGGTAGGCGGCGGCCACGGCATCGAGCGGCTCGGCCTCCTGCGACGCCTCCGCCATAATGAGCGAAGCCCCCTCGACAGGGGGCTCCTCCGGCTGCGGCGCGGCTACCACCGGCTCGGGCGGCGCGGTCTCCGGCGCCGCGGCGGCGGCGCCCAGCTCGCCCATGGTCCAGCTGCGCCACTGCCCCAGCGACTCGGCAGGAATGACGTTGTTATTCGACAAGGCCTTCGTCTCCACCTTTGCTTGCAATCACGATCTGACCTTCGTCGGCCAGCTTGCGCACGATCTTGAGGATTTCCTTCTGCTCGGCCTCGACCTCGGACAGCTTGACCGGGCCTTTCGACTCCAGGTCGTCCCGCAGCATCTCGGCCGCACGCGACGACATATTGCGGAAGATCTTGTCTTTCAGTTCCTGGCTGGTGCCTTTCAGCGCCACCACCAGCGAGTTGGACTGCACTTCGCGCAGGATGGTCTGGATCGAGCGGTCGTCGATTTCCAGGATGTTCTCGAACACGAACATCTTGTCCTGGATACGCTGCGCCAGCTCCGGATCGTACTCGCGGATGTAGGACAATGCCGAGGCCTCGACGTTGGAGCCGAGGAAGTTGAGGATTTCGGCCGTCATGCCGACACCGCCGGCCGCGCTCTTCTTGACGCGATCGGCGCCGGACAGCAGCTGCGTCAGCACGTCGTTCAACTCGCGCAATGCCTGCGGCTGCACGCCTTCCAGCGTCGCGGTACGGATCAGCACCTCGTTGCGCACCCGCTCCGGGAAGTAGGCCAGGATGGCACTGGACAGGTCGGGGTCCAGATGCACCATGATGGTGGCGATGATCTGCGGGTGTTCGTTGCGGATCAGGTCGGCGGCGGAGGACGGGTCCATCCACTTCAGGCTTTCGATGCCGCTGTGGTCGTTGCCCTGCAGGATCTTGTCGAGCAGGTTGGCCGCCTTGTCCGGGCCCAGTGCCTCGACCAGCACGTTGCGCAGGTACTCGTCGGTCGCGCCGAAGTTGGCGCGGGCCGCGCACTCCTCCTGGAATTGCGACACCACCTTCTCCACTTCCTCGTGGCTCAGGTTGTTGAGCCCGGCCATGGCCAGGCTGAGCTTCTGCACTTCCTTGGGGCCGAGGTACTTGAAGACCTCGATCGCTTCCGACTGGCCGAGACTGAACAGCAGTACGGAACTGCGGCGAACACCGACGTCACTCATCAGAGCTGATCCATTCCTTGATAATCTGCGCGGCCATGCGAGGGTCGGACTTCACCAGCTCGCGAACATTTTGCATATTAGCCTCGAACGCACGGCGCTGGAGCTCTTTCGGAGACGGATTATCGCTGTCCTCCTCCGACTCGCCCTCTTCGCCCTCCTCACCCGCCACCGCCAGCAGACGACCACTGCTGGCAGCGGTTTCAAGCTCATCCGCCGGCGGCGGCGGTGGCGGACTCACCACGTCACGCATGATCGGCCGCACCACCCCGAACAGCAGATAAAGAATGGCCAGCAGCAACAGGCCATACTTCAGCAAATCGGAGGCATTGTTGCTGGCAAAGTCCAGCACCTTGTCCTGCACCGTCAGCACCGGCACCGCATCGGCAAAGCTGGCGTTGACCACGTTGACCGAATCGCCGCGCTCGGCGTTAAAGCCGACCGCCTCCTTGACCAGATTATTGATCTGGCCGAATTCCTTTTCCGTCAGCGGCGTCGCCTTCAGCACCCCCTGATTGTCGGGCACCATCTTGTAGTTCACCACTACCGCCGCGGTCAGGCGCTTGATGACACCCTTCTGCGACTTGGTGTGCTGGATGGTCTTGTCGACTTCGTAGTTGGTGGTGATTTCGCGGCTCAGCGAACCGGAGGCGGCGCCCATCGGCAAGCCCGACAGGGTGGCCGTGCCGGGCGCGGCGCCCGGCGGCAGCGTCAGCGGTGCCGACGCCGGCGACGGCGGCTGGTTGGTCAACGCCCCGGGCACGCCGGACGGCAGGGCTGCGTCGCGCCCCAGCGTCTCGCTGATTTGCTGGCTGCGGGTAGCGGAAGGATTGGGCGTCGAATTGGGGCGGAAGCTCTCCGAGGTCTGCTCCGACTCGGAAAAATCCACGTTCGCCGTCACCTGGGCGCGGGCGTTTCCCTTGCCGAAAATCGGTTCGAGGATGGTTTCGACACGCTTGGTGTAGTCGGCCTCGATCTGGCGCACATAGTCCAGCTGACGGCGATCGAGCGAGCCATTGTTCTGGTCCGGCACCGTGGACAGCAGATTGCCGTCCTGATCGACGATAGACACATTGCGCAGCGGCAGGTTGGGCACGGAGCTGGATACCAGGTGCATGATACCGGCAATCTGCCCGCCATCCAGAATCCGCCCCGGGCGCAGGGTCAGCATCACCGACGCCGTCGGTTGCTGCTGGTCGCGCACGAACACCGTCTGCTTCGGCATCGCCAGATGCACACGTGCACTGTCGACCACGGCAACCGCTTCGATGGTGCGCGCCAGTTCGCCCTCGATCGAGCGCTGGTAGTTGACCTGTTCGGCAAACTGGCTGATGCCGAATTTCTGCTTGTCCATCAGCTCGAAACCGACGCCGCCGGCCTTGGGCAGGCCTTGCGTCGCCAGCTTCAGGCGGGTTTCGTAGACGCGCTCGCTCGGCACCGAGATCACGCCACCGTCACCGATCTGGTACGGCACGTTCATCTGCTGCAGCGCGGCGGTGACCTGACCACCGTCGCTGTCGGCCAGACCGGTAAACAGTACTTTATAGGGAGGCTCGCGATTGAACACCAGCAAGGCAAACGCGATGGACAACACTGCGGCGATGGCAGTGAAGAACAGGATTTTTTTGTTATTGGGAAGGGCGTTGAAACGTGTCAACACTTCGTTGGCACGCCCCTTCCAGGCAGGCGCAGTATTATCGACCAATTCAGCCATACAGTGGTTATTTCATTATTGATCTTACCGCCGCAGGCCCGAAGCTCGAAACAGACGGCGCTACACTTGCGTATTCATGATTTCCTGATAGGCCGAAACCAGCTTGTTGCGGGCCTGAACCATGGTCTGGAAGCTCAGACTTGCTTTTTGCATCGACACCATGACGTCCTGGATGTTAACGCCTTCCTCACCCAGTTCAAACTGCTTTTGCAGCTCAAGCGAAGTGCTCTGCACCTGGTTGACCTGCTCCAGCGTGCTCTTGAGTACATCAGAAAAATCGACTTCGGGAGCGGTCTTGTCTACCGCAGGCGCCTGACCCGCGGCCAGCGACGACATGGCGCGCAGTTCACCCAATAGCTGATTGATACCCTGCGTGGACATAGTAACCTCTTGCACTGAGGCCGGCGGCGTCAGGCCGAACCGGCGTCTTCTTCACGATAACGTTGCAACTTGTAGCGCAACGTCCTTTCGCTAATGCCAAGGCGTTCTGCAGCCAGTTTCTTGACGCCGCCGCACGCTTGCAGCGCATCAAGGATGTGACGCTTTTCCACCGCCTTCATGCCCAGATCTGACTCTTCGGCGGCGCTGTCCGTTGCCACCGGCAGCACCGCCGTCGATGGCGACAGCATCAGATCGACGGCAGAAACTTCCGGTCCGGCGGCAAGAATTGCCGCCCGCTGCATCACATTATCCAGCTCGCGGATGTTACCTTCCCAACTATAGGCCGTCAATTCACGCTCCGCGTCCTTGCCCAGGGTCAGACGCGACTTGGAAACGGCATTAGCGTGCTTATCCAGCAATTTTCGCGCCAGCGGCAAAATATCCTCGGTGCGTTCGCCCAGCGCCGGCACCGCCAGCGGGAACACGTTGAGGCGGAAAAACAGGTCTTCGCGGAAGCGGCCGGCCGCGACTTCTTCCTGCACCTCGCGGTTGCTGGTGGCCAGCACGCGAATGTCCAGCTTGATGGTACGCGTGCCGCCGACGCGCTCCACCTCGCGCTCCTGCAGCACACGCAACAGCTTGGCCTGCAGAGGCAGCGGCATTTCGGTGATTTCGTCGAGCAGGATGGTGCCGCCCTGCGCCTGTTCGAACTTGCCGGGCAGCACGTTGGCCGCACCGGTGAAGGCGCCCTTCTCGTGGCCGAACAGGGTCGACTCCAGCAGGTTATCGGGAATCGCCGCACAGTTGACGGCGACAAACGGCGCCGCGCTGCGCCGCGAGTGACGGTGGATGAAGCGGGCCAGCACCTCCTTGCCGGCGCCACTGGGACCGCTGATCAGCACGCTGGCGTCGCTGGGCGCCACCTGCCGCGCGATGGCCAGCAAGCGTTTCATCGGCGCGGAATAGGCCAGCAGCTCCTCGTCGCCTTCCGGCTCCGGCAGCAGGTATTTTTCCACCTCGGCAATCAGCTGCTGCGGCTCGAACGGTTTCAGCAGGTAATGGCTGGCGCCGGCGCGCAGCAGGTCGATCGCGCGCTCGATCACGCCGTAGGCGGTCATCAGCACGAAGGGCAAGGCCGGATAGGCGGCCTTGACCTGCTGGAACAGGGTGTAGCCGTCCATTGGCTGCATCTGGGCATCCGACACCACCAGGCCGACCGCATTGTCGCGCAACACCTGCAGGGCCGACTGACCATCCGCCGCCTCCAGCACCGCGTAACCGGACAGCACCAAGGTATCGACCAGCGCTTCGCGCAGGTCGGCATCATCTTCCACAACCAGGACAGGCAAATATTTCATGGGTAACCGATGTAGTTCATGACAGGACAGGGCCAGCCACCGGACAACAGCTCAGTCCTGATGCTGGCGCTGGCCGCACAGCGCGACCAGGCGCGCGGCAATATTGTTGAGTGGCAACACTTCATGGGCGGCACCGAGGGCAATGGCCTCCTTGGGCATGCCGAACACCACGCAGGACGCCTCGTCCTGCGCGATATTGTGGGCGCCCGCCTCTTTCAGCTCGCCCATGCCGGAGGCGCCATCGCGCCCCATGCCGGTCAGGATCACGCCGATGGCATTGCGACCGATAACGTTGGCCGCAGCGCGGAACATCACGTCCACCGACGGCTTGTGACGGTTGACCGGCGGCCCCTGGTGCAGGCCGATCGCGTAACCGATGGTGCTGGCCGGCCTGATCAGCAGGTGGGAATGGCCCGGCGCGATATAGACCACGCCCGGCTGCAGGCGCTCGCCGTCTTCCGCCTCCTTGACCCGCAGCCTGCACAGCGAATCCAGCCGCGCGGCGAAGGACTTGGTGAACATCTCCGGCATGTGCTGGGTGATGATGATCGGCGGCATCTGCTCCGGCAGCGCGGTCAGCAACACCCGCAGCGCTTCGGTGCCCCCGGTGGACGAACCGATGGCGATGACCGTCTGGCGCCCCAGTGCCAGCCGGCCAGGCTGGCGAGGCAGGATGGCGTCGGCACTGTGACTGGGTGCGACTTCCAGCGGCTTGAAATCCAGCCCTTCCCTACGCGGCATGACCATGTTTTTTCCTTCTGGCGGCGCCCAAGCGCGGCGTCAGGTTTTGTTATATCGCAGACAACTGCGCCCTGGCCTTGTCCAGCCAGCCGCGCGACGCCTGCTCCAGCAAGGCGAATACCGCTTCGAAACCGGCCTCCCCGCCGTAGTAGGGATCCGGCACCTCGGCTTCCGCCAGCATCAATACCAGCTCGCCGGGCCAATCCGCCGGCATCTGCCGCCGCAATTGTGCCAAATGATCGTAACCGGCAACCAGGATCAGATCAAACTGCTGCCAGTCTTGCGGCCGGAACGGCCGCGCCCGCAAGGCGCTCATGTCGACGCCGTGGCGCAGCGCCGCCGCCACCGTGCGCGGGTCCGCCGTTTCGCCGGCGTGCCAGGCCGAGATGCCGGCGGAATCGACCACGACCCGCGCCGCCAGACCGGCACGGCCAACGTCACGCGCGAAGATGGCGTGCGCGGTCGGCGAGCGGCAGATGTTGCCGGTACACACGAACAGCACCCGGAAACGGGCGGACGACAGGGACTTGTTTTTCATGATTACAGCGGATTGATCCAGGCTTGTTCTTTCAACACTTTCAACTGGTCACGCAGGCTGGCGGCTTTTTCGAATTCGAGATTGCGCGCCGCTTCCAGCATTTCCTTTTCGATGCGCTTGATTTCCTTGGCCAGCGCTTTTTCATCGAGTATCACCGTGGACAGCGCGCTCTTGCGTTTCGCGATACCGGCATTATCGCCGTAAACGCCGTCGATCAGGTCGCGCACTTTCTTGTTGATACCCTGCGGCACAATACCGTTGGCCGCATTAAATGCCAATTGTTTATTTCGACGGCGCTCGGTTTCATCAATGGCGCGTTTCATGCTATTGGTAATTTTATCAGCATAAAGAATGGCGCGACCCTGCAAATTACGCGCCGCTCGGCCGATGGTTTGAATCAGGCTGCGTTCGCTGCGCAAAAAACCTTCCTTGTCGGCATCCAGGATCGCCACCAGCGACACCTCCGGAATATCCAGCCCCTCGCGCAGCAGGTTGATGCCGATCAGCACGTCGAACATGCCCAAGCGCAGGTCGCGGATGATCTCCACCCGCTCCACGGTATCGATATCGGAGTGCAGGTAGCGCACCTTCAGCCCGTGCTCGGTGTAGTAGTCGGCCAGCTGCTCCGCCATGCGCTTGGTCAGCGTGGTCACCAGCACCCGCTCGTCGCGCTCCATGCGCAGGCGGATCTCCGACAGCAGATCGTCGACCTGCGTCGCCACCGGGCGGATCTCGATCTCCGGGTCCACCAGGCCGGTTGGCCGCACCACCTGCTCCACCACCTGGCCGGCATGCGTAGTCTCGTAGTCGGCCGGGGTGGCGGACACGAAGATGGTCTGCGGCAGCAGGCGTTCGAACTCGTGGAACTTCAGCGGCCGGTTGTCCGCCGCCGACGGCAGGCGGAAGCCGTACTCAATCAGGTTCTGCTTGCGCGCGGCGTCGCCCTTGTACATCGCGCCGACCTGCGACACGGTAACGTGGCTCTCGTCGATGAACATCAGCGCGTTCTTCGGCAGGTAGTCGATCAGCGTCGGCGGCGCATCACCCGGCGCGCGGCCGGAAAAATGCCGCGAGTAGTTCTCGATGCCCTTGCAGAAGCCCATCTCGTACAGCATTTCCAGGTCGAAACGGGTGCGCTGCTCGATGCGCTGCGCCTCCACCAGCTTGCCTTCCTTCTGGTACCACTCGATGCGCTCGCGCAGCTCCAGCTTGATCTGCTCGCAAGCGCGCAGCACGGTGTCGCGCGGCGTCACGTAGTGGCTGCCGGGATAGACGGTAAAGCGGCCGACGCGCTGCTTGGTGGCGCCGGTCAGCGGGTCGAACAGGGTCAGCGTTTCGATCTCGTCGTCGAACATGCTGACGCGCAGCGCCAGCTCGGCGCTTTCCGCCGGGAAGATGTCGATCACGTCGCCGCGCACGCGGAAGCCGCCGCGCGAGAAATCGACGTCGGCACGGTCGTACTGCATGGTCACCAGCCGCGCGATGATGTCGCGCTGCGCGATGGTCTCGCCCTCCTTCAGGTGCAGGATCATCTGGTGGTATTCGGACGGATCGCCGATACCGTAGATCGCCGACACGGTGGCGACGATGATGCAGTCCGGCCGCTCGAGGATGGACTTGGTCGCCGACAGCCGCATCTGCTCGATGTGCTCGTTGATGCTGGAATCCTTCTCGATGAACAGGTCGCGGCTCGGCACATAGGCTTCCGGCTGGTAGTAGTCGTAGTAGGACACGAAATACTCGACCGCATTTTCCGGGAAGAACTCGCGCATTTCCGCGTACAGCTGTGCGGCCAACGTTTTGTTGTGAGCCATGATGATGGCCGGACGGCCGGTGCGGGCGATGACATTGGCCATGGTGAAGGTCTTGCCGGAACCCGTCACCCCCAGCAGGGTCTGGAATGACAGGCCGTCATCCAGCCCCTCCACCAGCGACGCGATCGCCGTCGGCTGGTCACCGGCCGGCGGAAACGGCTGGTGCAAATGGAACGGACTCTCCGGAAAAACAATATTCATCGACATTCACCCATTCGTCACGCCAGGGATAGCTGGTCCAATTGTTTTTCATGGCACAAATAGAAAATCAATCCGGACAAATCCATTCTGGCGATTTAAAATAAAATCTGTTTTATTGCGTCACTCACCACGCATCGGAGCCACAAAAAGATGCTAAAGAATTTATTTGTTGCTTGCGTGCTGGCGCTTGGCAGCGGTGCCATTATGGCCGCCCAGCCGACAAGCTATCATCCGTCGGAAGCCACCCAGCCGCAATTAAGCTCGCACTCGGTCGCCATCGTCGACGGCCGCACCGGGCAGATGGTATTCGAAAAGAATGCCCGGCAAAAGTTGCCGATCGCCTCCATCACCAAGCTGATGACCGCGATGGTGGTGCTGGACGCCGGCCTGCCGCTGGATACGCCGATGACCATCGGCGAGGAGGAAATCGACCGCCTGAAGAACACCGGCTCGCGCCTGGCCGTCGGTTCCACGCTGACGCGTCGCGAGATGCTGCTGCTGGCGCTGATGTCGTCGGAAAACCGCGCCGCGGCGGTGCTGTCGCGCTACTACCCCGGTGGCCGCCCCGCCTTCATCGAGCGCATGAACCAGAAGGCGCGTGCCATCGGCATGCAGAACGCCAGCTTCTACGACTCGACCGGGCTGGACGTGCGCAACAGCGCCACGGCGATGGATCTGGTGCGCATGGTCAAGGCCGCCAACCAGTATCCGCTGATCCGCCAGTTCACCACCATGACCGAGTACACGGCACAACCGACCGCCACCCGCACGCTGCACTACAAGAACAGCAATGCGCTGGTGCGCGAGGGCCAGTGGGCGATCGAGCTGTCCAAGACCGGCTTCATCAACGAAGCCGGCGGCTGCCTGGTGATGGAAGCCGAAGTCGGCAGCCAGAAGCTGGTCTTCGTGCTGCTGGCCGCCAACAGCACGGCGGCACGGGTGCGTGACGCCCGCTCGATCAAGACCTGGCTGGAGTCCATTCCGCACACCTGGCTCGCGGGCTGAACCACGCCAAGGTTGGCCGCAAGCAAAAACCCGGTGCCAGGCACCGGGTTTTTTCATGGCCGCTCAGCGCGCAAAGGCAATCAGGTGGTCCAGCTCCAGGCGGATGCCGATCGCCTCGCCGATGGCGTGGTTGTGATGACTAGGCACCTGCGCCAGCACCTGCTGCCCGGACGGCAGCTGCAGCGTGTACATGAACTCGGAGCCCATGAACACCTTGCCCTTGACGGTGGCGGTCAGCGCGCTGTGGTCGTCGTGCACCACGTCGTCCGGACGCAGCAGCACGTCCACCTGCGCGCCGACCGGGTAGGCCAGCGGCGTCAGGCTGCAGTACTCGCCCACCTCCAGCGTCACGCACTGCGGCCCGCTGATCACTGCCGGCACGAAGGCGCCCTGGCCGATGAAATCGGCGACGTAGCGGCTGGCCGGCTCGTGGTACAGCTGGTACGGCGACGCCCACTGCTGCAGGTGGCCGTGGTGCATCACGCCGACCTTGTCGGCCATCGCGAACGCCTCCTGCTGGTCGTGGGTGACCATGATCGCGGTCATGCCCTGCTCCTTCAGGATGCCGCGCACCTCGTGCGACAGGCGCTGGCGCAGGTCGACGTCGAGGTTGGAAAACGGCTCGTCCAGCAGCAAGAGCCGCGGCCGCGGCGCCAGCGCGCGCGCCAGCGCCACCCGCTGCTGCTGGCCGCCGGACAGTTCGTGCGGATAGGCGCCGGCCAGCGCCGACAGGCCGACCACTTCCAGCATCAGCCCGACGCGCGCCTTGCGCTCGGCGTCGGCCAGGCCACGCAGGCCGAAGCCAACGTTGGCCGCAACGTCCAGGTGCGGGAACAGCGCATAGTCCTGGAACACCATCCCCACCGCGCGCAGATGCGCCGGCTTGTTGTAGCCGGGGGCCGCAATGCGCTCGCCGTTGAGGCGGATGTCGCCACCGCGCAGCGCCTCGAAACCGGCGATGCAGCGCAGCACCGTGGTCTTGCCGCAGCCGGAGCTGCCCAGCAGGCAGGCGATCTCGCCCTCCGCCAGCTGGAACGACATGTTATCGATCACCGGCTTGCCGGCGTAGGCCTGGCTGACCGCATTCAACTGAAGCAAAGCATCCATCAAGCAACATCCTTTTGACGTGACAGCAGCAAGGTGGGAATCAGACCGACCAGCACCAGCACCACCGCCGGCAACGCCGCCTGGTCAAACACCCCTTCCGACGTCAAACCGTAAATCCTGACCGCCAGCGTGTCCCAGCCGAACGGGCGCGTCATCATGGTGATCGGCATCTCTTTCATCACGTCGACAAACACCATCAGCACCCCGGTCAGCAGGCCGCCCTGCAGCAGCGGCAGGTGCACGTGGCGCAGCAGCGCAAAGCCGGAATAGCCGAGGTTGCGCGCCGCTTCTTCCTGGCTGCGCGTGATGCGGTTCATCGCCGCGTCCACCGCCGAATAACCGACGGCGAGAAAGCGCGACACGTAGGCCAGCAGCATCACCGCCAGCGTCCCCTTCAGCACCGCTGTGACGTCCTGACCGGCAAAGAAGCGCTCGATCAGCACATTGTCCAGCCAGGCAACCGGCACGAAGATGCCGACCGCCAGCACGGTGCCCGGCACCGCGTAGCCCAGCGTCGCCACCCGCGCCAGCAGCCGCACCAGCGCGCCACCGTCACGGCGGCGGGCATAGGACAGCAGCAAGGCGATGCAGACGATCATCAGCGCCGCCATCATCGACAGCGTCACCGAGCGCAACGCGTAACCGAACAGCGCCTCGTTCCACTCCTGCTCCAGCGCCCCCCACGACCACACCAGCAGCTGGCCGAACGGCAGCACGAAGGCCAAGACCAGCACCAGGAGCGCGTAGCCGCTGGCCAGCCAGGCACGCGCGCCGGCCAGCCGCAGGCGCGGCAGCGGTGCCGCGCGACCGGCCTGCACATAGGCGCGACGGCCGCGCGCATACTGCTCCAGCGCCACCATCACGAAGATCAGCGCCACCAGCAGCGACGCCAGCTGCTTGGCGGTATCCAGCGAGAACAGCGAGAACCACGCCTTGTAGATGGCGGTGGTGAAGGCATCGAAGTTGAAGATCGACACGGTGCCGAAATCGGCCAGCGTTTCCATCAGTGCCAGGATCAGGCCGCCCATGATCCACGGCCGCGCCATCGGCAGCGCGATGCGCCAGAAGCCGGCGCTGCGTGACAGGCCCAGCGTCTGCCCCACCTCCAGCGCGCGGCGACCCATGGTGGAGAAGGCATTGCGCGCCAGCAGGTAGACGTAGGGATAGAACGCGAGGCTCATCACCAGCACCAGGCCGCCGGTGGAGCGGATCGGCGGAAACCAGCGCGTATTGTCGAAATGCGCGCGCAGCAGGGTTTGCACCGGGCCGGAAAAGTCGAACAGCCCGACCTGGGTGAACGCCATCACGTAGGCCGGCATCGCCAGCGGCAGCATCAGCGCCCAGTTGAAGTGCTTGCGCCCCGGAAAATCGTACACCGCCACCAGCCAGGCCAGCGGCACGCCCAGCAGCAGCACGCCGGCGGCCACGCCCAGCACCAGCCACAGTGTGTTGTTCAGCAGTTCCGGCAACGCGTAGTCGAGCAGGTGCTGCCAGATCACCGGGTCCGGCGTCAGCGACGACAACACGATCACGGCGAGGGGGATCAGCGTCAGCAGGCTGATCAGCAAGGCGACAAGCGGCCAGCGCCAGCGTCGGAAAACGGATGGCATAGAAAAATGAAGGCGAAAATCAAAAGGCGGATTATCCGCCTTTAGCCCTTGCGGCTCAAACGACATTCACGGGCCTCGCAAAGAAAAAAGGGCGCCACGGCGCCCTCGGGTCGATACCACTGCGGGATTACTTGTAGCCGACGCGGTCCATCAGCATCACAGCTTCGGCCTGTTTCGAGCCGGCCACTTTGACGTTGATCAGGTTGTGCTTGAAGTTGCCCCACGACGCCACCAGCGCATCGGCCTTCACTTTCGGGTTGGCCGGGTACTCGAAGTTGACGTCGGCGAACATGTTCTGCGCCTTGTCGGACGACAGCCACTCCAGCAGTTTCACCGCGCCCTTCACGTTCTTGGCGTAGCGCACGATGCCGGCGCCGGACACGTTGACGTGGGTACCCTTGCCAGCCTGGTTGGCCCAGAACGGGCTGACCGGGAAGCCCGGGTTCTTGGCCACGATGCGGCCGTAGTAGTAGGTGTTGGCCAAGCCAACATCACACTGGCCGGCGGCAATCGCCTCCAGCACCGCGGTGTCGTTGCCGAACGGCGCGGTTGCCAGGTTGTTGACCCAGCCCTTGACCATGCGCTCGGTGGCCACCGGGCCGATATCGGCGATCATGGTGGCAACCAGCGACTGGTTGTAGACGTTCTTCGAGCTACGCAGGCACAGCTTGCCCTTCCACTTCGGGCTGGCCAGGTCTTCGTAGGAAGCCAGCTGTGCCGGCTTGACGGTGTTCTTGTTGTAGAAAATGGTACGGGCGCGGACCGACAGGCCGAACCAGTTGTTGTCCGGGTCGCGCAGGTTGGCCGGAATGTTGCCGTTCAGTACGGCCGACTTGACCGGCTGGAACAGACCCATGTCTTCGGCCTTCCACAGGTTGCCGGCGTCCACGGTCAGGAAGATGTCGGCAGGGGAATTGCTGCCTTCTGCCTTCAGGCGCTCCATCAGCGGGCCTTCCTTGTCGGAAATGACCTTGATCGCAACACCGGTTTCCTTGCTGTACGCATCGAACAGCGGCTTGATCAGCTGTTCGGCACGGGAGCTGTACACCACGATTTCTTCCGCAGCAGCGGATCCTGCGAAGACAGCCAGCAGCGAGGCAAGCAATACCTTTTTGTTCACAGTCACACTCCTTTAAAGCCCGTTGTCAGGCATGGCATCAATGGCAGCGATTGTAATAAAGACAAGAATCGTTATCAACATCAATTTGCAACAAAACTGATCTACATCAGTTCCGGCCGCGCATGAAACCGCATCACATAAAGCAAAGGTTGGCCGCAAACGGCGTTTGCGGCCAACCTTTCAGGCATGCCAATCGTCTCAGCGTCGAACCGGGAAACGCACCCAATCGCCGACATCCACCTTGCCACGGGCATTGCGCAGCATCGCCACCGCCAGCCGCGGCTGCACCTGCAGCAGCTCGACATCGCCGATCACCCGCTCCGGCAACCCCAACACCACGCCGTCGCCACGGCGAATCTCGGTCTGCGGTTGCTGCTTGTAGACGATGAGGCGATCGGCACTGGCCAGGCCGTCCAGCGTACCGGCGCCCAGGTAGACGCGATCACCGTCCACCCGCACCACCCGCGCCGCGAACGGCAGGCAGTGCATGGTGTTCGCCAGCTTGCCGGCAACGCCATCCAGCAGCGTCGCCACGCTGCGGCCATAGTCGTTTTGCTGGAAGCGACTCAGTTCGAAGACACGCAGCGAGCTGTCGTGTACCGCGCCGCGCGCGGTCGTTGCCACCGTGGCCGTGGCCAGCACGCCACCGGTCAGCGCGTCGTACAGCCAGTATTCGACGGCGAAGCGACGCTCCACCGGCACCACCCGTGCCGAGGCACCGAACAGGCCGGCCAGCGGCCCGGTGTAATACAGCCCGGCCTCGCTGCCGCTGGCGCCGCCAAACGCGCCCAGCCGCGGCTCCTTGCGGGTGACGCCGGTGTTCAGCACCCGCCCGGCGAGCACGAACTGCACCTCCTCGCGGCGGCCGATGTCGCGCACGGCATCGCTGGCCTGCCACGGCTCCTGTACCTTGCCGCCGGGAAACAGCGACACATTGCCGGCATCCAGCGCGCGCACGTCGCGCAGCGCATTCAGCCGCCGCGACAGCTCGGACGGCAACCAGGTCGCCAGATTGCCAAGATCGCCGGCATCCTGCGGTTGCGACACCTCGAAATAGGTGCTGACCAGCCGCCGGGTCAGGAAACGCCCCGCCGGTGTCGCCGGACGGGCGCAAGCCTGACTGGCCGCAGCAGTGGCCGGTTCCGCGGCGGACACCGGCTCGGCGGTATCGACCTCCACCGTGACAAACAGCAGCCCGTCACGCTGGCTTTCCTGCAGCACGCGCGGCGTGCCGGGCAGCGTCAGCGGACCGGTCATGCTCGATTCGCTCAGCTCGCCGTTATCGAGCCGCGACGTGGCCTGCAGCGTACCGGCGTGGGTCATCGCCATCTGCCGCACCGCGTCCTCGATCGCCTGCTGCCGCGCCGCGACGCGGCCGGACTCCAGCGAGGCCACACCTTCGGCACGATACACCTCGGCTGCGGCCGGCCCCGCCAACAAAAACGCCGCCCACAGGGCGGCGTACCAGAATGGTTTAGTCTTCATCTGCGCCGTCATTGCGAAACATAGTAGTCGCCACCGTAGACACAACCGCTGTCGGTACATCCCAGCTTGCTGCCGTCGGCGGCAGGCAGCACCCGCGCCGCGGTCGCCACGTTGCCGGTGGTCACCAGCGCGCTACGATAAGCCTTGAAGAAGCCTTCGTCCAATACCACCTCGCCGATGGTCTCGCTGCTGCCGTCGGCCTTGAACTCGGTGGACAGCAGCCGCACGCCGCGCAGGTAGGCATCGACGAACACGCGGTAGCTGTCGTTGGCCGCGATCATGTTGCCGACGGTACTGTTACCGGACAGCTTGAAGCCCTGCACCTGCTCCGCCATCGCACGGTAGGCATCCAGCTGCGAGGCGCGCATCGCCAGCAGGCGGCGCTGCACCGGCGACAGGGTACGGCTGGCCGGTGGCGCGCCGTAGCCGACCACGCGGATGCGCAGCGCGTTGTACTTTTCCGCTTCCTTGGCCGGCGGCTCGGACAGCGGGCCGACGTAGCCGCCGCCCATCATCACGCCGCCCTGGGTCATCACCGGCTGCCGGGAGATGCCCGGCTGCTCATGGCTACCCGCCACGGCAGGCGCATCGGCAACCACCATCCAGCCTTCGCCGCCCGCGCCCTGCGCCACCGGGGCTGCGGACGAGGCGCAGGCGGTCAGGGACACCAGTGCCAGTAGCGTTGCTGCCAAAACCGTTTTTTTCATTGCGTTCTCCGCCTACTGATTACATTGCATGTCGTGTTATTGCGTCATCGGTTTATCGGCCGCTGCCGCACAATCTTTAACGGACGGCCGCAGTCCGCGCCGGCTGGCACATCGCCGCCGGCCTCATGGTAAACTGCGCGCCTCAACTCTCCGGAAACCATGGCCATGAAGAAGATTGCCGCCCTCGCCTTGCTGTTGCTGCCCCTGCTGGCCAGCGCCGCGCCCAAAGTGGAGCTGCAGACCAACAAGGGTCTGATCACCGTCGAGCTGGCGCCGCAAAGCGCGCCCAAGACCGTCGACAACTTCACCCGCTACGTCAAGGCCGGCCATTACGACAACACGGTGTTCCACCGCGTGATCGACGGCTTCATGATCCAGGGTGGCGGTTTTACCATCGACGGCGGTGCGCTGTCACAAAAACCGACACGCGCGCCGATCGCCAACGAGGCGGACAACGGCCTGAAGAACGTGATCGGCAGCATCGCCATGGCGCGCACCAACGATCCGCACTCGGCGACCTCGCAATTCTTCATCAACCTGGTCAACAACGATTTTCTGGACTTCCGCAGCAAGACGCCGCCAGGCTGGGGCTACACCGTGTTCGGCAAGGTGACGGCCGGCATGGACGTCGTCAACCGCATTGCCAAATCGCGCACCGGCTACATCGGCGGCATGCAAGACGTGCCGATGGACCCCATCGTGATCCAGAAAGCCACTTACAAACCCTGATCCCCAAGGACCACCATCATGATCAAACTGACTACCAACTTCGGCGACATCACGCTGGAACTGTTTGCCGACAAGGCCCCGAAAACCGTCGCCAACTTTGAACAGTACGTGCTGGACGGCCACTACGACGGCACCATCTTCCACCGCGTGATCAACGGCTTCATGATCCAGGGCGGCGGTTTCACTGCCGACATGAAGCAGAAGGACACCCGAGACACCATCGAGAACGAAGCCAACAACGGCCTGTCGAACAAGACCTACACCATCGCCATGGCGCGCACCCCGGATCCGCACTCCGCCAGCGCCCAGTTCTTCATCAACGTGTCGGACAACGACTTCCTGGACTTCCGCAGCGAAACCATGCAGGGCTGGGGCTACGCCGTGTTCGGCCAGGTGGTGGCCGGCCAGGACGTGGTTGACCGCATCAAGGGCGTGAAGACCGGCCGTGCCGGTGGTCACCAGGACGTGCCGGTCGAGCCGGTGATCGTCGAAAAAGCCGAGATCGTGGCCGCCGCCTGATCCCGTTCACGCAAGACCCGGGGCCGCTGCGTGCGGCCCTTATTCATGGTGCCGCACGATGGCCATACACCTGATCTCCGACCTGCACCTCCACGCCGACGCGCCGTGGCTGGGCGAGCTGTTCCGGCGCACGCTGCGGCAGTGGGCCGGCCACATCGACGCGCTGTACATCCTGGGCGACCTGTTCGAGTACTGGGTCGGCGACGACGACGATGACGCCTTCGCGCGCAGCATGGTCGCGGCGATGCGCGACTTCAGCCGCCACACGCCGCTGTACGTGATGCACGGCAACCGCGACTTCCTGCTCGGCGCCGGCTTTGCCGCCGCCAGCGGTGCCACGCTGCTGCCCGATCCGCACCCGCTGCAGGCCTACGGCCACCGCTACCTGCTCAGCCATGGCGACGCGCTGTGCGGCGACGACACCGCCTACCAGCAGTTCCGCGCCATGGTGCGGCAGCCGGCCTGGCAGCAGGCCTTCCTGCTCAAGCCGCTGGCGGAACGCCACGTCATCGCCCGCCACATCCGCGAGCAGAGCGAATCGCGCAAGCAGCAGGACGGGCCGAGCGAAATCAGCGACGTGAGCGAAGACGCCGTCGTCGCCCTGCTTGCGGCCAACCCTGGCCGCACGCTGATTCACGGCCACACCCACCGCCCGGCCGTACACTGCCACACGCTGGCCGACGGCGAGCACACACGCTGGGTGATCCAGGACTGGCACGACGGCAGCGCCGGCTACCTGCGCCTGGACGAGGGCGGCGTCTCCGCCCACCCGCTGCCGTAAGCCCCCGCCCGTCACAAGGTTGGCCGCAAC
>NZ_BMYW01000001.1:0-356496 GCF_014652475.1 Vogesella alkaliphila | reverse complement strand
GGCGTTGCGGCCATTTTTTTCGGCTTTTACTTTGTTTTCAGCAACTTGTCCTGATTGTTCAGGGTTTACCCGCAAGGGCAAGCCCCCAATGACACCCCCCGGCCGCAAAAATACAATCGCGACCATCACCCTGCCGAGCGTACGGTTTCGGCGCGGGGACACAGAGCAATCAAAACAACACAACTGGAGCAAGCAATCATGAGCATGGGACTACAGGCGTTTCTCGCCTTTCTACCGATCCTGCTTTCCGCGCTGTTGCTGGTCGGCCTCAACTGGCCGGCGCGCAAGGCAATGCCGCTGGTTTTCATCGCCACCGCGCTGGTCGCGCTGGTCGCCTGGGACATGAGTTTTAACCGCGTCCTCGCCTCCACCGTGCAGGGCGTGCTGATCACCCTGTCGGTGCTGTGGATCATCTTCGGCGCCATCCTGCTGCTCAACACCCTGAAGCACTCGGGCGGCATTCTGGCGATCCGCGAAGGCTTCGCCAACATCAGCCCCGACCGCCGCATCCAGGCGCTGATCATCGCCTGGCTGTTCGGCTGCTTCATCGAGGGCGCTTCCGGCTTCGGCACCCCGGCCGCCATCGCCGCGCCGCTGCTGGTGGCGATGGGCTTCCCGGCCATGGCCGCCGTGCTGCTGGGCATGATGGTGCAATCGACGCCGGTATCGTTCGGCGCCGTCGGCACCCCTATCCTGGTCGGCCTCAACACCGGCATGGACACCAATGCCATCGGCGCGCAGCTGGCGAGCAACAGCAGCTCCTGGGCCGCCTACCTGACCCAGATCACCGGCAGCGTCGCCATTCTCCACGCGCTGATCGGCGTGCTGATGCCGCTGTTCATGATCGCGATGATGACGCGCTTCTTCGGCCGCAACCGCTCGTGGAAAGAGGGCTTTGAAGTGGCGCCGTTCGCCATCCTCACCGGCCTGGCCTTTACCGTGCCCTACGCGCTCACCGGCATCTTCCTGGGGCCGGAATTCCCGTCCATCATCGGCAGCCTGGTGGGCCTGGTCATCGTGGTCAGCGCCGCCAAGGCTCGCTTCCTGACCCCGAAAAGCCACTGGGACTTCGCCCCGGCCAAGGAATGGCCGGCAGAATGGCTGGGCTCGGTGGAAATCAAGCTGGAAAACATCGGCAGCAAGCGCAGTCTGTCGGTCATGACCGCGTGGGTGCCCTACCTGCTGGTTGCCGCGCTGCTGGTGCTCAGCCGTACCAATGACAGCGTGAAGAACGCGTTCAAGGCCGTGGTCTACAAGAGCGGCGACATCATGGGCGAAGCCGGCATCAGCGCCGCCATCGACCCGCTGTACCTGCCGGGCGGCATCCTGGTGATGGTGGTGATGGCCACCTTCTTCCTGCACCGCATGAGCTGGAAGGAAATGAGCGCCGCCATCGGCGAATCGACCAAGGTGCTGCTCGGCGCCGGTTTCGTGCTGGTATTCACCATTCCGATGGTGCGCATCATGATCAACTCCGGGGTCAACTTCGCCCAGCTGGAGAGCATGCCGATCGCGATGGCACGCTTTGTCGCCGACGCCTTTGGCGGCGTGTACGCCTTCATGGCCCCGACCGTCGGCGCCATGGGTGCCTTCATCGCCGGCTCCAACACCGTCAGCAACATGATGCTGGCCCAGTACCAGTTCAGCGTGGCCGAGAGCCTGGGCATCACCTCGTCGCTGATCGTGGCCGCCCAGGCGGTCGGTGCCGCAGCCGGCAATATGGTCGCCATCCACAACGTGGTGGCCGCCTCCGCCACCGTCGGTCTGCTCGGTCGCGAAGGCGCGACCCTGCGCCGCACCATCATCCCGACCGTGTACTACCTGGTGATGGCGGGCCTGCTGACCAGCGCCGGCATCTTCGGCCTCGGCATCACCGACGCGCTGAACCGCTAAACCGTCGCCAATACGAAGCCGGCCACACCTGCGTGTGGCCGGCTTTTTTGCTTACGCCCCATGCCGGCACCCCGCCCACCAGCCTCGACCCGGTCACCACACCCCGCCTGCGTCACGGCACCCCATGCCAACAGCAACAACCGTGCCGTATATACTCCAGCTATTCCCATCCGATGGTATTGACCCAGCAATGGATACGCTTGTTGCCAGCAAATCAGCCCGGCGATTGCCGTTCACGCCAGCCACCGTCGCCCTGCCGCCCGCCGCCTCCGGCGGCAGGGCACGCGGCCGCTTGCCGGTCAAGCCATGACGCCCCCTCCAAGCACGCCCCCCGCCGCCTCGCCGCCGCCCCGCTTCCGCTGGCGCCGCCGCCTGCTGCTTGCCCTGCTGGCGCTGGCCGTCCTGATCACCGCAGCGGTGGCCGGCACCTACTGGTGGCTGCAGCAACAGGGGCTACAGCTGCAAGGGCTGGGCTGGCGTAACGGCGCCGCCACGGTCGCACAATGGCAATGGCGGCAGCAGGATTGCCTCGCCGCCCAGGGCCGCGGCCTGCGCGTCGAACGCTGGCAACCGCTCACGCTGGCACTACAGCAGCTGAAACTGCAATCCTGCGCCAAACCCGGCCCGCGCCAGCTGCCGGCCCCGCCCCCCGCCGGCCTGCCGCCGTTCACCCTGCGCATCGCCAGCCTGCAGGCCCCCGCGCTGCCGGCGCTGGCCGCCGCCGTCACCCAGCAAGACAACCGCTGGCAGGCGCAGCTGGCACAAGGCGCCGACAAGCTGGCCATCGACTACCGGAGCGACAACGGCCAGTGGCAGGCACAGGGCACCCTGGCCGCCGCGCGGCTGACGCCGCAGCTACTGGGGCAATGGCGGCTGCAGGCCAGCGGTCGCTGGTTGCCGGGCCAGCTGCACGCCCGCGTGCAGGCCGACGGCCGCCAGCTCGGCTACCAGGGCGACGCCCGCCGTGGCGACGCCCGCCTGCTGGCCACGCTGCACGAGCGCCAGTGGCAACTGGACGCCACCCTGCCGCACGCGCTGCCGCTGGCTGCCGGCTGGCTGCTGCAGCCGCGTCGGGTACTGCAGGCCAGCGGCGATCTGGACGGCGTGCACAGCCTGCAGGCCGACCTGCTGGCCAGCGGGCCGCAAGGCAGGCTGCAGCTGCAACTCACGCCGCAGGACCAGAGCCTGCAACGCGGCCGCGGCCTGCTGCTGCTGGACGGCAAGGATCTGCACGCGCGCATTCCGCTGCAATGGGCCAAGCGCCAGCTAACGCTGGCGGCCGGCGAAGCGCGCCTGCCGCAGGGCGTGCGCCTGAGTTGGCCGCAAGCGTGGCAACTGCCGCTGAGCGCCAGCGGCAGCAGCCACCTGCCGTTCCGCCTCGACTACCAGCAGCTGCAGCTGGCCAGCAACGACGGCACGCTGCAGTGGGACGACGGCCGCTGGCAGTGGCAAGGCGCGCTGGCGCTGGCCGGCCGCCATGCCGGCTACCGGCTGGCCGGCCAGTGGCGCGGCCAGCTCGACCCGCAAGGCGCGCGCGGCACGCCGCTGCAACTGAACGTCAGCAAACCGCCACTGGCGCTGGCGATCAGCCTGCCGGTCAACGGCATCGACCCGCGCCAGCCGCGGCTGAACGCCAGCTTTGACGGCCACTACCGGGACTGGCCGCTCAAGGGCAGGTTGGCCGCACGCCAGCAGGGCAATGGCTGGCAAGGCGACCTCGCCGCCACCAGCCGCCTGCCGTTCTACAGCCGCGGCGGCGCGCTGCAACTGGCGGCCAACTGGCACGGCAGCGCCGGCAAGTGGCAGCTGGACAGCGGCAGCAAGCTGAACGTGGCCGAGGGCATCGTCGGCGGCGTGCTGCTCAAGCCACTCAGCCTGCAGGCCGCCAGCGCGCTGCTGACAGACGGCAACCGCGCCCACGGCCAGCTGGCCCTCAGCGCGGACGGCGCCGTGACCAGCCGCTGGACGCTGCCGCCCGCCAACGGCACGCTGCAACTGGCCGGCGAGCAGGCCAGCGCCCGGCTGCAACTGCCGGCCTGGCGCAGCAAGCTGCAGCTGGAAGCACGCCGCCACGGCGCGGGCGTAATCGGCAGCGTGCAGCTGGATACGCCGCTGAGCGCCGCCATGAGCCGCGGCCTGGGCGTCACCCTGCAGCAGGGGCAGCTGGCCGGCACGCTGCAGGGGCAATGGCAACAGCAATGGCAGCTGGACGGCGACGTGCGGCTGAGCGATGTGGCGCTAGACTGGGGCGGCATCCTCGCCAACGGTGGCCGTGGCCGGCTGAGGTTGGCCGCACGCCCCGGCCAGCTGCAGCTGCAAAGCGACGGCCCGCTAGAACTGGCGCAGCTGGATGTCGGCACCCTGCTGCAGGAGGTGTCGCTCACCCTGCGCTCCGACCTGCAGGACTGGCAGCTGGGGGACGTGCACGCCAGGCTGCTGGGTGGCAGCCTGCAGGCCGACAGCCTGCACTGGCCGTCCAGTGCCTTCCAGACCGTGACCGTGCAGCAGCTGGACCTGGCCGCCGTGGCCGCGCTGCAGAACGACCCGCAACCCACGGTACAGCTCACCGGCCGCGTCGGCGGCACCCTGCCGCTGCAGCTGCTGCCCGCCGGCATCGCGCTGCAGGACGGCCTGCTGCGCAACGAGGGCGAGCTGACCCTGCGCGTGCCGGCCAGCGCCGGCGTCAATGCCATGGCACAATCCAACCGCGCGGTGCAGCTGGCACTGGACATGCTCAGCGAGCTGGACGTCAACGACTTCCAGGCCCGGCTGGCCATGCAGCAGAACGGCCTGCTGGACGCCCGCGTGACGCTGAAAGGGGTCAACCCCAGGCAAAACCGCCAGCCAGTCGTCCTGAATTACAGCCATAGTGAAAATGTGCTGGAACTGTTACGCAGCCTGCGTATCGGAGATGAAATATCCCGCCGTGTGCTCAGCCGCAAACCGCCGGCCGTCACGCGCAACCCCACACCGGAGACTTCGCCATGAAACCCGTCTGGCTGATACCGCTCCTGGCACTGGCCGCCTGCACCCCGCGGGTGGCGCTGGAAGTGCCCAAGGAGCCCATCACCATCAACCTCAACGTGAAGATCGATCACGAAATCCGCCTCAAGGTGGAAAAAGACATCGACAACCTCACCACCGACAGCGGACTGTTCTAGGAGCACAGCATGAAAACGGCAGCACGATGGATGGCAGTTGGCCTGCTGGTCTGCAGCAGCCTGGCAATGGCACTGGACGTGGGCGGCGCCAAGGCGCAGGGCCTGGTGGGCGAACAGCCTGACGGCTATCTGGGCGTGGTGAAGGCCACCCCGGAGGCGGTGGCACTGGCGGCGGACATCAACGCCAAGCGCCGCGAGGCCTATGACGCCATCGCCAAGAAAAACGGCACCACCCTGGACCAGGTCGCCATACTGGCCGGCCAGAAAGCCATCGAAAAAACCCCGCCCGGCAGCTACGTCAAGGCACCCAACGGCCAGTGGGTGAAGAAGTAAGCCCCCCCCCGCCGCACCCGGCGGGCAGCTCACCCGGATCGTCACCACCGCCGCACTGCCGGCTCCCCGCCCCGAGCGGGGAGCCGGCATTTGCGGCCAACCTTTGCGCCATGTGTGGCAGCTCATCCCTGCGGCGGGAGAGCAGCCCACCACGGACAAGGTCTTGCCGCCGCGACAGACGGGCCTAACCCGGAAAGGGCAAGCGGCACGCCGCAACGGCAATCACCGCTAGAACGCCCCCTCCGCGCGCAACACCCGTTCCAGCGCGGCAAAGCACTCCGCGTCGATGGCGCTGTGCAGATGCTGGCGCATGATGTCCAGCGTCTTGTCCACCGGCGTGGCCGGGTGATAGGGGCGCTCGGCATTGATGGCGTCGAAGATGTCGGCTGCGGTGATGATGCGGGTTTCCAGCACGATCTGCTCCGCGCGCAGCCCGCGCGGGTAGCCGCTGCCGTCCAGCTTTTCGTGGTGCGCGCCGGCCACCTGTGCCAGCTCGGCAAACTGCGCGATGCGGCGCAGGATGTCCTCGGTGTAGCCGGCATGGCGCTGCACCGCCGCCCACTCGTCGCCATCCAGCCGCCCCGGTTTGTCGAGGATGGTATTGCTCACCCCCAGCTTGCCGACGTCGTGCAGCAGCGCGCCGCGCTTCAGCCAGCGCCGGCGCACCGCATCCATGCCCAGTTCGGCGGCGATGCGCTCGGCGTAATGCCCCACGCGCTGGCTGTGGCCGGCGGTGAACGGGCTCTTGGAATCCACTACCTGGCCAAAGCCTTCGGCGATTTCGTCCAGGTAGTCCTCGTCCAGCGGCACCATGCAGCGTGCCGGCTCCAGCGCCAGCACCGCCGTGTCGATATCGTCGGCCTCCAGCTGCCGCCAGAACGGCTCGTTGTCGCGCAGGCCGTGCACCACCCGTACCAGCGCCGGGTCGAACCAGCCGCCGGCGCGCGCCGCCACTTCAGCCAGCGCCGCCTGGCGGCCATGGGTGATGTGGAATACGTCCAGCACCTGCGACAGCAGCGCGATGCGGGCATTCAGCGGAATCGCCTCGCCCTGCAGCCCCAGCGGCCGGCCGGAGCCATCCCAGTGTTCATCCAGCGACTGGATGCCGCGCGCCACCGGCTCATTGAAACGCAGCTGACGCGCGATATCGGCGCCACGGTGGCAGCGGGTGTTGATCAGCTCGTCGGCCATCTCCTTGCCGTGACGCAGCACATTGAGGATGGATTTCAGCCGTTGCGGCCAACCGCCGGCGTGGGTGCCGGTGTTGCTGAACACGAAGCCCAGCATCTGCGGCAGGCTGGCGCCCACCAGCTTGAAGTCCTGCTTGAACTGTCTATCGTCGGTGAGATACAGCTCGCAGATGCGCGAGGCATTGCTGCTGCAGCCCAGGTCTTTCAGCAGGATGGCGTAGTACAGCTCCCACAGCTGCTGCTCGTTAAGGCCGATGGCGGCGCCGATGTGCATGCCTATCCAGCAACTGCGAATGCAATGCCCCTCCGGCTGGCCCTCGGTGATGTCCAGTGCGTAGCTGAGCGAGCTGATGAGTTCCGACAGTTTCAGGGTGGTGGCCATGCGGTTTCCGGGTGAGATGGGTCGTTTGCGGCCAACGTTGGCCGCACGGCAATGCTGCGCAGGATGCGATAAAAACGGCGGCGGCGATAGCCATCCGCAAACCGATTTCCATAGAAAACCCGAAATGCATCAACGGCGACCCCGGTGGGCGCGGCGTGTCAGTCGCTGCTGACCGCCAGCTCGTGCAGGAATTTCTCCAGCACCAGGTTGGGCCGCCGCCCCCGGCGCGTGGCCACCACCAGCGGCACCTGGTAATGGCGATCGGCCGGTCGAATAGCACGCAGCTTGCCCTGCGCCACCCAGCTGGCGGCAAAGTGGTCCGGCAGGTAGCCGATGTAGCGGCCGGTGAGAATCAGGAAGGCGATGCCTTCGCGGTCGCTGGCGGTGGCGCTGCCGCCCAGCAGCTGCTGGCACTGCTGCGCCTCCGGCGGCAGGCGGAAGCTCGGCTGCACCGCCGGCGCGGCGGCGATGTCGGCGTCGCTGATATCGGCATCGGCACGCCAGAACAGCGGGTGGCCCTGACTGCAGTACAGCAGCGAGTGCTCGTCGTATAGCGGGATGTAGTCCAGCCCGGCCAGCGGGCTGACCAGCGGCACCACGCCGACGTGCAGCTGGCCGTCCAGCACTTTCAGCTCGATGTCGCTGGGCGTCATCATGCCGATATTGATGCGCACCCCCGGCCCCTGTTCGCTCAGCGCGCGTAGCGACTGGGTGATGCGCATGCGCGACTGCGTCACCAGGCTGTTGACGATGCCGATGTTCAGCTCGCCGCGCAGCTGCTGGTGCAGCTGGTTCACCTGGCTGCGGAAGCCTTCGATCGCCGCCAGCAGGCTCTGGCTGGCGTGCAGCACCTCGCGCCCTTCGTCGGTAAGCGCAAAACCGGCGCGCCCGCGCTGGCACAGGCGGATGCCAAGGCGCTTTTCCAGGTCGCCCATGTGCAGGCTGATCGCCGAGCGGCTGATGCCCAGCACGCTTTCCGCCGCCGAAAAGCCGCCGCACTCGGCCACGGTCTTGAACAGGCGCAGCAGGCGGATATCGAAGTCGCTGACCTGGCTCAGGGATGCCTTCTTGCTCATGTTTAATAAATACTCAACTTAACGTGAGAAAGATGTGATTTAACTCACATTTACTCCTGGTGCAAGCTAACACCATCAACACAGCGCTCACAGGAGCCACGTCATGAACAACTGCAACGACCAATTTGCCGTCAGCGATCTGAATCTCGATGCCCAGTGGATGCCGTTTTCGGCCAACCGCGCGTTCAAGCGTGATCCGCGCATCATCGTGGGCGCCGAGAACAACTACTTCATCGACGACAAAGGCCGCCGCATTTTCGACAGCCTGTCCGGCCTGTGGACCTGCGGCGCCGGCCACAACCGTCCGGAAATCCAGGAAGCAGTAGCCCGCCAGCTTGGCACCCTGGACTACGCGCCGGGCTTCCAGTACGGCCACCCGCTGGCCTTCCGCCTGGCCGACAAGATCGCCGGCATCATGCCGGACGGCCTGAACCACGTGCTGTTCACCGGCTCCGGCTCCGAATGTGCCGACACCGCGGTGAAGATGGCCAAAGCCTACTGGCGCCTGAAAGGCCAGCCGAGCAAGACCCGCTTCATCGGCCGCGCTCGTGGCTACCACGGCGTGAACATCGCTGGTACCGCGCTCGGCGGCATCGGCGGCAACCGCAAGCTATACGGCCAACTGATGGACGCCGACCACCTGCCGCACACCCTGCAGCCGGGCATGGCGTTCACCAAGGGCATGGCCGAGACCGGCGGCGTGGAGCTGGCCAACGAGCTGCTGAAGCTGATCGAGCTGCACGACGCGTCGAACATCGCCGCGGTGATCGTGGAGCCGATGTCCGGCTCCGCCGGCGTGATCGTGCCGCCGCAGGGCTACCTGCAGCGCCTGCGCGAGATTTGCAGCCAGCACGGCATCCTGCTGATTTTCGACGAGGTGATCACCGCCTTCGGCCGCATGGGCAAGTGGACCGGCTCCGAATACTTCGGTGTCACCCCGGACATCATGAATACCGCCAAACAGGTAACCAACGGCGCCATTCCGCTGGGCGCAGTGATTGCCTCCAGCGAGATCTACAACACCTTCATGCAGCAGGGCACGCCCGAGCACATGATCGAATTCACCCACGGCTACACCTACTCCGGCCACCCGGTGGCTTGCGCCGCCGGTCTTGCCACCCTGGAGCTGCTGCAGCGCGACCAGTTGATCGAGCAATCCGCCGCGCTGGCTCCGGTGTTCGAGGAAAAGCTGCACAGTCTCAAGGGCAGCCGCCACGTAGTGGACATCCGCAACTGCGGGCTGGCCGGCGCCATCCAGTTGGCTGCACGCGATGGCGACGCCGCCATCCGCCCGTACGAGGCCGGCATCAAGCTGTGGCAGGCCGGTTTCTACGTGCGCTTCGGTGGCGACACGCTGCAGTTCGGGCCGACTTTCAACACCACCGCGCAGCAGCTGGACACGCTGTTCGATGCCGTGGGCGATGTGCTGAACCAGACCGCCTGATCGCCAACCGATTTCCCGCATACCAGAGAGTAAAAACATGACTACCATCGCCCATCTGATCAATGGTGAGCTCGTCACCAACGCTGGCCACACCGCCCCGGTGTTCAACCCGTCCATCGGCGAAGCCGTGCGCCAGGTGGCGCTGGCCGACCAGGCCACCATCCAGGCCGCCATCGACGCGGCCAAGGCGGCGTTCCCGGCCTGGCGCAACACCCCGCCGGCCAAGCGCGCGCAGGTGATGTTCCGCTTCAAGCAGCTGCTGGAAGCCAACCGCGACAAGATCGCCGCCATGATCAGCGAAGAGCATGGCAAGACCATCGAAGATGCAGTCGGCGAGCTGCAGCGCGGCATCGAGAACGTGGAATACGCCTGCGGCGCACCCGAGCTGCTGAAGGGCGAATACAACCGCAACGTCGGCCCGAATATCGACAGCTGGTCCGACCACCAGCCGCTGGGCGTGGTGGCCGGCATCACCCCGTTCAACTTCCCGGCCATGGTGCCACTGTGGATGTACCCGCTGGCCATCGTGTGCGGCAACTGCTTCATCCTCAAGCCGTCCGAGCGCGACCCGAGCTCCACCCTGTTCATCGCCCAGCTGCTGCATGAAGCCGGCCTGCCCAAGGGCGTGATCAACGTGGTGCACGGTGACAAGGCTGCCGTTGACGCGCTGATCGAGGCGCCGGAAGTGAAGGCACTGAGCTTTGTCGGCTCCACCCCGATCGCCGAGTACATCTACAGCGAAGGTACCCGCCGCGGCAAGCGCGTGCAGGCGCTGGGCGGCGCCAAGAACCACGCCGTGGTACTGCCGGATGCCGACCTCGACAACACCGTCAACGCGCTGATGGGCGCGGCGTACGGCTCCTGCGGCGAGCGCTGCATGGCGATCTCGGTGGTAGTAGCGGTGGGCGACCAGGTAGCCGACAAGCTGGTGGAAAAACTGGTGCCGAAGATTACGGCGCTGAAGATCGGTGCCGGCACCTCCTGCGGCCTGGACATGGGCCCGCTGGTTACCGGCGCGGCACGCGACAAGGTGAAGGGCTATATCGACAGCGGTGTGGCGCAGGGTGCCGAGCTGGTGGTGGATGGCCGCCAGCTGTCGGTGGCCGGTTGCGAAGCCGGCTTCTTTGTCGGCGGCACGCTGTTCGACAAGGTCACCCCGGAGATGAGCATCTACCGCGAGGAAATCTTCGGGCCGGTACTGTGCATCGTGCGCGTCGGCAGCCTGGAAGCGGCGATGCAGCTGATCAACGACCACGAATACGGCAACGGCACCTGCCTGTTCACCCGCGATGGCGAAGCCGCGCGTCTGTTCTGCGACGAGATCGAAGTCGGCATGGTCGGCGTCAACGTGCCGCTGCCGGTGCCGGTGGCCTACCACAGCTTTGGCGGCTGGAAGCGTTCGCTGTTCGGCGATCTGCATGCCTACGGCCCGGATGGCGTGCGCTTCTACACCAAGCGCAAGACCATCACCCAACGTTGGCCGCAGCGCGCCAGCCACGAGGCGTCGCAATTCGCCTTCCCGAGCCTGTAACTTACCCTGCTGTTGTTGCTCGACGTTGACACCCTTACCGGCTTGGGATCCGGTAAGGGTTTTTTTACATTCTGCCGGTTTCGGCCGCTTTATCGGGTCGCCGACCGATGAGCAGTGGCATGGCCATGTGCTGCTGATCGCCAGCAGTGCGCCGTCAGTGGGGCTACCCGGATATCCGGCCAAGATGCCTCTTCAAGCTGTTGCTCGGATACCGTCCGCCTTCTCACGTAAAGCAACCGTGTCTTGCTACCCACCGAGGCTGTAACAGATCGGCCAGTCGCGCAAATCCATCTTGATCGCCACTTCAGATCTCAACTGGGCACACACCGGGCACAAAAATGGGCACAGAACAGGTGCTGTGCCCAAACCACGGGTGGAAATGCACAAAACCCCTGATCCAATTTTTCAATTGAATCAGGGGTTTATATGTGGTTGCGGGAGCAGGATTTGAACCTACGACCTTCGGGTTATGAGGCCAAATAATCTGCCGTACGTTACATGCCTCCAAGTTCAAGCCAAGCAGCCTCTCTTTTAAATACAGTAACTTAGGCGAAAATTGGTCGCAGACACCGGTAATGGCACCGAGAAGGCCCTCGCCAAAAACTGTCACAAGATTTTTTGCGTTTTTGCAGGTATTCCCAATGGGATTTGACCTTAACCCATCCCAAGCCGCCCACAATCGTCACACCTTATGTGTTGTAAACAATAAATACAACTTACGTGTTGTATTTATTGTTTACAACTCCTAGCATGTAAGACGAGTCGAATGCGGAGCCTGGCACCATGCACTACCCCATCATCACACCGGAACAATTGCCAGCCATGTTGCGCAGCCTGCGCCAGCGCGCCGGACTGACCCAGACACAGCTGGCCGAGCGGCTTGGCATCAGCCAGCAAAGTTATGCCCGACTAGAAGCCAGGCCCGCTGCGGCCAGTGTTGAGCGGCTGAGCAAGCTGTTGCGGGCGCTGGATGCCGAACTGGTGATCCACACCCGCGATGACAAACCGCCGGCAGTCAGCGACGAGGCTTGGTGAGATGGGCCGTAAAAGTCATCGGCAACAGCTGAATGTGTGGATGAACGGCCTGCTCGTTGGCGAGTGGACACTCACCCGCAGCGGCGAAACCTTCAGCTACCACGACAGCTGGCCCAGTCACCCGCAGGCGCGGCCACTGTCACTGTCGCTGCCGTTTTTACCCGGCAATGCCGCTTATCGTGGAGCAGTGGTCAGTGCCTACTTCGATAACCTGCTACCCGATAGCGATGCCATTCGCCGTCGTCTGGCACAGCACCACCAACTGACCGACAGCGCGCCGTTCACCCTCCTGACGGCACTGGGGCGCGACTGTGTGGGCGCGCTGCAACTGCTGCCAGAGGGCGAAACACCGCAACACCTGCAGAGCATCACCGGCGAGACGCTGGACGAAGCCGCCATCGCTAACCTGCTGCGTCAAACCGTACGCCCAGGCTTACCCGGCCAGACGGATCTCGTCACCGACTTGCGCCTGTCCATCGCCGGGGCGCAAGAAAAAACCGCCCTGCTCTACCATGATGGTCGCTGGCAACGCCCTCTGGGCAATACGCCCACCACCCATATTTTCAAACTGCCACTGGGGCTGGTAGGAGGCATGGCGGCCGACATGCGCAGCTCGGTCGAGAACGAATGGCTGTGTGCACGGCTGGTGGCCGCATTCGGCTTGTCGGTAGCCCGTTGCGACATCGCTCACTTTGAAGAACAGAAAGTATTGATCGTCGAACGCTTTGACCGCCGCCTATCCATCGACGGTAGCTGGTTGATGCGCCTGCCGCAAGAAGACCTGTGCCAAGCCACGGCCACCCCGCCCCACCTCAAATACCAGAGCGACGGCGGCCCCGGCATCGCTCGCATCCTCGACATTCTGGCCGGATCGGAAAGCAGTGAGATCGACCGCCGCCAGTTCTTCAAGGCTCAGGTGGTGTTCTGGTTGCTGGCCGCCACCGACGGCCACGCCAAGAACTTCAGCCTGTTCCATCTGCCAGGTGGCCGCTACCGTGCCACGCCGCTATACGACATCCTGTCCGCCCACCCCATCATCGGCCATGGCGCCGGCAAACTCGCGCCGCAAAAAGCCAAGCTCGCGATGGCCGTACGCGGGCAAAGCAACCACTACTTGATTGATCGCATCCAGCCACGCCACTGGCTGGCGCAAGCGCGCAGCAGCGGCCTGACCGAAGCATGGGCCAAAGACCTGCTTAACGAATTGGCCGACACCACAGACAAAGTCTTACAGGAGGTACAGGCAGGTCTGCCGTCAGATTTTCCAGCCGATGTGGCTGAGGCCATCTTTCATGGCATACGACGACAGCGCGACAAGCTGGCTGAGTCGACCTCAGTTTTGTAGGTTCGCTTATGACTGCGTTCAGATCAGGGAACCGCATTTTTTTGTACGTAGAAAATGGTACGGTTTCTATGACTGCGCCAAGCTGCCCCCTTGGCCAGAGGACGACAAATCATAGACCTGCGGCAGGCCGATGACGCCCTGCCCTGCCCCGCTACACCGCCACCTCCCGCCACAACTGCTCGACGATAGCTTTCAGCTGCAGCGACTCTTGCCAGCGGTCGGTGATGTCCAGCCCGTCGGCACCGGTGATGGCATACGGCGCCGGCCCCAGCTCGCAGGTGAACGACAGCGTGTCGCCCGCCGCCGCGCGCGCGCGCCAGCTGTGCATGCCGTAGCGCCACCAGTCCTGGAACACAGCCAGCCACGGCTGGTGCTGGGCAAAGCGCAGCGGCACCTGCACCTGATGGCCGTTGGACACCCGGCCGTGAAAACCCCAGCTGTGATCCAGAATGGTGTGGATCTGCTGCTGATCCGCCGCCGCCGGCGGCAGCGGCAGCTCGCGCGCCACCACGTAGTGCGACAGGTCGGCCAGCAGCTTGAGGTCAGGCAGCTGTTGCAGCACATCCAGCGTGAACAGCAGATCGTTGGTCAGCCGGTAGCGGTGGGTTTCCACCAGCACCGGGAAATCCACCTGCTCCGCCAGCCGCTGCCAGCCTTCCAGCACCCGCACCGCCTCGCGCAGCGTGCGCGGGCGCAGGTCGGCCTGGATGGTGATGTGGTGGCAGCCGAACTCGCTGCCCAGCTCCAGCGCCGGCTGCAGGCCGTCGATATCGGTGGGGAACACCTGGCCCTCGGCCTGCAGGCCCAGCTCCCGGGCGCTGGTCGCCAGCCGCTGCACGTGCGCGCGCCGGTAGTAGTGGTCGGTAAAGCCGTCGAAGCCGGCGGCGGCCAGCTGCTGCAGGTTGTCCTCCACGCTGGCGGTGTGGCCGTGGGGATGGATGCCTTCCATCGCCCACATCGATTGAAAGATCAGCAACTGCTTAGACACTGGTCACTCCTTTGAGCAGGGATTTCAGGCTGCTGGCCGGGTCGGCCAGCGCGGCGGCGGGCAGCGCCTTGCCGCTGCGGATCAGCATCTCCGCCAGCTTGATGTCGCGGGCGATGCTGTTGCCGGCGCCCCAGCCGCAGGCGCCCTGCAGGCGCTCCGCCGCATCGAGGTAGAACAGCAGCACGCCGTCATCCGGCAGCGCACGGGTCACACAGTTGGCCGCAGCCTGCAGCTGGCCGGCCAGTTGCAGGCTGTGGTCGAACTGGTCGGACCAGAACCACGGCAGCGCGGCATAGGCGTCGTCGGCACCCAGCAGGCTGCGTGCTACGTGGCGGCCCTGTTCCTCAGCATTGCGCCAGGTTTCCAGCCGCTGCGGCTGGCCGCTGACGGGGCAGGGAAACTCGCAGACGTCGCCCACCGCGTAGATGTGCGCGTCGCTGGTGCGCAGCCGGGCATCGACGCGGATGCCGTTGCCCACCGCCAGCCCGGCGGCGGCGGCCAGCTCGGTGTTGGGCTGGATGCCGATGCCGACCAGTACCGTGTCGCAGGCCAGCAGCTCGCCATCGGCCAGCGCCACCGCGCTGACGCTGCCGTCGCCGCGGAAGGCCGCGATCTGGCAGCCAAGGCGCACTTCCACGCCACGCGCGCGGTGCAACGCCAGCAGTTTTTCGGAAATCAGCGGCGGCAAGGCGCGTGCGGCCAACCTGTCGCCGGCTTCCAGCACCGTCACTGCGCAGCCCAGCTGGCGCGCGCTGGCGGCGACCTCCAGCCCGATGAAACCGCCGCCGACCACCAGCAGTCGCTGCCCGGCCTGCAGCCGTGGCTGCAGCGCGGCGGCGTCGTCCAGCGTGCGCAGCAGCTGCACGCCGGCGAGATCGGCCCCCGGCAAACTGGCATGGCGTGCGCGGCCGCCGGTAGCCAGCAGCAGCCGGTGGTAATCCAGCTCGCGGCCGTCGTGCAGGCGAATGCGCCGCGCCTGCGGCTGGATGGCGGCGACGCGCACGCCGGCCAGCCGCTCGATGGCTTGTGCCTGGTACTGTTCGGCGCTGCCGATGTGGCAGGCGTCCGCCGGCTGGCTGTCCAGCAGCAGCTGCTTGGACAGCGCCGGACGCTCGTACGGCAGGTGCGGCTCGTCGCCGATCAGCAGCAGGTGGCCGGCGTAACCCTGTTCGCGCAAGGCCAGCGCGGCGCGGCCGCCGGCATGGCCGGCACCGACGATGATGATGGGGGCGGGATGGCTCATGGTGCGGCTCCGTTCAGGCGTCGGCCAGCGCAATCCACACCCGGCCGCCTTCCAGCTTCACCGGGTAGGTCTGCAGGTTGACGCACACCGGCGCGCCCAGCGCCTTGCCGCTGCGGTAGTCGAAGCGGCCGTTGTGCTTCGGGCATTCGATGATGTGATCCATCACCAGGCCGTCGGCCAGGTGCACCTTTTCGTGGGTACAGGTGCCGGCGGTGGCGTAGAACTGGTCATCCGGCGCGCGGTAGATGGCATAGGTGCGACCGGCGTGGTCGAAGCGCAGCACGTCTTCCTGCTCGATGTCGTCGACATCACAGGCGGCAATCCAGTGGCTCATGGTGGGGCTCCTCGGGGTGGGTGTCGCCGGCGCGGGCCGGCGCGGTTGTCGGTGTTCAGGCGTAGCTGCGCACGGCTTCAGGGTTGGCCGCAACGCGGTGACTGGCCGGCAGTGGCGGCAACTGGCGCGGGATGGTGTAGCCGGGGTCGCTGCGCTGGCGCCACAGGGCCGGAATGATCTCGCGGTAGGCATCGACCAGGCCTGGGTGGGTAGGCGGGCACTGCTCCTTGATCAGCGCGTGCAGCTTGGGCAGGTTGTAGAACGGCACCATCGGGAACATGTGGTGCTCCACGTGGTAGTTCATCTTCATGTACAGGAAGGCGAACAGCGGGTTGAAGATCACGGTACGGGTGTTCAGGCGATGGTCCAGCACGTCCTCGGCGAGGCCGGCGTGCTGGGTAATGTTGAACACCTGCGTCAGCGGCGAGCCGTAGAAGCGCGGCAGCACGATGAACATTGCCGGCAGGATGCTGCCGCTGTAGACGCAGGCGGCAATGGTGGCGGCGAAGATCAGCGTGTAGACCTGGCTGGCGCGGATCATGCGGCCGATTTCCGATTCCGGCACAAAGGAGCGGGTGGCGGCGCTGACGCTGCCGAAGGCGTGGCGCACGGTGCGCGCCAGCTCGATGCTGCCAGACTTGAGGAAGAAGAAATCGGCCAGCAGCCCGGCCAGTTTTACCGGGCGCGGGAAGGCGATTTCGCGGTCGTTGCCGACGATGATGGTGTCGGTGTGGTGGCGGGCGTGGCTCCAGCGCCAGAACACGGTTTCATGCAGCGCGAGGAAAGAGGTGAGCTGGAAGAAGAAGGTGTTCAGCCATCCAGTGCGAAACGGCGTGCCGTGCGACAGCTCATGTGAGCCGTGCTCGCCGGCGGCATATAGCAGGCCGTACAGCAGAAAGGCCGGCAGCGCCCACGGCGTGCCCCAGGCGTGAAAGGCCAGCACGCCGCTGCCGATCAGCAAAAGCAGCCAGCTGCCCAGGTATTTCAGCGCCTGCCAGTCGTCGCGCTGCATCAACTGCTTCATCTGCTTGCGGTCCACGCTGCAGGCAAACCACTGTGCCGACACCAGGCCGCGCGCGGCAGCCTGCTGGCCGCAGGGGCCATCGAGACTGTAATCCCGGACTTGCTTGTTTTCTATCATTTTCTATCATCCTATGATGTGTTGTATCGTGATACTCCTGCTGGCGTTTACTTGTTGGCAATCAAGTGGCTACAGGATGTAATCGAGTATAATCAGCCAGCGCCAGCGTACAATCCGGCCGCTTCACTTGGCATCAATAGCTATCATTTGATGGTGAAAATTGAATGATAGAAACTATCAATACAAGGTATGAAAATGGGACCGACAATGACGGATGTGGCCCGCGAGGCCGGGGTGGGAGTGGCCACGGTGGACCGGGTGATCAACAAGCGCGCCAGCGTCAGCCAGGAGACGGCGGAGCGGGTGCTGGCGGCGGCCGAGAGGCTGGGTTTTCGCCGCGCCGGCCTGATCCGCAACCGGCTGGACGAGCGCACCGCCGGCTACCGGCTGGGCTTTATCCTGCAAAAGAGCAGCACCCATTTCTACAGCGAGC
The DNA here is from genome assembly GCF_014652475.1 of Vogesella alkaliphila. Taxonomy (GTDB): domain Bacteria; phylum Pseudomonadota; class Gammaproteobacteria; order Burkholderiales; family Chromobacteriaceae; genus Vogesella; species Vogesella alkaliphila. Next base: position 338,967 of record NZ_BMYW01000001.1, on the reverse strand, counting down.
TGGGCAGCGTGCTGGAGGCGGCGACCCGGACGCAGATGCAGCCCGCCGGCAAGGCGCTGGTGGCGTTTCTCGACGAACTGACGCCGGAACACGTGGTGGCCAAGCTGTACGAACTGAGCAAAAAGGTTGATGCCATCGCGCTGGTGGCGGCCGATCACCCGCTGGTCAGCCAGGCCATCGACGACATCACGGCGCGCGGCATCCCGGTGTTCGCGCTGATTTCCGACCTCACCGCAGACAGCTGCAGCGGCTATGTCGGCGTCGACCACCGCAAGGTTGGCCGCACCGCGGCGTGGGCGATTGCCGAGCTGGCGCCGGCGCCGGGCAAGGTGGGGGTGATCGTCGGCAGCCACCGCTACCTGTGCCAGGAGCAGAGCGAGATGAGCTTCCGCTCGTATTTCCGTGAATTCGCGCCACAGTTCCAGCTGCTGGACACGCTGATCAGCCTGGAGGACATCCACCTGGCGCAGTCGGCGACGCTGGAATTGCTGAAGCAGCACCCGGACCTGACCGGCATCTATATTGCCGGCGGCGGTATCGAGGGCGTGCTGCAGGCGCTGAAGGACGGCAATCCGCCGCCGGGACTGGTGACGGTGTGTCTGGACCTGACCGCGGTGACGCGCCAGGCGCTGATCGAACGGCGCGTCAGCATGGTGCTGTCGCACCCGCAGGAGTGGCTGGCCAGCCGGCTGGTGGAGGCGATGGTGGCGGCGATCCAGAACAAGACCACCCGTGGCTCGCTTCAAAGCAGCCTGCCGTTCATCACCTATACCCCGGCCAACGTGTAGCGAACCCTGGCCGACAAGCCCGGCCGGCCTGTCACCGCGCCGCAACGGCCACCGCATCCCGCCGCACGACGCGGGCGACCAAGCGGCGGGCCAGATGCTGGCGCCAGCGCGGACGTCGGCACCCGCAAAAAAGGGCACCCCATCGGGGTGCCCAGGCTTACCAAGCGGGAGACAACAACTGCCAACGACACCAGCACCAGCCGCCGCGCTGGCGGGCATGGTGCCGCTCGTCAATTACGACTCTGGTAGCTCTTGTAGTTGGCCGCGGTCACCAGCTCGTACGGCACCCAGATCATGCTGGGCACCTTCTCGCCGGCCGCCAGCCGGATCGCAGCATCCACCGCGCCCTTGCCCTGGGCTGCGGCGTCCTGGAATACCGTTACCTTCATGTCACCAGTCTTCATCGCGTTCAGCGCATCCTGGGTGGCGTCGATGCCGGCGACCACGGTCTTCTCCAGCTTGCCGGAAGACTTCAGCGCCTGGATCGCGCCCAGCGCCATTTCGTCGTTATTGGCCACCACGGCATCGAACTTCAGGCCGGCGGTCATCCAGTTCATCACCAGATCGCGGCCCTCGGTGCGCGACCACTTGGCGGTCTGCTTTTCCACCACCTTGATGCCATTGCACGGCGCCTTGGCCATCACCTCTTCCGCGTACTTGGTGCGCAAGCGCGCCTCCTGCGTGGCCAGGTCGCCCATCATGATCACCACACTGCCCTTGCCGTTGAGCTGGCGGCACACCTCTTTCATCTGGATGGTGCCGGACACCGAATCATCCGAGCCGACAAACGCCACTTTCGGCGGCAGGGTCTTGTCGGTGGGCATGCGGTTGACGAACACCAGCGGGATGCCGGCTGCCTGCGCCAGCTTGGTGATCTTGGGCGTGGTGCTGGTATCCACCGCGCTGACCACGATGGCGTCCACCTTCTGCGCGATGAAGTTCTGCACCTGGCTGATCTGGCGGCCAACGTCGTTCTGCGCGTCCTCCAGCTGCAGGTTCACCCCCTTCTGGCTGGCGGCGTAACTCTTCATGTTGTTGCGCAGAATGGTCAGGAAATTGTTGTCGAAGGTAGCCATGGTCACGCCCAGCCGGGCGGCGGAGGCCGGCATGGCCTGCATGGCAAGGGAAACCAGCACCACAGAACCAGCATGTTTGATGAAACGTTTCATTGGTGTATCTCCTGTGTTTTATTTAAGTACCACCGAATTACCTGCCGCCTTCCCGCAGGAAGACCGCCGGAAAATGACGCTGTTTCAGACTGCTACTGCGTTGCCCGTCCGCGCCGGCAACAGGCACCGCATGGCCAGCGGCGCGGACGGACGGTTATGACTACTGCGGTGAGCACTAGCGGCCGCGGATGTCGGCCAGCGCCACCGGGCGGCGCTCGGTCACCGAGGCAATGCAGGCCAGCGCGATTTCCAGCGCCGCCTTGGCATCCGCCCCGTCCGGGCCGCTGTTGCGGCCGTTGCGCACCGAGGCCACGAAGGCGTGCAGCTCGGCGGTGTAGCCATCGATGAAGTGGTCGGTATCCAGCCGCCAGGTATCGTTGGAAACACCATCCTTGTCGAACAGCGTCATGCTGGAGCGGCGCACATCGCCCATGCTGATCATGCCGCCGGAGCCGAATACCTCGCCACGGATGTCGTAGCCATAGGTGGCGCAGAAGTTGGCCTCCGCGACTGCCACCGCACCATTATCAAAACGGATAGTAACCACCGCGGTATCCAGAAAACCCTTGTCCTTGAAGTCCGGGCGCACCAGCGCGTCGGCCACTGCGTATACCTCAGTCGCGCGGGCACCGGCGTTCAGCCACAGCAGCGTGTCAAAGTCGTGGATCAGGGTTTCAAAAAACACGGTCCACAAAGGAATGCGAGCCGGATCCCCACCAAAGGGGCCTGGGTCACGGGTCAGCGAGCGCAGCAATTGCGGCGTACCCACCTTGCCGGACTCGATCGCCGCCTTGCCCTCGGCAAAAGCCTGATCCCAGCGGCGATTGAAACCCACCTGCAGCGGCACGCCGGCCTCGCGGGCAGCCGCCATGGCCAGTTCGGCATCTGCCAGCGTCAGCGACATCGGCTTTTCGCAGAACACCGCCTTGCCGGCACGGGCGGCGGCTACCGCCAGGTTGGTATGGAAACGTGCCGGTGTGGCAATGATCACCGCCTCAATATCCGGGTTGGCCAGCAGTTCATCGACATCGGTATAGGTCAGCGGGCATTCCAGCGTGTCCGCCAGCCTGGCGGCTGCTCCAGGCGCCGGGTCGGCGATGGCGGCCAGGGTGGCGTTTTTCAGGCGGCGGGCAACGATCTCGGCATGCGAGGCGCCGATGCGGCCGGCGCCAATCAGCGCCACGGCGACAGGTTTGGTGGAAGACATGTCTCACTCCTTATGTTGTGGGGGATGAATGCAGCAGCTGGCTCAGGCCGGCAGCGTGAAGGCGTCGCGGAAACGGCGCAGCGCCAGCTCGTCGTCGCCGGAGGCAAACGCCTCCAGGCCGATACTGCCGCGGTAGCCCAGCGCCTGCAGCGCCCGGGCGATGGCCGGATAGTTGATCTCGCCGGTACCCGGCTCGCAGCGGCCGGGTACGTCGGCGACCTGGATTTCGCCGATATGCGGCGCACACTTGTGCAGCAGCTCGATCAGGTTGCCCTCGCCGATCTGGGCGTGGTACAGGTCCAGCATCAGCTTGAGGCCGGGGCGATTCACCGCCGCCACCAGCGCCAGGCAGTCTTCGGCGCGGGCAAACGGCACGCCGGGGTGATCCACCGCGGTATTCAGGTTTTCCAGCACGAAGGTCACCCCTTCGCGCTCGCCCAAGTCCGCCAGCTGATTGAGGGTGTCGCGCGCCTGCAGCCACATGGCGCCGCTGACGTGGTGCGCCGGCTGCACCGGCAGGCCCTTGTTGTCCAGCCCGGTGCCGTGCAGATTCAGCCGCGGAATGCCCAGCGCCTTGGCCACCGGGATCGATTCGCGCGCGGTGTGCAGCAGCTGCTCGGCACCGGCAGCGTCGGCCAGCGTGCCGCGGATGTAGCCGGTCATCGAGGAGAAGGTGGCGCCGGTACGCACCAGCGCATCGATGTCGTGGCGGGTCCAGTCCCAGATTTCCACCTGGAAGCCCAGGTCGTGAATGCGGTGAATACGCTCCACGATGGGTAAATCGCGAAACACCATTTCGGCACATACCGCCAGCGTGAATGGGCTGGCTTGCTGCTGATCCTGACTGCTCATCTCAATCTCCATGTGGGTTTTGTTGTGTCTGCCGCGGCATCCATGCATTGCGACCGCACTTTGCTACCGGTTGCAAAACGATGCATAAAAAAGGGGAACGCCTGACCATGACCAGCTGCCCGCCTTCCCTTTGCCACTAATGCTACCGGTTGCAATTGCTGCTCAAAAAAGGACGGCTTGGATGAGGACTCCGTCACCAGCTTGCCGTCTTCGCTTTGCTACCGGTTGCATTGACGTTACAGTAGTAGCTCGCCATAAACAAAGTCAAGAAAATTTTTCCAATTTTAATTAAAATTGGAAAATATTTTCCAAGGAGACTTCATGAGCAAACCCAGCCGCGCGACGGCAGCAGACGTGGCCCTGGCCGCCGGCGTGTCGAAATGGACGGTGACGCGTGCCTTCACCCCCGGCGCATCCATCGCCGAGCACAGTCGCGAACGCGTGCTGCAGGAAGCCGCCAAGCTGGGCTACCGCCCCAACCTGTTGGCGCGCAGCCTGACGACCAAGACCACCAATCTGGTGGCCATTCTGGTCGACGACTTTGCCAACAGCTACAAACTGCCGGTGCTGGAAGTGCTGACCCAGGCACTGCAGGCCGAGCAGATGGCCGCGGTGCTGATCAACATCAACCAGCACTTCGACCACCTGTCCGCCATCCTGGATGCCGACCAGCGCCAGGTGGATGCGGTGATCCTGGTCGGCACCGACTTCAAGGACGAGGCGCTGAAGCTATCGACCCTGCCCGCCTCGCGCCCGCCGCTGTATGTGCTGGCGCGGGAAAGCACCATCGCGCACATCCCGGCGGTGTCCTGCGACGCCAGGATATCGATGGCGGCGATCAATCAGCACCTGTGGGCACAAGGCTACCGCCGCCCCGGCTTCATGTCCGGGCCGCGCTCGCTGTCCACCGCACTGGGGCGCAAGAACCACTTCATGGCGTTCTGGCAGCAGCAAGCCGGCACCACGGTGCCGGAGCTGGCCGCCGGCAGCTACGACCACCGGGCGGCGGCACAAGCGCTGCGCGCCTACCTGCAGCAGACCCCGACGGCCGAGCGCATCGACGTGCTGATGTGTGAAAACGACGCGCTGGCCATCGGCGTCATCGAAACCGCCAGACACGAATTCGGCCTGCGCGTACCGCAGGATCTGGCTATCGTCGGTTACGACGGCGACGAGCTGGCGGCCACGCCGTCGTTCAACCTGACCAGCTACCGCCAGCCGCTGCAGGAGATGGTCGCGACGCTGATCGCCATGCTGAAGGGCCGCAGCGAAGCGCGCTCGATTAATCTCCCCGGAGAACTGATCATTCGTGGCTCGACCTAGCCGCGCCGGTGCGACGCCGGGCCAAGGCGTGGCGGAAACACAGCCGGCAACGGCCGCCGATGACCGCACTGCGGGCTACCAGCGCTGGGCGCCATCGATGATCAGCTTGACCCCGGCTAGCAACAAGCCGGCATACGACACCCGATAGAACCACTGTCGTTGCAGGCGGCCCGCCAGATAGACCCCCAGCAGCACCCCCGCGATGCCAACCGGCAGCAGCGCCAGCGCCATGTGCATATTGCCGCTGGAGAGCAGGTTCATCTGGTAGTACAGCGGCCACTTCATCACATTCACCATGAAGAAGAACACCGCACTGGTGCCGGCCAGATGGCCGGGGGCCATATTACGCGCCAGGCAGTACATCATCATCGGCGGCCCGCCCGCATGGCAGATAAAGCTGGCAAAACCCGATAGCGCCGCCATCAGCCACGCAATCGGGCGCCAGTGCCAATCGATGCGCCCGGCGGGCAGCAGCCGCTGCAGCAGGAAACACAATGTCATGGCACCGACCAGCACCGACACCACGGCAAGGCTCACCACACTGAGCAGCAGCCAGCCGAGCAGCACACCGCACACCCCCGCTGGCAGGCAGTGCTTCAGCACCACGCCATCCACCGATTTGCGCAGTGAAAACACGCTGACCATGTCCATCACCAGCAGCAAGGGCAGCATCACCGCCGCCGCCTGCGTGATCGGCATCGCCAGCGCCATCAGCGGCGTGGCAAAGGCCCCGAAGCCATTGGCAAAGCCACTCTTGCTCAGCCCCATCAGCAGCACGGCGGCAATGGCTGCCGGTAGCACGTCAGCGAACACGGCTTCCTCCTTCCATCGAGTCCAAGCATCGCGGCGGTGCGTCATCACGCCCTGCCGCCCCCTGCCGCCGGCCCCAAGCGGCACTACAGCTAAAAAAATAGCCACCCCGCAGGGTGGCAAAAACACAAACGCCTTGGGAGAGTTGCGTCCGTCTTACTTCATCGTGGGCATCGCGAATTCGGCGCCGGCGCGGATCCCGGTTGGCCAGCGGCTGGTGACCGCCTTCATGCGGGTATAGAAGCGCACCCCTTCCGGACCGTGCATGTGGTGGTCGCCGAACAGCGACGCTTTCCAGCCGCCGAAGCTGTGGAACGCCATCGGCACCGGCAGCGGCACGTTGATGCCGACCATGCCGACCTGGATGCGGTGCACGAATTCGCGCGCCGAATCACCGTCGCGGGTAAAGATGGCGGTGCCGTTGCCGAAGGCGTGGTTGTTGATCATCTGCACCGCCTCGTTGAAGCTGTCGACGCGCACCACGCACAGCACCGGCCCGAAGATTTCTTCCTGGTAGACGACCATGTCGGTGGTGACGTTGTCGAACAGGCAGCCGCCAAGGAAGAAACCGTCCTCGCAGCCTGGCACGCTCAGGCCGCGGCCATCAACCACCAGCTTGGCGCCCTCTTCCACACCGCGGGCGATATAGCCGCTGACCTTGTCGAGATGGGTGCGTGTCACCAGCGGACCCATTTCCGACTGCGGATCGTTGCCTGGGCCGACTTTCAGCGTCTTGAGACGGGTCGCCAGTTTTTCCACCAGCGCGTCGGCGACATTGCCCACCGCTACCGCCACCGAGATCGCCATGCAGCGCTCGCCGGCGGAGCCGTAGGCGGCGCCCATCAGCGCGTCCACGGTCTGTTCCAGATCGGCGTCCGGCATCACCACCATGTGGTTCTTGGCGCCGCCCAGTGCCTGCACGCGCTTGCCGTGGCGGGCGCCGGTTTCGTAGATGTACTGCGCGATCGGGGTGGAGCCGACGAAGCTCACCGCCGCCACGTCCGGGTGGGTCAGCAGCCCGTCCACCGCCAGCTTGTCGCCCTGCAGCACGCCGAACACGCCGTCCGGCAAGCCGGCTTCTTTCAGCAGCTCGGCAATCAGCAGTGCTGCCGACGGATCACGCTCGGACGGCTTCAGGATGAAGCAGTTGCCGCAGGCCAGCGCCACCGGGAACATCCACATCGGCACCATGGCCGGGAAGTTGAACGGGGTGATGCCGGCAACCACGCCCAGCGGCTGGCGCATGCTCCAGGCATCAATGCCGCGGCCAACCTGTTCGGTGTACTCGCCCTTCAGCAGCTGCGGGATACCGCAGGCGAATTCCACCACCTCTAGGCCGCGGGCGACTTCGCCCAGCGCATCGGAGTGCACCTTGCCGTGCTCGCTGGAGATGATGGCGGCCAGCTCGTGCTGGCGCGCTTCCAGCAATTCCTTGAACTTGAACATCACGCGGGAGCGGCGCAGCGGCGAGGTATCGGCCCAGGCCGGGAAGGCAGCCTTGGCGGCGGCGACGGCGGCGTTGACATCGGCGTTGTCGGCCAGCAGCACGTCGGCTTGCGCCTGACCGGTGGCCGGGTTGTACACCGTGCTGGTGCGGCTGCTGTGACCGGCGGTTTGCTGGCCGTTGATGAAGTGGCTGAGGATGCGGTTCATGTCGTTTGTCCTGTGCTGGCGGGCAAAAGTCTGCCCCGGCAGCCCGCGCGCGGGTCTGCCTGTGGTCTGTTCTGGGTCGTGGGGGTTCGGTTTACGGCTTGGCGATGATCCACTCGTGGGCCGGATCGTTCTTGAAGCACCATTCGCGCTTCGGCCCGGCCATCACGTTGAGGTAGTAGGACTCGTAGCCGTAGGGCACGGTCACCGGGTGGTAGCCTTCCGGCACCATCACCACGTCGTGGTCTTCCACCGCCATCGACTGGTCGATGCGGCGGTCGTCGGTGTACACGCGCTGGAAGGCAAAGCCCTGCGCCGGATTCAGCCGGTGATAGTAGGTTTCTTCCAGCACGCTTTCTTCCGGCAGCGCGTCGCGGTCGTGCTTGTGCGGCGGGTAGCTGGAAGAGTGGCCGGACGGGGTACGCACTTCCACCACCAAGAGGCCGTCGGCCGGCGCGGTCTGCGGCAGGATGTCGGTGACGTAGCGGGTATTGGCGTCCTTGCCGCGCACGCTGCGCTGCATGCTGTCCGGGGTGATCAGCCGTGCAGGATGGTTGCCGGCGGACGGCGCCGAGCAGAACGCCACTTCGGCAGCGCTCTCGGCGGTCACTTCCACCGCCACGCCCGGCGGCGCGTACACCGCGTACGGCGCCATGTCGTCGAACACGCTGTGGCGCTCGCCCAGGTGCGTCCACTGCTGCTCGCCCACCTTGACGCTGGCCTTGCCGGCCAGAATCACCACACAGCACTCGCGGCCCGGCTGCTGCCACACTTCGCACTCCTGCGCGGCCAACCTGACGGCGCGAAAACCGACATGGGTCCAGCCTGCCGACGCAGGAGTCACCTCCACCAGCGGCTTGCCTGCCTGGTCTGCCTTAACCAGCAAATTCATGCCTTCTCTCCTCAGGACAGGCCGGCAACCAGCCCGGACAGGGTGTTGAAGCCTTTTTGCGCGTATTCATAGCTCGGCGCGATGGTCGGGTCCTGCTCCGCCTCCACCACCAGCCAGCCTTGGTAGCCATGCTGCGCCAGACGCGCCAGGATCGGCCCGAACTGGATGTCGCCGTCACCCGGCACGGTAAAGGCGCCGTTGAGCACCGACTGCAGGAAGCTCCAGCTGCCGTTGCGGGCGCGGCGCAGCACTTCGGCGCGCACGTCCTTGCAGTGCACGTGCACCACGCGGTCGATGTGCTTGTTCAGCTCGGTCAGCGGATCGCCACCGGCAAAGTACATGTGGCCGGTATCGAACAGCAGGCCCACGTCCGGACTGGTCAGCAACATCAGCTTGTCCACGTCGGCCGGCGTTTCCACGAACGCACCCATGTGGTGGTGGTAGGCCAGCTTGATGCCGCGCGACGCCAGGTGGGCGGCAAAGGTGTTCAGCTTGGCGGCGTACTGCTGCCACGCTTCCTCGCTGGTAAAGGTTGGCCGCTTGTACAGCGCGGTACCGATCTGGCCCTGGATGGAGCCACCCACCTCGCCGTACACCATCACCTGGCAGCCGCTTTCCACCAGCAGACTCAGATGGCCTTCCACCGCGGCGATTTCTTCCTCGGCGGAGCGCTCGGCCAGATAGCCGGAGTACCAGCCGGACACGCATTCCACGCCGTACGGTGCCAGCACCGCCTTCAGTTCCGCCGCGGTACGCGGAAACTTGTTGCCCAGCTCGAAGCCCTGATAACCGATCTCGCTGCCTTCGCGCAGGATGGTATCCAGCGTGGTTTCACCGCCCAGCGACGGCAGGTCATCGTTGCACCAGGAAATCGGGTTGATGCCGATCTTTACCTTGAAAGTGGAAGTCATAGTGTTGTCCGTGTCTTTGCTTGCTGTTGTCGTTGGCTGCCGTGGTGGCGTACTTTACTGCTGGGCCTGGCGCCGTTGCGCCTGCCAGATATCGATCAGGGTTTCAAAGTTGTGACGGGCGGCAGCGATCAGGCCGGCATCGTCGATCTCGCCGGCCAGCCAGCGCTGCGACGGTTCCTGGAACAGGGTGCGGCCAACCATGAAGCCACGGCAGCTGCGGCTGTTTCGCGCCTGCTCGAAGCCCTTGCGCAACTCGCCCACCGGCGCGTTCAGGCCCAGCAGCACCACGCCGCGGCAGTACGGATCGCGCTGCTCCAGCAGGTTGTCGATGTCCTGCCACTGCTCGGCGCTCATCGACTCCAGCTTCCACCATTCCGGGTAGATGCCGAGGTTGTAGAAGCGCTTCAGCGCGCGCAGCACGGTGTCCGGCTGTTGCGGCAGCTTCCGGGACGGAATCACTTCCAGCAGCAGCTCGTGGCCGCTGAGCTGCGCCATCTGGTACACGGCGCGCACCTGTGCCTCCTGCTCCAGACGGTTGCCGACTTCGTCGTCCGGGTGGTACTGCACCAGGCACTTGATGATGTGTTCCTGCGGCCAGATTTCCAGCCGTGCCGCCAGCGCGCGGCCGTGGTCGAATTCCAGCGGGTTGGAGCCGGGCAGCTCGATCGGGCGGCCGATCCACCAGCCGCGGCCGGTGGCGGCGTACATCGCGTCCTCGCCGTAGCGGTCGTCGACCAGGATGCCGGTGCGCCCCTGCAGGCCGCTGGCGGCCTCGGTCTGCGCCACCGCCTGCACCAGCAGCGTTTTCAGCTGCGAGATGCGGCTCTCCGGCACGCCGTTCTGCCGTGCCAGCTCGAAGAACTGGTTGCGGTGGTCAAAGGCGAACACGCACAGGTTGTCCCACTGCTTGCGCTTGACGCTGACGCGGTGCAGCCGGGCTAGGGTCGGGTCTTCTGCCGGACGCAGCGGCGTCACCGGCAGGCCCAGGAAATAATCTAGCTCTGCCGGGGTCGGCATCGCCACCGAGCAGCCGTGACGCGACACCACCAGCGCACCGCAGGCGTTGGCACGACGGCAGCAGCTGGCGTAGTCCTCGCCGCGCAGCCACGCCGACAGGAAGCCGGACAGGAAGGCGTCGCCGGCGCCCAGCACGTTCATCACTTCCACCTGCGCACCGCTGATGGTGAAGGCGTCGTCGATGTCGGCCGGGATGTCGCCGTCGATCACCGCGCAGCCCAGCGGGCCGCGCTTGACCACCAGCACCGCCTGCGGCGCCAGCTGGCGCACCACTTGCAGGCAGTCCAGCAGCGCCGGCTTGCCGCCGGCGATCAGGAATTCTTCTTCGGTACCCACGATCAGGTCGAACAGCGGCAGCACCGATTGCAGGTGGGCGCTGACGGCATCATCGGCAATGAAACGCTGCTCGCCGTCGCCGCGGCCGGTCAGGCCCCACAGCACCGGACGGTAGTCGATGTCCAGCACGGTGCGCACATTGTGAGCACGGGCAAAGCCGAGCGCCTTGCGGCTGGCGGCGTTGACCTTCTCGGTGGACAGGTGGGTGCCGGTGATCAGCAGACTCTTGCTGCTGGCGATGAAGGCTTCGTCGATATCGTCTTCGCACAGCGCCATGTCGGCGCAGTTCTCGCGGTAGAACAACAACGGAAAGGTGTCGCGGTCCTTGATGCCGAGCAGCACCACGCCGGTCAGCCGCTGCGCGTCGATCTTCACCTGGCTGATGTCACAGCCTTCCTTCTCCAGCGTTTCCAGCAGGAAGCGCCCCATCTGCTCGTCGCCGACCCGCGACAGCATCGCCGACTTCAGCCCCAGACGGGCGGTACCGAAGGCGATATTGGCAGAGGAACCACCAAGGTATTTGGCAAAGCTGCTCGCATCCTCCAGACGTGCACCCAGCTGGCGGGCGTACAGGTCAACTGCCAGTCGCCCCAGGCAAATCACGTCGAGGTTACGGTCGGGTGCAAAGGATGTCTGGTTTTGCATGGTGTCGATTCCGTTGGTTTCAGAAGGTCAGTGGCACCGGCTCCGGCGTCTGCGCAGGGGTGTCGCCGTTGGCTACTGTCTTGCAACAAGATTAATCCTGCCCCGACATGAATGCAACTTTTTTTTCGTATTTATTTTCTACTAGAAATTTATTTCTGAAATATTTTTTTCAAAACACCAGCTTTCGTTTTAAGATGTAGCGGTCAACCTACAAGGTCAAAACAGCATATGAGCAACGGAATCACTGCCGATCAACTCATGCAGCGCATTTCCGAAGAGTACGAAGGCCTCAGCAAGCAACTAAAAGTCATCGCCAAGTACATTGAGGAACACCGCACCACACTGGTGCTGGAGCGCATTACCGACATCGCCCAAGCCTGCGAGGTGCAGCCATCCGCCATCGTGCGTTTTGCGCAACGTTTCGGCTTCAGCGGTTTCAGTGACATGCAGGCGCTGTTCCGCGACTCGTTCGCACCAGTGCAAAGCAACGTCAACAACTACCAGAAGCGCATCCGCACCGTGATCGCCAGCCAGAACACGCCGCTGTCCAATACCGAGCTGACGCAGAACTTCCTCTCCGCCTGCCAGCAGGGGTTGGAAGAGCTGAGCCAGTCGCTGGACCCGGCGGCGATCGACGCCGCGGTGGAGCTGCTGTACAAGGCGGAAAACATCTACGTGGTCGGTGTGCGCCGCATGTTCCCGATCGCGTCCTACGTCTGCTACGCGCTGCAGCACACCCAGAAGCGGGTGCACCTGATCTCCGGCCTCGGCGGCATGTACCACGACCAGGTGCGCAGCATCCGCGAAAACGACCTGATGATCGCGATCAGCTTCCAGCCCTACGGCCGCGAGACCCGCTACTGCGCGCGCGTGGCGGCACAGAACAAGGCCAAGCTGCTGGTGATCAGCGACAGCAAGATGAGCCCGCTGGCGCGCAACGCCAGCACCGTGCTGACGGTCAAGGAAGGCACCGCCTTCGCCTTCCGCTCGATGAGCAGCACCATCAGCCTGTGCCAGGCGCTGTTCATTGCCCTGTCTTACCGGCTGGAACTGGTGATTGAAGAGACGCAGGACGCCGGGGCTTATGACGACTGACCAGGATGGCGGCCAGGATCAGGCCGGCGCCTAGCCACTGCAGCCCCGTCATCACCGAACCGAACCACCAGCTGGCCAGCAGCGCCGTCCACACCGGCTCCAGCAGCAGGATGAAGGCGGCTCGGGCGATCGGCATCTTGCCCTGCCCCCAGTTCTGCAACAAAAAGCGCAGGCAGGTCGCCAAGAGGATGCTGGCCAGCAGCCAGTACCCGCTGGCCAGCAGCGCCTGCCACGACCACGCCTCACTCAGCACACTCCCCAGCAGACACATCGCCCCCACCATCATGAGCTGCAGCGCGGTAGCCGGCAGCGCCGGCACCCGTGCCATGAAGTGGCTATTGAGGCTGAGATAGGCGGCGGAGCACAGCGCGAACGCCAGGAACAGCCAGTCCGACGCGTGCAGGCCGCCGCCGGCGCGCAGCGACATGCAGGCCATGCCCAGGCCTGCCAGCGCCATCGACAGCCACGCGGCCGGGCTCAGGCGCGTGCCTAGCAGCAGGCGGCTGGCGAATGGCGCCAGCACCACGCCCATGCTGCAGATGAAGGCCGCCACTCCGAGGTTGCTACTGTGCTGCAACCCCTTGATCCACAGCATCATCGATACCCCGAACAGCAGGCCACAGCCCAAGGTTGACCGCAATGCCCGGCGCGGCAGCACCGCGCCGCGCCAGCGGCTCAGCACAAGCAGCAGCAGACCGGCCGTGCCGAAGCGCAGTCCCATGAACAGCAGCGGCGGCAGTTGCAGCAATACCTGCTTCGAAAACAGCCAGCCGCTGGCCGCCAGCAACGTCACCAGCAGCAACACCGCATCCGCCGCCACCCCCTTGTTTCCCCGTGCCTGATCCAAGTGCCCATACCCGCAAAAACCCCGCCGCGGCGGGGTGTAGCAATGACAAAGGCCCGGGAAGCCCGGGCCGCGTACAAGGTTGGCCGCACGGCGGCCAACCTTGGTAAAGCAATTAGCTGCGACGATGACGCTGACGATACTGGTCGGCCACCACCGCCACCACGATGATCACCCCTTTGACGATTTCCTGATAGTAGGCATCGATGCGCAGGAAGGTGAAGCCGGAGGTCACCACCCCGAGAATCAGTACACCGATCACGGTACCGGTGATCTTGCCGAGGCCGCCGTTGAGTGAGGTACCACCGATCACTGCAGCAGCAATCGCGTCCAGCTCGTACATCATGCCCATACCGGCCTGACCAGATACGGCGCGGGCGGAGGTCACCACCCCGGCAAGACCGGACAGCAGACCGGCTACCGCGTACACCACCACCAGATGGCGGGCGACATTGATGCCGGACACCCGGGCCGCGGCGCGGTTGGCGCCGATGGCGTAGGTGTACTTGCCATAGCGGGTGTAGCTGAGGATCACATGGAACAGTGCCGCCACACCGAGGAAGATCAGTACCGGGGTGATGCCGCTGCCGATTTCGGCGTAGCTGTCGGACAGCATGCTGATCGGCTCGCCTTCGGTGTACCACTTGGCCAGGCCGCGTGCGGTCACCATCACCCCCAGGGTGGCAATGAATGGCGGGATCGCGGTCTTGGCAATCACGAAACCGTTGAGCAGGCCACAAGCCAGCCCCACCACCAGGCCGGATAGCAGTGGCACCACCATCGGCAGGTCAGTCAGCGACGGAAACACTGCGCGTCCGAATTCAGAGGTCTGCGCCAGACTCGCCGACACCATGGCGGTGAGCGCCACCACCGAGCCGGACGACAGGTCGATACCGCCCATAATGATGATCTGGGTCACGCCGACGGCGATGATGCCGATCACCGACACCTGCAGGATCATCACCAGCAGGCGTTCCTTGTTGGCAAGAAAGCTTTGACCAACCAGGAACCAGCCCAGAATTTCAAAAATCAGCGCCACACCGAGCAGCACCATGAAAATCCGTGCCTCGGCAGGGATCCTGAATTTGCTCAGCGGCCCTTTGTCGAGCTTGTCGATCGTGCCGGTATTCGCGATAGCCATCGTTCCATCCTCCATGTTTGTCTTGTGGCACTGTGTGCAGTGCGTAACTTCTGTTGCCCCTCGCCAGCGCCGGACGCGCTCAGCGGGCGGCCAGTTGCATGATGCTGACCTGGTCCGCTTCGCTGCGGTCCAGAATGCCGGTCACCCGGCCGCCATGCATCACCATGATGCGGTCGCTCATACCCAGCACTTCCGGCAACTCGGACGAGATCATGATCACCGCCACCCCCTGCCCTGCCAGCCTGGAGATCAGGCGGTGGATCTCGGCCTTGGCACCGACGTCGATGCCGCGGGTTGGCTCATCCAGGATCAGGATGCGCGGGTTGGTCAGCAGCCAGCGGCCGATCAGCACCTTCTGCTGGTTACCGCCGGACAGGTTTTCCACCCGCTCGTATAACCCCGGCGCCTTCACCCGCAACGTGGCGGACATGCTTTCGCACAGCTGGTCTATCGTCTTCTGATGCACGAAACCGGCGGTGAGGTGCTCGCCGTTCAGCACCGAGATCTGCATGTTCTCGAGGATGCTGAGGTTGAGGAAACAGCCGGTATCCTTGCGGTCCTCCGTGAGAAAGGCCATGCCCTGCGCCATCGCCACCTGCGGCGAATCGACACATACCTCCTTGCCGAATACGGTGATGCTGCCGCTGCTAGCCGGGGTGACGCCGAACAGCGTCTCCGCCACATTACTGCGGCCGGAGCCGATCAGGCCGGCCACGCCGAGGATCTCGCCCTGGCGCACCTCGAAGCTCACGTCGCTGAACACGCCGTCCAGCGTCAGACCTTGCACTTTCAGCGCCACTTCGCCGATCTTGGCGGGCTCCTTGGGGAACATCTCGGTGACCTCGCGGCCAACCATCATGCGGATGATCTCGTCCCGCTCCAGCCGTTCGGTCTGCATGCAGCCGATGTAGCGGCCGTCGCGAAATACGGTGACTTCGTCGGCGATCTCCGACAGCTCGTTCATCTTGTGGGTGATGTAGATGATGCCCTTGCCCGCCGCGCGCAGCTCGCGAATGATGCGGAACAGGTGCGACACTTCGTGCTCGGTCAGCGCCGAGGTCGGCTCGTCCATGATCAGCACATCGGAGTCGTAGGACACCGCCTTGGCGATCTCCACCATCTGGCGCGCCGAGATACTGAGGTCGATGATGTTGCTTTCCGGGTCCAGATCGATGGACAGTTGTCGCAGCAGTTCGCGCGTCATCTGGTTCATGCGGCCATGATCGACCAGGCCCAGACGGTTCAGCGGCTCGCGGCGGATCCAGATGTTTTCCGCCACGCTCATGTACGGCATCAGGTTCAGTTCCTGATGGATCATGGCGATGCCGTGTTCCAGCGCGTCCAGCGGCGACTTCAGCACAATGTCGCGGCCGCGCAGGCGGAACACGCCCTTGTCCGGCTCGTGCACCCCGGCCAGGATTTTCATCAGCGTGGATTTGCCGGCGCCGTTTTCGCCCATCAGCGCATGTACGGTGCCCGGACGCAGGCGGAAGGAGGCATTGTCCAGCGCCACCACACCCGGAAACGTCTTGCGGACACCTTCCACTTCGATCAGCAGGGTCGCTTCCGGCTGTGATGTTGCGGCGGCCTCGGCAGCCGCGGCGACAACTTTCTCTGGTGCTAAACTCAACATGACTCGTGTTCCTTTGCAGCGCCGCAGCGGGTCGCCTGCCCCCGCCGCGGCAACACAGACAATCAGTTACGCGCTTCGTAGGACTTCAGGTTGGCCGGGGTCACCAGCTCGAACGGGATGTAGTTCATCGACGGCACTTTCTCGCCGCGGCCGAGCTTCAGCGCGGTGTCGATGGCGCCACGGCCCTGGCCGGCGGCATTCTGGAACACGGTCACTTTCAGGTCGCCGGACTTCATCGCGGTCAGTGCGTCGCGGGTGGCATCCACACCGGCGACGATGGTGCCGTTCAGGCGCTTGGCGGCTTTCAGCGCCTGGATCGCGCCCAGCGCCATTTCGTCGTTGTTGGACACCACTGCGTCAAATTTCACGCCGGCGCTGAGCCAGTTCATCATCAGGTCGCGGCCTTCGGTGCGCGACCACTTCGCGGTCTGCTTCTCCACGATCTTGATGCCCTTGCAGGCCGGGGTGGCAATCACGTCTTCCACGTCCTTGGTGCGCATGCGCGCCGCCTGGTTGGACAGGTCACCCATCATCACCACGATGTTGCCCTTGCCGTTCATCTGGCGGCACACCTCTTTCATCTGCAGGGTGCCGGACTCCACCTCGTTGGAACCGACAAACGCCACCTTGGCCGGCAGCACGCGGTCGGCCGGCAGGCGGTTCACGTACACCAGAGGGATGCCGGCAGCCGACACCATCTTGGTGATTTTCGGGGTCACCTCCGTATCCACCACATTGACCACGATGGCGTCCACGCGCTGGGCGATGAAGTTCTGTACCTGGGAGATCTGACGACCGATGTCGTTCTGCGCATCTTCAAACTGGACGCTGACGTCCTTCTGGCTGCCGGCGTGCGACTTCATGCTGTTGCGCAGCACGGTCAGGAAGTTGTCGTCGAAGGCCGACATGGTGACGCCAATCTTGGCGGCAGAGGCAGGCATGGCGGCGGTGGCCAGTGCAACGAATACAGCAGAACCAGCAAGCTTGGTAATACGTTTCATCGGTGTGTCTCCTGTGTTTTTTTGATTTGCTACCGGGCCGTTGAGTGCCGTGTCAGTTACGAGCAACTGCAGCGGCGTCTTCGGCAAATCCGTATTGCTAAGATAAGTGTTGCTGCCGACAATTGCAAATAAAATTTCACATAAAAATTTAAGTAGAAATTTATTTCTACAAAGCTGCCACACCATGCCTCGGGCATCGGCCGGCGCGGCCGCCGACAGCGGTGCCCGGCAGCAGAAAACCGTCCCGCCCGGCCACGTCCGG
Source organism: Vogesella alkaliphila (assembly GCF_014652475.1). GTDB lineage: Bacteria > Pseudomonadota > Gammaproteobacteria > Burkholderiales > Chromobacteriaceae > Vogesella > Vogesella alkaliphila. The sequence continues at coordinate 321,391 of NZ_BMYW01000001.1, read as the reverse complement.
TCACCACGACAGTGCGTAGGGAGCGGATGTCTCACGGTGACCAGTCACCCGCCACTGCCGCAAGCGCACACCACCACGGCAAGCGCTTGCGGCCAACCTTGTGCCGCCAGGCTTGGCCGCAAAAAACAAGCGGGCCGCCCATCACTGGGCGGCCCACTTAGCGGAACACGAGTACCGTCAGCCGCTGACGGTCAAGCGCACACTCAGACGCGCTGCTGCCGCACCGCCTCCTCGTAGCGTTCACGCGCCGCGTTCACCTCGCTGCGCTCCGACACCTGCGGAATGCCCACCTGCCACCAGCTGCCGCCTTCCGGCGTGCACTGCGGGCCGTCCACCTGCAGGCTGATCAGATAGCTCTTGCTCGACGCGCGCGCGCGCTTCATCGCCGCTTCCAGCTCCGCCACCGTGCGCACCGTTTCCGCCGCCGCACCCAGCGAGCGCGCGTTCATCTCGAAATCGATGCTCGGCGCGCCGTCCGGCCCGGTCAGGCAGTGCTCGTACATATTGTTGAACTGCGCGCCGCCGCAGGCCTGCTGCAGACGGTTGATGCAGGCGTAGCCGGCGTTGTCCAGCAGCACCACGATGATCTTGTGCCCCAGCATCACCGAGGTGGCCAGCTCGTTGTTGAGCATCATGTAGCTGCCGTCGCCCACCATCACGATCACCTCGCGCTCGGGCTGTGCCATCTTGGCGCCCAGGCCGCCGGCCACTTCGTAGCCCATGCAGGAATAGCCGTATTCCATGTGGTAGCCACCGGGGCGGCTGGTCCGCCACAGCTTGTGCAGCTCGGCCGGCAAGGTACCCGCCGCACACACCACGATGTCGTTGGCGACAGAATCGGCCGCCGACGCCTGCACCGCGCCGATGGCTTCGGCGTAGGTCGGCAGCGCCGCGCGCGGGCTGACCACGATTTCCGCCACCTGGCGGCGCCAGGCATCGCACAGCCGCCGTGCCTGCGTGTCCCACACCGCCTCGCTGTGCCAGTCGCCAAGCTCGGCACTCAGTGCTGTCAGGCCGGCCGTGGCGTCAGCCTGGATGCTGCAGCCGCCCCACTTGATGGCGTCGAAGGTATTGACGTTGATCGACAGCAGTCTGGCCTGCGCGTACAGCGTGTGCGAGCCGGTGGTGAAATCCTGCAGCCGGGTGCCGACCGCCAGCACCACGTCAGCGTCCTGCGCCAGCGCGTTGGCCGCCGGCGAGCCGGTGACGCCGATGGAGCCGGCCAGCAGCGGGTGATCCCACGCCAGCGCTCCCTTGCCGCCGTGAGTCTCGCCCACCGGGATACCGTGCTTGTCGGCAAACTGGCGCAGTGCGGCCACGCCGCCCTGGCTGTACAGCACGCCGCCGCCGGTGACGATCAGCGGCCGCTTGGCGTTTTTCAGGATCGCGGCCAGTTCCGCCACTTCGGCGGCCTCGGCCGGCGGCTGGCGGAAGCGGATGGTGCGTTCGTTAAAGAAGCTTTCCGGCCAGTCATGCGCCAGCGCCTGCACGTCCTGCGGCAGCGCCAGCGTCACCGGGCCGCACAGCGCCGGGTCGGTGAGGTAGGCAATGGCGCGCGGCAGCGCGGTCAGCAGCTGTTCCGGCACCACGATGCGGTCGAAGTAGCGCGACACCGGGCGCAGGGTGTCGGCGGCGGAGACACCGCCGTCGTGGAAGTCTTCCACCTGCTGCAGCACCGGGTCCGGCGCGCGGGTGATGAAGATGTCGCCCGGCAACAGCAGCATCGGCAGACGGTTGACGTGCGCGGTGGCCGCGGCGGTCACCAGGTTGTTGCAGCCGGGGCCGATCGAGGTGGTCACCGCCATCATGCGGCGGCGGAAGTGCGCCTTGGCATAGGCAGCGGCAGCCAGCGCCATGCCCTGCTCGTTGTGGGCGCGGAAGGTGGGCAGCGCATCGCGCATCGCGTACAGCGCCTCGCCGAGGCCCGCTACGTTGCCGTGGCCGAAAATGGCCCACACCCCGCCAAAAAGCTGCTCGCGCGTGCCGTCTTCGGCCACCACATACTGCGCGGCCAGATAGCGCACCAGCGCCTGGGCCACCGTCAAGCGTACTGTCTTCACCTTTGTCTCCTTGTCCATGCGGCCTGCCGTGGGCCGTTACGCCGCCGTCAGCGTGCGGCTACCTGCTCACGATATAGGAACGGCGCCTTTTTGCAAAATATTTTCTTAATTTTAAATTGATAGAAATTAATTTCGCAACGTCGATCACGCCAGCGCCCGCCGCCGGCCATCAACCCAGATACGGCTGCTGCCCCATGTTCTCCGGCAGATACAGCCGGAACTCACCGGCCAGCGAGACGGAGGCATCCGCCGGCGCCATCTCCAGCGCCGCCAGCACATGCTGCAGCGCGCGGATCGCCTGCGTGTCCGGGTCCTGGTCGATCACCACGTCCAGCAGCCCCTGCTGCATGTACAGGCGGTGGTCGTCGGAAATCTCGTGCGTCACCCAGCACACCTTGTCCAGCGCAAAGCGGCGCAGCGCCGCCTCGATGCCAGGCGAGCCGGCACCGGTATTGTAGATGCCGGCAATCACGTCGCCGCGCTGGAAGGCCTGGCTCACCGCCCAGTAGCACTTGTCCGGGTCGTCGTGGGTTTCACTGCTATGGGCATCGCACTCCAGCTCCGGAAACTGCGCCGCCAGCACCTCGCGGCAGCCACGGCTGCGTTCGAGGTGGCCGCGGTAGTCGCGGCGGCTGGAGAGCAGCAGGATGCGGCCAACCTTGCGGCACAGCCGCCCCAGCAGATAGCCGGCGGTGCGGCCGGCGGCGTAGTTGTCGATGCCGACGTAAGCCGCGTCCGGCACCTCGTCCACCCGCGTCACCACCATGGCAATGTGCTCGCCGCGCGCGCGCGCCTGCTGCAAGGCGGCCCGCACCGCCGGCGTATCCGGCGCCGCCACGATCAGCGCCTGGCGCTGGTGGCGGCGCTGGGTGATGGCACGCAGCAGCGCCGCCTCGTCCTGGTCCGGCGTCCACAGCCGGTGCACCACCAGCCGCTTGTCCAGCATCGCCACCCCGCGCTGCAGCGCCAGATTGAGGCGCTGGAAGAACGGCGAGCGGTTGTCCGGCAGCACGATGTCGATATGAACCAGCCCGTGGCGGGTGTCCGGCAGCAACCGCGGCACGCCCAGCTGGCGCGCCGCCGCCACCACCTGCGCCCGCGCCCGCACCGACACGCTGCCGCGCTCGTTCAGCACCCGGTCCACGGTGGCGACGCTGACGCCGGCCAGTGCGGCGATCTCGACGAAACGCGCGCTTTTCTTGCGGCGGGGAGGGTTATCCATACGTGCTTCCTTGGTGCTGGTGATGGCGTCATACAACGTTGGCCGCATGGCTTGCGGCGGGATGCGGCCAACCCTTTCTTCAATGTTACGGACAAACTGGCCGCGGATGCGCCTGCGGCTTATCCGGGCTAGCACCCATTTTGACGATTTATCGTCAACAACAATACTGCCATTTCCGTTGACGGCCTCTAGATTTAGCCAACACCAGCCCCCGACACAGGGTGCAGCCAACACTAAAAACCCGAGGAGATCATCATGAAAATTGCACTCGACCCCTATATGCACCGCCACCTCAGCCTGCCGGCGCTGGTGCAGAAAACCGCCGAGCTGGGCTACGACCAGATCGAGCTGTCCCCGCGCGCCGACTTCCTCGACTGGTGGGTGATGCCGCGCGCTCACAAGCAGCGCATCGCCGAGTTCAAGCGCGCGCTGCGCGACCATGGCGTCGGCCTCGCCACCCTGCAGCCGATGTACCGCTGGGCCAGCCCGTTCGAGGACGAGCGGCAGTGGGCGATGAAATGCTGGAAGAAAGCCATCGAGGTGTCGGTGGAAATGGGCTGCCAGCTGATGATTTCCGAGTTCGGTCGTGGCGCCTCGCCGGAACGCTCCGTCGGTCAGGGCGCCGGCGCCAACACCAAAGAGATGTGCGAGGCCGCCTGGTGGCGTTCGATGGAAGAACTGGTGCCGATCTTCGAACGCGAGGGCATCACCCTGTCGGTGGAACCGCATCCGGAAGACTGGGTGGAAACGCTGGCGCCGGCGCTGGATATCGTGCAGGTGCTCGGCTCCAGCAACGTCAAGCTGTCCTACATCGCACCGCACACCTTCTATTACGGTGACGACATGGCCGCCATGCTGCGCGCCTCAGCGCCGGTACTGGCGCATGTACGCGTGGCCGATACCTTCAACCACAAGGCCAGCTCGCAGCTGCGCTACATCGTCAACCCGCCCGGCTCCAGCCACATCCGCGTGCACCAGCACCTGAACATTGGCGAGGGCGAGATCGACTGGGACGTGTTCTTCGCCACCCTGGCCGATACCGGCTTCGACGGCGTGCTGTCGTCCTGCGTGTTCGCCTGGGAAGAACGCGCCGACGAATCGTCGCGCTTCATGCGCCAAGAGATCCAGCGCTACCTGACCAAGTACCAGCGCTAAGCCAGCCTTACCACTGAACTGATTTCAGCCTCCCCGTGCCGCCACGGGGCAGGCCCCGCTTTGCCCAAAAACCAGAAGGAAACATCAACCATGAGCCGCATCGACTTTGCCATCAACCGCATCAGCGCACCGCGCCTGTCGTTCCATGACTACCTGGCCATGTGCCAGCGCCTGGGCGTAGCCACCATCGAGATCCGCAACGATCTGAACGGCGTGGAAATCAGCGACGGCACCGACCCGGCCGCCATCCGCGACGCCGCGCAGGCCGCCAATATCCGCATCCGTTCCATCAACGCGCTGTACCCGTTCGACGTGTTCGATGCCGACCTGCAGGCCCGTGCGGTGAAGCTGGCCGCCTACGCCCGCGACTGCGGTGCCGAGGCGCTGGTGATGTGCCCGCTGAACAGCTGGGAAGACAAGCGCAGCGCCAGCGAGCGCTACCGCGATCTGGTCGGCGCGCTGAAGCAGCTGCGCCCGATTCTGGACGACCACGGCATTACCGGCCTGGTGGAGCCGCTGGGCTTCGAGGAGTGCTCACTGCGCCGCAAGTCCGACGCGGTGAAGGCGATTTTCGACGCCGCCGGCGAGCGCCACTACCAGCTGGTGCACGACACCTTCCACCACCACCTGTCCGGCGAAGACATCTTCTATCCCGAGCTGACCGGCCTGGTACACATCTCCGGTGTGGAATCGACCGAGCTGGCCGACAACCAGATGCGTGACGGCCACCGCGTGCTGGTCGGCGATGCCGACCGCCTGGGCAACCTGCGCCAGCTGGCCATCCTGCTGCAGCGCGGCTACGACGGCGTGGTGTCGTTCGAGCCGTTTGCCGCCGAAATCATGGAGGCATCCGACAGCGAAACCCTGCTGCGCAGCAGCATGGACTACATCCGCCACTCGCTGACCTGAACCGCAAGCCGCACCAGGTTGGCCGCAAGCCATGCGGCCAACCTGAGCCCGACAGCAACAACAGCCACTACATAGAGAGAACAGATCATGACATTGCAAATCGGCGTTATCGGTACCGGTGCCATCGGCCAGGACCACATCCGCAGAATCACCCAGGCGCTGTCCGGCGCCCGCGTGGTGGCGGTCAACGACATCAACCCGCAACAGGCGCGCGACACCGTGGCGCGCTACCAGCTGGACGCCATCGTGCACACCGATGCGCACACCCTGGTAGCCGACCCGGCAGTCCAGGCGCTGCTGGTGACCTCCTGGGGCCCGACCCACGAAGAGTTCGTGCTGGCCGCCATCGCCAAGGGAAAGCCGGTGTTCTGCGAGAAGCCGCTGGCGGTAACCGCCGAAGGTTGCCGCCGCATCGTGGACGCCGAAATCGCCCACGGCAAGCGCCTGGTGCAGGTCGGCTTCATGCGCCCGTACGACGCCGGCTACCGCGCGCTGAAGGACGTGATTACCAACGGCCACATCGGCGCGCCGCTGATGCTGCACTGCGCACACCGCAACCCGAGCGTGGGCGACAGCTACACCACGCCGATGGCGATCACCGACACCCTGATCCACGAGCTGGACGTGCTGCGCTGGCTGCTGGACGACGACTACGTGTCCGCCCAGGTGGTGTTCCCGCGCAAGAGCAGCCACGCCAGCTCGCACCTGGCCGACCCGCAGATCGTGCTGCTGGAAACCACCCGTGGCGTGCGCATCGACGTGGAAATCTTCGTCAACTGCCAGTACGGCTACGACATCCAGTGCTCGGTGGTGGGTGAAACCGGCATTGCCAACCTGCCGGAACCGGCCAGCGTGCTGCTACGCAGCGAAGCGCGGTTGGGCACCACCATCCTCACCGACTGGAAGCAGCGCTTCATCGACGCCTACGACGTGGAGCTGCAGGGCTTCATCAACGGCATCCGCGACGGCGCGCTGACCGGCCCGTCGGCCTGGGACGGCTACGCCGCCGCCGTGGCCGCCGATGCCTGCGTCAAGGCGCAGGAAACGCGTCAGGTCGAAGCCATCAGCATGGGTGCGCGTCCGGCGTTCTACCCGCGCTAAGCAAGAACACAGCCGCCGACTGCCGCACGATCACTGTCAGGGTGACGGCAGCCGGCGCGCTGTTGCAGGCATGGCACAAGCTGGTGCGTCAAAAAATTTTCTAGCAAAATAGTATTTGAGAAATTAATTTCTAATCTTATACTGCGTTGGCAACAGGTCGCCCGCCACGGGCGCCACCAGATCGCCAGCGCTGCCGGTGTGTCCGACAGGCAGGCGACCAACCTACAACACGGAGAACACCATGATCGACGTAGCCCTGTTCGGCGCTGGCCGTATCGGCAAGATTCACGCGGCCAACCTGTTTGCGCACCAAGGCGTGCGCCTGAAATACGTGGTGGACACCCACGCACCGTCCGCCGCCGCGCTGGCCGAACAATACGGCGCCAGCGTCACCGACACCGACACCGCACTGAACGACAACAGCGTCGGCGCCGTCATCATCGCCAGCAGCACCGACACCCATGCCGAGCTGATCCTGCGCGCCGCCGCCGCCGGCAAGGCCATCTTCTGCGAAAAACCGGTCGACCTCGACCTGGCCCGCGCCCGCGACTGCGCAGCCGCGGTGGCTGCGGCCAAGGTGCCGTGCCTGATCGGCTTCCAGCGCCGCTACGACCCGACCTTTGCCGCGGTCAAGGCGCGCATCGACGCCGGCGAGATCGGCAGCCCGGAAATGCTGATCGTCACCAGCCGCGACCCGGGTGCCCCGCCGGTGGACTACATCAAGCGCTCCGGCGGCATCTTCAAGGACATGCTGATTCACGACTTCGACATCTGCCGCTGGATTCTGGCCGATGAAGTGGTAAGCGTGCACGCCAGCGCCAGCGTGCTGACCGACCCGGCCATCGCCGATGCCGGCGACGCCGACTGCACCGCGGTGACCCTGCGCACCAAGAGCGGCCGCCTGTGCCAGATCAACACCACCCGCCGCGCCGCCTACGGCTACGACCAGCGCTTCGAGGTGCAGGGCAGCCTGGGCATGTTGCAGGCCGGCAACCACCGCCCGACCGAAGTCACCGCCTTTGGCAGCAAGCAGGTGGCCACCGACCTGCCGGAACACTTCTTCCTGGAGCGCTACCAGGCCGCCTACGCCGGCGAGATGGCGCACTTCTTCCGCGTCATCACCCAGGGCGAAACGCCGCGCACCACGGTAGAGGACGGCGTGAAGGCACTGGAACTGGCCGACGCCGCCACCCGCTCGTGGCAGGAAGGCCGCGTCATCGCCCTGTAAATCATTGCCAAACCTGCTTGCACCCTCAGCCAAACCCGGGACTATCGCGTGACAGCGGCCTGCATCGCCGCTGAAGGACGATAGGAACGACAGCCCCGGTTTTATCGCAAGCAGGATTGGCGCCCAATTAAGGACCTCCCCGTGAGCACAGTACGTATCGCCATCGTCGGCCTCGGCCGTCTCGGCCGCCGCCATGCGGCCAACCTGCAACAAACCCACGGCGCACAGCTCGTTGCCGCCTGCAGCCCGGTCGCGGAAGAACGCGACTGGGCCGCCACCGCCCTGCCCGGCGTGACGCTGTATGCCGACTACGCCGAGGTGCTGGCCACCCCGGACGTCGACGCCGTGTTTCTGGTCACCCCCACCTCGCTGCACGCAGAGCAGATCATCGCCGCGCTGAAGGCCGGCAAGCACGTGTTCTGCGAAAAGCCGCTGGCGCTGAACGTGGAAGACTGCCTGGCAGTGGAAGCAGAAGCCGCGCGCCACCCGCAGCTGAAGGTGATGATCGGCTTCGTGCGCCGCTTCGACGCCAGCTACCGCGACGCCGCCGCCAAGCTGGCCGCCGGCAGCGTCGGCCGCCCCTACCTGCTGCGCTCGCAGACCTGCGACCGCAACGACGAGAGCGGCTTCTTCGTGCGCTTCTCCGCCAGCAGCGGTGGCATCTTCATGGACTGCAGCATCCACGACATCGATCTCGCGCGCTGGCTGCTGGGCAACCCGCAACCGAAACGGGTATGGGCCACCGGCACCAATGCGCTGCACCCGGCACTGGCCGAGCATCAGGACGTAGACAACGGCGTGGCGATGTGCGAGTTCGAGGGCGGCCAGCTGGCCTGCTTCTACGCCTCGCGCACCCAGGCGCACGGCCACGAGACGCTGACCGAGATCTTCGCCAGCGAAGGCCGCCTCAGCGTGGGCGCCAACCCGCGCGCCAACCGGGTGGAGATCAGCGACGCGCACGGCGTGCGCAACGAGTGCGTGCAGGACTTCTACCAGCGCTTTGCCGAGGCCTTCGTCACCGAGGCGCAGGTATTCGTCGACACCATCCGCGACAACCGCCCGTCGCCGGTGACGCTGGCCGACGCGCGCGAAGCCACCCGCATTGGCCTGGCCATCACCCAGGCGTTCCGCAGCGGCGAGGCTGTAAGTCTGTAAGTAACTTATTTCACTCTCCAATAGAGCCCGCACACAAGAGCACGACCTTTCCGCCTATTGGACGATTCGAGATTTGCTACCAATCAAGTCCTCCCATCCCACGTAAAAAGACGGCTGTTCTCTACGAGAGAACAGCCGTTGGCGTGCACAGCACAGTCTGGGTGCTTCCGGAAAAAACTTACTTCATAACCCTATTTCCCAACCGTGACCGGGATGGCCGACTGCGGCACCACCGCCGTGGCCACCGAGCCCAGCCGCAGCTGGCCGAGGCCGCTGCGGCCGTGCGAGCCGATGATGATCTGGCAACCAGCGCGTTGCAGCCAGGAAAACACAGGCTGATGCCATCTGTATGGCGGATAGTTTGCCAATAACAAACACATCAGACATTTCAGCCCAGCAAAGTCATGTGATCCGACGGGACGTCGCGGGCACTTCATGAGCCATCACCCACCTGCACAACAGGACACAACCTTGGAGATCTGGCTCAGCATGAGAAGGTCTGATTGCGTATAAATACAACACCCGAAGACTAAGCCGTGGCTTCATGAACGGAACAAACGCTAGGGACATTGCCAACTGATCAACAATCCCATACGATTTTTACACCGAGCTGCCGGACTGCAGCCTTTCGACCGCTTTAACTAAACTGAGCCGCATGCCGCAGAGAGATCTGCCCCCTTAACAGCATGCAGCTCATCTCCTGCCCCGTCAGCGAGACACTTCAACGCAGTTCATCCACCCATCGCGTACTCTTTGTATGCTCTCTGACTTCTGCTTAATCAAGCCCATACGCTTTCATGCCGCGTGAACACACCTTGACGCTATCCTCGTCAATTTAATCACGTCTATTCATCAAAGCTGTCATTAACCCCATCGCATTTAGCATTGTGATGTGGTTTACACTTTCTTAATCAGCGCCCCTGATTAATTTCTCACGGAAAAACCATGATCAAACCAAATTTAGCAAGAGAAAAATTCCATGCCATCAAATACTCAGCAACAAATATATTTACTTGAAGCAATTCGCACTCCGAAACATCCACTAATCAATATAGTCTGGAGCTCTTTTGAGAATATTAGCTTTTCGACACCAATCACGGACTGGATTGACCCTACATTACTTTCCCAGCCATATTTCTCAGATATAAAAATTTGGCACCCTACCTCGCAAGGAAAGCCGGAGCTGCTTGCGGGCTTTCGATCCTTTAATATTGCGAAATCTGCTTGCCTAAAGGAAATTACTGCCACTGAATACTACGGAATTAGCGAGGCAGAAGCACTGGAAATATCGATCAGCGATATCTTGTTATCACTATTAAAATGGAGCCATGGTAACAAAAGCAGTAATGTGCAAGTCTATAACTTCTGTAAATACATACGAAAACACCTTCCTGATATTTACCGAAAGCAGTTGCCACGACAAACAGAACTCCGGCACTTGCTAAAAATAAGCGAGTATGTCGGTAAAAAACAACCTGTCACCGCCAGCAAAATAGCCCGGTTGAGACAGACACTCTCCTCTGCGGTAGCGGACGTGAATAATGAGGAGTCGGTACACCATGGCGAAAACTGACTCCCGTTTCGAAGACGACAGCCTTGGCGCATTGTGCCAACTCGTGGTTATCGAACCCGATGCACTCCGGCCATTACTGGACTGGATCAATGCACCACCCAATCTGCAGCAGCTGCGCTCTGTCATCGATAACTTGGTGGAACTGTTCGAAGTTGGTCAGCATTCCCCCCTCCTCCCTGAGTTCGCTCTGGATGAAGCACAAATCGCCTCTTGGAAATCTATCCTGGAGATACTTCAAGCATCCTTACCTACCAAATTGTCTTCAGAGCTGCAGCACCTGAATGCACGGAAGAAAGTTCGACCCGATGGTCTTATCGGTGACTACCCAGAATATGCGTCTCTCGTTGCAAGCGAACCGGGCTACCCGGAAAACGAGATCACTGTGATTCGCTATCTGCATTTCATTGCGTTGGGCGCTGCCGCTGGCTATCGCCAGCAGATTGCATCTGGTGAAGTGAAGCAGCCTACAGGTTGCATTGATACAGGCATGCGCAAGATCCGGGATCTTGCAACCCCCAACAAGCGGCCAGTATTTCCAATCCCCGATCTACGGGCCGAGACAACGCTAAAGGCATGCCAAGCAGCACTTGAAGCGCTGACAAATGCTAACGCTGATAAAGCTAGCCAAGAATGGGGCGACCAAATCCGCGGTCTTTTTCGCGCGTATAGCGAAAAGCGAGAAAGCCAACGAAAACGTTATGAACTGGAGCTGGATAAGATCGGTGAAATCCGCAAAATACCGGCGCAGGAAGACCCCGACTGGGCGAGCGAAACAGGCACCACAGACCAGTCGGCCAACCCGGTTCGTGTCATCACGACCTTTATCAGCCGCCCGGACGAAGCCAGCTGCCGAGAACTGATGAGGCTCGGGCTCTCACCGGAAGAGTGCACAACGCAATCAGCAGTCGCTTTAAATGACCCAGGCGCGCCACGTTTGGCACAGAATGAAGCCCGCCTCAGTCGACTACGAAGCCGTGGGCTGCTGCACGGCATCATCCAGGCCGCACAAGCACTACCAGATAGCTGGGGCACCCCTACCGCTTATGAGATTGAGCGGCTGGTACGCCAGTTGAGCAACGAGCCACAGCCTGACCTCAAAACGGTTCCGCAAGATGAAATGCCAGCTCTGCGAGCCATCCTTCTTCTGCGACTCTGGACCGGCCGTGCACTTGATGACCTACTATCTCTACGTATCGTTTCAAACCCCGAAGACTATGCCTTTAGGGATCAAAACTCGCTGATCTTCATTGAAGATACAGCCACGCTGCTAATCCCCATCAGCTCACCTTCACGAAAACGGGGTATTAATCCGATTGACCAGGCACTGATACAGAGCCCGGAACTGTCCGGGCGGCCAACGTCAACAGAAAGTAGCATTCTGGTAAGTCTGCCCAAAGCAGCCACTTCAATCCTGCAAAACTACTTTCACAACTGGAAGCTGACAAAAAAACGCAAGACGCATCGCCGTCCTTTTGAGCACTGCACTACCGATTTTGCAGCCGGCATCAAAGCTTATCTCGCGCATATCAATGGTCAGCACGCAACGCGCTGGACGGACGCTCGCCTGTCTCACATCATGCGCCAGGCTATTTTTCAAAGCACGGGTGACCAGGTTTTTGTTTACCTGCTCACTAAGCAAGAAACAGGGCATGCCGTCGTTGCTGCACATTACCAGTGTACCGATGTAGCCTACCTGGCCGCGATTTTCCAGCGCGCGCACGCTTGGATCATCTCGACCGTTCGTGACGGTACCGCCCCACACCTGCCCTCTATTGAGTCCCTCCCCCACCCTCTGGCACCCGCTGTCGGCAGCTCGTTGGCGGTGTCAGACACATTTGTCCGCGAACTGTGCAGTCATCTCAAGCTAATCATCCGGTCACAACAACGTCAATCGCCATCGCTTACCACCTGGATTGGTATCCACAATGCTTTGGCTGCGTACATCGCGCACTGGCTGGGTTTCTGTTCCGGCTACCGAGCGGTACGTGACCCACTTCACGACCCACGCGAGCTCGATCAGCAGACCGGCTTGCTGGTCATCAGTGATAAAGACGATGACCATTATCGACACTCGAGAGTGGTCTGCCTGCCGCTCAACTTCGTAGAGCAGATGCATGCATACGTCGAACATCTGCTCAGTCTCGCAACCAAGCTGACCAGCAAGCCCAGTCTGCAAAGCGAGATCCGAGGGCTTTGTCAGCGCTATCGCAACGCGGATACCCGTTGGGATGGTACAGACCAAGCTATGCCTTTTCTGTTTTTTCTGAGCCCGCAGCTACGCGTGCGCAATGTTTCCCCCAGCACGCTTGCAGAGTTCAACCCGACCGAACTGCCCGGCAACATAGACCGGCACTATTTGCGAAGCAAACTCAGTGCACTGGGCGCACCTGGGGAGCATATCGATTACTTCATGGGACACTGGGAGCGGGGAGAAGAGCCTTACCAACAGTACTCGATGGTCAGCCCACTTCAGATTGGCCTGACGCTACAGCCTTACTTGGAAAAAATCAGCAAAGCTTGTGGGTGGTCGGTTCAGATTGGCCTGCGTGGCTGCTAATCCACCCAAGGAAATCATCCTAATGAACGACAACGATATTTGGGCAGGTTGGCCGTTGAGCGCTGCCGAAGCGAGCACCGATATCCATGGGCATACAAAACGAGGGCTAAATCGTCGCAAACAACTCATGCGCGCAGAGATCGCTTTGCTGGGGCATCTGGATCAACTTCGCCCCGGCTCAAGTGCAGGTTTACGAGACTTATCATTTCCCCAGAATTTGCTGGCTGATCTTGAACAATGGCAATTGAATGATAAGGAGCAGACTACACACATCAAAAAGCTACGGTCTTTTCTGCGTCGAGGCTTACTTAACGGGCAGCAAGCGCTGAACTGGAATGTGGAGCTTCCACCTCTAATCATTACCTTGCCTGGCATTAGCAACCCGCTTTCCCCCAAGGCGATCTCTTCCCTGCCTGTCTTCCGCAAGCAGCTTGAGTTGTTCTTGGCGACACTGCAGCCAACGTGGCGTGGATCTGCGCGCGAGCAAGTGGCTATCAAACTGTACTGGGGACGTTTCTTCTTCAGCAGCGTCGCACTTGGCGGCCTGCTGGACAGTGCGGCCTTGCTACAGCTGCCATTCTGCGAAGGCAAAGAGAAGCGCTGGCAAGACCAGGTCTGGATTGAGCTTTTTACAGAAGAATTGCCTCAGTACGTTCAAGTTAAGCGTGCACCACGGCACTGGTTTCCCGACCCGGTCAGTCTCATCCTGTTCAAGCAGCTACCACCGCTACCAGTTGAGCGCTGCCACGACAGAGACAGTACTCGCCGATGGGTATACGGTTGCCTGCATGATTTTTTGGACTACCTCAGCGATAGCCAGCAGGATCAAACTGGCGCTCATCGCTTGCCCCGACATAAGTTGCACCAAAGCGTTCAGCAATGGCTATGCGATGCTACTACGTACTGGCAGCTGATCCTGCCCCCTTTCCTGGTCGACCATAGCCTCGGTCAGAGTGGGGCAACCGCCTGGACGACTTCATGCTGGCAGCGCGTTCTCGAAAAAAAGTCGCCACCATTGGCCGTATCTGGCGAGTCCACGTTTATTCCGTCTGTCATTCAATGCCCGGGAAAGGTGACGCACAATTCGACGGATGACAAGATTCAACAACTCTACAAAGACATCAAGAAGACCCTGCATCAATCCAGCAAGCAGCCCGATCCGACCTGGAAAACCGTTCATGACCGACTCCGATCACTCAGAGATAAAGCGCTCGAAATCAGCGTCGTCATCGGTGGGCTGCTGGACTGGATTCTGTCCCGCTACAGCCAAAAGAAAATCAAACGCAGTACGGCATATCAAGAGCTGACAAGCCTTGGTCGCAACCTGCTCTCGGAGCTGGACGAGGCAATGCTCAGCGACATGGAGGGCGCCGACTTCGAGACTGTTTACGAGACGATCCTGGAGCAGGTAACCAACGCGCAAACACGCTCGCAGAAGGCGGAACAATTACGCCGTTATCACCTGCACATGATGCAACTAGCCGGTTGGCCCAGCTTGTATTTCTCGCTTGACGGGCAAAATGGTAGGCCGCAAGCAGATGCCCATATCCTGATGGAAGAAGAGTATCAAAGTCTCTACTCGGCGCTGTTGGGAGCCAAAGATGATCCGTACTGCCACATGCAGCTGATCTTGCTGATCCTGGGCTTTCGCTGCGGTCTGCGTATCAGCGAAGCCAGGGGACTAAGGCTGGAAGACATCCATTACCGTGGAGCACTAGCGGTGATGAATCTAGGAGCCAACGAACTCGGACGACTGAATGCAACACTGCTGGTAAGACGCAACCCGTTCAGCCGCCTAAAAACGGACAACGCCAAGCGACAATTGCCGCTGAGCCTGCTATTGGCCAATCACGAGTTGGCAGAGCTACTGGGCTACCATCAGCAGCAGCGCTGTCGTGCGGGTAGTCAACGTGGTTGCTACCTGTTTGCTGACATGGCAACCAATACCCGCCCTGTCGATTTAGAACGGGTTCAGCCTTCCCTGCACCATCTCATGCGCCAGGTTACCGGCGATCATGAGATGCGCTATCACCATCTGCGCCACTCATTTGCCACGCATCTGGTTCAACTTTTTACAGGGCAAGACACGCCACTAACCCTGCCAACGCACTGGGCTGCATCCACCAACACTGACGGCTCTCTGCCACGACTCGTTGCGCATGTATCACCCAAGAGCGAACTCAGTCGTAAAAGTCTGTTCGCCATCGTGGAGTGGATTGGGCATGCCAGTCCAGGCACAACACTCTGTCACTACGTGCATAACCTGGATCATCTTTTGAAAAACCAGATGTGGGCGCACAGCTTTGCACACCGACGCAATGGTCTCGGCTTTGCCAGACAGTTCGTTGACCACATCGAACCCGCACGCCATGTCGCAGACCTGCTTGGGCTCAGTGATGAGAATCTACGCCAGCGCAATAGCCGCTACGGACATTTGATGGGCTGGGTACCTGCATTACTTGGCTTGCAAGATCAATCTCGTGACTCAAGCAAAAAGCAGTGGCGCAGACCTGACCAGGTCAATTTGCAGATGAAGAATGTGCACAGCGAGCCGCGTACACTGGCAAACTTTGGTTTTGACGAATGGTGCAGTTTCCTGACCCTCTGGCGCCAAGGCGTTGCCTTACCCCAGTTGGCTCGGATTTTCTATCTGTCGTCTGACAGACTGCCACCGCAGCTAGCCAAGCTACAGAAGCTTTTTGAGCGCAAAGGCAAAAAAGGTGGCAATACGCTGGTTCGCCAACAGCCTATGTCCTCCGTACAACATCTCCCGGTAGTACCACGTAGCCATAAAGAACGAGAATCAGCGCAACGCTACTACCAGTCAATTCAACGCTTGCTGATGACCGAACAAGCCAATGAGTATGTAGAGGGACTGCGTTACTTCGCCACCCAGTATCGCACTTGGAATAACAAGATTCGATGGGAAGAGCTTGATGGCAAGCCAGAACGTCACACCGGGTTAAAGCATTTGATTGGCAAGCTTGTACCCCACGTCCAGTTCCCCCCGCTTCAAGCACATGCGCAGTATCGGCGGAGTGCAGGCCAGATATCGCTGACCAACCCACACACAGGAAAGTCCAGTCATGGGCTGTACTTTGCCCTGCTTGTTGCGTGCATCAGCCAAACAGTAAAAGCATGAGGCCAACTGCGAGTAAGAGCAACCCAACGTCCACCGCATTTCGAGTAGCACTATGCATGCTGATTCCAACATATCGTTGATGACCGATTTTCGGCCAAAGCAGACGGTCACAGACATTGTGACTACGTCCGCTTCAGACTTCAAACGGCTGTTCAAAAGAAAAAAGACCGGCGTTGCTTCTCGTGCGTAGACTGAGTACCAAATATTTGCGCGATTAAAGAAGACTCCGCTCTTTAGCCTGTTGCTACAGCCGGTTTACCATCACATCGCTTTAACTGTGAGTCAGCGCGGGCTGCGGCTTACTCGATCGGTCGACCGGCTGTTTCGCGCACCATCGCCCAGCCAATCAGCGACAGCAGCCCGCAGCCGATGACATACAGCGCCGGTGCATTCGGGTTGTCAGTCAGGCGGATCAGTCCGGTGGCGATGAACTGTGCGAAGCCGCCGAACAGCAGCACCCCGATACAGTAAACCAGTGACATGCCGGTAGCGCGTACCCGCCGCGGGAACAACTCGGGCAGGATGACGACCGTAGGCACAGTGTGTAGCACTTGTATCAGCGCCAGGCCGGCAGTGACTGTCAGTAGGGTTGGTAGTGTGGGATGGGCATTCAACAGCACGAATGCCGGATAAATGATCGCAAGCAGGGCCAGGCGGGGCCACAGGATGGACGGTTTGCGCCCGATGCGATCGGAAAGTATGCCTGCCAGTGGTGCCATCAGCATCGATACCACCGCGCCGGTCAGCCCGGCCCACATTGCCAGCTTGAGCGGCATGCCCAGCACCGTGGCGGCATAGTTGGTCAGGTAGTTGAGGATGATGTAATTAGCGGCGGTGCCGCCAATCACCAGCAGGACGCCGGCTACCAGCTGGCGGCGATACGGCCCGAAGACTTCCGCTACGCTACCCAGTCCTTCGGATGCATTGGAGGTATCGGCGGTTTCGTGCAGATGCCGCCGGATGTACAGGCCGGCCGGTACCACCAGCATGCCCAGTACAAACGGAATCCGCCAGCCCCAGCTTTCCAGCGCCTCGGTTGACAGGAAGTTCGTCAGCGCCAGCCCGCACACCGAGCCCAGCAGAATGCTCAGCGACTGGCTGAATAGCTGCCAGCTGCCGTAGTAGCCGCGGGAGTTGTCGTCGGCATATTCGAGCAGCAGCGATGTCGAGGCGCCAAGTTCGCCGCCAATGGCGAAGCCTTGCAGCAGCCGGCCGACCACAATCAGCACCGGTGCCGCCAGCCCGATCTGTGCATAGCTCGGGGTCACCACGAAAATAGCGGAGCCAAGCGCCATCAGCCAGAGCGTCAGCATGAGCGCCGGTTTGCGCCCGGCACGGTCGGCATAGGCGCCGATAACGATACCGCCCAAAGGGCGTGCAGCGAAGCCGACGCCGAACGTCGCCAGAGACAGCATCAGCTGGCCAAAGGCGGAGTCAACCGGGAAGTACAGCCGGCCGATCAGGGTGGCAAAAAAGGTGTAGACGGTGAAGTCGAAGAACTCCAGGCCATTACCCAGGGTAATGGCGGCGATGGAGCGCACGCTGGCGCGCTTTTTGCCCGGGCGGTCGAGTGTGCGTCCGACGGCTTGAGCCGGCGTAGTGAGGCTGGTAGACATGATGGTAAGTTTCTCTTGGTTGACTTGGGGTCACTGCATTCAGGTGCTTTGTAATTGTTATGGTTGACCGGTCGCGGCTCTTTGGCTGATCCGGTCGGGGTAAAACTGATCAGGCCAGAAACTGCTGGGTGAGCTTGACCCAGTAGGTCGCGCCCAGCGGCAGGATTTCATCGTTGAAGTCGTAACCCGGGTTATGCACCATGCAGCCCCCTTTGCCGTCGCCATTGCCGACAATCAGGTAGCAGCCGGGACATTGCTGCAGCAGGTAAGCGAAATCCTCGCTGCCGGTGAGCTGTGTCATGTTGTCGATCAGGCCGTCTTCGCCCAGCCAGTCGCGTGCCACGGCTTTGGCCAGTTCAGTCTCGGCGGCAGTGTTGACCAGCACCGGATAGCGCCGCTGGTAGTCGACCTCTGCCTGTGCGCCGAAGCTGGCGGCCTGGGCTTCGGCCAGGGCGGTAATGCGCTGTTGCAGCAGTTCGCGCACCGCCGGGTTGAGCGAGCGGATCGACAGCCGCATTTCGGCGTTATCCGGAATCACGTTCGGTGCCTGCCCGGCGACGATCGCACCCACGGTGACGATGGCGGTTTCCAGCGGCGGCACATTGCGTGCCACCACGCTTTGCAGCGCCATGGTCAGCGAGGCGCAGACCACAACCGGGTCCACCGCTTCATGCGGCATGGCGCCGTGTCCGCCACAGCCCTTGATTTTGATGATGGCGCTATCCGACGAGGCCATGAAGGCGCCGGGCAGAAAGCCGAAGCGTCCGGTCGGGTAGCCCGGCATATTGTGCAGGGCAAAGACCGCATCGCACGGGAAGCGGTCGAATAGCCCGTCTTCCAGCATTTTCTGGGCACCGGCCAGGCCTTCTTCCGCCGGCTGGAAAATCAGATTGAGCGTGCCGTTGAAATCACGGTTGGCCGCAAGATACTTGGCGGCGGCCAGCAGGGTGGCGGTATGGCCATCATGGCCGCAGGCGTGCATCTTGCCGGCATGGCGGCTGGCGTAGGGCAGCCCGGTGGCCTCGTCAATCGGCAGCGCGTCCATGTCGGCGCGCAAGCCCAGCCGTTTGTCACCATTACCGTTTTTTAGCGTAGCGACCACGCCGGTGCCACCCAGGCCGCGGTGTACCTGGTAACCCCAGGCACTCAGACATTCGGCGACTAGATCGCTGGTGGCAAACTCCTCGAAACCGAGCTCGGGGTGGGCGTGGATCTGATGGCGCAGTTCGACCATCTCTTTTTCGATGGCACGGATGCCTGGCAGGACCGGGTCTGTCATGTTGTGTCTCCTCGTTGCCGCCACAGGAAAGCGGGGCTGCTGAAAATCATCTTAATTGACGATTTTTTGTTTCGGGAGAACCAGTTTTGTTATCTTGATTACCTAAGGTTGTCAGGGGGGGCGAGATGAAACTTCATCAACTGCAGGCATTGGTGGCGATTGCCGATTGCGGCAGTATCCGTGGCGCGGCGCGCCGGCTTGGCCTGTCGCAGGCGGCGCTGACCAAAGCCGTGCGCGAGCTGGAGGCGCAGCAGCAGTTGCCGCTGCTGATCCGGCATGTCAGCGGTGTGACCTTCACGGAGTTTGGTGCGGCGCTGCTTAGCCATGCCCGGCTTGTCGTCGGCCAGCTGGAGCGGGCCGAGGCAGAGCTGTCGCTGCTGCGCGGCCATGCCGAAGGGCGCTTGAGCGTCGGTGTCACCCCCTTTATCGAGCTGACTTTTCTGCCCGCTGTGGTGCGCCGCTTTCGCGCCAAGATGCCGCATGTGCGGCTGGAGCTGTTCGAAGGCTTGTCGGTGGTGTCGCTGCCCAGGCTGCGCAACGGGGAGCTGGATTTTGTCGTCGCGCCCCACATTCCCGCCATGCCGGCACAGGAGTTCGAGTGCGAAGACTTGCTGCTGTACCAGAATGTGGTGATCGCCCGGCAAGGGCACCCGCTGGAAAACAGCAGCTCGCTGCACCAACTGCTGGAAGCGGACTGGGTGGTGAACTACAGCCCGACTTCCTACGAGCCGTTCATGCACAACCTGTTCTGGCAGCATGGCGCGCAGATCGATGAGCAGCGGCTGGTCAGGGCGCATTCCTTGACCCTGCTGCTATCGCTGGTGCGCCATGCCGACATGCTCAGTTACTGCCCCGAGCCGCTGCTGGTGGCGGAGCCGATGCTGGAGTGGATCCGGGTGATGACGCTGGAGCAGCAGTTCGAAACCGGCAAGCTCGGCATCATCAGCCGGCGCGATACCACCCGCAGTGTGGCGGCAAAATGCTTTGTCGATTGTCTGATCCAGGAAATACGACGCTGCGCGCGCTCCGCAAGCGCGGTCGATTGCCGGCTCAGCGAGAAGCTGACGTTGCTGATCTGACGGGGATCTGCCCGGAGAAAAAACAGGGCAAACCATGACCGGGTTTGCCCTGTTCGTTGCAGGTTGGCCGCAGGCGGCGCGGCTTATGCCAGCTCGAAGCGATCCAGGTGCATGACCTTGTTCCAGGCGGCGACAAAGTCGCTGACAAATTTCTGCCCGGCATCGCTGCTGGCGTACACCTCGGCCAGCGCCCGCAGTTGCGAGTTGGAGCCGAACAACAGATCCACTACCGTTGCCGTCCACTTCAACTCGCTGCTGTGGCGATCGCGCCCTTCCAGTACGCCGGCGGTGCTGCCCGGCTGCCACTTGGTGCCCATGTCGAGCAGGTTGACGAAGAAGTCATTGCTCAGCGTTTCCGGCCGCTTGGTCAGAAGGCCATGCGGGGTCTGGCCGCTGTTGGCGTTCAGCGCGCGCAGGCCGCCGATCAACACTGTCATCTCCGGCGCGTTCAGCGTCAGCAGCTGTGCCTTGTCGAGCAACAACTCGCCCATGACGCCTTCCAGTCCTGGTGCCGCATAGTTGCGGAAACCGTCGGTCTTGGGTTCCAGTACCGGATACTTTTACGGCTGCTTTCAATATGAAAGCAGTCGTCTTTATTTGGGTAAGCGAAAGACAGCTATGGCCGACCTGCCGTCCCTGATTGAATGCAGCGAACGGCGGCTCCATTTGGTTGCCTGCCGGTTTAGCTCTTACGGCTCGACCGGCAGCAGTGGGTCAGGAGTGGGAATTCGCCCGACAGAAAAGCTGCCGTTCAGGGGGATTTGCCGGTGAAGGGCAGCTTATCGGCGCATTGCTGACTGATTCAGCCAACAGGACCAATGACCGCAAAGGCTGACGTTCTACCACAGGTCATGTTGGTTATGGCAGCAGCTCCGCCTTTTCGGCTAATTGCCACATAAGTTAGCCGCGCTGTTTTCTGGCTTGCTTAACCACATACATTTCGCTGTCTGCCAGCTTTATTGCAGCGGTACTATGCAGCCCGAACGGAGCCAGCGCCACCACGCCTACACTAGCACCGCGGTAGGGCACAATCTGCTTGCTCAACTGGTAATCGCCTATGGTGGCATCGGTAAGTCGCTGCTGCAGAACACGGGCTGCGGCAGCTGGCTCGCCATCGGTAATCAGCGTACAAGGCTGGCCCGTGTTGATCCAGTCTGGGCCAGGGCAAATCACCACGAATTCGTCGCCTCCCATGCGCCCCAGCATGTCGCTTGCCCGTAGACCGGTTTGCAGCCGGAAGGACACCGCCTGCAGAAATTCGTCGCCGCTCTGGTGGCCGTACTGGTCGTTGATCTGCTTGAAGCCGTCCAGATCGATTACTCCCACTAGGATGCTACTGCTAGTTCGCACGGCCTGTACTAGCATGCGCTCCAGTTCATCAAAGAGCGCGCGGCGATTGGGCAAGCCGGTCAAGGCATCGCTCAGCGCAAACGAGGCCAGCTGGGTGTTGGCCGCCTGTAGGCTCTGAACCAGCGCTTCCCGCTCGATGAAGTTGCCCACGATATTGGCAAATAGCTGCAGCAGGGTTTCGGTTTCCTGTGGCACGCTGATCTGTCTGGCGCTTGCTGCGCATAGGGTCCCCATCAGACCTCCCTCGGCATTACGCACAGGTGCACTCAGATAACTACGGATGCCCAGCTCGCGCGCGGCGGCGGAGTCGCCCCATATCGTACTGACTTGACTAGTGGCCATCAGCCCCATATCCAGCGAGCGTTTGCACAGCGTGTCTTCCCACGGCACAGAGAGTCCTTCTCTTATCTGCATCTTGCCTGTGTTACGCGCATAGCGAACATGCTGCACGCCATTGCTCAGTTCGATACTAGTAAGGTAAGTGGACTCCATGCCGGTGATCTGGCCGAGCATTTCCAGCAACGGCTGAATCAGCTGATCAACCGTTTTGGCTGTGTTGAGGGAAAAGGAGAGCCGTGAGAGTACCGCGTCCATACCTGCATTTCACCCAAATAACATACAAATAGCGCACTGTAGTGGATCTATAGCTTGCAGCCTAGCTCGTCATGGCTGGCATGCAATGGATTTGTGCCAGTTTTATACTGTTAGCAATCATGGTCTGAATCGCGCCTGATTTTTTAAGATGCTTTAACGGCTGCAATCAATACAGCGGCGGAACTTCAAGATTCTAACTGTGACTGACTGCTCTGGCCGATCTACAGCCAGGTCACCAGTAGCGGCGGCAGATGGTCGGCCAAAGCAGCCACTCACGGTGTAGAGAGGACTCTTACCAAACAGGGGCAATAAGCCCGCTTGCTAGTAATTTGCCTCTAGCGGCTTATCTGTTGATTCCTCTTTAACTATCACAGCGCTATCCAAAAAGTATTTCACATTCAATCAGGCAACCCTGAGCATGCGGCTTACTCCACGCAGAGAACAATCCATTGAAACAGGTTCTTTCTTCCCCACAGAAACTTGGGGTCATGTTTGCCTTTCTGGCCGCCTTCGGCTTTTCCTTCAAGGCCATCTTCGTCAAGCTGGCCTATGCCGCCGCCACGGTGGACGCCGTCACCCTGCTGACGCTGAGAATGGTGTTTTGCCTGCCCTTCGTACTGGTGGCTTGCGTGCCGGTATTACGGGGCATGCCGCGGCTGTCTCGGCGCGATGTCGGCATGCTGCTACTGCTGGGCGGCATCGGCTATTACGGCTCCAGCATGCTCGATTTCTATGGCCTGCAGTACATTTCCGCCGGGCTGGAACGGCTGATCCTGTTCACCTACCCCACCCTCACCATCCTGATCGGCGTGCTGTTCCTGGGCAAGCCGATGGAGCGCAGCATCATGCTGGCCGCGATGCTGTCCTATGCCGGGATTGCGATTGCCTTCGTGCATGACGCCAGCCAGAGCAGCGATGTGCACCGCGTGGCGCTCGGTGCCGGTTTTGTATTTGGCTGCGCGGTGCTGTACGCGCTGTACAGCGCCGGCTCGGAAGTGGCCATCAAGCGGCTGGGGGCAATGCGCTTTTCGCTGCTATCCATCCTGGTGGCGACCGCGGCCGTGGCGCTGCACTTCCTGCTCAGCCGGCCGTGGCAGCAGTTGCTGCTGCCGGCGCCGGTGTATGGCTACAGCCTGGGCATGGCGCTGTTTTCCACCATCCTGCCCATCGTCTGGCAGTCACTGGCGATCCGCCACATTGGCGCCGCGCGTGCGGTGCTGATTGGCACCCTCGGCCCGGCGTTGACTATCTTCTTTGGCTGGTGGCTGCTGGACGAGGCGGTGTCGCTGTCGCAGCTGGCCGGCACGGTGCTGGTGATTGCCGGGGTGCTGCTGGCCAGCCGGCGCTGATCGTTGGCCGCCCAAGGTTGGCCGCAAGCGTGCGGCGCCTCAGCCGTTGGCCGCGCTGTAGCTGCGCACCGTCTCCAGCACCGCGGCGAGCAGATGGTTCTGCCGCTGCGTGTTCCAGGCCATGGCGGTGGTGACCACGTGCAACTCGTCCGCCAGCGGCCGGATCACCACGCTGGCCGGCGCCATGCCCTGCACCGACGCCGGCACCAGCGCCACGCCCTGATTGCAGCCGACAAACGCAATCTGCGACGTCACCGAGCGCACCTCGTGCAGGATGCGCGGCGAAAAGCCGCTGCTGTGGCAGGCCGCGGTCAGCCGGTCGAACGAGATCGGGCTGACCTTGCGCGCGAACATGATGAAATCCTCGCCGGCCAGATCGTGCAGCGCCAGCTGTGTCTGGCCGCACAGCGGGTGTGTCGCCGGCAGCGCCACCGCCAGCCGGTCCGCGCGTAGCGGCAGCGCGCTGATGTGCTCGCCCAGATCGCCTTCCAGCCGCGCAAACGCCAGGTCGATGTCGCCGCTGAGCAGCGCCGGCAGCGCCTCGTAGCTGTCAATTTCCTTTACCGCCACCGTCAGCCCCGGGTGTTGCTGCTTGATCTGTTCGATCAGGCCCGGCAGCACGTCCAGAATCGCCGAGGTGATCGCGCCGATGGTGATGGTGCCGATCTGCCCAGCGGCCGCCTCGCGTACCGCCAGCTCCAGGCTTTCCAGCTGTTCGGCGAATTTCTTCATCGCCGGCAGGATCGCCTGTCCTACCGCCGTCAGCTGCGCGCCGCGGCGCGAACGCTCGAACAGCTTCACTTTCAATGCCTGCTCCAGGATCTGGATCTGCTCGGTCAGCGGCGGTTGCGACATGCCGAGGCGTTTGGCGGCGCGGCCGAAGTGCTGTTCCTCGGCCACGGCCAGGAACAGCCACAGGTGGCGGATGAGACGAAAGTTGATCATGATTTTGATAGGTTTGGCGTATGTAAACGTTACAAATTTCGGAATTTACCTATCGAACTGTAGGGCGGAAAGTAGCGGCACACAAGCCCCCAACAGGAGAGTCCGATGAGCCAGCCTTCTTTACTCGCGCGTTTGCAGCAGCAGGACAGCAACACACTGTCCGACGCGCTCGATTTCCTCAATCTGCCCGGTGCCACCTATGGCCTGCGCCCGCTGTGGGACTGCCCCAAGCTGGTTGGCCGCGCCAGTACCGTGCAACTGGGTCGCAAGACCGATGTGGCGCCGACGGTGCACCTGATCTCGCCGGTGATTGCTGCCATCGACAGCACGGAGCGTGTACTGGTGATCGCCGGCGGCGTGGATGGCATTTCCTGCTGGGGCGACATCCTGGCTAATGCCGCGCAGGTGAAGGGTGTGCGCGGCACCGTGATCGACGGCCTCAGCCGCGACATCGACGGCAGCGCCGACATCGGCTACCCGCTGTATGGCCGCGGCGTCACCATGATCAGCGCGCGCAACCGCGTGATCCAGCTGTCGTCCGGCCAGCCGGTGAATATGGCCGGTGTGCAAGTCGACGAAGGCGACTACGTGCTGGCCGACCGCTGCGGCACGGTGTTTGTGCCGGCGGCACATATCGAGGCGGTGCTGGAGCTGGCGGAGCGGATTGCGCGCCGTCAAGCCGGCATGGTCGCCGCCGTGCGCAGTGGCCGCTCGGTAGAAGATGTCATGCACGACCGGCAATTCGAAGCCATCAAGCAGGAGGGCAGCAAATGAACGCAGTAGATCGTGAACTGGTGGCACTGTTCGCCGGGCTGGATAGCGCCGGCGTATCCGATGCCATGGACAAGCTGGGCCTGCCGGGACAGTGCCTGGGCATCATGCCGCTGGAAAATTACCGCCAGGTGGTGGTGGGGCCGGCGTTTACCGTCAAGTATGTTTCGGCTAGTACGCCTGCCGGCACGGTGGGTGACTTCATTGACGATGTCGCTGCCGGCGATGTGGTAGTGATCGACAACGATGGCCGCACCGACTGCACGGTGTGGGGCGACATCATGACCCAGTATGCCGGGCTGCGGCAGATCGCCGGAACGGTCATCGACGGCGTGTGCCGCGACGTCAACAAGGTGCTGAACGACGGCTATCCGATGTTCTCCAAGGGCCGCTTCATGCGCACCGGCAAGGACCGGGTGCAGGTGGAGGCAGTGGGCGGCACAGTATCGATCGGTACAGCGCGCGTTGCAGCCCGCGACATCGTGGTGGCCGACGCCAACGGCGTAGTGGTGGTGCCGCGTGACCGGGCCGCCGAGGTAGCCGCGCTGGCACACAAAATCGAAGCAGTAGAAGCCGAAATTCGCGATCAGCTGGCACAAGGTAAAACCCTGGCCGCCGCACGCGAAGCCTTGGGTTACCACACCCTGCAAAGGAAAGCATGATGAGCCACTCGGTTATCGATCAAACGTTGGCCGCACGTTGCGCGGCACTGGGGACCGCCACGTTATACGAGGCCAACGGCCAACCTTGCGCGGTGGATCCGCAGATTCGCAGCCTGTGGCCTGGGGCATTCATTGCTGCACCGGCTTATCCGTTGGTCTGCTCTCCTGGCGACAACCTGTCCATCCACATCGCACTAGAACGCGCGCCGCGCGGCAGTGTGCTGGTGGTAGATACCGGCGACTTCATCGCCGGCTACTGGGGCGAGGTGCTGACCGTCGCCGCCGAGGCCGCCGGCATTGTCGGCTTGGTCATCAACGGTGGTGTGCGCGATAGCGCTGCCATCAGCAAGCGCCGCTTTCCGGTGTTTGCCCGTGGCGTATCGGTGCGCGGCACGGTGAAGGCCAGCGCGCCGGCGGTCGGGCTACCGATGATTTTTGGCGGGGTGCCAGTCGCAGACGGCGACCTGGTAGTGGCCGACGACGACGGCGTGATCATCGTGCCAGCTGCCGAAGTGGCGCGCACGCTACAGGCTGGTGAAGCACGCGCCGACAAGGAAAGCGTAATGATGAACCAACTGAGCCAGGGTGCGACCACCCTGGAGCTGATGAGCCTGGGACACTGGCGCGAGAAGGCATGGCCATGACAAAGCAATATCTGAACAAACACCTGGCCACGGCCAAACCTTCCGCTACCTACAAGGTGATGGACCGCGTGGCCGCGCTACGTGCTGCCGGCATCAACATTATCTCGCTGTGTGCCGGCGAACCGGATTTCGATACGCCGGAGCACATCCGTACTGCGGCCATCGCCGCCATCAACGGCGGTCACACCCGCTACACTCAAGTGGCCGGTACCCGCGCGCTGCGCGAGGCGGTGGCCAGCAAGTTCCGCCGCGAGAACGGGCTGGACGTGCAGTGGCAGGACACCATTGTCTGCTCCGGCGGCAAACAGGTGATCTTCAACGCATTGGCGGCGACCCTGAACGAAGGTGACGAGGTGATCGTGCCGGCGCCGTACTGGGTGAGCTACCCGGAAATCGTGCAGCTATGTGGCGCGCGACCGGTGGTGGTGCCTTGCGGCGAGGATAGTGGTTTCAAGCTGACGGCAGAAAAGTTGGCAGCAGCCATTACCCCGCAGACGCGCTGGTTGATCCTGAACTCACCATCCAACCCCACCGGCGCAGTCTACAGCCGTGCCGAGCTGCAGGCGCTGGCGCAGGTGCTGCTGGCGAATCCTCACGTGCTGGTGCTGTCTGACGATATATACGAGCACCTGCTATTTGACGATCAAACATTCTTTACCCTGGCACAGGTCGAACCACAGTTGCAGGCGCGGACGCTGACCATGAACGGGGTGTCCAAGGCCTACGCCATGACCGGCTGGCGCATCGGCTACGCCACTGGGCCGCACTGGCTACTGGAAGCCATGGAGAAACTGCAGGGACAGCAGACCTCCGGCGCCAGTGCCATCTCGCAGCAGGCAGCACTGGCGGCACTGACCGGGCCGCAGGACTTCATCAGCAGCTCGCGCGAGGTATTCGAAACCCGCCGCGACCGCATGGTCCGGCAGCTCAACGAAATGCCTGGACTGTCTTGCGCTCAGCCTGGTGGCGCCTTTTACGTGTTTGTCTGCTGCGAGGAACTACTGGGCAAGACCAGCCCGGCCGGCAAGTTGCTGGCTAGTGATGAGGACGTGGCACTGGCGTTACTCAACGAGGC
This sequence comes from Vogesella alkaliphila, assembly GCF_014652475.1. Taxonomy (GTDB): domain Bacteria; phylum Pseudomonadota; class Gammaproteobacteria; order Burkholderiales; family Chromobacteriaceae; genus Vogesella; species Vogesella alkaliphila. The sequence goes on along the minus strand of NZ_BMYW01000001.1, from coordinate 293,925 downwards.
CGGTGTGGCAGTGGTGCAAGGCAGTGCCTTTGGACTGGCGCCATACATCCGCATCGCTTATGCGCTGGATGATGCCTCGCTGCTACAGGCGTGCGCAGCGATCCGCGAATTCTGCACCGCCGTGATGCACGGCAGCTGATTCTCAACCTGGTGATTGCGGCCAATCTTGTCTCAGGGTTGGCCGCAAATTCCGTTGCTTACCGGAAAACAGCATGACAATCCAACAGTTTGCCAGCCAGCGGCTGGCGTTCGACATCGATGGCGTGGCCGTCGACATCGCCACCCTGCACCGTGATGGCGACAAGGCGCCGATCCTGTTCCTGCACGGCTTTGGCTCGACGAAGGAGGATTATGCCGACATCGTGCTGCATACTGCCTTCGACGGTCACCCGTTTATCGCTTATGACGCGCCGGGTTGCGGCGAGACGGACTGCTCCGATCTGGGCAGGGTATCGATCAACCTGCTATTGCAGACTGCGCTACGGGTACTGGCGCACTATCGGGTGGATCGCTTCCATCTGGTCGGCCACTCGATGGGCGGCCTCACCGCCTTGCTGCTGGCCAGCCAGCTGGGCGAACGCGTGCTCAGCTTTACCGATATCGAAGGCAATATCGCCCCTGAAGACTGTTTCCTGAGTCGCCAGATCGTCGACTACCCCGCTAGCGATGCCGACGTATTCTTTGATGCCTTCATTGCACGCACCCGCCATGCGCCGGCTTACGCCAGCGCCTTGTATGCTGCCAGCCTGCGCCACAAGGTGCGTGCCGGCGCGGTGCGCGGCATTTTCAGATCCATGGTGGAATTGTCGGATCATGGTCAGCTGATGGATAAATTCCTGGCCTTGCCTTGTCGCAAAATGTTCATGTATGGCGAGCAAAACGCTGGTCTGAGTTACCTGGCCCATATCCAGCAACACGGGGTGCGGCTCAGTACGGTGCCACATTGTGGCCACTTTCCCATGTACTCCAACCCTCTATTCATGTGGGGTGAGATTGCCGACTTTGTAAGTTGATAGTTTTATCGCTTCTTTGAAGTGAGTTTCTCTCCATTTGCTAGATACTTTAATGGCTGCTTTCAAAGCGAAAGCAGCCATCTTTCCTTTGGAGAGTGAAGGTCGGCTTTGGCCGACCTGCAGCCGACCAGGTGAGGACTCCGGCAGGTCGTCGGCCGTAGTGGTCGTTCTGACTTTTCAGAAAGCTCTACTGCTTTCCGTTTGAAAGCAGCCTTATCTTACTGCTCCCTGTGACAGGGATATATCAGATTCAGCCAACGAGGTTAATCACCAGACCAATACACAATGGCTGCCTTCACACTTGAGGGTAGCCATTGTGTGGGCGGTTATGCTCGCGCAGGATTGCAAGGCTCTCCTGACAATACCAGCCTGGCAAGCTCAGCAAAATAACGGGCGCCGGTGGTCAGGATGGCGTCATTGAAGTCGTAGCCCGCGTTGTGCAGCGGCGTCGCGCCCTCTTCGCCGGCGCTGCCATTGCCGATGAAGATGAAATTGCCCGGCACCTGCTGCAGGAAGGCGCCGAAGTCTTCGGAGATCATCATCGGCGTCACGTTGTCGTCCACCTGCCGGCTGACCGTATTTGCCGCCGCTACCGCCAGCGCAACGTACTCGGGTGAGTTCACGGTCGGAGCGAATTCGTGGGTGTAGCTGAATTCGCAGCTGGCACCGTGGGCGTGGCAGATGCCCTCGGCCAGCTCCCGCATGCGGCTGGCCAGTAGTGTCTGGATCGTCGGGCTGTAGCTGCGGGTGTCTCCCCTGATGGTGACCTCGGACGGAATGACGTTGCGCAGGCCGTCGGTGACGAACTCGGTGCAGGACACCACCGCCGGCTGGCTGGGGTCGACGTTGCGCGACACCACCGTCTGCAGTGCCAGTACGATCTCGGCGCCGATCACCAGCGGGTCGATGCCCATGTGGGGCCGCGCAGCGTGGGTGCCGCGGCCGCGGATGCGGATGCTGAAGTTGTCCTCGCTGGCCATGATGCCGCCGGCGCGGGTGGCGAAGCTGCCGGCGGCCATGCCCGGCATATTGTGGGCGCCGAAGATGGCGTCCACCGGAAAGCGCTGGAACAGGCCGTCAGCCATCATCGCCTTGGCGCCGCGGCCGTGCTCCTCCGCCGGCTGGAAGATGAAGCGCACGGTGCCGTTGAAGTCGCGCCGCTCACTCAGCAGCCGCGCGGCGCCCAGCACCATGGCCATGTGGCCGTCGTGACCGCAGGCGTGCATCTTGCCGGCGGTGCAGGAGGCGTGGGCACGTGTCGGGACGTTTTCCTGAATATGCAGCGCGTCCATATCAGCGCGTAGGCCGATAACGGCCGGGCCGTCACCGACCCTGAGGTTGGCGACGATGCCGGTGCCGCCGATGCCGGTGTACACTTCCAGCCCCATGTCGCGCAGCAGGCCGGCGACAAAGGCGGCCGTGTTCACCTCCTCGAAACCGGTTTCCGGGTGCCGGTGCAGATGGTGGCGCCAGGCCACCAGCTGTTGTGACAGTGCTTGTTCAGACATGTTGTTTCCTCCGGTCAGTGGTTTACTGCACATGATCGGCCATCCAGCGTGCCTGGCGTTTGGCCACGCTGCTGGCAGACTCCCCGACCAGCGCCTCGTACACGCCCGGCGCCGTGGCGCCTTCGGTGTTGACCACCAGCACCCGCGACTGACCGTTCAGCCCCACCGCGGCAAACCGTGCCGGGTCCGCGGCCAGCACCTGCAGCCCGGCCAGACCGGCGGCGCCGGATTCGCCAGCCACGACGGGCACGTCGCGCGGCGAGCCTGCGGCCAACGTTTGCATGGCACGCACCGCGTCGTCGTCCTGGATGGTGATGAAATCATCGATTGCCTGTTCCAGCACCCGCCACGCCAGCGGCGAGGTCTCGCCGCAGGCAAGACCGGCCATCACCGAGTCCACCGAGCCGGTAGCGCGGGCGGCACGCCCCTGCAGCGCGCTCTGGTACAGGCAGTCGGCCTGCTCTGGCTCCACCACGATGAAGCGCGGGCGCTGGCTGCCGTAGTGCTGCCACAGATAGCTGGCCAGCCCCGCCGCCATGCCACCGACACCGCCCTGCAGCAGCACGTGGGTGAACGGTTCGGCCTGCTGCGCGTCCAGCTGTTCGATGATCTCGGCGGCGATAGTGCCGTAGCCCTGCATCACGTCGCGCGGAATTTCTTCGTAACCGTCGTAGGAGGTATCGGACACCACATGCCAACCGTGTTCTGCGGCCAACCTTGCCGCCTCGGTCACCGATTCGTCGTAGTTACCACTGATGCGCACGATGCGCGCACCGTAGGCGGCGATGGCAACCTCGCGTTCCTGACTAACCTGGGCATGCAACACGATCACGCACTGGCAGCCTACGGTTTGGGCGGCAGCGGCCAGCGCCCGGCCATGATTACCATCGGTGGCGCTGATCACGGTGATGCCGCTGACCTGGCCGCAATTATTGCCGCTTAACAGTTGTGCCGGATCCAGCACCGGGTTCAGCCGCGCCAACAGGTGGATCAGCGCGGCCGGCGCACCCAGTGCCTTGAAGCTGCCCAGTTCGGAGCGGAACGACTCGTCCTTGACCGCCAGTTGCGCAAGGCCCAGCCGGGCGGCCAGCTCCGGCAGCTGCCACAGCGGCGTGGCCTCGCGGCTCAGGCGCTGCCACGGCGCCAGCCAGCGGCGGCTTTCATCGGCGGCGCGGATATTGAGGACGGTTTGCAGCGAGTCAGGATAGGCGCCGTGATTGGCCTTGGGGTTGTGGGTAAGCATCACGCAGAGTCTCCGGGGCAATGATCGAAATGAATGGTGTTGGGGTTCAGGCAAACAGGCGCTTGAGTACGACATCGAGCAGTACCTGCGCGCCCTGCAGCAGCTGGGCATCGTCGGTGTGCTCGCGCGGGTTGTGGCTGATGCCGCCGTGGCTGGGCACAAAAATCATTGCGGCGGGCGCGATGCGGGCCATCATCTGCGCGTCGTGGCCGGCGCCGGAGGTCATGCGCCGGCAGCTCAGGCCGCGGGCAGCGGCGGCGTGCTCGACCTCGGCCACCAACGGTTCGGCAAACGGTACCGGCTCGAAACGGGCCAGTCGTTCGCTGTGGATGCGGACCTGCTCCTGCTGTTCCAGCAGTGCGAGGTAGTCGCGCAGCGCCTGCTCGGCTGCCTGCAGCCGGCTTTCGTCCGGGTCGCGCAGGTCGACGCTCAGCACCGCCTTGCGCGGAATCACGTTGATCAGGTCCGGCTCGAAGTGCAGCGAGCCGACGGTGGCCAGCGTGGTACCGGACTGCGCCGCCAGCTGGCGCACAAAGGTGACGATGGCGGCGGCAGCAAAGCCGGCGTCGTGGCGCAGGTGCATCGGGGTGGTGCCGGCATGATTGGCCTTGCCCTGGATGGTCAGCTGCTGCCAGGAGATGCCCTGCAGGTTGGCCACCGCGCCGATCTGCACGCCTTCGGCTTCCAGCACCGGCCCCTGCTCGATATGCAGCTCCAGATACTCGTGCGGCACGATGCTGCCTGCGGCCAACTCGCCGGCATAGCCGATGCGCAGCAACTCGTCACCCAAGCGCGTACCGTCGGTGCCAATGCTGTCCAGCGCCGCCTGCAACGGCAGGCCGCCGGCGTGCACCAGCGAGCCCATCATGTCCGGCTGGTAACGCACACCCTCCTCGTTGCTGAAGGCGGCCACGGTAATCGGACGGGGTGGCAGCACGCCCGCCTGGCGGAAGGCGCGTACCACGGCCAGCCCGGCCAGCACGCCGTAGCAGCCGTCCAGCGCGCCGGCGTTTTTTACCGTATCGATGTGCGAGCCCAGCATCAACGGGCGGGCATCCGCGCCAACGTTGGCCGCAGGCAGGGTGCCGAAGATGTTGCCGATCTGGTCCACCTGTACCAGCAGATCCAGTTCCTGCATCCAGCGCACCAGCTGGTCGCGGCCGGCTTTTTCGGCGTCGGTCAGCGCGATGCGGGTGCGGCCGCCCGACTCCTGGTCGGCGCCAATCTCGCCAAGCGCCCGGATCTGGCGCAGCAGGGTGTCGCCATCGAGGGGCAGTGTGTCTATCCGTGGGGTCAGGGGCATGTGTCGTCTCCAGAGGGCCGGCATAAGGGCGGGCCAGTAGCGAAATAATATTGCTGAACTGCCGTGAATTTTTCTTAATAATAAGGAGTGGATCGCAAAAATATTGCGTTTATGTACAGGCAGTCGCAAACGGGGACCAACCAATGAATAGCCAGCTGGATAGTTATGACCTGAGACTGCTGGCGGCGGTCCAGCAAGATGCGCGCACGCCGCAGAACGAGCTGGGCGAAGCGGTGAATCTTTCCACCGCCGCGGTGAACCGCCGCCTCAAGCGGCTGGGAGAGGAAGGCGTGATCGAGCGCTACACCGCGGTCATCGCACCGGATGCCGTGGGCTACGGACTGACCATCATCGCCACGGTAGAAGTAGAAAGCGAACAGATTGACCAGCTGGACGCGACCCGCCGCTCTTTCACTGTCTGCCCGCATGTGCAGCAGTGTTACTACACTGCCGGCGAGTGGGACTTCGTGCTGGTTTTTGTGGTGCAGCACATGGAGCAATACAACGAGCTGACCCGCAAGTTGTTTTTTGGCAATGCCAATGTGAAGCGATTCAAGACCCTGGTGGCGATGAGCCGCGACAAGGTGGGCTCGACGCTACCGATAGGAGAAAACTGAACGCAGACTGCTGTTCGAGGAGCTTTATTACACCAAGTGGCCGACTGATGCAGGTTCTAACAGGTTACGACACACCACCGGCCGATATCTATGCTGCCGACCCGGGAAGGCTCAATCTATCGGCCAACGTTGGTCTGTTCCTCTCTTGGGGGGCGATGAGATAAGGCTGCTTTCTCACAAGCAGCTGCCGATGTCTTGAGACATGGATTACGGCTGCTTTGGCCGGAGGCTGTGTGGAAACACAGTGAATGGTTGATACCAAGATGGCTGCGACGGGTTATTTGCGGGTTACCAATATCGGTTGCTGCGCAAACCAGGCTATTTCGATGGATAAAAAAGCCCTTTCAGGGCGCTACTGCCGCCATTAATCCTGCAAATCCGATGATCTTCATGACTCGCTTCAAGTTGTAGGCGAGTACATGCAGACTCATCTCCGTACTGACCCGTCCCAGGCTTCGTGTCAGGAAGTGCGTTGCGCCCATCCATTCCTTTAGCGTGCCAAACGGATGCTCTACCGTCTGGCGTCGCAGCTTCATCATGCCGCCCCGGGTGTCCAGCCGTTTCTGCATCTCTTCAAGCACGTCTTCGTGCTCCCAGCGTGTCACTCGCCGGTATGGGCTGGGCGTACATTGCGCCTTGAGTGCACAGCGAGGGCAGTCAAAGCTCCAATATTTATGGATGAGTGCAGCGCATTCCGTGGTAAAGAAACGCCAGATCAGCCGACTACCGGCCGGACACACGTATTCACCAGCCACCGGATCAAACACAAAGTCTTCTTTGTCGAAATGCCCCTCGGCTTTGGCTGAGGAAGTCATCGGCTTCGAAACCAACGGCACGATGCCGGCTTCAGCGCAGGCCCAGACTTCTTCTCCATGGAAGTAACCGCGGTCTGCAATGGCTTCAAGGTGGGCGGCCTGCATCGCTTCTTTGGCCTGCTTGGCCATCTTTGCCAATTGGCGCCGATCACTGCCCTGGTTGGTGACTTCGTGCGCCACGATAAGGTGGTGCCGGGTATCAACAGCCGTTTGCACGTTGTAGCCAACCAGCCCACGACTCGTGCTGGTCGCCATGGCTCAGGCATCGGGATCTGTCAGCGAAATTTGTCCTGACGGTTCTTGCTCAAGCTGGGCCTGGAGATGCTTGAGCTTTTCCAGTCGGGCTTTCAGCGTGGCCATTTTCTGCTTCAGCCGGGTTGTTCTGGCTTCAGCGATTTCAGCTGGCTGGCGGTCGGCGGTTTCCATCTCGGAGAGATAGCGCTCGATGCAGTGATCAATTTCCTGCATCCGCTTCTCCAGTTTGCCACGTGTGAAGTTACGGTCATGGGCATTCACGGCTTTGAACTTGCTGCCATCAATGGCGACGACAGCCTGCGTGAACAGATTCAGCTCCCGGCACAGCACGACGAACTGCCGGCAGACATTACGTATACCGGTGCCGTTATCTCGTCGAAAGTCGGCAATCGTTTTGAAGTCAGGTGAGAGCCACCCCAGCAGCCACATCAGCTCGACGTTCCGCTGTGCTTCTCGTTCGAGGCGGCGACTGGATGGAATCCGGTTGAGGTAACCGTAGATGTACAGCTTGAGCAAGATGGCTGGGTGGTAAGACGGCCGCCCGGTGGCTTTGGGATCGACGCCGGCAAAGCCAAGTCCGCGCAGATCGAGTTGCTCGACAAAGGCATCCACAATGCGCACCGGGTTGTCTTCACCGACATAGTCATCAAGCAGCGCTGGTAAAAGTGCGGCCTGAGACCTGTTCTCTCCTTGAACAAACCGTGTCATTGCGCAACCCTCGGCATGCCATTAGGAACATCATAGACACGGGGACGTTTTCACACAGCCTCGCCGAGAACCCGTCTTCTACCAGTTTTGGCCATACGCTTGAACGGTGAGATGTACCCAGTGCAACTCTGTCGGAACAGGAAGCGGTCGCATAAATACGAAAAGAATATCCGCCACTCAGCCAAAGCTGAGTAGCGGCATCGCCATATAAGCAATCTAAAGATCCGCTGTCCTGGATTGCGCCTCGGCCTTCAGTGCTTTGATCAAGAGGCGGTAGCTATCCCCCACAAGCAAGTCCTTTTCTACATTCGCGAGCAAACTCCTTGTGCCATTTCGACCATGATCACGCTTTGCCAGAATGAGAATTTCGGTGACTCGTGGGTAGTCTTGAGCAAGCCTGAATGCTTGCTGACGTACCGCGAGTGGAATCTCCTGATTGGCACCGAGTTCGCGCAGGTACAGGCCGATTTCTAGCATGGCCCATGTATGTCGTAATGCCCGCTCCTCATTAAACCGTTGCATGTTCATCCTCCTTCTGGATCTGGGCAGTTTTCAGTAGCTGCTCGAAGGCTGACCCATCACGGCGAGTAAGGTTAGGTACATAACGCGAATAAACTTTAAATAACATCTCCGTATTGGCATGCCCCATCTGTCGTGCAATCCACTCTGGTGCCTCCCCTGCGGCCAACCAGAGCGTGGCCGCCGTATGCCTGGTCTGGTATGGCCGCCTTCGCTCCAGACCCAATGCTCCTAACAGCGGGTACCAGACACGCTTGGTTACATTGTTGTGCTCGATAGGCAAGCCTTGCAGATTGCAGAAGACGTACTCGGACATGGCACCCGTCGCCCGGTACTGCTTCTGTAGTGCCTCGTAGACTGGCTGACTCATGGCGATGTCTCGCTGCGACGCATCGGTTTTCGTGTAGTCGTCCTCACCGTAGACTATGGTTTCCCTCACCAGGATCTGGCGACGATCAAAGTCCACATACTTCCACTTCAGGCCATCGATCTCCCCTGTACGCATGCCGGTAAAGAAACGCACCGTGTAGTAGTTGCGGAAATCTGGCCGCACGCTATCGATGATCTGCTTGACCTCCTGCAGGGTGAACGGCTGTACATCAGACTTTGGCACCTTCAACGGTTTGATGCGCACATAAGGCGTGGTAAAGTCGTAACGGTCGGCGGCTTCCTCGAAAATGCGTCTCAGCGGATCCATGATCTTGTTGATACGGTTAGCAGATAAGGTTGCATTACCATTCCGGCCAGAAACTTTGGCGAGCGACGACCGGAATTTAAGCAAGTCTGCTCGGGTGACAGCCCCGACCCTGACATTGCCGAATGCTGACAAGTAGTACTTATCGATGTTTCCCCTGATCGTAACCAGATAAGACCGGCGCCAGCCGATGCTGGTCTCAGCTAGCCACTCCTCGATGAAGTCTTTAAAAATTGGCGTCCGCAGCACCTTAGGATCCACTTCTTCTTTCTGCTCAAGAAGAAAACTAGGTACCGAGTCCTCTGAAATACCCTTCTCAGGGAAGAAAGTCTCGTAGCGAAACCGGCCAAGCTGAATCTCGGACTCTATCTGTTGAAGCATCCGCTCAAGTTTTCTTCGATTCGCTGCCGTGTTCTTTAGCTCTGTTTGCTCCCTGCACCGTTTTCCATTCCATCTGAAGTCCAAAAATAACAGCCCTGTCTCTTTTCTTGCTCGTACAACACCCATGATCGCCCCCTAGTCCGCCAAAGGCATGGCAATCGAGTCGGAGTGATTTCGAAGCAGATCCGCTTCGATGGCCTCCCAGATAAAAAGAAACTTTCTTCGACCGAAGGGGCGGACATAGTGCCTGCCCTCAAACAAGCAGTGATCAACTAGCTTGTTACGGATAGTGCGTGGGTCGTAGTGGATGCGGGAAGCCAACTCTTCAGTCGTGATGTAGGTAGAACTCATAGTCTCATTCCTTATGTGCATGTAAACTCAGAAGGTCATTTTTCCCTTTAAGTGGGAAATTTGACCCCCTAGAGATCATTATGCACGCAAAAAGACCTTTTGCAACACCTTTTAATCTATAGAAGATCATTATCATCCGGAGAAAGACATGATCAAATGCCACCTATCACGCATGATGGGAGAGCGACGCCTCAAAATCAGCGACGTAGCAAGAGACACAGGGCTGAATCGAGGTACGCTGACCAGGCTCTACCATGAGACGGCAGAAAGGGTTGAGCTAGATGTGCTGGACACCTTGTGCGCGTACTTCGATTGCCAAGTCAGCGACATCTTCGAGTTCAATCCCAATCTTGTGCCCAAGGGAGAAAACACGTCCCCTTGAGCGCAATGGAATACAAAAAGGACACTGAGCAAAGCCCGAAGATTGATAGCTGGGTGACGTAGGGTTTACCAGTCATTTCAATGCCCTAGCGTGATGCAAAGGTGACTTAACGCTACTTAATGACGATTTCAGACACTTGCACCTTGTGCCCACACTGTGCCCACTGGGCACAAACCGTGCAGAAATCCCAACGGTCATCACCAAACTGCGGGCCCATTCATCCCAAAGGTCAAAACGCCCCGTTCGGGAAACGCTGTGGGCACGGTTTAGGCACAAAAATGGGCACAGAACAGGTGCTGTGCCCAAATCACGGGTGGAAATGCACAAAACCCCCGATTCAATTTTTCAATTGAATCAGGGGTTTATATGTGGTTGCGGGAGCAGGATTTGAACCTACGACCTTCGGGTTATGAGCCCGACGAGCTACCAGACTGCTCCATCCCGCGACTGAATACTGCAAGTATAGATTGTACCGCGAGAAATAACCGGGAAACTCCCACTTATATTTCTCAAGGCAAAACGGTTTAGTCGCCAAACCGTTTTATGAATTCTGGTTGCGGGAGCAGGATTTGAACCTACGACCTTCGGGTTATGAGCCCGACGAGCTACCAGACTGCTCCATCCCGCGACTGAGAAAAGAATAGTACCGCGTATATTGCAGTGCGTCAAGCAAAAAGACAAAAGCCCTGCAAGGCAGGGCTTTGATTGTGGTGCCACGTTCTGTCAGGCGGCGGTCTGTACGTAGGCGTTACCCGAGTAGACCACGCTTTCCAGACCGGCGGAAGTGCGCATCGTCACTTCGTAGCGTCGGCCCAGCGGCTTGACATTGATGACTTCAAAGCGGATTTCTTCACCGCTGTCGGTTGTTTCCAGGATGCTATGGCCTGGCTCAAGTTGGTTGATTCTCATGATTTTTCCTTTTTGTCATTCTTTTTCTGACGATTATCCGGCTTACTGAAACAACATAAGCTCACGCTACGATAACGTGTTTATGTCGCTATTGACTATAGGTAGTTTCACGGAGTTCCCGTAGCACTGACGGCAGCTTAAGCCGCGATTATGAAACTCTGATGAATCCCCGCCATGAAAAATGCCCCGTCGGCGACGGGGCATGGGCGGTGTTGGCAAGCCGGCGGGGCGATCAGCCGATGCGCATGCCCGGTTCGGCACCGTCGTCGGCGTCCAGCAGGAACAGGCCGGAGTTGTCCTCCGGGCCGGAGGCGCACACGATCATGCCCTGCGACACGCCGAAGCGCATCTTGCGTTCGGCCAGGTTGGCGACCACGATCACCTTGCGGCCAACCAGCTTTTCCGGTTCCTGATAAGCAGAACGGATGCCGGAGAAGATGTTGCGCTGTTCGAAGCCGAGGTCGACGGTAAACTGCAGCAGCTTGTCGGAGCCGTCCACGAAGTTGCAGGCCAGCACCTTGCCGACGCGCAGGTCGAGCTTGGCGAAGTCGTCGATCTTGATGGTGTCGGCCAGCGGCTCGTAGTTGGCCGCGGCGGCCGGGGCTTGGGTTTCCATGCTTTGCTTGTTCGCCTCGATGAGTTTTTCCACCAGCACCGGGTCGATGCGCTGCATCAGGTGCTGGTACGGTTTAATGGTGTGGCCCAGCAGCAGCCGGTCGGCGTCCGCCCACTGCAGCGGCGCCACGTCGAGGAAGGCTTCCACGCCTTCGGCCAGCTTCGGCAGCACCGGCTTCAGGTAGATGGTCAGCAGGCGGAAGGCGTTGATCAGCACGCTGCACACCTCGTGCAGGCGCGCGTCCTGCCCTTCCTGCTTGGCCAGCTCCCACGGCTTGTTGGCGTCGACGTAGCCGTTGACGATGTCGGCAATGGCCATCACCTCGCGCAGCGCCTTGGCGTACTCGCGCGCCTCGAAGGCGGCGGCGATGTTCTCCGCTTCACCGGCGATATTGCCCAGCAGGCGGGTTTCGTCCTCAAGGTTGGCCGCAAGCTGGCCACCGAAGCGCTTGCTGATGAAACCGGCGGCGCGGCTGGCGATGTTGACGAACTTGCCGACCACGTCCGAGTTCACGCGCGCGACGAAGTCACCCAGGTTGAGGTCGATGTCCTCGATGCGGCCGTTGAGCTTGCCGGCGATGTAGTAGCGCATCCATTCCGGATTGAGGCCGCAGTCGAGGTAGCTCTTGGCGGTGATGAAGGTGCCGCGCGACTTGGACATCTTGTGGCCGTCCACGGTCAGGAAGCCGTGCGCGAACACGCCGGTCGGCGCGCGGTAGCCGGCGAAGTGCAGCATCGCGGGCCAGAACAGCGCGTGGAAGTACAGGATGTCCTTGCCGATGAAGTGGTACATCTCGGTCTTGCTGTCCGGCTTGAACCACTCGTCGAAATCGATGCCGGTGCGGTCGCACAGGTGCTTGAAGCTGGCCATGTAGCCGATCGGCGCGTCCAGCCACACGTAGAAGTACTTGCCCGGCGCGCCGGGGATCTCGAAGCCGAAGTACGGCGCATCGCGGCTGATGTCCCAGTCCTGCAGGCCGCCTTCGATCCACTCGTTCATCTTGTTCAGCGATTCGGCCTGCAGGTGGGCCTGGCTCACTCCGTCACCGCGCAGGCTGCTGCCGCCGGTCCAGTCCTGGAGGAAGCCGGTGCACTCGCCGAGGCGGAAGAAGTAGTGCTCGGAGGTCTTCAATACCGGCTTGGCGCCGGACACCGCCGAGTACGGGTTTTTCAGTTCGGTCGGGCTGTAGGTGGCGCCGCACTTCTCGCAGTTGTCGCCGTACTGGTCGGCCGCGCCGCACTTCGGGCATTCGCCCTTCACGAAGCGGTCCGGCAGGAACATGTTCTTTTCCGGGTCGTACAGCTGCTCGATGGTGCGGCTGGCGATCTTGTCGTTGGCCTTCAGCGCGAGGTAGACCTGCTCGGAGAACGCCTTGTTTTCCGGGCTGTTGGTGCTGTAGTAGTTGTCGTAGCCGATGTGGAAGCCGCTGAAATCGGCCAGATGCTCGGTGTTCACGCACTCGATCAGCTGCTCCGGGGTGATGCCCTGCTTTTCCGCGGCCAGCATGATCGGGGTGCCGTGGGTGTCGTCGGCACAGACGTAGTAGCACTCGTGGCCACGCATCTTCTGGAAGCGCACCCAGACATCGGTCTGGATGTGTTCAACCATGTGCCCCAAGTGGATGGCGCCGTTGGCATACGGCAGTGCGCTGGTAACCAGAATCTGGCGTTTAGTCATGAAATGCATCCCGATAAGCAATACGAAACCGTCGATTATAACGACAAAGGTTGGCCGCAACAGCGTTGCGGCCAACCTTTATAAGCCGTGTGCGCGAAACATCAGGCTGCCTGCGCCACCGGCGCCGCGCGCAGCTTCATCGCGTGGCGCACCCGCGGCCGGGCCACCAGCACGAACAGCAGCGAGGTCAAGAGCGACATCAGCGCGAAGCCGATCATGCCGCCAGCGATATAGGCGTGGCGGAACAGCTCGATGCCGAGCGCGTAGCCGGCCATCGACAACATGCTCATCGCCGCCGACACCGTGCCCTTGCTCACCGTGCTGGCCATCAGCGCGAAGCGGTACAGCACCGCGAACGACAGCCCCTCGCCGAAGGCCATCAGGCTCATGCCGGCCACCATATAGATGTGCGGCACGCTGCTGAGCTGGATGCCGCCCAGCATCAGCGCCAGGCCGCCGACGATCGGCCACATGCCCAGCAGCACCGAGCGCCCCAGCGCCAGGCGCTCGGTGAGCAACACCAGCGCGAAGTTGCCGGCGATCAGGCCGCCGAACACCGGCAGCTGCCACAGGCCGTACTCGACGGTGCTCATGCCCAGGTCTTCCACCAGCAGCACCGGCGACAGCGCGATCCAGCCCATCAGCGGCATCGCCAGCAGCGGGAGGCACAGCAGCGACAGCACGAAGCGGCGGTCGGCGAGCAGCGCCAGGTAGTCCGCGCCCATGCGGCGCAGCGGTGCGCGCGTGCGGCCAACGTCGACCGTTTCCGGCATCTTCCACCACAGCCCGAGCAGCGCCAGCAGCGACACGCCGGCGATGAACAGGAAGCAGCTGCGCCACGGCGCGAACTCGATCAGCGCGGCGCCGGCCAGCGGGCCGACCAGCGGCGCAATCAGCGCCACGTTGGCCATCAGCGCGGTGACCTTGACCGCGGTCTTCTCCTCGAACGCCTCCTGCACCGCGGCGTAGCCGACGGCGTTGATGAAGCACAGGCCGACGCCCTGCAGCACGCGCAGCGCCATGAAGGCCTCGATCGAGTTCACCAGATAGGTGGCGAGGCAGGCGACGATGAAATACACCACCCCGCCCAGCAGCACCGGTCGGCGGCCGATGCGGTCGGACAGCGGCCCGGTCAGCCACGGCATCAGCGCGCCGCCGAGCAGGAAGGCGGTCATCGCCATCGGCACCCACTCGATGCCGACGCCGAACTCCTGCACCACGCGCAGCATCGCCGGCTGCGCCATGTCGTTGGCGATGTAGACCGCAAATTCAAACAGCACCAGCGCCAGCGGGAACAGCATCCGCGCCGGGGTCAAACGGGAAATCCTGACAAATTCAGACAAAACGTCACCTCGAAAACACCGCCACGGAGCGGTCTGCCATCCCGTGCCGGCTGAGAAAAAAGGCGTCGATTCTACGCCGAATCAGTCACTTGCACCAGCAAATCTGTCTATACCGCCGCCATGACAAAAAAGTAAGCAGCAATCTGCGGCCAACCTTGCTCGCAAGCACGGCATGCACGACGCCGGCGCAGCGCTTATCATGGCGGCTGCGGCCAAAACGGCGGGCAAGCCTGTTCGCCCGCGGCAAACCCGATTAAAATAGTCGGCTATTCATCCCGCTCAAGATCACCATCATGCTTTCCCGACTCGGCAAACTGTTTGGCGTCCAAGGCGACGCCGCTTCCCGGACTACTGACATGGCCCTGACCGACACCGACATTCTCGATGCCATCGCCGACCTGATCGACGAAGACACCCACAAGCCCTACCGCAAAGGCGTCAGCGTGCAGCAAAACGATGCCGCCCACCTCAATGTGCGCGTGGCGCTGCCCTACCCGGCCAAAAGCCGCTTCGCCGCCATCGCCGAGCTGTTCCGCGAGCGGCTGGCGCCGCTGGCCGGCGAGCGCAAGCTGAGCATCGACGTGGTCAGCGAGATCACCAGCCACTCGGTACAGCGCGGCGTGCCGCTGCTGCCGGGGGTGAAGAACATCATCGCGGTGTCGTCCGGCAAGGGCGGCGTCGGCAAGTCCACCACCGCGGCCAACCTGGCGCTGGCGCTGGCGGCGGAAGGCGCGTCGGTCGGCATCCTCGACGCCGACATCTACGGCCCGTCGCAGCCGCTGATGATGGGCCTGCAGGGCCAGAAGCCGGAGGTGATCGACGGCAAGCTGGTGCCGCTGCCGGCGCACGGCGTGCAGACGATGTCGATCGGCTATCTGGTCGACGAGGACCAGGCGATGGTGTGGCGCGGCCCGATGGTAAGCCAGGCGCTGCAGCAGCTGCTCAACGACACACTGTGGAACGAGCTGGACTATCTGGTGATCGACATGCCGCCGGGCACCGGCGACATCCAGCTGACGCTGTCGCAGAAGGTGCCGGTCACCGGCGCCATCATCGTCACCACGCCGCAGGACATCGCGCTCTTGGACGCGAAGAAGGGACTGAAGATGTTCGAGAAGGTCGGCGTGCCCATCCTCGGCATCGTCGAGAACATGGCCATGCACGTGTGCAGCAACTGCGGCCACGAAGAGCACATCTTCGGCCACGGCGGCGCCGAGCGGATGAGCGCGCAGTACGGTGTCGACGTGCTCGGCTCGCTGCCGCTGGATCTCTCCATCCGCCTGGCCACCGACGACGGCCGCCCGACGGTGGCGGCAGCGCCGGACAGCGCACTGGCCGCCCGCTACCAGCAGATCGCGCGCAAGGTGGCGGTCAAGGTCGGCGACAAGGCACGCGACTTCTCTGGTAAATTCCCGAAAATCGTCATCCAGAACAGTTAATCCCTCATGATCGGCATGTTTGATTCCGGCCTAGGCGGCCTTTCGGTGTGGCGCGAGCTCACCGCCCAGCTTCCCGACGAACCGGTGATCTACCTTGCCGATCAGGGCTACTGTCCCTACGGCGGGCGCAGCGACGACGAGCTGATCGCCCGTTCCGAGCTGATCGCCGACTACCTGCTGGCACAGGGCGCCACCCTGCTGCTGATCGCCTGCAACACCGCCACCAGCGCCGCGGCGCGTCACCTGCGGCTGAAGTATCCGACGCTACCCATCGTCGGCATGGAGCCGGCGATCAAGCCGGCGGCGCTGTCGACGCAGAGCGGCAAGGTCGGCGTGCTGGCGACGCAGGCCACGCTGCGCGGCGAGAAATTCCGCCAGCTGGCGGCGCAGCTGCACGACCACGCCGAGATCTACAGCCAGGCCGGCACCGGCTTCGTCGAGCTGGTGGAAAGCGGCGAGCTGGACAGCGACAACGCCCGGCGCACCGTCGCCGCAGCGCTGGCGCCGCTGCTGGCGCACAACGTCGACCACGTGGTGCTCGGCTGCACCCACTACCCGTTCCTGGCGCCGCTGATCCGTGAGCAGCTGCCGCCGCACATCGACATCATCGACCCCACCGATGCCGTGGTGCGCCAGACGCTGCGCCTGCTGCAGCAACACCAGTGCCGCAGCGGCCCGCAGACGCCGCCGCAGTACCGCTTCGTCACCACCGGCGACGATCACAGCATGCAGCGATTCCTGCGGCAGATCCTGCAGCGCGACGACCGCGTCGAGACCCTGTTGCCGGCCTGACATTGCGGCTGACGTTGCGGCCAACGTTGGCCGCAACGTCAGCGCACCAATACCGCCCACCGCCACGCACCAAATCAAGGCAAGCGCCGCCCTCCGCACCACCATCCGGCGCAAGGCATCGTCATGACGCCTTGATGCACAAGGCTGGCGCCCGCTGGCACCCTTTTTGCAAGAAAGCGCCCCAATCACAGGCATTCGTATCCGCAGCGCGCCGTGCCGCACCACGGATACGCACCATTGGAGCGCAGGCATGACGCAAACAAGTGCAAACGACGTACTGTTCTTACTGATCGGGGCCATTCTGGTGCTGGCGATGCACGCCGGCTTCGCCTTTCTGGAGCTGGGCACCGTGCGCAAGAAAAACCAGGTCAACGCCCTGGTCAAGATCCT
Organism: Vogesella alkaliphila; assembly: GCF_014652475.1. GTDB lineage: Bacteria > Pseudomonadota > Gammaproteobacteria > Burkholderiales > Chromobacteriaceae > Vogesella > Vogesella alkaliphila. Next base: position 276,970 of record NZ_BMYW01000001.1, on the reverse strand, counting down.
CACCGACTTCGCCATCTCGGCGCTGGCCTACTTCTTTGTCGGCTACGGCGTCGCCTACGGCGTGCACTTCTTCAGCGACGTCAGCCACATCAGCCAGGCCAACGGCTATGAGCTGGTGAAGTTCTTCTTCCTGCTGACCTTTGCCGCCGCCATCCCCGCCATCGTCTCCGGCGGCATCGCCGAGCGCGCGCGCCTGCACCCGCAGTCGGCGGCCACCTTCCTGCTGGTCGGCCTGGTGTATCCGTTTTTTGAAGGCATCGTGTGGAACGGCCACTTCGGCATCCAGGACTGGCTGGCGGCCAACTTCGGCGCACCATTCCACGACTTTGCCGGCTCGGTGGTGGTGCACGCCGTCGGCGGCTGGATCGCGCTGGCGGCGGTGCTGCTGCTCGGCGCCCGCCGCGGCCGCTACACCAGGGAAGGCCGCGTCAGCGCCCACCCGCCGTCGTCCATCCCCTTCCTGGCACTGGGTGCCTGGATCCTGATCGTTGGCTGGTTCGGCTTCAACGTGATGAGCGCGCAGAAGGTCGGCGGCATCTCCGGGCTGGTGGCGGTCAACTCGCTGATGGCGATGGTCGGCGGCACGCTGACCGCGATGTGGGCCGGCCGCGACGACCCCGGCTTCATCCACAACGGCCCGCTGGCCGGGCTGGTGGCGGTGTGCGCCGGCTCCGACGTGATGCACCCGCTGAGCGCGCTGCTCACCGGCGGCGTCGCCGGCGTCATGTTCGTGTACCTGTTCACCCTCACGCAAAACCGCTGGAAGATCGACGACGTGCTCGGCGTGTGGCCGCTGCACGGCCTGTGCGGCGCCTGGGGTGGCATCGCCGCCGGCCTGTTCGGCCAGCACTGGCTCGGCGGCGCCGGCGGCGTCAGCCTGGCCTCGCAGCTGATCGGCACCGCGGCCGGCATCAGCATCGGCTTTGGCGGCGGCTACCTGGTGTACGGCGTGCTGAAGAAAGTGGTCGGCATCCGCCTCAGCGACGAAGAGGAATTCAACGGCGCCGACCTGTCCATCCACAACATCACCGCCACCCCGGAGCGGGAGAGCAACTGGTAGGCGGAGTGGAAAGAGCCGGGCGGCTTGCCGTCCCGGCAGCTGGATTGGAAGCAAAGAGGCCCCGGAAGGGCCTCTTTTCGTTGGTGGGTCGGTGCGGGGGCGGCCGGGCGACAGGGACGGGGCCTCCCGGCCGGCCCAGAGCCCGTGAGGGAGATCGGCCCAAACGGCCATCCAGTCCCCGCGCCTGCCGTGGCCGATTGTCGCCCGCCGGCAGACACTCATCGGAAGAGAGCGAGGCGACTCACCCGCCAGTTGACACGCCCCCGCTGAACTGCGAACCTTCCCGCCTCAATTTATTTGCCCTTGCCCGCCATGAAAATCACCCAAAACACCGCCGTCACCCTGCGCATGAAAGTCACAGACAGCCAGGGTCTGGTCTACGACGATGGCAAGAACCCGGTCGCCTACCTGCACGGCGATTACGACAACCTGTTCCCCAAACTGGAAGCCGCACTGGAAGGCCAGGAAGCAGGCTTCCAGACCACGCTGGAACTGGCGACCGAAGACACCTTTGGCGAGCGCGACGAAGCGCTGGTCACCACCATGCCCAAGGCCGACTTCCCGCCCGGCATCAAGGTCGGCGGCCAGATCCAGCGCATCGGCCCGGATGGCGAGCCGCGCTACTACTTCGTCACCAAGATCAAGGGCCCGACCGTCTTGCTGGACGGCAACCACCCGCTGTGCGGCAAAACCCTGCGCTTCGCCCTCAACGTTGTGAGCGTACGCGAGGCTAGCGCCGAGGAAATCGCCCACCAGCATGTACACGGCGAGCACGGGCATCAGCACTGACCCCAGCCCACCCTACACAAACAAAGCCCTCCCTTCCGGAGGGCTTTGTTTTGCCTGGCCCCCACCTGCTGTTTGGCGTTGCGGATCGGCGCCCGATCAGCTCGCCAGCTACAAACCCAGTTTCGTGATCCCGACGCGCGCCTTCTCAAGTGGCCACACCTAGTTCACTGGGCTGATAGCGCCCATCCTTGATGACGGCGAATCCGGCTGAAGTTCAGCCATGACAGCCGTTCAGCCCCTCACACCTGAACGGCTGCAGTCGTGAACAGCGCAGCCTCTACGAAACTCGGGCCGATTCGCGTGGCCATTCGCATGCTGGCGCCGGCCTTGCGGCCAACCTTGCCGGCTAATGGCCCAGCCGCGCCGCCTCTATCGCGGCGATGTCGATCCGCGTCATGTCCATCATCGCCTCGAAGGCGCGCTTGGCAGCTGCCGGGTCTGGGTCGGTCACCGCCGCGATCAGCGCGCGCGGGGTGATCTGCCAGGACAGGCCCCAGCGGTCGCGGCACCAGCCGCAGGCGCTTGCCTGGCCGCCGTTGTCGATGATCGCCTGCCACAGGCGATCGGTTTCGGCCTGGTCGTCGGTGGCAATCTGGAACGAGAACGCCTCGCTGTGCGGCATGCCCGGGCCGCCATTCAGGCCCAGGCAGGGGATGCCGGCCACGGTGAACTCCACCATCAGCACGTCGCCCTGCTTGCCAGCGGGGTAGTCGCCCGGCGCATGGTGCACGGCGCCGACGGCGCTGTCGGGGAAGGTGCGGGCATAGAAACTGGCGGCGTCCAAGGCGTCGCCGTCGTACCACAGGCAGATCGTGTTCTTGCTGAGCATCATGGTTCTCCCGGAGGGTTGCGGCGCGTGCCGACCGCTTAAAGCGTAGACCTTGCCGGCACCGGCGGGTACCTGAACGCGCTTTGACAGCCAGCGGGGAGACAAGGCCGGCATCACCCTCTTCCAGGAGGCCAGAAGCCGGTGTCCACCGAGAAAGCAACGCTGCTGCAACGCTTTGCGGCAGTGGGCAAAAGTCATCAGGCGCGATGTGCATACGTTGAGGTTGGCCGCATGAGACCCCAGAACGCCGTGGCATGCCAGGCTGCTGGCGCTGTTGGTTGCCGCCTATGCCTTGCCGCCCCTTGACCCGATTCCCGACTTTATCCCCGTCATCGGTTACCTGGATGATCTGATTGGTACCGCTAGGCGTGTTGCTGGTGCTCCGTCAGAATTTGGTACAAAGCCTTCGCCGGCCCCGGACGCTTGGCGTAGTACGTCATTCCGACTTGAAATATGGGCTGGCTAGCCGGCTCTTGTCGAACGCGTCCGAAGTCTTGTGCAAACCGGTCGTTGTCCTACAAGCAGCGGAAGGACAGCTTCCGCCGACACCCCGTCCCCGCTGCCACGCACCCGGCAGCAGCCCCAAAGCCGGTTTCATCTTCCGCCCTCTCCGTCCGGATGCGCCGGCGCGCGCGCCAGCTGGCGGTAAAGCTGCCAGCCGGCCACCGCGCCGCAGGCGGCCAGCGCGTACCAGATGACGACCGGCGGTGTGCGGCCCGCCGCCCCCAGCAGGCTGCCGATCAGCACGTTGCCCAGCAGCGCCACCACGCCGCCCAGGCTTGCGTAGAAACCATAGTAACTGCCCAGCTGGCCCGGCGTGGCGTAGTGCGGCAGGTGGGCCGAGAACAGCGGGTAGCAGAGGATGGAGCCCAGCGACAGGCCGCAGGCCAGCAGCAAGGTGGCCGGCACCGGCCATGCGGCCAACCACGGGATGGCCAGGTAGCTGCAGCCCATCAGCCCCAGCCCCAGTCCCATCGCGCGCGCGACGCCCAGCCGCCGCTGCACCAGTTGCGTCGCCGGCAGTTGCAGGGTGACGCCGATCAGCGCGGTGACGGTAAACACGCTGCCCAGCAGGCCGGTGGCGTGGTGCTGGCTCTGGATAAAGGCCGGCACCGCCAGATACAGCTGGTGGAACAGCAGCGAGTAGGCGCTGGCGCACAGCGCGAAGCGCAGGAACGGCCGGTTGCGCACGATGGTGCGCCACTGCGCGGTGACGCTTGCGGCGGCCGGCGCCGGCCGGGCCGGTACCGGCTGCGGCGGCAGCATGCGCCATTGCAGCCAGGTCAGCAGCAGGAACACGCCGCCGGACACCACGCCGGTGACGGCGTAGTCCAGGCGGGTGAGCAGCATGCCGGCCAGCGGCCCCAGCAGCATGCCGGCCTCGCTGGCGAGGTTGTGCAGGGCAAAGGCCTGCTGGCGCTGGTCCGCGCTGCGGCACTCGGCGGCCAGGTAGGCTTGGGCGCAGGGGGTGAACAGCGCGCCGGCAAAGCCTGTGAGGAAGGCGGCCAGCAACAGCAGCGGCAGCCGGTCGGCCCAGCCCAGCAGGGCAAAGCCCAGGCTGCGGATCAGGCAGCCCCACACGATGGCCGGGCGGTAGCCGATGCGGTCGCCCAGCGTGCCGCCGAGCAGGAACAAGCCCTGCTGGCTGAACACGCGCATGCCCATCACCAGCCCGGCGGCCCAGCCGGCCAGCCCCAGCGTGCCGCCCAGGTGCTGCGCCAGGTAGGGCATCATCATGTAAAAGCCGAGATTGAACGCCAGCCCGTTGGCCACCAGCAGGCGGGCGGCCGGGCTCAGTTCGCGCCAGCCGTGCAGGCTGGCCTTCAGTGCCGCCAATTAGCGCACCTTGGCCAGCAGCGCGTCGATGCGCTGGCTATTGCTGTCCATGCGGCCCTCTGCATCCTGTCGCTGGCGGCCTGCTTGTTGACGGCCTCGCCGGCCTGTACCGACCCGACCATGCCCATCATCCGGTGTGGCGGGCAGATGAAGTACTGGCCGGGCTGTTGCGGGGTCACGGTAAACGGCTGCTCTTCGGCGCGGCCCCACCGCGTCACGCCATCGGGTGTGGCGTGGCCGCGGCTGGCCGGCTCGAACACCATGGCGGCGGCCGGCAGGCTCAGGCAGGCGCCTGCGGCCAACCTTGGCAGGGTACGGGCAAGGCGGGTCATGCGCAGAGGCTCGCCTGCCTGAGGGTCCGGATATAGGGTTTGCCGTCGCGGTCGCGGTGGATGTCCACCGGCACGCTGTACAGGCGGTGGATCAGCCCGGCGTCCAGCACCTCGGCCGGCGGGCCGAAGGCCTGCAGCGTGCCGCCGGCCAGCACGATCAGCCGGTCGGCAAACTGCGCCGCCAGGTTCAGGTCGTGCAGCACCACCAGGCTGACCCAGTTCTTGGCGCGCGTCTGGTGGTGCAGGTGCTCCATCAGCTGCAACTGGTGTTGCAGGTCGAGCGCGCTGACCGGCTCGTCCAGCATCATGATCTGCGGGTCGCGCAGCAGCACCTGCGCAAACAGCACCATCTGGCGCTGGCCGCCGCTGAGCGAGTGCATGGCGCGGTCGGCCAGATGGGCGATGCCCAGTGCCTGCAGCGCCGACAGCGCGGCCAGGATGTCGTCGTCGGACAGGCGCATGCTCAGGCTGTCGAGACGACCGAGTACCACCACCTCCAGCACGCTCAGCTCCAGCTCCAGCTGGGTGTTCTGCGGCATGTAGCCGAACTGGCGACGCCAGCTGGCCCCGTGCCGCCGCGACAGCGCGTGGCCGCCAAAGCGGATCTCACCCTGCTGCAGCGGCAGCTCGCCGAACAGCGCGCGCAGCAGGCTGGTCTTGCCGGTGCCGTTGGGGCCGATGATCACGTGCAGCTGGCCGGGCTGCAGCTGCAGGCTCAGCTCGCGCACCAGCGACTGCTTGCCGATGGCGAGCGACAGCTTATCCAGTTCAAGCACGTTTGCGCCCCTTCCCCAGGATTAGCCAGATAAAGAATGGCACGCCGATGATGGCGGTGACGATGCCGATGGGGAACAGCGCCCCCGGGATGATGGACTTGGACAGCACCGACGACACCGACAGCATGCAGGCGCCGCACAGCGCCGACAGCGGGATCAGGAAGCGCTGGTCCTCGCCGATCAGCATGCGCGCGATGTGCGGCGCCACCAGCCCGATGAAGCCGATGATGCCGACGAAGCTGATGGCGGTCGCCGTCATCAGCGCCACCAGCACCAGCGTCTTCAGGCGCAGGCGCGTCACGTCCACGCCCAGGCTGCGCGCGCGCGCCTCGCCCAGCCGCAAACAGGTCAGCTTCCACGCGTCGCGGTACAGCAGCAGCGCACAGGCCACGGTCACCACCGCGGTAATCAGCAGCGAATCCCAGGTACTACGCATCAGGCTGCCGAACAGCCAGAACACGATCTGCTGGTTGAGTTCGGGCGAGGACAGGAACTGCAGCAGCGACAGCAACGACTGGAACAGGAACAAGAGCGCGATCCCGGCCAGGATGATGGTCTGGCTGCTCACGTGCTGCATCAGCGCCAGGCCGAACAGCAGGCCTGCGGCCAACATGCAGCACACGAAGGCGCCGATGGGGATGGCGATCAGCGGCGGCAGGCCGAAACCGCCGCTGATCAGCGCCAGCGCCGCGCCGAAACCGGCGGCGGCGGCCAGGCCCAGCGTGAACGGGCTGGCCAGCGGGTTGTCGAGCAGTGTCTGCATCTGCGCGCCGCCCAGACCCAGTGCCGCGCCGACGACCAGCGCCATCAGCGCGATCGGCAGGCGCATATCCATGACAATGGCGCGGGTCATCGCGTCGGCCTCGCCGGGCGACAGCAGCGTGGCGGCGACCTCGCGCAGCGGCAGCAGCGACGGTCCGGTGGCCACATCCAGCAACAGGCTGCCGGCGATCAGCATCAGGAACAGCAACAGGAAACGCCAGCGGCGGTGTTCGCGCTGCCGCTGGCGGCTAAGCGCCGTGTGCAACGCAGTGATATCGGTCATGAGTACGGTCCGTGAAACTATGGCAACCGGGCAGGTGGCTTATCGAATAAATATTTATAATAACCATTCTTGTTTATAAAATATAGGCCAAGCACCGCAACGGCATCCGGCAGACAAAGCAGCATTTCCGGGCTTTTACCGGAAAAAAGGGGAAATCGTGCCCCAATACTGCGCCTGCCCGGCACGAATCCGGCTGACCCAGGATGACGACGGCAACATACCGCCCTCCCGGCTCTACCGCCCAGCCGCCGTATTGCGGCCCGGCCACCCCGGGTGCAGCGGCCGGACATTGACTTTGCAGACACAATTAGCAATCATTTTCATTTTTAAATGAAGAAGGATGCTTATGTCTTGGTTAAGGACGCTGAGCCGCGTCTCGGCACTGTTCGCCCTGTGCGCCACGGCAAGCCTGGCCGTGGCCAAGCCCGTGGTGGTCGAAGACGTGCTTGGCCGCAAAGTGAAGATGGACGCGCCGGCCAAGCGCATCCTGCTCTGCTTTTACATCGAGGATTTCTTTGCGGTCGGCGGCGACAAGTCGTTTGACCGCGTGGTCGGCATGTCCCGCGGCTGGTTCGTGAAGTCGCGCCCGGCCACCTGGGCCATGTACGTGGCGCGCAAGCCGCAACTGGCGCGCGTGCCCGACCTCGGCAACGTGCAGGACCAGACCTTCTCGGTGGAAAAAGCCCTCGCCACCCGGCCCGACGTGGCGATTCTGGCGGACTGGCAGTACAAGGCGCTGGGGCCGGACCTGGCGCGACTGGAAAGCGCCGGCATCCCCGTGGTGGTGATCGACTACAACGCGCAGACGCTGGAACGGCACCTGGCCAGCACCCGCGTGCTGGGCGAGGTCACCGGCGAGACGGCGCGGGCGCAGCGCATCGCCGCCGACTACCGCCAGGTGGTGGACACCATCACCCAGCGCGTTGCCAAAGCCAAACGGCCGCAACCGCGCGTGTACATCGAGCTGGGCGACAAGGGCCCGGCAGAGTACAGCTACACCTACGGCAAGAACATGTGGGGCGCCATGGTGCAGCTGGCCGGCGGCAACAATGTCGCGGCGCCGTTCGTGGAGTCGTGGGGCGCCATCCACCCCGAGCAGCTGATGGCCAGCAAGCCGGAGGTGATCCTGATTGCCGGTTATGAAAACGTGAGCAGCCCGACCGCGATGCAGATCGGCCAGGCCATCCCGGCCGGCAACGTGCAGCAGCGCCTGAAAGGCTTCACCCAGCGCGCGGGCTGGGCCGGACTGCCGGCCGTGAAAAACGGCCGCGTCCATGCCGTGTACCACGGCGCCACCCGCAGCATCATGGATGCGGCGCTGCTGCAGTACCTGGCCAAGACGCTCTACCCCGACCTGTTCAAGGACCTGGACCCGACGGCCACCTACCTGGGCTTCTACCAGCGCTACCTGCCGATCCGCCCGCAGGGCACCTTCATGCTGAGCGTGAACGGCAGCACCAAAGGCTAGGCAAAGGTTGGCCGCACGGCGCCTCGCGCCGCCGGGCCAGTCATGACGGCGGCGGCCCGCCGCTTTCCCCCAAGGCCCTGTCGCATCGCGACAGGGCCCTGTCTGTCCTCCCCGCTCTCCACCCGACGGATCGCCGCGCCTTGCTGGCGACACGCTGCCGCTTGCCGCACAAAACGTTACTGTATATCATTGCGCTCGATAACAATTCTCGATAAGCAGATATCATCATGTTTCCTCTCCGATCCCCCCTGTACGCCGGCAGCCTGCTGCTGGCGATGAGCCTGGCCGCCCACGCCAAACCGCTGAACCTGATCGGGCCGTGGGAAATCCACAGCCTGGACCCGTCGTCCAGCAGCGGCATCCTGTTCACCCGCCTGCAGGTGGCCGAAACCCTGGTCGACGCCGACAACACGGGTACGCTGAAACCCGGCCTCGCCAGCCGCTGGCAGGCCGCGCCGGACCAGCTCAGCTGGCGCTTCACGCTGCGCGACGGTGCCCGCTTCCACGACGGCAGCGCGGTGACCGCGGCCAGCGTGGTGGCGGCGCTGGAACGCGCGCGCAAGAAGCCCGGCATGCTGGAGAATGCCCCCATCAGCGCCATCCGCGCCGACGGCAAGGACGTGGTGGTGGTGCTGGGCAAGCCGTTCGCGCCGCTGCCGGCGGTATTCGCCCACAGCCATACCCAGGTGCTGGCGCCCGCGTCCTACGCCGCCGACGGCAGCGTGACGGGCATCATCGGCAGCGGCCCCTACCGCGTTACCCGGCTGCGGCTGCCGCAGCGGGTGACGGTGCAGGCCTTTGCCGGCTGGCAGGGCAAGAAGCCGGCCATCACGGATGCCAGCTACCAGGCCATCGGCCGCGCCGAAAGCCGCACCCTGACGGCCGAAAGCGGCCAGGCCGACATCGCCTTCGGCCTGGACCCGGTCAGCATTGCGCGCCTGAAAAGCAGCCCGCGCGTGAGCATCGTGTCCGCCACGCTGCCGCGCGCGATCCAGATCAAGTTCAACGCCGGCCACAAATGGCTGAACAGCCCGGCCATGCGTCTGGCCATCAGCCAGAGCATCAACCGCCAGGCCATCGCCACCGCGCTGCTGCGCGATCCGGAGATGGCGGCCAGCCAGCTGTTCCCGCCGACCATGACGGCCTGGCACCAGGCCACGCTGCCGGCGCTGGCCTACCAGCCCGATCAGGCCCGCCGCAGCTTTGCCGCGCTGGGCTGGAAACCCGGCGCCGACGGCCAGCTGCTGCGCAACGGCGAACGTCTGGCGCTGACGCTGCGCACCTACCCGGATCGCCCGGAGCTGCCGCTGCTGGCCACCGCGCTGCAAGACCAGCTGCGCCAGGCCGGCATCGCGGTGCAGGTGAAGGTGGGCAACTCCAGCGACATCCCGGCGGCGCACAAGGACGGCACGCTGGAGCTGGCGCTGTACGCGCGCAACTACGCGCTGGTGCCGGACCCGCTGGTGACGCTGCTGGGCGATTTCACCGACGACGGCGCCGACTGGGGGGTGATGAAGTGGCAGAACGCCGCGCTGTCGCAGCAGTTGGCCGCACTGGGCCGGGGCGGGCTGAGCGCGCCACAGGCCGCGGCGGCGCGCCTGAAGGTGGCCGCCGTCCTGCAGCAGCAGCTGCCGGTACTGCCGGTGGCCTGGTATCGCCAGAGCGCGGCGGTGAGCAAGGCGCTGCGCGGCGTCAGCCTGGACCCGCAGGAGCGCAGCTACCGCCTGAGCAGCATGAGCTGGGGGCGCTAAATGGACCGCGCACGTCAACGCGCGCTGGCGCGCATCTGCGGCCAACGTTTGCTGCAGGCCGCCATCGTCTCGCTGCTGGTCGCCGCGCTCTGCTTCCTGCTGGTGCAGCAATTGCCGGGGGACATGGCCTTCCGCATCGCTGCCGGCCGCTACGGCTATGACTACGTCGATGCCGCCGCCGCCGACGCGGTACGGCAGGAGCTGGGGCTGGCGCGCCCGGCGTGGCAACAGTTTGCAGGCTGGCTGGGCCAGCTGGCGCAGTTGCAGCTGGGGCAGTCGCTGGTCTCCGGCGGCGCGGTGCTGGCCGAAATCGCCCACCACCTGGGCGCCACCCTCCAGCTGGCCGCCGCCAGCGTGGCGCTGGCGCTGGGCGTGGGCCTCCCGCTGGGCCTGGCCAGCGGCCTCGCTCCCGGCGGCTGGGCCGACCGGCTGACCCTGGGCTACAGCGTGCTGCTGCGCGCGCTGCCGCCCTTCCTGCTGGGCCTGATGCTGATACTGGCGCTGTCGGTACAGCTGGGCTGGGCACCGGCCGCCGGCCACGGCGAGGGCGGCAACCTGCTGCTGCCGGCGCTGACGCTGGGGCTGGGCCTGTCCGGCCTCACCGCCCGCATCGTGCGCGACAGCGTGCTGGCGGTGGTGCGGGCCGACTACTACCGCTTTGCCCGCAGCAAGGGGCTGGCGCCGTGGCGGGTCTTCCTGCGCCACGGCCTGCGCAATATCGGCGTCACCGTGGTGGCCTACGCCGGGGTGCAGCTGATCCTGCTGATCGAAGGCGTGGTGGTGGTGGAAAGCCTGTTCGCCTGGCCCGGCGTCGGCCACGCGCTGGTGCACGCCATCTTCTGGCGCGACGTGCCGATGATCCAGGGCTGCACCCTGCTGCTGGCCTGGCTGTTCGTGCTGATGAATACCGCAACCGACCTGTTATGCCTGGCCATCGATCCGCGTGGCCCGGCGGAGTCCTGAATGACACCGTTGACTTCCCGCGCCTGGCCGCAACGGCTGGGTTATGTATTGCTGGCCGCCGTGCTGCTGTTTGCGCTGGCCGGCCCGCTGCTGTGGCCGGACTACGCCGGCCAGCAGCTGATGCGCTTCCTGGAAACCCCTAGCCTGGCCGAGCCGCTGGGCCGCGACCAGCTGGGCCGCAGCGTGATCGCCCGCCTGGCCAGCGCCGCCCGCCTGTCGCTGTGGCTGGCCGGCCTGTGCGTGCTCAGCGCCGCGCTGCTGGGCTGCCTGCTGGGCGTGCTGTCGGCGTGGCGCGGCGGCTGGACCGATACCGTGCTGCGCGGCCTCGCCGACGGCGTGCTGGCGCTGCCCGGCCTCTTGATCGTGCTGATTTTCTCCGCCATGGCACAGGGCGGTTTCCTCACCCTGTATATCGGCCTGGCCCTGGCGCAGTGGGTGGAATACTTCCGCATGACGCGGGCGCGCAGCCGGCTGCTGCTGGCCAGCCCGCACGTGGAGGCCTCGCGCCTGCTGGGCTTTGGTCCGGCCCATATCGTGCGCCGCCACCTGTGGCCGGAGCTGGCCCCCATGCTGCTGACCATGATGAGCTTCGGCCTCGCCACCGCCATCCTGGCGCTGTCGACGCTGGGCTTTGTCGGCGTCGGCATCCAGCCGCCCATGCCCGAGCTGGGCCTGATGATGACCGAGGCGCTGCCGCACTACAGCGAGGCGCCGCAACTGCTGCTGGCGCCGGTCGCCGTGCTGGCCCTGACCTTGGCCGCACTGGTGCTGCTGCGCCCGCTGGAGGTAAACCCATGAGCACGATCCACCTGCACGGCCTGACCGTGTACCAGCAGCAACGCTGCCTGCTCGATCCGCTGGACCTCGGCCTGCACCCCGGCGAGGCGCTGACCGTGCTGGGCGAGAGCGGCTCCGGCAAATCGCTGCTGGCGCACGCCATCATGGGCACCCTGCCCGCCGGCCTGCGCGCCGAGGGCGAGCTGCGCACCGACGGCCGCCGCTACCCGCTGCACGATGCGGCCAACCGCCGCCACCTGTGGGGCGAGCTGCTGGCCATCCTGCCGCAGGAGCCGGTCACCGCGCTGGACCCGACCATGCGCGTGCTGCCGCAGGTCGCCGAAGGCTGGCGCGGCGACGGCCACCTCGCCCGCGACGCCGCCCGCCGGCGCCTGGACAGCCTGGGGCTGCAGGCCGCGGAGCACCATTACCCGCACCAGCTGTCCGGCGGCATGGCGCAGCGCGTGGCCTTTGCCGCCGCCACCCTGGGCGGCGCCCGCCTGCTGCTGGCCGACGAGCCCAGCAAGGGGCTGGACAGCGCCGCCTGCGACACGCTGCGCCGCTTGCTGCAACAGCATCTGGACAGCGGTCAGTGCCTGCTCACCATCACCCACGACATCGCGCTGGCACGGGCGCTGGGCGGGCAGGTACTGGTGATGCAGGGCGGCGAGGTGGTGGAACACGGCCCCGCCAGCCGCATCCTGAGCCGGCCGGCACACCCGTACACCCAGGCGCTGCTGGCGGCCGAGCCGCAGGCCTGGCCGGCCATCGCCCACCCGGCCGCTGGCGACTGGCTGCTGCAGGGCCGTGGCCTCGCCAAGGCCTACGGTAGTCAGCAGCTGTTCCGCGACGTGGACATCGACCTCGCCGCCGGCGAGCGCGTGGCGCTGCTGGCAGCCAGCGGCGCCGGCAAGAGCACGCTGGGCAATATGCTGCTGGGGCTGACCCGCGCCGACCACGGCAGCGTGCGCTACCGCGACGGCCTGCCGCGCACCGCCTGGCAGAAGCTGTACCAGGACCCAGTGCAGGCCTTCGCCCCGCGCGTCCCGCTGCATACCGCGCTGCACGACGTGCTGAAGCGTTGCGGCCAACCCTGGTCCGCGCTGGAGGCGCTGCTGCACAGGCTGAAGCTCGGCCCGGCACTGCTGCAACGCCTGCCCTCGCAGGTGTCCGGCGGCGAGCTGCAACGGCTAGCGCTGATCCGCACCCTGCTGCTGCGCCCGGCGCTGCTGTTTGCCGACGAGCCCACCTCGCGGCTGGACCCGCTCACCCAGCGCGACACCGTGCACTGCCTGCTGGACGAGCTGGGCCGCATCGGCTGCGCCTTGCTGCTGGTCACCCACGACGCGGCACTGGCGGACAAGGCCACCGCGCGCCGGATCAGGCTGTAACCCGGCGCGAGGCAAGGACGCACGGCCTGCCGTCGGACAACCCACCCCCCCGGCGGCGGCACCCATTTTGTGATTCCCTGCCAAACCGATGTTCATTACACTTGCCTGCCCGCTGCCATGCCCAGACCATGGCAGCCCTCACTCCGCCGCCCTCACCGGGCGGCGCCCTGATCCGTACACGACATGCTCGAACTTTTCCTGTTGCGCGACGGCGCGGCCACGCCCTTGCTGCTGGGCAGCTACGATCCCTGGCTGGTGGCACTGTCCCTGCTGATTGCCGTGTTCTCTTCCAGCATGGCCCTGCAGGTAGCGGGGCTGGCCCGCATCGCCCACTCCGCCGCCATGCGCCAGACCGCGCTGCTGTCGGGCTCGCTGGCCCTGAGCGGCGGCATCTGGGCCATGCACTTCATCGGCATGCTGGCGTTCGAGATCTGCACGGTGGTGAGCTATGACGCCAGGCTCACCCTGCTCTCCATGCTGCCGGCCATGCTGGCGTCGTGGGTGGCGCTGAACCTGATTTCCCACCGCGAGATCAATCGCTGGCAATTGGTCATGGGCGGCATCCTGGTCGGGGCCGGCATCGGCACCATGCACTACAGCGGCATGGCCGCCATGCAGATGGCGCCGCTGCTGCGCTATGACCCGCCATGGTTTGCCGCCTCGCTGCTGGTGGCGGTGGCGCTGGCCATCCTGTCGCTGTGGATACGGTTCGGCCTGCGCCGCAGCGGCCGTTTCAAGGTGAACCAGGCCATCCTCCTCGGCGGGCTGGTCATGGGCCTGGCCATTGCCGGCATGCACTACACCGGCATGGCGGCGGCGCGTTTCATCGGCACGCCACAAGCGGACTACCAGCCGGGCATGAACAGCAACGCGCTGCTGGCGGTGGCGGTAGGGCTGATCACGGTCTCCAGCAGCGTGTTCGTGCTGGCCGGCAATGCGTATTTGCGCTATCGCCATCTGTACACCCAGAAGCTGGACAGCGAGAACCGGCTGCGTGCCATCGTCGACACTGCGGTGGACGGCATCATCACCATCAATCACAAGGGCATCATCCAGAGCCTGAACCATTCGGCAGAGCGGCTGTTCGGCTGGCGGGAGAGTGAGCTGATCGGCCTCAACATCAAGCGCCTGATGCCGGAGCCCTACCGTGCCAACCACGATGGCTACCTGGCCAACTACCTGAAAACCGGTGCCGCCAAGATCATCGGTCAGGGACGCGAGGTGACCGCCATGCGCCGCGATGGCAGCCTGCTGCCGGTGCGGCTGGCGGTGGGGCGCGCGGAAACGCCAGGGCAACCGGTGTTTGTCGGCTTTCTCACCGACATCAGCGAACACAAGGCCATGGAGCGCGAACTGCGCGCCCGCGAGGCCCAGTACCGCACCCTGATCGGCAACATCCCCGGCGTGGCCTTTCGCAGCCTGATCGACCACGACTGGAGCAAGCTGTTTGTCAGCGACGCGGTGGAAACCCTGATCGGCTGGGACAAGAGCGCCTTCATGGACGGCCGGCTGAGCTTTGCCGACATCATCCACCCCGACGACCTGGACAGGGTACGCACGGAGGTCGAACAGGCGCTGGCTGCCCGTCGCCCCTACGTGCTGGAGTACCGGTTGCGGCACCGCGACGGCGGCGAGCGCTGGGTGTCGGAAAGCGCCAGCGGCGTCTACGACGAGGAAGGCAAGGTGCAGTGGATAGACGGCGTGATCATCGACGTCACCCGCTCCAAGCTGCGCAACGCCGAGTTCGAAGGCATCGTGCAGGCCATGCGCCAGGCGATGGCGGTGGTGGAGTTCGATCTGGACGGCACCATCCTGGATGCCAACGACAACTTCCTGCGCCTGAGCGGCTACCGGCTGGACGAGCTGCGCGGCCAGCATCATCGCCGCCTGTGCCTGCCGGACGAGGCCGCCAGTGCCGACTACCAGGCGTTCTGGACCACGCTGCGGCACGGCGAATTCCTGCAGGGCGAATACTGCCGGCTGGCGAAGGACGGCCATCGTTTCTGGATACACGCCAGCTACAACCCCATCCTCGATGCCGACGGCAAACCGTGGAAGATCGTCAAGCTGGCCAGCGACCTGTCCGAACGCAAGGCGATGGAGCACGATCTGCTGCTGGCGCGCGACAAGGCCGAGCAGGCCGCCAGCGCCAAGGGCATGTTCCTGGCCAATATGAGCCACGAAATCCGTACCCCGATGAACGCCATCATCGGCTTTACCGAGCTGTTGCTGTCCGGCCGGCTGGACGACGAACAGCGGCGTCACCTGGGGACGGTGCGCCAGTCGGCACGCTCCCTGCTGGGCCTGCTCAACGACATCCTCGACACCGCCAAGCTGGAACGCGGCGCCATCGAGCTGGACTGTGATGATTTCTCGCTGCGCGAGCTCTGCCAGCAGGTGCTGGCCGCGCTGCAGCTGCAGGCCAATCAAAAAGGATTGGCCTTGCGCCTGGACTACCCGGCCAAGCTCGCCGAGCACTATCACGGCGACGCCATGCGCGTGCGCCAGGTGCTGACGAACCTGCTGGGGAATGCGGTGAAATTCACCGAGCACGGCAGCGTCACGCTGCAGGTGCGACAGCAGCAAGGCCGGCTGCAACTGGACGTGATCGACACCGGCATCGGCATCGCGCCGGAGCGGCTGCCGCACATCTTCGCGCCGTTTACCCAGGCCGATGCCAGCATGGCTCGCCGCTTTGGCGGCACCGGGCTTGGCACCACCATCGCCCGCCAGCTGGTGGAGCTGATGGGCGGGCATATCGAAGCCAGCAGCCAGCAAGGCGCCGGCAGCTGCTTCAGCGTGGCGCTGCCCTTGCCGGTGGCACAGGGAAGCAGCCACAGCGCGCCGGCCATTCCCCTGCAGTTGCCGGCCCTGCACATCCTGGTGGCCGACGATGTGCCGCAGAACCTGGAGTTGCTGCAGCTGGCGCTGAGCAGGGACGGGCACCGCGTCAGCTGCGCCCGCAACGGCGAGGAGGCCTGCCAGCAGTACCAGCAACAGCATGTCGACGTGGTGCTGATGGACGTGCAGATGCCGGTACTGGACGGCCTGCAGGCCACGCGCCGCATCCGCCAGCTGGAACGGCAGTTGCAGCGCCCCGCCGTCCCGGTGATCGCGCTGACCGCCAGCGTGCTGGAAAAAGACCGCCGTGAAGCCGGCGCTGCCGGCATGAACGGCTTTGCCAGCAAACCGGTGGACATGCCGCAGCTGTACGCCGAAATCGCCCGCGTACTTCAACTTCAGGGCACGCAAGCCGTGCAGCCCGCGCCGGCCCCCGCCGCGCCAGCGCTGACGGAGATCGACTGGCACGGCGCCAGCCTGCGCTGGGGCAGCCGCGAACAGCTGCTCCCGCACCTGCAGCGTTTCGTGACCGAGTATGCGGACCTGGCAAACAGCCTGCAGCAGGCGCCGGCCAGCGCCCTGTCCGCGCTGGCGCACCGCGCCCGCGGCGCTGCGGCCAACCTTGGGCTGTTGCGGCTGGCCGCCGTGCTGGCCGAGATCGAACGCGAGGGCAGCCTGACCCCGGCGCACCTGGCCGCGCTGAACCCGGCACTGGCCGCCGCCTGCGCCGCGGTAGCCGGCGAGCAGGCGGCCACCGCACCCGCCGGCGCCACGACACCGGTGCCCGAGCAGGCGCTGCGACCGCTGCTGCAGGCGCTGGCCGATGCCTGCCGACACGGAGAATTCGACGAACCCAGCCTCAATGCCCTGGCACCGCACCTGCCGGGCGCGCTGTTCGCGCCGCTGCAGCAGGCACTGGACAGCTTCGACTTTGAACAGGCCCTACACCAGCTGGCGCTGATCGAGCGCCAGCTTGGCACCCCCACCGGAGTTGCACCGTGACCCACAGCACGTTCCTTGCCGACAACCGCCCCACCCTGCTACTGGTGGACGACGAGCCCACCAATCTGCGGATCCTGCGCGCCATCCTGCAGCAGGACTATCGCCTGCTGTTTGCCCGCGACGGCGACAAGGCGCTCACGCTGGCACTCGGCGAGCAGCCGCAGCTGATCCTGCTGGACGTGATGATGCCCGGCCTGACCGGGCTGGATGTCTGCCGCCGGCTGAAAGCCCAGCCGGCCACGTCGGCCATTCCGGTGATCTTCGTCACCGCGCTGGCCGATGCGAACGACGAGGCGGAAGGCTTTGCCGCCGGCGCGGTGGACTACATCAGCAAACCGGTGAGCCCGGCCATCGTGCGCGCCCGGATCAAAACCCACCTGTCGCTGGTGCGGGTGGACGAGCTGCGCGCCACCCGACTGCAGATCATCCAGCGCCTGGGCATGGCGGCAGAATACAAGGACAATGAGACCGGCCTGCACGTGCTCCGCATGAGCCACTACTCGCGGGTGCTGGCGCTGGCTGCGGGCCTGGGCGAGGCGCTGGCCGATGAGTTGCTCAACGCGGCGCCCATGCACGACATCGGCAAGATCGGCGTGCCGGACGCCATCCTGCAAAAGAAAGGCAAGCTGGACGCTGAGGAATGGGCGGTGATGCGCCAGCACGCCACCATCGGCGCCCGCATCATCGGGGACGACAGTTCCAGCCTGCTGCAGATGGCGCGCACGGTGGCGGAGTGCCACCACGAGAAATGGGATGGCAGCGGCTACCCGCACGGGCTGGCCGGCGAAGCCATTCCGCTGGTCGCCCGCATCGTCGCCATCGCCGACGTGTTCGACGCGCTGACCAGCGTGCGGCCGTATAAGGCGGCCTGGCCGGTGGACGAGGCCATTGCCTACCTGCGCGAACAGGCCGGCAAGCATTTCGACCCGGCACTGGTGACGCTGTTCTGCGCGCAACTGCCGGCCGTGCTGGAAATCAAGGAACGCTGGGGCGAGTCCGCCTGATTGCCCCGGCAAGTAGCTGCGGCAAAGCGATCGTGGCATAGATTGTCACTGCCACGCCATGCCAATGCATTCTTTCGCTAGAATTGCCCGACCAAACGACCAAACATTTCATCAATCGTCTGCCAGCGCGACGCCGGCAACGACCGGTATCCGTGCGCAAATCAGGCGGCGGCACTTGAGGGCGAGACAACTGACATGGCAATCACGCTGAAGAACGTGCGCTACTTCGTGGCGGTGGCCGAGGCCGAATCGATTACCGGCGCAGTGCAGGATCTGAACGTGTCGCAATCGGTGGTCACCGAGGCGATCCGCGCGCTGGAGGCCGATCTGGGTGCCACGCTGTTCCAGCGCCACGCGCGCGGCATGATCCTGACCCATGCCGGTTACCAGTTCCTGCGCCATGCACACCAGATCCTGGCGTCGGTACGCAATGCGCGCGAGGCGATGCGCGCGCGCCCCGACACCGTCACCGGTCAGCTCAATATCGGCGTCACCAGCCTGCTGTGCGGCTACTTCCTGCCTTATCTGCTGGACCGCTTCCGCAATACCTTCCCGCTGGTCAACATCCGCGTGGTGGAGGACCAGCGCGAGTACATCGAGCACCTGCTGGTCAACGGCGAGCTGGATGTCGGCGTGCTGATCGTCTCCAACCTGGAAAACCGCCAGGCGCTGGAAGCGGAGACGCTGCTGGAGTCTGCCTACCGGCTGTGGCTGCCGGTGAACCACCCGCTGCTGGAGCTGGGCACGGTGGCGGTGGCGGAAATGTCGCAGCAACCGCTGGTCACCCTGAAGCTGGACGAACTGGAAGACGTGGCGACCGCGTTGTGGCGCAGCCAAGGCTTGCGGCCAACGGTGGCGGTGCGTACCAGCTCGGTGGAAGGGCTGCGTAGCCTGGTGGCTACCGGTGCCGGCCTCGCGGTGATGCCGGACCTGCTGTACCGGCCGTGGTCACTGGATGGCGACCGGCTGGAGGTGCGCCAGTTGATGGACAACACGCCCTCGCTGCAGGTGGGGCTGGCGTGGCGACGCGGCACCAAGGTGGCGGAAACGGCACAGAACTTCCTCACCGTGGCACGCGAGTACACGCGTAGCCACGTCTGATTTGATCCCTCTTCCATTCTGTTTGTCAGATACCTGATAGCAATCAATCTGATTTACCAATAACAAGACCCGAGCAGCAGGCGGTCTTGCCAAGCAAAAGGCATTTTTGCCATTGTGCAGCGCAAAACATCCGGAAAATGCCACACCTCTCGACGAGCATCCGGTTTTTCCGATAGCTCGTATTGGGCAAGTTGCCTTGGTAGTGTCGAAATGCGGTTCCTAGAATGCAGCACACAACTGAAGACGCAATCAATGCGCCGATCTGCAAAGGAGAACTGTGATGAAGCACCGCCTGCATGTCCTGGCTTGCGCCGCCGCCTGTAGCAGCATGGTCGCCACCCCGCTGTTGGCCGCACCGCCGACCGCGCTTGGCAAGCCGGAAGGCAAACTCAACATCATCGCGTGGCCCGGCTATATCGAGCGCGGCGAGACCGACAAGAATTACGACTGGGTGACCCAGTTCGAAAAGAACACCGGCTGCCAGGTCAGCGTGAAAACCGCCGCCACCTCCGACGAGATGGTGTCGCTGATGAACTCCCCCAATTACGACCTGGTGACCGCCTCTGGCGACGCCTCGCTGCGCCTGATCTACGGCAAGAAGGTGCAGGAGATCAACCCGGCGCTGATCCCCAGCTGGAACACGCTGGACCCGCGGGTGAAGAACGGCAGCTGGTACACCGTGGCCGGCAAGGTGTACGGCACACCGTACCAGTGGGGTGCCAACTTCCTGATGTACAACACCAAGCTGTATCCGAGCGCACCGACCAGCTGGGCCGCGGTATTCGAACCGGGCAAGCTGGCCAACGGGCAACCCAACAAGGGCAAGGTACAGGCCTACGATGGTGCCATCTACATCGCCGATGCCGCGCTGTACCTGATGAGCAAGAACCCCAAGCTGGGCATCAAGGACCCGTACGAGCTGAACGAAGCGCAGTACGCCGAGGTGCTGAAACTGCTGCGCCAGCAGAAGCAGCTGACCCACCGCTACTGGCATGACGTCACCGTACAGATGAACGACTTCAAGAAGGAAGGCGTCGCCGCTTCCAGTGCCTGGGGCTACACCATCAACACCCTGCAGGCCGAGAAATTCCCGGTGGAGGGCGTGATTCCGAAGGAAGGCGCCACCGGCTGGGCCGATACCACCATGCTGCATGCCAAGGCGCAGCATCCGGTATGTGCCTACAAGTGGATGGAATGGTCGCTGAACAAGAACCTGCAATCCGGCCTCGCCGAGTGGTTCGGCTCCAACCCGGTGGTGGCCGAGGCCTGCAAGACCAAGGCACCGGGCGGCAGCGATTTCTGCAAGAGCAACGGTTTTGACCGCTTCGCGCAGATCCGCTTCTGGAAAACGCCGGTGGCCAAGTGTGCCAGCCAGGGCAACTGCGTACCGTATAGCCGCTGGACCAGCGACTACATCGCCATCATGGGTGGTCGCTAAGCGCGCCAGCTGAAGGTTGGCCTGGGTTGGCGCCAGCGCCAACCCAGGCCAACCCGCGTCTCAACCGGGCACCGTCATGTCCCACCGGAGGCGGGACGTGGCGGCAGCCCACCCGCAGTACGGCGTGCCCGCCGGGCCGCCCGCCTTGCGTGCTGTTGCCGCGCATTGGAGTACACCATGTCTATTGCCGTTCAGTTTCAACAGGTTAGCCGCCACTACGACAGCGTGCGTGCGGTTGACGACATCAGCCTCGACATTGCCGAGGGCGAATTCTTCTCCATGCTGGGCCCGTCCGGCTCCGGCAAGACCACCAGTCTGCGCCTGATCGCCGGTTTCGAGCAGCCCAGCAGCGGCTCCCTCCGCATCTTCGGCCAGGAGGCCGCCGGGCTGCCGCCCAATCTGCGCGCGGTGAATACCGTGTTCCAGGACTACGCGCTGTTTCCGCACATGAACGTGCTGGACAACGTCGCCTACGGCCTGATGCTCAAGGGCGTGACCAAGAGCGAACGTCACCGCCGTGCCGAAGAAATGCTGGAGATGGTGAAGCTCGGCCAGTACGGCAGCCGCCGCCCATCGGCCTTGTCCGGTGGCCAGCGGCAGCGCGTGGCCCTGGCACGGGCGCTGATCCTGCAGCCGCGCGTGCTGCTGCTGGACGAGCCGCTGGGCGCGCTGGATCTCAAGCTGCGCGAGCAGATGCAGACCGAGCTGAAAACCCTGCAGCGCCAGCTCGGCATCACCTTCGTGTTCGTGACCCACGATCAGGGCGAGGCGATGTCGATGTCCGACCGCGTGGCGGTATTCAACAAAGGCCGTATCGAGCAGGTGGCGGCGCCGCAAGTGCTGTACAACCAGCCGGCTACCGCCTTTGTCGCCGATTTTGTCGGTGCGGCCAACGTGTTCGACGGCGAGCTGGCCAGCACGCTGGTCGGGCATGCGCAGTCGTTCGCGGTGCGCCCGGAGCGCATCCGCCCGGCCGGCCAGCTGGCCGATGATGATGTGGTGCGGGTACCGGGCAAGCTGCTGGACATCCAGTATCTGGGTGCGGTCAGCCGCTACGAGGTGGAAGTGTCCGGCCACAAAGTGGTGAGCATGGTGCTGCCCAATGAAAACGGCAATGCGACGGCACCAGCCGAGATCGGCGCCGCCCTAACCCTGGCCTGGCCGAGCCATGCCATGCTGCCGCTGGCTGGCTGAGGGGGATGCCATGATGAGTATCGCCCTCCCCATCCCGCCTGCCGCCCCGGCCCTTGGCCTGTGGCAACGGTTGGGCGTGACGCTGTACCGCCATCCCGGCCTGCAGCTGGGTTTGCTGCTGGGCCTGCCGCTGCTGTGGTTCCTGGTGGTGTATATCGGCTCGCTGGCCACGCTGCTGGTGCAGAGCTTCTTCACCTTCGACGATTTCACCATGGAGGTCAGCCGCGAGCTGACGCTGGCCAACTACCAGCAGCTGCTGCAGCCGGCCAATTTCGACGTGGTGCTGCGCACGCTGAGCATGGCCAGCGCGGTAACGCTGGCCTCGGCGGTGCTGGCCTTTCCGCTGGCCTACTACATGGTGCGTTACGCCCGTGGCTGGAAAAAGGGCTTCTTCTACGTGGCGGTGATGCTGCCGATGTGGGCCAGCTACATCGTGAAGGTGTACGCCTGGACGGTGCTGCTGGCCAAGGATGGCATCGTGTACTGGGCCTACCAGCACCTGGGGCTGGGCGGCGTGGTGGACTGGCTGATGACCATCCCGCTGCTGGGCGGCAATTCGCTGACCACCTCGCACCTGGGCCGCTTTGCCGTGTTCACCTATATCTGGCTGCCGTTCATGATCCTGCCGATCCAGGCCGCGCTGGAGCGGGTGCCGCTGGGGCTGATGCAGGCCAGCAGCGACCTGGGCGCCAGCGGTGCGCAGACCTTCCGCCACGTGATCCTGCCGCTGGCGTTTCCCGGGGTGGTGGCCGGTTCCATCTTCACCTTCTCGCTGACGCTGGGCGATTACATCATCCCGCAGATCATCGGCCCGTCCGGCCTGTTCATCGGCTCCATGGTCTACACCATGCAGGGCTCCATCGGCAACATGCCGCTGGCCGCCGCCTTCACCGTGGTGCCGGTGGTGATCATCGCGCTATACCTGACCGGCGCACGCAAACTGGGAGCGTTCGATGCACTCTGATCAAGACCGCGCACCCCTGTGGCTGCGCCTGCTGGCCTACGGTGGCATCGGCTTCCTGTTCCTGCCGATCGCCGTCATCATCATCTACGCCTTCAACGCCGAAAGCGCGGGCTACAGCTTTCCGCCCAAGGGCTTCACCCTGAGCTGGTTCGGCGCCGCCTTTGCCCGCAACGATGTGCTGCAGGCCATCGGCCTGTCGCTGCAGTTGGCCGCATTGGCCACCGTGCTGGCGGTGCTGCTGGGCACGCTGGCGGCGGCCGCCATGTACCGCCGCGACTTCTTCGGCAAGAACGCCATCACCATGATGCTGATCCTGCCGATTGCCCTGCCCGGCATCATTACCGGCATCGCGCTGCTGTCGGCGTTCCGGCTGGCGGACATCCCGTCCGGCTTCTGGACCATCGCCATCGGCCACGCCACCTTCTGCGTGGTGGTGATCTACAACAACGTGATCGCCCGCTTCCGCCGCATGAGCTACAGCCTGGTGGAAGCCTCGCAGGACCTGGGCGCCGACATGTTCCAGACCTTCCGCTACGTGGTGCTGCCGCAGATCGCCACCGCGCTCTTGGCCGGCGGCATGCTGGCCTTCGCGCTGAGCTTCGACGAGATCATCGTTACCACCTTCACTGCCGGCAACGAAGTCACGCTGCCGATCTGGATGCTGAACCAGCTTACCCGCCCACGCGATGTGCCGATCACCAACGTGGTGGCCATGACCGTGATGCTGATTACCGCGCTGCCTATCCTGGGCGCGTACTACCTGACCCGCGGCACGGAAGACATCGCCGGCAGCGGTAAATGACCGAGGTTCCTATGGAAAAGACGCTGAATACCCGTTTGCTGATTGGTGGCGAGTTTGTGGAAGGCCAGGGCGAGCGCGAGCGCATCGTCAACCCGGCAACAGGCGAGCTGATCGTGGAAATCGCCGAAGCCAGCGCCGAGCAGGTGCAGGCGGCAGTGGCCGCCGCCCAGAGCGCGTTCGGCAGCTGGGCACGCACCACCCCGCGTGAACGCAGCGAGAAGCTGCTGGCGCTGGCCGAGGCGATCGAGGCGCGCGGCCCGGAGTTCGCGCGGCTGGAGTCGCTGAACTGCGGCAAGCCCTACCACCTGGCGCTGGGCGACGAGATTCCGGCGGTGGTGGATGTGTTCCGCTTCTTTGCCGGCGCGGTGCGCGCCCAGACCGGCGCGCTGGCCGGCGAATACCTGCCCGGCCATACCAGCCTGATCCGCCGCGACCCGCTGGGCGTGGTGGCCTCCATTGCACCGTGGAACTACCCGCTGATGATGGCGGCGTGGAAGATGGCGCCGGCGTTGGCCGCAGGCAATACCGTGGTGCTGAAGCCATCGGAGCAGACGCCGCTGTCCACGCTGAAGCTGGCCGAGCTGGTGGCCGGCATCCTGCCGCCGGGGGTGTTCAACCTGGTGCTGGGCCGTGGCGAAACCGTGGGCAGCCCACTGATCTCGCAGCCGGAAGTGCGCATGATCTCCATCACCGGTGACGTCTCCACTGGCCAGCGCGTGCTGGAAACCGCGTCGCGCTCGCTCAAGCGCACCCACCTGGAGCTGGGCGGCAAGGCGCCGGTGATCGTGTTCGACGACGCCGACATCGCCGCCGCGGTGGAAGGCATCCGCACCTTCGGCTACTACAACGCCGGCCAGGACTGCACCGCCGCCTGCCGCCTGTATGTGCAGAAAGGCGTGTACGAACGCTTCGTCGCCGATCTGGCCGCCACGGTGTCCACCATCAAGGTCGGCCACCAGCATCTGGACGGCGTGGAGATGGGCCCGCTGATTTCCGAACGCCAGCGCAGCCGCGTGGCCAGCTTCGTGGAGCGCGCCGAGCAGCAGCCGCACATCGAAGTGGTAACCGGCGGCGCCATGGGCAGCGGCCCCGGCTTCTTCTACCAGCCGACGGTGATTGCCGGCGCACGCCAGGACGACGAGATCGTGCGCCGCGAGGTGTTCGGCCCGGTGGTGTCCATCACCCCGTTCGACGACACCGCACAGGTGATCGGCTGGGCCAACGATTCCGACTACGGCCTGGCCAGCTCGGTATGGACGCAGAACGTTGGCCGCGCGATGCAGGTATCGGCCGAGCTGCAGTACGGCTGCACCTGGGTGAATACCCACTTCATGCTGGTGAACGAAATGCCGCACGGCGGCATGAAGCGCTCCGGCTACGGCAAGGACATGTCGATGTACGCGCTGGAAGATTACAGCTGTGTGCGGCACGTGATGATCAAGCAGTAAGCGGCAGCCGGTCTGCCGGTGCCATCCGGTTGGCCGCGGGGCCGCGGCCAACCTCGTTCACAGAGGGAGAGACACATGTACCAAGGAATCACCCGGCGCGTTGCCCTGGTTACGGTAGTGGGCGGTCTGATGTTGTCCGCGGCCAGCTGGGCGGCCACGCCGTTGCAGGTGGTGCAGCAATACATGGCGGGCTGGAACGCCCACGACGCCAACCAGGCGGCGATGGCGATGGACCCGGAGGTGGAGTACTACGACGTGACGGTGGGCGAGTCGCAGTATGGCGTGATGGTGGCGCGCGACAACGTGATCCGCTTTTTCATGAACAGCTTCCCGGACCTGAAATGGCAGATGCTGGACAAGCCGGTGGTGACCAAGAACGAGGTGGTGTTCCGCTGGCGTTTCACCGGCACCAATACCGGGCCGAATATCGACGCCACCATCAACGAGGGCAAGCCGACCGGCAAACCGATCAGCTTCGAAGGGCTGAGCCTGATCCGGATCAAGAACAGCAAGATCGTGTATCAGGGCGACTTCTACGACGCGCTGTCACTGAACAAGCAGCTAGGCAATATCAAGTAGTTTGCTTCTCCACGGCAGTTGCAGGCTTGGCCACCCGGCAGCGGGTGGCCTTTTTGCATTCGCTGACCTCCCCGCATTACGGACAACGCACCGCTGACAGCGCGGCACATCTCGCTGCAGCATTACATTCGCAATGCTGTCTTGACCGCCTAAAATACAACCATGACGCACAGTCCAGGTGCCAGAGCCAACCGGCTCGCCCGTCTCACGGAGCACTGAGGCTGCTGGCCGTCTCCCTCAAGGAGCCCACCAACAGCTGGTGCGATTGCGTCTGCCATCCGCACATGGATGACGGCAGCCTCCGCCCTCGTCACCCCTGCCCCATGGCCAGTATCGTCACTGCGGTTTATTTCCTTCGGGAGAACCCACATGCGCCATCTTCTGCTTGCCTTATCCCTGCTGCTGTTCCCGGCAGCCCCTAGCCAGGCCCAGCTCAGCATCGGCATCGGCATCGAACTGCCCGGCATCAGCCTGGGCATCAACCTGCCGGCGTACCCGGCGATGGTGCGGGTGCCGGGCTACCCGGTCTACTACGCGCCCCGCCTCAACCTGAACTTCTTTTTCTACGACGGGCTGTACTGGGTCTACTCCGACGACCGCTGGTATGCCAGCGACTGGTACAACGGGCCGTGGTGGGAGGTGGAGCCAGTCTACATGCCGCTGTTCGTGCTGCGGGTGCCGGTCCGCTACTACCGCCGCCCGCCGATGCACTTCCGCTACTGGCGTGCCGACCGCGCACCGCGCTGGGACGAGCACTGGGGGCGCGACTGGAGCCGATACCATCGTGACTGGGACCGCTGGGACCGGCGTGCGACCCCGCCCCCCGCGCCCCTGCCCGACTACCAGCGGCAGTTTCCGGAGCGCAACTATCCCCACGCCACCGAACAACGGCAGAGCATCCGCGAGCAGTACTACCGCTACCAGCCACGCGAGCCGGTAACGCAGCAGCATTTCCAGCAACGCAGCAGCCCGAACCAGCCCCGGATCGAGCAGCAACGGCGCCCGGAAATGAGGCAGCCACCGGGCCGACCGCCACAGCAGGACATGCCACGGCAGTCTGCTCCGGGCCAGTCGCGGATCGAACAAGCACCGCGCCCCGACGTGCGGCAGCCACCGGGCCGGCTGCCACAGCAGGACATGCAACGGCCGGACCAGCCGCGGATCATGCCGCAGCAGCAACGACCCGACATGCAGCGGCAGCCGCAGGATGGCGCGGACTACCTCCGCACCGAACCGCGACGGCCGCATCCGGAAGGCGGACCGCAGCAACGGCAACCTTCCCGTGGCAAACCAACACCCGAAGAGCTGCTACTTGAAAGGCAACAGCAACGCGACCGCGACCGGCACAACTGAAGCGGCCGCCAGCCGTAGCCCCACGCATACCGCCGCCCTCGCGGCGGTTGGCTTGCCCGCTCCCCTTGCGGCCAAGCTTTGCAGCCTGCGCCACCGCGTCATGAGCCTCAGGTGCCGCGCAGCCGGATCGCCCGGCCTCCCGCCAGCCCGTCAACATGAGCACAGTGCCGGCGCATCACCCGGCCCCGGCCAGCCTGGTTACGGGGGATGTTCAAACCCCGTCGACCTTGTCAAGATAGGCGCTTCGCCATCGAACCGAGGTCGCCATGAGTCTGCAATCCGTCCGTGAGTTTTTTGCCGCCCGCCAGCTGGACATCGCCATCATCGAGCTGGAAACCAGCACCGCCACCGTGGCGCTGGCCGCCGAGGCGCACGGGGTCGAGCCGGGACGCATCGCCAAGACGCTGGCGTTCCGCCTGGGCGACGGCCGGGTGGTGTTGCTGGTGGCGCGCGGCGATGCCCGCATCGACAACCGCAAATTCAAGGAAGCCTTCGGCAAGGGCCGCATGCTGCCGTCTGCCGAGGTGGAGGCGCTGACCGGGCACCCGGTCGGCGGCGTGTGCCCGTTCGGCCTCGCCACCGACTTGCCGGTGTATCTGGACAGCTCGCTGCAGGCCTTCGACGAGGTACTGCCCGCCGCCGGCGACGTGCATACCGCGGTGCGCATCAGCCTGGCTCAGCTGGTCACCGTGGTCGACGGCCACTGGGTGGACGTGTGCCAGCCGCAGGAAACCGTTGCCGCCTGAGTCGCAATAACAACACGGCCCCGAACGGGGCCGTGTTGCCTGTGGCATTGCTGTCTAGCCTGACCTCAGGCCGGCTGCAGCCGGCCGGCCAGCGAAGGCGTGAGCGCCGTGTCGCGTGCCGGCGCGCCGGCGACAGGCAGCGAGAAGAAGTCGATGGCGGCCTTCAGCTCGTGCGCCATCTGTTCCAGCTGGCCGGCCGACGCCGCCGTCTGCGCCGCGGCGCTGCACGTTTCCTCCGACATCTGCGCCACCTGCTCGACATTGCCGGCGATGCCGCTGCCAGCCGCCTGCTGCTGCACCAGCGCCACCGAGATTTCGGCGATGGCGTGGTTGATGCGGCCAACGTTGTCGCCGATGCCGGCCACCGCACCCTGCGCCTGCCGGCTCTGCTGCAGGCCGTCCTCCATCTGCCCGACCGTGCCGTGTATGCCGGCCACCACCCGCTGGCTGTTGTCCAGCATCTCGCCGATGATGCTGCTGATCTCGGCGGTGGAGTGCGCGGTGCGCTCCGACAGCTTGCGCACCTCGTCGGCGACCACGGCAAAGCCGCGGCCCTGCTCGCCGGCACGGGCAGCCTCGATCGCCGCGTTCAGCGCCAGCAGGTTGGTCTGCTCCGCCACGTCGCGGATCACCTGCACCACGTTGGCAATCTGCTGCGACTTGTTGCCGAGCAGGTCCGCCTGGCCGCTGGCGTCGCGCGCCTGCTGCGCCACCTGCTGGATCGCGTACACGGTGCGCTCGATGACGCCCTGGCCCTGCTGCGCCAGGCTGCCCGAGGCCTGCGCGTCGGCGGCGACGTCGCGGGCATTGTCGCTGACCGAGGCGATGCTCACCGACAGCTGCTCCACCGCGGCGGACATCGCGGCGGCGGAGCGGGTCTGCTCCTCGGCGCTGACCGCCACCTGCTCCGAGGCGGCCGCCAGTTCGGACGCGTTCACCGTCAGCCGCGCCACGATGCCATCCAGGTTGCGCACCAGCGCGATCAGCGCCTGCTGCATCTGCGCCATCGAGGCGACGATGCTGTGGCGGTCACCGCTGCGCACCGTCAGCTGCTGGCTGAGGTCGCCGTTGGCGATGTGCCCGGCCAGCGCCACCACGTCGTCCGGCTCGCCGCCCAGCTGCGACAGCAGGCGGCGGATGATGGTGTAGCCCAGCGCCGCGCCCAGCACCATGCCCAGCAGCATCAGCCCCAGCGACACCCGCGCGCAGAAGGCGGCGTCGGCCTCGGCCGCGGCGTACTCCTGTGCCGCCACCTTCAGCTGCAGGTCGATCAGCGCGGAGATGCGCCCGGATACCGGGTCCAGCCCCGGGTACAGCTGTGTGTCATTAAACATCTGCAATGCCGCGTTATCACCGGCAACCACCAGTTCGCGCAGGCGATCCACGCTGTGATCCGCCTGCTTCATGCTGGTTTCGGCATCCTGCGCCAGCTGCAGCTCCTGTGCGGTCAGCTCGGTGGCGCGGTAGGCCTGCCACTGCTGCCGGATCTGCGTGCGGGCCTGATCCAGGTTGGCGAGGAAACCGTCGCGGTTCAGCGCGCCGGCGCGGACCTTGTGCGCGGCGTCGACGATGCTGACCGCGTAGCCGTCCGCCACCAGCTTCAGCTGCTGCAGCGGCACCACGCGGTCGTGGTAGGTTGTTGAAAAATCGGCAAGAATCCTGGACTGGGTATACATGCCGTAGCCGCCGAGGAAGGCGGCGATGGCGAGCAGGACGACGACCAGAAAACTTAAACGCTGACCAATGGTGAGATTGCGCAGCATGGGGGTGGCTCCGGTGGGTTGAGCGCGGCACCAGGGGTGATCCTGATGACATCACTGTTGATGTCTAGTGCCAAGCCGGCCCCATTGCAATGCGATCTTTAAGCAATTGGTATTTTTACCTAGTTGCCAAAAACATAGCCAATAAGCAATTTTATGACGATATTCATCCATTGCAACGCACAATCCCCGAGCCTTGCCCGGCAAAAAGCACCTCAAATCGCCTTTCATGCCAATCCGGAACGATCAAAGCCGCGATACCAGCAGAAAAACACGGCGAAAAATCTGTAACACCATGTCGCAATTGAATAAAAAAAAGCCTGCTCGCGAGCAGGCTTTATATTTCATGCCGATGACAATCAGGCGTAGTTTTCCGGAAACAGCTCGCGTTCCACCGACTCGATCAGGATGTGGATCACCTTGATGTGCAGCTCCTGCACGCGGTCGGCGTACTGGCCGCCCGGGGTGCAGACGTCGATGTCGGCCAGCTCGCCGATCACCGAGCCGGCGCGGCCGGTCAGCGCCACCACCACCATGCCCAGCGCCTTCGCCTCCTTCACCGCCGCCAGCACGTTCTTGCTGCTGCCGCTGGTGCTGATCGCCAGCAGCACGTCGCCCTGCCCGGCGTGCGCCTCCAGATAGCGCGAGAAGATCGCCTCGTAGCCGTAGTCGTTGCCGACGCAGCTGATGTGGCTGGGGTCGCTGATGCTGGCCGCCGGCAGCGCCTTGCGGTTCAGCCGGTAGCGGCCGGACAGCTCCTCGGCAAAGTGCATCGCGTCGCACATCGAGCCGCCGTTGCCGCAGCTGAACACCCGTTTGCCCTGGCGGAAGGCGTTCACCAGCGCATCACCGGCGTCGCCGATGGCAGCCAGCGCCGCCGGATTGGCCAGCAGCGCGTCCAGCGCGTTGCGGGCTTGGTGGAGGGTGTCGAGAATATGCGGCTTCATGGTGCGTTCTTTCTGCAATTATCCGGAAACAGGCGTGGCAGTTTACACCAAAAGCCGCGCCCGGCACCTGTTCCGCCTCAAGCCCGGCATCAGCCAGAAGCGCTACCAGCGCAGCAGCGCCGCGCGATCGACACCCACCGCCAGCCGGCCGCCGCGCTGCGGATACGGCTGCGTGGCCAGCTCGCGCGCCGACAGCGACAGCACCCAGTCGCCGCCGTCGCCGGCCACCACCACGCGACAGCCCTCCACCCGCGGCTCCACCAGCTTCACCGTGCGCAGCGGCTGCCCGCCGCCGAGCAGGAAGGCCGCCGGCGGGATCGCGTGATCGGCGGCAACGTTGTCGAAGCCGACGAAGCGCGCCACCCAGGCGCTGGCCGGCCGCGCCAGCACCTCGCCCGGGGTGCCGACCTGGATCAGCCGCCCGTGCTGCAGGATGGCGACGCGGTCGGCCAGCGCGAACGCCTCGTGGCGGTCGTGCGTCACCAGCAGCGTCGGCACCGCCAGGCTAGACAGCCGCTGGCGCAGGTCGTCGATCAGCTGCTGCTTGAGGTGGGTGTCGAGGCTGGAAAACGGCTCGTCGAGCAGGAACAGCGCCGGCTCGCCGACCAGCGCCCGCGCCAGCGCCACCCGCTGCTGCTCGCCGCCGGACAGCTGGTGGCAGGCGGCCGCGCCACGGCCGGCCAGGCCCACCGCCGCCAGCGCCGCCTCGGCCCGCTGGCGCGCGGCCGCGCGCGGCACACCGCGTTCCTGCAGGCCGAAGGCCACGTTGGCCGCGGCGTCGAGGTGCGGGAACAGCGCGTGGTCCTGGAACATCATCGCCAGCTGGCGCCGCTCCGGCGGCAGGCGGCTGATGTCGCACCCGCCCAGCCACACCTGGCCGCGCTGCGGCCGTAGCAGGCCGGCGATCACCGCCAGCAGGCTGGACTTGCCCTCGCCGGAGGGGCCGAGCAGGGCCACGGTTTCGCCGGCGGCCACCTGCAGTGACAGGCCGTCCAGCACGCGGCGGCCGGCAAAGGCCAGCGCCAGGTCACGAAGTTCGAGCATGGGTCTTCTCCGGCCACTCGATGGCCATGAATGCCAGCAGCGCCAGCAGCAGCAGCACGCTGGACAACACCAGCGCCGCCTCAAGGTTGGCCGCACCCGGGCGGCCCAGATGCTGGTAGATCAGCGTGGTCAGCGTCAGCCACTCCGGCCGCGACAGGAACAGGCTGACCGCGAATTCGCCGACGGCGGTGGCGGCGGCAAACGCCATGCCGCGCCGCAGCGCCGGGCGCATCAGCGGCAGGCTGACGCGCCAGAACACGCGCCACGGCGACGCGCCCAGCGTGCGCGCGGCATTGGGCAGCGCCGCCGGCAAGGCGTCGCGGGCGCTGACCACCGCCTTGGCGACAAACGGGTAGGCCAGGAGCGCGTAGGCGGCCACCAGCAGCGCCAGCGTCGCGCTGTAGGCGGGATAGGCCAGCAGCAGGCCGAAGGCGACGCACACCGGCGACACCATGAAGGGCAGGAACATCAGCGCGCGCAGGCCGGCGCTGCTTCTCGCCGCCAGCCCGTGCAGCAGGCCCAGGAGAGTCGCCAGCAGCAGCGCCAGCAGCGAGAAGCGCAGCGTGTTGCCCAGCGCCAGCTGGGTGTCGTCCTGCAGCAGCACCCGCCACGCGGCGGCATCGGCCAGCAGCGCGCGCAAGAGCACCGCCAGCAGCGGCGCGGCGGCGAACAGCGCCAACAGCAGCAGGCTGGCCAAGAGCAGCAGCCGTTGCGGCCAACCTTGCACCGGCTGGCGCAGCGGCGGGCTGCGCTTGTCCGGCCGCGCCAGGCGACGCTCGATCAGCGCGTACAGCAGCGCGATGACGGCGCCCAGCAGCAGCATCAGCAGCGCCAGCGCGCCGGCATCGGCCAGGTTCAACTCGTAAGCGACCAGCGAGTAGATCTCGACCTCCACCGTGGCGTAACGCTGGCCGCCGAGCAGTAACGCGAGGCCGAAGCCGGAGAAGCAGTACAAGAAGATCAGGCACAGCGCCGACGCCAGCCACGGCCGCACCACCGGCCACTCCACGCGCCAGAACGCGCGCCAGCGCGAGGCGCCCAGCGTGCGCGCCACCATCAGCCGGCTGGCCGGCACGTGGTCGAAGCCGTCCACCGCGGCGCGGATCAGCAGTGGCAGGTTGTAGAACAGGTTGCCGTACAAGAGCAGCCACGGCGTGTCCTGCAGGTTCAGCCCGCTGAGGCCGTGCGGACCGAACAGCGCCAGCACGCCGAGGCCGGCGACCAGCGTCGGCATCACGAAGGGCAGCATCAGCACCCGCAGCAACAGCGCGCGGCCGAGAAACTCGAAGTGCGCCAGCACCCACGCCAGCGGCAGGCCGAGTAATAGCGTCAGCGCGCAGGTGGCCGCCGCCTGCAGCAGCGACCAGCCGAGGCGCCACTGCAGATAGGGGTCGCTGAGCAAGGCCGGGCTGAACGCCAGCCCGCCCTCGTACAGCAGGCGCGACAAGGGCAGCCCGACCAGCAGCAGCAGGAATGACAGCGGCGGCAAGGCCAGCCAGCGAAAATCGGACAAGGACAACACTTTCTGCATCACGACAATGGAAAACGGTAACGGCCGCCGCCGTTACCGTTGCTTGCTACGCCCCGCTGCCGGCGCGCGCCGGCAGCTTGCCGCATCACGGCGCGTTCTTGATCACCAGCCGCGTCCAGCGGCTGACCCAGGCGGCGGTCTTGTGCTGCATCGCCTTCAGGTCCGGGTTGCTGAAGCTGGCCGGCTGCTCGGCGTGCTTGAACACCGGCGCCAGCGCCACGCCGGCCACCGCCGGATACATCCACATGCTGGTCTGCAGGTCTTTTTGCACCGCCTCGCTGCGCAGGAAATCGACGAACTGCTGCGCCAGCGCAGGCTGCTGCCCGCCCTTGACCCTGGCCACGCCCTCCACCTGCATGAACACGCCGCCCTTCAGCGCCAGGTTGGCGGTCGGCGATTCGGCCAGTTTTTCCTTGCTGTAGAACACTTCCGCCGCCGGGCTGGTGGCGTAGCTGACCACGATAGGCCGCGCGCCGCCGTTGCGGGTGAAGTCGGTGTAGTAGGCCTCGCTCCAGCCCTTGGCCACCTTCAGGCCGTTGTCGCGCAGCTTGCCCCACCACTGGAAGGCGCCCTCCTCGCCCTTGCCGGCGATGGTCGCCAGCAGGAAGGCGAGGCCGGGGCTGGAGGTCGCCGGGTTTTCCACTACCAGCAGGTCCTTGTAGGCCGGCTTGGCCAGGTCGTCCAGCGTCGCCGGCAGCGCCAGCTTCTGCTTGGCAAACCAGGCCTTGTCGATGTTGAGGGTGACGTAGCCGTAGTCGATGGCCACCGCGCCCGGCAGGTTGGCCGCGGCCACGCTGCGGCCAACCTTGCTGCTGGTCGGCTCCAGCACGCCGGCGGCGTTGGCCTTGCCGATCAGGGTGTTGTCGATGCCGTACACCACGTCGGCCACCGGATTGGCGCGGGTCAGGATCAGCTTGTTGAGCATCTCGCCGGCATCGCCGCCCTTGATGATGGCCAGCTTGGCGCCGCTCTGTTTCTCGAACTCGGCGATGCGCTCTTTCGGCAGGCTGAACGAGCTGTGCGTCATCACCCGCAGCTCGGCGGCCAGGGTGGTCAGGGAGGCGCCGGCCAGGGCCAGCAGCAGTACGGTCTTCTTGAACATTGCAGACATCCTCTTTTGGTAGTGGCGCCGACCAAAAGAAGAAGCGGGACGCGGACCGGCCGCGCATCACGCTCCCTCCGCTGGCATGACCCAGATCAGGTTCTGGGGTCTCTCTCAGTCTGCCTCGGCAGACACCCCCGGTGATCGAAGCGGCGAGTATAGCGCGTTGCGCGGCATTGCTTAACCGCCGCGGCACGCGGGCGGCGCAAAAAAAATCGCCCGTCCCCAAGGCGGGAACGGGCGTGTCTTGAATGATGCAGACCGAAGCAACGGGACAGACTCTCAAGCGAGGCGCAGCCACCACGGCTACCCTCGCCGAGTATTCAGCAATTGCCGTGCCAGCAAAAAGCACCGCCGGCACTGCCATTTCGCCACTTTGCCGCTATAAAAAGAATCACCACGACATGGCGCATGCACCAGCGCGGCGCAAACCGCACCCGATGCGTGCGGCATGGCAGATGAATAGCAAAAAACTAATACATCAAGAATAACAATCAATTTAACAAATGCACAACCGGTATCCATAATCCAGTCATCAACTGATTTGCAAGCGATCTGCAAGGAGCCACACCATGAAACGTTTCTTCCGCCAACACATCACCCTCGACGACCTGTGGGCCAACCTGGTGTGGATGCAGTAAACCGCAACGTTGGCCGCAACACGCGGCATGGCCCGTACCGGGCCGCCGCCGGCCACGCCGTTCATCCCGAACACTCGAATTAATCCGGACACGCCGCAACGGACGCGCCAGCGCGCGCAATCCGCCGGCCATCAAAATCAACAGGAGAGAACCATGTCGACAGAAGCCAAGTGCCCGTTCTCGGGCAGCGCCGCCCCGCACACCGTAGCCGGCGGCCCCTCTAACGCGGACTGGTGGCCGAACCAGCTCAAGCTCGGCATCCTGCACCAGCACGGCGCCGAGTCCGACCCGATGGGCGAGGCGTTCGACTACGCCGCCGAATTCAAGACCCTGGACCTGGACGCCGTGATCAAGGACCTGCACGCGCTGATGACCGACTCGCAGGACTGGTGGCCGGCGGACTGGGGCCACTACGGCGGCCTGATGATCCGCATGGCCTGGCACGCCGCCGGCACCTACCGCATCGCCGACGGCCGCGGCGGCGCCGGCACCGGCAACCAGCGCTTTGCCCCGCTCAACAGCTGGCCGGACAACGGCAACCTCGACAAGGCACGCCGCCTGCTGTGGCCGGTCAAGCAGAAATACGGTCGCAAGCTGTCGTGGGCCGACCTGTTCATCCTCGCCGGCAACGTGGCGCTGGAATCGATGGGCTTCAAGACCTTCGGCTTCGGCGGCGGCCGCGAGGACATCTGGGCGCCGGAAGAAGACATCTACTGGGGGCCGGAGAGCACCTGGCTGGGCGACAATCGCTACAGCGGCGACCGCGAGCTGGCCAACCCGCTGGCCGCGGTGCAGATGGGCCTGATCTACGTGAACCCGCAAGGCCCCAACGGCAACCCGGACCCGGTCGCCTCCGGCCGTGACGTGCGCGAGACCTTCGCCCGCATGGCGATGAACGACGAGGAAACCGTGGCGCTGGTGGCCGGCGGCCACACCTTCGGCAAGGCGCACGGCGCCGGCGATCCGGCCCTGGTCGGCCCGGAACCGGAAGGCGCGCCGATCGAGGAAATGGGCCTGGGCTGGGTCAACCAGTTCGGCAGCGGCAAGGGCGAGCACGCCATCACCAGCGGCATCGAGGGCGCGTGGAAACCCCACCCCACCACCTGGGACCACGGCTACCTCGACACCCTGTTCGGCTACGAGTGGGAGCTGACCAAGAGCCCGGCCGGCGCGTTCCAGTGGGTGGCCAAGGACGTGAAGCCGGAAGACATGATTCCGGACGCGCACGACCCGAGCAAGAAGCACCCGCCGATGATGACCACCGCCGACCTGTCGCTGCGCTTCGACCCGATCTACGAGCCGATCGCGCGCCGCTTCCACCGGGACCCGCAGGCCTTCGCCGATGCCTTCGCCCGCGCCTGGTTCAAGCTCACCCACCGCGACATGGGCCCGCGCGCCCGCTACCTCGGCAAGCTGGTGCCGGCAGAAGAACTGATCTGGCAGGACCCGGTGCCGGCGGTGAACCACCCGCTGGTCGACGCGCAGGACATCGCCGCACTGAAGGCCAAGGTACTCGCCTCCGGCCTGAGCACGGCGCAACTGGTCGGCACCGCCTGGGCCGCCGCCGCCACCTTCCGTGGCAGTGACAAGCGCGGCGGCGCCAACGGCGCCCGCATCCGCCTGGCACCGCAGAAGGACTGGGCCGTCAACCAGCCGGCGCAACTGGCGCAGGTGCTGCAAACGTTGGCCGCGATCCAGCAGGACTTCAACGCCGGCGCCGCCGGCGGCAAGAAGATCTCGCTGGCCGACCTGATCGTGCTGGCCGGTGGTGCCGCCATCGAGGCTGCGGCCAAGCAGGCCGGCCAGCAGGTGACCGTGCCGTTTGCACCGGGACGCACCGACGCCACCCAGGACCAGACCGACGTCGCCTCGTTCGCGGTGCTGGAACCGCGCGCGGACGGCTTCCGCAACTACGTGCAGCCGGGGCTGGAGGGCGCCGCCGCCGAACTGCTGATCGACAAGGCGCAGCTGCTGACGCTGAGCGCGCCGGAAATGACGGTCCTGATCGGCGGCCTGCGCGTGCTGGGCGCCAACGCCGGCCAGACACCGCACGGCGTGTTCACCCAGCGCCCCGGGGTCCTGAGCAACGACTTCTTCGTCAACCTGCTCGACATGGGCACCAAGTGGCAGAAGTCCGCCACCGACGGCGTACTGGAAGGCCGCGACCGCGCCAGCGGCGCGCCGAAGTGGACCGCCACCACCGTGGACCTGGTGTTCGGCTCCAACTCGCAGCTGCGGGCACTGGCGGAGGTGTACGCCTGCAGCGACGCGCAGCCGAAGTTCGTCAACGACTTCGTGGCGGCGTGGAGCAAGGTGATGAACCTAGACCGTTTCGATCTGGCGTAAGCATCACGTCAGGCTTGGCCGGTGTGACGAGCCGGCTGGTCTGAAAGAGCAAATGGCTGCTTCCGCTTACGGAAGCAGCCATTTTTCATTGCGGTGCTGCTTGGGCTTGGCCGGCGCACAAAGGTTGGCCGCAATTAGAGCAAGGCGGCTTGAATTGACCTCCTCCCTACTAACCGAGGCTCGCACGAAAGCGCGCCTCGGCCTCCCGGAACAGTGACTTTGCGTGCTCAACGTTCCAAGGCTGTTCGATGAGCGTTTCGTGGTCCCATTCACTTCGCGGCACGGGGGGCGCGAAGAAATCACCGCCATAAACGTGTATCGCACAAGTCATCTTCCCTATCGGATTCAGCACCGAGTGGATGACATCGCGGTCGAGCGTCGCTACATCGCCGGCACCCAGCGACTTGGCACCGACTGCCGCGATCGTGGCTCCCGAGCGTTTCCAGAAGACATTGTCCTCGCGCCCTGTGTAGATACCGACAACCGAAAACATCTGGTGATTGTGCGGCATCAGGCTCATGCACGGCGCCCACACAAAGCTGATGACGGTGAGATCAGGCGATCTGAATAGCGGCGTCAGTCCGGCATGTTCCGGCTCGCCAAGCTCGGCCATCATCCCGGCTCTATCCGAAACCGCTTCGGCCACCAGCTCACCAATCGCCTCATGCCCCTCGGAAATGGCGCTCAAACAATCCTGGATAAAACGATCCTTGTTGAACATGACCCCATGCCCTCCCGATCTGGTTCATCGTGCCAAGGAAGCCCCTCGCAACCGGAAGTTTCTTTGGCTACTGACCAAGATATAGCCCAATCCGGCCACTCGGACCGAGACCGCTCTCTGCGAGTTACGGAGAGCCCCCCATCTTTAGAGACAATGCGACCGGGCACTGGTGGCCGATTGCCGCCATGCTGGCGCAGGAGAAGCCGCCGGCCGCTGACGAAGACAACGATGGCGATGCCCCCCGTCGTTTCCTGACGTACAACAGCCAATGGTGTACGCTAGCCGCCACGCACGATTGAAACCATGCCGCCATGTCCAGCCGAAGCCTGAAAACGCCACCGAAAATCGACAAAGCCGCCAGCGAGCCGGAAGCAATCCCATTGCCGTCGCCGGAGGACGAGAGCCATCTTGCCGGGCGCAGCACGCCGCAGGCGGAGCAGCTGATCGCACTGCTCGACGAGGGGGTGCCGATCTACCTGTTCAGCCGCATCAGCAGCGGCCATACCTTCCAGTCCGATTTTTTCCGCATCCAGTTCGTCACCTTCGCCCGCGCCGAGGGTAGTCAGTGGCAGCCCATGCGCGGCGAGGCGTCCGAGTGGATGAACACCCGCAACTGCCTGCAGGTGACGGTCGATCACCCGTCGCACACGGTGTCGTTCGGGCCGAAGTCCGGCTTCAGCCTCAGCCCGGAGATCGCTGGCCTCGGCCTGTCCGGCTACGCCTACTCGCAGGCCATCAACTGGCTGAAACAGCGCTACCCGGACTACCGCGTGCTGCCCAGCGTGCTGCCGGCGCCGGAGGCGGAGGGCGAAGAGGCGCGCACGCACCGCAACAGCCGGCTGGCGGCACACGGCTTCGATTTCGAGTGGGACGACAGCACCCAGGTGCACGGCCGCTACCACAAGGCCCGGGTGCGGCAGCTGATCAGCGGCTGGGATACCGCCAAGGTGACCGAGGTGTCGCTCAACGCGCTGCTGAGCACGCTGTCGCGCCACGACGAGGAGCGCGCCGAGCTGCAGCACAAGCTGCACAGCCTGCAGTCGCAGGAGCGCTCGCTGGAGACCTCGCTGCACAAGGAAAAGCAGACCAACCTGCTGCTGACCGGCATCACCTGCTTCGTGCTGATCTTCAGCCTGCTGGGCGCGCTCGGCTTCTACTGATGAACATCCAGACCTTGCGGCCAACGTTGGCCGCAGCGCCTTCCCCTTACGCCATCCCCACCGACAACAGCGCGCGCACGCGGGCAAACGGATAGCCGGCGAAGCGGCCGAAGCCGGGCAGCCGCGCCGCGCGCAGCGCCGTCAGCCGCGGCAGGGTGATGCCGCACAGGAAACAGGCCGCCAGATGCGCCTCCGCGGTCGCACCCAGCTTGTCGTGCAGCGCCGCCAGCGCGCCGTGCAACGTGGCGGCGTCCAGCGCGGCCTGTTCCGGCGCCGCCGGCAGTCGCGCCGGCTTGCCGCGGCACACCAGGCAATGGCCGCACTCGCGCGGCGCGGCGCTGTCGCCGAAGTAGCTGGCCAGCGCGAAACTCAGGCAGCTTTCCGTTTCGAACAGGCGCAGCATCTGCTGCAGGCGCGCCAGCTCGCTGTCCTCGCGCGCCTGGAACTGGCGATAGAGGCTGGCGGCCAGCGTGGCGACATCGAAGGCGGCGTCGTTCACCGCGTACACCTCGGTCATCTGCTTGCTTTCCAGCGTCAGCCAGCCGCGCTCGTCCATGAATTCCAGCGCCGTCACCGCGCGCTGGCGCTGGCCGGGGAAGGCCTGCAGGAAGCTGTCGAAGTCGAACGCGTACCAGCTGCGCCCGAGCTTGCTGTGCGCCAGCAGCGCGGCGACGAACTCGCGGCGCTCGTCCTTGAAGTGCGCCAGCAGCGCATCTTCGTCCTCGCGCAGCTGGAAGCGGTACTCGCTGTAGTAGCTGTACTGCGCCTGCAGCACGCCCTGCACCTCCAGATACACCAGCAGCGTCTTCAGCGGCAGCTGGCGGATATTGCTGTCCGCCGACAGCCCGTACAGCGTCATCTCCCACTGCCCGTGCTGCGCCTCGTTGCGGATGCGCTGCAACACCAGTTCGATGGCCGCCTGCTGCGGCGTGTCGCCGTAGACGAAGTTCTCCAGCACGTGCAGGCCGTCGCGGTTGCCCAGCAGCGTGCACAGCGACACCTCGCCGTCGCGGCCGGCGCGGCCGATTTCCTGGCTGTAGTTTTCCACCGATTTGGGCAGGTCGTAGTGGATCACCTGGCGGATATTGCCCTTGTCGATGCCCATCCCGAAGGCGATGGTCGCGACGATCACCGGCGTGTCGCCGCCCATGAACTCGTCCTGGATCTGCTCGCGCAGCGCACTGTCCAGCCCGGCGTGGTAGGCGGCGGCACCGACGCCCTGCGCCTGCAGCCGTGCGGCCAACGTTTCCGCGGTCTGCTGCTGGGTGACGTACACCACGCAGGCGGCGCCCGGCGTGCGCGCCAGCAGCTTCAGCAGCATCGCGTCCTTGTCCGCCTGCGCCACCGCGCGCACGTGCAGGTGCAGGTTGGGGCGGTAGAAGCCGGTGACGGTGATGTGTTCGGGCGCGATGTCGAAACGGCGCGCCATGTCCTGCATCACCGCCGGGGTGGCGGTGGCGGTCAGCAGCAGCACCTGCGGGATGGCCAGCTGCCGGCGGTACTGCGGCAACTTCAGGTAATCGGGGCGGAAGTTGTGGCCCCACTCCGAGATGCAGTGCGCCTCGTCCACCACCAGCAGCGACAGCGGCACCTCGGCGATAAAGCGGCGGAAGCGCTCGTTCTTCAGGCGCTCCACCGACACCATCAGCACCTTGATACGCCCGGCGCGCACGTCGGCCATCACCTGCTGCGCCTCGTCGCGGCTCTGGCTGGAGTCGATGGCCGCCGCGGCGATACCCTTCTGCTGCAGGAAGGCCAGCTGGTCGCGCATCAGCGCCAGCAGCGGCGAGATCACCAGCGTCAGGTGCGGCAGCTGCGTCGCCGCCAGCTGGTAGCACAGCGACTTGCCGGAGCCGGTGGGGAAGATCGCCATCGCGGAATGACCGTCCAGCAGCGCCTGCACCACCTCGCGCTGGCCGTCGCGGAAGCCGTCAAAACCGAAATACTGCGCCAGCGCGGCGTCAAGCGGGGAAGGAGGGATCATCGGTAGCTCCGGCGGCAAAGGCGCAAGGAGAACACACTCCCCGGCCGCTGCCAAGGTTGGCCGCAGGCCGCGCCGGTGGCAGCCGCCGCCGGCGTGGCCAGCGGCGGGCACGAACAGGCGGCGCCTAACCGAGGTGGAACCTGGTCACCGACTGGTGCAGCTCGCCGGCGAGGCCGTGCATGCTCTGCGTCGCGTCGGCGGCGGCACGCGCGGCAGCAGCGTTGTCGCTGGCGCTCCCGGCGATGCCCTCGACGTTGACGGCGATGTCGTTGCTGGCCACGCTCTGCTCCTTCAGCGCCAGCGAGATGTCTTCCACCGCGCGCAGCACCGCCGCCGACGCCTGCTCGATGCTGGCGATGGCGTCGCCGCCCTCGTCCGCCAGCGCACGGCCGGCGGCAACGCGTTCCACCGTCTCCACCATCGCCTGGCTGGTATCGGCCGACAGGCGGCGGATCTGCTCGATCTTGTCGACGATGTCGCCGGTGGCCTGCGCGGTGCGCTCCGCCAGCTTGCGTACCTCGTCGGCGACCACGGCAAAGCCGCGGCCCAGCTCGCCGGCGCGCGCGGCCTCGATCGCCGCGTTCAGCGCCAGCAGGTTGGTCTGGTCGGCGACATCGCGGATCACGCCGACGATGGAGGAGATATTGCCGACGTCCTCCACCAGCCGCTGCAGGCTTTGCGAGGCGGTGCCGACCACGTCGCTGATCACCCGCATCTCGTCCACCGCCTTGCGCACCACCGCCGCGCCGTCACGCGACAGCTGGCCGGAATTGCGCCCCAGCTCGTGCGCGTGCTCGGCGTTGGCGGCGATATGGTTGATGCCGACTGTCATCTGCTCCACCGATGCCGCCATCGCGGTGGCGGCCCCGCTCTGGCGGTCGGAACCGGCGGCGACGCGGTCGACGTTGTCCATCAGCCCGTCGGCCACCGACACCAGGTAGTCGGCATTGGTGATCACCTGCCCCACCATGTCGCGCAGGTGCTGCTGCATGTCGGCGATGCTGGCCAGCAAGCTGCCCTGCTCGGCCTGGCGGACATCGACCGCAGTATCCAGCCGCCCGGCGGAAATCGCCGCCACCACCTCCACCGCGTAGGCCGGCTCGCCGCCGAGCTGGCCGACCAGGCGGCGACCGATGACGTAACCGATGGCCAGGAGCAGCAGCAACAGGCCGACCAGGCCGGCGCCGAGGAACAGCGCCTGCCGCCACACCGCGTTGTCGATATGGTCGACGTAGATGCCGGTGCCGATCACCCAGCCCCAGCGCGCCGTTTTCTCGACCACCGCGATCTTGCCCACCGGCTGCGCAAAGCCGGGCTTGGCCCAGTGGTACTCGGCCACGCCGCCGCCGGCCAGCGCCAGGCGGAAGGCTTCACCGAGATTGACGCCATTGGGGTCGACCTGCGTCGTCATGCTGGTGCCGACCAGGTTGCGGCGGATCGGGTGGCCCAGATAGGTGAAGCGCTCGTCGGTGACGAAGAAGTAACCGTCCTCGCCGAAGCGCATCGCCATCACCGCGGCCATCGCCCGCCGCCGCGCCTCGTCCTCGCCCAGCGTCGCCGCCTGCGCCTCGTAACTTTCCACCAGCCTCGCCGCGCTTTGCGCCAGCTGGCGGGTATCGCGTACCGCCTGCTCGGTCAGGGTCTGGCCAAGGTTGAACAGCGCCCAGATCGTCATCAGCACGATGCCGATGGCCGCCGCGCCCACCATGGCCATGAATTGGGCCTTTACCGTCTTGAACATCCATCTCTCCCGTTTGCTGTTTGCTCTTCGTTGCCGTGTGCAGCGTGTTTTTTTTGCCGCTGCTTGTTATGGATATGGTCGTGCCGTCTGTCGCGGGCTGGCCGCCCGTACCTCAACACCCGGTACCGGCACCCGCCCTGCCACGCTGCTTACCGGTTCATGACACAAGCGTCCGAAGCGGCGCAGACTGTCCGCTTTTGTATCGAAATACGATCAAAAACAACGATTGTCTGTTTAAGCAGGTGGTGACCGCATGGTAGCGGCAGCGCGCCCGGCAAACTGTGACAAATCGTAACCAGCGCCGCGACGGCCATGAAAAACGGCAGCCCGCGGGGGCTGCCGTTGTGGCGGATGCGGCCAGGGTTGGCCGCAACGGTGGAGTGGCTTACTTGCGTTCCACCTGCGACACGTCGCGCACCGCGCCGGTGTCGGCACTGGTGGTCATCGCGGCATAGGCGCGCAGCGCCGGGCTGACCACGCGCTGGCGGTCTAGCGGTTTCCACGCCTGCGCGCCACGTGCTTCCTGCGCCGCGCGGCGTGCGGCCAGGGTTTCGTCGGACACCGCCAGGCGGATGCCGCGGTTGGGGATGTCGATCTCGATGGTATCGCCCTCTTCCACCAGGCCGATGGCGCCGCCTTCCGCCGCTTCCGGCGACACGTGGCCGATGGACAGGCCGGAGGTCCCGCCGGAGAAACGGCCGTCGGTCAGCAGCGCGCACGCCTTGCCCAGGCCCTTGGACTTCAGGTACGAGGTCGGGTACAGCATTTCCTGCATGCCCGGGCCGCCTTTCGGGCCTTCGTAGCGGATCACCACCACGTCGCCGGCGACGACCTTGTCGGCCAGAATCGCCGCCACCGCGTCGTCCTGGCTTTCGAACACGCGGGCGCGGCCGGTGAACTTGAGGATGGAGTCGTCGACGCCGGCGGTCTTCACGATGCAGCCGCGCTCGGCGATGTTGCCGTACAGCACGGCAAGGCCGCCGTCCTGCGAGTACGCGTGTTCCTTGTCACGGATGCAGCCCTCGGCGCGGTCGTCGTCCAGCGACGGGTAGCGCATGCTCTGGCTGAAAGCGATGGTGGTCGGCACGCCGCCCGGTGCGGCGCGGTAGAAGCGGTGCACCTCGCTGTCTTCGCCGTGGCGGCGGATGTCCCAGGCCTCCAGACCGGCGCCCAGGGTGGTGCTGTGGATGGTCGGCACCTCGCGGTGGATCAGGCCGGCGCGGTCCAGCTCGGACAGGATGGCGACCACGCCACCGGCGCGGTGCACGT
This sequence comes from Vogesella alkaliphila, assembly GCF_014652475.1. Classification (GTDB taxonomy): domain Bacteria; phylum Pseudomonadota; class Gammaproteobacteria; order Burkholderiales; family Chromobacteriaceae; genus Vogesella; species Vogesella alkaliphila. The sequence goes on along the minus strand of NZ_BMYW01000001.1, from coordinate 233,235 downwards.
CTTCCATGTGGTACTTCTGCGTCGCCGGCGCCACCTTGGACAGGCAGGGCACGCTACGCGAGATGCGGTCGATGTCGGTCATCTTGAAGTCGACACCGGCCTCGCTGGCGGCGGCCAGCAGGTGCAGCACGGTGTTGGTGGAGCCGCCCATCGCCACGTCCAGGCTCATCGCGTTCTCGAACGCGGCCTTGGTGGCGATGCTGCGCGGCAGCACGCTGAAGTCATCCTGCTCGTAGTGGCGCTTGGTGATGTCCACGATCAGGCGGCCGGCGCGCAGGAACAGCTCTTTCCGATCCGCATGGGTCGCCAGCATCGAGCCGTTGCCAGGCAGCGACAGCCCCAGTGCCTCGGTCAGGCAGTTCATCGAGTTGGCGGTAAACATGCCGGAGCAGGAGCCGCAAGTCGGACAGGCGGAGCGCTCCACCTTGTCCACGTCCTCGTTGGAGATCGCGCTGTTGGCGGCCTCGACCATGGCGTCGACCAGGTCCAGCTTGCGCTCGGTGCCGCGCCAGTTGACCTTGCCGGCCTCCATCGGGCCGCCGGACACGAACACCACCGGGATGTTCAGGCGCAGCGCGGCCATCAGCATGCCAGGGGTGATCTTGTCGCAGTTGGAGATGCACACCAGCGCGTCGGCGCAGTGGGCGTTGACCATGTACTCCACGCTGTCGGCGATCAGGTCGCGGCTTGGCAGCGAGTACAGCATGCCGCCGTGGCCCATGGCGATACCGTCGTCGACGGCGATGGTGTTGAATTCCTTGGCCACGCCGCCGGCTTTTTCGATCTCGCGCGCCACCAGCTGACCCATGTTATGCAGGTGCACGTGGCCGGGCACGAACTGGGTGAAGGAGTTGGCGATGGCGATGATGGGCTTCTGGAAGTCCTCGTCCTTCATGCCGGTGGCGCGCCACAGGGCGCGGGCACCCGCCATGTTGCGGCCGGAAGTCGAGGTCTTGGAACGGTATTGAGGCATGATGTGTCCTTGAATGCAGTAATGGCTTTGTCGCTTTGATCTGGCGGCGCGTCGCGGGCCGGACGGGATATTGCCCGGCCGGTAGAACTTGCGGGTGCCGGCATGTTCTACACATAAGGCGTCGCACTGCGGGTAGCCGCGCGACGTCCGGTAACGCTTTCCGTATAATTTATCCCTATCCTTTTACCGCAAACGCCCATACCTGACAAATGCTGATCCATCCCCAGTTTGACCCTGTCGCCATCCAGCTCGGCCCGCTGGCCATCCACTGGTACGGCCTGATGTACCTCGTCGGCTTCGGCCTGTTCCTGTGGCTGGGCCATGTCCGCATCAAACAGCAGCCGGATTGCGGCTGGAGCGGCAAGGATCTCGACGATTTCCTGACCTGGGCGGTGCTCGGCGTCATCGCAGGCGGGCGGCTGGGCGAGGTGCTGTTCTACCAGCCCGGCTACTACCTGGCGCACCCGGCCGAGATCCTGATGGTGTGGAAAGGCGGCATGAGCTTCCACGGCGGCTTTCTCGGCGTGCTGGCGGCGATGCTGCTGTTCGCGCGCAAGAAAGGCGTCAGCTTCTGGCAGATCAGCGACTTCGTGGCACCGCTGGTGCCGACCGGCCTCGCCGCCGGGCGCATCGGCAACTTCATCAACGGCGAGCTGTGGGGCCGCATCGCCAGCCACGACCTGCCGTGGGCGATGATCTTCCCGCACGTCGACGCCATGCCGCGCCACCCGTCGCAGCTGTACCAGGCGGCGCTGGAAGGCCTCGCGCTGTTCGTGATCCTGTGGCTGTTCTCGGCGCGGCGCCGGCCGCTGGGCCAGGTGTCGGCGGTGTTCCTGATCGGCTACGGCAGTTTCCGCTTCATCGCCGAATTCTTCCGCACCCCGGACGCCGGCATCTTCGGCCAGTCCGACATCATCAGCATGGGGCAGTGGCTGAGCGTGCCGATGATCGTCGCCGGCCTCGGGCTGTACCGCTGGGCCGCGAGGCGCAACGCGGTGCGGCAACACTGAGCCGCCCCTGGCGGCAAGGAGGAGCGAGCATGAAATCCGTTCTGCTCGGCGTGGCGGCGGCGCTGCTGCTCGGCGCCTGCGCCACCTACCAGTGGCGCCACGCCACCCGCTACGACGCCAACTTCGACGAAGACAGCTTCCAGTGCAAGAAGGAAGCGGCGCAGGCCTTCCCGCCGCTGGCCGGCGAGCGCGTCACCCGGGCGCCGCGCTTCGGCCCGTCCTGGTTCTGCTCGCCCGCCGGCACCCGCTGCAGCCGCACGCTGCCGTACTGGCAGGACGCCGAAACCGAGAGCTACGACATCAACGAGCGCGCGCGCGACGACCTGTACCGCAGCTGCCTGCAGGCACGCGGCTGGATCCGCTACCGCGTCGAGTGAACAGCCCCCTCCATGACCTTGCCCGCCGCAAGGTTGGCCGCAAGCGCCCCCGCCGCCAGGATTCCCCGGCGGCGGCGCCTTTTTATGCTGTCGCGATTAGGCGCGCGCGCCGATCCGGCATAAAATACGGCCACTCTGGCGGCTTATCGTCCGCCTGCCCCGAGCAGTCCGCGCGACTGCTTTTTTGATGGTGGCGGCTTGTTGCCCGCCCAACCCGAAGGATGATCCGTTCATGAACATTGCCAAACTGTCCGTGGCAGGCCTGCTGCTGGCCGCCGCCACCCTGTCCCACGCCGAAGCGCTGCTGAAAGTCTCCGCCATTCCGGACGAAGCCCCGACCGAGCTGCAGCGCAAGTTCGCGCCGCTGGGCCAGTACCTGGAAAAAGAGCTGGGCATGAAGGTGCAGTTCGTACCGGTCAGCGACTACGCCGCGGTGGTCACCGCGCTCAACGCCGACCAGATCGACATGGCGTGGCTGGGCGGCTTCACCTTCGTGCAGGCCAGCCAGCGCGGCAAGGTGGTGCCGCTGGTGCAGCGCGAGGAAGACTCGCGCTTCACCTCCAAGTACATCGTCAATGCCGACAGCGGCATCAGCAAGCTGCAGCAGCTGAAGGGCAAGAGCTTTGCCTTCGGCTCCGCCTCGTCCACCTCCGGCCACCTGATGCCGCGCTACTTCCTGCAAAAGCAGCACATCAAGCCGGAAGCCTTCTTCAAGAGCGTCGGCTACTCCGGCGCGCATGACGCCACCGTGGCCTGGGTCTCCTCCGGCAAGGTCGACGCCGGCGTGCTGAACGCCTCGGTGTGGGACAAGCTGGTCGAGGCCGGCAAGGTCGACCAGAGCAAGGTCAAGCTGCTGGGCACCACCCCGCCGTACTTCGACTACAACTGGACGGTACGCGGCAGCCTGGATAAAAAACTGCAGCAGAAAATCCAGCAGGCGTTCCTGAAGCTGAACGCGGCCAACCCTGAGCACAAGGCCATCCTCGATCTGCAACGCGCCAGCCGTTTCATCCCGACCAAGGCCGCCAACTACAAGGGCATCGAAGCCGCCGCCAAGGAAGCCGGCCTGCTGCAATGAGTCTGCGTTTTGACGCGGCCAGCCTGAGCCTTAACGGCCACCGCATCCTGCAGCCGCTCACGCTGCAGCTGGCGCAGGGCGAGCAGGTGGCGCTGATTGGTCCGTCCGGCGCCGGCAAGTCGTCGCTGCTGCTGCTCGCCAATAGCTGCCACCGTCCCGACGGCGGCAGCATACAGCTGCTGGGCGAGGATCCGTGGCAGCTGCGCGCGCCGGCACTGCGCCGGCTGCGCAGCCGCATCGGCAGCGTGTACCAGCATCCACCGCTGCCGGCGCTGCAGCGGGTGGTCACCGCCGTGGGCGCCGGCCAGCTGGGCCGGCTGTCAACGTTGGCCGCACTGCGCCGCCTGCTGTGGCCGCAGGATGTCGCCGCCATCCGCGACGCACTGCAACGGGTGCAGCTGGGCGACAAGCTGTGGCAGCGCTGCGACCGCCTGTCCGGCGGCCAGCGCCAGCGCGTCGGCATCGCCCGCGTGCTGTACCAGCAGCCGGAGCTGTTGCTGGCCGACGAGCCGGTGTCGGCGCTCGACCCGCGCCTGGCCGACGACACCGTGGCGCTGCTATGCGCCGACGCCCGTCAGCGCGGTGCCACGCTGCTGGTCAGCCTGCACTCGGTCGAGCTGGCGCTGGCCCACTTCCCGCGCCTGATCGGCCTGCGTGACGGCCGCATCGCCTTCGACCTGCCGCGCGCCCAGGTCACCCCGCCGCTGCTGGCGGCGCTGTACGCCGGCGAACAGCCGGCCATCGCCGACGAGCCGGCGCTGGGCAGCGGCATCCGGATCGCGCCATGCTAAGCAACAGCCTGCACGACCCGGCCCGCGCGTCGCGACTGGCCGGCCTCATCGCCACGCCGCTGTTGCTGCTGGCGGCGATGGCCTACACCGGCTTCAACCCGCTGCTGCTGGCCGATGGCGACACCGCCGGCACGCTGTGGCGCTTTGTCGCCGACTTCTTCCCGCCCAGCACCGACGGCACCTTCCTGCACGACATGCTGCGCGAAACCGCCACCACGCTGGCGATTGCCAGCAGCGGCCTCGCGCTGGCGGTGCTGCTCGGCCTGCCGCTAGCGCTGCTGACCAGCCGCGCGCTGGACCGCGACACGCTGTGCGGCGAGGCGCCGGCCCGCCCCTGGCAGGCCTTGCAACGTCTGCTGCGCGCCATGCTGATCGTGCTGCGCGGCGTGCCGGACCTGGTGTGGGCGCTGCTGCTGGTGCGTGCCGCCGGGCTGGGCAGCCTGCCGGCGGTGCTGGCGCTGGGACTGGCCTACGGCGGCATGCTGGGCAAGGTCTACGCCGAAATCCTGGAATCGCAGCCGCGCGAGGCCGCGGCGGCGCTGGCCGCCAGCGGGGCGTCGCGGCTGGCGGTGTTCGGCTACGCGCTGCTGCCGCAGGCGGCGACCGAGCTGATCAGCTACAGCGTCTACCGCTGGGAATGCGCGATCCGCGCCTCGGCGGTGATGGGCTTCGTCGGCGCCGGCGGCCTCGGCCTGCTGCTGGATACCTCGCTGCGGATGCTGAACGGCGGCGAGGTCGGCAGCCTGCTGCTGCTGTTCGCCGCGCTGGTGGCGCTGACCGAAGGCGTCAGCCGCGTCAGCCGCGCCGCCATCCACAGCCGCGCCGGCGGCGCCGCGCTGGCCACCGGCACGCTGTCGCTGCTGGCACTGTCGCTGCTGTGGCTGTGGCCGCAATGGCGCGAGGCGCCGTTCGATGTCGCCGGGCTGTGGCGCTTCGCCCAGGAATTCCTGCGGCCAACCTTGCGCGGAGACTTCCTCGTCCAGGTCGGCAGCGGCGTGCTGGAAACGCTGCTGGTCTCGGCGCTGGGCAGCGCACTGGCCTTCATCGGCGGCGCGCTGCTGGCGCTACCGGCCAGCAACCGCGGCCCGCGCTGGCTGCGCGCGCCGGTGCAGTTGCTGCTCAATTTCCTGCGCGGCACGCCGGATCTGCTGTGGGGCGCGCTGGCGGTGCTGGCGCTGGGCCTCGGCCCGGCCGCCGGCGTGCTGGCACTGGCGGTGCACACCAGCGGTGTGCTGGGCCGGCTGTTCGCGCAGACGCTGGAAAACACGCCTCCGGATGCGGAGGCCGCGCTGCGCCACAGCGGCGCCGGCCGCCTGGCCTGCTTGTGCTACGGCCTGCTGCCGCAGGCGCTGCCGCAGTGGCTGGCCTACACCCTGTACCGCTGGGAAAACAATATCCGCATCGCCGCCATCCTGGGCCTGGTCGGCGCCGGCGGCCTCGGCCAGCAGCTGTATCTGGCGCTGTCGCTGTTCCAGCTGTCCAACGCCGCCACGCTGATCCTGGCCATGCTGCTGCTGTCGTGGGGAGTGGAGAGCTTCAGCCGCTGGCTGCGGCAGAGGCTGGGCTGAGGGGCGGAACGTAAACCGTCCCCGGCAATTACGTTATCATGAGCATTGTGCCAACCCTGCCCGTGCCCCCATGTTCAGCCGCCCCGTTCAAACCGCCGACCTGCCCCACATCTGCCGCTTCGCCACCAGTGCCGAGGAGCTGTTTTTCGCCTACCCCAAGGCGCACTATCCGCTGGACGTAACACAGTTGGCCGCAGCGATTGCCCAGCGCACCCACGCCACCGTGATCGAACACGACGGCGCGGTGGCGGCCTTTGCCAATTTCTATCGCTGGGAACACGGCGGCAGCTGCGCCATCGGTAATGTACTGGTTGCGCCGGCGCAGCGAGGTCGCGGTGTCGGTCGCTTCCTGATCGGGCAGATGTGCCAGCTGGCGTGGCAGCACTACGCGGCCAGCGAGGTCACCGTCTCCTGCTTCAACCACAACACCGCCGGCCTGCTGTTTTATCCGCAGCTGGGATTCCAGGTGCACGCTGTCGAGGCACGGCAAACGAGCAGCGGCGAGACCTGCGCGCTGCTGCACTTCCGCCTGCCACGCCCGGCAGCCCCTTAACGCGGCGGCAGCACCGGGCGGTTGCTGAGCGGGGTCGACAGGATGATGCTGGTGCGCGTCTCGCCCAGATCGTTCAGCCGCGACACCAGCAGCTCCAGGTGCGACACGTCGCGCGCCAGCACGCGAAAGACGTAGGAATCGACACCGGTCACGTGGTGGCACTCCTGTACTTCCGCCATTGCGGCCAACCTTTCCAGCAGCACCTTCTTCGCCGGCTGCGGCACGGTGATGCCGACCAGCGCCGACAGCGCGAAGCCGGCCTTCAGTGGGGCCACCACGGCGTGGTAGCCGCTGATCACCCCCGCCTCTTCCAGCCGTTTCACCCGCTCCGACACCGCCGGCACCGACAGGCCCACCGTCTGCGCCAGTTCGGTCAGCGATTGCCGCGCATTGTCCTGCAGCGCCCGCAGGATCAGCCACGATTTGCCATCCACTTCCATTTGCAAGCCTTTCTGCTGTTTGACCTAAGAATATAAACCCGACATCGCATTCTGGCGAAGATCCGTCATGGCGCGCGCGGCGGCGCCGTCGCACACTAGGGCATCACATCGAGGAGCCAGACGTCATGCAAGACAGCCACCTGTTTGTCGAGGCCACCCTCATCGGGCTGGCGATTGCCGCGCCGGTCGGGCCGGTGGGTTTGTTGTGCATCGAGCGCACGCTGCGCCAGGGTGCGGCCACCGGCTTTGTCACTGGACTCGGCGCCGCCACCGCCGACGCCATCTACGCCGCGATCGGCGCCGCCGGCCTCGGCACGCTGATCGCGCTGCTGACGCGGCTGGCGACGCCGCTGGCGCTGGCCGGCTGCGTGCTGCTGCTGTACCTGGGCATCGCCACCCTGCGCCGCGACGCGGCCAGCCACGCCGCCCGTGCCGCCGGCGCGCACAGCCTGCCGCGCGCCTACGGTAGCGCGCTGGCGCTGACGCTGACCAACCCGATGACCATCCTGTCTTTCATCGCCATCTTCGCCGGGCTGGCCGGCGCGCGCACGCCGTCGCTGGCCGACAGCGTGCTGATGGTGGTGGGCGTGTTTGCCGGCTCGGCGCTGTGGTGGTTGCTGCTGGCCTACGGCGGCGGCCGGCTGCTGTCGCGGCTGGGCGCGCGCGGGCAGTTGCTGGTCGACAAGGCCTGCGGCATGCTGCTGATCGGCTTTGCGCTGCTGCTGGCGTGGCGCACGCTGGCGGGATGGCTCTGAGACTATGGAATGGCAGCGAACAGGCGTGGGGCAAGGTCCAGATCAGGGAAGGATGGCGGGTGTCGGTCGGCGACTGATCAGAGCAGCTGCTGCAGGCGGCGGGTCAGCGCGCCGGGCGGCCACTGCCGCGCCGCCAGCTGCCGCAGCGGCCAGATGCCGGCCAGGCTGTTGCAGACGAAGGCTTCGTCCGCGGCCATGACCTCATCCGGTGACAGCCGCGCCTCGCGCACGTGCAGGCCAAGGTTGGCCGCAGTGTCGATCACGCAGGCGCGCATGGCGCCGGACACGCCGCAGCGGTCCAGCAGCGGGGTAATCAGCTCGCCGGCACGCACGATGAACAGGTTGCTCATGGTGCCCTCCACCACCGTACCGTCCATGTCCAGCATCAGCCCCTCGGCGATGACCGGGTCCGTCCATTCGCTGCGCGCCAGCACGTTTTCCAGGCGGTTCAGGTGCTTGATGCCGGCCAGCCACGGCTGGATCGCCAGCCGCGTGTCGCACCAGCGGGCGACGATGCCCTGCTGCGCCCTCTCCGGCGGGTAACCGCCCCAGGCGCTGGCGCTGACGATGCGGGTCGGGCTGCACGCGGCCGGCATCGCGTAGCCGCGCTGGCCGCTGCCGCGGGTGAGCACGATCTTGACCACCGCGCGTTCAAGCCTGGCCGCCACGCTGGCGATCTCGCGCAGCAGCAGCGCCTCGTCCGGACACGGCAGGCGCAGCGCGGCGCAGTCTGCGGCCAACCTTTGCCACTGCCAGTGCCACAGCAGCGGTGTGCCGTGGCGTGCTTCCAGCGTGCGGTAGATGCCGTCGCCGTAGGCCAGGCCGCGGTCGCTGGCGCTGATGCTGTCGCCGGGCGCACCGTTGACCAGCATCAGGCCTGTTCCACGCCCAGCGCGCGCAACAGGCCGCGCGCCTTGTGGCGGGTTTCCTGCAGTTCGCGCTCGGGGTCGGAATCGGCGACGATGCCGCCGCCGGCGCGGAAGCGCAGCTGCTGCCCCTGCTGCATGAAGGTGCGGATCAGGATGTTGAGGTCCAGCGTGCCGTCGCGGTTGAGGTAGCCGAGACTGCCGGTGTAGGCGCGGCGCGCGCTGTTTTCCAGCTCGCGGATGATCTGCATGGTGCGCACCTTCGGGCAGCCGGTGATGGTGCCGCCGGGGAACAGCGCGCGGAACACGTCGACGGTGTTGACGCCGTCACGGATGCGGCCACGGACATTGGACTCGATGTGGTGCACATAGGCGTAACTGGCCACCGCCATCAGCTCGTTGACCTCCACGCTGCCGGGCTGGCAGATGCGGCCGAGGTCGTTGCGCTCCAGGTCGATCAGCATCACGTGCTCGGCGCGCTCCTTGATGCTGGAGATCAGCCGCTGCTTCAGCGCGGCGTCCTCGGCGGCATCGGGCGAGCGCGGGTGGGTGCCGGCGATGGGGCGGGTGTCCACCCAACCGTCGTGCACGCGCACCAGCCGCTCCGGCGAGGAGCTGACGATGTGCGCGTCACCGAAGTCGGCCAGCGCCGAGAACGGCGCCGGGTTGGTGTGGCGCAGCGCGGCGTACAGGTCCGCCGGCCGTACGTCCTCCGCCAGCGTGGCGCGCCAGCCGCGCGAGATGTTGACCTGGAACACGTCGCCTTCGTAGATGTAGTCCTTGAGCTTGACCACCGCGTCGGTGTACCAGTGCGGCGGGTCTTCTTCCAGCGCCTGCAGCACCACCGGGTTGGCCGCAAACGGTTCCGACTCCACCAAGGCCTGTTTCAGCGTGTCCAGCTGCGCCGGCGTTTCCGCCAGCAGCCAGCTTTCCCGCTTCACGCGGTCATGGAGCAGCGCGGCGGGCATGCGGCTGAGCACCGCCAGCGGGAAGCTGTCGCTGATCGCCTGCGGCACGCTGGGCTCGAACTCGGACAGCAGGTCGTAACCGAGATAGACAAACCAGCCGCCGCTGAACGGCAGCCGGTGCGGATTGTCCACCGCCTGCGGCAGCGGCAGCGCGCGCACGTCGTCGAGGAACAGCGCGCCCTCGCCTTCGCGATAAACACGGGTATGCTGCGGCAGGGCCATCAGGATGTCCCAGCCGCTATCACCCGACGACTGCATCAGGTAGGGGAAACGGGCGCGATCGTGGGCGTGCAGGGCCAGCAGATCGGGGGTAAAACTCAGCAGTTCACAGTGCATGGCAGCAGGGCCCGAGGTTCGGTTGCGGCAAGAATGGCGGGGTGGCCGGCCGGGGGCGGGCGGCGGTGATCGACTCCCGCCGACCGCCACCTAATAGGACTATACATCCGCCGCCAAGCCTTGCCAGCGCGGCTACGGCCGCCGGCGCCACCCGCCCTCTCCCGGCAACAGCAACGTCATGTTGGCCGCAAAAAGAAAAGACCGCGCGAGTTTATCGCAGCGGTCTTGGCTGTCAACGGTTTCGACACCGTTGGGCGAGGCTTACACGCGCTTGAATACCAGCGTGCCGTTGGTACCACCAAACCCGAAGGAGTTGGAGATCGCCACGTCGATTTTCATGTCACGCGCGGTGTTGGCGCAGTAGTCCAGATCGCAGCCGCCTTCGATGTCCTGATCGTGCAGGTTGATGGTCGGTGGCGATACCTGGTTGTGCACGGCCAGAATCGAGTAGATCGCTTCCACGCCGCCGGCGCCGCCCAGCAGGTGGCCGGTCATCGACTTGGTGGAGTTGACCACCAGTTTCTTGGCGTGGTCACCGAACGCGATCTTCAGCGCGTTGGTTTCGTTGGCGTCGCCCAGCGGCGTGGAGGTACCGTGCGCGTTCACGTACTGCACGTCTTCCGGATTCAGCTTGGCGTCGCGCAGCGCGTTCAGCACGCCGCGGGCCGGGCCTTCGGCGCTCGGTGCGGTGATGTGGTGCGCGTCGGAGCTCATGCCGAAGCCAACCAGCTCGGCGTAGATCTTGGCGCCGCGCTTGACCGCGTGCTCGTACTCTTCCAGTACCAGCACACCGGCGCCCTCGCCCATCACGAAGCCGTCACGGCCCTTGTCCCACGGCCGCGAGGCGGTCGCCGGATCGTCGTTGCGGGTCGACAGGGCCTTCATCGCGGCAAAGCCGCCCACCGCCAGGCTGGAGATGGTGCCTTCGGCGCCACCGGCCACCATCACGTCGGCGTCACCGTACTGGATCACGCGCGCGGCGTCGCCGATGCAGTGCGCACCGGTGGTGCAGGCAGACACGATGCCGTAGCTCGGACCCTGATAGCCCTTGAGGATGGATACGTGACCGGCCACCATGTTGATCAGCGAGCCCGGAATGAAGAACGGACCGATCTTGCGGATACCGCCTTCGTGGCGGGCGACGCCGGTTTCCTCGATCAGCGGCAGGCCGCCGATACCGGAACCGATGTTGACGCCGACGCGGGTCTTGTCCAGGCCCGGCACGTCGTCGAGGCCGGAGTCGGCCACCGCCTGCAGCGCAGCCGCGATGCCATAATGGATGAACACATCCATGCGGCGCGCGTCTTTCGCCGAAATATACTGGCTAATGTCGAAGCCTTTGACTTCACCCGCTACCTGGCAGGCGATATCGCTGGCATCGAAGCGGGTAATGGTGGTGATACCACTCTTGCCGGCCAGGAGATTGGCCCAGCCGCTCGTCACATCGTTGCCGACCGGGGACACATGGCCCAGGCCGGTCACTACTACTCTGCGTTTTGACACAGGGTATCTCCGCGAAAAAAGGGAGGGAATCTCCCGATAGTCCTGAACGGACGCTGCTTGATGGCGAGCCACCAAATCAAACGCACGTTTCAGGGCCACTACAGCAAAAGACCCCTGCAGGCGAGCCTAGGCTACACCGGCAGAGGTCCTGGTAAGCCCCGGGGGGATTACTTGTTCAGGTGAGCCGTAACGTAGTCTACTGCTTGCTGAACGGTGGTGATCTTCTCGGCTTCTTCATCCGGGATTTCGCACTCGAACTCTTCTTCCAGTGCCATTACCAGTTCAACGGTATCCAGGGAGTCGGCGCCCAGATCGTCAACAAACGAAGAGTCGATTTTAACTTCGGCTTCGTTCACGCCCAGTTGCTCGGCAACGATCTTTTTAACGCGCGCTTCGATGTTTTCCATTTGTTTAAATCCTTTACCTTTCTGTGTACGGGACAACAAAACCCCGCCATTCTACAAAAAAAACCTGCTCAAGCCTACCGCAGTCACATCATTGCCATGATATTGGCCACGAATCGGCAGTCAGTCCGGCTTTTGACCCGCCAGCATGCTCATGCTGCACTGGCAAAAACCCCAAAACCATTCCTTGCCGCTGCCGCTTACGGCATCAACATGCCGCCGTTCACGTGCAGGGTCTGGCCTGTCACGTAAGCCGCGCGGTCGGACGCCAGGAAATCCACGGCATCGGCGATGTCCTGTGCCGCGCCCAGGCGACCCAGTGCAATCTGTTGTACCAACGCCTCACGCTGCGCTTCCGGCAGCGCACGGGTCATGTCGGTATCGATGAAACCCGGTGCCACGCAGTTGACGGTGATGCCGCGGCTGCCGACTTCGCGCGCCATCGACTTGGTGAAGCCCATGATGCCGGCCTTGGCGGCGGCATAGTTGGCCTGACCGGCATTGCCCATCGCGCCGACTACCGACGCGATGTTGATGATGCGGCCCCAGCGGGCCTTCATCATGCCGCGCATCACGGCCTTGGACGCCTTGAATACCGACTTCAGGTTGGTATCCATGATCGCGTCCCAGTCTTCGTCCTTCATGCGCATCAAGAGGCCGTCGCGGGTGATGCCGGCGTTGTTCACCAGGATCGCCACATCGCCGTACTCTTTGCTGATGGTGTCGACCAACGCGTCGATGGCACCGTCTTCACCGACGTTCAGCACCATGCCGACACCGCCCCACTGCGCCAGGCGCTCGCCGATGGCGGCGGCGCCGCTTTCGGAGGTGGCAGTACCGATCACCTTGGCGCCGGCGGCGGCCAGGGTATCGGCGATGGCGGCACCGATGCCGCGCGAGGCGCCGGTAACCAGCGCAACCTTACCTTGCAAACTCATTGTCTCTCTCCTGGTAGGCCGCATGCGGCCAACCTTGTGTCTTTACGCCAGTTCGGCGCGGGCCGCTTCCAGCTTGGCGGCGTCGGTCAGCGCGTGGCAGTTCACGCTGCCGTCGATACGCTTGGCTAGACCGGCCAGCACCTTGCCTGGGCCGCACTCGGCCATCAGCACGATGCCACCTGCGGCCAGCTGCTGGATGGTTTCGGTCCAGCGCACCGGGCGGTATAGCTGGCGCGTCAGCGCGTCGCGGATCTGGTCGGCGTTGTCGTAGGCGGCAACGTCGGCATTATGCAGTACCGGAATCTGCGGCGAGTTGATCTGGATCGTGGCCAGTGCCGCAGCCAGCTTGTCGGCGGCAGGCTTCATCAGCGAGCAGTGCGATGGCACCGACACCGGCAATGGCAGCGCGCGCTTGGCGCCACGGGCCTTGCACAGTTCCATCGCGCGTTCCACCGCAGCCTTGTTGCCGGCAATCACCACCTGGCCCGGCGAGTTGAAATTCACCGGCTCCACCACTTCGCCCTGCGCCGCTTCGGCACAGGCGGCGCGAATGTCGTCGTCGGACAGGTTGAGGATCGCGGCCATCGCGCCCTCACCGGCCGGTACCGCGTCCTGCATCGCTTCGGCGCGCAGACGCACCAGTTTCACCGCGTCGGCAAAATCCAGCGCCCCGGCAGCCACCAGTGCGCTGTACTCGCCCAGGCTGTGCCCGGCGAGGGCAACCGGCAAGGCGCCGCCTTGTGCCAGCCAGGCACGATAGGTGGCCACACCGGCGGCCAGCATCAGCGGCTGGGTATTGACGGTGGCGTTGATCGCCTCCGGTGTTTCCGCCTGCAGCATGGCCCACAGGTCTTCACCCAGGGCGGCCGAGGCTTCATCGAATGTCTGTTTTACTACCGGCAGGTCGGCAAAGCCGTCCATCATTTTCAGGCTCTGCGAGCCCTGGCCGGGAAAAAGAAAGGCAAACGCCATCTCGGGGTCTCCTTTTTGAAACGGGGTGAATAATGACGACTTGCCGGCATTTATGCAAAAAAACGATCAAACAGCCGTATGAATGGAAGTTTGCCGCAGTTGGCCGCCGATCATCGTCAATCAGACGAAAAACGGACACGGCAATGCCGTGTCCGTTTGCTGTTTTTAGTAGCGCAGCAGCAGTGCGCCCCAGGCGAAGCCGCCACCGATGCCTTCCATCAGCACCGTCTGGCCGCGCTGGATCTGGCCATTGCGCACGGCGTGATCGAAGGCCAGCGGGATGGAGGCGGCCGAGGTGTTACCCTGCTCCGGCAGGGTGACGATGACCTTGTCCATCGACAGCTGCAGGTGCTTGGCCGTCGCTTCGATGATACGGACATTGGCCTGGTGCGGCACCAGCCAGTCCACGCTGTCCTGCTGCACACCGGCCTCGGCCAGCGTTTTCTCCGCGATGTCGGACAAGGCCTTGACCGCGAATTTGAACACCGCCGGACCGTCCATGTACAGGAACGGGGTGCCATCCACCTCGCCGCCGGCAATCTGCGCTTCGGTCTTGAGGATGTCGCGGTAGCGGCCGTCTGCGGCCAACTTGGCGTGCAGGATACCCGGTTCCTCGGACGGCCCCACCACCACGGCGCCGGCGCCGTCGCCGAACAGCACGCAGGTGCGGCGGTCGTCCCAGTCCAGCAGGCGGCTCATCACTTCGGCCCCCACCACCAGCACGTTTTTCGCCATGCCGCTCTTGATGTAGCCGTTGGCGGTGGCCAGCGCGTAGACGAAGCCGGCGCAGACGGCCTGCACGTCGAAGGCCGGCACGCCGGGAATGCCCAGCTTTTCCTGCAGGATGCTGGCGGTACTCGGGAACACCATGTCGGGCGTGGTGGTGGCCAGGATGATCAGGTCGATGTCGCTGGCCTGCAGCCCGGCACTTTCCAGCGCACGTTGCGCCGCGATGTAAGCGAGATCGCTGGTTTTCTGATCTTCCGCCGCGATGTGGCGCGCGCGAATGCCAGTGCGAGAGACAATCCACTCGTCACTGGTTTCGATACGCTCGGCCAGCATGGCATTGGTCATGACGGTATCCGGCAGGTAGCTGCCGGTACCGAGAATGCGGGAATAGGTCATGCGCTGTCTTTAGCTTCTGACTCGGATTGCTTGATGTTTTGTAATTGAACGGCAACCCGGTCTGCAATGTGACCAATCACGTTGGCGCGAACTTCCTCGCAAGCCTGCTCCAGCGCGATACGAAACCCCAGCGCATCGGTGCCGCCGTGGCTTTTCACCACGATTCCCCGCAGCCCCAGGAAACTGGCGCCATTGTAACGACGGGGATCCACACGGGCCTTGAACCGCTTGAGCACCGGCATCGCAGCCAGGGCGCACAGCTTGGTCCACCACGTGCGGGCAAACTCTTCGCGCAGGAAGGTAGAAATCATGTGCGCCAGCCCCTCGGAGGCTTTCAGCGCGACATTACCGGTAAATCCATCGCAGACTACCACATCTACCGTCGACTTGAAGATGTCGTTGCCTTCGACGTTACCGTAGAAATTGAGGCCGGATTCGCGCAGCAGCTCTGCCGCACGCTTGATCGACTCGGTGCCCTTGATATCCTCGGAGCCGATATTCAGCAAGCCGACGCTTGGATTCGGGCGATGTTCGAGGCTGGCCACCAGTTCGGACCCCATGATGCCGAACTGCAACAACTGCTCCGGCGAGCAATCGATATTGGCACCCAGATCCAGCACGCAGGTATTGCCCTTGATGCCGGGCATCATCTTGGCGATGGCGGGGCGGTCAATACCGGGAATGGTTTTCAGGACGAATTTGGCCGTTGCCATCAGCGCTCCGGTGTTCCCTGCGGAAACCGCTGCCTGCGCCAGGCCTTCCTTGACCAAATTGATCGACACCCGCATCGACGAGTCTTTCTTGTTCTTCAGCGCCAGCTGCGGCGACTCGTCCATCCCCACCACTTCGGAGGCATGACGAACCGCGATGCGCGCGCGCACGGAATCCGGCAGCGCCATCAGCTCGGCTTCGATTGCCGCCTGATCGCCCACCAGCACAAGATTGACATCGGGAGTGTCGCTAAGGAACTGGACAGATGCAGGGACAGTGACCTTGAGGCCAACGTCACCGCCCATTGCATCGACCGCTACGGTGATAATCATCAACGTGACACGGTAGTTAACCTACCTGTTGTTATGAAGGTAAGGATAATCGTAAGGAGCGATTACTCGCCCTTGGCCTTCACAACCTGGCGACCACGGTAGAAGCCGTTCGGGCTGATGTGGTGACGCAGGTGGGTTTCACCGGTAGTCGGCTCTTTAGCGAGCGACGGAGCGGTCAGAAAATCGTGTGCGCGGTGCATGCCACGCTTGGACGGGGACTTTTTGTTCTGTTGAACAGCCATGGTCGACTCCTAAGGATTCAAGTTAAACGTTCAGGACTTGGATTGCTTCAACGCTGCCAGCACCGCAAACGGATTAGGCTTGTCGGCCTTGGCGCGCTTCAGTTCATCCGTGTCGCAGTCGTCGTGCATCAACGACAGCGGCAAGCCCATGATAATTTCGTCTTCGATCAGTGCGATAACGTCGAAAGTTTCTTCCGCCAGAATGGCGTCCAGTTCGTCATCGGCCTCTACCGCTGCTTCCAGCTTGTCCTCGCGGGTGAACAGAGTAATCACACCCTCTGCTTCCAGTTCGAACGGCATCGGCGTCAGGCAACGCTGACATTCAACGCTGAGCGTGACAGACAGACGGTAGCGCAGCGACGGTCGCAGCAGGCGGTCCTGAAAACCTTCCACGGCGAATTTCACCACGCCAGCATCGGATGCCAGCAGCTCATGTACGCGCTCGGCGAGCGCCGCAACCGGCCGTTCGTTCTGCAACGAAGCGCCATCGCGGGCAAACGCGAGCGGATCAATCAAAATCGGGTTAGACATAAACCCGGCATGATATTATCAGCCCCATCACTTTGTCAAAACAAACCAGCATACTGACTGCGGCAGCGGCGGCAACAAGCCATTGATGCAACAGGCAGCCTGTGCCCTTTTCCCTCGGATGACCGACATGCAGATCGTGCTTGCCTCTACCTCCCCCTACCGCCGCGAAATCGTGGAACGCCTCGGCCTGCCCGTCACCACCGTGGCGCCGGTATGCGACGAAACCCCGCTAGCGGGCGAAACCGCGCTGGACACCGCGGTACGCCTGGCGCGCAGCAAGGCGATGTCGCTGGCGGAGTGCTTTCCCGATGCGCTGATCATCGGCGGTGACCAGGTGGCGCTGCTGGACGGCCAGCAGATCGGCAAGCCCGGCAGCTTCGAGAACGGCGTAGAGATGCTCAAGTGGATGAGCGGCCGCACCGTGGTGTTCCACTCGGCGCTGGCGCTGTACAACAGCAAGAGCGGCCACATCCAGGAAGACGTGGGCATCACCCGCGTCACCCTGCGCCAGCTCACCGAGCAGCAGATCCGCAACTACCTGACCCGCGAACCGGATGCACTGCACTGCGCCGGCAGCGCCAAGAGCGAGACGCTGGGCGGTGCACTGCTGCAGAAGGTGGAAGCCGACGACCCCAACGCGCTGATCGGCGTGCCGCTGTTCGCGCTGGTGACCATGTTGCAGAACGAAGGCGTGGAGATCCTGTGATGGCCGGCACCCTGTACCTGATTCCCACCCCGCTGGGCGACGGCGACACCCCGTGGCTGCCGGAGGGTGAACGCGCCCGCGTCACCCACATCAGCCACTTTGTGGTGGAAGCGGAAAAGACCGCGCGCAAACACCTGAAGCAGCTGGGCGTCAGCACGCCAATCCGCGAGCTGGTGATGCACACGCTGAACGAGCACACCAAGCCGGCCGACGTGGCCGCGCTGCTGGCACCGTTGGCCGCAGGCCAGGACGTGGGGCTGGTATCGGAAGCCGGCTGCCCGGCGGTGGCCGACCCCGGCGCTCAGCTGGTGGCGCTGGCACACGAAAAAGGCTACCGCGTGGAGCCGCTGATCGGGCCATCGTCGATCCTGCTGGCGATGATGGCCAGCGGTGCCAACGGCCAGTGCTTCGCCTTTCACGGCTACCTGCCGGTGGACGCCGCCGAGCGCGCCAAGTCGATCAAGGCACTGGAAGCGCGCTCCAAACAGAACAACGAAACCCAGCTGTTCATCGAGACGCCATACCGCAACAACGCGCTGCTGCAACAGCTGCGCGAGACGCTGGCGCCGGCCACCCGGCTGTGCGTGGCCGCCGACCTGACTGCGCCGACGCAAACCATCGTCAGCCGGCTGGTGAAGGATTGGCCGAAAGAAGCGCCGGACTTTCACAAGCGACCGGCGATCTTCGTGATCCACGCCAACTGACGGCAAAAGGTTGGCCGCAATGCTTGCGGCCAACCTGTCTCACCCTCCTCCCCGACGCTAAACGGCCGGCGGCGCCAACGCCGCAGCCAGCGCCAGCTGCTGTACCTTTGTCAGCCGGCCTGCGGCCAAGCTTGCCGTCGCCCGCCCCAGCGCGCAGTACAGCGCGTCGTCCGTCGCCGACAGCACCTGCCGGTGGCACGCCACGGTGCCGGCATCGCCACGCGCGATGGGGCCGGTCAGCGCCACCTGCGGCCCCAGCGCCAGCGTGTTGTCCAGCGTCTGCCGCATCAGCCCACCCAGCACCGCGGCGGCCACCTCATCGGCCATGCCGGCCTGCGCCGCCACCCGCGCCGCCAGATCGTGCAGCGTCACCAAGTAATTCGAGGCGATCGACAGCGCGGCGTGGTAGGCCGGCTTGCCGCCCGGCGCCAGCACGAAGGGCACGCCGCCGAGGTCTGCGGCCAAGCTTTGCAACAACGGTAACGCCGCCGCATCGCCCTCCAGCGCACAGCGGGTACCGGCAAAGCCGGCCACCGCGCGCGCCGGATCGGCAAAGGAAAACGCCGGATGCAGGCTGGCGCAGTGCACGCCCTGCGCCGCCAGCGGCGCCAGCAGGGCCGCCTCGCCGACGCCGCTGGCGTGACACACCACGCTGCCGGCAGTAATCACCCCCGCCGTTGCCAGCGCGGCGGCCACACCGGCAATCTCGCCGTCCGGCACCGCCAGCAGGGTGATGTCGGCCGCCGGCAAGGCCGCCAGATCCGTCAGCGCCACGCCGGCACCGACAAAGTCACGCGCCGCCAGCGCCGACGCCGGGCTGTGGCACAGCAGCGCGCCGATGCGGTAGCGGCCACTGTCGTGCGCCAGCCGCGCCACGCTCTTGCCCAGACGCCCGCCGCCGACAATATTGAGAGAAATCATCCCACCCCTTTCTTGACACCCGCCAGCGCCGCGGTGACGATGACATCGAATTTCAAAGGACACCCGCCCATGCCATTTTTCCTGTTCGTTTCTGCATTCGTGGTGCTGCTTTTCTACGGCATCCTGCTCTACAACGGCCTGGTCCGCCTGAAGCACGAGGTCAACAAGAGCTGGGCCAATATCGACGTGCTGCTGAAACAGCGCCACGACGAGATCCCCAAGCTGGTCGATGTCTGCCGCCACTACGGCCAGTTCGAGCAGGACACCCTGACCCAGGTGATGGAAGCGCGCGCCGCGATGTCGGAGGCCGCCCGCGCCGGCAACGTTGGCCGCATCGGCGAGCTGGAAGGCCAGCTGCGCGGCCTGCTCGGCCAGATTTTCGCGGTGGCCGAAGCCTATCCGGAACTGAAGGCCGACGTGCAGTTCAGCCACCTGGCACAGCGCATCAGCCAGCTGGAAGACGGCATCGCCGATCGCCGCGAACTCTACAACGAAGCGGTCAACAACAACAACGTGCGCATCGAGCAATTCCCCGACGTGTTCGTCGCCAACCTGTTCGGCTTCCGCACCGCGCGCGCGCTGCGTTTTGCCGAGGCGGAAAAACGCGACGTCGACGTCAAGGCGCTGTTCGAACGCTGAGCCACGCCCATGTTCCTGCTGCAACAGCGCTACGCCTCGTTGCTGCCCTACCTGCTGCTGCCCCTGCTGGCCTGGCCGCTGGATGAGTTGCCACCGCGACTGCTGCCGGCGGCCGGCACGCTGTTCGGCGTGGCGCTGTGGCTGCACTTCTACCGCCAGTACCGCCACGTGGCCGACACCCCGACCACCACCTCGCAGGCGGCGGCACAGGGGTATTGCGAATGCTTTGGCGAGGCCGCGGCGCTGGACGGCCCGCCGCTGGTGACCCCGTTCGGCGGCATGCGCTGCGTGTGGTATCAGGCGGAACGGCGCCCGAACGGTCGCCAGCAAGGCCCGCGACGCAGCGAACGCCTGCGCAGCGACGACTCGTTCCGGCTGCTGGACCGGCGCGGCGAGATCATCGTGCAGCCGGAAGGCGCCAGCGTCGAGGCCCGCCACCAGCGCAGCTGGCACGACGGCGACGACATGCTGAGCGAGCGCTGGATCGCCATCGGCGATCCGCTGTACGCGCTGGGCGAGCTGCGCAGCCTCGGCGGCCAGCCGGACCGGCAGGCCTTCCGCGACGACCTGCAGCTGACGCTGAACGAATGGAAACGGGACCCGGCGCAACTGCTGCGCCGCTTCGACCGGGACGGCGACGGCACACTCAGCAGCGAGGAGTGGGAGCACGCGCGCCAGGCCGCCCACGGCGAGGTTGGCCGCAACCACCACGCGCTGGCCGCCATCCCGCTCAGCCATCACCTGCAGCGCCCCACCGACCGCCGCCCCTTCCTCATCAGCTGGCGCTCGCCACAGGACACCGCCCGCGCCCTGCGCCGGCTGGCGTGGAGCCACGCCGCCTGCGCACTGCTGGCGACGCTGTGGCTGGCGCGCGGCGGCTAGCGCACCGTCTTCATGCGCGCACCGCCTCGGCCAGGTGCTCAATGTTGGTGGCGTAGACGATGGCCCACCCGCCGCACCTCGGCATCCATCACCACCGTGACGTAGCGAGGCTCCTTGTAGAGCACAAACTCGTCCATCTGACCTGCCTCACGGGTCGCATTGCGGGCAAGACACACGCGCAATCTGGCGCGCAGCCGGATGGGCAGGTCGCGCAGAGAGCACCCCCGGTGCTCGGGCACGGCATTACCGACATGCTGGCAGCCACTGGAACGGTGTGAAGTTCGGGTGTCGGTTCCTGCTCGAGAGGCAGGGTGTCGGCCTGGAGCGGGTGACGGTAAAGCCTTCCCGGAAAGGGAGGTAGAACCCATCATCAGACATGAGGGGCGGTGCCGGGCAAACGCTCTGGCTGCACAAACGGCCTACTCTGCACCGCCGCGCCCACGTATGACATGGCGTCAAATTCCCACGATTCCGTGAAAACCTACCTGCTTTATATTGATGTTGGCAATTTGCCGCGCCATCCTGAATTGGACTGGCAGGAGTTGTTCAATGCACCCAATTCACCCGCAGTAGATTCTCCCCAGAGTTGTAGTGGTAATCCAGGTCACCTTTGTAGGCATGCTGAATCGCCTCGCCAAGTTCACGCGTCAAGTGGATTTCTGCCGTGCTGATCATGACGGCATCCGGCTTTTCTTCGATAGCTATGATGGTTTTCAGCGGGTGTTCACTCTTGGCTCGTTCTGCCACATTGCGCAGCAAATTCATGATCTCGGCATGATGCTCCGTCAGAAATGGGCCGGACAGCGACAGGAACCCGGCCGGGTATTGATCATGCGCCCGCTGGCAGGATGGGCAGCGCTGCGCATGGGCACCGGCTGGAGGTGCTGACCACTGCCAACGCCCTTGGTGATAGACCGCATGACAGTCAGGGCACATGGTGGGTTCGGCGTACTTAGCTTCATTGTGATACGGATCGCTACGTCTTTCCTGCAGAGCAGTTCGGCGTTGCTGGTTTGCAGAATGATGTAGCTGCTCTCTGTGTTCGTTCATGGTGTTTCCCCTAAACGATGAGGTATGGAATCCCAGTATAGGCGGTAGTGGCCGTGCGTGTTTGACGTAGCCAATACAGAGCACAAGTACTTGAAATAAAAACAAAAACCAGGAATTGCGGGACAAGAAAACGCCATCAACCGAGACCACCAAGGGTAGCGCCCAGATGGATGGCACCCAGGAAGTTGATGGCGGTTTTGTCGTAGTGTGCGGCGATGGCGGGTATTGTTTCAGTCGAACAATAATGTTCTTGATTGGATGGCGGTCTTGTACAAATACCGGTCATAAAAGCAGATCACGTTTTATTCACTCGTGCTTTATGCACACCCCTGATTACCTTCTGCCCCTTGCTGGTCCAGGGTTTTTTCGTGCAGGCGTGGAGCATTTATGCAAGGCACCTAGAATATTTTTACCGTTATTCACTGCTCTGAGCCGGTTGGAGATCACCAATTGCGTAGCTGACTGCATCCTCAACCCGATCCAGGAAGACGAACGTGAGTCTTTCCCTGGCTTCACGTGGCACGTCCTCCAGGTCTTTCGCATTGCGCCTGGGCAGCATCACGCTCCCGATCCCTGCCCTGAGTGCAGCCAGCGTCTTTTCTTTAACGCCGCCGATTGGCAGGACAAGGCCACGAAGACTGATCTCACCTGTCATGGCTACGTCGGCACGCACCGGCTTTCCCGTAAGCAGAGACAGTATCGCCAAGAACATGGCTACCCCAGCGCTCGGACCGTCCTTAGGCGTTGCACCGGCTGGAACATGCACATGGATGTCGCTCTTCTCCAAGGAATATCCTGTCCAAATTTTTGCAAGGGTCAATGCGGCCTGGGCGGACTCCTTCATGACTTCGCCCAGTTGGCCCGTCAAAATCAGCCGGCCACTTCCGGGCACCTTGCTCGCCTCGACGAAAAGGATGTCTCCCCCCACGGGAGTCCAGGCAAGCCCCGTCGCTACGCCGGGGACGCTGACGCGCGAAGCCATTTCGTTTTCAAACCGTTGGGGACCAAGAATGGCAGGGAGATCGGCGACATCGACCGTCATTCGCTGAGCCTGTCCCTCGGCAATTTTCATTGCCACGCGCCGCAGGGCCGAACCGATCTCACGCTCCAGATTGCGTACCCCGGCCTCTCGCGTGTAGTCCCGCACAATTGCGGATAAGGCACCCTCCGTCAGGGAGGCTTGTTCTTCGCTCAGCCCGTTAGCACGAAGCTGACGCTTGACGAGATAGCGGCGGGCGATCTCGATTTTCTCTTCGTCCGTGTACCCGGGGAGCTGGATGATTTCCATCCGGTCGCGCAGCGGCCCCGGAATGGTATCGAGCACGTTTGCCGTACAAATGAACATGACGCGCGACAGGTCGAAATCCACCGCCAGATAGTTATCGCGAAACTTGTTGTTCTGCTCAGGGTCGAGAACCTCCAGCAGCGCACTGGCAGGGTCGCCGTGGTAGCCTGCCATGCCCAGCTTGTCGATTTCATCAAGCATGATCAGGGCATTACTGGTCCCTGCTTTACGCATGGCCTGGATGATGTTTCCCGGCAATGCACCGATATAGGTGCGCCGATGCCCCCGAATTTCGGCCTCGTCGTGTACCCCTCCCAAGGCAACCCGCTCGAAGACACGCCCCGTGGCCTTGGCTATCGACTGCCCGAGTGAGGTTTTTCCTACGCCAGGAGGCCCGACGAAACAGAGTATTGGACTCTTGCCATCGGGATTGAGCTTGCGAACGGCCAGATACTCGAGAATACGAAGCTTGATCTTGTCCAATCCAAAGTGGTCTTCATTCAATATCCGGCGTGCCTCGTTGATATCGATGGCGGGCTGCGGCACATGCTTCCACGGCAGCTCCGTCAGCCACTCCAGATAGGTACGCAACATGGAGTATTCGGCACTGTTTTCGCCCATGCGCTGCAATCGCTTGACCTCTCTTTGGGCATGGTGGAATACCTCCTCAGGCAGGTCAGCAGCTTCTATCGCCTTGTATAATTCATCAATTTCGGCCCTTTGTTCTTCATCTTCACCCAGTACTTTCTGGATCTGCCGCAGTTGTTCCCGCAGCACATGCTCCCGCTGACGTTCGTCGAATTCCGCCCGTGTTTTTTCGCCAATTTCTTTCGATATCTTGAGGACTTCGATACGGTTGGAGAGCAAGCGGATCATCTTGTCCAGACGCCGCATGAGATCGAATGTTTCTAGAATTTCCTGCTTTTCCTCGGACTTGGCGTCGACAAGACTTGCGACCAGGTCAGCGAGCTGGGCTGGGGACTCCAACCGTTGAACCACGCCGACTAATTCTTCCGGCATGCCAGGTAACAATCCGATAGCCTCGATGGTCTGATCCTTGAGCTGCA
Organism: Vogesella alkaliphila; assembly: GCF_014652475.1. Lineage (GTDB taxonomy): Bacteria > Pseudomonadota > Gammaproteobacteria > Burkholderiales > Chromobacteriaceae > Vogesella > Vogesella alkaliphila. The sequence goes on along the minus strand of NZ_BMYW01000001.1, from coordinate 209,508 downwards.
GAAACCGTGCCTCGATCTCAGGGGTCTCCACGTGTGGCTGCTCGATCATGGCCACCTTGGCGACCAGGAAGGGCCAGCCATCCAGAAAGGCCAGCACCTGGAAACGGGACTCGCCCTGAACGAATAAGTGGTGTTCTCCTTCTTTCCCGGTGATGTAGCGAACGATCGTTCCTGACGTTCCCACCCAGTAAAGATCGGAAGGGCCAACGTCGGTTTTCCCGGCGTCGCGCTGGAGAAGAAACCCAACCTTGCATTCGCTTTTCACTGCGGTTTGGGCTGCGGCAACGGAACTTGCACGGCCGACGGTGACAGGCGACATGATCCCGGGGAACAGCACCGCGTTGCGCATGGGTATGATGATCAGCGCATCCTCGGGCAAGGGTTTTTCTGCAGCCTCCACCGGTGCAATATCGAGTTTGCCGCCATTCTGGGCCTGGCGATGATTCTCTTCGCCCCGGGTATCCTGACTAGATGGCTCCTGACTCATCTTGTTACCCCACTTTTCTGAACCTTAATACGAGGCAACCATCCTCTAGCTCCTGAGTGACTGGCTCCAGAAACAGCATCGCCAACGGTATATGTCGTTCAAATTTTCCATATGGAATCTCGATGCGATGTATCCGCATGGATTGTGCGGCAGGAAATCTTCGCAGGCCCGAAACGGTAACCCCATCAGGCTGAAAAACTACGGAGATGGTCGCAGCAGACACGCCCGGCAGGGCGACATAGAGAATGACCTCACTCTCGGTTTCCACCGCATCCGCAGGGGGCTCCCAGCAGGGTTGATTGTCGGCATAGCATCGGGAAAACTGCATATGCAGCCGCTCCATTTTTTCCAATAGAGACAAAGCGTCACCCCAAACCCAGTACGATACGCCGCGTGATCTCATGGCATGCATTCTTTCACGGATTGCCTATGCTGCTTTATTGGCCAAGGATCGTTGAGACAGCTACCCGCAGACGGCATCAGTTGTGGAGCGGAAACTTTACACACAGTGCACAAGTCGACAGGGCAACATTGATCCCAGTCTCTTTCCAAAGTATAGAGCGGCTAACGAGACGCAAATGGGCAGTTTCGACATGAACACCCACATCGATGGCCAAGCAACGTGGGTCGGTTGGTCCGGTCACCCCCCTTCAGGCGATACCAATCAAAATCAGGAAGAAGTCCGTCACTGAAGGGAAATGACGGATATTTGATATTTCTTAAAGAAGAACAAACTCACCGAAGAACAGATCATCGGCGTTCTCAAGCAGGCCGCACTGGGCATGACCAACAAAGGTGGGCCGCCGCCAGGGTGGCTTCTCCGACGCAGCCTCGGCGAACTGAGCACCAGGACCCGTGGTCCGTATGCAGCAATCACTGCCATACACTTAACTCTTGAACACTGTTGACAGATAAAAAATCAATGGCTATAATTTTTTCCCTGAGTCGGAGAGGTGGCAGAGTGGTCGAATGTACCTGACTCGAAATCAGGCGTACGTGCGAGCGTACCGAGGGTTCGAATCCCTCCCTCTCCGCCAGACCAGCATCTAAGCCCTTGAGCAATCAAGGGCTTTTTTGTTTTTCCCGCCCCTAAAGCCCCTGCCTCCATCCCTGATTACGTTCTACAAAATCTACAAGCGTTCTACAAAAACCGTTCGCCAACACGTTTTAAGTGTTTGATTTTTTGGAATTTGCCTACTGAAAATCAGTCAGGTGCATTTGTCAGGCACTAACAATGGAAAAAAGCAACAGGTGGCACTCATACTTGCACTGCTTCCCCCAAAGCAAGAGACACATACCGGCGTGCTAGCATGACGACTTTCAGCAAGGAACGGTCAGTAGCCATCTTTGCCACAAGATCATATGGAGTGGCCCTACTCCGGTCTAATATCCATTTCAACGCTATAAAGTCTACTACCCGATATGCCCGAAACCCCAAAACGCCTCGCGCCAACTGCCGAAGTAGTCCGCCGACTGTTTCTTTTATCAGGCAATCAGTGTGCTTTTCCTGGTTGCCAACATCCGATCATTCTGCAGGATGGGTCATACGTGGGAGAACTATGTCATATCCGCGCAGCGGAACCCGGTGGCGAGCGATTCGACGCAACTCAATCAAACGAGGAGCGCCGCACTTTCGAGAATCTACTACTTCTGTGCCACGATCATCACGTTGTGACAAACGATGTCGACCAGTTCCCTGTGAGCAAGATGCTGGAGATTAAGTCGGATCATGAGACAAAATTTGCGCGAGGTCTCGCTGATCTAGAAAGCTCGGTAGGAATCCAGATCACAGATTCGATCATCTCTTTGGGGGGCAGTGGAGGGGCAGCGCCGGGCGCGGGTGGAGGAGGCGGTGGCGCCATTGGACCAGGCGCACGAGGTGGCGACGGTGGACATGGAGGAAGGATATCTAATCTTGGGGACTTAGACGTAGCAGACCTGTTGTCAGCTGCTCCTGATGGATGTCCTCCACCAGGTGTCGGGGGGCCGGAGAGGCTGTGTCCGGACCAAACTCGGTAGGTGGATCAGGTGGGGGCGGGGGCGATTTAGTTATGTCGCGCTTGGACGGTGAGATGCTTCGGCGATTAGGTATCTCAAGAATCAACGTACGTGTTGGCGGTGGAGGAATGCAAGGAGCTGATGGCCAACCATCGGGATATGACCTTATAGACGATCGAGGAAACATCATCGTTTCTGTCAATGCCCCTGGCGGTTACAGCGGAGACAAAGTAAATGTACAGTCGGAAAGCTTAGCGAATGAAATACGAACAGTCGAAACCTCAACGTACGTGAAGGCTGCATTCTTCTCGAACGCGGTTGAGCTGCGTGATGGTCTCTTTTCGGTACTTTCTGGTGGATGGGAGTCGTATACATGTGACTCATTGCCACAGGTCATGCAGTGGCCCTTAACAATGCAAATATCGTTGGGTGGTGTTCGACCCGGTGGATCAACAAAAATCCGAATCATCCTGTTGGATCCAAGTGGAACCGAGACTGAGCTCGACTCCCTTGAGCTTGCCAGGAATAACGTGGCCGGCAATTCGGGTTGGGTCGGCACTTTAATGTTGCACCCGAATATTTCAAGTGCTGGGCTTTGGACGGTCTGCCTTCGAACTCCAGAAGGAGAGCTGTCTAGAATCCCGATAGACGTCCGGATACAGACCACCAGCTGATTACTGAGTCACGATAAAGAGATGGTCCACTTCGGGTCGGTAACGGCCATAAGCGCTTGTTTTGCACAATCAGCCCCTGCCCTTGAGCATAGCTATTTTCCATCCTCCTCACCCCAAGCTGCTAGCGTTCTACTAAATTTCGGAGAAACTAGCATTGGCGCGGGTTTTGAGAGGAAAAATACAACATTTTGTAGAACAAGAAATATCGTAATCCGCTGATTTTTCGAAATTTGCTTACTAACTCGAAATCAGGCGTACGTGCGAGCGTACCGAGGGTTCGAATCCCTCCCTCTCCGCCAGACCAACATCTAAGCCCTTGAGCAATCAAGGGCTTTTTTGTTTTTCCAGTCATCAAAAGCACGCGCTTCCGTCCGCGCAGCCAGACCGGGGCCGGCTCCGGCTTCCACCCCCACCATCTAAAGGCCCTTATGCCTGTCCCGCCGCGCTCACGGCCAGTCGGCGTAGTTGCGGATCGCCAGCGCCTCGTTGCGGCTGACTTGCTGCTTGGCTTCCAGCCGGTAGCGCGCCGGGGTCAGCCCGGTGCGCAGGCGGAAGAAGCGGCTGAAGTGGGTGGTGCTGCGAAAGCCGAGATCGGCGGCGACCTGTTCGATGGTCAGCCCGGAGCGCACCAGCCGCAGGCAGGCCTCATGGGTGAGGCGGTCGTGCAGCAGCTCCAGTGGCGTGCGCTTGAGGGTGCGCACGCAGATGTCGTGCAGGCGGTCGTGGGAGATGCCCAGCTCGGCGGCGTAGCGGGCGATCTTCCAGTGCTCGCGCAGGTGCAGCTCGGCCAGGTGGCGGAAGCGCATCAACAGCGTCGAATTGGTGCTGTGCCCCTGCTGGCTGACATCCTCCAGCCCGGAAAGGCGCCAGCAGTGGATCAGGATCAGCGCGAGATGGGCGGTGAGATAGCTCCATGACGCCTTGCCGCCCAGCTTCAGTTCGCGCTCGATGCTGCGGAACGAGGCGCTCATCTCCTGCACCGCCTCGGCGGCGTCGAGGCGGTTCTGCACGATGCGGCGATCGGCCAGATAGCGCAGCGGCACCGACTCCGCGCCCTGCCCCGCCGCCTCCTTCACCAGCACGTCCGACAGCGACAGCAGGTAGCCGGCGCTGCCGGCGCTGACGCGCAGATGGCTTTGCGGCGGCACGTTGACCCAGGCCAGCGCCGGCGCCGCCAGCTCGATGCTGTCCTTATCCAGGCTGATGCTGGCACTGCCGCTCAACAGCAGGATCGCCGCGCGCGCGGTGTCGTGGCGGCCATTGGCCAGCGCGTAGCGGCGGGTATCGAGCGTGGTGTCGATACGGTGGGCGGCGGCGTTGGCGTTGATGCGCTGGGCAACGGGGGTCATGGGCAGGCCGCGACGAGGATGAACAAACACACATGATAACGGCACTGCGCCGCCATGCAGAGCACGGCGGCGCAGCGGAGAACATCATGCGTGCCGGCTTAGAACGGCAGCGTCATGCGCAGCTTGAATTCGGAACCGCGGGCACGGTTGGCCACCCCGCTTTCACGCTGCCACTTGGCGGTGACGAAATAGCCCTTGCCGTTGTCGTACTTGATGGACGGGCCGATGGCGAAGGCCTTGCCGCGGTTGCCGTGTGCCGGCACGTTCGGCCCGACATCGTCGGTGACCTGGCGATAGGCGTAGCCGCCGACGCCGGCCACCCAGCCATTGCCAAAGCCCCAGCCCAGCGCGTAGTCGGCGTGCACCTCCTGGCCGCTGCGGTAGTCGGTGTCCTTGTTCTTCCAGTTGTAGTCGTACATCAGCTTCACGTCGGCGTTGATGCCGCGAGGCTGCACGTAGCTCACCGCCAGCAGCGGTTCCACGTTCCAGTGGTTGCGGCCAACGTTGACCAGATCATTCTTGTCGAACTGGCCGGTGGGGGCGTTGATGTCCAGCCCGGCGTAGTAGTGCAGCTTGTCGGAGACGTGGTAGGCGGCACCACCGCCCAACACGATGTCACCCAGCTCACGCTTGCGCTGCGACCGGCCGTTGACCGTGGCGTCGAGCTCCACCAGCGGGGTGATGGCGTGCATCGCCAGCTGGCCGCCGGCCAGCGGCAGGTCGCTCACCCAGATGAAGCGCGGCGCCACCGCGTTGACCTGCAGCTTGAAATCGACCGGCAGCTTGTCGCCGTTGTTGTCGCGCAGCGTATCGGCGCGGTAGCTGGAGGCATAACCCAGCACGTAAAAGCCGGGCGGCGGCAAGGCGCCGGTCAGGTAGTTCTCGTTGCCGTTGGGATACATGCCGCCACCGCCCTCGGTGGCCCAGCTGGCAGCAGCCAGCGACAGCAAGGCGCCCGTGGTGACGAGGGTGGTGAGCGCTCTGGATTGTTGCATGATGAATCTCTCCGTTTTATTTGTATGTCATTAACGATGGGTATGAAAAAGCGCTGCCTGCACGACTAGGCAAGCGGGACGGGCAGCGCAGCGTCCCGCTGCCAGGGTTGACCGCACGCCGCGCGTACTTATGGAGACGCGGCGCGTGGCCGGCAGCGACCGGGTAGGCCGCGGCCAGATACTGCTAGAACCTGTTTACGATCTGCTGCGACTGATCCCAATGGGGCGATACGGCGTTAAAAGCGCCTTCGGCATGCTTGTTCATATCCAGTTAAACGTCGCTTCCTCAGCCGTTGTTGTCTTGTCTCGCGTGAGCGCGCGAGATCGTAAAACAGCTTCTTAGATCGGGTACTGCTGTGCGCCGCGCTGGATGCTGATCCAGCGCAACTCGGTAAATTCATCGATCGCGGCGCGACCGCCAAAACGGCCGTAACCGCTATCCTTCACCCCGCCAAACGGGATCTGCGCCTGGTCCAGCACCGTCGGGCCGTTGATGTGGCAGATGCCGGACTCGATGCGGCGGGCGACCTCCAGCGCGCGCAGCACGTCGCCGCCGAACACCGCCGCCGACAGCCCGTACTCGGAGTCGTTGGCCAGCGAGATCGCCTCCTCCACGTCGTCAAAGCGCAGCACAGCCACCACCGGGCCGAACGACTCCTCGCCGTACAGCCGCATCGCCGCGGTGACATGGTCGACCACGGTGGCGGTCATCACGCTGCCGCGCGCATGGCCGCCGGTCACCAGTTCGGCGCCCTTGCCGACCGCATCCTGCACCAGCGCCGTGATGCGTTCGGCGGCGCCGGCGCTGATCATCGGCCCCAGCGCACAGCCCGGCTCGTCCGGCAGCCCGGCCTTCAGGCTCAGCGCCTTGTCGGCGAGGCGTTGCACGAACGCGTCCGCCACCTTGCGATCGACGATGATGCGCTCGGTCGACATACAGATCTGGCCCTGGTTGAAGAAGGCGCCAAACGCCGCCGCCTTCACCGCCTCGTCCAGATCGGCGTCGTCCAGCACCAGCAGCGGCGCCTTGCCGCCCAGCTCCAGCAGGCAGCGCTTCAGGTAGCGCGCGGCGATCTCGGCGATGCTGCGGCCAACCCGGGTGGAGCCGGTGAAGTTCACCCGCCGCACCGCCGGGTGGCGGATCAGCGCCTCCACCACGTTGGCCGCATCGGCCGGCGCGTTCAGCACCACGTTGAGCACGCCCGGCGGCAGCCCGGCCTCGGCCAGCACCTCGCCCAGCAGGCGGTGGGTGTACGGGCACAGCTCGGAGCCTTTCAGCACCACCGTGTTGCCGCAGGCCAGCGGCATCGCCACCGCCCGCGCCGCCAGCAGCACCGGCGCATTCCACGGTGCGAAAGCCAGCACCACGCCCGCCGGCTGGCGCACCACCATCTCGATGGCGCCGGCACGGCTGGACGGTGGCAGCTCGCCCTGGATCTGCGTGACCAGCGCCGCCGCCTCGCGGAAGATGCCCGCCGCCAGCTGGCAGTTGAAGCTGCCCCAGGCCGCGGTGGCGCCGGTTTCCGCCGTCATCGCGGCGCTGAAATCGGCACTGCGCGCCACGATCAGGTCGGCGGCGCGGTCCAGCAGCGCGCGCCGCTGTTGCGGCAGCATCGCCGCCCAGGCGCCGAACGCCACCGTGGCGGCATTCACCGCCGCCAGCGCGCTGTCCACGCTCGCCGCCGCCGCCACGGTGGCGACCTCGCCATTGACCGGGTTGAGACAGTCGAAGGTGGCGCCGTCGGACGAGGCGACATCCCGGTTATCGATGAACAGCTGGGCGTGCAGCATGGCGCTCTCCGCAGGGTGATGGGTGATGCTGCGTTTGTATGCCGGCGCGCGCCGGCCGGCAACTAGCTTTTCGGCGTGGCATCGGCTGCGGGCGCGTCGTCCTCGCCCTGCATGCCCTGCCTGAAGCCGCGTACCGCGCCACCCAGGTCGGCGCCGACATGGCGCAGTTTTTTGGTGCCGAACACCAGCAGCACCACGGCCAGCACGATCAACCAGTGCCACAGGCTGAATGAACCCATTGCGCTCTCCTTGCTGTCGCCACGGCCGGCCTGCGGCCAACCCTGGCCCGGCGATTAACGGTCAGGCCTTCTTGACGTAGACGTTGCACCAGCCCTTGCCGGCGACCTGCTTGCCGGCCAGCATCGGACAGGGCGCGTAGGCGTCGCTGGCCTTGCCCTGGTAGAACTGGCAGTTGCTGCAGGCCTGGCCGGCGGCGTATTTCGGCTGCTTGGCCTTGTCGACCTTGCTGGCGTCGGCGACGTAGCCCAGTGCCACTGCGGTCGGGTCTTTGGCGTCCACTTTCGGGGCGGCGGCCAGCGCGCTGCGGGCCACGGCCAGCGCGGACACGACCCCCAAGCTGTTGATCAGGAAACTGCGGCGTGATTGCATGGTTTGCTCCTTGATGCACCGGCGGCCAGGCCGCCGGCGTACGGCAAGATGAAAAGGATCAGAACGGGTACGGGCGCGGCTGGAACTGCAGCGTCACCCACTGCGCGCGGGTGAACTCCTCGATCGCCCACTCGCCGTTGAAGCGGCCGAGACCGGAGTTCTTCTCGCCGCCGAACGGCGCGTTGGTCTGGTCGTCGACGGTGATGTCGTTGATGTGGCACATGCCGCTGCGGATGCCGCGGGCAAAGTGCAGGCCGCGGGCGTAGTCGCGGGTGAACACCGCGGCAGACAGGCCGTACTCGCTGGCATTGGCCAGTTCCAGCGCGTGCGCCTCGTCGCGGGCCTTGATCACCGGCAGCACCGGGCCGAAGGTCTCGTCCACGGCGATGGACCAGCTGGGGTCGACGTCCACGAACAGGTGCGGCGGCAGCACATTGCCCTGCGGCGCGCCGCCGACCAGCAGCGTGGCGCCATCCTTTTTCGCCTGTTCGATCTTGGTCAGCACGCCGTCCAGCTGCTTGCCGTTGATCAGCGGGCCGACGATGTTGGCCGCATCGGCCGGGTCGCCGTACGGTAGCTTTTCGACGCGCGCCTTCAGCGCGGCAACGAACTGGTCGTGCACCCTGGCGTCGACGATCACGCGGTTGGTGCTCATGCAGATCTGGCCCTGGTGCAGGAAGCGGCCGACTACCGCCGCCTGCGCCGCCTGCTCGATGTCGGCGTCGTCCAGCACCACCAGCGGGGCGTTGCCGCCCAGCTCCAGCGCCACGCGCTTGATGTGCTGCCCGCCGGTGGCGATGCGGCCAACGTTGCGGCCCACCTCGGTGGAGCCGGTGAACGAGATCAGGCTCGGCACCGGATGGGCGACGAAGTGATCGCCGATCTCGCTGCCGGCACCGGCCACCACGCTGAACAGCCCGGCCGGCAGGCCGGCTTCCTCGTAGATCTTGGCCAGCAGCAGGCCACCGGTCACTGGGGTATCGCTGGCCGGCTTCACCACCACAGCGTTGCCCAGCGCCAGTGCCGGGGCGATGGAGCGCGCGGTCAGGTGGTAGGGGAAGTTCCACGGACTGATCACGCCGACCACGCCCAGCGGCGCACGGTAGACGCGGCTTTCCTGATTCGGGATGGCCGAGGCCAGGATGCGCCCCTCGACGCGGTTGCAGAAGGTAGCGGACTCCTGGGTGATGCGGCGCGCGCTGTCCCATTCGATGATGGCCTTCAGCCGCGAGCTGCCGGATTCGCGCACGATCCAGTCCTGGATCTCCTCGGCGCGCGCCAGCATGATCTCCACCGCGCGGTGCAGCACCGCGGCGCGCTCTTCCGGCAGGCGGGCCGCCCACGCCTGCTGCGCGGCGGCGGCGGCGGCGTAGGCCGCGTCCACGTCGTCGCGGCTGGCCAGCTGCAGCTGCAGCAGGGTGTCGCCGGAGTACGGGTTGCTATTGGTCAGCTGCTGGCTGGAACTGCCGCGGCGCCACTGGCCGGCGATCGGCTGCAGTTCGAAGCCGTCGTATGCTTGTTTCGTTGTCATCGCTTGTTTCCTGCCTTAGATGCGGATGCCGGACTTGCCCGGTGCCAGAATGCCGTTCGGGTCCAGCGCGCGCTTGATGGTTTTTTCCAGCTTGCGCTTCACCGGGCCGTAGCTGTTGGCCACCCGTTCCTGGAACGCGGTGTTGACGCGGTACACGGCGTAGCCTTCCTTCTCGAACTCGTCCAGCAGCTCGGCAAAGCAGGCATTGGCGCGCTTGGTTTCCTCTTCGCTGCTGCGGTCGAACAGCACGTCGATCACGTGGTGCATGTCGCGCCAGCCGACGATGAATTCGCCGACGTAGTCGAGGCCGTGCTTGTTGAGGATGGTCTTGGCCAGCTTCACCTGCTTGTCGCACTCGCTGCCGCGCGCCTGGCTGACCGGGGCGAACCACATCGAGCCGCCGCCGCCGCGCCAGTTGTAGAGGCCGAATTCCTGCAGGTTGGGCACGCCGGACATCAGCTGCGCGCGGTACTTGAACGGCTGGGTGTCACCGGCCTCTTCCTGGGTCACGATGCGGCCCTTGCCGGCCTTCCTGATGGTCTCGGTGACGATCTTCCAGTTCACCTCCACCTGCTCCGGCGAGCCGTACAGCGCGGCGTACACGTTCCAGGCGCCGAGGTGCTTGTCCTTCTGGATCTGCTTGACGATGTGGTCCGGGGTGTGGCCGGGGGTGGTGATGTAATCGGAACGACGGGTGTTGCAGGTGGCGGCCTCCCACAGCGTGCCGGCGATCACCACCGCGTTGGGGATGATGTTGGCGATACGCAGCGGGCGCAGCATCTCCACGATCTCGCTAATGTCGGCCTCGTTGTCGAACTTGATCTCGAACGGCTTGAACACCGGCGGCTTCGGCATCAGCCAGAAGCCCATCTTGGTGCAGATGCCGTAGTTGGACTGGGTGAACATGCCGTCCAGCGTCGGGCCGTAACCCCACTTGAACACCTGCCACGCCTTGTCCCCCTTCACGCCGCCCATGCCGGTGCGGTACACGTCGCCGTTGGCCAGCACCACTTCCATGCCGCATTGCATCAGGAAGTGCTCGCCGTACGGGGTGTAGCCGACGCCGCGGTCCATGGTGTTGCCGACCGGGCCGGCGATGGCCGACGGCGCCGAGAACGACAGCATCAGCGGCAGCTTGTTGTCTTCGATGTAGTCGTACAGCTGCTGGTAGGTCACGCCCGGCTCCACCAGTGCAGTGCACAGCTCCGGGTCGATGTGGATGATCTTGTTCATCTTGCGCAGGTCGAGCACGATCTGGCCGCGCTCCACCGGCGCCGCCGAGCCGTAGCCGAAATTGCGGCCGGTGGAGATGGTCCACACCGGGATCTTGTACTCGTTGCAGATCTTCACCACCGCCTGCACCTGCTCCACGGTGGTGGCCATCACGATGGCGGACGGCACGTGCTTTTCGGTTTCCACCGCCATCATCACCTTGGTGTACGGCTGCAGGTGTTCGCCGGAAGTCAGCACGTTTTCCTTGCCCAGTGCGGCGGTGAACTTCTTGATGGCCGCGTCGAAACGGGCCTCGCTGACGCCCTTGGGCAGGGCAAGATATTTACTAGCCATGAGATAACTCCGTTCAGATCACGCAGCAGAAGGAAACGCAGGGGCTGCCCTGCGGATGGGATGCCGGCAGCACGTGCTCCGGGCTGGCCACCAGGGCCTGCCCCAGCGCGGCCAGCTGGGCGGCATCGCCACCCAGGCGCTGGTGCTGTTCGGACAGCACGCGGCCGCCGGACGAGCGCACCAGGTCCAGCAACACGGCGGCGGTGGCGTCATCCACCAGCCCGACCAGCATCGCCGGCTGCGCGTCCTGTGCCAGCGTGTGAATGTGGTTCAGCAAGCTGCCGTCCGGCCCGTTCAGCTGCAGTGCCGGCTGCTGCTGCATGCCATGCTGCCGCGCGGCGGTACTGACACCGGCCAGAAACTGGTGATCCAGTGCGCTGCCGGATACCACGGCGGTCAGCGACAGCGTGGCATTGGCGGCCAGGGTCTTGCCGGCGGGCAGCGCGCTGGCGGCCTGCGCCAGCGAGCCGCCGGTGAAGGCGAGGCCGACGGCGGCCAGGCCCTTGAGCAAAGTGCGACGATCGGTAGTCATGCCAGCTCCTCCCGCTTACGGTTTGGGCTTGGAGTTGGCGAGGTATTTCGCCAGACTCTGCAAGGTGGCGTCGTCGATGTCCGACACGCGGAAGGCCGGCATCGCGCGCAGGCCGCTGCGCGGGATGGTGGTGAAGATCACCTCCGGCAGGCCGCGGCCGAGCAGTACCGGACCGATACCGGTCTCGTGGCACTTGGCGCAGATTTTTTCGTAGTACTGCTGGCCCCTGGAGATCTCGGCCGTGCCTTCGGCGCCGGCGCTCATCGCCGTCACCGCCAGCAAGCCAGCCAGCAGCACGCCCGGCACCGTCCGCGTGCCTATCCTGTTCCCGTTACTCACCATTTTTCTCCTTGTGTGTGTCCGCACTTCACCCGTCCGCCGTCGCGGCGAAACTGTTATGGCCTGCTGATGACGGGGTGAAACCGCCTGCCCACCAGACGCTGTTTTTTTGACCTGATGCAAGGTTGTTGCAACACCGATCTGGTAGTGGTGCCAAAACTCTATAGTCGATGCCGCGGCCCCTCAATATCGTTTTTTGGGTATTTATGGCACTTTTTTGGGAAATGTAGTTTTCGCATTACAAAAATGTGAAACCGCGCTAAGTCACTGACATAAAAAACGATTTTTCACGATGGCATTGAGCGTCCTCTCCCCGCCCGCGCCGCCGGTGGCCACCCCCATCGAAAAGTAGCAGTCAAACGCGGCCACGGTTTCCCTCCCCGTCCCCGCCCTGTTGCAGCCTGCGGCCAACGTTGGCCGCGGCAGGACAGCGGCGGACACTCAGCCGGTACCGCAGTGTCGCCAATTTGTCGCAGCCATCCGTGCGAATCACGCCGCGCAGGCAAGAATTCTCGACATATGTACCAATTGGTACATAATGCGAAAATACACACCCAATAACGGAGGATGGCATGAAGCATTCCATTGCAACCGTGTCCCTGAGCGGCACGCTGCCGGAGAAGCTGGAGGCGATCGCGGCAGCCGGTTTTGACGGCGTCGAGATCTTTGAAAACGACCTGCTCTACTTCGACGGCACCCCGGCCACCGTGCGCCGCATGTGCGCCGACCTGGGACTGGAAATCATGCTGTTCCAGCCGTTCCGCGATTTCGAGGGCGGCCCGCGCGAGCGGCTGGCGCGCAACCTCGACCGCGCCGAACGCAAGTTCGACCTGATGCAGGAGCTGGGCACCGACCGCATCCTGGTATGCAGCAGCGTGGCGCAGGACACCAGCCAGGACGACGCGCTGATTGCCGACGACCTGCGCCAGCTGGCCGAGCGCGCCGCGCGCCGCGACATCCTGGTCGGCTACGAGGCGCTGGCCTGGGGCCGCCACGTCCACTCCTACCGGCACGCCTGGCGCCTGGTGCAGCAGGCCGACCACCCCAACCTCGGCATCATCCTCGACAGCTTCCACACCCTGGCGATCCGGGACGACCTGTCGCTGCTGTCGCAGATCCCCGGCGACAAGATCGTGTTCGTGCAGCTGGCCGACGCGCCGCTGCTAAACATGGACGTGATGGAGTGGAGCCGCCACTTCCGCAGCTTCCCCGGCCAGGGCGATTTCGAGCTGGGCGCCTTCCTCGCGCCCATCATCGCCAGCGGCTACCGCGGCCCGCTGTCGCTGGAGGTGTTCAACGACGGCTTCCGCGCCGCGCCGACGCGGCTGACCGCCATCGACGGCCTGCGCTCGCTGCGCTATCTGGAAGAAGTCACCGCCCGTACCCTGCGCGCCGAGGGCGCCGGCAGCGTGGCCGACAGCCTGTTCTCGCCGCCGCCGGCCGCCGACTACCAGGGCGTGGAATTCCTGGAGTTCGCGGTCGACGACGACTCCGGCGCGCGGCTGGGCAAGCTGCTGCAACAGTTCGGCTTTTCCCGCGCCGGACAGCACAAGTCCAAGGACGTCACGCTGTACCAGCAGGGCGACATCAACCTGATCCTCAACGCCGAGCCGGATTCCTTCGCCCACGCCTTCTACGTGTCGCACGGCCCGTCGCTGTGCGCCGCGGCGTTCCGCACCGACGACGCGCAGCAGGCGCTGACCCGCGCCAAGCTGTACGGCTGCAAGCCGTTCGAAAGCCGCGTCGGCCCCAACGAGCGCCACATCCCGGCGGTGCGCGCGCCGGACGGCAGCCTGCAGTATCTGGTTGCGGCCAACGTTGACGGCGACTCCATCTACCAGTCGGACTTCGACGCCTGCGATACGGCCACGCCTGGCCTCGGCCTGACCGCGCTGGACCACTTCGCCATCGGCCTGCCGGCGGAGACGATGGACAACTGGATCCTGCACTTCCGCGCCATCTTCGACTTTGCCACCGAGCACGAGTGGACGCTGCCGGACCCGTACGGCCTGATGAAGAGCCGCGTGGTGCGCAGCGCCAACAACAGCATCCGCATTCCGCTCAACATCTCGGAAAACCGCAACACCGCCATCGCGCGCTCGGTGTCGACCTACAAGGGCTCCGGCCTGCAGCACATCGCCTTCGCCAGCGACGACATCTTTGCCGCGGTGGTGCAGGCACGCGTGGGCGGCGTGCCGCTGCTGGACATCCCCGACAACTACTACGATGACCTGCTGGCGCGTTTCAGCCTCGACGACGACTTTGTCGCGCGCCTGCGGCAGCACAACGTGCTGTACGACCGCGACGCCGGCGGCGGCGAATTCCTGCACGTGTACTCCGCGCCGTTCGACGAGCGCTTCTTCTTCGAGATCGTGCAACGCCTCGGCAGCTACGACCAGTACGGCGCCGCCAACGCGCCGGTGCGGCTGGCGGCACAGGCACAGCGCCGCAACCGCCAGGGTGGCTAGTTCCCCCCCATCCACTCTCCTTCGGGCGCCGGTCGGCGCCCGTTTTTTTACCCGGCGCCGCTTGGCACGCCCGTTTGCTGCAACGCAGAAAATTCGGGCCTGCCGGCGCTGTTGCGGATCACCACAATCCGCCCGCGCAAGACCTTGATTTGCCTCAATCCGGCATTGACAAAGCGGCGGTGATAGGCCATTCTTTCATTATGTACCAACAGGTACATTTCTAAAAAAGACACAGAGAGATTGAGGAGCACGACATGTTCTTCCCACCATCGCCGGCCGTGGCCGCCCCCCGCCTGGGAGCGCGCTGACATGGCCACCGACATCCTGGTACTGAACGGCCCGAACCTGAACCTGCTGGGCAAACGCCAGCCGGAAATCTACGGTCACGAAACCATCGCCGACGTCGAGCGCAGCTGCCGCAGCGTGGCGCGCGAATACGGCCTCACCATCGACTTCCGCCAGAGCAACGACGAGGCGCAGCTGATCGACTGGATCCACCAGGCGCGCGACCAGCACGCCAGCATCGTGATCAATCCGGCCGGCTACAGCCACACCTCCGTCGCGCTGATGGACGCGCTGTCCGCCTTCCCCGGCCACATCATCGAAGTGCACATCAGCAACATCCACCGCCGCGAGAGCTTCCGGCATCTGTCCTACGTTTCGAAAGTGGCGACCGGCGTGATCTGCGGTCTGGGCACCGCGGGTTACCACCTCGCGGTGCACCACCTTGCCTGCCACCTGAAGAAATAAACGACAAGCCGTTTTCTTGACTGGCAGACCGCTGCTGTCGCGCCCCGGCGCCGCAGCGGTGTGCTGCATGGAGGTTGTGATGGAAAAAGTAATCGACGTATCGATGCAGATACTGAAAGGCATGATGGCCTTGCTGCTGGCCGGCATGGTGGTGCTGGTGTTCACCAACGTGGTGCTGCGCTACAGCTTCAACAGCGGCATCAGCGTGTCCGAAGAGCTGTCGCGCTGGTTCATGATCTGGATGACCTTCCTCGCCGCCATCGTCGGCGTACGCGAAAAGGGCCACCTCAATGTCGACAGCCTGGTCCGGCGCCTGCCGGTTCTGGCCCAGAAGGTCTGCCACGTGTTGATGGAGGGCATCGTGCTGTACCTGCTGTGGCTGTTCGGCAGCGGCAGCTGGCAGCAGGTGGTGATCAACCTTGATGTCCCGGCGCCGATGACCGGCCTGCCGATGGCGACGGTGTACCTGGCCGGCCTGGTGTTCAGCCTGCTGTCCGCCGTCGTCGTCGTATTCGATCTGTACAAGGTGTTCAGCGGTGCGCCGGTGTCCGACGCGCACACCACGCTGAATATCGCTGACTAAGCCCCGGCCGGAGACTTCATCGTGATTCTGACTATCTTCCTTGGCACCCTGCTCGGAGCCATGGCAATGGGCATGTCGATTGCCTTTGCCCTGCTCTTGTCCGGCGTGGCGCTGATGTACCACATGGACATGTTCGACGCGCAGATCGTCGCGCAGAACCTGATCAACGGCGCCGACAGCTTCGCGCTGCTGGCGGTCCCGTTCTTCCTGCTCGCCGGCGAGGTGATGAATGTCGGCGGCCTGTCGCGCCGCATCGTCAACGTGGCGCTGGCGCTGGTCGGCCACGTCAAGGGCGGCCTCGGCTACGTCGCCATTCTCGCCTCCTGCATCCTGGCTAGCCTGTCCGGCTCGGCGGTGGCCGACGCCGCGGCGCTGGCGGTGCTGCTGGTGCCGATGATGGTGCGTGCCGGCCACGACCAGGCCCGCTCCAGCGCGCTGATCGCCGCCGGCGGCATCATCGCGCCCATCATCCCGCCCAGCATCGGTTTCATCCTGCTGGGGGTGGCCGGCAACCTGTCGATCTCCAAGCTGTTCCTCGCCGGCATCGTGCCCGGCATCCTGATCGCCGCCTCGCTGTGCGTGGCGTGGTGGTGGGTGTCGCGCTCGGAAGACATCCAGCCGGCGCCGCGCAAGTCGGCGGCCGAGATCATCGCCGCGGTGCGTGACGGTTTCTGGGCGCTGCTGCTGCCCGGCATCATCATCGGCGGCCTCAAGTTCGGCATTTTCACCCCGACCGAGGCGGCGGTGGTGGCCGCGGTGTACTCGCTGTTCGTGGCGATGGTGGTCTACCGCGAGCTGAAGCCGTCGCAGCTGTTCCATGTGCTGACCGTGTCGGCCCAGACCACCGGCATCGTGATGTTCCTGGTCGCCGCCTCGCTGGTGTCGGCGTGGATGATCACCATCGCCGACCTGCCGTCGCAGCTGATCGAGCTGCTGGCGCCGCTGATGGACGACCCGACGCTCCTGATGCTGGTGATCATGCTGATCATCGTGCTGGTGGGCACCGCGATGGACATGGCGCCGACCATCCTGATCCTGGCGCCGGTGCTGGTCCCGGTGGTGACCCAGGCCGGTATCGACCCGATCTACTTCGGCGTGCTGTTCATCATCAACACCTCGATCGGCCTGATCACGCCGCCGGTGGGCACCGTGCTCAACGTGGTGTGCGGCGCCACCCGCACCAAGATGGGGGCGCTGATCAAGGCGATCAGCCCCTTCCTGATCGCCGAGCTGGCGGTGCTGTTCCTGCTGGTGCTGTTCCCGAGCATCGTCACTGTGCCGGCCGCCTGGTTTGCCCGTTGAGTTTCCGTAGCACCTCCGGGGAGGAGACCCCGGAGTCCAATTCCAACATGGAGAGAGACATCATGAAGTTGAACCACATCGCCGTGCTCGGCACCGCATCCATCCTTGCCCTCGGCCTCGCCGGCCAGGCCAGCGCCGCCGACATCAAGGAACGCACGCTGCGCTTCTCCTTCCTCAATGCCAAGGACCACCCGCAGGGCATGGGTGCCGCCAGGTTCGCCGAGCTGGTGAGCAAGGCCTCCGGCGGCAAGATCACCGTCAAGCTGTTCGGCTCCGGCGTACTCGGCGGCGACGTGCAGACCGTGTCCTCGATCCAGGGCGGCACCCTCGACTTCACCGTGCTCAACGCCGGCCTGTTGTCCAGCCACGCCAAGGAGTTCGTGCTGTTCGACCTGCCCTTCCTGTTCAACAGCGGCAAGGAAGCCGACGCCATCGTCGACGGCCCGATCGGCAACAAGCTGCTGGCCAGACTGCAGGGCAAGGGCATGGTCGGTCTCGGTTACTGGGAGCTGGGCTTCCGCCACCTGACCAACAACGTGCGTCCGGTAGCGAAGATGGAAGACATCGCCGGCCTCAAGGTGCGCGTGGTGCAGTCGCCGCTGTATATCGAGATGTTCTCGGCGCTGGGCGCCAACCCGGTACCGATGCCGTTCACCGAGCTGTACACCGCGCTGGAACAGCGCGCGGTCGACGGCCAGGAAAATCCGGAAGCCACCATCCTGGGCACCAAGCTCAACGAAGTGCAGAAGTACATGACCCTCACCGGCCACATCTACAACCCGCAGGTGCTGCTGGCCAGCCAGAAGCTGTGGGACCAGCTGTCCGCCGACGAGAAGAAGCTGCTGCAGAAGGCCGCGCGCGACGCCACGCTGTACCAGCGCAAGGTCAATCGTGACGGTGCCGCCCAGGCGCTGGCCAAGCTGAAGGCGTCGATGAAGGTGAACGAGCTATCCGCCGCCGAAAAAGGCCGCATCCGCATCAAGCTGCAGGGCGTGACGAAGAAGTTCAGCGAAAACGTCGGCCCGCAGCTGATGGGCGAGCTGAACAGCGAACTGGCCAAGCTGCGCTAACCCACTCCCCCCAAGCCCGGCGCCGCCCGCTGGTCGCGCCGGGAGCCAACCACCGAGGCATGACATGATCTCTGAAGTTTCATCATTCGCAACCGAGCACGGCGTGCCGGACAAGGTGCTGATCGGCCTGATCGGTGCGGATATCCAGCGTTCAAAGTCGCCCTATCTGCACGAGCAGGAAGCGGCCGAGCTGGGCTTCAAGCTGCACTACCAGCTGATCGACCTCAGCCGTATCGGCAAGGGTGTCGAGGCGCTGCCGGCGCTGCTCGCGGCCGCCGAAGCCTGCGGTTTTGCCGGCGTCAACATCACCCACCCCTGCAAGCAGGCGGTGATCCCCTATCTCGATGAGCTGTCGGAAGACGCGCGCCAGATCGGTGCCGTCAACACCGTGGTGTTCCGCGACGGCAAGCGCTACGGCCACAACACCGACTGGTCCGGCTTTGCCGAGCCCTTCCGTCGCCACTTCGCCGACGACGACCTGCAGCGCGTGGTGCTGCTCGGCGGCGGCGGTGCCGGCTCCGCCGTCGCCCACGCGCTGCTGGTGGCCGGCACCCGCGAGCTGGTGATCGTCGACCAGGACGCCCAGCGCGCCGCAACGTTGGCCGCACGCCTGCACGGTTACTTCCCGGAGCGGCGGGTGACGGGTAGCAGCGACGTGAGCCAGGCGCTGCCGGGCGCCAGCGGTCTGGTGCACGCCACGCCGACCGGCATGGACGGCCATCCCGGCCTGCCGCTGCCGGAGACGCTGCTGCACGGCGGCCTGTGGGTGGCGGAAGTGGTGTACTTCCCGCTGGAAACCGAATTGCTACAGCTGGCACGCCGGCGCGGCTGTCGCGTGCTCGACGGCGGCGGCATGGCGGTATGGCAGGCGATCGGCGCCTTTCAGCTGTTCACCGGCCGAGAGCCGGATACCGAGCGCATGGAGCGCCACTTCCGCGGCATGATCGCCGCCCAGGCCTGAACGTTATTCCCCTTTCTCATTGCGTTGCTTGTCTGGCCCGCGCCGGTGTTGTCACCGGTCGGGCCGTTTTTTTGTCCGACGGCACGGCGGTTATGCCGGAAAGGCATTCCTGCACCGCCCGCCATCGCGTATGCTGTCCTGTCCTCCCTTCCGTTTGCCGCGCCGCCATGGACCTGAAACAGATCGAGTATTTCGTCCGCGTTGCCGAGCTGGGCAGCTTCACCCGCGCCTCCATCGTGCTCGACATCGCGCAGCCGGCGCTCAGCCGCCAGATCCGCCAGCTGGAGGTGGAATTGCGCCAGACGCTGCTCTTGCGCAACGGCCGCGGCGTGACGCTGACCGAGGCCGGCAAGCTGCTGCTGGAACACGGCCGCGGCGTGCTGCACCAGGTGGAGCGCGCCAAGGAGGAGCTGGGCCGCGTGCGCGGCGCGCTGGCCGGCAAGGTGGCGCTGGGGCTGCCGCCCAGCCTGTCGCGGGTGCTGTCGGTGCCGCTGTCGCGCGCCTTCCGCACCCGGCTGCCGCAGGCGTCGCTGGCGATCCGCGAAGGCCTGTCGGCCAACATGCTGGAGGCGCTGCGCAACGGCCGGCTCGACGTCGCGCTGCTGTACAACCCGGTGCCGTCCTCCGACATCGACATCACGCCGCTGTGCGACGAGGCGCTGTACCTGGTGGAGCTGGCCGATGGCGACGCGGCGCCGGGCGTGGTGTCGCTGGCGGCGCTGGCCGCCAGGCCGCTGGTGATCCCGTCGCAGCCGCACGCCATCCGCATGCTGGTGGAGTCGCAGCTGGGCGCGCAGGGCTTGCGGCCAACCATTGCGCTGGAGATCGACAGCGTGCCGGCGATCCTGGAGCTGGTCGCCGACGGCGCCGGCTGCGCGGTATTGTCGCGGCTGGCGGTGTCGACCAGCGACAAGGCGGCGCGGCTGCGGCTGCGCCCGATCGGCGAGCCGGGCCTGGTCAGCCGGCTGGCGCTGGCGGTCAGCTCGCACCGCCCCAGCACGCTGACGCAGCAGGCGATGCAGGAGATGGTGCGCGAGATGGTGCCGCCCATCGTGACGGGCCAGGCCTTGCCGGCGGCGTAAGAACCTGCTCAATGTCTGCTGCGCGTCGGCGATACCGCGTTGAAAACGCCTTCGGAATGCTCATTGACCCCATGTCAACTCCGCTTCCTCAGCCGTTTTCGCCTTGTCTCGCTCTAGCTCGCGAGACTTTGAACAGGTTCTAAAGCAAGCCCGGCACACGCCGCCGCGACTGGCGGCTTTTCTCGGATTCAACCCATAGCAAACTGCTATATCTACTAGTTAGCCATCCATATTTTGCAGCATCACCGGCCGGCAGATACTGGCCGCATGCAGACCTCTATCCCTACCCTGTTCATGCGCGGCGGTACTTCGCGCGGCCCGTTCTTCAACGCAGCGGATTTGCCCGCCGACATTGAACTGCGCAACCGCGTGCTGCTCGCCGTGATGGGCTCGCCGGACCGCCGCCAGATCGACGGCCTCGGCGGCGCCAACCCGCTGACCAGCAAGGTCGGCATCGTGGCCCTGGGCACCACGCCCGGCATCGACCTCACCTTCCTGTTCGCGCAGATCACGCCGGACAAGGACACCGTCGATACCACCCCCAACTGCGGCAACATGCTGGCCGCCGTGGTGCCGTTCGCGCTAGAGACCGGCATGCTGCAGCCGCAGGGCGACACCAGCACCTTCCGCGTGCTGACGCTGAATACCGGCATGGCCTGCGACGTGACGGTGGAAACCCCGAACGGCCGGGTGCGCTACGACGGCGACGCCCGCATCGACGGCGTGCCCGGCACCGCCTCGCCGATCACCATCAATTTCCTCGATACCGCCGGCTCGGTGTGCGCCGGCCTGCTACCCACCGGCAAGGTGCGTGACGTGGTGACCGTGGCCGGCATCGGCGACATCGAGGTGACCTGCATCGACAACGGCATGCCGCTGGTGATGCTGCGCGCCGCCGACGTTGGCCGCACCGGCTACGAAACCGTGGCCGAGATGAATGCCGACACCGAGCTCAAGAGCAAGCTGGAGGCACTGCGCCTGCAGTGCGGCCAGCTGATGGGGCTGGGTGATGTCAGCAAGAAAACCTATCCCAAGATGACGCTGATCGCGCCGCCGCGCAGCGACGCCGGTAGCGTGACCACCCGCAGCTTCATCCCGCATGTCTGCCACGACGCCATCGGCGTGCTGGCGGCGGTGACCGTCGGCACCGCCTGCGTGCTGGACGGCGCCATCACCGACGGCATCGCGCGCATCGGCGATGGCCAGCGCAAGGTGGTGTCGGTGGAACACCCGACCGGCGAATTCTCGGTGGAGCTGGAGACCGATGCGGCCAACCCGCAAAACGTGACCCGCGCCGCGCTGTTGCGCACCGCGCGCCTGATCATGAAGGGCGAAGTGATGATTCCGGCTGCCGTCTGGCAGCGTTAAGCCGTATCC
This sequence comes from Vogesella alkaliphila, assembly GCF_014652475.1. GTDB lineage: Bacteria > Pseudomonadota > Gammaproteobacteria > Burkholderiales > Chromobacteriaceae > Vogesella > Vogesella alkaliphila. The sequence continues at coordinate 188,044 of NZ_BMYW01000001.1, read as the reverse complement.
ACAGATCGATCCTTATACAACAACAGGAGAGGACGATCCCGCCGCCACGCGGCAACCGGCAACCGTTTTACCCAGCCAGACCGCCACAGAGCGGTTCCGAGTCCAAACGCAACATAGAGATAACGACCATGACCAAACCATCTGTTGATGTGCAGGCGTTCATCAACCGCCATCCGTTCTCGCGGTTCCAGTGGATTACCTTCGCGCTGTGCTTCTGCATCGTGCTGCTGGACGGTTTCGATACCGCCGCCATCGGCTATATCGCGCCGTCGCTGATCCAGGAGTGGGGCGTCAGCAAGCCGGCGCTGGCGCCGGTACTCAGCGCCGCGCTGTTCGGCCTCGCCGCCGGCGCGCTACTGGCCGGCCCGCTGGCCGACCGCCTCGGCCGCAAGAAGGTGCTGACCGGCTCGGTGCTGGTGCTGGGCCTGTTCACCCTGCTTTCCGGCTTTGCCGGCGACCTTGAGAGCCTGACCGTGATGCGCTTCATCACCGGTATCGGCCTCGGCGCGGCGATGCCCAACGCGGTGACGCTGATGAGCGAATACTGCCCGACCGCGCGCCGCTCGCTGCTGACCAATGCCATGTTCTGCGGCTTCCCGCTCGGCGCGGCGCTGGGCGGCTTCCTCGCCTCGTGGATGATCCCGCAGTGGGGCTGGCGCAGCGTGCTGGTATTCGGCGGCGTGTCGCCGCTGCTGTTGCTGGTCGTGTTGCTGCTGCTGTTGCCGGAATCGGTGCGCTACATGGTGGCCAAGGGCCATGACCACGCCCGCATCCAGGCCGTGCTGAGCCGCATCTCCGCCAGCGCCAGCGAGGCCGCGTCCTTCTCCCTGTCCGAAACCCGCGCCGTCGCCGCCGGCAAGAGCGGCCTCGCCGTGGTGCTGTCGCCGTCCTACCGCGTCGGCTCGGTGATGCTGTGGCTGGCCTACTTCATGGGCCTGGTGATCTTCTACGCGCTGGTCAACTGGATGCCCATCCTGTTCAAGGACGCCGGTATCGCCCCGAAACAGGCGATGCTGATTTCGGCGCTGTTCCCGCTGGGCGGCATCGGCGCCGTGTTCTGCGGTTACCTGATGGACCGCTTCAACGCCGACCGCATCATCGCCATCGGCTACCTGCTCACCGCCGCGTCCATCTACGCCATCGGCCAGGCGACCGGCAGCGTCGGCCTGCTGGTGGTGGTGGTATTCGTCGCCGGCACCATCATGAATACCGCGCAATCGTCGATGCCGGCACTGGCCGCCGGCTTCTACCCGACCCAGGGCCGCGCCACCGGCGTGGCCTGGATGCTGGGCATCGGCCGCTTCGGCGGCATCGCCGGCTCCTTCCTGGTGGCCGAACTGGCGCGCCGCCAGCTGGGCTTCGACCAGGTGTTCATGGTGCTGGCCATCCCGGGCCTGATCGCCGCCACCGCGCTGTTCATCAAGCTGCGCGCCCATCCTGACAGCGGCAAGGTATCGCTGCAGGCCATGCCGCAAAGCCATTAATCACCGCCGCGGCTGCCGGGGCCCCCACCTGCCCCGGCCCGCGCGCCGCCCCCCTGCTACCGAGAGGAAACCGACATGATCATCGACTGCCACGGCCACTACACCACCGCGCCCAAGGCGCTGGAAGACTGGCGCAAGCGCCAGGTCGACAACCTGGCAACCCCGGAGCTGGGCCCGAAAGTGTCCGAGCTGAAGATCAGCGACGACGAGCTGATCGACACCATCGAGAGCAACCAGCTGCGCCTGATGAAGGAGCGTGGCGCCGACCTGACCATCTTCAGCCCGCGTGCCAGCTTCATGGCGCACCACATCGGCGACTTCAACACCTCGTCCACCTGGGCGGCGATCTGCAACGAGCTGTGTTTCCGGGTTTCACAGTTGTTCCCGGACCACTTCATCGGCGCCGCCATGCTGCCGCAAAGCCCGGGTGTGGATCCGGCCAGCTGCATCCCGGAGCTGGAGAAGTGCGTCAACGACTACGGCTTTGTCGGCATCAACCTCAACCCGGACCCGTCCGGCGGCCACTGGACCAGCCCGCCGCTGTCCGACAAGCAGTGGTACCCGATCTACGAAAAGATGGTGGAGTACGACATCCCGGCGATGATCCACGTCTCCACCAGCTGCAACTGCGCGTTCCACACCACCGGCGCGCACTACCTGAACGCGGACACCACCGCCTTCATGCAGTGCCTGACCTCGGACCTGTTCAAGGACTTCCCGACGCTGAAGTTCGTGATTCCGCACGGCGGCGGCGCAGTGCCCTACCACTGGGGCCGCTTCCGTGGCCTGGCGCAGGAGCTGAAAAAGCCGCTGCTGAAAGACCACCTGCTGAACAACATCTTCTTCGACACCTGCGTCTACCACCAGCCGGGCATCGACCTGCTGACGCGCGTGATCCCGGTCGACAACGTGCTGTTCGCCTCCGAGATGATCGGCGCCGTGCGCGGCATCGATCCGGAGACCGGCCACTACTACGACGACACCAAGCGTTACATCGAGGCGGCCAACCTGACCACCGACGAGCGTCACCAGATCTACGAAGGCAATGCCCGCCGCGTGTATTCGCGTCTGGACGCAGCACTCAAGGCCAAGGGCAAGTAAGGACATCTCCATGACACAAGCCATGAATCAATTAGGCGTGGTCAAGCGCCATATCGAGCGCGCCGATCCGGCCGCCGTCGCCAAGCTGGCACAGTTCGGCGTCGCCACCATTCACGAAGCCATGGGCCGCGTCGGCCTGATGAAGCCGTACCTGCGCCCGGTGTACCACGGCGCCAGGATCTGCGGCACCGCCGTCACCGTGCTGCTGCAGCCGGGCGACAACTGGATGATGCACGTGGCCGCCGAGCAGCTGCAGCCGGGCGATGTGGCGGTCGCCGCCTGCACCACCGACAACGAGGACGGCTTCTTCGGCGACCTGCTGGCCACCAGCTTCCAGGCACGCGGAGCGAAGGGGCTGATCATCGACGGCGGCGTGCGCGACGTGGAAGAACTGGAAAAAATGGGCTTCCCGGTGTTCTCCAAGGCGATCAACGCCAAGGGCACCATCAAGGCCACGCTGGGTTCGGTGAACATCCCGGTGATCTGCGCCGGCGCGCTGGTGAACCCGGGCGACGTGGTGATTGCCGACGTGGACGGCGTGGTGGTGGTGCCGGCCGCCATCGCGCAGCAGGTGGCCGACGCCGCCGAGAAGCGCGAGAGCTTCGAGGGCGAGAAGCGCGCCAAGCTGGCCGCCGGCGTGCTGGGCCTGGACATGTACCAGATGCGCGAACCGCTGGCAAAAGCCGGCCTGCGCTACATCGACTGAAGCGGCGCCACGCCGCAAGGTTGGCCGCATGCGGCCAACCTTGAGTTCAAGGACAGAATCATGCAATTTCAGAAAACCCCGGGCTGGCTGGACTGGTACCAGGGCCCGAGCCAACCCAGGTTCCAGCTGCCGGCCGGCGCGGTGGACGCCCACTGCCACGTGTTCGGCCCCGGCGAAGAGTTTCCGTACGCGCCGGAACGCAAGTACACCCCGTGCGACGCCAGCAAGCAGCAGCTGTTTGCGCTGCGCGACCGGCTGGGCTTTGCCCGCAACGTGATCGTACAGGCCACCTGCCACGGCGCCGACAACCGCGCGCTGGTGGATGCGCTGCTGCATTCCGACGGCAAGGCACGTGGCGTGGCGACGGTACGTCGCAGCGTGAGCGACGAGGAGCTGCAGGCGATGCACGACGCCGGCGTGCGCGGCGTGCGCTTCAACTTCGTCAAGCGGCTGGTGGATTTCACCCCCAAGGACGAATTGATGGAGACCGCCTCCCGTATCGCCCGCTTCGGCTGGCACGTGGTGATCTATTTTGAAGCGGTGGACTTGCCGGAGCTGTGGGACTTCTTCAGCGGCCTGCCCACCACCGTGGTGGTGGACCACATGGGCCGTCCGGACGTGAGCAAACCGGTGGACGGCCCGGAATTCGAGCTGTTCCTGAAGTTCATGCGCGACAATCCGAACGTGTGGAGCAAGGTCAGCTGCCCGGAACGGCTGTCGCTGACCGGCCCGCGCGCGCTGGACGGCGAGCAGGCCGCCTACCGTGACGTGGTGCCATTTGCACGCCGGGTAGTCGAAGAATTCCCGGATCGGGTACTGTGGGGCACCGACTGGCCGCACCCGAACCTGAAGGACCACATGCCGGACGACGGCCTGCTGGTGGACTTCATCCCGCACATCGCCCCCACCGCCGAGCTGCAACACCAGCTGCTGGTGGCCAACCCGATGCGCCTGTACTGGCCGGAAGAAACACAGGAAGCGTAAATCATGGCATTGAACAAACCGTATCTGGACCTGCCCGGCACCACCATTTTCGATGCCGAGCAATCGCGCAAGGGCTACTGGCTGAACCAGTTCTGCATGTCGCTGATGAAGGCCGACAATCGCGCCCGTTTCAAGGCCGACGAGCGCGCCTATCTCGACGAATGGGCGATGAGCGAGGAGCAGAAGCAGGCGGTGCTGGACCGCGACCTGAACCGCTGCATCGCGCTGGGCGGCAACATCTACTTCCTGGCCAAGATCGGCGCCACCGACGGCAAGAGCTTCCAGCAGATGGCCGGCAGCATGACCGGCATGACGGAAGAGGAATACCGCGACATGATGCTGGGCGGCGGCCGCTCGGCAGAAGGCAACCGCTATCTGGGCGAAGACGGCGACGCCCAGCCGCAGCACCAGCCGCAAGGCAAGAGCAAGGGGAGCAACTGATATGGCACGCATTACCGCGAGCGTTTACACATCGCACGTGCCGGCCATCGGCGCGGCACTGGATCTGGGCAAGGCGCAGGAGCCGTACTGGCAGCCGGTGTTTGCCGGCTACGACTACGGCAAGGAGTGGATCAAGGAGCAGAAGCCGGACGTGATCTTCCTGGTCTACAACGACCACGCTACTGCTTTCAGTCTGGATTTCATTCCGACCTTCGCCATCGGCACCGGTGCCGAATACCAGCCGGCCGATGAAGGCTGGGGCCCGCGCCCGGTGCCCAAGGTCATCGGCCATCCGCAGTTGGCGGCCCACATCGCGCAAAGCGTGATCCAGGACGACTTTGACCTCACCATCGTCAACAAGATGGACGTGGACCACGGCCTGACCGTGCCGCTGTCGCTGATGTTCGGCCAGCAGGACCCTCAACATGGCGCGTGGCCGTGCGCGGTGATTCCGTTCGCCGTCAACGTGGTGCAGTACCCGGTGCCGTCCGGCCGCCGCTGCTTCCAGCTGGGACAGGCCATCCGCCGCGCGGTGGAGTCGTTCGACGGCGACCTCAACGTGCAGATCTGGGGCACCGGCGGCATGAGCCACCAGCTGCAGGGCCCGCGCGCCGGCCTGATCAACAAGGAATGGGACAACGCCTTCCTCGACCGCCTGATCGCCGACCCGGCCGGTCTCGCTCAGCTGCCGCACATCGACTACGTGCGCGAAGCCGGCTCCGAGGGCATCGAGCTGGTGATGTGGCTGATCGCGCGCGGCGCGATGAGCGACGTCGCCGGCGGCCCGGCGCCGGAGGTGAAACAACGCTTCTACCACGTGCCGGCATCCAACACCGCCGTGGGTCATCTGATTCTGGAGAACAAGCAATGAGCAAGACCATCAAGGTAGCGCTGGCCGGCGCCGGCGCCTTCGGCATCAAGCATCTGGATGCCATCAAGAACATCGACGGCGTGGAAGTGGTATCGCTGGTTGGCCGCCGTTTCGACGCCACCAAGGAAGTGGCCGACAAGTACGGCATTCCGCACGTGGCCACCGACCTGGCCGAGTCGCTGGCGCTGCCGGAAGTGGACGCGGTGATCCTGTGCACCCCCACCCAGGTGCACGCCGAGCAGGCGATGCAGTGCCTGCGAGCCGGCAAGCACGTGCAGGTGGAGATTCCGCTGGCCGACAGCCTGGCCGATGCAGAGGCGGTGGTAGCGCTGCAGCAGCAGACCGGCCTGGTGGCCATGGTGGGCCATACCCGCCGCTTCAACCCCAGCCACCAGTACGTGCACCGCAAGGTGCAGGCTGGCGAGTTCAATATCCAGCAGATGGATGTGCAGACCTACTTCTTCCGCCGCACCAATATGAACGCGCTCGGTCAGGCGCGCAGCTGGACCGACCACCTGCTGTGGCACCATGCCGCCCACACCGTGGACCTGTTCACCTACCAGGCCGGCAGCCCCATCGTGCAGGCCAATGCCATCCAGGGCCCGATCCACCCGGAACTGGGCATCGCCATGGACATGTCCATCCAGCTGAAGGCGGCCAACGGTGCCATCTGCACCCTGAGCCTGTCGTTCAACAACGATGGCCCGCTGGGGACGTTCTTCCGCTACATCGGCGATTCCGCCACCTACATCGCCCGCTACGACGACCTGTACAACGGCAAGGAAGAGCAGATCGATGTCTCGAAAGTGGATGTGTCGATGAACGGCATCGAGCTGCAGGACCGCGAATTCTTCGCCGCCATCCGCGAAGGCCGCGAGCCGAACGCGTCGGTGGCCAAGGTGCTGCCGTGCTACCAGGTTCTGGCCAAGCTGGAACAGCAGCTGAACGCCGCGCTGTAAGGAAGTACGCCATGCAACAGCGACAACTCGGCCCGTTCACCGTCTCGGCCATTGGCCTCGGCTGCATGAATCTCAGCCACGCCTACGGCACGCCGCCGGCGCCGGAGCAGGCCGAGGCGCTGTTGCTGGCGGCTTTGGACGCCGGCATCACCCTGTTCGATACCGCCGCGCTGTACGGTTTTGGCGCCAACGAGGAGCTAGTTGGCCGCGTACTGGCGCCGCACCGCAGCCGCCTCACCCTGGCCAGCAAGTGCGGCATGACCGGAGTAGACGGTAAGCGGGTGATCGACGGCCGGCCGGCCACGCTCAAACGCACCTGCGAAGACGCGCTGCGCCGGCTGCGCACCGAGGTCATCGACCTGTACTACCTGCATCGCTGGGACAAGCAGGTGCCGATCGAGGACAGCGTGGGCGCGCTGGCCGAACTGGTGCGCGAAGGCAAGATCCGCAGCATCGGCCTGTCCGAGGTATCGGCCGACACCCTGCGCCGCGCCCATGCTGTACACCCGATCGCCGCGCTGCAGACCGAGTATTCGCTGTGGACGCGCAATGCGGAAATCGCCGTGCTGCAGGCCTGCCGCCAGCTGGGTGTGGCCTTTGTCGCCTTCAGCCCGCTGGGCCGAGGCTTCCTGGCCGACGGCCTGCCGGACCTGGCAACGCTGGCGGCGCTGGACGGCAAGGACATCCGCCGCGCCATGCCGCGCTTCAGCAGCGAAAACCATGCGGCCAACCTGGCGCTGCTGTCCGAGTTCCGCGCCATTGCCGCCGAGGCCGGCTGCTCCCCGGCGCAGCTGGCACTGGCCTGGTTGCTGACGCGTGGCGAGCATGTGATCCCGATACCCGGCACCACCAGCATCGCCCACCTGCTGGAAAACGTGGCCGCCGCCGGCATCCAGCCCGGCGTGGATACGCTGCAGCGGCTGGAAGCGCTGTTCGCCCGTGGCGCGGTGGCCGGCGCGCGCTACAACGCCGCTACCCAGGCCGAGATCGACACCGAGGAATTTGCCGGCTGACCGGCCCGTTGTTTTGCTCTGCCTCGCCCGCCATCGGCGGGCTTTTTTACGCCTGCTGGCTATCCGCCAGCACCTCGGCCACTACCTGCTCCAGCTCGCCGCGCAGCCAGCTGTGCGCCGGGTCGTGGCGATGCTTCAGGTGCCAGATCATGTACATCGGCATGCGGCCAACCCTGGCCGGCAGTGGGCAGTGCGCAAAGCCCTGCATCAGGCTGCGTGCCAGCAGGCCGGGCAGGGTGGCCAGCATGTCGCTGCCCTGCAGAAAGGCCGGGATGCCGGCAAACGACGGCACCGTTACCGCAAAGCGCCGCTCAATGCCGCGTGCCGCCAGCTGCTGATCCACATCCAGCATACGGCGCGGGTTGTACAGCACGCTGACGTGCTCGGCCGCCTGGTAGTCCGCCAGCCGCAGCGGCGCCTCGCGCACGGCAGCATCGTAGAACACCCGGTAGTCATCCTCGAACAGCCGCTTGTGCAGGATGTCGCTGGCGTCCGGCGGGCGCGGCGAGATCACCAGCTGGCAGTCGCCCTCGCGCAGCATCTCGGCACGCGGCACGTCGGACGGCAGCACCCGCAGCCGTACGCCCGGCGCCTGCCGGCGGAGCCGCTGCAGCAGCGGCGGCAGCAGCAGATCGCGCTGGAAATCGTTGGCCGCAATGCTGAAGGTGGTATGCAGCGTGGCGGGGTGGAACTCGTCGCCGGCGGCAAAGCGGCGCATGTCGTCCAGCAGCAGCCGTGCGTGCAGCGCCAGCGCCTCGGCGCGCGCGGTGGGCACTATGCCGCGGCCGCATTTCACGAACAGCGGGTCGCCGGTGATCTGCCGCAGCTTGCCCAGCAGGTGCGATACCGCCGACTGCGTCACCCCCAGCCGCTGCGCCGCGCCGGTAATCGATTGCGCCTCGAGAATGGCCAGCAGCAGCTGCAGCAGCTTGCCGTCGAGGTGCGAATAATCGAAATCGCTCATGAGTTCTATGAGAGTCCCTGTGTTTATCCGGGTTATTGCTTTGCGGATACTACGCATCACACCAAGTGGTAACAAGGAGAAACACCGTGACGCAAGCCAGCGGTTTCAACGTGCCGGGCACCTATCTGTTCGATGGGGACATGGCCATGAAGGGCTACGCCCTCAACAAGATGTGCTTTTCCTTCAACGACGCGGCCAACCGCCAGGCCTTCGCCGCCGACGAGGCCGGCTACTGCCGGCGCTACGGCCTGAACGCCGAGCAGTGCCGCGTGGTGCACGAGCGCGACGTGCTGGGCCTGTTGGCGGCCGGCGGCAATGTCTACTACCTGGCCAAGTTCGCCGGCATCCTCGGGCTGGACGTGCAGGACCTCGGCGCGTTGCAGACAGGGATGAGCAAGGAAGCGTTCAAACAGATGTTGCTGGAGGCAGGGAAATAATCATGGCAAAAATCGTAGGCGGCATTACCACTTCACACGTTCCGGCCATCGGCCGCGCCATCGCGCAGAACCTGCAGCAAGACCCGTACTGGAAGCCGTTCTTCGACGGTTTCGCCCCGGTGCAAAAGTGGCTGGACGAGGTGAAGCCGGACGTGGCGATCGTGATCTACAACGACCACGGGCTGAACTTCTTCCTCGACAAGATGCCCACCTTCGCCGTCGGCGCGGCGGCGCAGTACTGCAATGCCGACGAAGGCTGGGGCATTCCCACTCTGCCGCCGTTCGCCGGCGACGCCGAGCTGTCGTGGCGATTGATCAACAGCCTGGTAGCCGACGAGTTCGACATCACCACCTGCCAGGAAATGCTGGTCGATCACGCCTTCTCGCTGCCGATGAAGCTGCTGTGGCCCGAGCACGAGACCCCGCCGGTGCGCACCATCCCGGTGTGCATCAACACCGTGCAGTACCCGCTGCCGTCGGCCGCCCGCTGCTACAAGCTGGGCGAGGCGATCGCACGCGCGGTGGCGTCGTGGCCGGAGGAGCTGAAGGTGGTGGTGATCGGCAGCGGCGGCCTGTCGCACCAGCTGGACGGCGAGCGCGCCGGCTTCATCAACAAGGCCTTCGACCTGCAGTTCATGGACAGCCTCAGCACCGCGCCGAAATGGGCGACGCAGTACAGCAACGAGGAGCTGGTGGAGCAGACCGGCACCCAGGGCGTGGAGCTGCTGATGTGGCTGACCACCCGCGGCGCGCTGCCGGGCGAGGTGGTGGAGCGGCACCGCAACTACCACATCCCGATCTCCAACACCGCCGCCGGGCTGATGCTGTTCGAGTGCCGTTGAGGCGGGGTGAGCCGTAGCCGGCACCGCGCTGACGTCGTAAAAAAAGCACCGTCCCCATGGGGACGGTGTTTTTTCATGGGTGCTTGCCTGGCTCAGGCCGGCGGCCGCAGATAGGCCAGTACCGCCTCCACCAGCATCTTGCGGTGCGATTCGCGCGACGCCTCGCTCACCATGTCGCGGCCGAAGATGGTCTGGAAGGTGTAGCGGTTGGCGACACGGAAGAAGCACAGCGAGCTGATCAGCATGTGCAGGTCGGTGGCGTCGACCTCGGGGCGGAACACGCCCGCCGCCTTGCCGCGCGCCAGCACGTCGTCGAGCACCTCGATGATGCTGCGGTTCAGCGACTTGATCTTCGACGACTGCGCGATGAACTTGCCGTGGTGGATGTTCTCGATGCTGACCAGGCGGATGAAGTCGGTGTGCGTGGCGTGGTAGTCGAAGGTGAACTCCGCCAGCCGGATGATGGCGTCCACCGGCGACAGCTCGGCGAGGTCCAGCCCGGTTTCGATGTCGCGGATCTCGCCGTAGCAGCGCTCCAGCGCCGCGATGTACAGCTCTTCCTTGCTGTGGAAGTAGTACACCACCATGCGCTTGATGGTGCCGGCACGCTCGGCGATGGCGTCCAGCGTAGTGCCACTGAAACCGGTCAGCGCGAACTCGCTCACCGCGGCGTCGAGTATGCTTTTCTTCATGCCCTCCGGGTTGTTCTTGCGCTTTTGCTTGACCACCGCGCCGCCATCCGGCGCCTCGCCACTGTTTTTCATGATCGGCACATCTGTTCCCGGCTGAGTGAACGCCGCGCCGGCAAGGACGGCCGGCACGGACAAGGCCTCCATGCTATCAAAAACCGCCGCCGCTGTATTTGCGCGCCGGGCCGCCGCTTGCGGCCAACGTTGGCCGCAAGCGGCGGCACTCGGCAGGCCGGATGCCAGCCGCTACACTACGGGGCGTCAATCCCCCCGGACTGCCCCGGATGCTCACCATGCCCGACTGCTACCAGCCGCTGCGCCTGCCGCGCAGCGAACATCACCACCTCAACGGCCATCCCTGCCACGTGCTGCGCTGGGGCGAGGCCGACGCGCCGGCGCTGTTCATGCTGCACGGCTGGATGGATTGCGCGCTGACCTTCCAGTTCGTCGCCGACTTGATGCCCGCGTGGCAGATCATCGCCCCGGACTGGCGCGGCTTCGGCGACAGTGGCTGGAACAGCGGCAGCTACTACAGCGCCGACTACCTCGCCGATCTCGACGCGCTGCTGCAGCACTACAGCCCGCAGGCGGCGGCCAACGTGGTCGGCCACAGCATGGGCGCCATGGTCGGCGGCCTGTACGCCGGCATCCGCCCGGAGCGGGTGGCGCGGCTGGCGCTGGTGGAGGGCTTCGGCCTCGCCGACAGCCGCGCACAAGAGGCGCCGGGCCGCTACGCGCGCTGGCTGCGCGAGAAGCAGCAGCCGCCGGCCTACCAGCCGCTGACCTCGCTGGCGGCGGTGGCACGCCGGCTGCAGGAGCGCAACCCGCACCTGAGTGCCGAGCGGGCCGCCTTCATGGCGCGGGCGCTGACCACGCAGCGCGACGGCGCGCTGAGCTACCGCGCCGATCCGCGCCACAAGATGGTCAACCCGGTGCTGTACCGGCTGGAAGAGGCCAAGGCCTGCTGGCGCCGCATCGCTTGCCCGGTGCAGTGGGTGATCGGCGGCGAGATGTGGGATCACCCGATGGCCAAGGGCGTGTTCGACACCCTGGACGAGCGCCGCGCCTGCTTTGCCGACCTGCGCGAAACCGTCATCGCCGACGCCGGCCATATGGTGCAGTGGGAGCAGCCGGCAAGCCTGGCCGCAACGCTGCAATCGTTCTTTGCTCAGGAATAATCCGTCTAAGCCGGCGCTGGATTTCGGGCTGCCCTTAACGTAAGGTAAACGCCATTGTCGTTTTTACCGGAGCCCGCCATGACCCGCTACGCCCGCCATCTGCAACAGCGCACCATCGTCAACCCGTTCCAGGGCCTGCCACGGCTGGAGGCCGCCATCGGCCGCCGCATCGTGTCGCGCATCGGCTCCAACGAGAGCATGCCGATCGCCGGCCACCCGCTGGCGACGCAGTGGGGCGAGGCGCTGTACGAGCTGGCGCGGCTGTATCCGGACCCGTACGCCACCGCCATCCGCGAGCGCGCCGCGTCGCTGAACGGCGTGGACGCGGCCAACGTGGTGGTCGACGCCGGCGCCGACAGCCTGATCGCGCTGTTCCTGCGCGCGCGGGTGTCGCCCGGCGACGTGGTGGTGTGCACCGCCGGCACCTACCCCACCTTCCGCTACTTCGCCGAGGGCGTCGGCGCCGAGATCGTCGAGGTACCGTATACCGAGCAGGACGGCGTGCCGGTCAACGACCTGCCGGCGCTGGCCGCCGCCGCCAACGCGCACCAGGCGGTGCTGGTCTACCTCGCCAACCCGGACAATCCGACCGGCACCTTCCACCCGCGCGACGCCGTCGCCGGCCTGCGCGCCGCGCTGGCCGACGACACCCTGCTGCTGCTGGACGAGGCCTACGTCGACTTCTGCGCCGCCGCCGAGCGCCAGGGCGTGCTGGCCAACACCGTGCGCCTGCGCACGCTGTCCAAGGCGCACGGCCTCGCCGGGCTGCGCGTCGGCTACGCCATCGCGCCGGAAGAGTGGATCACCAAGGCCGACCAGATCCGCACCCAGTTCGCCGTCTCAAGCTTCGCGCAGGCGGCGGCGGTGGCGGTGCTGGACGCGCCGCACTGCGCCGACACCATCATCCGCGACACCTGCCTGCTGCGCGAGCAACTGGCCGGCGCACTGCGTGACGGCGGGCTGACGGTGCTGCCGTCGCACACCAACTTCGTCTGCATCGTGTACCCGGACGCCGACAGCGCGCTGCAGCGGCAAAAGGCGCTGTTGCAGCAGGGCATCGCGGTGCACCGCCCGCCGCATCCGGCGATGCAGCACATCCTGCGCGTCACCGCCCATCCTGACGCATGTCAAGATTCGACCATTGCCCTGCTGCGCCACGGCTGAACACGGGTACACTGTGCGGCATTGCCCTTTGCCCACCCCACCATAAGCAGCCGCAACATGAAGGTTCCCCATTTCGACCAAGACACCACCGCCGCGCTGGTGCGCAACCTGGTGATTCCGCCGCGCCCGGCGCTGCTGGATCAGCTCGCCGCGCTGCGCAGCGATCCGGAGATGAGCCTGCTGGACGTCGCCGGGCTGATCGCCACCGACATCGGCCTGTCGGCGGCCATCCTCAAGGCCGCCAACAGCCCGCTGTTCGGCAGCCAGCGCAACATCACCTCGGTGCAGCAGGCGGTCAGCCTGCTGGGCTCCCGCAACACCATCACCCTGGTCAGCGGCCTGCTGCTGCGCCTGGCGCTGACCGCGGAATCGCCGCCGGCGATCGAGCAGTTCTGGGAGCGCAGCATGCAGGAGGCGGCCATCGCCGCGGCGCTGTGCGAACGCCTGGGCCGGCCGGCGGAGGAGTGCCAGAGCTTCGCGCTGTTCCGCAGCTGCGGCATCGCGGTGCTGCTGATGCGCGATGCGCGCTACGAACGCACGCTGCGCCTGATCGGCCAGGCGCGCGACCGCCAGATCAGCAAGATCGAGCAGGAATTCCACAACACCAGCCACGACATCGTCGGCTACCTGGTGGCGCGCACCTGGAACATGCCGGAGTCGTTCTGCCAGGCCATCCTGCTGCAACACCAGCCGGAGCTGTTCCAGGTCGGCAGCGAGCCGCTGCTGGACCACGAGCACATGATGATGGTGGCGGTGGCGCGCGCGGCGCAGTACGTGTGGCGCACCAGTACCGACCATAATGGCGACGGCGCCTGGCGCGAGCGCGCCGACGATATCGTCGCCTATCTGGGCATGGACACGACCGAGTTCGAGGACTGGGTCGACGGCATGCACCACCAGCTGCACCACTGATGCATGACCGTGTGGGCGTTGCCGCGCGATGGCCATGAAAAAACCGGACGCTGGCGTCCGGTTTTTTTGTGCGACCAAGCTGCGGCTCAGTGGCGCGCTTCGCGCACCGCGGCCATCACGTCGAAGTTGAACAGGCGGTTGACGTCGTCTTCGTCGAACACATAACGTTGGCCGCAATACTCGCAGCCGATCTCGATGCTGCCCTGCTCCAGCACCACGTCGGCCGCCTCCTGGCCGCCGAGCAGCTTCAGCATCTCGCCGACGCGCTCCTCGCTGCAGTTGCAGGCAAAGCTGACCGCTTCCGGATCGAACACGCGCACCGTTTCCTGGTGATACAGCCGGTACAGGATGTCGTCGGCGCCCAGCGCCAGCAGCTCGTCCTGCTGCAGGGTGTCGGCCAGCGCCACCACGTGCGGCCAACCTTCGACGTCGCCGTGGCCGTCCGGCAGGCGCTGCAGCAACAGGCCGGCGGCGGTGTCGTCGTTGCAGGCCAGGATCAGGCGGGTGTCCAGCTGCTCGGAGCGCTGCATGTAGTTCTCCAGCATCTGCGCGATGCTGTCGCCCTCCAGCGCCACGATGCCCTGCCACGGCTCACCCTCTTTCGGCTCCAGCGTCACCACGAAGGTGCCGCCCTCGCCCAGCAGCTCGGCCAGCGGCGCGTCGGTGATGGCCGCGTCGAAGCGCGCGGTGGCGCGCACGGTGCGCTCGTTGGTGCACTCGGCCACCGCCAGGCGCAGCGCGCCCTTGCCGTGCAGCTGCATGATCAGCGTGCCGTCGAACTTGAGGTTGGCCGCGAGCAGGCTGCTGGCGGCGATCATCTGGCCCAGCACGTGGCGCACCGCCGCCGGGTAGTTGTGGCGGGTCACCACCTGTTGCCAGGCGCCGTCCAGGCGCACCAGCGCGCCGCGGACCGGCACACCGTCGAACAGGAAGCGCTGCAGGGTATCGGCTTGGTTCATTTGTCAGAATCCTCATCAATCGAAACAGTGTAGAGCGACATCGGCAACGCGCTGCTGGCGTCGAATTCGGCGCCGGCACGCACCGCCGCCTCGGCGATCGCCTTGGCGTCCAGTGCGCTGTCGTACAGCGCGTGCATCGCACCCATCGCGAACTTGCGGCCGGAGCCGATGGCCCAGAAACGGGAAAATTCGTACACCTCGCGCATCGGGTAGACGCCGAAGATGCCGTGGCCATTGGCGACCAGCACCATCATCTGGCTGGACTCGTACGGGTCTTCCTCGTCTTCTTCCGGGCGCAGGAAAAAGTGGTCTTTCAGCTTGGGGTGGATCTTGCGAAAGGTCTCGAACAGGCCGCTGCGGCTGGACAGGTTGCGCGATTTCAGGCCCTTCAGCGCGCCCTGCAGCACCAGGTCGTGCGCCGCCGAGCCGGCAATGGACAGGTAGCTGTCGCCTAGGCGGAAGATCTTGTCGTGGAACACGTCATAGGCCGCCGGCAAGCGCTGGTCGTCGCCAAACGTGGTCTGGCTGTCTGCCGCGATGGCGATCTGCCCGTTCTTGCGTACTACCACGATGGTGGTCATCGCCATCTCCCCCGGAAAAGAAAGCAAAGGTGGTGATTTTACTGGAAATTGCAAGCCCTGCCTGCATCCGGCGCGGCAACAGGCTTGGCGCACGTGCCGCTGCGTGAAACAATAAGGGCCTGTTCACGCTTATTTCATCGCGGCGGCCGGTTTTGCCCGGATGCTGCGCGCGAAAAACGGCCCGCCGCAGGGTTATTCCCTGCCAGGGGCGTTTGACAAAGCGATGCACAGGGCAAAGCCGGCCCCGAAGGACAGGCCGGATAAGCCATCAACTGCGGCGTTGTCGGGTTTGCGCTTGGAATCACCAAGCGCGGCCCCCTCCGCCTTGCATTTGAAGCCTTCTCCGGCCTGTGCCACGATGAAACAAGCGGGAACAGGCCCTATCCATTACCCGGCAACACCGCAGAAACGGACTCACCATGTGCCAGCTGCTCGGCATGAACTGCAATACCCCGACCGACATCCTGTTTTCCTTCGAGGGCTTCCACCGCCGCGGCGGGCTGACCGACCATCACGCCGATGGCTGGGGCATCGCCTTTTTCGAGGGCAAGGGCGTGCGCCTGTTCATCGACGACAAGCCGTCGGCGGATTCGCCGGTGTCGGCGCTGGTGCGGCAGTACCCGATCAAGTCGCAAAACGTGATCGCGCACATCCGCAAGGCGACGCAGGGCGTGATCAACCTCGCCAACTGCCACCCGTTCCAGCGCGAGATCTGGGGCCAGTACTGGATCTTTGCCCACAACGGCGACCTGAAGGATTTCCACGCCCGCCCCGGCTGCTACTACAACGCGGTGGGCAGCACCGATTCCGAGGCCGCGTTCTGCTACATCATGGAAGCGCTGCGCGCCAAGTGGTGCACGCCGCCGGACACCGCCACGCTGTTTGCCGAGATCGCGCGCCTGACCGCCGAGCTGCACGGCCACGGCGTCTTCAACTTCATGCTGTCCAATGGCGACTGGCTGATCACCCACTGCAGCACCAAGCTGCACTACATCGTGCGCCAAGCGCCGTTCCCGGCCGCGCACCTGGTCGACGAGGACGTCACCGTCGATTTTGCCACCGTGACCACCCCCAACGACCGCGTCGCGGTGATCGCCACCGTGCCGCTGACCGACAACGAACAGTGGACGGCGATGCAGGCCGGCGAAATGATCCTGTTCCGCGACGGCGCGCCGCTGCTGCAACACCAGTCCTGATCCATCCCAACGTTGGCCGCAAGGCCGGAAAGCCCCCATGCCGCACCTGACTACCGAATACAGCGCCAATCTCGATCATGTTGCCATCCGCCCGCTGCTGCACGCGCTCAATGCCGCGCTCATCGCCAGCGGCCAGTTCGAGGCGCTGGACATCAAGAGCCGCGCACTGCGGCTGGACGACTACCTGGTGGGCGAGGCCGACGGCGGCCACGCCTTTGTGCACGTCCGCCTCGACCTGCTGTCCGGTCGCAGCGACAGCGTGAAACAGGCGCTGTCGGCGGCGCTGCTGCAGGTGCTGGACACGCAGGTCGCGGCCCCGGCCGGCGTCGCGCTGCAGCGCTGCGTGGAGGTGCGCGACATCCACCGCGCCAGCTACGCCAAATCGTGCGCCTGAACGGCGGCGGCACACAAAGGAAAAGGGAGGCCTCGGCCTCCCTTTTTTGATGCGTGCACTGCGAAACTCAGTAGGACAGCGACTCGTGACGGGTCGCCACCAGCGCCCCGGCCGACAGCGACATCATCAGCAGCGCGATGCGTTCGTGCATGATCACCGTGTGGCTGTTCCCGGCGAACTGCATGAAACGGCGCAGGTCCTCGCGGACTTTGCGCGAGCCGGTGAGGTCGATGATGATGTCGATGCGTTCGCCCTGCTCGGCCAGCTCGATGAAGTTATCGGTGACCGGCACCCCCGCCGCGCGCGCGATCGCGATGCCCGGCAACGCGAGATTCAGCTCCGCGACACCGACCAGTTCGACAAACGGCGCAGCCAGCAGCTGCTTGAGCAGTGGCGTCCCGGTTTCACCGGCCCCCACCATGGCAATGCGGATTTTTTCCATTGTGACCTCCATGACTGCCTATGACCCAGGCATCGGAAGGCGACACTCTAGCAATCCGCGCCGGCCGGGGAATTGCGCTGGATCAATTCCCCGCCGCATCCTGCGCCGTCAGGAAGGCCTGCAGCTCGGCCAGCGTCGGCATGCCGCCCTGGGCGCCGACCCGGGTCACCGCCAGTGCACCGGCGGCGGCGGCCAGCCGCATCGCCGTCTCCACCCCCTGCGGCAGGAAGGCGGCCAGCGCGCCATTGAAGGTGTCGCCGGCGCCGGTGCTGTCCACCGCCGTCACCGCGAAGCCGCGCTGGTGGTGCAGGCTGCCGTCGGCGCGCGCGTGCCAGGCGCCCTGCTTGCCGTGCGTCATCACCACCTTGCCCGGCAGCGCGGCCAGCAGCGACTCGACACTCTCGCCCTCGCGCCGCAGCAGCAGCGCCAGCTCGTGCTCGTTCGGCGTCAGCAGGGTCGCGCCGTCGATGATGTCCTGCGGCAGGGCCAGCGCCGGCGCCGGGTTGAGGATCACCGGCACGCGGTGCCGCGCCGCCAGCGCCAGCAGCGCGCGCACCGTCGGCAGCGGAATTTCCAGCTGCGTCAGGATCACGTCGGCGGCGGCGATGGTGGCCGCGGCGGCCTCGATATCGGCCGGCAACAGCCGGTGGTTGGCGCCGGGGATCACCACGATGTGGTTGTCGCCGCCGCTGACGGTGATCACCGCCACCCCGCTGGCCACACCGTCGGCCACGCCGACGTGGCGGGTGTCGACACCCTCCGCCTGCAGCCCGGCCAGCAGCTCGCCGCCGAAGGCGTCGCGGCCAACCTTGCCCACCATGCTCACCTCGGCGCCCAGCCGCCGCGCCGCCACCGCCTGGTTGGCGCCCTTGCCGCCGGGCAGGGTCAGGAAGCGCTCGCCGGTGATGGTCTCGCCCGGCTGCGGAAAGCGCGGCGCCAGCGCCACCAGATCCATATTGATGCTGCCTACCACCACCACCTTGCTCATGTGCTGCCCTCGTGTGCTGTCGTTATCGAAAATATCAAAGCGGCGCGCAGTATCGCCGCCATGAAAAAGGCTGCCAAGTGCCCGCCTGACGGCGGACAGCTGGCAGCCCGGTGCCGCGCGGCCCGGCCGCGCTCAGTGCAGACTGGTCTGCGACAGGAAACGGATGTAACCGACGCTCTCCAGCCAGTAGCCGCCGTCGGACAGCGGCGTCGCCTCCTCCAGCTCGGCCACGGTCAGCGTGAACTCGCTGCCGTCGAGCGAGGCCTCCAGCGCCACGTCGTCTTCGTCGGCGTAGTCTTCCGAGGCGTACATGAATTCGGGCTTGATCAACTGGTTGTTGATCTGGATGTAGTCGGACTGATTCAGCAAGCGCAGGATGTTCATGATGGTCTCCTTGGTGCTGCCACGCTCCGTCACGAAAGGCGGGGCCGGGTTACATGCTACAAGCCATGACAAACTTTGCCGCAGCGTGCCGGTAGCCGCAGCCTGCTACATCCAGCCACGCTCCGCGAGGGATTCGGCGTGGCTGCCGGTGACCACAAAATGATCCAGTAAACTGATATCGACCAAGGCCAGCGCCTGCTTGAGGCTGGCCGTCAGTGCCCGGTCGGCGGCGGAGGGTTCCGCCACCCCGGACGGATGGTTGTGCGCGACGATCACGCCGTGGGCGTTGTGCTGCAGTGCGCGGCGCACGATTTCGCGCGGGTAGACCCGGGTTTCGGTGAGGGTGCCCCTGAATAGTTCTTCGACCGCCAAAACCCGGTTTTGTGCCGTCAGGAACAGCGCCACGAACACCTCCACCTCGCGCACGCCGATCGCCAGCCGCAGGTACTGTCGCACCGCCTGCGGGCTGGACAGCGCATCGCCCAGCTGCATTTCCTCCGCCAGCACCCGCCGCGCCAGCTCCTTCACCGCCATGAACTGCGCGTACTTGGCCGGCCCCAGCCCGCTGCCGCGGGCAAAATCGCCCGGCTCCGCCGCCAGCAGCTTGCCCAGGCTGCCGAAGCGCTGGATCAGCTGCCGCCCCATGTCCACCGCCGAACAGCCGCGGATGCCGGTGCGCAGGAAAATGGCCAGCAACTCGGCATCGGACAGTACCGCCGGGCCGCGCTGCAACAGCTTTTCGCGCGGGCGTTCCGCCTCCGGCCAGTGGGCTATCGACATCGCAGACTCCTTCTTGGGCTATAGCATGATATGTAGCAGGTTTTTAATGACATATCACTATTGTGTATTGCCATGCGCGTGCGTCGCGCTGCCGGCGGCGGCGAATACGTTACAATTCGCGCTCTCATGCCAACCAACACAAAGCCGAACCGATGACGCAAAAACGCATCCTGCTGGGCATTACCGGCGGTGTCGCCGCCTACAAGGCCGCCGAGCTGACCCGCCTGCTGGTCAAGGCCGGCCATCACGTCGAAGTGGTGATGAGCGAAGCCGCCACCCGCTTCGTGACGCCGCTGACCTTCCAGGCGCTGTCGGGCAATGCGGTGTACTGCGATGTGTGGGACAGCCGCCCCGACAACGCGATGGCGCACATCGAGATGTCGCGCCGTGCCGACGTGTTCGTGATCGTGCCGGCCACCGCCGACTGCCTGTTCAAGCTGGCGCACGGCGCCGCCAGCGACCTGATCTCGACCATGGCCAGCGCGCGCACCTGCCCGCTGGTGGTGGTGCCGGCGATGAACCGCCAGATGTGGGACAACCCGCCCAACCTGCGCAACGTCGCGCAGCTGCAGGCCGACGGCGTGCAGGTGTGGGGCCCGGCGCACGGGGTGCAGGCCTGCGGCGAGACCGGCCCCGGCCGCATGCTGGAGCCGGAAGAAGTCTTCGACCTGCTGAACGGTTTCTTCGACAAGAAAGTACTGGCCGGCAAGCGGGTGCTGCTCACCGCCGGGCCGACTTATGAAGCGATCGACACCGTGCGCGGCATCACCAACATCAGCTCCGGCAAGATGGGCTACGCGCTGGCCCGCGCCTGCCGCGACGCCGGCGCCGAGGTGACGCTGGTCTCCGGCCCCACCGCGCTGGCGGCGCCGCTGGGCGTGCGCCTGCTGCCGGTGCAAAGCGCCGGCGAGATGTACCAGGCGGTGCTGTCCGAGGTTGGCCGCAGCCAGGTGTTCATTAGCGTCGCCGCGGTGGCCGACTACCGCGTGAAGAACCGCAGCGAACACAAGATCAAGAAGGGCGACGCGCTGCCGGTGATCGAGCTGGAAGAAAACCCCGACATCCTCGCCACCGTCGCCTCGCTGCCGGCGGCGCCATTCTGCGTCGGCTTCGCCGCCGAAAGCCAGAACCTGCTGCAGTTTGCCGACAGCAAGCGCCGCAAGAAAAAGGTGCCGCTGCTGGTCGCCAACCTGGTGCAGCAGGCGATGGGCAGCGATGTCAACGAGGTCACCCTGCTCGACGACGCCGGCCAGCACCCGCTGCCGGCGATGGCCAAGGCCGAGGTGGCGCGCGCCATCGTCGCCCACCTGGCCCGCCTGCTCTGAAGCACAAGCCCACAAGGTTGGCCGCAGGCTGCGGCCAACCTTTTCCTTTTAGTCCATGAAACGAGTCACTGCATGAAACCCACCATCGACGTTCAAATCCTCGACGCCCGCCTGAAGGACAACCTGCCGGCCTACGCCACCAGCGGCTCCGCCGGGCTGGACCTGCGCGCCGCCATCGACGCCGAGATGACCATCGTGCCCGGCCAGACGGTGCTGGTGCCGACCGGCATGGCCATCCACCTGGCCGACCCCAAGCTGGCGGCGATGATCCTGCCGCGCTCCGGCCTCGGCCACAAGCACGGCATCGTGCTGGGCAACCTCACCGGCCTGATCGATTCCGACTACCAGGGCCAGCTGTTCGTGTCGGTGTGGAACCGCGGCGACAGCGACTTCGTGCTGAAGCCGCTGGAACGCATCGCGCAGATGATCATCGTGCCGGTGGTGCAGGTCGGCTTCAACATCGTCGACAGCTTCGACGCCTCCGAGCGCGGCGAAGGCGGCTTCGGCAGCACCGGCCGCAAGTAAGCGCGCGCCGTTAAAAACGACTGCGGCCAACCTTGGCGACAAGGTTGGCCGCAATGCTTTGTGCGGAGAGGTTTTGTCCCGCACGCACCGCCTCAGCCCTCGCCGCGCATCTGCCGCCGGTAGCGCTCCGGCGAAAATCCGACCTGCTTGCCGAACATGGCGATGAACGCCGACGGCGTGCCGTAGCCCAGCTGCGCCGCGATGTCCTGCACCGGCCAGCCCTCCTTCAGCCACGCCAGCGCCTGCAGCAGGCGCACGCGGTTGCGCCACTGCACGAAGCTCATCCCCAGCTGCTGCTGGAAGCGCCGCGCCAGCGTGCGCTCGGTGCTGTGCACCCGCTGCGCCCAGCGGCCCAGCGTGGTGTTGTCGCCGGGCGTGGCACGGATGGCGGCCAGGATGGGCTGCAGCTGCCGGTCGCTGCTGTCCGGCAGGTAGCTGTCGACGCTGCCGGCGCGCACCAGATGCTCGACCAGCAGCTCGGCCTGACACACGTCCCACGCGTCGCCCATCGCCGCCACCTCGCGCTGGCGGAAGTCCTCCAGCAAGGCGCGCACCAGCGGCGTCTGTTCAATCAAACAGACACGATCCGGCAGGCGCGCGGTCAGTGCCGGGCTGACGTACACCGACAGGTAGTCCATCGCCTGTCGCACGTGCGCGGCGTGCGCCATCTCGGCCGGCACCCACACCAGGTAATCGGCCGGCGAGATCAGCCGCCTGTCGTCCAGCACCAGCTCCAGCAGGCCGAGGCTGATGCGGTTGATCTGGCCCCACGGATGGCGGTGCGGCTCGAAATCGGTATTGGCCATGAACTGCTCATAGCGGAAGTACAGCGGTGCCGGCGGCGGCAGCTGCAGGTCGATGGCGGAGTAAGGCGGCAGCATGTTGTCGGATTCGGCGCATGAGTTTGTCTGTTTTGCATTATAAGCAACAAAACAGACAGGCTTACACTGGCGCCATCTTCTGCAGGAGCGTTGCCATGGCCGTACTGTTTCCCCTGCTGGCGGTGCTGATCTGGGCCGCCAACACCGTTGTTTCCAAGGCTGCCGCCGGCGTGTTCGACCCGGCCGCCATTTCCTTCTACCGCTGGCTGGTCGCCGCCGTGGTGTTGACGCCGCTGCTGGCGCGCCCGCTGTGGCGCCGCCGCGCCGAGCTGCGCCCGCACCTGCCGCACCTGGCCGTGCTGGCGCTACTGGGCATGGTGATGTACCAGTGCCTGGCCTACTACGCCGCGCACAGCACCACCGCCACCAATATGGGCGTGATCTGCGCGCTGATCCCGCTGCTGGGGCTGCTGCTGAACGGCTTGGTGTTCCGCCAGCGCATCGCGCCGGCAGCCATGCTGGGCGTGGCGCTGTCGCTGGCCGGCGTGCTGTACCTGCTCGGCCACGGCCATCCGGCCAGCCTGCTGGCCGGCGGCATCAACCGTGGCGACGCGCTGATGCTGATCGGCTCAGCGTCGTACGCGCTGTACGGCATCCTCTACAAGCGCTGGGCGCCTCCGTTCGGGCAGTGGCTGAACCTGTACGGCCAGGTGCTGCTGGCGGTGGCGATGCTGAGCCCGCTGGCCGCCAGCGCCGACAGCCTGGCCATCCCCGCCGCCGGCATCCCGCTGGTGCTGTTCGCCGGCATCGCCTCCTCCATCCTCGCCGCCTACTTCTGGATGCGCGGCCTGCAGCAGCTGGGCAGCGAGCGCACCGCCATCTTCATGAACCTGTTGCCGCTGTTTACCGCGCTGATCGCCAGCCTGACGCTGGGCGAGACCATCCACGCCTACCACTGGCTGGGCGGCGGCCTGATCCTGCTCGGCGTCAGCCTGACCCAGGGCGCCCTCGCCCCGTTGTGGCGGCGCTGGCGGCCGGCGGCGCAATCGGCGTAAAGCCCGGACGACAAAAAACCCGCAACCTGATGGATGCGGGTTTTGTGCTGGTGGCTGGTGCCCCCGACCGGAATCGAACCGGTACAGCTTGCGCCGAGGGATTTTAAGTCCCTTGTGTCTACCAATTTCACCACAGGGGCACAGACAGGGCGCTGATTCTAGCGCATAAGCACTACTGGCGGCAATCTGCGGCCGGGCTTGCCCTGCGTGGCGGGGTGGCGATGACACCCAGTCCGATGGTGGACGGGCAAGGTGTCGCGGCGCCCCTCATGGCGGCCCCTGCCCCGCCACATCGCCACGCGCCACAAAAACCATACGGCCAACCTTGAATCCAAGGTTGGCCGCATGTGCTTACAGGCGGATCAGTGCGGCTTGTGCAGCAGCGAATTGCGCCGCGAATAGCCGAAGTACACGGCGAGGCCGATCAGCAGCCAGCCGACAAAGAACACCCAGGTCAGCGCCGACAGCTGCGTCATCAGGAACACGCAGAACAGGATGGCCAGCGCCGGCACATACGGCACCGCCGGGCAGTAGAACTTGCGCGGCAGGTCCGGCTCGCGCTTGCGCAGTACGATCACCGCCAGCGCGATCAGCGAGAACGCGGCCAGGGTGCCGATGTTGACCAGCTCCGCCAGCGTGTGCAGCGGCACAAAGCCGGCGATCAGCGCGATCACCGTGCCGATCAGCCACGTCGCCTTGTACGGGGTGCCGTATTTCGGGTTGATGTCGGAGAACACCTTCGGCAGCAGGCCGTCGCGCGACATTGCCAGCAGGATGCGGGTCTGGCCGTAGGTCATCACCAGGATCACCGTCATCATGCCGAGGATGGCGCCCAGGTCGACAAAACCGGCGAACCAGTCCAGCTTCGCCACCTGCAGCGCCAGCGACACCGGATGGTCGATGCCGGCAAACTGCGCGTACGGCACGATGCCGGTCATGATCGCGGACACGATCACGTACAGCAGCGAGCAGATCGCCAGCGACCAGATCACCCCGCGCGGGATATCGCGTGCCGGGTCCTTCACCTCTTCCGCCGCGCAGGTCACCGCATCGAAGCCGAGGAAGCTGAAGAACACGATGGCGGCACCGTGGAACACGCCGTCAAAACCGTACGGCAGCGCCGGCGACCAGTTCACCGGCTTCACGTGCCACATGCCGATGGCGATGAACAGCACCACCACCGCGACCTTGATCAGCACCACGATGTTGTTGACGCGCTTGGACTCCTTGATGCCGAACGCCAGCAGGCCGGTGATGATCATCGCGATGCAGAACGCCGGCAGGTTGAACAGCGTGTCCTTGCCCGGCACCGCGCCGGCGGCCGCGGTCAGCGCCTCGGGCAGGGTGACGCCGAAGCCGGCGAGCAGGCTCTGGAAGTAGCCGGACCAGCCCACCGACACCGCCGACGACGCCAGCAGGTATTCCAGCATCAGGTCCCAGCCGATGATCCACGCCACCAGCTCGCCCAGCGTGGCGTAGGCGTAGGTATAGGTCGAGCCGGAGATCGGCAGCATCGCTGCGAACTCCGCGTAGCACAGCGCGGCAAAACCGCAGGCCAGCGCGCCGATCACGAACGACAGCACCAGTCCCGGCCCGGCCACGGTGGCACCGGTGCCGGTCAGCACGAAAATCCCGGTGCCGATAATGGCACCGATCCCCAGCATGGTCAGGTCAAACGCCGACAGTTCCTTGCGCAGGCCTTGCGAGGTCTGCGCGAACGCCAGCATGCCCTGAACGCTTTTCTTGCGCATCAAGCCCATGTATTCCTTGTCCCTAATGTTGGCCGCAGCGGCTGCCTGTTGTTGTTCAAGGCGGCAATCCGGCAGGCGGCAGGTCGTCTGATTTGTCCAGGGTTTGCCAGCGGTGTGGTCGTTCGCCGCCGGGGGCGGACGCAGTACCGTGACAAACAAGGGGCGGGATGTTACCGCAAGCACCGGGGCCGGCAAATACGCCGATCGGCACCGGCCGTTACGCCCCTGGCCCGGCGCCGGCGCCGCCACTTCAGAAAACGCTGCCGATTGCTGATTTCTACAAACAATGTTGCCCAAGACGCGCAACGGCAGCCACAAACTCGACCATAAAATCCATTGGCATATTCGTGGCGGCCAGCATAAATTTGCATACAATCGATCAAAAACATTTGTTCTTTGACACAACGCCCCACCCACACGGCCCCATATCCGAGAAAACGACCGCGTTCCGGCTTGGCGTGCCATCCGGAAATAAGCGCTTGCACACCGCCGGATAAGCGCGGCCGAGCCTTGCCGGCAGCCGCACTGGCACCGGGAGCAGTGCAAGGTTGGCCGCAGCCTATCTGACGTGGCGGGACGTGACGTGGCGTGAATATCGAGGGGGCCGGCGTGCAGTGCGCGGCCGTTACCGGCTGGGCATGAAGGAACAGGAAGGGAGGTCCGGTCTCAGGATGGCGTCGCTCGCTGCCGGCGTGCAAGCGGCACCGGTCCTGCGACGACTTGACCCTCTGCCACCGCGCACCGGCGGCCATCCGCGACAGGCGAAGCGGACGGTACGGCAATGCCTGACCGGGGCCTGCCGCCGGGCCGGAGCAGGCGTGGCGACGCATCCGGGCACAGGGGGCAAAGCCGGACGCCGCGGCGGCGGCTTTGCGCAGCGTTTCAGCCAGTCGTTGGCGGGAATCCGTCTAAGCGGCCGCGGCCAGCCGTGCCTGCGCGGTCGCCAGCAAGCTGGCCTCGCTCGCCGGCGCGGCGAAGTCCAGCCGCTGCCGCACGCCGTCGCGCAGCACGTCCAGCCCGCAGACATCCAGTCCCAACAGCTGCAGTGCCGCCTCCGCCGGCTGCAGCGCCGCCATCAGCGCCTGTTCCTGTTCCGCCGCCAGTTGCGGCAACGCCGCCCAGTCGCTGGCGTCGACCCAGCCCATGCGGCCGAAGCCGCCGATAAAGCGCAGGCGCCTGGGCTGCAGGCAGAAGAAATGGAAATCGCCCAGCGCCAGGTAGTCGGCAAATGCCGGGCAATAGCGCAGCAGCCGCGCCAGGGTATCCGCGTCCGGCGCCATCGCCTGCAGATCGCCGACCAGCGTCATGCGCTCGCCTTGCAGCACGTCCGCCGTCCCCTGCTGCAGCAGCACGCTGACGCGGCCGTCGGCGCGCACATTGCGGCAGTGTTCGGCCAGCTCGCTCATCAGCAGCCACGGCCGGTGCGCCGCATCCGGCGCAAACGGCAACACGGTGACAAACGGGTAGCCCGGCAGCGCCTGCGCCTGCGTCGCCAGCGCCAGGGAGCTGCAGCGGTGCAGCAGGGAAAGACAATCGGTAACGGGGATGTTCATGGCAAGGGTTGGCCGCAACAGGGAGATGCTCCCAGCTTAGGCAACATCGCCGGGGACGGCAATCGGCGCCGGCGGGCCGCCGTATCGCGGCAGGCAAGACAGAAAAAACAAAACCCCCAGCAAACGAGGTTTGCTGGGGGTCTGTCTGGAGGCGCGATCCAGAGTCGAACTGGACTGACCGGATTTGCAATCCGGGGCATAACCGCTTTGCTATCGCGCCGTAAGCGTTTGATGCTCGCCATGGCGAATCATCTGAATCTGGAGCGGGAAACGAGGCTCGAACTCGCGACCTCAACCTTGGCAAGGTTGCGCTCTACCAACTGAGCTATTCCCGCAGGGGGTACTGCCTGATGCCGTAAATTGTATGGAGCGGGAAACGAGGCTCGAACTCGCGACCTCAACCTTGGCAAGGTTGCGCTCTACCAACTGAGCTATTCCCGCGTCGCATGGTGCTGCTGTACTACTGGTAAAACCGTATGGAGCGGGAAACGAGGCTCGAACTCGCGACCTCAACCTTGGCAAGGTTGCGCTCTACCAACTGAGCTATTCCCGCGTCGCATGATACTGCTGTACATCTGTAAAACCGGTGTGGAGCGGGAAACGAGGCTCGAACTCGCGACCTCAACCTTGGCAAGGTTGCGCTCTACCAACTGAGCTATTCCCGCATCACTTCTCGTCGTCGCTGTGTTACTGCGTTGTCGAGAGCTGCGAATTATAATGACCAAAAAATTATTGTCAACCTTTTACAACTCGATTTTTTTGCCGGAAAACTGCCTGGCGGCCATCTTCAGGTAGTAAACCATTGACCACAAAGTCAAAATGATCGCGATGACCATGAAAAAATTTCCGAGCATCAGGGTGTCGATCGCCGGCAAAACCGGGCCGGCGTACAACAGCAGCAGGATGGCGACCATCTGCGCCGCCGTTTTCAGCTTGCCGATATAGGCCACCGCCACGCTGCCGCGGCTGCCCTGTGCCGCCATCCACTCGCGCAATGCCGAAATCGTGATCTCGCGGCCGATGATGATCATCGCCATCCAGCCCTCGGTGCGCCCCAGCTCCACCAGCAGGATCAGCGCCGCCGCCACGATCAGCTTGTCGGCCACCGGGTCCAGGAAGGCGCCGAAGGCCGAGGTCTGCCCCAGGCGGCGTGCCAGGTAGCCGTCCAGCCAGTCGGTGGCGGCGGCCAGCGCAAAGATCAGGGCGCCGAGGGTATTGCGATGGTGGGACAGCAGCACGCTGTCGGGGAGGAAGAACACGGCCACGCACACCGGGATCAGGGCGACGCGCAGCCAGGTCAGGAAAATCGGCAGGTTGAAGGGCATTATCCGGTTGTCTTTATTCAGTGCAGGGCTTGGTAAATTTTTTCTGCCAGCGCGCGGCTGATGCCGTCCACTTGCGCCAGATCGTCGATGCTTGCCGCCACCACGCCACGCAGGCCGCCGAAGCGGGTCAGCAGCCGCTGGCGCCGCGTCGGGCCGACGCCGGCGATGTCCTCCAGCGTCGAACTGGTGCGCGCCTTGGCGCGGCGCGCGCGGTGGCCGGTGATGGCGAAGCGGTGCGCCTCGTCGCGCACGGTCTGGATCAGGTGCAGCGCGGCGTGATCGCGCGGCAATTGTAGCGTCTTTTGCAAATGGGGAACGATCAACGTTTCCAGCCCCGGCTTGCGGCTTTCGCCCTTGGCGACGCCGACGATGGGCACGTCGACGCCGACCTCGGCCAGCACCTCCAGCGCGACGCCGACCTGGCCCTTGCCGCCGTCGATCAGCAGCACGTCGGGCAGCTTGCCCTCGCCGGCCGCCAGCTTGCTGTAGCGGCGGGTCAGCGCCTCGCGCATGGCGCCGTAGTCGTCTCCGGCGGCGGCGGTCTCGATATTGAAGCGGCGGTACTCCGACGGCTGCATGCCGCCACGGTCGTACACCACGCAGGAGGCCACAGTGGCCTCGCCCATGGTGTGGCTGATGTCGAAGCACTCCAGCCGCGCCACCTCCTCCACTTCCATCAGCTCGGCCAGCGCCGCCAGGCGGGCGTTCTGGCTGGCGGCGCTGGCCAGCCGCTGGCCGATCGCCAGCTGCGCGTTCTTCTCCGCCATCTCCAGCCACACGCGGCGCTCGCCGATCGGGTTGCCGATGAACTGCAGCCGCTTCTGCGCCTGCTCGATCAAGAGCTGCTGTAGCTCCGGCGCCACCGTTTCGTTGTGGATGATGGCCGCCGGCAGCGGCGCACCGAGGTAGTGCTGGGCGAGGAAGGCCTCAAGGTTGGCCGCAAGGCTGTCGGCGGCGTTGAGCGGGAACAGGCTCTTGTCGCCCAAGTGACGGCCGCCGCGGATCATCACCAGATTGACGCACACCACGCCGCCGGCGCTGGCGATGGCGATCACGTCGGCGTCGAGCTGGCTGGTATTGCTGGAGATGAACTGCTTTTCCTGCACCCGCGCCAGCGCCTGGATCTGGTCGCGCAATTCGGCGGCCTGCTCGAAGTGCATCGCCTCCGATGCGGCCAACATGCGCGCGGTGAGCAGGTCGATCAGCTCGTTGTGCTTGCCCTGCAGGAAGGTGACCGCGCTCTGCACGTCGGCGCGGTAGGCTTCGCTGCTGATCTCGCCGGTACAGGGCGCCGAGCAGCGCTTGATCTGGAACAGCAGGCAGGGGCGCGAGCGGTTGGCGAACACGCTGTCCTCGCAGGTGCGCAGGCGGAACACCTTCTGCAGCACCTGGATGCTCTCGCGCACCGCGTAGCCGTTGGGATAGGGGCCGAAGTACTGGTGCGGCTTTTTCGGCTCGCCGCGGAAATAGGCCAGCTGCGGAAAGGCGTGCCCGGACACCATCAGGTAGGGGTAGGACTTGTCGTCGCGGAACAGGATGTTGTATTTGGGAGTCAGCGCC
This sequence comes from Vogesella alkaliphila, assembly GCF_014652475.1. Classification (GTDB taxonomy): domain Bacteria; phylum Pseudomonadota; class Gammaproteobacteria; order Burkholderiales; family Chromobacteriaceae; genus Vogesella; species Vogesella alkaliphila. The sequence continues at coordinate 158,660 of NZ_BMYW01000001.1, read as the reverse complement.
TTGATCAGGTTGTTTTCCAGGATCAGCGCTTCCGCCTCGCTGCGCACCACGGTGGTGTCGATGGCTGCGATCTGGCGCACCATCAGCTGGATGCGCGGGCTGTGGTCGCTCTTCTGGAAGTAGGAGCTGACGCGTTTCTTCAGATCGATGGCCTTGCCGACGTACAGCACGTTGCCGTCGGCGTCGAGCATGCGGTACACCCCCGGCAGGCTGGGCAGGTTGGCCAGAAAGGCCTTGGCGTCGAAGGCCGGCGGTTTAGTTGCCACACCAGGTCCTGACGTGATCGCGCGCGGCGGCGATGGCGGCGCCCAGCGTCGCCTCCGACTGCGGCGCGGCCTTGGTGGTCGCCTTGGGCTGGTTCAGGCTTTCCAGCCTGGCCAGATGGGTACGCGCGGTGCTGCAGTTTTCCTGCTTGATCTTGCGGTTGTGCTCGTCGATGCGCTCGTTGAGCTGCTTCACCTGCTGCGGGATATCGCCATTGACCGCCGGCGCCGAGGCCGGGCTGGCCGCTGCGGCCGGCAGCGGGTTCAGCTTCACGGTTTCCGACTTCCGCCCCTGCGGTGGCGGCCGGTCGGAAAACACGGTGCGGCCGTTGCCGTCCACCCAGCGATAGACCTGCGCCTGCGCCGCCGTCGCCAGCAGCAGCACCCCCAGAAACACCCCGTAAACAGCCTTCATCGCCTCTCGCCTTCCGCCTTGCCGTGAACCACCATTCTAGCGTGCCCCCGCCAAGGCAGACAGCCTTGTTGCGACCGTACGCGCCACCGGCAAGCACGCGATTCGCCACAGCCTTTTGCACTGCGTGCGCGGGATCGGTATAATGCGTTTTTGCCGCAAAAGGAAAGCAAGATGCGCATCATCGAGAAGGCCTACACTTTCGACGACGTTCTCCTCGTGCCGGCCCACTCCGCCGTTCTGCCACGTGACGTTGCCCTGTCCACCCGCCTCACCCGTAACATCAGCCTGAATCTGCCCCTGGTCTCCGCTGCAATGGATACCGTCACCGAATCGCGTCTGGCGATTGCGATGGCCCAGGAAGGCGGCATCGGCATCATTCACAAGAACATGACCGCCGAGCAGCAAGCGCTGGAAGTGTCCAAGGTGAAGCGTTACGAAAGCGGCGTGGTCAAGGACCCGATCACCATCGCCCCGGACATGCTGGTACGCGACCTGGTGTTGCTGACCCGTCAGCACAAGATCTCCGGTCTGCCCGTGGTACAGGACGGCAAGGTAGTGGGTATCGTCACCAACCGTGACCTGCGTTTCGAGACCCGTCTCGACCAGCCGGTGGCCTCCATCATGACCCCGCGCGAGCGTCTGGTGACGGTGAAGGAAGGCGGCAGCATCGATGAAGCGCGCGAGCTGATGCACAAGCATCGCCTGGAACGCGTACTGGTGATCAACGACGCCTTCGAGCTGAAAGGCCTGATCACCGTCAAGGACATCGTCAAGACCAGCGAACACCCGAACGCCAACAAGGACAACCAGGGTCGCCTGCGCGTCGGCGCGGCGGTCGGCACCGGTGGCGACACCGCCGACCGCGTGGCCGCACTGGTAGCCGCCGGCGTGGACGTGATCGTGGTCGATACCGCCCACGGCCACAGCCAGGGCGTACTGGACCGCGTGAAGTGGGTGAAGGACACCTTCCCGCAGGTGGACGTGATCGGTGGCAACATCGCCACCGCCGACGCCGCCCGCGCGCTGGTGGCTGCCGGCGCCGACGGCGTGAAAGTGGGCATCGGCCCCGGCTCGATCTGCACCACCCGTATCGTGGCCGGTGTCGGCGTACCGCAGCTGACCGCCATCCACAACGTGTCCGAGGCGCTGAAAGGCACCGGCGTGCCGATGATCGCTGACGGCGGCATCCGCTTCTCCGGTGACATCTCCAAGGCGCTGGCCGCCGGCGGCAACGCCGTGATGCTGGGCGGCATGTTCGCCGGCACAGAAGAGGCGCCGGGCGAAGTCGAGCTGTACCAGGGCCGTTCCTACAAGTCCTACCGTGGCATGGGCAGCCTGGGCGCGATGAGCCAGGGCTCCGCCGACCGCTACTTCCAGGACGGCAACGCCAACGCCGACAAGTTCGTACCGGAAGGCATCGAAGGCCGCGTACCGTACAAGGGCCCGATCGCCCAGGTGATCCACCAGCTGGTGGGTGGTCTGCGTTCCTCGATGGGCTACCTGGGTTGCAAGACCATCGACGACATGCACGAAAAAGCCGGCTTCGTGGAGATCACCTCCGCCGGCATGCGCGAATCGCACGTGCACGACGTACAGATCACCAAGGAAGCACCGAACTACAACGTCGGCGGCTAATAAGCCCCCAACGTTGGCCGCAAAAAACCCCCTGTTGCGAAACAGGGGGTTTTTCGTTGGCCGCCAGACGATGACGGCAACGGCGGCGCGATTACTCCGACTGCTGCAGGATTTCCTGCGCCCACACCATGGCGTCGATGTGCGCCTTGTTGACGTCGGCCGGCGCCAGCTTCAGCAGCTCGGCCAGCGCCACGATACGGTCGGCGTTGTCCTGCTCCGCGGAAATGGCCAGTGCCAGATACGGCGCGAACATGCCGCGCTGGTTGAGCAATGCATCGGCCACCGTCGGCGGCAGGTCCAGCGGCGACAGCGCGCTGGCCATCTCCACGTGCATCAGCGCGTCCAGCAGCGAGAACATGCCGGTCAGGAACAGGTGCTCGCACTCCAGGCGGTTGTTGCCGCCCAGCTTGCCCAGTGTCTCCATGAAACGGGCGCGGAACAGCGAGCGCTCCAGCAGCGCCACCGAGCGGCCGTCGTCCTTGCGCGAGGTGAACAGCAGCAGTGTCAGCCACTTGAACAGCGATTCGCGCCCCAGCAGCAGCAGCGACTCCTCGATCGACATCACCTTGCGCGACAGGCCGTTGGCCGGCGAGTTGATGAAGCGCAGCAGCTTGAACAGCAGCACCGAATCCAGCTTGAACTGGGCGTCGATCTCCTGCGTTTCCGCCCCGGCGCGCAGCAGACGCATGATTTCCAGCACCCGCATCTGGCTGGCGTCGGCCTTGCCGGCGGACTGCGAGCGCACCGCGGTCAGGAAGGCGCCCTGGAACAGCACGAAGCGCTTGGCGGCGCCCGGCGTCTTGACGCAGACATCGAAATCCTCGCTGGAGCCGATATTGCGCGCATACCAGCGCGCGGCGGGATAACGCGCCAGCATCTGGTCCATGAACGGCGCCAGCACCTCGTCGGCAGCACCGCTGAAGTCGAGGATCAGCAGGTCGATGCGGGAGAACAGCTCGTCCTGCAGCGCCTCCGGCAGCACGCGGCGGTCGAACAGCGACGGCTCCAGCGCGAAGCGGCGGCCCTGCGCGCGGTGCTGGTCGATCAGCGCGATGGTGGTGTGGCTGACCGGGTCGTCGATCGCCGGGTTGAGCACGAAATAGACACGGTCGCTGGGGAAGGCCTCCAGCGACGCGTCCTGCAGCGACAGCGTCGACACGTGCACCAGCGCGCGGCGCGAATTGAGCAGCCGGAACACGTCCATGTTGACCAGGGTGCTGATCATCAGGCGGTCGAACTGCAGCCACTGGCCGGCCGACGATTCGCGGCGCTTGACGGTATCGCGCACCATGAACTCGTAGCCCACCACCCGCTGCTGCAGGTCGTGCAGCGGCTGGTGGGTGACAAAGCCCAGCGTGTGCGGCAACGCGAGATTGTCGCCGCTCTCGGCGGCCGGCGCGCTGGCGGCGGTTTTCACCTCGCGGCTTTCCTTGACCTCTTGCGCTTGCCCCTTGCCGGTCAAGCTGCCAAACAGACTTTTGAACATGGCAAACCCTATTGTGTGCGAACGACGGGCAGCCTGACGCTGCCTCTTGGATGGATTATCGCTTAACCGATGCGGCCCGGAATGCGCGGGGTATCGACATGCACATCGCCGCACTGCGCGCGATGGCGCAATGCGTGGTCGATCAGCACCAGCGCCAGCATCGCCTCGGCGATCGGCGTGGCGCGGATGCCGACGCAGGGATCGTGGCGGCCGTGGGTCTCGACCATGATCGCCTCGCCGGCCTTGTTGATGGAGCGGCGTGGCTGCGCGATCGACGACGTCGGCTTGATGGCGATGGACACGTCGATCTGCTGGCCGGTGGAGATGCCGCCGAGGATGCCGCCGGCGTGGTTGCTGGCAAAGCCTTCCGGCGTCAGCTCGTCGCCGTGCTCGCTGCCGCGCTGGGTGACGCAACCGAAGCCGGCGCCGATCTCCACGCCCTTCACCGCGTTGATGTTCATCATCGCGTAGGCGATGTCGGCGTCCAGGCGGTCGTACACCGGCTCGCCCCAGCCCACCGGCACGTTGTCGGCCACCACGCGCAGGCGCGCGCCGACCGAATCCAGGCTCTTGCGGATGCTGTCCATGTACGCTTCCAGCTCGTCCACCTTGCTGGCGTCGGCGGCGAAGAACGGGTTGTTGCCGACCTCGTCCCAGCTGCGGAACGGGATGGCGATGTCGCCGATCTGCGTCATGTGGCCGCGGATCACGATGCCGTACTGTTCATGCAGCCATTTCTTGGCGATGGCGCCGGCGGCGACGCGTACCGCGGTCTCGCGCGCCGAGGAACGGCCGCCGCCGCGCGGGTCGCGGATGCCGTACTTGTGCCAGTAGGTGTAGTCGGCGTGGCCGGGGCGGAAGGTGTCGGCGATATTGCCGTAGTCCTTGCTGCGCTGGTCGGTGTTGCGGATCAAGAGCGCGATCGGCGTGCCGGTGGTCTTGCCCTCGTACACCCCGGACAGGATCTCGACGGTGTCCGGCTCGCGGCGCTGGGTCACGTGGCGGCTGGTGCCGGGCTTGCGGCGGTCCAGCTCGGCCTGGATGTCGGCTTCGGACAGGGCCATGCCCGGAGGGCAGCCGTCAACGATGCAGCCGATTCCCGGCCCGTGGCTTTCGCCGAATGAAGTAACAGTAAACAGCAGGCCCATGCTATTGCCAGACATCGCTTTATCCCTTGCTTATTTTTTGGTGATCGCCGCTGATTCTAGCACGGACCGGCAACGCTGCCGGCGCTCGCACAGCGTCACAATTCACCAAACGGCACCGCCGGCGGGCCGCGCCGCCGCGCACGCGCCCCCCGCTAAAACAGCGTCATCGGCGCACCCGCTGCCCGGCTGTGCCGGCCGATGGCATGGCGGTCAACGTTGGCCGCAAAAAAAAAGCGCCCCGCAGGGCGCCGTGCTGGTAGCGAAGCGGAGCTCACCACGGCATGTTGCCGCCGCGGCGGCGGTACCAGCCGGTGACCGACAGCCGCTGCTGCCGCGCCGGCAGCACCTCGTGCCAGAAGCGATCGGACAGGAACAGCACCAGCGTGCCGGCCTCCGGCTCGACGTCGACGAACTCGCGGCAGTCGGCGTCCAGGTACAGGCGGATCTGCCCGCCGGCGTCCTGCGGCCAACCTTCGTTCAGATAGAACACCGTGGTCAGCGTTCGCGCGTCGTCGTCCTGGAAACGGTCGAGGTGCTTCTTGTAGAACGCGCCTTCCGGGTACACCGCGAAGTGCGACTCCAGCTCGGCGAGGCCGAGGTAGAGGCCGCGATTGACCGCCTGCATGATCTCGTCCATCGCCGCGTTGTAGGCCTGCACCGCCGGCAGCGCCGCCACCTGGTCCAGCCACAGCACCGAATCGGAACGGATCTCGGCACGGCGCGCCTGGCCGTCGGCGCGGCCGGTGGCGGCCTCGTGGAACAGGCCCTGCTGCCACACGTCGAGGCAGGCGGTGCGCAGGTTGACGGTGAGGACGGCGGGCAGCGCGTGGGGGATCACCACCCAGCCTTCGCGGGCTAAGGTATCGATGACGTGGTCGAGGTCGAATTGCAGTCGGGACATGGCCGGGAACGGTCGCAAGGATGAACACAGCCCGCTTTCTACCACAGCCGGCCGCCGGCGGCGAATGCGCCAGGTCAAGCCCGGCGCCGATTCCCGCCTGGCATCGGCGCCGGCGTGCGGCCAACCCTGGCCGCGATACCCGTTCAGTAGTTTTCCTGCACCATCCAGTGGCGACCGGCCAGCCACTCCAGTACCAGAGGGAAATGGTCGCGCACCGCGTCCGGGTGGGTCAGCAGGCTGACGTGGTCGTAGTCGTGGCGATGGCCGGCGTGGCGCGCCAAGAGCCGCAGCCGCGACAGGTGGGCGCCGCTTTCGTCGCGAAAACGCTTCACGTCGGCCGGGTGGCCGCGGCAGGGATCGTTCTGCGCGGCGAAGTACAGCGCCGGCGGCAGTTGCTGCGTCTGCGCCGCCTGGCGGTAGTCGAAGCGGTCGTCGCTGTCCACCCACGGCCGATTCTGTGCCCAGAGCTTGCTCTGGCGGTGGCTCTTGTCGGTCTCGTCGTCGGCGCCGAGGCCGAGGCGGCGCGCCGGCAGGTAGCCGACGCTGCGGCACAGCACGCGGCCGACGACGTTCCACAGCAGGTCCACCTCCAGCGTCTTGCGCCAGTTACGCACGTGCACGCTGCGCTTGCTGCCGAAGTAGACCAGGCTGGCCACCTGCGCGATCAGCTGCGGCTGGCGCAGCAGGCAGCTGCTCATGTGCACGCCGCCCCAGGAGTGCGCCATCCAGTGCACCGCCACCTCGCCCTTCAAGCGGCGGATCGCCGCCTGCAGCGCCGGCAGGTCTTCGCTGATGGTTTCGGTCTGGCCGTGACGCGCGCCGCGACCGATGCGCGGCGTGCTGCGGCCGCGGCCGCGCAGGTCGGCGACGAACACGTCGTAGCCGTGGCGCGCCAGGTAGTGCGCCAGCCCCTTGCCCTTGTCGGAATAGAAGATGCGGCCGTTGGCCATCACCCCGTGCAGCAGCAGCACCGGCGCGCCGTCCTTTTCCGGATGGCGGATGCGCTTCAGGTACAGCGTGTCGGTGGCGGTGACCGGCACCCACAGATCGTGTTCGCGGTTTTTCATGAGTCCTCGTGTGTCGCGGATGCCGGTCTGCGCCGACATTAAAACAAGCGCTTGAATCATCCGAGGGAATGACGCCTGCGTCAATCCGCCGCCGGCGCCACCGGCGCACACCGCCCCGGCGTGCAGCGACGTAGTAGCAAACGCGCAAAAGCCGTAGACTGCCGCCTTCACGAATTCACGCCCCGCGCCCGCCCATGCCCTTTTCCACCCTCGGCCTTGACCCGGCGCTGCTGCACGCGCTGGACGAACAGGGCTTCCACACCGCCACCGCCATCCAGCGCGAGGCGATCCCGGCGATCCTGCACGGCCGCGACCTGCTGGCCACCGCCCGCACCGGCTCCGGCAAGACCGCCGCCTACTGCCTGCCGCTGCTGCAGCGCTGGCAGCACGGCCGCCATGACGGCAAGCAGCCGACGCTGCTGGTGCTGCTGCCGACGCGCGAGCTGGCGCAACAGGTCGGCAGCGTGCTGCAACAGCTGGCCCGCCACCTGCCGCCGCCGAAGATCGTCACCGTCTACGGCGGGGTGTCGCTCAATCCGCAGCTTATGGCGCTGCGCGGCGGCGCCGACATCGTCGTTGCCACCCCGGGTCGGCTGCTGGAGCTGCTGGCCAACAACGCGCTGCGCCTGGACCGGGTGCGCACCCTGGTGCTGGACGAGGCCGACCGCCTGCTGGAACAGGGCTTTGCCGACGAGCTGGAACAGCTGCTGGCCGCGCTGCCGGCACAGCGCCAGACGCTGCTGTTCTCCGCCACCTTTGCGGCCAACGTGCAGCAGCTGGCAACAAGGCTGCTCACTGACCCGCAGCGTATCCACATCGCGGAACAGGCGCCGGACATCCGCCAGCGCGCGATCGAGGTCGACAATCGCCAGCGCACCGCGCTGCTGTGCCGGCTGATCGCCGAGCAGGAAGGCGCGCGGATGCTGGTCTTCGTCGCCAGCAAGCAGGGCGCCAGCGAACTGGCGCAGACGCTGCAGCGCGAGGGCATCCGCGCCGCCGCGCTGTTCGGCGAGCTGGCGCAAGGCCGCCGCGAACGGGTGCTGGAGAACCTGAAGGACGGCACGCTGCAGGTGATCGTCGCCACCGACCTCGCCGCGCGCGGCATCGACATCCCGGCGCTGCCGGTGGTGATCAACTACGACCTGCCGCGCTCGCCGCAGGACTACACCCACCGCATCGGCCGCACCGGCCGCGCCGGCGAGAGCGGCCTCGCCATCAGCCTGATCGACGCCGACAGCCGCGCCCACTTCCGCCTGATCGAGAAGCGGCTGCAGCTGAAACTGCCGCGCGAGCAGCTGGCCGGCTTCATCCCCACCGACCAGCCGTCGCCAAGGTTGGCCGCAGCCGACGACAACGGCGGCATCAAGGGCAAGCGCCCGAGCAAGAAGGACAAGCTGCGCGCCGCCGCCGCCGCGCAACAGGCCGCCAGGCCGGACTGAGCCGCGCTGACCGCAGGCAAGAAAAAACCCCGCCCGGTTCTTACCGGCGGGGTTTTTGATGTCTAGCTGACCGCGGCCAGGCCTCAGCCCTGCCAGCGCTCCTCGCGCCACTCGGCCATCGCCGCGTTGTCGAGGAAGGTCCACGCCACGAAACGGCTGATCTTCTGCCCCTGCGCCATGTTGACGGTCTTGACCTGTTTCGCGCCCAGCTTGCGCAGCTGGCGGTACAGCTCGTGCAGGTGCGCCTCGCGCGACACCAGCGAGGTGAACCAGCAGCACTGCTCGGCAAACTCGCGGCTCTCCTGCGCCATGGTGCGCAGGAAGGCGACCTCGCCGCCGTCGCACCACAGCTCGGCGTGCTGGCCGCCGAAGTTCAGCACCGGCTTGTCCGGCACCTCGCCGGTGAGGTTGGTCACCTTGCGCCGTGACACCGCCTCCGCCTCTTCTGCCGAGGCATGGAACGGCGGGTTGCACAGCGTGACGTCGAAACGGTCCTTGCGCTGGATGACGCCGGCAAACACCTTGGCCGCGTCGGCCTGCAATCGCAGCGTCAGCGCGCCGGACAGCACCGGGTTGAAATCGGCAATTGCCTTCGCTGCCTTCAGCGACACCGGGTCGATGTCGCTGCCGACAAAGCGCCAGCCGTACACGCTGCGGCCGATGATCGGGTACACGCAGTTGGCACCGACGCCGACGTCGAGCACGTTGACGCGCGGCGGCACCGTGCCGCCGTTGCAGGCGGCGAGCAGGTCGGCGAGATGGTGGATATAGTCGGCGCGCCCCGGAATCGGCGGGCACAGGTAGCCCGGCGGCAGATCCCAGAAGCCGATGCCGTAGTAGTGCGCCAGCAGCGCGCGGTTCAGCGCCTTGACCGCCGCCGGATCGGCGAAGTCGACGCTGTCGTCGCCGTAGTCGTTCTGGCGCACGAAGGCGGCCAGCTCCGGCAGGCTGGCGATCAGCGCCGGGAAGTCGTAGCGCTGGCGATGCGCGTTGCGCGGGTGCAGACCGGCTTTGCCGGTTGGTTTGGGTGTGGCTATCATGAGGTATACCGCAAAAACAATGGCCGGATTGTACGGGGTTCTCGTGCCGGCTGCAGGATTGCCGGCACCACACCAGCGTCAAGCGCGACAGCTTGACGACCATTGCGGCCAACCTTGGCCGCCAGCAAGGGGCGGATGCAGCCCGGCGCCGCAAAGCATGGGCGCCACCGCACCGACAAGACACCCCCGCGTGTCACATTCTCGTACTCAAGCGTGTATCCGGACGTGCCCCTTTCCGGGGCGGCGCCATGGCCGCACGCCGCCACCGCTAGCGGCCTGCGCACGCAGGCAAACGACCTGGCTACGCCAGCGCCGTGCGACGGCGACAAGAGCGGGCACCCCTCCCGCAAGGAGTCTTGATCATGAACACCATCCATACACGGAAATATTCGGGCCTGATGCTGGGCTTGCTGCTCGGGCTGTCCCCCTTGGCACTACACGCAGAAGACGCCATGCCGGCCACGCTGCAGGCTGCCAACCTGCAAATTCAGCAACAGAACGGCATCGCCTACCTCAACGGCGGCGTCGGCCAGGACGAGTCGCAGGCCATCAAGCAAAGTGCCGGCTACAGCCTGCACATGACCTTTTCCGAAGGTGCCGGCCAGTATGTGGTCGGCGTCGATGTCGATATCCGCAGCAGCAAGGGACAGCCGGTGCTGTCGCTGCAACAGGTCGGGCCACTGCTGTATGCCGACCTGCCGGCCGGCAGCTACCGGGTCGAGGCCAGCTATATGGGCATGCGCCAGCAGCGCAACGTGCAGCTGGGCCGGCACGGCTCGCGCAGCCTGAACTTCAATTGGCGCTAGCGCAAGCCGGCCCGGCGCTCAGGCCAGCTGGCCGGGATTGACGCTCTCGAACTTGTGCCACACCCGCCGCATGTCGCGCGCCGAGGCGAAGCCGGCGCCTTCGGCGGCGCGCTCCACCGCCACGCCCTGCTGCAACAGCTGGCGCACCACCGCCACCCGCAGCCGCTGCTGGTATTCGACGATGCCGACGCCGGCCTGCTCGCGGAACAGCCGCGTCAGGTGGCGCGGGCTGAGGTGGACGCGCTCGGCCAGCGCCTCCACCGGCCAGCGCTGCGCCGGATCGCGCGCGATCAGGTCCTGCGCGCGGTGCACCGCCGGGTGCAGGTGGTTGCGGAACGCCAGCCACGGCGACAGCTGCGGATCGTCGCCGGCGCGGCGGCTGTACAGCACCATGCGTCGCGCCACGCGCGCAGCCACGTCCGGCCCGGCGTGGCGCTCGATCAGCGCCAGCGCCAGATCCATGCCGGTGGTGATGCCGGCCGAGGTGGCGATGTGGCCGTCCTCGACGAACACGCGGTTGTCCAGCACCCGCGCCCTCGGCGCCAGCGCCGCCAGCTTGGCGGTGATGCTGTGGTGGGTGGTGCAGGCGCGGCCGTTGAGCAGCCCGGCCATGCCGGCCAGCAGCGCGCCGGAACACACCGTCGCCAGGCTCACCTCGGGCGTGATGTGCCGCTGCAGCCAGGCGATCAGCCGCTGCGCCGCCGGCGTGGCGTAGTCGGCGTCCTCGTCCACCGTGCCGCACAGGATCACCAGGCTGCCGTCGGCCAGCGCCGCCGGCAGCGGGTCGATGCGCGACGTCAGCCCCAGCGAGCTGACGCACTCGGCTTGCGGCCCGGCGACGTGCAGGCGGAACGGCGCGCCCTCGTCGATGGCCATGCGCAGCGCCTCGGCCGGGCCGACGAAATCCAGCGCCAGATAGCGCGGGGTGAGCAGGAAGTACACGTCCTTCATGCGGCCAACCCTTGTGCAGCCACCACGGCTACAGCTCGCCCAGCCGGATCTCCGGCGCGTACTCGCCGTCGACCTCCTTCACGATCGCCTGCGCCGCGATCACGCGCTGGCCGTCGAAGGTCAGCGCCGGGTTGCCGTGCAGGTGCCAGCCACGGTTCAGCGCCTCGCTGACGCGGTGGCAGAAGGCGGCGTCGTCGGTGCCGGTCAGCAGTCGGTACAGTTTCATGGTGTCTCTCCCGGTAATGATGCGGCCAACCTTACGCCGGCAGCGGCTTGCGCAGCAAGGCCAGCAGCCGCGCGCCGAACATATTGATGGCCAGTCCGGACACCAGCACCACGCCGCCGGCCAGCTGCCAGAAGCTCAGGCGCTCGCCCAGCACCAGCGCCGCCGACAGCACGCCGAAGAACGGCACCAGCAGCGAGTACGGCGCCACCACGTTGGCCGCATGGCGGCTCAACAGCTTGCTCCACTGGCCGTAGCCGAACAGGGTGGCGATCAGCGCCAGATAGGCGATGGCGAACAGGCTCTTGCCGCTGAACACCTGCGCCCACACGATGCGGTCGGCCTCGAACAGCGCCGACAGCGCGAAGAACGGCACGATGGGGATCAGGCTGCTCCACACCACCAGCCCCAGCATGTCCGGCTTGAAGCCGGCGGCGACGATGCGGCGCACCACCACATTGGACAGCGCCCAGCTGGCGGCGCCGCACAGCGTCAGCACGAAGCCCAGCAGCGGCAAGCCGGCGGCGCCGAGGCCGCCGATCAGGTACAGCCCGGCGCTGCCGATCACGAGGCCGGCCAGCTGCCAGGCGGTGAACGACTCCTTCAGCCACAGCATCGCGATCAGGAGCGTGAAGAAGGCCTGCGACTGCAGCACGATGGAGGCGAGGCCTGCCGGCATGCCCAGCTTGATGGCGGTGAACAGGCAGGCGAACTGGCCGAGGCCGACCGACAGCCCGTACAGCGCCAGCCAGCGCCACGGGATAGCGGGGCGGCGCACGAACAAGAGGCCGATGCCCGCCGCCGCGGCAAAGCGCAGCGCGCCGAGCAGGAACGGCGGCACGCCGGCCACGCCCCACTTGATCACCACGAAATTGAAGCCCCACACCGCGACGATGGCGAGGGCGATCAGTCGGTCTTGCCAGTTCATGGCCTTGCTCCTGCGAAGTTGTGCCCGGCCGCCGCGGCGGCCGGGCTGGGTGAACCCGGTCTGTTACCTTACGCCACCGCTGCCGGTGGCAACAGCAACAGTGTGTTCACGATGGCACGGCTACAGTGGGCGCGGCTTGACCACGCGCTGCGTGCTGGCCGGATTGGCCGCCAGTCTCGCGCCCACCCGCCGCGGCCGCGGCAGCAGCTCGCCGCCGCAATTGGGACAGTCGTGCGCCAGGCGTGCCGCGCAGTCGCGGCAGAAGGTGCACTCGAAGCTGCAGATATAGGCGCCGGGCAGATCGGCCGGCAGGTCGGCATCGCACAGCTCGCAGCCGGGGCGCAGCTCAAGCATGGCACACCTCCTCGGCGTCCAGCCGCGCCAGCACGCTGTCTACGCTGTGGATCTCGGCAAAGCGGCCGGCCAGCACCAGCTCGGTGCGGGCGATGATGTCCTCCGGGCTGTAAACGCGGCCGCTGACCGGATGGGTCATCGCAAAGGTCAGCGTCGCCTCCGACACGTAGTCGACGGCAAAGCCGAGATCGCTGCCGACGCGGGTGGTGGTCTCGCAGCACTGCTCGCTGCGGATGCCGCTGACGATCAGGCGGTCGATGCCGCGCGCCGCCAGCCACGCCTGCAGACCGGTATCGGTGAACGCGTTGTGCACGTGCTTGGTAAAGGTGACATCGGCGCCGCCCGGCAGCCACGCCATCGGCCGCACCAGGCCGGACGCGGCAGAGAACGGGCCATCGCCGTCCTCGTGCAGCACGTGCACCACCGGCACACCGCGTGCTCGGGCGCCGTCTATCAGCGCCAGCAGCTTGTCGCGAAACGCGGGCAAGGCGGCGGCATCCCAGTACGGGCGTTGCAGGAAGGAGTCCTGGACATCGATCACGAGCAGGGCGGAACGGGACATGGTGCTTTCCTCGGGTAGTGGCAGGGGCTAAGAACCCGTTCAAAGTCTCGCGAGCTAGAGCGAGACGAGGCGAAAACGACTGAGGAAGCGGAGTTTACAAGTAGTAAATGAGCATTCCGAAGGCGTTTTTAACGCTGTATCGCCGAAGCGCAGCAGACTTTGAACAGGTTCTAAGGCCATTGTGGCTGCGGCAAAGCTTGGCCGCGAGGCGCAAAGCCGACCGGCTGCGGACCGATTGCGCCATCCATTGCCCACATGCGGCGTGACTGTGTCAGCGCCGATACAAAGCCGACAACGCCCCGACACGGCGGCGGCGGACACTGCAGGCTGCGGGAATGCCCCGTCACTTGTTCCCGTCACTTGCCAAGGAAAATACGATGAAACGTCCCGCCCTGCCGCGCCTGCTCGCCACCCTGCTGTGCCTGACCGTGCTGCACGGCGCGCTGGCGCAGCCGCCGGCCGCCCCGCCGCCCCACCAGAGCGGCGCCCACCACCCGCGGCCTGGCCTGGCCGGCCAGCTGGAGCCGCTGCTGCCCTATCTGCAACTGGACGCCAGACAGCAGGCGCTGTGGCTGAAAGCCGACATCGCCGAGCTCAGCGCGCAGACCACCCGTCGCCAGGCGCGGCAACAGGCGCAGCTGACCCTGCGCCGGCAGCTGGAAGACGACAGCAGCAGCCTGTCGGCCGCGCTGCGCGCCGGCGTGGCGGCCAGCGACACGGCGGACGCCCTGCCCGTGGCGTGGCTCGCCTTCCTCGACAGCCTGGACGCGCAGCAGGCCAGCCTGGTGCGGCAAGGCCTGCTGGCGCACATGAACAGCGAACTTGCCGCACCGGCGGCGGCGCAGGATCAGCCATAATCACGGCTGCCCACCACCGAACCGAAACGGAAGCCCGCATGACCCGCCCCGCCACCCGCCTGTTGATTGTTGACGACGACCCGGAGATCCGCAGCCTGCTCGGCCAGTACCTGCAGGCCTACGCCATGCACTGCACCTGCGTCGGCGACGGCGTGGCGATGCGCGCGGCGCTGGCCGAGCAGCGCTTCGACCTGGTGATCCTGGACCTGATGCTGCCCGGCGAGGACGGCCTGGCGCTGTGCCGCCAGATCCGCGGCGAGGGCGAGCTGCCCATCATCATGCTCACCGCGCGCGGCGAGGCCACCGACCGCGTGGTGGGACTGGAGCTGGGCGCCGACGACTACGTGGTGAAGCCGTTCGACCCGCGCGAGCTGGTGGCGCGCATCCACACCGTGCTGCGCCGCAGCCTGCGCGGCACGGCCGTCAGCGGCCACCCGCAGCAGGACGTGCACTTCGACGGCTGGACGCTGAGCCACCTGAAACGCGAACTCACCACCCCGCAGCAGCTGCTGGTGCCGCTGTCGAACGCCGAATACCGGCTGCTGTGCACCTTCCTGGAGCGGCCGCAGCGCATCCTCAGCCGCGAGCAGCTGCTGGACGCGGCGCGCGGGCGCACGGTGGAGGCCTTCGACCGCAGCATCGACCTCTTGGTGTCGCGCCTGCGCCAGAAGCTGGGCGACGACCCGAAGGCGCCGCGCCTGCTGAAGACGGTACGCGGCGAGGGTTACCTGTTCGACTGCAAGGTACGCCAATGAAACGCCTGCTTCCCGATACCGTCTTCACCCGCCTGTTCGGGCTGGTGGTGGCCGCGCTCCTGACCACCCATCTGGTGATGAGCGGCCTGTTCCTGTTTTTCGGGCCGCCCGCACCGCGCGACGAGCCGCCGCGCCCGCCGCTGGCGCGTACGGCCCCCGGCCTGCGGCCAACCTTGGTACCCGGCGAGGCCGTGCAGCAGCCCCCACCGCCGCCCCTGGGCAGCCGTAGCCGCTTTCCACCCGGCTTCTGGCTGGCGCAGCTGCTCACGCTGAGCATCATCGGCCTGCTGGCCTGGTACGGCGCGCGGCGGCTGGCGCGCCCCATCCAGCAGCTGACCCAGGCCGCGGCCCGGCTGGGCGACAACCTGGAGGCGCCGCCGATAGCGGAAAGCGGGCCTCTGGAAACACGGCAGGCGGCGCGGCTGTTCAACCGCATGCAGGACAAGCTGCGCCTGCAGCTGGCGGAGCGCAGCCGTTTCCTCGCCGCGGTCTCGCACGACCTGCGCACGCCGCTGACCCGCATCCGCCTGCGCAGCGCGCAGCTGGACGACACCGCGCTGCAGGCCAAACTGGGCAAGGACATCGACGACATGACCGCGATGCTGGACGCGACGCTGGCCTACCTGCGCGACGAATCGCAGCAGGAAAGCTGGCAGCTGCTGGACATCACCGCGCTGCTGCAGGTGCTGGCCGAGGACGCGCAGGAACAGGGCCACCACGTCAGCGTCGACGGCCACGCCGACAGCCTGCTGACGCTGCCCGGCAGCCTGCGCCGCTGCCTGGACAACCTGCTGGAGAACGCGCTGCGCTACGGCGAACGCGCCGACATCCATCTGCAGCAGAGCGGCGATACGGTATGCATCGAGATCCGCGACCACGGCCCCGGCATTCCGGAAAACCGCATGAGCTCGGTGTTCGAACCCTTCGTGCGGCTGGAGGAGTCGCGCAACCGCCACACCGGCGGCGTCGGCCTGGGCCTCGCCATCGCCCGCGACGCGGCGCGGCGCATGGGCGGTACGCTGACGCTGCACAATGCGCCGCAGGGCGGCCTGATCGCGCGGCTGACCCTGCCGCGCGACGCGCACGGCGATCTGTATCCGCTTTGATACAAAGCGGATAAATGGCGCCGACACGCCGGCTATAAATTGTCATCACCCGCAACCGCGCCGCATGGCCGGCGGGGATTCCGCAGGCGAGACGAGGAGCATGACAATGAGCAGCAGCGCAATCAGCAGTGCCGGCAGCAACTATCTGCCCGGCATGAGTGGCACGGGGGGCGGTCCGCGCGCGATGAAGCGCCCGGACAGCGAGCAGATGGCCAGCGAGATCTTCAGCAAGCTGGATACCGGCAAGCAGGGTTATCTCGAAGCCAGCGATTTTGGCAGCGACAACGAAGACCTGTTCGCGGCACTGGACAGCGACAGCGACGGCAAGGTCAGCAAGAGCGAGCTGAGCACGCGCCTGAAACAGCTGGCCGACGAGCTGGACAGCCAGTTCAACGCCCTGCGCAGCCAGGGCATGGGCGGCATGATGATGGCCGGCGGCATGCAGGGCATGCCGCCCCCGCCGCCGCCCGCGAGCGGCGGGGACGACGGGCTGGACCAAAACCGGCTGTCGGCGATGGCCGCCGACGCCAGCGAGGCCGGTGACAGCGAGGCGGCAGCCCGCTTCGCCGCGCTGGCGGAAAACTTCGACAGCGCCGACAGCAACCAGGACGGCAAGGTCAGCTTCGCGGAAAGCATCGCCTACGAGGAGGCGCAACGCGGCAGCACCGGCGGCGGGGACAGCGACGTTGCCGGCGCCGGCAGCGAGCAGGATAATCGCCTCATGATGCGGCTGATGGCGATGCTGCGCGCCTACGGCAGCGACGACGACAGCGGCGGCAGCGTGCAGCTGACCGCCTGATGCCGGTCGCGGCGGGAACCGGTGGCGCCGGCCGCGGTCTGTCACTGGCCACCCGCCCCTACTCCCGACGAGGCTTCCCATGCTGATCCGATCCCTGTTCCGCGCCGGCACCCTGCTGGCGCTTTCCCTGCCGGTGCTGGCCGCGCCGGTCGCCACCCTGTTCAAGGACCCCGACTGCGGCTGTTGCAGCAAGTGGGCCGAGCACATGGCCAGCAAGCAGTTGCCGCTCGCCAGCGAAAACCGCAGCGACATGGCCGCGGTCAAGGACAGGCTGCAGGTGCCGGACAATCTGCGCTCCTGCCACACCGCCAGCATCGGCGGCTACGTGTTCGAGGGCCACGTGCCGGCCGACCTGGTGCAGAAGGTACTGCGCGAGAAACCGGCCATCCGCGGCCTGGCGGTGGCCGGCATGCCGCAGGGCAGCCCCGGCATGGAGACCGGCGTCAAGCAGCCCTACCAGGTGATGGCGTTCGACGCCCGTGGCAAGCAGTGGGTGTACGCCACGCGCTAGCCGGCGCCCCGCCAGCCGGCACAAAAAAACCGCCTGTCCGCAATTGCGGAAACAGGCGGTTTTTGCATGCGGCCAAGGTTGGCCGCAAGCCGGATCAGGCGGCACTGACCGGAATCTTGCCGATCTTCACACGCCACTCGGCCGGGCCGGTGTTGTGTACCGACGTGCCACAGGCATCCACCGCCACGGTCACCGGCATGTCCTGCACGTCGAACTCGTAGATCGCTTCCATGCCCAGGTCCTCGAAGCCGACCACCTTGGACGCCTTGATCGCCTTGGACACGAGGTAGGCCGAGCCGCCGACCGCCATCAGGTATACCGCCTTGTTGTCGCGGATGGCGTCGATCGCCGCCGGGCCGCGCTCGGCCTTGCCGATCATGCCCAGGAGGCCGGTCTGCTCCAGCATCTGGCGGGTGAACTTGTCCATGCGGGTGGCGGTGGTCGGGCCGGCCGGGCCAACCACTTCGTCGCGCACCGGGTCAACCGGGCCCACGTAGTAGATGAAGCGGTTGGTGAAGTCCACCGGCAGCTTCTCGCCCTTGTTCAGCATGTCCACCATGCGCTTGTGCGCGGCGTCGCGGCCGGTCAGGATCTTGCCGTTGAGCAAGAGCACGTCGCCCGGCTGCCAGCTGGCCACTTCTTCGCGGGTGATGTTGTTGAGGTCGACACGCTTGCCGTTGCTGGTGTCGTAGGTGATTTCCGGCCAGTCTTCCAGCTTTGGCGTTTCTAGGTGCGCCGGGCCGCTGCCGTCCAGATGGAAGTGGATGTGGCGGGTGGCGGCGCAGTTCGGGATCATCGCCACCGGCAAGGACGCCGCGTGGGTCGGGTAGTCGAGGATCTTCACGTCCAGCACGGTGGTCAGGCCGCCCAGGCCCTGCGCGCCGATGCCCAGCGCGTTCACCTTCTCGAAGATTTCCAGGCGCAGCGCTTCGACCTTGGTCAGTTCCGCGCCGCTGGCGGCCTTGGCCTTCAGCTCGTGGATGTCGACATGGTCCATCAGCGACTCCTTGGCCAGCAGCATCGCCTTTTCCGGCGTGCCGCCGATGCCGATGCCGAGGATGCCCGGCGGACACCAGCCGGCGCCCATGGTCGGCACGGTCTTGATCACCCAGTCGACGATGGAGTCGGACGGGTTCAGCGCGTAGAACTTGGACTTGTTCTCCGAGCCACCACCCTTGGCGGCGCAGATCACTTCCACGCCGTCGCCTTCGACGATCTCGAAGTGCACCACGGCCGGGGTGTTGTCCTTGGAGTTCTTGCGCAGGCCGGCCGGATCCAGCAGCACGGAGGCGCGCAGCTTGTTGTCCGGGTTGTTGTAGGCGCGACGCACGCCCTCGTTGACCATTTCCTGCACGGAGAGCGTGCTGTCCCACTGCACCTTCATGCCCACCTTCAGGAACACCACGGCGATGCCGGTATCCTGGCAGATCGGGCGGCGGCCTTCGGCACACATGCGGCTGTTGATCAGGATCTGCGCCATCGCGTCCTTGGCGGCGGGGCTTTCCTCGTGCTGATACGCCTTGTACAGCGCGTCAATGTAATCCTTGGGGTGATAGCAACTGATGTACTGAAAAGCATCGGCGATGCTCTGGATAAAGTCTTCCTGACGGATGATAGCCATTGATGTGTTCTCCAGCGTAGCGGCTGTGGGGATAACCGCACCATTTTAGGGACTTACGCTGCGCTGCGCCATGCTGGAATGCTTGAAGATTGCCCGGCTTGCGTTCATGCTGCCGTTTGTCAAAAAACCATCAGGGCATCATGATGCCGCGCCCGCTGTTATCGCTGTTGTTGTGCCTGCTGTGGTTGCCTGCCCCGGCCACGGCGGCCGTCATCCACGCCGTCACCACCGAATTCCCGCCGTTCCAGAGTGCGCAGCCGGCGCCGTGGGGACTGGCGCTGGAAGCGGCGCAAGCGCTGGCGGCGCGCAACGGCGATACGCTGAACGTGCAGTTCCTGCCGTGGCCGCGCGCCTACCAGATGGCGGAGACCACGCCCGGGCTGCTGATCTTCTGCCTGGGGCGCACGCCGCAGCGCGAGGCGCGCTACGGCTGGATCGGGCGCATCGCCCGCGGCGACACCCGGCTGTGGCGCCTGGCCGACCGCCCCGAGGTCAACCCCGCCACGCTGCAACAGGCACAGCGCTGGCAGCTGGGCGTGACCGCGCGGGACATGAAGGCGGACTACCTGCTGCAGCAGGGCTTTGCCTACGAGCGCAACCTGCAGCAAAGCAGCGATGACCCGTCCAATATCCGCAAGCTGTACGCCGGCCGCATCGACCTGCTGCCCTTCTCCAACACCCAGGTACTGATCTGGCGGACGCGCGAGCTGGGGCTGGACCCACGGCTGTTGCAGCCGGTGCTGCCGCTGCCGGCACTGTCCACCCCGCTGTACCTCGCGTTCAGCCCCGGCACCGTGCCGCAACTGAGCCGCCGCTATGCCACGCTGTTCCGCCAGCTGCAGCGCGAAGGCGTGTTCGAGCGCCTGCGCCAGCGCCTGCAACTGCCGCGCGAGACGCTGCCCGGCGATTGAGCCGTTTCCGGCACGCCCCGCACGCCTTGCCCCCGCGCTAAGCGCCGCCCGCCGGGGCGACCTGCCAAAAGCGAACGCCTCTCCCTACCGCCAGTGCCGGCGTCAGTTGCTATAACCGCTATACGCATCCCTGCCCTGTCTTCCTGCCGGAGCCGTCATGAGCGAAGCCTTTCCCCGCGGACTCAGCCACAGCGTCGCCCGCGCCCGGCTGGCCGCCGAAGGCGCCAACGAGCTGGGCACCGAGCAGCGCCGCAGCCTGGCCACCATCGCCGGCGAGGTGGTGCGCGAGCCGATGTTCCTGCTGCTGCTGGGCGCCGGCGCCATCTACCTGGCGATGGGCGACGCGCACGAGGCGCTGATCCTGCTCGGCTTCGTCGCCATCATCATGACCGTCACCATCGTGCAGGAGCGGCGCACCGAAAACGCGCTGGAGGCGCTGCGCGAGCTGTCCAGCCCGCGCGCGCTGGTGATCCGCGACGGCGAGGCGCAGCGCATCGCCGGGCGCGAGGTGGTGCGCGACGACATCCTGATCCTCAGCGAGGGCGACCGCATTCCGGCCGACGGCGTAGTGCTGCAGGCGCACGAGCTGGCCACCGACGAATCCATGCTCAGCGGCGAATCGGAACCGGTGGCCAAGTTCGGCCAGCGCGAGCCGGCCTACGCCGGCACGCTGGTGGTGCGCGGCCAGGGCCTGCTGCAGGTGTGCGCCACCGGGCAGCGCACCGAGCTGGGCCGCATCGGCAAGTCGCTGTCCACCATCGCCGTCGAGGCCTCGCCGCTGCGCGACGAGATCGCGCGGCTGACGCGGCAGCTGGCGCTCTTGGGCGCCGGCCTGTGCCTGCTGCTGGCGCTGCTGTACTGGCTGCTGCGCGACAGCTGGCTGGACGCGCTGCTGGCCGGCATCACGCTGGCGATGGGCATTCTGCCGCAGGAATTCCCGGTGATCATGATCGTGTTCCTGGCGCTGGGCGCGCGCCGCATCGCCAGCCACCAGGTGCTGACCCGGCGCCTGAACGCGATCGAGACGCTGGGCCAGACCACGGTGCTGTGCGTCGACAAGACCGGCACCCTGACGCAGAACCGCATGGCGCTGGCGGCACTGGCGGTGGACGGCCAGCTGCTGGATACCGGCCAGCTGCCCGGCGGCGAGCTGCCGGAGGCCTACCACGAACTGCTGGAGTACGCGGTGCTGGCCAGCGAGATCGAGCCGCACGACCCGATGGAACAGGCCTTCCACCACTACGCGCGCACCTATCTGGCCGACACCGAGCACCTGCACCCGGCGTGGTCGCTGGTGCGCGAGTACGAGCTGTCGCCGGCGCTGCTGGCGATGTCGCACCTGTGGCGGCAGGACGGCGGCGACGACGATGTGGTCGCCGCCAAGGGTGCGCCGGAGGCGATTGCCGAGCTGTGCCACCTGCCGGATGCGGCGCGCGCGCGCCTGATCGCGGACGCGACGACGCTTGCCGACCGCGGCCTGCGCGTGCTGGCCATCGCCAAGGCCCGCCACAGTCCGCAGCGGGCGTGGCCGTCGCTGCAGCATGATTTCGACTTCGAGCTGCTCGGCCTCGCCGGTTTTGCCGACCCGCTGCGCCCGGAGGTGCCCGCCGCCATCCGCGAGTGCCGGCAGGCCGGCATCCGCGTGCTGATGATCACCGGCGACCACCCGCACACCGCGCGCGCCATCGCCCGCCAGGCCGGCATCGAGAGCCGCGGCACGCTGACCGGCGCCGAGCTTGCGGCGCTGGGCGACGATGCGGCCAACCTTGGGCGGCAGCTGGCCGGCGTCAACGTGTTCGCGCGCGTCACGCCGCAGCAGAAGCTGGCCATCGTCAACGCGCTGAAGGCCGCCGGCGAGGTGGTGGCGATGACCGGCGACGGCGTCAACGACGCGCCGGCGCTGAAGGCAGCGCACATCGGCATCGCGATGGGCAAGCGCGGCACCGACGTCGCGCGCGAGGCCGCCGCGCTGGTGCTGCTGGACGACGACTTCACCGCCATCGTGGCCGCGATCCGCCTCGGGCGGCGCATCTTCGCCAACCTGCGCCAGGCGATGAGCTACACGCTGGCGGTGCACGTGCCCATCATCGGGCTGTCGATGCTGCCGCTGCTGTTCGGCATGCCGCTGATCCTGGCGCCGATCCACATCGCCTTCCTGGAACTGCTGATCGACCCGGCCTGCTCCATCGTGTTCGAGGCCGAGAGCGAACGGCCGCAGCAGATGCAGCAGCCGCCACGCCGCACCGGCGAGGCGCTGCTGTCGCTGCCGCAGGTGTGGCTGGCCCTGGCGCAGGGCACGCTGGTGCTGCTCAGCTGCGGCGTCGCCTACGCGGCCAGCCTCGCGGCCGCGCTCGACGACGCGACCGCGCGGGCGCTGACCTTCATCGTGCTGGTCAGCGCCAACGCGCTGCTGATCCTGCCCAACCGCTCGGCGCAGAGCGGCTGGCACGCGCTGTTCGGCGGGCTGTCCGCGGTGGCGGCGTGGGTGCTGGGCGGCACCCTGCTGAGCCTGCTGCTGATCACCAGCATCCCGGCGCTGGCCGGCGCCTTCGGCTTCGTGCCGCCGGCGCCGGGGCTGTGGCTGGCGGCGTTTGCGCTGGGCTGTGCCACCCTGCTGCTGCTGGAAGGCAGCAAGCGCGTCGCCGCCTGGCGGGGCTGAGGCGCCCTACTCCGGCACGGCGGCCGGTCTGGCCGGCTCCCGCGGCGCCAGCACCCGGTCGGCATCCTGCCGCAGCTGGCCGGCGAGACGGGTCGCCAGCTCCAGCCGGCGCAGCAGCCACGGGCTGAGATCGCTCTCGAACGGATCGGGCAGCAGCACCGGCCCCGGCGCCGCTTCCGGCGCTTCCGGCGCCGCGCCGCCGACGTGCTGCAACGCCTGCTCGATGGCCAGCGCCGCCTGCTGCAAGGGCTGGCGGATCTGCTCCGGCTGCAGGCGGTCGCGGCGCAGCAGCAGCATGCTCTTCACCGCCGTCAGCTGCGCCAGCAGCTGGTAGCTGTGCGCCAGCAGCAGGCCCAGCGGCGCCAGCGGCGGCCGCACCGCGCGCGGCTCGGCCAGCGAGCGCTGTGTCGCCTGCACCAGCGCCGACAGGCTGTCGTAGGCCTCGCGCCGCGCCAGGCGCCAGGCCAGCTCCGGCTCGTTGTCGATCGCCTGCAGCTGGCCCAGCCCCAGCGCCACGCGGGCATGGCGCGCCTGCGCGACCAGGGTGCGCACCACCAGCGCCGGGATCTGGTGCCGCTCCCACGACGGCAGCACGTAGCTGCACGCCCAGGCGATGGCGACGCCGATCAGGGTGTCGGCGATGCGCTCCGGCACGCCGAACACCGGGCTGGCGCCGGCGTGCAGCATGTGCGCCTGCAGCAGGCCGAGCACGGTGGCCGCCACCGCCGTCACCAGGTAGCGGCGCACGGCAAAGGCATGGGCGAAGGCCTGCGCCAGCGTCACCGCCAGCAGCAACAGCCACGCCGACGGCTGCAGCGCCAGCAGCACGCCGGCGATCACGCAACCGAGCAGGGTGCCGGCGACGCGGCTGTTACGCCGCTCCAGCGTCTGCGCCAGGCTGCCGCGCAGCACCACCACGATGGTCAGCAGGATCCAGTAGTCGTGTGCCACCCACGGCAGCACCTGCGCCAGCGCATAGGCGCTGCCGACCGCCAGCGCGGCGCGGATGGCGTGACGCAGCGGCGGCGCATCCCAGCGCCACAGCCCGGCAAACGGCCGCCACGACCACGCGGTGGGGCTGACGAACAGCTGCCAGCTGGCGCGCACCCCGGCCAGGTCCGGCGCCTGCTCGCCGCGCGCCAGCGCCACCAGCCGCACCACCTCGTCGTTGATGTTGCCGACGCGGTTGGCCAGCCCGCGCGCCAGCATCGCCGCCGACGGCGCCTGCAATTCGGCCGGCACCGTCTCCGCCCAGTGCAGCGTGGCCAGCAGCGGCCGCAGGCTGGCGACCGGCGGCGGCGTGCGCCCGTACAGCAGCTTGTCGGCCAGCTGCGCGATGTCTGCGGCCAACGTTTGCAGCACCTCGTGCAGCACGCCCAGCACCGGCGCGTGGCCGGGGCGGGATTTCAGCGCGTCCAGATCCAGTTCGCAGGCCAGCAGGTGGTCGCGCATTTCCAGCACCTGCAGCAGCATCGCCGCCAACTGCTGTCGCCGTGGCGTGCGCGGCGACTCCAACAGGATGTTGCGCGCCCCCTGCAGCTGGTCGGTCAGCGCCGCCTGTTCGCGCAGCAGGCGGCCGATCAACGGCGCCCGACGCCGCTCGTCGCTGTCCGGCGGCCGGAATTGCTGTGCCTGCAGCTGCATCAGCTCCGCCAGCGCCAGCAGGGTGTCCGCCAGCAGCTGCACCCGGTAGCGACCATTCAGCAGCACATTGGCCAGCGTCGCCCACAGCAGGTACAGGCCGGCGCCGAGCGCGAAGTGCAGGCTGCTGGCCAGCACCGGCGCGGTGCCGTCGTGCGCCGGCATCGCCATCGCGAACAGCATCGCGAACATGATCGACACCGACAGCGGAATGCCGCGCTTGCCCCACGCGGCGGCGAGAAAGGCGACAAAGGTGGCCGGCAGCAACAGCAGGCCCAGCTGCAGCGGATCGCCGTGCAGCAGGCGCGTGCCGAGGAACAGCGGCAGGCCGAGCAGCGCCGCCGGCAGCAGTTGCCGCAGCTTGCCGCGCCGCGGCGCCGGCTGGTCCGGCGGAATGCACACCACCACGCCGACCGAGGCCGCCGCCGCGGCCAGGGCACCCAGCCACAGATGCACCGCGGCGGAGATCAGCAGCAGCCCCAGCGCCGCCGACAGGCCGTTGGCGACGTGGTGGCTGAGCGCCACGCGCAGCGCGAGGCGGGGATGCGGCGGGGCAAAGGCAAATCTCGGCATGGCGTCCCCCGGACAATTCGGAAAGAAAGACGACGGCGCTCAGGACGCCTCGGTCAGCGCGCGCCAGGCGGCATCGGCCTGCCACTGCCGGCACCAGTGCGGGAAGGCGTCGGCGGCCAGCGGCCGCGCGATGCCGTAGCCCTGCACCAGACGGCAGCCTAGCCGGCGCAGCGCCGCGCCGTGCTGCAGTGTTTCCACCCCTTCGGCGATCACCTGCCGCTCGAACACCGTCGCCAGCTGGATCACGCCCTCGACGATGCCCAGATCGTCGGCGTCGGTGAGCATGTCGCGCACGAAGCTCTGGTCGATCTTCAGGGTGTCGACCGGCAGCTTGCGCAGATAGGTCAGCGACGAGTAGCCGGTGCCGAAATCATCCAGCGCAAAGTGCACACCCAGCCGGCGGCAGCGCTGCATGATGGCGACCGCCTGCTCCATGTCGGCGATGGCCGCCGTCTCCAGCACCTCCAGCTCCAGATGCGCCGGCGGCACATTGGCGTGGCGCTGCAGCGCGCGCGCGAGATCGGGGTAGAAGGTCGGCGCCAGCAGGTAGCCGGCGCTGACGTTGACGCTGACGCGCATCGGCAGCCCGGCGTCGTGCCACGCCGACGCCTGCGCCAGCGCGGCGTTGATCACCCACTCGTCGACCGCGTGTTCCAGCTCGCTGCCGTGCAGCAGCGGCAGGAAGGCGTCCGGCGACAGCAGGCCGCGCACGGGGTGGCGCCAGCGGATCAGCGCCTCGGCGCCGATGATGTCGCCGTTTTCCAGATCCACCTTGGGCTGGTAGTGGAGCACGAACTCGCCGTTGGCCAGCGCGTGCTGCAGCAGCTCCAGCTCCCTGCGGTGCGCCTGCGCCTTGCGGTCGCTTTCCGGATCGAACAGCTGGTAGCGGTTCTTGCCGGCTTCCTTGGCCAGGTACATCGCCTGGTCGGCGTGGCGCAGCAGGGTATCGGCGTCGGCCTGGTCCTGCGGATAGAGGGTGACGCCGATGCTGGCCGACGCGCGCACCACCGCGTCGGCGAGATCGACCTCCTGCCGGATCGCCGCCAGCAGGCGCTCCAGTATCTGCGCACACTCCTCGCTGCCGGCCACGTCCACCAGCAGCACCACGAACTCGTCGCCGCCCAGCCGCGCCAGGGTGTCGTCGGCGCGCAGCACCGCTTTCAGGTTGTCGGTGACACCGAGCAGCAGCTGGTCACCGGCGGCATGGCCGTACTGGTCGTTGATCACCTTGAAGCCGTCAAGATCGAGGAAGCAGACGGCGCAGGACTTGCCGCTGCGCGCGCTGTGCCGGATCGCCTGCCCCAGCCGGTCCGACAGCAGGCGCCGGTTCGGCAGCCCGGTCAGCGGGTCGAAGTTGGCGATGCGCTCCAGTTCGGCCTCGTGCGCCTTCAGCTGGCTGATGTCGGAGAAGATGCCGACGTAGTGGCACACCTGGCCCTGCTCGTCGCGCACCACCGAGATGGACAGCTGCTCGGGATAGAGCTCGCCGCTCTGGCGCCGGTTCCAGATCTCGCCGTGCCAGAAGCCATGCTCTTGTACCGACGCCCACATCTCCCGGTAAAAGCCGGCGTCGTGCTGGCCGGACGACAGCAGCCTGGGCGAGCGGCCGACCACCTCGTCCGCGCGGTAACCGGTAATGCGCGTGAAAGCGGCGTTGACCTTGGTGATCAGCCCGGCCGGGCTGACCACCATGATGCCCTCGTAGCTGCTGTCGAACACCACCGCCGCCTCTTTCAGCGCCAGCTCCGAGCGCTTGCGCTCGGTGATGTCGCGCGAGATGCCGAACAGGCCGTTGATGCGACCGTCGCCATCGACCATCGGCCCCTTGGTGACCAGGAACACCATCGCCTTGCCGTCCGGCAGCATCAGCCGCTCCTCGGCGGTCTGCACCGCACCGGCGGCCATGATGTCGCGATCCTTGCTGATCAGCGCCTGTGCCGAGGCGGCGTCGAACAGCTCGCGGTCGTCGCGGCCGAGGATGTCCTGCACCGGCTTGCCGACAAAGGCGGCGGCGGCGGCGTTGACCAGCAGGTAGCGCCCCTGCTCGTCCTTGACGAACACCGCGTCGGTGGTGCCGGACACCACCGCGTCCAGCAGGCGACGGTTGACCTCCTGCTTGGCCAGCGACTGGCGCAGCAGGGCGCTGAGCAGGCTGACGCCGATGCCGTTGAGCACCAGCGACGCCCACTGCAGCTGCACGTAGGCGGACGCCGCCGCGCTGTGGAAGTGCGGTTTGGCCGCCAGATCGGTGACCAGCGCGGTGAGCGCGGTGGCGAACAGCCCCGGCCCGAGGCCGCCGAGCAGCGCGCACAGCACGATGGGCAGCATGAACAGGATCAGCATCGGCCGCACGCCGAAGTCGACCGGGATGTTGAGACGCAGCAGCATCACCGCGGCGGTGATCACCACCGCAAACAGGTACAGGAACCAGTGCGGCCGCCGTTCGCGGTCGATGCTGAGCGTCAGCGTGGAGAGCAGCGATTCGCGCTGCATCGCGTCAGACGGCGGCACCGCGCGCAGCAGGAAAAAGAACACCGCCGCGGTGGCGATGACGAAGAACACGCCCTTGGCGGTCGACAGCCGGGTCAGCGCGCCGGCATCGGCAAACAGCAACAGCAGGTGGTCGGACAACAGGATCCACAACAGCCCGAGCACGACGTAGCTGGCGATGGACAGCAGGATGAAACGATTACGGGGATGACCTGTCATGCCACGTTGATCCTCAGATTGCGCTCCGGCCATACCGCACCGGCAGGGGGACAGGTGAAACGACGGCGGCGGCCGTGCCACACGACGGCGCCGCAAACACGCCGGCCGGCATCGCGCCGGCCTCGACACGCATGTTACCCGAAGCACTGCACGGCCATGCAGCCGGCCGTGTCCGGGCGTGGCTTTTATACAGCATAGAGAATGCGGCCGCCTTCGCCCAAGGCCGGTGGTGCACGCGCAAGCGCGCCAGGCCGGCGGACCAGCGGACAGTATGGCCTTGCGGCCAACGTTGGCCGCGCGTGTTGGCGCCCTCAGCGCGGCCAGGCGTACCACGCCAGCGCCAGCGCGCCGCCCAGCCACAGGCCGACGATCACCGCAGCCGCGCTGCGGCTGCGCGGCCGCGTCAGCAGCGCGGCGGCCTGGGCGCGACACTCGGCCAGCACCGCCGCCGGCAGGCAGCGCAACACCAGCAGCAGGCCGAGCGGCAGCAGCAGCAAGTCGTCGACATAGCCGAGCAGCGGCACAAAATCGGGGATCAGGTCGATCGGGCTCAGCGCGTAGGCGGCCACCAGCAGGGCCAGCAGCCGCAGCCAGCGCGGCGTGGCCGGATGGCGCGCGGCAAAGTAGACGGTGACGACATCGCGCTTGAGCTGATGCGCCCAGCGCCGGGCGGTGGCAAGAAAGGACATGGCGGCTCCCGAGGTTGGCCGCAGGCATGATCCGGCCAGCGGCCATCATGCCGCGACCGTCGGCGCTTGTCAGAACCGGTTCAATGTCTGCTGCAACGGATCTCAATGGGGCGATCCGGCGTTAAAAACGACTTCGGCATGCTGGTTATATCCAGTTAAACGCCGCTTCCCCAGCCGTTTTTGCCTTGTCTCGCTCTAGCTCGCGAGACTTTGAACAGGTTCTCAGGCGCACGGCTCACCAAAGACAACGCCGACCGTCGGCGGACGGTCGGCGTGCGGTATCGGGAAGCGCCGGCGCTTTAGGGCCTGTTAACGCTTATTTCATCTTTCATCGCGGCGGCCGGTTTTGCCCGGATGCAGCGCGCGAAAAACGGCCCACCGCAGGGTATTCCCTGCAAGGGGCGTTTGACAAAGCGATGCGCCGGGCAAAACCGGCCCCGAAGGGCAGGCCAGATAAGTCATCAACTGCGGCGTTGTCGGGTTTGCGCTTGGAATCACCAAGCGCGGCACCCTCCGCCTTGCATTTGAAGCCTTCTCTGGCCTGCGCCACCATTAGATAAGTGTTAACAGGCCCTAGCCGGACAGGCGCTGCAGCGAATTGGCCAGCTCGCTGATGCGCTGCTTGGTTTCCTCCACCAGGCCGTTGATCTCCTTGGCCGAGGACGACGAGCGCGAGGCCAGCTTGCGCACCTCGTCCGCCACCACGGCAAAGCCGCGACCGGCCTCGCCGGCCCGCGCCGCCTCGATTGCCGCATTCAGCGACAGCAGATTGGTCTGCGCCGCGATCTCGTCGATCACCGACACGATCTGGCCGATCTGGTTGCTGGAGGCCAGCACCGCGTTCATCGCGCCGTCGGTGGTGTCGCGGCTCTCGTGCTCGCCCTGCACGTTCTTCACGAACGCGGTGTAGGCGATGCGCCCTTCCAGCCGGATCTTGGACAGCGACAGCATGCCCCACACCTTGCTGCCGTCCTTGCGTTCGATGCAGACCTCGCGGCTGGTGCCGACGATCTTGTCCTGGCCGCTGCTGCGGTTGGCGTTGACCAGATGGTCGTGGTTGCTCTGGATCGCCTGCGGCACCAGCATCTTCACGTTCTGGCCGATCACCTCGCGGCGCTCGTAACCCCACAGCCGCTCCGCCGCCGCGTTGAAAAAGGTGACCAGGTTGTGCTCGTCGATGGCGACCACCGCGTCCAGCGCCTGCTCCAGCGTCTGGTTCATCATCTCGCGCGCCTCGCGCTCGCGGGTCACGTCCTTCACGAAGGCGGTGTAGCTGATGTGCTCGCCGCTGCGCACCCGCGACAGCGACAGGCTGCCCCACACCTTGCTGCCGTCCTTGCGCTCGATGCAGACCTCGCGGCTGGTGCCGACGATCTTGTCGACGCCGGTGCGGCGGTTGGCGTTGACCATCTCGTCGTGCTGCGACTGGATCATCTGCGGCACCAGCATCTTCACGTTGTGGCCGATCACCTCCCGCCGCTCGTAGCCCCACAGCCGCTCCGCCGCCGCGTTGAAAAAGGTGACGTTGTTGTCCGGATCGATGCTGACCACCGCGTCCAGCGCCTGCTCCAGCGTCTGGTTCAGCGCCTCGCGCACCTGGCGCTCCCGCGTGATGTCCTTGACGAAGGCGGTGTAGGTGATGCGGCCCTCGATCTCCACCTTGGACAGCGACAGGTTGCCCCACAGCTGCGTGCCGTCCTTGCGGAAGATCGGCACGTCGCGGCTGGTGCCGACGATCTTGTCCTGGCCGGTATTGCGGTTGGCGTTGACGTAGCCGTCGTGGCTGCCCTGGATGTCCTTGGGCACCAGCATCTTGATGTTCTGCCCCAGCACCTCGCTGCGCGCGTAGCCCCACAGCCGCTCGGCCGCGGCATTGAAGAAGGTGATCAGGTTGTGCTCGTCGATGCTGACCACCGCGTCCAGCGCCTGCTCCAGCGTCTGCCGGATGCTTTCGCGCGCCGTGTGTTCGGCGGTGATGTCGCGCACAAAGGCGGTATAGGTGATCGACTTGCCCTGCCGCACCTTGGACAGCGACAGGCTGCCCCACACCTTGCCGCCGTCCTTGCGCTCGATCAGCACCTCGCGGCTGCTGCCGACGATCTTGTCGACGCCGGTCTCGCGGTTGGCGTTCACCAGCCGGTCGTGATCGTGGCGGATCAGTTGCGGCACCAGCAGCTTCACGTTCTGGCCCAGCACCTCCAGCGCGCCGTAGCCCCACAGCCGTTCGGCGGCGGGGTTGAAATAGGTAATATTGTTGTTGTCATCAATACTGACCACGGCATCGACGGCCTGGTCCAGCACCTGCCGCGTGGTGTCCCCCAGATTCAGGCGCAACAAGCGCGCAATTGACTGACGGCTTCCCATAGCTCACTCCCCTTTAGATCGCTTTGTAATCAGCCGCAATCACCAATCCGCCGCCTCCCCGGCACGGACCGCATCGCCGCATTGCTGCAAACCCAAATTGATCTTAGCGGCCAGCCCATGAAAATCAAATAATTTATTGATGTTAAAAATACCGATATCACACAATAAGAAATAAAGTTTTATACAAAGAAAAAAACCGGTATTTATCGCATGACGCAAGGTGAGTTTCAACACTGCCGCGACCGGACCAGCCTCGTCCCTCATCCGGCACTCCATGGCCGCCGGCACGGGCACCCACACCCCGCCGCGCCAGGCAGGGCTTGCCCCGTAGCGGTACCGGTGCCCGTGCCGGCCTGCACCACAGCGGAGCGCACCGCCGCATAGCCGCGCCGCTGGGACCGCCGCCACGCCGGCGCACCCATCAAGAATCTGCCGGTTAATTCTAAATTTCATGACATGTTAAAAACTGTGGCGCGCGCAATGGGCAGTACCGTCCCGGGTAAATTTCGCCAGCAAACGCCACCCGCCATGAAACAGCACGACTACCTTGCATTCAATTAACCGGGCTATTGAAATACCCGTCAATTAAAAACAATTATCAATCCATTCGCCTGTCCACCCCCATCGGCAGTGGCAGGCCAGGCCGTCGCGGCGACAAAGTTGGCCGCAAGCCGGCACGTCAAGGGGCCGGACCGCAATGGTACCGGGGGAGTGATTCACCGACAGCCGGCAGCGTGCGCTGCCTTGCCCGACACCAGGCATCATGACAAACAATCACAATAAAACATGAATATGCCCATTACGGATGATGAATAGTCGGCAGTAAAACGCAATCTGAACTATATCGGATTTACCTTTTCTGCATTTATCGGCCATCGGGAGATTCATCATGAGAATACTGCTGCGCAGTTCACTGCTGATTACCGCCTTGCTGTCGGCACTGGCGGTGGCGGACGAGCAATCGGTGAAACGCTCATTCGAGGAACGCTTCCCCGGCGCAGAGGTGGCCTCGGTGAAAAAAGAGGCGCTGACCGGCCTGTACGAGGTTTATGCCGTCGGCCAGTTATTCTATGTCGACGAAAAAGTCAGCTATGCGATCCAGGGCAACCTGATCAATGCCCAGACCCGGCAGAGCCTGAGTGCCGAACGCATGAAAGTGCTGTCCGAGATCAGCTTCAACAAGCTACCTTTCGAGCAGGCGATCAAGATCGTCAGGGGCAACGGCAAGCGCCAGCTGGCCGTGTTCGAGGATCCGGATTGCCCGTTCTGCAAACAACTGGAGCGCGAGCTGCAGAAGGTGGGCGATGTGACCATCCATGTTTTCCTGTACCCCATCGAGCAGCTGCACCCCGGCGCGACGCTGAAGTCGCGCAAGATCTGGTGCGCACCGGATCGCGCCAAGGCCTGGCTGGCGGCGGTGCACGACAACACCGTGCCAGAGGGCAGCGGCGAGTGCGACAACCCGATCACCAACCTGGCAAAACTGGCACGAACTCACCGCATTACCGGCACCCCGACACTGATCTTCGCCAATAACGAGCGCGTTGCCGGGGCGATACCGGCGGCCCGGATAGAGCAGCTACTGGGCAGCGCCACCCCCTGATCCGGCCCTAACGGCAATACACCCAGCACGCCCACCACGTAGTACCGGCTAGCCGCGACCGCCGGTTAGCCGGGTGCGACCGTGCCCTCCCCGTGACCGGGCGGCGTTGACAGCGCCGCCGTCGTCAGCCACGCACGGTCGACCGGCATTGCCCCCCGTCCCATCCCGCACCACCAAGCTTGGCCGCAGCGCCGCTGCCGCGGTGTTGCCTTGTCGCGAGCCCGCCCCGTTCCGCCCCAGCCCGTATCCCGCCTTGCAGCAGGTGCGCTGCGTGCCGGCCTGGTGTCCTGTCCCTTCCAAGCCTGGATTTGATCTATTCAGAATTATTTCTGTCTACCAAGCGATGAATATTGCCTATGCCTTACAAAAAAAAACCAGAAACCAATAAAGCCATGGAATGATTAACATCATTTTGTTTAATATAAAATCAGCAACCAATGATGACAAAAACAAAAAACAACAATAAAAACAATCACATTTCTATATTTCATCCATTGCATTTTGGCAATATTGCCATTGCCTGTTTCTTGTGTATAGTTTGCTCTTCAATTTTAAGTAAATTCTCGGAATATTCATCACCCGCCGCCTGGACCAGCGCTTGACCGGTGCAAAACTGCACACACGCCACGAAGTACTTGTAAGCGGATGCCAATAAAAATAACACCGCATCAATAAAAATATTTAGCCTGCTTTCAGAAAATGCGTTTTCTACGAGTACGGTGATCAGCGGTGTGGGCAGTTGCGGGGGATGGTCTTTTCTTTTGATGATGAGAGGAATGTCATGCTTCAACGCGCAATGCGTGCCTGCGGCCAACGTTTCGGCCTGCGGACGATGTTGCTGGGTGCCTGCTTGCTGCAGCTGTGCCTTGTCACCCCGGGCTTTGCCCAGTCTGCTGGCGCGGGCAAAGCGACGGTTCAAACCAGCACCAGCAGTACGCGGGTCGAGCTGGAAGGCGAGCTGGAAGTGCTGCACGAGGATGATTTCAAGAACAAGAAGAGCCGGACCCGGCACTTCCTGAAAACCGAGGCCGGTGAGCGCTACGAGCTGAAATTCAGCCAGCGTCCCGTCCACTATCCGTCAGGCAGCAAGGTGCGCGTGCGCGGCAGCAAGAACGGCAACCTGCTGGCACTCGATACCAGTACTGAAGGCAGCATCCAGATACTGGCAGCAGCCTATAACAACCCCTTGGGCGAACAAAAAACCGCAGTCATTCTGGTGAACTTCCAGGATGACCAGTCGCAGCCCGTCACGCCAGCACAGGTGCAAAGCCTGGTCTTTGGTACGGTCAGCAACTTCTTCAAAGAGAACTCTCACCAGCAGACGTGGCTGAATGGCTCAGTATTCGGCTGGCACATGGCGCCATTCAACAAGACTTGCGACATGACGGCCGTCGAAACCTATGCCAAGCAGGCGGCCACCGCAGCGGGGGCTGACTTGTCGGGCTATACCCGCTTCGTATACATGTTTCCCCGCAATACAGCCTGCTCCTGGGCCGGGCTTGCCTTGATGGGCGGAAACCCCTCCAACGCCTGGATCAATGGTTACTTTGACCTAAATGTTGTCGGCCATGAATTAGGGCATAACCTAGGGTTGAATCATGCCCATGGTCTGGACTGTGATGCGGGCTCGCTGACCGGTAACTGTACCGTTCTGGACTATGGTGATGGTGCCGATCTCATGGGCAGCCGCCCAGGACACTTCAATGCTTTCGAAAAGGAGTACTTGGGCTGGCTGAATAGCAGCGTTACGCCCCCAATCGTCACGGTCCAGGAAAGCGGCAGTTATCGTCTCGACCCTTATGAAACCAGCAGCAACAACCCCAAAGCCCTGAAAATCCTCAAAGGCATTGATCCGGCGACTGGCATCAAGACATGGTACTACCTGGAGTACCGCCAACCGATCGGATCGGATAGCGTGCTCAGCGGGGTGGGTAACCTTACCAGTGGTATACAAGTACGCATGGCCGACGAGGTAGTCACCAACAATCTGGGCAGCTTCTTGCTGGACATGACGCCAAACAGTTACACCGCATCGAGTGTAGGAGACTTGAAGGATGGTGCACTCGGCGTTGGCCGCAGCTACACCGATACGGCTACCGGCTTGACCATTACCACCACCTGGGCGGATAGCAGTGGTGCGGGAGTTGATATTTCCTTTGCCAAATCCGCCTGTACTCTTGGCAAGCCATCACTGCTTGTATCGCCTTTGCAAAGCACAACAGTGGTAGCTGGCACTCCTGTCAGCTATACCGTAGCGGTGACCAACAACGACAGTTCTGCCTGTCCGACGACAAGCTTCAATCTGCAGGCAAGTCTGCCCAGCGGCTGGGCCGGGCAATGGACATCGACCTCGCTCTCTCTGGCACCGGGTAACTCAGCCTCCACCACCCTGGCGGTAACGTCCGCCAGCACGGCCATATCTGGTTCCTATACGATCGGAGTAACGGCAATCAATAGCGCCAATGCAAGCTACAGCGGTACCGGCTCAGCGGCGTACTCGATTGCAGTCAGCAGCTTGGCCACCACGGTCGTGACGGACAAGACCAGTTATCAGCGCGGGGATACCGTGACCATTACAGCCACAGCAACAAAAAGCGGTCTACCACTGGGCAGCACCAGCATCAGCTTTGCCGTCATCAAGCCCAATGGCAGCACAATCACCGCCAGTGCCATCACTGATGCCAACGGCAAGGCAGTGTACAAATTGCGCCTCAACAAGCAAAAGGATCCGGCTGGTACCTACCAAGTCAGCAACACCGTCGTCAGCAGCGGTCAAAGCGCAAAGGCTACTACCACGTTTAACGCAAACTAAATCTGGCTAGGGTCCGGACAGGAAAAAGGCGATGGGTACTCCCATCGCCTTTTGCTTAAAGACCGCCTGCTTAGTTAGTTACAGGGCACAGGTTGCAAGTCGCGGTATCGCTATGGCTTGCTTCCTGACCACTGACAACACCGGTCCCTTTAGCTGTCACCTGATCTGTGTAGGTGATCTTGCTCGGATCAGTTTCACCGCTGTCAGAGGCGGTCGGGTTGTAGCAGAAAGTGCCAAGCGACTTACTGGAGTTGGAATCCAGGTTATCGCTATAGATTGACAAACCACCATTCAAATATGGGTCGATTACCGATACATCAGTCAAGTCCTCACCTGAGGTATTCTTGACAGTAATATCGACACACACTTTAGGGGTTACACCGCCAGTCATTGTCACAGCCGGTGGCGTTGCACTGCAGTCCTTGATTACTTCGATGCCCGGAGCAACAGTCGCTTTGCAAATCTCGGCATCAGTCATGATGTCCAGGTCTTTGACATCAGAAGCCCCCGGGGTCGACCCGGTAATCACCTCGATCTGGTTGGCAAGACCATTCAGCTTGGTTTTGCATGCGACAGTGAGTGTGATGGTTCCTACTAGGGAGTCGGACACTTTTACCTCGCCCTTGGTGCCAGCACTATCAATCAAGGTAATCGGTACACTCGGGGCATTCACGGTGTCGCCAGTAATTGCAGTGATCTGGCAGATGTCTCCAGTGACCGGGAACAGGAGCGGGTTGGTACCACGAGTGAAATCCTCCTTGACACGAATGTCAGACAAGGGGGCCCCGCCATCATTGACAATGGTTACTTTGAACGTGGTATCAATCGAAGAACCGTCCTGGTTTACTACAGGAGGAACGCCGACATCACATACCTTCTCCACATTGACACTGCAAACAGGGAAGTCACCCAAGGCGAAGTCCTTCAGTTGTGCCGTTGTCGATGCTGAAGTACGAGTCATGGCAAGGAAGCTGGCAAAGCACTGGTTCGCACCGAACAGGTCTTTGACATTGATGCCACCCTCAAAGAAGGTACCGGTGGGGTAAGTGGTGACCTGGTTAACGCCGCTGTCCTTGTAATAGTAAGACCAAGTAGGAGGCACCCCCACTGGAGAACTGTTCGCTGCGGCACAGGCACTCAGATTGGTGAGACAGAAGACACCATTTGCATCGGTTGAACCACCGCCGGTTGTCGATGAGGCAACCAGAGTCAACGGGCTTTGCGGATTGCCATTCCATTTAAATACGTTGATAACGCTCGCCGACCCCCCCTGCTTGAAGTCTGAAGTGACGAGTACATCACCAACACTGTGGACCCCACTGAATGTTCCATCAGCCTTTTCGCTAATCTTGTTCTTGAAAAACCAGAACCCGATAGCGGCGTCACCACTATTGGACAGGCGATCCGCACCAAAGTAGATGACTTGCTCACCGTTCACCACGGTGTTGACCGCAAAGGCATGCTCGATATCGTCCTTATCCGGTGGGGTGGTTGGCGTATTCAGCCAGTAGTTTTGCGTAACACCGGCAGAGCTGATGTCGCGCTCGTCTTTAGAACCGCCTTTGAAGAAATTGTCATCAGTCGAGTCATTGAATTTATCGATGATGAATTTTTGGGTATTCGGTTTCGTTTGGAAGGTTTCCCAGTCGAAGCCGGCAGCGGCACCATCAAGGGCGTTGCCATCCAGCTCGAATGGATCTTCTTTGGGTACCTGGGCGTAGGCGGTTGACAAGCCGGCCAGTATCACTGACAGACACAAACCGGCGGCTGTTAAAGTACTTCGTAATGTGAGTGTTCTCACGATAACCTCCTCTGACTTTCCAAAGGCGGTTCCTGCCAAGGAATCGCACGCGTGATTCCCACCTCGTGGCACGTGCCGAGAATGTTTACTTCATCTTGTCTTTTATGCGGCGGCCGCGGCCGGACTATGCCGGCACCACCACCCAAGCTCTATCGGTAGTACACCTCGTCCTGACAATCCCAGACCGTGACGAAAGCCCTCCTCCCTGATGCCGGCTGGTTTTGTTACGCTTCATCGTAGGTTATGGTGAAAACAGATTCAAGCAACAGTTGAAAATATAACATCAGGAAAACCGGCAGGGAAAGCGGTATTGATCGGCATTTTTGCGGCAGAAAGCACCACGGGAGAGCACGACACAGACAGGCAGCGATGCGGCGGCAATGCAGTATAGACCCGGGCGCAGATCGTGGGCCGGCTGGCGACGCGTCGTGCCCAAACCCCGCATCGAACGATGCGGGGCTTGCTCCGGCAATGACAGAATGACAAGGTTGGCCGCAGGCTCGTTGCGGCCAACCTTGGCCTCAGCTGGCGGCGACGCCGCTGCGGATCAGGTGGTCGAAGGCCCCGAGCGCAGCCTTGGCGCCCTCGCCCATGGCGATGATGATCTGCTTGTACGGCACGTCGGTCACATCGCCGGCGGCGAACACGCCGGGTACGGTGGTGTCCTGATGGCGGCCAACCAGTATCTCGCCACGGCTGGAGAGCTCCACGCTGCCACGCAGCCAGTCGGTGTTCGGCAGCAGGCCGATCTGCACGAAGATGCCTTCCAGTTCGATATGGCGCGCTTCGCCGCTGACGCGGTCGGTGTAACGCAGGCCGTTCACCTTGCTGCCGTCACCGGTGACTTCGGTGGTCTGCGCCTGCAGGATCACCGTCACGTTGGGCAGGCTGCGCAGCTTGTGCTGCAGCACGGCGTCGGCACGCATGGCATCGCCGAATTCCAGCAGGGTAACGTGCGACACGATGCCGGCCAGATCGATGGCCGCCTCCACGCCGGAGTTGCCACCGCCGATCACCGCCACGCGCTTGCCCTTGAACAGCGGGCCATCGCAATGCGGGCAGTAGGCCACGCCCTTGTTGCGGTATTGCTGCTCGCCCGGCACGTTCATTTCGCGCCAGCGCGCACCAGTGGCGATAATCACGGTTTTGGCGCGCAGCGTGGCGCCGCTTTGCAGCTGCACTTCGGTGAGCCCGCTGGCGCTTTCGCTGGCCGGAACCAGCTTGCTGGCGCGCTGCAGGTTCATCACGTCCACGTCGTATTCCTTGACGTGCTGTTCCAGCGCCATCGCCAGTTTCGGGCCTTCGGTCTCTTTCACCGAGATGAAGTTCTCGATGCCCATGGTGTCCAGCACCTGGCCGCCGAAACGCTCGGCCACCACGCCGGTACGGATGCCCTTGCGCGCCGTGTAGATGGCCGCCGCGGCACCGGCCGGGCCACCGCCTACCACCAGTACGTCGAAGGCGTCTTTCTGTGCCAGCTTCTCAGCGTCGCGGGCGGCGGCGCCGGTATCCAGCCTGGCGACGATCTCTTCCAGCCCCATGCGGCCCTGGCCGAACACTTCACCGTTCAGGTACACGGTGGGTACCGACATGATCTGGCGGGCGGACACCTCGTTCTGGAACAGCGCGCCGTCGATCATGGTGTGGCGGATGTTCGGGTTCAGCACCGCCATCAGGTTCAGCGCCTGCACCACGTCCGGGCAGTTCTGGCACGACAGCGAGATATAGGTTTCAAACGTGTATTCGCCGCGCAGGTCTTTGATCTGCTGGATCAGCTCCTGCCCGGCCTTGGACGGGTGGCCGCCCACCTGCAACAGCGCCAGCACCAGCGAAGTGAATTCGTGGCCCATCGGCACGCCGGCAAAGTGCACGCGCGGGGCAGCGTCGCCGGCGCGGCCAACGCTGAACGAAGGCTGGCGCGCATCGCTGCCGTCAAAGCGCACGCTCACCTTGTCGGACAGGCTGGCGATATCGGCCAGCAGGCCGCGCACTTCCTCGTCCTTGGTGCCGCCGCCCAGGCTGGCGACCAGCTCGATCGGGTGTTGCAGGTTGGTGAGATAGCTTTGCAGTTGGGTCTTGATATTGTTGTCCAGCATGGTACGTATCCTTGATTTCGGGTACCCGGGAAAGCGGCGTCAGGGTTGGCCGCGAGGCCGTTTTCCGGGGCACCCGGCAATGAATGTCGGGTGTTGGGGAGGTTTTCTCCCACCTGGTTTCCGCCGATGATTCGGCCCGAGAGCGCGAAGGCAGGCAAGCGGGGGCGCAGACAGTACATGGCGTACGGCAAGCCCCCGCGCCGCGCCCACAATCACGGGCACGCAGCGGCTTTGCTTAGATCTTGCCGACCAGGTCCAGCGACGGTGCCAAGGTGGCATCGCCTTCCTGCCACTTGGCCGGGCACACTTCACCCGGGTGGGCGGCCACGTACTGGGCGGCCTTCACCTTGCGCAGCAGCTCGGCGGCATCGCGGCCCACGCCACCGGCGTTGATTTCCACGATCTGGATCTTGCCCTGCGGGTCGATCACGAAGGTGCCGCGGTCGGCGAGGCCGGCTTCCTCGATCAGCACGCCGAAGTTGCGGGCGATCAGGTGGGTAGGGTCGGCCAGCATCGGGTACTTGATCTTCTTGATGGTGTCGGAGGTGTCGTGCCACGCCTTGTGGGTGAAGTGGGTGTCGGTGGATACCGAGTAGATTTCCACGCCCAGATCACGGAACTGCGGGTACAGGTCAGCCAGGTCGCCCAGTTCGGTCGGGCACACGAAGGTGAAGTCGGCCGGGTAGAAGAAGACAACGGACCACTTGCCCAGCAGGGTCTGGTCAGTCACGTCGATGAACTGGCCGTTGTGGAAGGCTTTGCTGGCAAACGGTTTGATCTGGCTGTTGATGATGGACATGCTTCGCTCCTTGGATGGGTTAGTCGTTGTCGACAGACGCATCATGCCGGATGTCGATAGTCAATTCCAATTGAATGTTTTTTTCAGATAGTTTTATTTTCTTTATCATATCCTTGCCGCGCCCCGCCGTAGCGGCGCGCGGCGCCGTCTCACGACTTCAGATGAGTAAAGCGGCCGATGGCCTCCACCACCGCGTGCGCGCCGTCGCGGATCTGCTCGATGGTGCTGCCCGCGCGCTGGGTCAGCGTCACGCTGTGCTGCGCCTGTTGCAGGATCTGCGCCATGCTCTGCACCGCGCTGCCGGTCTGTTGCTGGATGTCGCCGACCATGGCGGCGATCTCGGTGGTCGACGCACTGGTGCGCTCCGCCAGCTTGCGCACCTCGTCGGCCACCACCGCGAAGCCGCGCCCGGTCTCGCCGGCGCGCGCCGCCTCGATCGCCGCGTTCAGCGCCAGCAGGTTGGTCTGGTCGGCGATGTCCTTGATGGTCTGCACGATGGAGGTGATCTGCAGCGAGCGCGCGCCCAGCTGCTGCACCGTGTGGCTGGCCGCCTCGATGCTGCCGGCCATCTGCCGGATCTCGTCCACGCTCTGGCGGATGCCGGCCACGCCGCTGTCCGACCAGTCCAGCGTCTGCCGTGACGAACCGTAGGCAAACTGGGCGCTGTCGCGCTCCTTTTGCACCTGCTCGACGCGGGCGCTGATGTCGGTGGCGAACTTGATCACGCTGACCACCTGCCCGTTTTCGTCCAGCACCGGGTTGTAGCTGGCCTCCAGCCACACCGGGCGGCCGTCGCGGTGACGGCGCCGGATCTGGCCGGCAGAGAACTCGCCGCGGCGCAGGCGCTGCCACAGCTGTTCGTACTCCGCGCTGCCGGCGAACTCGCGCTCGCACAGCAGGCGGTGATGCTGGCCGCGCAGCTGTTCCAGCGAGTAGCCCATGGTGCGCAGGAAGTTGGCGTTGGCGCCGACGATGGTGCCGTCGGGGGTGAACTCGATGGTCGCCATCGCGCGATCCAGCGCCTGCAGCACCGAGCGGTTGTGCGCCGCCTCGCGCACGCGGGCTGTGACGTCGGTCGCAAACATCACATAGCCGCCGATCCGGCCGGCATCGTCGGCTATCGGGCTGTACGTCGCCTCCAGCCACACCACCTCGCCCGCGGCGGTCACGCGCTGCACCTCGCGCTGGAACGGCTCGCCGCGCTGCAAGTGCGCCCAGAACTGCGCGTAGTCGCGGCTGGCGACATGGTCCCTGGCGCAGAACAGGCTGTGCGGCTGGCCGAGGATGTCGCCGAGCTGGCGGTAAGCCAGCGTGTCCAGAAAGTTCTGGTTGGCCGCCACCACCCTGCGCTCCGCATCGAAATGGACGCTGGCAAAGGCACGCTCCAGTGCGCCGGCAATCGCCTGCTGGGTGCGCAGCTGCTGTTGCAGCTCGCCGATCTGCTGTTTGAGCCTGGTGTTGAACATGGTGGTTTCTCGTGGTGGCGACGGGTTGTCGTAATTTTGTACATATATTGTATTGTACAAATTGCTTATTTACAAAAAATCGTAGTCGTTTGACTACGCATCGCGACGACATACGACCTGGCTGATATCTATCGAAATAGCCAGTCATTGCATGCATAAATCCTGAAGCCGCGCCGCTATTGGCGGTGCGGCCAACCCCGGCGCGCGGCACTGCCGTCATCAAACGGACAAGCCGTGTTGCGATACTGCCCGTGCCGCCGCGCTGCGCTTCAGCGCTGGCGGCAGCTGTTATAGATTGTTATCATCGCGCGCACTGATTTATCACAAACATCCATAAAACAAGACGCAGAGGCTGCGCGCCCACACACACTCACCCGACCCCGGCGACGCCAGGCGGCCGCCAGAGCCGCCGCGTTGCCCTTGCTACTACGAGGAATGCCATGTCGTTAAAACAGCGACTCCTGTTTTTTGTCGCCATCCTGCTGGCGATTGCCATCGCGCTGCTGTCCGCGCTCTCCTACCAGCGCATGCGCAGCGAGATCATCCTTGGCGTGCAGCAGGAGCTGGACGCCGCCATCGCCGGCAACGGCGAGGCGCTCGGCCGCTGGCTGGCCCAGCGCCGCGACGCCATCCAGGCTACGGCCAACCGCCTCGCCGACGTCGACGCCAGCGCGCCCTACCCGGTCCTGCAACAGGGCAAGGACGCCGGTGGTTTCGACCAGACCTTTGCCGGCTACGCCGACAAGGCGATGCGCTACCACACGCCTGACAAGCTGCCGGCCGACGGCTACGATCCGACCGCACGGCCGTGGTACCAGCTGGCGACCGCGCAGAAAGGCACCGCCGTTACCGCGCCCTATGCCTTTGTAGAAAAACAGAAGCTGGGCGTGACCGTGGCCAGCCCAATCCTGCGCGATGGCGCGCAGATCGGCGTGGTCGGCGGCGACATCGCGCTGGACGGGCTGACCGCGGTGGTGAAGGCGATCAGGCTGCGCGGCGACGGTTACGCCTTCCTGGCCACGCGCGACGGCAAGATCGTCAGCCACCCGGCGGCCGGTTCCCCCCTCAAGCCGGTGGCCGAGGTGATGCCGGGCTTCGACGCCGCGCTGGTGAGCGCTGCCGGCAACAGCCCGACGCTGCATGAAGTGGAGATCGACGGTCGCGGCTACTACGCCTCGGTGGCCAGCGTCGCCGGCAGCGACTGGGTGCTGGGCACGGTGGTGGAGAAGGACGCGATGCTGGCGCCGCTGAACCACCTGCTGCTGACGCTGGTGCTGGCCGGCCTCGCGGTCGCGGTGACCGGCATCGTGCTGGCCAACTTCGCCCTCACCCGCCTGCTGGCCAGCCTGGTGCGGCTGCGCGATGCGCTGCTGGATGTCGCCACCGGCGACGGCGACCTGACCCACCAGCTGGAAGTGGACAAGCAGGACGAAATCGGCCAGACCGCCGAGGCGTTCAACCGCTTCATCGGCAGCCTGCGGCAGATGTTCCTGGAAGTGCGCGAACACTCGGTATCGCTCAACGGCGGCATCGACGCGCTGAACGGCATCACCCGCCAGCTGGCCAGCGACTCGCAGCAGCAGGCCGACGCCTCCAGCGCCACCGCCGCCACCATCGAACAGATCACCGTCAGCATCAACCACATCGCCGGCAACGCCACCTCGGCAGAAGAGGTGGTAGTGCAGACCGGGCAGACCTCGCGTCAGTCGGCGCAGGCGGTGGGCGAGCTGGCCGGCGGCATCGAACGCATCGCCGGCCAGGTCGGCCAGCTGGCCACCACCCTCGGCGCGCTGGGCGAACGCTCGGCGCAGATGGACCAGATCATCAACGTGATCAAGGACATCGCCGACCAGACCAACCTGCTGGCGCTGAACGCGGCGATCGAGGCGGCGCGCGCCGGCGAGACCGGGCGCGGTTTCGCGGTGGTGGCCGACGAGGTGCGCAAGCTGGCCGAGCGCACCGCCAAGGCCACGGTGGAGATCGGCGAGCTGATCGACGCCACCCACCGCGACGTGGAATCGGCACTGGGCGGCATGGAACACACCCGGCAATCGGTGCAGCACGGGGTCAGCGCCTCGCGCCAGGTCGCCGGGCAGATGGCCGGCATCGAGGACGAGGTGTCGCGCGTGGTTCTGACCATCCGCGACATCGCCGACGCCACCCGCGAGCAGTCGATCGCCACCACCGACATGGCGCGCGCGGCAGAGACCGCCAACCACATGGCGATCGAAACCGACCAGGCGGTGCAGAACGCCACCCGCACCGTGAACGAGCTGCACCAGCTGTCCAACCACCTGCACGACATGGTGGCGCGCTTCCGCCTCTGAGCGGTGTTTGCAGCATGACAAGGTTGGCCGCAGCGTCCGCGTTGCGGCCAACCTTTTTTGCTTTCTGCCTCCCTGCGGCCGGCGCCGCATCCCGTTCATCGGCCCCGGAACGTCCTGCCGGAGCCTGTCACCGCAAATCGGGCCACTTCCCGCGCGGCGGCTCTCTATAAAGGAGAGTGAAACGTCGCGCCGCCCCCGCTGCGCGGCCCCCTGCCACCAGCGCCCCAGCGGCACAGGAAACGCTCATGCATCTCACCTTTCTCGGCGCCGCCGGCACCGTCACCGGCAGCAAGTACCTGCTGGAGTGCCGCGGCCGCAAGATCCTGATCGATTGCGGCCTGTTCCAGGGCTACAAGCAGCTGCGGCTGCGCAACTGGGCCGGGCTGCCCTTCGCCCCGGCCGACCTGGACGCGGTGGTGCTCAGCCACGCCCACCTCGACCACAGCGGCTACCTGCCGGCGCTGGTGCGCGACGGCTTTCGCGGCCCGGTGTACGCCACCGAGGCCAGCTGCGAGCTGGCCGCGATCCTGCTGCCCGACAGCGGCTACCTGCTGGAAGAGGAAGCCGAATACGCGAACCGCCGCGGCTACTCCAAGCACCATCCGGCGCTGCCGCTGTACACCGAGGCCGACGCCGAACGTTCGCTGGCCAGCCTGCGGCCGCTGCCGTTCAACCAGAGCCACGAGATCTTCCCCGGCGTGCGGCTGCTGCTGCGCCCGGCCGGCCACATCCTCGGTGCCGCCAGCGTCACCATCGAGGCCGACGGCAAGACCCTGGTCTGCTCCGGCGACCTCGGCCGCCAGCACGACCCGATCATGCCGCCGCCGCAGCCGGTGCGCGCCGCCGACTACCTGCTGGTGGAATCCACCTACGGCGACCGCAGCCACCCCGCCGAGTCGGTGGAAGACCTCCTCGCCGAGGTCATCAACCGCACCGCTGGCC
The DNA here is from genome assembly GCF_014652475.1 of Vogesella alkaliphila. Taxonomy (GTDB): domain Bacteria; phylum Pseudomonadota; class Gammaproteobacteria; order Burkholderiales; family Chromobacteriaceae; genus Vogesella; species Vogesella alkaliphila. Next base: position 114,401 of record NZ_BMYW01000001.1, on the reverse strand, counting down.
GCCACGGCATCACCGTGATCCCGTCCTTTGCCGTCGCCCGCGCCCAGCTGCTGATGTACTACCTGTACAAGCTGAAGCAGCGCGGCCGCATCCCGCAGCAGCTGCCGGTCTACCTCAACAGCCCGATGGCCAGCGACGTCACTGCGCTGTACCAGCAGTTCCGCCACCTGCACAAGCTGTCGCAGAGCGAGTGCGAGGGCATGTGCCGCGTCGCCCACATCGTGCGCTCGGTCGAGGAATCCAAGCGCCTGAACCAGAGCAAGGAACCGTGCATCATCATCGCCGCCAGCGGCATGGCCACCGGCGGCCGCGTGCTGCACCACCTGAAGGCGTTCGCGCCCAATCCGCGCAACACGCTGCTGTTTTCCGGCTTCCAGGCCGGCGGCACCCGCGGCGCGCTGATCGTGGCCGGCGCCGGCTCGGTGCGCATCCACGGCCAGGACGTGCCGATCAATGCCGAAGTGGTGGCGCTGGACCACCTGTCCGCCCACGCCGACAGCAACGAGATCCTGCACTGGCTGCAGGGCTTCGACAGCGCGCCGCAGCAGGTCTTCGTGATCCACGGCGAACCGGCGGCCGCCGACGCGCTGCGCCGCCGCATCAGCCTGGAGCTGCACTGGCACGCGACGGTGCCGGAACACCAGCAGCGCGTCGCGCTGTAGCGCGCCCGCTTACGGCAACGCCAGCAGGCTGTCCAGCAGCACGCCGTCGCGGACGATCACCCGGCCGTGGCGGATCAGCGTGCGCTGCGGCGGGCGCAGCGCGATGGCTTCGCCCACCGTCTCGGCCGGCAGCAGCAGGAAGTTGGCCGGCTTGCCCGGCGCCAGCCCGTAGTCGGCCCAGCCCATGGCGCGGGCGCCGTTGACGGTGCCGGCGTCGAACGCCGCCCGCAGCCCTTCGTCGGTGCGCTCGTAGAAGCGGTAGGCCTGCAGCATCACCCGCTCCAGCATGTCGCCGTTGCCCATCGGCGACCAGGCATCGCGGATGCCGTCCGAGCCCAGGCACACCGTCACGCCGGCTGTGGTTAGTTCGGCAAACGGCGGCACGCCGATGTCCGCCGGCGCGGTGGTCACGACGCTGATGCCGTTTGCGGCCAACCTTGCCGCCAGCGGTGCCACTTTCGGCCACGGCAGCATGCCCAGGCAGAAGGCGTGGCTGAGCATCACCCGCCCCTGGCGCCGGTACTGCTCGGTGAAGTCGCAGATGCGCGCGATCTGCCACAGTCCCAGCTCGCCGCCATCGTGCAGGTGGATGTCGACGCCGCGGTCGAACTCGGCGGCCAGTTCGAACACCTGCGTCAGCTGCGCGACCGGGTCGCCGTCGATGCCGCACGGGTCCAGCCCGCCCACCACCTCGACCCCGGCTTCCAGCGCCCGGCGCATCAGCGCGGCGGCGCCGGGGCGGGTCACGAGGCCAGCCTGCGGGAAGGTGACCAGTTCGATGTCGACCAGCCCGGCGTAGCGGGCGCGCAGTGCCAGCATGGCCTCGATATGCGACCAGCCCAGCTCCGGATCGGCGTCCACGTGACAGCGCAGCAGCTGGGTGCCCTGCGCGATGCAGTGCTCCAGCAGCGCGCCGGCGCGGGCGGCGATCGGCACCGTCTGCTCGCACAGGATGCGGCGCTCGTTGTCGATACGCGCGCGCAGGTTGTCGGCGGCGCTGTGCGGCTGCCACGGCAGGCTCCACAGCGTCTTGTCGAGGTGGGTGTGCGCCTCCACCAAGGGCGGGGTCAGCAGCCGGCCGCCGCCGTCGAGGTCGCCCGCCGCCAGCGGCACGTTTGCCGCAGGGCGGCGCGCGCCGATGCTGCCGGCCACGATTTCGATGTCTTCTGCCGCGCCGCCGTAGGGGCGCACATTACGCAGCCACAGTGTGTTTTGCATGCTCGTCTCGCTTGTGGTCATGGTTACTTCAGGCTGCCGGACAGGAACTGCGCCAGCCGTTCGCTCCTGGGCGCCACCAGCACCTGCTTCGGGTCGCCCTGCTCCTCGATGCGGCCCTGGTGCAGGAAGATCACGTGGTTGGACACCTCGCGGGCAAAGCCCATCTCGTGGGTGACCACCACCATGGTGCGGCCCTCCTCCGCCAGCGCCTGCATCACGCGCAGCACCTCGCCCACCAGCTCCGGGTCCAGCGCCGAGGTCGGCTCGTCGAACAGCATCACGTCCGGTTCCATCGCCAGCGCGCGGGCGATGGCCACCCGCTGCTGCTGGCCGCCGGACAGGTGCGACGGGTACTTGTCCTCCACCGTGGCGGCCAGCCCGACCTTGGCCAGATATTTGCGCGCGCGGACGAGGGCTTCGACGCGGTCCAGCCCCAGCACGTTCACCGGCGCCTCGATCACGTTTTCCAGCACCGTCATGTGCCCCCACAGGTTGAAATGCTGGAACACCATCGCCAGCCGGGTGCGCAGCCGCTGCAGCTGGCGCGCGTCGGCGGCGCGCAGCGCGCCGTGGTGGTCGGCCACGGTGCGCACTTCTTCATTGCCGACAAAGATGCGCCCCTTGCTCGGCTGCTCCAGAAAGTTGATGCAGCGCAGGAAGGTGCTCTTGCCGGAGCCGGAGGAGCCGATGATGCTGATCACGTCGCCGGCGCGGGCCTTGAGCGACACACCCTTGAGCACTTCGTGCGTGCCGTACTGCTTGTGCAGTTCTTCTACGGTCAATTGGTACATAGTGTTTCTCCGGTACGCGCGGTTAGTGGGCGCGCGGTTGCAGGAAGGCCAGCCAGCGACGTTCGCAGCGGCGGAACAGCCACACCAGCGCGAACACCACGCTGGCGTACAGCACGGCGGCAAGGCCGAAGGCCTCGAACGAGGCGTAGGTGGCCGAGTTCACGTCGCGCGCCACTTTCAGCAGGTCCGGCACGGTGGCGGTAAAGGCGATGGAGGTGGAGTGCAGCATCAGGATCACCTCGTTGCTGTACGAGGGCAGCGCGCGGCGCAGCGCCGAGGGCAGGATGATGCGGCGGTACAGCGTGAAGCGCGACATGCCGTAGGCGCGCGCCGCCTCGATCTCGCCGTGCGGGGTTTCGCGGATCATGCCGGCGAACACCTCGGTGGTGTAGGCGCAGGTATTCAGCGCAAACGCCAGCAGCGTGCAGTTGAAGCCTTCGCGGAAGAAGGCGTCCAGCAGCGGCTGCGCCCGCACCGCTTCCAGGCTGTAGATGCCGGAGTAGATGATCAGCAGCTGGATGTACAGCGGCGTGCCGCGGAACACGTAGGTGTACAGCCACACCGGGCCGCTGATCAGGCGGTTGGACGACACCCGCGCCACCGCCAGCGGCACCGACATCACGAAACCGATCACGATGGACAACAGCAGCAGCCACAGCGTCATGGCGAGGCCGGACAGGCGGTAGCCGTCGCTCCACAGGTAGGCCTGCCCGTATTCCTGCACGATGGCAATGATCTCGTTCATAGCTCGGCCTTTCTGACACCGGCGGCGTAGTGGCGACCCAGCCACGCCAGCAACAGGGTGGACACCGTGGTGATGGCGAGATAGATCGCCGCCGCCACCAGGCTGAAGAAGAACAGCTGCAGCGAGCCCTTGCCGGCGTCCTGGGTGGCTTTCACCACGTCGGACAGGCCGATGATGGACACCAGCGCGGTGGCCTTGATCATCACCTGCCAGTTGTTGCCGATGCCCGGCAGCGCGAAGCGCATCATCTGCGGGAACAGCACGCGGCGGAACACCTGCCACGGCGTCATGCCGTAGGCCACCGCCGCCTCCAGCTGGCCGCGCGGCACCGCCTGGAACGCGCCGCGAAAGGTCTCGGTGAAGTAGGCGCCGTAGATGATGCCCAGCGTCACCACCCCGGCCACGAAGGGGTCGATGTCGATCTGCCCGGCACCGGCCCACTCGGTCAGGTGGTTCAGCGCGATCTGCAGGCTGTAGAACAGCAGCAGCATGGTGACCAGGTCCGGCACGCTGCGGATCAGCGTGGTATAGCCTGCGGCCAACGTTTGCAGCAGGCGGCTGGCTGACAACCGCGCGCTGGCCCCAAGCAGGCCCAGCAGCAGCGCCGCCGCCAGGGCCAGCAGCGCCAGCTGCAGCGTCATCCAGGTGCCGCTGGCGATCAGCGGCCCATAGCCTTGTAACATGATGATCTCCTTGCGGCACGGGGCGGTGCGCCCCGTGCCGGGGGCGGCTTAGTAGATGTCGAAGGAGAAGTACTTGGCGGCCAGGCGCTTGTAGGTGCCGTCCTTGTGCACCTCGGCCAGCGCGCGGTTCAGCTGCTGGCGCAGATCGGCATCCTCCTGCCGCAGGCCGATGGCGGCGCCCACGCCCAGGGTTTTCACGTCCGCCACGCCGTTGCCGGCGAAGGCGTAGTCACGCCCGGCGGCGGTCTTGAGGAAGCCCAGCTCGGCCTGCACCGAGGACTGGAACGCCGCGTCCAGCCGGCCGGAGGTCAGGTCCTGGTACACCTGGTCCTGGTTCGGGTATGAGGTCACCGTCACCCCCTTCGGCTCCCAGTAGGCCTTGGCGTAGGCCTCGGCGGTGGAGCCCTGCTCCACGCCGATGCGCTTGCCGCGCAGGGTGTCCGGCGCCGGCTGCAGCGCGTTGCCCTTCTTCGCCACCAGCCGTGGCGGCACGTTGTAGATCTTGTCGCTGAAGCTGATCTGCTGCAGGCGTTTTTCCGTCACCGCCATCGACGACAGGATGGCGTCGAACTTCTTCGCCTTCAGCGCCGGGATGATGCCGTCCCAGGCGTTCTCCACCCACACGCACTTGGCCTTCAGCCTGGCGCACAGCGCGTTGCCCAGGTCGATGTCGAAGCCGACCAGCTCGCCGCTGGCGGCCTTGGATTCGAACGGGGCGTAACTCGGATTCACGCCGAAGCGGATGACTTTCCAGTCCTTCGCCACCGCGCCCATGGATGCACAAACCAGCATTACGCCCAGTGCAAGCTTTTTCATGACAGATCTCCTCTTGATGTAGACAGGCGTGGGCGACCCACGCCGTTGCGGCCAACCTTGCTATTGCTGTTGCTCTGGGCTGGCCGTACTGCAACCGGCGGCGGCACGGCCGCGCACCGGGAAAACCTTGACTCAGATGCCGCGCATGCTGCGGCGGTAGCTGGCCGGCGCGAAGCACACCGTCAGCAGCGCCATCGCCAGCACGATGGCGCAGTGCCACCACCAGCCGGTGGCAAAGCTGCCGCCGCGATCGCGGAACCAGCCCAGCAGCCACGGCCCGGCGGCGGTGATCAGGAAACCGCAGCCCTGCACGAAGGCGGCCAGCAGGCCGGCCTGGCGCACATCGGGCAGGTGCTCCAGCACCACGATCAGGCTCAGCGAAAAGAAGCCGCCAAGACCGATGCCGGCCAGCGCCGCCCACAGCCACGGCGCCAGCTGCGGCTGCAGCGCGAGGCCGGCAAACCCGGCCGCCTGGCAGGCCAGCGCCAGCCACAGCATGGCGCGGCGGTCGTGCTGATGGCGCGACAGGAAGGGCAGCGCAAAGGCAGCCGCCGCCTGCAACAGCGCCATCCACGCCAGCAGGTTGGCCGCGGCCTGCGCCGCCTGTCCCTGCTCGCGATAGAACGACGGCAGCCACGCCACCAGGCTGGAATAGCCGCTATTGGTGAGGCCGAAATACAGCGCCAGCTGCCAGGCGCGGCGGTTGCGGAAGAAGCGGCGCATCGACAGCCCGCCCTCACCCGGCCCCGCCGCCAGCGACAGACCGGCGGTCTGCTGCAGCCACAGCCCGAGGCCCAGCAGCGCCGGCAGCAGCCACACCGCCAGCCCCAGCCGCCAGCCGCCGTAGTGCTCCAGCCACGGGCTGGCCGTCGCGCCCAGCGCGCCGCCGCCGACCAGCGCCGCCGAATAGATGCCCATCGCCAGCCCCACCCGCTGCGGGAACAGCCGCTTGGCCACCCCCGGCATCAGCGCCTGGATCGCCGCCACCCCGGCGCCGGCCACCCCGGCACCAGCGATCAGCGCGGCAGCGTCCGCCGCCCACAGCCGCGAGGCGCAGCCGGCGGCCAGCAGCAGCAGCGCCAGCGCCACCGTGCGCCGCTCGCCGATGCGCTGCGCCAGCTGCGCGCCGACAAAGGCCAGCACCCCCATCAGCAGGAAGGGCAGCGCCGTCATCACCGCCGCGGCGCGGAAGCTGAGGCCGGTGGCCGCGCGCAGCGGCTCCAGCAGCGGCCCGACCGAGGTGATGAACGGCCGCAGGTTGAGCGCCACCAGCGCCAGCAGCAGCAGCGCCGCCAGCGGCAGTTCGCCGGCCAGCGCGGCGGGGGCGGCCACGACACGCGACTCAGCCACGGCGCGCTTTCCGGTCGGCGTCGCCACTGCGATGCGGCCCGCGCGGCAGGCCCGCGCAGATGAAGGGGGTGGACAGGGGTGACGCCATGATTCGACTCCTCGATGCCTCGCACGGTGGCGAGTGGTGATTGCTTGCAACGAGTCTACTGAGCCGCGCTACAATTCAGAAATTAAATGTTCAACTAATCATCAGTGGAAAACGCAATGACAAATCCGATGCTGGACCCGGTGCTGCTGAAGAGCTTTGTCGCGGTGGTGGAGAGCGGCAGCTTCACCCGCGCCGGCGAGCGGGTCCACCTGAGCCAGTCCACCGTCAGCCAGCACCTGCGCCGGCTGGAAGAGCAGCTGGGCAGCGAGCTCTTGGACCGCAGCGGCCGCTACGTGGTGACCACCGAAAGCGGCACCCGCCTGCTGGGCCACGCGCGCAAGCTGCTGACGCTGATGGAAGAAGCGGTGGCGGAACTGCACGCGGGCGAGGTGCAGGGCGAGATCCGCCTCGGCGTGCCGGAAGACTTCGCCGCCGACCTGCTGACCCCGCTGCTGGCCGCCTTCGCCCGCGACCATCCGGCCATCCGGCTGGAGGTCAGCAGCGGGCTGAGCAACACGCTGTGGCAGCAGTTCTGCGCCGGCGGCCACGACCTGGTGCTGGTCAAGCAGCGCCAGGGCCACACCGTCGGCGACGCCGCCTGGCCGGAGCCACTGGCGTGGCTGGACAGCCGCGAGCACCCGACCTGGCAGCGCGACATCCTGCCGCTGGTGGTGTTTCCGGTCGGCGGCCTGTACCGCGACGAGATGATCCACGCGCTGGAAAGCAGCGGCCGCCGCTGGCGCATCGCCTACAGCAGCGCCAGCCTGGCCAGCATCCGCGCCGCTGTGGCCAGCGGCCTCGGCGTTAGCCTGCTGCCGGCCCGCCTCGCCCGCGCCGACCAGCACCGCCTGACGCCGGCCCAGGGCTTCCCGGCGCTGCCGCCGCTGGAGCTGGTGCTGCACAGCCGCCCGGAAGTGCCGCAGCGGGTGCGCGATCTGGCACAGCGGCTGATCGCGCTGTGCGATGCGGTGATGCAGGCCGAGCCGCAGCCGTAGCCCGGCCGCGCATGAGAAAGCCGCCGCGACCCGGGGGATCACGGCGGCAGGGGTTTGACGAAGACGCTCACCCGGTACGCGGCGGCCAGATGCCGCCGTTGCCGGTGTCGCTTAGCCGCCGCCCAGGTAGTCCGCCTTGCCCAGCGGCACGCCGTTGTGGCGCAGGATGTCGTAGGCGGTGGTGAGGTGGAAGTAGAAGTTGGGCAGCACGAAGAACTGCAGGTAGTCCTGACCGAGGAAGGTCATGGTCTGGTGCGGAAACTTCAGCACGATATCGCGCACTTCGCTGCCGTCGAACTGCGCCGGTGGCAGACTCTGCAGGAAGCTTATCGTCTTGGCCAGCCGCTGCTGCAGCTCGTCGAAACTGGTTTCGGTATCCGGATAACCGGGGACCTCCACCCCGGCCAGCCGCGCGCCGCAACCCTTGGCGGTATCCGCCGCGATCTGCACCTGGCGGATGAACGGAAACATGTCCGGTGCCAGCCGCGCCTGCAGCAAGACGGCGGCATCGACATGGCGGCTCTCGGCATTCAGCAGCGCCTTGTCGAGGATGGCGGACAGATTGGCCAGCCCGCGCAACAGCGGCGGTATCGCGGCCTGATACATGGATAAAGACATGATAGGGCTCCTGCAATGGGTGGCCATGCGGCCAACGTTGGCCGCAGCGGACACTTCACCATAGCCGATCGCGGCCGGAACCAGGATCAGAATGGCCCCCGTTCTTGCTCCTGCCTTGCTGACCGACCCACCGCCACCGCGCAAGGAAAAAACCGGCCCGCAGGCCGGTTTTGTCACGTCAGACCAGAACAACCTCAACCGCGCGCCAGTGCCGCCTGGGTGATGGTGGACAGCGTGGCGCGGGTGCTGATGATGTCCGGCGACAGGCGGATTTCCAGCAGCGTGCCGCTCTCGCGCGCCAGTGCGCGCTCCAGCGCGGCGTCGAACTCGTCGTTGCTGGCGATGCGCTCGGCGGCGTAGCCGTAGGCGCCGGCCAGCTGGCAGAAGTCCGGGTTGCCAAGCTGGGTGCCGCTGATGCGGTTGGGGTACTCGCGCTCCTGATGCATGCGGATGGTGCCGTACACGCCGTTGTTGAGCAGCAGGATGATGGATTTGCCGCCGTGCTGCAGCGCGGTGGCCAGTTCCTGGCCGTTCATCAGGAAGTCGCCGTCGCCGGCGATGGTGAAGGCGGTGCGCCCGGTGGCGAGGTTGGCCGCAATGCCGGCCGGCACGCCGTAGCCCATGGCGCCGTTGGTGGGCGCCAGCTGGGTTTTGTGGCCTTTCGCCACGCCGTGGTACTGGAAGTAGCGGTGGATCCAGCTGGCGAAGTTGCCGGCGCCGTTGGTGATGACCGCGTCGGCCGGCAGCTGGCGCTGCAGGCTGACAATGACGCGCGGCAGGTCGATATCGCCGCTGATGCCTTCGCTCAGCCCGGCCAGGCGCTGCGGCACCAGGTTGGCGCGGTAGTCGGCATTCAGCTGCTGGCTCCAGGGCTGCCAGCGCGGGGCTGCGGCCGGGGCCGGCAGCGCGGCCAGTGCCTGCGCGGCGGCGTTGACGCCGGACTGGATCGCCACGTCGGCCTGATACACGCGGTCCAGCTCATCGCCCTGCGGCAGGATGTGCACCAGCTGCTGCTGGCTGCGCGGTGCCTGCAGCAGGGTGTAGCCGCCGGTGGTCATCTCGCCGAGGCGAGCGCCGATGGCGATGATCAGGTCGCTGTTGCGGATGTTGGCCGCAAGCGCCGGGTTGATGCCGATGCCGACGTCGCCGGCATACAGCGGGTGGTGGTTGTCGAAGGTGTCCTGGAAGCGGAAGGCGTTGCCCACCGGCAGCTGCCAGCGCTCGGCAAAGGCTTGCAGCGCGGCGGCGCCTGCGGCATCCCAGCCACTGCCGCCGGCAATGATCAGCGGGCGTTCGGCCTTGTCCAGCAGGCGTTGCAGCGCGGCGATGCCGGCCGGGTCCGGGTACGGCGTTACCGCTTCCACTCGTGGCAGCGGCTGCAGGCTGTCGGCCACCGGCTGCACCAGCATGTCTTCCGGCAACACCAGCACTACCGGGCCGGGGCGGCCGTTCATGGCGGTGGCGAAGGCGCGGCTGATGTATTCCGGGATGCGGTTGGCGTCGTCGATGCGCTCCACGCGCTTGGCCATGCCCTTGGTGGACGGGCCGAAGTACACGCTGTAGTCCATTTCCTGGAACGCTTCGCGGTCGCGGCAATCGCTGCCTACGTCGCCTACCAGCAGCACCATGGGGGTGGAATCCTGGAACGCGGTGTGCACGCCGATGCTGGCGTTGGTGGCACCGGGTCCGCGCGTTACCAGGCACACGCCGGGGCGGCGCGTGAGCTTGCCGTGCGCCTCGGCCATGAAGGCGGCGCCGCCTTCGTTACGGCAGGCCACGAAGCGGATCTGCTCGCGGCTGCGATAGAAGCCGTCCAGCACCGCCAGGTAGCTTTCGCCCGGCACGCCAAAGGCGATGTCCACACCCTGTGCCACCAGGCACTCCACCAGCAGATGCCCTGCCAACTTGCTGTTCATGCATTACCCCCTTGTCGGTGGTGAGTTGTCATCATGCGGCCAACCTTGGCAGCCACACGCCGTGCACCTCGAAAAACGCCCGCTTTCGTTGCGATACTGCGTTGCTCACGAAAACCCCCTCCTTACATATTGTCCATATGCGGCGTCGGGGTTTTTCGCTCGCGCCTTGTCTCGCTTAGAAACCGGGGGTTTTTGGAGGCGCCCGCCTGGCAGGCCGCTTCGGCCCGCCGCAAAACAGTCACGGCCGGTGGCAAAGAGCCACCGACAAAATGCAGTACAACGGCGCTGGCAGAGCCTAGCCACGATCTGCTGCGCGTCGGCGATACGGCGTTGAAACCGACTTCGGAATGCTCATTTACCACTTGTAAACTCCGCTTCCTCAGTCGTTTTCGCCTTGTCTCGCCCTAGCTCGCTAGATCGTGATCACTCCAGTCAGGCAGCCGGCGTCAAAGCCTTCAACAACGCGCTGGCCGGATGCGGCAAGGCCACGTCGTCCATTAGCGCCACCTGGCAGCGGCAGGAGTAGCCGGTAGCCAGCAGCGGGCTGTCGTCACGCTGGCCGGCCACGATGCCCTGCCAGCTCTGGCGATAGATGGTTTCCGACAGCGCACGCTTGTCGGCCTCGTGGCCGAAGGTGCCGGCCATGCCGCAGCAGCCGCTGGCGCGGGTGGCGAGGTTCAGGCCGCAGGCGGCGAACACTTTTTGCCAGTCGCCCACCGCCGCCGGGGCGTTGGTCTTCTCGGTGCAGTGCGGCAGCAGGGTGAAGCTTGCGCGCCCAATATCACCCTGGCTGGCCCGCGCGTCTGCCGGCAGCTCGGCCAGTCGGCTGGCCAGCCATTCCTGCAGCAATTGCACCTTGGGCAATTCACCCATCCCCGGCAGCTTGGCGTATTCGCTGCGGTAGGTCAGCGTCATCGACGGGTCGATGCCCACCAGCGGCAGGCCGCTGGCCGCCAGCTGTTGCAGGCTGGCCACGTTGGCCGCCGCCACGTTTTCGAAACGGGCGAGGAAGCCGTGCACGTGCAGCGGCTTGCCGTTGGCGCGGAACGGCGCCAGCAGCGGCACGAAGCCCAGCCGTTGCAGCAGCGCGAACACATCCAGCACCAGCGGGGTTTCGAAGTAGCTGGTAAACGCGTCCTGCACCACGATCACCGCGCGGGCGCGATCTGTCTCGGGCAATGCGGCCAACGTTTGCGCGCTGGCCACGGCCACGCCGCGGCGTGCCAGCTCGGCCTGCAGATCAATACCGGACAGCAGCGGGCTTTCCACCAAGTTCAGCTTGCGCATCAGCATGCGGCCAACCCTGCTGCCGATCACGCCGTTGTATAGCCACGGCAGGCGTGCTGCCAGCGGCAGCGTATGTTCCAGCCCGCCGATCAGGTAGTCCTTGAGCGGGCGCAAGTAACGGCCGTAGTACAGCTCCAGGAACTTGGCGCGGAAGCTCGGCACGTCCACCTTCACCGGGCACTGGCCAACGCAGGATTTGCATGCCAGGCAGCCGTCCATCGCCTCCTTCACCTCGTGCGAGAAGTCGGCGGCGCCACGGCGCTTGCCCAGGGTGTTGGCGATGCGTGCCGGCAGGCCGGCGACAAAGCCGCGCGCGCGCAGCGCGCGGCTGGCGCTCACCGGGTCGCTACCTTGTGCGGCGAGCTGGCGCAGCCACTCGCGCAGCAGCGAGGCGCGGCCTTTCGGCGAATGGCGGCGCTCACGGGTGCCCTTCCACGACGGGCACATGGCGTCGTCCGGGTCGAAGTTGTAACAGGCGCCGTTGCCGTTGCAGTGCAGCGCCTCGTCGTAGTGCTGGCGCACGGCGATGGGAATGGTGCGGTCCAGCTGGCCACGGGTGGTAACGCCGTCCACCTTCCACAGCCCGTCCGGCGTCGGCGCGGCGATCTTGCCGGGGTTGAGCTGGTTGTACGGGTCGAACGCCGCCTTGATCTGCTGCAGCCGCGGGTACAGCGGGCCGAAGAAGGCCGGCGCGTACTCCGAGCGCACGCCCTTGCCGTGCTCGCCCCACAGCAGGCCGTGGTATTTCTGGGTGAGCGCCACCACGCCATCGGTGATGCTGCGCACCAGGCCTTCCTGCGCCGGGTCTTTCATATCGATGGCCGGGCGCACATGCAGCACCCCGGCATCCACATGGCCAAACATGCCGTAACTCACGCCGTGGCTGTCCAGCAGCGCGCGGAATTCGGCGATGTAGTCGGCCAGGTTTTCCGGCGGTACCGCGGTGTCTTCCACGAAGGGAATCGGCCGCCGGCTGTCGTTGACGTTGCCGAGCAGGCCCACCGATTTCTTGCGCATGCCCCAGATGCGGCCAACCGCGGCGCCGCGTGCCACGGTGTACCCCTGACGGCCATGGCTATTGCCTTCGCTATCCAGCTGCGCGCCAATGGCGGCCAGCGTGGCCTCCAGCGCGGTATCGCTGTCGGCGAGGAATTCCACCAGGTTGATACCCTGCGCCGGGGTGGCGTCGTCGGGGAAGAACTCGCGCACGCCGTGCCACACGATGTCCTGCCGCGCCAGGTTCAGCACCTTGGAATCCACCGTTTCGATGGAGGCGGCCCCCAGCTGCATCAGCGCCGGCGCGTCGCGCAGCGCGGCATCGAAACTGGCGTAGCGCACGTTCACCAGCGCGCTGGCGCGCGGCATCGGCAGCACGTTCAGCTTGGCTTCCACAATGAAGCCCAGCGTGCCTTCCGAGCCGCACAGGATGTTGTTGAGGTTGAAGCGGCCGGCGTCGTCGCGGATGTGCGCCAGGTCGTAGCCGGTGAGGCAGCGGTTAAGCTTGGGAAACTTCTCGGCGATCAGCGCCGCGTCCTCCCGCTGGATGTCGTCCAGCAGGCGGTGCACCGCGCCGACGCGGTCGTCACGGCGGCTGATGGCGGCGAATTCGGCCTCGTCCAGCGGCGCGGAGTGCCACAGCGTGCCGTCCAGCAGCACGGTGTCCAGTTCCAGCACGTGGTCGCGGGTCTTGCCGTACAGGCAGGAGCCCTGGCCGCTGGCGTCGGTGTTGATCATGCCGCCGATGGTCGCCCGGTTGGAGGTGGACAGCTCCGGCGCGAAGAACAGCCCGTGCGCCTTCAGCGCGGCATTGAGCTGGTCTTTCACCACGCCGCCCTGTACCCGCACCCAGCGCTCTGCGGCGTTGATTTCCAGGATGCGGTTCATGTGGCGCGAGATGTCCACGATCACACCGTGGCCCAGTGACTGACCGTTGGTGCCGGTGCCGCCGCCACGGGCGTTGAAGCTCAGACCCTGAAAGCGCGGCTCGCCCGCCAGGCGGGCAATGCGGATCACGTCTTCGTTATCGCGCGGGAACACCACCAGCTGCGGCAGCACCTGGTAGATGGAGTTGTCGGTGGACAGCACGGTCCGGTCGGCATAAGCGTGGCTGATCTCGCCGGCAAAGCCGCGCACGGCCAGTTCGGCCGCGAAATCGAGGTACAGCGTGTCGCTGGTGGGGGTGGTATGCAGACGGGGAATCATGTGTGTGTTCAGGCTAAAGGTTGGCCGCAGGCCGGAAAAAGACCTGCCCCGATGCTCAGGGCAGGTCAAGCAGGCAACAAGGAGCCGTTACCCAGAGAGATCGGACGGTGCTCAGCAGGCGGCGGCGGTCATCTTGAAGATGCCCTGCGCGTTGGAGCTGTCGAAGCGCAGATCCAGCTTGTTGTTGCCCGCTTCGTCGGTGTAACGGTCGCGGGTGATGAATTCGTAGAACGAGCCCGGCACGATGCGGCTGACGCGCTGGCCGTCGGCGTCGATGAATTCGCGCTCCACCTGCGCTGCCTTGAACGCGGTCTGGCGCACGCGGCCGCTGGCGGAGACTTCCACCTTGTCCTTGATCGGCTGGCCCTTGGCGCGCAGCTCGTCGGCGGTGGCGAACACGTCGGCTACGTGGTCGGTAGCGTGGTTGAAGGCGTTGCCCTCGGTGGAGATCCACGCCATTTCGGCGGATTCCTGCAGCAGGGTGTGGTAGTCGGCCAGCGCCGGAGTGGCGTGCTGCACGTCGAAGCAGCCTACCAGCTTCGGCAGCAGGCTGGCGGCATCGGCAAACGGCAGTTCACGCTTGTCGGACAGCGTGGCCAGCAGTGCCTTGTCTTCAGCGGACAGCGGGTCGCGCGAGGTGGATACCACCTTGTTCACCGCGGCCTGGAAGGCCGGCGAGAACTGGTCCACGTGCAGCTCTGACACGAAGAACTGCGCTACCTGTTCCGGCGCATCCTGGTGGCAGTAGGCGCGGCCGGTCATCTTCAGGCGCGGCAGTGGGTACACGTCGGCCACGGCAAAGCCCAGCGGCTCCAGCAGGCGCTTGAACGCCAGCTCGCCCTGCGGCAGCGCGCCGGTGTTGGCCGCCGCCACGGTGCGCAGCGCGCCGTGGTCGAACACCACCTGGCCGCCGGCGGCCAGCTTGTCTGCCACGTAGCGCTTGCCTTCCGGCACCGCTTCCAGGTTCTTCGCGAACAGCAGCATGTTCATCGCCTGCGCCAGCGTGAGGCGCGATACGGTGGCACAGGCCTGTTCGGCCAGCAGCACGTCTTCGACCTTGATCATGGTGAACAGCTCGGCGGCGGCTTTTTCGCCGGCGACCTGTACCAGCAGTTTGTGCAATTGGCTGTTGGCGGCGGACGCTTGAGTTTGTGTCATTTGTGAATACCCTTCCCTGAGTGTGCGATGGCGCCGGCGATCTATCGCTGATCCTTGCTGCGGCGTTGATGAAGCAAAGTGTCACGGCTTTCCCTGTCGCGCTCAAGCGATGTATTCTGCTGACTTCATTCCTTAAACTCATGAACTCACTATGCGCCGCACCCTCCCCTCGCTGATGGCCCTGCAGTGTTTCGAAGCCGCCGTGCGCCACCTGAGCTTCACCCGTGCCGCCGAGGAACTGAACCTGACGCAAAGCGCGGTCAGCCGCCAGATTCGCGGCCTGGAAGACTTCATCGGCCGCCCGCTGTTCGAGCGCGTCAAGCAGCGGCTGGTGCTCACCGTGGCCGGCGAGGCCTACGCCGCGGCGATCCAGGACGTGCTGGATCGCGCCGAAGCCGCCACACTGCAGCTGATGGCCTATCGCGGCGAAGGCGGCGTGCTCACCGTGGCCATGCTGCCCACCTTCGGCTCGCGCTGGCTGGTGCCGCGGCTGGTGGACTTCAGCGCGCGCTACCCGGATATCCAGCTCAACCTGGTTACCCAGGTGCGACCGTTCGATTTCGACAAGGTGGAAGCCGACGTGGCGATTCACTTCGGCCCGGCGCTGTGGCCGGGCGCCATCTGCCACCGGCTGATGGGCGAGGACATCGTGCCGGTGTGCGCCCCCGGCCTGCTGCAGAAGCCGCTCGCCGACGTGCGCGAGCTGCTGGACTACACCCTGCTGCAGCACACCACGCGGCCGCAGGCGTGGAACGACTGGCTGTCCGCCGTCGGCCTGCAGGACATGGACACCCATCAGGCCAGCCTGCTGAGCGGGCCCCGCTTCGAGCACTTCTTCATGGTGATCCAGGCGGCCATCTCCGGCCTCGGCATCGCGGTGCTGCCGCAGTTCCTGGTGGCGGAGGAGCTGGCCAGCGGCCGGCTGGTGCTGGCGCTGGACCAGCCGGTACGCAGCCAGCACGCCTACTACCTGGTGCACCCGGCCACCCGCACCGACGTGTACAAGGTGCGCGTGTTCCGCGACTGGCTGCTGGCGCAGGCGGCGCAGGAAGAGGCGGCCCTGTCGCCGCCCGGATAAATTCGTGAACCGGATAAGCGCTGCGCTTATCCGGGCGACGAAAGCCCCCCTCGCGGAGCACGTGCGCCATGTGGACGCCGGGGTGTGTCTATAGTGTGAGCAAGACAACGCCGCGAGGCGGTGCAAGCCGTTCCGGCACCAGCAGGAGACACGATCATGCCCACCACACCGGACCCCGGATTGCTGCAGCTCTTGTATCTCTATTTCATCCCCTACTGGCTGTTCCGCGACGTCTCGCGCGGCGACCAGATGCTGCGCGAGCAGAACTATCGCTACAACCGCGAGCAGCGCAAATACCTGCCGGGCTACCTGCTGAAGTGGACGATCCTGTGCGCCTTGCTGCTGGCCAGCCACCACCTGGCCAAGGCGCTGGCGCTGCAGCTGACGGACTGGGCGTCGCTGTTCCAGCTGTGGGCGCTATTTTCCGGCATCGGCTTCACGGTGGGCGTGGCGCTGATGTCCAACATCATGGTGGCCTGGAGCTTCCTGACCTTCATCCCCTGAGGTCTGTCCGCGTGCGGTGTGCCGCAAGGTTGGCCGCATGGCCGCGCTGTGCTTGCGGCCAAGCTTATCCGGGCTACGCTTCTCCCCGCTCCGCACCGGCACCCGTTGTCGGCATTGCCACACCGGCGGCGGGGTCAAATCAAGTTCCGGCACGCTGTCGCGGCATGGCGAGCATGACTTAAGGTAAAGTGATAACTTGCCGCCGGCACCGGACGGCGCTGCCTGACCACCCTTTTGCGACCCCAGCCGAAAGCCCGTCCGCATGCTATCTCTGTCCTGGCCCGCCAGTACGCCGTCCGCCAACAGCGCAACCCCGCTGCCGCTGGCGCTGCTGCTGTGCTTCCTGATCTCGCTGATGCTGCTGTTGCAGCTGGTGTCGCCCGGCTGGGCGCGCCTGCCCGGCTACGCCGCCATCCACACCATGCTGGAAATCCTGTCCATCGCGATGAGCCTGCTGGTGGCGGTGATGGCCTGGTTCCGCACCGACAGCAGCCGCCCGCTGCGGGTGCTTGCGGTCGGCTTCGCGGTGATCGCGGCGCTGGATACCCTGCACACCGTGTCCTACGCGCTGCTGCCGGCCTTCGTCACCGCCAACACCCCGCAAAAGGCCATCGTGCTGTGGCTGGGCGCACGCGCGATGGTGGCGCTGGCCATCCTGTGCATGCTGCTGCCGCCCCCGCAACAGCGGCGCGCTATTCCGCTGCTGTGGCTTTACGGCGCGCTGGTGGCGCTGCTCGGCGTCGGCCTGTACGACAGGCTGCCGGTGCTGTTCCAGCCCGGCAGCGGCCTGACGCCGCTGAAGATCTCGCTGGAGTGGCTGCTGGTGGGCGCCTACCTGTTGCTGGCCTTTCGCGTGCACCGCGCGCAGCAGTCCATCTTCGCCGGGCAGTGGCTGACCGCCGGCCTGCTGGTGCTGGCCTTCGGCGAGCTGTTTTTCTGCTTCTACCAGCTGGTCGACGACGTCGCCAACGGCCTCGGCCACGTGTTCAAGGTCATCGGCCAGGGCTTCTTCCTGCGCGGGGTGATCGAGACCCGCCTGCTGCAACCCTACCAGCAGCTGACGGTGGAAAAGACCGCGCACGAGGACGCGCGCAACCGGCTGCACGCGCTGGTTTCCGGCGCGCCGCTGGGCATTCTGGTGGTGGATCAGGACGGCCGCATCGTCAGCAGCAATCCGGCGGCGGAGCAGCTGTTCCATGCCGCGCCGGGCGCGCTGGACGGCGGCCACATCGACCAGCTGGTACCGATCGCGCGGCGCGGCGCGCACCGCCAGCACCGTGGCGACTACCACGCCGCGGCCAGCGTGCGCCGCATGAGCGAGCGCCAGCAGGTGACCGCCGAGCGCTGCGACGGCAGCCAGTTCCACGCCAGCGTCGAGCTGGCGCCGCTGCAGTGGGGGCCGCACGACTATGTGCTGGCCTTTGTCAGCGACATCAGCGTGCAGGTGCAGCAGACCTCGCAGCTGCAGTGGCTGGCGCTCAACGACGAGCTGACCGGGCTGCCCAACCGCCACGCCACCCTCCGCCAGCTGGACGCCAGCCTGCAGCAGTGCCCGCACGGCGCGCTGCTGCTGTGCAATATCGACGCGCTGGGCCGCATCAACCAGGTGTTCGGCCACGACAGCGGCGACGCGCTACTGGTGGCCGCCAGCCAGCGCCTGCTGCGCCTGCTGCACCCCGACGAGCAGCTGACGCGCTTGCAGGGTGACAGCTTCGCCGTGCTGATGCCGGGCCAGCGCGAGCCGCTGCCGCGTGCGCAGCAACTGCTGGAAGCCTTTGCCGCGCCCTTCGTGCTGCCCGGCGGCATCGAGCTGCAGGCCGGCGCCCGTGCCGGCTACTGCCGCTATCCCGAGGACGGCGACCAGCCCGGCCAGCTGCTGCAAAACGCCGAGATGGCGATGACCGCCGCCAAGCGCAGCGTCAGCACCCCGGTGGTGGCGTTCAGCGATTGCGAGCCGGCGCGCACCCGGCGCTGGCTGCAGCTGGCCGGCCAGATGGCGCTGGCGCTGCAGCAGCAACAATTCGCGATGGTGTACCAGCCGCGGGTGCGACTGCGCGACGGCTGCGTCGCCGGCTTCGAGGCGCTGCTGCGCTGGCAGGCGGCCGAGGGCGCCATCAGCCCCGGCGAGTTCATCCCGGTGGCGGAAGAAACCGGCTTCATCCTGCGCCTCGGGCGCTGGGCGCTGGACCAGGCCATCGTGCAGCGCGCCGCCTGGCAGCGCGACGGCCACCAGGTTGGCCGCATGGCGATCAACCTGTCGCCGCGCCAGCTCGGCGACGCCGGGCTGCAGGACTGGCTGCTGCAAAGCTGCCGGCGCCACGGCGTGGACCCGGCGCAGCTGGAGCTGGAAATCACCGAGACCGCGGCGATGGAAAACCTGCAGTGGGCGCTGCCGGTGCTGCAGCAGCTGCGCGGGCTGGGGCTGCATCTCGCGCTCGACGACTTCGGCACCGGCTACTCCTCGCTCGCCTACCTGCAGCAGCTGCCGGTGTCGGTGCTGAAGATCGACCTCGCCTTCGTGCGCAACCTCGACCGCGAGGAAGGCCGCGCGGTGGTGCGCACCATCATCACCCTGGCGCAACAGCTGGCCTGCCACACCGTGGCCGAGGGTGTGGAAACCCCGGCGCAGCAGGCCTGGCTGCTGGCCAACGGCTGCGACGAGATGCAGGGCTTTCTCGAAGCGCGACCCATGCCGCCGGCGGCGGTGGTCGACTACCTGCGCGGCAAGTCCTGACAAGCTGTTCAATGCCTGCTGCGACTGATCTCACATGGGGCGATACCGCGTTGAAAACGCCTTCGGCCTGCTTGTTGATATCCAGCTAAACGCCGCTTCCTCAGCCGTTTTCGCCTTGTCCCGCGTGAGCGCGCGAGACTTTGAACAGGTTCTGAGCGCGTGCGGCCAGGCTTGCACAAGCTTGGCCGCACGCAAAAAAGCCCGCACGCGGCGGGCTGTCAAGGAGCAGAAACAACACCCTCAGAAAGTCATGCCCGGCGACAGCTGGGCCGGCAGCGTCAGGCTGCCCGCTTCTACCGATGCCATCGGGTAGGCGCAGTAGTCGGCGGCGTAGTAGGCGCCCGGACGGTGGTTGCCGGACAGGCCGGTGCCACCGAACGGTGCCGCAGAGGAGGCGCCGTTGGTTGGTTTGTTCCAGTTCACCACACCAGCGCGGATGTCCTGGTTGAAGCGCTGCCACAGCGCCTCGTCGTCGGCCAGCAGCGCGGCGGACAGGCCGTACTGGGTGTTGTTGGCGATCTGCAGCGCTTCGTCGAAGTCGTGGTAGCGGATGATCTGGCTCAGCGGGCCGAAGTATTCCTCGTCCGGCAGCTGGGCGGCGATGTCAGTCACGTCCAGGATGGCCGGGGTAACGAAGGCCTTGCCGCCTTCCAGCTGGCGCATGGCCAGGATGGACTTGGCACCCATGGCCAGCAGCTTGTCCTGTGCGGCCAACATGCCCTGCGCGGCCTTCAGCGACACCATGGCGCCCATGAACGGCTGCTGCTCGGCATCGTATTCGCCGATGGTGAGCTTGGCAGCGACCTCGGCAAAGCGGGCGATGAAGCGGTCGCCGAACTCGCCGTGCGGTACCAGCAGACGGCGCGCGCAGGTGCAGCGCTGACCTGCGGACAGGAAGGACGACTGGATGGCGTGGTGCACGGCGCCGTCCAGGTTATCGACTTCAGCAACAACCATCGGATTGTTGCCACCCATTTCCAGCGCCAGCATGAAGCCCGGGCGGCCGGCGAACTGCTTGTGCAGTGCCACGCCGGTGGCGGAGCTGCCGGTGAACAGCAGGCCATCCAGCTGCGGGTGCTGCGCCAGGGCGATGCCGGTGTCGCGCTCGCCCTGCAGCAGGTTGATCACGCCAGCCGGTGCGCCGGCCTTTTCCCACAGCTTGATGGTGAGCTCGGCTACCAGCGGGGTGAGTTCGGACGGCTTGAACAGGATGGTGTTGCCGGCGATCAGCGCCGGCACGATGTGGCCGTTCGGCAGGTGGCCGGGGAAGTTGTACGGGCCGTATACCGCCATCACGCCGTGCGGGCGGTGGCGCAGCACGGTGGTGTCGCCGGCCAGTTCGCCGCGTTTTTCACCGGTACGTTCCTGGTAGGAGCGGATGGAGATGTCGATCTTGCCCACCATGGCGGCCACTTCCTGGCGCGATTCCCACAGCGGCTTGCCGGTTTCCACGCCGATGGCGCGGGCCATCTCTTCCTTGTGCTCGCCCAGCACTTCGGCAAAGCGGCGCACCAGCGCGATGCGCTCGTCCAGCGAGCGGCGGCGCCAGTCGTCAAAGGCGCGGCGGGCGGCGGCGAAGGCGGCGTCGATGTCGGCAGCGGAGGCCGAGTGACCTTCCCATACCGGCTGGCCGTTGGCCGGGTTGAGCGATACGAAGGATGCGCCGCGACCGGTGGTCCAGGCGCCGTCGATGAACAGTTGGCTCATGATTATTTTCCTGTCTGGTCACCCCGAAAACCGCAGTTTTTCGAGGCACCCGTTTGTAAGCCGGCAGCGCTGGCTGCCGGCAAAAGTCTTGGGTTATTTGGCCGGGTTCTGCAGCATCACGCGCACGCGGTCGCCGGCTTTCACCTGCAGCGCGCGCGCCTGTTCGGCAGTGAGATGCACCACACCAGCGCTAACGTTGGCCGCAGCCAGAATCACCCGGAAGTCGGCCAGCTCGCCGTTGGCCACCAGCTGGCGCGGCGCATCGGCGGCAGCTTCAGCCACGATTTCCACCTGGCACAGGCCGCTGTCGCGCATCACGCGCAGGTCGTCGATGCGCGCTTCCAGCACCGGGCCGCCTTCGAAGATGTCCACGTGCTGCTCCAGGCGCAGGCCTTCCACTTCCAGCAGCCGGCGTGCCGGCTCGGTTTCCTTGTGCACCTTGCCGATGCAGTCGCGGGCGTCCTGCGGCAGGAAGTCGATGTACACCGGGTAGCGCGGCATCAGCTCGGCGAGGAAGGATTTCTTGCCCAGCGCCACCAGCCGGTCGGCCTCGTGGAAGTCGATACGGTAGAAGTGCGCGCCCAGCGCCTTCCAGAACGGCGATTCGCCGTTGTCGTCGAAGTAGCCGCGCATTTCGGCGCAGATGCGCTCGGCAAAGCGTTCGCGGAACTGGCCGATGAACATGAAGCGCGCCTTGGACAGCAGCGAGCCGTTGCCGTTGACGCGGTAGTCCGGGTCGAGGAACAGCGTGCACAGCTCGGAGTAGCCAGTAAGGCCGTGCGACATGTGCAGTTTGTCCATGCGCGTCCACAGCCCCAGCTCGCGGCTGGCGTGCACGAAGGTATCCATGCGGTAGGTCCAGAACGCCTGGTCCAGGCCCACGGCCACTTCGATGCCGCACACGCCCACTACCTTGCCGCTGGTGGTGTCTTCCAGCACGAACAAATAACCCTGCTCCGGCAGCTCGGCGCTGCCGGCGATGGTGCGCTGCACGCGCTGCAGGCGCGCGCCCTGCGCATCCGGGTCGGGTTTCAGGGTGGTGAGGCCGGGGCCAGCCTTGTGCCCCAGTTGTACCAGCGCGTCTACGTCATCCGGCCGGCTCATACGCAATACGAACATCAGCGGGCCCCTTCGCTATTCAGCGGGACGCAACGCACGGCGTCGCCATCCACGATTTCCAGTGCATCCGCCACTTCCGGCGGCAAAACCACTTCGTCGCCCATCAGCGGCGGCAGGTCCACCAGCAGGCAGCGGAAGTCGGCAGTCAGCGTGTTGCTGACCAGGTGCGGCACGGTGTCGCCGCTCACTTCGCCACGGCGGGCGGTGTGCAGGCGGCTGTAGCGTACCGAGCGGCAGACATCCAGCTGGGCGGTGAGCACCGGGCCGGCGTCGAACAGGTCGACAAAATGATCCGGCTCCAGGCCTTCGGCCAGGTGGCAGCGGTAGTTGGTGCGCGCGCCGGCGTGCGGCTCGCCCATCACGCGCTGTGCTTCTTCGGCGATCAGCGGCACGTACAGCGGGTCCACCTGCATCATTTCGGCGATGAAGGTGCGGCTGCGACCACCGGAGGCCAGCTCCATCTCGGCGAAGTCGCGACGGAAGAACTTGAAGCCGACGGCGTCCCAGAACGGCGAGCGTCCGTTGTCGTCGGTCACACCCGGCAGCACCGAGAAGATCTCGTTGTTGAAGCGTTCGCGGTGCTGGGCAATGAACATCATGCGGGCGCGCGACAGCAGCTGCGGCAGCGCCATGCCGCGGCCCA
The DNA here is from genome assembly GCF_014652475.1 of Vogesella alkaliphila. Lineage (GTDB taxonomy): Bacteria > Pseudomonadota > Gammaproteobacteria > Burkholderiales > Chromobacteriaceae > Vogesella > Vogesella alkaliphila. The sequence continues at coordinate 92,087 of NZ_BMYW01000001.1, read as the reverse complement.
GCGCGGCTTCGTCGTAGTAGAAGCCGGTAAGGCGGGTGCGGCCGGTCAGTTCGTGCGAGGTCACCAGCGCGTGTACGCGGTGGTTCACCTTCAGCTCGCGCGAGGCGTGCACCAGCACTTCGTTGCGGAAGGCGTAGAACGGTTCGGAGAAGCCGGCCACCGCCATGATGCCGGCAGTGCCGTGCAGTTGGCCGCTGGCGGTATCTTCCAGCACGAACAGGTAGCTTTCCTCGCCGGGGCAGTCGACATCGGCGCGCAGCGAATGCACGGAATCGTTCACGCGCTGCTGCAGGCGCTCGCGGTCGGGCGGCAGGGAGTGCAGGACCGGGCCGTCGGAGCGCGCCATGCGCTCGATCTGCGGCAGGTCGGACAGCTTGCTGGGGCGGACAAGAAGCATGGATCTTCCTCTGTAGGGAAAAACGGCGGCGATACGTGGTCGCCGCCGTGTATGGGCATTACGCCGGTTGCGCCTCTTTGGCTTCCACCTTGCTCACCAGTTCGGCGATGGTGGCCTCCAGGCGAGCCAGGCCTTCCTGTACGTCGGCTTCCGGAATGATCAGCGACGGCACGATGCGCAGCACGTTGGTGCCGGCGACCAGCACCAGCAGGCCGTGCTTGGCGGCGGCGTTGACGATGTCCTTGGCCTTGTTCACGAACTCGCCCTGCAGCTCGGCGCCCATCAAGAGGCCCATGCCGCGCACTTCCTTGAAGATGCCGTACTTGGCGTTGATGCGCGCGAGGCCGGCCTTGATCAGCTCATGGCGCTGCTGCACCCCGCCCAGCACGGCCGGGGTGTTGATCAGTTCCAGCACCTTGTCGGCCACGGCGCAGGCCATCGGGTTGCCACCGTAGGTGGAACCGTGGGTGCCGACCACGAAGGAGGCGGCTACCTTGTTGCTGGTCAGCATGGCGGCGACCGGGAAACCGTTACCCAGGGCCTTGGCGCTGGTCAGGATGTCCGGGGTCACGCCGTAGGCCTGGTAGGCGTACAGCGCGCCGGAGCGGCCAACACCAATCTGTACTTCGTCGAAAATCAGCAGGGCGTTGTGCTTGTCGCACAGCTCGCGCAGCTTTTGCAGGTAGGCCTGGGTGGCCGGCAGCACACCGCCTTCGCCCTGTACCGGCTCCACGATCACGGCGCAGGTACCGGCATTGATGGCGGCCTCGGCAGCTGCCAGGTTGTTGAATTCGATGTGGTTCAGGTCACCCGGCAGCGGGGCGAAGCCTTCGGTGTACTTCGGCTGGCCGCCCACCGATACGGTGAACAGGGTACGGCCGTGGAAGGCCTGCTTGCAGGACACGATGCCGGTCTTGCTGCCGCCGAAATGGTCGAAGGCGTAACGACGGGCCAGCTTCAGCGCGGCTTCGTTGGCTTCGGCGCCGGAGTTGCAGAAGAACACCTTCTCGGCAAAGGTGGTTTCGGTCAGGCGACGCGCCAGGCGCAGCGCCGGCTCGTTGGTGAAGGTATTGGACAGGTGCCACAGGCGGTCTACCTGCTCGTGCAATACCTTGGTCAGCTCCGGGTGCAGATGGCCCAGGCTAGTCACGGCGATGCCGCTGGCGAAATCGATGTATTCCTTGCCCTGCTGGTCCCACAGGCGCGAGCCTTCACCCTTCACCGGTACGAACGCGGCCGGGGCGTAGTTGGGAACCATCACTTCATCGAACGTTTGGCGGGTAACGGGAGCGGACATCTGGGAATCCTTCATCTGGCGTTGAGATGGAGCCATTCTAGGGAGGCGCGTCAAACTTTCCATCCAGAATCAAGACACGCAGCTTTCTGTTTGGGCCAGCCTGTCACGGTTGCGGCCAACGTTGGCCGCACGCGGCTCAGGCCTCGTCGGCAAAGTCGCCGTCGCCGGGGAAACGCTCCTCGCGCGGCGAGATGCCGAAATGGGTGCGGTACACGGTGGAAAAGTGCGGCCCGGAAGAAAAGCCGCACAACAGCCCGATCTGCACCACCGACTTGCCGGTGTTGCGCAACAGATGGCGGGCGCGCTCCAGCCGCAGCTGCAGGTAGTAGCGCGACGGCGAATCGTCGAGGTACTGCTTGAACAGGCGCGCCAGCTGGCGGCGCGACTGGTTGGTGAGGCGCGCCAGCTCGTCGGTGGTCAGCGGCTCCTCGATATTGGCTTCCATCAGCATCACCGCCTCGGTGAGCTTCGGGTGCTTCTCGCCCACCCGCGCCAGCAGCGGCACGCGCTGGCGCTCGTCGCTGCCGCGCACGCGCTCGGCGCACAGCAGCGCGGCGATGGACTCCACCAGCTCGACGCCGTGCTGGCGCCCGATCAGCGCCAGCGCGCCGTCGATCTGCGCGAGGCCGCCGGCACAGGTGAAGCGGCCGCGATCCAGTTCGTACACGTGCTGCGACGCCAGCACATTGCGAAAACGCTCGACAAAGGCCGGCTGCTCCGGCCAGTGGATGGTGGCGTGGTAGCCGTCGAGCAGGCCGGCGCTGGCCAGCCACCAGGCACCGCAGTGCACCCCGCCCAGCAGCGACACGCGGGACGCCAGCAGCGCCAGCGCGTGGCAACACAGCGCGGCGTCGCTGAACGGCAGCACGCCCTCGCTGAGCACGAACAGCTGGTCGCAGGCCTCGGCGTCGCGCAGCGCGCCGCTCACCGGGTAGCGCATGCCGCCGGCCATCGGCAGCGGCTGGCCGTTCCAGCTATAGAAGCGCAACTGGTACAGCGTCTTGCCGGCCAGACGGTTGGCCTGCAGGAAGGGCTCGGCAAAGCAGCCGATGCCGAACGGCGAACACGGCGGCAACAGCAGCACCGCCAGCTGCAGCGGCGCCGTCATCGCCCTGCCCCCGCGGCGGCTACAGCGCGGCCGGCGCACACCGCGAACGGTGGCGCCACGCCGGTGACGGGCAATGGCCGGGCGGCGGCGACGGGCAGGGACATGCTTCACTCCTTGACGGCGGATGGATGGGGATGGGCGCACGACGCCGGCGTTAGCGGCGGCGCGAACGGACGCGCCCAGCCTGTTGCGTACGCATCATTTCAGCAATCCCTGCGCGTCACAACGGCCGGCGGCGCGCTTGCTGCAACGCAACAACCGGCCGAAAAAAAGAAAACATCCAGACTTATCAAGAAGATAAAATTTTTCCGCGATCGGCAGGAGCGGTGGCGGTGGTGCCGCTTCTGTACAGCGATGTCACCTGTACGCAATTGCCGCGCCCGCGATGGCCGCCGGCTTGCGGCCAACCCTGGGCCGCGGCTGCGCTCAGTTGTCGCTGTCCGCGCTCGGGATGGCGGGCGCCGCCGCCTCGTCGTCCGGGGTGATGCCCCAGTCGCCCCACAGGTACCAGTCGTCACCCAGCATCTCGGCCGGGTGCTGGGTACGGCCGGAGCCGTTGCCGCACTGCAGAGAGCCAGCCGGACAGTACTTGTCGCAGCCCCAGCAGATGCGCTCCGGGTGCCTGGGGTGCAGCGGGAATTTCTTGGCCATGGCGTGATCGCGGGTGGTGCCGGGAAGCCGTCCCGGCCCGGCGTCGCTCAGATGGCGACGGGTCAGCAAGCATTGTAGCCACCGCCCCCTGCCCGGCATTGATGGCGGTCAAGCCGGAAAAAATGGCTGCCCGCGGATTTTTTATCTCGCACTGGCAAAAAAGCCGCACAAATGTATACACAATTGACGCACGCTTGGCACGTCTCCGCGATTAAGATAGAAACAGCCGCGGAGTGCGACACACACCGCAACGACAAAGGAAAACGGAGACCCCATGAACTACAAACACCTGCTGGCGCTGACCGCCATCTGCTCGCTGCCGCTGCTGGCACAAGCCCAAACCGTGCGCATCGTCACCGATGTCAGCTACCCGCCGTTCTCGAAACAGGCCGCCGACGGCAGCATCACCGGCTTCGACCCGGACATCGCCCGCGCCATCTGCGCCGAAGCCAAGCTGCAGTGCGAACTGAAGGCGATGGACTTCGACGGCATCGTGCCGGCGCTGCAGGCCAAGAAGTTCGAAGTCGCCATCGCCTCGATGAGCATCACGCCAGAGCGCGCCAAGATCGTCGATTTCAGCGACATGTACTTCAACGTGCCCGGCCGCCTGCTGGCCAAGGAAGGCACCCAGATCAACGACGCCTGGTACAAGGGCAAGAACATCGGCGTGCTGCGCAGCGCCGTGCAGCAGCAGGAAGCCAACGACAAGCTGAAGCCGAAAGGCGCGCAGATCAAGGTCTACGGCAAGATCACCGACGCCTTCCTCGACCTGTCCAGCCAGCGCCTGGACGCGGTGTTCCTGGAGTCCACCGTGGGTGAGGAAGACTTCCTGAAAACCGGCAAGGGCAAGGGCTACGCCTTCGTCGGCCCGGTGTTCAACGATCCGAAGTACTACCAGGGCTGCGGCATCGCGGTACAGAAAGGCAACAAGGAACTGCTGGCCAAGATCAACGTGGCGCTGAAGAAAATCCTGAAGGACGGCACCTACAAGAAGATCCAGGACAAGTACTTCAGCAACGACATCTACCCGTTCAAGTAAGCCGCCCCGGCAGCAAGCCTGAACCCCGCAACCCGCACCCGTCACGGTGCGGGTTTTGTTTTGCCGCGGCCAACCATTGCCAACGTCATTTTCGCGGCAATGCGGAACAAAAATCAGAAAATAGGCGCTCCTGCGTAACAGAAGTGCCGCACATTGCGCTTTTGCCGCCACCGCCCTCGGCATAATGACAGTCGAGGCATCGCCGCCGGAGCCGGAATCCGGCGCGGCGGCAAGACGGGAGGGCTCGTATGCGTGAACCATTTTCGGCCGGCGAATCGCCGCTGCCGCACGACGGCGGTATCGCGATGCCGCCCGGCCCGCAGTGGCGCTGCCGGCTGCTGCCGGCCCCCGGCGTCGCCGGTGAGCCGCTGAGCGCCGCGCAGCGGCAGCACGCGCAGGCGCTGCTGCAGCAACTGCGCCCGGCCGGCATCGCGCTGGCCGCGCCGGTGCCGCATCCGGCCGGCCTGCTGTGCCATGCCCGCCCCGCCGCCGACGGCCGGGTGCAGGCCTATGCCCTGCTGCGCAGCGACCGCAGCGTGGAAATGGCCGCCGTGCTGCCCACCGGCTGCTGGCCGCCGCACGCGCACGCCTGGTGGCCGGGGGTGTACGAGATTCCGCTGCTGCAACAGCTCACCCCGCTGCTGCTGCCGCTGGCCGGCGCGCTGGCGCTGCCGGCCCCGCGCTCGCTGCAGATGACGCTGCTGGCGCTGCAGGGTTCGGCGCTGATCGCCAAGCACCGCCACGGCTCGGAACGGGCCTATCCGCTGCCGCCGGGCGTTGACCGCATCGCGCTGCCCCCCGTCGCGCTCGACCACTGCAACGACGACTTCAGAAGCGCGCTGATCCGGGCACTGGACCAGGTGCGCCTCTGTGCGGGGGCCGGCGCGGCCACCGCTTTCTATCTCTGACTTTACGGGTGACGCCCATGACCACCACTCTCGATTCCTTCGACCAGAAGATCCTCACCCTCATGCAGCGCGACTGCACGGTCAAGGCGGAAGTGATCGCCGAGGCCATCGGCCTGTCCGCCTCCGCCGTGCAGAAGCGCCTCAAGCGGCTGCGCGCCGAAAAGATCATCAGCGCCGAGGTCGCCGTGCTCGACCGCGCGCTGGTCGGGCGGCCGATGAGCTTTGTCGCCGCCATGGAGATCGAGCGCGACAACTACGACACCGTCAACCGCTTCCGCGAGTGGGCGAAGCAGATCGACGCCATCCAGCAAATCTACTACGTGACCGGCGCCGCCGACCTGATCGTCATCATCACCGCCCAGGATGTCGAGGCCTACGACCGCCTGACGGCGCGGGTGATGGAGAACAACCCGATGATCCGCCGCATCACCACCAACGTGGTGCTCAACACGCTGAAAACCTCGCTGTTCATCCCGGTGGAGGGCGACGGGCAAAGCGCAGCCGGCGGCAGCCAAAGTGCAACAAAATAGTCTTTTTTGGCAACACAATGTCGATTGTTGACGACATTTCGCCGCCTTAACATGAAGTTCCACACTCGAACACGAAGGGATCTAGCGATGACTTTCCGATTGGCACTGATTGGTTTCGGCGGCGTGAACCAGGGCCTGGTGTCCCTGCTCAAGGCAAAGCAGGGCAAGCTCGGCGACCTCGACATCCGTATCACCGCGCTGGCCGACCTGCGCCTGGGCGTGGTCAGCAACCCGCAGGGACTGGACCTTGACGCGCTGCTGGCCACCGCCGACAGCGGCTTCGCCACCGACGCGCTGCGTAGCGACCCCGCCACCCGCATCAGCAAACACATCGACCTCGCCGCCACCCTCGAACTGGTCACCGCCGACTACGTGGACGTGGTGGTCGAGGCCACCTTCACCGACCCGCACACAGGTGAGCCGGCGCTGTCGCACTGCCGCGCCGCGCTGAGCCACGGCAAGCACGTGATCACCACCAACAAGGGCCCGATCGCGCTGGCACAGCAATCGCTCACCGCCCTGGCCGCGGCCAACGGCGCCGCCATCAAGTACGAGGGCGCGGTGATGAGCGGCACGCCGGTGCTGCGCCAGATCGGCACCACGCTGCGCGGCTGCGAGATCAACGGCTTTGCCGGCATCCTCAACGGCACCTCCAACTTCGTGCTGGAACGGCTGGCGCAGGGCCACGACTTCGACGCCGCGGTGCGCGAGGCGCAGCAACTCGGCTACGCCGAGGCCGACCCCAGCGCCGACCTCGGCGGCGGCGACGTGCAGCTGAAGGTGGTGATCCTGGCCAACACGCTGTGGCAGGCCGGGTTGACCCGCGCCGACGTGCCCTGCCGCGGCATCACCGGCCTCACCAGTAGCGACATCCAGGCCGCACAGGCCGCCGGACGCAGCTGGCGCCTGGTCGGTTCCGCCACCCGTCAGCCGGACGGCAGCGTCAGCGCCAGCGTCGAGCCGCGCGAATTACCGGCCGGCCACCCGCTGGCGGCGATCGGCGGCGTCACCAATGCCATCACCTTCGACACCGACGTGCTGGGCGGCGTCACCATCAGCGGCCCGGGCGCCGGACGCGTGGAAACCGCCTTCGCCGTGCTCTCCGACCTGATCGAGCTGGCCGAGCAGACCCGCGGCCAGGAGGTGCAAGCATGAACGCGCCACTGAAACAGCAGTCGCTGCACTGCGAAGTGCAGTCGCCGTTTGACGGCAGCGTGGTCGGCAGCGTCGAGCTGACCCCGGTCGAGGCGCTGCCGGCCATCGTCAGCCACGCCCGCCACGGCGCAACGTTGGCCGCAGCGCTGCCGCGCCACCAGCGCGCCGAGCTGCTGCAGCGCGCCGCGACCATGGTCGAGCAACAGACGACCGAGTTTGCCCGCACCATCGTGCAGGAATCCGGCAAGGCGCTGCGCCAGGCCCGCAAGGAGGTGGCGCGCTGCGTCAACACGCTGCGGCTGTCGGCGGAGGAAGCCAAACGCCACGGCGGCGAGATCATTCCGTTCGACGCCTACGCCGGTGCCGAAGACCGCAGCGGCTACTTCACCCACGAGCCGCTGGGCGTGATCCTCGCCATCACCCCGTTCAACGACCCGCTCAACCTGGTCGCCCACAAGCTGGGCCCGGCGCTGGCCGCCGGCAACGCGGTGATCCTCAAGCCGTCGCTGCTGGCGCCGCTGTCGGCGGTGCGGCTGGCGGAGTGCCTGTGGCAGGCCGGCGTGCCGCGCGATGCGCTGCAGCTGGTGCACGGCGGCAGCGAGGTGGCTGCGCCGCTGGTGCGCGACAAGGCGATCCGCATGGTCAGCTTCACCGGCGGCCCGGTCAGCGGCGAGGCCATCACCCGCGAGGCGGGGCTGAAGAAACTGGCGATGGACCTCGGCGGCAACGCACCGGTGATCGTGATGGCCGACTGCGACCTGCGCGACGCCGCCGAATCCTGCGTCTCCGGCGCGTTCTGGGCCGCCGGGCAGAACTGCATCGGCACCCAGCGCCTGCTGATCGCGCGGCCGGTGTACGAGCTGTTCACCCGCTACCTGACCGAGCTGACCGCCGCGATGCGGGTGGGCGACCCGCTGGACGAGGCCACCGACATGGGGCCGATGATCAGCGAGGCGCAGGCCAGCCGCATCGAAAGCTGGGTGGACGAGGCGATCGCGGAGGGCGCCACCGTGCTGTGCGGCCACCAGCGCCAGGGCGCGCTGTACGCGCCGACCATCCTCGCCGACGTGCCCACCACCGCCCGCGTCTGGCGCGAGGAGGTGTTCGCGCCGGTGGTGATCGTCGCCCCGTTCGACGATCTGGATGGCGCGCTGGCTGCGGCCAACGATAGCGACAGCAGCCTGCAGGCCGGCATCTTCACCAGCCATCTGGAAACGGCGCTGGGGGTGGCGGAGCGGCTGCAGGCCGGCGGGGTGATGATCAACGACTCCTCCGACTTCCGCTTCGACGGCATGCCGTTCGGCGGTTTCAAGTACGGCTCGCTGGGACGCGAGGGGGTGCGCTTCGCCATCGCCGAGATGTCGCAGCCCAAGGTGATCTGTTTCAAACGCAAGCGCCTGGGCGCGCACTAGAAAGCGGTTCCAAGTCGTCGTACCGGCGGCGCTGCCGCCGCCGGAAGTTGTACACAAAAAAAGACGTCCACAAATCGAGAAAGAGGATCACCCATGACATCCCTAGTCCATCCCGCTTTTTCGCCACCGCCGCCGGTGCTGGCCATCGAGGACCTGCACAAGTCCTTCGGCAGCGTCGAGATCCTGAAAGGCATCTCGCTCACCGCGCACAAGCACGACGTGATCTCGATCCTGGGCAGCAGCGGCTCCGGCAAAAGCACCCTGCTGCGCTGCATCAACCTGCTGGAAACGCCCGACTCCGGACGCCTGACCATCAACGGCGAGCATCTGGAGATGAAGGCGACGCGCGATGGCGGCCTGACGCTGGCCGACCCGCGGCAGATCACCCGCATCCGCCGCAAGCTGGCGATGGTGTTCCAGCAGTTCAATCTGTGGGCGCACATGACGGTGCTGCAGAACGTGATGTTCGTGCCGCAGAAGGTGCTCGGCCTGGGCCGCCAGGAAGCCGAAGCCAAGGCGCTGGCGATGCTGGAAAAGGTCAGCATGGCCGGCAAGCGCCACGCCTACCCCGGCCAGCTCTCCGGCGGCCAGCAGCAGCGGGTGGCCATCGCCCGCGCGCTGGCCACCGACCCGGAAGTGCTGCTGTTCGACGAGCCGACCTCGGCGCTGGACCCGGAGCTGGTGGGCGAGGTGCTGAAGGTGATGCGCGCGCTGGCCGAGGACGGCCGCACCATGCTGGTGGTCACCCACGAGATGGGCTTCGCGCGCGAGGTCGCCAGCCGCGTGGTGTTCGTGCACCAGGGCAAGATCGAAGAAGACGGCTGCCCCGACGAAGTGTTCACCCGCCAGCAGTCGCCCCGGTTCCAGAAATTCCTGTCCAGCATTCTGTGATTGCCGTCCCCACCCAAAGGAAATCGCCATGAAAAAGCTCGTGTTCTCCGCCCTTACCGCCCTGACCCTGATCAGCACCGCCCACGCACAGCAGGTGGTGCGCATCGGCACCCTCGCCGACTACGCCCCGTTCGAATACAAGGACGCCTCCGGCAAGCTGCAGGGGATGGAGATCGAAATCGGCAACAAGATGTGCGCCTCGATGAAGGTGACCTGTCAGTGGGTGACCATGGACTTCGACGCGCTGATCCCGGCGCTGAAGGCGCGCCAGATCGATGCGGTGCTGGCGCAGATGTCGCGCACCGCGGAGCGGGAAAAGTCGGTGGACTTCAGCCGCATCTTCACCACCGCGCCGGTGCACCTGGTGGCGAAGAAAGGCAGCGGCATCAGCCACCAGCCGGCCACGCTGCGCGGCAAGACCGTCGGCGTGCAGACCGCCTCCACCCATGAAAGCTATTTCCGCAACCGCCTGCCGACCAGCAGCAGCGGCATCAACGTCAAGGTCTACCAGTCGCTGGACTCGGCCTGGCTGGATCTGGAGTCCGGCCGCATCCAGGCGGTGTTCGCCGACAGCACCGTGGCCCACGACTGGCTGGCCAAGGGTGGCCAGCAGGCGGGCTTCGCCTTTGCCGGCCAGGCCATCAGCGACGACGCGATCTTCGGCGCCGGCACCGCCATCGCCGTGCGCAAGGGCGACAGCCAACTCAAGGCGCAGTTCGACCTGGCCATTCTCGGCGTGCACCAGAACGGCTACTTCCAGACCGTCAACAAGCGCTACTTCCCGTTCAGCATCCTGCCGCAATAACCCCACCCGACGGGCCGCCTGCACGGCGGCCCGCACTGGAGACTCCCCATGGCTGCACTACTCGACTACAGCGCCCAGCTGCTGGAAGGCGCCGGCCTGACCCTGGAACTGGCGTTCACCTCGCTCTGCTTCGGCCTGCTGCTGGGGCTGGCCGGCGCCGCCGCCAAGATGTCGGCGCTGCCCTGGCTGCGGCAGGCCGCCTATCTGGTCAGCAACGTCCTGCGCGGCATTCCCGAATTCCTGATCCTGCTGATCTGCTACTTCGGCCTGTCCAACCTGATCAACACCCACTTCGCCGGCACGCTGAGCCTCAGCCCGTTCGCCGGCGGCGTGGTGGCGCTGGCGCTGGTGTTCGGCGCCTACGCGTCCGAGGTGTTCCGCGGCGCCTTCCTGGCGGTCCCCCGGGGGCAGCTGGAGGCGGCGCGCTCCTACGGCCTGTCGCGCTGGCAGATCTTCTGGTGCGTGCAGCTGCCGCAGGCGTGGCGCATCTGCCTGCCCAGCCTCAACAACATGTGGCAGAACCTGCTGAAGGACACCTCGCTGGTGTCGATCGTCGGGCTGGAGGACATGCTGCGCAAGGCCAGCATCGCCGCGCAGTTCACCAAGCAGCCCTTCGTGTTCTACGCCGCAGTGGCGGTGGTCTACCTGCTGCTGCTGGCCGTCTCCAACCCCGCGTTTGCCTACTTTGAAAAACGCGCCAACCGCGGCTATGCCAGCCCGGCGTGAAAGGAACCCTCATGGACCAACTTGTTTCGCTGCTGAGCCAATCGTGGCCGGCGCTGCTCGACGGACTGTGGATTTCGCTGCAGTTGCTGCTGCTCTCCTGCGTGCTCGGCTTCGCGCTGGCGGTGCCGCTGGCGGTGGCGCGCAGCTCGCCGCGGCGCTGGATCGCGCTGCCCAGCCGCCTGTTCATGTCCGCGTTTCGCGGCACGCCGCTGCTGGTGCAGATCTTCATCCTCTACTACGGCCTGGCCCAGTTCGAGTGGGTGCGCGACTCCGCACTGTGGCTGCTGGTCGGCGACGCCTTCCCCTGCGCGCTACTGGCGCTGACGCTGAACCTGGCGGCCTACATGGCGGAAGACATCCGCGGCGGCATCCTCGGCGTGCCGGCCGGCGAAAAGGAAGCCGCCACCGCCTTCGGCATGAGCCGGCTGATGGTCACCTGGTACATCGTGGTGCCGCGCGCCATCGGCATCTCGGCACCGACGCTGGGCAACGAGATCGTGCTGCAGCTGAAGTCCACCGCGCTGGCCAGCACCATCACCGTGCTCGACCTCACCGGCGTGGCGCGGCGGCTGTCGATCGAGTCCTACACCACCGACGCGCTGCTGCTGGCCGGCCTGCTCTACATCGTGATCGCCGCCGTGCTGTCGCTGCTGACCAGATACGGCGAGGCGTGCCTGAACCGACACCAACTGCGCTGACCCCGTCCGCGCGCAACCAACCCAGCGAGAACAATATGGACTATCAACTGGAAACCATGGTGATTCATGCCGATGCCGACCTCAGCAGCGAAAAGGGCGTCGCGCCGGCCATCCACTACTCGGCGGTGTTCAAGGCCGAGGACAGCGCCGAGTTCATCGCGATGTCCAGCGAGCCGCAGCACCCGCGCAACTACACCCGCTACGGCAACCCGGTGCACGAACGGGTGAAAACCGTGATGGCGCAGCTGGAGGGCACCGAGACGGCGCTGGTGACCGCCTCCGGCATGGGCGCCATCGCCACCACGGTGCTGGCGCTGGTCAAGGCCGGCGACCACGTCATCGGCCAGCGCCGGCACTACATGAGCAGCAGCAAGCTGCTGGACGACATGCTGCCGCGCTTCGGCATCGAGGTGACACTGGTGGAACAGGAAGACGCCGCCGCCTTCGAAGCGGCGATCCGCCCCAACACCCGGCTGATCCTGCTGGAAAGCCCGGTCAACCCGGTGCTGATGCTGACCGACATCGCCGCCGTCACCCGCGTGGCCCGCGCACACGGCATCCTGACCATGGCCGACAACACCTTCTCCTCGCCGATCAACCAGCGCCCGCATGATCTGGGGGTGGACATCGTGATCCACAGCGCCACCAAATACCTGGGCGGCCACCACGACATGAGCGGCGGCGTGATCTGCACCAGCAAGGCGCTGGCCGAGGAAATCTGGCACACCCACATCACGCTGGGCGCGGTGCTGTCGCCGATGGACGCCTGGCTGCTGCTGCGCGGCCTGCGCACGCTGCCGATGCGCGTCGAGCGCATCAACGCCAATGCGCTGGCGCTGGCCCGCTTCCTGGAGCAGCAGCCGCAGGTCGAGCGCGTGTACTACCCGGGGCTGGAGAGCCACCCGCAGCACGAGCTGGCGCGCACGCAGATGCAGGGCTACGGCGGCGTGGTGGCGTTCGGTGTGCGTGGCGGCTACGCCGAGGCCGAGCGCTTCGTCGCCGCGCTGCAGATCCCGCACAACGCCGGCAACCTCGGCGGCGTCGACTCGCTGGCCATCCACACCGCCGCGATGTGGGCCGGCACCATGAGCCCGGCGCAGATGCAGGCCGCCGACATCCCGCTCAACTTCGTCCGCTACTCGGTCGGCATCGAGCATGTCGAAGACCTGAAGCGCGACGTGCTGCAGGCGCTTGCCACACTGTGACCCCCAGCGGGCGGCACCGCCGCCCGTTCCGGAGCTGACCCGACCATGAAACTCGACGCACTCGACCAGCACATCCTCGACGAACTGACTGCCGACGCCCGCATCCCGCTGGCGACGCTGGCCACGCGGCTGGGCCTGTCGCGGCAGTCGGTACGGCAACGCATCGACCGCCTCGAAGGCCAGAAGGTGATCGCCGGCTACACCATCCGCCGCGCCGGCAACGGCAACGCGCACTCGGTACGCGCGGTGATGCTGGTGTACCGCAAGGACCGCATGCGCGGCGCCGATGTCACCAGCGTCATCGCCAAGATCCCGGAGGTGGTGGACTGCGCCATCCTCAGCGGCGAGATTGACCTGATGGTGCGGCTGGAGGCCGACTCCCACGAGCGCATCAACCAGATCTGGAGCCAGATCAGCACCCTGCCCGGCGTGCAGAACATCAACACCTGCTTCGTGCTGTCGGCCCTGGTGCAGCGGGCGTGAGGCGGTCGCAGCCGCCTGGCCAGCCCTGCCGCTGGGCGACGCGGCCGGCAACGGAGCGCCAAGGTTGGCCGCAACGGCCAGCGGCGCGGCCGGCCAGCTAGGCGGACAGGTAATCCCGGATGCCCTGCAGCGTAAACAGCCTGGGGTAGTCCTTCTCGGCGATCGCCACCCCGCTGCCCTGGCTCAGGCCGATGATGAGGTTGAGAAAATCCATCGAGTCCAGATCCAGCGCCGCGCGCAGGTCCTCGTCGTCGCCGACCCCGGCCAGATCGGCCTCTGGGGCGATGCCGGCCAGCACCTTGCCGACCAGCGCCATCACCTCGTCCTTGTCCATGCCTCGTCTCCTTGTGCCGCGTTCATAGCGTGTCCGGGTGCTGCAGCGCATCGCCGATGCCGGCCAGCAGCTGCCCGCCCAGGTGGCCGTCGGTCACGCGGTGGTCGGCGGCCAGGCTCACATTCAGCAGCGGGCGCACCGCCAGCTGCCCGTCCACCACCCACGGCCGCGGCTGTACCCGGCCGAAGCCGATGATGGCGACCTGCGGCGGGTAGATCACGCCCAGCACGCTCTCGGCGCCGCGCTCGCCGAGGTTGGTCAGGGTGATGCTCGGGTCGGCCAGCTCCGAGCTGCGCAGGCTGCCCGCCCGCGCCCGCTGCACCAGATCGCGCATGGCGGTCATCAGCTGCGGCAGGGTCTGCCGGTCCGCGTCGTGGATGGCCGGGGCGACCAGCCCGCCGCCGCGCAGCGAGACGGCCCAGCCGGGATGGATGCCCGCCGCGGCCCGAAAGCCGCCGTCCTCATAAAAGCCGTTGAACTGCGGATACGCCAGCAAGGCCCGCGCGCAGGCCTTGAGCAGCAATACCGCCGGCAGCAGCCGCTGCTCGGGCGGCCGCTCGGCGTTCCAGGCCGCCAGCCACTGCGCGGCGGCGCCGAAGTCGATGCTGTCGGTCAGGTAGTAGTGCGGGATCTCGCGCTTGGAGCGGCCCATCGCCGCCGCGATGGCCTGCCGCATCTGCGCCGGGTCGAAACCGCGATGCACGTCGCTGCCGGTCGCGGCGGTCGCCTCTGCCGGGTGTCTGGACACGGCCGCTTCGACGTCGCGCAGGCAGACGGCGCCGCCCTCGCCTGTCCCGCGCCCGGCCAGCGCCGCCAACTCCACGCCCAGCTGCTGCGCCCGCTGCCGCGCCGCCGGGCTGATGCGGATGCGGCCAACGTTGGCCGCAGAGCGGGCGGGCTCTGCGCTGACCTCCGTAATGACTGGCACCGGTGCGGCAACAGCTGCCGGAGCAACGGCCGCCACAGCCGGTGCGGCGGTTTCCCCGCTCTGCCGCACCGTGGCCAGCACGGTCCCCACCGGCACCTCCTGATCCAGCGGCGCCAGGTTGTCGATAACGCCATCGAGGAAGATCTCTACGTCGATGGCGCCCTTGTGCGTCTCCACCACCGCCACCACGTCGCCGAACTTGACGCGGTCGCCGGGCTTGACCAGCCACTGCACCAGCTTGCCGGTCTCCATGTCGGCGCCCAGCGAGGGCATCAGGAAGTCGGCCATCTGCGCTACCCCGCCGGCGACACCAGCGCGCGGGCGGCGGCCACGATGTCCGCCACCTGCGGCAGCGCCGCGGCTTCCATGTGCGCCGCGTATGGCACCGGCACCTCGGCGCTGCACACCCGCCGCAGCGGCGCATCCAGCTCGTACAGCGCCTCGTCGGCGACGCGGGCGGCGATCTCGGCGGAGATGGAGCCGCTGCGCCAGCCTTCGTCCACGATCAGGCAGCGGTGGGTACGGCGCACCGATGCGATGACGGTGGCACTGTCCAGCGGCCGCAACACGCGCAGGTCGATCACCTCGGCCTGGATGCCGGCTGTGGCCAGTTCGTCGGCGGCGGCCAGGCACTTGGGCAGGCTGTTGCCGTAGGTCACCAGGCTGATGTCGGTGCCGCTGCGGCGCACTTTGGCATGCTCGATGTCCACGGCGCTGACTGCCTCATCCAGCTCGCCTTCGGCGTTGTACAGCACGATGTGCTCGAAGATCAGCACCGGGTTGGGGTCGGCCAGTGCTGCGGCCAACATGTGGCGGGCGTCTTCCACCGTGGCCGGCACCAGCACCTTCAGCCCCGGAATGTGCGCGTACCAGCCTTCCAGGCTGTGCGAGTGCTGCGCCGCCAGCTGGCGGCCGCCGCCGGTGGCCATGCGGATCACCAGCGGCACGGCGAACTGCCCGCCGGACATGTGCGCCAGGCTGGCGGCGTTGTTCATGATCTGGTCCAGCGCCAGCAGGCTGAAGTTGCAGGTCATGATTTCGACGATCGGCCGCAGCCCGGCCAGCGCCGCGCCCACGCCGGCGCCGGCGATGCCGTTTTCCGCCAGCGGGGTGTCGCGGATGCGCTGCGGGCCGAACTCCTCCAGCAGGCCCTTGGTGACACCGTAGCAACCGCCGTAGCGGCCCACGTCCTCGCCCATGACAAAGCAGCGCGGGTCGGCCTGCAGTGCCGCACGGATCGCCTGACGGCAGGCTTCGCGATAGGTGATGGTACTCATGGCGTCTGCTCCTGCACCACGCTGTCCATCAGCACGAAGCGGGTCAGCTCGGCCAGCGGCTCCGGCGTGCCGGCCTCGGCAAACGCCACCGCCGCGTCGATCTCGGCGCCGATGCCGGCATCGATGCCGGCAAGCTCTTCCGCGCTGATCTGCCGGTTGGCCAGCAGCCAGTCCTGCAGCCGGGCGATCGGGTCCAGCTGGCGCCACTTGTCCACTTCGTCCTTGCCGCGGTAGGCCTGGGTATCGAACATGGAGTGCGCGCGGTAGCGGTAGGTGCGGCACTCCAGCAGGTAGGGGCCGCGCCCGACGCGCAGTTCCGCCACCGCCAGCCTGGCCGCAGCCGCCACCTTGACCGGATCCATGCCGTCCACCTGCGCCGCCGCCACGCGGTAGGCGGCGCCCTTGCGGTAGACCTCGGGCTGGGCGTCGGACTCGGCCAGCGGCACCCCCATCGCGTACAGGTTGTTTTCGCACACGAACAAGAGCGGCAGCTGCCACAGTGCCGCCAGGTTCAGGCTTTCGTGAAACGCGCCCTCGGCCACCGCGCCCTCGCCAAAGAAGCACGCCGTCACCGCCCCCGGGCGCAGCGCTTTGTCCGCCATCGCGATGCCCACCGCCAGCGGTAGCCCGCCGCCGACGATGGCGTTGCCGCCGTAGAAGCGCCGCGACTGATCAAACAGGTGCATGGAGCCGCCGCGGCCACGGCAGCAGCCCTGCTCCTTGCCCAGCATCTCCGCCATCAGCGCGTCCATCGGCACGCCCTTGGCCAGCGCGTGTCCGTGCTCGCGGTAGGTCGCCAGCACCGCGTCGCCGGCGTCCAGCGCCGACATCACGCCCACCGCCACCGCCTCCTGCCCGTCGTACAGGTGCAGGAAGCCGCGTATCTGCTGCGCCTGGTACAGGGCGACGCAGCGCGCCTCGAAACGGCGGATGCGCTGCATCTCCCGGTACAAGCGGTGCAGACCGGCACGGTCCAGGTGCAGTTTGTCGCTCATCGGGCGGCCCTCACTTTTCGTCGCTTTCCAGGGTGGACAGATCGCCCTCCGGCAGCCCCAGCTCGCGCGCCTTCAGCAGGCGGCGCATGATCTTGCCGCTGCGGGTCTTGGGCAGGTTGTTGCGGAACTCGATCTGCTTGGGCGCGACCGCCGCGCCCAGCCGCTTGCGGGCGTGGCCCAAGAGCTCGCTGCGCAGCGCCTCGTCCGGGGCGAAGCCCGGCTTCAGCGCCACGAAGGCCTTCACCACTTCGCCGGCCATCGGGTCGGGGATGCCGATCACCCCGGCCTCGGCCACCGCCGGGTGCTCCAGCAGCGCGCTTTCCACCTCGAACGGGCCGATCAGGTGGCCGGACGACTTGATCACGTCATCGGCGCGGCCGACAAACCAGTAGTAGCCGTCGGCATCGCGCCGCGCCAGGTCGCCGGTCAGGTACCAGCCGTCGACAAAGCATTTGCGGTAGCGCTCGTCCTCGTGCAGGTAGCCGCGCATCATCGATGGCCATGGTGTTTTCAGCGCCAGCTCGCCGTCGGTGTCCGGCGTGTCGATCAGCCGCAGGCCGCTGCTGTCGCGCTGCACGATGGCGGCGGTGATGCCGGGCAGCGGTTTGCCCATGGAACCGGGCTTGATGTCCATGGCGGCGTAATTGGCGATCATGATGCCGCCGGTCTCGGTCTGCCACCAGTTGTCGTGGAACGGCAGGCCGAACGCCTGCTGCCCCCACAGCACCGCCTCCGGGTTCAGCGGCTCGCCCACGCTGGCCATGAAGCGCAGCGCCGACAACTCAAAGCCCTGCAGCGCCTCCGCGCCCAGCTTCATCATCATGCGGATGGCGGTGGGCGCGGTGTACCACACCGTGACGCGCTCCTCGGCCAGCACGCGGTACCAGCTCTGTGCGTCGAACTCCGCCTCCACCACCACATTGCTCACGCCGCACACCAGCGGCGCGATGACGCCGTAGCTGGTGCCGGTCACCCAGCCCGGGTCGGCGGTGCACCAGTACACGTCATCGTCGTGCAGGTCCAGCGCGTAGCGGCCGGTCACCGCGTGCGCCAGCACCGCCGCGTGCACGTGCATGGCGCCCTTGGGCTTGCCGGTGGTGCCGCTGGTGAAGTGCAGCAGGCTGACGGATTCCGGGTCGGTGGGGGCGATGGTGTAGTCCGGGCTGGCGGCCGCCAGCAGTGCGTCCCAGCCGTGCAGGCTGGCGTCGCCGGCGGGCGCCTCGCCCACCACGATCACCTGCCGCAGGCCGGACAGCCGCTGGCGTAGCCCCTGCACCTTGCGCTGGTACAGCTCCGGCGTGGTGACCAGCACGCGCGCATCGCCCATCTCGGCGCGGGTGGCGATCGGCTCCGGGCCGAAGGCCGAGAACAGCGGCGTGACCACGCAGCGCGCCTTGAGCGCGCCCAGCAGCGCCACGTACAGCTCCGGCAGCCGACCCAGCAGTAGGAACACGCCCTCGCCCGGCTGCACGCCCAGGTCGTGCAGCGCGTTGGCAAAACGGTTGCTGGCCTGCGCCAGATCGGCGTAGCTCAGCTCGCGCCGCGCGCCGCTCTTGCCCAGCCAGCGCAAGGCGATCCTGTCGCCACGGCCGTGCGCCAGGTGGCGGTCCACCGCCTCGTAGGCGATGTTCAGCCCCGCGCCGCCCGGCAGGCCGTCCAGCAGCTTGGCCGCATCGTCCCAGTTGAACCGCGCGGCGGTCTGCACGTAATCGGCCAGATTGGGATCTGGCCGCAGCGACGCGGGCTTGTGTATCAGGGCATGGTCCGGCTGCTGCGGCATGACACGTCTCCTGGCTGCTGGCGGCCCGTGGAGGGCAATCTGGCCGCTAGGTTCTTTATAAGGGGGCGTCATGCGGACCGCAATGCGCGCCGGCGGCGACCGGGCCGGCGCCGTCCGATGCCGGCTTGCCCGCGGCCGGGGTGCTTGCTATACACAGGGCAAGCCGCACCGACCCCGCACCGGCAAGGACGCTGCCGCGCTTGCGGCCAACCTTTTCGATGCGGCCGCGGACGCGGACGCCCACTTGCCGCGAGGTGACACCCGCCATGACTCCCGGTTTACGAACCTGTTTGTTCGACGAGGCGCAGCTGGCCGTGCTGCTCGACAACATGGCCGAACACTGCGCCGGCTTGCTGCGCGGCCGGCAGCGGGTGGCGGTGATCGGCATCCGCCGCCGTGGCGCGCCGCTGGCCGACCTGCTCACCGAGCGATTGATCGCGATGCACGGCATGGCGCCGCCCTTGCGGCTGGACCTGCTGGTCAAGCGCTACGCCGACGACCTCACCCTGCTGCACCCGGAAACGCAGCTCACCGAACAGGCGCAGCACGCGACGCTGGACCTGTCCGGCTACACCCTGCTGGTCGTGGACGACGTGCTCTACACCGGCCACTCCATCCTGAAGGTGCTGGCCTATCTGGTGCAGAAACAGCCGGCTGCCATCCGCGTCGCGGTGCTGGTGGAGCGGGCCGGCCGCTGCCTGCCGCTGGCCGCCGACGTGGTCGGCGCCCGGTTGGAGATCGCGCCGACCGACATCATCGAGTGCCACGTGCCGCCATTCGAGAGCGATTTCAGGATCGAGCTGCTGCAGCCCGGACGCGCCACCACCCCGGACGGACAGGACCATGTTTGAAGACCGAGACGATGCCGCGCGCCAGCTGGCCGCACGGCTGCACGCCTACCGGGGCCGGCACCCGCTGCTGCTGGCCATCCCGCGCGGCGCGGTGCCGATGGCCAAACTGCTCGCCGACGAGCTGGACGGGGAGCTGGATGTCGTGCTGGTGCGCAAGCTGCGCTCGCCGCGCCACGCGGAAACCGCCATCGGCGCCGTCGATGAAAGCGGCTGGCGTTACGTGACGCCCTACGCAACGGCGATGGGGGCCGACCAGGACTACATCGAGCGCGAGACCCAGGCCCAGCTGGCGACCATCCGCGCGCGGCGGCAAAGCTATACCCCGATCCGGCCGCCACGGAACCCCGCCGGCCGGGTGGTGATCGTGGTCGACGACGGCCTGGCGACCGGCGCCACCATGCTGGCGGCGCTGCACGCGCTGCGCCACCAAAAGCCGGCCCGGCTGGTCTGCGCCGTGCCGGTGGCCTCGCCCGACGCGCTGGAGCTGGTCCGCCCGCAGGCCGACGAGGTGGTCTGCCTGCACGCGCCGTACTACTTCCAGGCCGTCGGCCAGTTCTACCGTCACTTCCCGCAGGTGGAAGACGAGGAAGTGCTGGCGCTGCTGGGCGGCTGAGGCCGTCATCGCCACCGGACGAACCTGCTGGCGGTGGCCGGCTGGCCGCCGTTGCCGGCACAAACCCGCCACCTTGCCACGCCATGTTCTTGCTACCGGACCGGCCTTGACCAGACCTTGACAGCCATCCCGCTTTGCCAACATAATTTTACCATACGGTATAGTTATTTAACGAATGACGGGACAAGCGGACACGCCGAGTGCTGACGTCAGCGCCCCTCTTTGGAAAGCCTGCCGACTTGTGCTTCCACCGGCCGGTGACACGACCGATGCTGGGCCGCATCCGCAGTCTGTTTTTCCGCCATCGCCACGGCCAGCGGCAATGCCTTTTCATATTTTCAGGATGGTGATCATTGCGCGAAATATTGCGAGATTGCGCGACACGGCATTGTCGACAGCCCATGAGAAAATTGAATATCCCTTGCCGAAACGAGCCGTAATATTCAATGCCTTCCAGTCTCGGTTCAATATGAACATGGCCGCTGACTGCTGCCGGCAACCTGGCTTCAGACCGGAATGAAGCAACCAGGATTTTTAACGATAAAACAAGACGGGTGGTTTATGAGTACACTGAGCCGCTGTGCCATGGTTGCGCTTATGGTGCTTTTTTTCGCAATTCTAGGCATCTCCGTTCATGACTTCATCCCGCCCGAGATGGATTTTCCGACAGACATGGCTCGTTCCATATCGGGACTGGTTGGCACGCTATTCGCCATCGTACTGGGTTTGCTGGTGTCGTCATCCTACAATGCCTTTAACGGCCATCAGGCAGACCTGAATTCGCTCGTCACCGTCCTGGCCAACCTGGACCTGTTGCTAAAGAGACTCCAGGCCAAAGACAATGCCTCTCGCCACATCCTGAGTGAAATTGTCATCGCACTGCATTGTCGCTACTGGCCGGAAAAGAACGGCATGCACTGGAAAAAGGTAGGCTATGCCAATCTTTCCGACGATATCGATGGCATGATCGAGATCAACAAGATCGCAGAAAGCCTGCCCGGCGCAACGCACGATGACATTAATGCCATCCGGCAACTTTCCAGTAACTTTGTAACGATTCAATCCAACATCATCAGGAATCTGTCGAACCAGGTTCCGTCATTGTTGCTCTTTATCATTTTTGGCTGGGCATGCCTGTTGTTTTTCCTATATGGCTGTACCGGCGAAGCCAGCTTGTTTTCCATTTTTCTGCTGTTCATGGGGTCGCTGGCCGTTGCCAGTACAAATTTCCTGATACTGGAATTAACCCAGCCCTATCATGGCATTTTCAAGGTCTCCAGCGCGGCGCTGGACTTACTGATCGACTCCATGGAAAAAGACCAACGAGAGCGCTCGCCAAATAAGCCATTCGCGACAGTCATCTGAATGGGTCTTATCTGCTGCCCGCTTTTCAAAAAAAGCCCAACATCCAATGATGTCAAACAGTAAAAACGACACGCATCATCACGCCAGGACCGTTTGCCACGAATGTGACTTGCTGCAGGTGCTGCCGGTTGCCGTCACGCAAAACGTGGTCTGCTGCCGCTGCGGCGCGCTGCTGCATCGTGCGCCGGGTGATCAGCCGCAGACCTCGCTGGCGCTGGTATTGGCCACCCTGTTCGTCTTCGCGCTGGCCAATCTGTTTCCCGTGGTGGGACTGGAGGCGGGCGGAGTGCGCACCGCCACCACGCTGCTGGGCACCGTCTCACAGCTGATGCACCAGGACATGCTGCCGGTGGCCATGCTGGTGCTGTTCACCGGCGTGCTGTTGCCGGGCATCGAGCTGCTGGCCCTGCTCTACCTCTTGCTGCCATTGACGCTGGGCCGTGTGCCGTACGGCTTCCCTCGCGTGATGCGCGCGGTCCGGATCGTGCACCCCTGGGGGATGGTGGAAGTGTTCTTGCTCGGCGTGCTGGTGTCGCTGGTCAAGTTGGCCCATCTGGCCCAGGTGCATCCCGGCATCGGGCTGTGGTCGTTCTTCGTGCTGATCGTGCTGCTGGCCACCAGTGCCAGCCGCTTCGACGCGGCCTTGCTATGGGAGCGATACGAAGCGTGTCGCGCTATCCGCTGAATTCCGCCGCCGCGCGCGGCTGGTGGCATTGCCACGCTTGCGGCCTGCTGTGCCGGGGCGTGGATGAGCGTCCCGGTGCGACGGCCGTCTGCCCGCGTTGCGGCGCCGAGGTGAGCGCGCGCAAGAAGCGCAGCGTGGAATACGCCTGGGCCCTCCTGCTGGCGGCCATCATCTGTTATCTGCCGGCCAATCTGCTGCCCATCATGGAAACCGCCATGCTGTCCGGTACGCAGAGCGACACCATCATGAGTGGCGTGGTGTTCCTCTGGCAAAGCGGCTCCTGGCCGCTGGCGCTGGTGGTCTTCATTGCCAGCGTGCTGGTACCGCTGCTCAAGATTCTGGCCATGCTGCTGTTGCTGGTCACCGTACAGTGCCGCTCGCGCTGGGCACCACGGCAACGCACGCGGCTGTACCGCTTACTGGAAGCCATCGGCCCGTGGTCGATGCTGGATATTTATGTTGTGGCGCTGCTGGTGTCGCTGGTGCAGCTGCAGTCGCTGGCCAGCATCAAGGCCGGCCCCGGCGCCGTGGCCTTCGGCGCGGTAGTGGTGCTCACCATGCTGTCCGCCATGTGTTTCGACCCCAGGCTCATCTGGGACTCCATCGAGGTAAATGATGATCGACAAGCGTGACGACGCGCCGGACGAGCCGGTGCAACAGGCATTGCCGCAGGCCAGGCTGGAGGAACGACGGCGCTGGTCGCCCTCGCTGGTGTGGCTGATCCCGGTGGTGGCCGCACTGATAGGCGGCTACCTGACCGTGCAAGCCATCCTGTCGCGCGGCCCCACCATTACCATCGCCTTTCGCAACGCCGAAGGACTGGAGGCGGGCAAGACGCGCATCAAGTACAGGGATGTGGACATCGGCGAGGTGACCTCGGTCAAAGTGAGCGAGGACCGCAAGAGCATTATCGCCACCGCGCAGATAAGCAAGGAGGCCGAGCCCTATCTCACCAGCGACAGCCGCTTCTGGATCGTCCGGCCGCGCATCGCCGGCGGCAGCGTGTCCGGTCTTGGCACCCTGCTGTCCGGCGCCTATATCGGCATGGACGCGGGGCGGAGCAAGACCAGCAGCCAGCGTTTCAACGGCCTGGAAGTCCCCCCCATCATCACCGGAGACCTGCCGGGCAGGCAGTTCGTGCTGAAATCCGCCGATCTGGGCTCGCTGGACATCGGCGCCCCGGTGTACTTCCGCCGGGTACCGGTAGGACAAGTGGTCGCCTACGCGCTGGACAAGAGTGGGCAGGGATTGGACCTCACCGTCTTCATCAACGCCCCCTACGACCGCTTCGTGGTGCCGGATACCCGCTTCTGGCACGCCAGCGGCGTCGACCTTTCCGTTTCCGCCAACGGGCTCAAGGTGAATACACAGTCCCTGACGGCCATCGCGCTGGGCGGCATCGCCTTCGAGTCGCCATCTTCTGACGAGAACGCGCAGCCCGCCGCAGCAGGCGCGGTATTCGGTCTGGCGGAAACCCGCGATGTGGCCATGCGCACGGCGGATCACGAGGTGTATCCGATACGGCTCAAATTCCAGCAGTCGGTGCGTGGCCTCTCCGTGGGGGCGCCGGTGGACTTCCGTGGCATTGTCATTGGCGAGGTGACGGCCATCGGCCTGGAGCAGGACAAGGCGCGCAAGGACTTCAACATGTTGGTGGATGTGCGCATCTTCCCCAGCCGGTTGCTGGCCATGTCGAGCAATCTCGACAAGGAGCGCAGCCTTCGCCAGCAACTGTCGCTCAAGCAAATGGTGGCAAACGGCCTGCGCGCCCAGTTGCGTTCCGGCAGCCTGATTACAGGCCAGCTGTTCGTGGCGCTGGACTTCTTCCGCAACGCCAGGCCGGCACAACTGGGACACGAACAGAACATGGACGTGATGCCGACCATCCCTGGCGATCTGGAAGAGCTGCAGGCCATGATGCAACGCATTGCCCACAAGCTGGACAAGATGCCGCTGGAATCCATCAGCGCCGGGCTGGACCAGTCCGTTCACGAGTTGCGCGGCATGCTGGCCGCCACCCGCCAACTGATGGGCAACATCGACGACAAGATGCTGCCGCAGGCCACGCAAACGCTGGACAAGCTGCAAAAGACGCTGGACGACACCCAGCAAGTGCTGCAGGCCGACTCGCCGCTGCAGCAGGACATGCGCAACGCCGCGCTTGAGGTCAGCGAAACCGCACGCAGTGTCCGTGCCCTGGTCGATTATCTCGACCGTCATCCCGAAGCGCTGATCCGCGGCAAGCAAGGAGACGCCCGATGAAATGCCGATTCGCATTCCTGCTTGTCCTGGTGCTAGCGGGCTGTGCCTCCGTGCCAGCCACCTTCCATGACCTCCCCGCCATCGCACCGGCGCCGGGCAAGCTGACTTCCGGTGCCAGCCTGCTGGTAGGGCCGGTGACCTTGCCCGCTGGCGTCGACCATCCCCAGCTGGTGCTGGAACAGGCGGATGGCCGCTTGCTGCTGGCCGAGGAGCAGCGCTGGGTCGCCAGTCTGCCGCGGCTGCTCGCGCAGGCGCTAGCCCTGGATTTGTCGCGCCAGTCAGGCCTGGGCACCGTGTACGCTTGGCCGCAACCCGGCCTGGGGCGGACCGATTTTTCGCTCCTGCTTGATGTGAGAGTGTTCCGGCTGGCCCCCGGCAAGGAGGCCGAGCTAGAGACGGGCTGGCGCCTGCAGGCCAAGGGACAGGAGCGGCCGTTGCTGACCGGGGTGTTTCACGCCAAGGAAGCCGTGACCGGTAGCCAGGTGAGCGATGTGGTGAAAGCGCAGGCGCAACTGGTTTACAAACTGGCCCAGTTCTTGTCCGCGAAGCTCGGCGAACAAATCCCTTTGTCCCCCGTGGGGACGTTTTAAGGGAGTGGCGCCCCCGCCCGAACCGGCAACGGGGACGCCCGGCTTTCCGGCGCCGCCGCCACTCCAGCGCCGTCCCTCGGCTACAGCCCGGCCAGCACCTCGTCCAGCGTGGCCAGCAACTGGTCGGCGTTGGCACGCGAAAACGGCAGCTGCGGCCGCAGCTTGAGGATGTTGCCGGCCGGGCCGGTGGCGCTGAGCAGGATGCGGCGCTGGCGCAGCGCGTTGACGATGCGGCCGGTTTCCGCCGTGGCCGGCGCCTTGCTGGCGCGATCACTGACCAGCTCCACACCGAGGAAGAAACCGGCGCCGCGCACATCGCCGATCAGCTCATGCCTTGCGGCCAACCTTTCGAAGCCGGCCTTGAGATAGGCGCCGGTGTCGCGCGCGTTCTGCTGCAGGCCCTCGTCGCGGATGATGTCCAGCACCGCGAGACCGGCGGCGCACGACACCGGGTTGCCGCCAAAGGTATTGAAGTAGCGCACCCTTCGGCCGAAGGCGTCGATGATCTCCGGCCGTGCCGCCAGCCCGGCAATCGGGTGGCCGTTGCCCATCGGCTTGCCCATGGTGACGATGTCCGGGGTGACGCCGTGGCGCTGGAAACCCCAGAAGTGGCTGCCGCTGCGGGCGAAGCCGGCCTGCACTTCGTCGGCGATGAACAGCCCGCCGGCGGCGCGGATCGCGTCGACGGCACCGGCGAGAAAGCCCGCCGGCTCGGCAAACACGCCGTCGCTGGTAAACAGCGTATCCACCAGCAGCGCCGCCGGCTGGATGCCGTGCCGCTGCAAATCGGCAATCGCCTGCTCGACGTGGCGGGTGAAACGCGCCCCCACGTCCTCGTCCGGGTAGCGATAGGCGTCGGGCGCCGGCACGGTGCGCACCTGCACGCCCAGCGGCACGTTGTGGCCGAAGGCCGGCGAGCACGCCGCCACGCTGCTGGTGACGCCGTGATAGGCATGGCTGGTGACGATCACGCCGGCAGCGCCGTTGTAGTTGGCCGCCAACCGCAGCGCCAGATCGTTGGCCTCGCTGCCGGTACAGGTGAACATCGCCTGACTGACGGCCGCCGGCAGCGTCGCCAGCAGCCGTTCGGCGTAGTCGAGGATGATGTCGTTGAGATAACGGGTGTGGGTGTTCAGCGTGGCCGCCTGGCGGGCGATGGCGTCCACCACCCGCGGGTGGCTGTGCCCGACCGAGGCGACGTTGTTGTACACGTCCAGATAGGCGTTGCCATCCGGGTCGTACAGCCACACGCCCTCACCGCGCACCACATGCAGCGGCTGCTCGTAGAACAGCCGGTAGGCCTGTCCCAGCAGCTGCTGCCGGCGCTGGATCAGCGCCTGCTCGCGCGCCGGCAGGCTGGCTGCGGTCGCCGGGTCGAAGGCATTGGCCATGCGTTGGTCCTTGCTGCTCATGCTTGTCCTTTCATGCCGCAGACCTGCAGCAAAAATGCCTGCGCCTGCTCGCGGCCAATGGCTTGCAGCCGTTGCAGCCCGTCCCAGCTCAGGCCGTTGTTGCGCAGGATGTAGGTCCTGTTTTCCGGGTAGCGGCTGGCGCGCCAGCCGGTGATGGTCACCGTCATGCACAGCCGGGTGAGGATCAACTCGTACAGCAGCAGCACTTCTTCGCGCTGCAGCGGGTACAGCGCGTGGTAGCCGGCAATCAGCTCGGCGGCGGTGTCCAGCGGGTTGGCAGTGGCGGACAGCTGGTAGGAACAGGCCACCGCCAGCTCGCAGATCAGCGGCGCCTGCACCATGTCGCCAAAGTCGATCAGCCCGCGGGTGGTGACCTGATCCTGCGCATCCACCAGCACGTTGTAGGGGTTGAGGTCGTTGTGGATCACCTGCCGCCGCAGCCCGGCCAACGCCGACTGGACCTCGCGCCGGAAATGCGCGACGAACGCCGCCAGGGTGTCGGTTTGCGGCCCCGGCGGCAGCTCGGCCAGCAGCGGCTGCAGCCGCTCGCTGTGCTGGATGTCCCACAGCAGCGCGTGATCGGCGGACGGGTGTTCAAAATCGCTGAGCGCCAGATCCAGCCGCGCCAGCGTTGCCCCCAGATCGCGGCGCTGCGCAGTGCTGCGCGTGATCTGGTGCAAAGGTTGGCCGCCAAGATAGCTGAACAGGCGCAGCACCCGCTGTGTGCCATCCGGCAGGGTAATCGCCGCATACGGCGCGCCATCCAGCCGCGGCATCACCCGCGGAATCGGCAGCGCCGGGTCGCGGCTGGCGGCATGCAGCAACGCGCGGGTCTGGAAATCGGTGACGCCGCGCGCCTCCGCCGGGTGGGTCAGCTTCAGCACATACTGCGCGCCGTCGTCGCCGTGGATGTGAAAGTTCTGGTCGCGCTCGCTGTTAAGCACGCTGGCGCTGCCACGCAGGCCGTAGTGCTGCCACAGCAGTTCGCTGGCGGCCTCGGGCGTGGTGGCGCTGCCCATGGTGGAAAACAGCTGGTCGATGGCGCTGTCAGACATGCTGGCCTCCGTTGATGTGGAGTTCCGAGCCATTGATATAGGAGGAACGGTTGGAGCACAGGAAGTAGATCGCCTCCGCCACCTCGTGCGGCGTGCCCAGCCGCTGCATCGGCACATCGTGCTCCACGATCTTGGCGGTGTCCGGCGACAGGATGGCGGTGTCGATCTCGCCGGGGGCGATGGCATTGGCGCGGATGCCGTGCGGCGCGAATTCATGCGCCAGCTCGCGGGTCAGCGCCGCCAGCCCGGCCTTGGACGCGGCGTAGGCGACGCCGGCAAGCGGATGCACCCGCGAACCGGCAATCGAGGTGACATTGACGATGCTGCCCTGCCCTTTTTTCAGCTCCGGAAACAGCGCCCGCGCCAGCAGCGCGGTGGACACCAGATTGACGTTCAGCACCCGACCCCAGGTGTCCATATCGCTGTCCAGAATGCCCAGCCGCGCACCGTGCGGCCCCTTGGGCGAAATGCCGGCATTGTTCACCAGCGCGTGCAGCTCGCCATCCGGCAGCCGGCTGCGCACCTCGGCCACCAGCGCATCGAGGCAGGACAGGTCGGCCAGATCGGCCTGCACATGGCTGGCGCGCGCCGACGGCCAGCGGCAGTCCTCGGAAAACGGCTGCCGCGACACGGTAAAGATGTGCCAGTTGTGTTCCTGGAACAGCTTGACGGTGGCGTGGCCGATGCCGCGGCTGGCCCCCGTCAACAGCATGTAGCGCTTTTTATCCGGCATGGCAGACTCCTGGTTGCTTGGGCGCGGGTCCCGGCGCAGCCCGGCGCCAATTCCGGCGGCGCGGTACTGGCGGCGATGCCGGGGCATCACGATTTCTCGACTTCTCGATTTCTCGACTTCTCGATTTCTCGATTTCTCGACTTCTCGACTTCTCGACTTCTCGACTTCTCGACTTCTCGACTTCTCGACTTCTCGACTTCTCGACTTCTCGACTTCTCGACTTCTCGACTTCATAATTATGATGCATCATATTTGTTGCATTTTTCAATTACAAGCGCCGCTCTGCACCGCGCAATGACTGTCGCCGCCGGGCGCGGCCGCACCGGGCCGGCCAGCCATGCGGCCAACCTTGCACCCCGCCCGCGCCGCCCAGTTTTTTGTTTGATGCATCATATTTTCTAATGCCGATGCTAGAATCAGCCAACTCAATCTACGGCCCCCCACCATGACCGACGCGCTGGACACGCTGGAACACGACAACCTCGGCAGCACCGTCTACCACCTGCTGTGCAATGCCCTGATCCAGGGCAAGCTCAAGCCGGGCGAGCGGCTGAAGATCCGCGAGCTGGCGGCGCGGCTGGGCACCAGCGTCACCCCGGTGCGTGATGCCATCCTGCGGCTGGTACAGGAACAGGCGCTGGCGATGAAGTCGGCGCGCGACATCCGCGTGCCGCACATGACGGTAGAACGCTATCTGGAGATCCGCGCCATCCGCATCAAGCTGGAAGGGTTGGCCGCAGAGATGGCGGCGCAGAATGCCACTGCCGATCAGATCGCGCTGCTGGAGGACCTGGTACGGCAGAACGAGCAGGCGCTGGCCGACGGCGACACCGCGCGCGGCTGCGACCTGAACCAGCGTTTTCACTTCGCACTGGTTGACATCGCCGGCATGCCGTTTCTGCAGGGCATCCTGTACCGCATCTGGCTGCAGATGGGGCCGCTGATTGCCGACATCTACGGTGACGGCGGCGACGACATGCTCGACTTCCACTACCCGGTGCTGGACGCCATCCGCGCCCATGACGGCCCGGCCGCCGCTCGCGCCATCAGCGATGACATCCTGTGCGGCGGGCAGGTGATCCTGCAGCACCTGCAAGCCGCGGCAGCGGCTGCCGAGCCCGCGGACGCGACGGCCGCCAGCGGCACCGACCACGCTGGTGTCGACTAACGACAAGCGGCCACGCTCTGGTCGCGTAACGTTGGCCGCAGCCGACACAAGGCGGCGGTGTCGCCCGCCTGCCGCCACCCGATTGCTTAATTTTGCCCTTAGCCTGTGACCTCCAACATGCCCAGCACCCAACCCCACGCCTGGCTTGGCCAGCTCAAAATCCTGCTGTCCGCCATCGGTTTTGGCAGCATGGCCATCTTCGCCCGTTTTGCCTACGAAGACGGCGCCTCCACCCCCACCCTGCTGTTCCTGCGCTTTGCGCTGGCCGGCGCGCTGCTGCTGCCGTGGTGTCTGGCCAAGCGGCTGGAGTGGCCGCGCGGCCAGTCGCTGCTGGTGCTGGTGCTGATGGGCAGCCTGGGTTACGCCGGCATGGCCGCCTGTTATTTCAACGGCCTGCACTACGCCAATGCCGGCACCATTTCGCTGCTGCTGTACCTGTTTCCGGCCATCGTGCTGGCGCTGTCCACCCTGCTGCTGAAGGAGCCGTTCACCCGTCGCCGGCTGCTGGCGCTGTGCCTGGCGCTGTCCGGCCTGCTGGTCACCGTCGGCGTGGATTTGCAGGCGCAGCCGCTGGGCCTGCTGCTGGGGCTGACCTCCGCGCTGATCTATTCGCTGTACATCCTGGCCGGCAGCCGGCTGGTGCACGGCGGCCATCCGCTGACCCACGCCTGCGTGGTGGTGCTGTCCGCCGCCAGCTGCTACGGCGTGTGGCTGGCCATCAACGGCTTCCGCCCGCCGCACAGCCCGGCCGGCTGGGGCGCCATCCTCGGCATCGTGCTGCTGGGCACGGTGGCGGCGCTGGCTCTGTTCCTCTCCGGCCTGCAAAGCACCGGCGCCACCCAGGCCTCGCTGATCTCCACCGCCGAGCCGGTGGTGACCATCATCCTGGCGTGGCTGTTCCTGGGCGAGCAGCTGAGCCTGTCGCAAGTGCTGGGCGGCGCACTGATCCTGTGGGCGGTGATGCTGATCAGCCGCGAATCGCGCCCGGAACAGGTATCGCTGACCGAGCTGCACGACTAGGGCCTGCCGGCGCTCGTTTCATCGTAGCGGCGCTTGCCGCCGCCGCGCCTGCGGCCAACCTTGCCGGCGCAAAAAAAAGACGCGCCCTTCGCCGTGGGAACGGCCAAAGACGCGCAGCAAGGAAAGGGAAACTCAAGAAACCATCACTAGCCCTGGTCGCCACCTCCTACCGGCAATACCGTGCCGGTGATGTAGGAGGACTCGTCCGACGCCAGGAACAGGATCGCCGCGACCTGCTCCGCGATCGTGCCGTAGCGGTGCATCAGGCTGGAGGCGATGGTCTGGTCGACGATGCCCTGGTACCAGCCGGCCTCCTGTTCGCTCATCGCCGCCGCGTTGCGCGGCACCTTGCGCGGCGGCGCCTCGGTGCCGCCGGTGGCCACCGCATTGACGCGGATGCCATCCTCGGCATGCTCGAAGGCGAGGCTGGCGGTCAGCGCGTTGACACCACCCTTGGCCGCCGAGTACGGAATGCGGTAGATGCCGCGGGTGGCGATGGAGGACACGTTCACGATCACCCCCTGCCGGCGGGCGATCATCGCCGGCAGTACCGCGCGGCAGCACCACAGCGTCGGGAACAGCGAGCGGCGGATCTCGGCCTCGATCTGGGTCTCGTCGTACTCCTGGTAGGGCTTGGCCCAGATGGTGCCGCCGACGTTGTTGACTAGCACGTCGATGCGGCCGAACTCGTCCAGCGCCGCCGTCACCGCCTGCTGCGCCCCGGCATAGGTTTCCAGGTCGGCGCTGACCACGATGGCGCGGCCGCCGGCAGCCTTGATCTCGCCGGCCACCTCGTGCACGTAGTCGGAGCGGTCGACCAGCACCAGCATCGCCCCCTCCTGTGCCGCCGCGATGGCGACGCCGCGACCGATGCCCTGCGCCGCTCCGGTCACCACCATGACTTTTTCGTCAAAACGTTGTTGCTGTCGCATCGCGTCACGCCTCGCTGCTGGCCGAGAATTTCTCGTAGTAGAAGTTGGCCGGGCTAATGCCCGAGTCGGCCAGCCACTGGCGTACCGCATCGACCATCGCCACCGGGCCGCACAGGTAGATGTCGATGTCGCCGCCATTGAGCCACGCCGGGTCGATGTGACCGGTGACGTAGCCCTTGCGCGGATGCTCGCTGTCGGCGGCCGCCACGCAGCTGCGGTACTCGAACTGCGGCAGGCGGACATGGGCGGCCTCCAGCTGATCCAGCGCCACCAGATCGACATCGTTGGTCACGCCGAACACCATGCGCAGCGGTTGCGGGCTGCCGGTTTCGGCCAGCACCGCCAGCATCGACAGGAAGGGCGCGATGCCGGTGCCGCCGGCGAGGAACAGCACCGGACGCACCACCTCGCGCAGGTAGAAGCTGCCGTACGGGCCGCTGAAACTGATGCGCTGGCCGGGGCGCGCGTCGTGGCACAGGAACTGGCTCATGCGGCCGCCCGGCACATTGCGCACCACGAAGGCCGATTGTGCGGCGCCCGGCGGCGAGCTGAAGGAATAGGCGCGCGACAGCTCGCTGCCGGGGATGTTGACCTTCACGTACTGCCCGGGCAGGAAACCAAGGTTGGCCGCAGCGTCCAGTTCGATGGCAAAGCCGATGGTGGAGTCGGACAGGGTTTCCACCGCCGCCAGCGTGCCGTCAAAGGTGGTCACGCCGGTCTTGCAGGCCTGCGACGAGGCCGGGATGCGGATCACGCAATCCGACTTCGGCCGCGTCTGGCAGGCGAGGATATAGCCCTGGCCGGCCTCTTCCGGTGTCAGCGCGTCGTCGATGTAGCTGGACGGCGGCAACTCGTAGCTGCCCGACTCGCACAGGCCGCGACAGGTGCCGCAGGCGCCGTCACGACAATCCAGCGGGATGTTGATCTTCTGGCGGTAGGCGGCATCGGATAGCGTCTCGTTGTCGTTGCAGCCGATGAAACGGGTGACGCCATCCTCGAACTGAAGTGCAATCTGATAACTCATGGTGTATTCCTGCCTGGCGGATCAGATGTGGTAGATGTCGATTACCTGGTGGATGTAATCGTTTTTCAGCACCACATACTTGTTGCGGATTTTCGGACTGTCCCCGGCAAAATCGATCACGTAGCGCGCCATGCCGAAGTGGCTGTAATCGGTCTTGTAGCGGTGGCTCAGCGTGTGCCAGTTGAAGCGCACGGTGACCTGCGCGCCGTCCTGCGCCACCAGCTCGACATTGCTGATGTTGTGGCTGGTGCGGGTGTCCGGCATGGTGGCGCTGGAACGCTCGGTCTTGATGCGGAACACGCGGTCTTCCAGCCCCTGCCGATTCGGGTAGTAGATCAGCGAGATCTCGCGCTGCGGGTCGGACACCAGGGTGTCGTCGTCGTCCCACGACGGCATCCAGAACTCGGCGTCAGGGTGGTAGCACGCCAGCCAGTCGTCCCACTGTTCGTCGTCCAGCAGGCGGCTTTCGCGATAGAGAAAGGCGCGGATCTGCTCCATGTTCACGGTACTCATGCCTGTCCCCCTTCCGCGGCCACGGCTTTCTTCATCACGTCCAGCCAGTAGCGGTGCTGCACCGTGTACAGGCCCTCGTCCTCGGTCTTCACCCCGCTGAGCACCGGCTTCAGGCCGATCTTGCGGGCGGCGTCGTCGGCCCCTTCCACCCAGTGCGTGGCGCCGCGGCACATGTCGTTCCATTCCACCGCACGGCCGGCGTAGCCTTGCTGGCAGGCGCGGAACTCTTCCAGATCGTCCGGCGTGGCCATGCCGCTGGCGTTGAAGAAGTCCTCGTACTGGCGGATGCGGCGGGCGCGCGCGTCGGCCGGCTCGCCCTTGGGCGCGATGCAGTAGATGGTGACTTCGGACTTGCCCACCGACAGCGGCCGTACCACGCGGATCTGCGAGCCAAACTGGTCCATCAGGTACACGTTCGGGTACAGGCACAGGTTGCGCGAATTGCGCACCATCCAGTCGGCCATCTCCGGGCCGAGCTTCTCGGCGTACTCGTCGCGGCGCGCGAAGTTCGGGCGGTCTTCCGGGTTCGCCCACTGCGTCCACAGCAGCATGTGGCCGTGCTCGAAGGCGTAGAAGCCGCCGCCCTGCTTGCCCCACTTGCCGGCGTCCATCGCGCGGGTGTTGTCCTCGCGCGCATTCTGTTCCTTGCGCTGGCTGGTGGTGGCGGCGTAGTTCCAGTGCACGGCCGAGACGTGGTAGCCGTCGGCGCCGTTTTCGGCGGTCAGCTTCCAGTTGCCGTCGAAGGTGTAG
The DNA here is from genome assembly GCF_014652475.1 of Vogesella alkaliphila. GTDB lineage: Bacteria > Pseudomonadota > Gammaproteobacteria > Burkholderiales > Chromobacteriaceae > Vogesella > Vogesella alkaliphila. Next base: position 58,495 of record NZ_BMYW01000001.1, on the reverse strand, counting down.
GTCGACGAGCCGCGCAGCACTTCCAGCCCGTCCGGCGACTGCTCGACGATCATGTCGATGATCTTGGTGGCCTCGCCGAGGTAGTCCTGCAGCGGCTTGACGTCCGCATTGAGGCTGCCGAACAGGAAGCCACGGTAGTTCTCGAAGCGCGCCACCTTCTTCAGGTCGTGCGAGCCTTCCTTGTTGAAGCAGTCCGGATAGCCGGCGTCTTCCGGGTCCTTCACCTTCAGCAGCTTGCCGCTGTTGTTGAAGGTCCAGCCGTGGAACGGGCAGGTATAGGTCGCCTTGTTGCCGCGCTTGTGGCGGCACAGCGTCGCGCCGCGGTGGGTGCAGGCATTGACGAAGGCGTTCAGCTCACCCTGGCGGTTGCGCGCGATGAAGATCGGCTGGCGCCCCATATTGGTGGTGTAGTAGTCGTTGTTGTTCGGGATCTGGCTCTCGTGCGCGAGATAGATCCAGTTACCCTCGAAGATGTGCTTCATCTCGAGTTCGAACAGCGCTTCGTCGGTGAACACGCTGCGGTGCAGGCGGTAGTCGCCGGTCTGCGGGTTCTCGATCAGGTAGTCGTCCAGCTGCCGCAGCTTCGGCGTGGCATCGGGATGGATGGGGATCATTTCCGTACTCCTCGGTCTGGTCAGACGGATCACGCCCTGGCGTGATCCGTCCCTGTGGCTTGATGTCCGCTGCCGCTCAGGCGCTGGCGCGCTGGCGCTCGACGACGCTGCTCGGCACGGTGGCCGTTTCGCCGTTGAGGTGGAAATCGAAATCGATGGAGGCGAACGGCTTGTCCAGCTGCTTCTTGTCCAGCTCGGCCGGGTCGCTGATGCGGGTCACCGATGGCACCAGGCCTTCGCGGCTGGCAAAGGCGAAGTCGTCCCAGCAGTACTCGTCGCCCTCGATGTTGATCTGGGTGGTCAGCTTGCGGTGTGCCGGCGCCGACACGAAGAAGTGGATGTGCGCCGGGCGGCGGCCGTGGCGGCCGAGCTGTGTCAGCAGGCGCTGGGTGGTGCCTTCCGGCGGACAGCCGTAGCCCATCGGCACGATGCTGCGGAACTGGTAGCGGCCCTGCTCGTCGGTGACGATGGTGCGGCGCAGGTTGAAGTGGGACTGGCTCTTGTCGAAGAACGAGTAGTTGCCCATCAGGTTGGCGTGCCAGACCTCGACCTGCGCCCCCGGCAGCGACTTGCCGTCGGCACCGTAGACGGTCCCCTGCATGAACAGCACTTCGCCCTGCTCGGCCTCGGTGCCGTCGTCCAGGCGGGCAAAACCGGTGCTCTTCGGCGCGCCGGCCACGTACAGCGGGCCCTCGATGGTGCGTGGCGTACCGCCGGTCAGGCCGGCGCGGGCCTCGGCCTCGTCCTGGCGGATGTCGATGAAGCGCTCCAGGCCGATGCCCGGGGCCAGCAGGCCCAGCTCGTGGGTGGCGCCGGCTTCGGCAAAGTACTCCAGGCCTTTCCAGATCTCGCTCGGGCTGAGGTCCAGGTCCTCGATCGCCTTGAACAGGTCGCTGGTCAGGCGCACCACCACTTCCTGTACGCGCGGGTTCACATCGCCGGTCGCGGTATCCACGATGAAGCTCTTTACCAGGGCGTCGATTTCTGCGTGATTCATTTTTGTACTCCTCTGTAGTTCTGTTGTGTTTACTCGGGGTTGCGGGTAGCGCGGGTTTTACGGCTCGGGCCTTCTGCGGGCCTTGTTCAGCGGTCGTCGTCGTGTATCGAAGACGGATGACGACACAGGGGCATGACCTGGATGGTCATGTACGGAAACAGTGGCAGCGTGGATAACAGCTGATGCAGTTCCTCCACATCCGCCACGTCAAAAATGCTGACGTTGGCGTACTGGCCGGCGATGCGCCACAGGTGGCGCCAGGTGCCGCTGCGTTGCAGCGCCTGTGCCTTGTCCTTCTCGACTTGCTTCAGGTTGGCCGCAACGCTGTCGGCCATGTCGTGAGGCAATTTGACGTCCATTCGTACGTGAAACAGCATGGTTTGCTCCTCTTCGAAGCGGGATAAGGGCAGGAATGGGCTTACTGGCGGCGCAGGCGGGCGAGCTTGTCGCGATCGATGCGGATCCCCAGCCCCGGCCCGGTCGGCACCTGCAGCATGAAATCCTTGTACTCAAGCGGCTCGCACAGGATTTCCTCGGTCAGCAGCAGCGGCCCGAACAGCTCGGTGCCGTGCGAGAGCGTGGCAAAGGTGGAGAACAGGTGCGCCGAGGCGGCGGTGCCGACGGCGCCTTCCAGCATGGTGCCGCCGTACAGGCCGATGCCCGCCAGCTGCGCCAGCTCGCCGACCAGCCGCGCCGGCAGCAGGCCGCCGGACTGGGCGATCTTGATCGCGAACACATCGGCACCGGCGGTGGCGGCCAGCTCGAAGGCACTCTGCGGGCCGTGCAGGGCCTCGTCGGCCATCAGCGGCACGCTGAAGCGGCGGGCCAGGCGGGCCAGCGACGCACGTTGTTCGGCGCGCACCGGCTGCTCGATCAGGTCGATGCCACCATCCTCCAGTGCCGCGATGCCGGCCATCGCGTCCAGCTCGCTCCACGCCTGGTTGACATCGACGCGCACGCTGACCTCGTCACCCAGCGCCCTCTTGATCGCCAGCACATGGGCCACGTCTTCCTGCACGCTACGCAGACCGATCTTCAGCTTGAAGATGCGGTGCCGGCGCAGGGCCAGCATCTGCTCGGCCTCGGCAATGTCGCGGGCGGTATCGCCGCTGGCCAGCGTCCACGCCACCGGCAAGGCATCGCGCACCCGGCCGCCGAGCAACTCGCTCAGCGGCATGCCCAGCCGCCGCGCCTGCGCATCCAAGAGCGCGGTCTCGATCGCGCACTTGGCGAAGCGGTTGCCCTGAATCGCCTTGCGGATGCGGGCCATCACCAGCGCCACCTTGGCCGCGTCCATGCCGACGATCTGCGGCGCGATATGGGTGTCGATATTGGCCTTGATGCTCTCCGGGCTTTCCTCGCCGTAGCTCAGGCCACCGATGGTGGTCGCCTCGCCCCAACCCTCGATCCCGTCATCGCAAAGGACGCGGACCAGGACCAGCGTTTGGGTGCTCATCGTGGCCACCGACAGCTTGTGAGGGCGGATGGTGGGCACGTCTGCGAGTATGGTTTCAATTGAGCGGATCATGTTTTTTCGGTATAAAATTCGTGTTGGAAATCTCAAAATCAACAATACACGGCTAAAATTGCCGCGACCAACACCGATTTAGTATGTTTTTTATACCTTGGAGGTATGAACATGGATCTGCGCCATTTGCGCTATTTTGTGGTGGTCGCGGAGGAGGGAAACATCACCCGCGCCGCCGAACGCCTGCATATCGCGCAGCCGCCGCTGAGCCGGCAGATACAGCAGCTGGAAGAGGAACTGGGGGTGCCCTTGCTGGTGCGCGGTTCGCGACCGCTGACGCTGACCGAGGCTGGCCAGTTCTTCTATGCCCACGCCCGCCAGCTGCTGTCGCAGACCCGCGAGCTGGAGGCGATGACGCGCCGCATCGGCACCATCGAGCGCAAGCTGTCGATCGGTTTTGTCGGCTCCACCCTGTACGGCATGCTGCCCAAGGTGATCCGCCGCTTTCGCAGCGAACAGAACACCACCGAGCTGACGCTGCACGAGATGACCTCGATGGAACAGATCAGCGCGCTGAAGGAAGGCAAGATCGACGTCGGCTTCGGCCGCATCCGCCACGAGGACCCCAATGTGCGCCGCATCGTGCTGCGCGAGGAGCGCCTGGTCGCGGCGCTACCGTCGGGCCATGCGCTGACCGAGCGGCCGGTGATCAGCCTGCTGGATCTCGTCGACGACACGCTGATCGTGTTTCCGAAGGCGCCTAGGCCCAGCTTCGCCGACCAGATACTGGCCTCGTTCCACGACCGCGGCCTGGAGCCGAAAAAAGTGTACGAGGCGCGCGAGCTGCAGGTCGCCATCGGCCTGGTGGCCGCCGGCGAAGGCGTCGCCATCGTGCCCGCCAGCGTGCAGGGGCTGAAGCGCGAGGACGTGTGCTACCTGCCGCTGCAGGACCACAACATGGTCTCCCCCATCATCCTCAGCACCCGGCTGCTGGATGAGTCACGCGAGATCAAGCTGCTGATCGAGATGATCATCCGCATCTACGAAGAAGAGAAAATCGACTACATCCGCTACTGAGCCACGGCGCCGGCCGGCGTGGCCGCGGCCTGCGCCGGCGACAGGCTGCCGGACGACCTGGCGATACTGCTCGCCCGCTCCATGTCGTGCCACGACTGCGCCAGCAGCGCAGTCAGCTGCGCCGCATCGTCGGCCAGCTTGCCGGCCGCCTCGTCCGGCAGCACGGCCGGCGACGGCGGCGCGGGACGATCCTGCTCGCTGGCAGCCGGCTGTATCTCCGTCCGGAAGCGCAACGCCGGCAAGGCCATCGCCACCGGCGCTACTGCCGCCACCGCCGCCTGCCGCCGCCGTTCAGCGCGCTGTTGCCAGCCCCCGTGCAGCCATTGCGCCAGCGCCAGCACCCCGGCCAGCAACAGCGCGCCGCGCGCGACACCATCCCCGACCCAGAACTGCGCCACCACGCACAGCAGCAACTGCAGCGCCGGCCATACGCGCAAATAAGTCGCGCCCAGTCTTTCCATCGTGATTCCTCCCTTGCCTGTCGATTGCGAAGCCGCGGCCGGCGAACGCCAGCCGGGAAAACCGCGCGCCCGCGACCAACGTTGGCCGCGAGCGCGGGGCAAACCTTCCGCCGGCGACGGTTCGCGCCGCCCGGCTATTTCTTAGCTGGCGGAACGCACCAGTTCACCGCTGGCGGCGGCATCCGCCGCCGGGCGCCCGGTCCTGGCCGACAGCAGCCACAGCGCCAGCATCGCCAGCGCCGCCGGGATCGCCAGCAGCACCACGATCTGGCTGAACGGCAGCTTCATCGACAACAGTACGCCACCCAGCAGCGCACCACTGATACCGCCAAAGCGGCCGATGCCCAGCATCCACGCCATGCCGGTGGCGCGCGCGGCGGTCGGGTAAATCGGCGCCGCCAGTGCCGGCAGCGAGGCCTGGGCGCCGGTCACCATCACCCCGGCCAGGAAGATCAGCACCGCAAACACGGCCACGTTGTCCATGCTCTGCCCGACCGCAATCAGTAACAACGCGGCCAGCACGTAGACAACACTCAGCACCCGCCCTGGGTTGAACTTGTCCATCAGTACCCCGCTGACCAGGGTGCCGATGCCGCCGCCCAGCGGGAAGATCGCGGTCAGCAGCGCCGCCTTTTCGATCGAGAAGCCGGCATCCTTCATCATCAGCGGCATCCAGCTGGTCAGCAGGTAGAAGATCAGCAGGCCCATGAAATAGGTAACCCACAGCATCAGCGTGCTCAGCACATAGGAGCGCGACAGGATCAGGCGCAGCGAGGAGTCGCTGGCCTTGGCCGGCGCTTCCGCGAGCACGAACTGCTCTACGTGGCCCAGGTCGCAGCGGCAGATGCGCTCCAGCACCGCCCGGATGCGGGGCAGCGGATAGCCGCGCGCGGTCATGTAGGACACCGACTCCGGCAGCGAGCGGATCAGGAACGGCAGCAACATCAGTGGCAGTACGCCGCCGAGGATGAAGATGCCCTGCCAGCCGTAGTGCGGGATCAGCCACGCCGAGACAAAACCGCCCGCCGCCGCCCCCAACGGAAAGCCGACATAGACGGTATTGATCACGAAGGAGCGGCAGCGCGCCGGCGCCAGCTCCGCCATCAGCGTCACCGCATTGGGCATCGCCGCGCCCAGACCCAGCCCGGTCAGGAAGCGGATCAGCGCCAGGCTGGTAATGTCATGGGCCAGCGCGGTCAAGAGGCTGAACAGCGCGAAAAACACGGTCGCCACGATCAGCGTCACCTTGCGGCCAAAGCGGTCGGCACAGGGGCCGGCGGCCAGCGCGCCAAACGCCAGCCCGAACAGCGCGGCGCTCAGCGCCGGCGCCAGCGCGGAGCGCTCGATGCCCCACTCGGCCACCAGCAGCGGCGCGATATAGCCAACGGCGGCGGTATCCAGCCCGTCCAGCGCGAGGATGGAAAAACAGAAAAACAACACCAGCTTCTGGTAGCCGGACAATCCCTGCTCGTTGATCAAGGTCTGCACATTGACCGTTTTCTTGACGTGTTCCTGACTCATGACGCTCTCCGCGTGTAATGACAACAAACTGGTGAGAACGGGAAATCTCTTGCCGGATTTCTCCGCCACCTGAATAACCGGCACACCAAGCGGTGCCCGATATGGAAATCATGCTGCGGTCAAATAAAAACGGCGTCTAATACTGATTTAGTATCCGATAATACCCGCGCAGTATTCACGCGAGCGCGGCTGCCAATAAAACAAAATGAAAATAACAGACGTGCTTATTCGCCACTTTTATTTGAATAAATAAACATGGCGAATAAGCGCGAAACGGTTAACGGGCGGCGGGACCGGCCGGCGGCCGGCTCGGGGTCAGGCGTTCAGGAAGCGCAGCAGCACGTTGTTGAACGCCGCGGCGGCCTCGATGGAGGACAGGTGCGAGGCCAGCAGGTCGACGCGCTGTGCGCCTGCGATCCGGCCGGCGATGAAGTCGGCGTCGACCGGCGTCGTGACCGGGTCCTGCCGGCCGGCGATCACCAGCGTTGGCAGCGTGATGCCGGCGATGGCGTCGCGCAGGTCGGCCGTCGCCAGCGCGTCGCAACAGGCGGCGTAACCCGCCGCGTCGCACTCCGCCAGCTGCCGGATCAGGCCGGCCACCGCCGTCGCCTCGGCGGCGAGGTAGTCGGCGGTGAACCAGCGCGCGGCGGCGCCGGCGGCGACCTCGGCCATGCCGCTCTGCCGCACCAGCGCCGCGCGGCTGTGCCAGCCTTCGGCACTGCCGATGCGCGCCGCGGTATTGCACAACACCAGCTTGTGCAGGCGCTGCGGCGCGTGCACGCCCAGCCACTGCCCGGTCAGGCCGCCCATCGAGATGCCGCAGAAGTGCACGCGCTCGATGTCCAGCGCGTCCAGCAGCGCCAGCACGTCGCCGCCCAGCTGCGCGAGGCTGCAGGCGCCGTCGCCCAGGGTGGAGCCGCCGTGGCCGCGGGTGTCGTAGCGCAGCAGGCGATAGCGCTGGCCCAGCGCCGCCAGCTGCGGCTGCCACATGTCCAGGGTGGTGCCCAGCGAGTTGGACAACAGCAGCACCGGTGTGCCGGCCGTGCCGTCGAGGCGGTAGTGCAGGCGCCGGCCGTCAAGATCGAGATAAGGCAAGATGATGCTCCGGGTGGCGGCCCTGCCGGGTTGCGGCCAACCCTCATGTCACAAGGTTGGCCGCAACGGCCGGCGGGGCCGGTGGATTAAACGCGTTCGATGATCAGCGCGATGCCCTGCCCCACGCCGATGCACATGGTGCACAGCGCGTAACGGCCGCCGCTGCGCGCCAGCTGGTAGGCGGCGGTGGTCACCAGCCGCGCGCCGGAGGCGCCCAGCGGATGGCCGATGGCGATGGCGCCACCGTTGGGGTTGACGCGGGCGTCGTCGTCGGCAAGGCCGAGATCGCGCGTGACCGCCAGCGCCTGCGCGGCGAAGGCCTCGTTCAGCTCGATCAGGTCGATCTGGTCCAGCGTCAGCCCGGCCACGGCCAGCACCTTGCGCACCGCAGGTGCCGGGCCGAAGCCCATGATGCGCGGCGCCACGCCGGCGGTGGCCATCGCCACGATGCGCGCGCGCGGCGTCAGCCCGTAGCGCGCCGCCGTCGCGGCATTGGCCAGCAACAGCGCACAGGCGCCGTCGTTGACGCCGGAAGCATTGCCGGCGGTCACGGAGCCGTCGGCCCGCACCACGCCCTTGAGCTTGGCTAGCGCGTCCGGCGTGGTGGCTCGCGGGTGCTCGTCCTTGGCAAACAGCAGCGGTTCGCCTTTTTTCTGCGCGATGCTGACCGTGATCAGCTCGTCGGTAAAACGGCCGCACTCGTGAGCGGCGGCATAACGCTGCTGGCTGCGCAGTGCGAAGGCATCCTGGTCGGCACGGCTGATGTTGAAATCGGTAGCCACGTTTTCGGCGGTTTCCGGCATCGAATCGACACCGTACTGCGCCTTCATCAGCGGGTTGACCAGGCGCCAGCCGATGGTGGTGTCCTCGATCTTCATATTGCGCGAGAAGGCGGTATCGGCCTTGCCCATCACGAACGGCGCGCGGCTCATGCTCTCGACGCCGCCGGCGATCAAGAGCCCGGTCTCGCCGCTCTTGATCGCGCGCGCGGCAATACCGATGGCGTCCAGGCTGGAGCCGCACAGGCGGTTGACGGTGGTGCCCGGCACGTCCTGCGGCAGGCCGGCCAGCAAGGAGGACATGCGCGCCACGTTGCGGTTGTCTTCGCCGGCCTGGTTGGCACAGCCGTAGATCACGTCGTCGATGGCGCCCCAGTCGACACTGGGGTTGCGCGCCATCAGCGCCTTGAGCGGCAAGGCGCCCAGATCGTCGGCACGCATGCCGGACAGGGTGCCGCCGTAGCGGCCGAACGGGGTGCGGATCGCATCACAGATGTAAGCCTGTTCCATGGTCATCCCCTTACGCGGCCACGGTGGTGGCGGCCGTTGCGGCCAACGTTAGCGGTACCGGCGTCAGGCGCTGCAGCTCGGCAAAGTCGAGGCCGTCGACCATTTCGCGCACCAGCAGGCCGTGCGCGGTGATGTCGATCACCGCCAGATCGGTGTAGATACGGTCGACGCAGCCGATGCCGGTCACCGGGTAAGTGCAGAACGGCACGATCTTGCATTCGCCGCTCTTGCTCAGGTGCTCCATCATCACGAACACCTGCTTGGCGCCGATGGCCAGATCCATCGCCCCGCCCACCGCCGGAATCGCATCCGCGGCACCGGTGTGCCAGTTGGCCAGATCGCCGCCGGCCGACACCTGGAAGGCGCCCAGCACGCAAATGTCGAGATGGCCGCCACGCATCATGGCGAAGGAATCGCCGTGATGGAAAAAGGCGCCGCCTTGCAGCAGCGTCACCGGCTCCTTGCCGGCATTCATCAGCTCCGGGTCTTCCATGCCCGGCGCCGGGGCCGGCCCCATCCCGAGCAGGCCATTCTCGCTGTGCAGGAAGATCTCGCGGTCGGCGGGCAGATAGTTGGCCACCCTGGTCGGCAGGCCGATGCCGAGGTTGACGTAGGCCCCCTCCGGAATGTCCTGCGCCACGCGGGCGGCCATCTGGTTACGGTTCAGTCTGTTCATGCGCTTGCTCCCTCAGGCGACGCGCGCCTGGGCGAGGCCCGGCACTGCCACGACGCGTTGTACGAAAATGCCGGGGGTGACGATGGACTCCGGGTCCAGCGCGCCCAGCGGCACCACTTCGCCGACCTGGGCGATGGTCACGGTCGCAGCGGTGGCCATGATCGGGCCGAAGTTGCGCGCCGCCTTGCGGTACACCAGATTGCCCCAGCGGTCGCCGCGGAAGGCCTTGATCAGCGCGAAGTCGGCGCGGATCGGGTACTCCAGCACGTAGTGCCGGCCGTCGATCTCGCGCGTCTCCTTGCCCTCGGCCAGCAGGGTGCCGTAGCCGGTCGGCGTGTAGATGGCGCCAAGGCCGGCGCCGGCCGCCTGGATGCGGGCCGCCAGATTGCCCTGCGGCACCAGCTCCAGCTCGATTTCGCCGGCGTGGTACAGCGCGTCGAACACCTGGGAGTCCGCCTGGCGCGGGAAGGAACAGATGATCTTCTTCACCCGCCGCGCCCTGAGCAGCGCAGCGAGGCCGATCTCGCCGTTGCCGGCATTGTTGTTGACGATGGTGAGGTCGCGGGCACCGTGGGCGATCAGTGCGTCGATCAGCTCGGCCGGCTGGCCGGCGATGCCGAAGCCGCCGATCATCACCGTGGCCCCGTCGAAGATGCCGGCCACGGCCTCCTCAAGGGAAGAAACAGTCTTGTCTATCATGCTCTCTCTCGCGTCATCCGCTGCCGGATGCAGATGTGTCGTGTGTCCGCCGCAATCCGGCGAACCGTTGGTCTGGATGGAGGGTGTGCCCCCTCCTGCCTGTTGAACCTGGGTTCAAAAGCAAATTACCAACAATTCCATACCCGCGAGGTATTTAATAAATACCCTGACCATATTGAAAACAGGAGATTGGCAAAGAAGAAAAAACACGCCACAAAAACAAAAGCACGAAAAAATAAAGAATCATTCTCCAGATCAAGCAACGGAAAAAATAAGGATTTTATTAAACAAGCAAGCTATTAACATAGTGCCGCCATCGAACACGCTGCCGCGCGGCAATGGCATACTGTGGCCTGCGCCATGGGCAGGCCGCGGCGTTCGGCCCCGACCAATGCGCCCAGCCGCCCCGACCCGACACCGTTCAAGCAGAGGTGAATCATGTCCGACGTCAGCGAACTCAGCAGCGACAACGCGGTTTATAAAACCCTTCTGGAGTCGACCAAGGCCATCCCGTGGAAAATCGACTGGGCCACCATGCAATTCGCCTACATCGGCCCGCAAATCGAGGCCTTGCTGGGCTGGAGCCAGGAAAGCTGGGCGTCCGCAAACGACTGGGCGCAGCGCATCCATCCGGAGGACCGCGACAAGGTGGTGAACTTCTGCGTGGCGCAATCCCAGGCCGGGGTCGACCACGAAGCCGACTACCGGGCGCTGACCAGGGAGAACGGCTACGTGTGGATACGCGATGTCGTCCACGTGGTGCGCAACGCACAGGGCGAGGTCGAATCGCTGATCGGCTTCATGTTCGATATCAGCGAGCGCAAGAAGACGGAAGAAAAACTGCTGGTGCTGCAAAAAGAGCTGGAAGCGCTGTCGTTCAAGGACGGACTGACCGGCATCGCCAACCGGCGCCGCTTCGACAGCGGCCTGGAAATGGAATGGGAAAGCATGCGCAACAGCCGCCTGCCGCTGTCGCTGATCCTGCTCGATGTCGACTTTTTCAAGCAGTTCAACGACCTGTACGGGCACATCGCGGGCGACCAGTGCCTGACCCGCATCGCGCAGACGCTGAACCTGGCGCTGGCCGGCCCGCGCGATCTGGTCGCGCGTTACGGCGGCGAGGAATTCATCATCATGCTGCCGGAAACCGACGCCAGCGGGGCGCAGCGCGTCGCCGAGCGCTGCCAGCGCCTGATCGAGAAACTGGCGATCGCCCACTCGCAATCGCCGCACGACGAGCGAGTCACCGTCAGCATCGGCGTCGGCACCGTGCTGCCCGGCGACCGGCTGACCACCACCGACTTCATCCAGGCGGTGGACCGGCAACTGTATGTCGCCAAGCAAAACGGCCGCAACCGGATCGAGACGCTGCAGATCGCGTCCTGAGGTGGGGGATGGGTGGGTGGCGATTGCACGCACGGGGGAGGAATCATGGCGGTTGCGCGGTAACGGACAACCCGCCATTGGGCCTGAGCGGCCACTTGTGCTGCCTCAATTTTTCGTGGAATGTCCCACATCACGGTGCAGTAAGCTGCCCCCCTCTCAGATGCGGGCTGTAGTGGTCAAGCATGTCCGCACATGGATAAAGGTGCCCCCCTTCAATACTCACCCATTTCTCCCACGCCCAACGGCACCGGCAGTTCGGCGATCATGCAGTCGGTGGTCAGCAGCAGGCCGGCAATCGACGCCGCGTTCTGCAAAGCCGAGCGGGTGACCTTGGCCGGATCGATCACCCCCATCTCGAGCATGTCACCGTAGAGGTCTTCGGCCACGTTATAGCCGAAACCGCTCTCGCCTTCATCCACCTTGTGCACGATTACCGACGCATCCAGGCCGGCGTTGGCGACGATCTGGCGCAGCGGCTCTTCCAGAGCGCGGTACACAATCTTGACACCGGCATCTTGCTCTAGGTTTGGGCTGCGCAAATGCTCCAACACGCGGCGCGCACGCAACAGCGCCACACCGCCCCCTGGTACGATGCCCTCTTCCACCGCCGCACGTGTCGCATGCAGCGCATCGTCCACACGTGAGCGACGCTCCTTCATCTCGGTTTCGGTGGCTGCGCCCACCTTGATCACCGCCACACCGCCGGCCAGCTTGGCTAGCCGTTCCTTGAGCCTGTCCCTGTCGTAGCCCGGCTTGCTTGTTTCCAGCTCGGCACGCAGCTGGGCGATGCGCGCATCAATGCGTTCGCGTGGGCCGGCGCCATTGACGATAGTGGTATTGTCTTTGTCTATCTCGATGCGCTTGGCCTCGCCGAGCTGTTCGAGCGTGACATGGTCAAGCACCAACCCCGTTTCCTCCGACACCAATGTGGCGCCGGTGATGGCTGCGATGTCCTCCATCATGGCGGCGCGCCGGGCCCCGAAGCCGGGAGCCTTAACCGCACAAGTCTTGAGCGTGCCGCGCATGCTGTTGACCACCAGTGTGGCGAGTGCTTCGCCCTCCACGTCCTCAGCCACAATCAACAGCGGCTTGCCGGTCTTGTGCACGGCATCGAGCATGGGCAGGATGTCCTGGATCGAGGAGATTTTCTTGCTGTAGAGCAGCACGAAGGCATCTTCCAGCACCGCGTTCTGCTTGTCCGGGTTGTTGACGAAATACGGCGACAAGTAGCCACGATCGAACTGCATGCCCTCGACCACTTCGAGCTCGCTGGACAAGCCCGAGCCCTCTTCCACCGTGATGGCGCCATCCGGGCCGACGTGGTCCATCGCCTCGGCGATCAACTGGCCGATGGCCAGGTCCGAGTTGGCCGAGATCGCGCTCACCTGGGCGATAGCCTTGCTACCGCGACATGGCTTGGCCAAGCGCTTGAGTTCGGCCACCACCGTATCCACGGCCAACTCGATGCCACGCTTGATGTCCATTGGGTTGAGGTCGGCCACCACGTATTTCATCCCCTCGTTAACGATGGCTTGTGCCAGCGTGGTGGCGGTTGTGGTGCCGTCGCCGGCCACGTCGCTGGTGCGGCTGGCGACCTCCTTGAGCATCTGTGCGCCCATGTTCTCGAACGGGTCAGCCAACGTGATATTGCGCGCCACCACTACCCCGGAGTTGGCCACCAGCGGCACGGAGCCCTGGTCGATGATCACGTTTCGCCCGCGCGGCCCTAGCGTAATCTTGACCGCGTCAGCCAGCATGTTGACGCCGGCCACCATCTTGGCGCGTGCCTCATCGTGAAAGATTAGGGATTTGGTAGGCATGGCAGAACCCTCCGAGAGGTCGTGCCTGCCATGAACGGTATCACCAGCCACTGGTGCCTTCGTCTGTAGCGCGATTCACAACAGGCTTTGTGGTTCCTTTCAACTTAGCACGTAGCTACCCAATCGCCTTGATCCAGCCCAGAAAGCCGAGGCGAAGATAGCTCATGGAAGTCATGCTCACCCAACCTGATGCAAGGTGGGTCTATCCCACGGCCCGATGCGTTCATGGCAGCTTTCACCTCGAAAGCCGCCATCTTTACTTTGGAGAAGGAAGGTCGGTTTTGGCCGACTCACAAGAGGGCAGAGGCAGATCATCGGCCAAAGCGACCTCCTGCACCATCTGCCCCGAGCGACCGCTCAGAGCCACCTATCTGCCATTGCCTTTACTTCGAAGCCGAAGGTCTGCTTTCCGTCCCTTAGACCGCGAACCATGTCGTCTGCGTGCTAATTATCAGTAGCTGGCCAGCACAAATACGCCCGAGGTCGCGATGCATTCGAGGCACAGCCCTCTGGCAAGTACAGCCAAATCAATACTTGTCCTTGATACCGTGTGCGGCGTCGTGATGGTGTTGCACGGTGTGGACTCAGCGCCAAGCCTGCAGTGCCATTTCCCCGCTGAGGGCAAGCAGAGTTCCCCCCATCAGCAAACGCTGCACGAGTAGCCAACCCGGGCGACAAGACAGAAACTGCGCCATCCTGCCGGAAAATAACGCCACACTGCCATTGACCAAGGCAAACACCACAATCAGCAAGGAACCCAACAACAAGGATTGCTGTAGGACATGACCACGCTGGTGGTCGATGAATTGCGGCAGTAGGGTCAGGAAAATCATCGCCAGTTTGGGATTGAGCAGGCTGGTGCTGGCGCCCATTACAAACAGCTTGCTTGGACGCTCCTGCGGCAACTGTCCGCGAATCTGCAAGGGCGACTGACCACCCGGCCGGATGGCATGCCAGCCAAGGTAAGCCAGATATGCCGCCCCCCCTGCACCCAGGACGCGGGCAGCATAGGGCAGCGTTTGGAAGAAAGCGGTGATACCAAATGCTGCGCCAAACATATAGAACAGATAGCCAATGAGCACGCCACCGAGCGAAATCAGCCCAGCCCTCCGTCCCTGCGCAATGGAGCGAGAAATCACATAGACCATATTGGGACCCGGTGTGATCGCCATCATGGTGCCAACCGTCAGAAATCCATAAAGCGAAGCAGCTTCTTGCATCTTGATCGCTCCCATCCGTTTTTCGCGAATATCCGTAAAAAGTTCTTGCACACATCAGTCGAAAGACCAGCCGTAGCGCATCGAACTTGGTCAATGGCAATGAGTATTCGACGCCGACATGATTTAGTAAAACCAATTAAACTTAACTGATTATTCAGATTTGCTGATCAAATGAAAAAACTGGATTTGGACGTACTCGCCATGCTGGTAGCCGTGGCAGATAGTGGCAGCTTCATTGCCGGTGCCGAGCAGGTACACCGCTCGCCATCTGCACTCAGCATGCAGATCAAGGCGCTGGAAGCCGCACTGGGGAAGCCATTGTTCATTCGAAACACCCGCAATCTGGTGCTAACGCCAGATGGCCATACCCTGCTGGGCTATGCCCGCCAGATGCTGGCGTTGCGCGATGAGGCATGGGCCGAGATGGTCCGTCCGGAAATCAGGGGCCGCGTACGCATAGGCATGCCGGACGACTATGCCGCCTCCCTGCTGCCACCGGTATTGAGGAAGTTCTCGGTCACTTACCCCAGAGTCGAGATTCAGGTCGTCGGCCGGCCCAGCCATGAGTTGGCGCTGCAAATCAAAGACAACACGCTCGACCTAGCGTGCATCACCAGAACCAAAGGCTGCGCAGGGGAGTTCATCCGCCTGGAACCCATGGTATGGGTTGGATCGGCAGCAAGCCGACCAATATGGAAGGAGCGCCCTCTGCCCATCGCCGTGTTTGCTGAAGGCAGCGTCGCCCGCGCCAACGCCATCAAGGCGCTGCAGGGGGCCAGCATCCCCTATCGCATGTCGTACGAAAGCCCCAGCATTCAAGGTCTGGTGAGCATGGTCGATGCCGGTCTGGCGATTGCTCCGCTGGCACGTTGCGGGGTCCCTGCGCATTTGATTCAGCTGGGCGTGGCCGAGGGCTTGCCTCGCCTGGCGGAACTGGAAATGGTCCTGGCGCGCAGTGCACACTCCACAAGACCACCTTGCGATTTTCTTGCCGAATTGATTTTCCAGGAATTGCGGTATTGAACGCCCGGAGTGGCGCCATCGCGCCGGCATGCCTTAAGCCCCGAAAAACGAACACGTGGTGCCGTGACGGTAGGCTAAATTTGGGATGGTGTGGCAGGACACTTTTGGCCCGTCAGCTGCCACGCTAGCTCAAGCTCATGAAGGCCTGCTTCGGCCGACTTACTGCCAGCCACAGGGAACAGAGGCAGATCATCGGCAAAGCCGCCCTTCGCATGCCACCTGAAAGGTGGTTGCTTTCATAATGAAGGCAGCCATGAAAGTATCTGGCAAACAAGGGGCGATTCACACCGGCGAAGGTCATGGTGGCAGTCCAGCAAGTCACCTTTCAGTGGAACAGCCAACGTGCCACTAGGCGCGTGTAGCGGGGCATGATGACGTAGACCATCAGATAGACAATGACCAACACAACGATCAATCCCTGCACGGGTGGCCACTGCCGCAGGGGAGCCAAGTTCAGTAGCGGTGACAGCAGCCAGGGCACAATCTGTGTCAGCGGGTAGATGGCCGACAGGGTGATGAGAAACTGCTTGAATGGTTTGGCGCGCAGCGGCACAACACTGGGGGGCGTGAACCAGAATTCCAGACCGGTCTCGACCTCCGACTCCTGTACCGATTCCAGCCAGGGATGCGCACGCTCCATGAAACTGTTGCGCGTGGCAGAGTCGATCCAGTCTGCCAGGTGCTCATGGCTGTCGAAGCGTAATAGCATGGTGTAGGGTGTGCCCGCCCCATGTGGACGGATGATGGAGACTCCCATGTGACCAGGAAACTGCCGACCCGCCTTAGCGATGTCTTTCAGCCAGGCTTCGTATTCGGGCACCGCGTCGGTGCGCACATGGTGCTGGATCAGGAGGGTGACGGAGTGGTCCATATTGCTCTCAATTCGGGTACGGTGGTGATGCTCAACGGCGGCAGGCCCCGGTCACCCGGGGCCATTGTTGTTTACTTGCTGTTTTGGACGGTGGTGTAGCTGTTGATCAGGTTGCGGTAGTCGGGGATGTGGTTGGCAAACAGCGTGCCCAGACCCTCAATATCGTTGCGCCAGTCGCGGTGCAGTTCGCAGGCGACGCCGAACCAGGTCATCAGCTGGGCGCCGGCGCTGGACATGCGATCCCAAGCCGAGTGACGGGTCACTTCATTGAAGGTGCCGGAGGCATCGGTCACCACGAATACCTCGTAGCCTTCCGCCAGTGCGGACAATGCCGGGAAGGCGACGCAGACCTCGGTGACGATGCCGGCGATGATCAGCTGTTTCTTGCCGGTGGCCTTCACCGCCGCCACGAAGTCTTCATTGTCCCAGGCGTTGATCTGACCAGGCCGGGCGATGTAGGGCGCGTCCGGGAAGGTGTCCTTCAGCTCGCTCATCAGCGGGCCGTTCGGACCGTTCTCGAAGCTGGTGGTCAGGATGGTGGGCAGCTTGAAGTAGCTAGCCAGATCCGCCAGCGCCAGCACGTTGTTGCGGAACTTGTCCGGGTCGATGTCCCGAACGAGGGAAGACAGACCGGCCTGGTGATCGACCAGCAGCACGGCGGCGTTGTTCTTGTCGAGTTTGACGTAGGGCTTGCTCATGGGAATGCTCCTTTTCACAGGTGAACCGTACTGCGGGAAATCCGACACGGTGGTGCTTTTCCCGGCTTGCGTTGCCTGGCCGTCGCGGGCGATCAGCAACAGGTAAACCGGGAAAATTCTGGTATTGATCTCCACCACGCACTGCCAGCATCAGACGAACCGATGCCGGACAGGCGGGGGGCGGCTGAGCGCATGCTCCTGCCGTTGTCGCATGGGGCTAGCCGATGCGCCCGAAGCGGCCACTATTGAAGTCATCGATTGCCTGGCGGATTTCCGCTTCGCTGTTCATCACGAAGGGGCCGTAGCCCACCACGGGCTCACCCAGTGGCTCGCCGTTGAGCAGCAGCAGCGTGCTGTCTTCGAGCACGTCAAACACCAGGCGGCTGCCGGCGCGCTCCATCACCGCCAGTTCGGCACCGTGAACCTCGTGCTGATCACTGAGACGGATGGCCCCGTGCCGCACGAACAAGGCCGTGGCGTGTCCTTCCGGCAGCTCGAACGCCACTTGATGGCCGGCCTTCAGCCGCAGATCCCAGACATTCATCGGCGTGAAGGTGTGCGCCGCGCCGGCAGTGCCGTCGTAATTACCGGCAATTACGCGTGCCTGGCCGGCTCCGTGCGGCAACGCCACGGTGGGGATCTGCCCGGCGGTAATGCCCTGGTAGCCGGGTGCGGCCAACTTGTCCTTCGCCGGCAGGTTGACCCACAGCTGGATCATCTCGAAGGCGCCGCCCTGGCTGGCGAAATCGGGGCTGTGGTATTCCTCGTGGATCAGGCCGGATGCCGCGGTCATCCATTGCACATCGCCCGGGCCGATGGTGCCGCCGCCACCCGACGAGTCGCGGTGCGATACGCCGCCTTCGTAGACGATGGTTACCGTTTCGAAGCCGCGGTGCGGGTGCTGGCCAACACCGAGCTTGCTGGTGGTGGGCGGAAAGGTGGCCGGGCCGGCGTAGTCCATCAACAGGAACGGGGACATTTCCTCGGCGATATCGCGATAGGAAAAGATGCCCCTGACCGGGAAGCCATCCCCGACCCAATGACTGCCGCTGCCGCGTTTGATGAATGCCAGCTGTTTCATGACTGCTCTCCTTGAGTGGATGCAGTTACTGTAGAAGGCTGACTGATCGCGCACTAGATGGTTAAATACGAAAACATTTTCCAACTGGTTGCATAATGGATCTCAATCAAGCAGCGGTATTCGTCAAGGTGGTGCAGGTTGGCAGTTTCAGTGCCGCCGCCCGCCTGCTAGGCCTGCCGACCTCCACGGTGAGCAATCGGGTGGCGACCCTGGAAAAACGGCTGGGGGTGACGCTGCTGCAACGCACGACGCGGCAGCTCAAGCTGACCGAGGCCGGCGAGCTGTACTACGAACACGCGTCTACCGGCCTGGCGCACATGCTGGATGCGGAATCGGTGGTGACCGAATCGATTGGCGAGCCAAGGGGTGTACTGCGTGTCACCGCGCCTGCCGACCTTGGCGACCAACTGCTGTCCCGCATCGCCCAGCAAGTGCGGCACCACTACCCGAAAGTCAGCATCGACATGCTGCTGGTGGATCGCTACGTCGACCTGATCGCCGAAGGGGTGGATGTGGCCATTCGTACCGGAGCACTCAGGGACTCCAGCCTGATCGCCAAGTATGCGGGCGTTGCGCAGTGGGTACCGTTTGCCAGCCCCGACTATCTGAAAACCGCGCCGCTACTCGATATGCCGCAGGCGCTGCGGCATCACCGCTGCCTGCAGTTCACTCCGCTGGGCAGGGACAGCTGGACCCTGAAAGGCGAAACCGGCAGTGTGACAGTGCCGATGACCGGCCAGGTGCAGGTCAACGATATCCGGGTGATTCGCGCCCTGGCACAGGCGGGAGAAGGAGTTGCCCTGCTGCCGCTTTACCTGTGCAAGGAAGACTGCGCGGAAGACCGCCTGGTGCGCGTGTTACCGGAGTGGTACGCCAAGGCAGACCCTGTCCACATCGTCTACCCCCGCCAACGCTTCATGGCGCCGAAACTGCGGGCCTTTATTGACCTGGCCATACAAGAGCTGGCCTTG
Source organism: Vogesella alkaliphila (assembly GCF_014652475.1). Taxonomy (GTDB): domain Bacteria; phylum Pseudomonadota; class Gammaproteobacteria; order Burkholderiales; family Chromobacteriaceae; genus Vogesella; species Vogesella alkaliphila. The sequence continues at coordinate 39,528 of NZ_BMYW01000001.1, read as the reverse complement.
TGGCTGGCATGAGTCATATTGGCCCGCCCCCCTGATCAGCCCCCATCGAGCTATACCGGCCAAAACAGGGTGCATCGCCCCTCGTTTACTAGATACTTTTACGGCTGCTGCCTGATTGGAGGCAGCCATCTTTTATCTGGCATGCGAAGGACCGCTTCGGCCGAACTTCAGACGCACGCTCAATGATCAAGATCGTTCACCAAGACTCGATAAAGACTACTGGCATTCGCCTCCCCAGCACTGGTTTTCGACTTCACTGTCTTGTTTTTGGCTTCATTTGCACGGAAAACCACCCTGCCCCAATACAGTGCTTGACAACAAGACGACCGGTCTAATAAATTGAAGGTATGTCACGTCAAAGCCTATACCCCGATACCCGCGAACACATCCTTGCCGTCGGCGAGGTGCTGATCCACGGCCGCAGTTTTACCGCGCTGGGCCTGTCCGAGCTGCTGGCTGAGGCCAAGGTGCCGAAGGGGTCGTTCTATCACTACTTCAAGTCGAAGGAAGACTTCGGGGTGGCGTTGCTGGCGCGCTACTTCTCCGCTTACCGCGAGCGGGTTGGCGATCTGCTGACCGATAGCCAGCAGGGCAATGGCCGCGAACGGCTGCTGGCCTACTTCCAGCAATGGCTGGACAACCACGCCAGCTGCGAATCGCAAAGCTGCCTGGCGGTGAAACTGGCGGCCGAGGTGTCCGACATGTCGGAGCCGATGCGCGTGGCGCTGAGCGAGGGCATGGACGCCATCGTGCGCAAGCTGGCAGCCTGCATCCGCAGCGGCCAGCAGGACGGCTCGATCAAGCCGCAGCTGCCGGCCGATGACACCGCCTATGCGCTGTACAGCCTGTGGCTGGGCGCGGCGCTGATGTACAAGACCCAGCACAGTCTGGCGCCGCTGCAGGCGGCGATGGTCCACACCCAAGGCCTGCTGTTGCCCTGCAACGCCGCCTGAGACACGCAGTACCGTTCGCCGCGGGCGAGCGGTTTTTTATGGCCCCAACTTAGACGACCGGTCTATTAGTTGATTTGGAAATCTGATGCCAGCAACCAGGCAACCGCAGCCAGCCCGCGCAGCGCGCGGCCAACGTTGGCCGCAAACCGTTTTACCCACCCCTGCCCGCCGGCGGGGGCCTTAGCCACACCCGCATTGCCGCCTCTTTAACCGAAAAAGGACCACGCCCCATGCAAGCCGACAAACTGCTGACCCCGCTGCACCTCGGTGCCGTTACCCTCGCCAACCGCGTGCTGATGGCGCCGCTGACCCGCCTGCGCAATACCGAGCCGGGCGACGTGCCGACCGCGCTGGCGACCGACTACTACCGCCAGCGCGCCGGCGCCGGCCTGATCATCAACGAAGGCACCCACATCTCGCCGACCGCCAAGGGCTACGCTGGCGCGCCGGGCATCTACAGCGAGGAACAGGTGCGCGCCTGGCGCGAGGTGACCGACGCGGTGCACGCCGAAGGCGGCAAGATCGCCATCCAGCTGTGGCACACCGGCCGCATCTCGCACAGCAGCCTGCAGCCGAACGGCGACGCGCCACTGGCGCCGTCGGCCATCAAGGCCGACAGCAACACCAATATCCGCGACGAGAACGGCCAGCTGGTGCGCGCCCCCACCTCCACCCCGCGCGCGCTGGAAACCGCCGAGATCGCCGACCTGATCGAGGACTACCGCCGCGCCACCGACAACGCGCGCCGCGCCGGCTTCGACCTGGTGGAGATCCACGGCGCCCACGGCTACCTGCTGGACCAGTTCCTGTCGCCTGCGGCCAACCAGCGCACAGACCAGTACGGCGGCAGCGTCGAGAACCGCGCCCGCATCGTGCTGGAAGTGCTGGATGCGGTGATCGCCGAGTGGGACGCCACCCACGTCGGCATCCGCCTGTCGCCGCTGGGCGTGTTCAACGGACTGTCCGAGACCGACCAGCAGGAGATGGCGCTGTACCTGATAGCCGAGATCGCCAAGCGCAATATCGCCTTCCTGCACCTGTCGGAGCCGGACTGGGCCGGCGGCCCCGCGTGGCCGGACGAGTTCCGCCGTGCCGTGCGCGCCATCTATCCACACCCCATCATCGCCGCCGGCGGCTATACCGTAGACAAGGCCGAGCAACTGATCGGCGCCGGGCTGATCGACGCGGTGGCCTTCGGCCGTCCGTTCATCGCCAACCCGGACCTGCCGGCCCGCTTCGCCCGCGGCGCCGAGCTGAACCCGCCGCGCCCGGAAAGCTTCTACGGCGGCGGCGCCGAAGGCTACACCGACTACCCGGCGCTGTAATGCCCCCAGGGTTGGCCGCAACGCTTGCGGCCAACCTGGTACCCGATTACTGGAGACGCCCATGAAACACGTACTGTTTGTCCTCACCAGCCACGACCGGCTCGGCGACAGCGGCCACAAGACCGGCTTCTGGATCGAGGAATTCGCCGCCCCCTACTACGCGCTGGCCGATGCCGGCGTCGCCATCACCCTCGCCTCGCCGCGCGGCGGGCAGCCGCCGATCGACCCGAAAAGCGCCGACCCCGCGTTCGGCACCCCGGCCACCGAGCGCTTCAATGCCGACGCCACGCTGCAGGCGCGGCTGGCGGAAACGCTGCCGCTGGACAGCATCGACGCCGGCCTCTACGACGCGGTGTTCTACCCCGGCGGCCACGGCCCGCTGTGGGATCTGGTCGACAATGCCGACTCGCAGCGCCTGATCGCCGCCACCGTCGCCGCCGGCAAACCGGTGGCCGCGGTGTGCCACGCGCCGGCGGTGCTGGTCAATGTCGTGGGGGCCGACGGCAAGGCGCTGGTCGCCGGCAAGCGCGTCACCGGCTTCAGCAACAGCGAGGAAGAGGCGGTGCAGCTCACCGGCATCGTGCCGCTGCTGCTGGAAGACGCCTTGCAGGCACGCGGCGCCCGTTACGAGAAAGGCGCCGACTGGGCGCCGTTCCTCGTCGAGGACGGTCTGCTGATCACCGGCCAGAATCCGGCCTCGTCCGAAGCCGTCGCCCACGCGCTGCTGGCCAGGCTGAACGCCTGAGTCCGCCCCAAGGTTGGCCGCAACGCTTGCGGCCAACCTTGCAGCATTGCACGAGCGCGCGATGGCGGCATAATGGCGCGATCTGCATCGCGGTTCCCACCATGTCCCCGTCTACGCCCGCCTCCCGCATCGTGTTCATCATCCACGGCCGCCACTGCCCCGACGGCCTGCCGCAGCAGCTGCTGCAACCGTTTCGCGACCGCTTTGCCGTCGACGTGCTGCTGACCACCTCGGCCAGCAGCGCCACCCGCCTCGCGCGCGAGGCGGCGCTGTCCGGCGCGCGCTGGGTGATCGCCGTCGGCGGCGACGGCACCGTGCACGAGGTGGTCAACGGCCTGATGAGCGTGCCGGCGGCGCAGCGGCAGCAGCTGGCGCTGGGAGTACTGCCCAGCGGCACCGGCAACGACTTCGTGCGCACGCTGGGCAGCGGCCGCCACAGCGACGACTTGCTGGCGCTGATCGCCGCCGGCCACGCCTACCCGCTGGACCTGATCCGCGTCACCACCCGCGGCAACGACGGCCAGCCGCAGGTGCGCTGGTGCAACAACATCGCCTCGCTCGGCATCAGCAGCGACATCGTGCGGCGGGTCAAGCGGCTGCCGGCGTGGCTGCCGGCCAGTGCCGCCTTCTCCAGCGCGGTGCTGGCGGCGCTGCTGCGCTTCCGGCCGCGACCGATGCGGCTGACGCTGGATGGCGAGGCCATCGCCGGCCGTTTCCTGTGCCTGTCGGTGGCCAACGGCCGCTACTTCGGCAGCGGGCTGGGCATTGCGCCGCAGGCCAGCGTCAACGACGGCCTGTTCGAGCTGGTGCTGATCCGCGACGGCAACGGTCTGGACTTCCTGCGCCTGCTGCCGCAACTGCGCGCGGCGCAGCCGCTGCGCGACCCGCGGGTGCGCTACCTGCGCGGCCGCCAGCTGCAGGTGGACGGCGCGGCGGCGGACTGCCCGCTGGAGCTGGACGGCGAGCTGTGCGGCAGCGCACCGGTCACGTTCGAACTGGTGCCGGCCGCCTTGCGGTGCCTGATGCCGCCACCCGGCTGAGGCCTTGCGGCCAACCTTTGCACTGCAACATCCGCACAACGCCCGTTCTGCGCGTTCCATGCCGTTTTCCGCACCGGAAAACGGCATTTTTGCCTTGCATCGCAACAACTTGTAGCCGCGCGACTACACCACACTCCGCACCGCAACATCCGGGCTTTGTGTCAATTTTTTGACGACGCGAATTGACAGCGACTTTGGCGGCACTACAATTCGAACGAAAGCAAAAACAACAAAATAAACACAAAAACAAACAGCAAAGAAACAACTCACAACACGGCCAGCGGCCGAGGAGACTTCTCAAATGCAAGATCAATTCATTCTGGCGCTGGATCAGGGCACGACCAGCTCCCGGGCAATTGTATTCAACCGCAGTGGCGACATCGTCGCCTCGGCACAGAAGGAATTCCGCCAGATCTACCCGCAGCCGGGCTGGGTCGAGCACGACGCGATGGAGATCTGGGCCGGCCAGGTCGGCGTGGCCGCCGAGGCGCTGGCGCGCGCCGGCATCCCCGGCAGCAAGATCGCCGCGGTCGGCATCACCAACCAGCGCGAAACCACGGTGGTGTGGGACCGCGACACCGGCCAGCCGGTGTACAACGCCATCGTGTGGCAGGACCGCCGCACCGCGCCGTTCTGCGACGAGATCCGCGAGCGCGGCCTGGCCGACACCATCCGCAACAAGACCGGCCTCCTGGTCGACTCCTACTTCTCCGCCACCAAGGTGCGCTGGATCCTGGACAACGTGCCCGGCGCCCGCGAGCGCGCCAACGCCGGCAAGCTGGCCTTCGGCACCATCGACAGCTGGCTGATCTGGCAGCTGACCCACGGCGCGGTGCACGTCACCGACGTGTCCAACGCCTCGCGCACCATGCTGTACGACATCCACCGCCTGCAGTGGGACGACGAGCTGCTGGACATCATGGGCATCCCGGCCAGCATGCTGCCGCAGGTGAAAAGCTCCAGCGAAGTCTACGGCCACACCCACGCCGCGCACCTGGGCGTGTCGATCCCGATCGCCGGTGTCGCCGGTGACCAGCAGGCGGCGCTGTTCGGCCAGCAGTGCACCCTGCCTGGCATGGTGAAGAACACCTACGGCACCGGCTGCTTCATGATGATGAATACCGGCGACACCCCGATCGCGTCGCACAACAAGCTGCTGACCACCATCGCCTGGCAGGTCGGCGACAAGGTGCAGTACGCGCTGGAAGGCAGCATCTTCATCGGCGGCTCGGTGGTGAAATGGCTGCGCGACGGCCTCGGCATCATCAAGCACTCGCACGATGTCGGCCCGCTGGCGGCCGGGGTGAAGGACAGCGACGGCGTATACCTGGTACCGGCCTTCGCCGGGCTGGGCGCCCCGCACTGGAACTCCGACGCGCGCGGCACCCTGGTCGGCATGACGCAGGGCACCGGCGCCGCCCACATCGCCCGTGCCGCGCTGGACAGCATCGCGTTCCAGACCATGGACGTGCTGGGTGCGATGCAGGCCGACTCCGGCATCACCATCGCCGAGCTGCGCGTGGACGGCGGCGCCTGCGTCAACAACGTGCTGATGCAGTTCCAGAGCGACATCCTGGGCACCCAGGTCGCACGGCCGAAGATCACCGAGACCACCGCGCTGGGGGCGGCCTACCTCGCCGGCCTCGCCGTCGGCTACTGGCAGGGCACCGACGACATCCAGGGGCAGTGGCAGCTGGACACCCGCTTCTCGCCGCAGCTGGATGCCGCCACCGTCGATCGCTACGTCGCCGGCTGGCAGCGCGCCACCCGCGCCGCGATCAGCTGGGCCAACGACGTGGCCTGATCCAGACGCCGCGCCGGATAGCCTGACGCTGCCGGCGCGGCGCCCCGCCTATCCTGTTTTCCCGCGGTGGCAGCGTACTGCCCCGCGTTCGCGACGGAGTTTCAACATGAATCCACTATTCGGCGAATTCATCGGCACCGCGCTGCTGGTGCTGCTCGGCAACGGCGTGGTTGCCAACGTGATCCTGAAAGGGACCAAGGGCCATAACAGCGGCCTGATCGTGATCGCCTTCGGCTGGGCGATGGCGGTGTTTGTCGGCGTGTTCAGCGTCGCCGCCATCAGCGGCGCCCACCTCAACCCGGCGGTCACCGTCGCGCTGGCGGTGGCCGGCAAGTTTGCCTGGGCCGACGCACCCGGCTATATCGCGGCGCAGATGCTGGGCGGCATGGCCGGCGCGCTGTTGATGTGGCTGATCTACCGCGACCACTTCGACCATACCGACTGCGCCGACACCAAGCTGGCGGTGTTCTGCACCGGCCCGGCGATCCGCAGCACCGGCGGCAACCTGCTGTCGGAAGTGCTGGCCACCTTCGTGCTGGTGTTCGCCATCCTCAGCATGGTGGCGCCCAAGGTGTCGCTGGGCGCGATGGACGCGCTGCCGGTGGCCCTGCTGGTGCTGGGCATCGGCGTGTCGCTGGGCGGCACCACCGGCTACGCGATGAGCCCGGCGCGCGATCTGGCGCCGCGCATCATGCACGCCATCCTGCCGATCAAGGGCAAGCGCGACAGCGACTGGCGCTACAGCTGGGTGCCGGTGATCGGCTCGCTGCTGGGCGCAACGTTGGCCGCGGTGGCCCACAGCGTGGCCTGAGCCTGACACTGACGGCCCGCGCCACCGCGGCGCGGCCGTCCAGACGGACTGCACTCTCCCTCGACGCCTTCGGGCGTCTTTTTTTGCGCCGAACAAAAACACAAAACAAACATTTTTGATCGTTTAATGTTGCTTTTGTGTTCGTTTTTATCTATCTTCTATTATCAAGAGACAACAAGCGTCACGCCGTCAGGACGGGGCGCCGTGCAAAGGAAAGCTCGTGGAAAATTATGATCTGCTCGTGATCGGTGGCGGCATCAACGGCGCCGGCATCGCCCGTGACGCCGCCGGCCGCGGCCTGAAAGTGCTGCTCTGTGAAAAGGACGACCTGGCGGCGCACACCTCGTCGGCCAGCACCAAGCTGATCCACGGCGGCCTGCGCTACCTGGAATATTACGAATTCTCGCTGGTGCGCAAGGCGCTGCAGGAACGCGAAGGGCTGCTGGACGCCGCGCCGCACATCATGTGGCCGCTGCGCTTCGTGATGCCGCACGACGCCGAACAGCGCCCGGCGTGGCTGATCCGCTGCGGCCTGTTCCTGTACGACCACCTCGCCCGCCGCAAGCGCCTGCCCGGCAGCGAACGCATCCGCTTCGAGCACCACCCGGCCGGCAGCCCGCTGAAAAGCCGCTACCACCAGGGCTTCGTCTACTCCGACGGCTGGGTCAACGACGCGCGACTGGTGGTGCTCAACGCGATGGACGCCGCCGAGCGCGGCGCCGGCATCCGCACCCGCACCGCCTGTGTCGCCGCCCAGCGCGACGGCGACGGCTGGCTGTGCACGCTGGATGGCGAGCACGGCCGCCAGCAGGTGCGCGCCCGCGCGCTGGCCAACGCCGGCGGGCCGTGGGTGCAACAGCTCTTGGGCGGCGTGATCCACGCGCCGGCGCGCAAGGCGATCCGCCTGGTGAAGGGCAGCCACATCATCGTGAAGAAGCTGTTCGATCACGACTTTGCCTACATCTTCCAGAACCCGGACAAGCGCATCATCTTCGCCATTCCCTACGAACAGGACTTCACCCTGATCGGCACCACCGACGTCGAATACCACGACGATGCCGCGCGCGTCGCCATCGACAGCGACGAGATCGCCTACCTGTGCGCGATGAGCAACCGCTACTTCGCGCAGCAGATCGGCCCCGCCGACGTGGTCGCCACCTACTCCGGCGTGCGCCCGCTGCTGGACGACGAACACGACAACGCCAGCGGCGTCACCCGCGACTACGCGCTGGAGCTGGACAGCGACGGCGCGCCGCTGCTGTCGGTGTTCGGCGGCAAGATCACCACCTACCGCAAGCTGGCGGAACAGGCGGTCGACCAGCTGGCGCCGCTGTTGGGCAACACGCGCCCAAGCTGGACCGCCGGCCAGCACCTGCCCGGCGGCGACCTGCCCGGCGGCGACTTCGACGCCTTCGTGCGCAGCCTGCAGCAGGCCAAACCGTGGCTGCCGCCGGCGCTGGCCACGCGCCTGGCGCGCGCCTACGGCAGCCGCGTCTATCCGCTGCTGGGCACTGCGGCCAACCTTGCGGCGCTGGGCGCGGAAATCCAGCCCGGGCTGTTTGAAGCCGAGCTGCGCTATCTGGTGGACAAGGAGTGGGCGACGACGGCGGAAGACATCCTGTGGCGGCGCAGCAAGCTGCGCCTGCACCTGCCGGCCGGCGCCGAGGCCGCGGTAGAACGCTGGCTGGCGGCGTACCGCAACAGCCAGCCGGCAGGCAGTGTGCGCGAGACGCAGCCACACTGAGGGTAAAAGGTTGGCCGCAGCGTGTTACCCGGCACGCTGCGGCTGCAGCGCCATGCGTACGGCCAGCGCAGCCAGCACGCTGCCCATCACGTAGCGCTGCGCCGCCAGCCAGCGCGGCCTGGCGGCAAAGCCCGCGGCCAGACGGGCGGCAAACAGCACGATCAGCAGGTTGACCGCAAAACTGATGGCAATCTGAGTCAGCCCCAGCAGCAGGCTCTGCCGGAACACGCTGCCCGCCCCCGGCACGATGAACTGCGGCAGGATGGACAGGTAAAACACCGCGATCTTGGGGTTCAGCACATTGGTGAGGAAGCCCATCATGAACAGGCGCCGTGGCGAATCGGCCGTCAGGCTGCGCGTGGCAAAGGGCGAGCGCGCCCCCGGGCGCAGCGCCTGCCAGGCCAGCCACATCAGATAGGCGGCGCCCCCCCACTTCAGCACGGCATAGGCCAGCGGCACGGCCAGGAACAGCGCCGTCAGCCCCAGCGCGGCGGCCAGCATGTGCAAGAGGAAGCCGGCGACCACGCCCAGCAGCGAGATCATGCCGGCCTGGCGTCCCTGGCACAGGCTGCGCGACAGCAGGTAAAGCATATTGGGACCGGGGGTCAGCACCATCAGCAGTGCCGCACCGGCAAACAGCCACCACTGGGCTGAAGTCGCCATCTTGTTTCCTTTCAGGTAAGCGCATCCGTCGTCCGGCGGGCCGCACGCCCGCCGCCCCTCACGATACCTTTGGCATAATGCGTTTGGCAAACAGCGTCGCGACCAGCCGCGTCACCTGCCGCCGCGTCAGCCAGCGCGGCAACTGGACGGTCAGGTAGTTCATCCGGCCCGGCACGTGGTAGTGCCGCCCCGCGTCCAGCGCCCGCAGTGCCGACGCCACCACCGACTCCGGCGAGGCCGCCGCCATGCCCGACACGTCGGCGTTGGCCACCTCGGTAAAGCGGGTGCGGGTATTGCCCGGGCACAGCGCCAGAAAGCGCACGCCGCTGCCCTCGTACTCGGTGGCCAGCGCCTCGGTCAGGTGCAGCACGTAGGCCTTGGACGCGCCGTAAACCGCGATATACGGCAGGGGCTGGAACGCCGCAGTCGAGGCCACGTTGATCACCGCCCCCAGCCGGCGCGCCTGCATCGGCGGCAGCAACAGCCGCGTCAGCTCGGTCAGCGCCACGATGTTCAGCATCAGCATGCGCTGGTAGGTGTCGGCGCTTTCGTCGAGAAAATGGCGCCATTTGCCGAAGCCGGCATTGTTGACCAGCAGGTCCACCGTCCAGCCCGCGGCCGTGATCTCGGCGTACAGCGCGGCCGCCGCACCGGCTTGTGCCAGATCGGCGGGGATGACCAGCACCCGGATGCCGTGCCGGGCCCGCAGCTGCGCGGCCAGCTGTTGCAGCGCGTCGCCGGAACGGGCGGTGAGTATGAGGTGGCAGCCGCGCTGCGCCAGCGCCTCGGCAAAGCAGCGGCCGATACCGGAAGAGGCGCCGCTGACCAGCGCGGTCATGCGTGCAAAAGGCAGGGATGTCATCGCAAATGCTCCTGATGGGATAAGGAAGCATCAGCGTAAAGCTTGCCCTACAGGGCAAGGTCAAGTGCAGGTGACGGGGGCGGCGCCGTAATTCTGCAGCAGCTCGGCCTCCAGCTGCGCCAGCTGCTGCTGCAAGGCCTGCAGCCGTTGCAATTCCTGCTGGAAATGCCGCTGTTTCTGCCGGATCAGCTGCTGCGCCACCGCCAGCGGAAAACTGCCGGAGGCGGCCTTCAGTACCGCCAGCTCTTTCAGCTCCGCCAGGCTGAAGCCCACCGTCTGCGCGCGGCGGATCATGCCGACCAGGTGCACGTCCAGCGGCTGATAGACGCGGTAGTTGCCACGGCGCTGCGGCACCGGCAGCAAGCCCTGCGCCTCGTAGAGGCGGATCGCCTTGCGCGTGGCGCCGGTCAGCGCCGCCAGTTCGCCGATCAGCATCAGGCCGCCACCACCAGCCGGGTGTCGCCGGCGGCCAGCACCTCGGCCATTTCCGCGCTCACCGGCTGGTCGGTAAACAGCGCGTCCACCTGCGACAGGTGTCCCAGCTCCACCAGCGCCGGGCGGTCGAACTTGGAATGGTCGGCCGCCAGCCACACCTGGCGCGACTGCTGCATGATGGCCTGCGTGGTCAGCACCTCGCGGTAGTCGTAGTCGCGCAGCACGCCGCCGTGCTCGATACAGGACACGCCGATGATGCCGTAGTCGACCTTGAACTGGCGGATGAACTGCACCGTCGCCTCGCCGGTCAGGCCGCGGTCGCGCTTGCGCAGCGCGCCGCCGGCAACCAGCACCTCGCAGTCGGGGTAGTCGCACATCAGGTTGGCGATGTGGAAGTTGTTGGTGATCACGCGCAGGCCGCGGTGCTGGGAGAGCGCCTTGGCGACCTCCTCGGTGGTGGTGCCGAGGTTGATGAACAGCGAGGCGTTGTCGGGGATTTCCGCCGCCAGCGCGCGTGCGATGCGGCGCTTTTCCTCGATCATCAGCACCTGGCGCGCGTCGTAGGCGACGTTCTCGACGCTGGACAGCACGCTGGCGCCGCCGTGGTAGCGCTGCAGCAGCTTGTGTTCCGCCAGCAGCGTGATGTCGCGGCGGATGGTCTGGTGGGTGACGGCGAAATGGGCGGCCATTTTCTCGACCGCGACATAGCCCTCGCGGTTAACCCAGGCCAGCAGGTCTTTCTGACGTTGATTGAGGATCAGCATGCAAGCGGCACTTCCCTTATCCGAATGGCGTCCATTGTAACCGAGTCGCCGCCGCCGCTGCCCGCCGGCATGCAGACGGCACAACGGCCAGCCGCAGAACTGCGACTGGCCGTTGCTTATCCGTGTCGGCTTAGCGGGTGCCGCGCTGGATGAATTCGATCTTGTAGCCGTCCGGGTCCTCGACAAAGGCGATCACGGTCGTGCCGTGCTTCATCGGCCCCGCCTCGCGCACCACCTTGCCGCCCTTGGCGCGCACCGCGTCACAGGCGGCGTAGGCGTCGGCCACTTCCACCGCCAGGTGGCCGAAGGCGTTGCCCAGCTCATAGCTGTCGGTATCCCAGTTGTGGGTCAGCTCGATCACGCTGTTGCTGTCCTCGTCGCCGTAGCCGACGAAGGCCAGGGTGAAACGGCCGTCGGGGTAGTCGTGCTTGCGCAGCAGGCTCATGCCCAGCACCTCGGTGTAGAAGGCGATGGAGCGGTCGAGGTTGCCGACGCGGATCATGGTATGCAGCAGGCGCATGGTGTTCTCCGGAAAAGGTTGGCCGCAACAGGCAGCGAGGCAGATCAGATGGGGACGGCGGGCGCGAAAGCAAAGCCCGCGCCGGCCAGAACAGTGTGTTTGCGGGTCGCTCAGCCGTAGCGGAACAGGCTGTCGCCATGCTGCTTCAGCCACTGCCGCGCACCCTGCCAGCCGGGATAGAGGCGGCCGACCTCGGCCCAGAACGCCGGCGAATGGTTCATGTGCAAGAGGTGGGCCAGCTCGTGGGCGATCACGTAGTCGAGCACCGATTCCGGCGCCTGCACCAGCCGCCAGTTGAGGCGCACCACGCCGCGGCCGGTGCAGCTGCCCCAGCGCGTGCGTGCCGAGGACAGGCCCCAGCCGGACAGCGGCCGCGCCGCGCGCGGCTGCCACAACGCCAGCCGCGCGGCAAAGCGCTGCCGCGCCTCCTGCTGCAGATAGCCGACCACGCTGGCGGCCAGCCGTGCCGGCTGCTCCAGCATCGGCCCGGCCAGGTGCAGGGTGTCGCCGATCAGCTGCGCCTGGTGGCGGCTGGCGGCGACGCAGTGCAGGCGGTAGCTCTCGCCGCCCAGCAGCACCTGGCCCTGCGTCAGCGCGCGTTCGTCCTGCTCGGCGTGGTGGCGCGCCAGATGGCGAGCGATCCAGTCGCGCTTGCTGGCCAGCACCTCTTGCAGGTAGGCCAGCGGCACCGCCGGCGGCGCGATCAGCTCCACCTCGCCGTGTTTGATGCGGATGCCGACGCTCTGCCGCGCGCGGCGGATCAGACGCACCGTCACCGCGCCGTGCGGCAGCTGCAGGCTAAGCGGCGCGGGCTTTGCGTTCATCGGGGTGGGCAAACGGGCCGACGCCGCCGATCTCGCGCTGGCGCGCCTCGATCCACGCCTCCGCCTGCCGCGTCATCGCCTCCGGGCCGACATCGTCGCGCGGATAAATCGCCGGGCCGATCACCAGCGTGATCTCGCCCGGATGCTTAAGGAAGGCGTTGCGCGGCCAGAATTCGCCGGCGTTGTGCGCCACCGGCACCAGCGGCATGTCCAGCTGCTTCGCCATCCGCGCCGCGCCCAGCTTGTACTTGCCGGCCACGCCAGGACGGGTGCGGGTACCTTCCGGAAACACGCTGATCCAGAAGCCGTGCTGCTTGCGGTTGGTGCCCTGCTCCAGCATGCGGCGGTTGGCATTGGCGCGGTCGGAACGGTTGATGGTGATCGGGTTGGTCAGCGCCAGCCCCCAGCCGAAGAACGGGATCCACAGCAGTTCCTGCTTGGCGACGAACACCTGCGACGGGAAGATCTCCTGTAGCGCTAGCGTTTCCCAGCCGGACTGGTGCTTGGCGCAGATGATCGCCGGCTCCTTGACGATGTTCTCGGCGCCGATCACGCGATAGCGCAGGCCGACCACGTGCCACAGCAGCCAGGTCAGCAGCCGCGCCCAGCTCTCGCCGATCACGTGGCGGGTACGGCGTGGCAGCGGTGCGCCGATGAACAGACCGAGGAAGAACAGCGGCGTGACGATGGCCACCAGCAGCCAGTAGATCAGGTTACGAATCAGCAACATGGGCAGTTCAGTTTTCCAGGTTAATCAGGTAGTCGGCGGCGGCGAACAGGTTGTCGAACACCTGCGTGCCCTCCGGCAGGCCGCCCTTTTCCAGCGTGCGCAGGCCCTTGCCGGTCTTCACCAGCAGTGGCCGGCCGCCGACCGCGGCAATCGCCTGCAGATCGCGCAGGCTGTCGCCGATCATCGGCAGGCCTTCGCCGCGCACATTGAAGCGCGCCATGATGTCTTCGACCATGCCCGGCTGCGGCTTGCGGCAGCGGCACTGGTCGTCGGCGGTGTGCGGGCAGAACACCACCGCGTCGATGCGGCCACCGGCCTGCCCTACCAGCCGGTGCATCTTCTCGTGCATCGCGTTGAGCGCGTGCATGTCGAACAGGCCGCGACCGATGCCGGACTGGTTGGTGGCGACCACCACGTGCCAGCCGGCCTGGGTCAGGTTGGCGATGGCGTCGCAGCTCTTCGGCAGCGGCTGCCATTCCATGGTGTTTTTGACGAAATCGTCGCGATCTTCGTTGATCACGCCGTCACGATCGAGGATGACGAGTTTCAAGCAACACTCCTAGTTCTGGCCACGGTCACGACCGCAAGCCCCACAAAACCGGCAGCGTACCGCCGGCCATCGTGCCCGCCGCCCTGGCAACACAAACCGGAGCATCGTGCGATGCCCCGGTTTGCGGGGAGCCGGTCAGGCGGGTGCTGGCGCCAGCGGCGCCAGTCCTTACTCGGCCAGCAGCGAGATGTCGGCCACGCGGTTGAACAGTGCGGCCAACCTTGCCAACAGCGCGATGCGGTTGCCGCGCACCGCCAGGTCGTCGGCCATCACCATCACGCCGTCGAAGAAGGCATCCACCGGTGCACGCAGCGAGGCGAGCTGGGTCAGCGCGCCGGCGAAGTCGTGGGCAGCGAACTTGGCGTCCACCGCCGGTGCCAGCGCTTCCACCGCCGCGAACAGCGCGCGCTCGGCGTCCTCGGCAAACAGCGCCGGGTTCACCGCGGCGATGTCGCCCTCGGTCTTCTTCAGGATGTTCTTCACGCGCTTGTTGGCTGCGGCCAACGTGGCCGCTTCCGGCAATGCCTTGAACTGCGCGACGGCAGCCAGGATGGCGCCGACTTCGTTCAGCTGCGTCGGCGCCAGCGCCAGCACGGCGTCGATCTCGTCGCCCTTGTAGTCGTTGGCGAGGTAGTTCTTCAGCCGTTCCAGGCAGAAGGCGTACACCTCGTCCACCACGGTGGCGGACAAGAGGCCGGCCGGGAAGGCGTCGGCGGCGTCGCTGATCAGCGCCTTCAGGTCCAGCGGCTGCTCCAGCACCATGCGCAGCACGCCCAGCGCGGCGCGGCGCAGCGCGAACGGATCCTTGTCGCCGGTCGGGATCAGGCCGATGCCCCAGATGCCGACGATGGTTTCCAGCTTGTCGGCCAGCGCCACCGCGGTGGCAATCTCGCCCTGCGGCAGGCTGTCACCGGCAAAGCGCGGGTGGTAGTGGCCCTCGATGGCGTCGGCCACCACCTCGTCCTCACCGTCCAGGCGCGCGTAGTAGCGGCCCATGATGCCCTGCAGCTCCGGGAATTCGCCGACCATGTCCGACACCAGATCGGCCTTGGCGAGGTAAGCGGCGCGGCCGGCCAGCGAGCTGTCGGCGCCCAGCTTGGCGGCAATCGCGGAGGCGATGCTGGTCAGGCGGGTGATGCGTTCCAGCTGGTTGCCGATCTTGTTGTGGTAGACCACGTGTTCCAGACGCGGCAGGCGGCTGTCGAGGCGGTGCTTCTGGTCCTGCTCGTAGAAGAACTTGGCGTCGGACAGGCGCGCGCGCAGCACGCGCTCGTTACCGCCGATGATGTAGCGCGGGTCGGCGGCTTCCAGGTTGGACACCAGCAGGAAGCGGTTCATCAGCTTGCCATCCGCATCAAGCAGCGGAAAGTACTTCTGGTTCTGCTGCATGGTCAGGATCAGGCATTCCTGCGGCACATTCAGGAACTCGGCCTCGAAGCCAGCCTCCAGCACCACTGGCCACTCCACCAGGCCGGTCACTTCATCGAACAAGGCGTCCGGCGCGGCGATGGTGGCGTTCAGCCTGGCGGCGGCGTGCGACAGGCGCTGGCGCACCAGTTCGCGGCGGGCGAGGAAGCTGGCGATCACCTTGCCCTCTTCCGCCAGCGTGCGCGGGTAGGCGTCGGCGCTCGGGATGCTCACCTCGCCGGCGGACAGGAAGCGGTGGCCGCGGGTGACGTTGCCGCTTTGCAGCCCCAGCACCTCGCCGGCGACGACCTGTTCGCCGTGCAGCATCATCAGGCCGTGTACCGGTCGCACGAACTGCACGTCGAGGTCGCCCCAGCGCATCAGCTTCGGCGCCGGCAGCTTTTTCAGCGCGGTGGCGACGATGCCGGACAGCACCGCGGACAGGCTCTCGCCGGCCTTGGTCGATTCATGGGCGTACACGTCCTGCTTGCCGTCGTGCACGGTGGTGAGCTGGCTCACTTCCACGCCGCAGGAGCGGGCGAAGCCGGCCAGTGCCGGGGTCGGCTGGCCGTCCTTCATGCCGCTGGCCACCGCCGGGCCGCGGCGCACGCTGTGCTGCTCGGGCTGGATGGCGGCGACGGACGGGATCTGCACCGCCAGACGGCGCGGGCTGGCGAACACGTGCGACTGCACGTTGCTGGCCACGAACTGCAGTTTTTTCAGTTCGTCGGTAATGGTGTCGGCAAAGCTGGCGGCCAGCTTTTCCAGTGCTTTCGGCGGCAGCTCTTCGGTGAGCAGCTCGATCAACAGGGTAGCAGTCATGGTCATTCAATCTTCAAGCTAGGAGCATTGGGGGCGAGTCGGCACACCAGGCGCAGCATGGTATCGGCCGTCGAATCGGCGACCACCGGCACGAAGGTCCAGTTGAAACGCTGCAACGGGAACATCTGCGTGTACACGTGCTGGCCGCTGGCGGTCCAGTACGAGGCGCCGATGAACGCATACTGGCGCGCATTGCAGTCGGCACGGCCTTCGAGGCGGCGGATGTGATAGCGGATGCCCAGCTCTTTCTGGGTCTTGCGCTCGCTGAACCGCTCCTGGTTGACGAAACGGACAAGGCCGTCCTTGACGTTGGCGATGGAAGCCAGCTCCAGCGACAGCTCCAGGCCGGTACCGCTCTGGTACACCTGGAACTCGCCTTCCGGTTGTGGCTCCGCCTGCTGACTGCGCACATACCAGCTGAGCGCGGCCAGCGTGGCCAACAGCACAAAGAACAGCGCTGCCCACGTCTTCATGTCAGTCTTTCTTGCACATCGGGAAGCCCAGCGCCTCGCGCGCGGCGTAGTAGGCTTGCGCCACGCCACGGGCCAGGTTGCGGATGCGGCCGATGTAGGCGGCGCGTTCGGTCACCGAGATGGCGCCGCGCGCGTCCAGCAGGTTGAAGGTGTGGCCGGCCTTCAGGATCATCTCGTAGCCCGGCAGCGGCAGGCCGGCCTCCAGCAGGCGCTTGGCCTCGGCTTCGTAGTCGCCGAACTGCTTGAACAGCAGCTCGACATTGCTGTGCTCGAAGGCAAAGCGCGACTGCTCGACCTCGTTCTGGAAGAACACGTCGCCGTAGGTGACCGGCGTGCCGTCCGGCAGGGTGGTCCACACCAGCTCGTACACGTTCTCGATGTCCTGCAGGTACATCGCCAGACGTTCCAGGCCGTAGGTGATCTCGCCCAGCACCGGCTTGCAATCGAGGCCGCCGACCTGCTGGAAGTAGGTGAACTGCGTCACTTCCATGCCGTTGAGCCACACTTCCCAGCCCAGACCCCAGGCGCCGAGGGTCGGATTTTCCCAGTCGTCCTCGACGAAACGGATGTCGTGCATGGTCGGATCGATGCCCAGCTCGCGCAGCGAGCCGAGGTACAGGTCCTGGATATTCGGTGGCGACGGCTTCAGTACCACCTGGAACTGGTGGTGCTGGAACAGGCGGTTGGGGTTCTCGCCGTAGCGGCCGTCTTTCGGGCGACGGCTGGGCTGCACGTAGGCGGCGTTCCACGGTTCCGGGCCGAGGGCGCGCAGGAAGGTGGCGGTATGCGAGGTGCCTGCGCCCACTTCGGTATCGTACGGCTGGAGCAAGGCGCAGCCCTGACGGTTCCAGTAGTGCTGCAGGGTGAGGATGATTTCCTGAAAAGTGAGCATGTCGCGGCGTTTCAAAGATGAAAAACAAGGCACGATTCTAACCGCATCGTGCCTTGCTCTGCCATCCATTGCGGCCAACCTTGTGCCAAAGGTTGGCCGCAAACATCATATTCCGCTTACTGCCAGTCCAGAATCACCTTGCCGCTCTGCCCGGACAGCATGGCGGCGAAGCCGGCTTCGAAATCGTCGACCTTGAAGTGGTGGGTGATGATCGGCGAAATATCCAGACCGGACTGGATCAGTGCCACCATCTTGTACCAGGTCTCGAACATCTCGCGACCGTAGATGCCCTTGATCTCCAGGCCCTTGAAGATCACCTGGTTCCAGTCGATCGAGGTGTTGGCCGGCGGGATACCCAGCAGCGCCACCTTGCCGCCGTGGTTCATCGTTTCCAGCATCTGGCGGAAGGCGTGCGGGTTGCCGGACATTTCCAGGCCCACGTCGAAGCCTTCGCTCATGTGCAGTTCCTGCATCACGGTTTTCAGGTCTTCGCGGCCGACGTTCACCGCGCGGGTGGCGCCCATCTTGCGCGCCAGATCGAGGCGGAAGTCGTTGACGTCGGTGATCACCACGTGGCGGGCGCCGACGTGCTTGGCAATCGCCACCGCCATGATGCCGATCGGGCCGGCGCCGGTGATCAGCACGTCCTCGCCGACCAGGTTGAACGACAGCGCGGTGTGCACCGCATTACCGAACGGGTCGAAGATCGAGGCCAGATCGTCGGAGATGTCGTCCGGGATCGGGAAGGCGTTGAAGGCCGGGATCACCAGGTATTCGGCAAACGCGCCTTCGCGGTTGACGCCGACGCCGGTGGTGTTGCGGCACAGGTGGCGACGGCCGGCGCGGCAGTTGCGGCAGTGGCCGCAGGTGATGTGGCCTTCGCCGGACACGCGCTGACCGATCTTGAAGCCCTGCACCTCCGAGCCCATGCCGGCGACCACACCGACGTACTCGTGGCCGACGTGCATCGGCACCGGGATGGTCTTCTGCGCCCACTCGTCCCAGTTCCAGATGTGGATGTCGGTGCCGCAGATCGCGGTCTTGCTGATCTTGATCAGCAGGTCGTTGTGGCCGACTTCCGGCATCGCAACGTCGGTCATGGACAGGCCGGGAGCGGCCTGCAGTTTGGCTAGTGCTTTCATTTCAGAGTCCCCTATTGCCACAGAATCCACAGAACAACACAGAAAACGCCTGGCCACGAAGCCCACGAAAGACACGAAGCTGCGCCGCACCATCACTCAAATGGCCGCTGCCAACCCGCTTTGCCGGTGTCTTCCGTGGTTTCGGTGGCGAATATTCTCGTGCCTTTTCGTGGCGTTCGTGGCCGAAAATAATCAGATCACGCCCAGTTCGCGGCCAACCTTGATGAAGGCGGCGACGGTGTGCTGTACCTGTTCCAGTGTATGGCCTGCTGACATCTGGGTGCGGATGCGCGCCTTGCCTTTCGGCACCACCGGGTAGGAGAAGCCGGTGACGAACACGCCCTCGGCCAGCAGCGCCGCGGCCATCTCGCCGGCCAGCTTGGCGTCGCCCAGCATCACCGGAATGATAGGGTGCTGGCCCGGCACCAGAGTGAAACCGGCCTCGCTCATCGCCTGACGGAAGTAGTCGGCGTTGCGCTTCAGGTTGGCGCGCAGCGCGGCGCCCTCTTCCGTGGCCAGGATCTGCAGCACCTTCACGCTGGCGGCGGCGATGGCCGGCGCCAGCGTGTTGGAGAACAGGTAGGGCCGCGAACGCTGGCGCAGCAGGTCGATGATGGGCTTGCGTCCGGAGACGTAGCCGCCGGAAGCACCGCCCAGCGCCTTGCCCAGCGTGCCGGTGTAGATGTCGACACGGTCGGCGACGCCGCACAGCTCCGGCGTGCCGGCACCGGTTTCGCCCATGAAGCCGACGGCGTGCGAATCGTCCACCATCACGATGGCGCCGTAGCGCTCGGCGACGTCGCACAGGGTCTTGAGGTCGGCAATGATGCCGTCCATCGAGAACACGCCGTCGGTGACGATCAGCTTGAAGCGGGCACCGGCCTCTTCGGCGGCCTTGAGCTGGGCTTCCAGATCGGCCATGTCGTTGTTCTTGTAGCGGAAACGCTTGGCCTTGCACAGGCGCACGCCGTCGATGATGGAGGCGTGGTTCAGCTCGTCGGAGATCACCGCGTCGTCTTCGGTGAGCAGGGTCTCGAATACGCCGCCGTTGGCGTCGAAGCAGCTGGAGTAGAGGATGGTGTCCTCGGTGCCGAGGAAGCCGGAAATCGCCGCCTCCAGGTCCTTGTGCACCTGCTGCGTGCCGCAGATGAAACGCACCGAGGCGCAGCCGTAGCCGTAGTCGTCCAGGCCCTGCTTCGCCGCCGCGATCAGGCGCGCGTCGTCGGCGAAGCCCAGGTAGTTGTTGGCACAGAAGTTCAGCACCTCGCGGCCGCCGGACAGGGTGATGTCGGCACGTTGCGGCGTGGCGATCACGCGCTCCGGTTTCTCGAAACCGTCGGCGCGGATTTGCGCCAGCGTGGCTTGCAGATGGGCGAGATAGGTGTGGTTCATGCGGGGGGCTTCCCTGTTGTTCAGCGTGGAGGCCGGTACGCCAAGCGGTGCCGGCAAGCGATGTTCTGTCACCATTCTAGACCCGCGCCGACGACATTATCAGGGACAGTTGCGCACGATTTTCACCGGGTGAGTGTTACCCCCGTCCGGCCGGCAATGGCACGGCTGTGCGACAATCCGCTTTCCATTCCCGCGCCGAACCCGACCGTGAACCGCCCCAGCTCTCCTGTGCCGCATTGCCGCGCCTGCGCCCACTACTACATCACCCACGACGCCCGCTTTCCCTACGGCTGCCGCGCGATGGACTTCAAGAGCAAGCGGCTGCCGCTGCAGGACGTGCGCGAGGCGACAGGGCGCGACTGCCTGACGTTCAGCGCCAAAACCACGCGCCCATGAAAAATGCGGCCAACGTTGGCCGCATTTTGCTGTGGAAGCTGCGCGTATCAGCGACGCAGCAGTCGCGCCGCGTCCAGCGCGAAGTAGGTGAGGATGCCGTCGGCGCCGGCGCGCTTGAAGGCGAGCAGGCTTTCCATCATGCACTTCTCTTCGTCCAGCCAGCCGTTCTGCGCGGCGGCTTTCAGCATCGCGTACTCGCCGGACACCTGGTAGGCGTAGGTCGGCACCTTGAAGGTGTCCTTGATGCGGCGGATCACGTCCAGGTAGGGCATGCCCGGCTTGATCATCACCATGTCGGCGCCCTCTTCCAGGTCCATCGCCACCTCCTGGATCGCCTCGTCGAGGTTGGCCGGGTCCATCTGGTAGGTGTACTTGTCGGCCTTGCCAAGGTTGGCCGCAGAGCCGACCGCATCGCGGAACGGGCCGTAGAAGGCCGACGCGTACTTGGCGCTGTAGGCCAGGATCCTGGTGTGGATGTAGCCGTCTTCTTCCAGCGCGCTGCGGATGGCGCCGATGCGGCCGTCCATCATATCGGACGGGCCGAGCACGTCGGCGCCGGCCTCGGCATGGCACAGCGCCTGCTGCACCAGCACTTCGGTGGTTTCGTCGTTCAGCACGTAGCCGCTGTCGTCGAGCAGGCCGTCCTGGCCGTGGATGGTGTACGGGTCGAGCGCGAGGTCGGTCATGACGCCCAGCT
Organism: Vogesella alkaliphila; assembly: GCF_014652475.1. Lineage (GTDB taxonomy): Bacteria > Pseudomonadota > Gammaproteobacteria > Burkholderiales > Chromobacteriaceae > Vogesella > Vogesella alkaliphila. The sequence goes on along the minus strand of NZ_BMYW01000001.1, from coordinate 18,537 downwards.
CCGGAAAGCGCGCCTTCAGCTCACGCACCACGGTCGGCACCAGCCCGTCCGGGTTGTAGGCTTCCTTGCCGGAATTGTCCTTGCCGGTTTCCACCACCGGGAAGATGGACAACATCGGGATGCCCAGCTGCAGCGCGTCTTCGGCGGTAAACAGCAGCTTGTCCAGGCTCTGGCGCACCACGCCCGGCATCGACGTCACCGCCTGCTCGCGCCCCTGCCCTTCCAGCACGAATACCGGATAGATCAGGTCGTTGGTGGTCAGCACGTTTTCGCGCATCAGGCGGCGGGAGAAGTCGTCACGGCGCATGCGACGCAGACGGGTCGCGGGGAAGTAGCGGTTGGCAAACATGAGGGTCTTTCGCGGCAAACGGTTCAGAAGGAAGGCGCTAACGATAGCAAGACTGGGACAGCGGGCACAGCAGAAGTTCAGCGGCATTTGCGGCAGCGCAAGCTTAGAGCCACTAACAAAACCCCTGATCCTGCGTTGCGCCTCCTTGCCGTACGACTGGTACTGTCTGCGTCGGCGCGCCTTGGCTCAGGTGCTCTGCGAGGTTTTGTTAGCGGCTCTTAACCGCAACGAAGCGGAGCGTCAGCGCGACGCCGCGTTCTCATCCTGCTCGGCCTGCTCGCGGCGGGCGTAGGTGCCCGGCGCCACGCCCGGCGGCAGCTCGATCGGCGGCTGTTTTTGCGACAGCCGCGCCAGGGTGCCGAGTACGGTGCCCAGCGGCGCGCCGATGATCACGATCCAGAACCAGGTGCTGTGCAGTAAATCCATGTCGGTGGTCCAAATGAAAAAACGCCGGGTTGCCCCGGCGTCAATGATGATGCGGATTACTGCAAGTCTATCAAACTCGGTCGTAGACCGGTTGACCGCCGTGCTTGCGCTCTTCTTCCAGATTGTCTTCCGACTGATGGCCGGTCCAGTAGTCGGCGCCCTTGATGCCCAGTTTTTCTGGGTGGAACACCGGATCCACACCTTTGGCCAGCTGTGCCTCGTAGTCGCGCAGTGCGATGAAGGCCGGCTTCTGCAGCAGCAGGATGGCGGCGATGTTCATCCATGCCATCATGCCGACACCGATATCACCCAGGCCCCAGGCCAGATCGGCAGTCTTCACGGTGCCGTATACCACGGTCGCCATGATGCCGACTTTCAGCACCAGCGTCAGCCAAGGACGGTTTACCTTGCGGCTCAGGTAGGCGATGTTGGTTTCGGCGATGTAGTAGTAGGCGATGATGGTGGTGAAGGCGAAGAAGAACAGTGCCACGGCCACGAAGATGGAGCCGAAACCAGGCATGATGTTTTCCATCGCGGTCTGCACGTAGCCAGGACCGGCTGCCACACCGGCGATACCGGTATGCAGAACCTGACCATCCGGGCCCTGTACGTTGTACTGGCCGGTAATCAGCAGCATGAAGGCGGTAGCGGAGCACACGAACAGGGTGTCGATGTAGACCGAGAACGCCTGTACCAGACCCTGCTTGGCAGGATGCGATACCGCAGCGGCGGACGATGCGTGCGGGCCGGTACCCTGACCAGCTTCGTTGGAGTACACGCCACGCTTCACGCCCCACTGGATCGCCATGCCGAGGATGGCACCGAAGCCAGCGTCAAAGCCGAATGCGCTCTTGAAGATCAGAGCCAGTACGTCAGGCAGCTGATGGATGTTCAGTGCCACGATCACGCAGGCCACCAGGATGTAACCCAGCGCCATGAACGGCACCACGATTTCGGCAAAGGAAGCGATACGCTTCACGCCACCGAAGATGATGAAGCCCAGCATCAGCGCCAGGATGGCGGCGGTCACGTTCGGGTCAATGCCCAGCGCGTTCTGCAGGCCGGCACCGATGGAGTTGGACTGGGTACCCGGCAGCAGCACGCCGCAGGCAAAGATGGTCGCGATGGCGAATACGATCGCGAACGGCTTCATGCCCAGGCCCTTCTCGATGTAGAAGGCTGGACCGCCGCGGTATTCACCGTTGATCTTTTCCTTGTAGATCTGGCCGAGCGTGGACTCGACGAAGGCCGAGCTGGCGCCCAGGAAGGCAACCATCCACATCCAGAACACGGCACCCGGGCCGCCGAAGGTGATCGCGGTGGCCACACCGGCGATGTTACCGGTACCGACACGGCCGGCCAGCGTCATGGCCAGCGCCTGGAACGACGACACGCCGCTGTCGCTGGACTTGCCGTCAAACATCAAACGGATCATTTCGCCGAAATGGCGGACTTGCGCAAAACGAGTGCGGATGGAAAAAAACAAACCAACGCCCAGGCAAAGGAAGATCAGTCCCTTGCTCCAGATCCAGCCATTCAGAAAATCAACTGCTGCCTGCATGTTTACTCCTCAGTTTCAAGGGAGGGTCAGTACCCGCTCCGACGGTGTTGTGGCCACCACAGCCCAGTAAGCTGTAGCGTGCTATCGCACAGGTCATGCGCCTGTTTCGCGAGAGCAGAACATTACTGAAACAAGTTCCGCGTGAACAGTGGCCTGGATACATTAGCCATTATTTGTCCGACAATCCGCAAAATAACGGCACATCCTTGCGCCAAAAAACAAAACACGCCGTCAAACTTGCTTGACGGCGTGCCCTTGAAACCGCTGAAAGCGATGCTGATCAGCCAAAAAAGTCTTTCAGTTTGTCCATGAACGAGTTGGCGCGCGGGTTGTGCGTCGCAACATCGCCCTGGCTGATGGCCTCGAACTCGCGCAGCAATTCCTTTTGCCGTTCGGTGAGGCTGACCGGCGTTTCGACGATGACGTGGCACATCAGGTCGCCGACGTCATGGCCGCGCACCGATTTCACGCCCTTGCCGCGCACGCGGTAGACCTTGCCGCTCTGCGTTTCCGCCGCGATCTTGACCTTGACCATGCCGTCCAGGGTCGGGATCTCCACCTCGCCGCCCAGCGCCGCGGTGGCGAAGCTGATCGGCATTTCGCAATGCAGGTCCATGCCGTCGCGCTCGAACACGCTGTGCTTCTTGATGTGGGTGACCACGAACAGGTCGCCGGCCGGACCGCCGTTCTGGCCCGGTTCGCCTTCGCCGGACAGGCGAATGCGGTCGCCCTCGTCCACGCCGGCCGGGATCTTCACGTTCAGCGTCTTGTGCGTCTTCACCTGGCCCGCGCCGTGGCACTTGTGGCACGGATCGGTGATCTGCTTGCCACTGCCGTGGCAGGTCGGGCAGGTCTGCTGGATGGAGAAGAAGCCCTGGCTCATGCGCACCTGGCCGTGACCGCCGCAAGTGGTGCAGGTCTTGGGCTGGGTGCCCGGCTTGGCGCCGGAGCCGTGGCACACGTCGCAGTTTTCATGCGACGGGATGCGGATCTGCTTCTCGCAGCCGCGCGCCGCCTCTTCCAGCGTGATCTCCATGTTGTAGCGCAGGTCGGAGCCGCGATACACATTGGAACGGCCACCGCCGCCGCCACGCTGGCCGCCGAAGATGTCGCTGAAGATGTCGCCGAAATCGAAGCCGCCAAAGCCGGCACCGCCGCCGCCCATGCCGGCCTGCGGGTCTACCCCGGCGTGGCCGTACTGGTCGTAGGCGGCACGTTTCTGGCCGTCGGACAGGATTTCGTACGCGGCCTTGACCTCCTTGAACTTTTCTTCGGCGTCCTTGCTGTCCGGATTACGGTCCGGGTGGTACTTCATCGCCAGCTTGCGATAGGCCTTCTTGATGTCGTCGTCCGACGCATCGCGATTGACGCCCAGTACCTCGTAAAAGTCCTTTTTAGCCATGCTGTCTCACCAGTGCGCCCAACCGCAAAAGGTTGGCCGCAAGTTTTACCAATGAAAAAGCACAGCGCCCGCGCGCGAGCCCTGTGCCTTGTCTTCCGTCAGCCGATTACTTGTCTTTCTTCACTTCTTCGAACTCGGCGTCGACCACGTTGCCGTCGTCCTGCTTGCCTGCGTCCGCTTCGGTGTTGGCGGCACCTTCCGCACCCTGCGCCGCGTACATCTGCTCGGCCAGTTTGTGCGATGCCTTCATCAGCACTTCGATCTTGGCATCGATGGCCTCCTTGTCGTCGCCCTTGACCACTTCTTCCGCCTCTTTCAGCGCGGCTTCGATCGCGGTCTTCTCTTCGGCGGAGATCTTGTCGCCGTGCTCGGCCAGCGACTTCTTCACGCTGTGGATCAGGCCTTCACCCTGGTTGCGGGCCTGTACCAGCTCGTGCAGCTTCTTGTCCTCTTCCGCGTTCAGCTCGGCGTCGCGCACCATCTGCTGGATTTCGTCTTCGGACAGACCGGAGGAGGCCTGGATGGTGATGTTGGCCTGCTTGCCGGTGGCCTTGTCCTTGGCGGACACGTGCAGGATGCCGTTGGCGTCGATGTTGAATTCCACTTCGATCTGCGGCACGCCACGGGCGGCGGCAGGGATGTCACCCAGGTTGAACTGGCCCAGCGACTTGTTGGCGGAAGCCTTCTCGCGCTCGCCCTGCAGCACGTGGATGGTCACCGCGGTCTGGTTGTCTTCGGCAGTGGAGAACACCTGCGACGCCTTGGTCGGGATGGTGGTGTTCTTCTGGATCAGCTTGGTCATGATGCCGCCCATGGTTTCGATACCCAGCGACAGCGGGGTCACGTCCAGCAGCAGCACGTCCTTGCGATCGCCGGACAGTACCGAACCCTGGATCGCGGCGCCCACGGCCACGGCTTCGTCCGGGTTCACGTCACGACGTGGCTCCTTGCCGAAGAAGGCCTTCACGGCTTCCTGTACTTTCGGCATGCGGGTCTGACCGCCGACCAGGATCACGTCGGTGATGTCGGCCAGCGATACGCCTGCGTCTTTCAGTGCCACTTTGCAAGGCTCGATGGAGCGCTGTACCAGGTCGTCGACCAGGCTTTCGAACTTGGCGCGGGTGATCTTCATCGCCAGGTGCTTCGGACCGGTAGCGTCCATGGTGATGTACGGCAGGTTCACTTCGGTCTGGGTCGCGGACGACAGCTCGATCTTGGCTTTCTCGGCAGCCTCTTTCAGACGCTGCAGGGCCATCACGTCGTTCTTCAGATCGACGCCCTGGTCCTTCTTGAACTCGGTCACGATGTAGTCGATCAGGCGCTGGTCGAAGTCTTCGCCGCCCAGGAAGGTGTCACCGTTGGTGGACAGCACTTCGAACTGGTGCTCGCCGTCCACGTCGGCGATTTCGATGATGGACACGTCGAAGGTACCGCCGCCCAGGTCATAGACGGCGATCTTGCGGTCGCCTTCCTGCTTGGCCAGGCCAAAGGCCAGCGCGGCCGCGGTCGGTTCGTTGATGATGCGCTTCACGTCCAGACCGGCGATGCGGCCGGCGTCCTTGGTCGCCTGACGCTGGCTGTCGTTGAAGTAGGCCGGCACGGTGATCACCGCTTCGGTCACTTCTTCGCCCAGATAGTCTTCGGCAGCCTTCTTCATCTTGCGCAGCACTTCGGCGGAGATTTGCGGCGGCGCCATTTCCTTGTCGCGCACCTGTACCCACGCATCGCCGTTACCGGCCTTCTTGATCTGGAAAGGCATCAGGTCGATGTCTTTCTGCACTTCCTTGTCTTCGAAACGACGACCGATCAGGCGCTTCACCGCGTACAGGGTGTTCTTCGGGTTGGTCACCGCCTGACGCTTGGCCGGCGCACCGACCAGGATTTCGCCGTCTTCCATATAAGCAATGATGGACGGGGTGGTACGCGCGCCTTCGGCGTTCTCGATCACCAGCGGGTTGCCGTTCTCGACAACGGCCACGCAGGAGTTGGTGGTGCCCAGGTCAATACCGATAATTTTGCCCATAGTGCTGAATCCTTTCGATTTGATCTCGATTTAATCTGTTTGCTTGCCCGTCGCAGCCCGTGGTGCGCCGGGGGGTTGTCTTGCCAGATATTGGCTATTTCCGCGTTTTCAAGAGGGTTAGTCGTCGCAATCTCAGCTCTTGGGCTTGGCGACCACCACCATCGCCGGACGCAGCACGCGATCGGCGATCAGATACCCTTTTTGCATTACGCGCACCACCGAATTCGGCTCGGCGTCGGACTCTTCGGTGCTGATGGCCTGGTGGCGATGCGGGTCCAGCTTCTCGCCCAGCGGGTTGATTTCGCTGATCTGGCCCTTCTCGAAGGCGGCCAGCAGCTGCTTCAGCGTCAGGTCGACGCCGAATTTGAGGTTTTCGAACTGGCCGGACTGGTCCAGAAGCGCCATTTCCAGGCTGTCCTTGACCGCGATGAGTTCGGAGGCGAATTTTTCGATGGCAAACTTTTGTGCCTTGGCCACTTCTTCCACGCCACGACGGCGCTGGTTTTCAGTTTCGGCCTTGGCGCGCAAAAACTGCTCTTTCATTTCTGCTAGTTCAACTTCCAGCTGGGCGACACGCTCCGCGTCACTGACGACGGCGCCTTCGGCCGGGTTGGCAACTTGCTCAAGCACTTCTTCCGCTTGGGGATTTTGATTTTCCTGCATGATCGCTTCCGTTTGGCTGAATTCACAAAGACCTCAGGTAAATAAGGCCAAGCCGTCCGTTTTCAAGATCTTCCCCACAATAAGTAAATGGTCATTTAGTTACTTTTATTTTCGTTAACGATCAGGATCGGCGCCCGGCCGAGATTCATTTTTGTGCACCTTTGTTAGCTTTTGAAAACAAAGGATTTTTTTGTGCTGCAGTGCACACAACGCAATTTTTTTATGCTTAAATGATTCCACAACAGCGCTACTGCACGGCCCGCCAGCACTGGATCCGGGGCGGTTTCCGGCAGTCAGACCCGCCACCAGAACAGGCGGGTCAGCAACGCACCAAGACCGGCATCACCGGCCTGCAGCAAGAGAAACTGGGAGCGCCGGTTTATCCGGCAAAACGAAACTATCAAGTGAAGGGTTTACCATGACTACTCGCGAACAACGTATCGCCGCCATCCAGCACGACTGGGATACCAACCCGCGCTGGAAAGGCATCAAACGTGGCTACACCGCTGCTGACGTTGAGCGCCTGCGCGGCTCCGTACAGGTAGAGCACACCCTGGCCCGCAACGGTGCCGAGAAGCTGTGGAATCTGGTGAACAACGAGCCGTACATCAACTGTCTGGGCGCGCTGACCGGCGGTCAGGCGATGCAGCAGGTGAAGGCCGGCATCAAGGCGATCTACCTGTCCGGCTGGCAGGTTGCCGCCGACAACAACGAATACTCCGCCATGTACCCGGACCAGTCGCTGTACCCGGTGGACTCGGTGCCGAAGGTGGTCGAGCGCATCAACAACGCCTTCACCCGCGCCGACGAAATCCAGCACTCCAAGGGCCTGGAAAAAGGCGATGCCGGTTTCGTTGACTACTACGCACCGATCGTGGCCGACGCCGAAGCCGGTTTCGGCGGCGTGCTGAACGCCTACGAGCTGATGAAGGCGATGATCCGCGCCGGCGCCGGTGGCGTGCACTTCGAAGACCAGCTGGCCTCCGTGAAGAAGTGCGGCCACATGGGCGGCAAGGTCCTGGTACCGACCCAGGAAGCGGTACAGAAGCTGATCGCCGCGCGTATGGCTGCCGACGTCTACGGCGTGCCGACCCTGGTGATCGCCCGTACCGACGCCGAAGCCGCCGACCTGCTGACCAGCGACTACGACGAGAACGACAAGCCGTTCCTGACCGGCGAACGCACCGCAGAGGGCTTCTACAAGACCAAGAAGGGTCTGGAGCAAGCCATCAGCCGCGCCGTGGCCTACGCCGACTACGCCGACCTGGTATGGTGCGAGACCGGTACCCCGGATCTGGAGTTTGCCCGCCGCTTCGCCGAAGCCGTGCACGCCAAGCATCCAGGCAAACTGCTGGCCTACAACTGCTCGCCGTCCTTCAACTGGAAGAAAAACCTGGACGATGCCACCATCGCCAAATTCCAGCGCGAGCTGGGCGCCATGGGCTACAAGTACCAGTTCATCACTTTGGCCGGTATCCACTCCATGTGGTACAACATGTTCGATCTGGCGCAGGACTACGTGGCACGCGGCATGTCCGCCTACGTGGAGAAGGTGCAGGAGCCGGAATTCGCGGCCCGCGACCGCGGCTACACCTTCGTGTCGCACCAGCAGGAAGTCGGCACCGGCTACTTCGACGACATCACCACCGTGATCCAGGGCGGCAAGTCCTCAGTGACCGCGCTGACCGGCTCCACCGAAGAAGAACAGTTCCACTAAGCGTTCGACTTTACGGCACCTCGACCCTGCCGTCTGCGTCAAACAGCCCCGCCCGACACTGCCCGCAGTGTCCGTGCGCGGGGCAACCAGACCGCCTGCAACCCTGTTGCGGGCGGTTTGCTTTTTTGCCGCCGACACCAGCACCGTACCGACAAGCACCGGAGCGCTCAGAAACGACAACGCCAGCGGCAAGCCGCTGGCGTATTCAAGGTTGGCCGCAAGCACCGGCGGCCGTGCGCCCCGCTACTCCGCCTTGCCGGCCTCGGCCCGGCGGCGGCGCACCTCCTTCGGATCGGCCTGCAGCGGGCGGTAGATCTCCACGCGGTCGCGGTCGCGCAGCACGTGCTCCGCCGGCACCGCCTTGCCGAACACGCCCAGCTGCAAGCGCGTAAGGTCGATGTCCGGAAACTCGCCGGCGATACCGGACTGCAGCACCGCCTCGCGCGCGGTGGTGCCGGCCGGCAGCGACAGTTTGACGATCAGCTGCCGCTCCGGTCGCGCGTAGGCGACCTCCAACTGCAGCCACTCAGTCATCGCCGTACACCCTGTCGGCTTCCTTGATGAAGGCATCGACCAGCGTGCCGGAGATGTGGCCGAACACCGGCCCGATCAGCGTCTCCAGGATCTTGCTGGAGAACTCGTAGCTGAGGCGGAACTCCACCTTGCAGCCGACATCGCCCAGCGGCAGGAAGTACCAGCGCCCCTGCAGGTGCTTGAACGGCCCGTCCACCAGTTCCATCAGGATGCTGCTGTACGGCTCGTTCACATTGCGGGTGGTGAAGTGCTGCCGCACCTTGAGGTAGTCGATGTGCAGGCTGGCGACCAGCTGGTCGCCGTCGCGGGAGTGCTCCTCCCCCTTGCTGCACCACGGTAAAAAGCGCGGGTAGTGCGCCACGTCGTCCACCAGGCGGAACATCTGTTCCGGGGTGTGGGCGACCAGGACATTTTTCTCGACAACTTGCATGATGAAAACTGTGTGGAGGTCCGTAAAAGGCCGGCGCGGCGGCAACGCAAGGTTGGCCGCAGCAAGCCCATGAATTTTCGATACTTTGGCGATGCGCTTTGTTCTGGTAGAATACCGGGTTTACTGCTTCGTCTTTCCGCCACGCCGCCATGAGCATCATCGACAACCGCAAAGCGTTTCACGATTACTTCATCGAAGAAAACATCGAGGCCGGTCTGGTACTGGAAGGCTGGGAAGTCAAAGCCATCCGCGCCGGTCGCGTGCAGCTGAAAGAAAGCTACGTCATTTACCGCAACGGCGCATTCTACCTCGTCGGCTGCCATATTACCGCACTGCAATCCGCGTCGACCCACATCAAGCCCGATCCGATCCGCGACCGCAAGCTGCTGCTGAAGCAGGAACAGATCAGCCGCCTGATCGGCAAGGTCGAGCGCGCCGGCTACACCATCGTGGCGCTGAACCTGCACTACAGCAAAGGCAACATCAAGGTCGACATCGGCCTCGCCAAGGGCAAGAAGCAGCACGACAAGCGCCAGTCGGAAAAGGAACGCGAATGGGCGCGCGAGAAGCAGCGCCTGATGCGCGACAAGGGCTGAACCATGAAACCCAGCGCCACCCTGGCCTTCGTCCTCATCATCCTCGGCGCCCTGTGGCTGCTGAAAAGCACCGCGCTGCTGCCGGACACCACCACGCTGCTGGCCATCCTGCTGGCCGGCGCCGGCGCCGGCCTGCTGCTGATCGACGGCATCACCAAGTCCAGCATTGTGACCAACCCGATGCTGATCTATACCGGTGCGGCCATCTACCTGTTTGACACCAGCAGGCTGCGCCTGAGCCACAGCCTGGCACTGGGCATGATCCTGCTTGGCCTCCTGATGCTGATCGCGCGCAGCGACCGCATCCCGGAGCGGCGCCCGAGAAAGTGAGCGGCAACCCGCACTTGCCGTCGCACGGAATTAACGCATTCAAATCCGACTGGTGACCCGACCAGTCTTTTACATTCAAGGACAGTCATGGACAAAATCCTCATCCTCGATTTCGGCTCCCAGGTTTCCCAGCTGATCGCCCGCCGCGTGCGCGAAGCGCACGTCTACTGCGAACTGCACCCGTTCGACATGCCGCTGGCCGACATCCAGGCCTTCGCCCCGAAGGCCATCATCCTGTCCGGCGGCCCGAACTCGGTGTACGAATCCGACTACCAGGCTGATCCTGCCATCTTCTCGCTCGGCCTGCCGGTGCTGGGCATCTGCTACGGCATGCAGTTCATGGCGCAAAGCCTGGGCGGCAAGGTCGAGGCCGGCGACACCCGCGAATTCGGCTACGCCGAAATCCAGGCCCGCCACCACTCCAAGATCCTGGAAGGACTGCAGGACCGCGTGGACGACGCCGGCAACGGCTTCCTCGACGTGTGGATGAGCCACGGCGACAAGGTGACTGAGCTGCCGGCCGGCTTCAACGTCATCGCCGAGACCCCGTCCTGCCCGATCGCCGCGATGGCCGACGAGGACCGCGGCTTCTACGCGGTACAGTTCCACCCGGAAGTAACCCACACCAAGCGCGGCACCGAGATGCTGCACCGCTTCGTGCTGCACGTGGCCGGCGCCAAGCCGTCCTGGACCATGCCGAACTACATCGAGGAAGCGGTACAGAAGATCCGCGAGCAGGTCGGTGACGAAGAAGTCATCCTCGGCCTGTCCGGCGGCGTGGACTCCTCCGTTGCCGCCGCGCTGATCCACCGCGCCATCGGCGACCAGCTGACCTGCGTCTTCGTCGACCACGGCCTGCTGCGCCTGAACGAAGGCAAGATGGTGATGGAGATGTTCGCGCAGAACCTGGGCGTGAAGGTGATCCAGGTCGACGCCAGCGAACAGTTCATGGGCAAGCTCGCCGGCGAATCCGACCCGGAGAAGAAACGCAAGATCATCGGCGCCGAGTTCGTGGAAGTGTTCCAGCGTGAATCCGGCAAACTGGTCAACGCCAAGTGGCTGGCCCAGGGCACCATCTACCCGGACGTGATCGAGTCCGCCGGCGCCAAAACCGGCAAGGCCCACGCGATCAAGAGCCACCACAACGTCGGCGGCCTGCCGGACGACATGAACCTCAAGCTGCTGGAACCGCTGCGCGACCTGTTCAAGGACGAAGTGCGCCAGCTGGGCGTGGCACTAGGCCTGCCGCACGACATGGTCTACCGCCACCCGTTCCCGGGCCCGGGCCTGGGCGTGCGCATCCTCGGCGAAGTGAAAATGGAATATGCCGACCTGCTGCGCCGCGCCGACGCCATCTTCATCGAAGAGCTGCGCAACACCGTCGACGAGAAAACCGGCAAGAACTGGTACGAGCTGACCAGCCAGGCCTTTGCCGTGTTCCTGCCGGTGAAATCGGTGGGCGTGATGGGCGACGGCCGCACCTACGACTACGTGTGCGCACTGCGCGCGGTGGTAACCAGCGACTTCATGACCGCCCACTGGGCGGAGCTGCCGTACAGCCTGCTCGGCCGCGTCTCCAACCGCATCATCAACGAAGTCCGCGGCCTCAACCGCGTGGTCTACGATGTGAGCGGCAAGCCGCCGGCAACCATCGAGTGGGAGTGATCTGACGCTGCCCGCCGGCTGACGACGGACAACGCCACACCCTGCCACCCCGCGCCACGGCGCGGGGTTTTTTGCGCCCGGCGGCCGGGCATAACGAGCCCCGGCCGACCCGTATTCACCCTGCCCGGAATCTTGCGGGCATGCGGTAATGAATCGCCGCCGCAGTGGACTGAGGGCGGCAATGCGCATTTCATGACCATTATCCCCGGCCATTCAGGAGAAATAGCATGTCCCTATCCAGCCCTCTGCTTGCCTCCGCCCTGACCGCCGTCATCGCCATGAGTGCGCCCGCCCCGGCTGGCTGTCGCCGGACGCGCTGATCAGGCGCCAGTACCGGCTGTGACATGGCATAATCGTCGGCACCGTTCACTCTCGACCCCTGCCCACGCATGAGCACGCCACAGACCCTGGTATTACAAGCCCTCACCCTCGACCAAGCCCGCCTCACCGAGCTGGCCGCCCTGTCCGGCGCCGGTGACAGCCGCAGCGTTGCGGCCAACGTTGTGCGTCTGGACGGTGTCGATCCCGCCCGCCGCGAGCTGGTGCTGGCGCGCGCCGAGCGCCTGAGCGTGGACGCCAACTACGTCGACAGCGCGCGCCGCTTTGCCGATTTCGGGCTGCTGGTCTCGGACATGGATTCGACGCTGATCACCATCGAGTGCATCGACGAGATCGCCGATATGCAGGGGCTGAAGCCGCAGGTGGCGGCCATCACCGAGCGCTCGATGCGCGGCGAGCTGGACTTCAGCGAATCGCTGAAGGCGCGCGTCGCGCTGCTGGCCGGGCTGCCGGAAACGGCGCTGGCCAGCGTCTACAATGAGCGCCTGCAGCTGATGCCCGGCGCCCGCGAGCTGCTGGCCGCCTGTCGCGAGCACGGCGTGAAATTCATGCTGGTTTCCGGCGGCTTCACCTACTTCACCGAGCGGCTGAAGGCGGAGCTGAACCTCGACTACTGCCACGCCAACCAGCTGGAAATCGTCGACGGCAAACTCACCGGCCGCATCGTCGGCGACATCGTCGACGGTAGCGCCAAGCGCCAGCTGCTGATCGCGCAGCGCGAGGCGCTGGGCCTGCGCGCCGACCAGGTGATCGCCATCGGCGACGGCGCCAACGACCTGCTGATGCTGGCCGAGGCAGGTGTCGGCGTCGCCACCCACGCCAAGCCGGTGGTGCGCGCCCAGGCCCGCTACACCCTCAACCACGTCGGACTGGATGGCATCCGCCACCTGTTCCTGTAGCCAGCGGCCAACCTTGTATGCCACTGCCCGAACTGGACACCGTCTACTTTGACAGCTGCTTCCCGCTGCGCTTCCACCCGGCACCGGACGCGGCCACCCGCCACGCCGCGCAGCTGGAAACCGGCCTCGCGCTGGCGGTGCTCGCCGCGCCGCAGGACCAGGACAGCGACGGCAGCCCCCTGCTGCAACGGCTGGAGGCCAAGCTCGACTTCGTGCTGGAGCTGGGCCTGCTGGCGCGCTACCCGCAACTGCCGCTATCCCGCCCCTGCCGCATCGGGCTGGAGGCGGTGGCGTGGCAGGACGAACAGGCCGCCGCGCCCGGTGACAGCGGCCTGCTGCAACTGCATCCGCACGCGCCGTCCGGCTGCCCGCTGTACCTGTTTGTGACCATAGCAGCCAGCGAGGCCGGCCCCGACGGCTACCGGCACCTGGCCCGGCTGCAGCCGCTGCGCCACGACAACGACACCCGCCGCTGGGAGCGCTGGGTGTTCCAGCAGCATCGCCAGCACATCGGCAAGGGCAAGGCATGACGCAGCCCCTGCCCCCGGAACAGCACGCACCGGAAGCGCAGCGCGCGCGACGCCTGCTGCGCCTGTCGTGGGTGCTGGCGCTCCTGGTACTGGCGGTGATGTGGGGTGGCGTGATCGAGGGACTGCGCCAGCGCCAGTCGCTGCTCAGCGCCCAGCAACAGACGCAGCAGGCCGAATGGCTGCGCCTGTCCAGCGCGGCGGTGGATGACCGCCTGCGCAATCTGTACAAGGAATTGCAGCTGTTCGCCAACGACCAGCCCAGCCTGGCCCGCGACGCCACCCAGCTGTTCCCGCTGCAGGACGGCAAGCTGTGGCTGGTGGACACCACCCGGCAACAGCCGCTGCGCGGGCAGCAGCCACTGAGCGCGCCTGCCGCGCAGCAAGTGCGGCAATGGCTGCAAAGCCCGGCGGTCCACCCGGCGCTGACCGTGCTGCCGCTGCCGGTAATCGACAAACACCCCGGTAACAGCGAGCTGCTGCAGGTGGTCTTGCCGCTGTGCGACCTGCAGCGCTGCCACAGCGCGCTCACCGGCTTCCTGCGCGTCAGCGAACTGCTGGACCCGGAACAGCTGGTGGATCACCCCGCCTACGCCGTGCTCGACATCAACGGCAGCGTTCTGGCCAGCAATGGCAGCATGGATTTCAACGGCCACAACCTGACCCAGGTCGCCACCACCCGCCTGAGCCAGGTGCCGCTGCTGCTGGCGGCCAACTACCGCAGCAGCCAGATCATCCGCAGCTTCAACCTGTTCGCGCTGAGCCTGCTCGGTGTCGCGCTGGTGCTCAGCTGCCTGTTGTTGCTGCTGATGTGGCGCATCAGCCAGATCCTGCTGCACGTCGAGCACAGCAGCAGCCAGTTCAGCCACGCGCAGCAGCTGCTGGCGCTGACCAACAGCAGCCTGCGCGACAAGATGCGCACCCTGATCGACGAACAGCGCGACCAGCAGACGCTGATCGAAACGGTGCAGGTCGGCGTGCTGATCGTCGACGCCGGCGAGCTGTCCATCCTCACCAGCAACGATGCCGCCGCGCGCATGCTGGGCATGTCGCGGCAGATGCTGCAGCGGCAGACGCTGCCGGCGCTGTTCCACAATCCGCAGCGCTGCGAGGAGCTGCTGGCGGTGCTGCAGGAACAGCAGATCGTCACCGACCGCGAAGCGCAGCTCAACAACCACAACCACAAGGTCTGCTGGAGCATGACCTCGATGCGTTACCTGCAATTCCGCGAACGCCACGCCATTGCCGTCAGCCTGATCGACATCACTGAGCGCATCGCCCACGCCCAGCGGCTGCAGGACGAGAAGCAGGCCACCGAACGCGCACTGGCGCAGCTGCAGGCCACCCAGCACGAGCTGTACCAGCGCGCCACGCTGGACGACCTCACCGGGCTGGCCAATCGCCGCCACTTCCTGTCCTTCGCCGGCAAGGCGCTGGAGCGCGCACGGCTGGCCGACGACACCGTCGCCGTGGCGCTGATCGACCTCGACCACTTCAAGAACATCAACGACCGCTACGGCCACGCCGCCGGCGACGCCGCGCTGCAACACTTCGCCAGCAACCTGCGCACGGCACTGCCAAACAGCGCGATGGCCGGGCGCATGGGCGGCGAGGAGTTTGCGCTGCTGCTGCCGGATACATCTCTAGGCGAGGCGCACGCCATCGTCGACGTGCTGCGCAACGGCATCGCCGCGCAGTCGTTCCACACCGACGGCCAGTTGCTGCAGCTGACCTTCTCCGCCGGCGTCGCCGCCAGCCGCAACGGCCACACGCACGACCTGTCCGAGCTGCTGAAACAGGCCGACAAGGCGCTGTATCGCGCCAAGGCCAACGGCCGCAACTGCGTGGAAAGCATCGCGCCATAAAAAACGCCAGACCTCGGTCTGGCGTTTTTGTTTGCAACAGGATGTTCAGCCAGCCAGCGCGCTCAGCAACTTGCCGTGAATGCCGCCAAAGCCGCCGTTGCTCATCACCAGCACCTGGTCGCCGTCGCGCGTCTCGGTCACGATGGCGGCCACCAGCGCGTCGATGTCGTCGAAGCAGCGCGCCTTGGCGCCCAGCGGCGCCAGCGCTTCGGCCACGCTCCAGCCCAGATCGGCCGCGCCGTAGCAGAACACTTCGTCGGCCTCAGCCAGCGAGCCCGGCAGCGCCGCCTTCATGGTGCCCAGCTTCATGGTGTTGGAGCGCGGCTCCAGCACCGCCAGGATGCGGGTATTGCGGCCAACCTTGTGGCGCAGGCCGGCGATGGTGGTGGTGATGGCGGTGGGGTGATGGGCGAAGTCGTCGTACACGGTCACGCCGCGCACGCTGCCTTTCACTTCCATGCGCCGCTTCACGCTCTTGAAGCGCGACAGCGCGTCGATGGCCACTGCCGGCGTGACGCCCACGTGACGCGCGGCGGCAATGGCCGCCACCGCGTTCAGGCGGTTGTGTTCGCCCGGCACGTCCCACTGCACGCGGCCAAGCCGCTCGCCGTGCAGCAGCACGTCGAAGCTGCCGTCGGCATCCGCCGCGCCGGCCTGCCAGCCGGCATCGCTGCCGAACGGTTCCACCGGTGTCCAGCAGCCACGCGCCAGCACCCGCTGCAGGCTGGCCTCGCGGCCATTGCTCACGATCAGGCCGTTGCCGGGCACGGTGCGCACCAGGTGGTGGAACTGGGTTTCGATGGCGGCCAGATCGGCAAAGATGTCGGAGTGGTCGAACTCCAGGTTGTTCAACACCGCGGTGCGCGGGTGGTAGTGCACGAACTTGCTGCGCTTGTCGAAGAAGGCGGTGTCGTATTCGTCGGCCTCGATCACGAAGAACGGGCTCACGCTGGCCGCATCCTGGCGCGGAGTGCCCGGCAGGCGCGCGGAGATGCCGAAGTTTTCCGGAATGCCGCCGATCAAGAAGCCCGGCTCCAAGCCGGCATCCTGCAGGATCCACGCCAGCATCGAGGTGGTAGTGGTCTTGCCGTGGGTACCGGCCACCGCCAGCACCCATTTTTCGTGCAGCACGTTCTCGGCCAGCCACTGCGGGCCGGAGATGTACGGCAGGCCGCGATTCATGATCTCTTCCATCAGCGGCTTGCCGCGCGTCACCACGTTGCCGATCACGAACACGTCGGCGCCGATGTCGGCCTGCTCGGCACCAAAGCCCTGCAGCAGCTCGATGCCCATGGCTTCCAGCTGGGTGCTCATCGGCGGGTAAACGTTGGCGTCGCAACCGGTGACCTTGTGGCCGGCGGCCTTGGCGATGGCGGCGATACCGCCCATGAAGGTGCCGCAGATACCGAGGATATGGATGTGCATGACAGAATCGCGAAAACGGAAAAACAGCAAGGATACCGGATTTCAAGCAAAAAAGGCTGCCACAGCGGGCAGCCTTGATCGCGCAAGATGCTTGGCTTACAGCACGATCAGCGTCAGCAACAGGAACAGCGGCAGCAGGATGCCGAACGACCAGGCCATGTAGCCGAAGAAGCTGGGCATCGCGATACCGCGCTGCTGGGCGATGGCCTTGACCATGAAGTTGGGTGCGTTGCCGATATAGGTGCACGCACCCATGAACACGGCACCCATCGAGATCGCCAGCAGCGTCGGTGCCAGTGGCCCCATCAGCGTGGCCGCATCGCCCGATGCCAGATTGAAGAACACCAGATAAGTCGGCGCGTTGTCGAGGAAACTGGACAGCAGGCCGGTCAGCCAGAAATACATCACATTGTCCGGGGTGCCTTGTGCGGTGGTCACCAGCTGCACCAGACCAGCCAGCGCGCCCTGCTCGCCGGCCTGCAGCACCGCCAGCACCGGCCCGATGGTAATGAAGATGCCGGCGAACAGCTTGCCCACTTCCAGCATCGGATCCCAGTTGAACTCGTTGCCTTCACGGATGGCTTGCGGCGTCAGCCACAGCGACAGCGCGGCGATGCCCAACAACAGCAGGTCGCGCACCAGGTTCTGCAACGCCACCGGCGTACCCATGACGTCGAATACCACACCCGGTTTCCAGATACCAGACAGCAGTACCGCCGCAATCACCGCACCCAGCAAGGGCAGATTCTGCAGACCACTGATGCGAAGCGGCGAGTCTGGCGTCCGGTCACGCGGCAGCACGCCTTCTTTGCGGAACAGGTAGCTGTCTATCGTATAGAAAATCAGCAGCAAGGCCAGCGCCATCAACAGGACCGGCAGCGCCATCGCCTGCAGCGTCCAGCCGAAATCGACGCCTTTCAGGAAGCCGAGGAACAGTGGCGGATCGCCCAGCGGCGTCAGGCCGCCGCCGATATTGGCGACCAGGAAGATGAAAAAGACCACCACGTGAACATTGTGGCGACGGTTGTCGTTGGCCTTGATCAACGGCCGGATCAGCAGCATCGCCGCCCCGGTGGTTCCCATGACCGAGGCCAGCACCGTGCCCAGCGCCAGCAGGCCGGTATTCAGCGCCGGCGAGCCGTGCAGATTGCCCGCCACCAGAATGCCGCCGGACACCGTGTACAGCGCGAACAGCAGCACCACGAAGGGAATGAACTCGGCCAGCATCGCGTGCACCACTAGCCCGGCCGCAGTGGCACCGCCAAAGCTCAGCGTGAAGGGCAGAAGGAACAATAGGGTCCAGCCGGCGGTGATCTTGCCGAAGTGATGGTGCCAGAACTCCGGCGCCACGATCGGAAACAAGGCAATCGACAGCAGAATGCCGGCGAAGGGAACGCCCCACAACAGGCTCAGGCTGGCGCCATCCAGTGCAGCCGCATGGGCCAGCAACGGCGTACAGCACAGCATGATCAGGGCAATCAGACGGGACATTTTTTCTCCTCTTGGCCGGTATCGCTATAGCGGTTTCTGTGCAAGGCACGCCGACCGTACAGCAAACAACGTGTGTTGACTCTAGTTATTCAAATCAGCCTTACTAGACTAATTTTTCACAAAAAGATTCAACCGATCTTGCTGTTTCAACACAACTGATGACATAGGAGTTTAATGGGATCGTGGGAACTAACAATCACAGAACCATTTGGAAGCGCCCCCAAGGTTGGCCGCAAAGCCAAGCCCGGCCGTCAGGCCGGGCTTTCCATGTTCCGTATTCGAGCGCGCCACAAAG